>NZ_JAJPDW010000001.1 GCF_021654035.1 Microbacterium aurantiacum
GGCGCCGGCGCGGAGGATGGTCTGGATCCCGTAGAGCGGGTCGCCCTTGCGGCCGCGGTGGCCGAGGGTGTCTTGTTGGACGCGCCGGCGGACCTCGTCAACGGCGGCGGTGCCGAGCTTGACGACGTGGAACGCGTCGAGCACCGCGGTGGCGTCCTGCAGCTTGTCGTCGATCGCAGTCTTGTAACCCGCGAACGGATCGAGAGCTGCCACTCGCACGTTCTTCCGGAACGCGTCGCCACGATCACCGAGCCAGGAGGCATACGCCTTCCCCGATCGGCCCGGGACGAGATCCAGCAGCCGGGCCCGCGTCTTTCCGTGCTCGTCGCGGGTGAGGTCGACCATCCCGGTCAACTCCTTCGGGCCGCGCTTGCGGGGGTCGACGTGGTGCCAGATGTGCTCGTCGACGCCGAGCGTGGTGACGTTCTCGAACCGGGTCTCATCGACGGCCAGCTTGACGAGTTCGGGTTCGACGGCCCGCCACACCGTCTTCCACGACGTCCCGAGCTGCCGGGCCAGGCCCGCGATCGTGGCGTGCTCGCGACGCAGCTGCCCGATCGCCCAGCCGATAGCGCGCGTCGTGATCGACCCGCGCCGGGCAACCAGCGACGGCAGCTGCTCCGTGAACGTCTTCCGCAGACAGCCCTCGTCGTCGCATCGCCAGACCCGCTGCCGCCACACGATCCGCACCCGGGTCGCTCCGGGCACGTCATGCAGCACCCGCCGGCGGCGCCCTCGACCTGTCGCGACGACACCGCACGACGGGCACCCGGCAGGCGCGGCGGGGCTCGAGACCGTCACGACCAGCAGCCCGTCGCGACGGTCGACGTGCTCGACATGAACACCGGGAAGGCCGACCAGCAGGTCACAGCGGGCACACGGACAGCAAGCAGAGCGCGCCGAAGCGCACCCCCAAGTAGGGTGAAGCACGTCGAGGTCCTCGGGGTAGATCAGAGAGTTAGCGCTTCTGATCCTCGGGGACCTCGACCCCTACACGCCGACCATCACCCGGCGAGCCCTACCCCCACCGGATGTCCGAAGAGCCAGTAAAGACAGCAGAATCCGCGAACGCGACGGATCGGCCATCGCCCGACCGAGCCGGTTCATCACATCAAGACGAGAAGAAAGAGTCAGCACACGATGACTATACAGCCCGGGATGACCGGTTGAGAATCTCCGTTGGTCGACGCGCCTACGACTGAGCTCGCCCCTATCGCTCTTTGAGCCGCAATCTCCTGGCCAGGAACCCCGCCAGACCCCCGAAAAGAAGGCAAACGACAGCGATCGGCACCGCGACCTTCCACCAGACATTGCCGGTGAGCAGATTCGCCAGGAGCACAAACAAACACAACGCGTTGAACGTGAAGGCAAAAAGGACGAATCGAGTGGATGACCAGCGTTCACGCTCGGCCGGACGTTTGACAGCAGAAGGCACGACGATCCATTCACCGGAGAAGATGCTCCGAGAATACAAGTAGCAAACACATGCCACCCGAATAATGATCAGTCCAGATTCCCCTGCGGGAGGTGCCATCAATCGCCCTGTTCCTCGCCGTGTGCGCTGGCGCCTCCCAAGGTCCGCCAGGCGGCCTGTCTCAGGAAAGTGTCACGACAAGGATGCCGCGCAACCCTCAGAAGTGTCCTTCCGGCGCGACACCTAGTGTCATCGAGTAGCGATACCGACACTTCTCGTGACCGCACGATCAGTCCGCGGGAGGAGCCGCGTGTCCTGCGCCCGCCTTCCGCGATGAAGGGAGAAGGCGCCGGATCCCCATCACGACGCCGACGATGACGAGACCGGCGACGAGGCCGAACACGGCCGACACCGCGGTGTCGACCACCCAGACCACCACGGGGCCCGCCGCCTCGACGAGATGCGTGATCGCGTGGAGGAGGTCGTACGGGCCGTGCCACACCGTCTCGGCGAGGTTCGCGATGACGAGGTGACCGCCCACCCACAGCATCGCGACGGTGCCGACCACGCTGATCACGCGGAACACCGTGGGCATGGACGCGACCACGCGCGCACCGGTCCGCCGGACGCGTCGCGACGGGCTCTTCATGAACCGGAGGCCGATGTCGTCGATCTTCACGAGCAGCGCGACGACGCCGTAGACGAGCGCCGTCATGCCGAGCCCGATGACCGAGAGGGCCGCCAACGTCATGCCGAGCCCGAAATCCGGGTCGAGGTTCGACAGAGCGATCAGCATGATCTCGGTGCTCAGGATGAGGTCCGTGCGGATCGCACCGAAGACGAGCTTCTTCTCATCCCGCGCCCCATCATCCTCGCTCTCATGGTGCGCGCCGAACCACTCGAGCACCTTCTCGGCACCCTCGTAGCAGAGGAACCCGCCGCCGATGAGGAGGAGGTACGGCAGCACCCACGGCGCGAAGGCCGTGAGCAGCAGCGCTATGGGGATGATGATGACGAACTTGTTGACGAGGCTTCCGAGGGCGATCTTCCACACGACCGGCAGTTCCCGCGCGGGCGTGATGCCCTGTACGTACTGCGGCGTCACGGCCGCGTCGTCGATGACCACGCCCGCGGTCTTCGCGCTCGCCTTCAGCGCCGCGGACAGGATGTCGTCGACGACGGCGAGCAGGCCTACGGACATGCGGTTCTCCTTCGTGCACGGACAGCCGCCCGGACGCGGCCGCCGGAGGCACCCGCCCTCACGCTAGTGGCTCCTCGCCGATAAGCCTCACGCACCGCCCGGGGCTGCTCGCGAGTGATGTCGGGGCACAACTAGACTGATCGCGTCCGGCGCCCGCGATTCCTGGAGCTCAGCCGCATGACCACCCTCACCCCCTCGACGCCCGCGCGCCCCGCCGCCGACACCGTCGACAATGCCGCTGCGACGCCCGAGAAGGAGCAGCCCTACGGCGCCCTCGGACTGAAGCCCGACGAGTACGACCGCATCCGCGAGATCCTCGGCCGCCGCCCCACCTCGGGCGAGCTGGCGATGTACTCCGTCATGTGGAGCGAGCACTGCTCGTACAAGTCCAGCAAGATCTACCTGCGCCAGTTCGGCCAGAAGGTCTCGGACGCGATGAAGGAACGGCTCATGGTCGGCATGGGCCAGAACGCCGGCGTCGTCGACATCGGCGAGGGCTGGGCGGTGACCTTCAAGGTCGAGTCGCACAACCACCCGAGCTACATCGAGCCGTTCCAGGGCGCCGCCACCGGCGTCGGCGGCATCGTCCGCGACATCATCTCCATGGGCGCCCGCCCCGTCGCGATCATGGACCAGCTGCGCTTCGGCGCGATCGACGACCCCGACACCGCCCGCGTCGTGCACGGCGTCACCAGCGGCATCTCGTTCTACGGCAACTGCCTGGGACTGCCGAACATCGGCGGCGAGACCGTCTTCGACGCGGTCTACCAGGGCAACCCGCTCGTCAACGCCCTCGCGGTCGGCGTCATGCGCCACGAGGACATCAAGCTCGCCAACGCCACCGGTGCCGGCAACCAGGTCGTCCTCTTCGGTGCGCGCACCGGCGGCGACGGCATCGGCGGCGCCTCGATCCTCGCCTCCGACACCTTCTCCGAGGGCGGGCCCACCAAGCGCCCGGCCGTCCAGGTCGGCGACCCGTTCGCCGAGAAGGTGCTCATCGAGTGCTGCCTCGAGCTCTACCGCGACGACCTCGTCGAGGCGATCCAAGACCTCGGCGCCGCGGGCATCTCGTGCGCGACGAGCGAGCTGGCCGCCAACGGCGGCAGCGGCATGCGCGTCGACCTCGAGAAGGTGCTCCTCCGCGACCCCTCGCTCACGCCCGAGGAGATCCTCATGAGCGAGAGCCAGGAGCGCATGATGGCGATCGTCGCCCCCGAGAAGCTCGACGCCTTCCTCGAGGTCGTCGGGAAGTGGGATGTCGAGACCAGCGTCCTCGGCGAGGTGACCGGCGATGGGCGTCTGGAGATCTACTGGCACGGCGAGAAGATCGTCGACGTCGACCCCGCCACCGTCGCCGTCGACGGCCCCGTCTACGAGCGCCCCGTCGCCTACCCGACGTGGATCGACGCGCTGCGCGAGGACTCGGCATCCGCTCTCCAACGTCCGAGCGACCCGGCCGAGCTCCGCGACCAGTTCCTGCGTCTCGTGGCCAGCCCGAACCTCGCCGACACGTCGTGGATCACCAACCAGTACGACTACTACGTCCTCGGCAACACCGCCCTCAGCTTCCCCGACGACGCGGGCATGATCCGCGTCGACGAGGAGTCCGGCCTCGGCTTCGCCATCGCCACCGACTGCAACGGCCGCTACTGCCAGCTCGACCCGTACCAGGGCGCGCAGCTGGCCCTCGCCGAGGCGTACCGCAACGTCGCCGTCACCGGCGCCGTCCCCACCGCCGTCACCGACTGCCTGAACTTCGGCTCCCCCGAGAACCCCGAGGTCATGTGGCAGTTCTCCCGCGCCGTGGAGGGCCTCGCCGACGGATGCCTCGAGATCGGCATCCCGGTCACCGGCGGCAACGTCAGCTTCTACAACCAGACCGGCGACACCCCGATCTTCCCCACCCCGGTCGTCGGCGTCCTCGGCATCATCGACGACGTCGCGCGCCGCATCCCGTCGGGCTGGCAGGACGCGGGCGAGAACATCTACCTCCTCGGGGTGACCTCCACCGAGCTCAGCGGCTCGCAGTGGGCGGCGACCATCCACGACCACCTCGGCGGACGCCCGCCGGCGGTCGACCTCGGCGCCGAGAAGCGTCTCGCCGAGCTCGTACACGCCGCTTCGCTCCAGGGTCTGATCTCCAGCGCCCACGATCTCTCGGGTGGCGGCCTCGGCCAGGCCCTCGCCGAGGCCGTGACGCGCTTCGGCGTCGGCGCCCGCGTGTGGCTCGACGAGATCATCGAGCGCGACGGAGTGGATGCCGCAACCGCGCTCTTCTCGGAGTCGACGGGCCGCGTGATCGTCAGCGTGCCGCGCGAGGACGACGTGAAGTTCCGGGGCCTGTGCGAGGGGCGCGGATACCCCGTCCTCCGCATCGGCGTGACCGACGTCGCCGAGACCGCCGAGCTCGAGGTCCAGGGGCAGTTCACCGTCCCGGTCGCCGAGCTGCGCTCGGTCTCCTCCGCCAGGCTCCCCGCAGCGTTCGGCGCTGTGATCACCGAGTCCTAAACTGTCGCCATGGCTCAGGACGACGAATACGCGGGCTTCGCCGACACCCGGCAGAAGCGGATCAAGGTCGTGGCGTGGGTCACGATCGTCTCCCTGCTGCTCGTCGGCGGCGGGGCGACGGTGTTCGCGTTGCTGTTCGGCTGATCAGCGGCGGTGGACACCCCGCGGCTGAACGCTGACCCCGAGTCCGCGGCACGCGCTTCCCGGCGCGACTAGCATGTCACCGTGGAGCCGGTCCTGTTCTTCCTCGGCAGCTGGTGGTGGATCGCTCCGACGGCCGCAGGCCTCGGTGCGGTCGGCTACGGCGCCGTCACGATGCCGCGTCGACGCGCGCGGCGTCTCGAACTCGACGCTGCCCGCCATGACCAATACCGCGCCTACCAGGCCCTGCAGTCGGCGCGCGCCGACGTCCGGGCCGCGCGGGCGGACGCGCTGAGCGCCAAGGCCGCGCGCGGGGGCGTGCCGTTCGCCGCCACCCCACCCGAGGAGCGCCGCGCGATCCAGGCCGCCAAGGCCGCCGAGCGTGCGGCGGCCATGCACCTTCGCGCGAGCCGCGATCGACTGAAGGCGGTGCAGGTGCGTTTCGCGCAGAGCGGGCGGAGCGCCCCGCTTCCGCTGGAGCAGCTCCTCGCCCGTCACGATGCGATCGCCGCGCGCTGGCTCGTGTACGAAACGGATGCCGGGGCCGCGCTGTCCTTCCCCCAGATGCTCGATGCGCGGCATCCGTCGACGCACGCGTTCCTGCGAGCGCAGCACGATGCGCAGCGGCTGCGACCGGCGACCGCGCGGGCCAAGATGACCGCGGCGCAGTTCGTGGAGTACCGCGACGCCGTGGGCGCGATGGAAGCCGCCTTCGACGTCGCCGAGCGCGACGCGCAGGACACCGCGCGTCGCGGTGTCGCGGGACTCCGCTGGAACAGCCCGCCGCCGGCCGTCACGCCGCCCACGACCGCGCAGCCCACGTCCCCGCAGCCCACCTGGCCCGTGCCCTCGCGGCGCGCGCCGTCCGAGGACCACTGAGGAGATCGTGGAACCCTTCTTCGACTTCCTCGGCAACTTCTGGTGGCTGGCGTTCCCGCTGTTCGGCGTCGGTGCCGGCGCGTGGAACTCCCTGCAGGCAGCCTCCCGTCGCCGCCACAAACAGAAGCTCGAACTCATCCGCGCCCGCGCCGAGCTGCGCGCCGCCGAGACCGGTGTGATCCTCCCGCCGCTCCCGGCGAAGCCGGAGAAGAAGAAGCAGAAGCAGTCCGAGGTCACGTCCGGCGAGAAGCGACCGAGCACCCTCGAGCGGCTGTTCGCGACGCACGACGAGATCACCGCGCGATGGCTGGACTACGAGCTCGACGTCGCGAAGATGATCGCGTACCCCGCGATGAGCGACGGGCGCCAGCCCCTCACCGCCGCGTTCCTGCGGGCGAAGCGCCGGGCCGACCATCTGCGGCCTGACGGGCTCGACGCCCGCATCACCGCCGAGGAGCTCCGCGAGTATCGCGAGGCGGTGACCGATTTCGAGGTCGCCTTCGACCTCGCCGAGCGCGACGCCAAGCGCCTGCGGGATTCGGAGTTCACGGATGCCGAGCGCAAGCGCCTCGCGACCGCCCAGCGACTGCTGAACATCGCCGTGGACGAGGCCGCGACCCCTGCCGAACGGCAGAGCGCCTACCGCCGCGTGCGCGAGGAGCTGGACGGGTTGATCGCGGTGTCCGATGAGGCGATCGAGACGCTGGAGAAGAAGGTCATGCGGGAACTGCCACGGGCGGACGACCCGAAGGCCGCCCGCCCGTGAGAGGTTCTCAGATCAGTCCGCGATGAGCGTGCTGAACGCGTCGGGGTTGGCCTCGATCCACGCCTCGACGGCCTCGGCTTCCTGGCCCTGACCGTACTCGTTCACGACCATGTCCTCGAGCGAGGCGTACTGCGCGTCATCCAGCTGGATGCCGGCGATCAGCTCGGCCGCCTCGGGGAAGCGCTCCGAGAAGTCGCTCGTTCCGAGGAAGTGGAGCGCCTCGGGCTCGCCCATGGCGCCGCGCGGGTCCTCGAGGTCGCGGAGGTTGTAGGCGTCGTTGGCCCAGAAGGGACGCCACGACGTCACGACGATGTCGTCCTCGGCTGCGATCGCGTTCTCGAGCTCGGTGAGCATCGCCGCGGTCGACGAGGTGAGGAGCGTGTACTCGTCGCCCAGCTCGTACGCGGGGATCATCGAGTCCTGCGTCACACCGGTGAGGCCGGCGCCCGGCTCGATGCCGACGATCTCGCCGCCGAACATGTCGGCGTTGCCCTTGAGGTCCTCGATCGAGGTGATGTCGACGTAGTCGGGGACGGCGATGGTGAGCACCGCGCCCTCGTAGTAGGCGCCGATGTCCTCGATGCTGTCGCCGTACTCCTCCATGTAGGAGGCGTGGGTGACCTCGGGCCACGCGGACGGGTACATGTCGACGTCGCCCTGGGCGAGACCGGCGTAGAGCGGACCCGCCTCGGTCAGCTCCTGCATCTCGACGGTGTAGCCGAGCTTCTCGAGCTGGTTCTCGAGGAGGTACGCGGTGCTGAGGCCGTCGGTCCACGACGGGAGGAACCCGAGCGTGATGGTGCCCATCTCCTCCGAGCCGGCGTCCGCGGTTCCGTTGTCGCCGCCGTCGCTCGAGCAGCCGGCGAGCGCGAGCGTCGCCGCCGCGCCGAGGGCGAGGATTCCTGTGAGCTTCCGATTTCGCATGGTGCTTCCCTTCATCTTCTTCATGTGTGATCGCATTCGTTCCGTATCGGTGTTCAGTTGTGGGTTCTGAGGTCTACAGCGCTCCGCCGCCGCCGACCGGAGCGCGCCGCGGGGACGCGATCTCGCGCTCGGCCTCGGCAGACGCGTCCGCGCTCTCGGTGACGGCGGGCCCGCCGGAGCCGCGCATCGCACGCCCGCGCCCGAGCTTCGCCCGGAGCGACCGCGGGTAGTCGGCGGGGTTGCCCAGCGAGGCGGTCACGCGGTCGAGGAAGACGGCGAGGATCACGACGCCGAGGCCCGCCTCGACGCCGAGGGAGAGGTTCACGGTCGACACCGACTGCACGACGATCTTGCCGAGGCCGTCCGCGCCGACGATGCCCGCGAGCACCGCCATCGACAGGGCCAGCATGATCACCTGGTTGACGCCCGCCATGATGGTGGGCATCGCGAGCGGCAGCTGGATGCCGCGGAGGATCTGCCCGGGCTTCGCGCCGAACGCGTGCCCCGCCTCGACGGTCTCGGAGTCGACCCCGCGGATGCCGAGCTCGGTCAGACGCACCCCGGGGGGCAGCGCGAAGATGACCGTCGCGACGACGCCCGGGACGACGCCGATGCTGAAGAACGTGATGGCGGGGATCAGGTAGACGAAGGCCGGCATCGTCTGCATGAAGTCCAGGATCGGCTTGAGGATCGCGCGGACGGTGTCGTTGCGCGCCGACCAGATCCCCAGCGGGATGCCGATGAGGAGGGCCACCACCGTGGCGACGAGGACCAGCGAGAGCGTCTGCATCGCCGGCACCCACAGATTCATCGCGACGATCAGCGTGAAGGTCGCGGCGGTGCCGATCGCCATCTGCCAGGAGCGGAAGAACCAGCCGAGCAGGGCGAAGACGACGATCGCCAGCGGCACGGGGACGGCGATGAGGACGTCCGTGAGTCCGTCGACCAGGAAGCGGACGACGATGCTGATGATGTCGAACAGGCCGGAGAGGTTGTCGCGGAGCCAATCGACTCCGGTGTCGATCCAGTCGCCGACGGGAACGCGGAAACCATCCATCAGCGCACCCCCTCGCTGTCGGCGGCCGGCACTCCGTCGACGGAGTCCCCGAGCAGCGCGTCGATCTCGGTGGAGGGCATGGGGCGGGGAAGGATCGTGATCTCCGAGGTGTCGGTGGGGCCGGGGCCGAGGGCGGCGAGCAGGGTGACGCGCGGAATCACACCGACGAGGCGACCCTCGTCATCGGTCACCGCGAGCGGCAGCTGCGACTCGACGGCGGGCACGAAGAGGTTGATCAGCACCTCGTCCTGCGGGACGCTCTGCGGCACGGGCTTGAGCACCGAGGTCAGCGCGCTCTCGCCGCGTCGCACGAGCTTCACCGCGTCGCGGTCGGTCACGATGCCGAGGAGGCGCCGATCGCGACCGACGACGTATGCGGCCGAGGAGTAGGCGTCGCGCATCTGACGGAGCGCCGTGCGGGGGCCGCCGCTGTCGGTGACGACGGGGCGGGGCCGCTCCATGACGTTCGCCGCTGTGAGGACGCGCGCCCGGTCGACGTCCTGCACGAACTGCTCGACGTAGTCGTTGGCGGGGTCGGTGAGGATGTCCTCGGGCGTGCCGATCTGCACGATGCGACCATCGCGCATCACCGCGATGCGGTCGCCGAGGAACATCGCCTCGTTGAGGTCGTGGGTGATGAAGACGATGGTCTTCTGCAGCTTCTGCTGCAGCGAGAGCAGCTGCTCCTGCATCTCGCGGCGGATGAGGGGGTCGAGCGCGCTGAAGGCCTCGTCCATGAGGAGGATGTCGGTGTCGGCGGCGAGGGCCCGGGCGATGCCCACGCGCTGTTGCATGCCGCCCGAGAGCGCCGAGGGGAGCTTGTCGCCCCATCCCTCGAGACCCACCATGCCGAGGATCTCCTCCGCCTTGGCCAGCCGCTCGGTCTTGCCGACGCCGCGGAGCTCGAGCGGGTAGGCGACGTTGTCGGCCACGGTGCGGTGCGGCAGGAGGGCGAAGTGCTGGAAGACCATCGACACCCGGTCCCGTCGGATCTCCCGGAGCTTGTTCGCGGGGATGTCGGTGATGGTGTCGCCCTGCACACGGATCGTGCCGGCGGTGGCGTCGTGCAGTCCGTTGAGCATCCGGATGATGGTGGACTTCCCCGAGCCGGAGAGACCCATGATGACGAAGATCTCTCCGGGCGAGACGGTGAAGCCGGCGTCGATGACGGCGGCGGTGCCGGAATCCGCGACATCCGTCCGGCTCTCCCCGGCTTTCAGCCGCTTCACGGCCTGCTTCGGGTTCTTCCCGAAGACCTTGTAGAGGTTCTCGACCTCGATTGCATGAGCGACGGTCACTGGTCACACCTCGACGGCCCGCGAGCAGGCAGGGCCGCATCGGTCGCGCCCGGGTGGTGATCATCGGCGACGGCAGGGCAGCAGGGCACCCCAGCGACATCGCTACCGGTGGGGTACATCGGGTTCCCCACCCAGATCACCGACCGTACGACCCCATCTCCTCACCCGATTCTTCTCGGGGTGACGGGGGCGCGGACTGGTCGTGTGGGCCGAGACGGCCCTTCTACGAGGCAATCAGAGATGGATGCCGCACGCAAACCCGCCCGAGTGCAGAACGGCGTCTTGACATGAGGCTGCTTGCATGGTTAGTTGGTCAAGTAATGAACCGGGTAAGCACCCCGATCGGAGGCTCCGTGAATGACGACGGAAAAGCACTCTTCCTGCAGATCGCCGAGGCGATCGAGGAGCAGATCGTGGACGGGACTCTGAGCGAAGAATCCCAGGTCCCGTCGACGAATGAGCTCGCCGCGTTCTACCGCATCAATCCCGCCACCGCGGGGAAGGGAGTGAACATGCTCGTCGACTCGGGCGTGCTGTACAAGCGACGCGGGGTGGGCATGTTCGTCGCCCCGGGAGCACGCGACCGCGTCCTCTCGGACCGGCGCGAAGCGTTTGCAGATCGTTATCTCGAGCCGCTCCTGGCCGAGGCCGCGCGCCTCGGTCTGAGCGCCGACACCCTCACCTCCCTCATCCGCGAACGTGCGGAACACCACACTCCCCCGACCACGGAAGGACTCCCGAGATGACCGCCGTCATCGAGGTCACCGGCCTCACCAAGCGCTACCGCGAGACCGTCGCGGTGGACGACATCAGCTTCGCCATCGAGAAGGACACGATCTACGGCCTCCTGGGCCGCAACGGCGCCGGCAAGACCACGGTCATGTCGATCCTGACCGCGCAGAACTTCGCCACCTCCGGCGATGTGCGCATCTTCGGAGAGCGCCCGTACGAGAATCCCCACGTGCTGCAGCGGATGTGCTTCGTCCGCGAGAGCCAGAAGTACCCGGACGACGCCACGCCGCGTCACGCGTTCCGCATCGCGCGCCTGTTCTTCCCGAACTGGGACCAGGACCTCGCAGATCAGCTGGTCGACGACTTCCAGCTGCCGATGAAGAAGACGATCAAGAAGCTCTCGCGAGGTCAGCTGTCCGCCGTCGGAGTGGTGATCGGCCTCGCCTCCCGCGCCGAGATCACCTTCTTCGACGAGCCCTACCTGGGCCTGGACGCCGTGGCCCGGCAGATCTTCTACGACCGTCTGCTCGCCGACTACGCCGAGCACCCCCGGACGATCATCCTCTCCAGCCACCTCATCGACGAGGTCTCCAACCTCATCGAGCGCGTCCTGGTCATCGACGGCGGGCGCATCATCATGGACGAGGAGACGGATGCCGTCCGCGGACGCGCCGCGACCATCGTCGGCGACAGCGCCCGGGTCGACGCCTTCGTGGCGGGCCGCGAAGTGCTCCACCGGGAGGGCCTCGGCCACGTGTCGAGCGTCACCGTCCTCGGCGAACTCACCCACGCCGACCGCGTCCGTCTGGCCGACGACGGCCTCGACGTCGCCCCGGTCTCGCTGCAGCAGCTGATCGTGCGCACCACCCAGCAGTCCGCGTCCGCGCGTCACGACGAAGGAGCCCTCCGATGACCGCCGTCACCGCTTCACCCCGCCGCACCGGCGGGCCCCGCCTCCTGAACGTGGTCCGGATGCAGCTGGTGAATCGCCAGACATACATCTGGATCCCCCTCATCGTGCTGTCCGGCACGCTGCTGATCACCCTCGCGATCTGGGGCGTGATCATCGGCAACGGCGGGTCGGGCAACCTCTTCGGCGGCGGAGCACAGGCACCGCTGTGGTACTTCGGCGTCGTCGGCGTCCAGGCCCTCACCCTGACCTTCCCGTTCTCGCAGGCGATGAGCGTCAGCCGGCGCGAGTTCTTCTTCGGCACCCTCCTCACCGCCGCGATGACCGCGCTGATCCTGGCGATCGTGTTCGTCCTCGGTGCGTTCATCGAGACGGTGACGAACGGCTGGGGCATGAACGGCTACTTCTTCGCCCTGCCCGGGATCTGGGATGCCGGCGCGGCCGTTGCGGGCCTGTTCTACTTCAGCATCGCGATGCTCTTCTTCATCGTCGGGTTCACCTCGGCGACGATCTACAAGCGCTTCGGCGGCATCGCCCTGACGGTGGTGCTCGTGGGGCTGGGCGCGCTGCTGGTCCTGGCGATGTTCCTCATCGGGCGCCTGAACGCGTGGGGACCCGTCTTCATCTGGTTCGCCGAGCTGGGCATCCTCGGCGGAGCGTTCCTCGTCCTCGGCGTGGTGGCGGTGCTGTCGGCGACGGCGTACGGCATCCTCCGCCGCGCGACTCCCTGATCGGGGACGCACCGGCACGCGGCCGGCGGGTGCTCAGCGCCCGTCGGCCGCTTCGGTGTGGTGGCGGATCACCTCGGCGACGACGAAGTTGAACCACTTCTCCGCGAAGGCGGGGTCGAGGTCCGCCTCCTCCGCGAGGGCCCGCAGGCGTGCGACCTGCTGCTCCTCCCGCGCGGGGTCCGAGGCCGGCATCCCGAACTCGGCCTTCAGCTCGCCCACCTGCTTGGTGCACTTGAACCGTTCGGCCAAGAGATACACCAGCGAGGCGTCGATGTTGTCGATGCTGCTGCGCAGGCGGAGCAGGGTGGCGCGCGGGTCGTCCTTCATGGGTGAATCCTCCTCGCCCCGACACTACCGCGCGACGCCGCGGTCCTAGAGTGTGAGGATGACCGCCGAGCCGCCCTCGACCGCAGCCTCGCCCGCCGAGGTGCCCGCGCCGACCGAGGCCTCTTCCGACGCCCCCGACGACTCCCGCCGCGGCCTTCCCCCGCGGGCCGCCCTGCAGCGCTGGGCGAGCCTGAACAACCCGTTCGCGGTGGGCTTCACCCTCACCCTCGGCGGTCTCGTCGCCCTGGCGCTCGGCATCGCGTTCGGCAACCTGTCGACGATCATCATCTACGTCGCCCTCGCCCTCTTCGTCGCCCTCGCACTCGATCCCGCCGTGCGGTGGCTGGAGCGCAAGAACGTTCCCCGCGCGTGGGGCATCGTCATCGTCTACGCCGTCTTCGCGCTGATCCTGATCGGCGTCCTCCTGCTCATCGTGCCGACGGTCGTCGGTCAGATCGCGCAGTTCATCGACGACGTCCCCTCCCTCATCGCCAATTTCCAGCAGTCATCCTTCTACGGGTGGGCCGAGAGCACCTTCGGCGACCCGGTCGAGGCGTTGACGGCCGAGATCCAGAAGTTCCTCTCCGACCCGGGCATCATCGCGACCCTCGGCGGCGGCGTGCTCCGCGTGGTCGTCGGCATCGGCTCGGCGATCTCGGGCGGCATCATCGTGATCGTCCTGAGCCTCTACTTTTTGGCGTCGCTGCTGTCGATGAAGCAGGGCCTCTACCGGCTCGTCCCCGCGCACGCGCGTGCCAAGACGGCCGACCTCACCGAGCAGATCACCGACTCGATCGGCGGCTACCTCATGGGCATGGTGGTGCTGGCCTTCTTCAACGCCACCTTCACCTTCATCATGTACCTGCTGCTCGGCCTGCAGTTCGGGGCGCTCATGGCGGTGGTCTCGTTCAGCATCACGATCATCCCGCTCGTAGGTCCGGTGCTGTTCTGGATCATCGGCTCCAGCGTCGCCCTGTTCCTCGACCCGCTCGCGGCGCTCATCTTCGCCCTCGCCTACCTCGTCTACATGCAGGTCGAGGCCTACGTACTGACGCCGCGGGTGATGAGCAAGGCCGTCTCGGTCCCGGGATCGCTCGTCGTCATCGGCGCGCTCGTGGGCGGGACGCTCCTCGGCCTCCTCGGTGCCCTCGTGGCCGTGCCGGTGACGGCGTCGATCCTGCTCATCATCAAGCAGGTCGTGATCCCCCGGCAGGACGCCAAGACCCGGCCGGTCACCTGACGGCGGCGGCGCGGCGCCCCCATCGGACGGCCGAGCCCGGATTCAGCCGAGCGGCACCAGGCAGCTCGGCGACGCGACCGACGCGCGGTGCCGGACCCGTCCCGGGATACCCGTGCGGGGATCGAGCGGGCGCGAGACGACGTCGTCGGAATGCTGTCCGGCCACCAGCAGCGTGTCGCGGACCACGAGGTGGTGGCGCGGCCACCGCACGTCCGCCTCGACGAGCGCGACCGGGCTGAGCGCCTCGCCCCCGCCGCGGACGCGGAGGACCGCGATGGTGTCGGTCCCGCGCACGCCCGCATACAGCGTCTCGGCGTCATGGGACATCGCGAGCTCGGCCGCCGTGTCATCGGGGAGGATGCCGGCGCCGAGGCTCGTCCCGGCGACGATGCGCCACGCCCCCGTGACGTCGGGGGCGAGGGCGAAGACCTCGTGAGACAGCTCGGTGACGACGTAGAGGTGACCGCTCGGATGCCACACGGTGTGGCGCGGGCCGGATCCGCGCGGCAGCACCACGTCCTGCCGGTGGCGGAGGCCGTCGGCCGTGACGCTCCAGAGGCGCACGGTGTCGTACCCCATGTCGGTGGTGGCGACGAGGCCGGGTGGCAGGAACCGCGCCTGATGCGCGTGCGGGGTGCGCGCGGTCTCCGCGGACGGCTGCTCCGGCGTCGCAGGGTGCGGGACCTCATCGCGATCGTGCTCCGGGACGAGGTGAGCGAACTCCGCGCCCGCCGCCTCGCGGAGGGCGCGGGCGGCGGCGGCGAGGTCGATGACCTCCTCCGTCCCGCCCGACGCGGCCGCCGTATGGGCCTGCGTCGCAGCCGAACCATGCGGATCGACGGGAGCAGCGGACTCGACGGGGCGCGACGGGAGACCTGCGGCATCCAGACCCATCCGCACGACGCGCCCGTCCCCCCAGCACGAGGCGACGAGGAAGGCGCCGTCGGGAGAGACCGCCACGTGGCAGACCGCGTCCCCCGCCGGGACCGCGACACCGAGGGTCGCGAGGCGTTCGGGGCCGACACGACGGAACGCCTGCACGGTCCCCGCTCCCTCCAGAGCGGCGTAGACGACGTCGAGCGTCGGGTGCGGGGTGATCCAGGACGGAGACCCCGTCACTGCGACGGCATCCCCAGCACCGCGCAGCACACCCCCGGCGAGCGCATCGTCGGGGGACCCGGCATCGAGGAGCGCGATGCCCGTCGCCGAACCTTCCGCGTCCGCGGTGTAGCCGCCCACGAGGAAGCGCACGGGCTCAGTCCACGAGGTCGTGCCGGACGATGACCGCGTCGCGCGCGGGGCCGACGCCGATCACCGAGATGCGCGTGCCGCTCATCGCCTCGAGAGCGAGGACGTACTCCTGCGCCGCGACGGGGAGGTCCTCGAACGTGCGGGCGCCCGAGATGTCCTCCTTCCAGCCGGGGAGGTACTCCAGGATCGGCCGCGCGTGGTGGAAGTCGGACTGGTTCACCGGCACCTCGTCGAAGCGCTGACCGTCGACGTCGTAGGCGACGCACACCGGGATCCGGTCGAGTCCGGTCAGGATGTCGAGCTTGGTGAGCACGAGGTCGGTGATGCCGTTGATCCGGGTGGCGTACCGGGTGATGGGGGCGTCGTACCAGCCGACGCGGCGGGGGCGCCCGGTGGTCGTGCCGAACTCGAACCCGCGCGAGCGCAGGAAGTCGCCGTTCTCGTCGAAGAGCTCCGTGGGGAACGGGCCCGAGCCCACGCGGGTCGTGTACGCCTTCACGATGCCGACGATGCGGTCGAGGCGGTTGGGACCGATGCCCGAGCCGGTCGCCGCCCCGCCCGCGGTCGCGGACGACGAGGTGACGAACGGGTAGGTGCCGTGGTCGACGTCGAGCATCGTGGCCTGACCGCCCTCGAAGACGACGACCTCGTCACGGTCGAGGGCCTCGCTGAGGAGCAGCCCGGTGTCGGCGACCATCGGGCGGAGGCGCTCGGCGTAGGACAGCAGCTCGTCGACGATCTCATCGACCGTGATGGCGCGGCGGTTGAAGACCTTCACGAGGAGGTGGTTCTTCTGGTCGAGCGCGCCCTCGACCTTCTGGCGCAGGATGTTCTCGTCGAAGAGATCCTGCACGCGGATGCCGACCCGGTTGATCTTGTCGGCGTAGGCCGGTCCGATCCCGCGGCCCGTGGTGCCGATCTGGCGCTTGCCGAGGAAGCGCTCGGTGACCTTGTCGAGCGTGCGGTGGTACTGGGTGATGAGGTGCGCGTTGGCGCTGATGCGCAGGCGCGAGATGTCCATGCCGCGCGCGGTGAGCGCCTCGAGCTCGTTGAAGAGCACCTCGGGGTCGACCACGACGCCGTTGCCGATGACGGCGTTGACGCCGGGCGAGAGGATGCCGGAGGGCAGCAGGTGCAGGGCGTACTTCTCGTCGCCGATCACCACGGTGTGGCCGGCGTTGTTCCCGCCGTTGAACTTCACGACCCAGTCGGTGCGTTCCCCGAGGAGGTCGGTGGCTTTGCCCTTGCCCTCGTCCCCCCACTGGACTCCGACGATGACGATGCCTGGCATGGGCTTTCCCCCCGTTGTCGACACGGTTAGACCTCAGTCTATCGGGCGTCGCAGACCACTACAGTCACCCTATGCACGCCCGCACGCGCGATCGGATCTGGCAGATCCTGCGCCTCGCCATGGCGGCCGCGGTGGTGGCCGCCGTCGTCAGTCAGCTCGCCCTCACCGTCGACATCGCGCTGGACGCCGGCCGCGACGTGACCACGACCGTGGCGAACTTCTTCAGCTTCTTCACGATCCTCTCCAATGTCTCCGCGGCGATCGTGCTCGCCGTCGCGGGGGTGCACGGGCTCCGCCACCCGGCCAGGACCGACGGAAGGCCACTGGCCGTGGCGCTGGCGTCGGTGACGACCTACATGGTGATCACCGGCATCGTCTACAACCTGCTGCTGCGGGGGATCGAGCTCGCCCCGGGGACGACCGTGCCTTGGTCGAACGAGGTCCTTCACGTCGTGGCGCCTCTGTTCCTCGCCCTCGACCTCTTCCTCGGGCCGCGCCG
Organism: Microbacterium aurantiacum; assembly: GCF_021654035.1. Taxonomy (GTDB): domain Bacteria; phylum Actinomycetota; class Actinomycetes; order Actinomycetales; family Microbacteriaceae; genus Microbacterium; species Microbacterium aurantiacum. The sequence goes on from NZ_JAJPDW010000001.1 coordinate 17,170, forward strand.
CCGCGCGCTGGTGTGGCGGGCGATGTGGGCGATCGTGGCGTTCCCGATCGTCTGGGTGGTCTACACGATGGTGCGGGGGACCCTCGTCACCAACCCGGTCACGGGCGATCCGTTCTGGTACCCCTACCCGTTCCTGAACCCGAACAATCCCGCCCTCCAGCCCCCGGGCTACGCCGGTGTGGCCGTGTACGTCGTCGGGATCGCCGTCGGGATCCTGTTCGTGGGCGCCGCAGTGGTCTTCCTCGGACGCCGCCGTGCTCAGCGCCCGGCGGGGGCTTCGGGTTCTTCGGGGTCGTCCTCGGGCTCATCCGCGGGCTCAGCCGCGGGCTGATCGGAGACCTCGACCTCGGCGACGACGGCGGCGTCGAGCCGCACGAGGTCGGGCACCTCCCACCGCCCCTCGAGGAACTCCTCGCGCGGCCGATACAGCCGCAGCAGGTAGTTCCAGCCCTCGGGCAGGGGGATGTCGTTCGGACCGGTGGCCTCTCCCGGCGGGGTGAAGCGCACGGTGATCGCCCCGTCCTCGTCGGCGACGCCGGTGATGCTGTTCACGCTGTAGCGGTCGTCGCCGTTCGGCTCGAAGTAGCCGCGCGCGTTGTAGACGGAGACCGACCAGAACGCGTCGACCGGGACGTCTCGCATCGTCAGCTCGTAGTGCCCGACCGGAAGGTTCGGCGCCACACCCACATATGACGCCTCGGTGAGGGGCAGTCCGCCCCACCCGGCGGCCGTGCCGATGAGGTGACGGACCGGGTCGACCTCGTCGGGGCCGCCGAAGGTGCGCTCGAAAGCGCGCAGTCCACTGGCGAGACTCAGCAGCGCGGTGCGCGTGGCGTCGAGCGACGCGACGTCGTACGCGGGCGGTGAGAAGGTCTCCGCCCCGTCGTTGTCGAGCACGAAACCGTCTTGAACGGCCGCGACCGCCTCGACGTCCGCCGGGGAGGCGGGATCGACGAGGGTGCGCACCGCGACGAGCACGTAGCGGGACTCGGGGGCGAGCTCCGCGAGGTCGTACTCCCCCGGCTCGTGGAGCACCGCGCGGATGTAGTGGTCGTTGTCCACGATCATCACCGAGACGTAGCGGGCGCCGGCATCCGGCACCGTCAGCGTCGCGCCGGCGGCGAGATCGGCGATCGCGAAGCTGTAGAGAGTGTCGCGGTTGAGGCGGATGACCGTCTGGGCGTCGATCGACGCGGGTTCGCGGTTATGGCGGAAGACGCCGATGCCGCCCGCATCCGCCTGGATGTCGGCGAACATGCGGTCCGTTTCGGCTCGCACGAAGTTGTCGGCGTTGACGTGGAGTGCCATCGTCACACTCTCGTTCACAAACCCCGCTTCGGCAAACCCCTGCGGAGGGTGATTTCCCCGTGATAGAGAGACGGATGCCGCTCACTAAGCTGGAGGGCATGTCGAAGGTCCTTCAGTCCCTGCCCGTCGGCGAGCGCGTCGGCATCGCCTTCTCCGGGGGGCTCGATACCTCCGTCGCCGTGGCGTGGATGCGCGACAAGGGCGCCGTCCCCTGCACGTACACCGGAGACCTCGGCCAGCCCGACGAGGACGACATCGCCGCGATCCCCGGCCGCGCGCTCGAGTACGGCGCCGAGATCTCGCGCCTGGTCGACTGCAAGCGCGCGCTCGTGGAGGAGGGCTTCGGAGCCCTCGCGTGCGGCGCCTTCCACATCCGCTCCGGCGGCAAGACGTACTTCAACACCACGCCCCTCGGCCGCGCCGTGACCGGCACGCTCCTCGTCCGCGCGATGAAGGAGGACGGTGTCGACATCTGGGGCGACGGATCGACCTACAAGGGCAACGACATCGAGCGGTTCTACCGCTACGGCCTGCTCGCCAACCCCGCTCTTCGCATCTACAAGCCGTGGCTCGACGCCGACTTCGTCACCGAGCTGGGCGGTCGGCAGGAGATGAGCGAGTGGCTCACCGAGCACGGCTTCCCCTACCGCGACTCGGCGGAGAAGGCCTACTCGACCGACGCGAACATCTGGGGTGCGACCCACGAGGCGAAGACGCTCGAGCACCTCGAGGTCTCGCTCGAGGTCGTCGACCCCATCATGGGCGTGCGGTTCTGGGACCCCGCGGTCGCCATCGAGACCGAGGACGTCTCGGTCACCTTCGACGCCGGTCGCCCCGTCGCCCTCAACGGGGTCGAGTACGCCGACCCGGTCGAGCTGGTCTTCGAGGCCAACCGCATCGGCGGGCGCCACGGCCTGGGCATGAGCGACCAGATCGAGAACCGCATCATCGAGGCGAAGTCGCGCGGCATCTACGAGGCGCCTGGGATGGCGCTGCTCTTCATCGCCTACGAGCGCCTGGTCAACGGCATCCTGAACGAGGACACGCTCGCGACCTACCACGAGCAGGGCCGCCGGCTCGGTCGCCTCATGTACGAGGGCCGCTGGCTCGAGCCGCAGTCGCTCATGCTGCGCGAGTCGATCCAGAAGTGGGTCGGGTCCACGATCAACGGCACCGTCACCCTGCGCCTGCGTCGCGGCGACGACTGGACGATCCTGGACACCGTCTCGCCGAACCTGTCCTACGCACCCGAGAAGCTCTCGATGGAGCGGGTGGGGGATGCCGCGTTCGGACCGACCGACCGCATCGGTCAGCTGACGATGCGGAACCTCGACATCGCAGACTCGCGCGCGCGCCTCGAGCACTACGCCGCCGCCGGGATCATCGGCGGAGCGACCGGCGAGCTCGTCGGCACCCTGAGCGCGGGCGGCGCCGAGGAGATCACCGGGTCGGTCACCCCGACCGATGCGCGCGGTGAAGAGCTGGCGGACGCGGTCGATGCCGCCAGCGAGGCCGCGGCCTTCGATTCCGGAACCGACTGAGGCGGCGTCCGTGGCCACCGGGAATGCCCGCATCGTCCGCAGCACGCCGGATGACGTGTTCGCGGTGTTCTCGGACGGCTGGCTGTACCCGGTGTGGGTGGTCGGTGCGGCGCGCATGCGCGACGTCACCGGCGACTGGCCGCAGGCCGGAGCCGAGATCCACCACTCGCTCGGCATCTGGCCGGTCCTCATCGACGACCGCACCGAGGTCGTCGAGTGGGACCCGCCGCGCCGGCTGCGGCTACGCGCACGGATCGGCCCCTTCGGCCGCGCCGTCGTCGTCATCGACGTCCGCCCGCGCGGCGATCACTGCATCGTCCGGATGGGCGAGGAGCCGGTCGCGGGCCTCGCCGCCCGGATCCCCCGGTTCCTCTGGGCCCCGATCATGCGCATCCGCAACACCGAGACCCTGCGCCGCCTGGCCTTCCTCGCCGAGGGGCGGGCGCAGGCCCGGCTCGAGAACGACCGGGTGATCCGCGACGACGTCCCCGAGGAGGAGCCCGGCCCGCAGGCCGATCGTGAGGCGCGCGAGGACGTCGCCGAGGCGGATGACGCGCACGAGGCCGCGGAGCACCCCGAGCAGGTCGATCCCCCGGAGAAGCGGGAGTGACCTCTCCCGACGTGGTGGTCGTCGGCTCCGGACCCAACGGTCTGGCCGCCGCCGCGACCCTCGCCCGCGCGGGTCTGGGAGTCCAGGTCTTCGAGCGCTCCGACACACCGGGCGGCGGCACCCGGACCGCGGAGCTGACCCTCCCCGGCTATCACCACGACATCTGCTCGGCGGTGCACCCCCTGGCGGTCGCCTCGCCGTTCTTCCGGGCCTTCGGTCTCGCCGAACGCCTCGAGCTCCTCACCCCCGAGGTGTCGTTCGCCCACCCGCTTCCGGGGCGACCGGCGGGGGTCGCGTACGTCGACCTCGCACGGACCGCCCACGAGCTCGGCGTCGACGGGCCGGCGTACCGGCGGATGATCGGGCCCCTCGCCGACCGCGCCCTCGCGGTCGCCCGCTTCACCGGATCGAACCTCCTCGGCATCCCCGACGATCCGATCGCCGCCGCGATCTTCGCCGCGCGCGTCCTCGAGCAGGGGACGCCGGTGTGGAACGCGCGCTTCCGCGAGGAGCAGGCGCCGGCGATGATCACCGGCGTCTCGGCGCACGCGATCGTGCGCCAGCCGAGCCTCGTAGCCGCCGGCGCAGGTCTCGCCCTCCAAGCGCACGCCCATGCGGGCGGCTGGCCGATCCCGCGCGGCGGGAGCCAGGCGATCGCGGACGCGCTGGTGGCCGACATCCGCGCCCACGGGGGCGAGGTCGTCACCGGACACGACATCCGGCGCCTGTCCGATCTGCCACCCGCCCGCGCGACGGTGATGGACATCACCCCCCGGGCGTTCCTCGCCCTCGCCGGGGATCGCGTGCCCGCCCGCTACCGGCGTGCGCTCTCGCGGTTCCGGCACGGGAACGCGGCGGCGAAGGTGGACTTCGCCCTCTCCGGCCCGGTTCCGTGGGCCGACGAACGGGTGCGGAAGGCGGGGACGGTCCATCTCGGCGGCACGCGCGCCGACATGGCGTGGGCCGAGAACCAGGTCGCCCGGGGCCGTCACGCGGCAGACCCCTACGTCCTCGTCTCGCAGCCGTCGGTGCTCGACGACTCGCGCGCTCCCGGCGACCACCACGTGCTGTGGGCGTACACGCACGTGCCGGCGGGGTCCGACGTCGACCAGACCGAGGCCATCACCCGGACGATCGAACGCGTCGCGCCCGGCTTCCGCGATCTCATCATCGCGCACCGGAGCGCCACGGCCGTCGATCTGAGCGAGCAGAACCCGAACTACGTCGGCGGCGACATCAGCGCGGGAGCGGCGACCCTGTGGCAGCTGCTCGCGCGCCCCGTGCTCTCGCGCGACCCGTGGCGGACGGCTCTCGACGGGTTCTACCTGTGCGGCTCGTCGACCGTGCCGGGCCCCGGCGTGCACGGACTCTCCGGCTGGTACGCGGCGCAGTCGGCACTGCGCAACACCTTCGGCCGGCGCGCGCCCGTCGACCTCGCTCCCTGACGGAGCGGATGCGAAAGACCTGCTCAGCCCCCCGCGGCGGGAGGCGTGCGCTTCGACTCCGCGAGCTCGTCCATCGACAGCGACTGACGGTCGATGGTGCCGTTGCGGTAGGCCTGCCGCCCGACGATGTGCGCCGACAGCGGCGCGGTGGCGAGCTGCACGAGGACGACCGGCACGAGGAAGGCCACGACCGCCCACGATTCCAGGGCGAGGGCGATCGCGAGGCAGATGAGGATAAACCCCAGCACCTGGGGCTTTGTGGCGGCGTGCAGCCGGGTGGGGACGTCGCGGAAACGGAGCAGGCCGATCGCGGCGGTGAGGCACAGGAGCGCCCCGATGAGGATGAGGACGAGCGCGACGACGTCGAGGGCGTTCACGGATGCGACGGGACTCATTGGTCGGTGTTGTCCTTCCGTGCGACGAAGCGGGCGATCGCGATCGATCCGAAGACGCCGACCGCGGCGATGATCAGCATCGCCGGAAGCGACCGGGTGTGGTGGTTGATCGCCATGTCGGCGCCGATCACGCAGAGCACGAGCGTCAGCAGCACGTCAGAGGCGACCGCGCGGTCGAGGATCGACGGGCCGACGATGATGCGCCACAGGATCAGCAACGCCGCGACGCCGAAGACGGCGTAGATCGCGATCATGAGGATGCTCACAGCGACGCCCCTCCCTGCCGGGGTGTGTCCACCGCGGCCTTCCGGATGGTCTCGAGCTGTGCGCGCGACCCGACCGCCCGGACGATCCGCGCCTCCCACCCCTGGACGGCGCGGCGCTGGTGCGCGGCATCCTCCGGGGTGGCCACGCCGAGCGCGTGCAGGTACAGAATCCGACGGGGCCGGTCGACCTCCACCAGGAGCGACCCGGGGATGAGGGATGCCGTGACCGCGGTGTGCGTCATGATGAGGTCGTCGTCGGTGCGCAGCGGCACCGCGATGATCGCACTGTGAGGCAGCCGACGCGGATCGATCACCTGCCACGCGACCAGGAGCGAACCGCGGATGAGGGCGAGGAAGAAGGTGACGACGAAGACGAGTCCGTACCAGATGTTCACCCGGCCCGACAGCTCCACCGGTGGCAGGCGGAAAATCCGGGTGACGACGATCGCCGCGACGAGCCCCGTCACGAAGGCCGTCCACGTGAACTGTCCCCACAGCAACATCCACAGCGCGATGAGCCATACGAAGAACGGCAGCTGACGCCAGAGGATCGTGAAGACGCGGCGCGCGCGTCCGTCGGGGAGGGTCGCGGGTGCGGTCACGGTGTCCCCCCCTGGTCGACGTCGAGGCTCTTGTCGTCGCCGCCGGTGCTGATCTGGTGCTGCTCTTCCAGCTGGACCAGGGTGACCGGCTCCAGCAACGCGGCGCCGATCCGGGTGCACACGTCGTACAGCGGGCCGGCGAACACCGTCAGCGCGACCGTGAGGGCCACCATGCCGGCGGTGGACGCGGTCATGATGCGGGGGATGACGCGACGTTCGGTCTGGATGCCGGCGGCGGGGGCATCGCCGAGATATTCGATGCGCGCATCGGTCTCGACCGAATCCTCTCCCTCACGCCAGAACGCGAGGTTCCACGCGCGCATCAGCGCGTAGAGCGTCAGCAGGCTCGTGACGATGCCGGCGACGATGAGGGTGATCATCAGCGGGCTGCCGACCTCGGCTGCGGCGTCGAAGATCGCGTACTTGCCGATGAAACCGGAGAAGGGCGGGAGGCCGCCGAGGTTGACGGCCGGGATGAAGTAGAGCACCGCGATGAGCGGAGCCGCCTTCATCAGTCCCTTCACCTTGAGGATCGACGTGCTGCCCGCGCGGCGTTCGACCAGTCCCACCGCGAGGAACAGGGTCGTCTGCACCACGATGTGGTGGACCATGTAGTAGATCGTCGCGCCGATCGCCGCCGGCGTCGCGATCGCGAGCCCGAAGATCATGTAGCCGACATGGCTCACGAGGGTGAACGACAGGATGCGTTTGAGCTCCGCCTGCGCGACGGCCCCGAGCACCCCGACGATCATCGTCGCCATCGCCACCCACAGCAGCAGGGTGTTCACGTCGTTGTCGAGGAACATCTCCGTCTCGGTGCGGATGATCGCGTAGACGCCGACCTTCGTGAGGAGTCCTGCGAACACCGCCGTCACAGGGGCGGGGGCCGTCGGATACGAGTCGGGGAGCCAGAACGACAGCGGGAAGACCGCGGCCTTGATCGAGAACGCGAGCAGCAGGAGCAGGTGGAGGACGAGCTGCGTCTCCTGAGGGAGCTCCGGCATCCGCTCGGAGATCTGCACGATGTTCACCGTCCCGAGGGCGGCGTAGATCATCGCGATCGCGGCGAGGAAGAGGATCGACGACACCAGCGAGACGACGATGTAGACCACACCGGTCCGGATGCGCGACTCGGTGCCGCCGAGGGTGATGAGGACGTAGGAGGCGACGAGGAGGATCTCGAAGCCGACATAGAGGTTGAAGAGGTCTCCCGCGATGAACGCGGTGAAGATCCCGGCCGCGAGGATCAGGTAGGTCGGATGGAAGATCGTCACCGGCGTGTCGTCGTCGCCGTCGGCCGCGCCCTGTCCGACAGAGAAGAGGAGGACCGCCAGCAGCACAACGCTGGAGACCATGACCAGGAGCGCCGCGAGCCGGTCGACGTAGATGACGATGCCCACCGGGATCGGCCAGCCGCCGACCGAGACCGCGATGGCCTGATCGCCGCCGTCGACGACCGCGAGGAGGATGGCGGCGATCACGCAGACGACCGTCAGCGTCACGACCGAGACGACGACCTGGGTGCGCCGATGACGACCGGCGATGAGGGCGATCGCCGCTCCGAGGAGGGGCAGCGTCACCAACAGGGGCGCGAGGGCGGGGGCGATCTCGGTCATGCGTCGTCGTCCTCGCTCGCGGCGCGGCGGTCGCCGCGGAGGGGGGCGGGGCGATCGACACCGGCGTCGTCGGAGAGTCCTGCGAGGTCACGGTTGCCGAGCACCGTGATCGGCGTGGAGGCGAGCCCGACGAAGTCGGTGGTGTCCTCCGCGTCGGCGTCCTCGATCTCGGTCTCGTCGTCCATCGTCTCGCCGGGGTCGCCGGTGCGTTCGCGCACGGCGATGTCGGCCTCGTCGTCCGAGACGTCGTCGGCCTGGCCGAGCTGCCACGACCGGTAGATGAGGGCCAGGAGGAAAGCGGAGATCGCGAAGGTGATGACGATGGCGGTGAGCGTCAGCGCCTGGGGCAGGGGATCGGACATCTCCTCTCGGTCACCGGCACCGTAGAACGGCGCGATCCCCGGATTCCCCATGGCGATGATCATGAGCAGGTTCGCGGCGTTGCCGAGGAGGAGGAACCCGATGAGCACCCGCGTCAGGCTCCGCTCGAGCATCGCGTAGACGCCGCACGCGAACAGCACGGCCATGATGATGATGAGGATGAGGGATGCGTCCATCAGGCGCTCACCCCCAGTCGGGCCTGCTTGCCCTGTCGGTCGACCTCGGCGCCGAGGCTCCGCAGGACGTCGAGGACCAGTCCGATGACGACGAGGTAGACCCCGACGTCGAACAGCGTCGAGGTGACGAACTCGACGTGGCCGAAGACAGGGATCTCCGCCTCCCACCACGTGCTCGTGAGCGGGGCGACGCCGAAGAAGAGGGGCACGATCGCACAGGCGACGGCGATCGTCATACCGACGCCGAGAAGGCGCCCGGCATCCGTCGGAGCAGCCGCACCGAGCTCGTAACGCCCGCCGGCGACGTAGCGCATCACGAGGGCCATGCCGGCGACGAGGCCTCCGGCGAAGCCGCCGCCGGGCAGGTTGTGACCGGCGAAGAGGAGGTAGAGCGACACGATGATGATCGAGTGGAAGAGGATCCGCACGATCACCTCGAGGATGAAGGAGCGCTCCTCGGGACGCACCTTCTGCCCGCCCACGAGCCATGCGGTGCTCCCGCGCGTCGATCCCGTCTCGCTCGGCTGCACGCCCTCGGAGGTCTCCACGAGCGGTCGGCGGCTGCGACCGGAGGCCGCAGGGAGCGGAGCGATCGCCCGCGACAGCGTGTCGGAGCGGTGGGTGACGAAGACGAGGGAGGCCACGCCGGTGGCCGCGAGCACGAGGACCGAGAGTTCGCCCATCGTGTCCCAGCCGCGGATGTCGACGAGGGTGACGTTGACGACGTTGCTGCCGTGCCCGAGCTCGTACGCCAGGTCGGGGTAGTTCTCCGACACCGGAGTACGGATGCGTGCGCCGGTGGCGACCAGGGCGATGAGACCCATCGTGACGCCGACCGCACCGCCGATCACCGCCCGTGTGATCGGGGCGACGGAGGCGTTGTGGTCGCCCATGCGCGAGGGGATACGGCGCAGGACCAGGGCGAACGCGATGAGGGTGACCGTCTCGACGAGGATCTGGGTGAGCGCGAGATCGGGAGCTCCGCTCGTGGCGAAGATCACGACCATGCCGAGGCCCGTGACCGACACCAGGACGACCCCGGTGTAGCGCTTGCGCGCCCGCACCGCGACCAGGCCGGCGGCGATCATGATCGGCGCGACGACCAGCTGCATGGGTGTCTGGTACGCGACGAGCTCGGCCTGCCAGACCGGGCTCGCGAGGAGCGCGGTGCCTTCGGCGGCCACGAGGACGATGAAGATGGTGCCGACGTAGATGGGCAGCGATCCGCGCTGGGTGAGGCTCGTGGTCCACACCGAGAGCTGGGCGATTCCTCGGAGACTGGCGTTGTAGACGTCGGCGGCGGTGAACGGCAGCATGCGGGCGGAGAGATCGCGCCGCGCAGTGAGCCAGAACATCACGAGCCCGATCGCGATGGTTCCGAGCGACAGGAAGAGCGCCGGCTCGAGCCCGTGCCACAGCGCGAGGTAGCCCGCGTACTCGGGAGCCGCAATGCCGGGCGATGACACCGGCGAGAGATCGGCGTAGAGGGCGAAGGCGCGATCGAGGGCCGGAGCCGCGAACCCGGCCACGAGGGTGAGCCCCGCGAGCACGAGCGGGGACGCGACGAAACCGATCGGAGGCCGGGGCCACTCGGTCCGCGTCTTCATGCCGCCGTCGGCATCCTTCTTGGACCAGAACGCCCCCCACACGAATCGCGCGCCGTAGGCGGCGGTGAGGATCGAGCCGAGGAGGACGCCGACGAGGGCGACGAGCCCCCAGACCGAGCCGTTCTCGGTCTCGGTGAGGAGCGCGGCGAGCGCGGTCTCCTTGCCCACGAATCCGAGGGTCGGGATGACGCCGACCATCGAGCAGATCGCGACGATCGAAACGGTCGCCAGCACCGGCGCCTGTCGGCCGAGCCCGCTGAGTTCGCGAAGATCTCGCGTGGACAGCTGGCGATCGATGACGCCGACGATGAGGAACAGCGCGGACTTGAACAGCGCGTGGCTGAGGAGCAGAGCGAGGCCGGCCAGCGCGGCGTCGCGGGTGCCGAAGCCGAGGATCACGGTGAGGAAGCCGAGCTGACTGACGGTGCCGAAAGCGAGGACACGCTTGAGGTCGGTCTCGCGGAGCGCCTGGAATCCGCCGAGCAGCATCGTGAAGACGCCGAGGCCGATCACGATCGGGCGCCACGTGGGGGCGAACGCGAACACGGGGGCGAAACGGGCGATGAGGTAGATGCCGGCCTTCACCATCGCTGCGGCGTGGAGATAGGCGCTCACCGGTGTGGGAGCGGCCATCGCGCCCGGCAGCCAGAAGTGAAACGGGAAGATCGCGGACTTGCTGAGCGCACCGACGAGCACGAGGACGAGGGCGACGTCGACGACCATTCCGGTCGGGGCATCCGAGAGCATCGTCGTCATCGACGTCGTGCCCGACTCGACGACGAGAAGCACGACGCCGATCAGCATGACCAGGCCCCCGAGGGTCGTCACGAGCAGCGCCTGCAGGGCGGAACGACGACTGGCGGCGCGGTTGTTGTAGTACCCGATGAGGAGGTAGGACAAGACGCTGGTGATCTCCCAGAACATCACCAGCACGACGAGGTCGTCGGTGAGGACGAGCCCGTACATCGCTCCCGCGAAGGCGAGGAGGACGGCGGAGAACTGGCCGAGACCGTCGGTCTTGCCGCGGAAGTACCAGCGGCAGTAGATCATCACGAGCGCGCCGACGCCGGTGACGATGAGCGTCATCAGCCACGACAGCAGGTCCATCCGCATCGACAGCTCGATGCCGAGCGGCGCGATCCAGGTGTACGACGAGAAGGGGACGCCGCCGGAGAGCACCTCCGGGCCGAGCCAGACGGCGTGCGCGAAAGCGACGAGGGGAAGCGCTGCGGCGACGAGGAAGACGCGCGCGCCGAGCTTCGCTGTCAGCAGCGGAAGGAGGAGAGGGACGATCGCGAAGGCGAGCAGGAGGGCGAGCAGAGACGGCCTCCTCTGGTCGTCGGCCGGCGGGCGTGCACGGCTCGGGCGATCGGGGTCGGGGGATAGTCTACCGCGCAGCTCCGGGTTCTCCCGGCGGAGGTCCGGTGGTATTGCCCTCGCGGAATGTGCACGTGAACTGGATGGACGCCGCCTGTCCGCCTTCGATCATCGCCGTGACGGCCCGCCCGGCGGCGCGGCCCTTCTCGGCCGCGGGCTGATGGAGCGTCGTCAGTTCGTAGGGGGCGAGGCCGTCCACCGCGATGCCGTCGAATCCCGTGACGCTGACGTCCTCGGGGACGCGAAGCCCCGCTTCCTCGGCAGCGCGGATGACTCCGGCGGCCAGCAGGTCGCTCTGGGCGAGGACCGCCGTCGGCCGCTCGGCGGCATCGGCGAACAGCGCACGCCCGGCCTCGAGCCCCTCGGCGATGAAGCTGCCCGCGGCCGCCCACACCCGGGCATCCGGGAAGACGTCCCGCGCACCGGCCAGACGCTCTCGCGTCACGTCGACGGTGATCCGCGCGTCGTCGGGCATCCACCCGCGCTGCCACCCGCCCGACAGGGGCAGCGCGACGACGGCGACCCGGCGGTGGCCGAGCGCGCACACGTGGCTGGCCGCCTGGCGCTGCGCCTCGCGGTTGTCCAGTCCGATCCGTGGCACGTCGTCGCCGGCATCCCCCTCCACCACGACGACCGGGATGCCGCGCGCGCGGACGACGTCGAGCGAGGCGCGGAGATGACCGCTGCAGCCGATGAGGACCGCGGCGTCGAGCGGGGCGGTCGTCAGCGAGGCACCGGAGCCGGCGATGTCGTCGCGAAGGAGCAGCAGCCCTGCCCCGAGCGGGGCGACCCCGTCGGCGAGGCCGTCCATCATCAGCGTCTTCACCGGATCGAGGAAGGCTGCGCCGAGGTACTCCTCGAACACCACCCCGACGATTCCTGAACGGCCGCGGCGCAGCGAGGCGGCGCGCGGGTCGGGCCCGGTGTACCCGAGCGACGCGGCCGCCGCGAGGACGCGCCCCCGCGTGGCCTCGGACACCGGCGTCTTGCCGCTGAAGACGACGGATGCCGTCGACGGGGAGACGCCCGCCTCGCGGGCGACGTCGGCGATGGTCGCCCGGCGCATGTTCACGCCCCGATCGTACCCACCACGTAGCGGACGGTCGAATCGATTCGATACCATGCACCGGTGGATCAGACCCTCACCCGCTCCCAGCTCGTGCGCTGGCGGACCGCCATCTTCACGATCTTCTTCGTGGTGGGCCTCGGCTTCGCCTCCTGGGCGTCGCGTCTGCCGGCCGTGAAGCAGGCGCTCGACACCGACGACTTCGGCATCGGCATCCTGCTCCTCGTCATGGGTGCCGCCTCGATCGTGGGCCTGTCGCTGGCGAACGTCATCGTCGCGCGGTGGGGGGCACGACGCGGCATGGTCGCCACGATCGCGAGTTTCTCCGCGGGTCTGATCCTCGTGGGGCTCGCCGTGCAGGTGGCGCAGTCCTTCGAGCTCGCCGCCGCCGCCCTCGTCCTCGTGGGGCTCGGGATGAGCGCGACCGACGTCATGATGAACGTCGAGGCGGCCGCCGTCGAGCAGTCTTTCGGCCGCACCCTCATGCCTCTCTTCCACGCCTTCTTCTCGTTCGGCACGGTCGCCGGTGCCGGTGCCGGCATCGCGATGGCCGCGTGGCAGGTCGGCGTGCAGTGGCACCTCGGCCTCGCGGGCATCCTGGCCCTCGTCGCGGGGATCGTCGCGCTCGGTTTCGTGCCGAAGCGCGACGAGGTGCTCGACGGCGACGCGCCCACGCCGACCCGCCGCGAGCGTTTCGCGGAGCTGGCCGCGGTGTGGAAGACCCCGCGCACCTATGCGATCGGCGTGATCATGCTCGGCATGGCCTTCGCCGAGGGGAGCGCGAACGACTGGCTGACCATCGCGATGGTGGACGGCCACGGCGAGACCGAGGCCTTCGGCGCGGTCGCCCTCACCGTCTTCTCCGTCGCGATGACCGTCTTCCGCGTCATCGGCGGTCCGCTGGTCGACCGCTTCGGTCGCGTCTGGACGCTGCGCATCCTCGCCGTCGCCGCAGGCGTCGGTCTCGTGGTGTTCATCCTCGCGCCGTCGCTCCCGATCGCCCTCGTCGGTGTCGCCCTGTGGGGCGCGGGCGCGTCGCTCGGCTTCCCGCTCGGGATGTCGGCGGCCGCAGACGATCCCAAGCGCGCCGCCGCCTCGGTGTCGGCGGCGGCGACCATCGGCTACCTCGCGTTCCTCTGCGGCCCGCCGGTGCTCGGCTGGATCAGCCACCAGATCGGCATCCTCCCGACCCTGTGGATCATCGTCGCCCTCATCGCGATGTCGGGCTTCGCCTCGGGTGCCGCCAAGCCCCTGGCCACCTCGACCGTGGGCGGCGGCCACCGCACCCCCGTCTCCGGTGACCGGACGGGCGACCGCGACGAGGTGCCCGCGCGCGACTAGGCTCGACGGGTGCGTCTTGTCATCGCCCGCTGCTCGGTCGACTACACCGGGCGCCTCACCGCTCACCTTCCGCTGGCGACCCGCCTCCTCGTCCACAAGGGCGACGGAAGCCTGCTCGTGCACTCCGACGGCGGATCGTACAAGCCGCTGAACTGGATGAGCCCGCCCTGCCGTCTGGATGTCGAGGAGCCGGATGCCGACTCCGCCGCCGCGGGCGTGCAGGAGTACTGGCGCGTCACGCACGCGAAGACGGGCGACGCGCTGCTCGTGCGCATCTACGAGGTGCTTCACGACTCGTCGCACGAACTCGGCATCGACCCGGGCCTGCAGAAGGACGGCGTCGAAGCCGACCTGCAGCGTCTCCTCGCCGAGCAGGTCGAGGTGATCGGCGACGACCTCACCCTCGTCCGCCGTGAGTTCCCCACCGCGATCGGTCCGGTCGACCTGTTGCTCCGCGACCCCGCCGGCGGCACGATCGCGGTCGAGGTCAAGCGCCGCGGCGACATCGACGGTGTCGAGCAGCTCACGCGCTACCTCGAGCTCCTCGACCGCGACCCGCACCTGTCTCCGGTGAGCGGCGTCTTCGCCGCCCAGGAGATCAAGCCCCAGGCGAAGGTGCTCGCCGCGGACCGCGGCATCCGCTGTGTGACCCTCGACTACGAGGGCATGAAGGGCGTCGACTCGGGGCACCTCCGCCTCTTCTGACGCGAGCCGGGTCGCCGAACGCCCCGCGTCTCAGCGCCGAGTGCGCGCGAGTGCCGCGGCATGCGCGCGGCTGCGTGCGCCGAGCTTCCCGAGGACGTTCGAGACGTGGGTCTTGACCGTCGTGAGCGAGATCCCGAGCCGCGCGGCGATCTCGGCGTTCGACAGGCCTTCGCCCAACGTCTCGAGGACGCCCCTCTCGCGGTCGGTGAGGCCGGCAGCGGCCACCGCGTCGGCCTCGGGACGACCGCCGGACGCCGTCGGGGACGCCTCTCCGTCGGGAGCCGAGCGCGGGATGAGCCCCAGCGCGCGGCGGGTGATCCGAGGGTCGAGCACCCCGTCCCCGTTCGCCACCGAATGAACCGCCGCGACGAGCGACGGGGCGTCGACGGTCTTCAGCAGGAAGCCGACGGCTCCCGCGGTGAGCGCATCGGCCACGAGCTCCTGCTCGTCGAAGCTGGTGAGGACGAGAACGTCACCGCACCCCTCCGCCACGATCTGCCGCGTCGCCTCCACGCCGTCCATCCCCGGCATCCGCAGGTCCATGAGGACGACGTCCGGACGGAGGGCGCGCGCGTTGCGCACCGCGACGACACCGTCCGCCGCTTCTCCGACGACGTCGATCCCGTGCGACTCGAGCATGATCCGGAGACCCTCCCGGATCGCCCCGTGGTCATCGGCGAGCAGGACTCGGGGCGCCGTCACACCGGCACCTCCCGTGGAAGGAGGGCGTGCACGGACCATCCGGATGCCGTCGGCCCGGCCTCGAGCGTCCCGTCGAGTGCACGCACGCGCTCGCGCAGGAGCTCGAGACCCCACCCGCTCCCGGGCAACGCGGGCGTGGTGATCGGCTCCCCGCCCCGGGACACCACGCGGACGCCCACCTCCCGCGTGTCCGCGGTCAGGTGCACGTTCGCCTCCCCGCCGGCCGCGTGCCGGACGCAGTTCGCGAGCGCTTCCTGGACGATCCGGGCCGCGGCATGATCGACGGCCGGCGGGAGCGGGTCGGTGAGGTCGGCGCAGAGGTTCACCGTCACCCCCGAACGCTCGGCCTCGCGCACCATCGCGGGGATCGCCGCGGTGCCGGCACTGACGACGGGCACCTCGTCGCCGGTCCTCAAGACCGCGATCATCGATCGGAGCGCAGCGTGCGCGTGCAGGCTCGAATCACGCACGGCGCGGAGGGCCGAGGTGTCCCGCTCGGACTCGCCGGGATCGCTCAGCGCCGCCTCGGCGCGGATGGCGACCGCCGACACGTGTCCGGCGACCAGGTCGTGCAGCTCACGCGCCATCGCTTCCCGCTCCCGTTCGACCGCCGCCCGCCGATCGCGGACGGCCAGTCGTTCGGCGTCCTCGGCGCGCTGGCGATGCAGCGCCACCAGCTCGCGTGACTGCACCGTCGAGGTTCCCCACCAGTACGCGACGCCGAGGAGTCCGGTGGTCTGCAGGGCCATGAAGATCCCGACGCGGGGGTCGCCCGCACCGACCGCCGTCCCCAGCGCCGAGGCGACGACGAAGACCACGATGACCGACAGGATGCGGTGACGCACGCGGGGGGTCGCCGCGACCACCGCGGCGTACAGCAGATCGAGCGTGACGATGACGGGCACGATCCCGCCCACCGTGAGGACGTCGCCGACGAGCAGCGCACCGGCCATCGCGACGCCGAGGAGCGGGGCACGATCGCGCAGCAGGATCAGGGCCGCGGCGGAGAGACCCGCCACCAGAGACCACCACGGGGACGCGGGCTCGGAGAGAAGAGAGTAGGAGCTCCACAGGCCGGTGATCCCGACGGCGGCGCTCACGACGGCGATCATCGCGTACCCGAGCGCATCGACGGCGGGGCGGTGTGCGCGGATCCACCCGCGCCACGAGATCGTCATCGCCGGCATGCACCCATGCAACCACGGCGGGCATCCCGGGTCCTCCGTCGAAAGGACGAGGACTCTCCGATCGGTTTCGGCCGTTCGGCCGATGTGCACCGCGGGTCACGTCGTCGACGGTGGAAGCATGGACCTCCTTCCCGGCGTGCCGCTGCCCGTGACCCTGCTCGTCCTCGCGCTCGTGGATTCGCTGAGCATCGGCACCCTCCTCATCCCGCTCTTCCTCCTCGTGGCGCCGGGGAGGGTGCGCGCCGGTCGCGTGCTGCTGTATCTGGCGACGGTCGCGGGGTTCTACTTCGCCGTCGGAGTGCTGATCCTCCTCGGCGCCGTCAACCTCGCGGAGGTCGCACAGCAGGCGCTCGCCTCGTCCGCGGGCCAGTGGGGTCGACTCCTCGTGGGCGGCACGCTGGTGATCGTGGCCTTCGCGATCCCGACGTCGTCGCACGCGCGATCATCCGTCACCGCCGGAAGTCGGACCGCGCCAGACTCCGGAGGCGCCCGTCCCTCGCCCGACGACGGGATGGAGCCCGGCCCCGGGCGGCTCAGCCGCTGGCGAGACCGCCTTCTGGACCCGACGACGAGGCCGATCGGCGTGATGGCCGTCGCGGTGGGGGCCGGAGTCATCGAACTCGCGACGATGCTGCCCTACCTGCTCGCGATCTCCGTCCTCGCATCATCGGATCTCGCTCCGATCACCCAGGTGCCGGCCGTGGCCGCATATTGCGTGGTGATGACCCTCCCCGCCCTCGTGCTCCTCCTCTTCCGTACGCTGGCGCACCGGGTGATCGATCGGCCGCTCCAGCGGATGACGGTGTGGCTTCAGCGGACGGCCGCGGAGAACACGGCCTGGATCGTCGGAATCGTCGGCTTCCTGATCGCCCGCGGAGCGATCTCCGACCTCGGAGGCTTCGGCATCCTGAGCTGATCTCGGTCCGCGCCTCCGTCGCGGACTTGTAGCGTGGGGGCATGCCCTCCCGTTCTCCCTGGACCTGCGTGCTGTGGGACGTCGACGGCACCATCGTCGACGCCTCGGTCGGCATCCTCCACCGCTTGACGGTCACCCTCGAGCACTTCGGACTGCCGGCCCCGACGCGCGACGAGCTCGTGCACTGGATCGGCCCGCCGATGTACGAGTCCTTCCAGGTGAACGTCGGGATGACTCCGGCGCAGTCCACCGAAGCCGTCGCGTTCTACCGCTCGCTGTCGAAGCAGGAGGGGTACACCACCGGCGCCCGGGTCTTCGACGGCGTCGACACCCTCATCCACGACATCGCTGCGGCCGGCATCCCGCAGGCGACGGCGAGCTCGAAGCCCGAGGTGCAGGTCGTCGCGCTCATGGACCACTTCGACCTGTCGCCCGCCTTCACCGCGATCGCCGGCGCGACGCAGGACGAGAAGACGCTCAGCGCCAAGTCCGACATCATCGCCGAGGCGCTGCGGCGCCTGCGCGCATCCGGCGTCGACACGTCGCGGCCGGTGCTGATCGGCGACCGCCATCACGACATCGACGGCGGGCGCATCCAGGGCATCCCCGTCGTCTTCGTCACGTGGGGATTCAGCTGGCCCCACGAGTCCGAGGGCGCGCAGGCGGTCGTCAGCGACGTCGACGCGCTCCGGCGGCTGCTGCTCGTCGAGGATGCCGATGCCTGACGACGTCCGCGAGATCGTCGACGCCCTCCTCCCCTCGGTGGTCGTCTTCGGGATCGCGGCCCTGGGCGTGGTCATCGTCGTCTGGGCCCTGCGCCGCGCGCGACGCTCGCCCCGCGCCCGCGCGGCCGCCGAAGCGCTGCGCACGCGGGCCGGCGCCGACCTCGTCCGATTGGACGAGGCGGTCGACGAGCTCGACCTCGAGCTCGGGCTGTCCGGCGCGCTCTACGGCGGCACCGCGCCGACGAGCCTCCGCCGGGCGCGATTGACGGCGCAGCACGTGCGCGACGACGCCTTCGCGGAGTACGCCGCGCTCTCGCAGGCCGACCTCCGCCCGGACGAGATCCGCCGCGCCAGCCAGCGCATCCAGCGCCGGAGCGGCGAAGCACTGGGCCGGATCGAGGCCGCCCGCGCGGAGCATGCGGAGTGGGTGCGGCAGAACGTCTCCGCCGCCGACCAGGTGCGCGCCGCGCGCGAGCGGCTCACCACCCTCCGCGCGACGATCGGCGACCCCGCTGCGCTCGTCGCGGAGCTCTCCCGTCGCTTCGACGAGAGCGAGTGGCGCGCCGCCGCCGAGGCGGCCCGGGAGGCATCGGCCGCCGCGCACCGCGCCGACGAGGCTCTCACCGCGGCCGAGCAGGGTCTGGGCGACCCGACCGTGAGCGTCCTGGCCGATCTCGCCGCCGCCGAGCGGGCGATCCGCGCCGCAGAGGCCGAGGCGCGCATCCTCGAGGAGTCCCACCGCCTGACGTTGCAGGCCGCCTCCGCCGTCCGCGGAGAGCTCGAGGCCGCGCGGTCCGCCGTGCGTCAGGCGGTCACCACGCGCGACGCGCTGGAGCCCGCGGATGCCGAGCGCCTGGGCGCGGAGATCCGCACGGTGCAGGACGGGATCGACGCACTCGACGCCACCGCGGAGCGCACGCCCACGGCGACGGTGGATCGGGTGGCGCGTCTGCGGGATCGACTGGACCTCACCCTCGGCGACGCACGGACGGCGCAGCAGCGACTGCGGAGCGCCCGCACCGCCCTTCCCGGCACCCTTGCCTCCGCCCGCGGCGCCGTCGCCCGCGGCGAAGCGGCGATCGCCCACACGCGCGCCGGCGCCGACGCGCGCGCCCGTCTGCTGCGCGCCCAGCGCGAGCTCGCCGAGGCCCGTCAGGCCCAGGATCCGGTGACCGCCCTGGATGCCGCCCGGCGGGCACTGCGCGACGCGGAGGACGCCGCGGCCCTGGCCGATCACGCCCGACTCGGCGGACGGTGACCGACGCATCTCGCTAGGGTGATGCCCATGAGCGAGGAAGCGTCCCGGAAGTCGCCCCCCGTCGTCCTCACGGTCCTCCGCCGGATCCCGGCGACGCTGACCCTCGTGGCGGTGATCCTCGCCGTCGGCGTCGTCTTCGGCGGGCTGTGGTCGGCGTTCATCGACGCCCCCGCCTTCGACGTCGTGGCCTACGGGCTCCCGGCGCTGGCCGAAGGCCGCTGGTGGACCCCGGTGGTCGGCACGTTCTTCGTCGACCACCCGTGGGTGTACGTCCTCACCATCAGCAGCTTCGCGGGGATGGCGTATCTTGAGTTCCGCCGCGGCTCCCGCGTGGCACTGGCCTACTTCTGGGTGGGTCAGCTGTTCGCCGTCCTCGCCACGGCGCTCCTCCTCTCGGTGCTGTCGCTGACCCCGTGGGCGTGGGCCGAGACTCAGGCGCAGGCGTTGGACGTGGGCGCCTCGGGCGGCACGATGGCCTGCATCGCCGCGGCGGTCGGTCTGTTCCGTCCCCCGTGGCGGGTCCGCGCGTGGCTGGTCGTGCTCTCCTTCGTCTTCATCGCGATGCTGTTCTGGGGTTCGCTCGCCGATCTCGAGCACTTCTTGGCGGTCGTCCTCATCCTCGCCGTCGACCGATCGCTCAAGCTCCGTCGTACCACGGTCCGGGAGCAGCGGCTGATCGCCTTCTTCGGCGTCCTCGTGCTGGGCGCGATCCAGATCATCACGGTCCTCGTCCCCACCAACGGCCTGTTCGGCCCCACCGAACCGGCATCCGGCGGCTTCATCGACCTCGCGGTCGACACCCTGATCATCCTGCTCGTCGCGAATGGACTCCGCCGCGGACGACGCTGGTCGTGGGTGGTGACGATCATCCTGGCGGGTCTGAACATCCTCCTCGGCGCCGCCGTCGTCGCCGCGATCATCATCGCCAGCGAGCAGCAGGTCGAGGGTGTCATCGACGGGGAGACCGAGCTCGCCCTCACAAGCGCCCTGATGTGGCTCGGGATGCTGATCTACCTCCTGATCGTCCGCGGCGCCTTCCGCGCCCGCCGTCGGTCCCGGATCGGCCTCAGCCCCACCCCCGATGCCGACGCGGCGAAGGAGATGCTGCGCGCGTCGGGCGGCGGGACGCTCTCGTGGATGACCACGTGGGATGGCATGGCGTATGCCCGCACCTCGGGAGGGATGGTCGCCCACCAGCGGCGCTCGGGGGTGGCCCTGGCCCTCGCCGACCCGCTCGGTCCGGTCGAGACCCGCGCGGCATCCGTCACGGAGTTCATCCGGATGTCGGAGGAGGCCGGCCTCGTGCCGTGCTTCTTCAGCTCGGACGAGGCCACCCGCGCGGCGGTCCCCCCGACGTGGCGGAGCATCGTCGTGGCCGACGACACCATCGTCGATCTGCCGGGGCTGGCGTTCACCGGGAAGCAGTGGAACTCGGTGCGTTCCTCGCTCAACCGCGCGGGGCGCGAGGAGATGACGTTCCGGATGACGCGCCTCGCCGACGAGAGCTGGGGCGTGCGTCAGCAGCTCCGCGCGATCTCGGAGATGTGGGTCGGCGACAAGGGGCTGCCCGAGATGGGATTCACGCTCGGAACGCTCGAGGAGGCCGAAGACCCCGAGGTGCGACTCGCCCTGGCCATCTCCCCCGAGGGCGACGTCGACGGGTTCCTGTCGTGGCTGCCGGTCTACGGCGGGGGTGGTGCGGTGCGCGGCTGGACGCTCGACCTGATGCGCCGGCGCGAGGGCGGCTTCGGTCCGGTGATGGAGTTCCTCATCGGCTCGTCGGCGAAGCTCTTCTCCGAAGAGGGCGCGGAGATCATGTCGCTCTCCGGGGCGCCCCTCGCGCACGACTATCCGCCGGATGCCGGAATGATCGCCGTCCTCAGTGACAAGCTCGCCGACATGCTCGAGCCGGTCTACGGCTTCGGGTCGCTGCACCGCTTCAAGGAGAAGTTCCACCCGCGGTACGAGACCATGTACCTGATCTTCCGCGACGAGAGCGACCTCGCCCGCATCGGACCGGCGCTCGCACGCGCGTTCCTGCCGGACGCGACGCTGCGTCAGTTCGCCGGTGCGGGTCTGGAGCTCGTGCGCGGCGACCGTTCCTGAGCGCCCAGCGGGGCGCTCGAGATCAGAGCGGGCGGATGTTCTCCGCCTGCAGGCCCTTGGGGCCCTGGGCGATCTCGAACTCCACGCGCTGGTTCTCCTCGAGGGAGCGGTAGCCGCTGGCGTCGATCGCGCTGTAGTGGGCGAAGACGTCCGCACCGCCCTCGTCGGGTGCGATGAACCCGAAGCCCTTCTCCGAGTTGAACCACTTGACGGTGCCCTGCGTGCTCATTCCATACCGTTCTTCCGCGCCCGGAGCCGTGCGCGCCGGAGCGGTTCCACGCTAACGAAGCGACGGCCGCGTCGCGAGGGGGGTGTCGGACAGTGACGGAAATGTTGCACACGGCGGAGCGGGTGCGGCGGGGTCATGCGCACTCCCATCGAACGCCCGGGCTGAGCGATGCTCCAAGCCCGGGCGCCGACGGATCCCCCCGGATAGGCCACGCCGAAGCGTGACACGCACATGGTATCGACAACTCCCCTCCACGCGGGAGTCCCCTTCTCCGTGGGGATGGCTCTGGGTACGGTGTCCCCGTGACCCACATCGAGCTTCGCACCCTCACCGACGACGACCTCGACGACGTCTTCGCGATGATGCGCGATCCCGACGGCGTCCGGCAGGCCGCGTTCACGGCATCCGATCCCGATTCCCGAGAGGAGTTCGATGCATGGATGGCCCGCCAGCGCGCGAGCGACGACGTGATCCAACGGGTCATCGTCGCCGACGGCTCGTTCGCCGGAACGGTCGCGGCGTTCACCGTCGACGGCGACCGCGAGGTGAGCTTCTGGACCGCACGGGAGGTCTGGGGCCGCGGCATCGCGACGGAGGCGCTGCGTCAGCTGGTGTCGATCGAGCCGGTCCGCCCGCTGTTCGCGCGGTGCGCGGCGCACAACGCCGGCTCGATCGAGGTGCTCCGCCACAACGGGTTCACCGAGGTCTCGCGGACGACGTCGTTCGCGCCCGGACTCGGCCGCGAGGTCGAGGAGATGGTCTTCGTGCTGCTGCCCGCCCTCGACGGGGTCTGAGCTCAATCCTGCGGGTCGACGTCGTCGGCGTCCGCGGGTGCGACCTCGGTGACCTCGATGCGCGGGGCGTCCACGTCGTCCCGGGGCGAGGGCACGTACATGAACTGCAGCTCCGTACCGACCGGGAAGCGCGCGACCAGCTCCTCCGGCAGGGCATCCGCCGACACGACCTCGAACTGCACGGCGGGCGGGAAGGATCGGGTGCCGCATGCCCACCGATACCCGCTGGGGGACGCCGTCATGTCGGCCTCGGTACTCCGGAAGACGGCGAGGCACATGTCGGAACCCGGACCCGCCCACTGCCGTTCCGCGCTCACGGGCGTCAGCCCGAAGAACTCGCGGAACACGGTGGAATCGTCCAACTCCGTGCCGAGGAAGCGCGGCCACGGGACCTCGGGCTCCGGGGGGAGGGAGGCGATGACCTGGGCTCTGCTCGCACCCTCACTCACCGCGGTGATCGCGACGGCACCTGCCGCGCCCACGGCGAGCGCCGCGACGACGGATGCCGCCCACCAGCCCGGGGAGATCCGTCGAGGCGCGGCGGTGTCCGCGGTGGCGTCCTCCGCCACAGTGTCTCGATCGGCCTCGGGCTCCGGTGCGACGGATCCCGCGGGTCCCTCGGGCTCCGCGGCCGGCGGGGACGCGGCATCCGCTCGCGCGCGCGCCTGCTCCTGCACGAGCGTCTCGAGTTCGCGCAGCCGCTCGCGTCCGACGGGGTCCTCGTGGATGTCAGCGCCCGGCCCGTAGGCCCGCGCGCGCAGCGCCCGGAGCTCTTCGCGCGCATCGGCTTCCATCCTCCGATCCTCTCACCGCGGCATCCGCTCAGGCCTCTCGGGACCACACCTCCCGGGGGGTGAGGGGCACGAGCGCCGGGCGCGCGACGGCCGTCACGAGGTCGAGCGGAGCACCTCGACGGCCGGACTCGAGCAGGGAGCTCATGATGTCCAGCACATGGAGAGCCACCGAGCCGTCCGCGCCGCGACCGCCGCGCACGATGTCGATCAGCCCGATCCCGCGGCCGGCGTCGGCGTAGCCCGCCGAGACCGGGAGGGTCTGCCACTCGGCCCCCCGCCGCGCGAGGGCGACGTCGCCGTCGAACATGTTCGGGTCGGGGAGGGTGAGCGATCCCTCCTCGCCGTGGATCTCGAGGGGTCGCGCCTCGCTGCGCACGGCGTCGAAGCTGAACACCACCGTCGACACGGCCCCCGACGCATGCTCCAGGATGCCGGTGACGTGCGTGTCGACCTCGACGGGGATCTGCTCCCCGGCCCGCGGACCGGTGGCGATGGTCCGCTCGTCGCGCGCGCGCCGCGACACTCCGGTCACGCGGACGACCGGACCGAGGAGGTGCACGAGCGAGGTGAGGTAGTACGGCCCCATGTCGAGCAGTGGCCCGCCACCCTCGCGGTAGTAGAAGTCAGGATGCGGGTGCCACGACTCGTGCCCCGCCGACACCCACGTCGCCGTCGCCGAGAGGGGGCGGCCGATGAGCCCTTCGTCGACCGCGGCGCGCGCCGTCTGGATGCCGGTCCCCAGCACCGTGTCGGAAGCGCCGCCGACCCACGCGTCGCCGCGCTCGGCCATGATGCGCTGCGCGTCGGGGAGCGTCGCCGCCAGCGGCTTCTCGCCGTAGACGTTCTTCCCCGCCGCGAGCGCGGCAAGGGCGATCTCGGCGTGGGCGGCCGGGATCGTGAGGTTTAGCACGGTGTCCACCCCGGGGTCGGCGAGGAGCTCCGCCACCGACAGGGCGCGGCATCCGTCGATGCGGGCGGCGGCCTCCTCCGCCCGAGAGGCGTCGAGGTCGGCGACGGCGGTGATCCGGATGCCGGAGACACCCTCGAGGGTGGCGAGGTACTGACCCGAGATGACCCCGAGCCCGACGATGCCTACGCGGTGCGGGCTGCCCACAGCATCCCCCTCTCCACGATGGTGCGGACGTTCGGATCGGCGAGGACCTCCGGGGAGTGCCCCGGCGTCGCCACGAAGATGCGGCCATCGCCCCAGTGACGCGTCCACACTGCGGGAGAGGTCACCGGCCGGTGCCACGGATGATAGGGCTGAACGGGGTGCGTGGTCGTTGCGAGGACGTCGATGAGGTCGTCGTGCAGCACCCAGTACTGCTCGGTGTCGAGGGAGAAGTCGGCGATCCCCGCGGTGATCTCATGGGTGCGGCCGAGCTCGGTCATCTCGACCGTGTAGGGCAGGAAGTTGTCGGACTCGCCCGCGCCGCACTGCTCCGGCGCCTTCGACGGATGCGTCGCGAACTGGCCGCCGATCAGGTGGAGGTAGTCCGATTCCTTGCGGTAGGAATCCGCGATCCCTCCGTGCCAGCCGGCGAGCCCGGTGCCGGCGCGCACGGCGTCGCGGAGGCCGGCGAAGGCCTCGCGGGAGATCTCCGACATCGTCACGCTCTGCACGATGAGGTCGGTCGCGGCCATGAGGTCGGCATCCACGTAGACGTCGTTGGTCTCGGAAACGGTGACGTCGAACCCGTTGTCGCGGAGGAACGGCAGGAAGAGCTCCGTGGCTTCGACGGGTTTGTGCCCGTCCCACCCTCCGCGGACGACGAGTGCACGGCGGGATGTCATGACGGGTTCTCCTTCTTCGGTGCCGGCTCCACGGGGGTGAAGCGGCTGTCATCGTGGGCGCTGCGTTCGACCGCGGCCAGGACCCGCTGCACGCCCGCAGCCTCGGCGAAGCCGGGTTCGGCGGGTCCGTCGCCGGCGATGGCGCGGACGAGATCGACCACCTGGTGGGTGAAGAGGTGCTCGTACCCGAGCCCGTGACCGGCCGGCCACCAGGCCTCCGTGTAGGGATGCTCGGCCTCGGTCACCTGGATGCGGCGGAACCCCTGGGCCCCCGCATCGTCGGCGGCGTCGTAGTACTCGAGCTCGTTCATGCGGGTGAAGTCGAACGCGACGGAGCCCCGGTCGCCGTTGATCTCGATGCGGTTCGAGTTGCGGTGTCCCGTCGGCAGTCGCGTGGCCTCGAAGACCCCCATCGCCCCGGACGCGAAGCGCGCGGTGAAGGCGACGGCGTCGTCGACCGTCACCCGCTCGCGCGCGGCTCCCTGCGCGGCTCGCCCGCCGAGCCCGACCTGCTCGCCGAGCACCGGGCGGGTCTCGACGAAGGTCTGCATCGTCGCCGAGACACCGATGATCGCCTCGCCCGTGATCCACTGCGCGGCGTCGATCGAGTGCGCGCCGATGTCGCCGAGGGTTCCCGACCCGGCGCGCGCCCGGTCCAGGCGCCATGTGTAGGGGGCATCCGCGTCGCTCAGCCAGTCCTGCAGGTACTGCGCGCGCACGTGCCGGATCTCGCCGATCCGACCCTCCTGGACGAAACGGCGGGCCAGCGCGAGAGCCGGGGTGCGGCGGTAGCTGAACCCGCACATGCTCACCGCGCCGGATGCTGCGGCCGCGGCATCCGCCGCCGCCACCATCGCCTCGGCCTCGGCGACGTCGTTCGCGAGGGGCTTCTCGCACAGGACGTGGAGGCCCGCCTCGAGCGCGGCGGTGGCGATCTCGGCGTGGGTGTCGCCGGGCGTGCAGATGTCGACCACGTCGATGTCGCCGCGCGCGAGCACGGCGCGCCAGTCGGTGCTCCACCCCTCGGCGCCGAACTCCGTCGCGGCGGCGGCGGTGCGCTCCGGGTCGCGGCCGACCACGACAGCGAGCTGCGGCTCGCGCGGCAGGTCGAAGAACCGGTGGGCGGTGCGCCAGGCCTGCGCGTGCGCGCGGCCCATGAAGCCGGTGCCGATGAGCGCAACGCGCAGGGCACTTCGCGGTGTCGTCGTCGACATCTCGAATCCTCTCCATCGATCGATGCGGTGGCCCACTTTTCCACCCGAGCGGATGCCGCGCGATGAATTGGCGCAAAATAGCGGGGTGACCCCGGAACCGCGTCCAACCCTCGACGCGATCGCCGCGCACTGCGGGCTGAGCGTCACGACGGTCTCGCGGGCCCTGCGGGGCCGCGGTGAGATGGCGGCCGAGACCCGTGCCCGGGTGCTCGCCGCCGCCCGCGACCTCGGCTATCGGCGCGACGGCGAGCGCCGCGGACGTCCGCGCACCGGCACGTCGCGCCTCATCGACCTCGTGCTCGGTCGGTTCCACGACCCGTACTCGGAGCAGGTCACCGCGGGGGCGCAGATCGCGGCGGCCGAACTCGGCTACGACCTCGTGCTCACCACCGAACGCGATGCGCCGCGCGACGACTGGCCGATGCGCATCCGCTCCCGGGGGTCGGCGGGGGTCGTGATCGGGGTGATCACCCCGACCGCGTCGCAGGTGACGGTGCTCGCCGATGCCGGCATCCCGATCGTCCTCCTCGGTCCGCGCGGCGACGCCTCCCTGCCGCTGTGGAACGTCGGCACGACCGACCACGCCGGGGGGACGGATGCCGCCGCCCACCTGATCGACCGGGGGGCGCGCCGGTTCGTGGTGATCGCCGGGGAGCCGACGTTCCGCTTCGGTCGTGCGCGGGTGCAGGGGTTCGAAGCGGAGACGGAGCGACGGATGCCGGGCGCCGTGGTCGTCCGCGAACGCGCCGACTGGACGTCGGGCCAGGCGCGGCGGGCGACGGCGCGGGCTCTCACCGAGATCCCCGGCGACGGACCGATCGGCCTGTTCGCGTGCTCGGACGAGATGGCCGCGGGCGCCTACCGCGCGATCGCGGAGGCCGGTCTGTCGATCGGGCGGGATGTCCTCGTCGTCGGGTTCGACGACGTGCGCGGGGCGCGGTGGCTGCAGCCGCCGCTCACGACGATCCGTCAGCCGCTCCGCGAGATGGCCGCCACCGCCGTCGGGCTTCTCGCCGACGCCGCGGAGGGTCGGTCGGTCGAGCGGCCGTCCCTTGAGCTGCCGACGACGCTCGTCCCCCGCGCCTCGACCGGCGCCTGACGCGCGGGCGCGGCGTCCGTCGGGATCCGCCGCCGATTCACCCGGTGAACCGACTCACCCGGTGAACTGGACGACCGTGTCCCAGGCGAGCTTGACGATGAGGATGCCGAGCACGACGAGGAACACCACCCGCACGAACGCGCTGCCGCGCCGGGTCGCCATGTGCGCGCCGACGAAGCCGCCCGCCATGTTCACCGCCGCCATCGCGAGACCGAGGACGAGGAGGATCTCGCCGTGGACGCCGTACACGGCGAGCGCGGCGAGGTTGGTGGTGAGGTTCGCGACCTTCGCGTTGACGCTGGCCTGCAGGAAGCCGAAGCCGAGCACGCCGACGAGGAGGATGACGAAGAACGACCCCGTGCCGGGGCCGAGGAGCCCGTCGTAGAAGCCGACTCCGACGCCGATGAGCGCCGCGCGCCAGACGACGGCGACACCGCCGGTGAAGCGCGGCTCGTGCTCGAGTCCCATCGAGGGCTTCAGGAACGTGTACGCCGCCACGGCCACCACCGCGACGAGGACGACGGGTGTCAGCACTTCGCGCGGCACGAACCGCGAGACGGCTGCACCCGCGGCCGAGCCGGAGAACGCGCCCGCGACGAGGGGGACGAGGAGTACCAGCTGCACGCGGATGCGGCGCAGGTACACCCAGCTCGCCGTCAAAGTGCCGAAGAAGGAGGAGAGCTTGTTCGTGCCGAGGACGTAGGGCGTGGCGACATCCTGGGGAACGGCGATGACGAGGGCGGGAAGCTGGATGAGTCCGCCACCGCCGACGACCGCGTCGACCCATCCGGCGATGCCCGCCGCGAGCAGCAGGAAGACCAGAGCGGCGGCCGACACCGGCAGCCACTCGGCGAGGGGCGGGCCGTCGAGCACCGGCCCATCCTTTCCCCTCCGGCGGCGACGGCAAAACCGGCGCGACGACGACTTCGGTTTGACCGGGGCGCCCGCGCATGCCTGGATGGTCACGGGAACGTCGTCATCCCCCTTCGCGCCGTCTGCGCCGGCGAATCCCTCACGCAACAACCCGAACTGGAGCAGCCGTGCCCGCACTGGAGCAGTCCCTCGCTGTCGTCTTCGACGAGGTCGTCCACCGCAACCCCGGGGAAGCCGAGTTCCACCAGGCGGTCGAAGAGGTCCTCATGAGCCTCGGCCCCGTGGTGGTAAAGCACCCCGAGTACGCCGACGCCGAGATCATCCGGCGCCTGTGCGAGCCGGAACGTCAGATCATCTTCCGTGTGCCGTGGACCGATGACCAGGGTCGGGTACAGCTGAACCGCGGGTTCCGCGTCGAGTTCAACTCCGCGCTGGGTCCGTTCAAGGGCGGACTGCGGTTCCACCCGTCGGTGTATCTCGGGATCGTGAAGTTCCTCGGGTTCGAGCAGATCTTCAAGAACGCCCTGTCCGGGCTCCCGATCGGTGGGGCCAAGGGCGGTTCGGACTTCAACCCGCGCGGTCGCTCCGCGGGTGAGGTGATGCGGTTCTGCCAGTCGTACATGACCGAGCTCTACCGTCACCTCGGCGAGTACACCGACGTTCCCGCGGGCGACATCGGTGTCGGTCAGCGCGAGATCGGGTACATGTTCGGTCAGTACAAGCGCATCACCAACCGCTACGAGTCGGGCACCCTCACCGGCAAGGGGCTCAGCTGGGGCGGCTCGCAGGTGCGCACCGAGGCGACCGGCTACGGCACGGTGTTCTTCGTCGACGAGATGCTCCGCGCCTCCGGCGAGGGCCTCGACGGCACGCGCGTCGTCGTCTCCGGTTCCGGGAACGTCGCGCTGTACGCGATCGAGAAGATCCATCAGCTGGGCGGCACGGTGGTGGCCTGCTCCGATTCCGACGGCTACGCCGTCGATGAGGCGGGCATCGATCTCGCGCTGCTGAAGGAGATCAAGAACGGTCGCCGCGGTCGCGTCAGCGACTACGCCGCCGCGCGCGGTCAGGGCGTCCGCTACATCGACGGCGGCTCGATCTGGGATGTCCCCTGCGACATCGCGCTCCCGTGCGCCACGCAGAACGAACTCGAAGAGGACGGCGCGGCTGCGCTCATCCGCAACGGATGCCGCATCGTCGCCGAAGGCGCGAACATGCCGACGAGTCCCGCCGCGGTGCGCGCGCTGCGCGAGGCGGGGGTCGCCTTCGCGCCCGGGAAGGCGGTCAACGCGGGCGGTGTCGCCACGAGTGCGCTGGAGATGCAGCAGAACGCCTCGCGCGACTTCTGGGACTTCGACTACACCGAGAAGCGGCTCGAGGAGATCATGCGCGCCGTGCACGACCGCTGCCTGCAGACGGCGGACGAATACGGCACCCCCGGGGACTACGTCGCCGGCGCGAACATCGCCGGTTTCACGCGCGTCGCCGACGCGATGCTCGCCCTCGGCGTCATCTGACCGACGCGGAAACGACGAAGCCGGTCGGGGATCTCTCCCCGACCGGCTGTCCGCACATTCGCTGTAGGTCTGTTTGGTTATCCCGCGAGGCCAGTCGGGACAAGGGCTCCGCGGGAGGCCGTTTCCGACCGTTTCCACGGTAAGCCTCCGACGTTTACAAGATCCTGGTCAATGGACAGATTCTGGCGGGCACTCAAAGGTGGTCTCCAGCGCCCCGTCGCGCCCGGATCGAGACTATGAGGGATGCATCCGGACTCCGTGCGATCCACTCACGCTGGAGCCGGTCAGTGTTCTCGCGGCCCCCGACAACCCAAGGAAGGGCCCGACACTCGAACCGACAAGCGGACACCACGCAAGTTGGTTGCCGTCGCGCATGCGCAATGGGGATGGCTTCCGGCAGAATGGCGCCGTGGCCCCGCGACAACTCGTACTTCGCGGTCCAGAAAGGCAGACGGCGGCCCTAGACCTGGTGGAGAACACCACCGGCGCGCCGCCCACGTCATTCGAGGACCTAGAACATGACGTGCGCGTCCCGCGTTTCGGCGGCGCGGCCTTGTTGCGAGCGGCCGCGCGAGCACTCCATGAGGGGTTCGCTATTCGCCGGGTCGAGTTCGGCGGCGCATCAGAGACGAGCCTGTCAGATTCGACGCAGGACGAGGTGTCAGCGGAAGTCGTCGACGCGCTAGCCGAACACGGTCCCTCCGGCGCCCAGGGGCTGCTCAGGCACGAGTACCGCACCTTCATCGTCGAAGGCGTGGAGTTCTACAGTCAAACGACCCGTTCGGTCACACTACGTCGCGACGGAGTGATCTTCGGCACCAGCGACGACGCGCTGTGGATCTTCATCCACCGTGTCCTCGAAGAAGATCCTCCCTCGTGAGGGTATGGGTAACCGCCGTCATCGAGACGGTGCGGCTGGCCGCGGCTGTGCTTACCTTCATGTGGTTGGAGCCCAAGCTCGAGGAGTACTTCGAGAAGGTCCCCGTGCTCGGATGGCTTGTCGCAGCACTCCTCTCCGCCTCGGCCGTACTGGTCGTGAGCTGGGTCCTCCTGCCACTGGGCAGGGTTGTCGTCGCCGTCGAACGGTACGAGAACAACATCCCCTACGCCGGCCCCTCTCTCGACCTGGTGTGCGACGCCCACACCACCGCCGTCGAGCGATACTGGCTTCACGTCCGGCACGAAGGATACGGCCTCGTCTCGCGCCTCGTGATCATGGGAATCGCCAAACGTGGTCTCGAGGTGTCGTTCGAAGTGAGAACCCCGCAGCTCGGGCTATACAGCGAAGACATCAACGCCGATGACACGCGACTGGACCACGGGGTCGTTCTGAGCCTGGACAACTCGGCAAGTCGGACATCATGGTCTCAGGTGCTTGTGTCCGTCTCCAGCCGAGACGTGCCCAGCAGCCGCGAAGTCGACGTGAAGACTCGTCTGCACTACCCGAACAAGAGGCCCTGGTACTTCTTCATGGCGTGGTCGCACTGCGACGTCAAGCACATCGTACTGATGAAGAAGATCGAGAAGAGATAGAGCCCAGAGTGTCCAACCTCAGCAAGCGATTCCTCCGCGGTCGACCCATGTTGCTTAATACGACAGCTTCCCTCACGCAGATGCAGGCCCAGCTTGCCCAGGCCAAACCGGACCTCACCGCCGCTCGGCGAGGATGGGGGAGCATCTCCGAAGACCCCGACATTCTCGGCAGTCTCATGCTGCAGCCGCCGCTCACCGACCCGGACCTCCACCCGGCTGTTCCCGGACGGCGACCCGAGGTGCTCTCCGCCCGCCTCTACTGGTTCAACGCCCTGCGCTCACGCGTGCGGCACGGCGTGCCCGTCACGCCTCAGTACACGCTGGATGCCACCGACATCCTGATCAGCGAGCATGGCGCGAACGAATACCTCCTCGTCGTCGCCTCGCACAACGACGGCGACATCGATAACAAGGTCATTCCGGCTCTCAAGAACGCCATCCTGTCCGTCGACCCAAACGTGTCGGTGGCATCGACCACATCACCGCTGCACTTCGATGACCCGGACTTCTTCCTCTGGCTCGTGAACCGCTGGTTCGCAAGTCAGCCGGCCGGTACGGGCGTCGACATCGACGCCTTCGACCACGTCATGGTGCGAGACCCGCTGCGCTACCAGACCGCCATCGCTCAGGGTGTGCAGTCCGACCGCCCCGAGCTGCTGACTCTCCTCGCCAAGCCGGTTACCGTATTCGGCCCCGGCAGGTTCAGCATCACGTCGACTACCCTCGGCTTCGGCTGCGAGCTGACTCTCGCGGTGAACGGTGACTTCGACATCGCCGCCCGCGCCATCAGCTTCGCCGGTGGCTCGTTCACTTCAATTCCCGAGATGCGACTCACCGCAGTCACCGACCTTATCTACACAGTGCTCCCCGCCATGAAGAAAATGTACGAGGGTGACCTTGGGTGGAAGCAGGGTGGTGACCGCGCCGCATTCCGCACCAAGATGAAAGTCGACGCGCAGACTCTCGTCGCCCGAATCTGAAAGCCCGGGGTTCGCCGGAGCCATCGAGGCACCCGGGAACGGCTGCGGGAAGCTCCGTGCGGGCACCGGTCATCTCGCCCCTTGCGCGATCCGACAGATGGTTAGATGTCGTTCCCCGACACGTTCTTCGTGACTCACGCTAACGCGCCCTTAACGCCGGTAGGCCGTCGGCGCCTCGGTCCGAGGATGCACGACGCTGGCACCGGTTACGCGCTCAAGCGACGTTGTCGCTCATGGCCGCGACGACCACGATGGCCGGAACTCTGGTAAGACGCTCAGTCAGAGTTCGATGACTCGACCGCCCTGGAGGAACTCCTGGACAACGAGCGCAGGACTCTTGAGGTCCTTGAATGGACTGGTCTGTGCAAGCTCGGTGATCGCTCCGAGGATCTCTGCCACCTGCGCCGCCGCATCTTCACGGTCCGAGACGAGTGCGGCGTCGAGGTTGTCGAACAACCGCCGGAAGTTCTCACGTCGTTCGTCGAAAGTCTTGTCGAGGGCGGTCAGCAGGAAGTCCCGCTGGACATGGATGATCTCGAGCTGCGTGTGCTCCCAAGCGCGAATCTCTTCGCGCTTCGTCTTCTCCTCGTTGATCACCTTGACCCACTGGTTCGCGGACGCGAGCACGAGGTTGAAGGTGTCCACGACCATCGCAGGGCTGGGCTTGGGGAGCACCCCCTTCGCGGCCTTGCCGAGAGCTTGGATGGGAGTGGGCTGGCTCATGCGTACTTCCTTATGATCTCGACCGAGGCCTCGCTGAGGTCCCCCGTCTTGGGGTCAAGGATCGGGGTATTCAGGATCTCTTTCACTGCGGTGACGAGCTGGTAGGCGCGGAGGAACTCGCTGGCGTGCTTCTCGGCGTTGAATTCCACCGACTCCAGCGCGTCCAGCGCCGCGGACGAGCGTCGCGACATGGAGTCGAGCAGATCGCGCAGCTCCGCGATCCGGTCTTGTACCGCGTGGAGGAGGTCCCGGGCAAGGGCGACGCGCTCGACTTCCACCGCGACCTCCGCAGCGAACTTCTTCGACTTCGTCTTGGTCTTCGCCCCGACGACCCCCATCGTGAAGCCGCCGACGAGGAGCGCTGGCACTGCCGCGGTAAGGCCGAGCACGGCAGCGCCGGCCGCCATCCCGCCACCACCCGCGGCGAGCGTACCGCCGCCAAGAGCGGCAAGACTCGCGTTCGTCGCGGCGACACCGCTCAGCCCCGAGATGGCAGCGCCCGTACCCGCTGTCGCGAAGGTGGACACACCCCACAGTGCAGCTGCGG
Source organism: Microbacterium aurantiacum (assembly GCF_021654035.1). Taxonomy (GTDB): domain Bacteria; phylum Actinomycetota; class Actinomycetes; order Actinomycetales; family Microbacteriaceae; genus Microbacterium; species Microbacterium aurantiacum. Next base: position 50,597 of record NZ_JAJPDW010000001.1, read on the forward strand.
GAGCCGCCGCCCCCGCACCCACGGCACTGACGAACCCGGTCAATCCGGTCGTGATCCCCTGGACTCCGGCGACGTACTTCGGAATGTTCGGAACCCGGATCCGCACACCATCGACCTTCTTGAAGTTGAGTCGCTTGACCTGCGCCTGGTTCCGTTCGAGCCAATCGGCGAAGCGTCCGAGGTTCTCCTTATGGACCGTGATCTGGAACTCGCCATACTCGCCCGCGGCAGCCTCGGTCTCGACTTCAGCACCGTTGAGATCCGACAGCGCAGCCTGAAGCCGCTGGATCGCTTCGCGGCGGATGGTGCTTCCCTTCCGGTGGTCCACCACTCCCTTGGCCCCGGCAGCGACCGCAGCGGCTGTACCAGCGGCAAGCGGGACAAGAACCTTCGGCCCCGCCTTGGCCAGATTCGGAACACCCTTCAGCGCCAGGCTGACAAAATCCATCGGCGCTCCCCCTCGACCTAGCCGCGTCAGTCAAAGGCTAGTGCCGCAGCGGACATCGACCACACACGTGTTGAGAACCTTCAGCACCATGAGCGCGACAGACACCACCGGCGGCCTCGGGCAGATCACGCCCTTCACGCCGCGTCTCCGGGAATGCACCGACTACGTCGGCTAGGTGTACTGATCGGGGACGTTGATCGAACGGGGACGGTGCGCAATGAAACGGACGAGCGAGGGTCACGACTGATAGAGGGCGGCTACTTGTCGAGCTCGTTCGGTGAGAGCCTCGCGAAGGGTTTCTGGAGAGATGACTTGCGCATCGATGTCGAGTTGCCATATCGCCCAGACGGCGTGGCGTAGGTCCTCGAATGCCACGTCGAGGCGAAGCCACCCGTCAGGCTCTGGTTCTTCGACCCGAATCGCGCGTGCAGTATTCGACAATTCTTCTCGTCGCGACGTTCTAACTCGGACGATCACAGGTATGTGGTTCTCGGAAAGGAACTGCGCGCTCCGTTCAGCCCAGACACGGTCGAGGTCGACTCGGGCCAGACGATCCGCTGCCTGGGGAAGCTGTTCGGCGCTCAGCATCCGCGACACACGGTAGGTCCGATCTTCTCCTGACTTTGCGGCGAGGAGGTAGGTGCGGCCGCGGACGGTGACGAGGCCGATCGGATCGACGGTGTGAGAGCGCGGTGGCTTGTCGGGGGCGGCGTACTCGAAGCGGAGTTTTCTGCCGGTGAGCACGGCTCGGCGGACGTTGTTCATCACCCCGTCAGCCATGTCCTCAGAGATCGGCCGCCGTGAAAGCAGGTCGATCTCGGGTTCCACGAGGAAACGCTGGGCTGCATCGCCCACCGTCTCTCGGTGCGCCTCAGGTAATGCGTCGACGACCTTGCGCATAGCGGAGGCGAGTGGTGCGCTGAGCCCGAAAATCTTCTCACCACGTCTCGAGCCCGCGGTGAGTAGTGCGAGCGCTTCGTCGTGGTTGAGGCCGGTCAGTTCGGTTCGAAACCCGGGTAGCAGCGAGAAGCCGCCGTAACGGCCTCGGTCGGCGTAGATCGGGACACCAGCGGTGGAGAGGGCTTCCATGTCGCGCAGCACCGTGCGCGTGGACACCTCCAACTCTGCCGCGATCCCGTCCGCAGTCATGCGGCCCCGCTGGCGCAGTAGCAGCACCAGCGACACAAGCCGATCCGCACGCATACGGACATCCTCGCCGAGATACACGACACAGGGTGTCGTGATTCATCGAGAGAGTTGTAGCCGAGCGTCAGTCACGGCGCTCATACGCCGACGGACGTCGGCGGTAGAACCGAATGGAGTGGCAATGGAACGGACAGCAGTCAACCCGGTGACGTGGTCTCAGGAGATGGGTTTCAACCAGGGCGAGGCCGTATCCGGGGAGACGCGAACGCTGTACATCTCGGGTCAGACCGCGATGAGCGCGGACGGCCGACCTGAACACGATGGCGATATGGCCGCACAACTCGCTCTGGCGGTCGACAACCTTGAAGCCGTCCTCACGGCGGCCGAGATGTCTCTGTCCAACCTGGTCCGCCTCAACGTGTACACCACCGACGTCGACGCTCTGTTCCCGCACTACGGGGTGCTCGCGGGAAAGCTCGGAGCCGCTGGAGTAGCGCCGACCACAACGATGCTCGAGGTCACCCGCCTTGCCATCCCCGGACAGCTGATCGAGCTCGAAGGAACAGCCGTCGCGTAGCGGCATCAGCACCCTCTCTCAGAGACGGCCAGTGGCGAACGCCGCTGGCCGTCTCGACAACGGAAGAAGAAAAGTGCCCCACGCGAACGCGGCGCTAACGCCCCGTCACCGATTGAAAGTAGCCCGCCTGGTCGTTGATGAGGGCTGGCCGATAAGTGAAGTCGCCGCGCGTTTTCAAGTCGCCTGGCCTACCGTCAAGCGGTGGGCCGATCGTTACCGTGCCGGCGAGACGATGCAGGATCGATCCTCACGGCCGAGAAACTCGCCCGGCAGAACGAGTCAGAAGGTGACGAAGCGATGCCTGAGTCTCCGAGTGAGATTGCGAGAGGGGCCGATCCAGCTCGCTGCGCGGCTTGGAATCGCGCCGTCCACCGTGCACCGCATCCTGACCAGCGCAGGCTTGAACAGGCTCTCCTATGTCGACCGTGCGACCGGAGAGCCGATCCGCAGGTACGAGCGCCCTTACCCAGGATCGCTGGTGCACGTAGACGTGAAGAAGATCGGCAACATCCCCGACGGCGGGGGCTGGCGCTACGTCGGCCGCCAGCAAGGCGAGAAGAACCGCGCCGCCACCCCAGACAAGGCACGCAACCGGTACGGCGGCCCAAAGCTCGGTTATGCCTTCGTGCACACCGTCATCGATGACCACTCCCGAGTGGCGTACACCGAAGTCAGAGACGATGAAACAGCGATGACTGCCGTCGACGTACTGCAGCGCGCTGTGGCGTGGTTCGCCAGCCGCGGAGTCACCATCGAGCGGGTTCTGTCAGACAACGGCGGCGCGTACCGGTCCGGCCTGTGGAGCGATACGTGCGAGGCGCTCAGGATCGTCCCGAAACGGACACGCCCGTATCGGCCGCAAACGAACGGCAAGGTTGAGCGGTTCCACCGCACGATGGCCGACGGGTGGGCCTATGCCCGCTGCTACCTCAGCGAGCAGGAACGCCGGGACGCGCTATCCGGGTGGCTCCACCACTACAACCAGCACCGCCCGCACACAGCCTGCGGGAACCGACCGCCCATGTCTCGATTGATCAACGTCCCCGACCAGTACAGCTAGAGGCGCCGCGTCGTTCGCAGGCCGGCCCGGGCCCATCCCGCCAAACGACCTCACCTGCGGGCGTCAGTGGGAGGCCACCAAGTAGCCCGAGCAGGTCAGGCGACGTTAGACGCGATTGCCGTCGCGCGGATGTCTCGCAGCGTGCGGACCAGGGCGTCGACGTCTGCATCGGGGAAGATCATGTCGGGACCCGTCGGGGCGTGGTCGGTGTACGGCGGTTCGAAGAGCCGGCCGGGGTCCATGACGCCGTTGCGGGTGAGTTCGTCGACGATGAGATTCACGAACCGGAGCTGGTCGACAGTGAACTTGGTGTCGTCCAGGTAGTTCTCGAAGGCTTCGATCGCGGCGGACCGGTCGAGTCCCACGAGGCTGCGGATGAAGATTCCGAGGCCGCCGTTCTGCTCTGCCGCCCATTCGATGTCGATGGGGCCGGCGCCGGCGTCCACGAGCATGCTCTGCAGCTCCGACAGGTCGCTCGGGGTGAGGGGCCGGTTGCGGCGGAGGCGCTGGAGGGCGAGGTTGTCGAGGTGCTGGCGGAGGTAGGCCTCGGCCTTGGACCGGAAGCGTTCGAAGTTCGTGCCCGGGGTGGTGTGCGGGAGGTCGATCTCGACGCCGTCGCCGAGAGTGTCTTCGAAGTCGGTGTAGACGGGGTTTCGGGTGGTCTTCTCGATGAACCGCACCAGACCCCGGATCCGGAACCTGGCGAGTTCCAGCATGGGGAGAGTGACGTCTACCCACCACTCGTCGCCGGCGACCGCCTCCAGGAGCACCGCCTGCTCGGCGACTGAAGGGATGGTCGTCTTGGCAAGGACGGCACCGGCGATCTGCTGGACGCGTTCGCGGATCCGCTCTGCGACGACCGCGTCGCCTTCGAGCTGCGCGAGCTGTCGGCGGAGGATCAGCAGGTCGAACCGCTTCGCTTCCTCGTCGTCGTCCCTCACCGAGGACGGCAGCCCGGCGAGGTGCAGCATACGCTCCGTCTTGTTGGGGGTGAACTGCTGCCACGCGTCGAGTTCGGCGAACTCCTCGACGGCTGCGCGGTACGGGCGGACGACGAAGTTGTCGAGATTCATCCCCGCGACGATCCCGTGCAGTACGGAGGTGGTGGCCGACCGCAGCTCGGGTTCAGCGTCGCCGAGCGCGGTCACGAGGCCGAGGCGCGCTTCGAACAGCCGCTGGGACAGTGACTTCTGGGTGGAGCCCTGGGTGCCTGGGAGGTCCTGGCTGAAGTATTCCAGGTTGCCGCAGAAATCGAAGACGAGGAAGTCCTTCTTGTCCTCGCCGGGGCCGAACAGGTCGGGGCACAGGCGTGTGCCGCGGCCGATCATCTGCCAGAACTTCGACTTCGACCGCACCATCTTGAAGAAAACGAGGTTGACGACCTCGGGCACGTCGATGCCGGTGTCGAGCATGTCGACGCTGATCGCGATGTGGGGAGCTTTGTCGGCGATGGAGAAGTCGTCAATGAGGGACTGCGCGTACGGGGTGCCGTGGGTGATGACACGGGCGAAGTGTCCGGCGTCCTCGGGGTAGGCGAGGTTGAACCGCTTCTCGATGAACTCGACGTGCTTCTGGTTCTTCGCGAAGATGATCGTCTTGCCGAGCCGGTCACCGCCGGCGACCTTGTACCCGCGCACCATCAGCGTCTCGAGGACTTTGTCGACGGTGTCTTCGTTGAACAGGAACCGGTTGATCTCCTCGGCGCCGACTTCATCCGGCGGGCCGTCCTCGCCCCAGTCGAGGGTGTCCCACTGGTCTTTCTCCTCTTCGCTGAGGTCGTCGTACCGGATGCCGGTGCGCAGGAATCCACCTTCGAAGCTGACACCGCGTGGGGGGACGAGGTAGCCCTCGCTGACGGCTTCTTCGAGGGAGTAGTTGTCGGTGGGGACGCCGTCTTCGAGGTGGAACAGCCGGTAGGTGTTGTGGTCGACCTCGTCCTTCGGGGTGGCGGTGAGGCCGATGAGCATGGCATCGAAGTAGTCGAAGATCGCCCCGTACTTCGCGTACACGGAGCGGTGCGCTTCGTCGATAACGATCAGGTCGAAGTAGCCGGGCCCGAACCGGCGCAGGTCGTCGTCGACCTCGTTGATCAGGTTCATCATCGTCGGGTACGTCGACACGTACACCCGCCCGTCGGTGACCTTCTCCGTCAGCAGGTTCACCGTCGTCGAACCGGGCAGGTGCGCCTTGAACGCGTTGGCAGCCTGGTTGACCAGCGCCTGCCGGTCAGCAAGGAACAGCACCCGCTTGACCCAGTTCGCCTTCTGCAGCAGATCGACCAGCGCGATCGTCGTGCGTGTCTTCCCCGACCCGGTCGCCATCACCAGCAGCGCCTCACGCTGCTTCCGGTCGAACGCGTCCGCGACCGCCTTGATCGCACGCGCCTGATACGGGCGGCCAGCGATGTCCGTGTTCACCGTCTGCGCCGACAACGGCAGCTTGGTGTGGCGGCGCTGGATCAGCAACTCCAGCTCGTCACGGGTGTAGAACCCCTGGATCTCGCGGGGCGGGTACCCGCCGGCGTCATCCCAGATCCGGTGCACATACCCGTTGGTGTAGAAGATCACCGGGCGACGACCAAACTCGCGCTCCAGGCAGTCCGCGTACAGCTTCGCCTGCTGCTGACCGACCTCCGGGGAGTTCGACGTCCGCTTCGCTTCGATGACCGCCAGCGGCAACCCATCGGCGCCCCACAGCACGTAATCCACGAACCCCCTGCCCTCGGCGTTCGGCATGCCGTGGACTTCGTACTCGCGGTCCCGGTCCTGGTCGAGCGGCCACCCCGCTTCACGCAGCAGCACGTCGATGAACAGATCACGTGCGGCGGCTTCGTCGTAGTCGTGCGTGTCCGGGGCCACCGCGGCCTGGGCGGCGGCGATCTGCTTCTTCAGTTCCGTGATCTCGGCATCGCGCGCGGCCAGCCGGTCATCGCGCTCGGCCAGCTCTCGGGCGTGGGCCTCGTCCTGCTCCTGGAACTTCTTCGCGAGCCGAGCGACCTCCTCGCGAGACAGCGGCGCGGCCCTGGCTGCCAGCGTCGGGTCGAACTGCTTCTGCAGCGGCACCACGTCCGGGCGCGGCGAGTGGTGGTACGAGGCCCACACGACGACATGGAACAGTTCCTGAAGCACCGCGAGGGACACGTCGGCGCGGATCTGCCGGTTGTCGTGGACGGCCGTGTTCGCGATGCGTCGGATCGCGTTCAGCTTCTGGGTGATCGCTGCCGGCACCACACTTTTGAACTCGGCATCGCCCATCTTCGCGGCGAGGTCGTCACGGTACGGCACCCGCAGAGACAGCACGTCGTAGAGATAGTCGACAAGACGCTCCACCACGCGGCGGCTGTAGAAGCACGCGGAACGCGGGTCGGAAGCTAAATACGACTCCGCGTGCACGCAGTCATCGTGCAGCGGCGGCAACGCCTGGCGCACGAAGTCGAAGTTCCCCATGGGGAAGAACCTACTGGTCGTCGTGAATGCCGAAACGATCGGCGAGCCGGTCGAGAGTGAACTCCTGCCGCAGCTTGCAGGCACTGTTCTGGTTCGCGAACAGACCCTTCTCGCGGTAGGCCTCACTCACCGGGACCGTCCTGATCCACGACACCGGCACCACCCATTCGTCATCGTCGTCATCGGCGGCGTCAGCGTGGTCGTACGAGCCACGCAGCGACTGCGCCGCGAGAGGCACCGCCGCACCGTCCACGGTGACCCGGGCGTCGGCGAACCGAGCGGCTGGACCGGTCGTCCTGCCCACGCCCACGTACCCGGTCTGCGGAATGTAGACCCAGATGCGTGCACCCTCGGGGACGGCGCGGATGGTCTGCGTGTAGAACTTGCCCCCGCCGGCCGAGACGAAGCCGAACCGGCGAGCGTCTTCCCACGACCGGTCACCACCGAACGACACGTACCAGTCGACACCGTTCCACGGGGCACGCTTCGACGTCGACTTCACCTTCGCCGCGGCGGGAGCATCGACGGACGTGGCGAGCCACGACCGCGCCAGGTACCGCCGGTCGTCATCCTCGATGTACGTGAAGAACACCGCGTTGATCGGCACGCCGAAGCTCCGCAGGTATGTGACGATCCGCTCGGAACTCGCATCGAGAGCCGAGGCGACGACGGTTAGCTGCAGCTCAGAGTTCAGCTCGTCGGGCGGTGCCGATCCGAAGACCTCCTCGAACGCGCTCTCGAACGGCTGGCTGAGGTACTTCTCCGCGATATCGATCACATCGTCGCGCGAGAGCATCGACACCCACGATCCGTAATCGAGCACCTGCGCCACGACCTCGCGCGGCGTCTTATCCCGCTTCAGTTCCAGCACATGTAGGTTTCCGTCGCCGTCAACAGCAAGAAGGTCCAACCGCTTGCCATACGGAGTCGGGACTTCGCTACCGATCACCAGCAGCGGGATTCCAAGCAGCGACGGGTCTTTCCTCAGGAACTGGTGGAGCTCGTTCTCCGTCGGCAGCGCAGCCGGCGACATCGGTCGCGGCGTCGCCCCGTCGATCCGCCACATCCTCATCTCAACCGGCACCGGTCACAGCTCCCCTCGGAATGCACGCGACTGAAGCGACGCGAATAGCCCATCGTCGGCGGCTAGAGCTTGAGAAGAGAGGTCCCGGCTGCGGCTACTCCGCGCGGCCCGTTCGGCGAAGGCACGTTGGACGTCGAGGCTCGGTACAGGAATGCGAAGAGCGCGCAACTCTTTCACATTCAGATGCTGAGCGGTCGAGCCGACCATCGACTTCGCGATCCGCGTCGGCTCCAGCGCCGTGAGCAGACATGAGAGCGCCCATTCGGGGAGCAGAGCGTCCGGCCTGGGCCGTACCTGCACAAGTCTCTGACCCATGCACACACGCATGTCGGCGCGCACGATGGCAGCAATACCGACGGTTCCCTCGCGGCTGAGAACTATGTCCCCGGCGCGCGCGCCGCCACCCTTTGAGCGGATGACGTACTGCTCCTCGTCGACAAAGCGCGTGTCACTCCAATCCCAGTCGCCTACCGTGAGGTTCGAGGTGCGCAGGCACACAACGCCTTGTTTCGTCCACTTCGGCGTGGAATGGGGGCAGTCCCAGATCTCGGCGACGTCTGCGAGCGCGATTGACGTACATTGCGATGCCGAACGAATCTCGGCGAATAGCGCGGGGGTAACGTCTTCAAGTTGAGCAAGAACCCGGCGTCGCTTGGCGCGGATCGCGTCGGCGCGGTCGAGGATCGCGGCAACCCGCCGCTGCTCCTCCAGCGATGGCAACGGGATTGGAAAGGTCGCCAACACGTCCGGGCTTAGGCGAGGCAGGTTCGCCCCGGACGTGCGTGATGCGGCGTAGTCGACCATGGCCGGCTGGGAGAGGAAATGGGCCAAGTAGTTCCTGTCCAGTTGGGAGCCAGGGAGAATAGGCAAGATGTCGGTGCTGCATACGCCCGCGAAACTTGGTCGACTGATCTTCCCGAGATTCGGGCGAAGCTTGCCGAACAGCACATGCTCAGGCGTAAACAGGAACTTTGTGCTCGCAAGCTCGGCTTCCCCGACTGTGCTGCGGCCAGCGATGCGTCCGCCTCGCTCGATGTGCTCCAGACCGAGGTAAGGGGTCTGCGGGGCCAACGTCCTGGGATCGACTGCTCGACGCTCGATCGTGGCGACTGAATTCAACTCCACCATCTTCATGCGAGCATCGCTTTCAGCTCGGCGAGGTCGGCGGCGATCTCGGAATCCAGCTTCTCGATGTCGGCGATGATGTCGAGTGGCGCGCGGTGCTCGACTTCTTCGTGCACGACTTCCTTGTACCGGTTGAGGGAGAAGTCGTACCCCTGCGCGACGATGTCGGCCTTGGGCACGAAGAACGACTGGTCGGTGCGCTCACGATCCTTCTCCGCATCTCGGTTGCGCCAGCGCGCCAGCACGTCCGGCAGGTCGCTCGCGTCGACGGGGTTGCGCTTGTCGTCGAGGGAGAAGCCGTCGGCACGCACGTCGTAGAACCACACGTCGTCAGTGCCACCCGAGTTCGTCTTCGTGAAGAACAGAATCGCGGTCGAGACACCGGCGTACGGGCGGAAGACTCCCGATGGGAGCTTGATGACGGCATCTAGCTTCTGATCTTCGACGAGGGACCTGCGGAGCGTCTTGTGCGCGGTGCTGGAGCCGAACAGGACTCCGTCGGGGACGATGACGGCGGCGCGGCCGCCGGGCTTGAGGAGTTTCAGGAAGAGTGCGAGGAAGAGAAGCTCCGTCTTCTTCGTCTTTACAGTGCGCTGCAAGTCCTTCGCCGTGGACTCGTAGTCCAGGGAGCCAGCGAATGGCGGGTTGGCGAGGATGAGCGTGTACTTCTCAGCATCACCCGCTGCGCCTTCGGACAGCGAGTCGCGGTAGCGGATGTCGGGCGCTTCGATGCCGTGCATGAGCATGTTCATGCTGCCGATGCGGAGCATGACGTTGTCGAAGTCGTACCCGTGGAACATCGAGTGGTGGAAGTGCCGTCGCTGCGCGGCATCGAGCAGCGCTTCGGCGTGGGCGTCGCGCACGTATTCGGATGCGGCGACGAGGAACCCGGCGGTGCCGTACGCGGGGTCGCAGATCTCGTCGTTCGGGGTCGGTGCGGTCATCTTGACCATGAGGTCGATGATGTGGCGTGGGGTGCGGAACTGCCCGTTGACGCCGGCGGACGCGATCTTCGACAGGAGATACTCGTAGAGGTCGCCGTTGGTGTCGCGGTCGGCCATCGGGATGCCGTCGAGCATGTCCACGACCTTCGAGAGCAGAGCCGGGGTCGGGATCGTGAAGCGAGCGTCCTTCATGTGCTCGCTGTAGGTGGTGCCGTCACCCATCTCCCGCAGGAACGGGAACACTTCGTCGCTGACGATCTTGAACATCACCTCGGGCGATGTGTTCTTGAAGTGGCTCCACCGCAGCTCGGACTGTCCGGGGAGGAAAACGGGGTTCTCGACAGGGGCGCTGGTGATGCGGGCTTTCTTCTCGGCGAGGGTCTGGAGGTCGTCGAGGCGGCGGATGAACAGCAGGTAGGTGATCTGTTCGATCACCTCGAGCGGGTTGCTGATGCCTCCCGACCAGAAGGCGTCCCAGACGCGGTCGATCTTGCTCTTCAGTTCACCTGTGATCACTTCAGTAACCTTAGCCACGCTCTACGCGGTCGCCTTCTCGGGAGAAGCGGTGCCTCAATCGTCCACGGTCCGCGCATTTGATTGTGAAGGAAGAACACGGAAGAGTTCGTCGGCGAGCCGGGCCCGATGAGGTCGAGGCCTTCGAAGTCGAAGATGACGACCCGGAACTTCTCGAGGCCTTGGGTGAACCGCCTGACTTCGCTGCGACTGATGAAGTCACCGGGGCGGGTGACCAGCCCGATGCGCTGGCTAGTCCGGCCACTCATCCCGCAGCTCCTCGAGGTACCCGTCAGGGAACATCGGCTCACTCTCGTCGTCGTGAGCGTCAGCCGTGTCCGCCTCGTCAGGCTCGTCGTGTGAGACGCCTGTGCACAGGCTTTCCTCTGATTCGTCCATCGCTTCGGAGTCAATGATTTGCCGGAGTTCGGCCGTGCTCTTGCGGTGTTCGCAGTTGTTGGGACGCATGCCGTCGCGGCGTGACGATGTGGCGGCAGGGTGGGACGTGGGCGGCGGTGGGTCGCGCGTCAGCCGAGGCGAGGATGAGGGTCGGAATGCGGGTGTTCGAGAGCGCAGCGAACGTCGACCTACCGGATCGGCGGGTGGCGGTGAGCGGGGACTGGCATGGCAACCTCGGCTGGCTAAGGGCGTGGGCGCCCGCGATCCGGCGGCTCGCGCCGGACGTGACGACCATCTTCCAGGTCGGCGATTGGTGGGTGGACCCTGTGGCCACCGACGCGATCTTCACCGCCACGGAGATCACCCGCGTGTTTGTCACGCTCGGCAATCACGAGGCATGGGGCGAGATCACCCCGCTGCTGGCGGCGCACCCGGGTCAGGCGGTACGAGTGTCGGAGGTCACGTGGCTGCTGCCGCGACCATCCCGGGTCCGCGTCGGCGGCCGGGGAGTGCTGTCCCTGGGTGGTGCCGCGTCCGTGGACCGGCTCTGGCGGGTCGAGGGCCGGGACTGGTGGCCGGACGAGGAGATCACCGACGAACAGGTCGCCGCGGCGATTGCCGGCGGCCCCACCGACGTGCTCCTGACCCACGAGTCTCCCGAGGGCACCCCGGTGCCTGAGGTAGGGGACGTGCTGCGGACGAACCCGCAGGGGTGGCCCGACGCCGCATTGGAAGCGTCCACCCGGTCCCGTCAGCAGGTCACCCGGGTGTGGGGCGCGGTCGATGCGGCGCTGCTCGTCCACGGTCACATGCATGTTGCCGGCAGCGGCGCGCTTCCGGACGGCCGCCGGGTGGTTGCTCTGGGTCGCGACGGGTTCCCCGGAAACCTCGGCCTCCTCGATCTCGAGACCCTCCATATGGAGATTCCGCCCCTCTTCGAAATCCTCACAGCGACGAGGCCCACCCATGACTGACCCCAATGAGACCCCTGGTGAACAACCGTCGCCGGGCACCGGCTCCGCAGACAGCGGTGACGACCGATACCGACCGGTCGTCGATCTGGACGTCGACGGGGTGTTGCGTGTCCCGGAGCCGTTCCCGGGTGAGCGGACAGAGGTCGTCGCGATCGAGATCACCCTGACCTACGACCAATACCCGCGCTTCTCCCACGGCGCCCCACCATGGGACGACGACGGCACCCACACCGGATGCCACTTCCTCTCCGCCACGGGCGTCGCGTGGGTGCAGTCCCTGCTCGAACGCGGCGTCGATGTCCGCTTAGCCACCACGTGGGACCGGTGGGCCAACACGTACTTCGCCCGCCCTCTGGGGCTGCCCGAGCTCCCCGTCCTCACAGGTAAGCCACGGTACGGTGAGCGGTCCAGCCAGTGGAAAGCCCGCGTCATCGCCGCCGCCACCCGGGGGCGCCCCGTGCTCTGGGTCGACGACCAGCCCTGGCCCGAAAAGCTCTACGAACAGCACACCCCACGCGCCCTCACCGGCATCCTCGCGCCCAACCCGGAGACCGGGATCACCATCCGCGACGTCGACACGGCCGACACCTGGCTGACTCTGGCCAGCAGCCCCGACGGCCAAGACGAGCTTCGCCGCCAATGGCGTCGCAAACGCGACCGACTCCGCCGTCACCGGGACGCATACGCACGCGGCCGGTCCACGCAGTAGGGGCCAGCGCGTGAACGCGGCGCGGAATGACGACGCAACTGAGCAGGATCCGGAACGGATCATCGTCTGGTGCGAGGTGCGCAGCAGCGAGGAACGCGGAACTCCGGCCGAAGCCTTCCAGCCGGGGTGGGGCTTTGGCAGCCCCGCGGCGTGTGCCCCGTCGGGGATCCTGACGCCGCACACCTGCGACGAAGACGCCGGCTGAGGTGACGATGACCGACGAACCTGACCGGCCCAGCCCGGAGCAGACACTCGCGCCCGCCGACATGGCCTTCGCGATCGCAGTTGGCATTCCTCCGCGCGCGTTCTCCGAGCAGGCTACGCGTGAAAACGCCGCCTACGAACGATGGTCGGCGGAGGTCATTGAGGAGGAGATGCGCGGGTGGCCCTCCGTGGAGGACGTCGCCGTCCGACTCGGCGTCCACCCGTCCGCTGTCCGCCGCCTTGTCGACGGAGAAGACCTGAGGAGCGCCGCTGTGGACAAGGTCACCGTGATCCCGCCGTGGCAGCTAACCGATCGTGGGCAACTGCTGCCTGGCCTACGCGCGGTGCTCGCTGCGATGCCCGGCGACTACGGCCCGTACGAGACACAGAACGTCATGACCACCCCCGTCGAGGAACTCGACGGAAAGAGCCCCGCAAGGGCGCTCGAGCAGGGCCACCCCGTGCCTGCCATCGTCGACTGGATCACCTGGCTCGGCGCCGGGTCGTAAAGCTCGAATGCCAGGCGCCCCGGCCGCCGAGATGCAGCGAGCACTCGGACCGCAGCCGACACATGCTCAATCCGCGAAGTGGCCTACCCAGCCATCGGTTTCGAACCGAACCCTCCCCCGGCGACCCCGTCCGCGCCCGCAGATCGCATGGCGCGGTCCCCAAGACGATCGCGGGCCGGTGGGAGCGGCTACTTCTCGCAGACGAAGGTGCCGGGGATGTTGTCGCCCAGCGGATGGACACTGTCCACTCTTACTCTTGTCGTCGACAGGATCTCGACGTTGCTGAACGGCACCGGGTCATCGTCCCCGGTGGTCATGTTGAAGTAGGACGCGCCGACGACCTCGCCGTCGCGGACGGTGAGGGTCGGCCCTGTCGTGGCACCGAGCCCCTGGCCGCCGCCGCTCCAGCAGCCGTACTCGCCGGCGAGGAGCGGCTTGCCGATGTCACCGAGACCGGGGGAGCCGGCCGCCCACCACATGAGGCCCGCGAACAACGCCACCCCAATCGCGATGAATCAACCGACGACGGTGTTGTAGGTGCGAATCCCATCATCTGCCATGGCCCACACTGTAACGGTGGCCTCGAAGTCCGCGGCGTTCTCCAGCCATCGCCCCTGGTGCGCCGGTACGTCATCGGCGCCCACGGCCAGGAATGAGCGCTGATAACTTTATCAACGTGGGCGTGGGCTGCTCTCCGGAGTCTCCCGGCGCCGCCGACCCCTACCCATCACTCGGGCAGTCCGCGCATCGCGTAGGCGAGCGCCTCGTCCCGCTCCCGAGATAGCAGGCCGTCGCGGACCGCTACGCACTGACGGGAGTACCAGTGCGCCAGTGACCGCTCCGGCTTCTCGGCGTTTCGGACAGGGGAAGACGGCCGTGGCGGGTGATGAACACCCGCCGCTCCTCGGCGCGCTCGAACCATTGGACATCCCGCGTCCCTTCGGCCCACCCCGGCAACAGGGACAGCAGTTGCCACTGCGTCGGTGTCAGCGTGGTTGAGCGCCGCTGGTCGGCGACCCAGGAGACGTCCCGGTTCTCGACGCCGTCGTCGCTGCGGCGGGGCAAGCGGCCGAGGTTCCGGGTAAGGCGAGCGATGCTCCGGTAGCGCGCCGCCCACTCCGCTGAGACGTCGTCGAGCAGTGCTCACCACCGCCGTCGTCATGCACCAGCCCGGCCACACCAAGCACGGTCCCCGCATTGCTGTGGACTACCACTGCCGCGAGTTCGGCGAGCACGAACGCGCACTCCTCATCGGCGACCGCCTCTACCGCGACGGCTCCAAGGTAGAGAACTTCCAGAAGCCCCTGATGGCGAAGCGATTCCGCACCGTCTTTGACTACAAGGTCAAGAACAGCGGGCTGCACGGCGCCATCGACGACGTCATCTTCGTCGGCGGCCGCCCCTACGTGAAGTGGATGCCCGAACATCTCGTCACCGCACGCGTCGACTTCAAGGCCGGCCGCATCGACCAGCGGACCTATCAGGCGCGGCTCGCGTCACGCACCGCGTATCAACTGAAGGACCATGGCCGCCCCGACCACGAGGGCCGGTTGCGCTTCACATACCCCGATCTGTCGAACGTGATGTGTATCGACCCTGCCACCAAGAAGCAGGTCAAGCCCGTCCTGAAGAAGAGGACGTTCACGCTCGCCCCCGAGGACGCCGTCAGCATGCGCGTCATCAAGCGCCTTCAGGCCTTCGAGCACAAGAGCGACGAGTGGAGGGCATGGTACGGACTGCGCAGCCACGTCGAGTCGAACAACCAGTACGTCAAATCCGACGCAGCCACCGACCTCGGCAACCCCGAAAAGCGCCGCCCCCGCGGCTACGCGTACCAGGCACTCAGCGCCGCCATGGCATTCGCGCTGTCGAACATCCGACGCATCGTCAGCTTCCTCGAAGCCAAATACAAGGCCGCCATCGACGACTCACCGAAGCAGCGCCAGCGCCGACGAACCGACGAACACGGCAACCCGCTCCCGCACTGAGCGAACAGCCACACCCGAACTGAACACCACCGCGAGCAGCCCCGAAAGGGGCTACTCGTGTTGCATCCGACAGCGCCCCCGGGCTCCCAGTCCCGCGCGCGACGCCCACGAACCCCGAAACGAACGATGCGGCCGGAGCGAAATCGCTCCGGCCGCGTCGTTCTTCGTATTTCCAAACACAGGGCCCTGTATTTCCATACAGGGCCTCGCTGTGCGCGAGGGGGGACTTGAACCCCCACGCCCTTGCGGGCACTGGCACCTGAAGCCAGCGCGTCTACCTATTCCGCCACTCGCGCGAACGGCAGTCCCCTGCCGACGCAACTGTGCGAGGATATCACGCCCGAATCCGCCCGCGGAATCGCGCCCGAGCGCCCCGACGGGGCAGAATGACCCGAGGACGCACCCGACCCGCCCGACGACGGCCCGACCGCCCGCACTTCCCTCCCTTCGTCCACTCGCACGGCACCGATGCTCATGTGCAATTACCATGTACCAACCGGAACCGCCCTCCGAGGAGCCCCGTGGGACTACTTGACAGCTTCGAGAAAGGTCTCGAGCGCGCCGTGAACAGCGCGTTCGCGAAGACCTTCCGCAGCGGCATCCAGCCCGTCGAGATCGCCTCCGCTCTTCGCAGCGAACTCGACAAGAAGGCCGCCGTCGTCACCCGCGACCGCATCCTCGCGCCCAACACGTTCGCCGTGCGCCTCGCCCCCGCCGACGACGAGAAGATGGCGGCCCTCGGCGGGGCCCTCATCCACGAGCTCGACACGCTGGTCCACAAGCACGCCAAGGCTCAGGGCTACAGCTTCGCCGGCCCCGTCTCGATCACCCTCGAGCGCGATCCCCAACTGTCCACCGGAACGCTCCGCGTCGACAGCGCCACCGCCCAAGGCGGCGAGGTCTCCTGGCGCGGCGTCGTCGACATCGACGGTCAACGTCACACCCTCGCGAAGTCCCGCACCGTCATCGGGCGCGGCAGCGACGCCGACATCACCATCGCCGACTCCGGAACGTCGCGCCGGCACATCGAGATCCTGTGGGACGGCGAGCGCGCCATGGTGCGCGACCTGAAGTCCACCAACGGCACCAAACTCAACGGCCAGAAGGTCGGCGAAGCCGCCCTCGCCCCCGACTCCGTGGTGACCATCGGACGCACCGACATCGTCTTCCGCGTGGTCGCCCAGGCCGCCACTCCGCCGCGTCCGCCCCTCCCTGCGGCCGACGCGACGCGGGCCTACGATCTGCGCGAAGGCGGACCCCTCGCATGAGCGAACTGACTCTCCTCCTGCTGCGCATCGGCTTCCTCGTCCTGCTGTGGGCGTTCGTCTTCGGCGTCGTCTACTCGCTGCGCGCCGACCTGTTCGGCGTCAAGGTGCGACGGATGCCGGAGCCCGCCGAGGCCGGTGCACCCGCGGCCGCGGCCCCCGCGCCGGCGCCGGCCGCGCCCCGAGCGAACACCACCGCGCCCGTGACCGACCGCCCGGCATCCGGTTCCGCTCCGCGCGACGGCGCCAAGGGCGGGCCGGCGACGACCACGTCGGCGACGCGCATCGTCATCACGTCGGGCCCGAAAGCGGGACTCGAGCTCCCGCTCGGAAACGAACCGCTCACGATCGGCCGCTCGAGCGAGTCCGGTCTCGTGATCCGCGACGACTACACCTCCAGCCACCACGCCCGCCTGATCCTGTGGGGCGAGCAGTGGATGCTGCAGGACCTCGACTCGACCAACGGCACCTGGCACGACGGCGCCCGCGTGTCGACGCCCGTCCCGGTGACCCTCGGCGCTCCCATCAAGGTCGGCGCGACGACCTTCGAGCTGCGGGCGTAAGCGGAACCCTCCACATGGTCTTCCAGGGCTCGAGCGCCGCGATCTCGCACACCGGCAAGGTGCGCTCCAACAACCAGGACTCCGGCTATGCCGGATCGAACCTGTTCCTCGTCGCCGACGGCATGGGCGGTCACGCCGGCGGCGACGTCGCCTCGAGCATCGCCGTCACCCGGCTCGAACGTCTCGACCACCCCTACGCGTCGCCGTCGGATGCTGAACGGGCCCTGCGGGACGGCGTCTCGGAGACCGCCCGCGCGCTGATCGACACCGTGGACGTCCGCCCCGAACTCGCCGGGATGGGCACGACCGTCAGCGCCATGGTGATGGTCAACGACTACGCCGTCATCGCGCACATCGGCGACTCGCGGATCTACCTGTACCGCGACGACGAGCTCACCCAGATCACCACCGACCACACGTTCGTCCAGCGCCTCGTCGACTCGGGCCGCATCACGCCCGAAGAGGCGCGCTACCACCCGCGCCGGTCCGTCCTCATGCGGGTGCTCGGCGACATGGATCCGAACCCCGAGCTCGACACGTTCATCATGCCGACGCAGCCGGGCGACCGGTGGCTGCTCTGCTCGGACGGCCTCTCCGGCGTCGTCGACGACGCCCACACCGCGAAGGCGCTCAGCCAGGGACTCACCCCGGGCCGCACCGCCGACATCCTGCTCAAGCAAGCCCTCGACGGCGGCGCTCCCGACAACGTCACGATCGTCATCGCCGACGTCGGCGGCGCGCATCCGGTGTTCTCCGGGACCCCCACGATCGTCGGCTCCGCGTCGAACCCGCAGGGCATCGAGGTGCCCGCAGCCCGCCCCGGACGCACCAGCTGGCTGCATCCCAACCGGCAGGCGGCGAACGAACCGACCCACTTCGAGCCCGCCGCGGAGTTCCTCGAGGAGCTCATCGAGGAAGACCGTCGACGCGGCCGCCGCCGCCGGTTCGGCTGGATCATCGGCGTGGTGCTCGTCCTCGGCATCCTCGCGGTGGGCCTGTGGGGCGGCTACCAGTGGACGCAGACGCGCTACTACGTCGGCGCCGACGAAGACACCGTGGTGATCTTCCGCGGCGTCCAACAGGACATCGGCCCGATCTCCCTGTCGAACCCCTACGAAGACACCGGCATCCCGCTCGATTCGCTTCCGGAGTTCGCGCAGGCGACGATCGAGCAGACCATCTCGGCGAGCTCCCTCCCAGACGCACGTCGTATCGTCGCCACGATCAGTGAGACGGCAGGAGGAGGCGGATGAGCGCGGCACCGGCACGCCCCGACGCACCCGATACGGTCTCGAGCGACACCGCCGTCATTCGGGCCCTGCGGCGCCTCCGCGTCCCGCAGACGCAGCGCAACCGCGAGCTCGCCCTGCTGATCTTCGCGCTCGCGCTGACCTGGTCGGCCGTCGCGCTGGTGCAGCTCGGCGCGCTCGGAGAGATCAACTGGCGCTTCCTCATCTACTGCGGCGGCCTCACGGCGCTCGTCGTGGCCCTCCACATCGTGCTGCGCCTCGTGGCACGGGATGCCGACCCGTTCGTCGTGCCGATCGCCACCCTGCTCACCGGGCTCGGGATCGCGATGATCTACCGGCTCGACATCGCCGCGATCCGGTTCGGCTGGGGCGCGTTCTCCACGCGCCAATTGGCCTGGGCGGGGATCGCGGTGGTCCTCGCGATCGCCGTGGTCGTGCTGTTGAAGAACTATCGGGTGCTCTTCCGCTACACCTACATCTTCGGTTTCGTCGGCATCCTGCTGCTGGTCCTCCCCGTCATTCCGGGGCTGAGCGCCGGCGGCAACGCCGACGTGTGGGTGGACGTCGGCTTCTTCACGTTCCAGCCGGGCGAGCTGGCGAAGCTGTGCCTGGCGATCTTCTTCGCCGGCTACCTCGTGCGCACGAGGGAGAGCCTGACCACCACCGGCACCAAGATCCTCGGAATCACGTGGCCGCGCGCCCGCGAACTCGGCCCGGTCCTGGTCTTCTGGCTCGTCTCCCTCGGCATCATCGTGCTCCAGCGCGACCTCGGCACGGGCCTGCTGATCTTCGGCATGTTCGTGGCGATGCTCTACGTCGCCACGGGGAAGACGAGCTGGGTCTTCATCGGCCTCGTCCTCGTCGCGGTCGGCGCGTTCGCGGCAACCCGCGTGCTCCCCTACGTGCAGGGACGCTTCACGAACTGGCTCGACGCCTTCAACCCCGCGGTGATCGACGCCCCCGGCGGCAGCTACCAGCTGGTGCAGGGCATCTTCGGTCTCGCCCAGGGCGGTCTCGTCGGCACGGGCCTCGGCCAGGGTCGGCCGTACCTGACGCCCGTCGCCGAGAGCGACTACATCCTGCCGAGCCTCGGCGAGGAGATCGGCCTGATCGGCGTCTTCGCGATCCTCTGCCTGTACATGGTGTTCACGAGCCGCGGGATCCGCATCGGCCTCGCCGGACAGGACGACTTCGGCAAGCTCCTCGCGACGGGGCTGTCGTTCACGATCGCGCTGCAGGTGTTCATCATGGTCGGCGGTGTGACACGGGTGATCCCGCTCACCGGCCTCACGACCCCGTTCCTCGCCGCCGGCGGATCCTCCCTGGTGGCGAACTGGATCATCGTGGCACTCCTGCTGCGGATCTCGGATGCCGTCCGCAGTCGTCCCCGGGTGGTGATCGGCTGACATGACCAAAGAACTCCGACGTCTCAGCATCGTGATGCTCGCGATGTTCCTCGCCCTCTTCGGATCGGTCAGCTGGATCCAGGTGGTGCAGGCCGATGCCCTGCAGCAGAACTCGCAGAACACCCGGGCCCTCTACGACTCCTACGAGGTCCAGCGGGGGTCGATCATCGCCAGCGGCGCCGTGATCGCCTCCTCGGTTCCGTCCGACGACGTGTACAGCTGGCAGCGTCAGTACGTCGACCCCGACATGTGGGCGCCCGTCACCGGCTACATCAACCCCGCGCTGGGCGCGGCGACCGGTCTCGAGCTGGCGATGAACCAGCCGCTGAGCGGCACCTCCGGGTCGCAGTTCTTCTCGCGCCTCGACCGCATCATCACCGGTCAGCCGCCGCGCGGGTCGAACGTCGCCCTGACGCTGGATGCCGAGGTTCAGCGGGCCGCGTACGACGCACTCGGCGACCTCGAGGGCGCCGTCGTGGCGATGGACCCGTCCACGGGCCGCATCCTCGCCCTCGTGTCCAGCCCGAGCTTCGACACCAACCTGCTCGCCTCTCATCGCACGGCCGAGGTCAACGAGGCGTACGACGCACTCGTCGCCGACCCGGGCAAGCCCCTGTCGAACCGCGCGATCGCGGGCGACCTGAACCCGCCCGGATCCGTGTTCAAGCTCGTGGTCGCCTCCGCCGCCCTTGCTTCCGGCGAGTACACGCCCGAATCCACCTTCCCCAACCCGGCCTCCTACCGTCTGCCCCAGTCCTCCAGCGTTCTGCGCAACGCCAGCGGCGGCACGTGCGGAGAGGGCGCGGAGGTGACGCTGGAGACGGCGATGCGGCTGAGCTGCAACATCCCCTTCGCCGAGCTCGCCGTGGAGCTGGGCGATGACGCCATCCGCGAGGAAGCGGAGAAGTTCGGGTTCAACTCCAGCTTCGAGATCCCACTGACCTCGACACCGTCGAGCTACCCCCGCGGACTCGACGACGCGCAGACCGCGCTGACCGGGTTCGGCCAAGGCCAGGTCACCGCGACACCGCTGCAGATCGCCATGGTCTCCGCCGGCATCGCCAACGAGGGACTCGTGATGAACCCCCAGATGATCCGCCGCGTGATCGGCCCGGATCTGTCGGTCCAGCAGACCTTCGACCCGACCGAGTACGGCCGCGCGATGGAGCCGGATGTCGCGGCGGACCTGCTCGAGATGATGGTCGCCAATGTCTCAGACGGCGTGGCGTCGGGTGCAAGAATAGACGGGGTCGACGTGGCCGGTAAGACCGGTACCGCGGAGAACGGCGCGGGTGCGCCGTACACACTGTGGTTCACCGGATTCGCTCCGGCGGACGACCCCCAGGTCGCCGTGGCCGTCGTGGTCGAGGACGGCGGCGGTCAGGGACAATCGGGCAGCGGCAACACCATCGCCGCGCCTATCGCGAAACAGGTCATGGAGGCGGTGCTGGGCAGATGAGACCGACGCAAGGAGTGACCTTCGGCGGCCGCTACGAGCTGGATTCGCGGATCGCGATCGGCGGCATGGGTGAAGTGTGGGAAGCCACCGACCATGTCATCGGGCGGACCGTCGCGATCAAGATCCTCAAAGACGAGTACATGGGGGATCCCGGCTTCCTCGAGCGCTTCCGCGCCGAGGCCCGGCACGCCGCCCTCGTCAACCACGAGGGCATCGCCAGCGTCTTCGATTACGGCGAGGAGGCGGGCTCGGCGTTCCTCGTCATGGAGCTCGTCCCCGGCGAGGCCCTGTCGACGATCCTCGAGCGCGACGGGTCGCTCTCCAGCGACAAGACCCTCGACATCGTCGCGCAGACGTCCTCCGCGCTGCAGGCCGCGCACGCCGCGGGACTCGTGCACCGCGACATCAAGCCCGGCAACCTCCTCATCACCCCCGACGGTCGGGTGAAGATCACCGACTTCGGCATCGCGCGCATCGCCGACCAGGTTCCGCTCACCGCGACCGGCCAGGTCATGGGGACGGTCCAGTACCTTTCGCCCGAGCAGGCGTCCGGCCACCCGGCCTCCCCCGCGACGGACGTGTACTCCCTGGGCATCGTCGCCTACGAGTGCCTGGCTGGTCGTCGACCGTTCACCGGCGAATCGCAGGTCGCGATCGCGATGGCGCAGATCAACGAGCAGCCCCCGCCGCTGCCGGCGACCGTCGCCGTCCCGGTGCAGAACCTCGTCATGGCGATGATCGCCAAGAAGCCCGAGGAGCGCCCCGCCACCGCGGCTGCCGTCGCCCGGGCGGCGACCGCGCTCCGCCACGGCGACATGGCCGCCGCCGTGGCCGCGGTCCCCGCCATCGCGGGTGCGGCGGGCGTCGACGACGTCACACAGCTCCTCACCGCCGGAAGCGACACCCAGGCCGCGACCCGCCTGCTCCCCGCCACGGCCGCCGTCCCCCTCGACGCGGATGCCGATCCCGACGCCGAGGCGACGACCGAGAAGAAGAAGCGGAGCCCCTGGACGTGGCCGCTGATCGCGCTCATCGTCCTCCTCCTCCTGGTCCTCGGCGGAACGCTCTGGGCGGTGCTCGCGAACCAGGGCGACCCCGAGCCCGCCCCCACGACACCGACCCCCACCCAGACCGAAGAGACCCCGACACCCGATCCCACCCCCACGGAGGAGCGGGTCGACGTGAACTCCCTCGGTCTCATCGGCCTGTCGTGCGACGACGCGCGGGGAGTCCTGGAAGGCGTCGACCTCGTCGCCAGCTGCACCACCGGAAACGCCGCCCCCACCGAGGGCGAGGTCGGACTGGTCTACACCGTCGACCCGACCGGACGCGTCCCCGCCGGGACGACGATCAACCTCACCGCGTACGGCGAGCAGACGGCCCTCGAGACCCCGGGAGCCCCGGCGCTGAACTCGGCGACGGTCGCCCCCGGCGGCGCGATCGATGTCAGCTGGCCCGGGTACACCTGTCCGTCGGGCGAGGGGTCTCCGAGCGCGTACAACCTCACCGCCTCCAACGGCACGTTCGCCAACGGGCAGTCGTCCTCGTCCTTCGGCGCGAACGACCGGAACGCGCAGATCACGATCCCGAACAACGGCAGCGGCACGCTCATCGTGACCTACACGGTCACCTGCTCGGGCGGACCGTCGGGTGAGCGCACCTCGCCGACCTCCCCGGAGGCCACCGCGACGATCGAGCAGCCCCCGGCCCCCGGCCCGACGCCCGACCCGAACCCGACCACGGACGAGTAAGGCGCACGCATCCGACATCGCCCGGGCGGCGGCCTGTTCCCAGGTCGCCGCCCGGGCGCTCGGCTAGTGTGGCTGATGTTCCAGACAGGGGGAGACAGTGACCGCTGATCCGCGCGTGCTTTCCGGCCGCTACCGTATCGACGAGCCCATCGGGCGCGGCGGTATGGCCAGCGTCTACCGCGGATACGACCTCACCCTCGGGCGCGAGGTGGCCATCAAGATCCTCGATCGCGACCTCGCCGGCGACAACGCGTTCCGTACGCGTTTCCGCCTCGAGGCGCAGGCGGCGTCCCGCATGGCCCACCCCACCATCGTCCGCGTCTTCGACGCCGGCGAGGATTCCGAGACCGGCAAGGACGGCGTCGTCCGCCCCGTGCCGTTCATCGTGATGGAGCTCGTCAAGGGCGCACTGCTCAAGGACATCATCGCCGAGGGCCCCGTTCCCGTCGACGAGGCGATCCGATACGTCGACGGCATCCTCGAGGCCCTCGAGTACTCGCACCGCGCCGGTGTCGTCCACCGCGACATCAAGCCCGGCAACGTCATGGTGACGGATGCCGGACAGGTGAAGGTCATGGACTTCGGCATCGCCCGCGCGGTGTCGGACAGCTCCTCGACCGTCGCCGAGACGACGGCCATCATCGGAACCGCGTCGTACTTCTCGCCCGAGCAGGCCAAGGGCGAACCCGTCGACGCGCGCGCCGATCTGTACTCCACCGGCGTCGTGCTCTACGAGCTGCTGGCCGGACGGCCGCCGTTCCGCGGCGAGTCGCCGGTCGCCGTCGCCTATCAGCACGTCAGCGAAGCCCCCGTCGCGCCGTCCGAGATCCGCGACACCGTCCCGCGATCGCTCGACGCCGTCGCGCTGCGATCGCTGGCGAAGGACCCCTTCCAGCGGTATCAGGATGCCGCGAGCTTCCGCGAGGCACTCGACGCGACCATCGACGGGCGTGCGCCGTCGAAGCGCGCACTCGGTGCGCTCACGAGCGAGCTGTACGGTCCCAACCCCCGTCAGGCGGCCGAGACGGCACGCTCGCTCCGCCAGCTGAGCACCGACACGACGATGAAGCGCACGCAGGCCGGGCCCCCGGTCGCGTGGATCTGGTCGGGGGTGGCGGTCCTCGCCGTGCTCCTCATCTCCGTCGTCATCTGGGTGCTCTCCCTGCAGCCCACCGACGTCCCCACCAACGCCGCCGTCGTCCCGGACGTCTCGAGCATGACGTACGACCGGGCGAACGCGGAGCTCGCCGACGCCGACCTCCTCGCCATCCGCGTGGAGGAGGACTCCATCGACGTCGCCGTCGGCAACGTGATCCGCACCGAACCCGCCCCCGGCACCTCGATGTCGCCCGGGCAGGAGGTGCGGGTGTTCGTCTCGCGCGGTCAGGAGCTGGCCACCGTCCCCGAGCTCGCGGGGCTGACCCGCGACGAAGCCACCGCGGCGCTCGAGCAGGCAGGCCTCACCCTCGGGACCGTGAGCTCGCGGAACGACCCGGCGCTTGCCGAGAACATCGTGATCTCCGCCGACCAGACGGCGGAATCCTCCATCGCGGTGGGCACCGCGGTGAACCTCGTGGTCGCCTCCGGTCGCGTGACGATCAACGACGTCACCGGGTACAGGCTGGATGCCGCGACGCGTGAGCTGGAGGCGCTCGAACTCACCGTGATCCCGCAGGAGGACGGCGGTTGCACGGCGACGCCCCAGCCGACGGTGACCGCGCAGTCCCTCGCCCCCGGCGACGTGCCCTACCGCTCCGAGATCACGCTCACCTACTGCACCGGCGCCTGACGCGGAGTGAGTCGCGCGCCCCGCTCCGCGGCGTCGGTGAACCCCAGATCGGCGAGCCAGTTGCCGAGGAGCCGATGCCCACCCTCGGTGAGGACGCTCTCGGGATGGAACTGCACGCCCACGACGGGTGCGCTGCGGTGGCGGATCCCCATGACGACGCCGCTCTCGGTCCGCGCCGTGACGACGATCTCCGCCGGCAGGGTCTCCTCGATCACGGCGAGGGAGTGGTAGCGCGTGGCGGTGAAGGGCTCGGCGAGTCCGGCGAAGAGGGGATCGCCTCCGTGATGCACGGGAGAGGTGATCCCGTGCATGAGCTCCGGCGCGTGGTCGACGCGCGCCCCGTACGCTTCCGCGATCGCCTGGTGTCCGAGGCACACGCCGAGGAGGGGGATGCCGGCATCGACGGCCGCGCGGACGGCGTCGATCGATGCGCCGGCGTCCGCGGGACGGCCCGGACCGGGGGAGACCAGCACCCCGGAATATCCGCGGACCGCTGCTGCGGCATCCGTGATGTCGTCGGCCTCGCGCAGGTCGGTGGTGGCCCCGAGCTGGTGCAGGTAGTCGACGAGGGTGTGGACGAAGCTGTCGTGGTTGTCCACGACGAGCACGGCGTTCACGCGCGTGCGCTCACTCGACCGTGACCTCCTGCGGGTTGACGAACTCGCTCACCCACGGGAAGACGTAGAACGCCAGGGCGTATAGCACCGCGGCCAGGAGGATCAGAACGATCAGGAGCCGGATCCACCACGGGCCGGGAAGGATCCGCCACAGGGCGCCGTACATCAGGCCAGTCCTTCGCTGAGGGCCGCGGGCGGGCCGTCGGCGTACGGCGTGAACGATTCGAACACGCCGTAGCCGACGATGCGCTCGGCCAGGGAGAACATCGGTGAGCAGCTGGTCAAGGTGATGTACTTTCCGTTGGCGGGGACATCCGGTTGTTGCGGCACAGGGCGGAGCACATCGGTCTCGCTCGGGGTGACGTATTCCAGCGTCCGGAAGCGGTAGGTGTACCACCCGGCGGGGGTCTCCACCACGATCGCGTCGCCCACCTTCAGTTCGGCGATGCGGTTGAAGGGCGCGCCGTAGGTGGTGCGGTGCGCGGCGACGGCGAAGTTGCCCTCCTCGCCCGGCATCGCCGTTCCCGGGTAGTGGCCGATGCCGATGGTGTCCAGGGTTCCGGCGCGGGTGACACCGCCCGCCATCTGCACGGCGTAGTCGTCACCGAAACGCGGGACGCGCATGATGCCGAACACCTCGGTGTCGGCAGGTTCCGGCAGGATCACCGGTTCGACGGATGCCGGCTCCTCAGGTGGCAGAACCTCACCGTCCGGCTCGGGCGGTGTGTACTGCTCGGCCCACGTCTGGGACAGCTCCTCCGCGGCGGCGTTGTTCTGCGCCCCGTAGATGAGGTCGCCGACCCAGAGCTGCCACACCACGTACAGCATGACCAGCACACCGGCGGTGATGAGCAGTTCGCCGAAGACGCCGATGATCGAGACGCGCCGCCGAGGGCGCGGGCGCGCCGCGGCCTGACGCCTGCTCGCTCGGGTCTGCTCCACCCGGCGATTCTCGCATAGGGCGGTGGGAGGTTCCTCCCGGCTAGAATCGAGCGCATGGCACGACGCGGCAACGACGAAGACTCGCTGATCGAGCGCGCAGAAGGTGAGGCCGCGCCCAACCCGGTGTGGTTCAAGCCCATCATGATCGGCCTCATGCTGGTCGGACTGGTGTGGATCCTCGTGTTCTACCTGAGCGGCATGCAGTTCCCCATCCCCGGCATCGCCGGATGGAACCTGGTCGTCGGCTTCGGCATCGCCTTCATCGGCTTCCTGATGACCACGCGCTGGCGCTGAGAACCGGTCGGATTCCAGGAATTACACCCGTGTGATTCATCCCCAACTGGGGATAGGCCTGTGGATAACTTCCCGCTCCGGGTGGCCGGGGATCAGATGAGCACAGGCACGAACAGCAGCGCCACCAGGACCGCGGCGACCGCCGCGAGCAGGAGGATCTGCACCGTCCGCTGACTCTTCTTCTTCGTCCGCGTGAAGAGGAACCCGATCGCAAGTCCCGTCAGCAGGCCGCCGATGTGCGCCTGCCACGACACGTTGAAGCCCGGGATGAAGCCGATCACGAGGTTGATCCCGAGGATGATCGCGATGCCCGTGATGTTCGCGCCGATGTGGCGGCCGATGATCAGCAGGGCACCGAAGAGTCCGAAGATCGCGCCGGATGCCCCGACGACGGGCGTGAGCGGTGACAGCAGCGCGACCGCGACCGATCCGCCGATCGCGCTCAGCACGTAGAGCGTGAGGAACCGCCATCGCCCGAGGAGCGGCTCGAGACTGCGGCCGATCAGCCACAGGGCGAGCATGTTCAGTCCCACGTGCCAGAAGCCGGAGTGCACCAGCGCCACCGTGACCAGTCGCCACGGCTGGAACGCCCCCTCCGAGTAGATGTAGGGCGCCCAGAACAGCAGGGCGTTCTCGACCTGCGGGCCGAGCACGGGGATCAGCTGGAGCAGGAAGACGAACGCGGTCAGCGCGATGATCGCGTACGTCACGATCGGGCGGCCCCCGGAGACCGCCATCGCCATCGGACGCGCGCGCGACCAGCGACGTTCCGCCTTCTTCTGCGCCGGGGACTGCGCCTTCTGCTGCTCCTTCATGCACTCCGGGCAGACGACGCCGACGGCGGCCGGTGTCTGGCATTCCGGGCAGATGGTGCGCAGGCACCGCTGACACAGCACGAAGCTCTGCCGGTCCGGATGCCGGTAGCAGTAGTTCTCGCTGTTCCGGCGGAACTGATCGCTGGTCACGAAGGGCGGATCAGACCGAGACGATGTCGATCGACTGGATGACCACGGGCTCGACCGGACGGTCACCGGCCGCGGTGGGAACGCCGCTGATCGTGTCGACCACGGCCTTGGAGGCGTCATCGGCGACCTCACCGAAGATGGTGTGCTTGCCCTGCAGCCACTCGGGGCCACGACCACCCTGACCGGGGACGGTGATGAAGAACTGCGAACCGTTGGTGCCCTGCACCTCGCCGGTGATGGCGTTGCGGCGCGAGCCGGCGTTGGCCATGGCCAGCTTGTAGGGCTCCGTGAAGGTCAGCTCCGGGCTGATCTCGTCGTTGAAGGTGTAGCCGGGGCCGCCGGTGCCGACACCGAGCGGGTCTCCGCCCTGGATCATGAAGCCCGCGATGATGCGGTGGAAGATGACGTCCTTGTACAGAGGGCCCTCGCCGGCGGCGCCGGTGGACGGGTGCGTCCAGGACGCGGAGCCGTCGGAGAGGCCGATGAAGTTCTGAACCGTGCGGGGGGCGTGGTCGCCGAAGAGGTTGACGACGATGTCGCCGTGGTTGGTGTGCAGGGTGGCGACAGCGGTGTGGATGGGCATGGGTAACATTCTTCCAGAGTTCTGTCCAACCCCTGCCGTCGAGAAGGCGGTCTGGCAGGATGGGACTACATCAGTCCGGGCCGAATGGAGGGCACTGTGAGCCTCAGCCGTAAGCGCAAGAAGGAACTCCGCAAGCTCCAGAAGCAGGCGAACAGCCTGTGGGAGTCGCAGCAGGTTCTCGTGAACGAAGCCGCGGGCATCGCACGGGAGGCGGGGCACCAGCTCGGCAACTTCCGGCGCGAGCAGATCACGCCGCAGGTGAAGCAGGGGTACGAGAAGTACGCAGCCCCCTATGTGGACAAGAGCGTGACCGTGTCGCGGCGCGTGCTCAACGACGCGGTCGTTCCGGCCGCGGGTGCCGTCGTAGGCTCCGCACTGTCGGTGTGGGATGCCGCCAACGACACGCGTGCCCGTTTCGCCGCCGGCAAGGGCCTGTCCCTCCCCGACGCGAAGAAGTACGCCAAGAAGGCCGACAAGTACGGTGCAAAGGCGACGAAGAAGATCTCGTCGCAGCTCTCGGGCCTGCAGCCGAAGAAGCAGGGGATGGGCGCCGGCGGCGTCATCGCCATCATCCTCGGTGCCGCTGCCGCTCTGGGCGTCATCTACGCCGCGTGGCAGACGCTCCGTGCCGACGACGAGTTGTGGGTGGCGGACGACCCGCTGCGCGCACCGGATGAGTGATCCTCTCGCGCGGGTCCGCGATGCCGCCACGGCACGCGGCCTGACCGTCGAGTTCCGGGAACGCCCGGCCGCACACTCCCTCGAGGAGGCGGCCGGGCTTCTCGGTGTGTCGCCGTCGACGATCGTGAAGACCCTCGTGGTCAAGCGCAGCGACGACACGTACCTGTTCGCACTGGTCCCCGGCGACCGGGGCATCTCCTGGCCGAAGCTCCGCACGGTCGTGGGCGTGAACAAGCTGCAACTCCCCGATCCCGATCGGGCACTGGCCGCCACAGGCTATGAGCGCGGGACCATCGTCCCCATCGGCAGCGCGACCGAGTGGCCCGTCTACGCCGATGAGCGCATCGCCGGACAGCGCATCGCCATGGGCGCCGGCGCCCACGGCTTCAGTCTCTTCGTCGACGCGGACGACCTGATCTCCGCCTACGATGCGATCGTGGCCGACATCTCCCAGCCGCTCGGCTGACGGCATCGGTCCGCGCGGGTTCGAGGACTCACGCGTCGTCGTACATGCGCAGAGCGATGTCGACGAGCTTCACCCGCTGCAGGCGCCGCACTCCCGCACGGGGGAACCACTCCGCGCGATCCGTGGACCCGTCGACCTCGTTGCGCAGCTTCCCTCCGACGACCTCGCCGCGGTAGACGATACGCAGGGTGTGCAGAGGCACCGTCGCGTCGTCGACCAGCCGCCGTGTCGGGGGGATCACCCGCGAGTGGATGCCGAGAAGGCCCTTCAGCTCCACCCGGTAGCCGGTCTCCTCCCGCACCTCGCGGCGAGCCGCGCGCTCGGGATCCTCGCCTGCCTCCAGTCCGCCGCCGGGAAGCGTCCACGCGGCGCGGCGCCCCTCATTCCAGTGCGCCAGGAGAAGTCGATCATCCGGGTCGACGATGACGGCATACGCCGCGACCCGCAAATCCATGCTTCACCCTACGACGGATGGGGATCACGGTGGAAACGACGAAAGCCGGCCCGAAGGCCGGCTTTCCTGTCCTGTGGAGCCTGGGAGAATCGAACTCCCGACATCCTGCTTGCAAAGCAGGCGCTCTACCAACTGAGCTAAGGCCCCGAAATGTGCGGTGGTGGGGCTACCAGGACTTGAACCTGGGACCTCTTCATTATCAGTGAAGCGCTCTAACCGCCTGAGCTATAGCCCCGCTTGCGACCGGCGTTCGCACGTCGGTCAACCTCGAAGACTTTACCCGAATCGCGCGGTTTTCACGAATCGGAGCGACGTCCGGAGGGTCAGTTCGAGGTGAAGCCGACCAGCAGGCCGCCGGTCACCTTCACGGCGAGGTTGTAGATGCCCGCGGTGACCGCCCCGAGCACCGTCACCACGACCAGGTTCAGGATCGCCACGACGGCGGCGAATGCCAGCACCTGCGGAAGGCTGATGAACTGCGACAGCAGGAAGTTGCCGTCCGAGAAGCTGCCGAAGAACTCGTCAGCCCGGTCGATCAGACCCGTCGTCTGCACGACGAGGTAGATCAGGACGAAGGACACCACCGTCACGATCGCGAGGGCGATCGCCGCGAGGAAGGACAGCTTGACCGCCGACCAGAAATCGGCGTACACCAGGCGCAGGCGGACCTGCTTCGCACTGGTCTTGCTACTGGACTTGCGGGCGAGCTTGTCGGCTACCGTGCTCATGCGTCAATACTCTCTCGGACGGCGCCCTTCGGCGGGATCAAGGGGCTTCGGATTCGGTGCCCGATGCGGGCTCGGCTGCCTCGTCGCTCTCGACGGGCGCCTCCTCGGCCAGGCCTCGCTCACCGTTCCGAGCGATCGCGAGGATGCGATCTTCGTCATCGGGGCGGGCGAACACGACACCCATCGTGTCGCGACCCTTGGCGGGGACCTCGGCCACGGCAGAGCGTACCACCTTGCCGCTGGCAAGAACCACCAAGACCTCGTCCACCTCCGAGACGATCAGACCGCCCGCGAGATCACCGCGTTCCTCGTGCAACTTGGCCACCTTGATGCCGAGTCCACCGCGATTCTGCGTCCGATACTGGTCGACGGCGGTGCGCTTGGCGTAACCACCCTCGGTCACGACGAACACGAACGCATCATCTCGGGCGACGGATGCCGACAGCAGCGAATCGTCGCCGCGGAAGTCCATGCCCTTCACGCCCTCGGTGGAACGACCCATCGGTCGGAGCGAGGCATCCGTCGCCGTGAAGCGAAGCGACATGCCGTGCCGGCTGATGAGGAGGATGTCGTCGTCCTCGTCGACGAGGAGAGCGCTGACGAGTTCGTCGCCGTCCTCCTCGTCCTGAGCGCGGAGGCGGATCGCGATGATGCCACCCTGACGGTTGGTGTCGTACTCGGTGAGACGGGTCTTCTTCACCAGGCCGCTGCGGGTGGCCAGGACCAGGTAGGTCGCGGCGGTGTAGTCGCGGATGTCGAGGATCTGCGCGATCTCCTCACCCGGCTGCAGCGCGAGGAGGTTGGCGACGTGCTGACCCTTCGCGTCGCGACCGGCCTCGGGGACCTCGTAGCCCTTGGCGCGGTAGACGCGGCCCTTGTTCGTGAAGAACAGCAGCCAATGGTGGGTCGTGGTGACGAAGAAGTGCTCGACGACGTCGTCGGCGCGCAACTGTGCACCCTTCACACCCTTGCCACCGCGGTGCTGCGAACGGTAGTTGTCGCTGCGCGTCCGCTTGATGTAGCCGTCGCGGGTGACGCTGACGACCATCTCCTCCTCGGGGATGAGGTCTTCGACCGACATGTCGCCGTCGAAGCCGGGGAGGATGTGGGTGCGCCGGTCGTCGCCGAACTTGTCGACGATCGCGGTGAGCTCCTCGTGGATGATCGAGCGCTGCCGGGCCGGGGTGGCGAGGATGTCCTTGAAGTCCTCGATCCGCGCCTCGAGCTCGGTGGCCTCGTCGATGATCTTCTGGCGTTCCAGCGCGGCAAGACGACGCAGTTGCATCGACAGGATCGCATCGGCCTGGATGTCATCGATGTCCAGCAGCGACTTCAGACCCCCGCGGGCTTCATCCACGGTCGGCGACCGGCGGATGAGCGCGATCACCTCGTCCAGCGCGTCGAGCGCCTTGAGGTACGCACGCAGGATGTGCATGCGCTTCTCGGCCTCGCGGAGGCGATACGTCGTCCGGCGGACGATGACCTCGATCTGGTGCGTGATCCAGTACGAGATGAACCCGTCGAGCGGCAGGGTGCGGGGAACACCGTCGACGATCGCGAGCATGTTCGCGCCGAAGTTCTCCTGCAGCTGCGTGTGCTTGTACAGGTTGTTCAGCACGACCTTCGCCACGGCATCGCGCTTGAGCACGATGACCAGGCGCTGGCCGGTGCGGTCGGAGGTCTCGTCGCGGATGTCGGCGATGCCCGTGATCTTGCCCTCGCGGGCGAGGTCGCTGATCTTCACCGCGACGTTGTCGGGGTTCACCTGGTAGGGCAGTTCGGTGATCACCAGGCACGTGCGGCCCTGGATCTCTTCGATGCTGACGACGGCGCGCATCGTGATGGAGCCGCGACCGGTGCGGTACGCCTCCTTGATGCCCTTCGTGCCGAGGATCTGCGCGGCAGTCGGGAAGTCGGGGCCGGGGATGCGCTCCATGAGCGCCTCGAGAAGCTCTTCGCGGGTGGCCTCGGGGTTCTCCAGCGCCCACAGCGCGCCGGAGGAGACCTCGCGGAGGTTGTGCGGCGGGATGTTCGTCGCCATACCGACCGCGATACCCACCGAGCCGTTGACGAGCAGGTTCGGGAACCGCGCCGGCAGGACCGTCGGCTCCTGCGTCTGACCGTCGTAGTTGTCCTGGAAGTCGACGGTCTCCTCTTCGATGTCGCGCACCATCTCGAGCGCGAGCGGAGCCATCTTCGTCTCGGTGTAGCGCTGGGCCGCGGCCCCCTGGTTCCCGGGAGAACCGAAGTTCCCCTGCCCGAGCGCGAGCGGGTAGCGCATCGACCACGGCTGGACGAGACGCACGAGGGCGTCGTAGATCGCCGAGTCGCCGTGCGGGTGGTACTGACCCATCACCTCGCCGACGACGCGGGCGCACTTCGAGAACGACTTGTCGGGACGGAAGCCGCCGTCGTACATGCCGTAGAGCACGCGGCGGTGCACGGGCTTGAGTCCGTCGCGGACATCCGGCAGCGCGCGACCGACGATGACGCTCATCGCGTAGTCGAGGTAGCTGCGCTGCATCTCGGCCTGCAGGTCGACCTGGTCGATGTGGCCGTGGTTGTGTGCGGCAGCGGCGGGGCGCTCTTCGTCAGTCATGTGTTCTCAGTTCGATTCCGGTGAATTCCGTGCGCGTGAGGCGACGAGATCAGATGTCGAGGAAGCGGACGTCCTTGGCGTTGCGCTGGATGAACCCGCGCCGCGACTCGACGTCCTCGCCCATGAGCACGGTGAAGATCTCGTCGGCCGCGGCGGCGTCATCGATCGTCACCTGCTTGAGGGTGCGGGTCTCGGGGTCCATCGTGGTCTCCCACAGCTCCTTGGCGTTCATCTCGCCCAGACCCTTGTAGCGCTGCACCGCGTTGTCCTTCGGGATCCGCTTGCCGGAGGCGATGCCGTCGGCAAGCAGTGCGTCGCGCTCTCGATCGCTGAAGACGTACTCGTGCGGCGAGTTCGACCACTTCAGGCGGTACAGCGGCGGCTGCGCGAGGTAGACGAAGCCGGCCTCGATGAGTCCGCGCATGTAGCGGAAGAGCAGGGTGAGCAGCAGCGTGGTGATGTGCTGACCGTCGACATCGGCATCCGCCATCAGCACGATCTTGTGATACCGCGCCTTGTCGATGCTGAAGTCCTCGCCGATGCCCGTGCCGAAGGCCTGGATCATCGCCTGGACTTCCTTGTTCGACAGCGCCTTGTCCAGGCGCGCGCGCTCGACGTTCAGGATCTTTCCGCGCAACGCCAGGATCGCCTGGGTGTGCGGGTCGCGGCCCTGCACGGCCGAACCACCTGCGGAGTCACCCTCGACGAGGAAGATCTCGCTGATCGAGGGATCCTTGCTCGTGCAGTCCTTCAGCTTGTCGGGCATCGCCGCCGACTCGAACACGCTCTTGCGTCGCGCGGTCTCGCGGGCCTTGCGTGCCGCCATACGCGCGGATGCCGCGTCGATGGCCTTGCGGATGACGTTCTTGGCCTGCACGGGATTGCGGTCGAACCAGTCCCCGAGCTTGTCGCCGACGACCTTCTGGACGAAGGCCTTCGCCTCCGTGTTGCCGAGCTTGGTCTTGGTCTGACCCTCGAACTGGGGCTCGGAGAGCTTCACGGAGATCACGGCGGTGAGCCCCTCGCGGATGTCCTCACCCGTGAGGTTGTCGTCCTTCTCCTTGAGGAGGTTCTGCGCGCGGGCATAGCGGTTCACCAGCGTGGTGAGCGCCGCCCGGAACCCCTCCTCGTGCGTGCCGCCCTCGTGCGTGTTGATCGTGTTGGCGAAGGTGAAGACGTTCTCGGTGTAGCTCGTCGTCCACTGCATCGCGAGCTCCATCGCGATCTTCCGTTCGGTGTCCTCGGACTCGACCTCGATGATCTCGTCGTTGACGACCTCCGCGTGACGGACGCGGTTGAGGTGCTCGACGTAGTCGACGAGGCCCCGTTCGTAGAGGAAGCTGTCGCTGCGAGGCTGGGGTGCGGCATCCGCATCGGCGAGACCGTCGATGTCGACGAGCCCCTCCGGGCGCTCGTCGCGGAGGCTGATGCGCAGCCCCTTGTTGAGGAACGCCATCTGCTGGAAGCGGGTGCGCAGCGTGTCGTAGTCGAAGACGACGGTCTCGAAGATCGTGTCATCGGGCCAGAACGTGATCGTCGTCCCCGTCTCGGTGCTGTCCTCGCCCTTGGCGAGCGGCGCCTGGGAGACACCACCGGTCGCGTACGACTGACGCCACACCGAACCCTGGCGCTTGACCTCCACCTCGAGGCGGGAGGAGAGGGCGTTCACGACCGACGAGCCGACGCCGTGCAGACCACCGGAGACCGCGTATCCGCCGCCGCCGAACTTTCCGCCGGCGTGCAGGACGGTCAGGACCACCTCGACCGTGGACTTGCCCTCGGTCTTGTGCATGTCGACGGGGATCCCGCGACCGTTGTCGACCACGCGCACCGCGCCGTCGGCGAGGATCGTGACCTCGATCGCGTCGCAGTAGCCGGCGAGGGCCTCATCGACGGAGTTGTCGACGATCTCGTAGACCAGGTGGTGCAGACCCCGCTCACCGGTGGAGCCGATGTACATGCCGGGACGCTTGCGCACGGCCTCGAGTCCCTCGAGCACCTGGATGGCGTCGGCACCGTACTCGTTGGGGACCGCGGAGGACGGTCGCGATTCGGGTTCCTCGGGAACGCTTCCAGGGTTATCGGACGTCATAAGTGAGAGCGCTCCACATCGATGGGCAGGGGCCCGGCCAGTCTATCAACTTTGCCTCGCCGGCAACGCCTCTACGCCCCTGTGGCGCGCGGAAATCGTTCCGGACGATATCGGACGTGGCTCAGCCGTAGGTATCGCGCGGGCCGCGCCCTGGAATCGTTCTGGGACCCCATTTCCACGAGGGGACGTCCGGTCCGACGAAACGGATGGTCTCGACCCCCGCCTCGGGGAACCGGCGCACGATCTCTGTGAGGATGTGCGCACGCATGAGCTGCAGCTGCTTGGCCCAGGCTGTGGAATCGGCCTGGACGGTGAGGGCGCCCTCGGTGAACGCCACCGGTCGGGTGTGCTGCGCCGTCCCCTCACCCGCCACTTCCGCCCACGCACGCACGACATCCTCACGGGCGAGTTCGCGATCCCACCCGGACTCCCGGGTCAGGTCGGCGAGGACATCGGCGACCCCCTTCGGATCGCGACCTGTGGTGAAGGGCTGATTCTCGTCGTCGTCCCGACGCCGACGCTTCTTGCGCCGCCACGACGTGGACGACGGCTCGAGTCCACGCAACCGCAGGTACGTCGCCACCGTCTCTGGGACCTCCGCGACGGGCGCGCCGGTGTCACTCTCCGGCATCCGCGTTCCCCACGATCGTGCCGGCCTCGACACGCACGACCCGTGCGGTCAGCGCCTCCGGGACATCCTCTTCGACCGCGGCGGTGACGATGACCTGTTCGTAGTCGGCTGCGAGGGAAGCCAATCGTGTCCGGCGTCCGGCATCCAGTTCGGCGAACACGTCATCGAGGATCAGGACCGGATCCCCGCGCAACGACTGTGCGCGCAGGAGCTCGGCCGAGGCGAGTCTCAGTCCGAGTGCGACCGACCACGACTCCCCGTGCGACGCGTACCCCTTCACCGGCAGCCCGCGGACACGCAGGAGGAGATCGTCACGGTGGGGCCCGACGAGCGTGATCCCGCGCTCGAGTTCCGCGGAGCGCTTCGCCGCGAGAGCAGCCCGGAACCGCGCCGCGATCACATCTCCCTCCCCGGTGTCATCGGTCGCGCCGGAAGCTGCCGGGTCGGCGGTGGGCGGTGCGTCCTCCGCATCGGGATCGAAACCCTCGATCGAACGCGACCACTCGATCTCGGGGCGATGGTCTGCGCCCGCGATCGACGCGTACGCGGACGCGAGCGGACCGGCGAGTTCGTCGGCGAGCTGCCCGCGCATCCGGATGATCTCCGTGCCGAGGGCGACCAGTTTGTCGTCCCAGACATCGAGCGTCGACAGCGCTTCACCGCGGATGCCGCGCGCCCGCGCCGACTTCAGCAGGGCGTTGCGCTGCTTGAGCACGCGGTCGTAGTCCCCGAGGACCCCGGACATCCGCGGAGACACCTGCACCAGGAGCTGATCGGCGAAGCGGCGCCGCGCGGACGGATCGCCGCGCACGATCTGGAGGTCTTCCGGCGCGAACAGCACGATCTGGGCGTAGCGCGGGAGTTCGGCGGGCTTCGCCGGAGAGCCGTTGATACGGGCCTTGTTCGTCCCCTGCCGATTGATCTGCACCTCGAGCAGCACCTGCCGGTCGGCGTGACGGAGGCGCGCTCGCACGATCGCGGCATCCACCCCGTCGCGGACCATCGGCGCGTCGGTCGACACGCGGTGCGACCCCAGCGTCGCGAGGAAACCGATCGCTTCCGCGAGGTTCGTCTTGCCCTGACCGTTGCTGCCGACGAACACGTTGGGCCCGGCGACGAGCGCGACCTCCGCTTCCGCGTAATTGCGGAAGTCACGGAGGCTCAGGTGCTCGACGATCACCGGTCAAGCCTAATCAGCGGCGCCGACAGGACGTCGGTGCCGGCATCCGTCACCGCAGGAGCAGGTTCGGCTGCAGCAGGTAGCGGAAGGACTCCTCGCCGGCGCGATCGACCGAGGTCTGCGGCGTGATGAGGACCGGGCTCAGCTTGTTCGCGTTGTCACTCGAGGTGAACGTGATCCGCGCGAACTCGCTCTTGACCGCGCCGAGCGCTTCGAGGAGGTACTGGGGGTTGAGACCCAGCGTGACATCCTCGCCGACGAGGTTCGCGTCGACCGACTCGGTCGCCCGCGCCTGCTCGGTTCCGGAGGCGTCCATCGACACGGCATCCGTGGTGAAGGTGAAGCGCAGCGGAGCGGAGCGGTCGAGCACGAGCGCGACACGGCGAACGGCTTCGGCGAGCTCGGCGGTGTTCACGACGGCGTGGTGTTCGGTCTGCTCGGGGAACAGCCGGCGTACCGGTGGGAAGTTGCCCTTGATCAGCAGCGACGTGACCGTCTTGTTGCCGGCGGTGAAGGCGATGATCTCGCGGTCGCCCGATCCCGAGAAGGCGATCGAGATGTCCCCGGAGTGCGAGAACGTCTTGCCGACCTCGGTCAGGGTACGGGCGGGGACGAGCGCGGTCGTGGCCTCGTCCGAGGCCGATCCGCCGCCGTCCCACGGGATCTCGCGGAGGGCGACGCGGTAACGGTCGGTCGCGACGAGGCTGAGATGGGTGCCCGAGACCTCGAGCTGCACACCGGTGAGGACGGGGGTGACGTCGTCGCGGGAGGCTGCGAAGGCGACCTGCGCGATGGCGGTGGCGAAATCCTCACCCGGCACGAGCCCCGAGTCGCCCGTGACCTCGGGGATCGCGGGGTATTCCTGAACCGGCATCGACGAGAGCGTGAAGCGTGCGGAACCGCAGGAGAGCAGGATGCCGCCGTCGTCATCGACCTCGATCTGGATCGGAGCGTTCGGGAGACGGCTGGCGATCTCGGACAACAGACGCCCGTGCACGAGGATCGTGCCGGGGTCGTCGATCGTCGCCTCGATCGTGGTGCGGGCCGATGCTTCGTAGTCGAAGGCGGACAGCGACAGACCGTCTTCGCCGGCTTCGATCAGCACACCGGCCAGGATCGGCTGCGGATTCCGCTGCGGAAGAAGCTTGACGACGAACGACACGGCTTCGCTGAACACATCACGATTGACGTGGAACTTCACGAATGCTCCCTTGACAGCGGGCTGGGCCTCTCATGCTAGTCCCCGGTGAACCCCGCACCTGTGTCGGATGTGCGGGCGTCGCGGAGCGGCATCCGTTTCCCCGGTCGGTTCACGACAAGGTCACCGGCTCGACCCTTAATCCCTCTTTCTTTGTCATGGTGTTAACGCCTGTGGAAACTGTGGACAACTCGCTCGATCACTTGCGGGACACCGGAATCACATTCGTGTGAGTTGTGGATCGGCTGCGGACGGAGTTGTGATCGGTTCACGACCGCCGCGACGGTTATCCCCAGTTATCCACAGGCATCCCCGGATCGTGCACAGGGATTCCGGCGTCGCGGAAAGTTATCCACAGCTTTTCCACACTGTGCAGAACGCGGGCGAAACGCGGATTGTGCCGCCGCCGACGCGATCGTGTCAAGTGATTTCCGACCGTTTCGCGCGGCCGAGGAGAGGTCAGCGGCCGTTGCGGCCGAGCTGCGTGGTGATCTCGGTCACCTGGTTGTAGATGGAGCGGCGCTCCTTCATGAGATCGCTGATCTTCTTGTACGCGTACATCACGGTCGTGTGATCGCGGTTGCCGAAGAGCTGACCGATCTTCGGGAGGGAGAGGCTCGTCCGCTCCCGGCAGAGATACATGGCGATCTGTCGGGCGATCGCGACCGACTGCGAGCGGCTCGAGCCGTACAGGTCGTCGACGGTGAGCTTGAAGTACTGCGCCGTGGCCGTGATGATGTCCGTCGGCGAGACGACGTTCGCGTCATCCTGATCGATGATGTCGCGAAGCACCGTCTGTGCGAGAGACGTGTCGAGGTTCGACCGGTTCAGGCTGGCGAACGCCGAGACGCGGATGAGAGCGCCTTCCAGTTCGCGGATGTTCGAGGACACCACCGTGGCGATGTACTCCATGACCTCGTCGGGGATGTGCAGCCGCTCGGACTGCGCCTTCTTCCGGAGGATCGCGATGCGCGTCTCGAGGTCGGGAGCCTGCACATCGGTGATGAGACCCCACTCGAACCGGCTCCGCATGCGGTCTTCGAAGCCGGTGAGGTGCTTGGGCGGCACGTCGCTCGTGATCACGACCTGTTTGTCGTGATCGTGGAGGGTGTTGAAGGTGTGGAAGAACGCCTCCTGCGTCTCGGCGCGACCCTGCAGGAACTGGATGTCGTCGATCAGGAGGATGTCGACATCCCGATACCGCGCCTGGAACGCCGAACCGCGGTTGTTCGCGATCGAGTTGATGAAGTCGTTCGTGAACTCCTCGCTCGAGACGTACCGGACGCGGATGCCGGAGTACAGGCTCATGGCGTAGTCGCCGATGGCGTGGAGGAGGTGGGTCTTGCCGAGACCCGAATCGCCGTAGACGAAGAGAGGGTTGTATGCCTTCGCCGGTGCCTCGGCGACGGCGACCGCAGCGGCGTGGGCGAAGCGGTTGGACTGACCGATGACGAAGTTGTCGAAGGTGTATTTCGGATTGAGTCGCGTGTCCGTACGGGGGGCCGCCGAAGAGACCTCCACCGGCTCCTCCAACGGTGAGCGCGGGAGGGTGAACGTCTGCGCCGCCGTCATCGTGGCGGGGATCGCCTCCGGCTCCGGCTCGGAGTCGGCGCTCTCGATCAGCTCGGGGTTGACCACGACACGGAAGGTCGAGGCCGGAGCCTCATCCTGAGGAACCCTCGCGAGAGCCTCCATGATCGGCATCCGCATGCGCTTGGTGAACTGCGCGGCGGTGAGGTCGTTCGGCACGTCGAGGTACAGCGTGCCGCCCATGACGCCCTGCGGCACCGCAAGATTCAGGAAGCCGTGCAGCTGAGGAGTGATGCGATCGTCGACGGCGAGTTCGCCCAGCACCGCGGACCAGACGGGGACATCCGGTACATCGTGCGGTGACATGGTCCCCCCGGGGGTGTTGATTGTTGTGCACACTCCCGCGGAAACATCACGCCGGACCTGTGGATAACTGACTCAGACACGCTAGTCAGCGGCGCCCCCGGTATCAAGCCCGCAGGGTTGAGGCGCGCGGTGTGTCGCATCTTCGCGAGGCTCGGACGCTCGTGCATACTGGCCCGTTCAGTTCCCGGTTTGAGTTCTGGCGCCTCTCGACGTACCCTTAATCGGTTGACTTGTGCCTATCGGCCAGTCCCCATGTACGAGAGTCCCCGGTTTCGAGCGTCCCGGTGACCCTGACCCGGAAGATATCCCATGAGCAAGCGCACCTTCCAGCCCAACAACCGTCGTCGCGCCAAGAAGCACGGTTTCCGTGCCCGCATGCGCACGCGTGCCGGCCGTTCGATCCTCGCCGCGCGTCGGTCCAAGGGCCGCACCGAGCTCTCGGCCTGAGCCCGAGCGGTGCTCGCGAGGCCGAACCGACTCACCCGCGGCGCGGACTATAAAGCCGTCGTCCGTCGGGGGCGTCGGAGTGCGGGCGCGCACACGATCACCTACGTCAGGACGACGGGGGAATCGGATGCCGTCCGCTTCGGCTTCATCGTGAGCAAGCAGGTCGGCGGAGCCGTCGTGCGCAATACTGTGCGCCGACGGCTCAAAGCTGTATCCGCCGCGAGTCTGGCGGACTCGCAGGTCGACGCCGGGACGGACGTGGTGATCCGCGCGCTACCCAGCGCGGCAACTGCTCCGTATGTCGAGCTCCGCAACGACGTCACACGGTCCCTCTCCCGAGTCCGCGCATGAGCGTCCTGCCGTCGTATGCCGTCGGCGACGCGCATTTCGCGGCATCCGACTCCCTGCGCTCGGTTCCCCTCCTCCCGAGGAATGCGGTTCTCGCCTTTCTCCATGGATATCGTGCGACGGTGTCTCCTATGTACGGAGACGTCTGCAAGTACTACCCGTCGTGTTCCGCGTACGCGGTCGGCGCGGTCCAGCAGCACGGGGTCGTCAAAGGAACGGTCATTGCAGCGGCGCGACTCGCGCGATGCCATCCCTGGGCCCTCGGCGGCGAAGATGACGTCCCGCCCCACAGAGACTTCCCGCACGCGTTGACCTCCCGGGGTTTCGTCGTGCCGTCCCCCACCGGAAAGGACTGATCCTCCGCATGGATCTTCTGCTCGCCACCGCTTCGTCCACTCCGGCTCCCGCCGGCGGTGGCGGCTTCGACCTGATCGGCACCATCCTGTGGCCGCTGAAGTGGGTCGTCGAGCTCGTGCTCGTCGCCTGGCACGCGTTGTTCACGGCCATCGGCCTCCCGGCCGCCGACGGCATCACCTGGGTGCTGTCCATCGTCGGCCTGGTCATCATCGTGCGTGCCGCCCTGATCCCGCTCTTCGTGCGGCAGATCAAGAGCCAGCGCAAGATGATGGAAATCGCCCCTGAACTGCGGAAAGTTCAGGAGAAGTACAAGGGCAAGAAGGATCAGCTCTCCCGTGAGGCCATGAGTCGCGAGACCATGGCGCTGTACAAGAAGCACGGGACGAACCCGGTGGCGAGCTGCCTCCCGCTCCTCGTCCAGATGCCGATCTTCTTCGCCCTGTTCAGCGTGCTGAACGACGTCACGCGTCAAGCGCAGGCGGGCATCGGCGGTGTCGGACTCCTCACCGCGGAGCTGACGCAGGAGTTCTACGACGCGAAGCTCTTCGGGGTCGCCTCGCTCCACGAGACGCTGATCGACGCGTTCAACACGGGCAACACGACAGCGATCGTCATTCTGCTGGTCCTCGTCGTCCTGATGATCGTGTCCCAGTTCTTCACGCAGCTGCAGATCATCTCGAAGAACCTGTCGCCCGAGGCCAAGACCGGCCAGGCGTACCAGATGCAGAAGATCATGCTGTACGTCCTGCCGTTCGCGTTCGTCTTCTCCGGTGTCTTCTTCCCGCTGGGTGTCGTCATCTACTGGTTCGTCTCGAACCTGTGGACGATGGGTCAGCAGTTCCTCGTCATCCGTGAGATGCCGACGCCGGGTTCCGAGGCCGCGAAGGCGCGCGAGGAGCGCCTCGCTCGCAAGGGCAAGGCTATCGACGTGTCGGGCAAGGTCGTCCCCATGGAGAAGTACCTCGCCGAGCAGAAGCGTCTGTACGAAGAGGCGGAGCATGCCAAGGCGGCGACGCCGAAGCGGCAGCAGCCGGTCGGTAAGCAGCGGGCGAAGAAGCAGGCCCAGAAGCAGCCGGGTTCGACCCCGGGCGACAACGGCACGTCGTCCGCGTGAGCGGCGACCCCTCCACGAAGGAACAGTCATGACGAACATCGATACTCCCCGCGTGAGCGCGGACCGTACCGAACCGACGATCGAGGAGCTCGAGCAGGAAGGGGACGTCGCCGCAGACTTCCTGGAGGGCCTGCTCGACATCGCCGATATCGACGGAGACCTCGATCTCGACGTGCGAAACGGTCGTGCGTACGTGTCCGTCGAGGCCCCCGAGGGAGGTTCGGTCTCACTGATCGCCGATCCCGATACGGTTCAGGCGTTGCAGGAACTCACGCGCATCGCGGTTCAGGCGAAGACGGGTCGATTCTCGCGCCTCATCCTGGATGTGGGTGGATCTCGCGACACCCGTCAGCAGCAGCTGGCAGGTCTGGTGGATCGAGCGATCCAGAAGATCGAAGAGGGTGCCTCGCAGGCGTCGCTCCCATCCATGTCAAGCTATGAGCGGAAGCTCGTGCACGATGTCGTCGCCGAGCGCGGCTTCGTTTCGGAGTCGTACGGTGAAGGAGCGGATCGTCACACCGTGATCCGCCGCGCCTGACGTGTCGGACGACGTTTCACGTGAAACGCCGGCTGCGACGGTCGAGGCCGAGCCGGTAGCCGCTGAGGAGATCTTCGGCTCGCGCCTGGCTGTCGCGCGTCAATTCACAGCCGCGCTGGCGGAGCAGGGCGAGGAGCGAGGCCTCATCGGTCCTCTGGAACTTCCCCGCCTGTGGACGCGTCACGTCCTCAACAGCGCGATCATCGCGCCTTTCTTTTCGGGGCGTGTCGCGGACATCGGCTCTGGCGCGGGCCTCCCGGGTCTCGTGCTCGCGATCGCGCGCCCGGACGTCGAGTGGGTCCTGGTCGAGCCGATGGAACGCCGTGTGCAGTGGCTTGGGGAGCAGGTACGCGAGCTCGAGCTGGACAACGTCGAGGTTGTGCGCGCCCGTGCCGAGGACTGGAGTCGGGGTCCCGTGATGGATGCGGTCACCGCGCGGGCAGTGAGTGCGCTGCGCACGCTGTTGCCGCTGACCGCGCCTCTCGTTCGTGACGGCGGCGAATTGGTTCTGCTCAAGGGCGCGAACGCTCAGAACGAGATCGCCGCGGCGCAGAAGCAACTTCGGAAGTTCAGCGTCGTCGATGCGCGTGTCGAGATCGTGGGTGAGGGTGTTCTCACCGAGCCCACCCGCGTCCTCCGAGGCACCATCCGCCGCTGACCCCAGGGTTGCGGTGTTCCGAGGTCCTCCGCGCCGGCGTCGACCACGGGATGGTGCCACCCCCGGGTGATTAAGTACCCGCGGAGCGGCGTACCGAGATCCCTCAGCCGGTCTCGGTACACCGCGCTCCGCGCGGCACTCGACCACCGAAACAAGGCCGGCGCGGGAGATGTTTCACGTGAAACGCGTGGGGGTCATGCCAGTGATCGAGTAGCCGCGGTGCAGCGACTGAGATCCCCGCCGGCGTCGACCACGGGAGGGGGTCACCCCCGGTGATCGAGTAGCCGCGTAGCGGCGTACCGAGATCCCTCAGCCGGTCTCGGTACACCGCGCTCCGCGCGGCACTCGACCACCGGAGCTAAGCCGGCGCGGGAGATGTTTCACGTGAAACGCGTGCGGGTCATGCCGGTGATCAAGTATCCGCGGTGCAGGGACCGAGATCCCCCGCCGGGTTCGACCACGGGATGGGGTCACCCCCCGGTGATCGAGTAGCCGCGGAGCGGCGTACCGAGATCCCTCAGTCGGTCTCGGTACACCGCGCTCCGCGCGGCACTCGACCACCGGAACTAAGCCGGCGCGGGGGATGTTTCACGTGAAACGCGTGCAAGTCATGCGGGTGATCGAGTAGCCGCGAAGCGGCGTACCGAGATCCCCCGTCGGGTTCGACCACGGGATGGGGTCACCCCCCCGGTGATCGAGTAGCCGCGAAGCGGCGTATCGAGATCCCCCATCCGGTCTCGGTACACCGCGCTCCGCGCGGCACTCGACCACCGAAGCAAAGCCAGCGGGAAATGTTTCACGTGAAACTCGTGCGAGTCATGCCGGTGATCGAGTAGCCGCGGTGCAGGGACCGAGATCCCCGCCGGTTTCGACCACGGGATGGGGTCACCCCCGGTGATCGAGTAGCCGCGAAGCGGCGTACCGAGATCCCCTCCTCCCCCGGGGACGCGCCGACCTGTGTTGTCCACCGATCCCAGATCCTCATGCCGTCAGCTCACGCAAACCCACAAAGATGCAGTGATGGCATGGATGTACATCCTTCAGTGCGCGGACGGTTCTCTCTACGTGGGTAGTACGCTCGACCTCTCACGTCGTGTGGAGGAGCATCAATTCGGAGAAGGTTCGGCATACACCGCGGTCAGGCTTCCCGTCGTGTTGCTCTATTCCGAGGAGTATGACCGCGTCGAGGATGCTTTTCGTCGGGAGAAGCAGGTCCAGGGATGGGGCCGGGCAAAGCGCCTCGCGCTGGTCGCCGGCGATATGGGCGCGGTGTCACGGCTAGGTAAGAAGCGTTTCACGTGAAACGTCGGTAGAGGATCTCGGTATGCGGCTGTGCCGCCACTCGATCACCGGGGAACGCGCGAAGCGCGACGTCTTGTGACTTTGGGGTGCGGTGGGGGATCTCGGTACGCCGCTGCGCGGCTACTCGATCA
The DNA here is from genome assembly GCF_021654035.1 of Microbacterium aurantiacum. Taxonomy (GTDB): domain Bacteria; phylum Actinomycetota; class Actinomycetes; order Actinomycetales; family Microbacteriaceae; genus Microbacterium; species Microbacterium aurantiacum. The sequence continues at coordinate 95,427 of NZ_JAJPDW010000001.1, forward strand.
CCGGGGGAACGCGGGGAGCGCCGTGTGCTGAGGCTGTGGGGTGGGGGGGATCTCGGGACGCCGCTGCGCGGCTACTCGATCACCGGGGAACGCGGGGAGCGCCGTGTGCTGAGGCTGTGGGGTGGGGTGGGGGATCTCGGTACGCGGCTGCGCGGCTACTCGATCACCGGGGAACGCGCGGAGCGCGGTGTATCGAGACCGGTCTCGATCACCGGGAGGCGGGTGGTGGGGGTGGGATCGCCTAGAGTGGAGGACGTTGTTCTGACGCGCGAGAGGGAGAGTGTTTCACGTGAAACAACCCGAGGAGACGGAGTCTTCTTCCGCATCCTTCTCGTTCGATGACACCCCGCTGGCCCGCGAACTCGCGGACCTCTCCGCACGACGACGGCGTCTCGAGAGCACTGACGTCGAACTCTCCGGAAAGACCCGCGTCCTGACGGTCTCGAACCAGAAGGGCGGCGTCGGAAAGACGACGACCGCGGTGAACATCGCCGCCGCGCTGGCATCCGTCGGGGCGAAGGTCCTCGTCGTCGACCTCGATCCGCAGGGAAATGCGTCGACGGCACTGGGTGTCCCCCACACCGCGGACACCCCGAGTGTGTACGACGTCTTGATCGATGAGTTCCCCCTCGCTGACATCATCCAGGTCAGCCCCGAATCGCCGCGGCTGCTCTGCGCTCCGAGCACGATCCACCTCGCCGGCGCCGAGATCGAGCTCGTCTCACAGGTCGCACGCGAGCATCGTCTGCGCACAGCGCTCGACGACTACCTCGCCACGGAGGACCACCACCTCGATTTCGTCCTGATCGACTGCCCACCGTCGCTGGGGCTCCTCACGATCAACGCATTCACCGCCGCGAGCGAAGTGCTCATCCCGATCCAGTGCGAGTACTACGCGCTGGAAGGCCTCAGCCAGCTGCTCGGCACGGTGAAGATGATCCAGAAGCACCTGAATCCTCGGCTTCACCTCTCCACGATTCTGCTCACCATGTACGACGGACGCACGCGCCTCGCGCAGCAGGTCGCCGAGGAGGTGCGTCAGCACTTCCCCTCCGAGGTGATGGGCACCGTCATCCCCCGGTCCGTCCGTGTTTCGGAAGCCCCGAGCTTCGGACAGACCGTCATCGCGTACGACGGCCAGTCCGCCGGCGCGATCGCCTACCGCGAAGCCGCGGTGGAACTCATTCGACGCGATCACGCGTCATCGAAGGAAGGAAGCGCCTGATGGCCAAGCGCACAGGCCTCGGTCGCGGGATCGGGGCGCTCATCCCCACCGCCGAACCGACAGAAGAACGCCCCTCGGACGTCTTCTTCCCCAAGAACGCGCCGTCGGATGCCGCACCCGAGGCGATCGGTTCCTCGGAAGCCGCGTCCGTGGCTGTGAGCAGCGACGAGACGCGGGACTCGACCGAGGATCTCGTCGCCGTTCCCGGTGCCCGGCTCATGCAGATCGATCCGCACACGATCGTGCCGAACCCGCGGCAGCCGCGCACCCACTTCGATCCCGATGATCTCGCCGAGCTCATCCACAGCGTGCGCGAGTTCGGCGTGCTGCAGCCCGTCGTCGTTCGCCCCACGGATGAGGGTACCTACGAGCTCATCATGGGGGAGCGGCGCACGCGGGCCGCTCGCGAGGCCGGCCTCGAGACGATCCCTGCGGTTGTGCGAGACACGTCTGATGAGAACCTTCTCCGTGACGCCCTCCTGGAGAACCTCCACCGCTCGCAGCTGAATCCGCTGGAAGAGGCATCCGCCTACGAGCAGCTCCTCGCCGACTTCGGAATCACCCAGGAGGAGCTCGCCACCCGGATCGGTCGCTCGCGTCCGCAGATCAGCAACACCATCCGGCTCCTGAAGCTGCCGGTTCCCGTTCAACAGCGCGTCACCGCGGGCGTCCTCAGCGCCGGCCACGCGCGGGCGATCCTCTCCGTCGAGACGCCGGAGGCGATGCAGCGCCTTTCCGACAAGATCATCAACGAAGATCTCTCGGTGCGCGCGGCGGAGGCTGCCGCCAAGACCCTCGAAGGCGCCGGGACCCGGCCGGGGAAGGCACAAGCCGGCGCGCGCCGTGCACACCTCGACGACCTCGCGGAGCGCCTCGGAGATCGCCTGAACACGCGTGTGAAGATCACCCTTGCCGCGAAAAAGGGCCAGATCAACATTGATTTCGCCAGCATCCAGGATCTCAATCGCATTCTGGAGGAGCTGGGCGAATCGGGATACGGGTCAGCCTGAGAGGAGCTGTCTACACCCAGCCCGCGATCGGGTTCGGCGACGTAGGCTTGTGGTGTGAGTTCCGCAGATCACTCCCCGCAGCGCCGAGCCAGTCTCGAGCTGCTCCGTGCCGAAGCAGCGGACGAGCTCTCCGTTCTCATCGCGGAGCGCCTCCGCGGGGGCGAAGATCCTTGGGACTTCATGGAGGACCTTCCCTCCGTCGATGAGCTCGTGGTATTCACGTTGCGCGCCGAGAACATCGCGGCTAACGGCGGATCCCGCCCGAATGCCGCTCGTCACTACCGCGTCCTCCGCCAGATCTCACTCGACTACCCGGAGCTGACGACGGCGGTGTGGAGACTCCTCGGCGAGGCGAACACTCATCGGCGCTGGGACGCCACGGTGCGCGTCGACGCCTCGTAAACAGACATTCCGGATCGCGCATATATCGCCCGAACGCAAAGAATCCCCGCTCAGAACTCATTTCCGAGCGGGGATTCTTCGCTAACGGGATCAGCCGATGTACTTGGCGAGATCCTGCTGCAGAGCGAACTTGGGCTTCGCACCGATGATGGTCGTCTCCACCTCGCCCTTGTTGAAGACCTTCATCGCCGGGATCGACGTGATCTGGTACTTCATCGCGAGGTCGGGGTTTTCGTCGACATTGAGCTTGAGGATCGTGAGCTTGTCGGGGTTCTCGTTCTGGATCTCATCCAGAACGGGAGCGACCATGCGGCACGGGCCGCACCACTCCGCCCAGAAGTCCACGAGCACGGGTCCCTCGGCCTGGAGCACGTCCTGCTCCCAGGTCGCCGAAGACGTCGCCTTGGCAGTCATGTTTTCTCCTTCGATCGGAAGTCGTACAGGGGCGTCAACACACGACGCCGGAGGATTGTTCCTGATGCCGCGTCAGGCGACGTTGACCTCGGGCCGGCCTTCGATCGGGTCGGCTTCCGGCTCAGGGGCACCGGCCTCGCCGAGGCCGGCGAGGTAGTGCTCGACGTCCAGTGCCGCCACCGTACCGCTTCCGGCTGCGGTCACGGCCTGACGGTACGTGGGGTCGAGCACGTCACCGGCGGCGAAGACGCCCGCAACCGAGGTCCGCGACGAACGCCCGTCGACCGCGATCGTGCCTTCGGGCGTGAGGTCGAGCGCGCCGTGGACGAGGTGCGTCCGCGGGTCGTTGCCGATGGCGACGAACACGCCGTCGAGGGGGAGCTCGCGACGCGAGCCGTCGACGGTGGATTCGAGCACGACGCCGGAGACGGCATCCTGTCCGAGGATGTCGACGATGGCGCTGTTCCAGACGAACTCGATCTTCTCGTTCGCAAATGCGCGCTCCTGCATGATCTTCGACGCGCGGAGCTCTTCGCGGCGGTGGATGACGTAGACCTTCGAGGCGAACTTCGTCAGGAACGTCGCCTCTTCCATCGCCGAATCGCCGCCGCCGACGACGGCGATGACCTTCTCGCGGAAGAAGAACCCGTCGCACGTGGCGCAGTACGACACCCCGTGGCCGGAGAGGCGCGCTTCGCCCTCGATGCCGAGCTTCCGCGGCGCGGAGCCGGTGGCGAAGATGATGCTGTGCGCCTCGTGGGTGGCGCCGCTGCCGAGCGTAACGCGCTTGACGGGGCCCGAGACGTCGAGCGAGACGACGTCGTCGTAGAGGACCTCGGCGCCGAACCGCTCGGCCTGGGCCTGCATCTTGGCCATGAGGTCGGGACCCATGATGCCCTCGGGGAAGCCGGGGAAGTTCTCCACCTCGGTGGTGTTCATCAGCTCACCGCCGGCTTCGACGGAGCTGGCGACGACGAGGGGCTCGAGGTTCGCGCGTGCGGCGTAGATCGCGGCGGTGTACCCGGCGGGGCCGGATCCGATGATGATGACGTGACGCACTGCGCCCCCTTCTCTGCGGTTCTCACGGGATGTGGACATATCGATCCTGCTCGATGAATCAACCCATGGTAGCTGTCGCCCATTCCCGCGCAGGTGAACGGAGGGTGTCCGCGCGGGGCCGGCTCACGGGGTGGCGGACATTCCACGCCGTCGCGCCCGGAGCTTCAGGACGGTGCGGACGACACCCAGGACGAAGAGCCCCCCGACGAGCACGGCCAGCGCGGTGATGCCCACGCCCTCCCACTCGGCGCGGACGTTGACCTCCACCCGCTCCGAGTCTCCGATCGCGATGCTGGCGGGACTCCGCAGCTGGAGGTCGATGACGACGTCGCCGCTGCCGACACGCGCCTGCACGGGCACCTCGACGCGGGTGTTGCTCTGCGGAGAGGCGACCACCGGCGTCGCGCGCTGCACGTCGAGGCGGAGATCGCCCGGGGTGGCGTACAGCACGAGGTTGACCGGCCATTCGAGGTCGTTGCGCACCCAGAACCGCAGCCCTGCGCCGGAGCCGAAGAGATTGATGGTGCTCGTCGGGAGGAGCTCCACGGAACTCAGCGTCGTCCGGGTGGTGCCGCGGTGCAGCTGAACGGCACGGGCGGCGGCATCGGGCTGATCGACCCATCCCACCGAGAGGAGCTGCAGGACCTCGGCGCGCTCCGGTCCGGTGAGGAGGGAAGGCTGGTCGAGGATCGTCGCAAAACGGCCGAGCGCATCCTCGTCGGCGATCAGAGCGGATGCCGCGTCGACGCGTTCGGCGGACGGGGCACCGTCGAGCGGGGTGACCGGTACGGCCGGCGAAGAGGCGAGGGCCCCGAGCGTGACCGCCGTGGCGCCGGGGTACTGCGCGGCGGCGGTCAGGACCGCCCGCAGCGCGACGCGGGAACGCTCGGCCTCGCGGTCGAGGGTCACCATGACGGGAAGGCCCGGGGTCTCGGCGGCCGCGAAGGACAGATAAGCGGATGCCGCCGCCAGGGGCGCGCCGCGGAGGGACCCCTCTTCGCGCAGGCTCGCCTCGTGGAGCGCGTCGGAGACCGCCGCGTCGTACACCAGCACCGCCGCGCCGTCCGCGTCACCACGGGCCGGCACGGTGCCACCGTCTGCCCCGGCGGTGGTCGCGGTGGAGGGGAGCATCGTCAGGGAGGAGCGACTGTCGGCCTCGATGCCGCCGAGTTGGGCGACCGAAGCGGGCGAGGTGGTTCCCGGTGCCGGCCAGAACACCGCGTCGCGACCGCCGCCGATGTCGAGCAGCTCGTCGGTGTCGGGGATTACCGGTTCGCCCGGGACGACCGTCGCGGTGGGCGTGGGCGTCGGGGTGTCCGCGGGGGTCGGGGTGCTGCCCGGGGTCGGAGCGACCGGAACGAAGTCCTGCGGGGTCAGGAAGGACGCCAGCCCGAGCGGGCGGAGGGGCCGCTCGAGGCCCGCCGCGAGCTGGACCGCGACGTCGGCGTCGCCGTACTGCAGGGCGAAACGGGAGTTGGGGAGGGCAATCAGTCTCTCCAGCCACTGCGTCGCGGAGGCGGGGGCGCGGGAGCCGAGCGCGCGGATCGCGGCGGGGATGGCGGGGTCGACAGCGAGGATCGCCGGTGTGCCCTCCACCCCGTCGAGCTGACTCGTCAGCGCCCCGGTGGGAGCGGTCAGCGCGGCGAGCTCCGTCGCGCTGAGAAGGCCCGTGCTCAGGGCAGGAGCGGTCAGCGGGACGACGACCCCGATGGTCGTCTCAGCACCGTCATCGGGGACCACGACGACGCTGACCGCCGTGACGGTCTCCCCGTCGAGGTCGTAGCTCGCCGCGAGCGGGTAGACACCGGGGGCGCGTCCCGACAGCCGGGGGTCGTCGGCCTCGACCGAAATCCCTCCGGTGCGCTCGCCGCCCGCGGGCACCGCCTCGAGCTCGGTCGCGGCGACCTCCTCGAGCCCGTCGAGTCGTCCCTCGCCGTCGAGCCACGCCGTCAGTGCGGCCCGGTCGCGCACGGCCTCGCCGCCGAGCCACAGCCGAACCGGAACCGTCGGGGTGGCGGCATCCGTGCCGTTGGTGAGGGTCACCGACACCGCGAGTCGTTCGCCGGGGCGCAGGATGCCGGCCCCCAGCGGTGAGAGCGTGAAGGCGACCTCACCGGGCTCGGACACCGCCGCGGACGCGGTCGGTGTCGGGGTCGGCGCGGGGGTCGTGGCCGCATTCGCGGTCGTCGGTGCGAGGAGCAGCACGAGGCTCAGGAGCGCTGCGCCGACCGTCGCGCCGACGCGCCGGCGTCGCGGAGGACGGCGTGCGGGACGGGCGAGGGGGATCACGGTCATACGTTCGGTTCGCTCCCGTGCGATGTCGACCGCACGAATCGAAGGCGATTCTACGGTCCGCTTCCCCTCCGGCCCCTGAGAACGCTCCGCGAGGGCACACGCGGACCGGATGACGCGCGGCAGGGTTCAATGGTGGGGTGACCCCGCCCGCCACCCCGCCCGCCGTCCCGCCGCTTCCCCTCCCGACCGCCGACCGCGAGGGCTGCGAACGACTCGCCGCCGATCTCCGCGCCGCCGGCTTCACCGCCGACGGGGTGCGCTCCGCGTGGGGCGCCGACAACGACGACGCGGTCGGTCGCGGCGTGCGCGGGCCGGCGCTACGTGTCCTCGGCGACCGCGGCGACGCCCTCGCCGTCCTCGCGAGACTCCTCGTGCTCGGGATGCCGCAGGACGAGGCATCCGTCGCCGCCGCCCTCCCGCGCACGGGCGTCGCGGGCCTCTGCGCTCTGGGACTCGCGACGACCGACGGCACCCGCGTGGCCCCGACGGCGCTGATCCGCCCGCAGAGCTACGCCGTCGGCACCGGCGACGGCCACTGGTGGATCGCGAGCGACCTCGACGAGGCGGCCCTGGCGGGACCACTGCCGGAGGACCACGTCCTGGGGGTCGGGGGCGCGTCCTTCACGTTGGCCGAGCTGCAGCTGCCGACCCCCGCCGCGCGCGCCCTCGACCTCGGCACCGGATGCGGCATCCAGGCCCTGCGCGCCCGGGAGCACGTCGCGGAGGTCGTCGCGACCGACATCTCCGAGCGTGGCCTCGCCTTCGCGCGGCTGAACGCCGCCCTCAACGGCGTCACCGGGATCGACGCGCGTGCGGGGAGCCTGTTCGCTCCGGTCGCCGGGGAGCGCTTCGACCGCGTCATCTCGAACCCCCCGTTCGTCATCACCCCGCGACGCACCGGCGTCCCCGCGTACGAGTACCGCGACGGCGGGATGATCGGCGATGCGCTCGTGGCCTCCGTCATCCGCGACGTGGGCGAGCATCTCGTCCCCGGCGGTGTCGCCCAGATGCTCGGCAACTGGGAGACGCGCGACGGTGTCCCGGGGCTGGAGCGCGTGCGCGAATGGGTCGACACGTCGCCGGTTCCGGTCGACGCATGGGTCGTCGAGCGCGAGCGCACCGACCCCCTCGCCTACGCCGAGCTGTGGATCCGCGACGGCGGAACCGTCCCGGGCACCCGCGAGTTCGATCGGCTCCTCGATGCCTGGCTCGAGGACTTCGCCGCGCGCGGCGTGACCGGGATCGGGTTCGGCTACGTCCTGCTCCGGCGCCCGGCCGGCGGTGACGCGCCGACCCTCGCCCGGTACGAGACGGTCACCCAGCCCCTTCCTCAGGGGGGCCTCGGTGCGCACCTCGCGGAGGCGCTCGCGGCCCACGACCGGCTCGCCGACATGGACGATGCGGCGGTCGCGGCATCCGTCCTCCGAGTCTCCGGCGACGTCACCGAGGTGCGTCATCATCGCCCGGGCGAGGAGGACCCGACGGTGATCGAACTGCGCCAGGGCGGCGGATTCGCGCGTTCCCTGTCGGTCGATCCGGCGCTCGCCGCCCTCGTCGGCGCGTGCGACGGGGATCTCGCCGTCGGCGCGCTCATCGACGCGATCGCCCAGCTGCTCGAGGTGGATGCCGGGGCCCTGCGCGCCGATCTCCTGCCGCGCGTGCGCGAGCTGCTCTTCACGGGATTCCTCGGCTTCGCACCGGATGCCGAGGGCGGGCCTCGGTAGGCTCAAGGGATGCTCAACATGGCCGAGGGCATCGCGCGTCTCGGCGCGCTCGCCGAGTCCCGCGTGGTGTCCACGCTCGCCGACGCGTTCGCCGCGGCGGGCCGCGATCTCGCCGTCGTCGGTGGTCCGGTGCGCGACGCGCTGCTCGGACGCACGACGAACGACCTCGATTTCACCACCGATGCGCGCCCGGACGAGATCCTCGCGATCGTCACCCCGATCTCCTCCGTCCAGTGGGATGTCGGACGCGCGTTCGGCACGATCGGCGCGAAGGTCGCCGGGGAACAGGTGGAGATCACCACGTACCGCGCGGACAGCTACGACGGGGTGACGCGCAAGCCCACCGTGGAGTTCGGCGACACGCTCGAGGGCGACCTCGTCCGCCGCGACTTCACCGTGAACGCCATGGCGCTGCGTGTCCCCGCGAAGACGCTCGTCGACCCGACCGGCGGTGTCGAAGACCTCCTCGCCCTGACACTGCGGACCCCGGCCGATCCCGAGGTGAGCTTCGGCGACGACCCGCTGCGGATGCTGCGTGCGGCGCGCTTCGCCGCCCAGCTCGGCTTCGAGGTCGCTTCCGACACGGTCGCGGCCATGGCGCGGCTGCGCTCGTCGCTGTCGATCGTCAGCCCCGAGCGGGTGCAGGGCGAGCTGGTGCGACTCCTCGCCTCCGACGACCCGGTGCGCGGCATCCGGATGCTGGTGGAGACGGGGTTGATGGAGGAGTTCCTCCCGGAGGTACCGGCCCTCCGTCTCGAGGTGGATGAGCACCACCACCACAAGGACGTCTACGAGCACTCGCTGACCGTTCTGCGGCAGGCGATCGAGCTCGAGCACGCGCGCCACCCGGGGGCCGCGCCGGATGTGCCCCTGCGCATCGCGGCGCTCCTCCACGACATCGGCAAGCCCGCCACGCGCCGCCTCGAGAGCGGCGGCGGCGTGACGTTCTACCACCATGACGTCAAGGGTGCGCGGATGGCGCGCAAGCGCCTGAACGCCCTGCGGTTCGACGCGGCGACCACCACGGCGGTGACCCGACTCATCGAGCTGCACCTGCGGTTCTTCGGGTACGCCGAGGGGGCGTGGACGGATTCCGCCGTGCGGCGCTACGTCCGCGACGCGGGCGATGAGCTCGAGCGCCTGCACATCCTCACCCGCGCGGACGTCACCACCCGCAACGCCCGCAAAGCGCGACGGCTGGCGAGCGCGTACGACGACATCGAGCGCCGCATCGACGAACTGGCCGAGGCGGAGGAGCTGGGCGCGATGCGCCCGGAACTCGACGGGAACCGCATCCAGGAGGTGCTCGGCATCAGCCCGGGTCGCGAGGTGGGCGAGGCGTACCGCTTCCTGCTCGATCTGCGCCTGGACGAGGGCATCGTCGGCGAGGAGGAGGCCGAGCGGCGCCTGCTCGCCTGGTGGGCGTCGCGCTGACCCCCGGCGAGCCGGCGCCGTCGAAGCTCAGATCCCGGAGTCCTTCAGGGAGCCGGTGGTCTTGCCGGCCGGGTCCATGATCAGGCACGACACCAGACGGTCGTCGAACTCCTCCCAGCCCTGCTGGGTCGGCATATACGAGCTGAACAGCAGCGTCGACTCCTCGTACGGCAGGCCGACGAATACCTCGAACTGGGCGTAGCAGCCCTCATCGGCCTGCTGGCCGACGACGTCGACGCCCGGCCATTCGCCGTCGTCGAGGGTGATCTCGCCGAACACCTCCATGTCGTGCGGCTCGCTGCAGGGCACGAGGGGGACGTCGGAGATCTCCTCGCCGGTCTGCTCGTCGAGGCAGTCGCCGACGGACAGGGTGAAGACGTCGGCCTGGCCCGATTCGGTGACCTCTCCGCTGTCCTCGTCGCGGACGGCGGTGTCGCCTCCGGTGAGGTCGCCGACGGAGGCGGTGCAGCCGCTGAGGAGGAAGGCGGCCGTCAGGGCGGCCAGGACGGGGAGGGATCGAGTCAAACGCACCCGCAGATTCTGACAGAACCGCATGCGTTCCCCATGTCTGCGTGGCGTTTGTCTCACGCCGCTTGATGGAGCGGTAACATCGCGCCGCTCGGCGGAAACACAGTGTCCCTAGGGTGACGGCGACCAACCTGAAGTGGAGCCCATCCGTGCTGAAACGCCTCATCGCCGGGGTGGGGTGCGCCGCGGTCCTCGCCACCGCCGCCGTCGTCGCCACCCCCGCCTTCGCCGCCGTCGAATCGCCGGCGATCCCCCTCGTCCGACCCGCATCGCCGCTGATCGACATGCCGACGCAGTACCCGGTGCAGCCGGCGCTGCAGGTCTTCCCGGATCTGGAGACGGATGCCTCGATCCTGCGCGGCGTGATCCCCTACGACGAGATCGCACCGTTCCTCACGCGCGTCATGGCGGAGTCGAACCGGGTGTCGACCCAGGTCGTGGGGACGTCCCAGCAAGGCCGCGACATCTACCTCGTCACTGTGACGAGCCCGGAGACGCCCGAGCAGACCGCCCAGCAGGATGCCTGGCGCACGAAGGTCAAGTACGACCCTGCGGCCGCGGCCGCGGACACCGCGCTGAAGGACGGCTACAAGATCCCCGTCTGGTTCAACAGCAACATCCACGGCAACGAGTGGGAGGGCACCGACGCCACCCTGAACTACATCGAGAAGCTCGCCACCAGCGATGACCCGGCGGTGCTCGACTTCATCTCGAACAACCGGCTGTACTTCACCGTGACGAACAACCCCGACGGCCGCGCGCTCGGCCAGCGGGGGACGGTCAACGGCTACGACCCCAACCGCGACTTCATCACCGGCGCCTCGGCCGAGGCGTCGCTGACCCGTGATCTCGCGAGCGTCATCCAGCCGACGTACTTCATCGACATCCACGGGTACACCAATGTGCTTCAGGTCGAGCCCTGCGGACCCCCGCACGGCGAGAACTACGAGTACGACCTGTTCCTCCCGCACGCGTACTCCACGGCGCTCGAGATCGAGAAGGCCGTCGTCGAGGCGAACATCCCCGGCAACACCTACCTCGCCGAGAACGGGTCGGCGACGACCACGAACACCGGGAAGATCAAGATCCCGTACCGCGACATCCGCTCGGGCTGGGACGACTGGCCCCCGATCTTCGCACCGCAGTACGTGGCGTACCAGGGCGCGATCACCAACACGGTCGAGCTGCCGCTCGGGCGCCTGAACCCCGCGTCGGACCCCCGGAACGCCGAGCGGGCCGCGGTGAACATCGAGGTCGCCGAGATCGTCGTCGAGACGGTCGTGGACTACGTCGCCGACAACGGCGCCGCGCTCCTCGACAATCAGATCGAGATCTTCCGTCGCGGCCTCGCGGGTGAACCGAGCGTCGTCATCCCCGCCGACATCACCGCCGAACAGCTCCCCGCGGGCGTGCCGACCGAGTGGGTCGACATCTGGGACGAGACCGACATTTACAACGCCGACTACCCGCGCGCCTACGTCATCCCGGCCGGGGATGACCAGCGCTCGGAGTCTGACGCGCAGACCCTCGCCCAGATGCTGCTGGTCAACAACATCGAGGTGTCGCGGACGACCGCGCCCTTCACCGTGGACGGCGTGACCTACGAGCCCGGCTCGTTCTACGTCGACATGCACCAGCCGCTCCGAGGTCTTGCGAACGTGCTGCTCGCCGACGGATCAGACATCTCCGAGCGCGTCCCCGACATGTACGACATCTCCGCATGGAGCCTGTCGCTGCTGTGGGGCGCCGATGTCGACGCGATCGGCACGACGACGGATGCAGCCCCCGCGGTCTCGGTCGAGCCGGTGACCGAGGCGCCCTTGACGGGATCGATTCCGGATGCCGGCACCTACCTGGCCTTCGAGCCGCGCGGCGTTGCCGACCACCAGGCGATCGTCGAGCTCCTCGGGGAGGGCATCGCGCTGTCGCAGATCCCCGACGGCACGGTGATCCTGCGTCGTGACGAGGCGGGGGCGGCGGCTGCCGCCGCGGTCGCTGACATCTACGGCGTGGACTTCGTCGCCGTCGATGGGCGCGCCATCCGCGACGGCGAGAGCACGGCGCTGCGCCTCCCGCGCATCGGCTACGTCAACGTCTCGGACGATCGCGACATGCTCACCAAGCTCGGATTCACCGACCTCGTGCCGGTGACGAGTGCGACGATCACCGCCGGCACGGTCGACCTGTCTTCGATCGACCTGTTGTTCGTGGGTGCCAACCTGACCTTCAACCAGAATCAGCAGGCCGGCCGCGACGCCGTCGCCGCGTACATCGCCGCGGGCAAGCCCGTGGTCGGTCGCGGTGCCCCGGGTGCCGCGTTCGCGAGTACTTTCGGCGTCACCACCGCCACGTCGGTGACCGGAACGAGCGGGTCCAACGGCATCGCGCGGGTCGACACGCCGGCCGACGGCATCCTCGGGGACTACCCCCAGGACACCGCGTTCGGCTCGTCGTTCGTCTGGTTCACCGGACTCGGCGAGAACGCCACGGTCGAGCAGTCCTACGCCGCGGCGGACCTGTTCGTCTCCGGGCACTGGGCGGGCTCGCAGGCCGGACGCACCCAGGCGGACGCCGCGGGCCAGCCCTCGGCGTTCTCGGCGGTCGGCCCCACGGGCACCCGCGCGTTCGTCTTCGGCACCTCGCCGTCGTACCGCAACCACCCGGTGGGGGCGTTCAGCGATGTGGCGCGGGCCATCTTCTGGGCCGCGGGCGAAGGTACGGCGGTCACCCCGCCCGGACCGGTCATCGAGGAGGACCTCGTCGATGAGAACCGCGGTGGCGTGAGCGTTCCCGACACGGCCGCCCCGGGCGAGACGATCACCGTCACGATCCCCGGGAGCGACCCGACCGTCTCGGTGCTGCTCTTCTCGGACCCGATCGACCTCGGTGAGTTCGAGGTGACGGGAACGATCGAGGTGACGATCCCCGAGGACATGCCGCTCGGCGATCACAAGCTCGCCGTGCTCGGCGCGGAGAGCCGCCTGATCGGCTGGGACGACATCCGCATTGAGCTCCCGGTCGAGCCGACGCCGGACCCGACCCCGGACCCGACCCCGGACCCGGAGCCCACCCCGACGCCGGACCCGACGCCCACGGCCGAGCCGACGCCGACCTCGTCGGCCACCCCGGCTCCGGCATCCGGATCCGATCCGGGTGACCTGGCGGTCACCGGTGGATCGAGCCCCGCGCCCTTCGTGATCGGCGCGCTGATCCTCGGGCTCCTCGGAACCGCGGCGACCTTCGTCGCCCGGGCACGGATGCGGGCCCGCACGGAGTAGAAGCGCACGCGAAAGCGCCCGGTCCGGCAGAGGTGTTCTGTCGGACCGGGCGCTTCGCGCGTGGGATTGCCTCAGGGCACGACGACCGCGCGTCCGCGGACGGTGCCGTCGTGGAGCTTTCCGTAGGCGGTGACGGCGTCGTCGATGCCGAAGGTCTCGACGTGGACCGAGATCGCGCCGGCCCGGGCGAGGTCGAGCACCTCCATCAGCTCCGACCGCGAACCCCAATAGGGTGCGCGGACGGTCGCTCCGAAGGGCGTCGCGAAGAACCCGGCGGTCAGGGTGCCGCCGCCGATCCCGACGATCTCGATGTGCCCGTCGACCGCGACGGCGGCGCGTGCCGTCTCCAGCGTGGGACCCGCGCCGACGAAGTCGAAGACGGCGTCGACACCGCGACCGCCGGTCATCTCCCGCACGCGGTCGGCGGTGTCGGCGCCCGAGATGAGCGTCTCGTGGGCGCCGACCTCGCGGGCGAGGGCGAGCTTGTCCTCACCGAGATCGGCCGCGATGACGCGGGCCTGGCTGAGGGCGCGGATGATCTGGATGCCGACGTGACCGAGACCGCCGACCCCGATGACCAGCACCGTCGATCCCGGGCGCAGCTTGGGGAGGGCGTTCTTGACCGCGTGGTACGGCGTGAGCCCGGCATCCGTCAGAGACACCGTCTGCACCGGGTCGAGGTCGCCGAGCGGAATGAGGTGCCGCTTGTCGTCGACGATCATGTACTCGGCCATAGCGCCGGGGGCCCCCAGCCCGGGAGGGGCGATGCCGAGCTCGGCGGCGTGCGGGCAGTAGTTCTCCCGGCCCGTCGCGCAGGCGTGGCACAGGCCGCACCCCCAGGGACCGTAGACGGCGTACGATCCGCCGACCTCGATCCCCTCGACCCCCGCACCGAGCTTGTCGACCACCCCGACGCCCTCGTGTCCGAGCGTGAGGGGGAGTCCGTAGGAGTACTGCTCGGCGGGAAGGTCCATGACGAACCAGTCGGAGTGGCAGAGCCCCGCAGCGGTCACCTTCAGCCGGATCTGCCCCGGACCGGGTTCGGGGACGTCGACCTCCACGACCTCCGGGCCCTTGCCGACCTCGCGATACTGGACTGCCTTCATGACGTTCTCCTCTCGTGGACCCTTCCAGCGTGAGGTGTCGGGGCGCCCGGAGACAGGGTCTTCCGTCCCGTGGGGGCCTTCGCTACCCTCGCGTCAGCGCGAGAGGCGGCGGGCCGCGGCGAGATCGAACACGAACAGCGCGGCGCCCTGGATGATGATCGCCAACCCGTGACCGCGCGGGTCGGCGGCGGTGAGCCGGCCGCCGAACGCGGGTGTGCGCACCGCGAGATGGGCCCCGGTGGCGACGTAGCCGACATCGAGCGCGGTGTTCACGAGCAGGATGCGGCGGAGGGCGGACTTCTTCGGCAACGACGTCCGCTTCCCCGTGAACACGGCGATGCCGAGGTCGATCGCGCCCCACATCAGCGTCTGCAGCCCGAACGCGCGTGAGCGGGGAGCGATCGCGAGGACACCGCCGATGAGGACGGATGCCGCGCCCCACCGCGTCAGGCGGCGGACGAGGGACTGGGCGACGGACCGTGTGGATGCCATGGCTCCATGATGGCCCGCGCCCTGTCCTCCGAGGGCGGTCCGACCTAGACTCGACGCCACCGCTCCTTCGCCGATGATCGGAGCCGCATGACGTCGCCGTGGTCCGCGCGGTTCGAGGTCGCACCCGCCACCTCGCGCCTGCTGATCGAGCGCGCCCACGACGAGCTCGTCGCCGGCAATCCGGAGGATCATCGACTCGCCGACATCCGTCCGCTCGTGCGGGAGTCGTGGCGACGATCGCTGCAGAGTTTCGTCGGCGCGGAGGACCTGCCGCCGCTCGACCTGTCCGCAGAGGAACTCGAGCAGTATCGCCGCGCGCATCCGCTGGCGTCCGTCATCGACATGGTCCGCGCCCTCCTCCTCCCCGGGACGCCGGAGGATTCGGGGGTGGCCGTCGCCGTGGGCGACGCCGCCGGGCGCCTGCTCTGGGTGGAGGGCGATCGACGCGTGCGCTCCCTCACGGGGGACATGGGGTTCGTGGAGGGGGCGAACTGGTCGGAGGATGCCGTCGGCACGGCCGCACCCGGCACGGCGCTCCGCCTCGACCGGTCGGTCCAGATCCGCGGCGCCGAGCACTACAACCGGCTCGTGCAGCCCTGGTCGTGCACGGCGGCGCCCGTCCACGATCCCGAGACGCGCCGCATCCTGGGGGTGATCGATGTGACCGGGGAGGCCGAGGCCGTGACGCCTCAGGCCCAGCTCCTCGTGGACGCCACGGTGCGCGCCGTGGAGGGCGAGCTCCTCGTCGCCCGGCTGCGGGCGCGTGCGCAGGACGCCGCCCGCGCGTCGCGCCCGTCCTCGCGGCCACCGTCGTCCCGCCCGTCCACGCGGGCGACCGAGGCCGACCGGTTCACTCTGCGCGTGCTCGGTCGCGATCGCGCGCTGCTGGAGGTGGTCCGGGAGGGGACGGAGACGGTGATCGAGCTGTCGCCGCGGCACGCGGAGCTACTCCTCGTCCTCGCCACCCACCGTCAGGGGATGTCGGCGGAGCGCCTCGGCGACCTCGTCTACGGAGAGGATGCCGGCTCGTCCGCCGTCACCCTCCGCGCCGAGATGGTGCGGCTCCGCCGCGCGCTCGAGCGGACTGCGGCCGCCCTCGTCCCGGCGTCGCGGCCCTACCGGCTGACGGTGGAGCTCGAGACCGACGCCCACCAGGTGCTGTCGCTCCTGCACCGCGGCGCGCATCGGGTGGCGCTCGCCGCCTTCCACGGCGACGTCCTCCCCGACTCAGTCGCGCCGGGCGTCGCCGAGGTGCGCGAGACCGTGCGCACCTCGCTCCGCGATGCGCTGATGACGGAGGCGAGCGTCGACGTCCTCCTCGCCTTCGCCGACACCGACCTCGGGCACGATGACGCGGAGCTCCTGGAGCTGTGTCTGCGGATGCTCCCGGCCCGCTCCCCGAAGCGCGCTCCGCTCGTGGCGCGCCTGGAGCGGCTCGCCGCGCACGGGTGACGAGCCCGGCTCACCGTTGCAACGGGATGCAACGTTCCGCGACGTAGCGTCGACGCACCGCGCGACATCGCCCGTCGCGCCCCCTGTCGAAGAGGACACGAGGAGAGAGCATGACCATCGTCGAAGAAGGCGTCTCGAGCGTCTACGCCGCCCCCGGACAGCGCGGATCGGTCGCTGAGTACCGTTCCCGCTACGGCCACTACATCGGCGGCGAGTTCGTCGAGCCGGTGAAAGGCCAGTACTTCGAGAACATCTCCCCCGTCACGGGGAAGCCGTTCTGCGAGGTCGGCCGCGGAACCGTGGAAGACATCGACCGTGCCGTGGATGTCGCCTGGAAGGCGTTCGAGTCGTGGAAGCGCACGACGCCCGCCGAACGCGCGGTGATCCTCAACAAGATCGCCGATCGCATCGAGGAGAACCTCGAGAAGATCGCGGTGGCCGAGACGTGGGAGAACGGCAAGCCCGTCCGCGAGACGCTCGCCGCCGACATCCCGCTCGCCGTCGACCACTTCCGCTATTTCGCCGGTGTGCTGCGGGCCCAGGAGGGGTCGCTCAGCCAGCTCGACGAAGACACCGTCGCGTACCACTTCCACGAGCCGCTGGGTGTGGTCGGGCAGATCATCCCGTGGAACTTCCCGATCCTCATGGCCACGTGGAAGCTCGCTCCGGCTCTCGCCGCGGGCAACTGCGTCGTCATCAAGCCGGCGGAGCAGACCCCGGCATCCCTGCTGTTCCTGTTCGAGATCATCGGCGACCTGCTGCCGGCGGGTGTGGTGAACATCGTCAACGGCTTCGGCATCGAGGCGGGGGCGCCGCTCGCGCAGCACAAGCGCATCCGGAAGGTCGCCTTCACCGGCGAGACCACCACCGGGCGCCTCATCATGCAGTACGCGTCGCAGAACCTCATTCCGGTGACGCTGGAACTCGGGGGCAAGAGCGCCAACGTGTTCTTCGACGACGTCGCGCGCGAGAACGACGCGTACTACGACAAGGCGCTGGAGGGTTTCACGTTCTTCGCGCTGAACCAGGGCGAGGTGTGCACGTGTCCGTCGCGTGCGCTCATCCAGCGGTCGATGTACGACCGGTTCCTCGGTGACGGCCTCGACCGGGTGTCGAAGATCGTGCAGGGCAACCCGCTGGACCCGGCGACGATGATCGGTGCGCAGGCCTCGAACGATCAGCTGGAGAAGATCCTGTCGTACATCGAGATCGGCAAGGAGGGCGGTGCGAAGCTGCTCGCCGGTGGCGAGCGCGTCGACCTCGGCGGCGATCTCAGCGAGGGGTACTACGTCGCTCCGACGGTGTTCGAGGGCACGAACGACATGCGGATCTTCCAGGAGGAGATCTTCGGTCCGGTCGTCTCGGTCACGTCGTTCGATGACTTCGACGACGCGATCCACATCGCCAACGACACCCTCTACGGTCTCGGTGCCGGTGTCTGGAGCCGCTCGGGTGACATCGCCTACCGTGCGGGTCGCGCGATCGAGGCCGGTCGCGTGTGGACGAACACCTATCACCAGTACCCGGCGCACGCGGCGTTCGGTGGCTACAAGCAGTCCGGCATCGGGCGCGAGAACCACCTGAGGATGCTCGATCACTACCAGCAGACCAAGAATCTGCTGGTGTCGTACGCCGAAGGCGCGATGGGCTTCTTTTGAGCACTGAGCCCACGTTGAGCAGGGTCGCCGTCACCGACGCGGCGGCGGCCCTGCTGCGCACCCTCACCGCTCAGCACGGGAAGCTGATGTTCCATCAGTCGGGCGGATGCTGTGACGGCAGCGCCCCGATGTGCTACCCGGTCGGGATGTTCCTGACCGGTCCGAGCGACGTCCTCCTCGGGACGATCGATGCCGGTCTCGACGATCCGATCGAGGTCTACATGTCGGAGTCGCAGTTCGAGTACTGGAAATTCACGCATCTCACCATCGACGTCGTTCCCGGCCGTGGTGCCGGCTTCAGCGTCGAGGGTCCGACCGGCATGCGGTTCCTCATCCGTTCGCGCATGCTGACCGACCCGGAGCTTGTTCATTTCGGTCTCGCCCCGCGGACGGAGAGTCAGACCGAATCCCGCTAGATCACGCTTCGCCAGCCTTCTCGGGCGTGGCCTGATCGCCAGCGCGGTAGACCATGGTCCCGGCCTGCAACTTCTGGACGTCGTCGCAGCACAGCGTCGGACGCTGAGGTCAGAAGGGTGCGTTCGCGAGTTCCGGTTCCGGTTCGGGTTCTGGATCGGGGAGGAACATCACTCGGGGTGGTGGGTCTTCGATGTAGACCGCTCCGGAGGGTGCGGTGAATCGCAGTCTTCCGCCGGGGAGTTGTTCGACGGTCCATCCCGCGGCATGCCTGGTCACGTGGTGGCGGGTGCAGCAGGGGCCGAGGTTGTCGCCCTTGGTTTTGCCGCCCTTGCTGTACTCCTGGTGGTGGTCGATCTCGGATCGCATCGCCGGTCGCCGGCAGCCAGGGAACGCGCACCGCACGTATCGGGCCTGCAGGAACCTCTTGATCCCCGCCGTCGGGGTGTACCGATCCGTGGTCAAGACCTCCGCGGTGACGGGGTGGAGGAACACCCGGTCGAACCCGGGAGCATTCCCCGTCAGGATCCGCACCGTGGCCGGGTCGATCGCGCACTTCCCGTTCAGCTCCGCCCCACCCGAGGTGGTTCCGGCGAGGGTGGTGGCGGGGATGCTGACCTGCACGCTCGCGCGGATCGCTGCGAGCCCACCGCCGGTGGGGTCGATCGTGGGCGCGGCGGTGAGGAGCATGTCCATCACCACATCCGCGCGAATCTCATCCAGGCCGCGCTCGTCGAACCACGGCTCTTCGATGTCCTCACCGCGCGCCCGCCGCTCGGCGTACTCACGCCGGGCTCGCAGGTCGGCGGCTTTGATCTCCCGCGCCACCTGGGTCGCGCGGTCGTACGCCCCGTGAACGTAGGTGGAAGGCGCGATCGTTCCGAGCATCGACATCCCATCGGGCAAGTCCTCGACGAACACGCGTTGCTTGCACGCCGCGACATCGTGCCGTTCCTGAACGGTGGCGGGGTTGAGCTTGTCCGCGACCTGCTGCGCGTAGGGCTTCACCCGCCCGGCGGTCGTCTTCACCGCGTAGGCCAGCACGTCGTTCTCGTAGGCCGCTCGGGCCGCGGGATCGTGCAGCTCCGCGCCGAACTCGACGATCACCCGGGTGTGCGCCTTCTGGATCTTGCCGTCCCGCCACGCTTCCCACGTCGCGGTGAACTCCGTGTGGAGCCGGTGCCCCTCGAACAGGTGGGTCTGCATCGTGCGGTCGTCGACGTGCACTGCCGGACCGAGCTCCGCGGCCATCGCCCGGAGAGGCATGTCGCGCTCCCTCGAGGTGGCCGAGGGGATCTTCGCGGTCTGCTCCTGCGTGTACGCGAACGCCTCGGCGTAGATCTCCGCCCGCTCGGCGAGGATCCTCGCCTCCGCCGCGAAGGACGCCTCCACGCGCTGCCGGAACGCCCGCGTCTTCCGACGGTGAGCCTCATCCGGCTCGAGGGGGTCGTTCATGGCTTCTCGTCTCGATCGCGTTCCGTTCCCTCAGTATAGAACAGAGCTACGACATTGACCAGAGCAGCAGAGGGAATTCTCGTACAAAAAGACGACGATCGAGACCCCCGCACCGCCGGGCGCCGCAGGTCGCTCAGACGAACGCGTCGAGCGAACCCCATCCGCCGACGTAGGCCTCGACGTGCGGATCCGGCCGCAGCGGATGGATGCCGGGAACCCGTCGCCGCACCGAGGTGAATCCGACCTCGGTGCACAATCGCGCCGCGCGACGTTCTGCGCGACGGGAGCGCAGAACCCCGCCGCTCGACTCCACCTCGATGGTCCCGACCTCTCCGCTTCCGAGCGCCGCGAGGCACTCCGCGAGACCCGCCGCATCGTCGACGAGCATCGGCCGGTCAAGCGTCCACGTCACCCGCGCATCCACCGCGCCGCCCCCCGACTCGCCCCCGTCCCGCACCCGCACCCGCGCATCCGACCGCAGCGCCTCGACCGCCGGCTCCGCGTCGAGCACGACGACCGCGTGCGGGAACGTCGCGAGGATCGAATCGACGCACACGAACAGGGACGCGTCGCTGTGCTCGCCGGTGAGGTGCACGGCGAGATCCGGCACGCTCCGCCGCACCCCGAACCCCGCCGAGCCCGACACCGGAACGGATGCCGCGAGCCGCAGCGTCTGCGCGTTCGCGCGCTCGCGATCCGAGCCTTCGCGCCCTGCCCATTCGGGTCCGTCGTGCCAGGCGACGGCATCCGGAACATGGGCGAGGAGCGCTCCCGCCTGCCACGCCCGGTGCGCCCACTCCCAGTCCTCGCCGCCGTACGCGGTGAAGGACTCGTCGAAGCCGCCCACATCGTCGAAGAGCCGCCGGGAAGACGCGATCACCGCGCCGATGACGTACCGGTACGAGCGGTCGTCGGCGTCGAGCAGATTCCGCGACCGTGCGTAGGCGTCGGCGAGCCATGCGGGTTCGGCGAGTTCGCGTCCGCGGACGGCCTCTGCGACCGGGGTCTGCACCGGCACCCCCGCCAGGTCGGCGTGACGGCGTCGGCCCACCGTGACGGCATCCGGGAGCAGAGCGGGAAGCCGGGTCAGCGCGGAGATGTACCCCGGCTCGGGCGCGGTGTCGGCGTCGAGGAAGCACAGGATGTCGCCGGTGCTCGCGCGGACGCCGAGGTTCCGCACCGCCGCGAGGCGGAACCCGCGATCCTCCTGCCGGACGACCTGCACCCCGGCGGGAACGCTGACCGGGTGCGGCGATCCGTCGTCGGCGACGATGATCTCGAGCCGGTCGGCGGGGTGGTCCTGCGCGGCGAGGGCCGCGAGCGTCCTCGCGAGCTCGTCGGGCTGGTCGTAGTGCGCGACGATCACCGACACCCGCGGCGGCGTCGCGGGGCGCGCGTCGCCCACGAGATCCCATCGGTTGCCGGGCACGATCCCCGACTCCACCGGGCCGCCACCGCTCACGTCAGCTCTCCCCACCACGCCCGATACGCAGCGGCGACCTCGCGCGCGTCCATCGGCAGCGCCCCGACCCCGTGCCACGTGGTCTCCGGTCGATCGATGGCCGAGCGGATGCCGTCGGCCAGGCGATCGGCCGCCGTCACCGCGATCGTCCCCGGCCGGAGGGCCGCCATCTCGGTGATGTACCGGTTCTCGACGGCGAGCGGGCGGCGTCCCCACGCGATCCACGACGACAGCGAGCCGGACGCCGACACGTGCCGGTGCGCGATCACCGGCACAGACACCGCCCGGCAGCGTGCCGCCATCGCCTCGTCGTCGAGCCACCCGGTGACCTCGACCTCGACGCCCCACGCCGCGGCGCGCGCGACGAACGCCGCGAGATCGTCCGCGTGCCCGTCGGACGCACGCCCGAGGACGGTGAGCCGCGTCATCCCGGCCTCCGCCGCCGCCGCGGCGGCTTCGTCGTGCCCCTTGCCGGGATAGAAGTAGCCGAGCACCCCGACGGATCCGTCCGCACCCGGGCGTTCCCCGGAGGCCGGCGCGCCCACGGGAAGCGGGATGACGGCGACGGGCCCATCCCACACGCCGTGTTCGGCGAGGAGCCCGCGTTCGTGCCCGCTGTTGACGGCGACCCCACGGGCGCGCGCGGCGACCGCCGCGTACACCGCGCGGCGCCGCGGCAGGTTGCGCTCGCCGTCGGACTCCTGCGGCACATCGTGCAGGGTCACGGAGATCGGATGCCGATCGGCGACCGCCTCGAACGCGGTGAGCGCCTCCTCCAGGCTCTCCGCCCAGAGCCGATCGGTGAACTGCGCGTGGAGAGGAACTCCCGGCGGGATACGGGCAAGGTCGCCCCGGGCACACACCGTCACGCCGGGATCGAGGGCTGTCACCGCGTGCGCGAACGCCCGCCCGTGCACCGCGACGCCGTGCGGACCGGGATCGGTGACGATCACCGGGGCAGCCCCGCCCCGCGCAGCCCGCGCGGTCACGCGGTCCTCCAGCGGCGTACGAGTGGCGCGAGCCGCGCCATCGCGGCGTCGACGAAGCCGGGGTGCGCGGCGTACCAGGCCCGATGCGCCTCGCGCACGGCATCCGTCGTCACCGGCGCCCCGTCGACGAGCCAGTGATCGCGCGGGGCGTCGGGAAGGTCCCACGCCTCCACGACCCAAGACTCGAGCGGCGCCCGCACCGACGCGAGGAGCGGACGACCCGGATCGGTCGGTTCCCCCTCGAGGCCGAGGACGTCGATCACGCGCGCGGCCAGCGGAAGCCACACGGCGTTCCCGGGGTGATTGACCGTCCGCATGTGGTCGGCGGTGAGTGGCGAGAACAGGTCCGACACGGGGACGTCGATATCGGCCTCGCGGCGTCGGAGCTCGGCGAGGGCGTCGTCGGCGACGGCCCGAACGCCGTCGGGCGGAAGCATCGGCCCCACCGGTGAGCCCGCCACCACCGCGAGCAGACGCACGTCGTGGTACGCCACGAGCGGCGGGTCGCCCTCCACCCCCGGCACGCGGATCGCCGCCTGGAACGGGTGCAGTCCGGCGAAGCGCACGGACGGGACCGTGATCAGTCGCGCGCCCGGCGCGAGCGACGTCGCAAGCTGGGCGGTGCCGAGCGGCAGATCCCGGTAATCGCGGCGGATCGGCTGGCTGACGACGTACGCGGCGCGGGAGACGACCTCGTGCAGGCGGTCCGCCTCGGCCGCCGTCATCTCGTGGACCGGCGGCACGCGTACGAGGGGTCGCCCGGGCGCGTCGAGGACGATGCGCAGTGATTCGGCCTGGCAGTTGCCGACCACGACACCGAAGCGCGCGGGGAGCGGATCGAGCCCGAAGAAGGCGCCGTAATGCCTTCTCCGCCCTAGCACCGCGGAGTCGATCTCCGCAATCCCGTAGGGGATATCCGTGGCGCCGCTCATGATGTGAAACCTACCTCGCCGGTTCCGGCGTCCCCCTTTTCCCCTTGCGGATTGCGGTCTGTCCGACCGTGCGCTAGCGGTGGGCGGCGCGCGGGTCCGGCGCGCAGAAAGGAAAAGACATCACACTCCGCAGTCCCTCTCGGATCCGGGTGGCCTCCGTGCCGTCGCAGCACCCCTACATCCGGGCCGCGATCGACCCGGCGACGGTCGACCTGCTGCCCGATCCGCCCGTACCCGGAGCACCCGCCGGGCAGTGGTGGCCGCCGCAGACGGTGACCCCCGCGTGGATCGACGCCCACGCGAACGAGTTCGACATCCTGCATCTCCACTTCGGGCTCGAGTCGTTCGACAGCGACGAGATCGCCGCCGGCCTCGCCGCCGCGCGCCGGGCCGGGCGCCCGGTGGTCTACACCGTGCACGACCTCGACAACCCCCAGCTCACCGACCAGGCGCCCTACCGCGCGATCCTCCACACGCTCGTCCCGGCCGCCGATCACCTCATCACGCTGACGGATGCCGCGGCCGACGAGGTCCGCCGACGCTGGAACCGCGACTGCACCGTCCTCCCCCACCCGACCGTGCTGACCGGAGAACCGGACGTGCCGACAGGCACGCACGCGACCGACTCGCCCGTCACGGATGCCGCGTCCCCCGTCCGCGTCGGCGTGCACGTGCGCGACCTCCGTCCCAACATCGACGCCCTCGGGGCGGTGCGGGCCCTCGCCGTCGTCGCCGATCTCGTCGGCGCCGAGGTCGACGTCGTCGTCCTCATGAACGACCGGGTCCGCGACACGGCGCTCGCGGAGCGGGTCATCGCGACGGCCGGCGATCGGGTCCGCATCGAACGCGTCGGCCGGCTGTCCGACGCCGCCGTCGAGCGATGGATCGCGCAACTCGACCTGTTCGTGCTCCCCTACCGTCACGGCACCCACTCCGGCTGGGTCGAGCTCTGCTGGGATCTGGCGACGCCCGTCGCCGGCACGCTCGTCGGGAGCGTCGGGGCACAGCATCCGTCCGACTTCCTCGCGATCGACCTCGACCGCCCGGAGACCCTTGTGGCCGCGGTCGACGAGGCCCGTCGCCGCCGGTCGACGACCCGGCGCGACGACGTGCAACGTCGTCGTCACGACCGCCTCGCCGAGCGGGAGACCGTCCGCGACGCGCACACCGCGCTCTATCGCGACGCCCTCCAGCGCGTCGCGCGAGCCGAACGGTGGAGCGCGTGAGCGTCGCGCGGATCCCCCTTCGCGTCCTGCTCGTCGCTCCGGAACGACACGCGCTGCGCCAGCCGCACGCCGGAGGGCTCGAGGCCGTCGTCTGGAATCGCGCGCGGTGGCTTCGCAGCCGCGGCCACGAGGTCGTGCTGTGCGCGGCCGCGGGGTCCGACCTGCTCGGTCCGAACCCCTCGCTTCACCTGCCGAGCCCACGCTGGACGCGCGCGGCCGACGCCTCCGACAGCGAGTACCCCGAAGGACACCGGCGGGCGATGGCGGCGGCGTTCGCCCGCGTCGCCGACCACATCGCCCGCGACGGAGGCATCGACGTCGTCGACAACCACAGCCTGCACGGCGCGCCGGTGCGGTGGAGTCGCACGCTCGGCATCCCGGTCGTCACGACGCTGCACACCCCGCCGCTGCCCGACATGGTCGTCGCCGCCGCCGCCATCAGCGGCGCACCCCACCGATTCCTCGCCGTCAGCCAGTACACCGCGCAGGCGTGGTCGGCCGAGGGTATCGATGCCATCGTGATCCCCAACGGCGTCGACACCGACCACTGGACGGCAGGTGCAGGCGGCTCGGACTGGGTGTGGTCCGGACGCATCGTCCCCGAGAAGGCACCCCACCTCGCCATCCGAGCGGCGTGCGCCGCAGGTGCCCGTATCGTCCTGGCCGGACGCATCGGCGACGAGGGGTACTTCGCGCGTGAGGTGCGCCCCCTCCTCGGGCCGGACGCGCGCTACGCGGGCGCTCTGCGCCAGCCCGAACTGAACGCGCTCGTGGGCGCGGCGGCGGTCGCGCTGGTCACCCCGGTGTGGTCGGAGCCGTTCGGCCTCGTCCTCGCCGAAGCCCTCGCCACCGGCACGCCGGTCGCGGCGTTCGACTCCGGCGGCATCCGCGAAGTCCTGTCCCGGATGCCCGGGACCGCAGTCGTCCCGGCCGGCGACGTCGTCGCCCTCTCGCGGGCCGCGTCCGCGCTCGCGGCGGCGGGCGCCGACATCGCGACCCGGCGCGCGGTCCGCCGCGCCGCCGAGGCGCGTTACTCGCTCGCGCACCGACAGCGCGAGGTCGAGCGGGTGCTCCTCCACGCGGCATCCGATGCTCCTCATCGCGGTCTCGCCGCCGAAGCCGTCGCGCAGGTCGGCGCATGATCGGCTGGTACGTCCACCATCACGGGTTCGGACACGTGACCCGCATGCGCGCAGTGCAGCCGTACCTCAGCGAACCCGTCACGGTGTTCTCCAGCCTCGCGGCCCCCGAGGGGCTTCCCCCCGACATCACCTGGGTGCGGCTCGACGGCGACGCGGACCCGATCCCCACCCCCGACGGTGGGGAGATCGACCCGGCCCAGCTCGATCCGACGGCACGGGGCGCCCTGCACTGGGCGCCGCTCGGACATCCCGGGCACCGCGCGCGCCTCGCGACGATCGCGCAGTGGATCGCCGGGAACGACGTGTCGACGTTCGTCGTCGACGTCAGCGCCGAGGTCACCGCATTCGTGCGCCTCCTCGGGGTCCGGACGGTCGTGATGGCCCAGCCCGGAGCCCGCACCGACGCGCCGCACCGACTCGCCTACGACCTCGCCGACCGGATCGTCGCCCCGTGGGCGGAGGGCGTCATCGACGCCGCCGCGCTGCGCGACCGCGGTGACCGCGTCGCCTACGTCGGGGGCATCTCGCGCTTCGACGGTCGCGTCTCCGGCGCGAGGAGCGAGGATCCCGCGCGCGGCGCGAACCGTGCCCTGTTCCTCGGCCGGACCGTGGACGTCACGCGGCTGGAGGCGACGGTCGCCGCCCTGCACGCGCGCGGGTGGCTCACCGACCTCGCGGGTGCTCGGGATGACGGTGATCGCGTGGACGACGTGTGGTCGGCGCTCCGGCGGAGCACAGTCGTGGTCAGTGCCGCCGGGCAGAACAGCATCGCCGACCTCGCCGCCGCCGGCGTCGCCGCGGTCGTCATCGCGCAGGACCGGCCCTTCGATGAGCAGCGGCACACCGCGCGGGTCATCGCCGCCCGCGGCCTCGCGCTCACCGCACCCGACACCGTCTCCTCCGACGATCTCGCCGACCTGATCGAGCGGGCCGCGACATGCGTCTCCGGCGCGCCCGACTGGACGTCGTGGCGCGTGACCGGCGCCGCGCAGCGTGCCGCCCGGGCTATCGAGGAGGCGTCATGACGACGCGGGTCGCCGTCATCACGACGGCCTCGTCCGCGCGCCTCGCGCACCTGCACCGGCAGCGGCGCTTCCTGCGCGAGGCGCAGAGCGAGACCTCCACCGCCGGGATCGACCTCCTCCGCATCGAGGTCTGGCTCGACGACGCGGCGCCGCAGGAAGTCGGGAACGCCACCGTCCTCCACCTCCCACCCGGCGCCCACGGGATGCGGGTCGGCGCCGCGCGCAACGCCGCCGCGCGCCACGCGATCGAGGCCGGCGCAGACCTGCTCCTCTTCCTCGACGTCGACTGCCTGCCCGGACCCGATCTCCTGCCTCTCTCCACGGATGCCGCGCGCCGGCGCCCCGACGACCTCCTCGCGGGCCCGGTGACCTACCTCGCCAGCGTGCAGCGCCCGAACGCGCTCGCCGACCTCCCCGCCCTGACCCGCCCGCACCCCGCGCGGCCCGATCCGGCTCCCGGCGCCCTGGCCCACGCCGCGCCGACGGACTACGCGCTCTTCTGGTCGCTCTCCTTCGCGGTCACCCCGCGGGTATGGGAGCGGATCGGCGGCTTCGACGAGGCCTACGAGGGCTACGGCGCCGAAGACACCGACTTCGCGTTCCGCGCCCGGGAGCGCGGCGTGGCCCTCACCTGGGTCGGCGGAGCGCACGCGTACCACCAGTGGCATCCATCGGGGACGCCGCCGTGGCGCCACCTCGACGACATCCTCCGCAACGGCCGGATCTTCGCCGAGCGCTGGGGCACGTGGCCGATGGAGGGCTGGCTGGAGGCGTTCGCAGCGGCGGGCGCGATCGAGCGCGACGGCGACGGGTGGCGCCGGGCGTCGTGACGCGCGCCTCGCACGCCGCCTCACGGCGTGTCTGTTCGCGTCGCGCGATATCGCCGCCGTCCGCTTGCCCCCTCCCCGGGGCGGGGCTCTACCGTGGACGCACACCTGCGGAAGGACACGCGTGACCGAAGAGATCGAGCAGAACTGGCAGACCTGGACCGGATTCGCCATCGTCGCGGGCGTCGCCCTGGCCGTCGTGATCGCGGTCATGGTCGTGGTCGCCGTCGCCCTGAACCTGATCGGGCGGCGCAAGAGCTGGGCGAGCCGGCTCAGTGAACGCGTGCGGTGGCCGTTCCGGATCACCCTGCTGATCCTCGCGCTCGTGGTCTCGATGTCGGCGCTGCCGGTGGACGACGACCTCCGCGGCGGACTGACGCACCTCTTAGGCATCCTGATCATCATCTCGGGGGCCTGGCTGCTCGCGCAGCTGTTCCTCTTCTTCATCGACAGCGGCAGCCAGCGCTACCGCCTCGTCGAGAGCGACACGTTCTCGGCCCGCAAGATCCGCACGCAGCTGCAGATCGTCCGGCGCCTCGTGATCGTCGTCATCGTGGTCGTCGCCGCCGGAGCCATCCTCATGACCTTCGACGCGGTGCGTGCGGTCGGCGCGAGCGTCCTGGCGTCGGCCGGCATCGCGTCGATCGTCGCGGGCCTGGCCGCCCAGTCGGTGCTGAGCAACCTCTTCGCCGGGGTGCAGCTCGCCTTCAGCGAGGCGATCCGCGTCGGCGACGTCGTCGTGGTCGAGGGCGAGTTCGGTCGGATCAACGAGATCACCCTCAGCTACGTCGTCCTGGAGCTGTGGGATCAGCGGACCCTTGTGCTCCCCTGCACCTACTTCACGACCAATCCCTTCGAGAACTGGACGAAGCTCGGCCGGGCGCTCCTCGGCACGGTCTACTTCGATCTGGACTGGCGCGTGCCGGTCGAGCAGATGCGCGGTGAGCTCGAGCGGATCCTCACCGAGACCGAGCTGTGGGACCGCGCGTCGCACAGCGTGCAGGTGACGGATGCCGTCGGCGGGATGCTGCAGGTGCGCGTCGTCGTGAGCGCCAGCGACTCCGGCCAGCTGTGGGATCTGCGGTGCCTCGTGCGCGAGAAGCTCGCCGAGTGGGTCCGCACCGCTCACCCCGAGGCGCTCCCCCTGCAGCGCGTGCAGATCGGCGAGGAGCCCTCCGGGGCCGGCGCGATGCGGGTGCGCGAGCAGCCGATCCCCGAAGCCTGAGCGGGACTGGGTCGAGCGCTACAAGGCGTTCCAGATCACCTCGAGCAGCCAGAAGAGCACGAGGCCGACGACGGCGACGATCGACAGCCACGAGAAGCGGCGCCGCAGCCGCTTGCCGGGAGCGGCGACGCCGGGCGGCGGGCGGAGCCCCTCCAGGGGCGGCGCGAACGGCAACGTGTCGTGCGCGGGAGCGTCGGCCGCCCCGGCCGCACGTGCCGCGGCCAGACGGTCGTCGCGCCACCGCGCCCACTGGTCGAGCTTGTCCAGCAGCGCGCCGACCGCCGAGAAGAGCCACGCCCACGTCGCCGGATCGAGCGTCGAGAACGAGCGGTGCGAGTAGAGGAACAGCCAGTCGTCGACGATCTCGACGTCGAGGGCGGCGGCGTTGTCGATGAAGCGCGCCATGACATCCGGCGTGAACAGGTACAGTGCATCCCGCTCGTACCCGGTGGGGCAGTACAGCGAGAAGTAGCGGTCGAAGTCGCCCTCGAGCCCCAGGCGCTGCTCCTTCTCGAACGACTGCGGGAGGTTCGAGCCGAACAGCCCGTTATTGCCCACGGCGTCCAGCACGATGTGGGGCAGCGGAGTGTCGAGCTTCACCGCCACGTACCCCCAGCGGTGGGTGCGACTGTTCTTCCCCGATCCGGTCGTGTAGCGGTGATTGCCGAACTCGACCCATCGCGGGCGCTCGCCGCGCAGGACGTCGTCGGCGCTGCGGGCACGGCCGAGCGAGAAGATCATGCCCGGCAGCGGCGGCGCCGACACCTCCCCCACGAAGCTCATCCCGTTCGCCTGCGCGAAACGGTCGAGGCGGTACGCGCGGGCGGCCGATCCGAAGTACGTGCGGTAGACGATCACCACCACGGCGCCCACGAAGGCAGCGATCGCGAGCACCGGGATGCCCACGCCCACCAGGACGACCAGCACGTCGGTCAGCGCGCCGCTTCCCATGCCGAAGAAGACCGACAGCACCGCGGAGAGGATCGTCGCGCCGATCCACACGAAGAACCCGGCGAACACGACGGCGAGGATCACGCCGACGATCTGCGGCATCCGGAATCCGCCCGTCGACGCGCCCCGCTCCCGCCGCGCCGCCGCGTGCGCGCGCACGGCGGCGCGGTCGACCGGGTCGGTCAGCGGGCGGGGATCGAACACCCCGATCGGGGACGGTGACGCGGCCACGACGGCATCCTTTCGCGCGGGGAAGGCATATCCGCTACCATAGGAGGGTTGTCCGCATGACCGTGCACTCGCGCGCGTCCTCGGATGACGTGCAACACACCCTCCTGCTGTCGGGAAATGCCCGGCAGCCGTTCTAGTCCGAAGGAGGTGGGTTAGTGACGCACTCGCACCAGTACGAGCTCATGCTCATCCTGAACCCCGAGATCGACGAGCGCCAGGTTCCCGTGGCCCTCGACAAGTTCCTCAAGGTCATCACGACCGACGGTGGCACGATCGAGAACATCGACATCTGGGGTCGTCGCCGCCTGGCGTACGAGATCCAGAAGAAGAACGAGGGCATCTACGCCGTCGTCAACTTCACCGCCACCAGCGCGACGACCGCGGAGCTGGACCGTCAGCTGAACCTCAACGAGCAGATCATGCGCACCAAGGTCCTCCGGGCCGAGGAAGCCATCGCGCAGGTCGCCGCTGAGAAGCAGCGCGCCGAGGCCAAGGCCGCCCGCAAGGCTGCCGCACCCGCCAAGGCTGCGAAGGCCTGAGTCCGATGGCCGGCGAGACGATCATCACCGTGGTGGGAAACCTCACGGCTGACCCCGAGCTGCGGTACACGCAGAACGGGCTGCCCGTCGCGAACTTCACGATCGCGTCGACGCCGCGCACCTTCGACCGTCAGGCCAACGAGTGGAAGGACGGCGACGCGCTGTTCCTCCGCGCGAGCGTGTGGCGCGAGTTCGCCGAGCACGTGGCCGGTTCGCTGACGAAGGGCTCCCGCGTCATCGCGACCGGGCGTCTGAAGCAGCGCAACTACCAGGACCGCGAAGGCAACAACCGCACCTCGATCGAGCTCGAGGTCGACGAGATCGGCCCCAGCCTGCGTTACGCGACCGCTCAGGTCACGCGTGCGTCGGGTGGCGGCGGTCAGGCCCGTCAGGCGCAGGTCGCCGACGAGCCGTGGTCGACCCCCGGTTCGGCCGGCGGCAACAGCAACTCCGGCAACGCCGGCGGGGCTGACGCGTGGAGCGCTCCCGGCACCTACGGCGACGACACCCCCTTCTGATCCCTCGATCGCACGATCGACAGATCACCGGATGCGTCGCGTCGAGGCATCCGATCTCCCTCTTGAAGTAAAGGAACACACATGGCTGGAAAGGCAACCGGCGACCGCCGCAAGCCGCGGAAGGGCGCGAAGAACGCCGCTCCCGCGAAGGCGATCCGCGTCGGCGTCATCGACTACAAGGACGTCGCCACTCTTCGCAAGTTCATCTCGGAGCGCGGGAAGATCCGCGCCCGTCGTATCACCGGTGTCTCGGTGCAGGAGCAGCGTCTGATCGCCAAGGCGATCAAGAACGCGCGCGAAATGGCGCTCCTGCCTTACGCCGGCGCTGGCCGCTAAGGAGAACCGACATGGCAAAGCTCATCCTCACTAATGAGGTCGTCGGGCTCGGTGGCGCCGGCGACGTTGTCGAGGTCAAGAACGGGTACGCCCGTAACTACCTCATCCCCCAGGGCTTCGCAGTGGCGTGGTCGCGCGGTGGCGAGAAGCAGGTCGCGTCCATTCGCGCCGCTCGCGACGCCCGCGTGATCCACGACCGCGAAGAGGCCGTGGCGCTGAAGAACACGCTCGAGTCGAACAAGGTCCGTCTGGCCGTCAAGGCCGGCGCCGAGGGTCGTCTGTTCGGTTCGGTCAAGACCGCCGACGTCGCCGACGCGGTCAAGACCGCCGGCCTCGGCGAGCTCGACAAGCGCAAGATCCACATCACCTCCCCGATCAAGTCGGTGGGCGAGCACGAGGCGACCGTTCGCCTCGCGGAAGACCTCACCGCCGTGATCACGCTCCAGGTCGTCGCCGCGAAATAATCAACGACGGCTCGGCAGAGCAGAACGGATGCCGCGGACCTTCGGGTCCGCGGCATCCGTTGTTCTCGGATCAGGGCTTGCCGTTGCCCTTCTCCTCCTTCTTCTCGTTCCCTTTGCCGGAGTTGTTGCCCGGGCCACGGTTGTCGTTCTGGGGCTGCTCCTCGACGACGGGCTGTTCCTCCACGACCGGCTGCTCCTCCACCACGTCAGGAACCGCCGGGGCAGGGGACTCCTCCACCACCGCGGTGTCCTCCGGATCAGTCTCTTCCGCCGGCACCTCCACGGCGGGAGCGGGCGTGCTCGCGGGGACGGGGGAGCCGGCGGCGTTGCCCCACCAGATCCCCCCCACCGTGAGGATCGCCGCGACGACTCCCGCTGCGATGCCGATGGGGACGATCGCCGGACGGCGGCGTCGACGTTCCCGCTTCGCCGCTGGTGCGCCTCCGAGCGATGCGGGCGTGGGTGAGGGCATGACGGCGGTCCGGCCCGTCTCCGAGCGTGTCTCGATGGCGCCGGCCGCGACATCCGCCGGGACCGCAGGGATGGCCGGGATCCGACGCGCACCGGGCATCGGTACGGTGTCCTCCGAGCGGGCGAACGCCGCAGCATCCGTGGGCAGCTCCTCCGCGGTCATCAGGACCTCGAGCGCCGTCGGCCGTGTGCCCGGGTCGGTGGCGGTCATGCGCTCGATGAGCGTCCGCCAGGCGTCGGGGAGGTCGGCGGGGATCTCCGGCGCCGAGGTCAGGCGCGCGGTGAGCGCGGCGATGCCCTCCGCGCCGTCGAACGCCCGCTCCCCGGTCAGGGATTCGAGCAGCAGGAGGCCGAACGAGTACACATCGGCCGGAGGCGCGGGCGGGGCGCCCTGCGCCTGCTCCGGGGCGAGGTAGGCCATGGTGCCGACGACGAGACCGGGGTTGGTGAGGCGCTCGGAGTCGAGCAGATGCGCGATGCCGAAGTCGGCGAGCTTCGCGCGCCACGTGCGTCCGGGGCGTGACGACCGGGTGAGCAGCACGTTGCCGGGCTTGATGTCGCGGTGGATGATGCCCGCGTCGTGCGCATAGTGGAGGGCGTCGGCGATGTCGACCGCCACGCCGGCCAGCTCCGTCGGATCGACCGGACCTTGCGTGATGAGGTCGCGGAGCGTCAGGCCCGGGATGTACTCGATCACGAGG
Organism: Microbacterium aurantiacum; assembly: GCF_021654035.1. Taxonomy (GTDB): domain Bacteria; phylum Actinomycetota; class Actinomycetes; order Actinomycetales; family Microbacteriaceae; genus Microbacterium; species Microbacterium aurantiacum. The sequence continues at coordinate 128,412 of NZ_JAJPDW010000001.1, forward strand.
TAACCGCCGGCGTCGTCGTCGATCCGGGCATCGAACAGCGTCACCAGGGCATGGTGATTGAGGGAGGCCAGAAGGCGCGTCTCCGACCGGGCCCGTTCGATGACGTCGGCGTCGCCGGCGGCACCTCGAAGCACCTTCACCGCGACAATGCGTCCGAGCGTGCGGTCGTGAGCGCGGAACACCTTGGCCATCCCACCCTCTCCGACGAGCTCGAGGAGGGTGTACCGGCCGTCGAGGGTGGTGCCGATCTGCGGGTCGTGATGCGACGGGGGGTTCGTCATCGACGACTCCTCTCTGCGATCAGGTGCGCGCGCACGAATACCGATCCACGTTACGTGGTGGATCGGTTCCGGTCACGGGGGTTGCGCGCGGGCGTCGGGATCGGGGAGGGCCGGCTCAGGCGGTGCCGACCCTCCCCGACCGTTCAGACGGTGCGTCGACGGGTGGCGGTCGCGACCACCCCCGCGAGCATGAGCAGCACGGCCAGCGGGATCAGCACGATCGGCAGCTCAGAGACTCCCGTTGCCGCCAACAGCGACGCGGATCCGGATGCCGATGCCGTCATCGCCGTCGCGGTCATACCGGTCGGCGCTGCCTCGCCTGCAGGCGTACCGGGGGTGCCGGGCGTTCCGGGCTCTCCCGGGGTGCCAGGGGCACCAGGGGCACCGGGCGTGCCGGGCTCACCGGGCGTGCCCGGCTCTCCAGGGGTACCGGGCTCTCCGGGGGTACCGGGCTCACCGGGCGTGCCCGGCTCTCCGGGGGTACCGGGCTCACCGGGCGTGCCCGGCTCACCGGGCGTGCCGGGCTCACCAGGCGTCCCCGGGGTTCCCGGTGCTCCCGTCTCAGCGCCGATGGTGGTGGCGTCGCCGATGACGGAGACGGCGTTGCCGCCGATCGTGACGGGTGCGGTGATGGGGGCGAGGATCTGGGTGCCGCCGAGGATCGAGTCCGTTCCGTCGGTGATGCCCAGGAGTCCGTCTCCGTGTCCGGTGGTGCCGCCGGTGGTGGTGGTGTCCACGGTGGTGGCGTCGCCGATGACGGAGACGGCGTTGCCGCCGATCGTCACGGGTGCGTCTGCGGCGACGATCCCCTGCGTCCCGCCGAGGATCGAGTCCGTTCCGTCCGTGACCCCGACCACCGGAGCGTCGGCGACAGGTTCTGCCGCGGGCACCTCCTCCGCGACCGGTGCCGCGGGCGCGGCATCCGTCTCCGTGATGGCATCGACCGTCGTGGCATCCCCGATGACCGACACGGCGTTGCCGCCGACGGTGACCGGAACATGGACGTCGATGATCGCCTGCGAACCGCCTCCGACACTGTCGTGACCGCTGGTCTCGGCCACGGCCGGAGCCGGCTCGGCGGCGGGTGCTGCCGTCTCCGCGCCGACCGACGTCGCGTCGCCGATGATCGAGAGGGCGTTGCCCCCGATCGTGACGGGGAGATCGACGTTCAGTACGGCCTGGGTGCCCGAGAGGAGCCCGTCTTCGCCGGTCGTGTCTCCGAGAAGGTCGACGGCGTTCGCCGCCGCGCCGCCGGCGAGGGTGATCCCGCCGGCCAGGAGCGTGCCCCACAGGGCGCGCGTGAGCATGGTGTTCATGGGTGTCTCTCCTGAAAGTTGACTGATCTGAGCGCGCATCGGCGCGCGATGGATGCGGTGCCGCAACGGGAGCGGCGGAGCCGCGATCAGTCGGGGGAGACGTCGGTGGCGAAGAGGGGCGCCGGTGGCGTCGCGTGGCTCTCGAGTCGACCGCGTCGCACCCAGGCACGGTGTGCGACGAACGGCCCGAGCGCCGCGAGGGCCAGGGCGCCCGAACCGGTGCCACCCGGTCCGGATGCTGCCGCCGGGAGGCAGAGGCCTCCGGCGAAGAAGGTCGTCGTGGGGAAGGAGTCGCCACTCGATACGACGGATGCCGCCGTCTGAACGGCAGGAGAGATCGCGTCGGAATGCGCGGCAAAGGCGAACGTCGCGGAGGGCATCGACGAGGCCGACGCGACGCCCACGGGCAACGCGGCCTCGACGGGCAGCGACTCAGAGCCGGCACTCGGGACGTCGACCGTGCCCGTACCGTTCGTGATGTCCTCCCCGATCGGCGGAGCCGTCGGCGCCGGAGTGACGGGATCGATGTCGGGGGCTGCAGGGGCGACCGGCGGAAGGCCGACGGACTCGCCGGTGTCGGAGACGGCGTCGACGACCGAGCCGAGGGTTCGATCGGCCGTGCTGCTCAGGTCCGTGACCGCGTCATCCGCTCCGATCCCGGTCACCACGGTGCCCACGACCGGAACCTCGGTCACGAGATCGACGACCGGCGTGGTGATCGACTCGACGACGCCACCCGTGACGACCTCTGCAACCGGCTGAATGACCGGCTCGGTCACCTCGCCGACCGTCTCAACGACCGCGGAGACGGGCTCGGCGACCGGCGCGGGAGCGACCTCGACGGCAGACTCCGCGACTCCGCCCACGGTGCCGCCGACGACGTCGACGGTGCCCGTGACTGCGTTCGCCGCGGTGTCGACGACGCCCACCACGGCACCCAGAAGACCAGGGCGATCGCGATCGTCCTCGGCGGCGTGTGCGGAACCAGAAGACCCCGCCAGCGAGATGACCATCCAGGCGAGCGCGAGGAAGCAGCCGGCGAGTGCCAGGCGGAACGTCCTCGACAGCGTCGAGTGCGTCGCTTCCACGTTCACCTCCTGAGACGGATGCGCGTCGCGCGTCGAGAACACGACGCGGTCGAGAGGGTGCCTGGATCACGGACGTTACCCGCGGCGGTGTGCGTTGTCTATCCCTTTCCTCTGAAAAGTGGAATGGAAGGGGCCGCTGCGCGGGTGTCCGGCCGCGGGTCTCCATGCCCGTGAATGCAACTCGAGGCGTGTGTCGGGCGTGTCGATTTGTACACAGGTCCACACAGCACATCAAACCTTCAACGCCTGCTTCAACCCGGAGTTTCTCCACAGGCTGTGAAAGAGAAAAGCCCAGATCAGACGGGGGCTGTGGTCGCAACTCGGAGATATCCACGGGTTTTGTCCACAGGTGTTGTTCACAGGCGTGACGGCGTTTCCCGCATGTTCTCCACACAGTTATCCACAGGGGTGTTTGCGCATGTCGGACCCCCTTCATACCGTGGGGTTCGGCCATCGAGGCACGCCGTCCCGATGGCCTGCTCGCTTTCGCGGGCCCCGCGAACACACGGTCTCCGCTCCACCATCCGCATCCCTTTTCGAGGAGGACGACAGCGCACATGTCGATCGCAGACATCTCGGAAGAGCGACTGGGCGGACCCCGAGAGTACGAGCGCACGCCTCCTCACGACCTCGTCGCGGAGCAGAGCGCGCTCGGCGGCATGATGCTGTCGAAGGATGCCGTCGCCGACGTCATCGAGTCGCTCCGCGGCACCGATTTCTACATCCCCAAGCACGAGGTCATCTTCGAGGCGATCCTCACGCTCTATTCGCACGGCGAGCCGACGGATGTCGTCGCCGTCACGGACGAACTGATCAAGGCCGGCGAGCTGCAGCGTGCCGGGGGAGCGGATTACCTCCACACCCTCACCTCGATCGTCCCGACCGCGGCGAACGCCGGCTACTACGCGTCGATCGTCTCCGAGCGCGCGCTCCTCCGCCGCCTGGTCGAGGCGGGCACCCGCATCGTGCAGATGGGGTACGCCGGGCAAGGCGAGGCGCTCGACCTGGTCAACACCGCGCAGGCCGAGATCTACTCCGTCACCGGCGCCGAGGCGGTCGAAGACTACGTCCCGCTGAACGTCGCCGTCGATGCGGCGGTCGAAGACATCGAGGCCGCTCGCGGTCGGGACGGCCAGATGACCGGCATCCCGACCGGGTTCTCGGGACTCGATGCCCTCACCAACGGCCTCCACGGCGGCCAGATGATCGTCGTGGCCGCACGTCCCGCAATGGGTAAGTCGACCCTCGCGCTCGACTTCGCCCGCGCGGCGGCGATCAAGGCCAACCAGCCGACGATCTTCTTCTCGCTCGAAATGGGTCGCAGCGAGATCGCCATGCGCCTCATGAGCGCCGAAGCGGCCGTCCCGCTGCAGAACATGCGCAAGGGCACGCTCGACTCCCGAGACTGGACGACGATCGCCTCCGTCCGCGGCAAGATCAACGACGCCCCGCTGTACATCGACGACAGCCCCAACATGACGCTCGTCGAGATCCGGGCGAAGTGCCGGCGGCTTAAACAGCGCGTCGGTCTCAAGATGGTCGTGATCGACTACCTCCAGCTCATGACGAGCGGCAAGCGCGTCGAGTCGCGTCAGCAAGAGGTCTCGGAATTCTCGCGTGCGCTGAAGCTCCTCGCGAAGGAACTGCAGGTGCCGGTGATTGCGCTGTCGCAGCTGAACCGTGGTCCCGAGCAGCGCGCCGACAAGAAGCCCGCCATCAGCGACCTGCGTGAATCGGGTTCCATCGAGCAGGATGCCGACATGGTGATCCTGCTGCACCGTGAGGCGGCCTACGAGAAGGACAGCCCTCGCGCGGGCGAGGCCGACCTGATCGTCGCGAAGCACCGAAACGGTCCGACCGACACGGTTACCGTCGCTTTCCAGGGCCACTTCTCGCGCTTCACCGACATGGCCGTCGGCGACTTCGGCTGATTGTAGGTTCTCGGCGAAGATGGCGGATTCTTAGATGAAGTGGCGGACAAGTGGCGGATCCGAAAGATTGGTGAGAACGATGCGTGTAAGTGCCGTGTCGGTTCCTATCCGAAATGACAGATTCCGCGGGTAGTTGGCATGCACCTAGCAGTCCTGCCATTGGCTGGGGGTGAAGGGTTACTCGCTCACTCGATTAGGGGCGAACCGGCTACATTCGACAGGCTTGTGCTCGTGTGCACAGCTGTGGAGTGGTGGGAGCGGCATCAGGTAGTGCTCTACCTCGCAGCGATCGCCGTGGGTGCGGTGGTCGGTCTACTCGTGCCGGCGGTGGCGGATCCGCTCGAGTCGGCGATCAATCCCGTGCTCGGGTTGTTGCTGTACGCGACGTTCCTGGGGGTGCCGTTCACGGCGATCGGCCGGGCCTTCACGGATTGGCGGTTCCTGGGCGTCGTGCTCGTCCTGAACTTCGTCGTCGTGCCGGTGGTCGTGTTCGGGTTGAGTCGCGCCGTGGCGGCTGATCAGGCGGTGCTCGTTGGGGTGTTGTTCGTGCTGCTGACGCCGTGTGTGGATTACGTGATTGTGTTCACTGGCCTGGCTGGCGGTGCACGTGCGCGGCTGCTTGCTGCCACGCCCCTGCTGATGCTTCTGCAGATCGTGTTGCTGCCGGTGTACCTGTGGCTGATGGCCGGCGCCGAGGTGGTGGGTGCGTTCGACCCGCATCCGTTCGTGGAGGCATTTCTGTTGTTGATCGTGCTGCCGCTCGTTCTCGCCGCCGCCACGCAGCTGCTGGCGAAACGGTTCCGTGCCGGCCGCGCGATCGAGGGCGTGGTGCTGGCGGCAATGGTGCCGCTGATGATGCTGACTCTCGCCGTGGTGATCGGCTCGCAGGTCTTCGGCGTGAGCAGCGCTCTCGGCCAGCTGCTAATCGCGGTTCCCGTGTTCGTCGTGTTCGTCCTAATCGTGGCACCACTCGGTGCGCTCCTCGGGAGCGCGGCACGCTTGGATGTTCCCAGCCGCCGGGCGGCCACGTTCAGCGGGGTCACCCGCAACTCGCTGGTCGTGCTCCCGCTCGCTCTCGCGCTGCCGGCATCTTTCGCTCTGACGCCGTTGGTTGTAGTGACTCAGACCTTGGTGGAGCTCGTCGCAATGGTGGTCATGGTCGCCGGGGTACCGCGACTCATCCGCCCTCGCATTAGTACAGCGGAGAATGTATAGTCAGCCTGTGCTGACTCTTACTTCTCGCCTCGATGTGATGAACCGGCTGGGTCGGGCGATGGCCGACCCGACCCGTTCCCGGATCCTCCTCACACTGCTGGACGCTCCCGGCTACCCGGCTGAGCTGGCACGAGATCTCGAGCTGACCCGCACGAACGTCTCGAATCATCTGACGTGCCTGCGGGGCTGCGGGTTGATCGTCGCCACACCGGAAGGTCGGCGCACCCGGTATGAGATCGCCGACCCGCATCTGACCCAGGGGTTGCGACAGCTGCTCGAGGCGGTCGTCGCCGTCGACGAGGGCGCCCCGTGCATGGACGATCAGTGCGAGTGCTGCGCATGAGCCTCATCGACCGTGACCTGCTGCCGGTGGCCTGCACGCTGACGCCCGGCGCTGGTGCTGCACAGCTAGCCGCGTGGCAGGAATTCAACGACGACTACCTCCTCGACATCGACAGGACGGCCGCCCAGATCACCGTCCACTACCCAAAGATCGACGACGCGACCGCCCGGCTGACGGAGCTGGTCCGCACCGAGCAGTCCTGCTGCGCGTTCGCGACTTGGGCGATCGACACGACCCACCCCGACCTGCGCCTTTCCGTTACCGGCACCGATGACGCACTGGCCGCGCTCACGTTCCTAGAGCAGACGCCCGCCCCCGCAACGAAGGAGAGCGTGCAGTGAGCGAAGAGTGTTGCGGCCCCAACGAGCCGCGCAAGCCCGGTACGGTCCGGCGCATCGAACTGTCCCGGCCGCTCTCGACCGGTGACGCCTGCTGCGCCGCGGAACCCTCCTCCAAGACCGCGGCGCCAAGCGCGGTGCACGATGCGGGCGATGCCTGCTGCGGCCCCGACCTCGCCACCACCCCCACCGAGGCGGACGAGGAGCCGGAGGTCCGCCCGCCCTGGTGGCGCGACTTCGCGTTGCTTCCCTCCGCGCTGTCCGGGCTGTTCCTCCTCGCCGGATACACGTTCGAGTGGACTGGTCTGCACATCCCGGCGCTGGTGCTGCAGTGGGCGGCGCTGCTCGCCGGCGCCTACACCTTCGTCCCCGGCGCGATCCGCCGCCTCATCCGCGGTCGCCTCGGGGTCGGGCTGCTGATGACCATCGCCGCGATCGGCGCGGTCCTGCTCGGCCACGTTGGCGAGGCCGCGACCCTGGCGTTCCTGTTCTCCCTGGCCGAGGCGCTTGAAGACCGGGCGATGGACCGCGCCAAGGAAGGCTTGCGCGCCCTTCTGTCCCTCATCCCCGACACTGTCCGCGTCTCCCGCCTAACCAGCGACGTCACGATCCCCGCCGCGGACGTGCGTGAGCTGGACATCCTCGTCATCGGTGCCGGCGATCGCATCGCCACAGACGGCGTGGTCGTGGAGGGTAGGTCGAGCCTGGACACGTCGGCGATCACGGGCGAGTCGATCCCGGTCGAGGTCGGCCCCGGCGATCCGGTCGCCGCCGGTTCGGTCAACGGGGCGGCGACGTTGCGGATCGAGGCAACTGCGGACGGCCGCGACAACTCCCTCACCCAGATCGTCGCCCTCGTGGAGCAGGCCCACGCCCGCAAGGGCAACCGGGCACGCCTCGCCGACCGGATCGCGAAGCCGCTCGTTCCCGTCGTCCTGATCGCCGCTGCCGTGGTCGCCCTGTTCGGGCTGCTGGTCGGCGACCCGTGGACCTGGATCGAACGCGCCCTCGTCGTCCTGGTTGCGGCATCCCCGTGCGCGCTGGCCATCGCGGTGCCCGTGACGGTGATCAGCGCGATCGGAGCGGCGTCAAAGTTCGGCGTCGTCATCAAGTCAGGTGAAGCGTTCGAGCAGCTCGGCACGATCCGCGCCGTCGCCCTCGACAAGACCGGCACCCTCACCCGCAACGAGCCCACCGTCGTCGACGTCCAGCCCGCACCCGGTATCACCCGCGACGACCTGCTCGCCTGGGCCGCCGCCGTGGAGGCCACCAGCACCCACCCCCTCGCCGCGGCCATCATCGCGGCCGCACCCGTCGCCAGCCCCGCAACGGAGGTGGTCGAGGAGGCCGGGCATGGCATCACCGGGACCGTCGACGGCCGGGCGATCCGGGTCGGCAATGTCCGCTGGCTCCATCCCGCCGGCCAGCAGTTGAACGCGGAGGCGATTGCCGCGCAGGGCATGACCGTCGTCGTGGTCGAGGCGGACGGGCAGATCGCCGGCCTGATCGGCGTGCGGGACGAGCTGCGCCCGGAGTCGGCCGAGACGGTCCGGATGCTGCAGTCGCAGGGCATTGAGACCATCATGCTCACCGGCGACAACACCCGCACCGCCCACGCCATCGCCGCCGAGGCGGGCGTAACCGACGTTCGCGCCGAGCAGCTGCCCGCCGACAAGGCCGCCGCGATTGAGGCGCTCGTCACGCAGCAACCGACCGCGATGGTCGGCGACGGCATCAACGACGCCCCGGCACTGGCGACGGCGACGGTCGGGATCGCGATGGGTGTGAAAGGCTCCGCGGCGGCGATCGAGTCCGCCGACGTCGCCTTCATCGGCCACGACCTCCGCCTCATCCCCGGCGCCCTCGCCCACGCCCGCCGCGGCCGACGCATCATGACCGCCAACATCGGTCTGGCTCTGGCGATCATCGTCGCGCTGTTCCCGCTCGCCCTGTTCGGCATCCTCGGGCTCGCCGGCGTCGTGCTGGTGCATGAGATCGCCGAGGTCGTCGTCATCCTCAATGGCGTCCGCGCCGCCCGTCGCCCCGCTGCGCTACGGCAACTCGCCACGGTGCCCGCTCGCCAGCCCGAACCCGCCCACGCCTGACCACCGACCCCTCGCCCCGCGGTGGCAGAACACCGCCCGACTTGGAACCGGCCCTTGTGAAGACCCCCATCAAAGCCACCTTCGCCACCGTTGCCGTCGTCATCGTCCTGGTTGACCGGCTAGCCGCGCCGGACCCGGCCGGCGCTGCCGGCGCTCCCGTGCTCGGGTGAACCGGGCTCCGAATGGGTTTAGGTGCGCACGGTAGGCTGTGGGCGATGGTCTCTTCGGCCCGGACTCCGCGCTCCACGACGCTGAATGAGCAATTGTTGATAATGAGGCTCATTACCAGCGTCGGTTTGGCGCTGCTGCTGATGTTGGGTCTGGCAGCGACGGGTCACACAGAGGCGGACGGTTCGACTCCTGTTCCGCTGGTGATTTCTGGGTTCATGGACCCCCACGTCGAGCCCGTGGCAGACGCCCCAGTCGAGCATGAGGCGGTCGCCGGTGGCGTCGTTTCTGGGCCGAACGCGTTGGTGGGCGCTGCGCTGTGCATGTTGGGCGTGTTGTGCGGGCTGACGTTCATGGTGGTGCTGCGGGGGTTGTGGCGTCGGCGGATGCCTCCGGTTCTCGGTGACGGGCCACGGATGCCTTCGCTGCTTCCGGCGCCGGCTGCCCGTGCTCACCCGATTGTCTTTTCGTTGACGCAGTTGGGTCTTTCCCGAACCTGACATTTGGCACGCCACCCTTTCCGGGTGGCGCTTCGTCCCGGGCTGCGTGCCCGGGTTCTGTCCTGTGCCGTGTCTTGGTTTGGAGTACCCGATGAAAACCCCTGTGAAGGCGACGCTCGTCACCATTGCCGTTGTGGTGGTGATGGTGATCGCCGCGTTGATCTATGTCCTTGTCAATCAGAGCCAGTCCGCTCCACCTTCATCTGGGGGCGGTGACGCATCCCCGCAGGTGGTGCGGGAGAGCTCGCATGTCCTCGACGACGGCGGGGAGGGCGCTGTCACCCTGGTGGAGTTCCTCGACTTCGAGTGCGAGGCGTGTGGCGCGTTCTTCCCGATCGTGGAGGATATGCGGGAGCAGTTCGCTGGGGAGATCACGTATGTGGTCCGCTACTTCCCGCTGCCCGGTCACTTCAATTCGAAGAACGCGGCGGTCGCGGCGGAAGCGGCCGCGCAGCAGGACCGGTTCGAGGACATGTATGTCCGGTTGTTCGAGACGCAGGCGGAGTGGGGTGAGGCGCAGGAGTCTCGCGCCGACCTGTTCCGTGGCTTCGCGGAGGAGATCGGTCTGGACATGGCCGCCTATGACGCCGCCGTGGCGGACCCGGCTACGGCGGAGCGGGTGGAGCTGGATTTCGAGGAGGGCCAGGCGCTCGGGGTGAGCAGCACGCCGACGTTCTTCCTCGACGGTGAGCTGCTCGAGCTGCAGGAGTGGGACGACCTCGAGAACGCCATCCAGGCTGCGGTGAACGGTGGCCGGTGATGCGGGCGGGTTTGACGCATCGGCGGGCGATCATCGTCGGCGCCGGGCAGTCTGGGCTCGCGGTTGCCGCGGCTCTGGCCGCGGAAGGGCTGCGGCCGCAGCACGAGTTTGTGGTGATCGACGCCGCCAGCACGGGGCAGCGTTCCTGGTCCTCACGGTGGCATTCGATGGAGCTTCTCAGCGACGCCCGGCATAGCGCGCTGTCTCCGCGGCGGCTGCTGGGTGACCAGCGCCGGCATCCGCGAGTGGACGAGATGGCGGACTACCTCACCTTCGTGGAAGCCGGGCTGGGCGTGGAGACGGTCTGGGGCATCCAGGCGACCGGGGTGGAGCATCGCGGGAACGGCTCGACTCTGCTGCTGTCGACGACGGCAGGGGAGGTGCAGACCCGCAACGTGATCTGCGCGACGGGCGCGGCCGCGCACCCGCGGATTCCGGAGTGGGCGTCTCTGCTGACGATGCCCGGGGTGGTGCTGCACAGCAGCGAGTACCTGTACCCGAAGCAGATCCCCGTCGGCGACGTGCTCATCGTGGGCGGCGGGAACAGCGGTGTGCAGCTGGCCCGCGAACTGTCCGCGTCGCACACCGTGACGCTGTCCGTGCGAACCCGGCGGCAGCATCGCCCTGCGATGAGCTATCCCGCCGCGGCGGGGGAGAGGGTGCCGCTGTTCTCGCGGGAGCGTCGCCCCGAGCCGATCTTCGGCGACAGCTATGAGCAGCTGCGCCGCGTCGGGGTCACGATCGCAGCTGCGGTGCAGGACGCGGCCGGCGCCGGGGTGACCTTCGCCGATGGCACGCAGGCATCCCCCCGCTCGGTGATCCTCGCCACCGGCTACACCCCTGGCGACGACTGGCTCCCGGAACCGGCCCGCGTCGACCGGCCGCGGCGCACCCTGACCGGCCTGCCCGGGCTGTTCGTGGCGGGGATGCCGCAGTACGGCGGCCGCGGCTCCGACACCCTCGCCGGGGTCTGGAAAGACGCGACGACGATCGCCCAGCACATCATCAACCGGCCCTGAAAGGACCACCGCCTTGACCACCGTCACCGACCACGAACACCCGCACCGATCCGGCTCACGGAGACGCATCCTCCTCCTGTCCACTCTGACGACGCTGCTGCTGGCCGCCGGGCTCCTGTTCGCCACCGCGGCGCCCGCAGCCGCGCACGATGAGATCGTCTCCTCCTCCCCGGAAGCCGGATCCACGGTCAGCGTGGTCCCGGAGGAGATTTCGCTGACGTTCAGCGGCGAGATCCTCACCGATTTCAGCGCCGTGATCATTGAGGTGGTCGCCCCGGACGGGCAGAACATCGCATCGGGGGATCCGGTCATCGACGGGACCACGGTCACCCAGGCGGTGACGCCTGGTCAGGCGGGCGTGTACACGGTGCGGTGGCGGGTCGTGTCCAGCGACGGGCACCCGATCAGCAACGAGTACCAGTACACCGTCGAAGCGGTCACCGTCCCCACCAGCGCCCCTACCCCCGAAGCGACCGAGGAGCAGACACCCGACCCGTCTCCCACATCTGCCGCCAATACGTCCGGAGAGGTTCACAACGGGCCATCCGGAGGTGGGGAACTCCTCCCCGTCCTTGCGGTCCTGAGTGGCGTAATCGTGCTGGGCGGCGCGCTGGTGGTCGTGCTCATGGTGGCCAGAGAGCGTCGTCGCCGCGACCGAGCAGCCGCGGCCGCGGCCGCCGCGGATGGTGGAACCGCCGACGACCAGCAACAGAAGGAGAACCCCTCATGAAATGTCCGGTCGACGGGACCGCCCTGCTGATCACGGAACGCTCCGGGGTCGAGATCGAATACTGCCCGCAGTGCCGGGGCGTCTGGCTGGACCGTGGCGAGCTCGACAAGATCATCGACCGCGCCGCCGACCTTGCCGGCGGCGGCCGGCAAACCAGCACCGCCCCCTATCCGCGCGAGGGCGACCACCGTTCTGACCGCGACAGGGATCATCACGGTCGCTCCGGGCGTCGGCGGAAGGAAGGGTTCCTCGGTGACCTCTTCGACTTCTGACACCAAAAACCTCTTCCTGATAGCCGGTCTGATGACCGGGTTATCAGCGGCCCTCGCGAACGCAGGAGGAGCCGCTGATGGTTCGTGAGCAGACCCGGCGGTTCGCGGTCGCGTGCCTGGCCGCCGCTGTGGTGGTCCTGGTCGACCAGGCGACGAAGGCGGCCGCACTGGGAGGGTTGAGTCAGGAGGAGCGGATCCCGCTGCTGGGGGATCTGCTTGGGCTGCAGCTCGCGTTCAACCCCGGCGCGATCCTCTCCCTCGGAGCCGGGGTCACCGGGCTGCTCACTCTCCTCGGGGTCGGTGCCGTGGTGCTGCTGGTCGTCGCCGCCGCGCGGGCGCGGACCGGATGGTGGGCGATGGGGATCGGCCTGATCCTCGGGGGCGCGATCGGGAACCTGATCGACCGGCTGTTCTCCCCCCCTGGGTTCGGGGTCGGGCACGTCACCGACTTCCTCGCCTACGGGAACCTGTTCATCGGCAACCTCGCCGACGTCGCCCTCGGTGCCGGCGTCATCGTCCTCGGCCTGAGCCTGTGGACCCGACACCGCCGCTCCCGCGTCAGCGCGGACAGCGCGGCGCCTGCGACGGGCTCCGTGGTGAGCGGGTCATGATGGCGAAGCAGCGGACCTCGTCCGTATACCAGCGCAACGCGTTCGCGCCGGGGCTGCTCGCGGCGGCGGTGTTGTTCCTCGCGCCGGTACTGATGGGCGGGGACTGGTTCACCGTTGTGCTGTTCGTCGCCGCGATCTTCGCGGTCATCGTGGGGTGGTTCGCGATCCAGGCGCGGCAGTGGTGGTGGTTGCCTGTGTTCGTCGTGATCGCCGTGATTTGGAACCCGGTGTTCCCGTTCCCGTTCACCGGCCCGGTGTGGACTGCGGCGCAGCCGGTCGCGGCAGTCGTGTTTCTGGTCGCCGGCGCCCTGATCAAGGTCAAGCGCGCATGATCCGCCGCCGCGTCCTTGCCGCCGTGACGCTGGTCGCGGCGCTGCTGCTGGCCGGGTGCACGTCCAGCGACTCGCTCGCGCAGCAGTACCGGGACGGGAACGAGAAGGGCTACATCGCCGGTGACTTCCAGATCGTCGAGATCCCGGATGCCGACCGCGGGGAGCCGGTGGTGTTCGAGGGCGTCACCGAGACCGGGGAGACGGTGTCCAGTGACGACTACCGGGGCGGGGTGCTGGTGGTGAACTTCTGGTACGCCGCGTGCGGGCCGTGCATCGTCGAAGCCCCGATGCTCGAGGAGGTCTGGCAGGAGTATCAGGACCAGGGTGTGGCGTTCCTCGGGGTGAACACCTACGACCAGCCAGCCACCGCATTGTCGTTCGCGAGAGACAACAACGTCACCTACCCGAGCGTGATCGACGTGAACGACGGGCGGGTCAAGCTCGCGTTCGCGCAGGTCACTCCGATCCAGGCCACCCCCACCACCTTGGTCATCGACCAGGAGGGGCGGGTCGCGGCGCGGATCATCGGGCAGTTGGCCAGCGCGTCGATCCTGTCCACCCTGGTCGCCGACACCCTCGCCGAGGACACCTCATGAATCCGGGAGCGGTGATCGTCGACGGCGCCCTGTGGGTCGCGATCCCGGTCGCGATCCTCGCCGGGCTGGTGTCGTTCGTGTCCCCGTGCGTGCTGCCGCTGGTGCCTGGCTACCTCGGCTACCTCGGCAGCACCACCACGACGACCGCGGCCCCCACGCTGGACGGGGGGCGCACGGTGACGGCGGAGCGCGCGCGGCTGCTGCTGGGCGTGACATTGTTCATCGCCGGGTTCACCGTGGTGTTCGTCGCCGTCACGATCCTCGGCGGCACCTTCGGGTACCTGCTGCTGCAATACGCCAATGTGCTCACTCGCGTCTTCGGGGTCGTCATCATCGCCCTGGGCCTGGTGTTCCTCGGCTTCTTCGGCATTGCCCAGCGCACCCTCCGCCCTCGCGCCCAGGGTAGGACCGGGCTGATCGGGGCGCCGCTTCTCGGGTTCGCGCTCGGCGTCGGCTGGACCCCCTGTATCGGCCCGACGCTCGCAGCGATCATCTCTATGTCGTGGAACCTCGGTGACCCCGCCCGCGCGGGCCTGCTCGGGCTCGCGTACTCGCTGGGCCTGGGCATCCCGTTCCTGATCCTCGCGGCCGGATGGGGGTGGGCGTCCCGATCGGTGACGTTCCTGCGCCGCCACATCCGCGCCCTGAACATCATCGGCGGGGCCATGCTCATCGCCCTCGGCCTGCTGATGGTGACCGGGCTGTGGACGGCGCTGATGTCGCAGCTGCAACAGGTGGTGATCAATGTCCCCCTCCCGCTCTGACACCGGCACCGACGTCACCGCCGACCCGCTACGCCCCGGCGACCACGCCGACAGCGAATCCGCGACGGAGATCACCCAGCCGGCGCTGGGCATCACCGGGTGGTTGCGGTGGGCATGGCGGCAGCTGACCAGCATGCGCACCGCATTGGTCCTGCTGCTGTTCCTCGCGATCGCCGCCGTCCCCGGGTCCCTGTTCCCGCAGCGCAGCGCCGACCCCAACGGTGTCATCCAGTGGGAGCGGGACAACCCCGACGTGTTCCCCCTCGCCGATGCGGTCGGCCTGTTCGACGTGTACCTGTCGCCGTGGTTCTCCGCGATCTATCTGCTGCTGTTCACCTCCCTGATCGGCTGCGTGATCCCGCGCGCCAAGCACCACTACAAGGCGCTCCGCTCCCGCCCCCCGCGCACCCCGGCCCGGCTGTCGCGGCTCTCGGAGTACCGGGAACTGACCTTGCCGAGAGAGGAAGGGAGGACCGACCCGGCCGCGCACGCGATCGACGTCGCGGCAGAGCAGCTGCGCAAGGCCGGATACCGGGTGGAGCGATACGACGCCCGCGGAGCCGCGTCGGTGTCGGCCGAGCGCGGCTACCTGCGCGAGACCGGCAACCTGATCTTCCACGTCGCCCTCGTCGGCGTGCTGGTCTCGGTCGCGATCGGCGGGTCGTTCGCGTATACCGGGCAGCGGGTGGTGGTGGAGGGCACCACGTTTGTGAACGCGCTCAGCGACTATTCCTCGTTCGACCCCGGCCGGTTCGTCGACGGCACCGGGCTTGCCCCCTACTCGCTCACCCTCGATGACTTCCAGGTCTCTTACCGGCTGCCCGGCACCCCTGGCGCAGGCCAGGCGGGCGACTTCTCCGCCGACGTCACCATTCGCCAGCCCGGGCAGGACGACCGGGCGCAGAGCGTGATCGTGAACTATCCGATCACCGTCGAAGGCGACCGGATCTACCTGCTCGGAAACGGCTACGCCCCCACCCTCACGATCCGCGACGCCGCAGGCGAGGTCGTGTACAGCGAATCGCAGCCGTTCCTGCCGCAGGACTCCAACATGACCTCGCTGGGAATCATCAAGGTCCCGGACGGGCTGCCTGAGCAGGTCGGACTGGTCGGGTTCTTCTACCCCACCCAGGGGGTGTTGCCCTCCGGCGCGTTCACCTCCGTCTACCCGGACGTGGTCAACCCGGTGATCACCCTCAACGTGTTCAGCGGGGATCTCGGCATCGACGACGGCACCCCGAGGTCGGTGTACACGCTCGAGGTCGACGGGCTCACCCAGCACACCGGCGGCGACACCGCCGCCGACTCCCTTGAGCTCACCCCCGGCGCCACCGTCGACCTGCCGAACGGGTGGGGCACGATCACCTGGGAGGAGGTCACGGCGGAGGAGCCGGTGAAGCGGTTCGCGTCGCTGCAGATCCAACGCGACCCCAGCAGCGGCTGGGTGCTCGCGTTCTCCGTGCTCGCCACCCTCGGCCTGTTCGCCGGCCTGTTCGTGCCCCGCCGCCGGCTCTGGGTGAAAGCCCGCACCACCCCGGATGGTGTGCACGTCGAGTACGCGGGACTGGCCCGCGGCGAAGACCCCGCTTTGGCGCGCGCCGTCGACGAGTTCGCGACCCGCCACGCGCACGCCCTCGGCGTAGACCAGCCTGCGAAGGACACACCGTGACGACCGTGTGGATCCCGGACGCCCCGCCGACCCTCGGCGGGTTCCTCACCCCGGCCCCGCTTCCGGCTCCGGTGCTACCGCTCCTCGCGGGACTCCTCGCGGTCGCCTACCTGGCCGGTGCGATCCGGATGTGGGTCCGCGGCCGCGGCTGGCCGGTGTGGCGGACGGTCAGCTTCCTGCTCGGCTGCGTCGCCCTCGCCGCGGTCACCGGCCTGGCGGTGGAGAACTTCGGGTACGCCCTGTTCTCGGTGTTCATGTTCCAGCAGCTCACCCTGATGATGGCGATCCCGCCGCTGCTGGTCCTCGGCTCTCCCGGCACCCTGCTGCTGCGCGCCACCCCGCACCACGGCCCAGGTCTCCTGGTGCTCCGCGCCGCGCACGCCGGGCTACGCAGTCGCACCGCACGGTGGCTGCTCAGCCCGTGGCTGGCGGTGCCGCTATACCTGGCCGCGTTTTACGGTCTGTACCTGGCGAACTTCGCCGATCCGATCCTGTCCACCGTCACCGGCCATACCCTCCTCGAGGTCGGGTTCCTGGTCGCCGGGATGCTGTTCACCATCCCGATCCTGTCGTCGGACCCGCTGCCGGTGCGGATGAGCCACGGCGGCCGCGCCCTGGACGTGTTCGCCGAGGCCGCCCTGCACGCCTTCTTCGGCGTCTTCCTGATGATGGCCACCACTACCCTCATCGACGGGTTCGCCGGCCCGACGAGCGCGCTGGGCATCGACCCGATCGAAGACCAGCGCCTCGCCGGCGGGCTGGCCTGGTCCTACGGCGAGGCCCCCACCTTGCTGATGCTCATCTACGTCATGCACCGCTGGTTCCGCGACGACACCGCCCAAGCGGTCGCCGCCGACCGTCGCGCCGACGCACACGGCGACCCTGAGCTCGACGCGTACAACGACTACCTCACCCGACTCCACCAGAAAGACACCTGACCGATGCGCACGCCTTTGCCGACACCCGCCCCGGCCGCCGCGCCGGAGCAGGAGACGCCGCGCCGCACCGTGGCGGCATGGTCGCTGCCGGTGTGGGCGGCGGTGCTGGCATCCGCGGCCGCCGGCCTGCTGCTGGATCTCGCCTCCGCACCGGTGGGGTGGTGGCCGTTGACGTTCGTGAGTGTCACGGTCGCCCTGGTGGCCCTGATCGGCCGCAGCATCGGCGGGGCGCTGCTGGTCGGCACTGTGTTCGGCGCCGTGTTCTACACGACCCATCTGGTGTGGGTGGGGGAGTTCCTCGGCCCGGTGCCGTGGCTTGCCCTCGCCGGGCTGGAAGCGGTCCTGTTCGGCGCGGGCGCGGTGCCGATCGCGCTCGCCTACCGGTGGACCGCCCGCTATCCGGCCCGCGGCCTCGTGCAGCTGCTCGCGGTACCGCCGCTGATCGGGGTTCTGTGGACGGCCCGTGAGGTGGTGATGGGTGCGTGGCCGTACTCCGGGTTCCCGTGGGCGCGCCTCGGGATGACCCAGGTGGGCGGCCCGCTCGCGGAGGCCGTGTCGTGGACGAGCGTGACCGGCCTGTCCCTGCTGATCGTCATTCTGTGCGCCTCTGTGGTGCAGTGGATCCGCGCCGGCGGCATCCGCTTCATGCTCGGGTTGCACCCTGCTGTGAGCGTCGCCGCTCTCCTGGTGATAGCGCCGCAGTTCCCCACCGCGCCGGCCGGGGAGTTCCGCGTGGGATGGGTGCAGGGCAACGGCCCCACCGGGTACTTCGACGACAAGGTGCCCGGCGACGTCCTGGCCGCGCAGACCGCCGCCACGGTGCCGCTGTACGGGCAGCCGATGGATCTGCTGGCCTGGCCGGAGGGCGGCGTCGACGCCGACCCGCTCAGTGATCCCGCCGCCGCCGAGGCGTTGGACCGGGTCGTGCGCTCGGCCGGGGCGCCGTTGCTGATGAACGCCGCCACCACCCGCGGCGACGATGTCTTCAACACGTCCCTGCTGTGGACCGCGGATCCCACGGGCCGGCAGTGGCACGACAAGGTCAACCCGGTCCCGTTCGGCGAGTACGTGCCGGACCGGTGGTTCTACGAGCTGATCGTCCCCGACCTGGTGGGCTTGATCCAACGCGAATACACCCCCGGCAGCAACCCGCCGCTCGTGCAGGTCGGCGACGTCGGGGTGGGGTTGGCGATCTGCTTCGACGTGATCTACGACGCCGTGATCTGGGACGGTGCCCGCGCCGGCGCAGAGGTGTTCGTGTTCCAGACCAACAACGCCGACTTCCGCGGCACCGACGAGAACCTGCAGCAGCTCGCGTTCGCCCGGATGCGCGCCATCGAAACCGGCCGCGCGGTCGTCAACGTCTCCACGGTGGGCACCAGCCAGGTCATCACCCCGGACGGCACCACCGTCGACAGCATCGGCGTCGACACCGTTGACGCGTCGATCACCACCGTCCCGCTGCGCACCGGACTCACCCCGGCGGTGATCCTCGGTCCCTGGCTCACCGCTCTCATCGTCCTCGCTGCCGCCGGCGCTCTCACCGCGGCGGGGTTCTCCCACCGTGCCCGCACGCGTGCGGCCGCCGCAGATCGTTCGACTGATCCGGGGAGGCACCCATGAACACGCCACGGATGAGGCCTGCCGGAGGTCGACTGGCCTGGTCGCTGCGAACGCTGGCGACGGGCAGCGATCTCACCCTTCCTGGTGACCTGACGGCGGAGGAGTGTGGGTGCGCGCCCACGCCCGCGGAGAGCCGCGCATTCCGGGCCGGGGTGAGCCGGCGCACTCTGCTGACGGCGGGAACATTGAGCGCGGCAGCCGTCCTGGTCGCCGGCCCGCTGTTGCCGGCAGCGTTCGCGGCGACCTATCCGTCCTGGGAGGACGTGCAGGCCGCGAAAGCGAACGAGGCCACCAAAGCTGCCGAGGTGCAGCGGATCCAGGGCCTCATCCAAAGCCTGACCGGCGAGGTGGCGCGCACCCGCACCGCCGCCGAGCAGGCCGCCGGCGCGTTCTACACCGCCCAGCAGGAGTACTTCGACGCATCCATCCGCGCCGACACGTTGCAGTCCCAAGCCGACCTGGAAGCGCAGAACGCGACCGACGCGGCGAACAAGGCCGGCCGCATCGCCGCGCAGCTGTACCGCGACGGGGGCGACACCACCTCCCTCGAGCTGTTCCTCTCCGGGTCGGCCGCGACCGCGGACGATCTCCTGTCCCGGCTGGGCGTGATGGACAAGCTGCTGGAACGCAACCAGGCCGTCTACGCTGCGGCGCTCACCGCCCGCGATGCCGCGCAGAGCCTGACCGATCAGGCGGTGGTGGCCCGGGATGAGCGCGACCGGCTGCAGCAGGTCGCCGAGCAGAAGATGCTCGAGTCGCAGCAGGCCGCCGATGCTGCGCAGGCCGCGCTGGACGCGCAGACCCTCCACCTCGGCGAGCTGCAGGCCCAGCTCGCCGCCCTCGAGGACACCACCGCGAAGACCATCGCCGACTATCAGGCCGGGGTGGAGGCTGCCCGCATCGCCGAGGAGCAGCGGCGAGCGGCGGAGCGCGCCGAAGCGGAACGGCTCGCCGCCTCGGGAGGTGCTGGTGGGGGTGTGGTCAGCTCCGGGTGGGCACGGCCGACCTCCGGGCACCGCACCTCGGGGTTCGGGCCGCGCAGCTCCCAGTGTGGCAACGGGTACTGCTCGACCAGCTACCACTACGGCGTCGACCTCAGCGGCGGATGCGGCGCGGGGATCTACGCCGCCGCGGCCGGCACCGTCGTCTACGCCGGGTACAACGGCGGCTACGGCAACTACATCAAGATCGACCACGGCGGCGGGATCGGCACCGGATACGCCCACATCCGCCCCGGCGGCTTCTACGTCGGATACGGCCAACGCGTGAACGCCGGCGACCTGATCGGCAGCGAAGGCAACACCGGCAACGCGTTCGGCTGCAACCTGCACTTCGAGGCCTACGTGAACGGCTCCCCGGTCAACCCCATCCCCTTCCTCGCCGACCGCGGCGTGTCCATCTGATCCGAAACGAACCAGGACATCATGACTGACCAGACCACCCCACCCGGCGGCGGCGACCAGCCCCAGACGCCCCCCACGCGCCGCAGCCTCCGCCGCGCCGCAACCCCGCCAGTCACCAGCATCACCACCCGCCCCCCACGGCGCCCGCCCGCAGAAACGTCCGCCCGTGGTCGGGTAATCGCGCTGCGCCCAGTGCGCTCCCTGGCGGTCCTGACGGTGGTCACCGGCCTGATCGCCACCTTCGCCCTCCCCGCGTATGCCGCCTGGCAGCCGGCGGACCTCGAGATCCCGACACTGCAGCAAGTCGCGTCCGAGGACGCGCAATCCTTGATCGTCGCCTCCGACGCGACTGGGACGCAGCTCACACGGGAGAGCTACTCGGCCACCACCCAGGCGGAGATCGACCAGAAGAAGGCGGCAGAAGCAGCCGCAGAACGTGCCCGCGCCTCCGCACAAGTCGCCTCGGTGCCCTTCGACTACAGCATCGTGCCCCAAGGCAGTGGAGCCGTGCGGTGGCCGGTGGGCGGTCCGTTCACCGTGACCGACCGCTTCGGTGCTCGAGGCGGCGCGCATATGGGCACCGACATGGTCGCTGCCGGCGGAACCCCCGTCTACGCGTCCGTCGACGGCGTCGTGCGGATCTCGCAGGACAGCTACGGCGGATACGGGGTGACCGTGGTGGTGGAGTCCGTGCTGAACGGGCAACAGGTGAGCACGGTGTACCCGCACATGCAGACCGGAAGCCGGCAGGTCGCCGCCGGGCAGACCGTCACGGCCGGGCAGCTGGTCGGACTCGTCGGCAGCACGGGACGCTCCACCGCGAACCATCTGCACTTCGAGGTCTACCTCGACGGAACCGCCGTGGACTCGCTGGCCTGGCTGGAAGCGAACGCGGGCTGACCGATGTGCACGGATCTACCGCGCCACCCCGCTCGCGGGCACCCCCTGACCGCAACGACGAAGAGGACGACCCTGCCATGACCGGAACCGACGCGCTCTCCCTCGACGGCATCTCACTGCTGCTGGTGTGGACGGCGATCGCCACCTACCTGCTCGCGTTCATCGCGTACACCATCGACCTGGCCGGGCGCTCCGTCCCCGCCAGCGTCCCGCAGCGGGAGCCGGTCCTGGCCGGCGCTACCGCACGGGCGGGCCAGCAGACGGACAACGCCCAGAGTGGGTCGGTGGACAGTGTTCGCACGCCGCCCGCGCAGCGTCAACGGCTGCTGTGGGCGCGGATCGGGACGTCGCTGACGGTCCTCGCGTTCCTGTTCCACCTGGCCGGCACCATCCTGCGCGGCATCGCCGCGGAGCGGGTGCCGTGGGCGAACATGTACGAGTTCGCGCTGACCGGCACGGTCTTGATCGTGGCCGTCTACCTGCTGGTGCTGCGCCGCTACGACCTCCGCTTCCTCGGTGCGTTCCTGATCGGCATGGTGGTGCTGCTGCTGGGTGGCGCGACGGTCTCGTTCTACGTCGAGGTCGTTCCGCTGATGGATCCGCTCAAGAGCGTGTGGCTGGTCATCCACGTCTTCGTCGCGTCCCTGGCCACCGCCCTGTTCGCGATCGCCTGCGGCATCTCCATCACCCAGCTCCTGCAGGCCCGCCGGGAGCGCCGCACCCGAGCATCCTCGGACACTGCCCGCGCCGACGGTCTTGGGTTTCTGCGCACTCTGCCCGCCGCCGACGTGCTCGAGTCCCTCGCGTACCGGTTCGCGATCGTGGGGTTCGTGTTCTGGACGTTCACCCTGATCGCCGGCGCGATCTGGGCCAACGACTCCTGGGGTCGCTACTGGGGCTTCGATGTCAAGGAGGTGTGGACGTTCGTGATCTGGGTGCTCTACGCCGGCTACATCCACGCCCGCGCGACCCGCGGCTGGCGCGGCACCCGCTCCGCCTGGCTGTCCATCATCGGGTTCGTCGCGGTGCTGTTCAACTTCACGATCGTGAACATGTTCTTCCAGGGCCTCCACTCCTACTCCGGGCTCACATGACCCCGCACCCCTGCCCCGCCCTCTTGCCCGAGCCGAAAGCACGCACATGACCCCGATACTCTCGATTCCCGCCACCACGGGTGCGGATGCCACTGAACGCGGACAGCGGTCACTCCGACCGCGACAGGAATGACTCCTCGCGTCTTGCGGGTCGCAGGGCCTGCGATCCTCGGCGGGGTCGCACTCATCGCCTTGGTCGGGGCGTTGTGGTTCGGTGGGGGTGCTGCGCAGATCCCACTCGGCGACGCCGGCCCTGTTGTGCGCTGGGGGCTTCCGGTCACGAAACTGGTCGTGAATCTCGCCGCCGCGGGCATGGCCGGTGTGCTCGTGACCGCCTTGTTCACGCTGCGGGCCGGTGAGCGCGAGTTCGACGTCGCCCTCGATACCGCGTCGATCTCTGCAGCCCTGTTCACCGTGGCCGCGGGCGCGACCGGGTTCCTCACGCTTCTCAGCGTGTTCAACCCGGCCATCGACGCAGGCCCCCAGTTCGGTGCCCAGCTCGGCCGGTTCCTCGTCGAGCTCGAGGTCGGCAGGACATGGCTGATCACGACGGTCGCCGGCGCCGCCCTCACCGTCCTGACATTCGCCGTGCGGTCCTGGGTCGGGACGCTTCTGGTCGCCCTGGTGGCGGTGGCCTCGCTCGTGCCGATGGGCACGCAGGGGCACTCCGGCGATGACGCCTTCCACCACGAGGCGATGATGGCGCTCATCCTGCACATCATCGGCGCCGCGGTGTGGCTCGGCGGGCTCCTGCTGCTCATCGCCGTCCGTCCAGCCCTCGACCGTCGCCGCATCCCCGATCTCGTCGCCCGCTACTCGAGCATCGCTCTGGCCGCGTTCGTGCTCGTCGCCGTGTCCGGCACGGTGCGCGCCGCCATCGGCCTGCAGGAGTGGTCCGATCTGCTCTCGCCCTATGGCGCGATCTTGGGCATCAAGGTCGTCGCGCTCGTCGGCCTCGGCCTCTTCGGGGCGTGGTACCGCACCCGCCTGATCGGCAGGATGCGCAGCTCCGACGCGGCATCCCGCCCTTTCTGGATGCTCATCGCGTTCGAGCTGGCACTGATGGGTGTGGCCAGCGGCGCCGCCGCAGCGCTGGCCCGCACTCCGCCACCGAACCCGGCCCCGCTTCCCGAGATCCCCTCGCCGGCAGAACGCCTCACCGGTGCCCCGCTGCCCCCGGAGCTCACGATCGAACGGTGGGTCACCGCGTGGAACGTGGACATGTTGTGGGCGGTGCTCGCCGGGTTCGCGATCTTCTTCTATCTCGCCGGGGTGTGGCGGCTGCGCCGGCGCGGCGACGCGTGGCCTGTGTATCGCACGATCATGTGGGTCGCCGGCATGGTGCTGCTGGTCTGGGTCACCGGCGGCGTCGTCAACGTCTACCAGGACTACCTGTTCAGCATGCACATGGTGGGGCACATGCTGCTCACGATGGCGATCCCGGTGCTGCTGGTCGCCGGCGCCCCGGTGACCCTCGCCGCCCGGGCGATCCGCAAACGCGACGACGGCACCCGCGGCGGGCGGGAGTGGATCCTGTGGGCGGTGCATTCGCCCGTCGCCCGCATCCTGACGAACCCGTTCGTCGCGGCCGCCCTGTTCATCGGCTCACTGTGGGTGTTCTATTACACCGACCTGTTCCGCTGGTCGCTGTACGACCACCTCGGCCACCAGTGGATGATCGCGCACTTCCTCATCACCGGCTACCTGTTCGCGCTCTCCCTGATCGGCATCGACCCGGTGCCGTGGCGGCTTCCCTACGCCGGCAGGCTGCTGCTGCTCATCGGTGTGATGGCGATGCACGCGTTCTTCGGCATCGCCATCATGATGCAGTCGGGGCTGATGGTCGCCGACTGGTTCGGGTCGATGGGTCGCACCTGGGGTGTCACACCGCTCGAGGATCAGTACACCGGCGGCGGTATCGCGTGGTCGATCGGTGAGATCCCCACCCTGATCCTCGCGATCACGGTCGCGATTCAGTGGAGTCGCAGCGACGACCGCGAGACCAAGCGGCGAGACCGGCACGCCGACCGCACCGGCGAAGCCGAGCTCGAGGCCTACAACGCACGCCTCACCGAGCTCGCCGACCGCGATGCTCGCAGCCGCAGATAGGGCGCACTACGTGACGACGAAAGAGGAGCTCGCCGACCGCTACGGTCGGGGACCGCGGCCCATCCGCCGCCGCGTGTTCTGGGTCACCGTCGCGACGGCGGCAATCCTGTCTGTCGCCGGGCTTTCGTGGCTGACTGTCTCGAACTCGCTCGACGACGTCGGATTCGACGAGACCGGATACGAGCTGGTCGATGCGCGCACCGTGACCGTATCCTTCCAAGCCACGCCACCCGCTGGGACGTCGTTCGCATGCGCGGTGCAGGCATTGGATGAGGACTTCGGCATCGTCGGTTGGCGGGTCATCGAGTACCCCGCGTCCGAGGAGATCACACGAGCACTCGTGGAGACCATCCCGACCGTCGCGCAGGCAACGACCGGCACCGTGCAATCCTGCTGGGCCACATAGCCGCGCAAGGGAGGCCGTCGCCTGCGCCGGCTGAGTCTCTCAAGCGGTGGGCCTGTCTTCGTGGTCGATGCCGTGGTGCTCTTTGCCGCGCTCGAAGTTGAGCAGGCGGAGTGCGTTGCCGACGACGATCAGGGTGGAGCCTTCGTGGATGAGTACGACCGCGCCGATGTTCAGGCCGAGGAAGGTGGCGAGGATGAGGAACGCGACGATCGCGAGGCTGGCGATGAGGTTCTGCCGGATGATGCGGCTGGTGGCGCGGCTGAGCCGCACGGCGAACGGGACGCGGCCGAGGTCGTCGCTCATCAGCGCGATGTCGCAGGTTTCCAACGCGACGGTGGAGCCGGCGGCGCCCATCGCGATGCCGACGTCGGCGCGGGCCATCGCGGGGGCGTCGTTGACGCCGTCGCCGACCATCGCGATCGGTCGGTGGGTTTCGGCGAGGCGGGTGATCTGAGCGACTTTGTCCTCGGGGAGCAGTTCGCCGATCGCGGTGTCGACGCCGACTTCCCGGCCGACCGCGTCGGCGACGCGCTGGTTGTCGCCGGAGATCATCACGAGCTGCCCCACGTTCGCGCCCCGGAGCGCGCTGAGCACCTGGGCGGACTCCGCGCGGGACGCATCCATCACGCCGACGATGCCGAGGAACCGGTCGCCACGGCGGATGATCATCAGCGTCTGCCCGGAGTCCCGCGCCTGCGTGTACGCGTCGGCGAGCGTGCCGGTCAGCGCGAGTTGCTGCTCGTCGAACATGCGCAGGTTGCCGACGTCGACCCGCTCGCCGTCGATCGTCGCCGTGACGCCACGCCCGACGACCGCGTTCAGGTCTGTCGCGGTGAGGCGCTCGGCCTGGGGGACGCGGGGCTCGAGGTCGCGGACGATCGCCTCGGCCAGCGGGTGATCGCTGAGCGCTTCGACAGCGACCAGAGTGCGGATCAGCTCGGACTCGGGCACGTCGGCGGCGGGGGTGACGGACGTCACCCGGGGGGCACCCCAGGTCAGGGTGCCGGTCTTGTCGAACGCCATCGCCTTGACCCGCCCGAGCGTCTCGAGCGGGGCGCCGCCCTTGACGAGCACCCCGGCACGCGCAGCACGGGCGACCCCTGCCAGCACCGCGGCCGGGGTTGCGATCGCGAGCGCGCAGGGGCTGGCGGCGACGAGCACGGTCATGGCGAGGTAGAACGCGTCGGGGAACGGTTGCGCGAACGCGAGCCAGGAGATCAGGAGGGTGACGGCGACCCCGAGGATCACGGCGGGCACGTACCAACGCTGGAACCGGTCGATGAACTGCTGTGTGGGGGAGGCGGCCTGGTCGGCGGAGCGGACGAGCTCGACGACCTTGCTGAGCGTCGAGTCCGCGGAGGTCGCGGTGACCTCGACCTCGAGCACGCCGGACCCGTTCACGGTGCCGGCGAACACACGGTTGGCGGCGGGCAGGGTGTCGACGGTGCGCATCGCCCGCTCCGGGTCGGCCACCGGCTCCTTCCCCACCGGAATCGACTCCCCGGTGACCGCGGACTGATCCACCGCGGACACCCCGGAGATCACGAACCCGTCTGAGGGAATGCGGGAGTTCGGGCGGATGACGACGATGTCCCCGACGACGATCTCCTCCACCGGCACCTCCACCGGCTCGTCCCCGCCGCGGCGCACCAGGGCGCTGCGGGGAGCGAGCTCGGCCAGGGACTCGATGGACTTGCTGGCACGGCTGAGGGCGTATTCCTCGAGCGCGTGGCCGAGGCTGAACAGGAACAGCAGCACCGCCCCTTCCGCCCACCGGCCGATGAGGGCGGCGCCGATCGCGGCCACCAGCATGAGGAAGTCGACCTCGAACTTCCCTCGCATCGTCGAGGCGATCGCGGTGCGGAACGTGAAGAACCCACCGAAGAAGTAGGTGGCGAGGAAGAACACCAACGGCCACCCGACCATCGGCAGCCCCAACGCGAACTCGGCGATCATCCCGCCGGCGTAGGTCACGCCCGCGGCGATCGCGAACCACAGCTCCCACCGGGCCGAACCGTGGGAATGGTCGTGCGTCTCCGCAGCGGGCGCGGTAGTCGTCGGGGAAGAAGCAGTCATGCGACCAGGATACATCACAAGATCATGATATATTGTAGTTGTGAATGATTATCGTGATCGGAGGGCACAATGGTGAGCATGGCCGGTACTGAGACGCGTCGGGAAGCAGGCACCCTGTCCGTAGCGGATGCTGAGCGTCTCGCCGAGATCATGCAGGCACTGGCGTCACCTGTGCGGCTGCGCATTCTGAGCGCGCTGAGTGTTCAGCCGAGCACCGTGACCGACCTCAGCGAACAGCTGCACATCGGACAGACGACCACATCGAACCATTTGCGGCTGCTGCGGCATCTGAGCCTGGTCCTTGGCACGCGCGACGGCCGGCACATCCACTACTCGCTCTTCGACGACCACGTCTCCGAACTGCTCGAGGAGGCCATCGGGCACCTCGAGCATCTGCCCGGCGGAGGATGACGCCTGCCGGAGCTCCCCGATTGACGAGAGTATTCCCGTTCACGTCGGGGGGCGCTGCTGCGGCCGGGGAGAGCGCGTCGCTGCCGGTTCGGACACGCTGCATGGTGTGTAGCCGATCGCCGCGACGGCCATGAGCTCTTGTAAGAATCCGCCACTACTCGCGGAATCCTGAACCCGAAACCCCAGCCAACTACCGTGGAATCGCGGCATTCCTCGCCATCTCGAGCGGGAACCTACAGTAGGGATCGCTCGAAGATGTCCATCTCGCGGCAGAGATGTCCGCGCGGTGTCCATCTGGACATTTCGCTGGCCTGAGCCGGTGGCTGCATCGAATGCGCGACCCTCCGTACGGATCCACGGCATCCGCGTGGACGTGGTTGCACCCCGCAGGGTCACCACCGGTCTTGCGCTCCGGGTGGGCGGGTCAGAACGACGGCGGGGCATTCACAATCAGGAAGGTGGACGGCTCCGTTCCGGGGTTGGACCATCGATGTCCCGTCTCGGCGGAGTAGCTGAGCGCGTCACCTGCCTTTAAGCGGTAGAGCCGATCGTCCTGCAGCTCTACGAGGACGATCCCCGTGATCACGTAGACCAGCTCGTCGCCGGTGTGAGACGTGTGCTCGCCGGCATCCGCACCTGGTGCGACGTGCAGCTCGTTGACGGTGAGTTTCGGGCGGCCGGCGGAAAGGAACCGGATGTCGACACCGTCCCGGAATCGCACCGGCTCCACATCGGCGTCGATGAGCGTGGGTGAGGATCGAGTGGATTGCGCAAGGAGTTCATGGGTGGTCGTGCCGAGTGCGATCGCGATGCGGTGCAACGTCATGATGCTCGGCACTGCCTTGCCGGTCTCGGTCTGGCTGAGGAATGCCGCTGACACCCCGCTGGCCGTCGCCACCTGCTGCAAGGTCAGCGAGCGGCCTCGACGCGCGGCCCTGACCGCCTGTCCGATCGCGGTCTGCAACTGGGCTTGATCCACCGGATCGTCCATCGCACCTCCTCGGACAATTTAACCACCATGAAACAATTTTGTTCTGGATTAGAAAATTTAACTTCCTACCGTGGTGCCGTTCCACCCAAGGCCCTGCACGATGCGGGGTTCGGATCATCTGACGCAGGGAGCAGACCCATGAGTTCTTTCACCGTACCCACGGTCGATATCACCTCGTACGTGCGCGGCGGGACCGACGCCGAGCGTGCCGCCACCGCCCGGGAGATGGACCAGGCCTGCCGCACGGTCGGCTTCGTCCAGATCGTCGGGCACGGCGTTCCCGACGAGACCATCGCCGGCCTGCAGGTCGCGGTCGACGAGTTCTTCGGCCAGGACCTCGACACCAAGAAGCAGTACGTGCGCCCCAAGGGGGAGAACCGCGGCTACAGCCCACCCAAGAGCGAGTCGCTGTCCTACAGCCTCGGCGTGGATCCCGTCACCCGGATGAACGACTTCTTCGAGGCGTTCAACGTCGGCGCGGCTGCCAGCGACTACCCCGACGCGGGTGAGGCGGTCGAGGCGTACGCCGAGAACACGTGGCCGGACGAGACCAACCCGCAGTTTCGCGTGCAGGTGTCGGCGTACTACGACGAAGCGGCGCGCGTGGCCCGCGTTCTGACGCGAGTGTTCGCTGACGCGCTGTCGGTGCCGTCCGACTTCTTCGACACCGTCACGGATCACTCCCTAGATGTGCTGCGGATGAACAACTACGCCCTGCCGCCGGGGGCGATCGAGCTCGGCGCGGACCTCACCGGCATGGGTGAGCACACCGACTTCGGGCTGGTCACCGTGCTGTGGGCGGACCAAGTGGCAGGCCTGCAGGTGCTCGGCGCGGACGGGGCGTGGCACGACGTGCAGCCCGCCGACGGCGCCCTGCTGGTGAACCTCGGCGACGTCGCCGCCCGCTACACGAACGACCAGTGGATGTCCACGCTGCACCGCGTCAAGCCTCCGGTCATCGACGGGAAGATCGAACGGCGCCGCTCCGTCGCTTTCTTCCACGACGGCAACGCCGATGCGCTCATCGAGACCATCCCCACGTTTGTCCCGAAAGGAACTGAGCCGCACTACGCCCCGGTCACGGTCCTCGAACACATCATGGCCAAGCTCGGCGGCTCGCAGCAGGGCCGTAAGAACGTCTCCGCTGAGCGGGAGGCCGCTCGCGTCCTGGCCGCCCAGTGACCACCCCCGCCCAGGCGCCGCTGGTGGTCCTAATTCACGGCGCCTGGGCGGCGGGGTGGGTGTGGGACACCATCGCTCCCGACCTTCGCGACGCAGGGTACGCCGTCGCCGCCCTCGACCTTCCTACAGCCGTCGAGGACGCGAACCTCGACGGGTATGTCGCAGCCGTCATCGAGGAGATGGGGGAACGCGACCACGTTGTTCTCGTCGGCCATTCCGGGGGCGGGGTCGTCGTCTCCGCCGTCGCGGAGCTTCTTCCCGATCGTGTGTCGGGCATCGTCTACGTCACCGGCATCCTGCTGCCGCCCAACCGCACCTTCCCGGAGCTGTGTGCCGAGGCCGCGTCGGTGATCCAGCTCACTGATGGGGTCCTACCCTTCCTGGAGCGGCCCGACGAGTTCACCACGGTGGTGCCTGCCGACGCCGGCGTCGCCGTGTTCTTCCACGACGCACCCCCGGCCGCAGCGATCACCGCCGCTCGTCGTCTCACCCCGCAGCACCACCACGGCCTCGTGATGACCGTCACCACCACCACCGCGCGCTTCGGAAGCATTCCCCGCCTCTACATCGAGGCCGCGAACGACCGGTCCATCCCCCTCTCGCTTCAGCGCTTCATGCAGCAGCTCACGCCCGGCGGCAGCGTCGTGACGCTTCCCGCGGACCACGCACCCCAGCTGTCCGCACCGGCGGCGCTCGTGTCCGAGCTGCTCACGTTCCTGCGCATCGTCGACGCACCCTCTTCGACTGCACCTTCGCCCTCGCCCTCCACCCCGATCGCCCAGGAGATCCAATGAGCCACCACCGCATCCCTACCCGGCGAGCGGCCACCTTCGTGGCTGTCGTCGCCACCGCCGTCCTCGCCCTGGCCGGTTGCGCCGGCACCGCCGGGACGAGCACCTCATCGGGCGCGGCAGGTGAGGACCGCGACCTGTCCGTGCAGCTGAGCTGGATCCTCAACGAGCAGTTCTCCCCGGACTACCTCGCCGACGCGAACGGCTACAACACCGCCGCCGGCCTCGGTCAGGTCACCCTCATCCCCGGTCCCTCAAACGGCGTGGGCGAGCTGCTGGCAGGCTCCGCCAACATCGCCATCACCGACATCGTGTCCATCGGCGCGGCGATCGCGAACGAGGGGGCGCCGCTGAAGGTCATCGGCGCCGGGCTCCAACGCAACCCCTACACCCTGGTCTCACTCGCCTCCAGCGGGATCGAAACCCCCGCGGACCTCGTGGGCAGGCGGATCGGCGTGCAGGACGGAAATACCGCACTGATCGCCGCGTTCCTGCAGGCCAACGGCATCGACGAGTCTCAGGTGACGATCGTGCCCGTGCAGTACGACCCGGCACCGCTCGCGAACGGCGAGGTAGATGCGTTCGTCGCCTACCTCACGAACGAACCCATCACCCTCTCGATGCAGGGGCTCGACGTTGCCAACCTCTCCCTGGCGGACAACGGCATGCCCTTCGTCGGTCAGGTGATCGCCGTGACCAACGACGAAATCGCCACCCACCGCGCCGACCTCGAGGCCTTCCTCGAGGCTAAAGTCCGCGGCTGGAACGACTTCGCCGCCGACCCCCAGGTGGGTGTCGACCTCGCCCTCTCCCAGTACGGAAAGGACCTCGACCTCGACCCCCAAAAGGCGATCCTCAGCGCGGAACAGATCATCGAGTTGGCGACGTCCGACGACACCGCCGCGAACGGCATGCTGACCGTCAGTGAGGACCTCCAAGACAGCACCATCACCAGCCTGCAGCGGGCCGGCATCACCATCAGCGCCGCCGACTTGTTCGACCTCAGCCTCCTCGAGGAGGTCTACGCAGACCACCCAGACCTCCGCTAACGCGCAATGTCCCACGCCGGCCGGTCCGCCCCCACGGGGGGTGGACCGGCCGGCGTGGGGCTGCAGCATCGCGGTGGTTAGCGCGGCCTGCACCTGGCCTGGTGGCCGGCTATGGACAAGACGGAGCGTTGTTAGACCCTGCTCTCGTAGACATCTTGTCTACGGACACCGCAGGTTAACGTCGCCAGGTGGACAACTGCTAGCGATCCCTACATCCGGTCGGCGGCGCGAACCGCAGTCACGCCGCCGGAGCACCGCATCTGCGGTTGCACCCACATCCCGCTTGCGCGCGGCGCGGCCCTTCATTCGAGCAATAAGCAGATCCAGCGAAGCGCCCACGAGCTTGGATAACCCAAGATTGACGGTGACGAGCGCGGCGAGGAGCGCGAAGAGCCCGCCGAGGAGGGCCCGATGATGATCGGCATGACAAACAGGGCGAAGAAGAAGCTCCTGTTGTCCACGATCTCAAGCTAGTGCAGGTGTCAACGCGGTGAGGCGGGCACTGCCCTCGACTCTCACCCGGCATCCTGTCGGCGCGAGAATGGGCGCATGGATGCCGCACCGCGCCCGCTGACCGAGATGCCCGATCCGCAGTACGTCATGGTGGGCGAGGGCTACCGCATCGCCACGTATTCGTGGGGGGATCCGGATGCCGAGACGGTGCTCGCCGTGCACGGATTCTCGTCGAGCTGCCGGGACAACTGGGTGAGCACCGGCTGGGTTCGCGACCTGACCCGGGCCGGATTCCGCGTCGTGGGCGTGGATCAGCGCGGGCACGGGGCGAGCGACAAGCCGCACGATCCTCGCGCCTACGAGATGCGTGCGTTCATCGATGACCTCGCGACGGTGCTCGACACGTACCTGATCGACTCCGCGCGGTATCTCGGATACTCCCTCGGGGCCCGCGTCGGATGGCAGCTCGCCGTCGACCGCCCGCAGCTCGTGACCCGCGCCGTTCTCGGCGGCATCCCGGACGGCACGCCTCTGGCGCGCCTCCAGCTCGATCAGGCGAAGGCCTACGTCGCAGACGGAACACCGGTCACCGACAAGGTCACCGGCAACTACGTGACCCTGGCCGAGCGCGTGGCGGGGAATGATCTGACAGCTCTCGTCGCGCTGGCCGAGGGGATGCGCTTCGGTGAGGACGGCGACCCCGATCCGGCTCGACCTCCGCAGCAGCCGGTGCTGTTCGCCACCGGCAGTGAGGACGCGATCCTGCCGCGGTCGCTACGCCTCGCCGAGGCGACCCCGAACGGCACATTCGTCGAGATCCCGGGCCGGCACCACTTCAACACTCCGGGATCCCGGGACTTCCGCGCGGCCGGGCTGGAGTTCTTCCGCGACGCCGAGAACTGACGGCGCCCACCTCCCCGCCCGCGACGCGGTTCGAGCCCGTCCCGGGTGTTCGCACGGGAGGATGGGGCGTATGGCAGTGGATGTGACGGTGGTCGGCGGCGGCATTTCGGGACTCGCGTGTGCACGCGCGGCGAAGGCCGGAGGGCTGTCCGTGAGGGTCCTCGACCGCGGGCGCCGTGTCGGCGGTCGCCTCGCGAGCCGGACGCTGTGGGGTCGGCCCGTCGACCTCGGCGCGTCGTACTTTGTGGTCGCCGGGTCGACACCCTTCGCGCAGGTCGTCGCAGGTTGGCAGGAGCGCGGCCTCGCCCGGCCCTGGACCGACACCTTCTCGGTGGTCGACGCCGAGGGGGCCCAGACCCGCATGAGCGGGCCCGTGCGCTGGGCCGCCCCGCGCGGTCTGCGGTCACTCGCCGAGTATCTCGCAGAGGGCCTCGACGTTCGGCTCGAGACCACGATCGAGAAGGTCGAGCCGTACCGCGTTGGCGGCGAATACGCCGGAGAGGTCGTCCTCGCGATGCCCGGACCGCAGGCGGCGCGCCTGAGCGAGAACGCGCCTGGTGCCGGAGGTGACTGGGAGCCGGTCATCGCCGTCGCGCTGCGATGGGATGCGCGCCAGTGGCCCGAGGACCTGCATGGCGCGTTCGTCGACGGCCACCCCGATATCGCTTTCATCGCCGACGATGGGGACCGCCGCGGTGACGGAGTGCCGGTGCTCGTGGTTCACACCACGTCCTACCTCGCGCGACGGCACCTCGACGAACCGACCGGCGCCGTTCCCGCCGTCATCGCGGCGACCCGCGCGGCGTTGGGCATCGGTGTCGATCCCGCGGAGTCCTTCGCCCACCGCTGGACGTTCGCACGCCCGGCGCATGCCGAGGGCGCGCCGTTCCACCGCGAGCCCGGGCTCTCCGCCTGCGGCGACGCGTGGGGCGATCGCTCCGCGGTGCGCACCGCGTGGGAGTCAGGCCACGCCCTGGGTCTCGCTCTCGCCTCTGATCGGAGTTGAGCGGCCCGGTGCCGCACGGCCATTCATCTCACGGAATGACAGGCAGTCCCGTTGCCCGCTCGGCCGCGGCGATGCCTCCCGCATCCGTCACGGAGAGTCCCGCGCTTTCCATCACAGCCACCGCCTGCGCGGACCGGTTGCCCGACGCGCAGTAGACGACGTACTCGTCCTCGGGGTCGAGCGCTGCGACAGTCGACTCGAACTCGGCGGACTGGAGGTCGATGTTGACGGCACCGTCCAGGTGACCGTCGGCGTACTCCGCCGGAGTGCGCACGTCGACGATGACGGTGTCTTCATCGACGGCGATCGACGGGGACACGGTGGCTGCACACCCGCTCACCGTCGCGGCGAGGAGGAGGGCCACGCCGATCGCCGACGCTCGCAGGCAGCGACGCATCACGCGTGCCCCTGGCATCGCTCATCCGCCGGGACGCCCCGAAGTGCGTCCTCCACGTGCTGGCCGCACCCGGCCCAGGTCGCCTTGCCGCACTGGTCACACGTCACTCGAGCGCACATGTCTCGCCCCTTTCGTCGGTTCGGAGAGATCGTAACATACCCCGGGGGGTATCAATCGAGGGGAGCGTCCGTCGATACTCACTGCCCGGCGCTGCGCCAGTCGTCGGAGGTGAGGTGGGACCCTGCCTGCGGGCCCATCTGCAGCATGCCGCCGTCGATCACCCAGCTGGCTCCGGTGACGTAGGACGTGGCGGCGGAGGCGAGGAGAACGGCGACCGCGGCGATCTCGTCCGGCGTGCCGGGGCGACCGAGAGGGATGCCGGCGCGATGCGTGGTCTCGGCATCCTCCGCGTCCATGTCGTTGATGGGCGTGGCGATCTCGCCGGGCCCAAGGGAGTTCACGGTGATGCCGTGCTGGCCGAGCTCCAGCGCCATCGTCTTCACGAGACCGCCGAGGCCGTGCTTGGACGCGACGTACGGGGAGCTGCCGACACGCGGCTGGTGCTCGTGGACGCTCGTGATGGCGATGATGCGTCCGCCGCGACCGGCGGAGACCATGCGGCGGGCCGCCGCCTGCATCCCGACGAACGCGCCGTCGAGGTTGAGGCTCACGATCTTCCGCCACTCGTCGAGGTCGATGTCGAGGAACGGGCCGCCGGTGCCGCCACCGGCGTTGTTGACGAACACGTCGACGCCGCCGAGCTCGTCCGCGAGGGCGTCGATGACCGTCGGCGCCCCCTCCAGGTCGATGGCGTCGAACTGCACGACCACCGCGCGCTGACCCCGGGCGCGTACGGCGTCGGCGGTCTCGTTCGCGCCCTCCTCGTCGGAGTGCCACGTGATCCCGACATCCATCCCCGCCTCCGCGAGTGCGATGGCGGTGGCGGCGCCGATGCCGGAATCGGATGCGGTGACGATCGCGTATCGGGGGCTGAAGGTGTCGGTCATGGTGCGACGGTAACCCGCGGGGATTTCCCCGACGGGGGACTTGCGGGGCGGGACCGCGATCGCTACGGGAACCCGCGGACTCGGGCTCCCGCGCCTATCCCAGCAGCGTGACCCCGAACTCCGCGACGACGGTGCGCACCTCGGCGAGGTAGGCCTCGGCCTGATCCGTCAGCGGAATCGCCGATCGACCGATCCATCCGATCTCGATGCGCTCGTCGACGTCCAGCGGGATCGCGACGATCTCCGGGTCGAGGTCGTCGCTGATGATGCCGGTCGAGATCGTGTACCCCTCGAGGCCGATCATGAGGTTGAAGATCGTCGCCCGGTCCGAGACCCGGATCTCCCGCGCGCTGGACAGGGTGGAGAGGATCTCCTCCGCGAAGTAGAACGAGTTGTTCGCGCCCTGGTCAAACGTCAGCCGCGGCAGATCCACGAGATCGTCCAGC
Organism: Microbacterium aurantiacum; assembly: GCF_021654035.1. GTDB lineage: Bacteria > Actinomycetota > Actinomycetes > Actinomycetales > Microbacteriaceae > Microbacterium > Microbacterium aurantiacum. The sequence goes on from NZ_JAJPDW010000001.1 coordinate 163,635, forward strand.
GTCACGCGGTCGCGCGCGGCCAGCGGGTTCTTCCGCGAGATGAAGATGTGCGGCGTCGCGAGGAAGAGCGGGCGGAAGACCAGCCCCGCGTCACGCAGCAGCTTGTCGAGGACGTTGCCGTTGAAGTCGTTCCGATACAGGATGCCGAGCTCGCTGCGGAGGGTGCGGACGTCCTCGATGATGTCCCACGTGCGGGTCTCGCGGAGCGAGAAGTCGTACTCCGCCGCGTCGCTCGCCCGGACCATCCGGACGAAGGCGTCGACCGCGAACGAATAGTGCTGCGCCGACACGGCGAGTAGACGCCGGGACGGGGGACGCCCGATGTACCGCTCCTCGAGGAGGGACATCTGCTCGACCACCTGCTTCGCGTATCCGAGGAACTCCGTCCCGTCGGCCGTGAGCGTCACCCCCCGCGCGGAGCGGAGGAGGAGCGTCCGGCCGACCCGCGCCTCGAGGTCCTTCATCGCGGCCGACATCGTGGGCTGCGCGACATAGAGGAGGTCGGCGGCGGCGGTGATGGACCCCTCCGCGGCGACCTCGATGAAGTACCGCAGGTGCTGCAGGGTGACGCCGTCCGAACCGCGAGCCATAGTGGCATCCTATAGATCCGGATAGCCGGGGGTGGTTTCTCGATAGCTGCGCCCCGGCTACACGATGGACCACTGACCTCCGCAAGGCCGAGCCCGGCCGAACGAGCCACGGATCGACCGCCATGACCACCACGTTCACGTTCACCACGACGACCACCCGCTTCGACGAGGACTACGCGCCGGCTGAGGGGACCCGGGCGACCACCAACTTCGCCAACCTCGCCCGCGGCGACGACCGTCGCGAGAACCTCCGCAACGCGCTGACGATGATCGACCGGCGCTTCAACGATCTCGCCCGCTGGGACAACCCCGACGGCGACCGCTACACGGTCGAGCTCGAGATCGTCTCCGTCGGACTCCGGTTCGCCGCGGAAGGCGAGGACCGCGAGTTCCCGCTCCTCGAGGTGCTCGACGTCTTCATCGTCGATCGGCGGACGGGGGAGCGCCACCACGGGATCGTGGGCAACAACTTCTCCTCCTACATCCGCGACTACGACTTCAGCATCGCCCTGCCGGCGGCCACCGCGGCGGCCGGACGGTTCACGATCCCGGAGGACTTCGGTGTTCTGCACGGGCGCCTCTTCCAAGAGTTCGTCGACTCCGAGGCGTTCGAGGAGCGCTTCGCGGCGCCGCCTGTGATCTGCATCAGCGTGTCGACCAGCAAGACGTATCGGCGCACCGGCAACCACCACCCGGTGCTCGGCGTCGAGTACCGCCAGGACGAACCGTCGCTGACCGATGCCTACTTCGGGAAGATGGGGCTCCAGAGCCGGTACTTCCTCCCGCCCGGGGCGAAGGCCCCGCTGGCGTTCTACTTCCGCGGCGATCTGCTCGGCGACTACTCGACCCTGCAGCTCATCGGCACGATCAGCACGATGGAGACGTTCCAGAAGATCTATCGCCCGGAGATCTACAACGCCAACTCCGCCGCCGCCGACGTCTACCGCCCGACCCTCGACCAGCAGGACTATTCGCGCACGCTGATCGCGTACGACCGCGACGAGCGCAGCCGGCTCGCCGTCGTCCAGGGGGCCTTCGCGGAGGAGCACCTCATGAGGCCGCACGGCGCGGAGCTCCAGCGCTGGGCGGCGGCCCACCCCGCCCCCGTCGGATGACACCCGGACCACACTCGGAAGACCCGCTGATATGAACACCCTCCTCCCCACCTCCCTCGTCGGCAGCCTGCCGAAGCCCTCCTGGCTCGCCGAGCCCGAGACCCTCTGGTCGCCGTGGAAGCTCGACGGCGACCAGCTCGCGGAGGGGAAGCAGGATGCGCTCCGCATCGTCGCCGCCGAGCAGTCCCGCCGCGGCATCGACGTCATCAGCGACGGCGAGCAGACCCGTCAGCACTTCGTGACGACCTTCATCGAGCACCTCGACGGCGTCGACTTCACGCAGCGCGAGACGGTCCGCATCCGCGACCGGTACGACGCCAGCGTTCCCTCCGTCGTCGGCGCGGTGAGCCGCCCGAAGCCGGTCTTCGTCGACGACGCGCGATTTCTCCGTCAGCAGACCGATCAGCCGATCAAGTGGGCTCTTCCCGGCCCGATGACGATGATCGACACCCTGTACGACCGGCACTACGGCAGCCGCGAGAAGCTCGCGTGGGAGTTCGCCGGCATCCTCAATCAGGAGGCGAGGGAACTCGAAGCCGCCGGGGTCGACATCATCCAGTTCGATGAGCCGGCCTTCAACGTCTTCTTCGACGACGTCCGCGACTGGGGGGTCGCGGCCCTCGAACGCGCGGCGGAGGGGCTCCGCGCCGAGACCGTCGTGCACATCTGCTACGGCTACGGCATCAAGGCCAACAACGACTGGAAGGCGACCCTCGGGTCGGAGTGGCGCCAGTACGAGGAGTCGTTCCCGCTGCTGCAGCGCTCGAGCATCGACACCATCTCCCTCGAATCCCAGCACTCGCACGTTCCGATGGACCTCATCGAGATCCTCCGCGGCAAGAAGGTGATGCTCGGGGCGATCGACGTCGCGAGCGAAACCGTCGAGACACCCGATGAGGTCGCCGACACCCTCCGGAGGGCGCTGACCTTCGTCGACGCGGATAAGCTCGTTGCGAGCACGAACTGCGGCATGGCGCCTCTGCCTCGGGATGTGGCCCTCGGCAAGCTCAGCGCACTGAGCGCAGGTGCCCGCATCGTTCGGGAGGAGATCGCCGGTGCCCAGTCCTGACAACGCCTCGTCGCCCCACGCCTGGGCGCCGACGCACCCCCTCGAACCCGCCGAGGTCACCGAGGCCGGATTCGCCACGTCGCTCCCCGCGGAGGACTTCAAGGCGCTCTTCCGCGGTCACCCCGCGGGTGTCTCCGTCATCACGGCGGATGCCGGCGACGGACCCGTCGCGCTCACGGCGACGTCGGTGGCGTCGGTGAGCGCCGATCCGCCGCTGCTGATCTTCTCGATCTCGACGCTGTCGTCGGCGGCGGCGACCCTCGCGCGGGCCGAGACAGTCGTGGTCCACCTCCTGGACGCCGACGACATCGACCTCGCGAGGCTCGGTGCGACCAGCGGCGTCGACCGCTTCGCTGACGAGAGCCGCTGGACGCGCCTGACGACGGGCGAGCCGGTGTACCGGGGCGTTCGCGCATGGGTGCGCTGCGCGGTCATCAACCGCATGGATGCCGGCACGTCCACCGTGATCGCCGCGCACGCGCTGCAGTCGCACATCGAGCGCGACGTCGCACCCGGGGAGCCGGGCGATGCCCTCGTGCACCACAACCGCAGCTGGCACCGCCTCAGCGAGGGCTCGCGTCTCGAGGGCTGAGGCCGCGTCGACTGCCCGCCACCGGGGTGCTCCCGCTCAGGCGGGGTGCTTCGCCAGGAGCTTGGACACGGTCATCATCGCGCCGCCGAGGACGGCCGGGATGCCGCCGCCGGGGTGCACCGAGGCGCCGACCCGCCAGAGCCAGGACGTCCGGAGGTCGTGCTGCGCCGGCCGGTGGAACGGGCCACTCATCCACAGCGGGCGCGCCGTGCCGTAGAGGGCGCCGTGGGGTTCGCCGAAGGTGCCGAAGTACCGCGGGTCGAGCACGACGATGTCGGTCATCGCGTCCGTGAGGGGTGTGTCGAGGCCCATCGTCCGCGAGATGCGCTCGACCTCGCGGCGCACGAACGAGTGCTCCAGCGAGTACTCCGCGCCGTCGGCGGGACTCGTGAGCAGGACGCCCAGCGTGCTCCGGTCGTTGGGGTAGATCTCGCCCGCGCGGTAGTGGTTCACAAACGCCATGGTGTCGGCGGGCTCGTCACCCGCGGCGAGGCTCCGGTAGAGCGCCGCGGGCTTGGTGGGGAGGATGACGCTGTGCGCGGAGGTGTCCTCCGGCAGCGGGGTCTGGAGCACCCCGTAGATCGCCACCGCCGAGCACGACAGGGTCTGCGATGACCTCCGCGGCCGGTCTCGGCCGAGGAGCGCGTCGAGCCGGTCGGCGTCGAGACCGCTGACGACCATGTCGGCGGGGTACGCGGCATCCGTCGTGGTGACCCGTCCGCGGTCGATGCGCGTCACGGCTGCGCCGGTGCGGATGTCGACCCCCGCCGCCTCGGCGAGGCGCTGCAGCGCCAGGACGATCTCGTACACACCGCCGCGCGGCACCCAGACACCCGACGCGGCCATGATCGCCGGCATGCTCGCGTAGAGCGCGGGGGTGCGAGCGGGCGAGACGCCCGCGTTCAGCGTGTGGATCGCGATGATCTCGCGGAGCCCCTCCGGCATCCAGTCGAGACTGTCGAGGTACGCGGTCGTGCTGAGGCGCCGGCCGTAGACGGCCAGCAGCCGCCGCAGCGCCGGCAGCGACGACCGGTCGAGCGGATCGGCGACGAGGAGTGCGGTCGCATCGTCGGCGAGCGGCGCGTGGAGGTCGCTGAAGCGCTTCCATGCGGGATACCAGGGGTGCTCCGGCGGGACGGGGAGCGTCACGTCCTCACCGTCGTAGTAGTAGCGACCGACCTCGGGGAGGCGCTCCAGCTCGAGGTCGGCGACCCCGGTGATCGGCCGCGGTCCCGAGGCGAGGAGGCGGAGGAGCCGTTCCCAGACTCCGGGGAACGTGACGAGCGAGGGGCCGGTGTCGATGCGCTCGCCGCCGACGTCGAGGCGTCGGCTCTTGCCGCCGACGGTTTCGCGCGACTCGAGGAGGGTGACGTCGTGTCCGGCATGGGCGAGGAGAGCGGATGCCGCGAGCCCGCCGAGTCCGGCGCCGACGACAACGATGCGGCTCACGGGTAGAGCCCGAAGAACATGGCGGCGAGCAGCAGACCGCTCGCGACGGAACCGGCGATGTAGGGGAACGCGATCGACAGCGGGTACAGACGCCGCCCCGTCGCCGGGGTCGGGCGGACCAGCATCCACACGACGAGGACCCCCGAGATCGCGAGGTTCACCGCGGCGACGGGAATGCTGATCAGGGCGAACAGCACGGTGGCGACGATCCACCAGGCGCCGCTCCAGATCGCGGTGCCGCGGGGGCCGAGTCGGACGGCGGTGGTGGTGATGCCCGCCTCGCGGTCCTCGTCGATGTCCTGCACGGCGTCGTACGCGTGCTTGGCGATGCTCCAGGCGAACAGGCCCAGGATCGCCGGCCACACGGGCGCGGCGCCGAGGGCGATCGGCATGATCAGCAGCGGCATCCCGTACGCGGCGTTGCTGAGCGAGTCGAGGAACGGGCGCCGCTTGAACTGCAGCGGCGGGGCGGAGTAGAAGACGAAGACGCCCGCGTAGATCGCGATCAGCCCGACGGCGGGGAGGGGGAGGGTGAGCAGGAAGTAGAGGAGGAAAGGGATGTTCAGCGCCGCGACGGCCCACACGATCAGCCGGACTTCGCGCGGATGGATGCGCGCGCCCTCGATCGTGCCCTTGCGGGAGTTCAGGGCGTCGGTGTCCTGATCGAAGATGTCGTTCACGCCGTAGATCAGCAGATTGAACGGCAGAGTCAGCCACAGGAGGATCGGAAGCGCCCGCAGGTCGAACGGCACGCCCGTGAGCCAGATGCCCACCGCGCCCGATCCGATCGTGTTGATCCACAGCACGGGCCGCGAGATGTGGATGAGACGCACGAGCGCGTGCCAGGCGACGGCCGGTCCGGTGCGGCGGACTGCCCCGGCGTGCTCAGAGATGGCGGCCTCCGCGGGGAGCGGGCGACGCGGGTGCGCGGAAAACGGCGATGGCAGGACTCCGACTCCTGAGGACGGCGGGTGCCGCACGCGATGGGGTGTGACGCGATTCTAACTTTCGCCGGGACCTCCCAGGGCGAGGTGGGAGGGTACCCGGATGAAGGATGAGGTGGGGCGCGGCCTGTGTGTCGAGGGGTTGGCGAACGTGCGCGATCTCGGCGGCCGGGAGCGGCGCGACGGGTCGCTGACGCCCGAGGGCGTCTTCTTCCGTGCCGAGAACCTCGATCGCGTGACGGGGAGGGGATGGACCTCGCTCCGGGAGGCGGGCGTGCGCACGGTCCTCGACCTCCGGCGTCCGGACGAAGTGACCGATGCCGTTCCCGATGACCTGACCGTTCTCCGCGTCGACCTCGACGGCGACGAGCGCGACTTCTGGGAGGAGCTCGAGCGAGACGGGCGGTGGGGCACGCCTCTCTACTACGCCGCGCATCTCCGCGAGCTGCCGCATCGCCTCGCCGGGGTGCTCGAGGCGATCGCGGCCGCGCCGGAGGGCGGCATCCTGTTCCACTGCGGGGCGGGGTGGGATCGCACGGGTCTCGTCGCGGCCGTGCTGCTGCGCGCCGTCGAGGTCACGAGTGACGCCGCGCTCGCCGACTACCTCGCCTCGTTCGCCAACGCGGGGGCGATGAGTGCGCTGCACGAGCGGTCGTTCGACGTGGAGCGCCGCCTCGAGGTGCTCGACGCTCACGGACACACCGCCGACTCCGCGTTCCGCGCGATCTACGACCGGCTCGACCTCGACGAGTGGTTCCGGCACGCGCAGCTCGACGAGGCCACCCTCCGCGCCGTGACGACCTGGCGCGGACACGTCCCTCCGGATGCCGTCAGCCGAGCTCCAGGCTCGTGATCCCGAAGATCCCGTCGGTGTCGATCGCCGGGGCGGGGCCGGTGTACATCCGCGCCGTCGAGTGCGACCGCGGCATCCGTCGTCCAGGTGGCGGTCGTGGCCCCTTCGCGCGCGACGAGGGGGCCACACCTGCCACCCGAACGACGACCCGCACCCCCGGCCGAGGCTCAGACGGTGCTGAGGGCGCGCGCTTCCTCCCACGACTGCGCGCCCGTGGCGAACGCGCCGCGATAGCGGGCCGCCGGGTGCCGGTCGTTGAGCAGCGGAGCGCCGAAGAGCTTCTGCCGCAGAGGTCCGGCGCCGTACTCCGACTGCGCCAGCCCGCGCTCGCGCAGCACCGGCAGGACCTTCTCGGCGAACTCCTCGAAGGATCCCGGCAGCACCCAGTTGATGACGTTGATGCCGTCCACCCCCGCCGCCTGCCACTCGGCCAGACGATCGGCGATCTGCCCCGGCGTGCCGATGACGCGCGAGCTGCGGCGACCGAGGATCGCGACGTCCCCGACGATGGGCTCGCGATCGGTCACCGCCTGCGACACCCACGAGAGGAATCCGCGTGCGGTGTTCGTGTCGATGTCCTTGATCGGAGTCGAGGGGTCGTACACGCGGCCGAACTTGTCGACCAGCGCGGAGTGGGCGAGGTACCCCTCGGTGCTCGAGTAGCGGTCGTATTCGGTGGCCTTCTCGCGGGCCTCCTCCTCGGAGTCGCCGATGATGAAGCTGAGCCCCTGGAAGAACTTGATGTCGCCGGGCTCGCGTCCCGCCTCGACGGCCAGGCGGCGGGTGTCCTCGATCTGCCGCCGCGCGATCTCCGGGGTCGGGGCGATGATGAAGGTCGCCTCCGCGTTGCGCGCCGCGAACTCCCGACCGGATGCCGACGACCCGGCCTGGAACAGCAGCGGTGTGCGCTGCGGGGACGGGGCGGGCAGGTGCGGGCCCTCGACGCGGTAGCGCTCGCCCTCGTGGTAGATCTTGTGGATCTTCGTCGCGTCGGCGTAGACGCCGGACGCCTTGTCCTTGAGCACCGCCCCGTCGTCCCACGACCCCTCCCACAGCTTGTAGACGACGTCGACGTACTCCTCGGCCCAGCGGTAGCGCTCGCTGTGATCGGTCAGCTGCGGCAGGCCGAAGTTGCGCGCACCGTTGTCCTGGGTGCCGGTGACGATGTTCCACGCGATGCGTCCGCGGGAGATGTGATCGAGGGTCGAGACCTGGCGGGCGAAGTTGTAGGGGTGGTTCTGCGCGACGTTCGAGGTCAGGGCGAGCCCGATCTCGCGCGTCGAGACCGCGAGGGCGCCGAGGAGCACGGTCGGATCGTTGCTCGGGATCTGCAGCCCGTGCCGGGCGTAGACCTCGAAGTCGGCATCCGCGTCGCCGTAGTGCCCGGTGACATCGGCGAAGAACATCGCGTCGAACTTCGCCTCTTCCAGGAGGCGCGCCAGGTCGATCCAGAGGTCGACGTTCTCGAAGTCGACCTGCTGCGCCTCGGGGCGGCGCCAGTGGCCGTGCTGGATGTGGGAGTTCGTGTTCATCACGAAGGCGTTGAAGTGCAGAGGGGTGGTCATGCGGGGACTCCGTTCCGGGGGTCGTCGAGGTTGGGCAGGGAGCGGACGAGCTCCTGCGTGTACGGATGCTGCGGATCGGTGAAGATCTGCTCGGACGCGCCCTCCTCGAGCACGCGCCCGTCCTTCATCACCAGCACCCGGTCGCTCATGTGGTGGATGACGCCGAGATCGTGCGAGATGAACAGGTAGCTCAGGTGGTACTCGTCCTGCAGCGTGACCAGGAGGTCGAGGATCTGCGCCTGGACGGACACGTCGAGGGCCGACACCGCCTCGTCGAGGACGATGATCTCGGGCGACGTCGCAAGCGCCCGCGCGATCGCGACCCGCTGGCGCTGACCGCCGGAGAGGCGGATCGGCGACCGTTCGAGGGTCTCGGGCGGCAGGGCGACCTGTGCCAGCAGGTCTGCGGCGCGGGCGCGTCGCGCGTCGCGTCCGCGCACATCGGCGCCGATCGCGTCGACGAGGATGCGCTCCACGTTCCACCGCGGATCGAACGAGCTCAGCGGATCCTGATAGACGACCGCGATACGTCGGCGCAGGTCTCTGCGGCGGCGCTCCGGCACGGCCGACCAGGCTCGACCGAGGAGGGTGACTTCCCCCTCGTCGGCGTCTTCGAGGGCCAGCGCGATCCGCGCCGTCGTGCTCTTGCCCGAGCCGGACTCGCCGACGATCCCGAGCGTCTCGCCCCGGCGGAGGGCGAAGGAGACGTCGTCGACGGCGATGGTGCGCGACCCGTCGGGCGCGGTGAAACGGCGCGTCAGTCCGCGCGCGTCGAGCACCGGATCGACCCGGGCGGTGTCGGTGTGTGCGCGCACGAGGTGCAGGTCCGGAGGAGTCGCGGTGTCGGGCGCGAGGCGTTCGCCGCGGGTCCGCCCGCTCGGGACGGCCGCGATCAGTCGACGCGTGTACGGATGCCGCGGCCACTGCAGCACCTCCTCCGCCGGTCCCTGCTCGACGACGTCACCTCCCTGCATCACCAGGATCTCGTCCGCGAGTTCGGCGACCACGGACAGGTCGTGGCTGATGAGCAGGAGGGCCGTGCCGCGGCGCTTCATGTCGCCGAGGAGATCGAGCACCTGCGCCTGCACGGTGACGTCGAGGGCGGTCGTCGGTTCGTCGGCGATCACGAGATCCGGATCCCACGCGAGCGCCGAGGCGATGAGCGCCCGCTGGCGCAGGCCCCCCGAGAGCTGCCCCGGGCGCTGACGCGCGCGCAGCTCCGGGCGGGGCACCCCGACATCCGTGAGGAGGTCTACGACCTTGCGCCGCCGCGACGCGCGGTCGCCCCACCCGTGGAGGCGCAGGGCTTCGTCGATCTCGGCGCCCACCGGGCGCAGCGGATCGAGCGAGACCAGCGCGTCCTGCTGGATGAACCCGATGCGCCGACCCCGGATGCCGCGCCAGCCGGCCTCCGACTGCCGGGTCAGGTCGAGGTCGTCCAGGCGCGCGCTGCCGCGCTCGATGACCGACCCCTCGCCGGTGAGGCCGACAAGGGTGCGGGCGGTCACGCTCTTGCCCGACCCCGACTCGCCCACGATCGCCAGGCAGTGACCGGCCGGAAGGGAGAAGCTGACGTCGCGCACGACGCTGCGGTGCCGACCGTCGCGCGTGAACCCGACGGTGAGACCCTCGACCGCCAGGCGGGGCTCGGGCAGGTCTGCTCGGGCGAGGTCACTGGTCTCGCTGATGCCGAGAAGGGTCATGTCACTGCGCTTTCTCGAGGTGGTTCTGGATGCGGCGGCCCACGGTGGTCGCGGCGAGGGCGAGCACGAGGATCACGGCTCCCGGGATGAAGGTGAGCCACGGCGCCTGCAGGAGGTACGCGCGGCCGGCGTCCAGCAGCGCTCCCCACTCCGAGGAGGGCGGCGCGACGCCGAGTCCCAGGAACGCGAGTCCCGACGCCCAGACGATCGACTGCCCGATCGACATCGTGAACAGGGCGACGAGGGGCCGCATGGCGTTCGGCAGGATGTGCTGGCCGATGATGCGACCGCGCGGGTGGCCGAGTGCCCGGGCCGCTTCGACGTAGCCGGCGTTCCGCTCGGCGAGGATCTGACCGCGCACCATGCGCGCGTAGCCCGGTGCGGTGCTGATGCCGACCGCGAGGATCGCCGTCCCCGCGGACGGGCCGAGGATGGCGACCATGAGCAGGGCGAACAGGAGGATCGGGAACGCGAAGGCGACCTCGATCACGCGGTTGACGACGGCTGCGGTGACCCGGTCGCCGAGTGCGGCGACCGACCCGAACACGACCGCGATCACCATCGCGAGCCCCGCGGCGCCGACGCCGATCAGCAGGGACTCCCGGGTGCCGTAGACGACCCGGCTATAGAGGTCGCGCCCTCCTTCGTCGGTGCCGAACCAGAACTGCGCCGACGGCGGCCGCAGCGCGTTGGCGAAGTCCTGCGCGGTCGGGGAGTGCGTCGCCAGCACGGCGGGCGCGACGGCGGCGAGGGCGAACAGGCCGAGGACGACCAGCGAGACGATGAGCCCCCATGCCGGTCGGGGTGTCCTCTTCCGATCAGCCGGAGCGCCGGGGCGGGGCGGGGCGATGTCGGAGACGGTCATGACGTGGTGATCCTCGGGTCGACGACGGAGTACAGCAGGTCCACGAGCAGATTCGCGACGACGTAGACGAGGGCGACGAGCACGACGATGCCGGTTACGACGGGAAGGTCTTGCGATCCGACCGCGGCGACGAGGGTCTCGCCGATCCCGGGCCGGGAGAAGATCGCCTCGACGATGACCGCGCCCGAGATCGTCGCCCCGAGCGCCCAGCCGGTGAGGGTGAGGGCGGGGAGGGCGGCGTGGCGCAGGACGTGCCGCAGGCGCACGCTCAGGTCGCCGGCGCCGCGGAGCCGGGCGCTGAGGATGAACGGCTGGCGCAGTGTCTTCTCGAACTCCGTGCGCGTGGCCTGTCCCATGAACCCGGCGAGCGGGATGGCGAGGGTGAGTGCGGGAAGGACGAGCCCCGCGAGCCCCGTGCCGCCCATCACCGGAAACCAGCGCAGGTGCAGTGCGAAGACGAGGAGCAGCAGGATGCCGAGCCAGTACGGCGGGAGTCCCGCCGCGGCGGTGTCGGCGCCGGAGCCGAGCGACCTGACCCGCGGTCCACGACCGGCGGTGAGGGTCACCCAGAACACCATGATGATCCACGAGAGGGCGATCGCCGAAAGGGTCAGGGCGAGGGTGGCGCCGAGCTGCTCGCCGATGATGTCGCCGACGGGACGGAACTGCTGGTACGAGGTGCCGAGGTCGCCGCGCACGAGACCGCCGAGATACGTCAGATACTGCGTGATCACGGGATCATCGAGGCCGAACTGCGCGATGATCGGCGCGAGCTCCTCCGGGGTGCGCTGCTGCGCCTGTCCCGTGCGGATGTTCAGGATCGCGGTCGCGCGGTCTCCCGGCAGGGCGAGCTGGGCGAGGTAGGCCGCGGTCGCCGCACCCCACAGCACGATGACGGCTCGGACCAAGGCGGAGAGGACCGCGCGGATGCGGCGGGCGGGGTCGCCCGCGGGGCGGGTGGCCGGGGTCCCGAGAACCCCGGCCACCGCCTCATTCGACGAAGTGAGCGTCATAGAACGTCGGTCCTCCCTGTGCGTTCTCCTGCCAGACCCCCCGCAGCCCGGGGCTCACCGCGAGGGTGCTGAGGCGCGCGTAGAGACCGATCGAGGTCGCGCGGTCGGCGATGAGCTCCTGGGCCTGGGCGTAGAGATCGGCCTGGGTCTCGGCGTCGGGCTCGGAGTTGGCCGCGAGGATCAGCGCCTCGAGCTCGGCATCCGCGTAGAAGGAACTGTTGGAGTAGTTCGGGTTGTCTTCGGTGCTCGGACGCCAGTTGATGTAGAGGATGCCGGAATTGATGGCCGTCCAGTACCCGACCGACAGGTCGTACGCGTCGGGCGTGCTGTACTTCCCGCCCCAGAGCTCGGCGGTGCTCAGGGGGAGGAGCTCCACCTTGAACCCGACGGCCTTGGCCTGCTCCTGCACCGCCTGGAGGATCGACGCGCCGTCGGTGTTGATGATGGACCCCGCGCCGTACGGGAGGAGCGCTTCGAGGACCTCGCCGTCCTTCACGCGATATCCCTCGTCGTTCACCTCGGTCCAGCCGGCTCCCTCCAGCAGCGCCACCGCCTGCGCGGGGTCGTAGTCGTAGGTGTCGGCTGCCGCCTGGCTGTACGCGGGCGTCGCCTGGCTGACCGCGCCATTCCCCTCGAACGGGATGACGCCCTGCCCGATCGTCTCGACGATGGTGCGGCGGTCGAGCGCGTACGCGAAGGCCTTCCGCACGTCCTCGTCCACGAACGGTCCCTGCATGGTGTTGAAGGAGATCTGCTGAGGACGACCGGCGGTGACGTACTTCTCGAGCGTGTAGCCCGCATCGTCGAGGCTCTGCCACGAGGTGGCCGGGACGTCGTAGATGAGGTCGGCCTCGCCGGACTGCAGCGCCGCCACCCGCGTGGTCGGGTCGGAGACGAACCGCCAGTCGACCTTCTCGACGAGCGCGGGCCCGGTGTGCTGCGCATTGGCCGGCCAGGACGTGTACGCCTCGTTGCGGGCGAGGATGACGTTCTGCCCGCGGTTCCACTCCTCGACCGTGAATGCGCCCGATCCGATCGGCGCCGCGCAGTTCTCCTCGTCCGTACGGGTCTCCAGGGCCTCGTGCGACTGGATGCCGAAGTACCCCTGCGTGAGGTTCTGGATGAAGTTCGTGTACGGGCGCGACAGGTGCACCGCAACGGTGAGCTCGTCGATCGCCTCGGCGCGGTCGTAGTACCCGCCGAGCCACACCGCGGCGGTGCTGTTGCCGCCCTCCACCCAGTAGTCGAAGTTGTAGGCGATCGCCTCGGCGTCCACCGGGGATCCGTCGGTGAAGGAGACACCCTCCTTGAGGGTGATCTCGTAGGTCAGACGGTCGTCCGAGACCTCCCACTCCTCGGCGAGCCACGGCACGACCTCGCCGTCCTCGTCGAGGGAGAAGAGGCTGTCGAGCACCTGGTACGAGATGTAGGCCTGCTCGATCCAGCCGCCGAAGATGCACGAGGGCTCCTGCTGGTGGGCGTACACGATCGTGCCGCCCTCGACGGGCGCGGCGTCGGGACCCGGTGCGGTGGCGCCCGTGCTGCAGGCGGTGAGGGAGAGGAGGGCGAGGGACGCGGCGGCGGCGGTGAGCGGCAGCAGGCGGTGACGGCGAGAGGGCATCGGCGTTCCCGGGTACGGAGGACAGGTTCAGCCCGAGTGTGAAGAACCCGGGCGTCGTCCTCGATCCGCGCCGACACACGCCGTCGAAAGGCGTCACGCGGTGTCATTCCGCGTCATCCGGCGTCATGCGCCGTTCGGGTGGCAGTTGTGGCCGCCTCAGCGTGGGGGAGGCGGCCAGTGCTGCCACATGAACGCCGCCCGCGCCGCGCGCACCCCCGCCTAGAGCCGCGCGACGAGCGACTGCCCGGCGGCGCGGCCGGTGAAGATGCAGCCGCCGAGGAACGTCCCCTCGAGCGCGTTGTAACCGTGAGCGCCGCCGCCGCCGAAGCCCGCGGCCTCGCCGACGGCGTAGAGACCCGGCATCCGCGATCCGTCCGGGGCGAGCACGCGGCTTTCGAGGTCGGTCTGGATGCCGCCGAGCGACTTGCGGGTGAGGATGTGCAGCTTCACCGCGACGAGTCCGCCGGCCTTCGGGTCGAGCAGCCGGTGGGGCTTCGCCGTCCGGGTGAGACGGTCGCCGAGGAAGCGGCGGCTGTTGTGGATGCCGATCACCTGCTGGTCCTTCGAGAACGGGTTGGCGATCTCGGCGTCGCGCTGGCGGATCTGCCGCTCGATGTGATCGGCGTCGAGGATCGGGTCGTCGGTCAGCGCGTTCATCCTCGCCACGAGGTCACGGACGGTCGTGGCGGTGACGAAATCGGGCCCGAGGTCGCGGAAGGCGCGCACCGGGGGAGGCGCCCCGCGGCCGAGTCGGCTCTTGATCAGCAGGCGGTAGTCGCGGTTCGTGATGTCGGGGTTCTGCTCCGACCCCGAGAGGGCGAACTCCTTCTCGAGCATCTTCTCGGTGAGGATGAACCACGAGTGGTCGAACTCGGCGAGGTCGGGGGTGGTCCGCAGGAGCTTCAGCGTCCCGAGCGTGTCGTAGCCGGGGAGCCCGGGCGCGGGGAGGCGCCTCCCGCGCGCATCCAGCCACATCGACGATGGCCCGGGGAGGATGCGGATCGCGTGCCCCGGCCAGATCGGATCCCAGTTGCGGATGCCCTCGGTGTAGTGCCACATGCGATCGCGGTTGACCAGGCGGGCACCCGCGGCGTCGGCGATGTCCAGCATCCGTCCGTTGACGTGGTGCGGGACGCCGGTGACCATCGAGCGCGGCGGTGTCCCGAGGCGCTCGGGCCACCATTTCCGCACCAGGTCGTGGTCGCCGCCGATGCCGCCGGTGGCGAGCACGACCGCCTGCGCGCGGAGCTCGAACGCCCCGATCGGCTCGCGATTCGAACGGATGCCGCGCGCGGCGTCGTCGGGCGCGAGCCGCGTACCGTTTACCCCGACGACCGCGCCGTTCTCCACGATCAGCCCGTCGACCCGGTGGCGCGAGTGCAGGCGGACGAGGCCGGAGGCCATCGCCTCCCGCGCCCGGTCGGCGAACGGCTCGGAGATCCCGGTGCCCGTCCCCCACGCGACATGGAACCGGGGGACGGAGTTGCCGTGACCGCCCGCGGTGCCGTCGCCGCGCTCGGCCCAGCCGAGGACAGGCGCGAAGCGGATGCCGTGCTCCCGCAGCCACGGGAGCTTCTCGGTGGCCGCGAACTCGACGTACGCGCGCCCCCACCGCTGCGCCCACTCGTCTTCGGGGTGATCGCCGTCGAGGCGGTCCCAGCCGGCGGAACCCTGCCAGTCCTGCCACGCGAGATCGAACGAGTCCTTCACCCCGAGGCGGCGCTGCGCGGGGGAGTCGACGAGGAAGAGCCCGCCGAACGACCAGAAGGCCTGCCCGCCGAGGTTCTGACCGTTCTCCTGCTCGACGATCGCCACGCGCTTGCCCGCGCGGACGAGTTCGCTGGTCGCGACGAGGCCCGCCAGGCCCGCGCCGACGACGATGACGTCTGCGTCCATCCGCCCATCATGGCCGCTCCGGCGTGCAGACTCGACCCATGGGTGCCGTCCTCGTCTCGCAGCTGCTGCTCCGTGTGGCCTCCGCGGCGGGCGCGCTCGTCCTCCTCACGAAAGGTCCCCCATGCGCGGAGTCATCATGCACGCCCCCGGCGACGTCCGGGTCGAAGACCGCGACCACCCGACGGTCGTCGAGCCGACGGATGCCGTCATCAAGCTCGCCGCGACCTGCATCTGCGGCTCCGACCTCTGGCCGTATCGCGGCGCGGAGCCGGTCGATCATCAGCCGATGGGGCACGAGTACGTCGGCACGGTGACCGAGATCGGTGCGGACGTCCGCACCCTCGCCGTCGGGGACTTCGTCGTCGGATCGTTCTTCGCCTCCGACAACACCTGCGAGATCTGCCGCGCGGGCTACCAGACCCACTGCGTCCACCGGCAGCAGGGAGCCCCGGGCGGGGCGCAGTCGGAGTACGCGCGGATCCCCCTCGCCGATGGCACGCTCGTGGCGACGCCCGGGCAGCCGGACCCGGATCTGATTCCGTCGTTGCTGGCGGCATCCGACGTCCTCGGCACGGGCTGGTTCGCCGCGGTCGCCGCGGAGGTCGGCCCCGGGAAGACCGTCGCGGTCGTCGGTGACGGTGCGGTGGGACTCCTCGGCATCCTCGCCGCGAAGGAGCTGGGCGCCGAACGGATCATCGCGATGTCGCGGCACGCCGATCGGCAGGCCCTCGCGCGGCGGTTCGGCGCCACCGACATTGTCGAGGAGCGCGGCGAGGAGGGCGTCGCCCGGATCAAGGAGCTCACCGGTGGACTCGGCGCGCACTCCACCATCGAGGCTGTGGGCACCCAGGAGGCGATGATGCAGGCGATCCACGCGACCCGCGCCGGCGGGCACGTCGGCTTCGTCGGGGTGTCGCACGATGTCGCGATCGACGGGTCCCAGCTCTTCCGCTCGGGTGTGCACCTGCACGGCGGACCGGCTCCGGTGCGGCGTTTCCTCCCCGATCTCATCCGGCTCATCTGGGACCGCGAGATCGACCCGGGCGTGGTGTTCGACCTCGTGCTGCCGCTCGAGGAGGCCGCCGAGGGCTACCGCGCGATGGACGAGCGTCGGGCCGTCAAAGTCCTGCTGACGGTCTGAGGGCGGTGCGCTGATGCTCGCCGTCCGAACCTCGTCCCGCCGACTCGGTGTCGCGCTGGCGGCGCTCGCCGTGGGCGGGTTCGTGCTCGCGGGGTGCGCGGGATCCGTGTCTCCCTCCTCGTCCGCGCCGTCGACGTCGGAGCCGGGGGAGTCGGCGGCGGTGGTGCCGCAGGGTGAGCCCGCGACGGTCGCGGCGGACCTCGCGGCGCCGTGGTCGGTCGCCGTCGTCGGTGGTGCGGTGCTCGTCAGTGAACGCGACACCGGCGACATCCGCGAGATCGTCGGGGACTCCACGCGCGTGGTCGGGACGGTGCCGGGCGTCGTCTTCGGCGGCGAGGGCGGGCTCCTCGGGGTCGCCGCCGACGGCGACGACGGGCTCTTCGTGTCCTCGACCGGACCGGACGGCAACCGCGTGCAGCGGTTCGACGTGTCCGGAGCGCCGGGGTCGCTCGCGCTCGGTGACGCGGAAACCCTCCTCGACGGCATCCCCTCCGCCCGCACGCACAACGGGGGACGGATCGCGATCGGCCCGGACGGGATGCTCTACGTCACGACCGGTGACGCGAACGTGCCCGATCTCGCGCAGGACCGCGACTCGCTCGCCGGGAAGATCCTGCGGATGACGCCGGAGGGCGCGGTGCCGGCGGACAACCCGTTCCCCGACTCGTTCGTCTACAGCTACGGGCACCGCAATCCGCAGGGCATCGCGTGGGCGGAAGACGGGACGCTCTTCGCGTCGGAGTTCGGACAGAACACGTGGGACGAGCTCAACATCATCACCCCCGGCGCGAACTACGGCTGGCCCGTCGTGGAGGGCCAGGGCGACGGGGCGGACTTCGTCGACCCGGTGCAGCAGTGGGCGACCGCGGAGGCGAGCCCGAGCGGCATCGCCGTCATCGAGGGCACCGTGTTCATCGCGAACCTGCGCGGCGAGCGGGTGCGCGCCGTTCCGGTCGCCGACCCGTCGACGGCGACGGAGTTCTACGTCGGGGAGCTCGGGCGGATCCGCGACGTCGTCGCCGCGCCGGACGGCGATCTGTGGATCCTCACGAGCAACACCGACGGCCGCGGCTCCGGCCCGCGCGACGGCGACGACCGGCTGCTGACGGTGGCGGTCGGGTGATGGCGCTCCCCGTGATCGGTCCCGTCGCCGCGCCGGGCATCCACATCATGACCTTCAACATCCGGAGGCGCTCCTCGCGTCCCGGCGGTCCGATCGCCGACAGGTGGGAGCGTCGGCGTTCGCTCGTGGCCGAGGTGCTCCGTGCCGAGCGGCCGGTCGTGCTCGGCATCCAGGAGGCGCTACCGGATCAGGCGGATGCCGTGGCCCTCGCCCTCGGGGAGACCTATCGGCGTCTCGGTCGGGGGCGCGAGCGCGAGGGGCGCGGCGAGGGGTGTCCGATCTTCGTCGACACCGCGCGGTTCGACATCCTCGCGCACCGGCAGGTGGCGCTGTCGGAGACGCCCGAGGTGCCGGGGTCTCGCGGGTGGTTCGCCGCGGCGCCGCGGACCGCGGTGATCGCGACCCTGCGCGACCGGGCGACCGGATCGGTGTGCGACGTCGTCAACACCCACTTCGATCACGTGTCGCCGCTTGCGCGAATGCGGTCGGCGGAGCAGATCCGTCGGATGGTGGTCGAGGGCGGACGCCCCGTCGTGGTGCTCGGGGACCTGAACGCCGGAGCCGGGTCGCGTCCGCTCCGGGTGCTCCTCGGCGACGGCCTGCTGGCGGACGCGTGGTCGCGGGCGGCAGTGCGCCGCACCCCGGAGTGGGGGACGCGGCCGAACTACCGGCGGCCCCGCGCCGACGCCCGTCGCATCGACTGGATCCTGGTCGGCGGGGGTCTCGAGGACGAGGTCGACATCGCCGCGATCAACGGCGAGTCCGTGCGCGGTCGCTGGCCGTCCGACCACCTCCCCGTCCAGGCCGTCCTCCGCCTCCCGCCCCCTCCCTGACGCCCCCCTTGACACCGAGACTGCATCCTCCGGTCGAGACTGCACGTCGCGCACGCAGTCTCGACCGGAGGATGCAGTCTCGCGGTCGGGGCTCGCGGTCGGGGGACGCGGTCAGGGGAGGGGGTCAGGGGCCCAGGTAGATCAGCGCCAGAGGCACGAGCATCAGGATGCCGAGCACGCCGCCGATGATCGACAGGACGAAGCGCGTCCCCCGCCGCACGGCCACGATCACCCCGATCACGCCCAGCACCAGGGCGATGCTTCCGGCGATCGCGAGGAGCGGCACGAGGACGATCCCGAGCCACCAGATCGCATTCATCTCGGGGATCAGCCCGATGAGGAAGACCGCCAGTGAGGGCAGGAGCAGGAGGGCGGCGACGATCACGGCGATCAGGCCGAGGACGTCGAGGCGGCGCCGCGGGCGCGCAGGCGCCGGCATCGGTGCGGGCGTGGTCATGTCGTCCCCTTCGTCGGAGCTCGTCGGATCCATCCGGATCCATCCGGTGCGACCCGGTGCGACCCGGTGCGATCCTATGGGCATGGACCCCCGGTTTCGCTAGCGTGAGACCCGTGGATCCGCGACTGATCATCGGCGCCCAGGTCGATTCCGGCGACCCTGCCGAGCTCCTGCCGACGAAGTTCAACCGCCATACGTTCTGGTGCGGGCAGAGCGGGTCCGGCAAGACCTACGCGCTCGGGGTCGTGCTCGAGCAGCTCATCGGTGCGACGCGACTGCCGGTGGTGATCCTCGATCCCAACTCCGACTTCGTCCGGCTCGGCGAGACACGGACGGATGCCGATCCCGCCGCCGCGTCCGCGTGGGCCTCGCGCAGCATCCGTGTCCTCGGCCCCGGCGGCGACGAGCCGCTGAAGATCCGCTTCGTCGACCTTCCGACCCGCAGCCGCGCGGCGATCATGCGCCTGGATCCGGTGATGGATCCCGAGTTCTTCAACATGGCCCTGCGGGTCAGCGAGCGGTTCCAGGGCCACACCCCCACGCCCGAGCAATTCGCGCGCTGGCTTCACCGAGATGACGACCCCGACCGCCGCCGCTTCGCGATGCGGCTGGAGAACCTCGGCATCCTCGATTGGGATATCTGGGCCTGGGGCGGACGCGACGCCTCCGACGTCATCGACGAGGAGCACGACGCGACGGTCCTCGACCTCGGCGCCTTCCGCGAGCCGGGGGAGTTCAAGGCCGCGGCCCTGTCGGTGCTCGACCACCTGTGGCAGAACCGCGAGCAGCGCCGGCCGCGCCTCATCGTCATCGACGAGGCGCACAACCTCTGCTCGCCGGATCCGCAGACGCCCGCCGACCGGCTGCTGACCGAGCGCATCGTGCAGATCGCCGCGGAGGGGCGGAAGTTCGGGCTCTGGCTCGTGCTGTCCACGCAGCGGCCGTCGAAGGTGCACCCCAACGCGTTGTCGCAATGCGACAACGTCGCGCTCATGCGCATGAACGCCCCGAACGACCTCGCCGCGCTCGCCGAGTCGTTCGGCTTCGTCCCGCAGGACCTCCTCATGCGCTCGCCGGTGTTCGGTCAGGGTCAGGCGATCTTCGCGGGCGGGTTCACGGCCGCCCCGCAGCTGGTGCAGATGGGCGCGCGCCTCACGGTCGAGGGCGGCTCGGACGTCCCGGTGCCGCTCCGGTAACGGCATCCGCTCCGGCAGAGACACCGGGTCCCTCCCGCTCGAACAGCCGCCGCACGCCCCCGCGCGCGAGCATCAGAACGATGATGAGCGCGGTGACGGCGAAGAACCCGCCGAGGCGCACTGCGTCGCCGAAGACGAGGTCGACGAGCTCCAGCACCAGGAACTTGCTCCCCGGCAGCACGAGCACGAGGGCTGCGATCCGGATGGTCCGCCGCCGCCCCGTGATCCGGGCGGGCGAGCGCATTGTAGACCTCGCGCACCCCCCGGGTAAAGATCCCCCTCGATCGGCCCTGCCCCGTTCTGGCCGCATTATCGTGACTGCATGACCCAGCTGCGCCTCGCGAACGCCCCCTCGGCGGCGCACCCGGCGCGCTTCGGCGGGGTCGCCGAAGCCGGTGTGGTCGTCCTCGTGCCGCTCGCCGCGGCGGCGCTCTGGGCCCTGCTGCATACGCCGCACGGCCTGGTCATCCTCCTCGCGATGGTCGCGGCGCTCATCGTCCCCGGCGTCGCCGCGGTGTCGATCCTCCGGCGCCGCCCGCGCGCGGTCACCCCGGCCGACCGCGTCACCCTCGGCCGTGTCGGGCTCACCGGCGTCGTCGCCGCGGCGACCGTCCTGGTTCTCGCCGGCAGCCTCCCCGCCCGCACGTGGGTGGTCGCCGCCGTGATCGGGGCGGCCCTCCTCCTCGACGCGATCGACGGGTGGGTCGCGCGGAGCACCGGAACGGCGACGGATGCCGGCGCCCGCCTCGACATGGAATCCGACGCCGCGCTGCTGCTGGTGCTGTCGATCCTCGCGGCTCCGACGGCGGGCTGGTGGGTGCTCGCGATCGGCGCGATGCGCTACGTCTTCGTCGCGGCATCCTGGATCCGCCCGAAGCTCCGCGGCGACCTCCCCTACAGCTCCTTCCGCCGCACGGTCGCGGCGATCCAGGGCGTCGCTCTTCTGGTCGCGCTCATCCCGATCGTGCCGGTGCCCCTCGCCGCCGCGTCGGCCGCGATCGCGCTGGTGCTCCTGGCGGCGTCCTTCGGGCGTGACATCATTGCGCTCGAGCGCGCCTGAGCCCGCTTTCCGCCCCGACCGGACGAGAGAGTCATGGATCTGCCCCTTCACCCCCTTGTCGTGCACGCCGCCGTCGTCCTGGTCCCGCTGGCCGCGGTGCTGGTGATCACGGCGGTGTTCTGGGCGCGGGTGCGCGTGCAGGTGGGCGCCGTGGGTGCGGTGCTCGCGCTCCTGGGAACCGTCTCGTTCTTCGTCGCCCACCGCTCGGGGTCGGCTCTCGCCGAGATCGTCGGCACCCCGTACGAGCACATGGCGTGGGCCGACCCCGCGCTCGCCGCGGCCATCGTCTTCGGCGTGCTCGCGGTCGCGTGGTACGTCCAGGCCGTGCTGCTTCACCGGGCGGCGGCTCGGGGCACCGCGCCCGCGCGCGGTCGCTCTATCGCCGAGCGGGTCACCGGCATCCTCGCCTCCGTGGCCGGCGTCGTCGCGTGCGTCTTCACGTTCCTCGTCGGGCACTCCGGTGCGGAAGAAGTGTGGTCGGGCGTGGCCGCGGCGGTCGCCGCATGACCGACACCGACACCGACAGGGCCACCGACGCCGAGCACACCGCGCGCGCCCACTGGTCCGTCGCGCCCGGCGCCGGCGAGATCCGGCTCGAAACCCTGCCGTCTCCGCGCGCCGGGGAGGCCCGCGTCCGGGCGCTCTACACCGGCATCAGCCGCGGCACCGAGCTGCTCGTCCGCCGCGGCGACGTCCCGCCCTCGCAGCACGCGCGCATGCGCGCGCCCTTCCAAGAGGGCGACTTCCCCTTCCCGGTGAAGTACGGCTACCTCTCCGTCGGTGTCGTCGAGGACGGACCCGCCGACCTCGTGGGGCGTCGCGTGTTCTGCCTGCACCCGCACCAGGACCGCTACGTCGTCGACGCGTCCATGCTCACGCCCCTTCCCGACGCCGTCCCCTCGCGCCGCGCGGTGCTCACCGGCACGGTGGAGACGGCGCTCAACGCGCTGTGGGACGCGCCGCCCTGCGCGGGCGACCGCATCGCCGTCGTCGGCGGCGGTCTCGTGGGCGGGGCGGTCGCCCTGCTCCTGCGCCGCTTCCCCCTCGCCCGGCTGCAGATCGTGGATCCGGATGCCGCACGCCGGCGGCAGCTGGCCGAGACGGGTCTCGACACCGTGGCGCCCGAGGACGCGACGGGCGACTGCGACCTCGTCTTCCACGCCTCGGCATCCGAGTCCGGGCTCGCGACCGCCCTCGCACTCCTCGGCGACGAGGCGGAGCTCGTGGAGATGTCGTGGTTCGGTGCGCGCGAACCCCGCGTACCGCTCGGGGAGGATTTCCACTCCCGCCGACTGCGGATCACCGCCAGCCAGGTGTCGCGGATCGGCGCCGCCCGGCGCGCGCGCCGCGACCCGGCCGCCCGTCTCGCGACCGCGCTGGAGCTCCTCGCGGATCCCGCGTTCGACACCCTCATCGCGGCCGACGTCGCCTTCGACGAGATCGACGATGCGTACGCCGCGCTGGAGGACGGCCGCATCGGCCCCGGATGCGTCGTCGTGGCGTACCCCGACTCGCCCTGAACCCGACCCGCCCCGACCTCCGAGAGGACACCATGTTCGGACTCACCGTCCGCGATCACGTCATGATCGCCCACAGCCTGCCCGACAAATTCTTCGGCCCCGCCCAGGGTCTCCACGGCGCGACCCTCGTCGTCGAGGCGACCTGGCGGAGCCCGCGCCTGGACGACCACGCGGTCGTGATCGACATCGGCGAGGCCTCCCGGCACCTCTCCGAGGTGCTCGACCCGCTGCGGTACGCGAACCTCGACGAGCACCCCGCGTTCGCCGGCACGCTCAGCACCACCGAGGCGGTCGCCGCGCACATCGCCCGGGCGCTCGCCGAGCGGCTCGACCCGGCAGCGGGCATCACCGGCATCGGCATCGTCGTGCGCGAGCACCCCGACGCGTGGGTGACGTATGACCTCGACGTCGCTGGGCGCTGACCGCGTCTTCGTCGTCCCCGCCGACCTCGGCGGTCCGAGCGGCGGGAGCGCCTACAACGCCGCGATGATCGCGGCCCTCCGCGCGGACGACGTCGCCGTTGTCGAACACCGCGTCCCGGGGGCCTGGCCGCGCCCGACGGAGGACGATCTCGACGCCCTCGACGACGCCCTCGCCTCGGCGCGGGAGGTCGTCGTCGACGGCATCGTGGCGTGCGCGGCTCCGGATCGGATCGCGGATGCCGCGGCGGCCGGCATCCGTGTCGTGATCCTCGTCCACCTCCCACTGCCCGCCGAATCCGGTCTCTCCGACGCGGATGCCGACACCCTCGCGCGCGGGGAGCGGGCGGCGCTGGAGGCGGCCGACCTGGTGCTCTGCACGAGCGCGTGGGCGCGCGACGACCTGCGGGCGCGCTACGACATCGCGGCGGAGGTCGTGCGACCGGGTGTCGATGCCGCTGACCCTGCCACCGGGAGCGCGCCGCCGCGCCTGCTGATCCTCGGCGCGGTGACCCCGCGCAAGAACGCGCTCCTCGCCCTCTCGACGCTCGCCCCCCTGCGCGCGCGCGATTGGGAGGTCGTCGTGGCCGGCCCTGCCCGCGCCGCGCACCCCTATGTCGCCGAGGTCGAGGCCGCCGTCGAGGCGCTCGGCGCCGATCGCGCGCGCGTCGTCGGACCCGTCACGGGGCGTCGTCGCGAGCGCGTCTGGCGCGAGGCCGACCTGCTCCTGCTGCCCTCGCTCGTCGAGCCCTACGGCATGGTCGTGACGGAGGCCCTCGCCCGCGGCATCCCGGCGCTCGTCGCCTCGGGCACGGGCGCGGTCGAAGCCCTCGCCGCCGGGACCGACGCCGGCGGATCCCTCCCCGGCCTCGCTCTCCCCGCGGACGAGCCGGACGCGTGGACCGACGCGCTCGCGCGCTGGCTCGACGACGCCGATCTCCGGGCCGCCTGGCGGGCCGCGGCATCCGATGCCCGGTCTAGACTTCGAGGATGGCCGCACGCCGCGACGCAGCTGCGGGACCTGCTCCGATGGTGAGCCGTCCCGTCCCCGCCGATTGGCTGTCGCTGCGGCGCCAGGCCGATCACACCGCCCGCGAGGCGGCGCTCCCGCTCGTGGCGGAAGCCGTGGCCGCGCTCGGCACGGAAGACGCCCCGGTCCGCGTCATCGACGTCGGCGCCGGAACCGGATCGAACCAGGCGTGGCTGGCCGACCGCCTCGTGCCGCTCGAGCAGCACTGGATCCTCGTCGACCACGACGCCGATCTCATCGACGCGGTCGATCCCGTCGCGCCGACCTCGGTCTCCTCGCTCACGCGTCGGATCGCCACGGTCGCCGAGCTCCCCGACATCGTCGCCGAGGACGAGGGCCCCGTGCTGTTCACCTGCGCCGCCCTCCTCGATCTCCTCTCCCCGGCGGATGCCGCGGTCCTCGTCGACGCGATCGCCCGGACCGGGTCCGCGGCGCTCCTCAGCCTCAGCGTCACCGGTGCGGTGTCGATCGACCCGCCGCACCCCGCCGACACCGCGATCACCGACGCCTTCGACGCCCATCAGCGGCGCGACGACCTCCTCGGTCCGGACGCCGTCGACCATGTCGCCGGGCTCCTCCGTAAGCGCGGACAGCGGGTGCGGGTCGCCGAGACCCCGTGGCGTCTGGACGCCGCCGAGCAGGCGGCGCTCGTGCAGCGCTACCTCCACGATCGGGCCGACGTGGCGATCGAGCACGCCCCCGCGCTCGCCGACCTCGTCACCGCCTGGCGCGAGGAGCGTCAGGCCCAGATCGACCGGGGCGCGCTCGTCGTCCACGTCGGACACGCCGACATCCTGAGCCTCCCCGCGTCCGCGTGAGCGGAGCCGGACGGATGCCGGGTCCAGGCCGAGGTCGGCTGATCCTCGTCGCGCTCCTCCAGGTGGTGGTCACCGCCGGCATCCTCGCCGTCGTGGTGTGGCGCTTCGGTCTCGCGCCGCTCGTGGACGCGGTGACGCAGCTGCCCTGGTGGGCCTACCCGATCGGGATCGCGCTGGGCGCCGCCGGCGTCGTCGTCCAGGCTCTCCGCTGGCGGGTGGTCGCGCGTCATCACGCGATCCGCATCCCGCTCGGACCGGCGATAGCGCGCTGTTGGCAGGCCTCCTTCCTCAACAGCGTGCTTCCCGGTGGGCTCGCCGGAGACGCGCTCCGCGCCGCGGACGACAGCAGTGACGCGGACGTGAGCGCCGGCCGCCGCGCCCTCGCGAGCGGATTCGCCGCGATGGCGGGGGAGCGCCTGGCCGGCACCGCGGTGGTCTTCCTCGCCGCCGGAGTCGCCCTCGCAGCCCCCGCCCCTCTCTTCGCGCTCGGAAGCCTGGGGATCGCGGTGCTCGTCTCCGTGATCGCGTGGCGGTGGCTCCGGCAGCTGTCGGCGCGCGAGCTGGTCGCCGTCGTCGCGCTCGCCGTCGCCGGGTGGGCCGCGTTCGCGGGGATCTTCGTCGTCTCGGCGCTGGCCCTGGCGCCCGCGTTGAGCCTCTCCGTCCTGCCCGGAACGGCGGCGGTCGCGATCGCGGGTATGTCGATCCCGCTCGGCGTGGGCGGGTGGGGCACGCGCGAAGCGGCGTCGGCGTGGGCGTTCGATCTCGCCGGCTCCACCGCCGAGCTCGGCATCACCGTGTCGATCGGCTACGGCATCCTGGCGCTCGCGTCGACCCTTCCCGGTGCCGTCGTCGTCGCCGTCCGCGTCCTTCCGCGCGCGCGGGAGGTGCGTCGGGCGCGCGAACGTCGTCGAGCCCGGGCGTCGTCCGAGAACGCGCGTGGGTCAGAAGGTGAACTCGGTGCAGAGGTCCGCGCCGAGGGGGAAGCGGCGGACCGGTCCGCGGAGGGCGTCGGCGAGACGATCCTCTCCGTCGAAGCGGATGCCGGGCACGCCGTCGCCGATGAGCACCGGCGCGGTGGTGAGGTAGAGCCAGCGGAGGGCGTGGTCGCCCACGAACCGCGACACCGTCACTCCCCCGCCCTCGATCAGCACCCGTGAGAGGCCTCGCGCCTCGAGCACGGCGAGGATCTCGCGCGGTGTGAGCGACCGCAGCTCCGGCACGCGGACGATCTGCACGTGCGGGCCGACCTGCGTCTCGACCGGGGTCTCGGCATCCACCAGCCAGAGCGTGGGGGCGGCGCCGTCGTGCAGGAGAACGGATGCCGCGGGGATGCGCGCGGACGCGTCCAGAACGACCCGGACGGGGTTGGGTCCGGCGACGGCGCGGACGGTCAGGCGCGGGTCGTCGTTGGCGACGGTGCGCCAGCCCACGACCACGGCGTCGACGAGGGCCCGCAGGCGATGCAGGTGGCGGCGATCCTCTTCGCCGGTGACATAGCAGGCGTCTCCGGTGCGGGCGGCGATGAAGCCGTCGAGACTCTGGCCGAGCTGAGCGACGGCGAAGGGGCCACGGGCCTCCACCAGAGGTGTGTAGATCTCCGCGAGCTGCGCGCACGCGGGCTCGTCGCCGGCGAGGAGCTGCCGCCAGGCGCGGTCGTCGGGATCGGGGGCGCCGCCGCTCGCCGATGAGGGCGTCGGTCCTCCGGCGGTGGTGGGCGGCATCCTCCCAGCGTAAGCGCCCGCTCGGATCTGCGGGTGGGCTCGACGCGTCCCTGCCTGTGTGCCACACTCGGCCCTCGTGACCCACCGCTCCGCCCCTGACTCCGACGCCCCGCTCCTCGGCCGCACCGCCCTCGTCACCGGCGTCTCCCGGCGCCGCGGCATCGGCTACGCCGTCGCGTCGGCGTTCGCGCGCCGGGGTGCGCACATCGTCATCCACCACCACCGCGCCCACGACGAGGAGCAGCCATGGGGCGCCGACGATCTCGACGCGGTGAGGGACGGCATCCGTTCCCAGCTCGTGCCCGGTGCCGAGCTCGTCGACATCGGGGCGGACCTGTCGGATGCCGCGGCGATCCCGCGGGTGATCGAGGCCGCCGCCGCGATCACCGGGTCGATCGAGATCCTCGTGTGCAACCACGCCCGGAGCGGCGGTGACGGCAGCATCCTCGACATGACGCCGGAGACCCTCGATGCGTTCTGGGACGTCAACACGCGCGCGACGCTTCTGCTCACCTCGGCGTTCGCGGCCCGCCACCACGCCCCCGCCGAGCCCCGGCGGCCGGGCGACCGCATCGCCGGCGGCGGGCCTTACGCGGGTCCGACCGGGCACGTCTATTGGATGACATCCGGTCAGATCCACGGCCCCATGCGCGGCGAGGTCGCCTACGCCACGAGCAAGGCGGCGCTGGCCGGCGTGACGACGACGGTCGCGGCGGAGCTCCTCGAGCTCGGCATCGTCCTCAACACGATCGATCCCGGTCCGGTCAACACCGGATACCTGGATGCCGAGACCGCAGATCGCGATCTCGAGGGCCTCGACGCGCGCGTCGCCGGGACGCCGTTCGGCAGGTTCGGTCGTCCCGAGGACCCGGCCGCGCTCATCTCGTGGCTGGCGTCGCCGGAGGGGAGCTGGGTGGTCGGCCAGGTGATCAGCAGCGACGGCGGCTTCCAGCTGGCCTGACCCGCCGCCCCTTGCCGGTCACCTCCACAGGAGATTCTCAGCCATCGGCGCGGGTCTTCGCCTACTGTTACACGGTCCAAGGGGAGTACCCCGACACGGTGGATTCGTCATCACGGAGGCTCTGCGCCTCCCGGGTCGCCGGTCTCCGTCGGAGATGGGGAAGACCTTGGCGTCGATTCGTTCACGCCTCGGTCTGGAGACCCTTTGAACATCACGCCCCTTGTGTGGGGGATCACCATCGCGGTGACCATCGCCTTCTTCGTCTTCGAGTACTTCGCGCACGTCCGCAAGCCCCACGCGCCCACGATCGGGGAATCCGCCCGCTGGTCGGTGTTCTACATCGCGCTCGCGCTCCTCTTCGGCGTCGGCATCGGCATCGTCTCGGGCTGGACCTACGGCGGCGAGTACTTCGCCGGCTACCTCACCGAGAAGGCGCTGTCGATCGACAACCTCTTCGTGTTCCTGATCGTCATGACCGGGTTCGCGGTGCCGAAGATCTACCAGCAGAAGGTGCTGATGATCGGCATCGTCATCGCGCTCATCATGCGCGGTGCGTTCATCGCGGTGGGGGCGGCGCTCATCGAGAACTTCTCCTGGATCTTCTACATCTTCGGCGCGCTGCTGCTCTTCCTCGCCTACCGCCAGGCCTTCTCGCACGGCGAGTCCGACCCCGCCAACGGCAAGTTCATGACGTTCGTCCGTCGCGTGCTGCCGGTGAGCGATGAGTACAACGGCGACCGCCTGTTCGTGAAGAAGGACGGCCGACGCTTCGTCACGCCGATGCTTCTCGTCATTGTGGCGATCGGCTTCGTCGACCTCATCTTCGCCGTCGACTCGATCCCGGCCATCTACGGCCTCACCAACGAGGCGTACATCGTCTTCACCGCCAACGCGTTCGCCCTCATGGGGCTCCGCCAGCTGTACTTCCTCATCGGAGGACTGCTGGAGCGCCTCATCTACCTCGCGCAGGGTCTCGCGGTGATCCTCGCCTTCATCGGTGTGAAGCTCGTCTTCCACGCCCTGCACGTCAACGAACTCCCCTTCATCAACGGCGGCGAGCCGGTGCTGTGGATCCCCGAGATCCCGATCTGGCTGTCCCTGCTGTTCATCGCCGCGACCGTCACCGTCGCGACGATCGCGAGCCTCGCGAAGACCCGCAGCGACCGCCTGCGTCGCCCGGTCGAGGTCACGCAGGACATCGAGGACGCCCGCGACCCGCGCCCCTGACGCCCCCATCGTTTCCCGCACCCCATCCATCACCTCGAAGAGGGAACACTCCTGTGAGCACGCGGCACCGCACCGAGACCGCCGACCCTGACAGACCCGGCGCCCGGATGACCCCGGGCACCCTGGAGCACGGGGAGGAGGGCCGGTGATGGGCGATCTCCTCCTGAACATCGCGCTCGTCGTCGCGTTCGTCCTCATCGGCGGCGTCTTCGCCGCGACCGAGATGGCGCTGGTCACGCTCCGCGAGAGCCAGCTCAACGCCATCTCCGCGCGCGGCCGCCGCGGCGAGAAGGTCGCGGCTCTCGCGCGGAACCCCAACACGTTCCTCTCCGCGGTGCAGATCGGCGTCACCGTCGCCGGCTTCGCCTCGGCGGCGTACGGAGCGACGTCGATCGCTCCATCGGTTGCGCCGCTGTTCGTGGCCTGGGGCGTCGATGCGGCGCCGGCGCTCACCATCGCCACGATCCTGTTGACGCTCGTCATCGCGTACCTCTCCCTGGTGCTCGGAGAGCTCGTGCCCAAGCGTCTGGCGATCCAACGCAACGCCCAGTTCGCCTACGCGGTGGCACCGATCCTCGACGGCTTCGCCACGCTGATGCGTCCGGTGATCTGGCTCCTCTCGGTGTCGACGAATGCTCTCGTCCGCCTCCTCGGCGGTGATCCGCACAAGACCGCCGACGAGATCACCGACGAGGAGATCCGCGATATCGTCGCGACGCACCAGGGGCTCCCCGAGGACGAGCGCCGCATCCTCGACGACGTGCTCTCGCTCCACGATCGGCAGATCAGCGGGGTGATGCGCCCCCGACCCGACGTCGTCGCCCTCGACGAGACCGACACCGTCGCCGACGCGGTCGCGCAGGTGAGCGATCTCCCGTTCTCGCGCTACCCCGTCGCCGACAAGTCGATCGACGACCTCACGGGCTTCGTCCACGTGCGCGACCTCTTCGACACCGTCCGCACCTCGCCCGAGGCCGCGCTGTCGGCCATCGTGCGGCCGATCTCGTACTTCCCGTCGACGGCGCGGGTCCTGCCGACGCTGACGAAGATGCGCGCGGAGGGCCAGCACATCGCCGTCGTGGTGGACGAGTACGGCGGAACCGACGGGATCGTGACGCTCGAGGACCTCGTCGAAGAGGTCGTGGGGGAGATCTTCGACGAGTACGACACGGATGCCGAGCCCCTCGCGAACGGCGAGGACGTCGACGGTCGCCTGAATTTCCAAGACTTCGAGGAGCTGACCGGTGTCTCGCTTCCGCGCGGCGCCTCGGACACGGTCGCGGGGTGGGTCACCGAGCAGCTCGGTCGCCTCGCAGTGGTCGGTGACACGGTGGAGGTCGACGGTGTCGTCGTCCAGGTCACCGGACTCGATCGCCGACGGATCTCATCGGTGCGTGTGGTCGTGAGCGAGGACCCCCGCGACCCGCGTCCCTGACGCTCGCGTCGATCCTGCCGCGCGGCCCCGATCGGCGTTCCCCGGCGGAGAATCGAAGGGTGACGATCCCGGCCCACGCCCCCGCGCTGCCCTCGCGCGCAGTGCTGTCGCAGGTGTGGAGCCACGCCGTCTTCGTGCACTGGCGGGTCGATCCCGCGCAGGTCGCCCCGCTGCTTCCGCCGGGTGTCCGCCCGGACGTGTTCGACGGGTCGGCATGGGTGGGGCTCGTGCCGTTCGTCCTGTCGCGCTTCCGCTTCCTGCCGCTTCCCGCGGTGCCGTGGCTCGGAACCTTCGCCGAGATCAACGTCCGCACCTACGGCGTCGATGCCGCCGGGCGTCGGGGGGTCGTCTTCCGCACGCTCGAGGCCGAGCACCTCCCGCCGGTGCTCGCGGCGCGGGCGCTGTTCGGCCTGCCCTACCGGTGGGCGTCGATCGGACTCCAGACGGATGCCGCGGCATCGGTCGTGGCCTTCCGCTCGCGCCGGCGCGACGCGAGGGGCCGCCCGCGCGGCCCGGGCACGCGCATCGCCGTCCGCGTGGGCGACGAGGTCGTCGACAGCGACCTCTCGCGCTTCCTCACCGCGCGATGGGGGTTCCACGAGCGCCATCTCGGCGCGACGCGGTGGGCGCAGAACTGCCACGAGGAATGGCCGTTGCGGACCGCGGAGCTCCTCGAGCTGGACGACGAGCTCGTCGCCGATGCGGGGTTCCCCGGGCTCGCGGCGCGGTCGCCGGACTCGGTGCTCGCGATGCCGGCGGGGCATCCGGGGTTCGTCACCCGCTTCGCGCGGGCCCGCCGGATCTGACACAGGTCGGGCGGTGCCCCGCGCTCAGCGCGCGCGACGGATGCGGATGGGACCGCGCGCGGTGGAAGGGTCGACGACCGTGCCGCGCTGGGTGATCTCCACCTCGCCGGCGGCGACGAGCCGGCGTGCGGCGCGCCGCGCCGGTTCCATGAGGTCGCGCCAGTCGTCACCGCCGACCGATCGCGCGGCCTCCGACGGGCAGATCGTCGCGGTCGCCGCCCGCGCGGCGAGAAGCTCGCGGATCGCGTCCTCGAGGGCGGTGTCCACCGTCCGCACGCCGCGGCGCCGGCACGCGTCCGAGCAGTAGGCGACCTGGTCCCAGTTCGCCGCCCACTTCCTACGCCACTGCATCTCGCGGCCGCACGATGCGCACGTCTTCGATTCCGACCGTGGGTCGGGTGTCGATCGCGACCGGCCCACGCCGGTCTCAGTGAATGCGGGCGATCTGCACCGTGATCGTCGCGTCCTCGGGGGAGTTCTCGGCGAGCACGTCGGCGACGCGGCGCGCGGTCTCCGGTGTGTCGTACTCGGGATCCGTGGCGATGCGGGCCGCAACCCGGGGGATGCCGTCGCGCACCGACACGGCGATGTCGGCCTGCCGCTCGCCGGAGCGCCCGGTCGCGGCGGCGAGGATGCCGGAGATCTGCTGCAGCGGTGAGCCGTACACGTCGACGACGCCGTCGACCGCGCGCACGCGGGAGACCAGACCGCCGTCCGGTTCAGGAGTGGTGAGAGTCATGACGATTCCTTGTCGGACGCGTAGCCGTGGAGGTCCTCCACCGTGATGTTGACCCCCACGACCTTCAGCTCGGTGTGCTGGTTCAGGGCCGTGTAGACCAGGTCGCGGACGCGCGCGGTCGTCTCCGGCACGGGCAACCCCCACGCGATGCTGGCGGTGACATCGACCTCGACGGGCTCCCCGGGGATCTCGGCGTCGCCGATGATCTGGGTGCGGCCGATGTAGACGCCCGGCACGGCATCCCCCGTCTCGCGGATGAGCGCGCGCACCGCGCCCTCCGTGACCGAGATCGACACGCGCGGGTCGTCGTGGTGGATCGGGAAGCTGCGCCCCGCGCGCAGCTCGGAGCGGACCGCCGACAGGATGCCGTTGAGCCAGTCCTGCGGGGGAGGGGGAAGGCGCTCCGCGTCGTCGACCATGAGGTCGCGCGACAGCCGGCCGACCCGCTCGAGCGCGTCGAGGGCGTTGAGGCAGTCGGGGCAGGACTCGATGTGCGCGTCGGCGGGGATGCGACCGGCGGTGAGGTAGTCGCTCAGTTCGTCGACGGTGCGCCCGCAGTCCAGGACCTCGGGGGGAGTCTGGGTCATCGCCAGTCCTCCATCCGGATCGCGATCGAACTCCGTGCTCGTGACAGCAAGCCTCTCACGGTGCTGGCGCTCGTGGTCATCTCCTCGGCGATCTCGGCGTAGCTGAGGTCGGCGACCTCGCGCAGCAGCCACGCGCGTCGCTGGTCCTCGGGCAGTTCGTCCAACGCCGCCGACAGCGCGGCGAGCTGGGCCTGCCGCACCGCGCGGACCTCCGGATCGGGGTGTGCGCTCTGCACCAGGGGGACGTCCTCGATCGGAACGTCGGCGGTACGGCGGCGGAGGCGTGCGAACGCCTCGCGGCTGGCGATGCGCATCAGCCACGCGCGGACGGCGGAGCCGTCCCGCAGGGAGGGGAGCTGCTTCCACGCGGTGATGAACGCGTCCTGCACGACGTCGTCGGCCTCGCTCAGCGATCCCACGATCCGGGATACGTACGCGCGCATGAGGGAGCTGTGCCGCCGTACGATCTCACCGAACGCGGTCGCATCGCCGTCCACGGCGCGCTCGACCAGGATCTGATCGGATGCCGCGGACAACGGTGATCCCGTCGCCGCAGCGTCCCCCGTGGTGCCGCCCATCCCCCACCTCCCAGCAAACGCTCAGGATCTTCATCGTGACGAATTCGGCGGGACGACCCTCCTATTCGCAGAGCAAAGGTAACGCTCGCCTATCGCCCCGAATCGGGGTTGATTTCCCCTCGTTCGACAGATAAAGGAGCCGGCTCATGGCCACCAACGACATCACAACCACCTCCGCCGACGAGACGCGTGCCCCGAAGAGCGCCGCGTCGCGCGTGGACCGTCCCGCCTCGGCCTTCACGGGCGCGCGCGACGAGAACGCCGCCGGCCGCACCACGATCTCCGACGGCGTGGTGGCCAAGGTCGCCGGCATCGCCGCGCGCGAGGTCCCCGGGGTCTACGCCCTCGGCGGCGGAGGAGCCCGCGCGTTCGGCGCGATCCGCGACGCGATCAACGCCACCGACCTCACGCAGGGCGTCAAGGTCGAGGTCGGCGAGACGCAGGCCGCGGCCGACCTGACCATCGTGGTGGAGTACCCGTCGCCCATCCAGGAGGTCGCCGGGAACGTCCGCGCCGCCGTCGCCGGTGCCATCTCGCGCCTCGTGGGCCTGGAGGTCGTCGAGGTCAACGTCGAGGTGAACGACGTGCACATCCCCGGCGACGACAGCAACGACGACGAGCCCTCGCGCGTCTCCTGATCGAGACCGCGCTCTGCGGTTCCCCACCCTTCGGGACGTCGTCGACGTCGGCCCGTAGGGTGGGGGCCATGAGCGCCGAGTACGCATGGTGGACCTCCGCGGTGGTCTACCAGATCTACCCCCGTTCGTTCCAGGACTCCGACGGCGACGGCATCGGCGACCTGCGCGGAATCCTCCGCCGCGTCGACCATCTCGACGAGCTCGGCGTCGATGTCGTGTGGTTCTCGCCGCTGTACCGCAGCCCGCAGGACGACAACGGGTACGACATCAGCGACTACCAGGACGTGGATCCGCTGTTCGGCACCCTCGACGACCTCGACGAGGTCATCGGAGCTCTGCACGAGCGCGGGATCAAAGTGGTCATGGACCTCGTCGTCAACCACACCAGCGACGAGCATCCGTGGTTCATCGAGTCGCGCTCGACCCGCGACAGCCCGAAGCGCGACTGGTACTGGTGGCGCGACCCCCGCGACGGATTCGAGCCCGGGACACGCGGCTCCGAACCCACGAACTGGGGCTCCTTCTTCTCCGGCCCCGCCTGGGAGTGGGACGAGCAGACCGGGCAGTACTACCTGCACCTGTTCAGCCGCAAGCAGCCCGACCTCAACTGGGAGAACCCGGAGGTGCGCGAGGCCGTCTACGCGATGATGCGCTGGTGGCTCGACCGCGGGGTTGACGGCTTCCGGATGGACGTCATCAACCTCATCTCCAAAGACGTCGGTCCGGACGGTGCGCTCTCCGACGCCCCGGTCGCGAGCGGCCTGTACGGCGATGCCACCGCCGCGAGCGCCAACGGCCCGCGGCTGCATGAGTTCCTCCAGGAGATGCACCGCGAGGTGTTCGCGGGACGCCGGGAGTCGCTGCTCCTCGTCGGCGAGACCCCCGGTGCGACCGTCGAGGACGCGCAGCTGTTCACCGACCCTGCGCGCGCCGAGCTCGACATGGTCTTCACGTTCGAGCACATGGGACTCGACACCGTCGACGGCGACCGCTTCCAGCACCGGCCCCTCGACCTCCGCGACCTCAAGGCGACGCTCACGCGGTGGCAGGCGGGCCTCGCCGAGACGGGGTGGAACTCGCTCTACTGGGACAACCACGATCAGCCGCGCGTCGTCTCCCGCTTCGGCGACGACGGCGAGCACCGTGTCGCCTCCGCGACGGCGCTCGCGACGGTCCTGCACCTGCACCGCGGCACCCCGTACATCTACCAGGGCGAGGAGCTCGGGATGACGGATGCCGGTTTCACGTCGTTCGATCAGTACCGCGACATCGAGTCGTTGCGTTACGTCGAGGAGAAGCGGGCGATCGGCGAATTCGACGACGAGCAGCTGCTGCGCGCCCTCGCCTTCGGCAGCCGCGACAACGCGCGGACCCCCGTCCAGTGGGACGCCTCGGCGCACGCCGGCTTCACCACGGGCGAGCCGTGGATCCAGGTCAACCCGAACCACGACCGGATCAACGCGGAGGACGCCCGCGCCGATCCGGCGTCGGTGTTCCACTACTACCGACGGCTCATCGCGCTCCGCCACGACGATCCCGTCGTGCAGACCGGGGCGTTCACCCTGGTCTGGCCGGAGGACACCGAGGTCTACGCGTTCCACCGCGCGCAGGACGGCATCCGTCTCACCCTCGTCGCCAACTGCTCGAGCGACACCGTGGAGAGGGATGCCGCCGAGCTGCGCGTCGAGGGGGCGAGCGTCGTGATCGCCAACCACGACGACCCGCCGCAGGCGCCGTCGGGACGCCTGCGGCTGCGGCCGTGGGAGTGCGTGGTCTACCGCGTGGAGGAGTCCGCGGCCTGACTGAGGCCGCTACCCGGCGCCGACGGTCGCCTCGCCGGGGAGGACCCGCTTGACGACGTCGGTGAGGGTGACGACGCCGATCGCGCGTTCCTCGGATTCGACGACGACCAGCTGGACGCTCGCCTCGCGCATGCGCCGGAGCGCCTCGTGGACGAGCAGATCCTCCGGCAGGCGCAGGGCCGGGCGGGCGAGGGTCGTCACGGGGTCCGTGTCGTCGCGCAGGAGCGTGTCGCGTACGTGCACGACCGAGCGCGGCTCACCGTCCCCGTCGAGGACGAGCACCCGCAGGTGGCCGGTGCGGCGCGCCGCCTCCCGCACGGCGGCGAGATCGGCATCCGTCGTCACGGCCGTCGGCGTCGCCGTCGGGACGGTGATGTCGCCGAGGGTCAGGTTCTCGAGCTCGATGACCTGCGAGATCTGGGTGCGCAGCTCCGGTTCGAGCACGCCCACCTGGCCGGAGTACTCCACGAGGTGACGGATGGTGTCCGCGTCGCGGCCGCCGACCGCGGCGCGGTCCACCGGCTCGACGCCGCTGCGGGCCACGAGGGCGTTCGCGATCCGGTTGACCCAGAGGAGGAAGGGACGAAGCGGCCAGACGTAGGCGCGTGCCGGGATGCCGACGATCCGCGCCGCCGTCTCGGGGTGCGCGATCGCCCACGACTTCGGGGCCATCTCGCCCACGACGAGGTGGAGGAAGGTCACCGCGAGCAGCGACAGCGCGAACGCGGCGCCGCCGGCGAGCCACTCCGGCGCACCCCACGAGGCGAAGACCGGACCGAGCCACGCGTCGACCGCGGGCTTGGTGACGGCACCGAGGGCGAACGTGCAGGCCGTGATGCCGAGCTGGGCGCCGGCGAGCATGAGGGTGAGCTCGTTCATGCCCCGGAGCGCCGCGCGTGCCGACGGGTCGGTCGTGGCGGTCTCCTCCAGCCGGTGTCGACGCGCGCCGAGCAGCGCGAACTCGATGACGACGAAGAATGCACTCAAGACGATGAGTGCCACCGTGGCGATCAGGACGATCCAGCCGTTCATCGCGGTGCCTCCTCGGACTCGTGGGCAGCGTCCCCCAGGGCCTCGGATGCCTCCCGGTCGGCGTCCCGTTCGGTGACGAGTTGCACGCGCAGGACGTGCGGGACGTGCCGTTCGAGCTCCACGACCTCGATCAGGAGCGCGCGGGAGGTGTGGTCATCCTCGATGACGTCGGCGCCCTGGAGGGGGAGCTCGACGCGGACGGTGTCGCCCGGTTCGGGCAGACGCCCGGCGGCGGCGATCGCGAGTCCGGACAGGGTCTCGAAGTCGCCGCGTTCCAGATCGGCGCCGATGACGCGCTCGACCTCGTCGATGTGAAGGTCGCCGTCCATCTCCCACATGTCGTCCGCGGTCTGCACCGCGCCCGCGCCGTCCTCGGCGTCGTGCTCGTCGGAGATCTCGCCGACGAGTTCCTCAGCGAGGTCCTCCAGGGTCAGGACACCCGCGAATCCGCCGTACTCGTCGATGACGCAGGCGAGCTCGTTCTTCGTCTCGGTCAGCTGGCCGAAGGCATCCGGGAGGGGCATGAGGGTGGCGAGCACGAGCGGCTCGCGCATGATCGCGGTCACGGGGCGCGCGTCGTCCCGGTCGGTCCCGAGGACATCCACGAGATGGACGACGCCGACCGGCTCGTCGCGTTCGCCGATGACCGGGTAGCGCGTGTGCGCCTCCGCCATCAGGGCCCGGACGTGGGAGATCGGGTCGGTGACATGGACCACGTCGACCTGGACGCGCGGGATCATCGCGTGCTCGACATCCTGCTCGGGGAAATCGAGGATGCGATCGAGCATCAGCGACAGCTCCTCGGGGAGGTCGCCGCTGTCGCGCGAATCCTCGATGATGTGCTCGAGATCCTTCGCCGTCGCCGACGTGTCCACGTCGTGGACGGGTTCCACCCGGACGAGACGGAGGAGACCCTCGGCGGACTTGTCGAACACCCAGATGAGCCATCCGAAGATCGTCAGGTAACCCAGGGTGGTCGGCGCGAGCGCGCGGGAGAGCGGCTCGGGATTCGCCAGCGCGAGGTTCTTCGGGTACAGCTCCCCGAAGATCATCTGCACGACGGAGGCGAGGACCAGCGCGCCGACGGTGCCGATCGTGATGCCGACGGCCGCGGGGACGCCGATGCCGCCGAGGAGTGTTCCCAGGGACTCGCCGATGAAGGGCTCGGCGACGTAGCCGACGAGGAGGCCGGTCACGGTGATGCCGAGCTGCGCCCCGGAGAGCATGAACGAGGTGCGCTGGGTGACCTTGAGTGCCCGACGAGCGGCGGTGTCACCGGCGTCGGCACGCGCGCGCAGCTTGGCGCGGTCCACCGACATGTAGGCGAACTCCTGCGCGACGAAGTAGCCGTTCGCGGCGATGATGACGGCCGTCAGGACGATGCCGAGGAGGAGGAAGAGCAGTGCGGTGATCATGAAAGGATCACCCCCCGCGCCGAACGCGAGGAAAAGGGGACAGGGGCGAGGACGCCCGGACTATGACCGGGGTCGTCTGTCGACGACCCCGCGCGTGAGTGTCCGTTCAAGTGCTGGTATGCACCTCCGAGTGAGAATGCTGATCATTGTAGGACACCGTTACCGGGTATTGTCCCGCCCGTGACCTCCCCCCGACGCGATGGTTCCCCCGCCGAGGTGTTCGGCGCCTTCCTGAAGCTGGGGTTGACGTCCTTCGGCGGACCGGTGGCGCACCTCGGCTACTTCCGCGACGAGCTCGTCACGCGCCGTCGCTGGATCGACGATCGCGGCTACGGCGAGCTCGTCGCGCTGAGCCAGTTCCTCCCCGGTCCCGCCTCGAGCCAGGTCGGATTCGGGCTCGGCCTCCTCCGCGCCGGTCCCCTGGGCGCGCTCGCCGCATGGCTCGCCTTCACGCTGCCGTCGGCGATCATCATGGTCGCCTTCGCGTACGGCGCGGACCTCTTCGGCGG
The DNA here is from genome assembly GCF_021654035.1 of Microbacterium aurantiacum. Lineage (GTDB taxonomy): Bacteria > Actinomycetota > Actinomycetes > Actinomycetales > Microbacteriaceae > Microbacterium > Microbacterium aurantiacum. The sequence continues at coordinate 201,957 of NZ_JAJPDW010000001.1, forward strand.
CACGATCGGCTCCGGCATCCTGGACGGGCTGAAGATCGTCGCGGTCGCGATCGTCGCCCAGGCGGTCTGGGGCATGGCCCGGTCGCTCACCCCGGATGCCCGACGCGCGTCGATCGCCGTCGGCGCGGCGGTGCTGGTCCTGATCGTGGCGGGGACTCTCGGCCAGGTCGCCGCGATCGTCCTCGGCGCGCTCGCCGGCCTTCTCCTCTGCCGGATGCCGGGGGAGACGCCGGGACCGGACCTGTACTTCGGCGTCTCGCGGCGGGTCGGCGCGACCTCCCTCGCGGTGTTCGCGGTGCTCCTCGTCGGGCTCCCGATCGCCGCCGCGACCCTCGGAGGGACGGCCGTCGGCGTCGCGGACGCGTTCTACCGTGCCGGTGCGCTCGTCTTCGGCGGTGGCCACGTCGTCCTGCCGCTGCTGGAGGCCGAGGTCGTCACCGGCGGGTGGGTGGACGCCGAGCAGTTCCTCGCCGGGTACGGCGTCGCCCAGGCGGTCCCGGGTCCGCTGTTCACCTTCGCTGCCTATCTCGGGGCGCTCGCCGCCCCGGGGGCCGCGGGCCTCGCGACGGCGGCGATCGCTCTGGTGGCGGTGTTCGTTCCGGGCTTCCTCCTCCTCGTCGGTGTGCTGCCGTTTTGGAACGCCCTGCGGACGCGACCCGCGGCCCAAGCGCTCCTGCGCGGCGCGAACGCCGCCGTCGTCGGCATCCTCGCCGCCGCCCTCTACGACCCGGTCTTCGTCACCGCGGTGACGGGGCCCGCGTCCTTCGCGCTCGCCCTCGTCTGCTTCGTGCTGCTGATCTCGTGGCGTGTGCCGCCGTGGGTGGTGGTGATCGTCGGTGCCGTCGGCGGCGTCGGACTCGCGTTCCTCTGAACGCCTCCCTCGCCCGCCCGTACACGGCTACCGTGGATCCGACCCGAACCGGGTCGCGAGGACCGGAGCCGCCATGACCGAGATGACCCCGCCCGACCGCATGCACGCGATCTCCCCCGAGACGCGTGCGGTCGTCGACGACGTGCTGGAGTACGCCCGACGCCGCGCCCTCTACGAGGACATCCCGCTCGACAAGCCGCTGCGGCCGAGCGATCTCGCGCGCCTCGCCCCGCGTACGGTGACGCCGGAGGGCATCGGGGCGCGCCGGGCGATCGCCCTGTTCGAGAACGTCCTCGCTCCGGCCTGCACCTCCACCGACCACCCCGGCTACCTCTCCTTCATCCCCTCGGCGCCGAGCAAGGCGGCGCTCGCCTTCGATGTCGTGGTCTCGGCATCCGCCGTCTACGCCGGATCGTGGATGGAGGGCGCCGGCGCCGTGTTCGCCGAGAACGAGGTGCTGCACTGGCTCGCGCGCGAGTTCGGCCTGCCCGAGGGCGCCGGCGGTGTCTTCGTCCAGGGCGGCACCATCGGCAATCTGTCCGCGCTCGTCACGGCACGGGATGCCGCACGCCGGCGCCTGCGCGCGGCCGACCGCCCGATGCCTGCGCGCTGGCTCGTCGTCTGCAGCGCCGAGGCGCACTCATCGATCGCCTCCGCCGCGGCGGTCATGGACGTCGACGTCCTCCCGGTGCCGGTCGACGACGCCGGGCGGCTCCACGGGGACGCCGTCGCCCGTGCGCTCGACGAGCACGGTGACGCCGTCTTCGCGGTCGTCGCCACCGGGGGCACCACCAACTTCGGCATCGTCGACGACATCGCCTCGATCGCCGACGTCACCGCCGCCCGCGGAGTCTGGCTGCACGTCGACGGCGCGTACGGCCTCGCGGCGATGCTCGTCCCGGAGGCGCGCGGCGCGTTCGCCGGGGTCGAGCACGCCGACTCGGTCATCGTCGACCCGCACAAGTGGCTGTTCGCCCCGTTCGACGCGTGCGCGCTGATCTACCGCGATCCCTCGCTCGCCCTGGCCGCGCACACGCAGAAGGCCGAGTACCTCGACACCCTGACCGACACCCCCGACTGGAACCCGTCGGACCTCGGCATCCAGCTCACCCGCCGGGCGCGGGGCCTCCCGCTGTGGTTCTCGCTGGCGACCCACGGCACCGAGCACTACCGCGCCGCGATCGCGTACGGGATCGACCTCGCCGCACGGATCGCCGACGACATCCGCGCCCGCGACGAGGTGTCGCTCGTGCGAGACCCGCAGCTGTCGGTGGTGGTCTTCCGCAGGCACGGCTGGACGATGGCCGACTACAAGGCGTGGTCGGATCGCCTCCTCGATGACCAGCGCGCCTTCGTCGTGCCGAGCTCGCACGCGGGGGAGCCGGTGCTCCGCTTCGCGATCATCTCGCCTCTGACGACCTACGAGCTCCTCGTCGACGTCCTCGATTCGCTGCGCTGAGCCTCTCTCCCGCCCGCCGGCCGCGTCTCGGGCGCACGATCTACACTGGAAGGGTTCGTTCCGCCGCCACAGGAATGCCCCCGTGACCCCTTCTTCTTCCGTCCGCACGTTCGAGGTGCGCCACGTGCAGCTCGCGCGCGCCGGCTTCGCGGCGCTCGCGGCGCTGATGATCACCTTCTCCCCGGACCACTCCGCCGCCGTCGGCGCAGCGGTCTTCAGCGGGTTCGCGATCGCCACCGGGCTGGTCTTCCTCCTGGCGGCGTGGCTCGTCTCGCCGACCGGCGGGCGCGGTGCGGCGATCGCCCTCGGCGCCGTCACGGTCGTGGCGGGAATCGTCGCGAGCCTCCCGCCGGTCCGCTCGGTGGCCGGCTTCTTCATCGTCGTGATCGCCTGGGCCGTCATCGCCGGAGCCGTCGAACTGGCCGTGGGCGCGCGTGCCCTCCTCCGCGCGCGGAAGGCCGCCCGCACGGACGCGTCGGATGCGGATGCCGCACCGCGTCGCGCAGGATACGTCGCCCCGTGGACCCCGCGCGACGGCGCGACCCCCGTGGCCTCGCTCTCTCGCGGCGACGCGCGCGACGCCGTCGTCGTCGGTGTCCTCGGCATCCTCCTCGCCGTCGGCATGCTGCTGGTCCCCACCGGCTACGCCCTCCGCTACACGATCGAGGAGGTCGGACAGACCTTCACGCTCACCGGCATCATCATCGCCGTCGGCATCTTCGGCGCCTACGCCGCGATCGTGGCGGTCTACCTCGCCATCGCCGGCTTCTCCCCGCGGCCCGCGACCGCGTCCGCATCGCCCGAGACGGCGGATGCCGCCGCTCTCGGCGTCACCGCGACCGGCGCCCCGACGCCGGCCGACCCGAAGGATTCCGCGTGACCGAGAACCAGCCCTCCCGCCGTGACCTCATGAAGCCGCTCCAGCTGGTCGGGCTCGCCTTCGTCGCGGCGCTGTTCGCCGGCGGCGTCACGCTGGTGTCGATGGGCTTCTTCCAGTCCAAGCCCGCCGAGGAGGCGCAGGGCGCCCTGGTGCTGGCCCTCATCGTCGCCGGGATCGTCTTCATCGCGACGCTGCTGATCGTCTCGCTGCTGCTCCTGGTCGTCGACCCGGCGCAGGTGGCGACACCGGTCGACCGCCCGGTGCTCTACGACCCCGAACCGGACGCGACCGACGGACCGGAGACCCCGCCCGCCCGCTGAGGCGTTCCGCCCGCGCGCGGCGCCGCCGCGCTCAGGCCAGGTCGACCACGCGCGCCGCGAGACCGGTGTACCCGGCCGGGGTCAGTGCGCGCAGGCGCGCCTTCGCGTCGTCGCCGATGTCGAGGCCGTCGACGAACTCCGCCAGCTCGACCGCGCCGACACGGCGTCCGCGGGTGAGGTCCTTCAGCAGGGCGTACGGGTCGGTAATCTCTGAGCGACCCGCGGCGATCTCGGCGCGCACGACGGTCTGGATCGCCTCGGCGAGCACCTCCCAGTTCGCGTCGAGGTCGGCATCCAGCACGTGCTGCGACAGCGAGATCTCGCCGAGTCCGCGCGTGAGGTTGTCCAGCGCCAGGAGGGAGTGGCCGAGGGCGACGCCGATGTTGCGCTGGGTGGTGGAGTCGGTGAGATCGCGCTGGAGGCGGGAGGTCACGAGCGTCTGCGACAGGGTCTGCAGGAGCCCGGCGGAGATCTCGAGGTTCGCCTCGGCGTTCTCGAACCGGATCGGGTTGATCTTGTGGGGCATCGTCGAGGACCCGGTCGCGCCCGCGACGGGGATCTGCGCGAAGAAGCCGAGGGAGATATAGGTCCACACATCCGTGGCGAGGTTGTGCAGGATGCCGCCGGCGTGGCGGATCCGGTCGTACAGCTCGACCTGCCAGTCGTGGGATTCGATCTGGGTCGTCACCGGGTTGAATCCGATGCCGAGGCCCTCGATGAATCCGCGGGAGACCTCGGGCCAGTCGACGTCGGGCGCCGCGGCGACGTGCGCCGACCAGGTGCCGGTTGCACCGGAGAACTTCGCAAGATACTCCCCGCCCGCGACCTGGGCGGCGACCCGGCGGAGGCGCCACACGAACACCGCCAGCTCCTTGCCCATCGTGGTGGGCGTCGCGGGCTGGCCGTGCGTGCGCGAGAGCATGGGTGCATCACGGTGGGCGTCGGCGAGGGCGGCGAGGGCGTCGATGACGCGGTGGAGCGCAGGGAGCCATACGCGCTCGACGGCCCGGTGCACCGTGAGGGCGTAGGAGGCGGAGTTGATGTCCTCGCTCGTGCAGGCGAAGTGTGTGAGCTCGGCGAGGCCCGAGAGGCCGAGGGAGTCCAGCCGGTCGCGGACGAGGTATTCGATCGCCTTGACGTCGTGGCGGGTGACCGCCTCCTTCTCGGCCAGCCACGCGATCTCGTCCGCGCCAAAGTCGACGTAGAGGGCCCGCAGGCGCGTCTTGTCGTCGTCGCCGAGCGGCGTCGTGCCGAACAGGGAGCGATCGGTGAGCGTGATGATCCACTCGACCTCCACCTCGACGCGGGCCCGGTTCAGGCCCGCCTCCGAGAGGTAGTCGGCGAGAGGGGCCACGGCGGCGCGGTAGCGACCGTCGAGGGGGCTGAGCGGCTGCGGCGGCAGAGAGGTCACGGTACTCCCGTCGGGACGAGGCTCTCCCCGCGGCGCCGAGAGAGCACGGGTCATGCTCACACGTGCGGTCGGATCGCGGGTTCGAGTTGCCGGAAGAGCGCCCGGCTCGCGCTCTCGATCATACCGAGCACCTGATCGAACAGCCGGGGGCCGGCGTAGTACGGATCGGGCACGTCGAGCGAGGGGGCGGCGGGGTCGAACGACAGCAGCAGCGCGATCTTGTCGGCATCCGTCTCGGAGCGCGCCCAGCCGCGCAGGATCCGCTCGTGCGACCGGTCCAGGGCCACGACCAGGTCGTTCTGCGTGAAGTCCGCGGGGGCGAACTGGCGGGCCCGGTGTCGTTCGCCGTCGTACCCGTGGCGCGCGAGCGCGTCGATCGTCCGCTCGTCGGCGCGCTCGCCGACGTGCCAGTCTCCGGTGCCGGCACTGGAGGACACCACGCGGGCCGACAGGCCGGTCGATGACGCCAGGGACCGGAACACGACCTCCGCCATCGGGGAGCGGCAGATGTTGCCCGTGCAGACGAAGACGACGCGGAAGGGCTCCACGCGGGGGTCGGACATGGGCTCCATTCTGTCCCGCCGGCGTCGGTCGCGCACGCGCGTCGCGCCGGGGCCCTCCTGCACAGGCGCGGTGACACGCGCTCGACGCACCGAGTCTGCACAGTCGGACGGATGCCGTACCCGCGGGGGCGCGGCGAGGCCGACGATGGGCGCATGCCGCCGCTGCTGTGCACCCCGCCCTCCACCGTCACGCTCGAGATCGTGGTGCGCGAGCTCGACGCTCTCGCCGTGCGTCTGGACGACCTCATCGCGCGGACCCGGACCCTCGGCGAGCGCACCGATTGGCAGGCGGAGGCCGCGCGCGAGTTCCACACGGCCGCGACGGCGTGGGCGGGCCGGGTCGGCGCGCTGGCGTGCACGCTCGCGCAGGTGCGCTTCAGCGCGGGAGCGGCCCTGCAGCTGCAGCGGTGGCGGGCCGAGACGGACTGCGCGTGAGCGCGGCGACGCCCCCGGCCGGCGAGCTGGAGATCCGCGGGGGCGGCGCCGTGGCCGTCGACACCGAGACGCTGCGGCGCACGGCGGCGGATTTCGACGGGGCGATCGGGGAGCTGGAGGCGCTCGTGGGCGACCTCGGTCCGCTGCAGAACATGCTGTTCACCGAGCGGGCCGAAGCCTGGTCGGCGGCCGCCGAGGCGGCCGACCTCGCGTCCAGGATGCGGGATGCCGTCACCGAGGGCGAACGGGTGGCGACGGCACTCTGTGATGCGGCGACGCTCTACGAGCTCGTCGAGACCGTCGTCGCGCATCGCGCCGCCGTGCTGGCCGGTGACGCGGACGCCGCCCGCATCCTCGCGGCGCGGATCAGCGACCTCCGTGCGGAAGACGGCGCCCTGATCCTCGCGGCGTGGGGGGCCGAGGCGGAGCGGACCGCGATGTGGCCCGGGGAGCTGGTCCGTCAGGCGACGGAGCTGGGTCTCCTCGTCGGCAGCGACTACAGCTGGCAGGCGGGAGTGATGGGCGGCGCGGCGCTCGGGCTGTCGACGGTCCTCCTGGCGTCCGTCATCGGGACGACGGGGATGGGTCGCGTCCCGGCCGGAACCCGCCTCGACGGCGCGACACCGCCGGTCGTCGTGCGCGCACTGCCGACCGGGGCGGGCGCGGCATCCGTTCCGCCGCGGAATCTCGCCGACGCCGCCTCCCGCATCCCGGGTCCTGGCGAGGCGCGGGTGCGCGTGGAGAAGTACACGATGCCCGACGGCTCGCGGCAGTTCGCCGTCTACGTCGCCGGCACCTCCACGGCGGCGGTGGGTGGGAAGAACCCGTGGGACAACCGCTCGAACGTCGAGCTGTACACCGGTCATACGTCGGCGTCGTACGCCGCGACCCTGCAGGCGCTGGAGGATGCCGGAGCCGAACCCGGCGACGTCGTGCACGCGTTCGGGCACTCGCAGGGCGCCATGATCACGGGCCATCTGGCGATGGAGGGCCCGTACGCGACCGAGACGCTGGTGTCGTTCGGGACGCCCCGCGAGATGGACGTCGGCGCCGACACGTGGAGCATGTCGGTGCGGCACACCGACGATCCCGCGGTGGCCCTCTCCGGCGGGGGCGCGATCGCGGCGACGGGGGCGGCGGGGAGCGTCCTGGTCGAGCGGGCCGCCGATCCGAACACCGGTCCCCACGACACGACGGTGCCCGCGCACCGACTCACCGCTTACGCCGAGACGGCGGCCCTCATCGACGCGTCGACCGATCCGCGCATCGACACGGTGCGCGACGTCTTCGACGAGCTGGCCACGGCCACCGACATCCGTGCGACCGAGTACGCCGCGGAACGGGCGGAGGGCCCGGTCAGTCCTTCTTCGGGCGGAGGATGATGCCGAACACCCAGTTGATGAGCGAGATCAGGATGGCGGCGACCAGGCCCCACCAGAAGTCCTCGACACGGAGGCCGAAGTTCCACAGCGTCGTGATCTGCGCGGTCAGCCACAGGAGGAACGCGTTGATCAGCAGGCCGATGAGGCCGAGCGTCAGGATGTACAGCGGGAACGCGAGGATCTTGATGACCGTCCCGATGATGGTGTTCACCAGCGCGAAGATCGCCGCGACCAGCAGCAGCGTCAGCACGAGCTGCAGCGTCTCGCCCGGCGGGAAGGCGATCACCGTCACCTGGAGTGCGGGGATCAGGGTCACGACCCAGATCGCGAAGGCATTGACGACGACTCGGATGAGGAATCCCATAGCGGTCAGTCTTCCACGCGGGCGTCGATTCCTGTCGCCGTGCGGCGTCGCGCTCGTAGACTGCACGGGTGACCGACGCCCCCGACATCCCCGTCCGCGTGCGCCCGGAGATCGCCGCCCTCCCCGCCTACCGTCAGGGTCGGCAGGCCGGCGCCGAGGCGTTCAAGCTCTCCAGCAACGAGAACCCGTACACGCCGCTCCCCGGTGTCCAGGAGGCGGTGGCCGCCGCGGTGGAGTTCAACCGCTATCCGGACGCGACGGCCGCAGCCCTCCGCGAGCGTCTCGCCGCGCGGTTCGACCGGACCGCCGATGAGGTGCACGTCGGCGCCGGGAGCGTGTCGATCCTCGCGCAGCTGGTGCAGGCCGTCTCCGGCCCCGGCGACGAGGTCGTCTACGCGTGGCGGTCGTTCGAGGCGTACCCGTGGCTGTCGGTCGTCGCCGGCGCGACCTCGGTCGCCGTGCCGCTCACCGACGGCGCCCGCCATGATCTCGACGCGATGGCGGCCGCGGTCACCCCGCGCACCCGCGCGGTCATCGTCTGCAGCCCGAACAACCCCACGGGCCCCGTCGTCCGGCACGACGACTTCGACGCCTTCGTCCGCGCGGTGCCGAGCGACGTCCTGGTCATCCTCGATGAGGCCTACGCCGAGTTCGTCACCGACCCCGACGCCGTCGACGGCCTGCGGGTCCTCGGGGGTGAGGAGTTCCCGAACGTGGTCGTCCTCCGCACCTTCTCCAAGGCGTTCGGGCTCGCCGGCCTCCGGGTCGGCTACGCGATCGGGCACCCGCGGATCCTGGACGCCGCGCGCAGCACCACGATCCCGCTCTCCGTCACCGCCGCCGCCGAAGCCGCGGCGCTGGCGAGCCTCGACGCTGAGGACGAGCTCCTCGCCCGTGTCCGCGAGATCGCCGACCGGCGCGACCGGCTCGCCGACGGACTCCGCGAGGCCGGGTGGGAGGTCCCGCAGGCGCAGGGGAACTTCGTGTGGCTGCCCACCGGCGCCGAGTCGCTGACGCTCGCGGCGGCCTTCGACGCGGCGGGCCTGATCGTCCGCCCGTTCGACGGGGCCGGCATCCGCATCTCCGTCGGCGAGCACGAATCTGTCGCCAAAGTCCTAGAGATCGCGGCATCCGTTGTGAAAGACCTCCCAACGGGGCATTCCGGACGACGGATAGCGTAGAACGGTGACTCCGCCCGAGAACGCGTCCGCTTCGGCGGCGAACGATCCTGCGGACCTCGTCCGCGTGCTCGACGCCGACGGCGTCTTCGCCCCGACGCCCGCCGCCGAGCCCTACCTCGACCTGATCGACGCGATCGACGACACCACGCTCGAGGGTCTGTACCGCGACATGGCCGTCATCCGCGCTTTCGACGTGCAGGCCACGAACCTGCAGCGTCAGGGGCAGCTGGCCCTCTGGCCGCCGAGCTTCGGCCAGGAAGCGGCGCAGGTCGGATCGGCCCGCGCCACCCGCGCGCAGGACCACCTCTTCCCGTCGTACCGCGAGCACGCCGTGACCCGCATCCGGGGCGTCGACCCGATCGACATCATCCGGCTCATGCGCGGGCTCACGCACGGCGGCTGGAACCCCTTCGATCCGCGCAACGGCAACACCCACATCTACACGCTGGTCCTCGGCGCCCAGACCCTCCACGCCACCGGCTTCGGCATGGGTCTCGTCTTCGACGGGCGCTGCGGCACCGGCGATCCCACGCGGGATGAGGCCGTCATCGTCTACTACGGCGACGGCGCATCGAGCCAGGGCGACGTCCACGAGGCGATGGTGTTCGCGGCGAGCTACCGCACGCCCGAGGTCTTCTTCCTGCAGAACAACCAGTGGGCGATCTCCGTCCCGGTGGCCACGCAGTCGCCGGTGCCTTTGCATCAGCGCGCGTCCGGATACGGCATGCCGAGCATCCCGATCGACGGCAACGACGTGCTCGCGAGCTACGCCGTCACCCGCCGCGCGCTCGACGAGGCGCGCGCGGGCGAGGGCCCCCGCGCGATCGAGGCGCTCACCTACCGCATGGGCGCGCACACCACGAGCGACGACCCGACGAAGTACCGCACCCGCGACGAGGAGGAATCGTGGCGCCGCCGCGACCCGCTCGCGCGCATGGAGGCCTACCTGCGTGGACGCGGGGCGAGCGAGGCGTTCTTCGCCGACGTCACCGCCGAGGGCGCGGCGCTCGCCGACGACGTCCGCACCCGCACGAACGCGCTCGGCACGATCGAGGCGTCGTCGATGTTCGCCCACGTCTACTCCGAGCCGCACCCGCTGGTGGCCGAGCAGGCCGCGTGGCTCGCGACGTACGAGGCGTCCTACGAGGAGGGAACGGCGTGACCGACACCACCACGGCAGCCTCGGCCGCCCCGGCATCCGCATCCGCTGCTCCGACGACGATGCCGATGAGCCGCGCGCTGAACGCGGGCCTCCGCGCCGCGATGACCGACAGTGACCGCGTGCTGCTCATGGGCGAGGACATCGGTCGCCTCGGCGGCGTCTTCCGCGTCACCGAGGGCCTCATCGCCGACTTCGGCGATCGCCGCGTGCTCGACACCCCGCTTGCGGAGTCGGGCATCGTCGGCACGGCGATCGGCCTGGCGATGGCGGGATTCCGGCCCGTGATCGAGATCCAGTTCGACGGGTTCGTCTTCCCCGCCTTCGACCAGATCACCACGCAGCTCGCGAAGCTCACCAACCGTCACGAGGGTGCCCTGTCGCTCCCGATCGTCATCCGCATCCCTTACGGCGGACACATCGGCGCGGTCGAGCACCACCAGGAGAGCCCGGAGGCGTACTTCACGCACACGCCGGGCCTGCGCGTGGTGAGCCCGTCGACGCCGAACGACGCGTACTGGATGATCCAGGACGCCATCGCCTCCGACGATCCGGTGATCTTCCTCGAGCCCAAGGCGAAGTACTGGATGAAGGGCGAGGTTGACACCACCGCCCGCGCCGCTGAGCTGCACGCCTCGCGCGTCGTCCGCCGCGGCACCGACGTCACCCTCGTCGGGCACGGTGCGATGGTCACGACCCTTCTGCAGGCGGCGGCGCTCGCCGAGTCCGAGGGCACGAGCTGCGAGGTCGTCGACCTCCGGTCGCTCTCGCCGGTGGACTACGGGCCGCTGCTGGACTCGATCCGCAAGACCGGCCGCATGGTCTACGCGCAGGAGGCGCCCGGGTTCACCTCGCTCGGAAGCGAAGTGGCGGCGACCGTCATGGAGCGCGCGTTCTACGCGCTCGAGGCGCCGGTGATCCGCGTGTCCGGCTTCGACGTCCCGTTCCCGCCCGCGAAGCTCGAGGGCGCGTACCTCCCCGACGCCGACCGCATCCTCGAGGCCGTCGACCGGTCCCTCGCCTACTGACCCCTGAGCCAGGAGCACGCATGAGCACGCAGACCTTCGTCCTCCCCGATGTCGGGGAAGGCCTCACCGAGGCTGAGATCGTCTCGTGGCGGGTCGGCCCCGGCGACACCGTCGCCGTCAACGACGTCCTGGTCGAGATCGAGACGGCGAAGTCGCTCGTCGAGCTCCCCTCGCCCTTCGCCGGCACCGTCGGCGAGCTCCTCGTCGCCGAGGGCGACACGGTCGATGTCGGCGCGCCGATCATCACGGTGACCGCCGCGACGGATGCCGCATCCCCCGCGGCGCCGGCGACGGTCGGCCAGAGCGAGCACGGGGCCCCGGCCGAGGCGCCGGCCGCCGAGGGTGAGGGCGCGGTGCTCGTCGGCTACGGCACGGGCGGACAGGTGCAGTCCCGGCGGAAGAAGCCCGCGCCGAGCGCGCGCGAGCGCGTCGCGTCGTCGGTCGGCGTCATCGCGAAGCCTCCGATCCGGAAGCTCGCCCGTGACCTCGGCGTCGACCTCGGTGCGGTGGCGGCCTCCGGCCCCGCCGGCGAGGTCACGCGCGAGGACGTGGTGAAGCACGCCTCGCAGGCGAGCGTCTTCCGCAACATCGAGACGCCCGCGTGGGGCGATGTGCGGGAGGAGTCGATCCCGGCGCGCACCGCCCCGGCATCCGTTCCCGCTCCGGTCGCCGCGCCCGCACCCGCGGGCGACCGCGAGGAGACGATCGCGGTCAAGGGCGTACGCAAGGCCACGTCGTCGGCGATGGTGCAGTCGGCGTACTCGGCGCCGCACGTGTCGGTGTGGACCGACGTCGACGCCACGCGCACGATGGAACTCGTCAAGCGCCTGAAGGCCTCGCCCGACTTCGCCGACATCAAGGTCTCGCCGCTGCTGATCATGGCGCGCGCCGTGATCTGGGCCGTGCAGCGGACGCCGATGGTCAACGCCGCGTGGGTCGACGGTGAGAACGGGGCCGAGATCCGAGTCCGTCGTTTCGTGAACCTCGGCATCGCGGCGGCGACGCCGCGCGGCCTGCTCGTGCCGAACGTCAAGGACGCGCAGGACCTGTCGCTGCGCGAACTGGCGCGGGCGCTGGAGAAGCTGACGCTGACCGCGCGCGAGGGCAAGACCTCGCCTGCTGATCAACAGAACGGCACGATCACGATCACGAACATCGGGGTCTTCGGGATGGATGCCGGCACTCCGATCATCAACCCCGGCGAGTCGGGCATCGTCGCGCTCGGCACGATCCGCCAGAAGCCCTGGGTCGTCGACGGCGAGGTGCGCCCGCGCTGGGTCACCACGGTCGCCGGCTCTTTCGACCACCGCGTCATCGACGGCGACGGCATGTCGCGCTTCATCGCCGACGTCGCCTCGATCCTCGAGGAACCCGCCCTCCTCCTCGACTGAGGTCGGCGTGACGCGCGCTCGGGTGGCCACGCGCGCTCGGGTGGCAGTTGTGGCCGCCTCGGAGCGCGGGGAGGGGCGCGGAGTGACACCTGAAGGCGTCCCACCTGGGTGAGTGTTGAGCCGGCGCACCCCGAGTTGATAACGATTATCAGGATGCTTATCATCGAGGAATGACCACCCGACGTCTCCTCGTTCCCGCAGCGCTCGGCGCCGTCTCCGTCCTCGCGCTCGCGGGCTGCGCCTCCGGTGAGACCTCCGCCGCGACTCCTGCAGCCGAGTCCACGGTCGCCGAGCCGATCATCGTCGTCACCTCGACGAACGTGTACGGCCAGATCGCGCAGGAGATCGGCGGCGAGTTCGTCGAGGTCACCTCCATCGTCACGTCCGGCTCGCAGGACCCGCACTCGTACGAGGCGTCCGCGCAGGACCAGCTGACCGTGGCGGATGCCGACATCGTCGTCGAGAACGGCGGCGGGTACGACGCGTTCGTCGACGGCCTGCTCGAGGCGAGCGGCTCGGACGCGCACGTCATCACGGTCGCGGAGTTCTCGCACGACTGGCCCGGTGCGGATGCCGCGGACCACGACCACGACCACGCCCACGCCGATGACGCGACGACCGCCGAGCCCGAGGCGACCGCCGGGGCCGAGGTCGACGACCACGATCACGCCCACGAGGGCGAGGAGCACGCCGAGGGCGACGACCACGCCGGTCACGACCACGTCGAGGGCTTCAACGAGCACGTCTGGTACGACCCGCACACCATCGAGCACTTCGCCGAGGCGCTCGCGGAGGAGTTCGCCGAGCAGCGCCCGGAGGACGCCGCCGCGTTCGAGGCCAACGCCGCCGCCTTCATCGAGGGCATCGCCGACCTCGAGGCGACCCTCGCCGAGATCGACGCCGCCCACGCGGGCGAGGCCGTGTTCGTCACCGAGCCCGTCCCGGTCTACCTCGCCACCGCCGCGGGCCTGGAGAACGTGACCCCCGAGGCCTTCAGCGAGGCCGTCGAAGAGGGTCAGGACGTCCCGCCCGCCACCCTGCTCGAGGCGATGAACCTCCTCGCCGACGGTGACGTGCGCGTCGTCATCGCGAACGCGCAGACCGGCGGTGCCGAGACCACGCAGATCATCGCGGATGCCGAGGGACGGGGCATCCCGGTGATCGAGTTCTCGGAAACCCTCCCGGAGGGCCAGACTTACCTTTCGTGGATGCAGGAGAACATCACGGCGCTCTCGGACGCTCTGTCGGAGTGAGCGCCGACCCCGTACAGGCCTCGAGCCCCGCACTGCGCATCCGCGGTGCGGGGCTGCGGCGTGCCGAGCGCGAGCTGTGGGGCGGGCTCGACCTCGACGTGCAGCCCGGCGAGTTCATCGCCGTCCTCGGCCCCAGCGGATCCGGGAAGACCACGCTCCTGCGCGCGATCCTCGGCCTCGAGCAGCTGAGCACCGGCATGATCGAGGTGCTCGGGAGTCCCGTCCGCCGCGGCGGCAACCGACGCATCGGGTACATCCCGCAGTCACGGCCCCTCCCGCCCGAGACCTCGCTCCGCGGCCGCGATCTCGTCACCCTCGGCGTCAGCGGGCACCGGTTCGGTCCGCCGATCCCGCGTCGCGCGGATCGCGAGAAGGTCGACGCCCTCCTCGCCGAGGTCGGAGCGACGGCGTTCGCCGACCGCCCCGTGGGACTCCTCTCGGGCGGCGAGCAGCAGCGTCTGCGCGTCGGACAGGCGCTCGCCGACGACCCCGGCATCCTCCTGTGCGACGAGCCGCTCACGAGCCTCGACCTCGCCAACCAGCAGGCTGTCGTCGCCCTCATCGACCGCCAGCGGCAGGAGCGCAACGCCGCGGTCCTCCTGGTCACCCACGACATCAACCCCGTGCTCGACCGCGTCGACCGCATCCTCTACATCGTGGGCGGACGCTTCACCCTCGGCACCCCGGAAGACGTCCTGCGCTCGGAGGTCCTCACCGATCTCTACGGCGCCCCGGTCTTCGTCCTCCAGGCCGGTGACCGGCTCGTGGTCGTCGGAGCACCGGATGCCGAAGAGAGCCACCACCACCACGACGAGGACCACCGATGAACTGGGACGAGATCTCCGAAGCCCTCTTCGGCGGGGTCGAGGTGTACGGGCAGATCCTCGCACTCGTGTCGAACTCGGTGTGGGCGGGCGCGATCCTCGGCCTCGTCGGCGGCCTCATCGGGGTCTTCGTGATGCAGCGCGACATGGCCTTCGCCGTCCACGGCATCAGCGAGCTGTCGTTCGCGGGAGCTGCGGCCTTTCTCCTCATCGGGTGGGACGTCGTCACCGGATCGATCGTCGGATCCCTCATCGCCGCCGCCCTCATCGGCTGGCTGGGGGCACGCGCGCGGGAGCGCAACTCGATCATCGGCGTCCTCATGCCCTTCGGGCTGGGGCTCGGCATCCTGTTCCTCGCGCTGTACCAGGGGCGCTCGGCGAACCGCTTCAGCCTCCTCACCGGGCAGATCGTCTCGGTGCCGTCGAGTCAGCTCGGCATGCTCATCGTCATCAGCGCGCTCGTCCTCGTCGCGCTGCTCATGATCTGGCGCCCCCTGCGCTTCGACTCGCTCGACCCGCAGTCCGCCGCCGCCCGCGGGGTGCCGAACACCGTCGTCTCGCTCGGGTTCATGCTGCTGCTCGGCCTCATCGTCGCCGTCGCGGTCCACATCATCGGCGCGCTCCTGGTGATGGCGCTTCTCGTCACCCCGGCGGCCGCGGCGATGCGCATCGCCACGGGACCCATCGCGGTGCCCGTGCTCGCGGCGGTGTTCGGATTCGTTTCGGCCGTGGGCGGCATCCTGCTGGCGATCGCCGGCACGCTCCCGGTGAGTCCGTACATCACGACGATCTCGTTCCTCATCTACCTCGTCTGCCGTCTCGCCGGCGGACGCCGGGGGCGTGTGACGCGTCGACGCGAGGCCGCGCGCACCGCGGTGGCCGCCGCATGAGCCGCTCCCAGGCGGCTCGGAAGGCCCGCCGGTAGACTTCCCGCCATGGCTCAGCGCAACACCTGGCAGCGCGAGCGCGTCCGCGAGGCGCTCGCCGACGCCCCCGGATTCGTCAGTGCCCAGGCGCTCCACGCGCTCCTGCGCGACGAGAACACCGGCATCGGCCTGGCCACGGTGTACCGCGCGCTGGCCGGGCTCGCCGCCCAGGGCGACGCCGATTCGCTCCAGAGCCCGGACGGCGAGGCGCTCTATCGCGCCTGCACCAGCACCGGGCACCACCACCACCTGATCTGCCGCTCCTGCGGACGCACCGTCGAGATCGAAGCGACCGACGTCGAGCAGTGGGCGCACGACACCGCCGAGAAGCACGGGTTCACCCGCGCCGAGCACATCGTCGACATCTTCGGCGTGTGCGCGGTGTGCACGGCCGCCGCCGAGAACGAGCGTGCCGGCGACTGAGCGGGCCCGCACGGCGCCGCCCGCGCGCCCGACGAAGACCCTCGTCGCGCTCGGGATCGGCGCCGTCGTCGTCGCCGCGCTCTTCGCGATCGACCTGTTCGCGCCGGCGCTCTTCTCCGCCTCCCTGCCGACCCGCGCCGAGGACGGACTGACCCTCGCCCTGAGCGTCCTGATCGAGTCGCTGCCGTTCGTCGCGCTCGGCGTCGTGCTCTCGATCGCGGTGCAGGTCTGGGTGCCGCCGGGGGTCATCGAGCGGTGGATGCCGCGCCGGGCGTGGGCGCGCCGCGCGGTGCTGTCACTCCTCGGCATGGTCGTTCCGGTCTGCGAGTGCGGCAACGTCCCGTTCGCCCGCGGGCTCCTCATGCGCGGATTCAGCGTGTCCGAGACGATGACCTTCCTCATCGCCGCGCCGATCGTGAACCCCATCGTCATCATCACCACGCACCAGGCGTTCGGCTTCGACGACGGCATCCTGATCGTCCGCCTCGTCGGCGGCTACCTCATCGCCAACCTCATCGGCTGGCTGTACTCGCGCCACCCGGATCCGGACGCCGTGCTCACCGACCGGTTCCGGGCGACGTGCGAGCTCGCGGCCCACGACACCAGCGGCCGCGCACAGCGGAGCCTCGCCCAGTTCGTCGTCGAGCTCCGCGCCGTGATGCCGGCCCTCATCATCGGCTCCGCGCTCGCCGGCGCGATCCAGGTGCTCGTCCCGCGTGAGGCGCTGCTGGCGATCGGGTCGAACCCGGCGCTGTCGATCGCGGCGATGATCGCGCTGGCGATGGTCGTTTCGATCTGCTCGAACGTCGACTCGTTCTTCGCGCTGTCGTTCGCCTCGACCTTCACGCCCGGGTCGATCGTCGCCTTCCTGCTGGTCGGCCCGATCGTCGACGTGAAGATGCTGGCGCTCCTGCGCACGACCTTCACCACCCGCACGCTCGCGGTCATCACGGTCGTCGTCGTCCTCGCCGCCTTCGCGATCGGGACGGGGGTGAACCTCGTTGCCTGATCTCCTCCGGCGCCAGTCGCTCCTGACCCGATGGCTCGGGGTCGGCCTCGCCGCGATCCTCTCCGTCGTGACCCTTTCGCTCGTGATCACCGGGCGCATCTCGTTGTACATCAACCCCGACTCGGCCTGGTTCGCCGCGGGGATGTCGGTGGTCATCCTGATCGGCACGATCGGCACCTTCGCCCTTCCGCTCGGCGCCGAGGCCGATCACGGTCATGACCACGGCGACGCGGCCGCTCCGGTCCCGCACGGCCTCGACCACGATCACGATCACGCGCCTACCCCGGCCGCCCCGCTCACGACGGTGGGTGCGGTGGGGACCGCGGTCGGCGGGGTCGCGGCATCCGGCGTCGTCGTCCTGAGCCTCGTCCTCGCCCCCGCGACGCTGTCGGCGGAGCTGGCGATGTCGCGCGACACCGGCGCCGCGCCCCTCTTCGCCGGATCGGATGCCGTCACCCTCGCCACGACCGGCGACACCGCCTCGTTCGGCGTGGGCGAGTGGGCGGCGGTGTTCGCGACGTCCACCAATCCCGACGCGTTCGCCGGCGACGAGGTGGAGCTGGTGGGATTCGCGACCCCGAGCGAGTCGGGGGACTTCTCGCTCACGCGCCTGGTGATCACCCACTGCGTCATCGATGCGCAGCCGGCGAGCATCCCCGTCGTCGAGGTCGACACCCCCGAGACGGGGCAGTGGGTGAGCCTCACCGGCACCGTCCGCTCGACATCCGACGGGCGCCTCGAGATCGCGGCGGCGTCGATCGAGGAGATCCCCGAGCCCGCTGACCCGTATGAGTACTGAGCCTCATGAGTGCTGAGCCCGTCTCCCGCCGCGCCCGCGCGCGCCGGCGGCGTTCGCGGTCGTTCGTCGCGGGGGTGCTCGCGGTCGTCGGCGTCCTCGCGGTGTTCGGCGTGGCCGGCGCGGCCGTCACCGTCATCCAAGGACCGCGCGTCACGTCGGTGCAGGTCGATCCCGAGGCGGCGACGACCACCTCGGGCTCGCGCATGATCGTCACGACCACGCAGTCGCTCGCCGAGGTCGATCCGTCGCAGATCACCATCACCCCCGCGACCCCCTTCGCCGTCGACACGTCGGGGCGGAGCGTCGGGGTCCGCTTCACGCTGCCCCTCTACGACGACACCGAGTACACCGTCACGATCGACGACGTCGAGGGCATCGGTGGAGGACCGACCGCGAGCGTCACCGAGACCTTCCGCACGCCGCCGCTGCAGACCTACCTCCTGCAGCGCGGCGACGACGAGGACGTCATCGCCCGCACCGACCTCGAGGGCACCGGATCGGCGGTGTTCCGGCATCCGCACATCGAGGACTTCCGTGCGACCACCACGCACCTGGTCATCTCGGTACAGGGCGAGGACGGCACCTCCGATCTGCTCGTGACCGACCTCGACGGCGAGAACCTCCGCGAGATCGCGCTTCCCGACGTCGGCTACGTGTCGAACCTGCAGAGCGCCGACCGAGGCGACCTCATCGGGTTCACCTTCTCGGACCGCGATCTCGGCGCCGACGGCGGGCGCGAGAGCCGGCTGTACACCGCGTCCGCGCGCGGCACCGACCCCGTCGCCGCTCCTGTCGAGGTGACCGGCGCCGATCCGCGCGTAGCGGCATGGCGGTTCGTGCCCGACACCGACAGCATCCTGATGATCTCGTTCGACGGGACGCTGCTCCTCACCGGTTCGGGAGGCGACGGCGCCACCGCTCTCGGTTCGGCGCTCGACATCGAGGGGATCGCGCGCGGCTCGTCCGTCGCGGTCGTCGAGCGGGTCGAGGGGCTCGTCGAGATCGACCTGACCGACGCGTCCGAGTCGCCGCTGGTCGAGCCCGACCCCGATCTCGGCGGAGCGACCACGGTCACCCCTCTCCCGGACGGCTCGACCATTCGCACCGGCGCGGTGCTCGAGGACGGCGCCCCGACCGGCCGGACGGCTGTCTCCCTCGTCGGGGTCGACGGAGGGGCCACCGAGCTGGCCGAGATCGCCGCGACGGATGCCGTGTTGCAGACCTGCGTCTCGCCGAGCGCCCGGTACCTCGCGGTGATGGTGGCACCGGATGCCGTGGACAACCGCTACGACACCTACGGCCTCCCGCTCCCCGAGCGGGTGGAGACGCGCGTGATCGAGATCGCCGACGGCGCGGAGGCCGTCGCGCTGATCGGATCGTCGGTCGCGTGGTGTCAGACCCCGCGCGCCTGAGGCTCCGGTTCGGCGGCGGTCGCGACTTCGCGGGGGAGGCCGCACGACAGCATGAGCGCGACCACCGCGAGGGCGAACACGAGGAACAGCGCCTGCCGTAGCGAGGCGACCTGGGTCTCGGCATAGGTCTGTGCGATCTGGGCGGCTTCGTCGGGGGTCGCCCCGCCCGCCTCGAGCGCCTGCTCGGCCTCGGCCTGCGACAGGATCGGCGTGCCCGTTTCGGTGGCCGCGACCACTTGCTGACGGATGCTGGAGGGCAGGTCGCTGCTCTCGATCGCGCCGGTGAAGCCCGAGGTGAGCAGCAGGATGAACACCGATCCGACCAGGGCCGTGCCGAACGAGGAGCCGAGGTTCTGGAACGTCCCCTGCAGGCCGCCGACCTCGGAGGTGTCGGCGGCGCTGACGGCCGACATGTTGACGTTCCCGAGCTGGGAGGCGAGGAGGCCGAAGCCGGAGCCCACGATGAACATGCCGATCGCGAAGATCACGCCGGCGAGGTCGGGCTGCACCGCGGCGAACACCAGGAGCACGCCGAGCGCGAGCACCCCCTGGCCCCATCGCGCGATCTGGCGCGGCGATCGCACCGTCGACAGACGCGAGCCGACCACCGAGAAGAGGATCAGCCCGAGCGAGAGCGGGAGGATCCGCAGGCCCGTCTGCAGGGCGTCGTAGCCCTGGATCGTCTGCAGGTAGACGGGGACGACGAAGAACAGTGCGGCGATCGCGAAGTACTGCGACAGGAACATCGCCAGGCCACTGCGGAGCGCGGGGATGCCGAGCAGGCCGACCTTCAGCAGAGGGCTTCCGCCGGTGCGCTCGAGGTGGCGCTGGCGGCGGACGAACAGCCACAGCACCACGATCGCGAGGAGGATCAGGTACGCCACCGGCGAGACGCCGAACGGAGCGATCGCGACACCGCCGACGACGGGCGGGTCCAGGGGCACGATCCAGCCCCAGCTCTTGCTCTGAAGGACGGCGAAGACCAGCAGGGCCATGCCGCCCGCCGACAGGATGACGCTGCCGAGGTCGATGCGGACGGCGTCCTCGCGAGCGGCATCCTTGATCCGTCCGGAGAGGAGCAGCACGACGATCATCACGATCGTCTCGGCGGCGAAGACGAACCGCCACGACGCGTATGTGGTGACGAGCCCGCCGATGAGCGGACCCGCGGCGGCGGCGATGCCGGTCGCGGCGCCGAGGGCCGAGAAGGCGACGACGCGCTCGCGACCGGAGTAGTTCACGGCGGCGAGAGCGGCGATCGCGGGGATGACCAGGACCGCGCCGAGTCCTTCGACGAGCGACCAGCCGAGCATCAGCACGGTCAGGTTGGGGCTGAGCGCCGTCGTGAGCGACCCGAGGCCGTAGACGACGGCGCCGATGCGGAAGGCGCGGGCGCGTCCCCAGCGGTCGCCGAGCTTGCCGCCGGTGAGCATGAAGGCCGCCATCGTGAGGGCGTAGAAGGTGATCGCCGCCTGCATGCCCGTGATCGTGGTGCCGAGGTCGGACGCGACCGTCGAGATCGACACGTTCATCACCGTGCTGTCGAGGATCATCACGAACTGCGACACGCACAGGAGCAGGAGCACCGACCATCGACCCATGCGCGGGACGCTACGACCGCGCCGGGCCGAGGGCATCCCCCGCGGCGGATGAGATCGCGCGGGCCACAGCGTCGTCGATACCCATCCGAGTACCCGTTCCTTTGTTCTACATTTGTTGAACGCGCGCTATTCTGGGTGCATGGCCACAACAATCGGATTCCGACCGACTCCGGATGACGAGCGCATACTCCGCGAGGCAGCGCAGGCGGGCGAGAGTACGACCGACACGCTGCGGCGCGCCCTGAGGCTGCTGGATCACGAGCGGTGGCTGGATAAGTTCCGAGCCGATGCTGAGGCGCTGAAGGACGAGGACCTCGACGCGGAGCCCGACGCCTGGTGATTCGGGGCGCCGTCTACCGTATCGACCTGGGCAAGCCTCGCGGCCATGAGCAGGGTGGCAAGCGCTTAGGGCTGGTGGTCTCGCCGGCGCGTTCACCGCTGTCGGTCGCGACGGTCATCCCGGCGTCGACCTCCGCGGGGAGTTCGATCCACCGTCCAGAGCTCGAGATCGCCGGCCGACGCACCCGACTGCTGGTGGATCAGATCCGCTCGATCGATGTCGACTACGTCGTGGGTGATCCCGTCGACTATCTCACCCGGGATCAGCTCGCCGAAGTGGACCTGGCTGTGGCCCACTATCTCGGCACTCAGGATGCGGGCCCGCACCGCGGGCCGTAGAGGTCGCTCGCCACATCACGTGAACACCTGCGCCTAGCCTGGGCGGATGGTTTCCGTCCGTCCCGCGCTCGCCGCGGATCTCGTCGCGTTCCCGCTGGAGGTCGCGCCGCGCCTGCTGGGCGCGCACCTGACGACGGTGGTTGCGGGAGAGGCGGTGACCGTCCGTATCACGGAGGTTGAGGCGTACCACGGCCGCGGAACAGGCGACCTGCCCGACCCTGGATCGCACGCGCGAATGGGACCGACGCCGCGCAACGCCACGATGTGGGGTCCGCCCGGCCATCTGTACGTCTACCTCAGCCACGGCATCCACTCGTGTGTGAACGTCGTCTGCGGCCCCGAGGGGGTCGCCGGTGGTGTGCTCCTCCGCGCGGGAGAGGTGATCGCCGGAACGGATGCCGCGCGAGCGCGTCGCCCGGCCGCCCGCGTTGTGCGCGACCTGGCCCGCGGGCCCGGCCGCTTCGGCTCGACCGTCGGCCTGCGCCACGCGCTGCACGACGGCATCGACGCGCTCCGGGGAATCGAGCTGAACGGCGCGATCGCGCGGCTGGAGCTCACCGAGGTGGCGCTCGACGGGGTGGCGTCGGGGCCGCGCGTGGGCGTCGCCGGTGTCGCGGGCACCGCGGCCTTCCCCTGGCGCTTCTGGATCCCCGGCGACGAGACGGTCTCGCCCTTCCGCTGGGGCCGCGGCGCCCGCGAGGTCGGACATACAGAAGAACGACGATGAAGAGATGTTGCGTCGCTCGAATGTCGTATATCTGTTCTAGTATTCGGGTATGGATAGTTCAAGGCTCGAGGGCATCGCGGGGGCGTTGGCGGCGGTGGTCGCGGCGGGCGGTGGCCGGCCGGTGACGGCGTTGTCGCCGGGGGAGTTGCTGGGCCTGGTGGAGGCGTTCGGGGCGTTGAAGCGTCACGTGGATGCGGGGCTCGCGCCGGTGGTCGCGGAGGTCGCCCGGCAGTCGCGGCGTGCGTTGGGGTCGGATTCCCTGGCGCGGAAGGCGGGGTTCTCCTCCGCTGCGGCGTTGGTGGCGACCACGGTCGGAACGAGCGTGGGGGAGGCGGTGCGGTGGGTGCAGGTGGGGGAAGCGACCGCACCCCGTACCGCCCTCACCGGTGAGGCACTCCCCGCAAAGCATCCGCACGTGGCCCGCGCGGTCGCAGACGGTGTCCTCGGGATGACGGGGGCTGCGGCGATCACCGCCCTGCTGGATCGTGTCGCTCTCCGGGTGGACCCGGAACGTCTCGAACGGGCGGAGGAGGAACTGGTGGGGTTGGTGCCGGGTCTTCGCCCGGATCAACTGTCGAAGCTCCTCGCCCGCGCGGAAGCGCACCTGGACCCCGACGGCATTGAACCGCGTCACGAGGAGTGTGTCGCGGACCGGTCGTTCACCCTCCAGGAGCGCGACGGGATGCTGCACCTGACCGGGAAGCTGGATGCCGAAACCGGGGCGCCGGTGAAAGCGGCGATCGAAGCGATCGTCGGCGGCGTGCTGCGCCGCAACGAACACGCCGACACCGACGCCGGGGAGCGAGACCCGCGGTCGGTGAAACAGATCCAGGCCGATGCCCTCGCGGACCTGTGCCGCCACGCGATCGGCTGCGGGGAGGTCCCCACCGGTCCTCAGGCCACGATCGTGGTGCGGGTGGACCTGGCCGACCTGGAAGCCGGCACCGGCGCGGCGACCATCGACGGACTCACACAGCCCATCCCTGCCGGGGCCGTGCGGCGCCTCGCCGCCGACGGCCAGATCATCCCGTGCGTCCTCGGCGGTGGCAGCGAGATCCTCGACTGGGGACGCACAAGACGCCTGTTCAGTGCGGCGCAGAAGCTCGCGCTCGTCGAACGGGACGGGGGATGCGTGTCCTGCGGGGCACCCCCGGCCTGGTGCCACGTCCACCACGTCAACTGGTGGAAACGCGACACCGGCACCACCGACCTGGGCAACGGGGTGCTGCTGTGCACCGGCTGCCACCATCGCCTCCACGCCGACGGATGGGACATCCACATCGACGGAACCGGCATCCACGCCACCGTGTGGCTGATCCCGCCACCCTGGATCGACCCCCACCGCACCCCACGCCCCACCGGCACCCGCAGATACACCCTCACCGCCTGAGGCGGATCAAGGCTCGCCGTGCGCGCGTGCTAGACTCCTCGTTTGTCTGCCCGCACTCCAGCGGGACAGTTCGCACCCCTCCTCGAATCCCCGCCGGAAACGGCGGTGTCTCGCGGGGTGCAGACAAGGGATCTTGGGTGGCACCGTCCGGTGTCACGGTACAGAAGGAGACATCACCATGGCAGCAGTGTGCCAGGTGACTGGAGCGGTTCCCGGCTTCGGTCACAACATCTCGCACTCGCACCGCCGGACGAAGCGCCGCTTCGACCCGAACGTGCAGAAGAAGACCTACTTCGTTCCCTCGCTTGGTCGCAAGATCACGCTGAACGTCTCGGCCAAGGGCATCAAGGTCATTGACGCCCGCGGCATCGAGTCGGTCGCGAAGGACCTGATCGCGAAGGGTGTGAAGCTCTGATGGCCAAGAAGGCACAGGACGTCCGTCCGATCATCAAGCTGCGTTCGACCGCCGGCACGGGGTACACCTACGTGACGCGCAAGAACCGCCGCAACAACCCCGACCGCATCGTGCTGAAGAAGTACGACCCGGTCATCCGCAAGCACGTCGAATTCCGAGAGGAGCGCTGATCACATGGCTAAGAAGAGCAAGATCGCGCGCAACCAGCAGCGCCAGGAGGTCGTCGACCGCTACGCCGCCAAGCGCGCCGAGCTGAAGAAGGCCCTCGTCGACCCCACGTCGACCGACGAGCAGCGTGAAGCCGCTCGCCTGGGCCTGCAGAAGCTTCCCCGCAACGCCTCGCCGGTGCGTCTGCGCTCGCGCGACGTCATCGACGGCCGCCCCCGTGGCGTGCTGACGAAGTTCGGCATCTCCCGTGTGCGCTTCCGCGACATGGCCCACCGTGGGGAACTCCCCGGTGTGACCAAGTCGTCCTGGTAAGCACCAGACGCAACAGCGAAGGGCGGGCCTCCCGAGGGAGACCCGCCCTTCGTCGTTTTCCCCGACCAGAGGGCGACACGCCGGGCGATTGAGCCCGAAATGCCCGTGAATCCGCGGAAACACGGGGGTGGTTGGTACTGTCGAGGCGGTCCATCCGACCAACGGAGGTGCGAATCCTTCGTCCGCAGTAACGAGAGGCGACGTCCGTCGCCTGGAGGACAACCACATGGCCGACAAGTCCATCACCAAGACCGAGCTCGTCGCGAGCATCGCAAGCGCCACCGGACAGAGCCAGTCCGCGGTGTCGGGCGTGCTCGACGCCCTCTTCTCCACCGTCTCCGAGGCGGTCGCCAAGGGCAGCAAGGTTTCGATCCCCGGCTGGATCGCTTTCGAGCAGGTCGAGACGTCGGCGCGCACGGGCCGCAACCCGCAGACCGGCGAGGAGATCAAGATCCCCGCGGGCAAGCGCGTCAAGGTCACCGCCGGCTCCAAGCTCAAGGCCGCCGTTAAATAACGACACCGACCTCCAGAAGGGGGATGCCGTGCTCGCACGGCATCCCCCTTCTGCATGCCGCCGTAGGCTTGAACGGTGACCTCCGCCCCCACCCTGCGCGCCCCCGCGCCGCGTCGTCCCGCTGACCGCGGGATCGGACCGCGCGCGCTGCGCCTGGCGGGCCCGGCGATCCTCGTCGTCTCGTCGCTGATCGTCCTCGTCTGGGCTCTGATCTACGGCGGTGCGGTGGCGCCGCTCGCGATCGGCGACCCCGGGCCGTTCGTCCGCTGGAGCGTCCCCGTCGTCAAGCTCACGGTGAACCTCGCCGCCGCCGGGATGGTCGGCATCCTCGTCACCGCGCTGTTCACCCTCCGCGCCGGCGAGCGTCCGTTCGAGACGGCGCTGGATGCCGCATCCGTCTCCGCCGCGATGTTCACCGTCGCATCGGCGGCGACCGGATTCCTCACCTTCGTCGACGCCTTCAACCCGCAGGTGGGACCGGGACCGGAGTTCGGCGCGCAGCTCGGCCGCTACCTGGTCGAGACGGAGCTCGGCCGCACGTGGCTCATCACGACGATCGCCGGTGCGGTGCTGACGATCCTCACGTTCGCCGTGCGCTCGTGGACACCGACGTTCTTCGTCGCGATCCTCGCGATGGCGACGCTCGTCCCGATGGGCACGCAGGGCCACTCGGGCGAGGAGGCCTTCCACCACGAGGCCATGACCGCGCTCATCCTGCACATCATCGGCGCCGCCATCTGGCTGGGCGGCCTGATCCTCATGGTGCTGGTCCGGCCGCTCCTGCCGAAGCCGCAGCTCGCGACGGTTCTGGCGCGGTACTCGAGCATCGCGCTGGCTGCCTTCGTCATCGTCGCGGTGTCGGGGACCGTGCGGGCGGCCATCGGCCTGCTCGACTGGGATGCACTGTTCTCGCCGTACGGCGCGATCCTCATGGTGAAGGTCGTCGCCCTCATCGCCCTCGGCGCCCTCGGCGCCTGGTACCGCACGCGGCTCATCGGGCGTCTCCGCGAGGAGGCGGCCTCCCGTGTCTTCTGGCTGCTGATCGCCTGCGAGCTCGCGCTCATGGGTGCGGCCAGCGGTGCCGCGGCGGCCCTGGCTCGGACGCCGACCCCGGGAGGTGCGCTCCTTCCCGCCGAGCTGAGCGCCGCCCAGATCCTGTCGGAATCGCCGCTTCCGCCCGAACTCACCCCCGAGCGCTGGATCACGGCGTGGAGCATCGACCTGCTCTGGGTGATGCTCGCCGGCTTCCTCGCGTTCTTCTACCTCGCCGGGGTCGTGCGGATGCGTCGTCGCGGCGACCGCTGGCCGATCCACCGCACGATCCTGTGGATGACGGGCCTCCTGCTGCTGGTCTGGGTCACCAACGGCTCGGTCAACGTCTACGGGCACTACCTGTTCAGCATGCACATGATCGCGCACATGCTGCTGAGCATGGCGATCCCCGTCCTCCTGGTCGTCGGCGCTCCGGTCACCCTCGCCGCGCGGGCGATCCGCAAGCGCGACGACGGCACGCGCGGCGGACGCGAGTGGATCCTGTGGGCCGTGCACTCACCGGTCGCCCGGGTCCTCACCAACCCCTTCGTCGCGGCGGGGCTGTTCATCGGGTCGCTGTGGGTCTTCTACTTCACCGACCTCTTCCGCTGGACCCTCTACGACCACCTCGGTCACGAGTGGATGGTCGCGCACTTCCTCCTGACCGGATACCTGTTCGCTCTGACCCTCGTCGGGGTCGACCCGGTGCCGTGGCGTCTGCCGTACGCCGGGCGGCTGCTGCTGCTCATCGGCGTCATGGCGATGCACGCCTTCTTCGGCATCGCGATCATGATGCAGACGGGCCTCATGGTCGCCGAATGGTACGGCTCGATGGGGCGCACCTGGGGTCCGACCCCGCTCGAGGATCAGTACATCGGCGGTGGTGTCGCCTGGTCGGTCGGCGAGATCCCCACCCTGATCCTCGCCGTGACGGTGGCGATCCAGTGGAGCCGCAGCGACGCGCGCGATCAGAAGCGCAGCGACCGGCACGCCGACCGCACCGGTGACGCGGAGCTCGAGGAGTACAACGCGCGGCTCGCGAAGATGGCCGAGCGCGACGCGCGCGCCGGTCTCTGACAGCGGTCGGTCCGGAGCGGATGCCGCTCAGTCAGGCGCGCGGACGACGATCGTCGCGGTCCCGTCGGGGAGCACGGTGATGTCACCGGCGACGGGGAAGCGGACCTCCTCGCTGAGCGGCGAGATGACACCGTCGAAGAGGGACTGCACCTCGACGTCCAGACGCGCCGCCGCCTCGGCGGGAACGATCCGCCAGCCGGCGCCGTCGGGCTGGAGGCGCACCTCCGGCTGCTGGACGATCTCCCACGTCGGCAGCGACACGATGCGGTCCTGCAGGACGTACCCGAACGGGCATCCGGTGGGCTGGAGCACCTGCTGACCGGCGCAGCCGGTGAGGAACTCGTCCACGCGCTCCTGCACCACCGCGACGAACTCCTCGGTCGCGGTGGCCTGCAGCTCCACCGGGATCTCGTGGAACGGGATGTCCGAGAGCACCGCGATCCCGGGGGTGGCCGCGATCGCGGTGTCAACCGAGACCGAGTAGACCCCGGGCGAGAAGACGAGCAGGGGGAGCGGAGCGAGGGGATCGGCATCCGCTCCGTCGGGGGAGACCTGGCGCTTGTCGATGCGGAAGCCGTTGACGTCGAAGCTCATCGACCCCTTCACCGTCAGCTCCATCACCGCGAGCGGGCTGGTCGCGAAGCGCCACGTCGGCGCGAGGCCGACGGTGCCCTCGCGCTCCACGTCGAAGGTGGTCGAGCCGGGATACGCTCCGGCGCGGTACTCGGCGGTGACGCGCAGGCGTCCGTCATCGAGCTGCTCCTCCGAGACCACGGAGATGTCGGTGAGCGACGCCAGGGCCGCGGAGCGCAGAAGCGCCTCGTCGGAGGTCACCGGGAGACCGGCCGCCTCGAGCTCGAGGGCGTCCACGGAGACACCGGGGATCTGCAGCGCGTCGGCCGCCCGCCCGTCGGCGAGGAGACCGAGGTAGCGCTCCACGAACGCGGACGGGCTGTAGAGGGCGCGTTCCAGTGCCGCCCACCCCGCGAACGCCGCACCGACGACCACGGCGAGTCCCACGCCGATGACGGTCAATTCGAGACCGAGGCGCGGTCGACGACGCACCCGCTCGCCTCGTTCGCTCTGGTCCACGAGTCCAGTCTAGGAAGACCGCGCCCCTCCGCTCGTTAGCATGAGTCGGTGACCACGCCCGCCCTCTCCGCCGAGCAGGAGGCGCTGTTCCGTCTGATCGAGGACACGCGGGAGCACGTCTTCGTCACCGGCCGCGCCGGAACGGGCAAATCCACCCTCCTCCAGCACCTGGCGTGGAACACCTCCAAGCAGATCGCGATCTGCGCGCCGACGGGAGTGGCGGCGCTGAACGTCGAGGGCCAGACGATCCATTCGCTGTTCCGTCTGCCGATCGGTCTGATCGCGGGGAGCCCGATCGACCAGACCGATCCGACGCGACGCATCCTCAACGCGATCGACACCCTCGTGATCGACGAGATATCGATGGTCAACGCCGACCTCATGGACGCGATCGACCGGTCGCTCCGTCAGGCGCGCGGGCGCCGGGCCGAGCCCTTCGGCGGCGTGCAGATCGTCATGTTCGGCGACCCGTACCAGCTCGCGCCGGTGCCGCCGCGCGGCGACGAGATGCGGTACGTCCGCGATCACTACCGCTCGTTCTGGTTCTTCGACGCGCGGGTCTGGGTGGGGGAGCGCGCGGCCGACGGCATCCTCGACATCGGGTCCCACGGCGCGGCGCTGCACGTGCGGGAGCTCGTCGACATCCACCGGCAGAGCGATCCGGCGTTCAAGGCGATGCTCAACGCGGTGCGGTACGGCCGGGTCACGGCCGACATCGCGCAGATCCTGAACGACACCGGTGCCCGCACGCCCCCGGACCCCGCCGACGGCGAGCACCCCATCATCACGCTCGCCACCCGCAACGACATCGTGAACCAGATCAACCGGCGTCATCTCACCGAGCTCGTCGGGCGCGAGCAGACCGCGATGGCCGACATCTCGGGCGACTTCGGGCGGGGAGATGCCGCCTATCCGGCCGACGTCGAGCTGAAGCTCAAGGTCGGGGCGCAGGTGATGTTCCTCCGCAACGACACCCAGGGGTTCGGCGGAGAGCCGCCGCGCTGGGTCAACGGCACGATCGGGACCGTCACTCGGATCGCCGGCGAGTCGGTGCGGGTGGAGGTCGAGGGCGAGGAGTTCGACGTGGAGCCGGCGGTGTGGGAGAGGTTCCGCTACGCCTACGACCCCGGGTCGAAGTCGCTCTCGCGCGAAATCGTGGCGGAGTTCACCCAGTTCCCGCTGCGCCTGGCGTGGGCGGTGACGATCCACAAGTCGCAGGGCAAGACGTACGAGCGGGCCGTGATCGACCTCGGCTCGGGGGCCTTCGCGCCCGGTCAGACCTACGTCGCGCTGTCGCGGCTGACGTCGCTCGACGGACTGTACCTGTCGCGCCCGCTGCGTCCGAGCGACATCCGCGTCGACCCGGACGTCGCGCGGTGGATGGCCGAGGCGCGTTCCCGTGCGGCGGCCGAGCGGGGCTGAGTGTTCCGGACGGGCGGAACCAAGACGGACCTCAGGCGACGGGGACGGCCTTCGCTGCGGCGAGATCGTCGAACAGCTCGGTGTTGAACTGATACGCCAGCAGCACCTCGTCGATCACCCGGGCCTGCTCGTCGGCGTCCCAGGGGGCGGCATCCAACTGCTCGCGATAGACCTCCTTGAAGGCCTTCGGGTCGGCGATGTCGTCGAAGACGTAGAAGCCGATGCCGTTGGTGTCGAAGCCGAAGCGGCGCGCCATGAGGCGGCCGATGAACTGACCGCCCGAGAGGTCGCCGAGGTAGCGCGTGTAGTGGTGCGCGACGAAGCCGCCCGGCCATGTCGTCCCGACCTGGGCGATGCGCTCGACGTACCGCTGGGTGGTGGGCAGCGGGGTGATCCGATCGCGCCACTGCGGACCCAGCAGGAAGGACAGGTCCGCTTCGAGGGCGGGCAGGCGGGTGAGCTTGTCGGAGATGAAGGGGGCGGCGATGGGGTTCTCGCGCATGCGGTCGGCGGCCGCCTCGAGCGCGTCGTAGATGAACCAGTGCTGTGCGACGAGAGCGACGTAGTCGTCGCGGGTGCCTTCGCCCTTCATCAGGTCGGCCATGAAGCCGGCCTGCTCGCTCGTGGAGTGCGCACCGCTGGAGCGCTCGCGCAGGGCGGCGGAGAACGGAGTCGGGTCGCTCATGCGCCCATCCTAGCGACTTAGGGTCGCCTTACCCAGGGGTGTCCGCCCGTCCTCCGATACCCGCCGCGCCCGGGACGGTCAAGCGGCTTCTCCTCGGCGACGCCGGCCGGTAGCGTCGCTGTCACCCGCGCCGGACGAGCCGGGAGAACGGATGCCGGGTGGACGAGCAGGCCGCACACGAAACGACCGCGCACGAGATGACCGCCCACGCGCCGGGCGAGCAGGAGCCGATCGAACACGATCCGGCGGAGATCAGCTACGACGAACAGCGCTACCCCGCACGTCCGCGCCGGCTGCGTCCGCGCGATCAGATGCGCGGCGGGAGCCTGCGCCGTTTCGCCTCCGACCCGCGGACGGCCAACGGGACCAACCCGGCGTACGTCGAATGGCTCGTGCGGCAGTCGATGCTGAAGGATGCCGACGTCCTCGGCCGACAGCTGTCGGGTCAGCCGTCGATGTGGCGGAACCCCTACGCGCGCCCTGATGCGCGCCGGGCGATCGAGACGACGGACGTCTGGTTCACCGCGTATCCGATCTCGCTCATCACGCGGCCGGGGGAATCGTTCCTGCAGGCGCTGGGTGAGGACGCGCTGTGGCGGACCTTCGAGCGGATCGGGATCACCGGCATCCACACCGGTCCGGTCAAGCGCGCCGGCGGCATCACCGATTGGCAGCAGACGCCGAGCGTCGACGGGCACTTCGACCGGATCAGCACGCAGATCGATCCGGAGTTCGGTGACGAGGCGGCCTTCCGTCGCCTCGCCGACGTCGCCGAGTCCCACGGCGGAAGCGTCATCGACGACATCGTCCCGGGGCACACCGGGAAGGGCGCCGACTTCCGTCTCGCCGAGATGGCCTACAAGGACTACCCGGGGATCTACCACATGGTGGAGATCCAGCCCGAGGACTGGAACCTCCTCCCCGACGTGCCCGAGGGACGCGACTCGGTCAACCTCGACGCCGATCGCGAGCGCGAACTGAGCGCGCGCGGCTACATCATCGGCGAGCTGCAGCGGGTCATCTTCTACACGCCGGGCGTGAAGGAGACCAACTGGAGCGCGACGGCGCCCGTCACCGGCACCGACGGGGTCGAGCGGCGCTGGGTGTACCTGCACTACTTCAAGGAGGGGCAGCCCTCCATCAACTGGCTCGACCCCACGTTCGCAGGCATGCGCCTGGTGATCGGCGACGCGCTCCACTCGCTCGGCGACCTCGGCACGAGCGCGCTGCGGCTCGACGCCAACGGATTCCTCGGTGTGGAGAAGAGCGCGGAAGGACTCCCGGCGTGGTCGGAGGGGCATCCGCTCTCCCAGGCGGCGAACCACATCATCGCCGGAATGGTCCGGAAGGTCGGGGGCTTCACCTTCCAGGAGCTCAACCTCACGATGGAGGACATCCGCGACACCGCGGCGGTCGGCGCCGACCTGTCGTACGACTTCGTGACGCGGCCGGCGTACCACCACGCCCTCGCCACCGCCGACACCGAGTTCCTCCGCCTCGCGCTGATGACCTCGTTAGAGACCGGGGTCGAGCCCGCGCAACTCGTGCACGGGATGCAGAACCACGACGAGCTGACCTACGAGCTCGTCCACTGGGCGACCACGCACCGCGATGACGTCTACCCCTTCCGTCACGGTGAGATCTCGGGGCACGACCTCGCCGCGCTCATCCGCGCCGAGCTCACCGAGGTGCTCACGGTCGCCGCCGACTACAACCTCCCGTTCACGCAGAACGGGATCGCCTGCACGACGGCCTCGCTCATCGCCGCGACGCAGGGGAAGCCCCGGCTGGAGGACATCACGGATGCCGATGTGCCCGGCATCCGTGACGCCCACCTGCTGCTGGCGAAGTACAACGCATGGCAGCCGGGCGTCTTCGCGCTGTCGGGCTGGGACCTCACGGGCGCCCTCACGCTGCCCGCGGACGACGTGCGCTCGCTCATCGCCTCGGGCGACACACGTTGGATCGAGCGCGGCGCGCACGACCTGCTCGACGTCGCGCCGGAGGCGACGCGCTCGGCGGCCGGCATGCCGCGCGCGCGGTCGCTGTACGGGCCGCTCCCGACGCAGCTGAAGGATCCGGCATCGTTCGCGAGCGGGCTCCGGTCGCTGCTGCGCGTGCGTCGGGAGCACGGGATCGCCACGGCGTCGCAGATCGATGTGCCGTCGGTCGGGCATCCGAGCATGCTCGTGCTCGTGCATCGCCTCGACGGCGGGGATCGGCGGATCGAGGACGCGCCGCTCCAGCTGACGGTGCTGAACTTCTCGGCTGAGCGCATCGACGCCACGGTCCGGTCGGAGTGCCTCGTGCCGCGGAGCGGTGTGACGGATGCCGAGACCGGTGAGGCCGTCGCCCGGGTGGACGATCTGCAGAGCTTCCCGCTGCACCTCGGTCCCTACCAGGGGCGCTTCTTCCTGCTGACCGATCCCGATCCCGAGGACGACGCTCACCCCGTCACCCGCACGATGCCGATCATCGCCCGGACGGCGGGGTGAGCCCGGGCGGAACGCTGCCGTTCGGCATCCGGACCGAACGGCTGGTTCTGGACCAGCCCCTGCCCGGTGACGTCGACGACATCCCGCGGTACTGCGTCGATCCGCTGTTCGAGGAGTACCTGTCGATCCCGTGGCCCTACCGGCGCGAGCATGCGGTCGGGTTCGTCGCGGAGTTCGTGCCGAAGGGGTGGCTGCGCGGCGAAGAGTGGACGTGGGCGATCCGCGAGTCCGCCGGCGGACCGCTGCTCGGAGTGATCGGGGTGCGGATGCCGAGCGGCATGGTCGGATTCTGGCTGGGCGCCCCGCACCGCGGGCGCCGCATCCTTCCCGAGGCCCTTTCCGCCGTGATCGACGAGGTGTTCGCCCGCACGGATCTCGAGCGGATGCGGTGGGAGTGCGTCGTCGGCAACGCCCCGTCGATGCGCGTGGCCGCCAAAGCGGGGTTCCGCTACACGGGTGAGCAGGACGGCATGATCCGCGCACGCGACGGATCGGTCACGCGCGCGTGGACCGCGGAGCTCCTCCGCGGATCGGACCGGACCGAGCAGCCCGGGTGGCCTTCCGCCGGGTGACGGGCGACCGGCTCAGTCGTGCGGGCGCGGCTCGATGCCGAGGCGCCGGCAGGACTCGTCGTAGAGGGCCACGATCTCGCGGCGGAGGTGCGGGCGCTCGGTGATCGGGGCGCCGGGCCAGGCGACGGCGACCTCGATCTCGCGGCCGCCGACGAGCGTCGCGACCCACGTGCCGGTATCGCCGTCGAGGTCGGTCATGACGGCTCCGACGATGTCGGCGGGTTCCACATCCGAGGGCGCGTGGGCTCGCGTGATGAGAAGATTGTCTTCCGCGTGGTCGCCGTTCATGTGGCCGAGAACGCCCGCTCGTGCGGCGTCGTCGAAGCGATGGCTCATCCCTCAACCATAGGGATCACGGGCGGGTGTGTTTGAATGCAAGTCACGATCAGCTGGGGGTGAGGATGCACGGTCGATTCAGCGTGCGCCGGGGCGTCGTCGCCGCGGCGGCGGTCATCGGCATGGTGCTGTCGCTGGCGGCCTGCACACCCGACCGGAGCGTGTCGATCGACGTGCCCCCGCAGGTCGAGGGGGCCCTCCCCGCTGAGACGCAGGAGCAGCTCGAGGCCGCCGTCGCGAACGCCATGTCGGCCGCCGGCGCATCCGGGGCGATCGTCGGCGTCTGGGCGCCATGGAGCGGGTCGTGGGTCGCCGGAGTCGGCACGCAGACCCCCGCCGGCGGGGGCGAGGTCACGACGGACATGCAGTTCGCCGCGGCGAAGTCCACGCGGTCGATGACCTGCGACATCCTTTACCAGATCGCCGATCAGGGACTGGTCGCGCTCGACGACTCGATCACCGAGTACGTCGCGGCGGTGCCCGACCTCGAGGCGATCACCCTCGGGCAGCTGTGCGACGGCACGTCCGGCATCGGCTCGTACACCTCTCGGCTGCTCGGTCTGTGGCTCGACAACCCCGAGCGCCGGTGGGGTCCGCGGGAGCTCGCGGCCTTCGGTCTCGGCCAGGAGCGCACCGCCGAGCCGGGCGCGCAGTACCGCGATTCGGATGCCGGCTACCTGCTCCTCGGGCTCGCGCTGGAGCGCGCGACCGGGAAGAGCGCACGCATGCTCGTCGAGGAGTACGTCGCCGACCCGCTCGACCTCACGGCGACGACCTTCGGTGCGCCGACGGATGAGGCGCCGGTCCTCACCGGACTCTTCGCGCGGCAGGAGGGCGACCGCCGCAACTGCCTCGAGCCCGTCGACATCACCGGCATCTCCCGCACCGTCGGATTCACGGACGCCGGAGTCACCACCGACATCACCGACCTCGGTCGCTACGCGCAGGCACTCGCCACCGGTGCACTCGTCCCCGCGGGGGAGCGCCTGGAGGGTGCCCTCCCGGAGTCGGATTCGTCGGCATCGTGGCTCACCGTCGGCGGCGGCGTCTACCAGGCCGGTTCGCTCATCGGACAGCACGGCGTCTTCCCCGGTTACACCACGGCGGCCTACTCCGACCCGGAGTCGGGCCTGACGGTCGCGGTCGTCCTCAACCAGTCCGCGGGCGGATCGGGTTTCGGGGCCCGCCTCGCGTGGGAGCTCGCCGCCATCGCCTCCAAGGCCCCGGCGGCGTCGGGTCAGACGGCTCCGGCGGCCGGTCTCCCCTGGACGCCCGAGCAGTTCCACCAGGAGATCAGCGACAGCGCGATCTGCGCCGAGCCCATCTCATGATCCGGTGAGAGGCTCCCGGGGCGCGGCTCCCGCGGTCCTCTTCGTCGTCGTCGGGCTCTCCTGCCAGGAGATCGGCGCGTCGCTCGCCGTCCTCCTCTTCCCCGAGGTCGGCCCGCTCGGCATGGTGATGCTGCGGCTGGTGTTCTCCGCCGCACTCCTCCTCGCCATCGCGCGGCCGACGTTCCGCGGGTACGGGCGCGGCGACTGGCTCGCCGTGGCCGGATTCGGCCTGGTCCTGGCGACCATGAACGGGCTGTTCTACCTCGCGCTGGAGCGCCTGCCGCTCGGCATCACCGTGACGATCGAGGTGCTGGGGCCCCTCGTCCTGTCGATCGTGGCGAGCAGGCGGGCGTCGGCATGGCTGTGGGCGCTCCTCGCGCTCGCCGGTGTCGTCGCGCTCGCCGGCGGTGGGTGGGATCGCCTGGATCCGATCGGGGTCCTGTTCGCCCTCGGTGCGGCGGCCAGCTGGGCGTTCTACATCCTCGCGTCCGCGCGGGTGGGGCGGACCTTCCCGCGGCTCGACGGGCTCGCGTGGGCGATGCTCATCGGAGCGGCGATCGCGCTGCCCTTCGGCATCCTGGATGCCGGGTCCGCGCTGCTGCGGTGGGATCTCGTCGCGCTCGGCGCGGCCGTGGCCGTGCTGTCGTCCACCATCCCGTACGCCCTCGAGCTCATCGCCCTCCGACGCCTCCCGGCTGCGGCGTTCGCGATCCTGATGAGCCTCGCCCCGGCGACGGCCGCGCTCGCCGGCTTCCTGCTCCTCGGCCAGGAGCTGTCGCCGTGGGAACTCGTGGGGATCGGTCTCGTCATCGCCGCCAGCATCGGCGCCGTGCGCGCATCCGCCCGCGCGGCGCGGGAGGCGGCCGAGCCGCTGCCGTGAGCGGGCCCGCGGCTGGAGCGTCGCCGCTGACGGGGTGACCTCCGCGTTCGCGGGGCCGCGGCATCCGCGGGTCGGGGAGAATCGAGGGAGCGCGCGTCCCCCGGCGCGAGCGGATCCCGGCGGAGGAGCATCATGAGCGACGTCCCACAGACCCAGGCTCGACCGGACGCGGGCGTCCAGGCCCGCGAGTGGTCGCCGGACGAGATCGGCGCCGCGTTCGAGCGGCAGCGCCGTGCGTTCCTCGCCGAGGGTCCGCCGTCGCTCGCGGTCCGGCGGGACCGGCTCGACCGCCTGATCCTGCTCCTGACGGAGAACGCGCAGGAGTTCGGCGAGGCGATGGATGCCGACTTCGGGCATCGTCCGGCGTCCGTCAGCACGCTCACCGACATCACCGGCATCCTGCTGGACATCGAGATCATCCGGCGCCGACTCGGCGCGTGGTCGCGGCCGAAGCGACCACTCGCCGCCCTCCGTCCCTTCGGACTCGCCGCGAAGGTCGAGCGCGTCCCGCTGGGCGTGGTCGGTGTCATCGGTCCGTGGAACTTCCCGCTGGGACTCGTGGCCCAGCCGGCGGCGGCGGCCCTCGCCGGCGGCAACCGCGTCATGGTGAAGTTCTCCGAGATCACGCCCCGCACCGGGGCGCTCTTCGCCGCCAAGGTGGCGGAGTTCTTCGGGCCCGACGAGATGATCGTGGTCACCGGTGGGTCCGAGGCCGGAGCGACGTTCAGCGCGCTCGCTTTCGACCACCTGTTCTTCACCGGGTCGCCGAAGGTCGGCGCCCTCGTGGCGCAGGCGGCGGGGAGAAACCTCGTGCCGGTGACGCTCGAGCTCGGCGGGAAGAACCCGGTCGTCGTCGCCGAGGGCGCGGACGTGGCCGTCGCGGCCGAGAAGACGATGGCCGGCCGCCTCATGAACGGCGGGCAGGTCTGCCTGTGCCCGGAGGTCGTGTACGTGCCGGAGTCCGTGCAGGAGCAGTTCCTCGCGCGGGCGCTGCGGCGGGCGCGGGAGATCTGGGAGTCCGAGGACGGACCCGTCACGATCGTGAACGACGCCAACTTCGCACGCGTATGCGCATTGGTGGAGGATGCCCGCGCGAAGGGTGCGGAGGTGCACGAGGCGGTGCCCGGCGCGGTGCCGGATGCCGCATCGCGCCGCATCCCCCCGGTCGTCGTGACGGGGGTGACCGCGGACATGGACATCGACTCCGAGGAGATCTTCGGTCCGGTGCTGATGATGCGCACCTACCGCTCGATGCGGGAGGTCGTCGAGGATGTCGCGGGGCGCCCATCGCCGCTCGCGGCCTACTGGTTCGGGCCGCGTGGGGAGGACTTCGCCGAGTTCACCGCCCGCACGCGGTTCGGCGGAATGACCGTCGACGACATCGCCCTGCACGTCGCCGTGCCGGGGTTGCCGTTCGGGGGCGTCGGGCAGAGCGGCTCGGGCGCGTACCACGGGCGCGCCGGCTTCGACACGTTCACCCATGCGCGCCCGACCGTGCGCACGCGCCTGCGCATCTCGATGGGGGAGGCGCTGAACCCGCCGTTCACGCAGACGCGCGGTATCTCACCGGATCGGATGCTGGCGAAGCTCGCCCAGTCGGCGCGCCGCCGCGTGTTCGGGCGGGGGAGGAACTGAATCGAACTTCTTCGGAGGGGATGACGGGAATCGGCCGCTCCGCCCCTCCACGTGCCGCTGCGCGGCCCGCGGAGCCTCCGGCGGAGCGGGACCCCCCGAAGCGGGTCGGTTCCGACGGCATCACCGCGGACGGCTCACGCCGGCACCAGTGGTGCCATCGTGAGCCGTGGAGGGGATGACGGGAATCGAACCCGCGCTCTCAGCTTGGGAAGCTGATGTTCTGCCATTGAACTACATCCCCGCAGAGCCGCGTCGGCGAACCGACACAGCGCGTGGCAACTATAACAGGGCGTCAGAACGGGGGTGGATCGAGTCCGACGGTCATCCCGGAGGGACTCGTCCACTGCAGGGCGCCGGTGACGGGATCCCGTGACAGTGACCATAGGGACTCGTGCTTGACCGGGTGATGCGAGGTGCAGAGCGGCTCGTTGTTCTCAGCGGACGTCTTCCCGCCGTACTGCCAATCGAGGCGGTGGTCGATGTCGCATTCTCGGGAGGACCGTGCGCAGCCGGGGAACGCGCATTCGGGATCGCGTGCCCAGAGCCACCGACGGAGGTCGGCGGGGATTCGCCGCGTGCGCCGGTCGATGTCGAGCACCGTCCCCGTCACCGGGTCGGTGAGGATTCGCACCAGGCTCTTCGCACCGGCCGCATAACGCCGGGCGGTCTCGAGCGGGATCGGGCCGTACCCGTCGAGGGTCGCCGGCGCATCCCCTCGACCGAGCAGGGTCATCATCGGGATGGTGATCGAGATCGCGGTGTCGGAAGGTGCCTCCGCCGTGAGTGGCGAGGACCCGTTTCGCAGAAGATCGATCGCGACGTCCGCGCGCAGCTGAGCCCGAGTCCGCGTTTCGCCGTCCTGCGCCTGCAGGTGGTCGACGATGCCGTCGACGCGGTCGAGCGCGGACGCCGCGTCGGCGGCATCCGTCGTCAGGGAGATCGTCGCGAGCCCGTCGAACTCGGGGGTCGAGCACACGGAGCGGTCTTCGCGTGCGCGAGCGTGCCGTTCGTCCATCGGCTCGGGATGCACGCGCTCCCGCGCGGCGCGGGCGCGGCGACGGAATCCGCTCGGCGTGCAGCGCTGCGCCGCGTCGGCGACGGCGTCGTCGAAGAGCGACCAGGCGGCCGGGTCATCGGGGAGCGCGGCGGCGACGTCGGCCGCGATCGCGGCATTCTCCGGCGACACGCGCCCATGGAGGAAGTCAGCCCAGACGCGCGGGCACCGCGCGCGGAGGGTCGCCGCCCGCGCCGCGATCGCGTGCACCGTGACCTCCGCGATGCGCAGCCGCGTGCCGATGTCGGCCACGGCGGCCCGGACGGCGAACTCGGACCGCAGGCGGCGCACCGTCGCGACCGACCGGCCTCGGGGATCCGACCACGCCGGGTCCGCGGTCGGGTCCACGCCCACCCACGGCTCGGGGTCCTGACGCGCGAGGCCCAGCGTCTCATCGATCACGCGCCACTGGGTGGCCGTCGCCCGACGCGAGACCGACGCCAGGTCATCCAGCTGGTCGAGGGACGCGTCATACCTTGCCTCGACGTGCTGCGCGCGGATGAATCCCTCCCACGCGTCACGGTCGGCGTCGCTCGTCTGGTCGGCGTAGAGAGCGTCCAGAACATCCGCCTCGTCGATCAGGTGAAGCTCGGCACGCGAGGAGGAGTGCTCCGCGTGTGCCGAAGATGTGTTCATACATGAACTGTATTCGCACCCTCCGACATTCGTTGTTCTCTCTACAGGCCGCCTCGCCGGTGTCCCCACCCCGGAGTAGCCTCACCCGCATGCACCGCCTGAGCAGGGACGACGCGCGCCGGCTCGCCGTGCGTGCGCAGCTG
Organism: Microbacterium aurantiacum; assembly: GCF_021654035.1. Classification (GTDB taxonomy): domain Bacteria; phylum Actinomycetota; class Actinomycetes; order Actinomycetales; family Microbacteriaceae; genus Microbacterium; species Microbacterium aurantiacum. The sequence continues at coordinate 241,242 of NZ_JAJPDW010000001.1, forward strand.
CTGGATGCCGAGCGGCCGGGCGACCTCGTCGAGGTGATCGAGCAGCTGGGGTCCATCAAGATCGACCCCACCGCGCTGATCGCCCCGGCCGAGCAGCTCATCCCGTGGACCCGCATCGGCCGGGCGTACGAACAGGGGCACCTGCGGAAGGCGGTCGAGACCGATCGCACGGTCTTCGAGTTCGACGGCTCCTTCCATGCCGCGAGCCTTCTCCCGGCGATGGTGAGCCTCATGCGTCACCGCACGCTCCGCGCCACCGCCGCCCAGTACGTGGAGGCGAACGCGGCGTTCCGTCGCGACATCCTCGCCCGGCTGCGGGCAGAAGGTCCGCTCACCGCCGCCGACATCCCCGACACCAGCGTCGTCCAGGCGAACGACGAGAGCGGGTGGTACGGGTCGAATCAGGTACCGCGGATGCTGGAGCTCATGGCCGTCTGCGGGGAGGTCGCCGTCGCGGGGCGCCGGGGGCGACAGCGCGTGTGGGACATCCCGGACCGGGTGTGGCCGCACGATGTCCCCGAGATCCCGTCGGAGGAGGCCGAGCGCATCCTCGCCGAGCGGCGGCTGCAGGCCTACGGCATCGTGCGACGGACGTCGCCGTGGGCCCGGGTGGGCGACGCCGGCGAACCCGCCGAGGTGGAGGGCAGCACGTGGAGGTGGCGGGTCGATCCCGCCGCGCTCGCCGCCCTCGACGACGACCCCGGGGGTCGCGCGGCGATCCTGAACCCCTACGACCGCATGCTCTTCGACCGCCCGCGCCTGGCGGAGCTGTTCGATTTCGCCTACATCTCCGAGCAGTTCAAGCCGAAGGCTGAGCGGCTGTACGGGGCGTTCGCGCACCCGATCCTCCTCGGCGATCGCTTCGTCGGGCTCCTCGACGCGCGGCTCGACAAGAAGAAGGAGAACCTCGTCGTGACCGCCGTCCACGAGCTGCTCCCGTTCGACGACGAGGAACGCGCGATGGTGGACGCCGAGATCCGCGAGCTCGCCGACTGGCTCGGCGTAGGCTGGCCCCGTGCTGCTGAGTGATCGCGACATCCGCCTCGAAGTCGAGTCCGGGCGCATCGGCCTGTCCCCGTGGGACGCGCAGATGGTTCAGCCCTCGAGCGTCGACGTGCGGCTCGACCGCTACTTCCGACTGTTCGACAACCACAAGTACCCCTTCATCGACCCGGCGCAGGATCAGCCCGACCTGACCCGCCTCATCGAGGTCGACCCGACCGAGCCCTTCGTCCTGCATCCGGGCGAGTTCGCGCTCGGATCCACCTTCGAGCAGGTGAGCCTCCCCGACGACGTCGCGGCGCGACTGGAGGGCAAGTCGTCGCTCGGCCGTCTCGGGCTCCTCACGCACTCGACCGCGGGGTTCATCGACCCGGGCTTCTCCGGGCACGTCACCCTCGAGCTCTCCAACGTCGCGACCCTGCCGATCACGCTGTGGCCGGGGATGAAGATCGGTCAGCTCTGCTTCTTCCGGCTCTCCTCTCCCGCCGAGAACCCGTACGGTTCCGGCCCCTACGGCAACCGCTATCAGGGCCAGCGCGGCCCGACCGCTTCCCGTTCGGCGCAGAACTTCCACCGCACCGACGTCGGCGAGACGGATGCCGGGTCCCGCGGCGCCTGAGAGCACCCCGACTACGCTGGTGCGGTGAGCAGCCAGACGCAGGATCCGACGTCCGACCGGCCCTCCGACGAACCGGCGCCCGCCGACCCGCCCGCCGACGAGCCGACGGATGCCGGTCATGACGCAGTCGTCGTCGACCCCGTCTCCTCTGCCGAGGCCGCGATCTCCGGTCCCCGCGCCCGCGCCACCCCGTGGGTGATCTGGCCGGCTGCGATCGTCGTCGCGATCTTCAGCGCATTCGCGATCATCTTCCCGGCGGCCGCGGAGGCGGCGTTCGGCGCGATCCAGACGGTCGTCGTCAACACCTTCAGCTGGTACTACGTCCTCATCGCCGCGTTCTTCGTCGTGTTCGCGGTGTTCATCGGTTTCAGCCGGTACGGCGACATCAAGCTCGGACGCGATGACGAGGAGCCGGAGTTCTCCTTCCTCAGCTGGGTCTCGCTCCTCTTCGCCGCCGGAATGGGCATCGGCCTGGTCTTCTACGGCGTCAGCGAGCCGCTCAGCCACTACGTGGATCCGAAGCCGGGTGTCGCAGGAACCCCCGCGCAGCTCGCACAGTCGGCGCTCACCCAGACGTATCTGCACTGGGGTGTGCACGCGTGGGCGATCTACGTCGTGGTGGGCCTCGCCCTGGCCTACGCGATCCACCGCCGCGGTCGTCCGCTGTCGATCCGCTACGCCCTCGAGCCGCTCATCGGTCGTCGGGTCAAGGGCGGCTGGGGCAACACGATCGACACGGTGGCTCTCGTCGGCACGCTCTTCGGCGTCGCGACCTCCCTCGGCCTCGGGGTCCTGCAGATCGGCGCGGGCCTCAGCGCCGCGGGCATCATCGACGAACCGAGCCTCGTCGTCCACATCGCGATCATCACCGTCGTCACCGTGGCCGTGCTCGGCTCGGTGCTCTCCGGGCTCACCCGCGGGATGAAATGGCTCTCGACGGCGAACCTCATCCTCGCCGGCATCCTGCTGATCTTCATCCTCATCGCGGGCGACACGACCTACCTCCTGCGCGAGTGGGTGCAGTCGATCGGCGCGTACCTGCAGAACTTCATCGGCCTCAGCTTCTCGGTGAGCGCGTTCCAGGGAGAGGCGGGCCAGGAGTGGCAGGCCGCCTGGACGGCGTTCTATTGGGGCTGGTGGATCTCGTGGGCCCCCTTCGTCGGTGTCTTCATCGCCCGCGTGAGCCGCGGACGCACCGTGCGCCAGTTCGTCATGGGCGTCCTGATCGTCCCCACCTTGGTCGGCATCCTCTGGTTCGCCGTTCTCGGCGGATCGGCGATCAAGATCGAGATGGATCGGCCCGGCGCGCTCACCCCCGGCGGTGAGGTGGATGTCGAGGGCAGCCTGTTCGAGCTCTTCACCTACCTCCCCGGCACGCTGGCGCTCACGATCGGAGCGATCGTCCTGGTCGTGATCTTCTTCGTCACCTCGGCCGACTCCGGGGCCCTCGTGATGGGGATGCTCGCCACGGGCGGGAACCCCGAGCCGTCGCGGCCGGTCCGCACGCTCTTCACCTTCGCCACCGCCATCCTCGCCGTGGCCCTCCTCATCGCCGGCGGACTCAACGCCCTCCAGACCGCGGCGATCCTCATCGCCCTGCCGTTCAGCGTCGTGATGCTGCTGATGTGCTGGTCGACGATCATCGCCTTCCAGCGCGAGCGGAAGCTCTACGAGAGGGCCCGTCGGCGGGAGTTCGTCGACCAGATCGGCGAGCACTACGGGCTCGAGGTCGAGTCGCCGAACGAGAGCGGTCTGCGCTTCCCGTCGTGGTTGCGCCGGTCGCGGGCGCCGAAGTAGCGCTCAGCCCTTCAGGCGCTCCTGCGCGGCGCGCACGGGCAGGAGCATCACGAGTCCGAGCAGCAGCACGAGCACGATGCCGAGGATGCCGAAGGCCGCCGCGCCGCCGATGGTGACGAAGAGCGCGAACATCGTCGGAGCGAGGAACGACACTGCGCGCCCCGTCGTCGCGTAGAGACCGAAGACCTCGCCCTCGCGTCCCGGCGGGATGATGCGGGCGAGGAAGGTGCGTGAGGCCGACTGGGCGGGTCCGACGAACAGGGTGAGCGCGAGGCCCGCGGTCCAGAAGACGACCTGCCCGCCGTCGCGGAGGAAGAACACCAGGAGGCCGGAGATCACCAGGCCGGTGAGGGCCGCGACGATCACGGGTTTCGCGCCGAGGCGGTCATCGAGCGCGCCCACGGCGATCGTCGAGATGCCCGCGACGACGTTCGCCGCGATGGCGAAGAGGATCACCTCGCCCGGCGAGAAGCCGAAGACGGATGCAGCGAGAACACCGCCGAAGGTGAAGACGCCCGCGAGCCCGTCGCGGAACACGGCGCTGGCGAGGAGGAACCACACCGTCGGTCGCGATTCGCGCCACAGGCGTGCGACGTCGCGGCCGAGCCGCGCGTAGGAGGCGAAGAAGCCCACCTTCTCCCGGCGCACGCCGGCCCCGCGGTACTCGGGCACGGCGAAGAGGACCGGGAGGGCGAACAATCCGAACCACACCGCGGACACGATCATCGCGATGCGCACGGGCAGGCCGTCCTCGTCGGGCACGCCGAAGAGGCCCTGGATGAAGCCGAAGTATACGATCAGCAGCAGCACGATGCCGCCGATGTAGCCCATGCCCCAGCCGAAGCCGCTGACCCGCCCGATCGAGCGGGGTGTGGAGACCTGGGAGAGCATCGCGTTGTAGTTGACGCCGGCGAACTCGAAGAAGACGTTGCCCGCGGCGAGGAGGAACAGCCCGAGCCAGAGGTACGACGGATCGGGTCGCACGAAGAACATCGCGGCGGTGAGGGCGACCACCAGGTAAGTGTTCACCGCGAGCCAGAGCTTCCGCCGACCGGAGGTGTCCGAGCGCTGCCCGGTGATGGGGGCGAGGAGGGCGATCAGCAGGCCGGCGGCGGCGAGGGCCCAGCCGAGCTGCGCCTCGACGGTGCCCTCGGGCCCGAAGCTGGAGCTGGTCAAGTAGACGGCGAAGACGAAGGTCGTGACCACGGCGTTGAACGCCGCCGAGCCCCAGTCCCACAGCCCCCAGGCGACGACGGCGCGGCGGCGGGTGCGTTCGGGGCGCGAGGGATCGGGCGTGGTGCGGTCGAGGTCTCCCGTGGCGCTCATGTCCGTCACGGTAGGCCGCGCGGGTGAACGCGCGGTGGCGCCGCGCCGGGCCGCAGCCCTGGCCGGGCGTGCACGGGGGCGGAGATGCGCACGATGACGGACGAACCCCAGGCGCGGCATCCGTGATCCTGCACATCTCCGTGATCCTGCATGCGAGCCCGCGCCGCAGAAGTTGAGCCAGCTCGTATCAAGTTCATTTGACATGCCGAACCGGCGGGAGTAACGTTGAGCCATCGCGACTCAGGTTCCTCGGGAGGGGTCTGGGAACGCGAGCAGACTTCCATCAACCCGGACCCGTGGGTCCACACAGAAGGAGAGAAACACATGGCACGTGCTGTGGGCATCGACCTCGGAACGACGAACTCCGTCGTGAGCGTTCTCGAGGGTGGCGAGCCGAAGGTCATCGCCAACGCCGAAGGCTTCCGCACCACCCCCTCGGTGGTCGCCTTCACCAAGGACGGCGAGGTGCTCGTCGGCGAGACCGCCAAGCGCCAGGCCGTCACCAACGTCGACCGCACCGTCTCTTCGGTCAAGCGCCACATGGGCACCGACTGGACGTTCGACGTCGACGGCAAGAAGTGGACGCCGCAGGAGATCTCCGCGCGCATCCTCCAGAAGCTGAAGCGCGACGCCGAGCAGTACCTCGGCGACACGGTGACGGATGCCGTCATCACCGTTCCCGCGTACTTCAACGACGCCGAGCGTCAGGCCACGAAGGAGGCCGGCGAGATCGCGGGCCTCAACGTCCTGCGCATCATCAACGAGCCCACCGCGGCCGCCCTCGCCTACGGTCTCGACCGCGGCAAGGAGGACGAACTCATCCTCGTCTTCGACCTCGGTGGCGGAACGTTCGACGTCTCGCTGCTCGAAGTGGGCAAGGACGACGACTTCTCCACCATCCAGGTACGCTCGACCTCCGGTGACAACCGCCTCGGTGGTGACGACTGGGACCAGCGTCTGGTCGACTACTTCATCAAGCAGTTCAAGGACACCACCGGTGTCGACGTCTCGGGTGACAAGATCGCGCTGCAGCGTCTGAAGGAAGCGGCCGAGCAGGCGAAGAAGGAGCTCTCCAGCTCCACCTCGACCTCGGTCAACCTCCCCTACCTGTCGCTCACCGACTCGGGCCCCGTCTCGCTGTCCGAGACCATCACCCGCGCGAAGTTCGAGGACCTCACCAAGGACCTCCTCGACCGCACCAAGAAGCCGTTCGAGGACGTCATCCGCGAGGCCGGCATCAAGGTCGGCGACATCGACCACGTCGTGCTCGTGGGTGGATCGACCCGTATGCCCGCCGTCGCCGAGCTGGTGAAGAAGGAAGCCGGCAAGGAGCCCAACAAGGGCGTGAACCCGGATGAGGTCGTCGCCGTCGGTGCCGCCCTCCAGGCCGGTGTCCTCAAGGGTGAGCGCAAGGACGTGCTGCTCATCGACGTCACCCCGCTGAGCCTCGGCATCGAGACCAAGGGCGGCATCATGACCAAGCTCATCGAGCGCAACACCGCCATCCCGACCAAGCGGAGCGAGACCTTCACCACGGCCGACGACAACCAGCCGTCGGTCGCGATCCAGGTCTTCCAGGGCGAGCGCGAGTTCACCCGCGACAACAAGCCGCTCGGCACCTTCGAGCTCACCGGCATCGCCCCCGCCCCCCGCGGCATCCCGCAGGTGGAGGTCACCTTCGACATCGACGCGAACGGCATCGTCCACGTCTCGGCGAAGGACAAGGGCACCGGCAAGGAGCAGTCGATGACGATCACCGGTGGCTCGTCGCTGCCGAAGGACGACATCGAGCGCATGGTGCGCGAGGCCGAGGAGCACGCGGCCGAGGACAAGAAGCGCCGCGAGGCCGCCGAGGTCCGCAACCAGGCCGAGACCCTGTCGTACTCGATCGACAAGCTCATCAAGGAGAACGAGGACAAGCTCCCCGCCGACGTCAAGGAGTCGGTCCAGGCCGACGTCGACGCGCTGAAGACCGCGCTCGCCGGTGACGACGACGAGGCCGTGAAGACCGCGTTCGACAAGCTCAACGCCTCGCAGGGCAAGATCGGCGAAGCCATCTACCAGGCCTCGCAGGCGCAGGGCGAGCAGCCGGCCGACGCGCCGGCCGGCGACTCCGCCGAGGGCACCTCCTCCGCCACGGATGAGGATGTCGTGGACGCCGAGGTCGTGGACGACGAGGACGAGAAGAAGTAATCATGACGGACAAGGACTTCGACAACGAGGTCCCCGGCGGCGAGGACCCGGAAGCGCAGGCTTCCGGGTCCGACCCGCAGGTGGGCCGGAACGACAGCAACGCGGGCGACGGGAGCGTGCCCGGAGACTTCGACGGTGACGACCTCACCGTCGACGACATCCTCGGCACCGACCAGAACGTCGACGCCGCCGCAGAGGATGCCGTCCTCGCCGACCTCGAGTCGCAGCTGCTGGGCGACCTCAAGCGCCTGCAGGCCGAGTACGCCAACTACCGTCGACGCACCGAGGACCAGCGGGAGATCGAGATCGCCCGCGCCAAGGGATCCGTCGCCAAGGGACTGCTGCCGGTCCTGGACGACCTCGATCGGGCCGCGAAGCACGGCGATCTGACCGAGGGCACCGCCTTCGCCGCGATCGCCGAGAAGCTCCGGGGCCTCGCCGAGCGGATGGGACTCGAGACCTACGGTGCCGCCGGCGAGGTCTTCGACCCGCAGCAGCACGAGGCGATCTTCCAGGCGCCGACCCCCGGTGCGACCGAGGCGACGATCCTCGAGGTGGTCGAGATCGGCTACCGCCTGGGTTCCGTCGAACTGCGGCCGGCCAAGGTCGTCGTCGCGGTTCCGGCGGAGTAGACCGGAGGACACATGGCCAGTCAGGACTGGTTCGAGAAGGACTTCTACGCGACGCTCGGCGTGGCCAAAGATGTCACGGCATCCGATCTGAAGAAGACCTACCGGAAGCTCGCGCGCACGTATCACCCGGACTCCAATCAGGGCGATGCGAAGGCGGAGGCGAAGTTCAAGGAGATCAGCGAGGCGTACGCCGTGCTGTCCGACCCCGAGCAGCGTGAGGAGTACGACCAGATGCGCGCCATGGGCTCGGGCGCCCGCTTCACCGCGGGTGGCCAGGGTGCCGGCGGCTTCGAGGACGTCTTCAGCCAATTCGGTCAGGGTCGGGGCGGCGGTCGCTACCAGGCTCAGGACTTCGAGGACATCTTCTCGATGTTCAACCAGGGTGGATCGGGTTTCGGCTCCGGCCGGTTCGGACAGTCCACGGGCGGGTTCCGCGGATACGGGGGACCCACCCGCGGCGCCGACGTCACCGCGCGCACGACGATCGACTTCGTCACCGCGACCAAGGGGGAGACCATCTCGCTCCAGGGTGAGGACGGCAAGCCGTTCAAGGTGAAGATCCCCGCGGGCGTCTCGGACGGACAGAAGATCCGACTCCGCGGCCGCGGCCGCCCGTCGCCGGACGGCGGGGAGAGCGGCGACGTGGTCGTCTCGGTCACGGTGCGCCCGCACCCGGTGTTCACCCGCGACGGGCTCAACCTGCGCGTGACCGTGCCGGTGACCTTCACCGAGGCGGCTCTCGGCGCCACGATCGAGGTGCCGACCCTCGGTGGCGACCCGGTCAAGCTCCGCGTCGCGCCCGGGACCCCGTCGGGTCGCGTGCTGCGCGTCAAGGGGCGCGGCGTCCAGACCGCCAAGGGCCTCGGCGATCTCCTCGCCGAGGTGCAGGTGGCCGTGCCCACCCACCTCGACGACCGCGCGCGCGAAGCTCTGGAGAAGTTCCACGAGCTCGAGCCGAAGGAGAACCCGCGCGCCGACCTCATGGCCAAGGCGCGCGGCTGAGAGGAGGCGGAGTGAACGAGCAGATCGATGACGAGGTCCCGATCTTCGCGATCGCCGTCGCCGCGGAGCTGTCGGGCATGCACCCGCAGACCCTCCGTCAGTACGACCGGCTCGGTCTCGTCGTTCCCGCCCGCACCCAGGGCGGGTCGCGTCGATACTCCCTCCGCCACGTCGAGCAGCTTCGCGAGGTCGCCCGCCTGTCCGCGGACGGCATGAGTCTTCCCGCGATCGCCCGCCTCATCTCGCTCGAACAGCAGGTGCACGACCTGCGTCGCCGCGTCCGCGACCTCGAGCAGCAGCTCGATCGAGAACGCCAGTCCCGCCCCGGTGCCCGCGTCTTCGCCGCGGGGCCGTCCGGGTCGGTCGTGACGCTGCGCCACGGGGCCCGCGTCCGCCGCGCCACCGAGCTCGTCGTGTGGCGCCCGCGCCCTGCCCCGCTCGACGAGGACCCGCGCCGCGAGGGCTGACCGGGTCAGGCGACGCCGTGGTGGCGGCGGAACAGCTCCCAGTCGGCGTGGGAAAGTGCGGCGTACGCGTGCGACCACTTCAGGATCGCCTCGCCCGCCACCCGCCCGCCGCCGAGGTACCCCGAGACCATCGGCGCCGTCGGCGACTGCCCGTGCGCACGCGCGAGGGTCGCCGCGCAGGCCTGGGCGTACCAGACGAACGAACCGTCCTCGTGAGCGCCGCCGTCCCCCGGTAGAACGCGAACGGGCTCCGCGGCCATCCGCTCGGTGCGGATCGTGACCAGCTCGACCACGCGCGAGGCATCCTGCGCGTCGAGGATCGCCATGAGGTCGCGCGCGCCGGAGGGCAGGTTCGCCAGTCGCTCGCGCGGCACCTCGGCGCGTGCCGCGCGACCCGCCTCGAGCTGCGCCGCGAGCGACGGAGGAGCGACCCAGGCATCGGCGACGGGGCCGGACCGTTCGGGTGTCATGGGGTCAGTGTGGCACCGGGGCCGGCGCGCGACACGGTCGGCGGGGTGATCCCGAGCGTGAAATCCACGGCCGCGCGCCCGGCGGTGGATAGCCTGGCGACGTGACGCACGCCCCCACCGCGACGGATGCCGCGCCCCGGCGCGGGATGACCCTCGAACGGTGGCACGACATCACCTACTGGCCGCTCCTCGCGGCGTCGCTGCTGTTCATCGTCGCCTACTCCTGGCAGGTGATCGCCGACCTGCAGGGGACCCCGTACCTCATTGCGCGCGTCGTGATGGGCGTCACGTGGCTCGTCTTCGTCGTGGACTACCTCGTGCGGCTGAGCATCGCGAAGCCCCGAGGCGTGTGGTTCCGTCATCACATCTTCGATCTGCTCGTGGTGAGCGTCCCCGCCCTGCGGCCCCTGCGGCTGCTCCGGGCGCTGACCCTGCTGCACGTCCTCCAGCGCACCGCCGGCACGGCGCTGCGCAGCCGCATCGCGATCTACGGCATCGGCGCCGCCGCGGTGCTCATCTGGATCGCCGCGCTCGCGGTCCTCGAATCCGAGCGGGGCGCTCCCGGCGCGAACATCGAGAACTTCGGCGACGCCGTCTGGTGGGCGTTCGTGACGATCACCACTGTCGGCTACGGCGACTTCTACCCGGTGACGGGATGGGGGCGCTTCGTCGCCGTGCTGCTCATGATCGGCGGTGTGGCCGTGGTCGGCGTGGTCACCGCGACCCTGGCCTCGTGGGTGCTCGAGCGTGCCGCCCAGGGGCACGAAGACCAGGAACCGGCCACCCGCGCGCAGTTCCGCATCATCGCCGAGAAGATCGACGAGCTGCGCGGTGCCCCGCCCGGGTCCACTCCCGCAGACGACGAGGGGCCGGTCCCCGACGGGCCGACCCCTCGCACATCCTGATCAGCCCAGGAGCTTCGCCTTCGCCGCGGCGAACTCGTCGTCGGTGAGGATGCCGGCCTCCTTCAGGGCGCCGAGCTTCTGCAACTCGGCGACGAGGTCCACGCCACCCGCCGCGGCCGGAGCCGGTGCGGCAGCGGGTGCCGACGCCGCGGCCTGCGCGGCCTGCGCCTGAGCGACGGCCTGAGCCGCTGCCTGCTCCATCGCGATCTGCTGCCGCTGCGCTTCGTACGCCTGCTGCTGCTGGCTGTCATGGGCCTTCTCCTGCTGCCGCCGGGCCATGCCGCCCGAGACGGCACTGGCCGTCCCCGCGACGACCGCCGTGCGCGCGGCGAGCCCGATGAGCCCGGGGCGTCCCATTCTCCGGATCATGATGCGTCCTCCTCGTCGTCGACGTTCGCGGTAAGGAAGGCGTTGACGATGGGCGCCGGGATGGACTCCCGGGATCTGTCCTCCGCCGATCCGACCTCCGTCGTCGAGTACGAGCTCTGCAGCGCGTGGGCGGCCCGCCGCCGGGGCACGGATGCCGCTGGCGCAGGCGCATCTGCGGGCGGCGCTCGCCGTCGGGGAGCGGGAGGGCCTCGTGCACGGCTTCCTCCGCGCCGGCGACGACGTGCTCGCGCTCGTCGCCGCCCTGCCCGGAGAGCCGAGCCCGTTCCGGCGGCAGGTGCTCGAGCGCGCCCGGCGCCGTGCGTCGCTCGGCGCCGACGTCCTCGCGGAGCCGCTCACCTCGCGCGAGCGCGAGCTCCTCGCCTATCTTCCGACGCGGCTCACCAACGTCGAGCTCGCTCAGCGCTGCTACGTCTCGGTCAACACCATCAAGACGCACGCGTCGCACATCTACCGGAAGCTCGGGGTGCAGGAGCGCAGCGCCGCCGTCACCCGCGCGATCGAGCTGGGACTCCTCCCCGAGCCCGAGGCCGACGCCCGACTGCAAAGGGCGGCGCCGTGAGAGCCGCGCGCTGAGGGCCGGGCGCGAGGCTCAGGCCGGGTCGATCCGCAGCGTGCCGGGCGTCTCGCCCGCGGGAAGGTCGTCGACGACCCGGAGCGTGCGCACCAGGTCGTCGACGGAGGAGACGAAGATCCCGAACCGCTCGCGGTCGGGCGACATCGCCGACACGGTGACGAGATGCGTGCCGGTGTCCCACGTGTAGGTCGCCGTGGGGGACCCGCGCCGCTCCGGGTCCATCGGGTTCGGCGCGCCGAAGGGGAGCTCGAGCTTCTCGCCGGTGCCGAGGTGCGGGCTCCGGAAATCCTCGGTGTCGTCGTACTCCATCGGCATCATCGCCCGCGCCGCCCGCACCTGGGGAGTCGCCTCCTGCAGCTGGGCGATGACCACGCCCAGCTCGGGGTCGGCCTTCCACACCCACACGAGCATCCGCCCCGCCATGCGCCGCATCAGCAGCGGCGCGGCCTGGCTCGCCGCCCACGCGGCCACCGAGCTCCCGGGTCGCTCGGTCGCGCCCATCGCCGAGTTCGCCTGGGTGAGCAGCATCCGGATCGCCGCCTTCCGGTGACGACGTCCTCGGAACCCGAAGGATCCGGTCACCGGAACCCACAGAGACGTGTCGGCGTGCGCGTCGAGTCGGGACATCGCCCCAGCCTAAACGGCGAGTCTGAACCCCTCCGGTACAGTGGGACCGCACCTCAGCCATCCCCCGAGCGCCCCGCCGCACAGACAGGCCCCGCACACGTGACCGACCCTGCGACGACCGACGACACCGCCGCCTCCGTGCGCCCGTTGAGGATCCTCATCGGCGCCGACACCTTCCTCCCGCACGTCAACGGAGCCGCGCGCTTCGCCGAGCGGCTCGCTGCCGGCCTCGTCGCGCGCGGCCACGATGTCCACGTCATGGCCCCGAGCGACGGTCACCGCAACCACGGGACCCGCACGGAGGTGATCGAGGGGCAGCCGATGACGATGCACCGCCTGCCGTCGTACCGGTACCTCCCGCACGACTGGCTGACCTTCGTGCTGCCGTGGCGCTCGAAGCACTACGCGCGGAAGGTGCTCGACACCGTCCGGCCGGATGTCGTGCACATCCAGTCGCACATCGTCATCGGACGGGGCCTCGCCCGCGAGGCGCGCAAGCGCGGCATCCCGGTCATCGCGACGAACCACGTCATGCCCGAGAACATCCTCGACTTCACGCTGCTGCCCGACGCGCTGAACCGCGTCGTGGTGAGGCTCGCGTGGGCCGACGCGCAGCGGACCTTCGCGATGACGCGTGCCGTGACCACGCCGACCCGGAACGCGGCGACCTTCCTCGAGCAGACGATCGAGGTCTCCTCGGTCATCCCGGTCAGCTGCGGGATCGACGCCGCGCAGTACACCGCCGATCTCGGTCCGCGGGATGCGAACCGTCTCGTCTTCGTCGGGCGCCTGACCACCGAGAAGCAGATCGACGTCATCCTCCGCGCGATCGCGGCGCTCGACCCCGCGCTCGCTGTGAGCTTCGACGTCGTCGGCAACGGGGATCAGCGGCGCAACCTCGAGCAGCTGGCCGCGGAGCTCGGCATCGCCGACCGCGTGCGGTTCCACGGTCACACCACCGACGCCGAGCTTCGCGGGTTCCTCACCCACGCCTCGGCGTTCGTCATCGCCTCGATCGCCGAGCTCCAGTCGATCGCCACGATGGAGGCGATGGCGTCGGGTCTCCCCGTGGTCGCCGCCGACGCGGTCGCCCTGCCGCACCTCGTCCACGACGGCGAGAACGGGTACCTCTTCCGTCCGGGCGACGTGGACGATCTCGCCGCGAAGCTCACCGCGGTGCTCACGCTGAGCCCTGCCGAGCGGGAGCACATGCAGAAGTCCTCCCTCGACGGGGTGAAGGTCCACGACATCCGACGCACGCTCGAGACCTTCGAGGCGCTGTATCGCGACGAGCCCCTGCCGGCGTAGGCGCGTCCCGTGCACGTCGTGTTCTTCGGCGACCAGCACGTCGAATCCTTCGGCGGGGCGCAGGTGTCGATGCGTCTGCAGCGCCGGTTCCTGGAGCGCGCCGGTCATACCGTGACCGTCGTCGCCCCGCGCATGCACGGTCCGCGCGGGCGCGCCGTGGCTCCCGACGACGCGTTCGTCGACCTGCCGTCGGTGCCGATCACGCCCGACCGCGAGTACTCCCTGACGTGGCCGGGTCGCCGCATCGACGCGTGGCTCGACCGGGCGATGAGGCGCCGCCCGCCGGTGGACATCGTGCACGTGCAGGCCGACTTCTGGGGAGCCTTCATCGGGCACCGGTTCGCCGAGAGGCACGGGCTTCCGGTCGTCCAGACCCTGCACAACCGCGTCGACGTCGGCATCGAGGCGACGACGCCGTTCCCGGGAACGGTGCTCCGGGTCCTGAACGCGTGGGAGCGCCGAGCCCTCCGGGCGTGGGAGCGGCGCGCGGTCGGCGACGTCCCGCGCGGTCACGACGGGTGGGCCTACCTCCGCCGTCTCGCCGTGCAGTCGGATGCCGTCACCGCACCGTCCGCGCACTTCGCCCGACGGCTCGAAGCCCACGGCGTGGCGCCGCGCGTCGACGTGATCTGGAACGGCATCGACGACGACGTCCTGGACGCCGCGCTCGCCGAGGCGCACGGTCCGTCGGAGAGGTCGGATGCCGGGCCCCTGCTCGTCTGGATGGGACGCATGAGCCCGGAGAAGCGTCTGCTGCCCTTCCTCGAGGCCGTCGCGAGGTCGGGGATCCGCGCGCGCGTCGAGGTGCTCGGCGGCGGCGGTCAGCGCCGCGCGGCGGAGCGCCTCGTCGCACGGTCGAAGCCCGCGGCATCCGTCGTCTTCTCCGGTCGCCGCCCCTACGGTGACTCGCTCGCGCGGCTGCGAGCCGCCGATGCGCTCGTGCAGACCTCCATCGGGTTCGAGACCCAGGGCATGACCCCGTTCGAGGCGGCGGCGCTCGGCACGCCCTCGATCGTGAGCGACCCCGACATCGCCCGCGAGCTCGGCAGCGGATTCTGGGCGGTCGGCGGGGGAGTGGATGCTCCGCCCGACGTCTCCGACGCCTCGGTCGACGCGCTCGCCCGCACCCTCCGGCAGGCGGTGGCCGACATCGATGCCGACCGCGCGGTGCCGGCGAATCCGACGGTGCGCGAGCGCTTCCGGCAGAGTTCGCGGACCGCCGCGATGGTCGAGGTCTACGAGCGCGTCCTCCTCGGCTGACGCGAGAGTCCGGCCGTCGGGATCACGGGAGGCGGGACCAATCGGTGGGGGTGCGGCGGTAGCCGTCGTTCCGCAGAGCGCGGACGGTGCCGACGACGCCGATCGCGGAGAGGGCTGTCAGAAGCAGGACGAGGATCATGGCAGAAAAGCTACGCCGCTCGATTTTCCGCCACGAGTGGCAGGAATGCCGTTGCCCGCAGGAAAACTGCCAGAGCGCAATCGGCAATAGAGTGCGGGGATGAGCGAGGAACAGCGTCCACCCCGTCGGTTCCGGCCGTTCCGCGGACGCGTCCCGATGCCCGCAGTCCCGGCGGCGCCCGCACCTCCGCCTCCGCCTCCGCCCCCGGCGCTGTCTCCCAGCTTGCGAGTCCTCCTCGGCCTCGCCGCGGCGGTGGTCGTCCTCGCCGGCCTCTTCGTCGCACGCGACATCGTCGGACCGCTCGTGCTCGCGGCGGTCATCGTCATCATCTGCCACCCGGTGCGGCATCCGCTCGAAAGGCTCGGGTGGCCCCGTTGGGCCGCCACGACCGGTGTCATCGTCGTCGCGTACCTCATCCTCGGCGTGCTCGGGTGGCTGCTGTACTTCGCCGGCGTCCAGTTCGTGCGGCTCGTGACCGACTACGCCGACGACCTGCAGGCCACCGCGCAGTCGGTCATCTCCTGGCTCGGCACCGCGGGGCTGGACGAGCAGGCGTCGGATGCCGCGGCCTCGCTGCTGCAGCCCTCGACGATCCTGTCGTTCGTGACGTCTCTCAGCGGCACGGCGATCGGCGTGCTGACCGCGCTGTTCTTCGTGATCGCGTACGTGATCTTCATGGCCGCGGACGGCGCCCGCTACGGGCACGCGCAGCGGGCCTTCGGCGCGACGGCCGGCGGACCGCTCCGCCGCTTCCAGCGGTTCAACATCGGCGTCCGTCGCTACTACGTCGTCAACGCCAGCTTCGGTGCGGTGGTCGCGATCATCGACGGCCTCGCCCTGTGGGCCCTCGGGGTTCCGGCGCCGGCGGTGTGGGCGATCCTCGCGTTCGTGACGAACTTCATCCCGAACATCGGCTTCGTGATCGGTCTCGTCCCGCCCGCGCTCCTCGCGCTCGTCGTCGGCGGGTGGCCGCTCGCCCTCGCCGTCGTGGCGATCTACTGCGTCGTCAACGTCACGCTGCAGGTGCTGATCCAGCCGAAGTTCGTCAGCGACGCGGTGAGCCTCAGCCTGACCCTGAGCTTCTTCTCCGTGATCTTCTGGACGTTCATCATCGGACCGCTCGGGGCCATCCTTTCCATCCCGCTCACCCTCGCCGTCCGCGCGCTCGTGCTGGAGGGCGATCCGGGGTCGCTGTGGCTCCGCTGGCTCTCCGGCGACACCGTCACGTCGCGATCCGACATCTCCCGGCCCAGCCGCCTATAGCCCTTCCCGGGTGTCGATTGGGCGCGCGGGGTGGCAGGATGAAGCTCTGTCGCACGAAAACTGCCACCGAGCCGCGAGGAGCGTCATGGAGACCGTCGCCGTCATCGTCCAAGACGGATTCGCGCCGTTCGAGTTCGGCCTGGCCTGCGAGGCGTTCGGCCTCGACCGCTCGGACGACGGCATCCCGAACTTCGACTTCCGCATCGTCGCCGCCGAACCGGGCCTCATCCGCAGCAACATGTCGTTCTCGATCACGGTCGAGCACGACCTCGCCTTCGCCGACGAGGCCGATCTCGTGGTCGTCACGCCGGTGCCCCGTGCGAGCTGGGGTGCGATCGACCCGCGCATCGCCGCGGTGATCCAGCGCGCGGTCGACCGCGACGCGTGGGTGCTGAGCGTCTGCAGCGGGTCGTTCGTGCTCGCGGCGTCCGGCGTGCTGGACGGGCGCCGGGCGACGACGCACTGGAGGTACGCCGCCACGATGGCGGAGATGTACCCCGAGATCTCCGTCGACCCCGACGTGCTCTACGTGCAGGACGGGCGCGTCATCACCAGCGCGGGAACCGCGGCCGGGCTCGACGCGTGCCTGCACCTCCTCCGCCAGGAGCTCGGCCCGGAGGCGACGAACCAGATCGCGCGCCGCATGGTCGTGCCGCCCCAGCGCGACGGCGGACAGGCGCAGTTCATCGCCCACCCGCTGCCCGTCGCCGCCTCGCACTCGCTCGCACCCGTCGCGGACTGGATGGTGGAGAACCTCGACCGAGACCTGTCGGTCGACCAGCTCGCGGCGCGTGCCCACATGTCGGCCCGCACGTTCGCTCGCCGGTTCAAGGCCGATTTCGGTGCGACGCCGGCGGCGTGGCTCGGACGCCAGCGGATCCTCCACGCCCAGCGTCTGCTCGAGCGCACCGACTGGGGCCTGGACCGCATCGCGGACGAGTGCGGCTTCGGCTCGGCCGCGGTGCTGCGGCAGAACTTCGCCCGGACGCTCGGGACCACCCCCACCGCGTACCGGGCACGTTTCGCTTGCGTCGAGGAGGATGCACCCCTCTCCATTGCCGGCTGATCTCCGCGATGCTAAAGTTGAGTCAGCGCGACTCAACTTCGGGTCGGCGGAGATTTCAGGAGAGAACATGAACGCGACGCAGATGCCCGGGCAGGAGGAGGCGCAGAGCGCCCTCGAGCAGTTCGGGATCAACCTCACCGACCGCGCACGCGCGGGCAAGCTCGACCCCGTCATCGGCCGGGACAGCGAGATCCGACGGGTCAGCCAGGTGCTCACCCGCCGCACGAAGAACAACCCCGTCCTCATCGGCGAACCCGGCGTCGGCAAGACCGCCGTCGTCGAGGGCCTCGCCCAGCGCATCGTCGCGGGTGACGTCGCCGAGTCGCTCAAGGACAAAGAGCTGGTCACGCTCGACATCTCGGCGCTCGTCGCCGGCGCGATGTACCGCGGCCAGTTCGAGGAGCGCCTGAAGAGCGTCCTCAAGAAGATCACCGAGTCCGACGGAAAGATCATCACCTTCATCGACGAGCTGCACGTGCTCATGGGCGCGGGCGGCGGGGAAGGGTCGGTCGCGGCATCCAACATGCTGAAGCCGATGCTCGCCCGCGGCGAGCTGCGCCTCATCGGGGCGACGACCCTCAACGAGTACCGCGAGTTCATCGAGAAGGATGCGGCCCTCGAGCGTCGCTTCCAGCAGGTCTACGTCGGCGAGCCGAGTGTCGAGGACACCGTGGCGATCCTGCGCGGGCTCAAGGAGCGCTACGAGGCGCACCACAAGGTCGCCATCGCGGACGCCGCCCTCGTGGCCGCGGCATCCCTCTCGCACCGCTACATCCCCAGCCGTCAGCTGCCGGACAAGGCCATCGACCTCATCGACGAAGCCGCCTCCCGCCTGCGCATGGAGATCGACTCGGCGCCGCTCGAGATCGACGAGCTCCGCCGCCACGTCGATCGCCTCAAGCTCGAGCAGCTCGCGCTGAAGAAGGAGAAGGACGACGCCTCCAAGGAGCGTCTGGCGACCCTGCGCGAGACCCTGGCGTCCGAGCAGCAGCGCCTCGACGAACTGCAGGCGCGCTGGGAGCGCGAGCGCGCGTCGCTCAACCGGGTCGGCGACCTGAAGACCCAGCTCGACGCCGCCCGCATGGAGGCCGAGCGGGCCCAGCGCGAGGGAAACCTCGAGAAGGCCTCGCGGCTGCTGTACGCCGAGATCCCGGCGCTCGAGCGTCAGCTCGTCATCGCCGAGCGCGAGGAGCCGACGGGCGAGCGCATGGTCAACGACCAGGTCACCGACGAGGACATCGCCGCCGTGATCGCCGCGTGGACCGGCATCCCGGTCGGCCGGCTGCTCCAGGGCGAGACCGAGCGACTGCTCCACCTCGAGGCCGAGCTCGGCAAGCGCCTGATCGGCCAGAAGGAGGCCGTGAAGGCGGTGTCGGATGCCGTCCGTCGCTCGCGCGCGGGCATCAGCGACCCGAACCGCCCCACGGGCTCGTTCCTCTTCCTCGGCCCCACCGGTGTCGGCAAGACGGAGCTGGCGAAGGCGCTCGCGGAGTTCCTCTTCGACGACGAGCACGCCATGGTCCGCATCGACATGTCGGAGTACGGCGAGAAGCACTCCGTCTCGCGCCTGGTCGGAGCCCCTCCCGGATACATCGGCTACGAGCAGGGCGGTCAGCTCACCGAGGCCGTGCGGCGGCGTCCGTACTCGGTCGTGCTGCTGGACGAGGTCGAGAAGGCCCACCCCGAGGTCTTCGACGTGCTCCTGCAGGTCATGGACGACGGGCGCCTCACCGACGGGCAGGGTCGGACGGTCGACTTCAAGAACGTCATCCTGATCCTGACCTCGAACCTCGGCTCGCCGATCCTCATCGACCCGACGCTGTCGATGGACGTCAAGCGCGACCAGGTGCAGGCCCTCGTCCGTCAGGCCTTCAAGCCCGAGTTCGTCAACCGTCTCGATGACATCGTCATCTTCCAGGCGCTCACCGAGGACGACCTCTCTCAAATCGTCGAACTCACCGTCGACGCCCTGCAGCGGCGGCTCAAGGACCGGCGCCTGACGCTGGCGGTGACCCCGGATGCGCGGGCCTGGCTCGCCGAGCGCGGGTACGACCCGGTGTTCGGGGCGCGGCCGCTCCGTCGTCTCATCCAGTCCGAGATCCAGGACCGCCTCGCCATGGCGCTGCTGTCCGGCGGTGTCCGCGACGGCGACGTCGTGCGGGTGGACGTCGACGCCTCGGGGGCGCAGCTCGCGCTCTCCAGCGACGGCCCGGCGGTTCCGGCCGGCGGGGGCGCGTCGGTGGACGCGGACGACGACGTGATCGAGGCGGAGCTGCTCGAGGACTGAGCCGTCAGGCGCGACGGGCGCGACGGGCGGCCGCCGACGGTACGGTCGACACATGCTGGTGCGCGGGCTCGGGGGCTCCACCCATCCCGGGCCGACCCTCGTCGTCACGGTGCTCGCCGTCGCGCTCGGTGTGGCGGCAGGAGTGGATGCCGGGCGCCTCGCCCTGCTCGGTGTCGCCGTGTTCGCCGGTCAGGTGTCGGTCGGCATCTCCAACGACGCGATCGATGCGGCGCGCGACCGCGCGGTCGGACGCGCCGACAAGCCGATCGCGACGGGGGAGGTCTCCGAGCGGGCCGCGTGGACCGCGGCGTTCGTCGCGCTGGGGCTGGCGCTGGCGCTGTCGGTGCCGCTCGGGGCGGGCATGCTCGCCGCCCATGCCGTGGCGCTCGCCTCGGCATGGGCGTACAACGCCGGGCTCAAGGCGACACCGTTCTCGCTCGTCCCCTTCGTCGTGAGCTTCGGGCTCTTCCCGTCGTTCGCGACGCTGTCGGCGCCGGGCGGCACGCTCGCGCCCGTCTGGGTGAGCGTCGCCGGTGCGGCCCTGGGCGCGGCCGTGCACCTCACGAACGTGCTCCCCGACCTCGACGATGACGCGCGCACGGGCATCCGTGGACTTCCCCACCGGCTCGGGGCGCGTGTGTCGACGGTCCTCGCCGCGCTCGGCATCCTCGTCGGGGCCACCGCGGTGCTCGTCGGCCCGGTCATCGCCGGGGCCGCGCCGGTCATCCCCGTCGTGGCGTGGGCGTTCTTCGCTGCGGTGGCCGTCGTCGCCGTCGCCGCGGTCGTGCTCGCGCTCACGCGGAGCCCGCACCGGGTTCTGTTCCGCCTCACGATGCTCGCAGCCCTCCTCCTCGCCGTGCAGCTCGTCGTCACCGGCTGAGCGGGCTCAGGCGCCGAGGGCTCAGGCGTCGCGGTCGAAGCCCATCGCGTACGCGCGGGCGAAGGTCTGGCCGGCCGCGGGACCGAGTATGGTGCGGACCGCCGCGCGCCGGAGAGCATCGGCGCGCGCGCCGAGCGGGCGCCCGAGCGCGGTGTTGAGTGCGGCGAGGCGCGCGGCGTGCCGTGCGGAGGCGACGCGGCGCTGTTCCCATCGGGCGAGAGCCGCCTCGGGCGCCGCGCCGGAGCGCACCCAGGACGTCAGGAGCGGCGCGAGGGTCGCGGCATCCAGGAGCCCCAGGTTCATGCCCTGACCGCCGATCGGACTCACCTCGTGCGCGGCGTCGCCGACGACGAGGAGGCGTCCGCGCCGGAGCGCCGGAGCGATGACGCGGCGCACGCCGAACGCGGTCGCGGTGGTGATCTCCGCCGCGGCGTCCGGCTCGCCGCGACGCGCGACGGCATCACGGAGCCGCTGCGCGCGGTCGGTGTCGGTGTCTTCCGGGGCGTCGGCCTCGACGGCGTCGGGGGCGTTCCGATCCCACGCCACATACCGGCGGATGCCGCCCGGCAGGGGGAACGACTCCATCACGCCGTCGCGGTCGAGGTGCACCCGCGCGGTGGTGGGGTCGTCGTCGGCGGGGGCTGCGGCATCCGTCATCAGGTAGCGGTCCGGGTACTCGTGGCGTGCGAGCGCCCCGGGACGGTAGACGAGGTCGCGCCCCCACGCCCCCGAGGCGACGACGACGATCGGTGCGGCCAACTCGGTCGGTCGCCCGCCGACGCCGGCGCGCACGCGCACGTGGTCGGCGCGCGGGTCGAGGGCCATCACGCGCGCGCCGCGGAGCGGCTCGGGGGCGCGGGCGGCGAGGATCCGCTCGGTGTCGGCCTGGGGGAGGGTCGCGACGAAGGGGAATCGCGCGCGGAGCCGGTCGAAGCGGACAGTGCCGAGGAGGTCTCCGCCCGCGCGCGCCTCGCCGCGGTCCACGCGCACGGCAGACGCGAGGAGCTCGTCGGTCAGGCCCGGGGCCTCGAGAGCGGCGAGGACGGGAGCGTGCAGGCCGATCGCTCGGGTACCGTCGCCGGGCGTCGGGCGGCGCTCGTACACCTCGACATCCACACCCTCTCGCGTGAGGAGGCCCGCGAGCAGCATCCCCACAGGTCCGGCGCCCACGATCAGCACGTCAGTCACTGGATCCCCCTTCGGCTCGGTGAGCCGTTTCGAATCCCGGCCGGCTCTCGGCGAGGAGGCGGAAGGGTGCCGGGGTGGCGACGCGCCACGTCCGCGGGCTCTCGGCGTCCAGGATGCGCTGGAGCTCGGCGGGCGTGTGGCTGCGGCGGATCGAGCGGAGACCGTCGGTGCGGAGGAACGTCCCGCGCTGGAGCGGGGTGATCCCGGCGGCGTACAGGGCGTACGCCAGGCGGCTCCGGGCGATGTCGCCGTGGAGGACGAGGCCCGTGGCCAGGGCGCGCGAGTCGGCGGTGAAGGAAACGAGGGCTGCGGTGTCGAGGTGGTGGAGCACGTGATTCGACACCACGAGGTCGAAGCGCTCGCCCGCGGCGAGGATGGCGGTGCTGTCCGCGCGGGTGAAGCGGACGCTCGCCGGGGCGTCGCGTTCGGCGGCGACCTCGATCGCGCGCGCGTCGGGGTCGGCGCCGACCCATCCGGCCGGGATCCCGTCGCGGGCGGCCATCCGGGCGAGGCGCACGATGACGTCGCCGCCACCGCAGCCGAGGTCCAGGACGCGCGCGGGGCGGCCGAGTCCGGCGAGGAACGGTCGGATGCGCCGGGTGTAAACCCCGCCCCACCCAGAGACGAGCCGGTTGACCGTGTCGAAGCGGCGGAGCGTCGCGCGCAGGCGCTCCGGATCGCAGTCGGGATCGTCCATCAGCTCGCGGAGGGCGGTATCGCGCGCGGTGAGACTCATGCCGTCGCCGTCAACGCGCGCGCTGCGGTGTCGAGATCGTCGGGTGCGTTCGCGGGTCGGGCGCCGCGGACCGTCAGCAGAGCCGACTCGACGGAGAGGCCGGGGCCGAAGGCGAGCCCCGCGACCGAGGCGTCCGTCGGGAGGTCGGGGTCGTGGAGCAGCTCGCGGAGGATGAACATCACCGTCGCGCTCGACATGTTGCCGTATCGCCGCAGGACGTCGCGGGACGCGGCGAGGGCGGAGGGGTCGAGCTCGAGACCGCTCTCGACGCGATCGAGGATGCTCCGACCGCCGGGGTGCACGGCCCACGCATCGGGGTGCGCGTCGCCGAGGAACGCGTCGACAGCGCCGCGGATCTCCCGCCCGATGATGCGCGGAACCTCGGCGGTGAGGATCATCTCGAATCCGTCGTCGCCGATCGTCCAGGCCATGTCGCTCTCGCCGTCGTCGGTGAGGGTGGTGGCGAAGCGGTCGAGGTCGAGGCCCGGTCGGTCGCCGGCAGCCGCCGTGATGACCGCCGCCGCCGACCCGTCGCCGAACACCGACGACGACACGATCTGGTCGGGCGTGGTGTTCGGGCGCACGTGCAGGCTGCACAGCTCGGTGCACACCACCAGGACGACGGCGTCGGGCCGCGCGGCGCAGAACCGCTCGGCCGCGCGAAGGGCGGGGAACGCCGCGGCGCACCCGATGAACCCCAGGTGGTAGCGCTCGGTGGACGGAGACAGGCCGAGGTCGCGGACGAGACGGAAGTCGGGGCCCGGGGCGAAGCATCCGGTGCACGAGACCGTGACGACGTGGGTGACATCGGATGCCGCGACACCCGCCTCCGCGAGTGCGGTCTCGGCCGCCCGGCGCGAGAGGTCCGGAGCGTGACGGATGTACTCGGCATTGCGGAGCGCCGTGCCGGGGGCGCGGAGCACCCCGTGTTCGTCGACGAAGAGCCCGGATGCCCCGGGCTCGCCGAGCTCCGGGATGACCGTGAAACGGTGGTCGATCTGCGCGGCGTCGAAGGTCGCGCGGATGAGGCGCTGGGTCAGCCGGTCGGCGCACGGCTGCGCGGCGAAGAAGTCGCGGATCTGCTCCTGGCGGATCGTCGTCGGCGGAGTCGCGGTGCCGATCGACAGGATGCGTGCGGTCATGCTTCACGATAAGCCGTCACCCCCGCCGCGCGCGCGGGCCTTGCGTCATCCGTCAGGCCTGCTACGCCCGGGTGCGCGGCCGGCCCCGTACCGAACTCCTCAGATCCGCGCGGAGAACGGCGGTGGGGGCCGATTCTGTGCAGAATCGGCCCCCACAGGAGGAGTTCGGCCCGCCGCGGCGGCGGCGCCGACCCGGGTTACCGGGAGAGCGCCTCGCGGAGCTTCACGCGCGCGCCCATCCGGAGGAGGGAGTTCTGGTAGATCTTCGCGCCGACCACGATCGCCGCGACGCAGGTGGCGACGAGGATCGCCAGCGACAGCAGCGGCTCCCACCACTGGGTGTCGCCGAGGAAGATCCGCATCGGCATGCCGACCGGCGCCGAGAACGGCACGTACGACATGATCCCCAGCACCAGCGGGTTGTCGAAGAAGAAGATCACCAGGAAGTACGGCGCCATCACGAGCATGGTGAGCGGCGTCGTGGTCGACCCGATGTCCTCCTGCCGCGACACCATCGACGCCGCCGCGGCGAAGAGGGAGGCCAGCAGCACGAACCCGAAGAGGAAGAACACACCGAACCAGGCGATCGGTGCCCCGAGCCCCTGGAGCAGTGCGGTCTGCCCGGTCACCGTGAGCCCGACCACCGCGATCGCGGCGAGGACGAAGATCTGCCCCATCGCGAGGATCGTGTTGCCGATCACCTTTCCGGCCAGCAACGCCCGCACCGGGACGGCGGAGATGAGGAGCTCCACCACGCGGGTCTGCTTCTCCTCCACGACGCTCTGGGCGATCGTGCCGCCGAACATCGACGCGGCGAAGAGGAAGACCACGCCGAATCCGATCGCGGCGATGAACCCGAGGGCGGCGACGCCGTCCTGCGGCTGCAGCAGCTCCACCGTCGGCACCTGCGCGAACTGCATCAGCAGGGTCGACGAGACGCTCTCGTCACCGAGCACCGAGAATCCGACGGGGGATGCCGGGTCGGCGAGGATCGCCACGTCGACGTCTCCGGCGCGGACGAGCTCTTCGGCCTCGCCGCGCGACGAGACCTGAGTGAGCTCGAGGTTCGGCACCTGCTCGACGTAGCGCGCCGAGTCGGAGGTGACGGCGACGGGGGTCTCGCTCGAAGACCCGGCGGCGAAGCCGGCCCAGATGACACCGGCGAGCGAGACGAGCATGAGGATCGCCGACGAGATGACGAAGGCCTTGCTGCGCAGCTTCGACCCGATCTCGCGTTCGGCGACCAGCCACACGCTCTGCGCGGTGGTGGGGGCTGCGGGGGTGGCGGTGCTCATCGGATGACCTCCTTGAAGATCTGGGCGAGGGACGGATGCTGCGGCGCGAAGCTCGCGACATCGCCGCGGGAGAGGGCTTCGCGCAGCACCCGCTGCGCGGCGTCGTCGCTGTCGGCGTCGAAGACGGCGTAGCCGCCGTCGAAGTCGAGGACCTCGATGCCGGGCTGGTCGCGGAGCCACCCCGCGTCGCCCGCGGAGACGAGCTCGAAGCGGCGGTTCGCGTGCTGGGCGCGCAGCGCCTCGCGCTCGCCGGCCGCGCGGATCGTCCCGCCTGCGATGATGACGAGCTCGTCGCACAGGCGCTCGACCACGTCGAGCTGGTGGGACGAGAAGAGCACGGCGGTCCCCTGCGCCGCGCGGTCCTGCAGGACCCCGGCGACGACGTCGACCGCGAGCGGGTCGAGGCCCGAGAACGGCTCGTCCAGGATCAGCACCTCGGGGCCGTGGACGAGAGCCGCGGCGATCTGCGCACGCTGCTGATTTCCGAGCGACAGGGTCTCGACGTTGTCGCCGAGGCGCTCGCCGAGTCCGAGCTGCTCGAGCAGGGCGCGGCCGCGTGCCTCGGCATCCGTCTTCGTGAAGCCGTGAAGCCGCGCGAGGTAGACGATGTGCTCGAGCACCTTCATCTTCGGGTAGAGCCCGCGCTCTTCGGGCATGTAGCCGAAGCGGCGGCGGTCGGCGGCGGTGACGTCGGCCCCCTCGAGGGTGACGGACCCGCCGTCCTTGCCGAGGACGCCGAGCACGATGCGCATCGTCGTGGTCTTCCCCGCGCCGTTGCCGCCGACGAAGCCGGTGAGTCGACCGGGCTTGACAGTGAAGGACACGTCGTCCAGCACCCGGCGACTGCCGTAGTTCTTGGTGACGCCCGATAGCTGCAGCATCTTCTCCTCCTGAGACTCGCGCTCCGCCGGGTTTGGCGAGCATGACTCCACGCTAGGGAGGGCGGCCTCCGGGCACCTCCGCCCGGCGGGGGAGATCCGACATCCCCCGGGGAGGGGAGAGGGCTTCATTCACGGGAATAGACGCGGGGGAGGGGTGGTTCGAGCCTCGTGGAACGTCCACGGTGGTCTCCGCCGTGGACGTCGTTCGTTCTCCGAGCAAGGAGTATCCATGAGCGACCGCACCATCGGCTACATCGTCGGCAGCATCTCGTCGACCTCCATCAACCGGCGCCTCGCCAAGGCGCTCGAGCGTCTCGCGCCCGCCGGCACGACCCTGGTGGAGATCCCGATCAAGGACCTGCCGTTCTACTCGCCCGACCACGACGCCGACTACCCGGCCGTGGCGACCGAGTTCAAGAACGCCATCGACGAGGTCGACGGTGTGATCATCGTCACGCCCGAGTACAGCCGCTCGATCCCGGGCGTGCTGAAGAACGCGCTGGACTGGGCCGCGCGTCCGTGGGGTCAGGGCTCGTTCGACGGCAAGCCCACCGCCGTCATCGGCACCTCGCAGGGCGGTATCGCCACCGCCGCCGCGCAGCAGCACCTGAAGGCGATCCTCAGCCACTACAACGCCCCGACCCTCGGTCAGCCCGAGGGGTACGTGCAGACCACGCCGGGTCTGTTCACGGATGCCGGCGAGGTCACCAACGACCAGACGGCGGAGTTCCTCGTGTCGTACCTCGAGGCCTTCGGTGCCCTCGTCGACCGCTACGCCCGCGTCCCCGCCTCGGCGTGACGCCGACGGATCCCCCCCGGATCCTCGAGAGGCTCGGGGCGCGTCAGACCAGTCCGTGCCGGTGGGCGTAGACCACCGCGGCGACCCGGTCGCGCGCCCCGAGCTTCTGCAGCACGTTGGAGACGTGGGTCTTCACCGTCGCCTCGCCGATGTAGAGGCGTTGGGCGATCTCGGCGTTGCTGAGCGCCTGACCGACGAGCGCGAGCACTTCCCGCTCGCGCTCGGTGAGGTCGGGGATGACGGCCGGGGCGGCGCTCGGAGATGCGGGCCTCGTGGCGGGTGACGGCTGCGGAGTCGAGCTCTCCGGTTCCGCGGGCGGCGGCGGGGCGAAACGCGCGATGACCCGCCGGGTGACTTCCGGCGCCAGCAGCGCGTCGCCGGCGGCGGCGACGCGCACCGCGGTGACCAGGTCATCGGGGTCGGCGTTCTTCAGCAGGAACCCACTGGCCCCCGCCTGCAGGGCCTGGAAGAGGTAGTCGTCGCGATCAAAGGTCGTCACGATCACGACCGCGGTGTCGAGGGTCTCGTCGGCGACGATCCGGCGGGTGCCCTCGATCCCGTCGACGCCGGGCATCTGCACGTCCATGCACACGACGTCGGGGCGGAGAGCGGATGCCGAGGCCGCGGCATCCGCTCCGTTGGCGGCTTCGCCCACGACCTCGATGCCGGCGGCTTCGAGGATCATGCGGAAGCCGGTGCGGACGACGGCGTGGTCGTCGACGAGGAGGACCCGCAGCGGCGCGGCGGTCGCGGTCATGAGGTCACCTCCCGGGGATCAGTCGTGAGGGCGGGGACCGGAGCGGTCTCCGGTGCGGTGCTCGCGGGAAGAGGGATGCGCGCCCGGACGAGGAAACCGCCGCGGGCGCGCGGTCCCGCCTCGAGGGTGCCTCCGGAGGCGGCGGCGCGCTCGCGCATGCCCAGCAGGCCGAGGCCCGGACGCACCTCGACCGGCGCGCGACCGGTGCTGGTCACCTCGATCTCGACATCCGTCTGCCCGTACCGCACGCGCACCTCCGCGGTCGCGCCGGGACCGCTGTGGCGCCGCGCGTTCGTGAGGGTCTCCTGCGTGATGCGGTAGAGGTTCACCTGGGCCGTCTCGGGAACAGGACGGGGGGCGCCGATGCGCTCGATCGAGGTGGGGAGCCCGTGCGCCGCGGCGTGCGCCACGAGGTCGTCGAGCGCGTCGAGTCGGAGGATCGATCCGGCGAGGGTGTCGCCGGGGTCGTCGGCCTCGGCATCCGATGTCCGAAGGGTCTCGAGGAGGTGGCGGAGCTCGGTCAGAGCCTCGCGCGCCTCTGCCTCGACCTGACGAAGGGCGCCGCGCGCGGCATCCGGATCCCGATCGAGCACGGCGCGCGCTGCGCCCGCCTGCACGCCCATCGCGGAGACGTGGTGGGCGACGACATCGTGGAGCTCGCGCGCGATGCGGACGCGGTCGAGCGCGACCGCCTGCGCCGCGGTGCGCTCGCGCTCGCGCTCGAGCTCGAGGGTGCGGAAGGTGAGCACCCGCCGTTCCATCGCCGCGGCATATGCTCGATCGCCCATGTAATACGCGCCGCCGAAGAACGCGATGTTCACGAGGAACTGGATGAGCATGAACGACAGCCAGGGCGAGAGGATCCCCTCGCGCGAGAGCCCGTCGTCGCTCGGATCGATGGCGGACTGGAACGTCGTGACCATCAGCCAGATGAACATCCCGACGATGATCCCCGAGCGGACGAGCAGGGCTCGGCGGCGGTTGTCCACCCACGCGCCGACGGTGTACATCGAGATGAAGATGGCGATGTTGCCGACGTAGACCTCGGGGATGCGGGCGCTGATCCCGACGAAGAACACCACGGCGATGACGATCGCGACGATCTCGGGGTGCATGCGCCGGAGGGCCAGGGGAACGGTGAGGCCGGCGGCGTAGAGCAGGACCCACTGCATCGCGGGCGGGTCGACGCCGTAGATCCCGGATGCTGCGCTGAGTGCCGTGCTGACGATCGCCGAGATCAGGAGCACGGCGGCGAGCAGGGCGTCCGCGCGCACGTCCCGGATGGTTGCCGGCTCACGCCCGGTCGGCGGCTCGAGAAGGGGTCCAGGCATCCCTCCACGGTACGGGGGAGGAAGGACGCGGACATCCCCCGTGAGACGGATGCGGGGCGGCGCGCGGGTGACGCACGCTGGAGGTGCATCGTTCACCGGAAGGGGCCGAGATGGCATCGTTCGAGAAGCTGCTGTGGGGCGACAACACGGACCCCCGGCGTGAGCTGGCCGAGATCTTCCCCGGCGGTGGTGCCGTCGGGGCGTCGAGCGTGGTGCGGGCGCAGGAATGGGCGCGCGGCGTCATCGCCGACGCGGGCCTCGATCCCGCGGACGAGCTGCGCGTCATCCGGGCGCTGCGCGACGCGGAACCGAGGCTGTCGCTCAAGCCGGCGAGGTTCCTCGCGGCGCAGGTGCGCGGCTGACGGCGGGTACTGCTACGGTGCGGCTGTGAGCGAAACGGATGCCGCCACCCTCGCCCGCCGCCGACGCGACGTCCCGGTGGGCGTGGTCATGGTCGGCATGTCGCTCGTGGTCTGGTGGCCCGCCTTCACGATCGGGGTGTGGGGCGAGATCTTCTACACCCAGCTCCTGGCGCTGTGGGCGGCGTCGACCGCGGCATTCGTGTTCGTGCTCGTGGAGCGGCGGCCGGTCGGGGTGCGCTTCGTCCGCGCGTTTCTGCTCCTGCTCCCGACGGCCTTCCTCATCCTGCTGTTCTTCATCAACGACGAGGAGGAGGACGTCTTCATCATCCTGCTCGACGTGGCCGCGATCATCGCCGTGCTCATCGGGCTGCCCTTCACCCTCTGGGTGCTCACGCGGATCGTCTGGCCGGACTTCGCGCACGATATGAGCGCCGGAACGAAATGGCTGATCACCGTGGTGGTGCTCGGCGTCGCGGTCGTGTCGCTCATCCTGGGACTCCTCCACCCCCACTTCCTGACGTGCGACGACTTCACGATCGCGGGCAATATGCCCCCCGAGGGATGTACGCCGTCGCCGGAGTGAGCGACGCCCGTCAGGTCACCAGATCATCGGGCGATCGTCGTCGTCCGGACCGTCGAGATCGAGGTCCACGACGACCGGGACATGGTCGCTCGGCCCGTCGCCCTTGCGCTCGTTCCGGTGGATCGACGCGCCCGTGACGGCATCCGCGAACGCCTCCGACCCGAGGATGAAGTCGATGCGGAGCCCCTGGTTGCGGGGGAAGCGGAGCTGCTTGTAGTCCCAGTACGTGAAACCCTCGGGAACGAGCGGTCGGACGACGTCCCGGAGCCCCGCCGCCTCGAGCGCGGCGAACGCCTCCCGCTCGACCGGCGAGACATGCGTGGAGAAGCCGGGGACGATCGTCGGGTCGCCGTTGTCGGCATCCGTCGGAGCGATGTTGAAGTCGCCGACCAGGGCGAGCGGCGTCGCGGGGGAGGCGGTCAGGGTGTCGCGCGTGAACTCCTCGAGGGCCTTCAACCAGTGCAACTTGTAGGTGAAGTGCGGGTCTTCGAGGGCGCGGCCGTTGGGAACGTAGAGGCTCCACACGTCGACCCCGCCGACGCGGGCGCCGATGGCCCGCGCCTCCTGCGGGGCATCCGGTCCCTCGTGTCCCTTCGCGAAACCGGGCATGCCCGGAAAGGACGTGCGGACGTCCTCGAGCGGCTCTCGGCTGGCGATCGCGACGCCGTTCCACTGGGAGAATCCGTGCGCCTCGACGTGGTAGCCGGCCTCCTCGAACTTCTCGAAGGGGAACTGCTCGACCTTGCACTTGATCTCCTGCATCGCCAGGACGTCGATGCTCTCGCGGACGGCGAAGTCGACGGTGCGGTCGACGCGGGCGCGGATGGAGTTGACGTTCCAGGTGGCCAGACGCATGGATTCAAGAATAGGCGCGCGCGGGCACAGCGCCGGCGGGCGGCCCTCGTAGACTGCAGGGGTGACCGTCGCCTCCACGCCCGAGCTCGAAGCCGATCGCCAGAACCTCATCGCCCTGATCACGGACGAAGCGGTCTTCCACGGGGACTTCACCCTCTCCAGCGGCAAGAAGGCCACCTACTACGTCGACATGCGCCGGCTCACGCTCGACCACCGCGCCGCCCCCGCGATCGGCCGCATCATGCTCGACCTCATCGGTGAGATCGACGGCGTCGTCGCGGTCGGCGGACTCACGCTCGGCGCCGACCCGATCGCCAACGCGGTGCTGCACGAGTCGGTGCGCGCCGGCACCCCGCTCGACGCTTTCGTCGTGCGCAAGGAGCCGAAGGACCACGGGCGCGGACGTCAGATCGAGGGCGCGGATGTCGCGGGCAAGCGCGTCGTGGTCGTCGAGGACACCTCCACGACCGGGCAGTCGGCGCTGAAGGCCGTCGAGGCCCTGCGCCGCGAGGGCGCCGAGCCGGTGGCCGTCGCCGTCATCGTCGACCGCAAAACCGGGGCTCAGGCCGCGGTCGAGGAGGCCGGGCTGCAGTGGCTCGCGGCGATCGACCTCGACGACCTGGGGCTCGCACCGCAGTAGCGGCTCGGGTTCGGGTGGGGCCTACTTGTCGCGGTTGCGGATGTAGCTCCACACGAACACCATCAGGGTGCCGAGCATGGCCAACCCCGTGATGCCGAACAGCAGGTTCTGCTCCAGCTTGCTCATCATTGCGGTCTCTTTCCGTCGGCGGCATCCGCAACGATACGTGCGATGCGCGCCGTGCGCGTGTCGGGGCGCCGGGCGGGTGCGCGGGCGCGGCCGTGCGGAACTCCTCAGATCCGGCGGGTTCGGGGCCGGCGGGTGGGGTTTCGGGCGGTTTCGGGCCCGGAACGGAGGAGTTCGGCCCGCCGGACGCGCGGGCCCTGTGGCGCGGCCCGGCCGGGGGCGCGGGCGGCGCCCGGGGTCAGATGCCCTCGGGCATCTCCGACTCCACCGGCTCGGGCGGGAGAAGGTCGGCGACGGAGTCGAGGATCTCGTCCGGACGGAAGGGGTACCGCTCGATCTCGGCCGGGTCGCTGATGCCCGTGAGCACCAGCACCGTGTGCAGTCCCGCCTCGATGCCGGCGACGATGTCGGTGTCCATCCGGTCGCCGATCATGCCCGTGGTCTCGGAGTGCGCGCCGATCCGGTTCAGCGCCGACCGGAACATCATCGGGTTCGGCTTGCCGACGACGTACGGCTCCATGCCCGTCGCCTTGGTGATGAGCGCCGTGATCGCACCGGTCGCGGGCAGCACGCCCTCGGTCGACGGTCCGGTCGCGTCGGGGTTCGTCGCGATGAACCGGGCGCCTCCGCGGATGAACCGGATCGCCTTCGTGATCGCCTCGAACGAGTAGTTGCGCGTCTCGCCGACCACGACGTAGTCGGGATCGGTCTCGGTCATGATGAACCCGGCCTCGTGCAGGGCGGTCGTCAGTCCCGCCTCGCCGATGACGAACGCCGTGCCGCCGGGCATCTGACTCTGCAGGAAGTCGGCTGTCGCAAGGGCGGAGGTCCAGATCGACTGCTCCGGAACGACCAGTCCCGACGCCCGCAGCCGGGCCGAGAGATCGCGCGGCGTGAAGATCGAGTTGTTCGTCAGCACCAGGAACGGCACGCCCTGATCCCGCCACGTCTGCAGGAGTTCGGATGCCCCGGGGACGGGCGTGTTCTCATGGACGAGCACGCCGTCCATGTCGGTGAGCCAGCATTCGATGTCACTGCGGGTCCGCATGATGCTCAGCCTACGGGCCTCGAGGCGTAGGGTCGGAGCGTGGCGCGAGACGAATGGGACCCCCGCACTCTGCCGGACCTCTCTGCCCACTCGTATCTGATCACCGGAGCGAACGCCGGGCTCGGCTTCTTCGCCGGCGAGCAGCTCTTCCGCGCCGGCGCGCGCGTGATCTTCACGGGCCGCAATCCCAACCGACTCGCGGCGGCGCGGGCGGCGGTCCGCCGCAGGACTCCGGATGCCGATCCCGAGCGCGCCGACACCCTCCTCCTCGACACCAGCAACCTCGGATCGATCCGGTCGGCCGCCGCGAGCGTGCGCGGGCGTGGTCCGCTGTCCGGGCTCCTCCTGAACGCCGGCATCGTCCACCCGCCGAAGACCCGTGAGGCGACCGTCGATGGGCACGAGGTCGTCCTCGCGACGAACGTCCTCGGGCACTTCGCCCTCGCCGGCGAACTGCTCGTCCGCCTCGCCGAAGCGCGCGGACGCATGGTGTGGGTCGGCAGCATGTCCACGTCCCTCACCCCGTACGACCCGGTCGACCCGCAGCTGACGAGCGACTACTCGCCGTGGCGGGCGTACGTGCAGTCGAAGGTCGCGTGCACCGCGCTCGGTTTCGAGGCCGACCGACGTCTCCGCGCCGCCGGCGTCCCCGTCTCGAGCGTCGCCGCCCACCCCGGCTACTCCACGAGCGGACGCACCCCCGGCATCGTCGGGGTCAACGCCCCCCGTCGCCTCACGCGGTTCGCCGACAACCTGCAGGCTCCGATCACGCAGTCCAAGGAGCACGGCGCCTGGTCGCTCGTGCGCGCGCTCGTCGATCCCGACATCGAGGGCGGTGAGTTCTGGGGGCCGCGCACGGTCGCCCGCGGCGAGCCGCGTCGGCAGAAGGCCTCGCGCATCACGCGCGACCCCGCGGTCGCCCAGCGCCTGTGGGATCTCGGCGAGTCGGCGACCGGCGTGCAGTGGCCGCTGGCCGCGGCAGCCGCGGCGAATCCCGCGACCGACGGGTCCGACGCGACCGACGGTGTCGACGGCCCGGAGCGCGCCGCGTGATGCGCCGGATCGCACGGGCGGCGCTCGTCGTCGTCCTCGCCGTCGCCGGTGCGATGCACTTCACGTGGGGGCGTCGCGGATTCCGGCTGGCCGTTCCGGATGCCGTGCCCCGCGCCACCGGGCTCTCGAAGGATCAGGTCGTCCTGTGGTCCGGAGCGGTCGAGATCGGCCTCGCGGCCGCTCTCACCGGCGCCGCCGCGCGAGCGCGGGTCGGCGGCTCGGCATCCGCTCTCCGCCGGGTGGGGACGATCGTCGCGGTGTTCTTCGTCGCGGTGTTCCCCGGGAACATCCATCACTGGCGAAGCGGCCGTTCGGTGCCGGGCCTCGACACCGATGCGAAGCGATTCGCGCGGCTCTTCCTGCAGCCGGTCCTGGTGGCGTGGGCGCTGTGGTCGACGCGCGAGCCCGCGCGGCGCTGACCCCGAAACGCGGAACTTACGCGCTCAGCCAGATCCCGGATGCCGCGCCCTCGGGCAGCGCCACCTCGGCCTCGCCGATCCGCACGCGCGCGGCATCCTGCACCGTCGCGCGAGTGCCGACGTGCATGCCGACCGCTTCGACGGCGCGCAGCAGCTCCGGATCGCGGTCGCTGACCCGGATCACCTCACCGGTGTGTCCCGGGGACGCCTCGGCGAGCAGCACGAACGGGCCCCGGTCGACGTCGCCGTCCGCGTCGGGGATCGCGTCGCCGTGGGGGTCGAACCGCGGGTGTCCGAGGAGGGTGTCGATGCCGTCGAGCAGACGGTCGCTCACGGCGTGCTCGAGGACTTCGGCCTCGTCGTGCACCTCGTCCCACGCGTAGCCGAACTCGCGCACGAGCCACGTCTCGATGAGCCGGTGGCGGCGGATGATGGATGCCGCGCGGCGGCGTCCGGCATCCGTCAGCGTGATCGGGCCGTAGGGGCGGTGCGACACGAGGCCCTGGGCGGCGAGCTTGCGCACCATCTCGGTGACGCTGGAGGGGGCGAGGCCGAGCACCGACGCGAGCTGCGACGGCGTGATCGGATCGTTCTGCCACTCGGTGTGGTGGTAGATCGTCTTCAGGTAGTCGTCGACGGCAGGGGAGGCCACGGTATTCAGGGTAGCCGGGGTGCCGGGGCGGGCCGGTTCGGCGCTGTCCGCCTGCGGCGGCGTCGGCGGATCACGCGTCCGATGAGCCCGTGGCGCGGCGAGAAGAGGTAGGCGAGGGCGAAGAGGGCTCCGAGGACGAGCACGATCGTGCCGCCGGGGGAGGCGTCGAGGAAGTACGAGAGGTAGATCCCGACCACGGCGCTCACCGCAGCGACGGTCGGGGCGATCCAGAGCATGCGTCCGAACCGGTCGGTGAGGAGGTACGCCGTCGCGCCCGGGGTGATCACCAGCGCGACGACGAGGATCACCCCGACCGCCTGCAGGGCCACGACGACGGTGACCGCCAGTGCCGTCAGCAGCACCGCGCCGAGCACGCGTGGGCTGAGGCCGATCGTGCGGGCGTGGGCGGGATCGAAGGCGTAAAGGACGAGGTCGCGACGCTTCAACAGCAGGACCGCCATTGTCAGTGCTCCAAGGATGGCGACCTGGATGAGCTCCGCCGTTCCGACGCCGAGGAGGCTGCCGAAGAGGATGTGGCTGAGGTCGGTCTGGCTCGGGAAGACCGAGATCAGCACGATGCCGAGCGCGAACAGCGACGTGAAGACGACGCCGATCGCGGCATCCTCCTTCACGCGTCCGGTCGCGCGCACACCGCCGATGAGGAGCACGGCGAGGAGTGCGAACACGAGTGCCCCGAGCGCGAACGGCGTGCCGACGAGGTAGGCGATGACGACGCCGGGGAGCACGGCGTGGGCGACGGCATCTCCCATCAGCGACCAGCCGATGAGCACGAGCCAGCAGCTCAGGATGCCGCAGACCACCGCCGCGATCAGGGTGACGGTGAAGGCCCGCTGCATGAAGACGAACTGCAGCGGCTCGAGGAGGAGGTCGATCAGGGTCATCGCGGGTCCTCCCCTTCGGTGCGCGCCTCGTCGCGGTCGAGGACGTCGACGCCGAAGGCGCGGATGAGGTTGTCCGGACGGAGCACCTCGGCCGGGCTTCCGTGGACGATCACGCGCCGCGCGAGAAGCACCGCCTCGTCGCAGAGGTCGGCGAGCCCGGCGAGGTCGTGGGTCGAGACGACGACCGACCTCCCCTCGGCGGCGAGGTCGCGGAAGAGCGCCGTCAGCGACTGCTGCGTGCGGGTGTCGACGCCGGCGAAGGGTTCGTCGAGGAGGAGGATGCGGGCATCCTGCGCGAGGGCGCGGGCGACGAAGGCGCGCTTGCGCTGTCCGCCGGAGAGGCGCCCGATCTGCCGATCGGCGAGGTCGCCGAGTCCGACGCGGTCGAGAGCGTGGGCGACCGCCTCCCGATCGGCGCGGCGGGGGCGCCGGGTGGGGCCGAGGAACCCGTAGCGCCCCATCATCACGACGTCGCCGACGCTGATCGGGAACGCCCAGTCGACGTCCTCGGCCTGCGGGACATAGCCGACCGTGCCGCGACGGCGGGCGCGGGCGGGGGTGCCGCCATCGATGCGAATGCCGCCCATGTCGGGCCGGACGACGCCCATCACCGCCTTCAGCAGCGTGGATTTGCCCGAACCGTTGATGCCGACCAGGCCGCAGACGGTGCCCCAGGGGATCGTCACGTCGACGTCGACGAGCGCCGGGGTCTCGCCGTAGGCGACGGAGAGGTCGGTGACCTCGATCGCGGGGGTTGTGGTCATCGTCCGGTCCCTCCGGTGAGGCCGGCGGCGATGACGTCGATGTCGTGCCCCATGAGGTCGAGGTAGGTCGGCACGGGGCCGTCGGGTTCGGACAACGAGTCGACGTACAGCGTGCCGCCGTACGCGGCATCCGTCTCCTCGGTCACCCGCAGCATCGCCTCGTTCGACACGGTCGACTCGCAGAAGACGGCGGGCACGTCGCGGTCGCGGACGTACTCGATGACGTCGCCGGTGCTGCGCGGCGTGGCCTGCTGCTCGGCGTTGACGGGCCAGAGGTAGGCCTCGCCGAGCCCGGCGTCGCGCGCGAGGTACGAGAACGCCCCCTCGCACGTGACAAGTGCGCGCTCGGATGCCGGAATCGCGGCGACCGCGGCGGCGAGTTCGGCATCCAGTCGGTCGAGTTCGGCGGTGTACGTCTCGGCGTTCGCTGCGTACGCGGCGGCGTTGTCGGGATCGAGATCGGCGAAGGCGGCGGCGATGTTCTCGACGTAGATCGCGGTCGCGCGCGGCGACATCCACGCGTGCGGGTTCACGCGGCCCGCGGCTTCGCCCCCCGCGATGGCGATGGTCTCGACGCCCTCGCTCGCGACGACGGTCGGGACGTCGAGGTCGCGCGTGAAGGCGGCGAACCAGGCCTCGAGTCCGAGTCCGTTGTCGATGATGAGGTCGGCGTCCTGCGCGCGACGCACGTCGCCCGGCGTCGGTTCGTAGCCGTGGATCTCGGCGCCGATCTTCGTCAGCGACTGCACGACGAGGTGCTCACCCGCGACGTTCTGGGCGATGTCCTGCAGCACGGTGAACGTCGTGAGGACGACGGGGCGGTCGTCGGCCGCGGGTGGGGTGGGGGTGGTCGCGGGTGGGGTGGGGGTGGTCGCGGGGGTGCAGCCCGCGAGGGCGAGCGCGGCGACGACGGCTGTCGCCACACCGGCTGCGGCTCGTCGGGCACTTTTCGGCACACCGAAATCATACGGATCTTTCGGTGCGCCGAAAAGTGCTGGGCGGTGGTGGTGGGTGCGGCTGTCGAGGCTGCGCGTACCGAACTCCTCAGATCTGGGCGCTGAATGCGTGTCGCGGCTGTTTCCACAGGTGCGGTGGCGGATTCGAGGAGTTCGGTACGGGGGTGATCGCCGATCCTGCGCCTCGGTAGCGTGGTGAGCATGACCCGCGTGTGGCTGACGACCTGGGAGTGGGAGTGCTGCGGTGATTCCTTCGTGGTCGGCGACGACATCGAATTCGGGATTTCCGCGCGCGTGCCGGAACCGTTCGTCACCGAGTTGCTGGGGCCGGAGCTCGCGAAGACGATCGACGCGTTCGAATCGCACCACGAGGAGGAGTTCGCCGATCGCGTGCGCGGCCGCGTCGTCGGGATACACGCGGTCGTGCACGATGTCGAGGAGCGACGATCCCTCCGCCGCCCGGGCCACGGCGCCCCGCCGGACGCTGCGGTGCCCGCTGAGGGCGAAGAATGGCCGATGAATCGCCTCGGCCTCGGCGAGGGAGTCTTCGCCGGCTCGCGGCCCTCGCGCTACGTGACCACGATCGTCGACGTACCCGGCACCGCGGCGCTCCAACCCCGCACCGCTGTGCGCGTGCCGACCGACGAGGACGATTCCGACATCGCCCACCCGGAAGGTGACGTCGACGCGGACGACCCACCCGCAGTGAGGTTGATCCGCGCGCGGGCAGGATGGATCGTCGACGTCGATGAGGGCTGATCCGGCACGGCCCTGGTCCTCTGTGCGCTCGTGGGCGCGCCGGACATAGCGTCCCAGGTCTCACGCATACCGAACTCCTCAGATCCGGGGCGCTGAATGCGCGCGGCGGTGTTTTCCGCAGGTGCGGTGGCCGGATCTGAGGAGTTCGGTACGGGGTGACTCGCCCATCGAGGGTCGCGGCGCGGATGTCGGGGGTTCGAGGTAGACATGACGGATGCCGGAGACCACCGCGCCGCTGATGCGCGTCGCCCGCATCTATGCGGAGGATGCCGCACTGGCGTTGCCGCGCGGCCAGGAGGTCGTGGGCAGATGGCCGGACGCGGAGGTCGTCCCGATCGCGTCGCACTGGCAGATCCCCGAAGTCCACGGCGATGAGACCAATGTCTCCCGATGGGTGCGGATCAAGACCGAAGCCCTCGTCCTCGGCGTGAAGAAGAGCGTCGTCACTCGTCCGAACGGTCGCTCCGCCGACTTCATCGCGCCGTCGACGGCGAACGGCTGCGCCATGGCGTGCGCGTATTGCTACGTGCCCCGGCGGAAGGGCTACAGCAACCCGGTCACCGTCTTCGCCAACATCGACCAGATCACTCGGCACGTCGCACGGCATGTGGCCAAGCAGGGTCCCAAGACCACGCCAAACCAGTGCGACCCGGAAGCCTGGGTCTATGACATCGGTGAGAACAGCGACTGCTCCGTCGACGCGATGCTGAGCGAAAACGTCCGCGATCTGTGCGACCTCTTCCGCATGACCCCGACGGCGAAGGCCTCGTTCGCGACCAAGTTCGTGAACCGCGACCTCCTCGACTGGGACCCCGCGGGACGGGTCCGCGTGCGCTTCTCGCTCATGCCGCACGCCGTGGCGAAGGTCACCGACATCCGCACCTCTCCGATGAGCGAGCGGATCGCCGCGATCAACGACTTCGTCGACGCGGGCTACGAGGTGCACGTCAACTTCTCGCCCGTCATCCTCACCCCCGGCTGGGCCGAGGAGTGGACCGCGCTCTTCGAGGAGCTCGACGCCTCCCTGCACGCTCGCGCCAAGGCGCAGCTCGCGTGCGAGGTGATCTTCCTCACCCACAACGAGCAGCTGCACGACGTCAACCTCGGCTGGCACCCGAAGGCCGAGGAGCTTCTCTGGACGACCGAGAACCAGGAACCGAAGCTCTCGCAGAACGGCGCTGTCAACGTCCGGTATCGCTACGGACTCAAGAGCGTCGCCGTCGCGCAGCTCGAGGCGCTCATCGCCGCGAAGCTGCCGTACTGCCGCGTCCGCTACGCGTTCTGACCGGCCCACCGGAGGCGCTGTGCCGACGTCCGGGCGGACGTAACTCCTCTGATCCAAGGGTCCGGCTGCTGCCCGCGGGTGATTTCGGGCGATTCGGTGACATTTCTGAGGAGTTCGGTTCGCGCTCGCCGCGCGGCGCGGCGCGGCGCGGGGCACGACCCGCGCGTACCGAACTCCTCCAATGTGGTGGCCGGGGCGCCCCAGACCGGGGTTTCGCGTGCGCACGCGCCGGTTTCGAGGAGTTCGGCTCAGCGTTCGCCGCGCAGTCGCGCGGAGATTCCCCGGGCGACACGCCCGGACGGATGCCGCGACTCAGGCGTAGTGGGCAGCGAGGCGGCGGAGGCCCTCGTCGATCGACACGGCGGGCGCCCAGTCGAGAGCGGCGCGGGTCTCGCGCTGGTCGAACCAGTGCGCGGTCGACAGCTGCTCGGCGAGGAACCGGGTCATCGGCGGCTCGTCCTCCCCGGGTCGCAGCGCCCACACCTTCTCGATGAGCGAACCCGCGCCGCGACCGACCGTGGCGGGGATGCTCCAGCGCGGCGGACGCACACCGGCCGCGCGGCACATGCCCGCGAGCAGGTCGCCGACGGGCCGGGGTTCACCGTTGGTGAGGACGAAGGCGCGGCCGCGTGCGGCGTCCGTTCGGCGAAGGGCGGCGGCGATCCCGGATGCGGCGTTGTCGACGTACGTCGAATCGATCAGCGCCGTGCCGCCGTTGAGGAGCGGTAGGCGCCCGCGGCGGGCGCGGTCGATGATGCGCTCGACGAGCTGGGTGTCGCCCGGCCCCCACACCAGGTGCGGGCGGATCGCGGTGATCGGCATCGCGGCGCTGTCGCGGCCAAGCGCGATGAGTTCGGCCTCGGCCTTCGTGCGGGCGTATGCTCCGTGCGCGTCGGCGGGCGAGGCGGGGTCCGCCCCGACCCCGGCGAGGGCCGACCCGGCGTGGGCGACCGACGGCGACGAGACGTACACGAACCGCGAGACCCCCGCGGCCCGCGCGGCGTCGAGCAGCCCGACCGTCGCGTCGACGTTCACCGCGCGGAACTCCGCTTCGTCCCCGGCGAGCGACACCTTCGCCGCAAGGTGCACGACCCCCTCGACCCCGTCGACCGAGCGCTCGCGCACGCCCGCGTCGGTGACGGAGCCCAGGATGTCCGTGACGCCGGCGACTCCCGAGGGCCGGCGCTGCAGCGTCCGCACCTCGTGCCCCTGCGCGACGAGCTCGGCGGCGACGGCGCGGCCGAGGAAGCCCGAGGTTCCCGTGGCGAGAACGATCACGGCGCCGCCGGACGCTCTCCGGCGAGCACGCGCTCAGCCCACTCCGACAGGCGGGTGCGGTCGATCTTGGAGTTGTGACGGATGTCGGTCGGCAGCGCCGGCACGGCGAGCACCGCGGCGAGCGGCGTCGAGGTCGCTGCGCGCACCGCCTCGGTCAGTGCGGGATCGGCGAGCCCGGGACGGGATGCCGCGGGCACTGTCTCGACGACGGCGACGGCCTGACGCAGCCGATGCGGCCCGACGCCGACGACGGCCGCGCGGCGCACGCCGTCGACCCGCTCGATCTGCTGCTCCGGTCCGACCGGCGCGAGGGGCCCGTCTTCCGTGACGATGACGTGCGGCAGACGCCCCTCGATCCAGAGGCGTCCCGCCGCGTCGAGGTGCCCGATGTCGCCGGTGCGGTGCCAGCGGGCGCCGTCCTCCGGCACGTCGCGCGCGGCCGCCCGATCGGTCAGCCACAGGCGGTCGTAGTGGTCCTTCAGGTGCGCGGCGCTGATGAGCACCTCGCCGAGGACCCCCGGGTCCTCGCTCGGGGTCCCGGTCGCGCGGCCGTCGGCGTCGAGGGCGCTGATCCGGACGCGGTTCGCCCCGATCGGTGCGCCGACGAGCACGCCGGAGTCAGCGGCATCCGTGGCTGCCGTGATCTCGTCGAGCGTGACGTCGGTCACCAGCAGGCACTCGGTCATGCCGTAGGGGGTGTGCGCGGTCGCGTTCGGCATGAGCGCGCCGATCGAGGTCAGCAGCGGCGCGCCGACGGGGGCGCCGGTGGAGAGGAACGCGTCGACGCGCGCGAGTGCCTCGCGATCGGCATCGGTGAGCGACTCGGCGGTGGCGACGACGTTCAGCACCGCGGCGGGCGAGAGGAACACCACCCGCGCGTCGGATGCGCGCACAGCCGCCGCAACGGATGCCGCGGTGAGGGTGCGGGGAGCCGAGACGTCCATGTCGGGCGTCGCCGACCGCGTGCCGAGGGCGGGTCCGAGGAGCGCGAACGGCGCGAACCCGGTGACGAGGCCGGTGTCGGCGGTGACGCCGAAGTGCGCGGCGAGCACGTCGCGGAGCGCGGCGAGCTGGCCGTGCGTGAACGCGACGCCCTTCGCCGGTCCGGTCGAGCCGGAGGTGAAGAGGATCGCGGCGGGGTCGTCGGGTCCGGGCTCGTCGGGGAGGTCGGAGTGCGCGCCCAGGGCGGCGACGTCGGCGAGGCAGGTCGCGACGCCGAGGGCGGCGGCGGTGACGCGCGGCAGACGCGAGGCCGAGATCCGCAGGCCGGGCCAGCCGAGCACGCGCGCGGCGGTGAGGCCGGGAAGCTCGCCGATGATGACGTCGGGCCAGGCGCCGCGGACGGCGCGGGTGAGTCCCTTGACGCCGAGGCCTGCGTCGGCGACGACGACGACCGCGCCGATGCGGAGGCACGCGTACACGATCGCCGACAGGGTCGGGCCCGGGGGGACGAGGAGCGACACCCGGTCGCCGCGCTCGACGCCCATCGCGGACAGACCCGCCGCGATCTGGCGCACGCGGGCGTTCAGCTGCCGCCAGCTGACCCGGAGGGGCTCGGTGGTCGAGTTCGAGGTGGTGCCCGCGGCGCTCCGCGTCATGTCGATGACGGCGGTGCTGTCGTCGTCGGCGCGAGTCTGGAGGGCCCGGAAGA
Source organism: Microbacterium aurantiacum (assembly GCF_021654035.1). Classification (GTDB taxonomy): domain Bacteria; phylum Actinomycetota; class Actinomycetes; order Actinomycetales; family Microbacteriaceae; genus Microbacterium; species Microbacterium aurantiacum. The sequence continues at coordinate 282,911 of NZ_JAJPDW010000001.1, forward strand.
TCGGGGTGAAGGGTCCGGGCTCGCCGGCTCCGGATGCGGGTGCGGGTGCGCCCGGGGCGGCGGCCGCGGGCGCGGCATCCGTTCCCGAGTGCTCCGCGACCCGCTCGCCCAGCCACGCGAAGAGCGCGTCGGCGACCGGCCGTTCTTCGGCGATCATGTGGCCCGCGCCCTCGAACCGGTGGACGTCGGCGTGCGGCAGGCGCGTGACGAGGTCGTCGAGGTAGCGGTCGCCGAAGATCGGGTCGCGCGGACCCCACAGCATGAGGGCCGGCACGGTCAGCGCGGCGACGCCGGCCGCGATGCGCTCGAGCTCGGCGAAGCTCTCGTGGCGCGCGTCGACGGGGATGTCGGCGACGAATCCGCCGATGCCGTCGCGACGATCGGCCGAGGCGTAGGGCGCGCGATACGCGTCGCGGACCGCCGGATCGAGCGCGGGCGAGGCGAGGGAGAGCGTCGTGTCGAGGAAAGCGGTCGTGCGCACGGTCGAGGCCGCGAGGACGCCGCGCGCACCGGCGAGGCGGAGGGGTGCCGGGATCGGCACGCCCTCGGGGTGGTGGATCGCGGTGTTGAGCATCATGACGCCGGCGAGCTGCTCGGGGTGGTCCACGGCCCAGCCGAGCGAGACGACCCCGCCCCAGTCGTGGCCGAGGGTCACGACATCGCCGTCGAGCTCGAGCGCGTCAGTGAGGGCGCCGAGATCCTGCACGCGCTGCGCGAGCGGGCGACGGATGCCGGTCCGTTCGGAGTAGCCCATCTCGAGCTGGTCCACCGCGACGACGCGCCACGCGGGCGCACCCGTACGGGCCGCCTCGACGGAACCAGACACCACGCTCCGCCACAGGTACGACCAGGTCGGGTTTCCGTGGACCGCGAGGATCGTCCCGACCGGCGTGAGGCCGAGATCGTCGAGCGCGGGCTGCGAGTCCAGGATGTGCCACGAGCGGGAGGCGCCGGCATCCGTTCCGCGTCCGGGCACCGTGACGATGCGGGAGAAGCGGGGGTCGAGACCGGGAAGCCCCGGCGGCGGAACCTGCGCGCGGCCGGATCGGGCAGGCGCGCCCGCGCCCGCGTCCACCGCGGGAGAGGTCACCAGGCCAGTTCCATCATCGCCGTGTTGAGGCCCGAGCCGACGCCCATGAGGAGGACCCGATCGCCTCGTTGCAGGGTCTTCTGCTCCTCGACGAGGGTGATCGGGATCGACGCGGGGCCGACGTTGCCGAGCGTCGGGAAGGTGGTGGGAACGCGCGAGCGGTCGAGCTTGGCGGCCTTCACGATCGCGTTCGTGTGGACGGAGGAGACCTGGTGGGTGATGTAGCGGTCCATCTTCGACCAGTTCCACTCGGGTGCCGCCTCTTTCCAGGCCGACACGACGAGGTCGAGTCCGCCCTTCAGGAGCGCCTTGGCATCGGTGAACATGCCGTCGACGCTGCCGACGCAGAGCTCGTGGAACTGCGTGGCTGCACGGGTCACGCCGCCGAGGATCCGGTGGCCTTCGGGGTGCTCGTCGGCGCGACCGAGGACGGCGGCGGCCGACCCCGAGCCGAGGGTCAGCGAGGCGAACTCGCTCATGAACCCGTCGCGGTCGGCATCCGAATTCACGAGGCGGTTGATGGTGTTGACCTGGATCTCGTCGGCGTCCTCGCCGTTGACGACGATCGCGTAGCGGATCTGACCCGACTCGATCATGCTCGCGGCGAGGCTCATGCCGTTGACGAAGCCGAGGCAGGCGTTGGCGACGTCGAAGTTGATGGCGGATGTCGGCAGGCCGAGGCCGTGGTGCAGGCGCACGGCGACCGAGGGCTCGAGGTGCTTGCGGGTCACCGAGGTGTTGATGAGGAGGCCGACCTCGCTCGGGTCGACGCCGGCGTCGGCCAAGGCGCGGGCGCCGGCCTGGATGGTGGCGTCGTCGGTGGCTTCACCGTCGGCCCAGTTGCGCCGCTCGACGACGCCGGCGACGCGCTGCAGGAGGCCGGGCCGGAGTTTCAGACGCGCGAGGGCGCCCTCGAGGCGCTGCTCGATGTCGGCGGACGTCGTCACCCGCGAAGGGAGCACGCTCGCGACCGACAACAGGGAGACGTTGTCGAAGCGCGTCGTCGCATTACCGGCCACGAAACCTCCGTCACGGGACGTACGCGCCCGCGTCGCCCAAAGCCTTGATTTTACGCGTCCCGCATAGCTTCGTGGGCATATGCGGGTGTGGGGTATGCTCCCCGGTCGTCGCAGAGGCGCCCGGCGGCGCGGCGGATACGCTGATCCGATGATCGACGCCCAGCCCGCCGACGGTGCCGAGCCCGCTCGGGGGGCCGCGTCCGAGGTTGTGCCCGAGTCTCTGCAGGAGGCCCTGCACGAGGTGGGTGTCGGGCCGTGGCCCGGCGGGCCGGACGCGTGGCCGACGGACGAGCGGTACGACCGCGAGCTGCTCGCCGCCGGCGACCGGCGCAACGTCGAGGACCGCTACCGCTACTGGACGATGGAGGCGATCGTCGCCGATCTCGACGAGCGGCGGCATCCGTTCCATGTGGCGATAGAGAACTGGCAGCACGACATGAACATCGGCTCGATCGTGCGCAGCGCCAACGCGTTCCTCGCCGCCGAGGTGCACATCATCGGGCGCCGGCGGTGGAATCGCCGCGGCGCGATGGTGACCGACCGGTATCAGCACGTCCGGCATCACGAGGACGTCGCGGCGTTCACGGCCTGGGCGACGGATGCCGGCATCCCGGTGATCGCGGTCGACAACGTCGAGGGGTCCGTTCCGGTGGACCGGGCGGAGCTCCCCGAGCGATGCGTGCTGCTGTTCGGGAAGGAGGGGCCCGGTCTGTCGGCGGAGGCGGTGGCCGCGGCATCCGGCGTCGTGGAGATCACGCAGTACGGCTCGACCCGCTCGATCAACGCCAGCGCCGCCGCCGCCGTGGTCATGTACGAGTGGTGCCGCCGCTGGGCCTGACCCCCGCGCTGCGCCCGTGACGCGTGTCGTTCTCGAGGCGCCAACAACGGGGGAGAATGAGCGGGCGGGGGTCAGTAGTGGGCGCCGAAACCGACAGCGCTGTCGCCGGTCTCGAGATCGGTGGCCTCGGACCCGCCGAAGAGCACGCGCGAGATCCCGCTCGTGGAGGCGAGGAGGTCGTCGAGCGCCTGCACGAGGTCCTCGTCGGTGACGCTCCGCTCGTCCAGGGTGGCGCGCAGCACCGCGCGACGCATGAGCTCCTTCGCGAAGGACGCCGTAGACCCCTCCGCGAGGTCGGCGCACGCGTCGACGACCTCGGGCGACAGGGGCAGGGCCTCGGCGTACAGGCGGAACAGGCGACGGCGCGCCGCGGCATCCGGCAGCGGGATCTCCACCGCCAGGTCGACCCGGCCCGGGCGGGCGGCGAGAGCGGGCTCGAGGGCGTCCGCACGGTTCGTGGTCAGAATGAAGGCGACGTCCGCATCGCCGTCGAGACCGTCCAGCGCGTCGAGGACCTCGAACAGCAGAGGCTGGATGCCGTACGCATCGCGCGAGGCGGCGACGAGGTCGACATCCTCGAGCACGACGATCGCGGGCGTCATCGTGCGCGCGAGTCGCGTGGCCTCACCGACCAGGCCGAGGGCTCCGCCCTGGAGGAGGACGACGGTCGCCTCCGGCGCTTCGCTCAGCAGGTGGCGCACGGTCAGGGTCTTCCCGGTGCCCGGCGGGCCGTAGAGCAGCACGCCTCGCTTCAGGTGCTGACCGTGGGCTGCGAGCTGCGCACCCTGCCGCGAGATGCCGACGACGTGAGTGTGGATGCGCTCCCGGGCCCCGTCCGGCAGGATCAGGGCGTCGGCGGGGACGTGCGGACGCGGCACGAACGTCAGGCGTCCGAGGCTGTTGCCGTACTCGTCGCGGGTGAACGTCACGACGTTCCCGCGCACGACGCTGCGCTCCGTCATCAACCGGCGGACCTCTGCGACGAAGGATGCCGCGGTGGCGGTGTCGACGGCGACGATCTCCAGCGACCCGGCCTCGCGTCCGAACTGCGGGGCGGGTCCGCGCTGCAGGACGACGAGCGGTGAGCCGTCGAGCCGGAGCAGGCGCAGGGCGAACGATACGGTCTGGCGCGTGGCGTCGGGGCCGGTCGCGGCCGAGGTGTACTCGACGGGGCCCCCGAGGGAGTAGTTCGTGTGTGCGCTGCGGAGCATGCCCGCGAGGTCGTCGTGCAGCCGGTTCATCCCGGCGACGCCGAGGGTCTCGGCATCCGGATCCGCGCGAGCGATCTCGTCGATGGCGAGGTCGGCGTCGACGAGGCGGTGGGGTCGCACCTCCTCCGACGTGATGGGAAGACCGCTCGGGTCGACACCGAGGTGCGCCGCGACGCGGTCGCCGAGGCCCGTCAGCTCGGGTTCGCGATCGTCGGGGAGTGCCAGGAGGCGGTGCATGAGGCGACCGAGCTGGCGCATCAGGGCCGCGTCGCCGTTCGATCCGCTGTCGTCGTGGGCGTTCACCCGCCCCACCGTAGTCCGGCGCCGTGCGAGAGCGCCCGGTTCGGTGGCGCCTTTGCGTGGGTGTTGGCCCCGCGCACCCGCAGCCAGGCGCCACCGAACGGCGAAGGGCCGCCCCGGCCACCCCGCTCACTTGTCGCCTCTTGCGGGTTCGGGCGTCGCGCACCCGCAAGACGGGACAAGTGAACCGAAGCCGCGTCCGCGCTCAGACGCCGGCGACGGCCCAGGCCTGGCCGCGCACGCGGGCGCCGAGGGTCGCGAGGCGGGCGAGCATGTAGACGCCGAAGAACGCGGCGCCGAGCCACGCGAGGCCGACGGCGCCCGCCGGCGCGAGGGCGGCGACGAGCGCGAGTGCGGGGAGGAAGGGCGCGAGGGTCAGCACGCCCGCGGCGGCGAGGTAGCGGACGTCGCCGGCGCCGATCAGCACGCCGTCGAGCACGAAGACGATGCCGCAGATCGGCTGGGCGACGGCGAGGATCAGCAGCGCGGGCTGGATCAGCGCCGCGAGCTCGGCATCCCCGGTGAAGAGCAGCCCCATCACTCCCGACGACGCCGCGATCACACCGCCGACGATCACCCCGAACCACGCCCCCCACGCCAGCGTGCGCCCCAGTACCCGGTGTGCGAACGGCACGTCGCCGGCGCCGAGGGCCTTGCCGATCAGCGCTTGCGCGGCGATCGCGAGCGCGTCGAGGGCGAACGCGGCGGCGGAGAAGATCGTGAACGCCACCTGCCAGCCCGCGAGCTCCTCCGTTCCGAGACCGGTCGCGACCGCCACCGTCGCGAGCAGCGCGACGCGCAGCGACACCGTCCGCACGAACAGCCATCCGCCCGAGCGGGCCGACCCCGACACCCCCTCGCGCCGTGGACGAACGGATGCCTCGTGCCGACGCGCCAGGCGCCCGATCACCACGACGTAGGCCCCGACCATCGCCCATTGCGCGACGACCGTGCCCACGGCGGAACCGGCGATACCCCACCCGAAGCCGTAGATGAACAGCGCGTTGAGGAGGGCGTTGCCGGCGAACCCGAGCCCCGCGATCCACAGCGGGGTCACCGTGTCCTGCATGCCGCGGAGGAGGCCGGTGGCGGCGAACACGACGAGCATTGCGGGAAGACCCCACATCGAGATGCCGAGATAGATCCGGGCCTGCTCCGCCACGGCATCCGTCGCTCCGAACGCCCCGACGAGCGCGGGGGTGAGCAGCGACCCGCCGAGCGCGAGCACCCCGCCGAGCCCGAGTGCGAGCCACATGCCGTCGATTCCGACCGAGACCGCGCGGCCCGGGTCGCCCGCGCCGAAGCGCCGCGCGACGGCCGGGGTCGTCGAGTATGCGAGGAAGACCATCAGCCCGACGATGGTCTGCAGCACCGCCGAGGCGATGCCGAGCCCGGCGAGGGGCGTGACGCCCAGGTGCCCCACCATCGCGGCATCCACGATGAGGAAGAGCGGCTCGGCGATGAGCGAGCCGAGGGCGGGGACGGCGAGCGCGAGGATCGAACGATTCAGGGTCGTCGGACTCGAACTCGGACTCGTGCTCACCCCACGAGCCTAGAAGCCCCACCCGACACGGGAGTCCGGCCGGTGACGGTCCGTCGAACTCCCGGAGCACCCAGCGAAGACATCGGATGCGGTGCTTATCCTGGGACGCATGACCGATGCCCTCCGCTCCGGCCTCGCGCTGGATGAACTCAGCGCCGAGATCCGCCCCCAGGACGACCTGTACCGCTACGTCAACGGCTCGTGGCTCGAGCGGACGGAGATCCCCGACGACAAGGCGCGCTGGGGGTCGTTCCACCTCATCGCCGAGCAGGCGGAGAAGGACGTCCACGCGATCATCGAGGAGTCGGTCAGCGCCGATCCCGGCACCGAGCCGCGGAAGATCGGCGACCTCTTCACCAGCTTCATGGACACCGAGCGCATCGAGCGGCTCGGCGCCGAGCCGCTGCATCCGCTCCTCGCCCGCATCGACGCGGTCTCCTCGATCGAGGAGCTCCTCGTGCTCCTCGGCCAGTTCGAGCGCGAGGGTGTCGGCGGACTCCTCGGCCTCTACATCGAAGCCGACCCGGGCGACCCGCAGCGATACGTCCCCTTCGTCGCGCAGTCGGGGCTGTCGCTCCCCGACGAGAGCTACTACCGCCTCGAGAACTTCACCGAGCTCCGCCGCGTGTTCGAGGGGCACGTCCAGCGGATGCTGACTCTCGCCGGTGTTCCGGATGCCGAGGCCGCCGCCGCGCGCATCCTCGCCTTCGAGACCGAGGTCGCCACCCACCACTGGGACAACGTCCGCAGCCGCGACGCGGTCGCCACCTACAACCTCCTCGGCTGGGACGACCTCGTCGCCCGCGCCGGTGTCGATCTCGCACCGTGGCGCGACGCGCTGGCGCCGGGCCGCGCGGAGGCGTTCGCCGAGGTCGTGGTGTCGCAGCCGAGCTTCGTCGAGGCGCTCGCCGGCATCCTCGTCCCCGAGCGTCTGCCGGTGCTGCAGGACTGGCTCCGCTTCCGCGTCATCCGCTCGTGGGCGTCGCTGCTGTCGGAGGACTTCGTCGCCGAGAACTTCGCCTTCTCGGGCACCCAGCTCTCGGGCGTCCCGCAGCTGCGCGAGCGCTGGAAGCGGGGCGTGAGCTTCGTCGAGGCGGCGATGGGCGAGGCCGTCGGCAAGGTCTACGTCGACCGGCACTTCCCGCCGGCGGCGAAGGACGCGATGGACGAACTCGTCGCGAACCTCATCGAGGCCTACCGCCGGAGCATCACCGACCTCGAGTGGATGAGCCCGGCCACCCGGGAGCGCGCTTTGGAGAAGCTCGACGCGTTCACGCCCAAGATCGGCTACCCGAAGAAGTGGCGCGACTACTCCGGATTGACCGTGGACGCCGGCGACCTCGTCGGCAACGCCCTGCGCGCCCACGTGCTCGAGCACGACCGTCAGCTGGCGAAGATCGGCCAGCCGATCGACCGCGACGAGTGGCTCATGACCCCGCAGACGGTCAACGCCTACTACCACCCGCTGTACAACGAGATCGTCTTCCCGGCGGCCATCCTGCAGTACCCGTTCTTCGAGGCGGACCGGGATGCCGCGGCCAACTACGGCGGCATCGGCGCGGTCATCGGTCACGAGATCGGCCACGGGTTCGACGACCAGGGGAGCCGCTACGACGGCACCGGCGCGCTCAACGACTGGTGGACCGCCGAGGACCGCGCGGCGTTCGAAGAGCGCACCGCGAACCTCATCGCCCAGTACGACGCGCTCTCGCCGGTCGGCCTCGGTGAGGAGCACACGGTCAACGGGTCGCTCACGATCGGCGAGAACATCGGCGACCTGGGCGGGCTCGGCATCGCGCTGAAGGCGTACGCGCTGCACCTCGAGAAGGCGGGCGAGCCGGCGGACGGCGGCGAGATCGACGGGTTCACCGGCATCCAGCGGCTCCTGCTGAGCTGGGCGCAGATCTGGCAGCAGAAGGGCCGGGATGCCGAGACCATCCGCCTCCTGACGATCGACCCGCACTCGCCGAACGAGTTCCGCTGCAACCAGATCGTGCGGAACATCGATGCGTTCTACGCTGCCTTCGACGTCACTGAGAACGACGCGCTGTGGCTACCGGCCGACCAGCGCGTGACGATCTGGTGATCCCGGGCGGAACCCGAACCGCCTGACCCGAAAAACCAGGAAGGACGCGCGAGCGTGGCCACCGAACCCCGAAAGGATGCCGCGCCGCTGCGGAGCGCCCGCAAGCGCACCGAGCGCCGGCTCCCGCGCCGGGCGGCGGTCGGGCGGCGGTCGTTCGCGCCGTCGATGAAGGCCCTGGAGTCCGTCGCCGCGTCGGGGGCGAAGGTCGCGGTGCACGTGGCCGACCTCGACCGCGGCGACGTGGTGCTGGAGGGCGACGACCACCTGACGCTGCCGGTGGCGGGGCTCGGGGTGGTTCCCCTGCTCATCGACGTGGCGGCCGGTTTCGCCACCGGCGCGCTCGACCCGCTCGAGATCGCCGATCGCGGTGCCGACACCGACGCCCCCGGCGGGGGGATCTGGCGCCACCTCCAGGCTCCTGCCCTGCCGCTGACCGATCTCGCCGTCCTCGCCGCCGCGGCGGGCGACGCCCTCGCCGCGAACATTCTGCTCAAGCGGGTCGGACTCCCGGCTGTGCGGGAGCGGATCGAGGCGCTCGGCCTTCGCCGCACCGCGCTGATGGACCGGTTCCGCGACGACCGCGGACCCGACGACGCGCCGCACGTCGCGCTCGCGTCGGCGCGCGAACTCGCCGAGCTGTTCGCCGCGCTCGTGAACTCCTCCGCGGTGACACCCGCGGTCAGCGTCCAGGTCGCCGAGTGGCTGAGTCTCAACCAGGATCTCTCGCTCGTCGGCTCGGCGACGGGCCTCGATCCGTTCGCGCACGATGACGACGCCCACGGGCTGCTCTTCGTGAACAAGACCGGTCGGGATGTCGGCATCCGTGCTGAGGCGGGTGTGCTCGGTGGCCCGCGCGCGGGCGTCGCCTACGCGCTCATCGTGTGCTTCGACGACCTCTCCATCGCCCACCGTCTCCGCGCCCACGAGGCGTTCCGCATCCTCGGGACGGACCTCATGGAGTACGTCTTCTAGGGTTCCCGGTGGGGCGGTGCGGGGTGCCCCCGGCATGGAGGGCAGCTGTCGGTGGGCGCTCGTGCACCCACGGTGACCTGGAGGAAACGACGTCATCCCAAGCCCGCCGCGCAACACTCCGGTGCGAGAGCTGTTCCAGACGCCTATCAGCGCGGCGTGCGGTCCGCTGCTGAGGGGAGCGTTGGAAACGCCTTGTTGATCTCGGTCTGATACCAGTAGGCCGTGGTGGAGACGTCGTCGGATCGCTCGAAGAGGCCGTGCTCCCAGGCCCCGATCTGCTGGACGGCAACTCGGAGTCGTTCCTGGAAGTAGATGGGGTCGGGTAGGTGCCACCGGTAGAGACCGTGCATGGGCATCATGGCGGTCGAAAACTCTGAGGCTTTCGTGGTGTCCGTAGAGCTCGCGAACGGATATCCGAAGTAGGGGGCGCTGAAGGTGAGGATATTGGGTTCGGGGTCGGCGCGGAGCGCATCTTGGAATGCCCATGCACCGCCCGCGTAGTCCTCGAGGCCGGTGCTGCAGAGGCTAGGCAGATCGGTGTCGTCGTCGATGTAGAACTTCACTTCTCCTTCGCCCCACCAGTAGCGGTGCAGGGAGGCGAGGGCAACGTAGGTCCCGATATACGTCCCCGAACCCTCGACACCGTCGAGGATGACATGGTCTTCTCCGAGTGCCGTAGTGCCGTTGCTGCGCCGCCACTGGGCGTGGAAATATCCGGGCCACTGGTCAAAGTCGTCACCGGTGGTGTAATCGATTTGGAAGAACACATGGCCGAGGTCGCCACCGTGCTCGCTGGCGAGTTCGATTCGGGCGCCGGCGCGGAACGGCATGGGGAAGTAGGAATTCATGCCGCCGGTGGGTGCCACCACGATCGGTTCCGAGGTGACGAGGGCCCGTTCGCCGAAGCCGTTGCAGAAGAAATCGCCGAGGGGGACCTCGACGGATGGGTGTTGCGAGTTGTCCCAGTAGGCGCGGAGTACGAGGTCGCGGAGGACGAAAGGGCCGGCGGCGGTCTTGTCGGTGACGGTGATCCAGATATGACGGATGACGCCAGGTCCGGTGATATTCGCAAGGGTGAGTACTTCCCCGGCAGGGAGTTCGTACCACGCGCTTCCCTTCCGGCCGGGGCCGAGGGGGGAGCTGGCGGTGCCGGCGGATCCGGCTTCACCGGCAGGGTTCTCGGCGTTGATGGCGCGGCTGCGAAGGCTTCCGTCGTTGCGGAGGGTGTTCCACTGAGTGGGCATTGCGTGACTTTCGTTTCGGTGGGTTGGCTTATTTCACTGCGCCGGCGGTGACGCCGCGACTGATGGTGCGCTGGAAGAGAAGGAAGAACACCAGCGTGGGGATAAGGGAGAGGAGCGACCCGGCGTTGATGACGGTGATGTCGATCGAGTGCTGCCCGCGCAGTGTGGACAGGGCGATCGGTACGGTCTGAGAGGCCGGGTCACCGAGAAGGATCAGCGGGATGTAGAACTCGTTCCACGACCAGATGAAGATGAACACGACGAGGACGGAGAGGGTAGGGCGGACGATGGGAAAGACGACCTGCCAGAGGATTCGCCATCGACCCGCCCCGTCGATTGCGGCGGCTTCCAGCACCTCTCGCGGGAAGGTGGACATCACACTCGAGAGGATGTAGGTGCCGTACGCGGCCCAGAGAATGATGAAGACGATGATGATGGACCAGATCGAATTCAGCAGGCCGGTTGCCTGAGCACCGTAGAACAGCGGGTAGATCAGCGCTTCGTGCGGCACCATGGTGGCGATCAGCAGCAGTGCGGTGATGAGGGTGTTCGCCCGGATGCGCCCGATACCGATCGCGTACGAGGCCAGTAGGGCGAGGGCGGTCCCGGCGAAAGCGATGATGGTGGAGCTGAGGATGGAGTTCCACAGTGCACGAGGAAAGTCGACTCGGTTGAGGTAACTGATGAAGGCGTCGAGTGTGAAGGTAGTGGGCCAGGCGAGCGGGCCGTTGGTTGAGTAGTCCGCGCCGGTCTTGAATGCGTTGAGCACGAGCAGCAGGAACGGCGCAGCCATCACGACAGCGACCAGGATCGCGAGCCCGAGCATGACCCAGTTGGTGGGAGTGCGTCTCGTCTTGTTCAGAGGAAGCGTGGGGGAGAGCGTTGCAGACATCAGCGGTGCTCCTTCCGGGTTTCTCGGTTTTGCCAGATGAGCATCGCGGCCGCGACGATGAAGATGACCACCGACATCACGGTTGCGATGGTTGATCCGTAGCCCACGCGGGATAGCTCGAAGAAGTTCCGGTAGGCGTAGTAGGACGGCACCACGGTGGAGTTCTCAGGCCCACCCCCGGTGAGGATGAGGATCGGAGCAAACACCTTCAGAGCGGCGATGGTGGCGGTGAGGACGACGACGAAGATCTCGGGTCGGATCTGTGGGATGGTGATCGCCTGAAACCGTCGCCACCACCCGGCGCCATCCAGTTCAGCGGCTTCGTAGAGCTCTGGGTCAACTCTCTGCAGAGCGGACATGAAGATCACGACCGGATACCCGATCTGGAGCCAGACCAGCATGAGCATGACGGAGTAGATGGCGATGTTCGGATCGCCGAGCCAATCGGGCGGAGACGGGATGCCGATGCTCTTGAGCATCAGGGTGAGCGAGCCCTGCTGGGTGTTGAGAATGGTGGACCAGATGAACCCGGCGACAGCGATCGGCAGGATTTGCGGTAGGTAGTAGGTCGCTCGAAGGGTCGCGATTGCTTTATCGCCGTAGCGTCGCCCGAGGTAGTCGAACAGGAGCGCAGCCAAGAGGATGCCGATGATGGTGGGGATGACGGTGATGGCGACGATCATCGCGATGCTGTTCTGGAAGGATCGCCAGAACGTCTCGTCAGTGAACAGATTCGTGTAGTTTTCCAGCCCGGCCCACCGCATGGGGGCTTGCCCGCCTTTCCAATGAAACAGGCTGGTGTAGACGTTCATCGCGAACGGCGCGGCGACCACGATGGCAAATCCTGCGGCGAGCGGGATCACGTAGAGCCAGTAGGTGCCGCTTCGCTCGTGTGGGCGGCGGGTGGTTTTCAGAGGTGTAGCCATGATGGTTGTCTCCAGGAGGTGGGGGCCCCGCACGTGGGGCCCCCACTGGGTTAGCCGGCGAGGGCGATTTCGCGACCTTCGTCGTAGAACTCTTGGAGGTTCGAGGTCCACTCTTCGGCGGTCATGTTGCCGTTCGACATGGCCTGCATGCCGGACTGGATGAAGTCCAGGAACCCGGGAACGGGATAGTCGGGGTAGAAGCTCAACGTGTCAGCCGCCACGAGCTCGTTGAACCGTTCGGTGTACTCCCGGGTGAGGTCGTCTTCGATCGTGGACGCGTCACCGGCCAGAGGAAGGCCGCCGAGCTGGCCGATCTTGTTCTGAACCTCTTCGCTCAGCGTGATGTCGATCCAGTCGTATGCGAGTTCCTTGTTGGTCGCATTGGCGGGCACGCCCCACAGGTGGCCACTGGAGCCCATCTGCATGTTGGCACCGGGAAGGGTGAAGTAGCCCCACTCGAAGGGTGCCTGCTCGCGGATACGAGCGAATTCACCTTGGTTCCAGATCAGCATCGCCTTTTCGCCGCTGAGGAAGTTCACCGTCGCTTGCTCGAAGTTCAGGCCGCCCAGCTCGGTTCCGACGTAGCCTTTGTCGATCCATTCCTGGAACTTCTCAGCGCCGTCTCCCCATGGGCTTGCGGAGAAGTCCACTGGTTCGCGCAGGAACATGAAGTCGTCGATCGATTCCCGGTCGGCACCGGCAGAGACGAGGGAGTACCACACCCACATCTGGTTGAACCCCTGGCTTGTCGCCGCAGAGGACGAGATCGGGGTGATTCCCGCGGCGAGAAGCTTGTCCATCGCCGCTTCAAACTCGGCCAGATCTGTCGGCTCTTCGGTGATGCCCGCCTGCGCGAAGAGATCCTTGTTGTAGTAGAACATCACGTACTCGCCGATGTTCGGGATCCCGTACCAATCGCCGGAGCCCGCGAGGCCCTGCTCGTCGTACTGTGCGAACGCCTGCATCCCGCCGGTGATCTTTTCGTCCCAGCCATATTCTGCGACCGCGTCCGTGAGGGGGGCGAGCAGACCCTGGGCGGCGAGCTGGCCGCCGTCAGCGTTGCCCTTATTGAACTCGATCACGTCCGGCACATCGTTGCCGGTCAGGGTGATCTTGGCGTTCTGGCGCATCGCGTCGAAGCTGGTGGTCTGGAAGTCGACTTTGACGTCCGGGTGCTTCTCCTTGAAGATCTCCAGGGCCAGCTGCCAGCCCTGCCCTTGCGCGGAGTCGGGGTTCTCGTACTGCAGGATGGTGAAGGTGTCGTCTCCTCCTGCGTCGCCGCCCGCGCCGGCGCAGCCGGCCAGGGAGATTGCCACGGTGGCCACGGCGGCGGCGCCGACGGCCGTGCGCATCAGGTTGCGCTTAGTCGATCTCATCTTTCTTCTCCTCGATGGATGGGTGGCGCAAGGGCGCGCCGGGCACCGGTCTCTGGTGGTGTGAGACCGGATGGTTCGGAGTAGCGTCTGGGTTAGGTGCTCGGGGGTGCGACCGACGCGCGGACCACTAGCGGGCACGGGATTTTTTGGACCAGAGGGGAGCCGGTCTCATCGCCGTGGATGCGGTCGATGACTCGCTTGGCCGCCCATGCGCCCAAGTCGTGATGCGGGAGCCGCACTGTCGTGAGGCCAGGTCTGAGCGCGTCCGCGATGAAGCGTTGATCGTCGAATCCCACGACGGACAGGTCGTCGGGGATACGCAGTCCGAGGTCGCTAGCGGCCTGGTATACGGCGAAGGCGATCTGATCAGAGAAGCAGAACACCGCGGTGGGACGGTCTGGACTTTCCAGTAGTGCCCGCACCGGTCTGTATGCGGCCGAGGTCGCGACGCTGGAGAGGGACAGGTGGAGTTGAGGGTCGGGTTCCACGCCGTGGTCACGAAGCGCTGCCGTATAGCCTGCGTGGCGCAGCCCGGCCGCCACGAACACATCGCCGCCGATGTTGCAGAAGGCGATACGGCGATGACCCGCCTGTGCGAGGTGATACGTCGCGTCGTACGCACCGGTCTGCTCATCCGGTACGACGCCGTCTGCCACGACATCACCTTCAGGGAATCCGTCGAGGACCGTCACAGGCATCGCAGGGGGGACAGCCGGGATCTCAACAGCGCGATGGTACTCCGCGGCGATGATGAGCGCGTCGATGTCGCGCTGGAGTAAGGCCCGAGAGGACTGCTCAAGAAGCTCGGAGCGGTTGGTTGTGTCGATGATCATCGCGAGATACCCGGATTCCCAGGCCACGCTCTGGACTCCCTCAAGCATGCGTCCCGCGAACGGTACGCTGGCCACCTGATCGGTGAGCACGCCGATAGTGTGGGTTCGTTTCGTCTTCAGGCCTCGTGCGAGCTGGTTAGGGATGTACCCCATGTCCTCGGCTGCGTGTCTGATCCGCTCGGCGGTTTTCTCGTTCACGCGACCCGCGGCCCGATCGTTAAGGACCAGCGACACGGCAGAGGGTGAAACCCCTACTGCAGCTGCGAGATCCTTCAACGTGATCACTCTGACTCCTTCGGCATCAATCGTTTGACGGGTTTGCGGTCCATTGCGTCAAACGTTTGATGCGAACGTAAGGACGTCAAACGCGTTGACGCAAAGCCTGTTATCCAACCGTTACCGACGGCATCCATCCACAGGGGGCCACGTCGATTCGGACGTGGCCCCCTCTGCGTGGAGGGGCCCCGGGTAGGGTGAAGCGGATGAGCCGGAAGACCGAGACCGAGGAGACGCGAGCGGTCCAGACGCTCGGCACCGCGGTGCGCGACGCCCGACGCCGCCTGGGGCTGAGCGTGCAGGCGCTGTCCGAGAAGGCCGGAGTCAGCTTCGGCCTCGTCAGCCAGCTCGAGCGCGGGATGGGCAATCCGTCGCTGCAGTCGATCCACCGTCTCGCGGGCGCCCTCGGGGTCCCCGCCGGGCAGCTTCTCGACGAACCGGCGGGGGAGCTCGCCGTCGTCCTCGCCGGTCAAGGGCATCGGATGCCGCCCATCGCCGACATCCCCGCGGATCAGCAGTCGGTGCGCGAGCTCCTGACCCCGCGCGGCGAGTCGATGCTGCAGCTCATCCGCTCGACCCTGCCCCCGGGATTCAGCAACGAGAGCCGCCCGTTCCGCCACATCGGCACCGAGACGGTGACGGTCGAATCCGGCGTGCTGATCGTCGCGCAGGGTGAGCGTCGCGTCCGCCTGGAGGCGGGGGACACCGTCACCTACGGCTGCTCGGAGGCGCACTGGTGGGCCAACGGCCACGACGCCGAGACCGTGGTGCTCGGCGCGGTCACGCCGTTCGAGCGGTGAGCGGTCGCGCCTACCGGGCGGTGACCGTGCCTCGGAGATCCGCGGCCCGCAGGTCGACGAGCCGGGCGAGGTCGTCCAGCGGATCGGCGTGATCGTCCACGCGCAGGTCGACCGTGCCGTCGGCCTCCGTCGCACCCGCCACAAGCACGGCGGCGCTCTGCCGACCACGGACGTCTCCGCCCGCCACTTCGCCCGCGGCAAGGACGCCGACCAGCACGCCCGCGAAGCGCGCCGCGGCATCCGGTGCGTGGGCATCGAGCGTCGACAGCGGCGCGAGAGCGTCCCGCATCGCTTCGAGGACGCCGGGGCCGGCGAGGAGGTTGCCGGCGACGATCGCGTCCTCGAGCACGAGGTGCCCGGTCCACGGCGTGGTCTCCGTGCCCGTGTGTGCGGCCCCGGCGCCGCGCGCGGGGAGGAGCAGCGCCTGCCGCAGCGGCGCGCCGGAATCCCAGTCCGCGATGCGGTCGATCGCAGCCTGCGCGTCTGCTCCGGCATCCGTCGCGTCCAGGAGCAGACCCCGTAGTGCGCGGTTCGTCCAGGCTTGACTCGCCACCGCTCCGACCCCGGCTCGCACCGCCGGGACGGCGTTGCCGACGGCGAGCGAACGGCTCGCGGTGGCTGCGCCGAGGAGGCCGGACTGCGGATGCCGGGCCAGGACGGTGAAGGTCATCTCTTCCTCTCGCCGGGGGTGGAGCCGATTGTGAAGATTCTGTTTCGAGATCGCCGGAGGCTTGTCCCGTCCCCCCATGGTGGCACATACTGATCGAATCATCATCAAAATGATGCCCCCCGAGATGATGTTCTGTCCGACAACCCGATAGGCACACCATGAACAAGCGCACCGCACTCGGCGCGGCGTCCCTCGTCGCCGCGCTCACGCTCGCCGGCTGCTCCGCCGGTGAGAGCGTCGACATCGACGGCGCCGACAGCGTCGACGGCGACGTCCTCATCGCCGCGATCGGCGGCGAGCCCGACCAGCTCGACCCGCAGCGCACCAGCTCGTACTTCGCCTTCGAGGTGCTGGAGAACGTCTTCGACACCCTCGTCGCCCCCGACGAGAACCTCGAGATGCAGCCCGCGCTCGCCGAGAGCTGGGAGGTCAGCGACGACCAGCTCACCTGGACCTTCGACCTCCGCGACGGCGTCACCTTCCACGACGGATCCGAGTTCACCAGCGAGGACGTCGTCTACTCGTACCGCCGCATCATCGACGAGCAGCTCGCCAACGCGTGGAAGTTCGCCGCGATCACCGACATCGCCGCTCCCGACGACGACACCGTCGTCATCACCGTCGCCCAGCCCACCCCGAACCTGCTCAGCAACCTCGGCGGCTTCAAGGGCATGGCGATCGTGCAGCAGGAGAACGTCGAGTCGGGCGACATCACCACCGCCCCGATCGGCACGGGTCCCTTCTCGGTCACCGGATACTCCTCGGGTGACCGCATCACCCTCGCCGCCAATTCCGACTACTGGGGCGGCGCCCCCGAGCTCGCCGGCGTCGAGTACCGCTTCATCTCCGAGCCCGCGACGGCCCTCGCCGCCCTCCGCGCCGGCGACATCCACTGGACCGACGTCGTGCCGCCCCAGCAGGTGAGCGAGCTCGAGTCGGACGACACCGTCCAGCTCGGCCTGACGCCCTCCAGCGACTACTGGTACCTCGCCCTCAACGAGGCGCGCGAGCCGTGGAACGACGTCCGCGTCCGCCAGGCGCTCGCCTACGCCATCGACCGCGACGCGATCGTCCAGGCCGTCAGCTACGGCACCGCGGCGCTCAACCAGCTCGCCATCCCGGAGCAGAGCGTCTGGTACACCGCCTACGACGAGTACTCCACCGACCTCGACACCGCCCAGGCCCTCCTCGACGAGGCCGGCTTCACCGGTGGCACGCTCGACCTGCTTGCGACCTCGGACTACCCCGAGACCGTCACCGCCGCACAGATCATCGCGTCGAACCTCGAGCCCCTCGGGATCGACGTCGAGATCCGCCAGCCCGACTTCTCGACGTGGCTCGACGAGCAGAACACCGGCAACTTCGACATGCTCATGATGGGCTGGCTCGGCAACATCGACCCGGACGATTTCTACTACGCCCAGCACCACAGCGACGGTGCCAGCAACGCACAGAAGTACTCCAACGCGGAGGTCGACGCGCTGCTGGACGCCGGACGCATCGAGACCGATCCCGAGGCGCGGAAGGAGCTGTACGCCCAGGCCGCGACGATCATCGCCGACGAGGTCAGCTACATCTACCTCTACAACCCCTCGGTCATCCAGGTCTGGTCCCCGGACGTGACCGGCTACACCACCCGCGCCGACCGCGCGATCCGCTTCGACGAGGCGTCGCTGGCCGACTGAGCCGCGGCATCCCGAGCATCGCCGAAGAGCCCCCGCAGCACACGAAACCCGACGAGAGCAGACGACATGAGAATGAGACCCGCACGCATCGCGCGGTTCCTCGGCGTGCGTCTGCTCTCGTCGGCGATCGTGCTGCTGGGGGTGATGATCGTGGTGTTCGCCCTCATCCAGCTCGTCCCCGGCGACCCCGTGCGCCTCGCGCTCGGGACCCGCTACACCCCCGAGGCCTACGAAGCTCTGCGTGCGGCATCCGGACTCGACCGTCCGCTGTGGGAGCAGTTCTTCGGCTATCTCGGAAGCGCCTTCACGGGCGACCTCGGGGTGAGCTTCCGCAACGGCCAGCCGGTGACCGTCACGCTCCTCGACCGGTTGCCGGCGACGATCTCGCTGGCGCTCGTCGGCCTCGTCATCGCGATCATCCTGTCGGTGCCCGCCGGCATCTACTCGGCGCTCCGCGAGGGTCGCCTGAGCGACGTGATCGTGCGGCTCACCAGCCAGTTCGGCGTCTCGATCCCCGACTTCTGGCTCGGGATGCTGCTCATCTCGCTGTTCTCCGTCACCCTCGGCCTGCTCCCCGCGAGCGGGTACGTCGCGTTCGGCGAGGACCCGGCGGGGTGGCTGCGCCAAGTGCTCCTCCCGGGCCTGACGGTCGGACTCGTGGCGGGCGCGATCATGACCCGCTACATCCGCGCCGCCGTCATCGACGTCGCCTCGTCCGGGTACGTCCGCACCGCGGTGTCGAAGGGCCTGCCGCGCCACATCGTGACGTTCCGCCACATCGTCCGCGGCGCCCTGGTCCCGGTGCTCACGATCGCCGGCATCCAGCTCGCGACGATCCTCGGCGGAGTCGTCGTCGTCGAGGTCGTCTTCGCCTGGCCCGGTCTCGGCCGCCTCGTCTACGAGGCCGTCGCCGCCCGCGACTACCCGCTCATCCAGGGCGCCGTGCTGCTGGTGGCGGTGATGTTCATCATCGTGAACCTCATCGTCGACGTCCTCTACGCCATCGCCGACCCGAGGATCCGCGTCTCATGAGCGTCGACCAGCTGAGCTCCCCGACCCCCGCCGCCGCGAGCGGGCGGACCCCCGCCTGGCGCCTGCTGCTGGCGAACCCCGTGACCGTCACGAGTTCGGCGGTGCTGCTCGTCATCATCGTCGCCTCGGTGTTCTCCGGCATCCTCGCCCCCTACGGCATCAACGACATCGACGTCGCGAACGCCCTCCAGCCCCCGAGTGCCGCGCACTGGTTCGGCACCGACGAGCTCGGCCGCGACGTCTTCTCGCGCGTGCTCGTCGCAGGCTCGACCTCCCTGTCGATCGCCGTGGTCGCGGTGCTGTTCGCCCTCGTCCTGGGCCTCGCCATCGGCGCGGTCGCGGGCTACCGCGGCGGATGGGCGGATGCCGCGCTCATGCGCGTCGTCGACGTCATGTTCGCCTTCCCCGTGCTGCTGCTGGCGCTGGCGATCGTGGCGATCTTCCAGCCCGGGCAGCTGACGACGATGATCGCGATCGGCGTCGTCTACACCCCGATCTTCGCCCGCGTCGCCCGCGCGAGCGCCCTGTCGGTGCGGACCTCGCCCTTCGTGCAGGTGTCGCAGACGATGGGGACGCCCGGCTGGTCGATCCTCTTCCGCCACGTTCTGCCGAACATCTCGGGGCCGATCGTTGTGCAGACCTCGCTCTCGCTGGCGTTCGCGATCCTGTCCGAGGCGGCGCTGTCGTTCCTCGGCCTCGGCATCCAGCCGCCCGCCCCGTCGTGGGGCGGCATGCTCTTCACCGCGCAGGGCTTCCTCGGCCAGGCCTGGTGGATGAGCGTCTTCCCGGGAGCGGCGATCTTCGTCACCGCGCTGGCGTTCAACCTCGTCGGCGACGGCCTGCGCGACGTGCTCGACCCCCGACAGCGGAGCCTCATCGAGGCGAGGAGGGCGCGATGAGCGCGAACGTGCTGAGCGTGCGGGACCTGCGGGTCTCGATCGGACCGCGCGAGATCGTCCACGGCATCGACTTCGACGTCGCCGACGGGCAGACCCTCGGGATCGTCGGCGAATCCGGGTCGGGGAAGACCATGTCGGTGCTCGCCGCCACGGGGCTCATCGACGCCCCCGGGGCGCGGGTGTCGGGGTCGAGCATCCTCCTCCCCGCCTCGGGATCGGATGCCGGTGACACGGAGCTCGTCGGAGCCTCGGAGCGGACCCTCCGCCGCGTCCACGGCGACCGCATCGGGTTCGTCTTCCAGGACCCCTCGACGTCGCTGAACCCGTTCCTCACGATCGGTCGCCAGATCACCGAGTCGCTCGAGGTGCACCGACGTCTGACCGGGAAGGCGGCGCGAACCCGCGCGATCGACCTCCTCGAGGCCGTCGGTCTGCCGAACCCCGACGAGCGCGTCGATGCCTATCCGCACCAGTTCTCCGGTGGCCAGCGGCAGCGCGCGATGATCGCGATCGCCCTCGCGTGCGACCCGGCGCTCTTGATCGCGGATGAGCCGACCACCGCGCTCGATGTGACCACCCAGGCGCAGATCCTCGAACTCGTCCGCGACCTGCAGCGCGAGCGCGGCACCGCGGTGGTGTGGATCAGTCACGACCTCGGCGTCATCGGGCAGGTCGCCGACGACGTGCTCGTCCTTCGCCAGGGAGCCGCGCTCGAGCAGCGCCCCGCGGGCGACCTCTACGCCGACCCGCAGCACGACTACACGCGCGAGCTTCTGCGCGCCCGGCCGCGGATCGTCGCCGGGGCGGGCCCCGCCGCGCCCGCGGCATCCGCTCCTCTGCTGGAGGTGCAGGGACTCGACGTGTCCTTCACCATCTCGACCCCGACCGGGCATCGGAGCATCCACGCCGTCGACGACGTCTCGTTCACGCTCGACCGCGGCACGACGCTCGCGCTCGTGGGGGAGTCCGGGTCGGGCAAGTCGACGATCGCGGGTGCGCTCACCGGGCTCGTGACGCCCCGCGCGGGGACGGCGACGCTCGCCGGCTCCGACGTGCTGCGCGCCTCGCGGCGTGACCGGCGCCGCATCGCGATGGTGTTCCAGGACCCCTTCGCCTCGCTCGACCCGCGCCGGAGCGTCGGCGATGCGATCGCCGAGCCCCTGCGGGTGCACCGTCTCGTTTCCGGGGGAGGGCGCGGGCGGGAGAAGCGGGTCGCGGAGCTGCTCGACCTCGTCGGGTTGCCGGGGGCGTTCGCGACCCGGTTCCCGCACGAGCTCTCCGGCGGTCAGCGCCAGCGGATCTCGATCGCGCGGGCGCTCGCGCTCGAGCCGGAGCTGATCATCCTCGACGAGGCGACCGCGTCGCTCGACGTCTCGGTGCAGGCGCACGTGCTCGAGCTCCTTCGGCGCCTCCAGCGCGAGCAGGACCTCACCTATCTCTTCATCGCCCACGACCTCGCGATCGTGCAGGAGATGAGCCACGCCGTCGTGGTGCTGAAGGAGGGGAAGGCCGTGGAGGCGGCATCCTCCGCGGAGCTCTTCGCGAACCCGCGCGAGGAGTACACGCGGCGCCTCCTGGACGCAGTGCCGCCGGAGGTCCCGCGCGCGGCGCGCACCCGCGAGGGCTGAGGCCGGACGCCCGCGCCGGGCTCGGCACCGTCCGTTCAGAAGACGATCGTGTGGTTCCCGTGCCGGATGACGCGGTCCTGGGCGTGCCACAGCACCGCACGGGAGAGCACCTGGCGCTCGACATCCGCTCCGCGACGCGCGAGCTCCGACGCCGAGTCGGCGTGCGTGACCCGGACCGTGTCCTGCTCGATGATCGGACCCTCGTCGAGGTCGGACGTGACGTAGTGGCTGGTCGCGCCGATGAGCTTGACGCCGCGTTCCTTGGCCTTGCGGTACGGCTCGGCGCCGATGAACGCCGGGAGGAAGGAGTGGTGGATGTTGATCACCGGCACCCCGAGCTCGCGGAGGAAGTCGCCCGAGAGGATCTGCATGTACCGGGCGAGGACCACGAAGTCGACGTTGCCCTGCAGCAGCTCGAGGATCTTCGCCTCCGATGCGCTCTTGTCGGGACCCTTCACCGAGGGGACGTGGAAGAACGGCACGCCGAACGAGCGGACGTCCTCGGCCGACGTGGTGTGATTCGAGATCACCATCGGCACGGTGACGGGGAGGTCGCCGCGGCGGTGGCGCCACAGCAGGTCGAGGAGGCAGTGGTCCTGCTGGGAGGCGAGGATCGCCATGCGCTTGGGAACCGACTGGTCGGTCACCGACCACTGCAGGTCGAAGCCGTCGCCGAGGGTGCGGGCGAGGTCGGCCTCGATCTCGGGGAGCGCGGCGGTCAGGTTCTGCCGGTGGAACACCACGCGCTGGAAGTAGTCGCCGCCGACCGGGTCGTTCGAGTACTGGTCGAACGCGACGATGTTGCCGTCGTGCCGGGTGATCAGCGCCGACACCGCCGCGACGATGCCGGGGCGGTCGGTGCCGTGGACGATGAGGCAGGCGTGGTCGGGTGCGAGGTGCGGGAGGGGCGCGGCCATTGTTCGATTCTGCCAGTCCCTCTCCGCACCGCCGCATCCGCGCCCGCGCCGTTGCCGTCCCCTCGTTGGCCGCGAGACTGCATCCTGCCGACGAGACTGCGTGCACGGCGTGCAGTCTCGACCGGAAGATGCAGTCTCGCGGTCAGGGGATGGGGGTGAGGACGTGGCGGTCGCGACCGGCGGCGACGCCGATGATCATCTGCGCCAGGAGCACGGCGAGAAGGATGCCGAGCGAGAGCAGCCATCCGCCGGTGAGGGCGTACGCGAGGCCGAAGGCGACCGGACCGGCCGCGGCGATGATGTAACCGACCGACTGGGCCATCCCCGACAGCGCCGTCGACTGGTCGTGATCGCGCGCGCGGTCGGCCATCAGCGTGAGCGCCATGGAGAGCGATGCGCCCGACGACAGCCCGATCAGCACGATCCAGAGCGACAGCGCGGCGGGCTGGAGCATGAGCCCGATCACGCCGATCACCGCGAGCACGGGGAGGAGCGCCGGGATCCACCGGCGGATCCGCCCGCGCAGCACCAGCGGCAGGGCCAGGGAACTCACGATCGACACGAGCTGGTAGACCATGACGTCCACCCCCGCGGCGACCGGCGATCGCCCGAGCGAGGTCGAGATCGCCGCGAGCCACGTCAGCGTCATGTAGAACAGCGTCGCCTGCACGCCCATGTATCCGGCGACCGCCCAGGCGACGCGGTCGGTCCAGATCCCTGTGCGCCCCGGCATCCGTGCCGAGCGGATGCCGCGACCCGGCTCGTTCCGGCGGAACCACGCCCACGCCCCCGCCGCGATGGGAAGCGCTGCGAGACCCGTGATCGCCAGGGCGAGCCGCCAGTCGTCCGGCGTGGGACCCGCGTTCGACAGGGGCACGGCGACACCCGAGGCGATCGCGCCGGCACCGCCGAGGAGCGCGGTGTACAGCGCCATCAGGGCGGGGACCCGCGTGGGAGCGTCGCGCTTGATGACCGCCGGCATCAGCACGTTCATGAGCGCGAGGGCGACGCCGATGAGGACGGTCCCGAGCCACAGCGCGGCCACGGGCCCCGGCAGGGACCGCACCACGGTGCCGATCGCGAGGAGGACGAGCGCGCCGAACACGGTCGCCGACATCCCGAACCGCCGGCTGACCGCGAGGGCGAACGGGGAGACGACCGCCCAGACGAGCAGTGGGACGGAGCCGAGGAACCCCAGCGTCGCGGCCGTCAGTCCGGTGTCGGCGCCGATCTGCTCGAGGAGCGGCCCGACGGACGTGATCGTCGGGCGCATGTTGATCGCGACGAGGCAGACCGTCGCGACCAGCGCCCACGTCGCGGGAGCGCGCCCGAGATCGCGCGGGGCGGTCGGCGAGTCGGTCACCGGCCGAGCCGGTCGACCAGGTCGAGCCCGCGGCGCGCCCACGCGATCTCGCCCTGCGCGCGTTCGACGAGACCCTCGTAGGCGAACCGCTTGTAGGCGATCGTGCGCTCGCGGTCCTCCTCCGCCGTGACCGCGAGGCGCCGCGCCAGCATGGGGTTCTCCACGGCGTCGATGCGCTCGATCTCGCGTTCCCACTGCGCGAGCTCCGCCTCCCACTGCGCGATGTGCGCGTGGAGGAAGCGGCGTGCGGACTCGGCATCCGTCGTCTCGAGGTAGGCGGCGCGGAGGTGGGCGGGGTCGCGCACGCGCTGGTAGTCGAGGGGGCCGCGCATCCAGTCGAGGAAGGCGCGGTCTCCGGCATCCGTCACGTGGTACACCCGGCGCGTGCCGAGGCGACCGCGGGTCTGCTCCTCGGGTTCGATGAGGCCCTCGGACGCCATCTTGCGCAGCTCCGGGTAGATCTGGGAGTCGGGGGCATGCCAGACGTGCCCGACCGACTGCGAGAACTGCTTCTGCAGGTCGTATCCCGACAACGGGCCGACGCGCAGCAGCGCCAGCAGCGCGTATCGCAGGCTCATCGCTCTCCTCCCGTCCCCACCGTACCGACCCTGTCCGCCCCCCACCGCCCGGCCCTCCCTTGACGGCGAGACTGCATCTCCCCGTCGAGACTGCACGTCGCGCACGCAGTCTCGACCGGAGGATGCAGTCTCGCGGCCAGCGGAAGGGGCCCGAGGCGTCAGGCGGTGTAACCCGTGCGCCAGCCGCCGTGGTAGGTCTGGCGGGCGACGGTGGAGTAGGGGACGGGGCTCACGACGGCGCGGACCTCGAGCTGACGGTGCGGTTCCACCGAGGCCTTCGACGTGCCGCCGTTCGGCTCGCCCCAGACCACCGTGACCTCGGCGCCCTCGGGCACGTCGGGGGCGACGGTGGCGAGCGAGAGGGCGCGCTTCTCGTTCGCGCTGTAGCCGGTGGCTGTCCACGCCGAGCCACTCGCGGTAGGCGCGCTCGGCCTCGCCCGAGTAGATCGCCGGCAGCGGCGAGGGGATCCAGCCCGACTCCAGCGTGTTCGAGGGGTACGCGCGCGATCCCACGGGGACGAGGCCGAACTCCGCCCCCGCCTCGACGATGATGTCGCGGATGCGGTGGTGGTCGGCGTAGGGACCCCAGATCTCCAGACCCGGGGCGCCCGCCATACCGTGGCGGAGAGTGCGGACGTTCATGTCGGCGACGCGCATCGTCGACATGTTGAAGAATCCGAGCTTCTCCAGCGGTCCGCCGTTGAGCTTCTCGATGACGTCCCACGCCTTCGGGCCCTGGATCTGGAAGCGGTAGTACTTCCGAGAGACCGCGTCACCGTACGGGCGGGAGGGGGAGCGGCGGTCGACCTCGATGTCGAGGTTCTGGTAGCCGCCGGTCTCGCCGTGGAACATCAGCCAGTTCGACGCCGGCGCACGGCCGACGTAGACGTACTCGTCCTCGGCTTCGCGGAACAGGATGCCGTCGCCGATGACGTGGCCAGACGCGGTGGTCGGCACGTACTGCTTGGCCTTGTTCACGGCGAAGTTCGCCACCGAGTTGATCGCGGTGTCGGAGATCAGCCGGATGGCGTCGGAGCCGCGGAGGAAGAAGCACTCGCGCGCCGAGCGCACGCGCCTCGTCGACGACGCCCTCGTCGCGGTGGGACTCGACCACGCCGACAAGAGCTATCCGTGGCAGCTGTCGGGCGGGATGCAGCAGCGCGTGGCGATCGCCCGCGCGGTGGCGTACCAGCCGGAGGTGCTCATCATGGACGAGCCCTTCGCCGCCGTGGACGCGCAGACCCGCGCGGACCTCGAGGACCTCGTGCGGCGCCTGCACCTCGACCGCGGGATGTCGATCCTCTTCGTCACTCACGACATCGACGAGTCGGTCTACCTCGGCGAGCGGGTCGTGGTGCTCTCGAAGTCGCCGACGTGGGTGCAGGAGGACATCGCGATCGATCTGGACGCCGACCGCGACCAGATCACCACGCGCGCCCTTCCGCGCTTCACAGAGCTGCGCACGCACATCTACGAGCAGATCCAGCGCGCCAAGCGCGGCCAGGCCGTCCGCCCCGGTTCGTGAGAGGGCAAGATGGGGGGATGGACATTCGAGTGCTCGTGGCCGTCGGGGCCACCGCGGTGATGATGGCATCGATCGGGTTCGTGATGTCGATGGTGATCCTCAGCCTGGTCACCGGTGACAGCCTGAGCTTCACCGGCGGGCACAGCGAGGCGCTCGCCGCCGTCGCGGCGGTCGCCCGCGCCTGATCCCCCTCCCGAGGAGCCGCTCAGTCCATCGAGGCGAGCGGCCACCCGGTGTACGCCTCGGCGAGGTAGGTCATGCCCGCCTCGGACTCCACGACGCTGCGGAGCTCGCCCACCTGACGGCGTCGGTCGAAGGGCGTCGCCTCGTCGGTGGTGTGGAGCATCGAGGTCATCCACCACGAGAAGTGCTGCGCCTTCCAGATCCGCCGGGATGCCGCCTCCGCGAACGCATCGATCAGGTGCGCGTCGCCGTGGAGGATGAGGGCCTGCAGGGCCTGGTTCAGCAGCACCACGTCGGCCACGGCCAGGTTCATGCCCTTCGCGCCCGTCGGCGGGACGGTGTGCGCGGCATCTCCGACGATCGCCGCACGACCGCGTCGGAGCTCGTACGCCACGAAGCTCCGGAAGCGCAGCACGTCGCGCTGGAAGATCGGGCCCTCCTTCAGCGTCGTGCCGGGGACGCGGCGCTGCAGGTTCTCCCACACCTCTTCTTCGCTCAGCGCATTCGGGTCGGCATCCGGATCGCACTGGAAGTACATCCGCTGGACCGTGGCGCTGCGCTGACTGATGAGCGCGAAGCCGTCGGGGGAGTTGGAGTAGATGAGCTCCTCGGCGCTCGGGGGCGCTTCGGTGAGGATGCCGAACCACGCGAACGGGTACTCGCGGAAGTAGCCGCCCGTGCTCGAGCCGGTGACGGCGGCGCGCACGACGCTGCGTGATCCGTCGGCTCCGACGACGAAGTCCGCCGTGATCTCGAGGGCTTCACCGTCGGCGGTGCGGGCGTGCACGACCGGGTGGTCGGAGTCGACGCCGTCGACACCGTCGACGCTCACGCCGAAGCGGAGGTCCTGCCCTGCGGCGAGGCGGGCGGCGATGAGGTCCTTCAGTACCTCGTGCTGCGGGTAGAGCCAGACGCTCCGCCCGGTGAGGCTCGGGAAGTCGATGCGGTGACCGGCGCCCTCGAAGCGCAGCTCGATGCCGTCGTGGCGGTTGCCGACGGTGCGGGCGCGGCTGTGCTCGCCGAGCCGGTCGAGCACCTCGACGGTGCCCTGCTCCAGGATGCCGGCGCGGATGGTGGTCTCGATCTCGTCGCGTGTGCGCTGGTCGACGACGACCGAGTCGATGCCGGCCTCGTCCAGCAGGTGCGACAGGAGCAGGCCCGCGGGTCCGGCGCCGACGATGGCGACCTGCGTGCGGACGGCGGTGGGGGCGGCGGTCATGGGTGTCTCCTTCGACTCCGGGACGATGGGCCCATTGTGCGGAGCGTCGCGCAGGATGCGCCGGATGACTCCCGTTGAACGGGATTCTGCTCTCGGTCAGCCGCGGAAGCCGAGGGCGCGCTCGATCTCGCGCTTGCCCGCGTGCAGTTCCACGAGCGCCGGTTCGACGGGCGCGTCCCGCCGGAGGACGACCGACAGCGCCGCCACCACCTGACCGGTCTCATCGCGCACCGGGACGGCGACGCCGGTGGAGACGGCCTCGATGAACCCGCGGGCGACGGCGTGCCCGAGGGAGCGCACCTCGGCGAGCTTCCGCCGGAGGGCGGCGGGGTCGGTGATCGTCTCCCGCGTCAGCGGCGGCAGGGGGGAGGAGAGGATGCGCTCCTGCAGATCGTGGTCGCCGAAGGCCAGGAGCACCAGGCCCGACGACGAGGCGTGCAGGGGGAGGCGCCCGGCCACGCGCGTGACGTTGGATCCGGATGCCGGCCCCGACAGTCTCTCCAGGAACAGCGCCTCGTCCTGCTCCAGGATCGCCAGCTGCGTGTGCTCGCGGATCCGGGCCTGGACCCGCTCCATCGCCGGCATTGCGGATTGGCGGAGGCGGAGGGCCTGGGAGGAGCGCGTGGCGAGCTCCCACAGGCGCATGCCGATGCGCACGCGCCGGTCGTCGTCGCGCTCGAGCAGTCCGCTCTCGACGAGCTCGCCGACGATCCGGTGCGCGCTCGAGCTCGGCAGTCCCGCCCGCCGCCCGATCTCGGCGGCGGTCTGCGCCGTCCGGGTCGGCGTGAAGGTCTCGAGGACCCGCACGAGGCGGTCGGTCACCGAGTCGCCGGAGGAGGAGTTCGCCACGTCCGCCATCGTCCCACGACGGTCGACGCGCAGCCGGCGACCGATCCGCCGTGGCGGCTGCTCAGCCCTGCGGGTAGATCGAGCGGTCGTCCGTGCCGGCGGTGCCGGGTGTCGTGCGACGGGGGCTCTGCCGCCGCTGCACCGCGTACTCACCGCCCTGGCGTCCGCCGAAGGGGCGCCCGTGGTCGGCGAATTCCTCGCGGAAGAACGCCAGACGCCACGGCCCCATCTCCATCCGCGCTCCCGTGCGGAGGATCCGTCGCTTCTCCGGCGGCCGGCCGGGTTCGGGCGCGCTGCCCCCGCCGACCTCCTCGATCGCGTACAGGATGTACTCGTCGCCCCGTTCGTGCCGGATCTCGGCGTGGAGCGGGGCGAGGCCGTCCAGCACCAGGTCGCACGCGGCATCCGACCCGATGGTCACTCGATCGGCGGTGAGGTCGAACTCGCGCGGGCGGCGACCGTCCCACGTGGTCGAGCCCACCGCGAAGATCAGCCGCGGCCGGCCCGATCCCGGGAGGTAGTGCGTCGTTGTGACGCGTCGCTGGACGAAGCGGTTGAGCGTCGGGGCGAGGGGCAGCATCGTCGTCGGGGGCGGAGCGATCATGGTCGCCGCGCGATCCTTCCGACGCCGCAGGAGCGGGGCGAGCGCGGACGGACTGCCGACCCGCACGTACGGCGACCCCGTGATTGCCCGCTGCACCGCGCTCCGCTGCACGTTGCCGAGCGCGAGGATGGGGCCGTCCGGCCCGTCCACGCGGACCGAGATGCCACGGTCGGCGAGTCCCTTGCCGACGACGTCGAGGTCGCGGAGGGAGCGGCGGCCGTTCCCGGGCAACCGCGTCGGATCGCTGACGTACACGACGACCTCGGTGCCCGACGCGCGCACCGTGGCCTCGAAGGGCACGCCGTCGCCGGTGACGACCTCCGCCAGGGCGAGGTCGATGTCCAGGCGGATCATCGCCGGAGGCTCAGGACTTCCGGAACTCGTCCGACCCCGCCGACACGTCATCGCTCGTCGTGACGCGGAGCGTGCCGTTGAGCTTCCAGGTCGCGCGCGGGGCATCCGGCCCGATGTCGCGCGGCACCTCGACGGTCATGTCGACGAAGGAGTAGTTCACCGCGGCGCCGCGGCCCGTGAGATACGACCACATCTCCCGGCCGAGGTCGGTCCAGTCGGTGATCGAGTGCCCTTCGGGGCCGTCCGGCGACGCGAAGGGGTCGTTCTGGGCCTGGGCCTGGGCCTGGGCCTGGGCCTGGGGGTTCTGGGGGTTCGAGTCCGTCATCGCACTGTCCTTCCACCGCGCGTCCCGGCCGTCCGGCGACGCTGATGCCCCCGATTATGTCGCCGCCCAGTCCCGATCGGGCGTGATCCGATGAAATCGCCTCGGTTCTTCTCCGGGGTGTCGTCTTCTGGTAAGGCGCTCACGGGCAGTGCAGCAGGGGCTTGGGGTCGATGCGGTCGACGGTGTGCTCCGACATCGGGTGCCGGCACACCGGACACGGGCTTCCCGTGCGCGTAGGCTAGGGTTCGATGTCGTACGGGCCGACGGCGGCGGGGCCCGGCAGTGCGCGGTCGGCGTCTTCGGACGCGTCGGGCGTATCGTCGGGCATCTCGCTCGGTCACTGATCCCGGAGTGACGGATGCCGCTCGAGGGGGTTCTGCCGGCGCGGGATGAACGCCGCCACCACGAGCGCGACGACCGCGGCGAGGCCGCCGAGGACGAACGAGGTGGTGAACGCCGCGGGCGTCGGTGTCGGTATCCCGCCGACGTCCACGGTGTTCGCGGCGAGGACGGCGGCGACCACCGCGGCGGCCGTGGACGTGCCGAGGGAGCGGAACAGCGCGTTCAGCCCGTTCGACGCACCGGTCTCGGTCGCCGGGACGGCGCGCATGATGAGCATCGGCATCGCCGCGTAGCCGAACCCGATGCCCACGCCGATGAGGATGTTCGCCACGACGAGCTGCCAGACCTCCGCGGAGAACAGCAGGGTGTAGCCGTACGCGACGATGAGCGACACCGCGCCGAGGATCAGCAGCAGCCGCGGGCCGACGGTGCGCGCGAGGCGTCCGGAGAAGGGCGAGAGCAGCATCATCATGATGCCGGCGGGCATGACCACGAGACTCGCGGCGATGAGCGAGAGCCCGAAGCCGCCGGCGCTCTCGGGAAGCTCGAGGATCTGCGGGTAGATGACGTTCGAGGCGAAGAGGGAGAACCCCATCGCCACCGACGCGATGTTCGTCAGCAGCACCGCGGGGCGCGCGGCGACCCGGAGGTCGAGAAGCGGCTCGGGGATGCGCAGCTCGTACCATCCCCACACCACCAGCACCGTGACACCGCCGAGCCCCAGGGCGAGGACGATCGGCGACGTCCACCCCCACTCGTTGCCGCGCGAGATGGCGAGCAGGATGCCGATGAGGCCGACGGCGAGCCCCGCGGCGCCGACGAGGTCGAAGCGGCCCGCCGTCCGCAGCACGCTCACCGGCACGATCCACAGCACCAGGGCGAACACCACGGCGCCGAGAGCCGCCGAGACCCAGAACAGCAGGTGCCAGTCGGCGTACTCGGTGATGAACGCCGACACCGGCAGGCCCAGGGCGCCGCCGACACCGAGGGTCGCACTGATGAGCGCGATCGCGGTGTCCACGCGCTTGTGGTGCAGCACGTCGCGGAGGATCGAGATGCCGAGCGGCACGACCCCGGTCACCGCGCCCTGCAGGGTGCGCCCGACGATCACGCCGAGGATGCCCGGGGAGAGCGCCGCGACGACCGAACCCAGGACGAGCAGCGCGAGGAGCACGAGGACGATGCGGCGTTTGCCGTACATGTCGCCGAGACGTCCCGCGATCGGGGTGATCACGGCGGAGGCGAGAAGCGTGGAGGTAACCACCCACGCGGTGTCATCGCGCGAGGCGTTCAGCAGGTCGGGAAGCTGCGACTGGATCGGCACCACCAGCGTGAACATGAACGACGACGCCAGGCCCGCGAGGGCGAGGACCGCGACGATCGCGCCCTGCGGCGGCATCCGGGTCAGGCGCGATCTGCTGTCATCTCCGCGCGCGCCCATCCGATCAGGCTAACCCCGGGCGACGACCCTCTCGCCCGCCGCCGGGGTCTCGCCCGCCACGGCTTCGTCTCGGACGGCGCGCTCGACCGCGTCGAGCCAGCGCCCCACGTTCTGCAGCGCCTCCGGGGTGTCGGGGTAGCGGCAGCGCAGATGCAGGCCGTCGTCGCCGACGACGAACCAGATCATCACCCCGTCGGTCTCGATGGAGGCCGACACCCACTGCGCCTCGGTGTCGCGGGCCAGGCGCACGGGCAGGCGCCGCACGTCCAGCCACGACAGTGCGAACATCCCGGGCGACTGCGGCATCCCGCCCCACGGCGCGAGGATCGGCGCAAGCGGGTGCGACCCGAGGGCGAGGGAGAGGCGGAGGGATGCCGCGCACGCGCGCGGATCGGGATCGGCGCACGCGATCACCGAGTTCGTGATGAACCACCCGACGGCGTCGTGCCAGCGCTCCTCGTAGCGGCTGTGGACGGGGAAGACCGCGCGCAGCGGTGCCCCCGCGACCTCCGCGCAGGCCCGCGCGAGCGCCGACAGCGCCAGAGCCGTCGCGCGCACCCCCGCCGCCTCTGCGCGCGCGGTGAACGCGGCGAGTTCGGCGGCGTCGAGCACGTCCCGGACCTCGACGACCTCCGGCCGCGGCGCGGACAGGTCGCCGAGCGGGAGGGGGAAGCGCGGCATCACGCCGCCCTCGGCGTCGAGGATCTCGCGCCACGCGGTGTGGACCTCCGCGGGGGCGGACGCGCGCGCCTCGAGGGCGGTGGTGTGCGCGGCGAACGACTCCCGCTCGCCGACGACGGATGCCGCGTCCTCGCCGAGGAGCGCGAGGAGGTCCCGCGCGAGCACCAGCAGCGACCACATGTCGACGTGCGCGTGGTCAGCCGCGATCACGGCGATCGGGCGCGGATCGCCCCCGGGTGCGGCATCCGTTCCGCCGTCGGATGCGGAGCCCGCGCCCGGTTCGATGAGGGCGACCCGGTGCGACGGTGCCGCGAACGGGCGGCACCGGGCATCGAAGACCTGCCGGATCGTGTCGCGGACGGTGCCCTCGCCCGCACCGTCGCCCGTGCCCTCGCCCGCACCGTCGCCCGCACCGTCGCCCTCGAGGGGGTGCTCGCTCCACTCTCCGGCGGATGCGGTGCCCTCGTGCAGCCGGACGGCGCCGGCGTCGTCGTCGTCGCGCGAGAAGACGGTCCGGAGGGTTCCGTGCGCGGCGACGACGCCGTCCCACGCGCGGGC
Source organism: Microbacterium aurantiacum (assembly GCF_021654035.1). Lineage (GTDB taxonomy): Bacteria > Actinomycetota > Actinomycetes > Actinomycetales > Microbacteriaceae > Microbacterium > Microbacterium aurantiacum. The sequence goes on from NZ_JAJPDW010000001.1 coordinate 315,170, forward strand.
CACGGCATCCCGCGTCGTCCCGTCCGGGAGGCGCAGGGCGATCGACATCCACGACCCCGGGCGATCGCCCGCGCCGACGTGACGCCCCTGGTCGAACGAGACCGGGAGGGGGCGGGTCTCATCGGGCACGATGCGCACGGCGTAGCTGCCCACGCGGCCGCGAGGCAGGACCACTCGGGTGACGTTGGTCAGGCGCATTCGCCGTAGTGTAGGGGTTCGACGTTTCGTTCTCGCTTCCACGTCCGTTCTCCCTCCCTCGGAGGTGCCGTGCCCACCGTCCTCGTGAACGGCGCCCGCCTGGAATACGACATCACCGGAGCCGACGGTCCGGTCGTGGTCCAGCTGCACGGGCTCATGTCCAGCCGCACGCGCGACGCGCAGCTCGGCCTCGACCTCGGGCGCGCCCTGCGCGGACACCGCGTCATCCGCCTCGACGCGCGCGGTCACGGCGGCTCGTCCGGCACGCGGGATCCGGGCGACTACGCGTGGGATCGGCTCGCCGACGACCTGCTGGCCGCGCTCGACGCCATCGTCCCGGGCGAGAGCGTGCACGGGCTCGGGCCTTCCATGGGCACCGGGACCCTGCTGCACGCGGTGCTGCGCGAGCCGGCCCGATTCGACAGCCTCACGCTGATGCTGCCCCCGACGGCATGGGGGACCCGGCCTGCGCAGGCGCAGTCCTACCTCGTCGGCGCCGACCTCATCGAGCGCGAGGGGATCGCGGCATTCGTGGAGCTCGGGAGCACGACCCCCGTACCGCCCGCCCTCGCCGAGGCGCCGCAGACGGGGCCGGCGGTCGACGAGGCGCTCCTCCCCACCGTGCTCCGCGGTGCCGCCCTCGCCGACCTGCCGCCCCGCAAGCGCCTCGTCGACGTCGCGACGCCGACGCTCATCCTCGCCTGGACCGGTGACCACACGCATCCGCTCCGCACCGCCACGAAGCTCGACGAGACGCTCCCGCACAGTCGCCTCGTCGTCGCGCGCACCCCGTACGGCGTGATGGCGTGGCCGGGGCTCTTCGCCGAACACGTCATCACCGCGGGCGTCGAAACCCCCGCCACCGGTGCGATCACGCTGCCCACGGGACGCCCGAACCGGCCCGATCGGCGATCGGCCTAGAGGTGCGTCGGTGACCGGCATCCGGATCCGCGACCTCGACACGGTCGCCGACGTCTTCACCGCCTCCGCCGTGCTCGCGGACGTCTGGGGCGGCGACCGCTCCGGCATGCCGCCGAACCTCCTCCGCGCGCTCGCGCACTCGGGCAACTACGCGGTGGGTCTGTGGGACGACGAGCGAATGATCGGGGCATCCGTCGCCTTCTTCGCCGCTCCCGCCGCCCGCTCGATGCACAGCCACATCACCGGGATCCTGCCGGCCCATCAGGGGCACGGGCTCGGGCGTGCGCTCAAGGAGCACCAGCGGGAATGGGCGCTCGCCCGCGGCGTCGGGCACATCACGTGGACCTTCGACCCGCTCGTCGCCCGGAACGCCCACTTCAACCTCGCCGTGCTCGGTGCGCGGGTCACCGACTTCCTCGTCGACCACTACGGCCCGATGGACGACGGCGTCAACCGCGGCGACGAATCGGACCGCATCATGGTGTCGTGGGCGCTCGCCGCCCCCGGCATCGGCGCTCCTGCCGAGGAACGGATCGTGGCGACCGTCGTGGTGCCGGACGACATCGCCGCGATCCGTGCGAGATCGGTGACGGATGCCGCGGCCTGGCGCCGCCGCGTCCGCGACGAGCTGCTGGCGGGACTCGCCGACGGTCTCGCGATCGGCGGGTTCGATCGCCGCGGCTATCTGCTCGTGCGGCCCTGACGTTCCGGCCCTGACGTTCCGGCCCTGACGTTCCGTCCCTGGGGGTCCGTCCCTGGGGGTCCGTTCCTGAGGGTCTGCCGCCGCAGCGGATCGTGCGCGTGTCGTATCACCGCGGGGGTGCGCGCCTCCTTCTTCACGATCGCCCTCGCCGCGATCATCCGAAGGAGCAGATCATGCACGAGCACACGGAGTCGCTGTTCGAGGCGATCAGGACGTTCTTCTCCGCCGAGCGCCGCCACGCCCGACGTCGTCCTCGCGTCACCCGCGAGACGTTCGTCGCCGTCGACCCCGCCGCGGTGCGCGCCGAACGGCGCCGGGTGCGGCGCGAGACCCGCACCGCCCGTCACGCGCGCGCCGTCGCGGCGCGGCGGGGCGGGGCGCGGGGTCCGGCGCACGCGACGGTCCACTGACCGGGGGCCGGTCGCGCGGGGCCGGCGTCGAGCGAATTCATAGGCACGGAGAGCTACGTTCTTCCCGACGCAAGGGGAGTACTCCCGATGCGGCGGAACCGTCAGTACGGACACGCGATCGTGTCCCGGTCCGCCGGCCCGGCATCCGGGTGGAGGAGACCTTGATGGGCTTTTCGAAAGGTTCGTCATGAGCACGTTCTCCCGCTTGTTCGACATCGCCTCCAAGGCGCTCGGATCCGCCTCCGGATCGAGCGCGCAGGGTTCGACCCCGTCCGGTGCGGGCGCGACCCGGCCGGGTGCGGCCGGCGCCACCGATTGGCACGGCCTCGTGGGCAAGGTCGCCGAGGCGGTGACCGGCGACGGCCGCGCAGGGCAGTCGGGCACCTCAGCGCCCAGCGGTCATCCGGCTCCGTCGCCGGCGTACACGCCGCCGACGGCCCCGGCATCCGCGGGTCGGCCGACGCTCGCACCGCCGCCGGCCGGCGCGACCGCTGCGCGTCCCGTCGTCGGGTCGGAGGCCGATCGCCGCGCCATCGCCCGCTACGACTACCTGCTGCAGACGGCCGACCCGCACCAGGTCGAGCAGATCCACCGCGACGCGTTCGCCCGGCTCACCCCGGGCCAGCGGGAGCAGGTCGAGGCGCGCATGCGGTCCGAGCTCCCGCCGGCGCTGCGGCCGGCATCCGCCAGCGCTCCCGACCTCGCGCGCGCGGCCGGCCGTGCCGAGGCCTCCCAGCCCGGACGGATGCGCGGCCTCCTCGCCCGCGTCGGCACCGGGGCAGCCGTCGGGGCCGGGGCCGCGGCCGGAGTGGGCCTGCTCGGACTCGTCGCCGGCGGTGCGGTGGTCAGCACGGTCGCGGGACCCCTGCTCGCCGAGGCGGCCGGCCTCGGGATCGACCTCGACGCCCTCGCGGGCGGGGTCGACGTCGAGGGCATCGCCGGCAGCATGGGCGGCTTCGCCGAAGATCAGGTCTCAGGGCTCGGCGAGCAGGTGTCGGGGCTCGGCGAGCAGATCTCGGGATTCGGCGAGCAGTTCGGCGGGTTCGAGCTCCCCGGTCTCGGTGACATCTTCGGGCGCTGACCCGGGTCGCTAGCCTGGGCGCATGGACAGCGCACCGATCACCCTGGACGGCGTCGAGCTGCGTGTGCTCCACCTGCCGCTCGTCGCCCCCTTCACCACGTCGTTCGGAACCGAGACCGTCCGCGAGGTGATCGTCGCGCGGGCACTCACCCCGGACGGTGACGGATGGGGCGAGATCGTCACCTCCGCGGCTCCCCTGTACTCCAGCGAGTACACGCAGGGTGCGTGGGACGTGGCGCTCCGGTGGATGATCCCCGCGCTCCTCGATGCGCACCGGATGCGGCCGGCCGAGGTCTCCGGCATCCTGGAGCCCTTCGTCGGACACCGCATGGTGAAGGCGGGGCTGGAGCTAGCGGTGCTCGACGCGTCGCTGCGCCTGGACGGCATCTCCCTCGGGGCGCACCTCGGAGTCACGCGCGACCGCGTGCCGAGCGGGGTGAGCGTCGGAATCCAGCGCGATCCGACGGCCCTCGTCGACGTCGTCGGCGGCTACCTCGACGAGGGATACGCGCGGATCAAGATCAAGATCAAACCCGGGCGGGATGTCGATGACACCGCCGCGGTGCGCGAGGCGTTCGGGGCGATCGCGCTGCAGGTCGACGCCAACTCGGCCTACACGCTCGCCGACGCGGACGTCCTGGCCGAACTCGACCGGTTCGATCTGCTGCTCATCGAGCAGCCTCTGCAGGAGGACGACCTCGTCGACCACGCGACGCTGGCTGCGCGTCTGCGCACCCCTGTGTGCCTCGACGAGTCGATCGTGTCGCGGAAGGCCGCCGTCGATGCGCTCGCCCTGGGGTCGGCATCCGTCATCAACATCAAGGCCGGCCGGGTCGGCGGGTACCTCGAGGCGGTCGCGATCCACGACCTCTGTCGCGACGCCGGTATCCCGGTCTGGTGTGGCGGGATGCTGGAGACGGGCATCGGGCGGGCGGCGAACGCCGCGCTCGCCGCCCTGCCCGGCTTCACCCTGCCGGGCGACGTGTCGGCGTCGAACCGGTTCTACGCCCGCGACATCGTCTGCGACCCGATCGTGCTCGAGGACGGCCACGTCCGTGTGCCCACCGGCCCCGGCCTAGGGATCGACATCGACCCCGTCGCCCTCGACGACGTCACCGTGGCCCGCGAGACCCTCCGGCGCTGATCCGGGCGGGACGGGTGCGGCCGATGCCGAACTCCTCCGATCCGCGCGCCCGGACCCGGGACGGCCGGCTGCAACCGGTCCCACCCGCCGTTTCTGAGGAGTTCGGCACGGAGGATCGGGGATGACCCGTGCGTCCGGCCCGACCGGTGCGCGCGCGGGGTACAGGGGCGCAGGCCGCGCCGAACTCCTCCGATCCGCGTGCTGGACGCCGTCTCCGCCTACCGGAACCGGTCCCACCAGACGTTCTTGAGGAGTTCGGTACGCGCCCGACCCGGCCCACGCCCCGGATCCCCCGCAGAACTGGGGGACAGCCCCCGTGTGCCGAGTCGGTCGTGCGTCCTAGGCTGACCGCATGACCACCCCTCCCTACGGGCCGCCGCCCGCCGGTGCGCCCTCCGCGGCCGCGATGTCGCCCGCCGACGAGAAGCTCTGGTCCACCCTGGTTCACCTGGGCGGGCTCTTCTTCGGCTTCCTCGCCCCGCTGATCGGATACCTGATCCTCAAGGACCGGGGCCCCTTCGTCCGCGCGCACACCGCCACGGCACTCAATTTCCAGCTGACGCTCCTCATCGCCTACCTCGTGGGCGGCATCCTGTCCATCGTCGTCATCGGGCTCTTCGTCATCCTCGCGGCTTACGTGCTGAACGTCGTGTTCTGCATCGTCGCGGCCGTGAGGGCCAATCAGGGCGATTGGTACACGTACCCGCTCACGATCCGCTTCGTCAGCTGACCCCCCGTCGGCCGGCGGTGGCGGTCGCGGCAGCGTGTGGGCGCGGCATCCGCTGACCTAGAATCGGGGATGCCGCGCATCGCGGCGTCCTGCGGAATCCCGCGCCCCCACCCGACCATTGGAGCCACCGTGGCCGAGCAGTCCCGCCTCGACAAAGTCATCGCCCTCGCCCGTCACCGCGGGTTCGTCTTCCAGGCGGGCGAGATCTACGGCGGATCCCGCTCGGCGTGGGACTACGGCCCCCTCGGGACGGAGCTGAAGGAGAACATCCGCCGCCAGTGGTGGCAGACCTTCGTGCGCGGCCGCGGCGACATGGTCGGCCTCGACTCGTCGATCATCCTGCCCAAGCGCGTGTGGGAGGCCTCCGGCCACGTCGCGACCTTCACCGACCCGCTGGTCGAGTGCCTCCAGTGCCACAAGCGCTTCCGCGCCGACAACCTCATCGAGGACTTCGAGGCGCGCAAGGGGCGGAAGGCCGAGAACGGCCTGGCCGACATCCCGTGCCCCAACTGCGGGACGAAGGGGCAGTACACCGAGCCCAAGGCGTTCTCGGGTCTGGTCAAGACCTACCTCGGTGTCGTCGACGACGAGTCCGGCCTGCACTACCTGCGCCCCGAGACCGCGCAGGGCATCTTCGTGAACTTCTCCAACGTGCTCACCGCGTCGCGGAAGAAGCCGCCGTTCGGCATCGGCCAGGTCGGCAAGGCGTTCCGGAACGAGATCACCCCCGGCAACTTCATCTTCCGCACGCGCGAGTTCGAGCAGATGGAGATCGAGTTCTTCACCCCGCCCGCCGACGCCGGCGAGTGGTTCGAGCACTGGGTGGAAGAGTGCTGGAACTGGTTCATCGACCTCGGCATCGACGCGGCGAACATGCGTCGCTTCGACGTGCCCGAGGAAGACCGTGCACACTACTCCGCCGGGACCATCGACGTCGAATACCGCTTCGGCTTCCCGGGCAAGGAGTGGGGCGAGCTCATGGGCGTCGCCAACCGCACCGACTACGACCTGAAGAGCCACACCGAGGCATCCGGACAGTCCCTGACCTACTTCGACCAGGCGTCGGGCGAGAAGTACACGCCCTACGTGATCGAGCCGTCGTTCGGTCTGACGCGCGCGATGATGGCGTTCCTCGTCGACGCGTACCGCGAAGAAGAGGCGCCGAACGCCAAGGGCGGCACCGACACCCGTACGGTCCTCGGCCTGGATCCGCGTCTGGCTCCGGTGAAGGTCGCGGTGCTGCCGCTGTCGCGCAACGAGAAGCTCTCGCCGCTGGCGCGGGAGGTCTCGGACCGCCTTCGCGCGCAGGGCTGGGCGACCGACTTCGACGACGCCGGCGCGATCGGCCGCCGCTACCGCCGTCAGGACGAGATCGGCACGCCGCTGTGCGTCACGGTCGACTTCGATTCGCTCGACGACGACGCGGTGACCGTGCGCGACCGCGACACCATGGCCCAGGAGCGCGTGCCGCTCGAGGGGCTCATCGGCTACCTCTCGGAGCGCCTGCGCGGCGCCTGATCGGCCGGCGGCGTACACGCCGTCCCGTACCGAACTCCTCCGATCCTGCCCGCCGCGGCGGATCCGGGGGAGTTTCGGCGTTTGCGGTGCCGGATCGGAGGAGTTCGGCCAGGGGCAGGGGGAGCGGATGCCGGATCTCCGCCTTCGGGGGGAGGCGTCGGCGCCGACGTCGACCTACCGTCGGAGTATGGATGTCGCGTCGATCATCATGGGAATGTCCATCGCCTCGATCGCGTGAATCTGTTTCGTCCCGTGGACGAAGCTCCGCGAGCTGCGCGAGGCCGAGGCGCGCGCGGCGGCTGAAGGCCGCGATTCCGACCCGACCTGAGGGCCTTCCTCCGGCGGGTGTCGCGTGCCGTGGTGACAGCCGCGGGCCCGGGTGATAGCACCGGGGTGTGCCTAACTCCTCTGATCCGTGCGGGTGAGGCCCGGATCGGGGTGTTTGGGCCGGTGCGGGCGCGGATCGGAGGAGTTCGGTACGGGAGCGCGGGTAGACGCGCGCGCCCACGGGCGACCGCGGGGGTGGCGCCGGGGCGTGCCTAACTCCTCTGATCCGGGCTGATTCGCGCCGGAACGGGCGGATCGGGCGGATTGGGGCGCGAATCTGAGGAGTTCGACACGGGAGGTGGGCGGCGGCGGGTCAGCGGAGGCCGTGGTGCACCACGCGGGCACCGGATGCCGATACCACGGCGTCGAGGATCGCGACGCCGATCGCGCCCTCGGGTTCCCACGGCGTGTAGGCATCTGACCAGAACCGGGTGCCGGACGGCAGGTCGGCCACCCCGGGGAGGAGCCGCGCGACCTCGTCGAGCGTCGGCAGGAGCCGCGGGCGCAGCACGGTGAGCACGACCGTCTCGCCGCCGCGCACCTGCAGCGCCGCACCGTCGTCGACCTCGCGCAGGTTCAGCGGCGCGGTCGCACCCGCCAGCTCCCACACCCGCCGTGCGGCGGCCTCGATCTCGTCGGCGCCGAGCGCGCTCGGGCTCAGCACCACGCTGCTACGGGGCATCGCGTCTCCTTCGGCGCCGCGCCGGCGGGTCGTCGTCCGGGCCAGAGTCCGGCACATCGGGGGTCACCGGCTCGGCGGGGGGCGTCGGCGCGGCCGCGTCCGGCACATCCACCACACCCGGCTCCGCGGCAACGGGCTCCGGCTCCACGGCCTCCACCGGCACCGGTGCAGCGGGCTGCGGCGCGACGGCCCGCACGTCATCCCCCTCGGGCGCGAAGTGGGCGATCTGCACGAGGGCGGGGCGCTCGCCACGGCGGGCGAGGCGTCCGCGTCCGGCGATCATCGGTTCGGCGTAGAGCTTGGGCAGCAGCTGCCCCTCCGAACGGTCGCCGGACATCACCAGCGCGGTGCCGCCGGTGTCGCGCACCGACTGCAGGGCGAGATCGAACATCGCGCGGGATGCCCCGGCGACGGGCCGCGCCACGACGACGTTCAGGCGCAGATCGCGCGCCGACGCGAGCGAGGCGAGCAGCGGCCGCAGCGGTTCGGCCCCGCCGGCGGCGAGGATGTCGAAGTCGTCGGCGACGACGAGGATGCGCGGGCCCGCGGCATCCCGGTTCCCGGCCCGCTTGTCGAGCTCGACCGCGATCGACTCGGCAAGCTGCCGTGCCTGACGCCCGCTGGTCGCGTGTCCGCCGAGGTAGGCGTCGGGGATGTCGCCGACGAGGTCGCCGCGGGCGTCCATGAGCGCGATGACGAGCTCCTCCGGGGAGTGCCGGTCGATGGCTCCCTGGATGATGCCGCGCAGCACGGTCGTCTTCCCGCAGCGGCTGTCGCCGAGGACGAGCAGGTGCGGATCGCGCGTGGCGAGGTCGAGTGTCACCGGCTGCATCGTGTCCTGACGGAGGCCCAGCGGGATCTCGTCCGGCTCGTCGAGGGGGTCCGGCAGCTCGTCGGGGGCGAGGTCGTCGGGAAGCAGCCGGATCGGCGCCGCCCCGGGACCGCCCCAGCGCGCGGCGGCATCGCGCGCGATCGCCTCGAGCGCCTCGCCCACGTCGGCGTCGTCGACCTCTTCGAGCAGCGGCAGCGCGATCTGCGCGAACAGCTTGTCGTCGGTGAGCACGCGGCCCGGCTCGTCGGCGCGCAGCGTCGCCGAGAGCTTCCGCGCGATCTGCGAGTCGGCGGGGTCGTTGACCTTCAGCTCCAGCCGGGTGCCGATGAGGCTCTGCAGGTTCATCCGCAGCTCGTTCCACCGCGAGAGGGTGACCACGACATGGATGCCGAAGCTGCCGCCGCGCTCGAGGAGCTCCGACAGCGCCGGCTCGAGGTCTTCGAAGTCGGTGCGCATCGCCCCGAGTCCGTCGACGAGGAGGACCACGTCGGCGCTCGGCAGCTGCGGGATCCGCCCCGCGGCGTGCTGTCGGCGGAGGTCGGCGAGGGAGTCGAGGCCCTGTTCGCGGAACACCTGCTCTCGCGTGGCGAGCATCGCGGTGAGCTCCTCGAGCAGACGGGTGAGCCGCTCACGGTGCCCGCGCGTGGCGACGCCGCCGACGTGCGGGAACGGCTCGATCCGGCTGAGGCCACCGCCGGTGAGGTCCATGCCGTAGATGCTGACCTCGCGCGGCGAGTGGGAGAAGGCGAGGGATGCCGCGAGCGTGCGCAGGAACGTCGATCGCCCCGACTGGGGGGCGCCGGTGATCGACACGTGGCCGCCCGAGCGGGTGAGGTCGAGCATCCACGGTGCCTGCCGCTGGCGCGTCGGGTCGTCGAGGAGTCCCATCGGGGCGCGCAGGTCGCCCACGGCGCGCTGCTCGGCGCTCGGCAGGACGCCGCCGAGGGTGAGCACCGGCGGAAGCGGCGGCAACCAGACCGGCATGGTGCGGGCGACACCGCGCGAGAGACGCGAGGTCGCGGCCTGGACGAGGGTTCGGCCGGTGGTCGGCGCGGCCGGGCCGGGCGCGGCATCCGTGTCGTCCTCGGTCTCGTCGGCGACGAGGTCGTAGGCGGGGAGTTCGCGCACGGGCGGGGGCGCGTCGTCGGGTCGGACGTCCTCGCGCCGCTCGGGGACGGGCCCCGACACGTACCCGGCGCGGAAGCGGGTGTAGACCGATGTGTCGACCTTGAGGTAGCCGAAGCCGGGGATCGCCGGCAGGTGGAAGGCGTCCGGGGTGTCGAGGACGACCGCCGACTCGGCCTCCGAGAAGGTGCGGAGTCCGATGCGGTACGACAGGTAGGTGTCGAGGCCCCGCAGGCGTCCGCCTTCGATCCGCTGGCTCGACAGCAGCAGGTGCACGCCGATCGAGCGGCCGATGCGGCCGATGGTGAGCAGCAGCTCGACGAAGTCGGGTTCGGCCGTCAACAGCTCGCCGAACTCGTCGATGACGAGGAAGAGGTGCGGAAGGGCGGGCAGGTCCTGCCTCTCACGGCGCAGCTCGCGATAGTGGCCGATGGATGCCGCGTTCCCGGCCTCCTTCAGCAGGCGCTGGCGTCGTACGACTTCGCCCTGGATGCTCTCGCGCGCCCGCTCGGTCAGCTGCGGGTCGTCGGCGAGGTTGTCGATGAGGCCGGCGACGTGCGGGAGGTGCGCGAACGGCGCGAAGGCCGCACCGCCCTTGTAGTCGACGAGGATCATCGCGAGGTCGTCGGGAGAGTGCGTGAGGGCGAGGCCCAGCACGAGCGTCCGCAGCAGCTCGCTCTTGCCCGACCCGGTCGCGCCGATGCAGATGCCGTGCGGGCCCATGCCGAGCTGCGCGGACTCCTTGAGGTCGAGCAGCACGGGGCCGCCGCGGTCGTCGACGCCGATCGGGACGCGGAGGAAGTCCGCAGCCGAGCGCGGGCGCCACGCCTCGCGGAGGTCGATGTTCTCGACGTCGTCCATGCCGAGGAGCTCGGTGACATCCGGCGCGAGGGCGCCCTGCGCGTCGACGGCGCTCGTTCGGGTGAGGCGGAGACCCGCGAGGGGGCGGGCGATCACCTCGAGCAGCGCGGCATCCACCGGATCGGGACGGATGCCGGTGACCGCCGGCTCGCCGCTCCCCGGTGTCTCGATCACGGCCTCGACGGGCGCGTCCTCACCGTCACTGTCGGCGCCCGCCCCGGCCACGCCCCCACCGCCGGTGACGGTGACGCGCGCGATGACGGTGGAGGGCTCCTTGAGACGGTCGTCGACGACGTGGATGACCGTGATGCCGAGGGCGGAGAGGTCGAGGACGGCGTCCAGCGGCGGGAGTGCGCGGGCGGCCTCGGTGCCCTCGTCGATGAAGACGATGAGGCGGCCGGGCTTGGTGCGTCGCCCCGCGCGGCGGGCCGCGGCGGCCGTCGCGCTGCGGTCGCGGAGCTCCCCGCCGATGAGGGCGAGGAGATCGTCGACGGTCGGGGCGACCCGGCGGGCGGCGACGGCGCCCGGGGCGGGCTCGGCGCCGGCGAGGTGCGGGAGGAGGTCGAAGCCGCGCCAGTCGCCGAGGCGCTCCTCGGGGACGACGAGGGCGAGGTGGACGTCGTCGGGGGAATGCAGGGCCGCGATCTGCGCGGCGAGGGCGCGGCACACAGGCAGGGTCTGCGCGCGCTCGCCGATGAGCGAGACGTGTCCGCCGCGCTCGAGGTCGAGCACCGCGGGGGTGCCCTGGGCGATACCGGCGAGGCGGACGACCCGCTCGGCGGCACTCTTCATGACCGGATCGAACGGCTGCACCGGGTTCTGCTCCGGCGGGAGGAGCACGTCCACCGCGCGGAGGTCGCCGGTGCCGAGGCGCACGTGGAGGAAGTCCGCGTCGCTCGGTCGCCGCTCCCATCGCCGGGCGGGATTCGCGGCGATCTCCACCAGCGTCGCCGGGTCGGGGTGCAGGCGCCGCGTGGCCTCCCGGTGGGCGTCGGCGGTCTCGCGGACGTCGGCGCGCAGCTCTTCGAGGTAGTCGAGGTAGCGCTCGCGCTGGACCCGGCGCTGGCGGGCGGCGTTCCCGCGCGCGCTGAAGGCCATACCGACACCGCCGACCAGTGCGACGACGAGGATGACCGCGCCGACGACGACCATGATCGGGTTGTTGCGCAGCAGCACGATCATCGTGATCGACGACAGGCTGCCCACGACCGGCAGCAGCGACTGGATCGGGAATCCCGTGGACCCCTCGCCGATCGGCGGTGGCGGCGCGAGCGTGATGTCGGCGGGAGCCTTGACGGGCTCGGTGATGCGCGCGGGGCGGTGGACGACGTGGACGCTCATGCGGCGACCTCCGATGCGGATGCCGCCATGAGGGCGGCGGTCAGGCGCAGCAGCGCCCGTTCAGCCGGTCGCGTGCGGGGTGCGGCATCCGCCTGGAGTCCGCCGTCGAACGGGATCGCGACGGCCGGGGCGGGGTCGCCGTCCACCGCGCGGGCCACGGCGTCTCCCGCTCGCGCGTGGTCGACGAGGGCGAGGACGACGCCCGGTCGCTCGGGGAGCGACACGATGGCGGGCGCCACGGCGCGGGCGAGCTCGGTGGCCGTCCGACCGGCGTCCGCGACGAGGCAGACCACGTCGCAGAGCGCCGCGCACGTCGCGAGGTCGACGAGCGGATGCCGTACCCCGAAGTCGGTGACGGTGACCTCGAAGAAGCGGGCGATGGGCGCGACCTCGGACAGCCAGCTCTCGGCGGCGGCGGGTTCTTCGGCATCCGTCGCGTCGTGCGGAGCCGGACGGACGGCGAACCAGCCGTCGCCGGAGGGGAGGCCGGTCCGGGCGTCGTCGCTCGTGCGCGCCCCCGCGCGGGTGTCGTCGGGCGACGTGGGGTCCGCCCCGAGTCGGGCGCCGAGCGAACGCGCGCCGGACGAGAGGTCGACGGCGAGGATGGGTTCGCTGCGACGGGAGGCCAGGATGCCGGTCACGCGGTGGGCGAGGGTGCTCGTGCCCGTTCCGGGGGCGAGTGAGATGAAGCCGATCCGCCGGGTGGTGGGAAGCTCGGTGGCGATTGCGCGGTGCCAGCCGGTCACGCGCGCGCGTTCGGCGGCGGCGCTGCCGAACAGGGCGGCGGGGAGAGCGCGGACGTCGAGGCTCACGATCCGCCGCCGAACATGCCGAGGAGTTCGGGGTAGATCCCGAGCGCGCCGACGAGGAGGGGGAGAAGAGAGACGACCGCGAGGGTCTCGAGGGCGTTGCCGAAGCCGCGGAGGCGCGCGCGGGTGTGCTCGCGCGGGGCGACGAGGGTCGCGACGGCCACGAGGGTCGCGGTGGCCGCGGCGGCGGCGACGCCGAGCCACGACCGCTCGCCCGCCAGCTGTGTGAGGAGGGCCGTGAGCGCGATCGCCGCGACGGCGGCCCAGAGGGTCCAGCCCTGCATCCGCAGCGGGAAGGCGCGCGAGCGGAGCGCCGCGATCAGCGCGAAGGCGAGCGCGAGCAGGCCGCTCCACAGCTCGTCGGCGAGCACGAGGGCTGTGCCCGTGATCGCGAGGAGCGCGGCGACGCCGACGACGCTCCAGGTGAGGGCGGCGTAGGCGTCGTCGATCGAGGCGAAGGCGCGCGGGCGGTCCAGGCGCTCGCCGCGCGCGACGCGGCGGTCGAGGTCGGTGAGGCCCGCGGCCGACAGTGCGATCCAGGGGAGCGGCCCGGTGGCGAAGGCGGCGAGCGTCCCGGCGATCGCCGCGGCGGGTGCCGGAGCGACCCCGGCCATCAGCATCCCGAGGAGGATGCTCGCAAGCACCGCGCCCCACGCCCCGCCCGCGGCGGCACCGGGCGCGCGCAGGGCCACGCCGCGTCCGAGCAGCACCGCGGTGCCGCCGGCGGCGACGGCGACGGATGCCGCGAGCAGCAGCGCCGCGCCCGGATCAGCACCGGCGGCCAGCGCGGCGCTCGACGAGGCGATGGCGAGGGGCAGGACGAGACCGGCCGCGGCGGCGCCGACGCACGCGGACACGCGGCGGAGGCCGAGGAGCCCGAGGCCGACCGCGGTGCCGAGCAGCACGACGACCGCCGCGAGCAGGGTGGCCACAGCGACCCCCGATTCGGCGAACGGCGCGAGCAGGCCCGCCGCGGCGAACGCGAGCGCGATCCCGGTGCCGCCGGCGATCATCCGGGCGCGATCGTCCCATCGGTCGGGGCGGGCGTCGTGGGCGTCGGCGGCGGCGTCGGTCACGTCGATGACGACCGGGGGCGGCGGTGCGGCATCCAGCCGCACGAGGCGCACCAGGGTGCCGTCGACGAGGTCGAGCTGCTCGGGCGAGAGACCGATGTCGAGCTGCTCACCGTCCGGGGTGACGAGCGTGAGCGGGCGCGACACGGTGCCGGAGGTCTCGCCGAGCAGGTCGAGCAAACGCGGCACGGCCGCCCCGAGGGGCTCGCGGCTGGCGACGACGACCTCGCTGCGACGGGTGGCGCCGGCGACGGTGAGGCGGGTGTAGATGCTCATGAGGACTCTTCCGCGAGGACGACGGTGACGGATGCCGCGGCCGGGGCGGTGCTCGCCTCGGCGCGGTCGGCGAGGAGCTGCACGACGAAGGACACCCCGACGCAGACCGCGCAGGCGACGGCCGCGACGATGAGCGACCCGATCAGGCGCTTCAGGTGGTCGTTGACGGTGCGGCGCTCGCCGATGTGGCCGTAGAGCAGGGCGGCGCCGAGCCTCATCCGCTCGATCTTGGCCTGCTCGATGAGGACCGTGTCGCGTTGGTCGGGCATCAGGCCTCGCTTCCGGGCCGAGGTGAGGAAGGCGCGGCCGGAGCCGCCGAGGAGGCGGCGGCGTCCGCGTCGGCGGTCCGCAGCGCCGCGGCGACCTCCGGCGCCACGCCGAGGAGGGCGGACAGGCGCGTTCCGTCGAGAGTGCCGAGCATCTCCGTCAGACGCGTCCAGCCGCCGCCGTCGACCGAGCCGAGGGGGACGAGGGCGCCCGGGATGCGGGGGCTGCCGACGACCGTGCCGCCGTGCTGAGCGACCCAGGACGCCGCGTCCACACCGAGCGCGCGGATGCCGGGCGGGCCGACGAGGAGCGCGAGCGGTTCGGGGGTGGCGGGTGTCAGCGGTCGCACGGCCAGGTCGGGGGCGCCGATCGTGGCGAAGGCGATGCCGAGGAGCGGCATCCCGATGTCGGCGGCGCGCGCGAGGAGGCGCCGGGCGAAGAGCGCGGCATCCGCGGTCCTCGCGTCGCCCGGGCCGCCGAGCTCCGCCCAGACGCGGCTGGTCTCCTCCAGGCCCTCGGAGGTGCGGGCGACCTGCAGGGTCGACAGCAGCGCGTGGTCGGCCGACGCCCTCGCCGCCCAGCGGCTCTCGGTCGGCATCCGTCGACGCGTGCGCTCGGTGAGGTCGTCCCGGTCCCACGCGGCCACGAGGGGCTCGGTCGGACCCCATGCCGAGGGCGCGCTGTCGACGAGTGTCTCCGTGGCCGCCTCGATGACGCCGCCGAGCCGCACCGGTCGCGAGACCCGGTGGCGCGTGGAGATCGTCGCCACCAGCTGCAGTCGGCTCGAGATCGGTGCGCGCAGGAACACGGGGTGGAGATCGGATGCCGCGAGCTGCGCCGTCGCCGACAGGACGTTGGTGATCTGCGCGAGGCGGCGGCCGGTGCGCGCGTCGTAGCCGACCGCGGCGGGATCCTCCGGGGTGCGGATCACCCAGTGCCCGCGGACCGCCGCGAGGGCGTCCGCAAGGACGGGGGTCATCCGGCTGTGCGGACCCGATATGACGATCGCGCGCGCGCCGTCGCCGGTGACGCGGTGCAGGTAGTCGCTCATCCCCGCGGTCAGCGCGATCACCGGCGCACGGGTCTCGGTCGCCGACCAGCCGGGGCCGGCGCCGTCCTCGAGAGGGTGGGGTGCGAAGGAGGGGCCCATGTCAGCCTTCCGTCCGGACGGAGAGCTCGCGGTCTCCGAGTTCGAGGGTCGCATCGGCCGGGATGGGGGTGCGCTGGAAGGCGAGGAAGGGCTGGGAACCCGCGTCGGTGCGCAGGAACGTGCCGTTGGTCGAGCCGAGGTCGGTGACCCACACGCGACGGCCGTCCCATTCCAGGCGCGCGTGCGACTTCGACAGGCTCCGCGACAGGTCGGGCCACTGGTAGACCTCTGCGGGCGCGTCGTCGGGTGCCGAGGGGTTGCGGCCGAGCACGAGCGCCGAGGCGAGGGAGACCCGCTGTCCCGAATCGAGTTCGATGACCGGGACCCGGCCGCGCACCGGACGTGCCGGCGGGAGGGTGGCGCGGTCGGGGAACGCGAAGGGAGCCAGCGCCGGGGCGAACGGATCGCGCCCGCGCCGGAGGTCGACCGTGCCGAGATCGCGTCGCGCGAGCGCGGGGAGGAGCGCCCGCCCGGTGGAGGCGCCGGTCGAGCGGCGGACGGTGCGCGTCCCCATCGCCGCGTGGCCGGGGGTCCGGCCGGAGCGGGCGAGGCCGCGCACGATCGCACCGGCGGCGAGCACGGTCAGCACGATCAGCACCCCGCCGAGAAGGGCGAGCCCCGCGGCGAGGGCGATCACCGCGAGGGCCGCGAGGACGAGCACCACGGCGAGATCGATGGTCGCCGCCGCGACCCGTGACAGCGGCCGCGCAGGGGCGGTGCCGACGAGCGGATCGACCTCGGGGATCGGAGCGTTCGGAAGTGTCGTCATATCAGGGGGGAAATCGCCGGTCGGGGGCCGGTTTTCATGGCCGATCCAGGCTAACGCAGGTGGCGGGCGGCGCCCTGTCCCCCAAATGGGGGACGTGGACACCGCCCGCGTCGTCGACTCAGGATGCCGAGGTCGAACCCCCGCTCGGGGCGGATCCCGCTCCGGCGCCCGCCGTGGAGCGCGCGGCGATCCCCTGGAGGAGGGCGGAGAGGTCGAGCCCGGTGAGGCCCTTGACGACCTCGGTGCCTTCGCCGAGGACCTTGCCCACGGTCTTCGTCATCTCGGACGCACCGTCGGTCGAGACGACGGTGAGGGTGTCGATCGAGGCGATCGGCTCGGCGGCGGCGCGGACGATCTCCGGCAGGCGCGAGATGATCTCCTGCGCGAGGGCGGCTTCGCCGTACTTCTTGAGTGCCTCGGCCTTGGCGTCGGTCGCGTCGGCCTCGGCGACACCCTCCGCGCGGGTCGCGGCGGCGCGCGCTTCACCCTCGGCGGCGATACCGGCGGCGAGGGCCACCTGGCGGTCGCGGTCGGCTTCACCCGACAGGCGCACGGCCGTGGCCGCGGCCTCGGCATCCTGAACGGCGGCGACCTTGTTGGCCTCGGCGATCTTGGTGCGCTTGAACGCGTCGGCCTCGGTGGCGGCGTTGGCCGCGTCACGCTGCGCGGTCGCGCGCTGCACCTCGGCGTACGCCTCGGCCTCGGCGGGCTTGCGGATCTCGATGTCGAGGCGCTCCTGCGTGACGAGGGCCTGCTCGACGAGCGCTTCGCGCTCCTGCTGGGCGACCAGGCGATCCTGCTCGGCCTTGGTGAACAGACCCGCGGCGTCGGCTTCGGCGTTCGCGCGGTCGGTCTCGGCCTTGATCGAGGCCTGGCGGAGCGAGAGGGCCTTCTGGCGCTCGGCGATCTGCTCCTGCGCCTCGATGCGGGCGAACTCGGACGCGCGCGACGCCTCGGCCTCGCTGACCTCGGCGACCTGGCGGGCCCGCGCGGCCTCGGCGCGACCGAGGTTGGCGAGGTAGTCGCTGCCGGGCGTGGAGATGTCGCTGATGTTGAGGAGGTCGACCTGGAGGCCCTGCTCGACGAGGTCGGCCTTCGTCTCGGCGACGACGCGGTCCGACAGGCTCTTGCGGTCGGAGATGATCTGCTCGATCGTCATGTCGCCGACGATGGAGCGGAGCGACCCCTCGAGGGATTCACGGATGATGTCGGTCAGCGTCCCCTGCTGCGAGAGGAAGCGCTGCGCGGCGCGGCGCACGCCCTCCTCGGTTCCCGAGACCTTGAAGTTGATGGACGCCTTGATGGCGATCTTGATGCGGTTCTTGTCCACACCTTCGACGGTGATGCCGATCTGGCGCTGCTCGAGCGAGATCGAGAAGCCCTGCTGGAGGATCGGCCAGACGAAGGTGCGGCCGCCGATCACGACCCGCTGGCCGACGCTCTCGCCGGGGGCGGCGCGCCCGGCGCCACGGCCCACGATGACGAGGGCTTCGTTCGGGGGCACGCGACGGATACGGCGGGCGATGAAGATCAGCAGTGCCACCGCCGCGATGATGAGGGCGATGATCGCGATGACCTGGATCAGGAGCGGGTCCAACATGGGGTCCTCTCGGAGATGGGGAGTGGGGACGACAGGGTGGTACCCGAGGGGACTTACTCGGGGATGACTTTGACGCGCGTGCCGCTGTGCGCGATGACGCGGATGCGCAGACCCTCGGCGATCGGTTCGTCGGAGTACGCGAGGCGCCGCTCGATCTCACCGGGGCCGTCGAGGCTGACCTCGCCGCCGGACGCGGAGATCGGCGACGTCGAGACGCCGGTGAGTCCGATGGCGCTGAGCGGTGCGCCGTCGGAGGTCTTGGTCAGGCGCTTGACGACGACGAGGGCGAGCACGTAGGCGGCGATCGCGAAGACGGCGCCGAGCACGTAGGCCCAGATGGTGTCGAGGCCGGACTGCGAGGTGAAGACCCCCGCGGCGCCGAAGACGACGGCGGCGATGCCGAGGGCGGTGCCGGAGATCGCCCCCTCGCCGATCTCGAAGTGGTCGAAGATGTCGCCGACGATCAGCGAGATGAGCAGGACGGCCAGACCGACCCCGCCCACGATCAGGAACGGCAGCAGCACGAATCCCCCTTCGGCAGTGTGCCCTCAGCCTAGGGGGCGGGGCCACTCGGGTTGGGCACGGCGTCCCGAGATGTGGACAAAGTGTCCACATCTCTCGGAAAGCGTGGTCCGCTCGAGACGGGACTGTGGATCAGGACGAGAACGGCCGGTAGCTCCGTCGCGCCACCATCTGCTCGAACTCGCGGGCCTGGTCGGCGGTGATCTCTTCCAGGGGTGATTCGAGGGCGTTGATGATCGCGGCCTGCACGCTGGCGTGGCGATCGGGAGCCCAGACATCGACGTCCCGGAGGACCTGGTCTTCGAAACCGGCCGGCGTGAAGTGGCGGCGCAGCATTCCGTTCGGCGTGCGGTCGGGGCCGAACTGTGCGAAATAGCGGTCGGGGTCGATGCCGGCATCCGCCTGTGCGCTGTTCTCCGTCCCGCCGACCGGATGCCGCTCGACAACCTCGCGGATCACCAGATCCGGGTCGTCGGGATCGATCTCGCGCTCCCACCAGCCCTTGTCGACCCGCGGGAGATCGAGCGTGTCGGCGAGATCGGCACGGGATGTCCCGACCAGCACCCGCCCCCGCGCGTTGACGGCCACCGAGACCTCAGCCCCGCGATAGGTCCCCTCGTGGGAGACCGAGAACAGCTCGTCGAGTTCGCCCGGAGAGACCGCCCGGGTGTACGTCCCGACGCCGTAGCGATCCTCGAACCCGTGCTCGAGGGTCGCCGGATCGTCGGACGTCACCACGAGATCGCCCCGGGTGTCGCGATTGGCGGCGTACAGGACCCCATCCAGACGCCCGTACAGGCCGTCACGCCGCAATCCGCTCGTCACTGCGCCCCTCCGATTCCGATTCGCCGGAACTCACCGTTCGTGTAAACCGCGACCGGGGTCTTGGAGCCATTCTCCACGACAGAGATCACCGCGCCTTCGGGCGGAGTGAAGCGGCCGGAAGAAACGAACTCAGGAACCATCACATCGCTCCCGGCAGCCGTGAACCCGTTGCCCGTGAACGGTGCGGGCCAATCGTGGTCACCACCGAGGCGCGGTCCGTACGGGACGTCGAAGGACACCCCGGCCCCCGCCTCGAAGTCGATGACCGCGAACCGGTCCGCGTCCGGGCGCGTGAACGGACTGTCGGTGTAGTCGAGGCGAAGCTCGTCGACGACCTCGGCGAGGGAGCGACTCCCCCCGTCGTAGTCGCCGGCGCGCGTCATGAACCCGCCCAGCTGCGAGTACTCCCCGCCGATGTACTTGTCGATGTCGTCGATGGGGATCACCTTCGACATCGGAGTTCCTGGTGTGACGGGAGGGACGGACTCACGCAACTGGTGGATACCCTCGGCCTGCGCGTCGGTCAGATCGCTGAGGGGGGTCCGTCGAATCGTGTTCGCCTCGGCCGTCGACCAGCCCTGGTCGTCGAGGGCTCCGGTGAAGAACGCGTGGTCGTCGATGCCGACCCCGCGGCTCGGCGCCGGCCAGTCGATGTCGGCGGCCCCGTCGGGGCGATCCACGCGTCCGAAGATGTCCGCCTGCTCCGCGTTGAGCTGCGCAAGGGTCTCACTGTCGACCCCCGGGAGTCGGGACTGCTCGTACAGCCCGTGCGCGTCCATCTTCGCGGCGAGGCTCGCGTCCGTGTGGAACTGCACCTCGATGATGCGGCCACTCTGCGGGTCCACCCAGTTGCTGTTGATGCCCTGGTATCCGTCGGAGCCCCAGGTGTTCTTGAGCGCCCCGACGGGCTCGTATCCGCGCGCGGAGAGGTCGCCGATGATGCCGTTCACGCCGGCGGTGTAGGAATCCTCGGCGACGACGAAGGTGTAGCGGATGCTGTCCTTCATCCCGCCGACGACCGGACCGGCCGGCGCGCCCGGCGCCATCTGGTCGAGTTCGGTGGCCACCTTCCGGTACATCGACTCGTCGCCCTTGAGGCGATACTCGAGGCCTTCCATCCGTGCTTCGGGGTGCAGATCCTGAACGGCCTGCATGTCGGCCGTGATGCGCGGCTCGGCGGCGCGGGATCCGGCGAGGTACTCGTCGACGGCGGCGCGCTGCGCCGGGTCGAGGCTGAGGTCGGCCCCTTCGGAGCTTCGCCATCCACCCTCGTCTCCCGCCGCGGCGGGAGCGGGGTCGCCACCGTTTCCACCCGGGGGAGGAACATCGTCCGGTCCTCCGCTGGAGAGATCGGAGCCCTCCCCGCCGGAACCACCGGATCCGCCCGGACCCTCGCCTCCGGATGCGTCGCCGCCCGTGGCGGTTTCGGGCTCGCGGACGACCGTGGACTCGCCACCGGTGCCGCCGGTCTCGGTGCGGACGGGGGCGTCGTCGACGATGGAGTTCACCGCTCCAGGCGTCGTCTCTCCGCGCGCGCCGCCCGATGTGACGAGCTCGGGTTCGCGGACGGGAGCCGCGACCGAGGTCTCCGCCCCGCCGTCGCCGGCGCGCACTGCGCCGCCTGCGGCGTTGTCGAAGGTACCCGCGGGCATCTCGATCTTTCCGCCGGGGAACTCGAGGACGTTGTTGCCGGCGCCGTCCACGCGTGCGGTGACGGTGTTCGGGTCGACCCCGAAGTCGTCGAGGAGGCGCATGCCGGACGCGGCGTCGGTGGCGGTGTAGACCTCGATGTTCGGCGACTCGAACCCGTCGACCTTGCCGATGAGGTTGTCGAGGCTGCCGAGTCCGAGCGAGCCGAGGCGCGTCGCGCCGTTGACGGCCCACGCGCCGGGGTCGATCACATCGACCGCGCGCGACATCTTCGACAGCACGGATGCCGCGGTCCCGGCCGTCTTCACACCGGCGACGGCGGCGCCGCCGGGGATCAGGATCGTGCCGACGTTGAACACGCTCTCGCCGAGCGCGGTACCCGGGTCATCGGCCCACTTGTCCCACGCGATGAGCGCCTTGCCGGTGTTGACGGCGACCTCGTCGGCATCCGCCTTGAAGTCGCGCACCTCCTGCGGCAGGAATCCGTCCCCGCCCATCGACTGGGCGAGGGAATCGGCCTGGAAGATCGGGGCGAGCAGCCCGCTGTTCATGAGCCCGGCGGCTCCGAGCATGCCGAGGTTGCCCCACGCGGCACCGTAGGCGTCGCCGGAGAACCAGTCGCCCGTCTCGGGGTTGTAGCCGAGGACGAGAGTGCCGAGGCCCTCGATCGTCCCCCATACGCCGCCGACGGCGATGCCCTCCCACAGGAAGTCCTTGAACACGAACTTCGCGGTGGCCTCACCGCAGCCCTCGGTGCGCTCCACCTCGGCGCCCCACGGCATCTCGGTGCCCTCGGGGATCTCCGACAGTCCGTAGCCGAGCGCGTCGTCTTCGGACTGGTAGGCACGCAGGCCCGCGGCGCCGTAGAGCGCGCGGATCGTGTTGGCGCACGCGCGCTCGGCCTCCCACAGGGCCGTCTGCTGCGCGTTGACCTGACCGATGAGGTCGTTGTTGCGGTCGACGTAGGACTGGACCTCGTGCCACTCCTTGCTGACTGTGCGGTACTGCGGGATGTCGGCGGTCGAGGTCGACCCGCCGCCGAGCGACGACGACGAGTACGAGTAGGAGGCCGCGCCCCCGTAGCCCGACTGGGAGGTGATCCACGCGGGGTTGACCTCGCGCACGCTCACACCGCCGGCGATCTCGGCGTTGAACGCGACAGCCTGGGCGCGGAGGGAGTCCAGCTCCGCTTTGATCGGACGGATGTCGGCGGCGAAGCGCTTCAGAGCCCCGGCGACGACGTCGAGGTTGTCTCCGACGGCCGTCGCCTGTGACGACACCGGCTGCATGAGGCCGAGGAGACGCCCCGACTCGGGAGCGGAGTACACCCCCGCCATGCCCTGCCACTTCAGGTGGACGTCCGAGCCGTTCTCGCGCACGCGCGATGCGACGGAGGTGACGACGCCGGCCTGCGCCTCGATCGTGTCGGGATCGAGGTCGGCGCCGGGGATGGCGTCGGGATTGATCGCGGTCGCCATCACATCACCCCCCGCGGGAGCGAGGGCGGGAAGATCGCGGCGACACTGGCCGACTGCGCGTTGGCGGCCATCTCCAGGTCTCCGGTGACATACGCCTGCGTGGCGGTGACCACGCCGTTCGCCGCCGCGCCGATGCGCTCGTTCATCGCCCGGATGCGCGGTGCCTCCTCCTGCTGGAAGTAGGACTGCACCGCCTCGGAGATGGCAGGCGACTGCGTCGCCGTCACGGCGAGTTCGAGGGCCGGCGCGAGCTCAGCCAGCGCCGTCCCGAGCGCCTCGGCGTGCGGGTTGACGGACTGGAGAACTTCGGCGACCCCCGACGGCTGAATACTCCAGTTCGTCATGGGCTCGATTCAGACCGGCTCAGCCGATCGACTCCACAGCGGCGCGGGCCTTGCGGAGGGCATCCTGCGCCGACTCATCGTTGCGCTCGAGGGACGAGCGCAGGGTCTGGATGATGCCGCGGACCTCGGCGGCGGCGTTCTTCCACCGCAGCTCCTTGGCGCGGTAGTCCTCCGACACGCCTTCCGCGGTGTAGTCGGCCATCGCCGCCTGCACATCGCGGTCGTGCTGGTCGATGACGGCTTCGAGCTGCGATGCGACGCGGTTGAAGTTGTCCTGTGCGTTCTGGGATGCCGCGATGTCGTAGTCGCGACGGTCGCCCTGATTGACCATGGTGATCGTCCTCTCTGCGCTCAGCGCGATCCGAAACGGGCGGCGTCGAACTGCGACCCCGACTCGAGCGACTGGGTGGAGTCGACCATGGCGGACTCGCCCTCGAGGAAGGAACGGTTCATCCCGCCGATACCGACGAGGACGGCGTCCAGCGATGCCTTCAGCTCACCGGAGATCGCGTCGGTGCGCGCCTTGAAGCGATCGAAGGCGGAGCGGCCGGCGCCCTGGAAGCGGCCCTCGAGCGGCTCGGCCGCCTCGAGCAGCTGGCGCACCAGCGTGGCGAGATCGTCGCTGGAGCCCGAGGTGGTCTTGGTCAGCACGCTCAGCGTGTCAGCACCCATGGCGAACTTCATGCGTCCACTTCCTCTCGTCATTCGGCCGCGCACGCGCACCGATCAGGTCCTCGATGAAGAACTCCGACAGGCTAACCCAGGCTCGTGGACATGGTCTGTCCCCCTTTCGGAGGACAGGCTGGTTGTGCTAAGCGCCGTCAGGCCTTGCGGGCCTTCATCTCCCGCTTGTATTCGCGCACCTTCGCGAGCGATTCCGGCGACACGATGTCGGCGACCGACCGGAAGGATCCCTCGTCTCCGTACGCGCCCGCGGCCTCGCGCCATCCGTCGCCCGTGAAGCCGTACTGCTTGCCGAGGAGCGCGAGGAAGATCTTCGCCTTCTGCTCGCCGAAGCCGGGGAGGGCCTTCAGGCGCTTCAGCACCGTGGCGCCGTCGGGGTCGTCCCGTGTCCAGATCTGCGCGGCGTCCCCGTCCCAGTCCTCGGCGACCGCCTGGCAGAGCGACTGCACGCGCCCCGCCATCGACCCCGGATAGCGGTGCACCGCGGGGCTCTCGCGGAAGGCCTCGACGAGCGCGTCCGGGTCGTAGCCGGCGAGGGCTGCGGCATCCATCGCCCCCGTGCGCTCGCGGATCTTCAGCGGACCCGCGAAGGCGACCTCCATCGCGACCTGCTGGTCCAGCAGCATGCCGATGAGGAGCGCGAGCGGGTCGTCGGTGAGCAGCTCGTCGGCCGCGGCGTCCCCGGTGATGTGCAGCGTCATGCGCTCCATCATGCCGCGCCGGCGCGTCCAGGTGGCGGGGAGGTCCGAATGGAAGGATGGATGCCGTGAGTGCAACCGGAATGACCGTCGATGATCTGGCCGCCCGCGCCCGCGAGACCCGCGTGGTCGTGGTGGGCGGAGGCCTGGCGGGCCTCGCCGCGGCATGGCAGTGCGCGAAGGTCGGCATGGCCGTCACGGTGCTCGAGGCCGCGCCCGAGCTCGGCGGCACGCTCCGACGCGTCGAGCTGGCCGGGACCACGGTGAGTGCGGGCCCGTGGGGCTGGTCGTCGCGCGGCGGTGCCGTGGACGAGCTCGTCGACGACGCGGGTCTGACCGACCGGGTCGTCGAGGCTGCGGAGACCGCGACCTGGATCGCGCGCGTGCCCAAGGTCGGGGCGGTGCCCGCGCCGGAGACGACGATCCTCGGCATCCCCGAGAACGCGTGGGACGAGTCCGTGCGCGCGGTGATCGGATGGGGCGGCACCTGGCGCGCCTATCTCGACCGCGTGCGCCCCCCGCTCACGATCGGCAGCGAGCGCAACCTCGGCACGCTCGTGCGCGCCCGGATGGGGCAGGACGTCGTGGATCGCCTGGTCGCTCCCCTCAGCGTCGGCGGGTTCGGGCTGGCACCCGACGAGATCGACGTGGGGCACGCCGTGCCGAAGCTCAACGCCGCGCTCACGCGCACCGGATCGCTGCAGGCCGCCGTCGCGGAGCTGCGCGCCGAACGCGCCGAGCAGGGGGAGAGCACTCCGCTGAAGAGCCTCGACGGCGGGATGCCGCAGCTCGTCGACGCGCTCGTCGCGCGCCTGGTCGAGCGCGACGTGCAGATCGAGACCGGCACGCGCGTGGAGCGCATCGTCCGCGTCGGCGACGTGTACGAGGTCGCCGTGGACGAGGACCATGTGCTCGTGGACGACGAGGGTGACGAGGGAGAGTCGTCCCCCACCCGCGTCGCCGACCTCGTGATCGTCGCCACCGGCGAGACCGATGCGCGGCGCCTGCTCGGCGGACTTCTCGGCCGCGACCTCGGGACGTCGCGTTCGGTCGCCCGGGAGGTGGTCACCCTCGTCGTCGATACACCGGACACGGATGCCGCGCCGCGGGCCGCGACCGTGCACGCCGTGCCGGGGACGGGCGCGGCCGACAGTGTGGTCGTCGAGTCGGCACGCTGGCCGTGGCTCACCGGAGCGCTCGGCGCCGGGCGTCAGCTCGTCACCGTCGCCTTCGGCTCCTCTCTTCAGGCCCCCGCGACGGCGGCGCTCGGCGACGCCGAGACGATCGAACTCGCGCGCACCGAGGCGGAGGCGTTCCTGG
The DNA here is from genome assembly GCF_021654035.1 of Microbacterium aurantiacum. Classification (GTDB taxonomy): domain Bacteria; phylum Actinomycetota; class Actinomycetes; order Actinomycetales; family Microbacteriaceae; genus Microbacterium; species Microbacterium aurantiacum. The sequence goes on from NZ_JAJPDW010000001.1 coordinate 340,508, forward strand.
GCGTCGACCTCCCGACCGTCGCGGACGCCCACCGCGCCCGCTTCGAGCTCGCGCGGCCCGCATCCGCCCTCGGACAGCCCGAGGAGGCGGAGGAGATCCGCGCCCGTGCCGCTGGGGTCGACGGGCTCGGAGTGGTCGGCGCGTGGGTGTCCGGAAGCGGTCTCGCGCGCGTGGTCGCCGACGCCGCGGACGAGACCGAACGGGTCCGCCGCGCGCGCCTGTTCGCGGCCGAGCGCGGGCAGTGAACCCGGTATCGCCGGCAATGTCAAGGGTGGATGCCGGAATCGGCATACGCCGCTACTCTGGGACTCACTTTCCAGCGCAGAACCGATCGTGAGGAGACCCCATGAGGGGCAAAGCAGGAGTGGTCCTCGGACTGGCCGTCGGGTACGTCCTCGGCACGCGCGCCGGTCGCGAGCGTTACGAGCAGATCAAGACCCAGGCCGACAAGGTGTGGAGCGCCGAACCGGTGCAGCGCCAGGTCGTGAAGGTCAAGGAGTTCGCCGCGTCCGCGGCGATGGCTCTCCCCAGCACCCTGTGGAACTCCGCAGTGAAGGTCACCAAGGCCGCAGCGTCGAAGGGTACGGCAGAGGAGCGCGTCGAACGCGTCAAAGCTGCGGGTGCGGAATCGGCCGACGAGATCCAGAAGACCGCGAAGGTGTCGGCTCGCGCCGCGAAGCAGGCCGCCGACGACCTCTCGACCGAAGGCAGTGGTTCCTGACATGACGACCCCGCGCGGTTTCCGTGATCGCGCCGACGACTCGATCTTCACTCTCGTCGGCGAGATCCCCGAACTCGTCCGCAACCTCGTCGTCGCCGAGATCGACGCGGCCAAGGGCTGGGTCAAGCGCACGGCGAAGGATGCCGGCATCGGCGCAGGGTGGCTCGTCGCCGCCCTCGTCGTGCTCTTCTGGTCGATCCCGGCCCTCGGCGCATTCATCATCGCCGGCCTGTCGTCATGGTGGCCCGTGTGGCTGTCGGCGCTGGTGCTCTTCCTGGCGATGCTCCTGTTGACCGGTGTGCTCGCGCTCTTCGGCATCCTCCGCTTCCGCCGTATGGCGAAGGCGGAGAACCCCGCTGAGGCGCTCGCGAAAGATGTGGAGGCGATCCGTGATGGACTCTGACCTGAGGAACTCCCGGACCCCGATCCCGGTGCCGCGCACGGGGGTCCCGCTCGGGATCACCGATCCCGTCGAGAAGGCGCGCGCCGAGCTGAAGGCGGCCCTCGCCGCGATCGAGGTGAAAGCCAACGTGCCGCGCCGCGTGAGCCACGTCGTCGACGAGAAGGTCGCCCAGGCGCGCGAGTTTCGCCGCCGCGAACCGGGCCTCGCCGCGGTCGCCGTCGTCGGTGCGGCCGCGCTGATCGGCACCGCGGTGTGGGCGCTCGTCCGCGGCTACGCACGCTGACGCGACCCTGACCCCGGCGGCGGATCGTCCGCGAGCCACGCGGCCGGGGGTATGCTCGCATGCAAGGCAGTGCAATGGAGCGATGCTGCCGACCGCGCGAACCCGATTCGTCCCGCGTGGCGGCTGCTCGAGGTGAGGGCGGCCGACCGAGCACCTCGAGAGTCGATGTCATGAATTCTGCCGCAGCACACCGTCCGCCCAAGCCCCTGGCGGGCTGGCGCGTGCTCGTGCCCCGCGGCGGCCCGTGGGGAGACGGCGTGGCCGCCACCCTTCGCCGTCAGGGTGCGACGCCCGTCATCGCCCCGCTCATCAACTTCGCGCCGACGAATGACCAGGCGAGCCTCGACAACGCGCTCGCGGACCTCGCCGCCGGTCGCTTCGACTGGCTGACCGTCACGAGTGCGACCACCGTGGACGTGCTCTACGCCTATCGAGCCGCCATCCCGGCGTCGACCAAGGTCGCCGCGGTCGGCGAGACCACCGCCGCCGCGCTCCTCGCGGTCGGGTACCGCGTCGACCTCGTCCCCGAGCAGGACAACTCCGCCGCCGGCATGGCCGAGCAGCTCATCGGGCTCGAGCCGCAGGCGCGCGACATCCTGACCCTCCGGAGCGAGATCGCCAAACCCGTGCTGACCAACATGCTCTCCGAGGCGGGTCATCGGGTCCGCAGCGTCGTGGCGTACCGCACCGTCGGTGTGCCGGTCACCGAGCGGATCGCCGAGGATGTCCGGTCGGGACGCATCAACGCGATCCTCGTGACGAGCGGCTCGGTCGCCGAGCAGGTGCACGAGCAGTTCCCCGAGGTCCCCGAGAGCACGATCATCGCCGCGATCGGCCCGCGCACCGCGAGCGATGCCCTGAAGGCCGGCCTCGAGGTCGACGTGATCGCCGACCAGCAGACGGTCGACGCGCTCATCGACGCCGTCGCGCGCTTCACGCTCCCGCACGCCGAAGACGAGTTCGCCCCGCGCACCGGCGCGGTCCCCCTGCCGCCGTACGACCGCGGATGACCCGCGCGGGCGGCCCCCGCATCGTGGTCCTCGCCGGCGGTGTCGGCGGATCGCGCTTCGTCCTGGGCGTCCGTGCCGCCCTCCGGGCGCGCGGGATCGACGACACAGCGGCCCGCCTCACCGTCGTCGTCAACACCGGCGACGACCTGTGGCTTTCGGGTGTCCGCCTGCAGCCCGACCACGATTCGCTCCTGTACGCCCTCGCCGGCGTCGGCGACACCGAGCGGGGCTGGGGGCGCGCGGGCGAGAGCGAGCGGGTGAGCGCCGAGCTGCAGGCCTGGGGGTCCGGCTGGCCGTGGTTCACCCTCGGCGACCTCGACCTCGGCACCCACCTCGCCCGGACCGGCTGGCTGCGCGAGGGCGCCACGCCGACCGAGGTCGCCGCGCGGCTCGGGGGCCGATGGAGCCTCGGAGCGCGCCTGATCCCGATGACGGATGCCGAGGTCGACACCCGCGTGACCGTCGCCGCCGACGCGCCGGACGGAGAACCCGGATCCGAACGGGTCGTGCACTTCCAGGAGTGGTGGACGCGGCACCGCGCCGCCCTCCGCCCGCTGCGCTTCGACAACCCCGGCATCGCCGAGGCCGTCCCCGCGCCGGGCGTCATCGACGCGATCGCCGACGCCGACGTCGTCCTGCTCGCCCCCTCGAACCCGGTCGTCTCGATCGGGCCGATCCTCGCCGTCCCCGGCATCCGCGACGCGGTGCGTGCGAGCGCGGCCCCCGTCGTCGGCGTCTCGCCGATCATCGGCGGCCGGGTCGTGCGCGGGATGGCGGATGTCTGCCTCACCGCGATCGGCGTCGACACCGACGCTGCCGCCGTCGCCGCGCACTACGGCGCCCGCCGCGATCCCTCCGGTCTCCTCGACGCGTGGCTCCTGGCCGAGGAGGACGCCGGCGCGGCCGCGCGCGTGGCCGATGCCGGCATCCGTCCCGTCGTCGCGCCGCTGTGGATGACGGATGCCGCGCGCTCGGCTCGTCTCGCCGAGGACGCCCTCCGGGCGGCGGGCCTGACGTGATCGACCTGGGCGCGGGAGCATGGGTGCTCCTCGGCGTCGCCGCAGTCGTGATCGGTCTGTCGAAGACCGCCGTCCCGGCATCCGGGACCATCGCCGTGGCGATCTTCGCCGCGGTGCTGCCGGCGCGGCAGTCGACCGGAACCATCCTCCTGCTGCTGATCCTCGCCGACATGATCGCGCTCATCGCGTACCGCCGCGACGTGAACTGGCGGGCGCTCGTGCGGCTCGCGCCCGCGGTGGGGGTCGGCATCCTTCTCGGCGTGGCGTTCCTCGCCGTCGCGGACGACACCGCGGTCACGCGCGTGATCGGTGTCATCCTGCTCGTCGTGGTCGCGTTCACGCTGCTGCGACGCCGATTCGGCAGCGCAGCAGCGAGCGGTCGTGCCCCGAGGGTGGCCGCGGCGGCCTACGGCACGCTCGGCGGCTTCGCCACGATGGTCGCCAACGCCGCGGGCCCGGTGATGTCGATGTACTTCCTCGCGGCGCGGATGCCGGTGAAGGAGTTCCTCGGCACGGCGGCGTGGTTCTTCGCGATCGTGAACATCTCGAAGGTGCCGTTCTCCGTCGGCCTCGGTCTGATCACCCCGGAGGGACTGCTGCTCGACCTCGTGCTCGCCCCGATCGTCGTGGCCGCGGCGATCTTCGGGCGGTGGTTCGCGCCGCGTCTGTCGCAGCGGCTGTTCGAACGGCTCGTCGTGGCGGCGACGCTCTTCGGCGCCCTGTACCTGATCTTCGCCTGAGGCTCAGTCGGGAAGCCCCGCGCTCGCGGCGGCGGTCCGCGGACCCACCCCGAGGGCGAGGGCGGCGCGGAGCTGCGCGATCGTGTCGACGTCGCGCCGGAGCGGCGACGACGACGGAAGGTCGAGGAGGCGGCATCCGATCTCCACATGCCGGGCGAGCGAGCCGTCGCCGAAGGACGACGCCCACGGCACCCCCGCGGCGGCGGTGACGAGGGTCGACCCGGTGCCCTCGGCATCGGCCACGACGGCGCGATCGACGTCCGCGGCGAGATCGAGCGCCGCCGTCAGGTCGTCCGGGCGCAGGGCGGGGAGGTCGCCGAGGAGGGCGGCGCGGGGGAGTGCGGCACGCGGATCGACCGCCTCGACGCCGGCGGCGACGGCGCGGTCGAGGCCGCCGGGTCGCGGGTCGGGGACGAAGCGGACCGCGGGGAGCATCGCCGCTTCCCGGGCGAGCTGCGGGTCATCGCCGACGACGACGAGCTGAAGCACCCGGGGGGACGCGGCGACGGCGGCGAGGGTGTCCAGGGCTATCGCACGGGCGAGGTCGGTGCGGCGCGCACCGTCGACCTGCAGGCGCGACTTCCCCTCGCCGGCGGGCTTGACCGGGACGACGACGACCCAGCGGGCGGGTCGGGCGGTGTCGGTCACGCGCCGAAACGCTCGCGCAGACGCGGGAGGATCTCCGCGCCGTAGCGGCGGAGGAAGGCCTCCTGGTCGTGACCCGGGTCGTGGAAGACGAGGTGGCGGAAGCCCTGCTCGACGTACCAGGCGATCCGCTCGACGTGCTCGTCGGGATCGTCCGAGACGATGAACCGCGAGGCGGCGCGCTCGATCGGGAGCGCATCGCCGAGGCGCTGCATCTCGATCGGGTCGTCGGTGCCCATTTTCTCGTCGGGGCTGAGGGCGAGCGGGGCCCAGAAGCGGGTCTTCTCGCGACCCTCCTCGAGAGTGTCGGCGAGCGAGACCTTGACTTCCATGAGGGTGTCGATGTCGTCCCTCGTGCGGCCCGCCTTGCCCAATCCCTCGTCGAGGGCGGGGAGGAGGGTGTCGGTGTAGAGCTCGGGCTTCTTCCCGCTGGTGGTGATGAAGCCGTCGGCGATCCGGCCCGCGAGGCGGGTCGCGGCGGGGCCTGATGCGCCGATGTAGACCGGCACGCGCTCATCGGGGCGGTCGTAGATCGTGACGTTGCGCGTCGTGTAGAAGGTGCCGTCGAAGCTCACGCGGTCCTCGCTCCACAGGCGGTCGATGAGGCCGAGGGCCTCCTTCAGCCGCTGGAAGCGCTCGGGGGGATCGGGCCACGCGAAGCCGAGGTTCGCCTCATTGAGCGCCTCGCCCGTTCCGACGCCGAGGATCACGCGTCCGGGGTAGAGCGCGCCGAGGGTGGCGAACTCCTGCGCGATGACGGTCGGGTTGTAGCGGAAGGTCGGGGTGAGCACGGAGGTGCCGATGAGCACCCGCGAGGTGCGCGCGCCGAGCGCGCCGAGGAGCGGAACGGATGCCGGGGCATGACCGCCGTCGTGCAGCCACGGCTGGAGATGGTCCGACACGAACACCGAGTCGAACCCGACCTCCTCGGCGAGCACGGCGAATTCGAGCAGCTCGCCCGGGCCGAACTGCTCGGCGGAGGCCTTGTATCCCAAACGGAGGGGGATGGTCATGGTGCTCCCTTTCCCGCCCGCGCCGGTGCGGGGGCGAATTCGGATCCGTCGGTGCGGGCGAGCCGCGCGCGGAAGGCGTCGACCGTGCCCGGCCACAGCAGCGTGAGGCGGCCGGAGCGAGGATCGACGTACCAGCTGCGGCATCCGCCGGTGATCCACGGCGTGGATGCCGCCGCCGCGTCGATCTCCGCGGTGTAGGCGACCTCGGCATCGGGGCGCACCCGCAGGACGCCGTCGGGCATCGTGTCGCGGTGCGCGAGGGCGTTCACGGCGTACGCGGCCTGCTCCTGGATCATCAGGACGGCGGAGTTGTGACCGAGCGACGCATTCGGGCCGTTGAGGACGAAGAGGTTCGGGAAGCCGGAGACCACGGTGGAGGCGAACGAGGTCATGCCCGAGGCCCAGTGCTCAGCGAGGGTGACGTCGTCCTCACCCCGCACGAGGGCGGCGTAAGGCTGCTGCGCGGAGGCGAAGCCGGTGGCGAGGATCACGACGTCGGCGTCATGCGCACGGCCCGCCGCGGACATCAGACAGGCGCCGTCGACCTGCGCGAGGGCGGTCGGCTCGAGCGTCACCCGGTCGCCCGCGACGGCGGGGTAGAAGTCGTCGGAGAGGAGCACGCGCGTGCAGCCGAAGGCGTAATCGGGGGTGAGTGCGGCGCGGAGGGCGGGGTCGGCCACCTGGGCGTGCAGGTGCGCCAGGGCTTCCGCGCGGGCAGCCTCCGAGGCCGCGGCGTCCCCCGAGCGCGACGCGAAGCGATCCTCGCCCTGGAGGTACAGCGTCCGGCGCAGGCGTGCGAGGGCGTCGGGGTCGTCTCTCAGGCGTCGGCGCTCGGCATCCGTGTAGGGTGCGTCGCCGCGCGGCACGATCCACGCCGGAGTCCGCTGGAAGAGCGTCACGTGCGCGGCGGTGCGCGCGAGCTCCGGGAGGATCTGCACCGCGCTCGCCCCCGTTCCGACGAGGGCGACCCGGGCGTCGGCGAGCGGCACGTCGTGATCCCAGCGCGCGGAGTGGAACATCGGCCCGGGGAAGGTCTCGAGTCCGGCGATGTCGGGGATCGAGGGCTCGGTGAGCCGCCCGCACGCGAGCACCAGCACCTCGGCCTCGAATGTCTCCGCAGTGGGGCCCGCGGTCTCGATCCGCCAGACGGCCGCGGAGACATCCCATCTCGCCGCGGTCACGGCGGTGCGAAGGCGCAGGCGCTCGCCGAGGCGCTCGCGAGCGGCGACGTCCTCGAGGTAGGCGCGGATCTCGGCGCCCCGCGCGTAGACCCCCGGGGCATCCGGACGCGGATACTCGGCGAAGCCGTACAGGTGCGCCGGCACGTCGCACGCGACGCCGGGGTAGGTGTTCTCGCGCCAGGTCCCGCCGACGGATGCCGCACGCTCGAGCAGCACGAAATCGTCGCGGCCCGCCCGCTGGAGCGCGATCGCCATCGCGAGCCCGGCGAACCCGGCGCCGACGATCGCCACCTCCACGCGGCGCGCGGTCACCGGCTCACCTCGCGGTAGTCGGTGGTGCGCTGGCGGAACGGCCGGAGGAGGCGCGCGACGAGGCGCTCGGCATCCGCTCGGGGGAACTCCAATCCCTGCTCGATGCCGGTGTCGGGGCGGACGCGCCCGTCGAGCAGCGTGCCACCGAGGTCGTCTCCGCCGGAGCGGAGGAGGGTGGCGGCGGTATCGCGGCCGACGCGGGTCCACGGGATCTGCACGTGAGCGATGCTGCCGCTGAGGAGCAGACGCGACACCGCGACCATCGCCCGGTGCTCGTCGATCGCGGCGCGCCCGGGCACGAGGGGGACGCCGCCGGCGGGACCGGGGAGGGGGATCGGCACGAACTCGGTGAACCCGCGCGTGCGCTCCTGGATTCCCCGGAGGCGGCGGAGGTGGGCGATGCGCTCGGCAGCGGTCTCGACGTGACCGTAGAAGAGCACCGAGGTCGAGCGGAACCCGGCCTCGTGGGCGGTGATGATCCCCTCCTCCCACCGGGCGATGTCGAGGTCGTCGGGGGCCACGAGGGCGCGGACGCGTTCGCTGAGGACCTTCACGCCGGTGCCGGGGACCGTGTCCACCCCGGCGTCCCGCAAAGCCGCGAGGGCGCCGGGGAGGCCGAGCCCGCCGCGGTCGGCGAGGTCGCGGACGTCCTGCGGGCGGTACGCGTGGAGGTGGAGGGCGGGCGCTGCGGCCGTGATCGTCCGCGCGATCGCCAGGTACGCGGCGGGGTCCTCCGTGTCGGGGAGGCGCCCCTGCACGCAGATCTCCGTGGCGCCGAGGGCGGCGGCATCCGCGGCGATCTCGGCGACCTCGTCGAGTGAGAACGTCCCGGGCTCACCGGTCGGCGTCGCGCGGAACCCGGTGGAGGTGAGGTTGCGGTTGACGACCATGCTCACCGCCTCGCCGACGGTGTAGCGGCGGACGTCGTCCGCGGTGCGGGCGAGGACGTCGAGCGCCTCGCCGGTGGACTCGAGGAGGTCGACCCATTCGGCGTCGTCGAGGCTCGCCGGGTCGTCGGCGGCGCGTTCGGCCAGGCGGGTGGCGCCCGATCGCGGTGAAGGACGCGGGACGGATGTCGCCTCGGCGGATGCGGCGGGGGCTCCGGGGCCGATCCGTCCCGCGTTTTCGACAGCGGAGACGCGGGAACCGGCCGCGGCGAGGCCCGTGTCCGGATCGGCAAGGCCGGCGACGGCGGGGGCGAGCCCGGGATCGAGCCAGGTCTCGGCGTCCCGGACGTACTCCGGGTGCGCCGTCAGGCGCTCGCGGAGGGTGTAGCCGAGGTCGGCGGTGGCCGCGGCGAGGTCGTCGACGTGCGGCCACGGGCGCTCTGGGTTGACATGATCCGCGGTGAGCGGCGAGACCCCGCCCCAGTCGTCGATCCCGGCCGCGACGAGCCGGGCGAACTCGCGCGGGTCGGACAGGTTCGGCGGCACCTGGATCCGCATGTGCGGGCCCATCACCAGGCGCGCGACCGCGACGGTGCGGATGTACTCGTCGAGATCGGCGTCGGGGGCGTCGCGCATCGCCGTCTGCGCCTTGGCGCGGAAGTTCTGCACGATCACCTCCTGCACGTGCCCGCGTCCGGACGCCGCATGACGGAGGTGTGCGTCGCGGATCGCCACCAGCGACTCGGCCCGATCGCGGATCGTCTCGCCGATGCCGACGAGGATGCCGGTGGTGAACGGCACGCGCAGGCGCCCGGCGTCTTCGATGACGGCGAGGCGGAGATCGGGGTCCTTGTCGGGCGAGCCGTAGTGGACCTGACCGCGCTCCTCGAACAGCCGCCGTGAGGTCGTTTCGAGCATCATGCCCATCGACGGCGACACGGTGCGCAGGCGTCGGAGCTCGTCTTCCGTCATCACGCCGGGGTTGGCGTGCACGAGCATGCCGGTCTCGGCCGTGATGAGCGCGGCGATGTGGGCGACGTAGTCGATCGTGGAGGCGAAGCCGTGGTCGTCCAGCCAGGCGCGAGCCTCGGGCCAGCGCTCCTCCGGGCGGTCGCCGAGGGTGAGCAGGGCCTCCTTGCACCCGAGCGCCTGACCCTGTCGCACCACCTGGAGCACCTGCTCGGGCGACATGTACGCGGGCTTCTGCAGCAGCGCGAGCTGCCCGGGGGTGTCGACGAACACGCAGTAGTGGCAGCGGTCGCGGCAGAGGGTGGTCAGCGGCACGAACACCTTGCGCGAGTACGTGATGACCCCGGCGCGTCCGGCCGCGGCGAGCCCCTCGTCGCGGAGGCGACCGGCGAGAGCGGCGAGCGTCTCCTCGTCGGGACCGGATGCCGCGAGCAGCGCTTCGGCGTCGTCGGCGTCGAGCGCGGCGCCGGAGCGGACGCGGTCGAGCGCGCGGTGCACCGCGGAGCCGAGCAGGGTCATCGCTCAAGTCTCCCACCGCGCGGCAACCGTCGCGTCGCGGATCGTTGCGCTCCTGTGAGCAAACGCCTCGGAACGTGCGCCGCGACGCTGGCAGACTAGGGGCATGGTCACGCTCCTGCTCGATTCCACCCGGCTCGAAATCGCGCTGTCGGGGTCGGAGCGCCTCCTCGCATTCCGCAAGGAGAATGTGCTGGTCGAGCGGTCCCAGATCGCGAAGGTCCAGCTCACCGAGGACGTCTGGACCTGGCTCCGCGGCGTACCGAGCCCCGGTACGCACGTGCGCGGGATCGTTGCGGCGGGTCGCTGGCGCTCGGCGGGCGGCGACGACTTCGCGATGATCCGCCGACGCCGCGAAGGGGTCGTCATCGACCTCGAGGGGCACGAGGAGTTCGAACGCATCCTCCTCACGACCCGCCACGGGCTCGCGCTCGTCCAGGCGCTCCGCATCGACGTGGACGCCGATGACGCGGCGACGGATGTCGTCGAGATCGTCGAGACCGCGGCGGTTCCGGTGATCGTTCCCGGCGTCAGCTGACGTCGCGTCGCCAGGTGGTCGCCCACCCGACCACGAGGAACACCGCGGCATAGGCGAGAAGCACGATGCCGCCGGCCCACCACTCGAGTGTCCCGCCGTCGCCACCGGTCGGGCCGATGCCGGTGAAGACGCTCGCGCCGACGAGGGCGTCGCCCGCGGCTCCCGGAAGGAACCGGACGACCTCGGAGAGGCCATCGACGAACGAGCCGGCGACACGGCCGATCGGCTCGAGGAACTGGGTGAACACCAGCACGCCGACGACGGCGCCCACCTGGTTGCGGACGAGCGCACCGACACCGATGCCGATGAGGACCCACAAGACGAAGGCGATCAGCATCCGCCCGATGAGCGCCCACGTGTCGGCCTCGCCGAGACCCGTGTCGATGCCGAATCCGGCGAGGAACCCCGCGCCGGCGCCGACGGCCGCGAGCGTTCCGAGCACGCCGTAGAGGAGGCCGAGCAGGATGCCGACCACGACCTTGCCCGCGAGCGCCGTGCCGCGCCGGGGGAAGGCGAGGAAGGTGGGGGTGAGCGTCTGGTGGCGGAACTCGCTCGTGACCATCAGGGTGCCGATGAGGAGCGGGAAGACGTAGCCGACGGAGGTGGCGGAGCTGTAGATCGTCGGCGGGAGGATCGACGGGTCGATCGTCATCTGCTGCCCGGGGAGTGCGCCGCTCGCCGAGGCGGCGAAGACGAACCCGAGCGCCGCCGCGGTGAAGGCGACGTAGGCGACGAGGATGATTGCGAGCAGCCACCACATCGAGGTGGTGATCTGCTTGACGGACTCGGAGCGGACCGCTGCGGCGAGCGTCATCGCAGCTCACCTCTTTCCTCGGTCGTTAGCTCTTCGTCGGCGATGGCCCCTTCGTCGGCGGCGGCCTGCGGCTCCGCGGGGGTGTGCACGCGGGTCCCGTTGACGAGGTCGAGGAACACCTCCTCCAGCGCGGGGCCGCGGCGCTGAAGGCCCGAGAGGGCCACGCCCGCCGCGGCGGCGATCGTGCCGACCTCGGCCGGATCGCGGTCGGTCACGCGGATGCCGCCACGGATGATCTCCACGGTCGCACCGGCCGCGCCCAGGGCATCGAGAAGGCTCTGTCGATCGGGGGCGTCGACGACGGTGGCGTACTCGTTGGGATCGGCGAGGTCGTCGAGGCCGCCCTGGAAGACGCGCTGCCCGCGGGAGATGATCAGCACCGCATCGGCGGTCTGCTGCACTTCGGCGAGGAGGTGCGAGGAGACGAGCACCGTGCGACCCTCGCGGGCGAGCTCCTGCAGGAGCCGGCGCATCCAGCGGATGCCCTCCGGGTCGAGGCCGTTGGACGGCTCGTCGAGGACGAGGACGCCGGGGTCGCCGAGGAGCGCCGAGGCGAGTCCGAGTCGCTGACGCATGCCGAGGGAATAGCCCCCGACCTTCCGGCCGGCGGCATCCGAGAGTCCGACGAGGGCGAGGGTCTCGTCCACGCGGGTGCGGGGAAGACCCGCCGCCGCGGCGAGGACCCGGAGGTGTCCCGCGCCGGTGCGGCCCGGGTGGAAGCTGGAGGCCTCGAGGGCCGCGCCCACCGAGCGCAGCGGATGCCGCAGCTCCGCGTACGGGCGCCCGCCCACCGTCGCCGTCCCGTGTGTGGCGCGGACGAGCCCGAGCAGCATGCGGAGGGTGGTGGTCTTCCCCGCGCCGTTGGGCCCCAGGAAGCCGGTCACCAGCCCCGGTTCCACGCGGGCGGTGAAGTCGGAGACGGCCCGGATGCGGCCGAAGTCTTTCGTGAGTCCGGTGAACTCGAGCGCCAATGCGTCGGGCATGCCGCGCCTCTCGTCGGTGTCGTCGTTCTGCGGTCAGGTCCCCCCATCCTGTCGGATCGGACGCGGCGATGCAGAAACGCTCCGCGGAGGCACCCCGATGGCGGGGGTGCCGCCCCGGTAACGTGTGTGCCGTGACCGACGACGCCGCACCCACCGTCCTCGCCCGTCCCGCGGGCAGACTCGGGTGGCTGACGCTCAATCGGCCCCGCGCGATCAACGCCCTCGACCTCGAGATGATCCGGGCTCTGCATGCCGCGCTGGACGCGTGGGAGGACGACACCGACATCGACGTCGTCCTCATCGACGGAGCGGGCGACCGGGGGCTCTGCGCGGGCGGCGACGTGCGCGACCTCGCCTCCCGCATCACCGCGGGACACCCGGCGGAGGTGGCGCTCTTCTTCCAGGAGGAGTACGCGCTCAACGCCCGCATCGCCGAGTACCCGAAGCCCGTCATCGCGCTCGCGGACGGCATCACGATGGGGGGCGGGATCGGCGTCGCGGGCCACGCGGCGATCCGCATCGTCACCGAGACCTCGCGGTTGGCGATGCCCGAGACCCGGATCGGGTTCACCCCGGACGTCGGCGGTTCGTGGCTGCTCGCCCGCGCGCCGGGCCGGCTGGGGGAGTTCCTCGCGCTGACCGGCGGGACGATGGATGCCGCCGACGCGGTCTACGCCGGATTCGCCGACCACTGCGTGCCCCGCGCCCACCTCGACGCCCTCCGTGAGGCGTTCGAGCGGCGTGCGGATCCGGAGACCCCGACCGAGCTCGTGCTCCTCTTCGACGAGACGCCGGAACCGTCCCGCCTCGCCGCCGCGCGCGTCTGGATCGACGACGCGTTCGCGGCCGACACGGTCCCCGAGATCATCGAGCGGCTCCGGGCGCGCGACGAGGATGCCGCGCACGCCGCCGCCGACACCCTCGAGGAGCTCTCGCCGACGGCGTTGACGGTGACCCTGGCCGCCGTCCGCCGCGCGCGCGAGCTGCCGGACCTCCGTGCGGCGCTCGGTCAGGAGTACGGGCTGGTGATGTGGTTCGCCCACACCCAGCCCGACCTCCCCGAGGGCGTGCGCGCGCAGCTCATCGACAAGGACCGTTCGCCCCGGTGGCAGCCCGCGACGCTTGCGGAGATCGACCCCGGGCTCGCGGCATCCGCTCTCGCCTTCGTCCCCGACGAGCCGCTCCGGGGGTGAGGGGACGATGACCGGGACTCGCCGCCGGACGTACTCGCTCGGCATCGCCGTCGACTGGTTCTTCTTCGTCTTCGCGGGCCTCGCGGCGGTCTGGCTGGCCTACCTCAGCTTCACCGAATCGTTCCGCGTGGGTTGGTGGGGGCTCCCCTTCTTCATCGGCTTCTGGGTGCTCCTGGCCTACCTGGTGCTCCCGCGCCTGCACCGGATCCTCACGACCGTGTACGTGCCGGACTACTTCATCGGTCGCACGCGCACGAGCGACGGCCTCCTCGGCGATCCGGTGAACCTCGCCCTCCTCGGCGAGGGGGCGCAGATCGAGCAGGCGATGCGCCGCGCCGGGTGGACGAAGGCCGACCCGGTGACCCTCGCGTCGTCGTGGCGCATCATCACCTCGACGCTCCGTCGGCGGAGCTACCACGAAGCCCCGGTCAGCCCCCTTTTCCTGTTCGGGCGCCAGCAGGACTTCGCCTACCAGCAGGAGGTCGACGGCAATCCCGCCCAGCGCCACCACGTGCGGTTCTGGCGGTGCCCCGACGGCTGGCTCCTCCCCGGCGGCACGCGCGTGGACTGGCTCGCGGCGGGCACCTTCGACACCCGTGTCGGGCTGTCGCTGTTCACCCTCCAGGTCACCCACAAGATCGACGCCGACACGGATGTCGAGCGTGACCACATCGTCCGCACCGTGTCGGAGGCCGACCCGCGCGTGCGGGTGGACGTCATCGCCGACTTCGCCACCGGCTACCACGCCCGGAACGGCGGGGGAGACAGCATCCGCACCGACGGGGATCTGCCGATCATCGACGTCCGCGCGGTTACGGTCGCCCATCCCGCCGACGAGGAGGTGAGGTCGTGAACCCCGACCACGCGCACGCGCACCACCACGCGCCGCACAAGCGGCCGGCGTACGAGCCGGGGGCGCTGCTGCTCTCGCCCGTCCGCTACGACCCGGACATGCCGCGACCGGCCACGACCGTCGCGGGGAGTCTCCTGGTGCTCCTCCGGGTGATCGCCGGGGCGCTCATCCTGTGGGAGATCGCGCGGGAGTGGGACACGTTCTTCGCCGACGCGATCGCGGCCGACCCCTCGCTCGGGTCGCCGGACGTGAAGGCGATCCTCCTCGGGCTGGTGCTCATCGGAGGGAGCACGTTCCTCCTCATCGACGCCGTGCTCGGAATCCTGATCTATCGTGGCCATAACTGGCCGCGCGTGCTCGTCATGCTGTTCTCGGTCATCTCCATCAGCACCGTGTTCACCGCGTGGTGGGTGCGGGGCGAGGAGATCACCCTGGACGGGACGTTCCTGTCGCTGAGCCTGGACATCCTGCTGCTGCTCGCGCTGTCGAGCCGCAGCGCGGCGGCCTACGCCCGCCGGAACGAGAGACGACCCGAGAACGACTGAGGAAGGAGCGGGATGTTCGACAGCCCGCTGTCGGCCTCCGCGTACGACGTGCTGGGGGTCGCCCCCGACGTCGACGACGACGCCCTCCGCAAGGCCTACCGCCTGCGTCTGCGACAGACCCATCCCGACACCGGCGGCGACGCCGCGACCTTCGTGCAGGTCCAGCGCGCGTGGGAGCTCGTCGGCACCGCCGACGCCCGCGCGGCGTACGACCGCGGGCACGGCTTCGGCTCGAGCGCGGCGCCGGAGTGGTCGGATGCCGCGGGGTCGGCATCCGATGCCACCGCGTGGCGCGCCCCGCGGGCGGCCTCCCGCGACACCCGTCCGCGGGCCCGTTCGCACGGGCATCCGGGTGGCTGGCGACGCGAGCGCTACCTCGACCTCATGCGCGAGTGGGTCGGCCGCGGCGTTCCGCTGGAGGACCCGTACGACCCGGCGCTCGTGCGCACCGCCCCGCACCACCTGCGACGGCTGCTCGCCGACGCGCT
This sequence comes from Microbacterium aurantiacum, assembly GCF_021654035.1. Taxonomy (GTDB): domain Bacteria; phylum Actinomycetota; class Actinomycetes; order Actinomycetales; family Microbacteriaceae; genus Microbacterium; species Microbacterium aurantiacum. Next base: position 355,621 of record NZ_JAJPDW010000001.1, read on the forward strand.
CGCCGAGGAGGCGACCGCCCGCATCGTCGCCGATCTCGGCATGGGGTACACGGTGTGGCACGACGTGATGGTCGAGGGTCGCGACGCCGGATCCGACGACAAGATCGACCACATCGTGCTGGGCCCGAGCGGCCTCTACGGGGTGCTGTCGGAGGACTTCGGCGGACCGGTCGGTGTCCGTCGCGGCGAGATCGTGGGCGACGGCGTGGTGGGCACGCCGATCGCGGACCTCGTCGCGCGCGTGCGCGGCATGGGTCGTGCGGCGGGGGTGCGCTTCCGCGGCGCGATCGTGGTGCTCCCCGACGACGACCTCGACCAGGCGATCACCGAGCTCGGCAAGGTGCGCGGTGTGCCCGTCGCGGTCGTCGCGCGCAGCGCGCTGTCGACGATCCTCCGCCGCGGGCTCACCGGCGCGCGCGCGATGGGCGGCAACGAGGTCTTCGACGCGCGTACGCGTCTGCAGCAGCGGGTGCGCTTCGCCTGACGGCGCGAGGTCCTCGGCCGCCCGCCTGAGCCCGCGTGAGGATCAGTCGGCGAGGCCGAAGAGTTCGAGCGGGTGGGTGAGGCGCCACCAGACGCTCGGGGGCTCGATGTCTTCGGCCAGCCGCAGGTCGACGAGGTCGTCGTCGAGCGGACCGTCGACCGAGAGCGCTCCGACGACGTCGCCGGCGGTGCGGGCGTCGCCGAGGTCGTACCGGGTCGACACCGTTCCGGCCCCGCCGTTCCACAGGACGACGGCCGCGTCGCTCGCCGTGACGATCGAGACCTCCTCGCCCCACTCCGTGCGGACGAGCCCCGCGACGGTGTCGGCGGTGACGGACGGCCGCGGCTGCAGCTCCTGCTCCAGCTGCGCGTACAGCGCGCGCGACGCCTCGACCCGCGCCGCGTCATCGGGCTGGCCGAGGACGGCGGCGTACAGCCGGACGGTGGTCTCACCGGCGACGACGTCCTTCGCCGAGAGGAGGTTCCACGCGTCGAGGGTGCCGGTCTTGATGCCGAGCACGCCGGGGTCGGCGAGGAGTCCGTTGGTGTTCTCCACCCGGCCGGCGCCCGGGAGCTCGATCGCCTGCTTCGAGACGATCTCGGCGACCACCGGGTTCTCCATCGCCTTCTTCGCCAGCGGGATGAGCGCCTCGGCGGTGGCGGTGTTCCCCAGGTCCATGCCCGTCGGCTCGACGACGGTGATGCCGGGGATGCCGTGGGTGGCCAGCCACGACCGTGCCGCCGAGGCGAACACCTGGTCCGAGGGCCAGATCGTGGATGCGAGGCGCTCGGCGTAGTTGTTCGCCGACCCCACGAGGATCCCCTCGAGCATCTGGTACTGCGTGAGTGCGCCGTCGATCGGGACGTCGAGGGCGGACTCCCCGCGGGCGCGGTAGTCCCAGTACTCGAGCATGTCCGCGTAACGGAACCGGTACTCCGGGCCCTGCTCGCCCGGGGCGAGGGGCAGCTCGTCGAGGATCATCAGCGCCGTGACGACCTTGGTGATGCTGGCGATGGATGCCGGATCCAGCGACGACGCGAGCGTCTCGTCGATGCCCTCGACCGCGATCGCCGCCGATCCCGCGCCGGGCCACGCCGGAGCCGCAGCGACCGAGGCGATCGGCTCGACCTGCACGGGGGCCACCTCCGGTGCCACGGCGTGCAGCGGCCAGAGGAGGGTGGTGGCCGCATACGCGCCGGCGAGCGCGGCGAACACCCCGACCGGGATGAGGACCCCCGGGCGGAGGATCGAGCGGCGCGGGGCGTCGGCGAGCAGGTCGGGTTCGACCGGGACGAAGGGAGCGGATGCCGTGGCGAAGTCGGTCCGGGACGACGCGCCCGTGACCCGCTTCGGGTCGAGCCACGCCAGCGCCCCCGTCGGGGTCGGGCCCGTCGTCGACGCGACGTTCTCCCGACGCGCGCGACGCGTCGTCGCCGGGGCTTCGTCCACGCTCACCCGGCCAAGATACCGCGCCCGGGCGCCGCTATACTCGAGCGCACAACCACGGGAGTCCGGTGAGCCGGGCTGAGAGGAAGCGATCCACGCTTCGACCGTCGAACCTGATCCGGATCATGCCGGCGCAGGGAGGAGCATCGATGTCTGCATCCACGTCCACGTCCGTCCCCACCTCGACGCCGCCGCGGACGCACCGCTGGCGCGTCGTCGACATCGTCGTCGCCAGCGTCCTGGGCGTCGCGTGCGGACTCGTCTTCCTGCTGTGGAACGTCGCCTACCGCGGTCCGAGCGCGTTCCTCGAGCCGCTCCTGCCGGGGCTCCAGGGACTCCTCGACGGACCCTGGCTGTTCGCGGGCGTCCTCGGCGCCCTCATCATCCGCAAGCCCGGCGCGGCGGTGTACACCGAACTCGTCGCGGCGGCCGTGTCGGCGCTCACGCTGGTCGGCAACACGTGGGGCGCGTTCCTCACCCTCGAGGCGGGGCTCGTGCAGGGCCTCGGTGCCGAGCTGATCTTCCTCGCCTTCTTCTACCGCCGCTGGTCGCTGCCGGTCGCCGTCCTCGCGGGGATCGGGGCGGCCCTCCTCGGCGGCGTGAACAACCTCCTGCTCTGGTACGCCGGCGCCGACATCACCTTCGTCGTCGTCTACCTCATCAGCACGATGATCTCGGGCGCGGTGATCGCCGGTGCGCTGTCGTGGGCGATCGCGCGCGGCCTCGCGGCCACCGGCGCCCTCGACCGGTTCGCGTCGGGTCGCGCGCACCGCACCCGCGTCTGAGCGTGTCGCGGATGCCGGGCACCGCGGCCGCGGTGCGGGTGCGCGGATGGGGCTGGCGGCACGCGTCGCGACGCGCCTGGGCGGTGCGTGGCCTCGACCTGCGGATCGAGCCGGGGGAGCGGGTCCTCCTCCTCGGCGCATCCGGGGCCGGGAAGTCCACGCTCCTCCAGGGGCTTGCGGGCGTGCTCGGCGGCGCGGAGGAGGGCGAGTCCGAGGGGGAGCTGCTCCTCGACGACGTTCCCGCGGAAGCCGCGCGCGGGCGCGCGGGCCTCCTCCTGCAGGATCCCGATGCGCAGGTGATCCTCGCCCGGGTCGGCGACGACATCGCGTTCGGCTGCGAGAACCTCGGCATCCCGCACGACGAGATCTGGCCACGCGTGCACGCCGCCCGCGAGGCGGTCGGGCTCGACGTGCCGCTGGACCGCGCGACGAAGGAGCTCTCCGGCGGGCAGAAGCAGCGGATGGCGCTCGCCGGCGTCCTCGCGATGCGGCCGGGGCTGATCCTGCTCGACGAACCCACCGCCAACCTCGACCCGCACGGTGTCGCCGAGGTGCGCGCCGCCGTCGGCGGCCTCCTCGACGCCCACCCGGCGACCCTCGTGGTCGTCGAGCATCGCGTGGAGGTGTGGCTTCCGCTGGTCACGCGGGTGATCGTCCTGGGCGCGGGTGATGAGGGCGTGATCGCCGACGGGACGCCCGCCGAGGTTCTGGGCGCGCAGCGCGCACGGTTGACGGATGCCGGGGTCTGGGTCCCCGCCTCGCCCCCGCCGCATCCCGCCCCGCCCGCCTCGGCGCCCGGTGACGTGCTCCTGCGCGCCCGCGACCTCGCGGTGCAGCGCGTGGCGGGCACTCCGGTGGCCTCCGGTATCGATGCGGACGTGCGTGCCGGCGCGGCGCTGGCGATCACCGGGCCGAACGGCGCGGGGAAGTCGACCCTCGGTCTCACGCTCGCGGGGCTCATCGCCCCGGCATCCGGTCTCCTCGAAGCCTCGGACGCGCTCGCCGCCGGGGCGGGCCCCGCGCCGATCCGCTGGCGATCGAGGCAGCTGCTCACGCGCATCGGCACGGTCTTCCAGGGCCCCGAGCATCAGCTGCTCGAGCGCACGGTGCGGGCCGAGCTCGAGGTCGGGCCGCGCGCCCTCGGACAGGATGCCGCGGCGCGGGACGCCGTGGTCGATGAGCTCCTCGCGCGCCTCCGGCTGGATCATCTGGCCGCCGCCAACCCGTACACGCTCTCCGGAGGGGAGAAGCGCCGTCTCACGGTGGCCGCGGCGCTCGCGACCGCGCCGCGGGTGCTGGTCCTCGACGAGCCGACGTTCGGGCAGGACGCGCGGACGTGGGGGGAGATGGTCGCGCTCCTCGCGCGCCTGCGGGACGAGGGGTCGGCGATCGTGACGATCACGCACGACGCCGACGTCGTGCGTGCCCTCCACGCCGCGCGGGTCGAGATCCGCGGGGCGACGCGATGACGCTGGCGCCGGACCAGGCGCGCACGAGCACGATGGCGCGGGTGAACCCCGTGGCGAAGCTCGCCGCGACGATGGTGCTCACCGTGCCGCTCGTCTTGACCCTCGACGTCGTCTCGGCGGGGGCGGCGCTTTTCGTCGAGCTGCTCCTGATGCCGTGGGCGGGGCTCCGATGGGGCGAGTTCTGGCGGCGGACGTGGCTCGTGTGGGCCCTCGCTCCGCTCACCGGCGTGACGATCGCCCTCTACGGGCGGACGAGCGGACAGGTCTACGTCGAGTGGCTCGCGGTGCGCGTCAGCGACGGATCGCTCGAGCTGGCCCTGGCGACGACGCTGCGCGTGCTCGCCATCGCCCTGCCGTCTGTCGTGCTCTTCGCGAGCGTCGATCCCACGGACCTCGCCGACGGACTGTCGCAGATCTGGCGGCTTCCGGCGCGGTTCGTGCTGGGGGCGCTCGCGGGCCTGCGGATGGTCGGTCTCTTCCTCGACGACTGGCGCGCGCTCGAACTCGCCCGCCGCGCCCGCGGTGTCGCCGACCGGGGGCGGCTGCGCCGGTTCCTCGGGATGGCGTTCGCGCTGCTCGTGCTGTCCATCCGTCGCGGTGCGAAGCTCGCCACCGCGATGGAGGCACGCGGCTTCGGCGCTCCGGGACCGCGGACGTGGGCACGCATCTCGACGTTCGGCGGGCGCGAATGGGCGCTCATCGCCGTGGGGGCGGGGATCGCCCTCGTCGCGGTCGCCGCGGCCCTCGCCGCCGGCACGTGGAACTTCATCCTCGGCCCCGGCTGACGGGCGCCGCGCTCACCCGCGGGCATCGAGTTCGCGCACGAGCCGCGCCGGTGCCGTGCGGCGGAAGGACGCGTCGAGGAGTTCACCGATCTCGCCGGGCTCGGCATCCGCGAGGTCGATCGCGAGCCAGCCGCTCGGGCCGAGATAGGCGGGGACCCAGACGCGGGGGTCCTGCGCCAGCGCGGCCGCGTCGCCCGGGTCGGGGAGGAAGAGGACCGCCTCGTCGTGGCGTCGGGTCATGTCGGCCTTCGCCGCGCCCCCGTAGTAGCAGAAGACCTTCACGGTGAAGAAGGCGGGCCGGCCGTGGCTCACCTTCTCGGCGGCGCCGGGGAGGGCGAGCGCGATCTCGCGCACTCGCGCGAGGGAAGGGTCATCCGGGTCGAACATGAGCGGATGGGGCTCGGCCATGCCGCCATCCTGGCACCGGACGGCGCCCGGGGCGACCCCGATTCCTCGTGAGACGCAGTCCCGCCTAAGCTGACATGTGATGTCGACGCCCCCGGGCGCAGTTCGAAGGAGAACGGATGGACCTCACCTCCGCCGCCGCCCTGGTCACCGGCGGTGCCAGCGGCCTGGGCCTCGCCACGGCCCGACGCCTCATCGACGCCGGCGCCGCCGTCACGCTCGTCGACCTCCCCGGGTCTCCCGGTGCGGACGTGGCGGCCGAGATCGGGGCGTCCTTCGCCGCGGCCGACGTCACCGACCCGGAGCAGGTCGCGGCCGCCGTGGCGCAGGCGGGCGAAGCCGGCCCGCTGCGCGTCGTCGTCAACTGCGCGGGGATCGCCCCGCCCGCGAAGGTCCTCGATCGAGACGGCGTCCCCACCCCGATCGCCGACTTCGAGCGCCTCGTCCGCGTGAACCTCCTCGGCACCTACACCGTCATCGCGCACGGTGCCGCCGCGATGGCCCGTACCGAGCCGGACGGCTCCGGGGACCGCGGCGTCATCATCAGCACGGCGAGCGTCGCAGCCTTCGACGGGCAGATCGGTCAGCCCGCGTACGCGGCCAGCAAGGGCGGCGTCCACGCGATGACCCTCCCGATCGCGCGTGAGCTCGCCCGGCACGCGATCCGGGTGGTCACCATCGCCCCCGGGATCATGGAGACGCCCATGCTCGCGGGGCTCCCGCAGCCCGCGCAGGACTCGCTCGGTCGGCAGGTGCCCTATCCCGCCCGGCTCGGGAAACCCGACGAGTACGCGCGACTGGTGATGGCGATCGTCGACAACGGCTACCTGAACGGCGAGACGATCCGCCTCGACGGCGCGATCCGGATGGCACCGAAATGAGCGGGGACACCACCGACATGCACTCAGACGACTCGTCGATCCTCCTCGCCCGTGAGGGGGCCCTCGCGCGCGTGCGCTTCAACCGCCCGGCGTCCCTGAACGCCATGGGCTTCGCGATGGGTCGCCTGTGGCGTGACATCGCGCGCGAGATCACCAGCGACGACACGGTCGGGGCCGTCCTCATCGAGGCCTCGGGGCCGGCGTTCTGCGCCGGGGGCGACGTGCGCGAGATGGCCACGTCCGGTGCCGACGGCGGGGCGGTCACCGAGACCGCGCACGTCATCCACGACGGCATCCGTGCGTTCGTGGAATCGTCGATCCCCGTCGTCGCGGCCGTCCAGGGCGCCGTCGCCGGCGGCGGGCTCGGCCTCATGCTCGCGGCGGACTACATCGTCGCGTCCGAGAGCGCGCGCTTCGTGAGCAAGTACGCCGAGATCGGACTCACCCCCGACCTCGGAGTCTCCACCCTCCTCCCCGCCGCCATCGGTCAGCGCCGGGCCCTGCGCATGCTGCTGCAGGACGTCACGATCGATGCGGACACGGCCCTCGACTGGGGGCTCGTGACCGAGGTCGTCACGCCCGCCGACGTCGCCGGGCGCGCGCTCGCCGTCGCCCGGAGCTGGCTCACGGGGGCGACGGGGGCGTACGGTCAGGCCAAGCGGCTCGTCCGCGCCGGTGCGGAGCGCGACTTCGCCGCCAACCTCGCCGATGAGGCCGCCACGATCGGCGCACGATTCGACACCCCGGAGGCGGCCGCACGCATCCGGGCCTTCGCTTCCGGAAAGGACGCCCGATGACCGAGAACGACTCCGTGACCACCCCCGGCGAAACGGGTGCTTCGCGCACGAGCCTCGCGGGGAAGACCGTGCTCCTCTCCGGGGGCAGCCGCGGCATCGGCCTCGCGATCGCGCTGCGCGCCGCCCGCGACGGGGCGAACGTCGCCATCCTCGCCAAGACCGACACCCCGCATCCGAAGCTCGAGGGCACCGTGCACACCGCGGCCGAGCAGATCCGTGCGGCCGGCGGCAACGCCCTCCCGATCGTCGGCGACGTCCGCAACGACGACGACGTGACCGAGGCGGTCCTGATGACACAGGGCGAGTTCGGCGGCATCGACGTCGTCGTCAACAACGCCTCCGTCATCGACCTGTCGGGCACCGAAGCCCTGTCGATGAAGAAGTACGACCTGATGCAGGACGTCAACGTCCGCGGGACGTTCCTGCTCTCGCGGGCGGCCCTGCCGATGCTGAAGGATGCCGAGAACCCGCACATCCTGTCGCTCTCGCCGCCCCTGAACCTCTCGCCGAAGTGGCTCGGCGCCCACACCGGGTACACGCTGGCGAAGTACGGGATGACCATGGCGACGCTCGGGATCGGGGCGGAGTTCGCCTCCGCCGGGATCGCCGCGAACACCCTGTGGCCGCGGACGACGATCGCGACCGCCGCGGTGCAGTTCTCCCTCGGCGGCGACCGCATGATGAAGGTCAGTCGCACGCCGGAGATCTACGCCGACGCCGCCTACGAGGTCGTCACGCGGCCGGCGTCGTCGTACACCGGTCAGACGCTCATCGTCGAAGACGTGCTGGAGGACGCGGGCGTCACCGACTTCTCGCGGTACGCCGCGGTGCCCGGCACCCCGGACGACGCGCTCTTCCCCGACATCTTCCTCTGAGGACGGGCCGGCCTCCCGGCGGGTCAGTGGGTCGACCCGCTGAAGAGCAGGACGCCGCCGAGGCCGATCATCATGCCGCCGCCGGTGGCCGACAACGTCGCGAGGCGCTTCGGCGACCGTCCGAACCAGGTTCGCGCCGCCGCGGCGGCGAGCGCCCACGCGCCGTCGGAGATGAGGGCGAGCGCGAAGAACACCAGGCCGAGCTCGACCATCTGCAGGGGCACCGCTCCGGCGTCCAGGTCGACGAACTGGGGGAGGACGGCGACGAAGAACGCGATGCTCTTCGGATTCGTCACCCCCACGACGAAACCGGCGCCGAGCTGTCGCCACGCCGATCCCGCGGCCGGGGCGGAGTCCGCGCCGCCGGCCGCGCGGTTCCGGTGGCGGATCGCCTGGATGCCGAGGTAGGCGAGGTAGAGCGCCCCGACGATCTTGACCGCGGTGAACAGGACCGCCGACCGCGCGACGATCCCGCCGACGCCGAGGGCCACGAGGCCGATGATCGGGAGGAGCCCGAGGGCGTTTCCGAGCACGCTGAGCAGGCCGCCGATGCGTCCGAGCGCGAGCGCTCGACCGATCGTGAAGAGCACGCTGGGCCCCGGGATGACGATGAGCACCAGGGCGGCGAGCGTGAAGGCGAGGAGGTTCTCCAGGGGCACCACGGGAGCAGGCTACTGCCTGGCGGTCACGGCGCGACCGGGATCACGGTGCGGCCGCGGGGAGCGGCGCGAGCACGACCTCGACGTTGTCGTCCGCCCGCCACCAGAAGCCGACGGCATCCGTCTCGGTCATCCCCTCGGGGCGGGCATCGATCGGGATGTCGGATGCCGAGATGACCACGAGCAGGGCGTTCCGACGGTGCGCCTCCTCGGGGAGGCAGGTGCCGCGGGTGCCGGCGGCGAGCTCGAGCTCGGCCAGCCGGGGCTGCGCCGCGGGATCGTCGTCGAGTCCGCCGCCCGCGCCCCACGCGCGACGACGCAGGGCGTCCAGTTCGCGGCGGGAGGCGGCATCCATGTCAGTCCTCCGTCAGGGGCTTCCGGAGGAACACCTGCTCGATGCCGTCGTCTCCCGGCACGCGCTGCGTCTCGCGATACCCCTCGCGCTCGTACAGGCGCAGGTTGGCCTCGCTGAGCGAGCCGGTGAAGAGCTCGGCCTCCGTGGCACCGGCATCGCGGCCCCGGGTCTCGACGGCGTCGAGCAGAGTGGTGCCGATGCCGCGTCCCTGCTGATCGGGGGCGATGGCGATCCGACCGATGAGGAGGAGGTCGCCGTCGCGGCGGGCGCGGACGGCGCCGACCATGCGGGCGCCGTCGAGGGCGACGCATCCGAGGTTCTCCTCCAGCTCCGCGCGCACCTCGTCGAGGGTCTGCGTGAGCGGCGGCATGTCGACCGACCGATAGATGAGCGCCTCCTGCACGAACGCGGCGCGCTGGAGGGTGAGGACCTCGCCGGCGTCGTCGGGGGTGATGTCGCGCACGGTGATCTGACCCATGGGTCCACGCTAGTGCCGCGCACACGGGCGGCGGCCAGGCCGTTCCCGTACCCTCGGAGGATGAGCACTCCGCCCCCCGTGCGCCGCACCGAGCCGCGACAGGTCCGCCCGCGCACCGAGGGCTGGGCCCAGAAGAAGGACGAAGAGGGCCGGCCGCTGCTGCAGTTCGCCAGCCCCAAGCGCGGCAAGCCGCCCGTCCACCTCGCCGACCTCACGCCCGAGGAGCGCGTGGCCAAGGTGAAGGAGCTCGGTCTTCCGGGCTTCCGGGCGGGGCAGCTCGAGAAGCACTACTTCACCCACTACACGCACGACCCGGCGGCGATGACCGATCTCCCGGCCGACGGACGCGAAGAGTTCGTCCACGGGATGCTGCCGCCGCTGCTGACCGAGGTGCGGCGGCTCGAGACCGACCGGGGCGACACGATCAAGTTCCTCTGGAAGCTGCACGACGGCGCCCTCGTGGAGTCGGTGCTCATGCGCTACCCGGGCCGCATCACGCTGTGCGTGTCGAGTCAGGCCGGGTGCGGCATGAACTGCCCGTTCTGCGCGACCGGGCAGGCGGGGCTGACGCGCAACATGTCGGCGGCGGAGATCGTCGAGCAGATCGTGCGGGCCAACGCCCTCATCGCCGCCGGCGGCCTCGGCGGCAAGAAGAGCTCCGACCACAGCGCCGAGCGTGTGAGCAACATCGTCTTCATGGGCATGGGGGAGCCGCTGGCGAACTACGCGCGCGTGATGCAGGCGGTGCGGGTCATGGTGGACAAGAAGCACGGCCTCGGTATGAGCGCGCGCGGGATCACCGTGTCTACGGTGGGTCTCGTCCCCGCGATCCGCAAGCTCTCCGCCGAAGATATCCCCGTCACGTTCGCGCTGTCACTCCACGCTCCCGACGACCAGCTGCGCGACGAGCTCATCCCGGTCAACTCGCGCTGGAAGGTCGACGAGGCGCTGGATGCCGCACGCGAGTACTTCGACAAGACCGGGCGACGCGTGTCGATCGAGTACGCGCTGATCAAGGACATGAACGATCACGGCTGGCGCGCCGACCTCCTCGCCGAGAAGCTCAACGCCCGCGGGCGCGGCTGGGTGCACGTGAACCCGATCCCGCTGAACCCGACGCCCGGGTCGGTGTGGACGGCGTCGGAGCGCGACGTGCAGAACGAGTTCGTCCGTCGCCTCAACGACGCCGGCATCCCGACGACCCTCCGCGACACCCGCGGCAAGGAGATCGACGGAGCGTGCGGTCAGCTCGTGGCCACCACCGAGGACGAGGCTGCGGCCGAGGCGACGCCCACCGAGGCCTGACGCCGCTCCGCAGGCGGTCGAGGGGGCGTCTACGGCAGGAAGTGATCTCGCGCGAGCGGAGCGACCTCGAGACCTTCGGCCTCGGCGCGCGACACCCAGCGCAGCTCTTCGATCTCGGCACCGATCATCGGATGCTGTGCGCCGATGTCGGCCGCGAACACGTCGGCCACCACGACGAAGCCCGGCTCGTTGGCGGCGGCCGCCTCGTATCGACCGAGCGCCCGCAGCGCAGAGGGGTCGAGGTGCAGCCCGAGCTCCTCAGCCAGCTCGCGCGACAGGGTCTCGGCCGGCGTCTCGCCGGGCTCGGGCTTGCCACCCGGTTGCATGAACGCCGTCGTGCCGGCCTTGCGGACGAGCAGCAGGCGGGACTCCGCGTCGACGATCACGGCCGCGGAGACATGGATGCGGCGCGGAGAGGTCATCGTCGCACGCTAACAGGCGACGTAGAATCACATGTGCCCGACGAGACCCCCGCCCCCACCGCGCTGGAGCCGTCCGGCATCGATCCCGACGACCTCGCGGCCACCCTGCGGGTGCTCGAGGGCATGGCCGGACTCGACGAGACGCATCCCGACTTCGTCGCCGTGCGTCAGGCCACGGCCAAGATGTTCAAGGCCGTCAAGCGCGTGCGGCGCCGTGAGATCCGGGACGCCATCGCCCGGGCCGACCGCGCCGTCGTCGCGGCGACGGCCACGGGAGCGCCCGACCGCATCGACGACGAGACCCGCGGCATCCCGATCTCGACGGCGACGACCGCGCCGACGGCGGGAACCCTGCTCAAGGCGCGCCCCTGCTACATCTGCAAGCAGCCGTACACGCTCGTCGACGCGTTCTACCACCAGCTCTGTCCGTCATGTGCGGCGATGAGTCACGCCAAGCGCGAAGCGCGCACCGACCTCACCGGCAAGCGGGCGCTGCTCACCGGTGGCCGCGCGAAGATCGGCATGTACATCGCCTTGCGTCTCCTGCGCGACGGTGCGCACACGACGATCACGACGCGATTCCCGCGGGATGCCGTGCGCCGGTTCAGCAGTCTCCCCGACGCCCCCGAGTGGATCGACCGTCTGAAGATCGTCGGCATCGACCTGCGCGACCCCGCCCAGGTGCTCGGGCTCGCCGACGATGTCGCGGCATCGCTGCTGCATCCGATCCGAGATCGCCTCGGCCGCGCGGCGACCGCCGAGCCGGAAGGTGAGGTCGTGGGCGCGACGTCCGAAGGTGCCCCACACGTAGGGGAGCTCGGTCGCGTGGGTCGCCCCGATCCGCAGCGCGTGGAGCATCGGGGTGGCGTGGTCGAAGCGGTACAGCCACACCGGGGCGCGACGCGCGTGACCCTCGACCGCCCAGAGGGTCGGCATCCGGAATCCGATGTCGCGCGCGATGCCGAGCCCGATCTCGCGGTGGCGGACGCCCTCGTACGCCTCCAGGATCTGCTGCTTCGGCGGGATCGGCACGTCGGGTCGTTCGGCGGCGAGGTCGGCCATCATGCGATCGATGTCGTCCTCGTGGATCGGCAGCAGCGGCGACTTCATCATGCGGAACAGCGACGATTCATCGTGGTTCGTGCCGATGAGCAGCGGCACCGGGAGTCCGCGTCCGGCGGCGAGGACGGCATCCGGCGCCTCAGGGAGGAGGTCGCCGTCGATGACCGGACCGAACGCGATCGTGCCGGGGTGACGCGCCGGGATCTCGGCGAACACCCGCGTCCCGGCCTGCACGATCCGATCGACCGCGACGTCGCGGAGGGCGGCCGGGTCGGACTCGCCGACGAGCTCGAGGAAGAGGTCGGTGACGGATGCCGCGCGGGCGGCGCCATAGACGCTGGAGACCGGTGACGACTCGGCGATCGCGCGCGAGAACAGACCCTCCGCGCGCGGGACGGCGAGGAGCGTGGTCACCAGCCCCGCGCCGGCGGACTCGCCGAAGACGGTCACCCGCTCCGGATCGCCGCCGAACGAGGCGATGTTCTCGCGTACCCACTCCAGCGCGCACAGCACGTCCTTCAGTGCGAGGTTGCCGTCGAACGGGTGCGCGTCGGTGCTCTTCGCCGAGAGGTCGAGGAAACCGAGCGCGCCGATGCGGTAGTTGATCGTGACGACCACGGTGCCGCGTGCGGCGAGGGCCTCGCCGTCGTAGAGCGGCTGCGAGCCGGAGCCGAACGTGTAGGCGCCGCCGTGCACCCACACCATCACCGGGAGGCCCACGGGGTCGGCATCCGCCGGCGACCAGACGTTCAGGAACAGGCAGTCCTCCGCGAACACCGCGTCGGGGCCGAGGTCGATGGCCGGGTTGGTGTTCTGCGGTGCGACGGCGCCGAAGCGGACCGCGTCGATGACATCGTCCGCGGGGGCGGCCGGGCGCGGGTCCCGCCACCGGGCGTCGCCGGTCGGGGGCTCGGCGTAGCGGATGCCGCGCCAGACGCGTGCTCCGCTCGGGAGGGTTTCGCCGCGGAAGCGGCCGGCCGGTGCGTTCGCGATGTCGTCGGGCACGCCCCCAGCGTAGGGGCTGGTGCCATCATCGAGGGATGCCGGTCACCAGTGCGGGGCTCATCGTCCACCGTCGCGGCGCGGACGGGCGCGAGGTGCTGGTCGCGCACATGGGCGGACCGTTCTGGGCCCGGAAGGATGCCGGATCGTGGACGTTCCCCAAGGGCGAGTTCAACCCCGCCGAGGAGGAGGCGGCGGATGCCGCCCGCCGGGAGTTCCGCGAGGAGCTGGGGCTCGCACCGCCGGCGGGGCCGATCGTCGCCCTCGCTCCGGTGGCGGCATCCCGGAAGGTGCTGCACTTCTTCGCAGTCGAGGCGGATCTCGACGTGACGAACCCGGTCTTCGGCGAGTTCGAGATGGAGTGGCCGCCGAGATCGGGGGAGCGGCGCTCGTTCCCCGAGGTGGACCGCGTCGCCTGGGTGCCGGTGGCCGAGGCGCGAGATCTGCTCGCGGCGGGTCAGCGGGCCGCGCTCGACGCGCTCCTGCGGACGCTCGGCGAGCACGGGTGATGCGATGTATACGCTGAAGGGAATCTGATGCGCGCAGTCGCGCGCATTCGCGCCTTGTGTATACACTGACGACGTGGGTGGGAAGCGGCATGAGAGCGAGTGATCGCGCGTACCGCGAGCTCCTGGAGGAGATCCAGGCCGGTTCGCTCGCACCCGGTGCCGTCCTCTCCGAAACGGACCAAGCCGCCCGCCTCGGTGTGAGCCGGACGCCGTTGCGAGAGGCCCTCGGCCGGCTCGCCGCCGACGGTCTGCTCGTGCAGCAGTCCCCGCGCGTCACGGTCGTCGCACCGATCGACGCCGACGACATCCGTCACCTGTTCATCGTCCGGCGCGCACTCGAGGAGACCGCGGCGCGCCTCGCCGCCTCCCGTCCCGACGACGGGACGTTCGCCGGCCTCGCCGACGCCTTCGCCCGCGTCGACCTCGATCGCCTCGAGGACTACTACGCCCTCATCGCCCGGTTCGACGCGGCGGTGGATGCCGCCGCCGCCAACGACTACCTGACCGCAGCCCTCCGGACCGTCCGCACGCACCTCGGACGCGTGCGCCGCCTCGCCCGCGACAACCCCGAGCGTCTCGCGGCATCCGTCGCCGAACATCGGGTCATCGCCGACGCCATCGCGGCCGGCGACCCCGAACTCGCCGCCCATGCCACCCACCTGCACCTCCACCACGCCCTGACGAGCGTGCTGACCGCGCTCTCCGCCGACCCCGACCCCGTGAAAGGCACGCCATGACCGTCACGCACCACCTCCGCGTCCACCGCAGCGACGAGCACCTCCCCCGCGAGGGGCAGCTCGCGTGGCGCATCGCCGAGATCGCCGCCGACCCCGTCGGCGTCGACGACGACGTGACCGAGATGATCATCAACCGCGTCATCGACAACGCCGCCGTCGCCGCGGCGTCGCTGCGACGCGCGCCGGTGAGCGCCGCCCGACAGCAGGCCCTCGACCACGCCGTGTCGGTCGGCGGATCCGGCGCCACCGTCTTCGGCTGCGCGCTCGAGCGCCGCACGTCGCCCGAGTGGGCGGCATGGGCCAACGGCGTGGCGGTGCGCGAGCTCGACTACCACGACACCTTCCTCGCGGCGGATTACTCGCACCCCGGCGACAACATCCCTCCGATCCTCGCGGTCGCCCAGCATGTCGGTGTCGACGGTGCCGCGCTCGTGCGCGGACTCGCCACCGGATACGAGATCCAGATCGACCTCGTTCGGGCGATCTGCCTGCACAAGCACAAGATCGACCACGTCGCGCACCTCGGGCCCTCGGCCGCGGCCGGGATAGGCACGCTCCTCGGTCTTCCCGTCGAGACGATCTACCAGGCCGTCGGGCAGGCGCTGCACACCACCACCGCAACGCGCCAGTCGCGTAAGGGCGAGATCTCGACCTGGAAGGCGCACGCCCCCGCCTTCGCCGGGAAGATGGCGATCGAAGCCGTCGACCGCGCGATGCGCGGCGAGACCAGCCCGTCGCCGATCTACGAAGGCGAGGACGGGGTCATCGCCTGGATGCTCGACGGTCCCGACGCCTCGTACGAGGTGCCGCTGCCCGCTGAGGGTGAGTCCAAGCGCGGCATCCTGGACTCTTACACGAAGGAGCACTCGGCGGAGTATCAGGCGCAGGCGTGGATCGACCTCGCGCGGAAGCTGCACGGGGAGGCCGCGTTCGACCCCGCCGACGTCGCCTCGATCGTGCTGCACACCTCGCACCACACGCACTACGTCATCGGATCCGGCGCGAACGACCCGCAGAAGTACGACCCGACCGCCTCGCGCGAGACCCTCGACCACTCGATCCCGTACATCTTCGCGGTCGCCCTGCAGGATGGCGGCTGGCACCACGTCGACTCCTACACCCCGGAGCGCGCGGGCCGTGAGGACACCGTCGCGCTGTGGCACAAGATCACCACGGCGGAGGATGCGGAGTGGACGCGCCGGTATCACTCGGAAGACCCGAACGAGAAGGCCTTCGGCGGTCGCGTGGTCGTGACGCTGAACGACGGCACCGTGATCGAGGACGAGATCGCCGTCGCCGACGCCCACCCGCTCGGCGCCCGCCCGTTCGCGCGGGCCGACTACGTCGCGAAGTTCCGGCTGCTGGCCGAGCCCGTCCTGTCGCCGGAGGAGATCGACCGGTTCCTCGCCCTCGCCGAACGGCTGCCGGAACTGAGCGTCGACGAGGTCCGGCAGCTGTCGATCGTCGCGCTCCTCGGGGTCCTCGCCACCGCTCCGGCACCGAAGGGGCTGTTCTGATGCCCCGGGTGGCCGGTTCGGGCGGGGTTGTCGTCGAAATCGCGGGACATCCGCGGGGCTACGGCGCCGCCGGGGGCACGGACATGCGGTTCGGCACGCGTTCTTCACTCGAGGGCGGCCGCTGATGCTGTACGCGACGACGAGCGCCGCCGAGAAGCGGCGGGTCCTGCGGGAGCGGCTCGCCTCGGGCGAGCTGCTCCGCTTCCCCGGCGCGTTCAACCCGCTGAGCGCGAAGCTCATCCAGCGCCACGGCTTCGAGGGCGTGTATATCTCCGGCGCCGTGCTGTCCGCCGACCTGGGGCTTCCCGACATCGGGCTCACGACCCTCACCGAGGTTGCCGGGCGCGGGCAGCAGATCGCACGGATGGCCGACCTTCCGGCCCTCATCGACGCCGACACCGGCTTCGGCGAGCCGATGAACGTGGCGCGCACCATCCAGACCCTGGAGGATGCCGGGCTCGCCGGCATGCACATCGAAGACCAGGTGAACCCCAAGCGCTGCGGTCACCTCGACGGCAAGTCCGTCGTCGATCTCGACACCGCGGTCCGCCGCATCCGCGCCGCCGCCGACGCCCGCCGCGATGAGAACTTCCTCGTCATGGCGCGCACCGATGTGCGCGCGATCGACGGGGTGGATGCCGCCATCGACCGGGCCAAGGCGCTGGTAGATGCCGGAGCCGACGCGATCTTCCCCGAGGCCATGCGCACCCTCGAGGAGTTCGCCGCCGTCCGCGCCGCCGTGGACGTGCCGATCCTGGCGAACATGACGGAGTTCGGCAAGAGCGAACTCTTCACCGTCGACCAGCTGCGCGATGTCGGAGTGAACATCGTCATCTGGCCGGTGTCGCTCCTGCGGATGGCGATGGGGGCTGCCTCCCGCGCCCTCGAGACCCTGACCGACGAGGGGCACCTCACGTCGCGCCTCGGCGAGATGCAGCACCGCGCCGACCTGTACGACCTGGTCGACTACGAGCAGTACACCCGGTTCGACCAGGACGTCTTCACGTTCCAGGTCGAGCGCTGACCACGACAGACCCGCACCCGCGAGGAGAGACGATGACCGACACCACCGACATCAAGAAGGGGCTCGCGGGCGTCGTCGCCGACGTCACCGCGATCTCGAAGGTCAACCCCGAGACCAATTCGCTGCTGTACCGCGGGTATCCCGTGCAGGAGCTCGCGGCCACGCAGCCGTTCGAGGCGGTCGCGCACCTGCTGTGGACGGGGGAGCTCCCGGATGCCGTGGCCCTTGCCGACCTGCGTGCGACCGAGCGGGAGCACCGGGCGCTCGCCGACGAGGTGCGTGCCGTGATCGACCTGGTGCCGCTCGACGCGCATCCGATGGACGAGGTGCGGACCGCGGTCAGCCTCCTCGGCGCGCAGGACCTCGCCGGCTCGGGGTCGGTGCTGGCGGCGAGCGGCAGCGCGGAGGACAACCTCCGGCGGAGCATCCGCCTGTTCGCCGCCCTCCCGGCGATCGTCGCGTACGGGCAGCGTCGCCGGCGAGGACAGGAGATGGTCGCTCCGCGCGATGACCTCGACTACGCGGCGAACTTCCTCTGGATGACGTTCGGTGAAGAGGCGGACGACCTCGTCGTCGACGCGTTCAACCGGTCGATGATCCTCTACGCCGAGCACTCCTTCAACGCCTCGACCTTCACCGCGCGGGTCATCGCCTCCACGCTCAGCGACCTCTACTCCGCGGTCGTCGGTGCCGTCGGCGCTCTGAAGGGACCGCTTCACGGTGGGGCCAACGAGGCCGTGCTGCACGTCTTCGACGAGATCGGAGAGGCCGCGAACGTCTCGCCCTGGCTCGATGACGCCCTCGAGAACAAGCGCAAGATCATGGGCTTCGGGCACCGCGTCTACAAACGGGGCGACTCGCGCGTGCCGACGATGAAGGCGGCGCTGGACACCCTCATCGAGCACTACGAGCGGCCCGATGTGGCCGAGCTCTACGACGCCCTCGAGTCCGAGTTCGTCGCGCGGAAGGGGATCTACCCCAACCTCGACTACCCCTCGGGCCCGGCCTACGCGCTGATGGGCTTCGACACCCTCACCTTCACGCCGCTGTTCGTCGCCGCGCGCGTGACCGGGTGGACCGCTCACGTCATGGAGCAGTTCGGGGCGAATGCCCTCATCCGCCCGCTGTCGGAGTACGTCGGTCCCGCCGAGCGGCACGTCGAGGGCTACGTCCCGGATGCCGCGGACGTTGAGGTCGCCGAGCGCCCCGAGGAGGCCGCCGGCTGAGCGGTGCCCGCGCGGTGCTCCCGGGCGCCGCAGCGTCGAGCGCATACGGATCGACTCTTTGACCGCATAAGCGGTTCGCTCAGCCACGCCGATGTCGTAGCTTTGTTCTATTTTCTCCTCATGCCGATGAGAGGAGAAGGGCTCGTGTACGAAAACGAGGACGACGTCGATCAGTTCGACCTGGATGACGACCTGCGGGAGGAGATCGAGGACTGGTTCGAAGAGCGGGTCGCGGTTCGAAGGGAATTCGCGCGCATCGACGCGCAATTGACGAGGGCTCGCGAGAAGCTCACAAGAGCCCTCGCCGAGGCCTATGCCGCAGCGCAGCAGCAGTCGATCATGCTGGGGCCGGTCGCTCCGATGACGCGGGATCGACCGTTCCATGCGATGGCCCGTCGTTTGGCGCGTGCGATGAACGAAGAGGTGTGCGTCGTCCTGGCGATGATGTGCGACGCGCATGTCGCCGTCACCCGGGCCACGCGCGTCTGAGGCGGCGCGTGGGGGTGCCCGCGCGGGGGCTCAGCGGAGGAGGTCGGCGCGCCAGTGCAGGGCTGCGGCGCCGATGAGCGGGGCATCCGCTCCGGCGGCGGCGGGGACGACGCGCACGCGTCGGCCGTACGCGTTCACGGCGTGCGCGTGGGCGGAGCGCTCGACGAGTTCGGTGTAGTCGGCGCTGACGCGCGCGAACCCGCCGCCGACGACCGCGAGGTCGATGTCGAGGAGCATCGCGACGTTCGTCACCGCGATGCCGACGACCCGCGCCGACCGTTCGACGGCGCGGCGGGCGATCGCGTCACCGGCGGCGGCATCCGCGGCGAGGTCTTCGCCGGTGTCTCCGGTCCAGCCCTGTCGGCGCGCCCACGCGACGGTGTGCTGCCCCGAGCCGAGCCCCTCGGCGGTCCATCCCGCGCCGGCGCCGGCGGTGTCGAGGCCCGCCGCGTCGTCGACCATCGCCGTCTCGAGCTTCGTGCCCCCGACATCGACGGCGAGGACCAGGTCGCGTGCGCTCATGCGGTCCATCCTGGCCGAGCTCGGCCCGTCTGTCAGAGCGCCTGGACGTCCGCGCGCCGCTCAGCGACGATGGGGGCATGCTCCGCACCGCTGTCATCGTCGACGCCGTCCGCACCCCCGCCGGCCGGGGCAAGCCCTCCGGGTCGCTGCACGGGGTGCACCCCGTCGATCTCGCCGCGGGGGTCCTGTCGGGGCTGCTCGAGCGGAACGGCATCGCCTCCGACGAGGCCGAGGACGTGCTTCTCGGATGCGTCAGCCAGGTCGGCGACCAGTCGATGAACGTCGCGCGGCAGGCGGTGCTCGCCGCGGGGTTCGATGAGCGCGTGCCCGCGGCGACGATCGACCGGCAGTGCGGATCGAGTCAGCAGGCGGTGCACTTCGCTGCGCAGGGCATCATCGCGGGCGCCTACGACGTCGTCATCGCCGGCGGGGTCGAGTCGATGAGCCGCGTGCCGCTCGGGTCGTCGACCGCGGGGGCGACGCCGCCGGAGGGCATCCGACGCCGCTATCCGGAGGGTCTGGTGAATCAGGGCGTCGCCGCCGAGCTCATCGCGGCGCGCTGGGGGTTGGGGCGCGACGAGCTCGACGGCTATGCCGCGCAGTCGCATGCACGGGCCGCGCGCGCGTGGGCGGCCTGGCGCTTCGACGGCGAGGTGCTCCCCGTCGCCACGGACCGCGGCGTCATCGACGGTGACGAGACGGTGCGGCCCGGGACGACCGCCGCCACCCTCGCCGGCCTCCCCGCGGCATTCCGCACGGACGAGATGGCCGCGCGCTTCCCCGAGATCGGCTGGCACGTCACGGCGGGGAACTCCTCGCCGCTGACGGATGCCGCATCCGCGGTCCTGCTGATGTCCGAGGAGCGCGCGCTCACCCTCGGTCTCACCCCGCGGGCCCGTTTCCACTCCTTCGCCGTCGTCGGCGACGATCCCCTGATGATGCTCACGGGGCCGATCCCGGCGACCCGCCGCATCCTCGAGCGCTCCGGCCTGACGCTGTCGGACATCGACGTGTACGAGGTCAACGAAGCGTTCGCCTCCGTGCCGCTCGCATGGCAGCGCGAGCTCGACGCCGATCCCGCGCGCCTGAATCCGTGGGGCGGCGCCATCGCCCTCGGTCACGCGGTCGGCGCCTCCGGTACCCGGCTCTTCGGCACGATGCTCGCGTACCTCGAGGCCACCGGCGGACGCTACGGTCTGCAGACGATGTGCGAGGGCGGCGGGCTCGCCAACGCCACGATCATCGAACGGCTCTGACGAACGCGACGCCCCGAGACCGCGCAAGCGATCCCGGGGCGTCGACGTCGGAGGCGGGTCAGGCTCCCGGACGCACGCTCCGGCGCGTCACGACGAGCAGGCCACCGAGGGTCGCCATGACGGCGGCGGCGAGGGCGATGCCCCACGGCAGCTCCACACCGGTGACGGCGAGGTCGCCGCCCGAGCCCGAGCCGGAGCCGGAGCCGGTGCCGCCCGGGGTCGTGCCCGGATCGGTCGGCGTCGGGGTCGGCGTCGGGGTGACGGCATCCGCGACGACCGCACGGCCGAGCGGTGCCGGGTCGACGACGTCGAAGGCCTCGAAGTACTCCACCGTCGCGACCAGGTCGACCTGCCCCGTGTCGGTGCGGTCGGTGCCCTCGGCGAAGGTGAAGAAGTTGTCACCGCCGGCCGCGAGGAACGAGTTGGTGACGACGGTGACCTCGTCGGTCGCCGCGATCTCCGCCCCGTCGAGCGTCATCGACAGGACGCGCTCGCCGGATGCCGCCGCAGGGTCGTACTCGTACGAGAAGCCCTCCGAGACGCCGAGGTGGAGCTTCGGACGCGACGACCCCGCCGGCTGCCACTGCTCCTCGAGCACGGCCTTCAGCTGCGCTCCGGTGAGGGTGACGGTGACCAGCGTGTTGGCGAAGGGCTGCACGTTCGCCACGTCGCGGTAGGTCTGGGTGCCGTCGGCCCCGAAGAGCAGGTCGGCACGAAGACCGCCGGGGTTCATCAGGCCGATCTGGGCGGGCGTCCCCGCGTACGCGTCGTTGGACGTCGCCCACAGGTACATGTCGGCCACCAGGTTGCCGAGCGTCGACTCCACGCCGCGGTCGTCTCCCGGAGGCGTGCCACCGCGCAGGACATCGGCGCTGATCGCACCGACCTCGACCGAGCCCTCGACCTCAGCGACCTCGACCGCGTCGGCGACGATCGCGGCCACCGCCGGGTCGGCGGGGAATGCCGCGACCTCGTCGACGACGAGCGGAACGGTCGAACCCGACACCGAGACGAGCTCCTTCGTCTCGGCATCCACCGAGATGTCGAGCTTGCCGAGGGTCGTGCCGTACTGGTTCGCCTGGATGACCGCGCGCTCCGTGCCAGCGACGCCGTTCACGGGCACCTCGCACGCGTACGTCTGGTGCGTGTGGCCCGAGACGATCGCGTCGATCTCGGCGGAGGCGCCGTTCACGAGCGCGGCGTAGTCCGAGTCGCCCTGCGCCAGCGTCGCGCAGTCCGAGGTCGGGGCGCCGTCGTGGGTGAGCAGGATGATGACATCGACCGCATCGGCGGAGGTGAGCTCGGCCGCCACACGGTTCGCGGCCTCGAGCTGGTCGCCGAACTCGATGTCGGCGACCCCGGTGGGGCTCACCATCGTCGCGGTGTCGGGGGTGACGGTGCCGATGAAGGCCACGCGCACGCCGTCGACCTCACGCACCGTGTACTCCGGCAGCGCCGGGGTGGTGGTGCCGGCCTCGTACACGTTCGCACCCAGACCGAAGACGTCGTCGCCGTAGCGCGGCAGGACGCGGTCGGTGAGGTCGGCGAAACCGCGGTCGAACTCGTGGTTGCCCACGGCGCCGAGGTCGAGCCCTGCCGCAACGAGCGCGTCGATCGTCGGGTCGTCCTGCTGGATGAACGACGTGAAGGTCGAGGCGCCGATGTTGTCGCCGGAGGAGACGAACAGCGTGTTCGGGTTCTCCGCCTCGAACGCGTCGATCGCGCCGGCGATGACCGCCGCGCCCGCCTCGCCGTTGCCGAGGTTCTGCTCGATGCGACCGTGGAAGTCGTTGATCGTCAGCACCTGGATGTCGGTGGTCGACGACTCCGCTCCGATGGCGAAGAGGGTGACCGTCCCCGAGACCTCGTTGGCCACGGCGATCATCGGCTCACCCGTGGGCGACGCGTCGGCGGGGATGAACTCCACGCCCTCGGCGCCGAGGTCACCGGCATCCGCCAGTGCCCCGCCGTCCTCCACCGAGGCCGAGAAGTCGCGGTTGTTGATGTAGGTGACGAAGACGGATGCCGCGGGGTCGGTGATGTCGTACACGGCGATACCGCCCACGCGCTCGAAGCCGATGAAGGCGTAGGTGCGCCCGTCGACCTCGCCGATGGCGAGGTTCTCCGGCTCGGGACCCTTGTCGTCGCTGCGGCCGTCGAGGTTCGACTCCGAGTGGTTGGAGTTGAAGAAGTCGGGCGCGGCGGCGTGGGTGATCTCCTCGAAGTCGTCACCCGAGTCGAACACCTGCGTGCCGTCGGTCGACCAGATCGAGAACGAGCGTGATCCGAACGCGTACAGCTCGTCGTAGCAGCCCGCGGCCTCGTCGAAGCCGTTCTCCCGGGTGACATTGAGGCGTCCGAGATCGGCGTCGCCGAGAAGGCCGGCGAGGGGGCTGTCGGCGCAGACCGGGCCCAGGCCGTCGGCGGCGAGGTCCTTCGCGCGGACCGGCTCGACGTAGTCTCCCCACTCGCGGGCGTCGCCTTCGTTCGCGGTGACGAGGTAGGTCTGACCGCCGGCCTGGTAAGACTCCATACCGTCGGGCATGTAGATGCCCTTCAGGCCCGCGAAGGTACGCGGGTTGTAGGTCGGCGCATCGCGGGGGTCGCGGTCGCTCGGGTCGAGCGGGACGACACCGTGGTCCTGGAACCCGAGGGGCAGGATGTCGGTGACCTCGGCGGCGGCGATGTCGACCACCGCGACGGCATTGGCCTCCTGCAGGGCGACGTACGCGGTCGTGCCGGAGATGGTGACGTACTCCGGCTCGAGGTTGCGCGAGACCGGGAAGTCCGCCTCGGGGGCGGGACCGAAGACGCGGACGTCCTCGGGGAGGGGCTTGGACCCACCCTCCTCGAATGCGTGGAAGGTGGCGGTGCGGACAGCCTCCTGCGCGGGAGCGGCCACGGTGCCGGGTAGAGCGACGATGCCGACCGAGCCCTCGGGGTCGGCGGAGAAGTCGTCGGCCGGCTCGCCCTCGTTCGCGACGACGGCGTACGCGCCGTCGGCCGAGATCGCGACCATGTCGGGAAGCGCCCCGACCGTGACCGTTCCGAGGACGCTCGGGGTGGCGGCGTTCGCGTCGAAGAACACCAGGGTTCCGGCATCCGTCTTCGTGGGCGCCTCGAACGCGACGACGCCGAGGCCGTCCTCGCGGATGGCGATCGAGTTGGCGACGCCGGCGGAGGTCAGGGTGTGCACCTTGGCGGGTGCGGTCGGGTCGGCGTAGTCGAGCACGTCGACCGCGCCGGCCTGGGCGTTGACGACGAACAGGCGATCGCCGTAGGCCTTGACGATCTCGGCGGCCGAGGCGTCGAACACGCCGCTCTCGTACGAGCCGACGGGGGTGAGGGTCAGCGCGGCGTCGTCGGCGCTGTACGTGATGGGATCGGCGACGATCCCGGCGGTGGCGACCCCCGCGGGGGCGAGGGCCAGTGTGGCGGTGACGGCGGTGGCCGCGGCGAGCGCTCCGGCCCGTCTCGGTGTCTTCATCTCGGGAAAGATCCTCTGCTCGTTCGTGCGTCGGGAAGGGCGCGATGAGGCGCCGTCCCGTCCTACGGGGCAGGGGTGTCGAGCGGATGAACGAGCGGGGGCCGTCAGGTGACGACGTCGCCCCGGGTGGTGCTGCCGGTCTGCGCGACGTCGGCGATCGCCGCGCGGAGATGCGGATGCCGGAACCGGTAGCCCGCGCGCTCGAGTACCCCCGGGAGCGTCCAGCGGCTCTTGAGGACGAGCTCGGGCTCTGTGCGCAGCACCCACATCGCCGGTTCGAGCATGAACCGGCAGGCGGGGATCCCGATCGGCATCCCGACGGCCCGGCGGAGCTCGCGCATGAGGGTGCGGTTGTCGCTCGGGCGGGGGCTCGTGAGGTTCACGGGCCCGGCGATGTCGTCGCGGTCGATGAGGAGGTCGATCGCGCCGAGGACGTCGTCGAGGTGGATCCAGCTGAACCGCTGGCGCCCGCGGGTGCGGCGCCACGTGAATCCGGAGCCGCCGGAGGGGGATTCGCCGATGCCGCGGTACCGTCGGTGCGGGAACCACCAGCCGTCGATCTGCGGACCGCCGACACCGAGGCGCGCGAGGCGCAGGAGCAGCGCGGTCGCCGGGCCGTCGCCGAGGACGATCGCCATCCGAAGGGCGACCCGCCGGGTCGCCGGCAGGTCGTCGGCGAAGAACGCCCGCTCCCATTCCCGACCGACATCCACCGAGAATCCGGTGCCGAGCTCTCCGTCCTCCTCGGTCTGCGGGCGGTCCATCGCGTGCCGGTAGATCGTGCCGGTGGAGGCGTTCAGCCACACCCGCGGAGGATCGGATGCCGCGATCACCGCGTCGTGGAGCGCGCTGGTCGTCTCGACCCTCGAGCGGAGGATCTCGTCCCGGTTCGGGTCGGTGTACCGGCAGTTCACCGACTTCCCGGCGAGGTTGACGAGGACCTCGGCGCCGTCGACCGCGCGGGCGACCGCCGCCGGATCCGCCCACGTCACGGGCCCGGAGCGGCCGATCGTCTGCACGGCGTAGCCCGCGTCCTGCAGGTGCGCCACGAGGGCCCGGCCGATGAAGCCGCTCGCTCCGGCGACGACGGCGCGGGGTCGGTCGGTCTCGCTCATCCCCCCATCCTGCCCGGCCCCGTGCCGAACTCCTCAAAAACGCCGCGTTCCCGGCCGAACAAGGCCGAATCCGGCCGGACAGGGCCGGCCTTGAGGAGTTCGGCCCGCGCCGCGTCCCGCCCCACCTCGAGACCGGGCCTGGCACCATGCCCGGGCCGAACTCCTCAAAAACGCCGGCCTGCGGCGCCGGGGAGGCCCGAACCCGGCCCGACGAGGCCGGATCAGAGGAGTTCGGCCCGCCGGCCCGCCGCCCCGCCGCGGCGATCCACGCGTGCAAGCGTTTGCGGGGTGGCGGACGGGAACGAGCATGTGAGCGAGAACACCGCAGGATGAGAGGCTTCTCATGATGTAAGCGCTTGCATTCACGTGCGACGCCGGGATACGGTCGCTCCCAGCCGGAGGTACGACGCCGTGCCGCCGGTTCCGCTCCCACCACTCCCCAGGAGTCCTTCGTGTCGATGACGACCCCCTCGCGCGCGCGCCGCGCACTCGCCTCCCTCGCGACTGCCGCGCTCGTCCTGACCGCGGGGGTTTCGTCCCTCGCCGTCCCCGCGCTCGCCGCCCCCGCGGCCGCTGCCGCGGACCGCACAGTCGCCCTCGTCGGGTCGCTGCAGAGCGAGCTCGGCTGCAGCGCCGACTGGCAGCCCGAGTGCGACGCCACCGAGCTCGCCCCGACCGGCGACGACGGCCGGTACGCCGCAGAGTTCGAGGTCCCGGCCGGTACGTGGGAGTACAAGGTCGCGTTCGACGACGCCTGGGACGAGGCGTACGGGCTCGACGGCACCGACGCGAACATCCCCTTGACGGTCGCGGGCCCCGCCCAGCTCCGGTTCGTCTTCGACGCGAACCTTCAGCGGGTCGGCGTCGAGGCGCTCGCCCTGGACGGCGAGTACACCGACGCCGACGACGCGCTGGTGGCCGAGCCGGTCCGCCAGCCAGGCGCGGAGGAGCAGTTCTACTTCGTCATGACCGACCGGTTCGCCAACGGCGACCCGTCCAACGACACCGGCGGGCTCGAGGGCGATCGCCTCGCCACCGGGCTCGACCCGACGAACTCCGGCTTCTATCACGGCGGTGACATCGCCGGTCTCCGCCAGAACCTCGACTACATCGAGGGGCTCGGCACGAGTGCGATCTGGCTGACCCCGAGCTTCATGAACAAGCCCGTCCAGGGCGTCGGGGCCGACGCCTCGGCCGGCTACCACGGCTACTGGATCACGGACTTCACGCGCATCGACCCGCACCTCGGCACCAACGAGGAGCTCGCGGCCTTCATCGAGGACGCCCACGCGCGCGACATCAAGGTCTACTTCGACATCATCACCAACCACACCGCCGACGTCATTACCTACGCCGAGGGCCGGTACTCGTACGTCGACCAGGCGACGCGTCCGTACCGGGATGCCGCGGGCAACGACTTCGACCCGGCGACGTACGCGGGCACCGACTCCTTCCCCGCGCTCGACCCCGCGACCTCGTTCCCGTACACCCCCGTCATCGCGCCGGAGGAGGCGGAGGTCAAGGTCCCGGCGTGGCTCAACGACCCGACGCTGTACCACAACCGCGGTGACTCGACGTGGGCGGGGGAGTCGGTCACGTATGGCGACTTCGTCGGTCTCGACGACCTCATGACCGAGCACCCCACCGTGGTGAACGGCTTCGTCGAGGTCTACCAGGACTGGATCGACCTCGGCATCGACGGTTTCCGCATCGACACCGTCAAGCACGTCAACACCGAGTTCTGGGAGACCTGGACCACGGAGGTCCTCGACTACGCCCGCGCGCAGGGCAAGCCCGACTTCTTCATGTTCGGCGAGGTGTACGACGGAGACCCTGCCAAGCTCGCGCCCTACGTCCGCGGCACCGACATGAACTCCGTCCTCGATTTCGCCTTCCAGGGCGCGGCCTCCTCGTTCGCCGGCGGCGGCAAGCCCACGGTGCTGTCGACGCTCTTCGCGGGTGACGACCGCTACACGACGCCGGACTCCTCGGCGACGGCACTGCCGACCTTCCTCGGCAACCACGACATGGGCCGCATCGGACACTTCCTCGCCGGCAAGGGCGACGTCCTGCAGCGCGACCGGCTCGCGCATGAGCTGATGTTCCTCACGCGCGGCCAGCCGGTGATCTACTACGGCGACGAGCAGGGCTTCGCCGGCAACGGCGGCGACCGCGCCGCACGGCAGTCGCTGTTCGCCAGCCAGGTCGCCGAGTACATCGAGCAGCCGCTCGTGACGGGCGAGACCGTCGGCGCGCAGGACCGCTACGACACCGACGCTCCGCTGTACACCGACATCGCCGCGCTCTCGCAGCTGCGGGCGGAGCACCCGACGCTCACCACCGGGGCGCAGATCGAGCGCCACGCCGACGACGCCGCCGGCATCTACGCGTTCTCCCGCGTCGATCCGACCGACCGTGTCGAGTACCTCGTCGCGGTCAACAACGCCACCACCGAGGCATCCGTCGCCCTCTCGACCCTGACCGCGGACGCATCCTACGCGCCGGTCTACGGCGACGCCGAGACGCTCGTCACGGATGCCGCCGCCGAGGTGTCGGTGACCGTGCCGCCGCTGTCCGCCGTGGTCTGGCGGGCCGACCGCACCGTATCGGCGCCGGCGGAAGCCGCGCCGCTGACGGTATCGGTGCCCACCGCGGGGGCGGGTGTCACCGGAAGCGCCCCGATCGCCGCGACGGCGGACGACGCATGGCGTCAGACCGCGTTCGCGTGGCGCGTCGTCGGCGGCGACGACTGGCAGTCGCTCGGCGTGGCCGAGGACGTCGACCCGCGGGTCTTCCACGACGTCGACGACCTCGCCCCCGGAACGCTCGTCGAGTACCGCGCGGTGTCGACGGATGCCGCGGGCGCACGCTCGGCCGCCTCGACCTACGCCTCGGTCGGCAACCGCGTCGACCTCGGCGTCGTCGAGGAGGAGCCCGAGGGGCCCGGCGAGGTCGAGCCGCAGGAGCCGACCGTTTACGGCGCGGTCAGCGTGCCCGGAAGCCTCAACCGCGAGGCCGGATGCCCGGACGACTGGCAGCCGGGCTGCGACGCGGTGCAGATGACCCAGGTCGACGGCATCTGGACGTTGCGCCTCGACGACCTGGCGGCCGGCGACTACGAGTACAAGATCGCCACCGAGAAGAGCTGGGATGAGAACTACGGCGCCGGCGGCGCCCTCAACGGCCCGAACATCACCCTCGCCCACGCGGGCGGACCGATCGAGTTCTTCTTCGACCCGCGGACCAAGAACGTCACCTCCACCGCGGACGGCCCCGTCATCACCCTCCCGGGATCGTTCCAGAGCGAGCTGGGCTGCGCGGCCGACTGGTCGCCGGCGTGCCTCGCGAGCATGATGTTCGACCGCGACGGTGACGGCGTCTTCCAGTTCACCACCGACGATCTGCCGACCGGCTCGTACGAGGTCAAGGTCGCCCACGACCGCGGCTGGGACGAGAACTACGGCGCGGACGGCGCCCCCGGCGGGTCGAACATCACCTTCCGCGCCACCGAGGGGGAGGTCACCACGTTCCGCTACGACATCGCCTCGCACCGCCTCACCGTCCGCTCCACCGAGAGCGCGGTCGACGGGCTCGGCGAGCTCCGCGCCCACTGGATCGACCAGGCGACGATCGCCGTGCCGAGCGACCTCGGGTCTTCGGCCGCGGGGGCGGTGTGGGAGCTCTACGGATCGGCGGCTGCCGGTCTCTCCCTCGACGGCGCCGAGATCCGCGGGGGCGACCCCCTCGCGCTCTCGGTGATCGACGGCGGCCTCACCGAGGAGCAGCGCTCCCGGTTCCCGGCGCTCGCCGCGTACACCGCGCTGCGCGTGGACGATGTCGACCGTGACGCGGTGGCCGAGCTCCTGACGGGGCAGCTCGCCCTCGCCCAGCGGACGTCGAACGGTGCGGTGTCGGCGTTCACCGGCATCCAGATCCCCGGCGTCCTCGATGACCTCTACGCCGACGCGGTGCGCGACCTGCCGCTCGGGGTGACGTTCTCGGGCAAGAAGCCGACCTTCCGCCTCTGGGCGCCGACCGCGCAGTCCGCGACCCTCCTGACGTGGGAGGCCGGAGCCACCGGCGACCCCGTCCGGCACGAGGCGCGCCGGGATGCGGCATCCGGATCCTGGACCGTAGAGGGCGGAGCGAAGCTGCGCGGCGACGAGTACCTGTGGGAGGTCGTGGTCTATGCCCCGACGACGGGGGCGATCGAGACGAACCTCGTGACGGACCCCTCCTCGGTGGCCCTCACGACGAACTCCGAGCGCTCGGTCGCGATCGACCTCGCCGACAAGGCCTTCCGCCCGAAGGCGTGGGAGAAGACAGCGGCGCCGAAGATCGACCGCCCCGTGGACCGCGCGATCTACGAGCTGCACATCCGCGACTTCTCGATCACCGACACCACCGTCCCCGAGGACGAGCGCGGCACGTACCGGGCGTTCACGCGGGCCGGGAGCGCCGGTATGACACAGCTCGCCGAGCTGGCGGATGCCGGGATCAACACCGTGCACCTCCTGCCCTCGTTCGACATCGCCACGATCGAGGAGGACCGTGCCGCGCAGGCCGTGCCCGACTGCGACCTCGCGTCGTTCGCGCCGGACTCCGACCAGCAGCAGGCCTGCATCGACGCCGTCCGCGACGCCGACGGCTTCAACTGGGGCTACGACCCGTTCCACTTCTTCGCACCGGAGGGGTCGTACGCGACCGATCCCGAGGGAGGGGCGCGCGTGGCGGAGTTCCGCGACATGGTCGGGGCCCTGCATGCCACGGGTCTGCAGGTCGTGCTCGACCAGGTCTACAACCACACCGCCCAGTCGGGTCAGGGCGAGCGCTCGGTCCTCGACCGCGTCGTCCCCGGCTACTACCACCGCCTGAACGCGGCGGGCGGCGTGGAGACCTCGACCTGCTGCGAGAACGTCGCCACCGAGCACGAGGTCGCCGAGAAGCTCATGGTGGACGCGGTCGTCATGTGGGCGCGCGACTACAAGGTCGACGGGTTCCGCTTCGACCTCATGGGGCACCACTCGCGCGACAACATGCTCGCCGTGCGGGCCGCGCTGGACGAGTTGACGCTGAAGAAGGACGGCGTCGACGGGAAGAGCGTCTACCTCTACGGCGAGGGCTGGAACTTCGGCGAGGTGGCGGACAACGCCCTGTTCGAGCAGGCCACGCAGGGGCAGCTCGGCGGCACCGGCATCGGCACGTTCAACGACCGTCTCCGCGACGGTGTGCACGGCGGCAGCCCGGTCGACGGCTCGTCGACGCTCGACCAGGGCTTCGGCACCGGCCTCGGTACGGATCCCAACGGGTCGCCCGTCGACCCGGCCGACCGCACGCTCGGTCAGCAGACCGACCTCGTCAAGCTCGGGCTCGCCGGGAACCTCCGCGACTTCACGTTCACGGCATCCGACGGGTCCGTGAAGCGGGGCGACGAGGTCGACTACAACGGCTCGGCCGCCGGCTACGCCGACCAGCCCGACGAAGTGATCACCTACGTCGACGCGCACGACAACGAGACGCTCTACGACCTGTCGGTGCTGAAGCTGCCGGTGGAGACCTCGATGGCCGACCGGGTGCGGATGAACACCGTCTCGCTCGCGACCGTCGCTCTGGCGCAGACGCCCGCGTTCTGGCACGCCGGCACGGAGCTGCTGCGCTCGAAGTCGCTCGATCGCAACAGCTACAACTCCGGCGACTGGTTCAACCGGATCGACTGGACCGGGACCGAGTCGACCTTCGGGTCGGGTCTGCCCCCTCGCGCCGACAACGAGGAGAAGTGGCCGCTGATGGCGCCGCTCCTGGCGAACCCGGCACTGAAGCCCGCGGCATCCGACATCGCCGCGGCGGAGTCGGCGGCGCTGGACCTCCTGCGGGTCCGGTCGGAGGTCGGACTCCTGCGTCTCGGGTCGGCGGATCTCATCACCGAGAAGGTCTCGTTCCCCGGTGGGGGAGCGGATGCCGCACCCGGCGTGATCACGATGGTGATCGACGACCGGATCGGCGCGGGGGTCGACGACGAGCTCGCCGGTGCGCTGGTGGTCTTCAACGCCTCGCCGGAGCCGGTCACCCAGACCGTCGACGCGCTCGCCGGTCGGGATTTCGCTCTGACTCCGGCGCTCGCGAACGGCGCCGACCCGGTGGTGAAGACCACGACGTGGGATGCCGCCACGGGAACGGTCACGGTGCCCGCGCGCTCGGTCGCGGTGCTCACCGAGGCGGAGATCGTGCCGGTCGCCACGACCGTCGTGGCGGTGCCGGACCGGTTCGTCGTTCCCGCCGGCAAGGCTGTCTCGGTCAGCGGTGCGGTCTTCGCCCGCGACCGGACCGCGCCCGTCGGCACGGTGACGATCACCGACGCGGGGAAGACCGTGGCGACCGTCACGGTGACGGCCGACACCAACGGCCGCTTCCGCGTGACGCTCCCGCCGCTGTCGCGCGGTCTGCATCTGCTGCGGGTGTCTTTCGCGGGCGCGTCGGGTTACGAGGACTCGCGCATGGTGGTTCCGCTGCCGGTCATCGCGCGCTGACGCGCTCCGCCGGAAACACCTCGGCCCCCTCACCATCGCGGTGAGGGGGCCGAGGTGTTCTCGGCTGCATGGATGCCCTGCCGAAAAGTAGGGCATCCATGTAAAATCTCCACAGTGACAATGTCGTCCCACAAGGAAGCAGCATCATGACCATGGAGATGTCCGTCGCCGCCGCATCCAGCGCGACCGAATCCGCCCCCGCGCTGTCCGCCGAAGACCGCGCCGCGGTCCTGGAGGCGGTACGGAACTTCGCCGCCGCAGAGCTCGCCCCGCACGCGCTGGAGTGGGATCTCGCCGGGCACTTCCCGCGCGAGACGCTCGAGCGGGCCGGCGAGCTCGGACTCGGCGGGATCTACGTCCGCGACGATGTCGGCGGCACCGGCCTCGGCCGCCGCGATGCGATCGCGATCTTCGAGGAGCTAGCCCAGGGCGACCCCTCGATCGCCGCCTTCGTGACGATCCACAACATGGTCGCCTGGATGATCGACACGTACGGCAGCGAGGCGCAGCGCCGCCGGTTCCTGCCCGAGCTCACCGCGATGCGCGGCTTCGGCAGCTACTGCCTCACCGAGCCCGGTGCGGGATCGGATGCTGCCGCCATCACCACCAGCGCGATCCGCGACGGCGCGCACTACGTGCTCACGGGCGTCAAGCAGTTCATCTCCGGCGCGGGGGAGGCATCCGTCTACGTGGTCATGGCGCGCACCGGCGAACCGGGTGCCCGCGGCATCTCCGCGTTCCTCGTCCCGGGCGACGCCGAGGGGCTGTTGTTCGGACCGAACGAGAAGAAGATGGGGTGGAAGGCGCAGCCCACCCGGCAGGTCATCCTCGACGAGGTGCGCGTGGGGGCCGATGCGCTCCTCGGCACCGAGGGGCGCGGCTTCGCGATGGCGATGTCGGCGCTCGACGGCGGGCGGCTGAACATCGCGGCGTGCTCGCTCGGCGGGGCGCAGTGGGCGCTGGATCGCGCGACGCGGTACGTCCACGAGCGATTCACGTTCGGTGAGCCCCTCGCCGAGAAGCAGTCGGTCGTCTTCACCCTCGCCGACCTGGCCACCGAACTCCGCGCCGCCCGTGCTCTCGTCCGGGATGCGGCGGCGGCGCTGGATGCCCGCGAACCGGATGCCGGGATGCAGTGCGCCATGGCCAAACGCTTCGCCACCGACGTCGGGTTCCGCGTCGCCAACGACGCCCTCCAGCTCCACGGCGGGTACGGCTACCTGCACGAGTACGGCATCGAGAAGGTGGTGCGCGACCTCCGGGTCCACCAGATCCTCGAGGGCACGAACGAGATCATGCGCGTCGTCATCGGCCGGCACCTCCTCGGGGCCTGACATGCGCGTCGCCTTCCTCGGCCTCGGCCACATGGGACTCCCGATGGCGGTGAACCTCCACCGCGCCGGACACCGGGTGGTCGGTTTCGACGTGGCGGATCGGGCACGGGGGGCCGCGCGGGAGACGGGCCTGGAGGTCGCGGGCTCCGCCCCGGACGCCGTTCGTCGCGCGGAGGCGGAGGTCGTCGTAACGATGTTCCAGAACGGCGCGCAGGTGCTCGCGGCGTACACCGGCGCGGGAGGTGAACCGGGTCTCTGCGACGTCGCGGCGCCGGGAACGCTGTTCGTGGACTGCTCCACCATCGCCGTCGACGACGCCCGGAGCGCGCACAGCGTCGCCGGATCCGCCGGTCACCGCGCGCTGGACGCCCCGGTGTCCGGCGGAGTGGTGGGGGCCGAGGCGGGCACCCTGACCTTCATGGTCGGGGGCGCGGCATCCGATCTCGACGAGGTCCGCGCGCTCCTGGAGACCATGGGGCGACGCGTCGTCCACTGCGGCGGACCCGGCCTCGGACAGGCGGCGAAGATCTGCAACAACATGATCCTGGCGGTGTCGCAGATCGCCGTCGCGGAGGCGTTCGTCCTCGGCGAGAGCCTCGGGCTCGGTCACGCGGAACTGTACGACGTCGCCGCGCACGCGAGCGGGCAGTGCTGGGCCCTGACGGTGAACTGTCCGGTGCCCGGCCCGGTGCCGTCGAGCCCCGCGAACCGCGACTTCGCCCCCGGGTTCACGGGCGCCCTCATGGACAAGGACCTCACGCTCGCAGCCCGGGCGATCGCCGACGCCGGTGTCTCGGCGCGCCTCGGATCCGCCGCCCACGAGATGTACCGCCGCTTCGCGGAGGGGGAGGGTGCCGGACGGGACTTCTCGGGCATCATCGAGACCATCCGCGCGCACAGCCGCGGAACCGAATCGCCCGACGACGCACGAGGAGCACCCCGATGACCGAGTACGACACGATCCTGGTCGACACGCGCGGACGCGTGGGGTGGATCACGCTGAACCGTCCCGAGGCGCTGAACGCCCTGAACGGCCGCCTCATGCACGAAGTCGTCGACGTCGCGACGCGGTTCGACGCCGATCCCGGGATCGGGGCGATCGTCGTGACCGGATCGGATCGGGCCTTCGCCGCCGGTGCCGACATCAAGGAGATGGAGGACAAGACCGGCCTCGACATGGTCATGGAGGACCACTTCGGCGGCTGGGCGCGGTTCGCGGCGCTGCGGACCCCCGTCATCGCCGCCGTCGCCGGGTACGCCCTCGGAGGCGGGTGCGAGCTGGCGATGATGTGCGACATCATCCTCGCCGCCGACACCGCGCGGTTCGGGCAGCCGGAGGTGAACCTCGGCGTCATCCCCGGGATGGGCGGATCTCAGCGGCTCGTGAGAGCAGTCGGACCGTACAAGGCCGCCGACCTCATCCTCACCGGTCGGACGATGGATGCCGCCGAGGCCGAGCGCTCGGGCCTCGTCTCGCGCGTCGTCCCGGCTGGCGACCTGCTGGCCGAGGCGGGCGCGGTCGCGGAGCAGATCGCCGCGAAGTCGCTCCCGTCGATCTACGCCGCCACCGCGGTGCTGGACGCCGCGCAGGAGACGACCCTCGCCGAGGGGCTCCGTCTCGAGCGCCACGTCTTCGCGAGTCTCTTCGACACGGAGGACCAGAAGGAGGGCATGGCCGCCTTCCGGGAGAAGCGCGCCGCGGAGTTCCGGCACCGGTGAGGGGCGTCTGGGTCGAGACGGGTCAGAGGGGGTCCGGCAGCGGGCGCGGATCGGTGAAGTCCCCCGCGGAACGCCGCAGCCGCGCGATGATGCGGACGAGATCGGTCACGTCCTGCTCGTCCAGCCCCGGCTGCGAGAAGACCTCCGCGTTCAGCGCCGCGGTCGCGTCCTCGACGACCGTCCGTCCGGATGCGGTGAGCACGAGCATCGCGGCCCGGCGATCGGTCGGGTGCTGCTCCCGCACCAGCAGGCCGTCGCGCACCAGCCGGTCCACCGTGCTGCTGACGCTCGTCGGATGCACCTGCAGGCGCGCGATGGCGCTCGACATCGGCATCCGTCCCTCGCGGGTGAAGCCGAGCAGCCGCAGCATCTCGTACCGCGCGAAGGAGAGGCCGAAGGGCTTCAGTGTCTGGTCGATGCGCGCGAACATCAGCTGCTGCGCACGGATGACGGAGGTCACCGCGGACATGCCGGCAGCGGCATCCGTCCAGCCGTGGTCCACCCACTGCCGCTTGGCCTCCGCGATCGGATCGACCGGAAGCGGTCCGTTCCTGGGCATGCGCACCTCCCGTCTCACCCACCACGCTAGCCCCCGGGGCGTCCTAGACTCGAGGGCACGAAGGAGCGGAGCATCATGAAGATCGTCGTCCTGGTCAAAGAGGTTCCGGATACCTGGGGGCAGCGCCGCCTCGATCTCCGGACGGGGCTCGCCGACCGCGCATCGAGCGACGCCGTGCTCGACGAGATCGGCGAGCGGGCCCTCGAGGTCGCGCTGTCGTACGCCGACGCCCACGAGGGCACCGAGGTCGTCGTGATGTCGATGGCCCCGGACTCCGCGACGACGACCGTGCGGAAGGGCCTCGCGATGGGCGCCGCCTCCGCGGTGCAGATCGTCGACGAGGGCCTCCTCGGGGCCGATCTGGGCCTCACCGCCGAGGTCCTCGCCGCCGCCCTTCGGCGCACGGGTTTCGACCTCGTCGTGGCCGGCAACCTCTCCACCGACGGCGCCGGCGGTGTGCTCCCCGCGATGATCGCCGAGCTCCTGGACGTGCCCGCGGCGACGTCGCTGACCGAGGTCGAGATCACGGAGAGCGGGGAAGGCGGCGCGGTGCGCGGCATCCGTTCGTCCGACGGCGCGACGATGCGCGTCACGGCGCCGCTGCCGGCGGTCATCTCGATCACCGAGGCGCTGCCGGACGCCCGCTTCCCGAACTTCAAGGGGATCATGGCGGCGAAGAAGAAGCCGTTCGAGACCCTGTCGTGCGCCGACCTCGGCGTCGACCCGCACTCGCACGAGCACGCGCGGTCCATCGTCATCGGACTCGCCGAAAAGCCTCCGCGCGAGGCCGGCGTGAAGATCGTCGACGACGGCACGGCGGCGGAGCAGCTCGCAGACTTCCTCGCACAGAATCGGCTGGTGTGACATGGCGGACATGACCTTTCCGGACGACGCGATCCTCGTCCTCCTCGACACCGCGCCCGACGGCGCGCCGGCATCCTCCGGCGCGGGGCTGATCGGCGCCGCGGCGTCGATCGGGACCCCCGTCGCGCTCGTCATCGGTGATGCCGCGCGAGCGACGGATGCCGCGGCCCTCGGTGCCGGGATCGTGCTCGTCGCCGCCCCGCGCGACGGGCTCGGGGTGGCGGCGACCGATGCGCTCGCCGCCGCATCCGACCTCGTGCGGCCCGCCGCGGTCCTCGCGGCGCATTCGGTCGAAGGGCGGGAGGTCGCGGCGCGGTTCGCCGCCCGGACCGGCTTGGGCCTGTGCGTGGACGCGGTCGGTGTGTCGCGTGACGAGGAGGGCATCCTCGCCCACCACTCGGTGTACGGCGGCGAGTACCTCGTCGACGCCGCGGTGACGTGGGGTGCGCCCGTCATCACCGTGCGGATCGGCGCCGTCGATGCGCGGGCGGAAGCGGTCGCGGAGCCGGCCGTGCACGCGCTGGAGGTCCGCGCCTCGGGTCGCCGGGCCGCGGTCGTGGAGTCCGTCGACGCCGCCGTCGCGACGTCCGCGCGCCCGGAGCTGCGCGGCGCGCCGCGCGTGGTCTCGGGTGGGCGCGGCCTCGGATCGGCCGAGAAGTTCGCGCTCGTCGAAGAGCTCGCCGACAGCCTCGGCGCGGCGGTCGGTGCGTCGCGCGCCGCGGTCGACGCCGGGTACGTGCCTGCCACCTACCAGGTCGGGCAGACGGGCGTCTCGGTCTCACCGCAGCTCTATGTCGCTCTCGGCATATCGGGAGCGATCCAGCACAAGGCGGGCATGCAGACGGCGAAGACCATCGTGGCGATCAACAAGGACGCGGATGCGCCGATCTTCGAGATCGCGGACTTCGGCGTCGTCGGAGACCTCTTCGAGGTCGTGCCGCGGCTGATCACGGCGCTGCAGGCGAAGAAGGGCTGAGGATGACGACGACCCGACGCCTGCGGCGGGGACTGCCGCGCGTGGTCGGCGGGGATCCGTGGCCCCCGGCATCCGCCGCGCCGCCTGCGCCGGCACCGGATGGAGCGCCCGCGCCGCCCGCCGACGCCGACGTCGCACCCGTGCTCGCTGAGGTGGCGGTTACGGCCCCCTCGGCGCCCGTGACAGGGCCACGAGCGACACCCGAACACCCGCTGCGACGGGGTCTGCCACGAGTTCCGGATGGGGAGCCGTGGCCCCCTGCATCCGCTGCTCCGACGCCCGCGAAGGCGCCCGCGCCCGCTATTGCGTCTCAGGTGACAGTTGCTGCCCCCTCGGAGCCCGTGACGGGGCCACAAGCGACACCCGAAGCGGAGTCCATCGCCCCGACGACGGATACCGGGCTCCGCCGTGGGCTCCCGCGCGTTCCGGGTGGCGAGCCGTGGCCCCCGGCGTCCGCGTCCCGCGCCGCCGCACCCGAGACCCCCGCGCCCGCACCCGCCGGGCCTGAGACCGCCGAGCCCACGGCCGCCGCGCCCGAGGTGGCGGGTGAGGCCGCATCGGATGCCGCGACGCGGTCACACGCGCCACTCGACGGCGCCGCCCCGGCGCGCGACCTGTCGGTTCCGCTGCCCTTCACCCCGACGGTCTGGGCGGGAGCATCGGCCACCGCGCGCCCCACCCCTCGCCCCGAACCCCGCCGCTTCGGCCCGTTCACCGCTCTGCAGTGGCTCGCGGCGGTTGTCATCGGCGGCGCGGGCCTGATCTACGCCGCGGGCATGCTCGTCGTCGCCGTGCGGTGGCTGGTGAGCACGGCGCCGGTGCAGGAGTTCCTCATCCGCTATCCCGGCGAGTACCACCTTCCCGAGGGTGCTCCGGTCGGCATCCCCGCGTGGCTGGCGTGGCAGCACTTCTTCAACGTCTTCCTGATGGTGCTCATCATCCGCACGGGCCTTCGCGTGCGCACCGAGAAGCGGCCCGACGCCTTCTGGTCGCCGCGCGGCGCGAAGAAGCGCAAGACGAGTCTGAACATCTGGTTCCACCAGAGCCTCGACGTGCTGTGGGTGGTCAACGGGATCGTCTTCGTGGTGCTGCTGTTCGCGACCGGCCAATGGATGCGGATCGTGCCGACGAGCTGGGAGGTGTTCCCCAACCTCCTCTCGGCCGGGCTCCAGTACGTCTCGCTCGACTGGCCGACCGAGAACGGATGGGTGAACTACAACAGCCTGCAGCAGCTCGCCTACTTCTCGACGGTGTTCATCGCCGCGCCGCTCGCGATCATCACCGGCATCCGGATGAGCATGTGGTGGCCGAAGAACGCCCCGCGTCTGAACAAGGCGTACCCGGTCGAGTGGGCGCGCAAGCTCCACTTCCCGGTGATGCTGTACTTCGTCGTGTTCATCGTCATCCACGTCGCGCTCGTCTTCGCCACGGGGGCGCTGCGGAACCTGAACCACATGTACGCCGCGCAGGGGTCGGTCGATCCCGACGCGTACGCGACGAACTGGACCGGGTTCTGGCTGTTCACGCTGTCGATGGCGGTGATCGCCGCCGCCTGGGTCGCCGCCCGCCCGATGGTGCTCGCCCCGATCGCCCGGCTGTTCGGCACGGTCTCGTCGCGTTGACCGGGCCCGGCGCGCTCCGGTGCGGGGGATAACCCGAATCGGAGTCTCCGGATGCCTCGGGGGCGCGCCGGCGCGCGCCGCTCTACCGTGAAGGTATGACCGACATCGCCGCTTCCCCGCCCGCTCGACCTCCACGCGCCGTGCGTCCGCTGCGCGTGGCCGGCGCGGCCCTCCAGCTGTCCGCCCTCGCCGTCGTGGGACCGGTGGTCTTCACGATCCTCGGCGTGCTCCTGGGCGTCGGGATCGGGCTCGTCCCCGTGATCGGGATCGGCCTGCTCCTCCTCCTCGGCTTCGTCTACGGACTCTTCGCGCTGGCGTTCCTCGAGTACGCGCGCGTCGACGGGCTGTACGACCTGTCGCTCCCCGCCGTCCGACCGCGCACGAGCGGACGCCCCGGGTTCGGCGGATTCGTGCGGACGATCTGGGCGCAGTTCACCGACCCCCTCATGTGGCGCGGGGTCGCCAGCGCCGCGGTGGCGACCGTCCTCGGGTTCATCGTCCTCGCCGCCGCCTCCATCCTCGTCTCCGGCATCGCCGTCGCCTTCTCCCCGCTCTACGCCGACGGTACCGACGCGGTCCGTCTGGAGCGCACCCCCTTCGACATCCCCGTCTCGCTGGGCGTCCCGCTGGGCCTCCTCGCCGTCCTGCTCTCCGCCGCCGCGATCGTGGGGGTCGCCCTCCTCCACGGCGTCATCGCCCGGGCGATCCTCGTCCCCTCCCGCGAAGGAGCGCTCGCCGAGCAGGCGCGCACCTCCTCCGCCCAACGCGCCGGCGCGGTGCGTGCCGCCGACCTCGAGCGCACCCGCATCGAGCGCGACCTCCACGACGGGGTGCAGCCGCGCCTGGTGTCGGTGGGGATGACGCTCGGGCTCGCGCAGCAGAAGATCGACTCCGATCCGGATGCCGCCAAGACCCTCCTCGCCGAGGCGCACACCTCGACGAAGGCGGCCATCACCGAGCTCCGTCAGCTCGCCCGCGGCATCCACACCTCCGTGCTGGACGATCGCGGACTGGATGCCGCACTCTCGGCGCTCGCCGCCCGTTCGCACGTGCCCGTCGCGCTCGACGTGCGCATCGATGAGCGGTGCAGCAAGACGGCGGAGACCGCGGCCTACTTCGTGATCGCGGAGGCACTGACCAATGCCGCGAAGCACTCGCGGGCGTCCGAGTGTCGCGTGGTGGTGCGCCAGCGCGAGGGCGGCATCCTGTGGGCCCGCGTCGAGGACAACGGCATCGGCGGCGCCCGCATCGTCCCGGGTGGGGGCCTCGACGGCATCGCCAACCGCGTTCTCGGCGCCGGCGGAGAGTTCCGCCTCGACAGTCCCGTCGGCGGTCCGACCGCCCTGGAGGTGAGCATCCCGTGCGCATCCTGATCTGCGAGGACTCCGTCCTCCTCCGCGAGGGACTCTCGCGCCTGCTCGCGGATGCCGGACACGACATCGTCGCCGCGCTCCCCGACGCCACCGATCTGGAGGTGACGGTCGCCGCATCGGAGCCCGCCCTGTGCATCCTCGACGTGCGGCTCCCGCCGACGGGGACCGACGAGGGGATCCGCGCAGCGCTGGCGCTCCGTCGCGATCGGCCCGAACTCCCGGTGCTCGTCCTGTCGCAGTACGTCGAGGAGCGCTACGCCAGCGAACTCATCGCGGGCCGCGGCGGCGCCCTCGGCTACCTCCTCAAGGACCGCGTCGCCGACGTGGCGGAGTTCCTCGAGACCGTCGAGGCGATCGGTTCGGGTGCGACGATCTTCGACCCCGAAGTCGTCGCCCAGCTCCTCGGCCGCCGCACCCGCGACGAGCGGATGCAGCGCCTCACCGATCGCGAATCCACGGTGCTCGCCCTCATCGCCGAGGGTCGGTCCAACCAGGCGATCGCCCGGACACTGCACGTCAGCGAGGGCAGCGTCGAGAAGCACATCACCGCGGTGTTCCAGAAGCTCGATCTCGAGCAGGACGAGGCGGGCAACCGTCGGGTCCTCGCCGCGCTCGCCCACATCGCCCACGGGGCGCCCACCCAGACAGGAGACCCCTCATGACCACCTCGACCTCGCGTGTGATCGCGATCCTCACCGCCGCCCTGGGCGGTGCCGTCGTCATCGGCGCCGTCACCACCACCGCGATGTCGACCGTCGCGTCGGCGTCGACATCCTCGTCCACGCAGGACGTGACCGTCGCGGGGGTGGATCAGATCGATCTCGACCTCGCCGCCGGCGACATGCGCGTCGAGTTCACCGATGTCGCCCGAGCGGAGCTCCGCGTGGACGGCGGACCGGATGCCGATCGCTGGACCTTCGAACGCGACGGCGACGTGCTCCGGGTCGCCTCTCCGTCTCGCGGCGGCCCGTGGAACTGGGGCTGGGGCTGGAACCTCGAGGAAAGCTCGGCGGTGCTCACCCTGCCCCGCGAGCTCGCCGGCGTCGACGGAGCCTTCGACCTCGCGGCGGGCGACCTGGATGTCGAGGGCGATTTCGGCGCTCTGGAGATCTCCCTCGGGGCCGGGGACGCGCGTGTTGACGGGTCCGCTCGCGAGGTCGAGGCCGAGATCTCGGCCGGCCGCGCGACGCTGACCCTCGCCGACGTCGACGATGCCGACCTGAGCGTCTCGGCGGGCGCTCTCGAGGGCACCTTCACCGGAGCTGCGCCGCGCGCGGTCGACATCGACGTCAGCGCCGGTTCGCTCGAGCTCACGCTGCCCGATGAGGCGTACCGCGTGACGTCCGACGTGTCGGCCGGGACGGTGGACAACCGCCTGTCGACGGCGACGGATGCCGCGCGCACGGTCTCGGTCCAGCTGACCGCGGGTCAGGTCGTGCTCCGAGCGGAGTGACACCTCCGTCGCGCCTCAGGTGTCGGCGGCGTCCGTGCGCGGATGCCGGCGTACCGGTCTGCGCGAGGGAGCCTCCGCGATGGACCCGCGGAGGCGAACCCTCGCGTAGATCACCGCCCCGGCACCACCGCAGATCGCGAGGATGGCAAGCGCGACTGCGGCGGCGGTCAGGTTCAGGGCCCCTACCCATCCGGCGATCGGATAGGTGATAAGGAAACAGGCGTGTGAGAGGGCGAACTGGGCGGTGTACACCAGGTTCCGGTCGGCCGGCGTGGAGGCATCGGCGAGCAGCCGGGACGAGGGCGTGTTCACCAGCGACGTCCCCATCCCGAGAACGCTCCAGGTGACCAACAGGGGAATCCAGCCGGCGCCCGTGAACGCCGCTATCACGGTGACCGCGACAGCGGCGACGAGACCGGCGACGATCACGCTTGCGCCCGTGACCATCGTACGGATCACACCGAGCCGGCCGACGAGCCACGGGATGGCGAGTGCGACAACGAGCGAGCCGATCCCGAAGCAGGCGAGCGCGAGCGCGAGGGCGGCGTCTCCCCGCTGGAACACGCCGCGGGCGTAGACGACCGAGTTCACCAGGACGATCGCGGTGCCGGCCGCGACGACGATGTTGGTGAGCATCAGGAAGCGGAGCGTCGGAGTGCGGACGAACACCTTCGCGCCCGCGGGCAAACGCTGCCAGAACCTCATCGCCGGTCCGTCGTCGGGGCGAGCGGGGAGGCGGGAGACCAGCACAAGGAGCGCGGAGCCGGTGAAGCCGATCGCGGTGCCGACGAACAGGTTGTGGTAGCTGATCAGAGTCAGGAGCACCGCGGCGATTGCCGGGCTCAGCAACGCTTCGAGATCGTATGCGAGCCGCGACAGCGACAGTGCCCGTGTGTATTCGTCCGGATCCGGAAGGATCGCGGGGATGAGGGACTGGAAGGCGGGGGTGAAGGTCGCGGAGGCGGACTGCAGGACGAAGACCAGTGCGTAGATCTGCCAGGCCTCGGTCACGAACGGCAACAGCAACGCGATCGCGAGACGCACCAGGTCCGCGCCGATCAGCACGGCCTTCTTCGGCAGTCGATCCACGACCGCGGCGATCAGCGGGGCGACCCCGACATAGGCGATCATCTTGATCGTCAGTGCCGTGCCGAGCACTGATCCGGCGGCGTCGCCGGCGATGTCGAAGGCGAGCAATCCCAGTGCGACGGTCAGCAGGCCCGTGCCGAGCAGCGCGATCACCTGCGCCGCGAAGAGTTTCGCGTACGTGCCGTTGCGCAGGACCCGCAGCATCAGCGGGCTATCGCCGGGCCGCGGCGCGCATGCGGGGTCGGCACGATCTGTGTGCGTCGCGGCTTCGCCCCGTGCTGCGGAACCGCGGCGGGTGACATTGCGCCGGTCACGTCTGGGCGGAGGCGACGCCGGCGGCGAACCCGTCGGCGTAGGCCTCATCCGCGCCCTGGCGGAACATGTCGCGCTCGGCGGGGCGCACGATGGAGCGGGCGCCGGGGAGGTCGAGGGAGCCGACGAGGTCGCCGCGTCCGCGGACGATCGCGACGGGACGTCGGGTCGCTTTGCCCTTGACGAGGTCGGCGGCGCCGGCGATCTCGTCGGCCACCGCGGGCATGGTCACCACGAGAGGCCGGCCCTCGGCATCCGTCTGTCCGCGCAGGTCCTCGAAGACGTGGATGCCGGCGGCGCCGATGGCGTGATCGGTCTGGCCTTCACGCCACGCGCGGCCCAGAGTGTCGGAGATCACCACGCCCACCTCGACCCCGAGCCGCTCGCGCAGCCCCCGGGCGAGGGCGCGGGCCGAGGCATCCGGATCTACGGGAAGGAGGAGCACGGTGCCCTCGGGGGTGTTCGACGCGTCGACGCCCGCGGCCGCCGAGACGATCCCCAGGCGGTTCTCGACGATGCGGGTGACGTGCCCACCGGGCGCGGTGCGACGCGCGACGAGGCGGACCGTCTCGGCGGTGATGGCCTCTTCGCGATCGGCGGCGGTGAGGAAGCGTCCTTCGGCTTTGGAGACGATCTTCGACGTGACGACGAGGATGTCACCGTCGGCGAGGGTGTCGCCGACGCGCGCGGCGATCGTTTCGACGAGGTCGGTGCCCGCGGCGATCTCAGGGATGCCGTCGAGGGCCCAGACCTGCAGCACAGTTGTCGGTGCGCGGCTCAGCGGACGAAGCGGACCTCGGTGAGCGTCTCACCGAGGAAGGGCTCCGTGTGGTTGGCGCCGTCGAGGCTGAAGCCGTTGCGCGTATAGAAGCGGTGCGCGCGCGGGTTGTCATCGGCGACCCAGAGGTAGGCCTCTTCGTCGGCGCCGATGACCGCGTCGAACAGCTTCTGGCCGATGCCGGTGCCGTGGTGCGCGTCGAGGAGGTAGATGAAGTACAGCTCGCGGTTGCGCGGGGCGTCCTTGTCGCGCGCGGGGCCGGATCCGGCGAAGCCGACGATCTCGCCGTCGACGAGGGCGGCGAACATCCGGAAGTCGGGTCCCTGCACGGCCCA
The DNA here is from genome assembly GCF_021654035.1 of Microbacterium aurantiacum. GTDB lineage: Bacteria > Actinomycetota > Actinomycetes > Actinomycetales > Microbacteriaceae > Microbacterium > Microbacterium aurantiacum. Next base: position 399,654 of record NZ_JAJPDW010000001.1, read on the forward strand.
GTGGGTCCAGAGTTCAGCCATGCGTCGCGGGGAGATCTTCTCCAGCGCGGCCTTGCTGATGAGGTGGTCGTAGGTTTCGTGCCAGCAGGTGGCGTGGACGCGACCGAGAGCTTCGGCGTCGACGTCGCGCACCGGACGGACGACGATGTCGGTCTGGGTTTCTGCTTCCATGCGGCGACTCTACGCTCGCCGCGACGGCGGGAGAAATCGACCGGATGCCGTCGCGCGAGGCATCGGGGCGGTTGTCGTCGATCGACAAACGAATCCGGCATCCTCTCGTCGATCACTACGATCACTGCTCGTGAATGTGATCTGGCGGACTCTTCTGGTCATTTGGCGTGCGCGACGCGCGTTGCGTCGCGACGGCGCTGCGCCGACCGGCGCGATCGGACGCATCCGGCTGCGGACGCTCCCCACCGATGTCGATGTTCTGCGGCACATGAACAACGGGCGGTATCTGTCGCTGTTCGACCTCGGGCGCTGGGATCTGCTGACGCGCACCGGGCTGCTCGAGACGATGCGTCGGAACGGCTGGTACGCGGTGGTGTCGAGCGAGACGATCACGTTCCGGAAGTCGTTGGACCTCGGGCAGCGCTTCGACGTCGAGACGCGGCTGGTCGGGCACGATGATCGGGCGCTGTACGTCGAGCATCGTGCGGTCGTGGAGGGCGAGGTCTACGCCCGGGCGGTGGTGCGGGCACGCATGCTGAAGCGCTCGGGCGGCACGCTGTCGCACGACGAGCTCTTCGCCGCGACCGGCCGACCGGATGATCTCGGCGAGGTGGAGCCGTGGGTGCACGAGTGGGCGCGCGCGTCCGCGCTGCCCTCCACTCGTGCGGAGGCGCCGAGCGTCTGGTCCTGACGCGACGTCACGCGGACGCATCCGTCGGTGTCTTCCGGCTCGTATTCATACTCGAAGATCGGTGACAGTCTCCGACATTCGAGACGAAGATCGATCCGATGGAGGCGTGCGGCTATCCGGCGCGTGCCGCCGCGGCAGCGGCCATCGCGGCTTCGTCCGGTTCCGGAACGACCGTGAGTCCCGCGGGGGAGTTGGCGGCCTTCGACAGGGCGTCCAGCCATGCGGGGTTCAGCTTCGGGGACCGGCTGCCGAAGTACTCGAAGACGATCGACACGTGCGGGCTCAGCCAGACGGACGTGCGACCCATGCCACTGCGCATGGGGTCGGTCCAGGTGAAGGAAAAGGTCTCGCTGCGCCGGAGCTTGCTCCAGATCACAGCCTGCAGATGGGCGAGGACTCGATCGTCGAAGGAGACAGTGACTTTCGAGTCATACGTGAACGTGCCCATCCACCCAGATTATCCTGCCGATGCGCGTCAGGACGCGACACGAGCGAGCATGATACTCGCTCGAGTCGCGTTTGTCTGGTGTTGCTCGGATCCTGGCCCCTTGCCACTCTGGACCCATGCCGAATACGCCTCTGCTCGCCCGCGATCTGCGCTCGGCGCTCGCGGAGAAGCGGGTGGAGGTGTTCTACCAGCCGATCTTCGACCTGGCGACGTGGTCGCCGATCGCGCTTCCCGTCGGGGTCGAGGCCCTTTCGCGCTGGCGGCATCGGGCCGTGGGCGACGTCCCGCCCTCGCGGTTCATCCAGATCGCCCACGATCGCGGCTTCCTGGATGAGGTCGATACGCACGTGGTGACCACTGCGGGGTGGCAGGTCGGCGCGTGGCGGACCGCCGGACACGAGGTGGGTCTGTCCATCAACGCGGCGGCGATCCATTTTCTCGAGCGCGCAGACGCACCCGACTACGTCGACATCGTCCTCGCACAGTTGCGCGCGCTACGGATCCCCCCGCATCTGCTGACGATCGAGGTCATCGAGTCGCCCGCGCCGCAGTTCATCACCGAGATGGCCGATGGGCTTGCGCGGCTGAGGGAAGCGGGGATCGCGATCTCCGTCGACGACTTCGGCGCCGGAGACACCACGCTGGAGATGCTGGAGCGACTCGACGTCGATGAGGTCAAGATCGATCGGTCTCTGATCATCCGTGAGGACGCCGAGTCCGACGAGATCATCTCCGCCGTGGTAGAGGTGGCCCACCGGCGCGGCATGCGCGTGGTCGCCGAAGGCATCGAGACGCCCGCTCACCTCGACAAGGCCCGGCACTGCGGCTGCGACCGCGGCCAGGGATTCCTGCTCGCCCGGCCCATGCCGGCCGCGGGCGTCGACCGGCTGCTCGCGGGCCTCCCGCCCCGCGACTACAGCGCGGGATAGGGCTCGAGGTCGTCTTCGTCGCCACCAACGCTGTCGCCGACGTCGATCTGGCTCCACGTGACGGGCATGCCCGGGGAGAACAGGATGTCGATGCCGGGGCCTCCGCGCAGCGGCGGGATGTTGACGTATCCGCCGCCGGCCTGGATCGCCTTGAGGATCTCCTCCTTCAGCCGGGTCACCGGCTCGGGGAGGAAGTAGTCGCGGCCGTCGACGGTCAGTCGGTTCACAATCGCCATCGTTCCAGCCTACCCAGCGTCGTGCGTGCCGTCCCGGTATCGCCGTAGTATCGACGCGATGGGTATTCTGCACTACGGTTCTCCCTCGACGGAGTTCCCGATCGACGACCGCACGCTGGCACACCTGGAACTGGTGATCCTCGCGAAGCTCCGCCGACAGGAGAGCGTGGCCTTCGCCGTCGTCGACGACGTCACCGGGCGCCGCCAGGCCATGTGGATCTCGCCGGCCGCGGACGTGCGCTTCGAGTACGAGGGCCCGATGCCCGAGATCAACCGCCTGTGGCTGCAGGAGCTCGTCGAGACGGCGAACTCCCCGGGTGGGCTGAAGATCGTGCCCGAGCCGTCGCTCCCCACCGCCTGACAGCCCGACGCCCGCGGGCCCGACTCTCAGCGCGAGGTGCGGCCGCGTCCGTCCCGCTTCGCGCGGTACATCGCGGCATCCGCCGACGACAGCACGTCGGCCGCGGTGACGCCGGACTCCGCCGGCGCGGTCCCCGCGGACGCCGACACCGTCACGCGCAGATCGCCGACGGAGATCGGGCGCGAGATCGCGCGGATGAGGCGCGACGCGATGGGCGTGGCCTCCTCCACGTCGACGCACACCATGACGAACTCGTCGCCGCCGAGTCGCGCGATGATGTCGCTGGAACGGGCGAGTCCCGCGAGCCGCTTGCCGACCGTGGCGAGCACGACGTCGCCGACCTCGTGCCCGTGGGTGTCGTTGATCTGCTTGAAGTTGTCGAGATCGAGGAAGATCACGGACACCGGCTTGCTCGCGGACTGGAGGAGATCGTCGAGGCGCGATGCGAGGAACCGGCGGTTGTGGAGCCCGGTCAGCGAGTCGCGGAGCGCGAGCTCAGCCAGCTCGGCCTGACTGCGCGCGCCGATAGCGGTGTGGATGTCGGCGGCGAGGGCGAAGGCGTCCGAGACGTGCGGGCCCCACGGGGCGCAGCGACCGGTGACGCTCTCCCGCCACGAGGAGAAGGAGCGGCGCGGCGACAGCGGGGTGTCGCGGTTCGATGCCGACTGGTCGCCCAGCCAGTCGACGGTGCGCGACACCTCGCCGCGCACGAACGCCAGGTGGCCGGCGTCGCCGATCGCCACCACGATGAGTCCGGCGACTTCGGGAATCTGCGGCGCGAGGTCGGGGTGCGTCAGGGAGAGCGCCTCGGTGACGAAGCCGTCGCCGACCGCCTCGATGACCGGCAGCAGGCGTTCGGGCGTCGGCACCATTCCGAGGGTGTGCACCCGGTCGTTGAGCATGAGCACGACCCCGTCGGCGGGAATGAGGTCGAGGACGGTGCGGGAGCGCTCGAAAAGCACTTCGGGGATCTCGAACGCGCCGTAGAGCGGAGCGGTCAGGGCGGCGCGCTGCTCGCGTACCGCGAGCTGCCTGCGCAGGTCCGTCATCTGCTCGGCCGCGCTCAGCTGCAGGGCGACCTGGCTGGCGAGCACCTCGATCGACCGGCGCAGCAGCACCGGGAGGCGGCGCGGGGTGCGGTGCGCGCAGGTGATGAGTCCGACCAGCGTGTCGTCGGCGATGAGGGCGAACGACACCGTCGCGGCCTGACCCATGTTCCTCATGAACTGCAGGTGGTGGGGCGACACCGCGCGCAGTTCGGCCGGCCCGAGGTTGAGTTCGTCGGTGACGCCGGGAAGGCTCTGCAGGCCCTGGCCCGGATCGAGGGTGTCGGCGATGACCCGCGAGCGCTTCTCGAAGTACAGCGCGCGCGCCTGCGGCGGGATGTCGGAGGAGGGGAAGTGGAGCCCGAAGTACGGTTCCATGTCGGGCTCGCGCGCCTCCGCGGCGACCTGACCGTGCCCGTCCGCGTGGAACTGGTAGCACATGACCCGGTCGAAGCCGGTGATGGTCTTGAGCTCCTCGACCGCGCGCTGACGGAGCTCATCGGCGTCCTTGATCGTGGCCAAGCGCTGAATGGCGCTGACGACGGGGAGTCGGGCGTACTCGAAGTCGGGGACGGCCTCGAGCTCGACCAGGAGGGGGGTGCTTCCGCGGTGGACGATGGCGTCGAACGCCCGCCCGTCGACGGAGACGCGGACGGGGTCGATGGCGGCGCCGTTGGTGACCGCCCACGCCAGCCGCTCATCGTCGGCGTCCTGGATGTGGCGACCGAGCCAGTGGGCGCGGTCATCGCTTGCGACGACGATCGTTCCGGTCTGCTCGTCGATGCCGATCAGCGAGCCGAACGACTGGATGCGTCCGATCTCGCGAAGCTCCTCGGTGCTGCATTCGCGCAGGCGACGGACTTCGGCCTCGTCGAACGCGGGCAGGTCGGGGAATGACAGGGCGGGCGAATCCGTCACCGCACCTCCTTAAGGGGGTCGAGCTCAACGGCGTCACCCGCAAGGCTCTTCCATGGTAAGCGCGTTTTCCGCGAATCGGCGGGGAGGTGTGATGAGGTGGGGTCTGTCCCCGAATCCTCCGCGGAAGGAGAGCGCCTGTGTCGTCCGACGCCGTGTCCACGAACGAGGTCGTCGCTCTGGCGGAGAGATGGGTGCGCGAGGCCGCGGAGGCGGTCGTGGACCCCGCTGCCGCACGGCTCGCCGGCGTGCTGAAGGACCCGCGAGGTCTGCCCTTCACGATGGGCTTCGTCGACGGTGTGATGCGCCCCGAGAGCCTCGGGGCCGCGGCATCGCGCCTCCATCAGGTGGCTCCGCTCGTGCCGGATTTCCTGCCGTGGTACCTCCGGCAGGCGGTGCGCGCCGGCGGCGTGGTCGCCCCCCTGCTCCCGGCTCCGGTGGTGCCGATCGCGCGGCGGGTGCTGCGCGAGATGGTCGGGCATCTCGTCATCGACGCACGTCCCGAGAAGCTCGGGCCCGCGATCGCGGAGCTGCGCGCCTCCGGCGCACGCCTGAACCTGAACCTCCTCGGGGAGGCGGTGCTCGGTGAAGCCGAGGCGCGACGCCGGCTCGACGGGATCCACGACCTGATCCGACGCGACGACGTCGACTACGTCTCGGTGAAGGTGTCGGCCATCGTCAGCCACATCTCGATGTGGGCGTTCGCCGAGACGGTCGACACGGTCGTCGAGCGCCTCCTTCCCCTCTATCTGAGCGCGGCGGAGGACGGCACCTTCATCAACCTCGATATGGAGGAGTACCGCGACCTCGACCTCACGATCGCGGTGTTCACCCGGTTGCTCGAGGATCCGCGGCTGGTCGACCTCGAGGCCGGGATCGTGCTGCAGGCGTATCTGCCGGACGCGCTCGGCGCGGTGGCGGAGCTGTCGGCGTGGGCGAAGACGCGCGTTGCGGCGGGCGGGGCCCGCATCAAGGTGCGGCTGGTCAAGGGTGCGAACCTCGCCATGGAGCGGGTGGATGCGGTCCTCCACGGCTGGACCCCCGCACCCCACGCGTCCAAGCTCGACACCGACGCGAACTACCTGCGGTGCCTGCGCTACCTCCTCGACCCGGCGCGGACCGCGGCGGTGCGAGTCGGGGTCGCCGGACACAACCTCTTCGACATCGCCTACGCCTGGCTGCTCGCGGGCGAGCGCGGGGTCCGCGACGACATCGAGTTCGAGATGCTCCTGGGGATGGCGCAGGGGCAGATCGAGGCCGTGCGCCGCGAGGTCGGTCCGGTGCTGCTGTACGTCCCCGTCGTCCGCCCCGACGAGTTCGACGTCGCCATCAGCTACCTCGTGCGGCGCCTGGAGGAGAACGCCTCGAGCGAGAACTTTCTCTCCGCCGCCTTCGACCTCGCCGACGACCCCGCCCTCTTCACGCGCGAGCGCGAGCGGTTCGAGGCCTCCCTGGTGCGGGCCGACGACGAGACGCTCCCGGTCGGTCCCACCCGCCGGCAGGACCGCGGGGCCGAGGCCGGTGAAGAACGCGGGACGGATGCCGTGTTCCCGGCCTCTTCCGACATCGACACGCCGCTGGATCCCGCGGGTTTGACGCAGGTCGTGCTCGGGATCTCGCGCGGCGCTGCGGCGGACCCCGGGGAGACGGCGCCGGTGGTGCCGGTCGGCGCCGAGCTGATGTTCGGCGGCGAGGCGTTCGTGGAGACCGCGGTGTTCTCCGAGCGCGAATCCGGCGGCTCGACCGCCGGCGCCCCGGGCTTCCGCAACACTCCCGACACCGACCCGGCGCTCCCGGCGAACCGCGAGTGGGCCGAGGCGGTCCTCGCCCGCGTCTCGACCTCCCGGGCGGGGGATGACACCGTCGCCGCCGCACGCGTCGATGACGCCGCGGACCTCGAGGCGACGATCGCGCGCGTGCGCGAGGCCGGCGCGTCGTGGGGTGCGCTCCCCGCGACCGAGCGCGCGGAGGTCCTCGCCCGCGCGGCGCGCGAGCTCGAGGCGCGCCGGGGCCTGTTGATCGAGGTCGCCGCGAGCGAGACGGGGAAGGTGTTCGCCGAAGCGGATGTCGAGGTCAGCGAAGCGGTCGACTTCGCCGCGTACTACGCCTCGACCGCGCGCGAGCTCGACCGGGTGAGCGGAGCGGTGTTCGTCCCGTCCCGGCTCACTGTCGTCGCGCCGCCGTGGAACTTCCCCCTCGCCATCCCGGCCGGCGGTGTGCTCGCCGCGCTCGCGGCCGGGTCGGGGGTCGTCTTCAAGCCCGCACCCCAGGCGCGGCGCTGCGCCGCGGTGATCGCCGAGGCGCTCTGGGCGGCCGGCATCCCGCGGGCCGTGCTCGCCCTGGTGGACCTGGATGAGAAAGAGCTCGGGCAGACTCTCATCGCCCATCCCGATGTCGACCGGGTGATCCTGACCGGATCGTTCGAGACCGCGGCGCTCTTCCGCTCGTGGCGCGAGGACCTCCCGCTCCTGGCCGAGACGAGCGGCAAGAACGCGATGATCGTCATGCCCTCCGCCGACCTCGACCTCGCCGTCGGCGACCTGGTCAAGAGCGCGTTCGGGCACGCGGGGCAGAAGTGCTCCGCGGCGTCGCTGGCGATCCTCGTCGGTCCCGTCGCGCGCTCGCGACGCTTCCTCCGTCAGCTCGAGGACGCCACGCGCTCCCTCCGCGTCGGACCGCCGACCGATCCCCGGAGCGAGATGGGCCCCGTCATCGAGCCCCCGCACGGCAAGCTCGACTGGGCGCTGCGGACCCTCGACGAGGGCGAGAAGTGGCTCGTCCGACCGACCCTCCGCCCGCCCGTCGATCTCGACGGGGGCTATGCGGGGCGGCTGTGGACACCCGGCATCCGCACGAACGTCCGCCCGGGATCGCGCTTCCACCTCGAGGAGTTCTTCGGCCCGATCCTCGGGCTCATGCACGCCTCGAACCTGGACAAGGCGATCGAGCTGCAGAACGCCGTGGAGTACGGGCTCACCGCGGGTCTGTACACACAGGATGCCCGCGACCTCCGCCGCTGGCTCGAGAGCGTCGAGGCCGGAAACCTGTACGTCAACCGCGGGATCACCGGTGCGATCGTCCAGCGCCAGCCGTTCGGCGGGTGGAAGCGCTCGTCCGTCGGCGCGGGAGCGAAGGCCGGCGGCCCGAACTACCTCGTGGGGCTCGGGTCGTGGCGCGCGACGTCCGGCGGGCCGGCGTCGACGACCCTGCACCTGCGCGGGCTCGACTCGCGCATCACGACGCTCATCGAGGCGGCCCAGCCGTCGCTGGACTACCCCTCGTTCGAGTGGCTGCGTCGCGCGGCCCTCTCCGACGCGATCTGGTGGGACCGCGAGTTCGGTCGGGTCAAGGACGTCTCGGGACTCGGCGTCGAGCGGAACCTCTTCCGCTACCGACCGGTCGCCCGCATCGGCATCCGTGCCGCCGGTGATGCCTCGTGGCACGCCCTGCTGCGGGTGGTGGTGGCCGGCATCCGCTGCGGCTCCGCGTTCACGGTCAGCGCCCCGGTCGGGCTCCCCGCCGCGGTCCGCCGGGCGCTCGGCGACCTCGGCATCACCGTCTTCGTCGAGACCGAGGATGAGTGGGTCCAGCGCACCGCTGGTCGCGCCACGGAGCAGGTCGCGCACGGCGAGGGGGAGGCGACGGATGCCGAGGCCGCCATCGCGGACGCGCTCGCCGGACCGCGTCCCGAGCGCGTGCGGCTGATCGGCTCGGCCGACGCGGTGGACGCGGCGCGTCGCGCGCTCGCGGCGGCAACCGGTGGGGATCCCGACATCGCCGTCTACGCTGACGAGGTCACCACGGCGGGGCGGCTCGAGCTCCTGCCGTTCCTCCGCGAGCAGTCGGTCACGATCACCGCGCATCGCTTCGGCACGCCCGACCCCTGGAGTGCCGACGTGATCTGAGCGCCGTGGCGCGTCATCCGCATGTAAAAAATTCTTGACGTGGCAACGGTGGCGGGTCTACCGTGACGGTGTCAGGTTTTCTTTACATCGGAGGTCGTCGTGGGGTACGAAGAACGCAACGCGTGGTCGGGCCTGGTGCTGTCGATCATCGCGGTGGGGATCTACACGGCGCTGCTGTTCGCGGCCGCCGCCGGCGGACCCGTGTCGCAGGTCGACTGGGTGCCGCTGATGCTCTGGACGATCGGCCTCGGCATCGTCGCCGCCATCGTCGTGAGCACCGCCTGGGGTCTCCTCATCCGGCGACGCGACGGCGCCGTGGTCAGCGATCAGCGCGACCGCGACATCGCGCACCTGGGCTCCCGCGTCGGCCAGGCCTTCCTCGTCCTCGCCGGGCTCGTCGTGATCGTTCTGTGCGCGTTCCGGGTCGACTGGTTCTGGATCGCCCAGACGATGTTCTACGGCTTCGCGCTGTCGTCCATCGTCGGTGGCGTCGCGAGCGTCATCCTCTACCGCCGCGGACTCGTCTGATGGTCAAGCCCACTCGCGTGACCAACTCGTTGCGCGCCGTCCGTGAGGCGCAGCAGCTCACCCAGGCCGACGTCGCCCGACGCGTCGGTGTGACCCGCCAGACCCTGATCGCGATCGAGCAGGGCAAGTACTCACCCACCCTGGAACTCGCCTTCCAGCTCGCCCGGGTCTTCGGGGCGACGCTCGACGAGCTCTTCCACTACCCGGAGGACTGACGCATGACCGAACCCACTCTGCCCGCGACGATGACCGTCTGGCGGCAGGACCGCTACGGCACCGCCGCCACCGTGACCTCCCGCGCCGTCCCGATGCCCGCCCCCGGCCCGGGGGAGGTGCTCGTGCGGACCGAGGCCGTGTCGATCAATTCCGGCGACATCCACCTCATGCAGGGCTCGCCCCGGATGGTGCGACTCTTCTTCGGTATCCGCCGGCCCCGCATCCGCGGGCGGGGGATGGATCTCGCCGGCGTCGTCGTGGCCGTCGGCACGGGGGTCGACGCGCTCGCCGTGGGCGACCGCGTCGTCGGAGCGGGCACCGAGACGCTCGCCGAGCACGTCGTGGTCGCGGCATCCGCGCTCACCGTCCTGCCGGACGGCGTGGATCCCGCGGATGCCGCGTGCCTGCCGGTCGCCGGGAACACCGCCGTCGTCGCGCTCGCCGGCCGAGACCTCGCGGGGAGCCGGGTCCTCGTCGTCGGAGCGGGCGGCGGAGTCGGGACCCTCACGGTGCAGCTGGCGGCCGCCCGTGGCGCGAAGGTCTGGGCGACCTGCGGGGCGCGCGCGGAAGCCACCCTCGCCGGGCTCGGTGCGGCGCACACGGTCGACTACCGCACGGTGCCGGTGAGCGACCTCCCGCGCGACCACTTCGACCTCGTGGTCGACATCGCCGGTCTCACGCCGCTCCCGATGCTGCGCGAGCGTCTGCGCGCGGGCGGCGTCGTCGCGCTCGTCGGCGGCGAGGGCGGCGCGATCCTCGGCCCGATCCCGCGCCTCGTGCGCTCGGTGTTCGCGCGCCGTCGCGGACGCCGCTTCCGCCCGGTCACCGCGACGACGAAGAGCGCCGTCACCGCCGAGCTCGTCGATCTCCTCGCCCGCGGCATCCTCACCCCCGTCATCCAGCGCCGCGTTCCGCTGACGGACGCCGCCGCTGCCCTCGCCCACGTCGAGGAGGGGCACACCGTCGGGAAGGTCGTCGTCGTCGCCTGAGACGCGGCGCCACCCGGCGGTGCCGTCAGGATCCGCGGGGGCGTGCGTGCGAGAATGGTGCCCGGCGTGCCCGGGTCGCCGGTCTCTTCGACTCCGCCGGGCCTCGAGGACAGCGTCCGCCATCCCCTCCGCCGAGGAGCGAAATGACCACTGGACACCAGACGCCGACCACCCCCGCCGCCACCGCTGCGGCATCCGGACGCACGGAGCGCGTGCAGCAGCACCGCCGGTACCTCATGTGCCGGCCCGAGCACTTCACCGTCACCTACTCGATCAACCCCTGGATGGAGCCGGCGAAGCCGACCGACACCGCCAAGGCCGTCGCCCAGTGGCAGACGCTCTACGACACCTACCTCTCCCTCGGCCACGAGGTCGAGCTGATCGATCCGATCCCGGGTCTCCCGGACATGGTCTACACCGCCAACGGCGGTTTCGTGATCGACGGCGTCGCGTACGGAGCCCGCTTCCGCTTCCCAGAGCGCGCGCCCGAGGGGCCGGCGTTCATGGAGTGGTTCGGCGCCCAGGGTTTCGACGTCGTCGACCCCGTCGAGGTCAACGAGGGCGAGGGCGACTTCCTCCTCGTCGGTGACACGATCCTCGCCGGCACCGGCTTCCGCTCCACCGGCGACAGCCACCGTGAGCTCCGCGACGTGTTCGGCAAGGAGGTCGTGAGCCTCACCCTCACCGATCCGCGGTTCTACCACCTCGACACCGCCATCTCGGTGCTCGACCCGGTCGAGGGACCGGGCGGCGTGGAGCGGGCGAACATCGCCTATCTCCCCGGCGCGTTCGACGCCGAGAGCCGCCGCGTGCTCGCCGAGCGCTATCCCGACGCGATCCAGGTGGCGGATGCCGACGGCGCGGTGTTCGGGTTGAACTCGGCCAGCGATGGGCGAAACGTCATCATCTCGCCGCGGGCGACCGGCTTCGAGGCGCAGCTGCGCGAGCGCGGCTACACGCCGATCATGGTCGACCTCTCCGAGCTGCTCCTCGGCGGCGGCGGCATCAAGTGCTGCACGCTCGAGCTCCGCGGAGCGGGATCGTGAGCCTCCCCTCCGCCGGCGAGGCGTCGTCCGCCGCCCTCATCGCGGCCGAGGATGCGCACGTCGCCCACAACTACCACCCGCTCCCCGTCGTGGTGGCCCGCGGTGAGGGGGCATGGGTCACCGACATCGAGGGCAAGCGCTACCTGGACCTCCTCGCCGCGTACTCCGCGGTCAACTTCGGGCACTGCCACCCGGCGATCGTCGCCGCCGCCCAGGAGCAGCTCGCCCGCGTGACCCTCACCAGTCGCGCGTTCCACAACGACCGGCTCGGCACCTTCGCCACCGCGCTCGCCGACCTCTGCGGCAAGGACATGGTGCTGCCGATGAACACCGGCGCCGAAGCCGTGGAGACCGGGATCAAGGTCGCGCGCGCGTGGGGCTACCGCGTGAAGGGCATCCCCGCGGACCGGGCGACCGTCATCGTGGCGAGCGACAACTTCCACGGGCGCACGACCACCATCGTCGGCTTCAGTGACGACCCGCAGGCTCGCGACGACTTCGGGCCCTACGCGCCCGGCTTCGTCACCGTGCCGTTCGGCGACGCCGCCGCCCTCGAGGCCGCGATCGACGAGACCACCGCCGCGGTCCTGCTCGAGCCCATCCAGGGCGAGGCCGGGGTCATCATCCCGCCTGAGGGGTACCTCCGGGCGGTCCGCGAGATCACCGCGCGCCGCGGTGTGCTGATGATCGCCGACGAGATCCAGTCCGGGCTCGGACGGGTCGGCACGACCTTCGCGTGCCAGCGCGAGGACGTCGTGCCCGACGTGTATCTGCTCGGCAAGGCGCTCGGCGGCGGCATCCTCCCCGTCTCCGCGGTGGTCGCCGACCGTGACGTGCTCGGGGTCATCCGCCCCGGCGAGCACGGCTCGACCTTCGGGGGAAACCCCCTCGCCGCTGCGGTCGGCACGCGCGTCGTCGAGATGCTCGCCACGGGCGAGATCCAGACCCGCGCGGCCGCGCTCGGCGAACACCTCGAGGCGAAGCTCGGCGAGCTCGTCGGGTCCGGTGTCACCGGCATTCGTGTGGCAGGACTCTGGGCCGGCGTCGACATCGACCCGGCGCGGGGCACCGGTCGCGAGGTCGCCGAGAGGCTCCTCGGTCGCGGAGTGCTCGTCAAGGACACGCACGGGCAGACGATCCGCATCGCCCCGCCGCTGGTCATTCGCGCCACCGAGCTCGACTGGGCCGTCGAGCAGCTCCGGCACGTCCTCGCCGGCTGAGCCGGTCCTTTCCTCGACGCGCGCATCTGCGCGCAAGCCGGCCTTCGTCGTGCCCGCGAAGGGCGGGCGCATTGACATGTCGACTCGGACACCCCATGATTGAGGAGACCTGAATCGGGTCTCATGTCTTGCTTTCAAAGGTGAAAGGGAAGTGCCATGCGCGTTCCGAAGAAGCTGTTCCTGGGGTCGTTGGTCGCCACGGCCGCCCTCGCACTGGCCGCGTGCGCGCCGACCACGGCCCCGCCCGGCGGCGAGGCCGGCGAAGAGGGGCCCGCGTCGATCTCCGTCGGCGTGATCACGAGCGAGACCGGCCCGCTGGCCGGCTACGGCGAGCAGTACCTCGAAGGCTTCCGCGCGGGCCTCGACTACGCCACGGACGGCACGAACGAGGTCGACGGCATCGCGCTCGACGTCGTCTACCGCGACGACGCCGGCGACCCCGACACTGCGGTCACGATCGCCAAGGAGCTCATCGGCGAGGGCGTCAACATCCTCGCCGGGAGCGCGTCGTCGGGCGTCGCCCTGGCGCTCGCCGAGCAGGCCGCGCAGAACCAGGTGCTCTTCCTCTCGGGACCTGCCGCGGCCGACGCCGTCACCGGCATCAACGAGTACACGTTCCGCACCGGTCGTCAGTCGGCGCAGGACGTCGCGACCGCCGGCGGCTTCCTCGACGACATCGAGGGCAAGAAGGTCACCGTCTTCGCGCAGAACAACGCCTTCGGCCAGGGCAACGAGGCCGCGGTCACCGCGATCCTCGGCGGCATGGGTGCCGAGGTGGACAGCGTGCTCGTGGCCGAGGACGTCACCGAGTTCACCCCGTTCGCGCAGCAGGTGCTCTCGGGTGCCCCCGACCTCGTGTTCGTCGCCTGGGCGGGTGCGACCTCCGGTGCCATGTGGCAGGCGATGAGCCAGCAGGGCGTGCTCGACGACATCCCCGTCGTCACCGGTCTCGGCGACGCGGCGACGTTCGGCGCCTACGGCGCGGCATCCGAGCAGATCAGCTTCCTGAACCACTACTTCGCCGGCGGCCCCGACAACGCGGTCAACGACGCGATGATCGAGGCGGTCGAGGCCGAGGGCGGCACACCCGACCTCTTCACCCCGGACGGCTTCGTCGCCGCGCTCATGCTCGTGCAGGCCGTGGCCGAGGGACAGGGCGACGTCGACGCGATGATCGCGGCGCTCGAGGGCTGGACCTTCGACGGCCCGAAGGGCGAGACCACGGTCCGGGCGAGCGACCACGCGCTCATCCAGGAGATGTACCAGGTGAAGCTCGTCACGAAGGACGGCGAACTCGTCCCCGAGCTCGTGGGCACGGTCGACGCGGAGTCGGTCGCGCCCGCCGAAGCCCCGTGACCTGAAGCCCTCCGAGGAGCATCATGAACGCCCCTGTCCCGTCCGCGCTCCGTGTCGAAGGCCTCGGCCTGCAGATCGGCGGTGCGACCATCCTGGAGGACGTCGACCTCGACGTCCCCGCCGGCAGCCTCGTCGGGGTCATCGGCCCCAACGGTGCCGGGAAGACGACACTGTTCAACGTCCTCTCCGGGATCGCGCGCCCCACCGCGGGCCGCGTCCTCATGGACGGTGAGGACATCACCCGCCTGTCCGTGCCCCAGCGGGCGCGGGCGGGGCTGGGGCGTACCTTCCAGACCTCGAGCCTGTTCCCGCGGCTGAGCGTGCTCGAGAACGTCCGGCTCGCCGCGCAGGTCACGCGCGGCGGCAGCTACTCGCTGCTGCGCTTCCCCCGGCGCTCGGATGCCGCCACCGCCACGGCCCGCGAGAAGCTCGCGCTCGTCGGCCTCGAGCACAAGCTCGACACCGCCGCCGGAGACATCTCGCACGGCGACAAGCGCAAGCTCGAGATCGCGGTGCTGCTGGCCACCGACGCCTCCATCGTGCTACTGGACGAGCCGATGGCCGGTGTCGGATCGGGCGATGTGCCCGGCCTCGTCGACACCATCCGACGGATGCAGAGCGAGACCGGGGCGACCGTGCTCATGGTCGAGCACCACATCGACGTCCTCATGGGCCTCGTCGACCGGGTCGCGGTGATGTACTCCGGCTCGATCATCGCCTACGACACCCCGCAGCGGATCATGGAGAACCCCACCGTGCAGAGCGCCTACCTCGGGACCGCCGCGTGAGCGCCGTCGCCGAGCCCATCCTCACCGTCGAGCATCTCTCCGGAACGATCGCCGGGCAGCAGGTCGTCCAGGACGTCTCCTTCTCTGTCCCCTCCGTCGGCATCACCGCCGTCCTCGGCCGCAACGGCGTGGGCAAGACCTCCACGCTGCGCGGCATCCTGGGTCTCATCTCCCGCCGCGGAGCCGTCACCCTCGCCGGCGAGCGCATCGAGTCCCTCCCCACGCACCGCATCGTCCAGCGCGGCGTCGGCTACGTGCCGGAGGATCGCGAGGTCTTCGCCAAGCTCACCGTCGCCGAGAACCTCGCCCTCGCCGAGCGCTCCAAGAACCCGCGGCGCGAGTTCGTCGCCGAGCTGTTCCCCGACCTCGTCGCACGCCGCGGCCAGATGGCCGGGACCCTCTCCGGGGGCCAGCAGCAGATGGTGTCGGTGGCCCGCGCGCTGCTCAACGACAACCGCATCCTCCTCGTCGACGAGCCCACGAAGGGTCTCGCGCCGAAGATCGTCGCGCAGGTCGCCGACGCGCTCCGGGAGGCGGCGAAGATCGTGCCGATCCTCCTCGTGGAGCAGAACCTCGAGGTGGTCCGCCGGCTCGCCGACGACGCCGTCGTGATCGCCGGGGGCCAGGTCGTGCACACCGGAACCGCAGCGTCGATCCTCGACGACCGGGCGCTCACGATGCGCCTCCTGGGCGTCAGCGGGGAGGTGACGGCATGAGCGGCCTCGTCCTCATCCTCATCACCGGCGTGGGCCTCGGCGCCCTGTACTTCCTCGTCGCCTCGGGGCTCAGCCTCATCTACGGCCTCATGCACGTGCTGAACTTCGCGCACGGCGCGTTCCTCACCCTGAGCGCGTTCATCGGCTGGCAGGTCGCGCAGACCCTCGGCACGGACTCGTGGGGATCGTTCCTCGCGTCGGTCGCTGTCGGCGCCGTCGTCGGCGCGGTCTTCGCGACGCTGACCGAGCTCGTGCTCATCCGGCCGCTGTACGAGCGCCACATCGAGCAGGTGCTCATCACCGTCGGCCTCTCCTTCGCCGCGGTCGCTCTGTTCGAAGGCATCTGGGGGACCGACCCCATCAACATCAACGGCCCGGGCTGGCTTCGCGAGACCACCGAGGTGCTCGGCGCCCGCATCCCGAACACCTACTGGGTGCTCATGATCGCCGCGGTCGTCGTGCTCGCCGCCCTCGTGCTGTTCCTGCAGAAGACGCGGTACGGCATGATCATCCGCGCCGGAGTCGAGAACCGCTCGATGGTGACCGCGCTCGGGATCGACGTCCGCCGCTCGTTCACGCTCGTGTTCGCGATCGGCGGGGCGGCAGCCGGCATCGGCGGCGTGCTCGCGATGCACTACTTCACCTTCGTCTCGGCGCACCTGGGCTCGACGCTGCTCATCTTCGCGTTCATCGTGACCGTCATCGGCGGGCTCGGCTCGCTCACCGGCGCCGCGATCGCCTCCGTCGTCGTGGCGGTGCTCCAGCAGTTCGCCAACTTCTACCTCGACGGCACGGGCGACTTCATCGTCGTCGCGCTCCTCGCCGTCGTCCTGCTGGTCCGCCCGCGGGGCATCCTCGGGAGGAAAGCATGACCACCACGACCGGTGTCCCCACCCTCGTCCGCGGCCGCCTCGGCCCGGCCCTGCCCTTCCTCGTCGGCGGCGTGCTCGTCGTCGTCATGGCGGTGCTGCCGCTCCTGAACATCTCGATCCCCGGCATCCTGCCCGGCCCGACCTACACGCCGGGCACGCTCGCGCTCCTGTCGCTGTGCCTCGTGTTCGCCGCGCTCGCCCTCTCGTACAACCTGCTGCTCGGCACGTCCGGGATGCTGTCGTTCGGCCACGCCCTGTACTTCGGCGCCGGCGCCTACGGCCTCGGCGTGGTGCTGCGCTTCCTCGAGGTCCCCCTGTGGCCCGGCATCCTCATCGCGCTCCTCGGCGGGCTCGTGATCGCCCTCGTCACCGGCAGCGTCGCGATGCGGGTGAACGGCATTCCGTTCGCGATGGTCACCCTCGCCTTCGCGCAAGCGGGATCGGTGCTCGTCCGCCGCAACCAGCAGATCACCGGCGGCGAGGAGGGCCTCCGTCTGCCTGTGGAGCACGTGCCCGACTGGCTCGTCGGGGTCGCGAACACCCGCAACCTCTACTGGTTCACGCTCGTCGTGCTCGTCGTCGTCTACCTGGTCGTGCTGTGGGTGGATCGCTCCCGTCTCGGCCACCTGGCCCAGGCGACGCGCGAGAACGAGCTGCGCGTGCAGGTTCTGGGACTCCACCCCTACCGCGCCAAGCTCGCCGTGTTCGTCGTCGCCGCCGGCTGCGCGTCGCTGTCCGGCATCGCCTACATGCTCCTGCAGTCGGGCACGCAGCCGAGCGCCGTCGGTGCCGACCTCACCATCACCGTCCTCGTCATGGTGGTCCTCGGTGGCGTCGGCTTCCGTTGGGGTGCGATCGTAGGCGGTGTGCTCTACACGATCCTCGACCAGCGCCTGACGGTGCTCGCGCGGGCCGAGTGGATCCAGGACCTCCCCGGCATCCTGCGGGTGCCCCTGTCCGAGCCGCTGTTCCTGCTCGGCGTGCTGTTCATCCTCGTCGTCCTGTTCCTCCCCGGCGGCATCGCCGGCACCGTCGACGCGGCCGTGCGCCGCCGGCGCGGCGAGCGGACCCGGTCGGAGCTGGCCCGCATGGACGACTCCGCGGAGCCGCGCTCGGAGGTGACGGCGTGACCACCGGCGACGGGGCCCACACCCTCGGGCGGTGGCTGCCCGAACGGGCCGCCGTGTCGGGCTCGCGGATCGCGGTCGACGACCGCGGGGTGACCATCACCTACGCCGCGCTCGATGCCCGCGCCGCCTCCCTCGCCGACGCGCTGCGGGGCGCGGGATACGGACCCGGCGACCGCGTTGCGACTCTGTCGGGCAACTCCATCGACCACATCGTCGCGTTCTTCGCCTGCGCCCGGCTCGGTCTCGCGCTCGTGCCGCTGTCGTGGCGGCTCACCCCCGCCGAACTCGCCGCGCTCGCCGTCCGCACCGACCCGGCGCTGCTCCTCGTCGACGAGGAGCACATCGCCCTCGCCCGGGAGACGCGCGGCCGGATGCCGCACGCCGTCCCGACCGCGATCCTCGGAACGACCGGCATCGAGCGCGAGGTCCCCGCCCGCCGCGGCGCCCCCGTGCCGCCTCGGCCGGTCCGCGACGACGATGCGCTGCTGGTCATCTTCACCTCCGGCAGCGAGGCGGCGCCGAAGGGGGTCGTGCTCAGCCACGCCTCGTGCTTCTGGACGAACCACTCGCTCGCCGGAGCGCTGCAGCTCACCGAGGCCGACGTCGTCCTGTCGATGCTGCCCCAGTTCCACGTCGCGAGCTGGAACGTCCAGCCGCTCCTGGCCTGGTGGAGCGGAGCGACCGTCGTGCTCGAGCGCACCTTCCAGCCGGCGCGCGCCCTTCAGCTCATCGCCGACCGCGGCGTGACCGCCGTGATGGGCGTCCCCACGCAGTACCGCATGCTCGCCGACGACGTCGGGTTCGCGGCGTCCGATCTGTCCTCCCTCCGGCACGCGTTCGTGGGCGGCGCGACGATCGATCCGGCGCTCGCCGACGCCTGGGCCGCGCGCGGGGTCCCGCTCGTGCAGGGCTACGGGCTCACCGAGGCCGGCCCGAACGTGCTGCACCTGCCGGCGGCGGAGGCCGCCGCGCATCCCGGCGCGGTGGGCCGACCGTACCGACACGTCGAGACCCGTGTCGTGGACCACGCCACCGGCCTGACCCTGGAGGGGGCGGTGACGGGCGAGCTGTGGGTCCGCGGCCCCGGCATGTTCTCCGGCTACCTCGACGACCCCGAGGCGACCGCGCGAGCGCTCGAGGACGGGTGGCTGCGCACCGGCGATCTCGTGCACCGCGATCACGCCGGGGTGTTCCGCGTCGTCGACCGCATCAAGGAGATCTTCATCACCGGCGGCGAGAACGTCGCGCCGGCGGAGGTCGAGCAGGTGCTCGCCGCGCATCCCGCGGTGGCGGCGGTCGCCGTCGTCGGCGTACCCGACCCGGTCTGGGGCGAGCGCGGCGTCGCCTTCGTCGCGCGCACCGCCGGCGCGCCGCTCGGCGCCGACGAGCTCGACGCCCACGCCCGCGGGGTCCTCGCCGCGTACAAGGTGCCGATCCGGTACGTCTTCGTCGACGACCTGCCGCGCACCGCTCTGGACAAGCCCGCCCGCTCCGTCCTGCGCGCCCGCGCCCGGACCCTCGTCGAGGAGGACGCCCATGAGCGTCGCTGACCCGCACACCGACCCGCGCCCGCTCTCCGCGGCCGGGAAACCGCTGACCTCGCGCGGCGAGGCGACGCGCGGCCGGATCCTGGAGGCCGCCGAGCACGTGTTCGCCGACCTCGGCTATCACGAGGCGTCGATCGTGAAGATCACCGAGCACGCCGGGATCGGACTCGGCACGTTCTACCTGTACTTCGACGGCAAGCAGCAGGTGTTCGAAGAGCTCGTCATCGACCTCAACCGTCGCGTGCGCCGGTCGATGGCGGAGGCGATGGCCGGGGCGACCGATCGCATCAGCGCCGAGCGCGCCGGCTTCGAGGGGTTCTTCCGCTTCACCGCGGCCCACCCCGCGCTGTACCGCGTCGTCCGCGAGGCCGAGTTCGTCTCCCCGGAGACGCTTCGCCTGCACTACACGCGCATCGTCGAGGGCTACGAGTCGGGCCTGCGCGCAGCACAGGCCGATGGCGACGTCGACGAGGCGCTCGATCCCGAGGTGACGGCGTGGGCGCTCATGGGCGCGGGCGAGCTCATCGGCATGCGCTACCTGCTGTGGGAGCGGGACGCCGACGGCGCCCCGCCCGCCGAGATGCCGGCATCCGTCGTCGACGACATGGCCCGGTTCATCCGCAACGCCCTCTCTCCCCGCGCACGCACGGAAGGACCCGCATGACCCAGGACCTGGAGGGCCGCCGCGCCCTCGTCACCGGCGGCGCGAGCGGCATCGGCCTCGCCTGTGCCGAGGAGTTCGCGCGTCGCGGAGCGCACGTCACCATCGCCGACCGGAACGCGGATGCCGCGCACGCCGCGGCCGAGCGGGTCGGCGGGTCGGCCTGGGTCGTGGACCTCTCCGACACGGCCGCGCAGGAGGGCCTGTCGCTCGAGGTCGACATCCTGGTGAACAATGCGGGCATCCAGAAGGTCGCGCCGATCCACGAGTACGATCCCGAGACCTTCCGCCTCATCCATCGGCTCATGGTCGAGTCGCCGTTCCTGCTCGTGCGCGCCGCCCTTCCGCACATGTACGCGCGCGGCTGGGGACGCGTGATCAACATCTCCAGCGCGCACGGTCTGCGGGCAAGTCCCTTCAAGGTCGCCTACGTCTCCGCCAAACACGCGTTGGAGGGGCTCTCGAAGGTGGTCGCGCTCGAGGGCGGCCCCCACGGCGTGACGAGCAACTGCATCAATCCCGGCTACGTGCGCACGCCCCTCGTCGAACAGCAGATCGCCGATCAGGCGCGGATCCACGGCATCCCCGAGGGTGAGGTGGTCGAGAAGATCATGCTCACCGAGTCGGCCGTCAAGCGCCTCGTCGCCCCGGAGGAGGTCGCCTCGCTCGCCGGCTGGCTGGCGACGGATGCCGCGGGCATGATGACCGGCGCGAGCCTCGCCATGGACGGCGGATGGACCGCGCGATGATCCGCTCCGACAGTGACGCAGACACGGTCGCCCACAGGACCGTCGAGGTCCCCGTCCGCGGCGGCGCGCTCACCGTCGGGATCTGGGGGCCCGACGACCCCGACGCCCCCACGGTCGTCCTCATCCACGGGGTCACGGCGTCGCACCTCGCGTGGACCTACACCGCCGCGCACCTCGCGGGCGTCCGTCTCGTCGCCCCCGACCTCCGCGGACGCGGGCGGAGCAACGGCGTCGACGGGCCCGCCGGCATGGCGGCGCACGCCGACGATCTCGCGGCCGTCGTCGCGCACCTCGGCGTGCGTCCCGGCATCGTGGTGGGGCACTCGATGGGGGCGTTCGTCGCCGTCGCCCTCGCGCACCGGCACCCCGATCTCGTCACCCGCCTCGTGCTCGTCGACGGAGGGCTCCCCTTGGCGACCCCCGCCGGACTGTCGGCCGAGGAGCTCGTCGCCGCGATCCTCGGGCCTACGGCCGAGCGGTTGCGCATGCGCTTCGCGGGGCCCGAGGAGTATCTCGACTTCTGGCGGCCGCATCCGGCCTTCCGAGAGGTCTGGGACGAGACGCTCGAGGCGTACTTCGCGTACGACCTCACCCCCGACGGCGACGCGTTCCGGCCGGCGACGAGCTACGCCACCACCGTGGAGGACACCGTCGACCTCAACGGCGGATCCACGACCGTTCCGGACGCGCTCGCGGCGCTGCGGCATCCGACCTCGTTCGTGACGGTGCCGCGCGGCCTGCAGGACCAGGTGCCGGGGCTGTACCCGCCGACGCACCTGGAGGCGCTGCTGGCCGCGCACCCGCAGATCGTCCACGAGCGCTGGGACGGGTTCAACCACTACACCGTCGTGATGTCGGATGCCGGCGGCCGGCGGATGGCCGAGCGCCTGCGCGTCGAGCTCGCGCGCTGATCACCCCGGCACCGCGCGGCGGATGACGGCGCCGGCGGGTCAGGTGAAGACCTGGACGAAACGCTCGTGGTACCCGGTCGCGCCGTCGGGGGCGACGGCGGCGCGGTCGGCGGTCTGCACATCGCCCGTGACGCTCACGGCGCGGCAGCGGATGAGGTGGTCGCCGGGATCGGCGGTCCACGGGAAGCTCCACTGCACCCAGGTGTCGTCGGAGATCGCGGCCGCGAGGGCCGCGTCCTGCCAGGGGCCGTCGTCGATCTGCACCTGGACGCCTGCGATGCCGACGTGCTGCTGCCACGCCATCCCGGCGATGACCGTGTCGCCCGCGCGGAGGCCCTGCTCGCGGCGCGGCACGTCGATGCGCGACTGCAGCTTGATCGGCCCGCGCTCCGACCACCCGCGGGTCGACCAGTAGGCCTGCTTCCGGTCGAATCGCGTCACCTCGAGTTCGGTGACCCACTTCGTCGCCGACACGTAGCCGTAGAGGCCGGGCACGACCATCCGCACCGGGAAGCCGTGCTCGACGGGGAGCGGCTCGCCGTTCATCCCCACCGCGAGGATCGACTCGCGCTCGTCGGTGAGAGCTTCGATCGGGGTCGACGCGCTGAAACCGTCGATCGACCACGAGAGCACCATGTCGGCATCCGCCGACGGTTCCGCGCGGGCGAGCAGCTCGCGGATCGGGTAGCCGAGCCATCGGGCGTTTCCGATGAGGTCGCCGCCGACCGGGTTCGACACGCAGGCGAGGGTCGTGACGCTCTCGCGGAGGGGGAGGGCGAGCAGCTCGTCCCAGGTCAGCGTGATCTCGCGCGCGACCATGCCGTGGATGCGGAGACTCCAGTCGGCCGGATCGATCTCGGGGACGACGAGGGCGGTGTCGATCCGGTAGAACGCGTCATTCGGGGTGATGACGCGAGCGAGGCCAGGGAGGTCGAGCTCGGCTCCCGCGGGGATCGGGGGCGCCGTCACGGCGGGGGTGGGAAGGCGCAGCGCCGAGCGGATCGCGTCCACGGCGACCGTGCCGGAGGTGCGGATGGCGCCCACGAAGGCCGCCAGGATGCCGATGGTCACCGCCCCGCCGCTGTACGCGAGGAACGTGCGGCGGTCCGGCGCGGGCGACGGACCGGGGGAGGTGTCCTCGTCGGAAGCGCCCGGGGTCTCCGCGGGCCGGAGGCGCCCTGTGAGGAACCACAGCGCGCCCGCCGACACCGCGGCGGCGATCACCGACGGGATCCAGGCCAGGAGCCCCGCATCCGGCCGCGTGGCAGCCACGATCGCGCCCGCGACCCCGACCGCTGCGAAGATCACGCGGCCCCACGGCGGGCGTGCCACCTCGAGCAGACCGGCGACGGCGGCGACGGCGAGGAGCACGACGGCTATGCCGACGAGGAGGGCCACCTTGTCGCCGGTGCCGAACAGGGCGATCGCGGCATCCTTCGCCCATGCCGGTGCGGCGTCGATAAGTCCGCCGCCGATCGCGGCGAAGGGGCTGGATGCCGGGGCCACGAGCGCCGCCACGGCCTCCCCGATGCCCGCGCCGAGCACCACGGACGCCACGCCCGCGAGGGCGGCGAGGGGGCGCGGGATTCGGCGCGACGGGGCGGATTCGGGCACGGATTCAGCGTACGTCCGAGCCCGCGGGCGCGGGGCGGACGTCACAGATCCATAAGGTCTGCGCGACATCCCTGACACCTCGGGGAACGCGCGAAGGATCATCGGGCTGCGCGCGGTCGCCGCAGCTGCACTCGCCTCACTCTTGGGAGCCGGCCTCGTGCCGACTGCCGCGACGGCGGCCGAGGGGACCGTCACGACCCTGTACGACTACGAGACGGGCGACTCGACCCACATCCAATGGGGCGCTGCCGGCGCCGGCATCCAGCCCGTGGCGGAGGCCGGGACGGGATCGTGGTCGGACACCGAGCCCAATGAGCGCGTGCTCTCCTACGGCTTCGATCTGACGGCCGACCCGTTCTTCGGCGGCGTCGGGTACGAGTTCACCGCCGGGGCTCCGGCACAGAACTGGAGCGCCTACGACGGCGTGCAGTTCTGGATGCACAGCGACGGCGCGGACGCGACCATCCAGGTCGAGATCCTCGACGCCGTCAGCGGCTCCTCCGCCGTCCACGACCGCTGGGACGTCGACGTTCCGCTCGGTGCGGCCGGGTGGCGCCTCGTGCAGCTGCCCTTCTCGGCGTTCTCGTACGGCACCGACTACCAGGACTCCGGCGCCCCCGCCGACGGGACGCTCGACCTCGACTTCGTCCGCGGCCTCCTCTTCCCCGCCGTCAGCGGCAAGGCGACGATCAAGCTCGACGAGGTCTCCCTCTACGCCGGGGCCGACGTCGCCCCGAGCATCGGCGTGACGACCACCTCCCTCAGCGTCACCGAGGGTGAGGACGCCGTCATCCCGGTGCGCCTGTCCGCGGCATCCGCGTCGGAGGTGACCGTGTCGGTGTCCACCCAGGACGGCTCGGCCGTCGCCGGAACGGACTACACCGCCGTCACCGAGACGCTCACGCTCGCCGCCGGCGAGCAGGAGGCGCAGATCACCGTTCCGACGACCGGCGACGACGTCGCCGGGGGCAACCGCTCGTTCGCGGTCGTGCTCAGCGACGCCTCCGGCGCCACGCTCGGAGCTTCACGCGCCGAGATCCTCATCCGCGACGACGACGAGGTCGCCGCGGGTGAGCTGTCCCTCCTGACCGACGTCGTGGAGGATTTCGAGGCGGAGTTGGTGTTGGGGGATCCTGCGGCGGTGCCGCCGTTGGGGTGGTTCTCGGCGCAGGGTGCGGGGAATGTTCCGACGTTCGAGCGGTCGGTGGATGCCGGTCGTCCGGGTGCTGGATCCGATAACGATGTGCTGGCGCTGAGCATGAACACGGCGTCGTGGGCTGTGGTGATCGACACGTTCACCGAGGACGGCTCGTCGTGGCAGACGCAGGACTGGAGCGATGCCCGCGGGGTGGGCTTCTGGATGCGGGGCAGCAACTCGGGTGCGCCGATGTTCGTGGACCTGCTGGACAACCGGAACCCGGACTCGACGGTCGATGACGCCGAGCGGTTCTCGGTGCGCTTCGTCGACGACTGGTCGGGGTGGCGGTTCGTGGAGCTGCCGTTCGCGGACTTCACGCGGAAGAACATCGGCAACGGTGCACCGGATGACGGTCTGACCCTGACGGAGATGCATGGGTTCGGCATCGGCGTGGAGCAGACCTCCCCGGCCGTCACCGCCGACATCGCCATCGACGACATCACCCTCGTGGGGGCTTCGGACGCGAACCGTCCGGTCGTCATCAACACCGCGCGGGCGATCTTCACCGTCGCGGAGGGCGAGGACGCCGAGGTCACCGTGCGCCTGACGCGGGCAGCGGACGCCGACGTCACGGTCGACTTCACCACGGAGGAGGCGACCGACCGGACCTCGACCGAGGACCCGTCGGCCACCGCCGACCGCGACTACGTCACCACCTCGGGAACCGTCACGATCCCCGCCGGCGAGCGCGACGCCACCATCACGGTGCCGACGATCGCCGACGGCAAGGCGGAGGTCGACGAGACCTTCCTCGTGCGCCTGTCGAACCCGGTCGGTGCGGAGCTGAACCCCCTCGCCCTCGCGCGCGTCAGCATCGTCGACGCCGACCCGGCGATCCCGGGCATCATCGACGACTTCGAGAAGGGCACCGCGGGGCTCGACCCCGTCGGCGCCGCCACCCTGTCGACGCGGGAGATCGCCGAGACGGATGCCGACGCCTACGCGGACCAGGACCGATGGGACAACGTCCTCGACGTCTCGCTCGATGGCGACGGCACGGGCGGCTTCGGCCGGACGTTCCCCGAGCCGCGCGACATGAGCGACCAGGAGGGTCTGGGCTTCTGGTTCCAGGGCCAGGGCGACGGCGGCGAGGTGACGGTGCGCGTGCAGGACGGCGAGCCCGTGGCGGCGGCATCCGAGGACTGGGAGCTGCGCTGGTCGGACGAGTTCGACGCCGCAGCGGGCACTCCCGCGGATCCGCGCTACTGGACCTACGAGACCGGGGGCTGGGGCTGGGGCAACGACGAGTTGCAGTACTACACCGACTCGACCGACAACGCCGCGCACGACGGCGAGGGCAACATGGTGATCACGACCCGCGCGGTCGAGGATCCGGCCGCGGCGGGCCTCGAGTGCTGGTACGGCGACTGCGAGTACACCTCCGCGCGTCTGGTCACGGAGGACAAGCTCGAGGTCACGCACGGGCGTATCGAGGCGCGGGCGCAGATGCCCGACGGCGAAGCGGGGATCTGGCCGGCGATCTGGTCGCTCGGCAACGACTTCCGCGAGGTCGGCTGGCCGCGCACCGGCGAGATCGACATCATGGAGTTCGTCGGGAAGCTGCCCGAGGAGATCTTCGGCACCATCCACGGGCCGGGCTACTCCGGCGGTCAGGCGTACGGCAACACGCACGAATTCGGTGAGAACCTCGGTGGCCAGTGGCTGACGTTCTCGGTGGAGTGGGAAGAGGGCGAGATCCGCTGGTACGTCCAGCGGGACGGCGGCGAGGAGATCCTCTTCCACACCGCCACGCCCGAGGACGTCGCCCCGAGCGACTGGGTGTACGAGCACCCGTTCTTCCTGATCATGAACATGGCCGTGGGCGGCAACTTCGGCGGCCCGCTCGCCGACACGCTGACCTTCCCGCAGGAGCTGAAGGTCGACTACATCCGGGTGTTCCAGGGACCCGACACCGCCGAGCGTTTCCAGACGACCTTCGTCGACGACGAGGCCGGATGGCGCTTCGTGGAGCTGCCGTTCGAGGCGTTCGACCGCGCGGCCGAGCAGCCCGACGGTGCGGCGGACGACGGGTTCGGCCGCACGGCCGTGACCGGCTACGAGATCCTCGTCGACGGCGCGGTGAGCGTGGACCGCGTGCAGACGCTCGCCGAGATCTCGGACCCGACCCCCGGACCCGGCGACGGTGGTCCGGGCGACGGTGACGGTGACGGGTCCACCCCCGGAACCGGCCCCGGCTCGACTCCCGGCACGGGCACGGGCACGGGCACGGGCACGGGCACGGGCACGGGCACGGGCACCGGTTCCGGCTCGGGCACCGGTGACCTCGCGGTCACCGGCGGCGGGAACGGCCTGGTCGGTGCGATGATCGCGGCACTGCTCCTCCTCCTCGGAGCGGTCCTGGTCCGCCGGAAGGTCGGACGCGCCTGACCCGTCGGGGGCACCGGTATGCACATCCCGCGCACTGGTGCCCCGACCGGCAGGTCGACACACTCCGGTAACACCCCCCGGACTAGAGTCTTCGCATGGGTGATCTGTTCGACGGCTACGGCTCCACGGTGGCGCCCCGCAAGACCCCCTCGGGGGTCCCCGCGTTCGACGAGATGTTCGGCAGTCCCGATCATCCGGGCGCCCCGGCCCCCTCACGGGAGGCGTATCGCGAGCTCTACCAGGCGCTCGCCCAGATGACGCAGGAAGAGCTGCGCGGCCGCACCGATTCGCTCGCGAGCTCGTACCTCGCGCAGGGCGTCACGTTCGACTTCGCCGGCGAGGAGCGTCCGTTCCCCCTCGACGCGGTTCCGCGGATCATCGCCTACGAGGAGTGGTCGCGCGTCGAAGCCGGCGTCAAGCAGCGCGTCAAGGCGCTCGAGGCGTTCCTCGACGACGCCTACGGCCACCAGCATTGCGTCCGCGACGGCATCCTGCCCGCGGGCCTCATCGCCTCGTCGCAGTACTTCTACCGGCAGGCCGCCGGCATCCACTCGGCGAACGGAGTGCGCATCCAGGTTTCCGGGATCGATCTGATCCGCGACGAGCACGGCGAGATGCGCGTCCTCGAAGACAACGTGCGGGTGCCGTCGGGTGTCTCCTATGTCATCTCCAACCGGCGGGTCATGGCCCAGACCCTCCCGGAGCTGTTCGTGTCGATGCGGGTGCGTCCCGTCGGCGACTACCCGAACAAGCTCCTGGCGGCGCTCCGGGCCTCGGCTCCCGGAGGCATCGAGGACCCCAACGTCGTCGTGCTCACCCCTGGCGTCTACAACTCGGCGTACTTCGAGCACACCCTCCTCGCCCGCCTCATGGGCGTGGAACTGGTCGAGGGACGCGACCTGCTGTGCGTCGGCGGCAAGGTCTTCATGCGCACGACGCGCGGACCGAAGCGGGTGGACGTGATCTACCGCCGGGTCGACGACGACTTCCTCGATCCGCTGCAGTTCCGCGCGGACTCGATGCTCGGGGCACCGGGGCTCCTCCTCGCCGCGCGCCTGGGCAACGTCACGATCGCCAACGCGGTCGGCAACGGCGTCGCCGACGACAAGCTCCTCTACACCTATGTGCCCGACCTGATCCGGTACTACCTCGCCGAGGAGCCGATCCTGAAGAACGTCGACACGTGGCGCCTGGAAGATCCGAACGCGCTCGAGGAGGTCCTCGACCGGCTGGACGAACTCGTCGTCAAGCCCGTCGACGGCTCGGGCGGCAAGGGGCTCGTGGTCGGACCCGACGCGTCGCCCGCGGAACTCGAGAGCCTCCGCAAGCGTCTCCTCGCCGACCCCCGCGGATGGATCGCGCAGCCCGTCGTGATGCTGTCGACGATCCCGACCCTGGTCGAGGACGGCATGCGCCCCCGGCACGCCGACCTCCGCCCCTTCGCGGTCAACGACGGCGACGACATCTGGGTGCTCCCCGGCGGCCTCACCCGCGTTGCCCTCCCCGAGAACCAGCTGGTGGTCAACTCCAGCCAGGGCGGCGGCTCGAAGGACACGTGGATCGTCGGCGGTTCGGCTCCCTCGCACGTCGAGTACGGGCAGGGGAACGGGGTCTCGGGACTCGTCGCCGACCAGGCGGCGGTGACCGCGGCCATCCCGATCATCTACGACGGCCAACCCGCCCCCACCCATTCGCCGCAGGATCGACCTCGATCGCGCACCGAGCAGCAGGAGCAGCAGCAACAGCAGTCGACGCAGGATGCGACGGGGGGTGACGACGCATGCTGAGTCGCATCGCCGAGTCGTTGTTCTGGATCGGGCGGTACATCGAGCGCGCCGACGGCACCGCGCGCATCCTCGACGTCCACCTGCAGCTGTTGCTCGAGGACCCGTGGATGGACGAGGACACCGCCTGCCGCTCGCTCCTGAGCGTCATGGGGTCCTCCGCACTCGCCCCCGACGCGTCCGTCCCCGTCCGTCGCGAAGACGTCCTTCAGCACCTCGCCGTGGACCGCTCCAACCCCGCGAGCATCGCCTACGCCCTCTCCGCCGCCCGCGAGAACGCGCGTCGTGCTCGCGAGATCGTGTCGACGGAACTCTGGGAGACGCTTAACACCACCAGTGCCCGGATGCCGCGGCGGCTGCACCCCGACAAGGTGCACGACTTCTTCCAGTGGGTGCGCGAGCGGACGGCGCTGGCCGTCGGCGTCGTCGATTCCTCCACCAGTCGCGACGAGGCGTGGCAGTTCTTCACCCTCGGGCGGAGCATCGAGCGCACCGACATGACCGCGCGTCTGCTCGCCACGCGGTCGCTGACCGAGGTTTCCGGGCCCTCGTGGACCACGATCCTCCGGTCCTGCGGCGCGTACGAGGCCTACCTGCGCACCTACCGGGGCATGCCGAGCGCGCGCAACGCCGCGGAGTTCCTGCTGCTGGACCGCCTGTTCCCGCGCTCGATCATCTTCTCCATCCAGCACGCGGAGCAGTGCATGAGCGCCATCGATCCCCGCGCCGATCGCGTCGGCCACTCCAACACCGTCCTCCGCGCCCTGGGGCAGATCCGCAACGACCTCGAGTACCGACCGATCTCGGAGATCCTCGGCGAGCTGCCGCAGCACATGCAGCGGGTCCAGAAGGTCACGCGCGAGGCATCCGAGGCGATCCGCTCGCGGTTCTTCCCCACGCAAGCCGAGCCCAGCTGGATCGGAGAGATCTCATGAAGAGACTGCGCATCGAGCATCAGACGGGGTTCTCCTACCCCGGCGACGTCTCGGCGTCCTACAACGAGGCGCGCATGCTGCCGAACTCGACCGACAGCCAGTTCGTGCTGAACTCCTCCCTCGACATCGAGCCGCAGGCGTCGGTCAACCAGTACGTCGACTACTTCGGCACGCGCGTGGCGTCGTTCGACGTGCTCTCGCCGCACTCGTCGCTGTCGATCACGGCGCGGTCGCTCGTCGAGGTGCGCCCCCGCCCCCTCGAGCACGCCGACGTGACCTGGCACGATCTGGCGCAGGAGGCGTCGCGCTCGATCGAGACGGTCGAGCAGATGGGGCAGACCGCGCGCACCCTCCCGCACCCCGAGGTGGCCGAGCTCGCCCGCGGCATCGCGGCGCAGCACTCGCGTCCGGGCGAGGCGGCCCACGCGATCGCCGTCGCCGTCGGCGACGCGGTGGAGTACGTCCACGGCGTGACCGAGGTCCACTCCACCGCGGGCGAGGCCTGGACGGCGCGCAAGGGCGTCTGCCAGGACATCGCGCACATCACCCTCGGCGCGCTCCGCGAGGTCGGGATCCCGGCGCGCTACGTCTCGGGCTACCTCCACCCCCGACCGGATGCCGAGGTCGGCGTCGCGGTCACAGGCGAGTCTCACGCCTGGGTCGAGTGGTTCGCGGGGGAGTGGCAGGGGTTCGATCCCACGAACAACATCGAGATCGGCGACCGCCACGTGCTCGTCGGTCGCGGTCGCGACTACAACGACGTCCCGCCGCTCCGCGGCGTCTACGCCGGCCCGTTCAAGAGCCAGCTGCACGTGAAGGTCACGATCACCCGCGAGGCCTGACCCCCGGCATCCGTCACCTCGCCCGCCTCCTGGTTGGCCGCGAGACTGCATCTTCCGGTCGAGACTGCGTGCCGCGCAGGCTGTTTCGGCGGGAGGATGCAGTCTCGGCGCCAGGGAACGGGCGGAACGGGGGTCGCATCCGGGACGACTGCCTCTGGGCGCCGGGACGGGAGGACGGCGAGCGTGGAAGCGTGTCACGCCGACCCCACTCAAGGAGAATCATGTCCCGCACCCTTCCCTCTGCCGTCCTGGCCGTCTCTGACACGGAGGCGACAGCCGCCGTCTCCCGGAGCTGGGCGGCGCTCGGCATCGTCGCCGGCTTCGCCTCGCTGGAGTCGTGCTTGTGGCTGTGAGCCAGATCATGGGCACAGCGCTGGACACCGAGTTCCTGTTCGGCACCTCGGACACGGCGATCAACCTCCCCGGCGACATCGGGCTGTACTCCCACCGGATCGCCACGCTCCCGTGGGTTTGGGTGGGAGCAGGCCTCGCGGGACTCGCGCTCGGTGCCGCCGGACGCTCGCGGGCCATCCCCGTGTGGCTCTCGATCGTCGGCTGGGTGCTGGGCGGTCTGACCGCGCTCCTGGCCCTCTCTCCGCTGCAGTACATGGCCGCCGGACCCGGGGCGCTCTGGCTGCTGGTGACCGCCTTCGGCTTCACCCTCGGAGATCGCGCGCACCGCCGCGAGTTCCTCCGCGTGTGAGGTCATCTGCATGCGAGGTCGCCTGATCGCGATACTGATCACGTGAGCGCGCTCTCCGAGGATCGCTCGACGAGTCCCGCCGTGACCGTGGGCGGCGGGCTCGTCGTCGCGCTCGCCGGCGCGATGATCACCGCTGCCGTGATCATCGGGCTCGTCGTGGAGACCTATTGGACCGTCATCACACGACTGCTCGTCACCGCGGTCGTCTACGCACGCCCCCGCAGGATTCGGTCCTGTGCGCGACGCGGGGCGGCGGCTCGATCCACACCGCGGCGTACGCCTCGCCGCTCTCGATCGATGAGGTGCTCGCGTTCTATGAGGCGGCTCTCCCCGCGGGCTTCACCGCCGAGCATGTGTCCGGTGAGAAGAACGGCACCGGGTGCGGGTCCCTCGAGGGCGACGGTCCCGGCATCGCGTTCCAGGTGCGTGAGAACGACGGCGGCTTCACGCTCGCCTTCGCCGCCGAAGGATCTTGATGGCCCCGAGGCTGCACCCTCCCGACGAGACTGCGTGCCGCGCATGCTCTTTCGACCGGAGGATGCAGTCTCGGGCGGGGGCAGGGAGGGCAGGGAGAGACGGGTCAGGACTCGGCGGCGGTGACGCGGGAGTCGAGGTCGTCGGGGTCGAGGTCGGCGCCGGCGAACGCGGCGGTCCGCGGGAGCTCGAGGTGCAGGTCGGTTCCGATGCAGACCGCGACGCGCCCGCGGTCGAGGACGTAGTCCTGGATGTGCCCGCCGCCGGTGCGATCGGCGCCCAGGAAGTGCGCGTGGTACCCGGGGACCGAGACGCCGCGTTCGAATGCGGGAGTGCGGAACCCCACCACCGTGCCCTCGGCATCGGCGAACTCCGCGATGCTCTCGTGCTCGGTGACCTCGTCGAGCCGCGGGTAGGGGTGCTGCTGCGCCGCGACCGCCCGCACGCGGACGCGGGAGAATGTCCCGTCCACGCGCACCGCGTAGAGGTAGTTCGTCGAGCCGAGCGTCGCGTCGATCCTCGCGGTGAGCTCCGCCCGCGTCGTCGGCGCGGTGACCTCGAGTTCACGATGGGCGACGAAACGGGTCACGACCGCGAACGGCGTGCGTGCGGCATCCGTCGCCTCTTCGGCGGAGCCGTCCTCGCGGAGGCGGAAGCACGTGCCGTCGAGCAGCACCATCTCACCGTCGAGCGCGTCGAAGGTGCCGAGCCCGAAGTCGCCGCGCTCGCGAAGGGAGCCGACCGTCGTGTCGCCGTCCAGGACGCCGTCGAGCAGCGCGGCGATCACGCTCGTCTGGTGGAAGGTGTGCCGCGCGGTCTCCATCCCCTGACCGTAGCCCCCGCCCTTCCCTGACCGCGAGACTGCATCCTCCGGTCGAGACTGCATGCCGCGCACGCAGTTTCGACGGGAGGATGCAGTCTCGGCGCCAAAGGGGGCGCGGCGACCGCGGGTCAGGGGGCGGCGGGCGGCGCGGCGGCGGATGTCGGGGCGTCGACGTCGTCGTCGGGGCGGCGGGCGGGGAGTGCCAGAGTCGCGACGAGGCCGACGGCGAGGAAGCCCGCGGCGGTGAAGGCGGCCCAGCGTGTACCGTCCGAGAACGCCGTCTTCGCGGCATCCGCGAGGGGAGCGGTGTCGGGAGACTCCTCGAGGCCGGCGATCGCACCCCCGGCGCTGTCCACGACCTGCGAGACGACCTGGTCGACCTGCGCCGCGGGAACGCCCTGGTCGTTCAGGGACGACGTCAGCACGCCGGCCGTGCTCGTGAAGAGCACCGTGCCGAGGATCGCGATGCCGAGCGCCGAGCCGACCTGGCGCGCGGTGGACTGCGTCCCCGAGCCCTGTCCGCTCTGTTCGACCGGCACGTCGACGAGGATGACACCCGTCAGCTGGGCGGTGGCGAGGCCCACACCGAATCCGTAGATGAACAGGGCGGGCACGAGCCAGCCCCACGCGGCATCCGGAGCGATCACGAACGCCACCCACAGGACGCCGATGATCTCGGCGATCAGCCCCGCACGCACGACCCACACCGCCGGAATCCGGCCGCTCGCCGCCCCCGCGGCGCCGCTGGCGAAGAACGATCCGACGGCGAGTGCCAGCAGGATCAACCCGGTCTGGAGGGCATCGAATCCGAGGACGAACTGCAGCCACAGCGGCAGCGAGAGGATGATGCCGAACTCGCCGAGCGAGACGACGAGGGCGGCGATGTTGCCGCTGCGGAACGTGCCGATGCGGAACAGTCCGAACGACAGCAGGTTCGACCGCCCGGCACGTTCACGCCGTAGCCCCCACGCCACGAACGCGACGGCGGCGAGGACGGCGACCGTGAGGGCGATCGGCACGGGGGAGAGCGCGAACGGCCAGGTCCATTCGCCCAGGGTGAAGTCGCCCGTGGACTCCCACCAGCCGAGCGTCCGCCCCTCGATCAGGCCGAACACCAGTGCCCCGAACGTGACGAACGACAGAAGGCCCCCGACGATGTCGATGGACTTCGCGTGCGCGTCCCGCGACTCGCTCACCGTCAGCAGGACTCCGATGATGATCAGGATGCCGAGCGGGATGTTGATGCCGAACGCCCACCGCCACGAGAACGCGGTCGTCAACCACCCTCCGAGGAGCGGGCCGACCGCCGCCATGCCGCCGATGGTCGACCCCCAGACGGCGAAGGCGATGCCGCGCTCGCGGCCGCGGAAGGTCGCGTTGATGAGCGACAGTGTGGTCGGCAGGATCATTGCGCCGCCCACGCCCTGGACGAGGCGCGCGGCGATCAGGAGGTCGCCGGTC
This sequence comes from Microbacterium aurantiacum, assembly GCF_021654035.1. Classification (GTDB taxonomy): domain Bacteria; phylum Actinomycetota; class Actinomycetes; order Actinomycetales; family Microbacteriaceae; genus Microbacterium; species Microbacterium aurantiacum. The sequence goes on from NZ_JAJPDW010000001.1 coordinate 433,307, forward strand.
GGCGCGAGGGCGGCGGCGACGGAGGACAGGACGAACAGCACGACGCCGATGAGCATGATGCGGCGCCTGCCGAAGCGGTCGGCGAGCGAGCCGAAGATCAGCAGCAGCGACGCGAAGACGAGGGTGTACGCCTCCTGCACCCACTGGACCTGGGTGGAGGTGATGCCGAGGTCGTCGACGATCGCGGGGATCGCAACGTTGACGATCGTGGAGTCGACGATGATGAGCGACACCGCGATGCTGATGAAGACCAGACCCGCCCAGCCGCGGCTACCCGAGCTCTGCATTTCGCTAGATTATCTAGCAATCTCTCCGCTGTCACCGTCTCCGTGCCGCGCCTTCTTATGGGTTCGCTGAGCCCCTCTCCTGGCCGCGAGACTGCATATCCCCGTCGAGACTGCGCGCGCCGCGTGCTGTCTCGACGGGAGGATGCAGTCTCGCGGTCAAGGGAAGGGTCAGGGGGAGGTGGTGACGACGGCGTTGTCGAGGGCGTCGGGGTCGACGCCGGGGCGACGGACGCGGTTGGTGAGGAGCACCCAGGCGACGTCCGCGTCGGGATGGATCCACAGCTCCGTGCCCGACCAGCCGCCGTGCCCGTAGACGTCGGTGTCGATGAGACCCGGAGCCCGTGAGCGCAGGTTCCAGGTGAAGCCCCAGTCCTGCCCGCGCTCGGCCGGGTACGGCTCGAGCCGCGGGATGCCGGTGGTCAGCGGTCTGCGCATCATCGCCGCCGTCGCGGGCGCGACGATCTCGCCGCGGTCGCGCAGGAGCGCCGAGGCGACCGCCAGGAGGTCCTCCGCCCGGCCCATCAAGCCGGCTCCCGGATGCCGGAGGGCGGCCAGGCGCGCCATGTCGACGCCCTCGGCCGCGGCATCCGGAATCGCGTGCGGGTCGCAGGACTCGTCGAGGGTGAGGCCATCGGCACCGATCGCCGTCGCCCACCGGGTGAGCTGCGCATCCCAGGACTCCGCGCTCGCGTGCCGGATCATCTCGGCGACGCCCTCGAACGCGATCGAGGAGTACCGCGAGACGGTGCCCGCGGCGAAGTCGCGGCCGGGTGCGCGAAGTCCCCCCGCGAGCCCCCGCGGGGCGTCCAGTGGCGGCTCCGGAATGCCGGCGGTGTGCGAGGCGAGGTGGCGGAGCCGCACGACGTCGTCGCGGTCGGCGCCGAAGTCCGGCACCGCTTCGCGCACCGGGGTCTCGGGCGTGAACAGGCCCCGTTCGATGCCGCGGGCCGCCGTCAGCCCCACCAGCGGCTTGGTGATCGAAAAGAGGCGGTAGTGGTCGTCGATGCGCGCGGGCCGGCCGTCCGTCGCACCGAACGCCTCGAGGGCGACGGTCCCGGCCGACGTCGCGATCCCGACCACCGCGGTCGGGAGCCGCCCGGCGTCCACGTGCCGTCGCGCCCAGTCGAACGCGGCGCCGTAGGTCGTGGTCATCGGGCGTCTCCGCGGGGTGCGTAGCGCTCGAGGGGAACGGACTCCGCCATCCGGGCACGCAGGTCTTCCAGCGTCGCGACGGGCCCGCACCACCCGTGGGCGCGCGCCTGGACGAGCACGTTGCCGAGCGCGGTCGCCTCGACGGGACCCGCGAGCACGGGGAGTCCGGTCCGGTCGGCCGTGGCCTGGCAGAGGAGACGGTTGAGCGACCCGCCGCCGACGATGTGCACGACCTCGAGGGCCCGCCCGGTGAGTTCGCCCGCGGTGCGGACGGCGTCGGCGAAGGCCGCGGCGATGCTCTCCACGATCGACCGCGTGAGCGCGGCGCGATCGCGCAGAGCGACGGCGCCGGTCTCGGCGAGCACCGCCGCGATGCGGTCCGGCATGTCGCCGGGGGCGCTCAGGCGCGGGTCGTTCGCGTCGAACAGGGCGACCTCTCCGGTGACGGCGGCGGCGGCATCCAGCAGCGACGGCAGGTCGATGGCGGCGCCGTCGTCCGCCTCCCACGCGCGGATGCTCTCGCTCAGGAGCCACAGCCCGGCGACGTTCTGGAGGAAGCGGATGCGTCCGTCCACGCCGCCCTCGTTCGTGAAGCCCGCCTCGCGCGCGGCGTCCGTCACGAGCGGCGCGTCGAGCTCGACGCCGACGAGCCCCCATGTCCCGCACGAGATGTAGGCGGCGCGCGCGGCATCCGTCATCGGAACGGCGACGACGGCCGACGCGGTGTCGTGGGACCCGACCGCGATCACGGGTGTCGTCGCGCCCAGAGCGTCGGCGAGGTCGCCCTGAACCGTGCCGATGACCGCGCCGGGATCGATCAGCGCGGGAAGGACGGATGCCGGCAGCCCGAGCAGCTCGAGCAGGTCGAGGTCCCACTCCCCGGTGTCGACCCGCACGAGCCCGGTCGTCGAGGCGTTGGTGCGCTCGGCGACCCGGCGGCCCGTGAGGAGGAACGCGACGAGATCGGGGATGAGGAGGGCCGCATCGGCACCGTCGACTCCCTCCTCCACCGCGAACTGGTAGACGGTGTTGAAGGGCAGGAACTGCAGGCCGTTCCGGCGATAAAGCTCCGCGAACGGCACGCGGGCGTGCACCCGCTCGACGCCGTCCGCCGTCCGCTCGTCGCGGTAGTGGAACGGCTCGGCGACGAGGCGGCCGCCGGAGACGAGCCCGTAGTCGACGGCCCACGAGTCGATGCCGATGCTCGCGATGCCCGGCTCCCGCCGGAACGCTTCGCGAAGGCCCTCGACGATGTGCCCGTGAAGCGCGGAGAAGTCCCAGTGCAGACTGTCGGGCCCGGCGACCGGTCCGTTGGGGAACCGCGCGACGCTCTCCAGCTCCAGGATCCCGTCACCCACGCGCCCGATCATGACGCGGCCGCTCGTCGCCCCGAGATCGACCGCGGCGACCGCGCGGGTCGCGCCGGCCGCCACCGTCGCGCCCGTCGCCGCCGTCGCGTCCGTCGCGGCTTCCGTCATCGGAGGAACGCCGCGGCGACGCCGGAGTCCACGGGGATGTGGAGGCCGGTCGTGCGGCTGAGCTCGGGGCCGGTGAGGACGTAGACCGCGTCGGCGACGTTCTCGGGAACGACCTCGCGCTTGAGGATCGTGCGGTTGGCGTAGAACTGGCCGAGGTCCTTCTCGTCGACGCCGTAGGTCGCGGCGCGGTTCGCGCCCCAGCCGGCGGCGAAGATGCCCGATCCGCGGACGACGCCGTCGGGGTTGATGCCGTTCACCCGGACGCCGTGCTCACCGAGCTCGACGGCGAGGAGACGCACCTGGTGGGCCTGATCGGCCTTCGTCGCCGAGTACGCGATGTTGTTGGGGCCGGCGAAGACGGAGTTCTTCGATGAGATGTAGATGACGTCGCCGCCCATCTTCTGCGCGATGAGGGCTTTCGCTGCGGCCTTGGCGACGAGGAACGATCCCTTGGCCATGACGTCGTGCTGCAGGTCCCAGTCCTTCTCGGTGGTCTCCAGCAGCGGCTTCGACAGCGACAGTCCGGCGTTGTTGACGACGAGGTCGATGCCGCCGAAGGCGAGGACGGTGGCGTCGATCGCGGCCTGGACGGCCTCGGGGTCGGCGACGTTCGCCGCGACGCCGATCGCGACATCCGTTCCGCCGAGTTCCGCCGCGGCGGCCTGGGCCTTGGCGAGATCGAGATCGGCGATGACGACGCACGCGCCTTCCGCCGCGAGGCGCCCGGCGATCGCCTTGCCGATTCCGGATGCCGCACCCGTGACGAACGCGATGCGGCCCTGGTGGGTCTTCGGCTTCGGCATCCGCTGGAGCTTCGCCTCCTCCAGCGCCCAGTACTCGATGCGGAACTTTTCGGCATCCGAGATGGGGGAATAGGTCGACACCGACTCGGCGCCGCGCATGACGTTGATCGCGTTGACGTAGAACTCCCCCGCGACGCGCGCGGTCTGCTTGTTGGCGCCGTAGGAGAACATCCCCACCCCGGGGACGAGCACGATCAGCGGGTCCGCGCCGCGGATGGCGGGGGACTCCGCGGTCGCGTGGGCGTCGTAGTAGGCCTGGTAGTCGGCACGGTAGGCCTCGTGCAGCTCGACCAGGCGTGCGATCGCGTCGTCGACCGACGCGTCGGCGGGCAGGTCGAGGATCAGCGGCTTGACCTTGGTGCGCAGGAAGTGGTCGGGGCAGCTCGTGCCGAGCGCGGCCAGGGCGGGTGCCCTTTCGGACGCGAGGAAGTCCAGCACCACCTCGGCGTCGGTGAAGTGCCCGACCATCGGCTTGTCCGTCGACGCAAGCCCCCGGATCGTGGGGGCGAGGGCTGCGGCCTTCGCGCGCCGCTCGGCCTCGGGGAGCGCGGCGAAGCCGGGCCGAACTCCTCCGAACGGGTCGGCCTTGCCGTGGGTGTCGAGGTATTCGGCGGCGGTGGCGATGATCCAGGAGGAGTTGCGCTCGGCCTCCTCGGACGTCTCGCCCCACGCGGTGATGCCGTGCCCGCCGAGGATGCACCCGATCGCGGCCGGTTTCGCGGCCTTGATCGCCGCGATGTCCAGGCCCAGCTGGAACCCGGGACGCCGCCACGGCACCCATACGACCTTCTCCCCGAAGATCTGCGCCGTCAGGGCCTCCCCGTCGGCGGCGGTCGCGATCGCGATGCCGGAGTCCGGATGCAGGTGGTCCACGTGGGCGGCATCCACCAGGCCGTGCATCGCGGTGTCGATGGAGGGAGCCGCACCGCCTTTGCCGTGCAGGCAGTAGTCGAACGCGGCGACCATCTCGTCCTCACGCTCCACGCCCGGGTACACATCCACCAGGGCGCGCATACGGTCCAGGCGCAGCACCGCGAGGCCCTGCTCGGTGAGGGTGCCGAGGTCGCCCCCGGAGCCCTTCACCCACAGCAGCTCCACCGGTTCGCCCGTGACGGGGTCGATCTCGGTGCCCTTGGCGGAGGTGTTGCCGCCGGCGTAGTTGGTGTTCTTCGGGTCGGAGCCGAGCCGGTTGGACCGGGCGATCAGGTCGGCGACTGCGGGATTCGTCATGGTGTCCTTCGGGTCTGCGGTCGGTTCATCGCCGTTCACTTGTCGCGTGTTGCGGGTGCGAGGGTCACGCACCCGCACCAGGCGACAAGTGAACGGGAGGGGTGGGAGGAGGGAGGGGGAGGGCGGTGAGGGCGTGGGTGATGCGGGTGAGGGAGCGCGCGAAGGCGGGCTCGTCGGGGCGGTTGAGGTGCCCGTGGGTCGTGCCGGACTCGACGACGACCTCCACGGGGCGGCCGGCGGCGCGGAGCGTGGCGGCGAACACCTCGCCCGAGACTCGCAGCTCGTCGACGTCGCCATTGATCATGAACACGGGTGGGAATCCCGCGAGGTCGGCGGCGGTGGCGAGCCCCGGCACGGCGGCGAGCGGCGCGTCGTCGACCGGGCCGCCGAGGTAGTTCTCGTACATCCCCCGGACCACGTCGGGTCCGAAACGGTCGGCGTCGGGGTCGGCGTCGAGCGCGCGGCGGAGAGCGGCATCCGGCTCCGGCTGTACGGCGAGGAGCGTCGGATACGCCAGCACGAGGAGCGCGGGCGCCGCCACGCCCGCCCCCGGCATCCGCAGCGCGGCGCCGGTGACGAGGTTCGCGCCGGCGCTCGCGCCGCCGAGCGCGAGACGCGCGGGGTCGATCCCGAGGGTCGCTGCGTGCGCGAGCGCCCAGGTCCACGCGGCGAGGACATCGTCGGATGCCGCGGGGAAGACGTCACCGCCGCGAGGCGCGACGCCCATCCCCGCCGCCCATTCCGCGGGGAGCGGCGCGAGCCGGTAATCGACCGAGACCACCGTCGTACCCGCCGCCGCGAGGGCGCGGGACACGGCATCCGCCTCGGGCATGTCGAGGTCGCCCGCGGCGAAGCCGCCGCCGTGCGCCCAGACGAGCCCCGTGCCATTCGGCGCCGTCGCGGGATACACCCGGACGAGGCCCCCGGCTGCGGTGCGCGGTTCGGTCGAGGAGGTCACGGGGTCAGGCTCCCCAGCCGGCCTGCGTGCCGCCGACGCGCTCGGCCTCGATCTTCTGCTGATAGCCGGATGCCGCATAGGCGGCCATCGGGTCGTCGGGGAGGCCGCGCGACGCGCGCCATTCCGCGAGGGCCGGCCGGACGTCGGTGTAGAACGCATCCATGAACACCGCCTGCGCGCCGAGCACGTCGTTCGCCGACTGCGCGGCCTGCAGTGCGGGCTGATCGATCAGCAGGGCACGCGCGGTCATCTCCTGCACGTTCAGCACCGAGCGGATCTGGCCGGGGATCTTCGCCTCGATGTTGTGGCACTGGTCGAGCATGAACGCGACATCGGGGTTGTTGAGGCCCCCGCCGCGGATGACCTCGACGAGGATCCGGAAGAGCTGGAAGGGGTCGGCGGCGCCCACGATGAGGTCGTCGTCTGCGTAGAAGCGCGAGTTGAAGTCGAACGAGCCGAGCTTCCCGAGGCGGAGCAGCTGCATCACGATGAACTCGATGTTCGTGCCGGGGGCGTGGTGTCCGGTGTCCAGGCACACCATGGCGCGGTCGCCGAGGGTGGCCACCTGCGCGTAGGAGGTTCCCCAGTCGGGAACGTCGGTGTGGTAGAACGACGGCTCGAAGAACTTGTACTCCAGCACCAGACGCTGGTCGCCCGTGAGGCGCTCGTAGATGGTGCGGAGCGAATCGTTCAAACGGTCCTGGCGGGCGCGCATGTCGGTCTGGCCGGGGTAGTTCGACCCCTCGGCGAGCCAGATCTTGAGGTCGCGCGATCCGGTCGCGTCCATCACGTCGATGCACTCGAGGTGGTGGTCGACGGCCTTCCGGCGGATGCGGTCGTCCTCGTGGGTGAGTGCGCCGAACTTGTAGTCCTCGTCCTGGAACGTGTTGGAGTTGATCGTCCCGAGTGCGACTCCGAGGTCTTCCGCGTGACGGCGGAGGGCGCCGAAGTCGTCGACCTTGTCCCACGGGATGTGCAGGGCGACGCTCGGCGCGAGGCCGGTCACCCGGTTCACCTCGGCCGCATCGGCGATCTTCTCGAACGGGTCGCGGGGCGTCCCCTCGGTGGTCCACACGCGGAAGCGGGTGCCGGAATTCCCGAAGGCCCAGGAGGGCAGCTCGATGCCCTGCCCGGCGAGCTGGGACTGGATGTCGGCGGACAGGATGCTCACGATGCGTCTCTTTCGTCGTCGGATGCCGATCCCCCGGTCGAGGCGGCGAGTTGGTCTGCGAGGTGGAAGATCTCCGTCAGCGGGGTGGCCGCCTGATCGGGGCGGCCGTCGAGGCCCACGAAGAAGGGGGCCATCTCGGCCTCCCACGCGGCGGCGACGGGGGAGGCGGCGAGGTAGGCCTGCGCCGCGTCGTCGTCGTCGGTCTCGTAGTAGCCGATGAGTCGCCCGCCCGGTGCGAGGAAGAGCGAGTAGTTGCGTCGGCCGGCGGCGGCGATCTCAGCGAGCATCTCGGCGCGCACCGGTGTGTGCCGAGCGATGTAGTCGTCGATCCGCGCGGGATCGATCCGCAGCTCGAAGCAGACGCGCGCGGGGGTGCGGGTCGGCGTGTTCGTCATCGAAGGCGCTCCTTGTCGGGGCGACGCGGTCCGACATTCGGCGCGGCGTCGTGAATCGTTTCAAAGATAAGGCCCGCGGCCGACGAACGCAAGCGCCCTACACTTCTGACAACGTCACCAACGGAGAGGGACCCACGTGGCCGTCGGAGTGAAGGACGTGGCAGCCGCGGCATCCGTGTCGGTGGGCACGGTCTCCAACGTGCTCAACAATCCCGAGAAGGTCGCGCCCGCCACGGTCGCACGCGTGCAGAAGGCGATCGCCGAGCTCGGCTTCGTGCGCAACGACGCGGCCCGGCAGCTGCGCGCCGGGCGCAGTCGCAGCATCGGCCTCGTGGTCCTCGACGTCGGCAACCCCTTCTTCGCCGACGTCGCGCGCGGAGCAGAGGCGCGGGCGGCCGAGGCGGGCCTCGCCGTCCTCTTCGGCAGCAGCGACGAGCGCGCCGACCGCGAGGGAGCCTACGTCGATCTCTTCCGCGAGCAGCGGGTCAACGGCGTGCTCGTGACCCCCGCCACCGCGGACCTCACCGCCCTCACGCGGCTGCAGGATGCCGGCATCCCCGTGGTGCTCGTCGACCGGGAGGCCGATGACGACGCGCTCGCCTCGGTCGCCGTCGACGACGTCGAGGGCGGGTACCTCGCCACGCGGCACCTGATCGACGCCGGACGCCGCCGCATCACCTTCGTCGGGGGACCGCTCTCGACCCGCCAGGTGCACGATCGGCTCGAGGGGGCGCGCCGGGCGGTCGCAGAACATCCGGACGTCGCCCTCGACGTGATGGAGATGCCCGCGCTCACGGTCCTGCAGGGACGTGAGGCGGGGAATCTGCTCCGCGCACGGGATGCCGCATCCCGGCCCGACGGGGTGTTCGCCGCGAACGACCTCCTGGCCGTCGGGGTGCTGCAGTCCTTCGCGCTGCTCGGCGAGATCCGCGTCCCCGAGGACATCGCCCTCATCGGCTACGACGACATCGACTTCGCCGCGGCCACCGTCGTGCCGCTCAGCTCCATCCGCCAGCCCGCCCGCGAGATCGGGGCGACCGCCGTCGACCTGCTCCTCGCCGAGATCGCGCGCGCGGGTGCGGGCGGCGAGCACGGGCCGGGCGGTGGCCCGGGTCCGGATGCCGGCGAGCGCCGCATCCGCTTCCGTCCCGAGCTGATCGTCCGCGCCTCCACGGGCGGCTGAGTGGCCGCACCGGCCGCGGACGGCCCCGCCGACCTAGGGTGGAGGGATGACCGAGTACCTCGCGATCACCGGTGGCCATGTCGTTCCCGTCAGCGGAGACCCGATCGCCGGCGGCACGGTCGTGATCGCCGATGGCGTCATCACGGCGGTCGGCGACGCCGACACCGTCGTCCCGGAGGGCGCTCGGGTCGTCGACGCGACCGGGCGCTGGGTGCTCCCCGGCTTCGTCGAGGCGCACGGGCACCTCGGCGTCCACGAGGACGGCGAGGGCTGGTCCGGCGACGACACGAACGAGATGACCGATCCGAACGGCGCGCGGTTCCGGGCGCTGGACGGCATCGACATCGAGGAGGTCGGCTTCCGCGACGCCCTTCGCGGCGGCGTGACGACCGCGGTCATCAAGCCTGGTTCCGGCAACCCGATCGGCGGGCGCACCGTCGCGATCAAGACGTGGGGTGGGCGCACGGTCGACGAGCAGCTCCTCGCGTACGACGTGTCGGTGAAGTCCGCGCTCGGCGAGAACCCCAAGCGCGTCTACGGCGACAAGAAGCAGACGCCCTCGACCCGACTCGGCGTCGCCGCCGTGCTCCGCGAGGCCTTCGTGAAGGCACGCACCTACGCCGAGAAGCGCGCCGCCGCGGCCTCCGCCGGAGAGCCGTTCGAGCGCGACCTCACGAACGAGACCCTCGCCGCCGTGCTCGACGGCGATCTGGTCTGGGACCAGCACTGCCACCGCCACGACGACATCGCCACCGCCATCCGCCTCGCGGAGGAGTTCGGCTACCGCCTCGTCGTGAACCACGGCACCGAGGGGCACAAGATCGCCGACGTGCTCGCCGAGAAGCAGATCCCCGTGATCTTCGGTCCGATGCTCACCTCGCGCTCGAAGGTCGAGTTGCGCGACCGCGCCATCGGCAACCTCGCCCTCATCGCCGAGGCCGGCGTCACCGTGGCGATCACCACGGACCACCCGGTCGTCCCGATCGACCAGCTGCGCCTGCAGGCGATCCTCGCCGTCCGCGAGGGACTGCCGCCCGAGACGGCGCTCCGCGCGCTGACGATGAACCCCGCCGCCATCCTCGGGCTCGAGGGCCGCGTCGGCGCGCTCGAGACCGGACGCGACGGCGATGTCGTGCTGTGGTCGGGTGACCCGCTGGCCCTGGACTCCCGCGTCGAGCAGGTCTTCATCGGCGGCCGTCCTATGGTCGAGCCCGCGGACGACCAGGGGCTGCCCCGCATCGTCGAGCGGTGGGAGCGCTTCGGCCGCTCCTCGTGGACGGCATGACCGACACCGGCGGCACTTCGCGTCCGACCCGGCGGGTGGAGCTGACGCTCCGCCGCCCCTGGTTCGCGCTGTACGCCGGCATCCGTCCGACCCTCGTCATCGGCGGTCGCGGTCAGCCGACGCAGTGGGGCGTGGGCACGTGGCAGCTCCCCGACGACGAGGACGCCGCGCTCGGGGTGTTCCTCTTCTCGCGGGGGTGGCGGTTCGGCGACGCCGAGGCCGCGATCCCCGCGGGGGACCGTCGGGCGTGGGAGTACCGCGCGCCGGCGCTGCCGTTCGGCCGAGGACGCCTGCGACCGACGGGCGAAGCACCCGAGAGAGAAGAGAGACGATGACCCGCATCGCCACGACCGTCAGCCCGCTCACCCTCGGCACATCGGGGCTCGGGCGGGGAACGGTGCCCGGCAGCCCGGAAGAGGCCGAGGTGGTGGCCGACGCCGTCGCCCTGCTCCGCTCCGGACACGCGTACGTCGACACGTCGAACAACTACTCCGACGGCCGTTCGGAAGCCGTCATCGGGCTCGCGCTCCGCGAAGCGGATACAGATGCGGGTACGGATGCCGCCACCCGCGTCATCACGAAGGTCGACGTCGACCCCGTCACCGGCGCCTTCGACCGCGACCGCGTCCTGCGTTCGTTCGAAGAGAGCACCGCACGGCTCGGCGTCGATCGACTGCCGCTCCTGCACCTGCACGACCCGTATGCGGTGAGCGTCTCGGAGGCGATGGGCCCGAACGGTGCCGTGGAGGGCCTGCGCGAACTCCGCGACGCGGGAGTCGTCGACGCGATCGGCATCGCCACCTACCCGGTGGACGAGATGCGCGAGTACGTCGCCACCGGCGTCTTCGACGCGGTGCTCAGCCACAACTGCTTCACCCTGCTCGACCAGAGCGCGACCCCGCTGTTCCGCGCGGCGCAGGAGCGGGGGATGACGGTGTTCAACGCGGCCCCGTTCGCCAGCGGCATCCTGGCCAAGGGGGCGACGTCGACCTACACCTACCGTGAGCCGTCGCCGGAGATCCTTGCGCGACTCGCGCAGCTGGAGGAGCTGTGCCGAGCCCACGGGGTCGAGCTCGCCGCTGTGGCGCTGCACTTCTCCCTCCGTTCGCCCCTCGTCGATTCGACCGTGGTCGGAGTCAAGACCACATCGCGCCTCGCGGCCCTCGACCAGCTGGCCGAAGTGGAGGTTCCCGGCGAGATCTGGCCGGAGCTCGACGCGCTCCACGGAAGCTGGGCAGCATGACGCGCAACTGGGCCGGGACGTACTCCTACACCGCGCTGCGGATCGAGACGCCGGAGACCGTCGACGCGCTCCGGGCGCTCGTCGCTGCCCCAGGGCGGGTGCGGGCGCTCGGGACCCGGCACTCCTTCACCGACCTCCCGGACACCGCCGGCACCCTGGTCGACGTCACGGCCCTTCCCGCCGAGTTCGCGCTCGACGAGGCGCAGCGGACCGTGACCGTGGGTGCCGGCATCCGTTACGGCGTGCTCGCCGCGTGGCTCGACGAGCGCGGCTGGGGACTGGCGAACATGGGCTCGCTCCCGCACATCAACGTCGGCGGCGCCACCGCGACCGGGACGCACGGCTCGGGGGACGCGCAACGGAACCTCGCTGCGAACGTGCGGATGCTGCGGTACGTCGGCGCGGACGCCGAGATGCACGAGGTCCACCGCGGCGACGCCGACTTCGACGCGCTGGTCGTCGGACTCGGCGCCTACGGCATTGTCGTCGCGCTGACCCTCGACATCGTCCCGTCCTTCCGGATGCGGCAGGACGTCTATACGGGGGTGACGTGGGATGCCGCGCTCGCCGACCTGTCCGCCGTGACCGGCGCGGGGTACAGCGTCTCGGTCTTCTCACGCTGGGACGACGAGACGATCGGCGACGTCTGGATCAAGACGCGGCTCGACCGCGACGACGATCCGGTGCCCGACGCCCTTCTCGACGGACGCCAGGATGCCGCCGCCGAGCCCCTCGGAGGGCTCGCCGACGTCACCGAGCTCGGCGGTGTGCCGGGGCCGTGGATGCTGCGGCTGCCGCACTTTCGCCTCGACGGGACGCCGTCCTTCGGGGACGAGATCCAGTCGGAGTATTTCGTCGCGCGCCCCCATGCCGCCGCGGCGCTGCAGGCGCTCCGCCCGCTCGCGCCCCGCATCCAGCCGTTGCTGTTCATCACGGAGCTGCGGACGATCGCTGCCGACGACCTGTGGCTGAGCCCGGCATCCGGTCAGGATGTGATGGCGATCCACTTCACGTGGGGCAACCACCCACGCGCGGTGCGCTCGCTGCTGGTCGACATCGAAGCGGCGCTCGAGCCCTTCGCCGCGCGCCCGCACTGGGGCAAGCTGCACCTCATGGAGCGCGACGCGATCGCCCGCGCGCACCCGCGGCTGGCCGAGGCGCGTGCCGTGTTCGAGCGGCTCGACCCCGACGGCCGGTTCTCCAACGCGCACCTCGAGCGCGTCGGGGTGCGCGAGCCGCGCGCCTGACGCGACCGGCACGGCCGGGACGTCGATCGAGAACAGGCGATCCGACCGGAACAGGCCGAATCGTCGGCATCCGTCCTGTTCTCGTCGGATCGCCTGTCTCCGGCGGGCCGCGCGAGCCTCAGCGTCGGGGCGTCGCGATCGGGCTCGTGGCGGCGACCTCTTCGGAGAAGTCCTCCGGCTGCGGGCGTACCACCGACAGCGGACGCGTCTCGTCGATCGTGAGGCGGAACCGGCGCTGTTCGTGCCTGTGCAGACGTCCCGAGGCGAGCAGCCAGATCGCGCCGACGGCGAAGGCGGTGAAGCCTGCACCGGCACCGAGCAGGATCGCGGTGCGGGGACCGAACTCCGACGCGACCCAGCCGACGATCGGGGCGCCGATCGGGGTTCCGCCCATGAGGATCGCCACGTAGAGGGCGAGGACGCGGCCGCGGAGCGCCGGATCCGTCGTCGTCTGGACGTACCCGTTCGCGGTGGTGAGCATCGTGACGACGGCGAAGCCGGTGAACATGAGCGTTGCGGCATACAGCCAGTAGTTCGGCATGAACGCCGACACGGTGGCGGCGATCGCGAAGAGGAGGACGCCCGCGATGACCACACGGATGCGGGCGCGATCGCGGCGCGCGGCGAGCAGGGCGCCCGCGAGCGACCCGACGGCGAGGATCGAGCTGAGGAGGCCGTAGCCGTCGGCCTCCTGGCCGAATTCCAGCGCCATCGTCGAGGCGAAGATCGGGAAGTTCATCCCGAACGCGCCGACGAGGAACACCATGCTGAAGGCGACGACCAGGTCGGGGCGCTTCGCGACGTACCGGAAGCCGTCGGCCAGCCGCGCCCCCGACGGCGCCTTCACGCGCGGCACGAGAAGGTCGACCCGGATCAGTATGAGGGCGACGATCATCCCCACGAACGTGACCGCGTTGACGACGAACACCCAGCCGCTGCCGACGGCGACGATCATGAGGCCCGCGACGGCCGGTCCGATCATGCGCGCGCTGTTGAAGGATGCCGCGTTGAGGGCGACCGCGTTCGAGGCGTTCTCGCGGGCGACGAGGTCGGAGACGAACGCTTGCCGCGCCGGATTGTCGAACGCGGCGATGACGCCGAGCGTGAGGGCGAAGCCGTACATCAGCGGAAGCGTCATCACCCCGGCGAGGAGGAGCGCACCGATCGCGAGGCCGAGGAGGAGCAGCAGGGCCTGGGTGAGCATGAGGAGGCGCCGCCGGTCGAAACGATCGGCGACCCACCCGGTGACGCTGACGAGAAGCAGCTGCGGGGCGAATTGCAGGCCCATCGTCACGCCCATGGCGGCGGCGTCGTTGTTCGTGAGCTCCGTCAGGACCACCCAGCTGATCGCGGTGGCCTGCATCCACGCGCCGATGTTCGACACGAGCGCGCCGATGAACCAGACGCGGTAGTTGAAGACGGAGAAGGACCGGAACATCGCGCTCATCGTGCGGCCATCCGTCCCATGATCTCGGCGGCCCGGGCAAGCGTGTCGCGCTCCTCGGCGGTGAGGTCCTCGAGGGCGGATTCAACCCACGCGTCGCGGCGTCGGGCGGTCTCATCGACGACCGCGCGCCCGGCATCCGTCAGCGAGATCACGACCTTCCGGCCGTCGTTCTCGTCGGCGGACCGGCCGATGTAGCCGGCATCCTGCAGGCAGTTCACGGTGCGGTTCATCGACGGTGCTGACACGCGCTCACGGTCTGCCAGCTCACCGAGGGTGTGGTCGCCGTGGACCCAGAGGGCCGCGAGGACGCCGAACTGGCCGTCGCTCATCGAGTCGTCCGCGCGCTGCGTGCGCATGCGGCGGGCGAGGCGGAACGTCGCGATGCGGAGATCGGATGCCGGTGACGACAGCGGGGTCGTCGGATCGTCGGCGGAGGTCGTCGTGCGGGGGGAGGAGATGTCTGTGGGGCTCATGCGATTCCTTAGCATAGCTCATTAGCCCTGCTAAAGAAACCGCGCACCTAGACTCGAGCCATGCCCGACAGCGACGCCGCGTCCTCCTTCACCGATGCCCGCGGGACCCGGATCTTCTACGACGTCTATCCCGCCGACGGCACCGCCCGCGCCGTGGTGCAGATCCTGCACGGCGTCGGCGAGCACGCCGGTCGCTACCGGGCGCTCGCCGAGACGCTCGCCGCGCACGGCTACACCGTCTACGCCGACGACCACCTCGGGCATGGTCGCACGGGCATCGTGCAGCACGGGCACCCCGGCAAGCTCGGTCGGCTGGGGCCTGGAGGCATGCGCGCGGCGCGCGACGCGGTCTACGCGCTGACCGAACGCATCCGTCGCGAGCATCCCGACCTGCCGCTCATCCTCCTCGGGCACTCGTGGGGATCGTTCCTCGCGCAGATGCTCGTCGACCGGCACGCGGCATCCTTCGACGCCCTCGTCCTGTCGGGCTCGGCGCTGCGCACGCCGGGGAGCCTCAACGCCGGCGACCTCAACGCGCCGTGGAAGGGGGACGACGCGATGGGGACGGAGTGGCTGTCGTCGGACCACGCGGTCGGACGCGCCTTCCTCGACGACCCGCTGACGACCTCCGAGCCCCTGCTGAAGCTCTTCGGTCCGCTGGAGGCCGCGCGGCTGTTCGGACGTCCGGCGCGGAACCTCCCGCGCGACCTTCCGACCCTGCTCATGGTCGGGCGCGACGACACGGTGGGCGGGCCGCGGAGCGTCCACCGGCTCGCCGAGGCCTACCGCACCCGCTCGGGGTTCACTGATGTGACCACCCTCGTCTACCCCGGAGCGCGGCACGAGATCTTCAACGAGGTCATGCAGGACAAGGTCCGCGCCGACCTCGTCGCCTGGCTCGACCCCCGCTTCCCCGCCCGCGACTGAACCGTGTCACGCCCGCGCAAATAATCCCGCCCGCGGCGGAAGACCCCGGCATCCCCCCCCACCCCCGTCCCGCGTACGCGACCTCGAGCCGGCCTGGGCGGTGCGCAGCTGGGGCGTCATCCGGATCGTCGTGAGCGGCGGCAGGAAACGGATGACGTTCCCGTACGTCCCGCAGGTGACCACGATCACGCCCTCGGCGATGCAGGCCTTGGCGACGGATGCGGCGAGCGCGGCATCCGGTTCGCCCGTGTCCGCGACGACGAACTCGACGGCCACCATCGCGCACCGGCATCGCGCCTAGACGCTCAGAGGCGCCCGAGGGCGCGCATCGTCGGGGCCGTCACAACGCCGAGCTCACGCCAGAGTGCATACGCGTCGTCATACCGGTCGGTGAGCGCCGGATCCGGGTCCACCGTAGGGCCCGACCGCACGAACCGCTCGATCGACTCGGGGCCGGGAAGCACCCCTGCCCCGCAGGCGGCGAGGACCGCGGCCCCCAGCGCCGCGCCCGGGTGGTCGACTACCGTGCCCAGCGGCGCACCGAGCACACTGGCGTGGATCTGCTTCCACAGCAGCGACGTGGCCCCGCCGTCCGTGACGACCGCCCGTTCCAGCGCCAGGCCACGGTCGCGGAAGGACTCCGCGTTGTGACGGAAGGCGAACGCGACGCCCTCCAGCCCAGCCCGGTAGAGGTCCGCGCGCGTGTGCCCGAGATGGAAACCGGCGAAGACGCCGCGCAGCTCGGGATCGTTCAGCGGCGTCTTCTCGCCGAGGAAGTAGGGCAGACAGAGCACCTCACCGGCCCCGCGCCCGGCGGCCTCGGCGTCCATGGCGGCCAGGTCCTCGATACCGAGCGCGCCCTGCACCCAGCGCACGAGGCTGCCGCTGGTCGCCATGCAGCCGTTCGGCAGGTATCGCCCGGCGATCGGGTGCTCGTCGAGGAAGAACCGCTCATCCGTGACGGGCTCGGGGCTGACCACGAGGATGTCCCCCGCCCCGCCGAGCTTTATCAGCCAGTCCCCGGGCGCCGACAGTCCCGCGCCGAACGCCGAAAGGACATGGTCCGCACCGCCGGCCACCAGGGGCAGTCCGGCCGGGAGACCGAGCAGGGCACTGCCCTCGACACTCAGTTCACCGACCACGTCGCCGCCTGTCACCGGCGACGCGAGCCGTGACCCGATCTCCGGAAGGGCGCGCAGGACCGGCTCGTAGGGCAGCGCGGCCAGATCGAACAACCCGGACTCGATCGCCCAGTTGCGCTCGACGTGCACGCGCGCGCCGAGCGCGACCAGCAACCAGTCGTACGACCCCATCACCGCCGTCGTCCGCCGCCACGCGTCGGGTTCGTGCCGCGCCAGCCACCGCAACTTCGGCGCGACAGACTGCTGACTGACCGGTGACCCGGTGCGCGCGAGCGTGTCCGCGGCCCGTAGAGCACCGGCCAGCTCGGTCACCTCGAGCGCGGCGCGGGTGTCGTTCTGCAGGATCGCCGGGCGCACCGGGATGCCCGCCGCGTCGACGGCGACCACCGCCGGCACCATGCCGCTCGTCGCGATCGCCGCGATGCGGTGCGCGCCGATCCCGCGCACGACCTCCCGCACCGCGCCCGCCGCGTTCGAAAGCCACATTGCGGGATCGGCCTCGGCCCAGCCCGGATGCGGAGAGTGCAGCCGGTTGCTGCGGCTCGCCTGGGCCACGATGCCGCGGTCGGGATCGAGTACAGCCGCCTTGACGGCGGTCGTGCCGATGTCGATACCGATCGTGAATGCGGCCGTCACCCCTTGACCGCCGCGACGAAACGACGCGCGCGATCGGGATCGACGGGGTTCCAGGTTTCACCGTCGACCTTCAACGACGAACCGACGATGCAACCGTCCGCGATCGCCAGCATCTCCGCGATCGTCTCCGCCCGTGCGCCGGTGTTCAGCAGCACGGGGACCTCGTCCGGCACGGCATCGCGGACCTCGCGGAGCGTGGACACGTCGGGCCCGGCACCCGCCATCGGGCCGGAGACGAGGATGCCGTCGGCGAGGGACGACACCACGGTCGAGCGCGCTACCTGTGCGGGCGTGCGCGTTCCCAGCGGGGAGGCGAACTCGGGCGTCACGTTTATCAGCACGGCCAGGCCGTGTGCGTCGAGCCGGCGGCGCTCGCGCAGGGTGGTTGCGGCATCCGTGTTCCACAAGCCCATGTCGGACTCCCAGACGCCCGTGACGACCTCGCGCAGGAACGATGCTCCGGTCGCGACCGCGGTCGCCAGCGCGATCCGCGGGTCCCAGAGGAAGTCGACGCCGAAGGGGATCGACGTCGGGCGGCACTCCGTGACGACCCGACTCATCACTGCCGCCGATTCCGGCCCGGCGTGCAGCTGATAGGGCCGATCATTCTCGTTGCAGAACATCACGGCGTCGAAACCGGCGTCGACGAGGATGCCGACGTCCCGATGGACGTGCTCGACGAGGGCGTCGACGCCGCCCTGGGCGTCGTAGAGCGGGGCGCCGGGCAGCGCGGGGACGTGCGCCATGGCGATGAGGGGCTTGTCGACACCGGGGAACGCCGAGCGGAACAACGAGGGCATGGAAACTCCAGAGAACAGGTGATGGCTATCGGGGTCAGACGTCCGTGGCCCGCACCGGCGGGGGGACAAGGATGGTGTCGGCACCGGCGGCCGCGGCTGCACGGACGGTGAGGTCGGCGTCGGCGGCGTCGGTGACGAGGGCGGACACCCGCGTGAGCGGGGCAATGTTGACCAGGTGGACACGGCCGAGCTTGGTGGAGTCCACGCCGACGATCAGCCGGGAACTCGCCGCGATGGCGGCGCGCTTCACGCTCGCCTCCTGGGGGTGGTATTCGGTGAGCCCGTGCTCGGCGTCCACGCCGGCGACGCCGATGACGAACGTGTCGCAGTTGTAGCGTGCGAAGGTCGCCTCGGCGTCCGTCCCCACGAGGCTCATCTCGCCCGACCGCAGCCGCCCGCCGGTGAGGATGATGGTGGTCCCCTCGTCGTCGGCGAGTGTCGAGGCGACCAGGATCGAGGGTGTCACGACGGTCAGTCTGAGCCCCCTGCCGCGGATGGCGCGGGCGACCGCACCCACCGTCGATCCTCCGTCGAGGGCGACCGTCTCGCCGGGACGCAGCAGATCCGCGATGCGCTCGGCGATGTGCATCTTGGATTCGACGGCCGTCCCGGCGCGCAGACCGTACGACGGCTCGAAGGCGGTGCCGGTCAGGGCGATGGCGCCGCCGGAGATCCGGCGCACGACGCCCGCCTGCTGCAGCGTCTCGATGTCGCGCCGGATCGTCATCTCGCTGACATCGAACTCGGTGGCGAGCTGGGCGAACAGCACCTCGCCGTTTCGCACCACCCGCTCCTCGATCCGGGTGCGGCGTTCGCGCGCATCCATCACAGCCACCTTCCGTCGGCCGGCGCGCCCGCCGTCCGCGCGACGAGCGTGTCGTAGTCAGCCTGCTGCTGGATGAGCGCGGCCTCAACGTCCAGCGTGCGCACCACGCGATCGGTCATGAGCCACCGCCCGTCGACCATGCTGTGGCTGACGGAGGCTCCGCTGACGCCGTAGACGAGCGCCGCCTCCAGGCTCTGCGCACCGACCGGCCCGCGCGGGATCTCGGCGAGTGGGACCGCGATCAGATCGGCGACCGCGCCGACGGCGATCAGACCGTCGTCGGCACCGCCGTCGAGCGCACGGTGCCCGTTGACCGTGGCGATCCCGAGGATCTCGCGGGGGCTGACGTTGTTCGGGGACCGCGAGGTGAAGGCGGCGAGCTTGCCCAGCATTCGCATCTCCTCGAACAGGTCCACGTTCGTGTTGTTGCAGACGTTGTCGCTTCCGAGCGTCACCGTCACGCCGGCGTCGAGCGCCGCGCGCACGGGTGCCGCCGGAACCCCCGACTGCATGGCGACCGAGGGGATGACGGCCATCGCGGCACGGGTGCCGGCCAGCAACGGCAGCTGGTCGACGGGGACGGTGTTGCAGTGGGCGAGGATCGTGGGCACGTCCAACATCCCCATCTCGGCCATGACCTCCAGCGCCGGCCGCCCGTACGCCTCCTGGCACAGCGCGTCCTCCTCACCCGATGTCGAGAAGTGCACGTGCAGTCCGACGCCCAATCGGCGGGCGAGGTCGCGCTCGGCGCGCATGGCCTCGACCTGGTTGTCGACGAAGTACGCGTGCGGACCGACCCACCCGCGGACCACCCGGGACACCCCGGCCATGGACTCCGCGAACCGGGTGGCCTCGGCGAGTTCCCGTGCTCGCGCGTCGTCATCGCCGAGCTCGACGATGCCCCATCCGATCGCCGCCCGCAGGCCCGACCGCATCACCGTGGGTGCGATGTCGTCGGCGTAGAAGTACTGGTCCGCGAAAGCCGTCACACCGTGCCGGATGAAATCCGCGCAGCTGACCGCCACCGAGGCGGGCACGAGATCGGGGGTGAGGTGCGCCTCGCGGGTACGTAGCACCTCGAGGTAGCCCTCCATGCACAGGAGCGAATGCCCCTGCGCGACGCCCCGCATGAGGGACATCGGCGTGTGCGCGTGGGTGTTGACCAGTCCGGGCATCAGCAGGGACGCGCCGAGGTCGGCGACGTCCGGGCCGGCCGGCCGCGCACCCCGCAGCGGCGAGACGGCGCTGATCCTGCCGTCCGAGATCTCGACGACGCCCGGCTCCAGGGCGTCTCCGGTGCCGGTCCAGACGAGGTCGGCCACGATGAGGCGGGGAGTGGTGGAGGTCATGCGTCGGCCTTTCCGCCGGACATCAAAGCGCCGAGACGCTCCCGGTCGACGTCGTCTCGGGGGAAGGGGCCGACCAAAGTGCCGTCGTACATGACGGCGACCCGGTCGGAGAGGGCGAGGATCTCATCGAGCTCGGTGGACACGAGGAGCACGCCGCTGCCCTCGGCCCGCGCCGCGGACAGGGCGCGGTGCACGAACTCGATCGATCCGACATCCAGGCCGCGGGTGGGCTGGTTCGCGAGGACGACCTCAGGCCGGCCCGAGAGCTCGCGCCCGATCACGACCTTCTGCAGATTGCCACCCGAGAGCGACCCGACCGGGCGGTCGGGTGCAGCCCCGCGGACCTCGTAGTCGGCGATGATCTGCTCTGCGAAGCGTCGGCGGGCGCCACGGCGGATGAGGCCCGCACGGCTGAACCGGGCGGAACGGTAGGCGGTCGAGGCGGCGTTCTCCTCGAGCGTGGCCTGCAGGTTCAGACCGACCTGCATCCGGTCCCCTGCGATGTGGGCGATCCCGGCGCGGCGGGTGGCGGCCGGGTCGGCATCGGTGAGGTCCGTGTCGCGCATCCGGACGGCGCCGCCCTCGAGACGCCGCAATCCCGCCAGCGCATCGATCAGTTCGTCCTGTCCGTTACCGCTGACCCCGGCGATGCCGAGGATCTCGCGTTCGCGAAGCTGGAGATGCACGTCCTTGAGCCCGGGGGTCCCGTCGGCTGAGGGCGCGACCCGCGCCTCCCGCACCTCCAGCAGCACATCACCGGCCGCATCCGGGGCGCGATCTGCGGTGAGCAGGACGTCGCGACCGACCATGAGCCGGGCGAGTTCCGCGTCGTCCGCCTCGCCGCGGACCAGATTCCCGACGACCCGACCACGGCGCATCACGATGATGCGGTCGGCGATCGCGCGCACCTCGGGAAGCTTGTGCGAGATGAACACGACGGACCTCCCGCTCGCGGCGAGGCGGCGCACCATCACGAGCAGATCGTCTGCCTCCTGCGGGGTCAGCACCGCCGTGGGTTCGTCGAGGATGAGCAGTCGCGCCTCGGCGGCGAGCGCCTTCAGGATCTCGACGCGCTGCTGCGCACCGATCGGCAGGTCGCGCACCCGCGCGGCCGGATCGATCACGAGCCCCGTCTCGGCGGCGAGCTCCGCCACCCGGCGTCGCGCGCCCCGGTCGTCGTAGAGTCCGCGGCGACGCGGCTCCCGCCCGAGCAACACGTTCTGGGCGACCGAGAAGCTCGGCACGAGCTCGAAATGCTGGTGCACCATGCCGAGCCCGTACGCGATCGCGTCCTGCTGGTCGCGGATCTCCACAGGTCGGCCATCGATCAGGATTTGCCCCGCGTCGGGATGGTGCACCCCGAAGAGCAGATTCATCAGCGTGCTCTTACCGGTTCCGTTCTCGCCGATGATGGCGACGACCTCCCCTGGCGCGACCTCGAGCGAGACGTCCGCCACCGCCAGCACACCGGACGCGGCGAAGTACTTCCGCATCCCGCGCATCTCCAACCGGGGCGGGGTCTCGCTCGAGGTCTCGATCATCGTGAGAGGTCCTTGTCGTCGTTCGGGATCAGCCGGCGAGGCCGACGGCGGTGCAGGCCGCGCTGGACGGTTCGTTGAGGGCGTCGCAGACAACCAGCGAACCGCCGAGGATCTGCTCCTGCAGCTCCTCGATTTGCGTCTGCACATCGGGCAGCAGCGCGACCATCGCGGCCGGGCCGTTCTCTGCGAACACGGTGGATCCGTCGTCCCACGAGAGCCCGGTGACCCCGTCCTTCATACCGGCGGCGACGAAGCCGGGGGTGAACTCCCCGTCCTGGGCCGCCCGGATGAGGTTCAG
The DNA here is from genome assembly GCF_021654035.1 of Microbacterium aurantiacum. Taxonomy (GTDB): domain Bacteria; phylum Actinomycetota; class Actinomycetes; order Actinomycetales; family Microbacteriaceae; genus Microbacterium; species Microbacterium aurantiacum. The sequence continues at coordinate 455,178 of NZ_JAJPDW010000001.1, forward strand.
GGTGGTCATGTCGACGCGCTTCATCACCGACACGAGGATGGTGCCCGGCGCGTCACCGTCCTGGTTCGAATCCACCCCGATCGCGTAGGCGCCCTGCTGGGCGGCCGCGGCGAACACGCCCTGGCCGGAGAGACCGGCGACGGCGAAGACGATGTCGTTGCCACCCTGGTACAGCGCGAGCGCCGCCTCCTGGCCGACAGACGGGTCGCCGAACTCGCCGTTGAGGTAGCTCGGCGTGACGACGCAGTCGGGGCACGCCGCGAGGACACCCTGCTTATAGCCGTAGAAGAACTGGTTCAGCCCCGGGTTGTCGATGCCGAGGACTGCGCCGACCTTCTTCGTCTGCGTGAGCGAGCCCGCGACGTAGCCGCCCAGGAAGCTCGACTCGTGCACATTGATCGCGTAGGCCTGCACGTTCTCGGGAAGCTCGTCGACGAAGATGTCGCTCGGTACGCCGAAGAGCTGGTCCGGGTTCTCCTGCGCGACAGCGAGGAGCGAATCCGGGTCCAGCCCGGGCGCGATGATGATGCCGGGCTTGGTCGCGACGGTCGAGCGGAGGACCCCCTCCTGCTGCGAGACCGACTCAGCCTCGACGACGCGGCCGGTGACCCCGAGCTCGGATTCGGCGAGCTTCGTCCCAGTGATGGCCGAGTCGATGAAACCGCCGTCGCCCGCGGCACCGGGGGTGACGAGCGCGTAGCTGAACGTGTCGGATGCGGGGGCGGCGCCCGTCGCATCGCCGCCGGCACAGCCGGCGAGGGCGATCGCGCTCACCAGCAGGACGCCGGCGCCGATCGACATTCGGGTGCGGGACATGGATGTTCTCCTCAGGGTGTGGATGCGGGTGCGGTGGTGGTGCGTTCCGAGGTGGCGGAAGGCGGGGGGCCGTCGGGCCCGGTGCCTGCCGCCGCCGGCGGTCTGGGCGGACGTCGCAGCCGGATGCGGGTGCTGCGGTTCCACAGGTCGATGAACCGTCCGCGCGACGTGGCGTGCACCCCGACGAGGACCAGAGCGACGAAAGCGGCACCCTGCGGGATGAACTGGGTGAGATTCGCCGGCACGTCGAACTGCTGCAGACGGATGCTGGCCGCGCTGGCGAGGCCGAAGACGGCGGCGGCGGGGATCAGCAGGCCGGGCTTGTTCAGCGCGAGTAGTGCCGCGGTGATCCCGATCCAGCCACGGTCGGCGCTCATGTTGCGGGTGAACAGACCGAGGTCGCCGATGGACAGGAACGCGCCGCCGAGACCCGCGACCGCGCCCGCCGCGACCAGCGCCCACAGCTGCGTGCGACCGACCTTCAGACCGGCGCTCGCGGCGGCCGTCGGCGCCTCACCGACGGCGAGCAGGTGCCGGCCGCTGCGGGTGCGGAACCACACGGCGACGACGGCGACGAGCAGGAAGGCCACGTAGACCATCCAGTTGAGGTGCGCCAGCAGGTGGTCCAGAAAGGGCACCTCGGTCGCGAACGGCACCTCGACCGGTGGGAACTTCGCGACGTCCGGTTTGAAGGTACCGACCCCGTCGAGGTAGGACCGCATGACGAATACCGTCAGTTGCAGGACGAGGATGTTCAGCCCGATGGCGAGCACCACGAGGTCGACGCCGATCCGGTGCGCGCCGGCCATGATCGCACCGATGACCGCACCGGTCAGCGCAGCCGCGATCACCCCGATGAAGGGGTTCCCGGTCGCGGCGCCGACGAGGATGCCGACGAAGGCGCCGCCGAGGACCTTGGACTCGATCGCGAGGTTGAGCACCCCCACTCGCGCCGAGATGAGCGAGGCGAGCGCCGCGAACAGGATCGGCGTGGTCAGCCGTATGCCGCTGTTGAGGAAGTCTGCGAAGACGGTCACGGGGTCACCTCCCCGGCGTGCGGGCGGATGGTCGATGCAGCGTCGTCCCAGCCACCGGCGCGGTGCACGTCCGGCGCCTCCGTGTCGGGGGGCGAAGGCGAAGGCGGAGGCGGAGGCGCGCCAGCGTCGATCATGCCGTTCGCGCGTCGCCGGTCGGTGAACCGCTCCAGGCGGGCGAGCAGCGGTGCCTGCGCGGCGACGAAGACGATCATGAGCGCGAGGACCGTCGAACCGATCTCACGGGGGACGCCGAGCACGATCTGGAGACCGTTGACGGCGCCGACGGTGATACCGGCGTACAGCACTCCGACCACGGCTGCACCGATCGCGGTCGTGCCGCCGAGGATGGCCGCTGTCAGGCCGGTGAGTCCGGTACCGTCGCTGAATCCCTCGATGACCCGGTAGTTCGTGCCGAGCACCTGCACCCCACCGCCGAGGCCCGCCAGCGCGCCGCCCATGAGCCCCGCGCGCAGCACGGCGCCGCGGCTGGACATCCCCGAGTACCGGGCGAAGGCCGGAGCCTCTCCCCCCATCCGCTGCTCGTAGCCCCGCGTCGTGCGGGAGAGGTAGAACCAGACGCCGAGCGCGGCGAGCAGGGCGAGCGGGAAGGCCAGGCCGAACTTGGTCGACGTGTCGAACAACGGCAGCTTCGCGGTGTCGAGGATGGGCTGGGTGTATCCGACCGTGGATGCCTCGAAGCGCAGCGGATAGTTGACCAGGAAGTCGAGGAGGAGCCCGGCGACCGTGTTCAGCACGATCGTGATGATGAGCTCGTTGACCCCGAGATAGACCTTCAGCACCGCCGGGATCACCCCCCAGAGCGCCCCGACGATCGCGGCGATGAGCAGGCAGAACACCGGGTGCACGCCCAGGGGCAACGGCACCGCGTATCCGACGACCGCGGCGGCCAGGCCGCCGAGGGCGTATTGGCCTTCCTGGCCGATACTGAAAAGCCCGCTGCGGAGGCTGACGACCGCTCCCAGTGCGCAGAAGATGATGGGGGCGGCGAGGGCGAAGGTGCCACCGATGTTGCAGTAGCCGGGATCACAGGTGAAGCCCGCCTGGACGACGGTGGCCGCCGCATCCCATGCGGACACGCCGAGCGTGGAGACGAGGATCCCGCCCACCGCGAGCGCCAGCAGAACGGCGACGCACGGCAGCAGTACGCGCCGTCCGATGCGTTCGATGCGCTCGCGATCCATGGGGTTCCCTCCGCGGCCATGACATATGACCTGAAGGAAGAGTGTCGAGCGGCTGTTACAAAATCACATGTCTCGCATTACATGGACGTTAATTGTTCACAGGGCGCGGGTCAGGAGTGCTTCGTTGATGCCGCGATTCGAGGCATCCACGAAGGGCGGGCGCGGTCCGTGGACGCGCGCTCTTGAGCTCATCCTGGGGCGGACCCTCGCCGACTCCGGCTGGCTCGTGCTCACGATCGTGGTCGGCATGGCGGTGCGGACCGTCGTCATCATGGCCGGGTCGGGTGGTCGGTGGAGGTCATCCGGAGCTTCGTGAAGGCGCCGCTCGTCGGTTTCATCGTGTTCGCATCGCTGTTGATCGCGGGATGGTTGCTCGTGCTGGCGAGCTGTGGACTCGTGCGCCTCGCGCGGATGCGGCGTGCGGGGGCGAATGCTCCGGCATCCGCCTGGTGGAGCATCGCTGTCGTCGCGGGGCTCGCGCTCGCCGTGCCGGCAACCTTCGCCGTGGGGCTCTCGGACACGACGTCGGTGTCGCTCGAGGGCGGCGACGCCATCGGCGCGTTCCTGTTCGGCGAGGTGTGGCTCGAGCATCCGTGGCAGTACTTCGTCCTGTGGATCGCCCGGATCGGCACGTACGCGACGGCGATCAGCCTCGTCGGTGTGATCGTCTCGCGGTGGCAGACGCGGCGGCGCGCCTAGGCTGGGAGCATGCACGGCGAATACAAGGTTCCTGGCGGCAAGCTCGTCGTCGTCGACCTCGAGGAGCGTGACGGGCGCATCGACGCGTTCCACCTCGCGGGCGACTTCTTCCTCGAACCCGACTCCGCCCTCGACGACATCGACCGCGCGGTCACCGGCCTCCCGGTGGAGGCGGATGTCGCCACCATCGCCGCCGCCGTCCGTGCCGCTCTCCCCGAGGGTGCGCAGCTGCTGGGCTTCACCCCGGAGGCGGTCGGCACAGCGGTGCGCCGCGCGCTCGTCACGGCACCCGGCTGGGGCGACTTCGACTGGGAGATCGTGCATGACCGGCCCCTCTCGCCGCGCATGAACCTCGCCCTCGACGAGGTGCTGACCGCGCGCGTCGGCGAGGGCCGCCGACGCCCGACGCTGCGCCTGTGGGAGTGGAACGAGTCGGCCGTGGTGATCGGGTCGTTCCAGTCGTTGCGCAACGAGGTCGACCCCGAAGGTGCGGCGCGCCACGGATACGACGTCGTGCGCCGGATCTCCGGCGGCGGCGCGATGATGATGGGCGCGAACTCGATCGTCACCTATTCGCTCTCGGTGCCGGCATCCCTCGTCCAGGGGCTGACCTTCGCCGACTCCTACGCCTTCCTCGACGATTGGGCGTTGCAAGCCCTCCGCGCCCTGGGCGTCGAGGCGACCTACCAGCCGCTCAACGACATCGCCTCCCCGCAGGGGAAGATCGGCGGCGCCGCACAGAAGCGCCTCGCCAACGGCGGCGTGCTCCACCACGCGACCCTCAGCTACGACATGGACGGCCAGGTGATGACCGAGGTGCTGCGGATCGGGCGGGAGAAGCTCAGCGACAAGGGCACGACCTCCGCCGCCAAACGCGTCGACCCGCTGAAGCGGCAGACCGGGCTCCCTCGCGACGCGATCATCGAGCAGCTGAAGGCGACCTTCACATCCCTCTACAACGCCGAGGCGGGTCGCATCACCGACGAGGAATACGCCGAGGCGGAGGCGCTCGTCGCCTCCAAGTTCGCCACCGACGCGTGGTTGCGTCGCGTGCCGTGACCTCCGTGTCGGCATCGCCGATCGTCGAAGACCGACCGCGCGGGCGCGTGACGATCCACCACGGGGACAACCTCGCCGTCGCGGCGTCTCTCCCGGACGCCGCCTTCACCGTGGTGTACCTGGACCCGCCGTTCAACACCGGACGCCCGCAGACCAAGACCGTCGAAACGGCGCTGCATCGACCGGCATCCGTGGACGGAGCGACGGATGCTGCGACGGATGCCGGAGCGGGGGCTGCCGCGCGCGCCGTTCCGGGCGTCGTCCGCCGCGGGTTCCACGGGCGGGAGTACGAGCGACTGCGCGGAGACCTCCTCACCTACGACGACCGGTTCGACGACTACTGGGGCTTCCTCGAACCGCGCCTGGTCGAGGCGTGGCGGCTCCTCGCCGACGACGGCACGCTGTACCTGCACCTGGACTATCGCGAGGCGCACTACGCGAAGGTGCTCATGGACGCCCTCTTCGGTCGCGCTTGCTTCCTCAACGAGATCATCTGGGCCTACGACTACGGTGCGAAGACCCGCCGCCGCTGGCCCACCAAGCACGACACGATCCTCGTCTACGTCAAGGACCCGGCGCGCTACTGGTTCGACTCCGGCGCCGTCGACCGCGAGCCGTACATGGCCCCGGGCCTTGTCACGGCCGAGAAGGCCGCCCGCGGGAAGCTCCCCACCGACGTGTGGTGGCACACCATCGTCCCGACCACCGGACGCGAGAAGACCGGGTACCCGACGCAGAAGCCGGAGGGGATCCTGCGGCGCATCGTCCAGGCATCCTCTCGCCCGGGCGACCGGGTGCTCGACCTCTTCGCCGGCAGCGGGACCACCGGCGCGGTGGCCGCGGCCCTCGGGCGCGACGCCGTCCTCGTCGACGCGAACCCCGAGGCGGTGGCCGTGATGCGCGAGCGGATCCCGGACGCCGAGGTCGCTCCGACCCTAGGCTGACCTCATGCGTTTCGGAATCTTCATCCCCCAGGGCTGGCGTCTCGACCTCGTCGGCATCGATCCCGCCGACCAGTGGTCGACGATGAACGAGATCGCGCAGCGCGCGGATGCCGCGGCGTGGGAATCGCTGTGGGTCTACGACCACTTCCACACCGTGCCGGTGCCGACCGAGGAGGCCACCCACGAGGCGTGGACGCTCATGGCCGCCTTCGCGGCGTCGACCGACCGCATCCGTCTCGGACAGATGTGCACCTCGATGGGGTACCGGAACCCGGCCTACCTCGCCAAGGTCGCCGCCACGGTCGATCTGATCTCCGGCGGGCGCGCCGAGATGGGGATCGGCGGCGGGTGGTACGAGCACGAGTGGCGCGCGTACGGATACGGATTCCCGGGGATCGGCGACCGGCTCGCGCGCCTGCGCGAAGGTGTCGACATCATGCACCAGGCCTGGACGACCGGCACGGCGACCCTCGACGGGAAGCACTACCAGGTCGACGGCGCGATCGTCCGGCCGACCCCGCTGCAGGAGGGCGGCATCCCGCTGTGGATCGCCGGAGGCGGCGAGAAGGTGACCCTGAAGATCGCTGCGCGCTACGCGTCGTACACGAACTTCGCCGGGTCGCTCGAGGAGTTCGACCACAAGAGCTCCGTGCTGCAGGGGCACTGCGACGCGATCGGACGCGACATGGGCGAGATCACCCGCTCGTCGAACTTCAACACGCTCGTCGGGGCGACCGAGGCCGAAGCCGCCGAGCGGCTGCGCGTCGTCGTCGAGCGGCTGCGTCCGCACGTCGGGGACGAACGGGCTGCCGCCATCGAGGAGGACTACCGCTCGTCGCCCGGGTTCGGCACCCCCGAGCAGGTCGTCGAGCGTCTCGCCGAGCGCGCGGCGCACGGCCTCGGCTACGCCATCCACTACTTCCCTGAGGCCGCGTACGACCGGTCCGGCATCTCGCTGTTCGAGCGCGAGGTCCTCCCCGCGCTGACCTGACCCGACTGCCGGCGCGTGTGAAAGCGCGGGGTTCACCGATTCGCGTCAAGAACGCGTGGCGAACGGCAGATTTCGGGGTCGTGCGGGGTCCCAGGTGCCCGGATCTCCCGCGTTCTCGACGGTCGGTGGCTACCCCGTCCTCGGATGGTCGGCGACACCCGCGCCGCGTCCGATGGATCGTTCGGCGTCGAAATCGCGTGGCAGACAACGGTCTTCAGGGCCCTGGAGCCGTTGGGGCGCCGGGATCCCCCGCGTTTTCTCCCCGTGAAGCGAATGCCTCGCGCCACGAGGAGCCTCCTCCCCAGGGACGGGCGCGCGCGTGTTGTCCACGCTTCGCGGCTGATCGGCGGCTCGGGAGATGCGTGCGCCGGATGCTGGGATGCATGGCAACGGCCCTGCGCGACGAGTCCCCGATCTTCCTCCGTCGCCGCGATCTCATTGCCGCGGGCTGGAGCGACCGCGCACTGCGCTTCGCTGTCGAGACCGGCGCGCTTCTCCGACCCCGTGCCGGTGTGTATCTGAATGCTGACGTATCCGCAGACGTCGTGGATGCCTGCGCGCTGGGAGGCCGGCTCGCATGCGTGTCCGAGCTCGCGCGACGAGGGGTCTTCGTGATGGACTCCTCAGTTCTGCACGTACATCTGCATGCTCCGCGCCTGAAGCGCACCGCCCTCGGGCGCCCGACGCGGCGGCACTGGGCTCAGCTGCGGCGGCAGCCGCATCCGTCCGCTGTGGCGGTGTCGCCGCTCGATGCCGTTGCATGCGCGGTGCGGTGCCAGTCACCGCGAGCCGCGGTCGCCACGATCGATTCCGCCCTCCGCAACCGTGTGATCGATCCCGGAGACCTCGACGAGCTGTTCGGCATGCTTCCCCGTCGCTACCGTGTACTGCGCCGACTGCTCGACGCGCGTGCTGAATCCGGCCCCGAGTCGCTCGTGCGCGTGATGCTGCGCACTCTGGGCGCATCCGTCGAGCTGCAGGTGTCGATTGCCACCGTCGGACGCGTGGATTTCGTGGTCAACGGCTGGCTCATCGTCGAGTGCGACAGTGCCGAGCATCACGCCTCGTGGGACGCCCAGCGTCGAGATCGCCGTCGTGACCGTGCCGCAGCGGCTCTCGGGTACGCCACTCTCCGGCTCATCGCCGAGGACATCATGTGGCACCCCGACGAGGTCCGGGAGGCTCTCGTCGGCATCCTCGCGTCCCGTCCCGCCAAGCGCTAGCCGTCAGGGGACAGGCCCGGGCCGTCGAGGACGCGGGGTCGCGCGGCGTGTCGAGATTCCCGCGGTGGCTCGGTAGCCCGGATCTCACGCGCTCTTGACATGGTCGAGCCGGGAGCGGAGATGAAGCCACGTCGCGGCGCCGAGCCGACGCCGTCGGAAACGCGGGGGTTCACGGCGTGTCGACGGTGGCATGAAACCTCCGAATGCCGCATCCCACGCGTTTTCGACGGTCGCGCCAGGCCGTCCGGCGGCGGTCGGCTGTCAGGCCAGGGCCCGGACCGAGGCGTAGCCGTCGAAGACGACCGGGGCGCGGCCGTCAGCCGGGACGTCGAAGACCCGGGTGGGCTGTGTCGCCGGATCCCATGCGGGCCACCCCGGGTCCCCGTCGCGGATCAGGGCGACGGCGGCCCCGTGCACCGCGTCGGCCAGAGCCTGAGACGGTGCGTCGCCGGCGATCGCGCCGACGGACTCGGCGCCCAGCGCGTCGAACCAGAACGGCACGTCGAGGCAGTGGCACGCCCACCCGATCGTCGGCGACGGCCACGTGAACCGGTACGCCCAGGTTTTCGCCGCGCCGCCGGCCGCGGCCCGCGCGTCGGCGGCGCGCAGCACCGTCGAGCGGAAGATGACGTCGCCGACGTAGCGCCCGACGACCGCGGCGGTCCCCTTGTGCCGCTGTGGGGCGTTCGCGGCGAGCCAGGCGTGCCGCCTCTCCCTCGGCACGTCGAGCTGCTGCAGCGCGACCCCGGGCGGCACCAGCCCCAGCACCCGTGTGGCCCCGTCGGTGATCATCGTGAACTCGTCGTCGGTCGCCCCGAGCACGAGCGGCACATCGCCGCCGAGGCCTGAGCGCAGCGCCTCGATCGTGGGTCGGGCGAGGAGGTCGCCGTCGATCATCGGGCCGAAGCTCAGACCGTCCTGCAGCATTCCGCGGGCGACGTCCAGCGGCGACTGCCCGGTGCGCCCGACCGACTCCTGCTGCGCGAGGATGTCGGCTTCCGTCACGCCCGCGAATCCGTCCCGCGAGGGATCGACGCCGAGGAGGCCCGCGAGCTTCGCCGTCAGCGTCCGCGCGCGTTCGCCCGACACGTCGCCGAGGGCGGGGGAGAGCGCCCAGGCCGCGTGGAAGAGTCCCTGCGCCGCCGGCATCCCGAGGAGCGTCAGCACAGCACCGCCGCCCGCGGACTGGCCCGCGATCGTCACGTGCCCCGGGTCGCCCCCGAACGCGGCGATGTTCTCCTGCACCCAGGCGAGGGCGGCGAGCCAGTCGCGGACGCCGCGGTTGCTCGGCGCCCCCGGGATGTGGCCGAACCCGTCGAAGCCGAGACGGTACGAGATCGTCACCGTCACGACGCCGTCGCGCGTGAACGCCTTCCCGTCGTACCAGGGGCTCGCGGGCGACCCCTCGGTGAAGCCGCCGCCGTGGATGTAGACCAGCACCGGCAGCGCCGCGTCCCCGCCCGGCGTCGGGGTGAAGACGTTCACGTTCAGCGTCGCCTCTCCGGGCACCGCGGGCTCGGGGATGAGGGTCTTCTCGCCCGGTTTGGCGCGCTTCGCCGTCGCACCGTACTCCCGGGCGTCACGGATGCCGTCCCACGGCGCCACCTGGACGGGCGCGGCGAACCGCAACGCGCCCACCGGGGCCTCGGCGAACGGGATGCCGAGGAAGGCGGCGGAGCTGCCGGGCGCCCCCGCGGGACCCCGCCAGAACCCGCGGATCTGCCCCGCGGTGATGCGGACGATGGGGTCAGGGTTCACGGGTGTCCTCCGCGGGTCGGGTGAGCGGGCCCGCGAGCGCGATGAAGAGCGCGTCGAGGGTGTCGGCCATGTCGAACGTGGGTGCGAGCATCCACTGCAGCTGCAGTCCGTCGGCGGCGGCCTGGAGGAGCCGGGCGAGCGTCTCCGCATCCACGGCGTCGCTGATCTCGCCCGCCTCCTGCCGGCGGCGGAAGGATGCGGCGAACGAGCCCCGGAGGCCCTCTCCGCGCTCGAGGAAGAAGGCGTGCGCCGGATGCTGGGGGTCGGCGGCGTCGACCGAGAGTTGGGAGAAGAGCGCGACCACGCCCGGCACCTCGCTGTTGTGCCGCACGACGCGACGCAGCCCCTCGCGGACGTCGCCCTCGCCCCCGCCGAGACGCTCGGTGGCGTCGATCTCGTCGCGCTTGCGCAGGATCTCGGTGAACAGCTCTTCCTTGCTGTCGAAATAGTGCAGGAGCCCCGCCTGGCTGAGCCCGACCGCATCGGCGAGTTCCCGCACGGACGCGCCGCGCATCCCTTCGCGTGCGACCACCTCGAGGGCCCGCTCGAGGATCTCCTCGCGTTTGGCGATGCCCTTGGCGTAGGAGCCACGCGTGCGGTGCGGATCCGGCATGACAGCAGTACATCGCACCTTCCCGAAAAGACAAAAACCGAGTACTGTTAGGTTTCTCGCGCGTCGACGATAATCGCGATGAATGCCGCACACGAGGAGGACCGATGACGTCCCACGCCCCGCTCCCCTCGTCGCGGGCGGGGACCACGTCTTCGCGGTGGCCGCGTCGAGTCGCGACATCCGGTCCGAGCTCTCACTGGAGATCGCCGGGGATGCCGTGACCCGGCCGCTCTCGCGCGAGTCGTCATTGGCGGAGGCGCTCGCCCACCCCGTCGCCGGCCCCGTCCTCGCTCGGGCGTTCGCGCCGATGACCGAGGCCTCCGGGGCGTCGGCCATCATGCCGGAGGGTGTGGACATGATGGCCATGCTCGGGTCGTTCCCGCTCGGGCGTCTCGGCATGATGGCGGGACTGGGGTTCGGCCCGGACGAGGTCGACCGGCTGCTCGAGACGGCGAACGCGTCCGAGCAGCCGGCCGGGTGACCTGGGACCGGGCGGTCGTCAGGAGCGGAGGAAGGCCAGCAGTGCCTCGTTGACCTCGTCGCCGTGCGTCCAGAGGAGCCCGTGCGGGGCGCCCTCGATCTCGACGTAGGTCGCGTCGGGGAGGAGTTCCCGGAAGCGGCGCGCGGTGGCATCGATCGGCAGGACGTTGTCGGCGGTCCCGTGCAGGATGAGCGCGGGGACGCCGATCGCGGGGATGTCGCCGCGGAAGTCGGTCGGCCACGTCAGCGGCGCCGCCGCGATCGCGGCGTTGCCGGCCTGTGCGGCCACGCGGGCACTCGCGTCGACGGCCTCCTGCGAGATGCGCGAGCCCAGGGTGTCGTCGAGGTTGTAGAAGTCCTTCAGGAACCCGGTGACGAAGCCGTAGCGGTCCTCCCGGACGGAGGCGGCGACGCCGTCGAAGAAGTCCTGGGGGCCGGCACCGTCGGGGTTGTCGTCGGTGATGAGAAGGTAGGGCTCGAGGGACCCGAGGAAGGCGGCCTTCGCGACGCGCTCGCTGCCGTAGCGGGAGAGGTACCGGGCGATCTCGCCGGTTCCCATCGAGAAGCCGACGAGGACGACGTCGCTCAGGTCGAGGTCTTCGAGGAGCGCGTGCAGGTCGGCGGCGAACGTGTCGTAGTCGAGGCCGGAGGCGACCTTGGTCGACGCGCCGAACCCGCGGCGGTCGTACGCGATCACGCGGTATCCGGCATCCAGCAGCGCCGCCTGCTGCTTGCCCCAGGACTCGCCGTTCAGCGGGAAGCCGTGGATCAGGACGACGGGCTGCCCCGACCCCTGGTCGGTGTAGTACAGCTCGATGTCGGCGGAGTTCTCGGTCCCTACGGTGATGTAGGCCACGTCGGATCCTTTCCGGACCGGCGCTCTGCCGGGTCCGGATACGACGCTAGAGCGCCGCGTCCGGACCCGGAAGGTCTTGCGATCCGAGGACGTCTGTGGTGCGACGTCAGTCGCGGGCGGCGCCGGCCGACGGGGCGACGGTGAAGATCGTCGGCGCGGCGAACCCGGCGTCGGTGAACGCGGCGGTGACGGCATCCGTCACGGCTCCGACCCCGTCGCGCGCGACGAGGGCGATCGCGGCGCCGCCGAAGCCGCCCCCGGTCATGCGGGCGCCGATCGCGCCGGCGGCGAGAGCGGCCTCCACGGCGGTGTCGAGCTCGGGGACGGAGATCTCGAAGTCGTCGCGCATCGAGGCGTGCGAGGCCACCAGCAGTGGTCCGACGGATGCCGGACCCTCGGCGGCGAGGGCTGCGACCGTGTCGAGCACGCGCTGATTCTCGGTCACGACGTGACGCACGCGCCGGAAGGTCACATCGTCGAGGAGCTCCTGAGCGCGCTCGAGATCGGCGACCGAGACATCGCGGAGGGCGGATGCCCCCATCGCCTCGGCGCCGCGCTCGCAGGCCGCGCGGCGCTCGCCGTAGCCGCCCGTGGCGTGGGAGTGGCTCACGCCGGTGTCGATGACGACGAGCTCGAGGCCGGCATCCGCGAATCCGAGGTCGATGACCTCCGCCTCCAGCGACCGGCAGTCGAGGAAGATCGCCGCATCGGCGCGGCCGAGCATCGACGACATCTGGTCCATGATCCCGGTGGGGGCGCCCACGGCCTCGTTTTCGGCGGTGCGCCCGACCCGCGCGAGCGCGGTGCGGTCGAGGTCGATGCCCCAGATCGCGGCGAGGGCGCTCGCGGTGGCGCCCTCGATCGCGGCGGAGGAGGACAGCCCCGCACCGACGGGGACGTCGGAGGCGAAGGCGAGGTCCACGCCGACGAGCGTCACCGGGTCGCGCCCGGCCGCGCGCTGCAGCGCCCACGCGACCCCGAGCGGGTAGCGCGCCCACTCTGCCACGGTCTCGCGTCCGTCGGGAAACAGGGCGTTGAGCTCGGCGAGCGGCACCTCGACGGCATCGTCGGCGAAGGTGGACGCGACGCGGATGACCCCGTCCGCGCGGGTGCCGAGCGCGACATGGGTGCGGTGCTGGATCGCGAAGGGGAGCACGAACCCGTCGTTGTAGTCGGTGTGCTCGCCGATGAGGTTCACGCGTCCGGGCGCGGACCACGTGCCGAGGGGAACGGCGTCGAACCGCTCGGTGAAGAGCGCGCGGGCGCTCTGGGCGGCCTCAGGGCGGGCTCCGGGGGCGTCGGTGGCGGGGGCGTCGGTCATGCGGTCACCTCGGGGATCGTCGAGACGGCCTCGCGCAGGCGTGCGGCGGAGGCCTCGGGGGGGATGTCGCCGATCCAGGCGCCCATGGCGGCCTCGGAACCGGCGAGGAACTTCAACTTGTCGGCGGCGCGACGCGGGCTCGTCAGCTGCAGGTGCAGGCGCGCGCTGTCGCGGCCGGCGTGCACCGGCGCCTGGTGCCACGCGGCGATGTACGGCGTCGGGGTGTCGTAGACGGCGTCGACGCCGCGCAGGAGCCGCAGGTAAAGTCCGGCGAGCTCGTCGCGCTCGGCATCCGTCGTTCCAGCGAAATCGGCGACGTGGCGGTGCGGCAGGAGATGGACCTCGAGCGGCCAGCGCGCGGCGAACGGGACGAACGCGCTCCAGTGCTCGCCCTCGAGGATCATGCGCTCGCCGCCCCGCTCGTGCTCGAGGATGCGGGCGAACAGGTCGTCGCCCTCGCGCTCGATCGAGCGGAGGAGGCCGGCGGTCCGCGGCGTGATGTACGGGTAGGCGTAGATCTGCCCGTGCGGGTGGGGGAGGGTCACGCCGATCGCCTCGCCGCGGTTCTCGAACGGGAACACCTGCTGGATGCCGGGGAGGGCCGACAATGCCGCGGTCCGGTCCGCCCACGCCTCGATGACGGTGCGGGCGCGGGTGCGCGAGAGGGTGCCGAACGAGCCCGCGTGCTCGGGGCTGAAGCAGACGACCTCGCAGCGGCCGACACTCGTGCGGGTGCGTCCGAGGCCGGGCGCGTCGAGGTCGTCGAGGTCGCGCGGCGGGTCGACAGCGGCGGGGGCCGAGCCGTGGGCGGTCGCGAGGGCCGGGCCGAAGGACGGGCTCTTGTTCTCGAACACCGCGACGTCGTACCGCGAGGGGATCTCGGACGGGTTCGTGGGGGTCTGCGGCGCGAGCGGGTCAAGCTCAGCGGGCGGGAGGAACGCACGGTTCTGCCGGGCAGCGGCGATCGAGACCCAGTCGCCGGTGAGGACGTCGCGGCGCATGGTCGCCGTCGCGGGACGCGCGTCGAGGGTGCGGGCGTCGACCGCCCGGTCGGGACCGAGCGTCGTGTCGGGATCGTCGTAGTAGATCAGCTCGCGTCCGTCGGCGAGGAGGGTGGGGCGTTTGACGACGCCGGCGCCCAGGATCTGGGGGGTCTCTTCGGTGATGGCCACGATAACACGGTAGCGGGACAGTGTGTTATCGTCAACACGCTGTCCCGTCGGGGACGCGGGTGAGAGGCGCGGGAGACGTGCCGGGTCAGAGGGGCTCAGCGGGTCAGGCGCACCTCGAGCGCCGCCGCCGCGGCATCCGCATCCGGCGCGATCGAGAAGGTCGCCGACCCCGCAGCCGCGGTCGCCCGGTAGTCGCCCGCGAACCCGCGCACCCGGATCAGGCCGTCGGCATCCGGTGCGATCGCCCGCGGCGCATGCCACCACTCGCCGCGGATCAGATTCCGCAGCATCGCATACGAGGGCTTCTCGCTGCCGTCGGCGCGCAGGAGGCCGACCGGGGCGCCGAGCCAGGCCCCGGCATCCGTGATACCCCACATCGTGAGCGATTCGACGGCGGGATGGGCGAGAGCCGTCCGGTAGTGGCGCTCGAGCTCGTCGGCCTGACGGGCCTCGCCCTCGGGAGTCGAGGGCCATTCGGATACGACGTGGTCGTTGAGATCGACGATCTCGGGCGGCATCAGATCGCCCGAGACCAGCGTCGTCTCGGTCAGCTGCAGCGGCAGGCCGAACCGGGCGAAGCGCTCGAGGATCGACGCGAGCTGATCCTCTCCGCGGAACCCCTGGTGCATGTGCGTCTGCAGTCCGATCGCGTCGATGCGGATGCCGGCGGCCAGGCACTCCTCGATGAGGCGCTCATAGCGCGGCGAGAGATCGAAGTCGTTGAGCACGAGCCGTGCGCTCGGGTCTGCCTCGCGGGCGGTCTCGAACGCCATCCGCACCATCTCCACCCGTCCGCGGGACCGTGCCAGGCGGGTGACCGCGTTGTCCTCGGCGGTGAAGTCCGGGAGGATCACGACCTCGTTGATGGCGTCCCACTGGTCGACGAGGCCGGAGAAGTCGGAGGCGTCGCGTCGGATGCGCGCACGGATCGCGGCCTCGACCTCGGCATCCGTTCGGTCGAGCAGCCACGCGGGCGCGAGCGTGTGCCAGACGAGGGGGTGGCCCTTCACGCGCACTCCCCGGTCGGCGAACCACCGCGCCGTCGCCTGCAGCCGTGCAGTGTCGGGGTGGCCGGGCGCCGGCTCGAAGAACCGCCAGTAGAACGGCAGCGTCACCGTGTCGAACGCCGCCAGCCACGCCTCGAGGAGGTGCTCGGCGAGCGCGACATCGGCGGCGGCGAGGGCCTCGCGGTCGCCGTGGGGGCCGGAGGTTGCGCCGCCGAGGAGGCCGAGGAAATCGAACCCGATGTTGCCGAAGCCGAACGCGTGGCGGGTCTGCTCCACGACCACGGATGCCGGATCCGCCGGGGCGCCGTCGGCGTCGAGGATGCGCAGGGACACGTCGCGGAACCGCGGGGAGAGATCGTGGGACATCGGCCCACCCTCGCACAGGCGTCGCGAACGTCAGAGACGAACGCGGCGAGACCGTGGGTGTTATCGTCAACACACCGAGTGTCCAGGAGGTGCGATGCCCCGCGTGTCGATGGCCGACGTCGCGGCACACGCCGGCGTGTCCGCGCAGACTGTGTCGCGCGTCGTCAACGGATCGCCCCGGGTCGACCCGCAGACCCGCGCCCGCGTCGAGGAGGCGATGGCCGCGCTCGGCTACCGCATCCATCGCGCGGCGCAGGCGCTCCGCACAGGACGCACCCGCGCCATCGGGCTCGTCGTCTCCACCCTCGCCACCGTCGGCAACAGCCGCATGCTGCAGGCGGTGTGCGCGGCGGCGGAAGCCCGGGACTACGCGATCGTCGTGGTGACCGCGACGGCGGACTCCGGCATCCGTCCGGCGTTCTCGCGTCTGCACGACCGCGCGGTCGACGGTGCGATCGTGCTGAACGAGGCCACGCGGCTCGTGCAGCTCGCCGGGACCACCGGAGACATGCCGCTCGTCGTCGTCGACGCCGAGCCCGCCGCGCACCTCGTCACCGTGCAGACCGATCACGCGGACGGCGCGCGGACGGCGACGGCGCACCTCCTCGCCGGCGGCGCCGCGACGGTCCATCACCTCGCCGGCCCTGCCGATTCATTCGCCGCCGCCGAGCGCGAGCGCGGTTGGCGGGCAGCGCTCGCGGAGGCCGGCGCCGTGGTGCCCGAGCCCGTGCGCGGGGACTGGGGATCGAGGTCGGGCGCGGCGGCGGCGGTGCTGCTCGGCGACGCGACGGCGGTCTTCGCCGCCAACGACCAGATGGCGCTCGGCCTCCTCCACGGGTTCGCAGACCTCGGCCGACGCGTTCCGAACGACGTCGCCGTCGTGGGGTTCGACGATGTGCCGGAGGCCGTGGACTACCTCCCGCCGCTCACCACCCTGCGTCAGGACTTCGACGCTCTGGCAGAGCGCGCCGTGAGCCGGCTCATCGACCTCGCCGAAGGAGCGGGCCCGCGGGACGCGGCATCCGACAGCCTCGCGGAGGTCGTCGGGGCCGAGCTCATCGTGCGCGACAGCAGCCGCCCCGCGCCCGGGGCCTGACCCGTCGCCCGCGGCGCCTGACCGTCCGCCGTCGGAAACGCGGTGGATCAGGGAGGTTTCGGGGGCTCCGCCGGGCCCGTGGGTCGATCCGTCCCGCGTTTTCGACGCCGGCGGCGCCTGACCGGCGGGCGGGGCCCCTCCCTCTGGCACTGACCCGTCGCCCGCGGTCCGAGCCGTCAGCCGTCGGAAACGCGGTGGATCCGGGCGTGTTCGGGGCCTCCACCGGGCCCGTGGGTCGATCCGTCCCGCGTTTTCGACGCCGGCGGCGCCTGACCGGCGGGCGGGGCCCCTCCCTCTGGCACTGACCCGTCGCCCGCGGTCCGAGCCGTCAGCCGTCGGAAACGCGGTGGATCCGGGCGTGTTCGGGGCCTCCGCCGGGCCCGTGGGTCGATCCGTCCCGCGTTTTCGACGCCGGTGGCGCCTGACCGCGCGTCGGCCCGACCCCGCTACTCCTCGAGCTGGCCGAGCTCGGGCGCGGCGACGAACGAGACCGCGGCCTCGGCGACCTGGTCGAGTTCGATGATGATGAGCTCGTTCGCTCCCGCCCGGGTGACCGGTGCGGGCACGAACAGGGTCCGCTGCGGGCTGTGCCGCCAGTAGCGACCGAGGACGAAGCCGTTCAGCACCGCGAAGCCCTTTCCGAGCGTGGCGGTGTCGAGGTACAGGTCGGCCGGGGCGTCCAGGGTGAACGAGCCGCGGAGGCCCGTCCGCCCGACCGTGGACCCCGCCGGAGCGTGGGCGATGCCCGCCGCGACCGCCGAGAGATCGACCGGGCGCGCCTTCCACCCCGTCAGCGGCTCTCCCGCCAGTCGGATGCCGCCCACGAGGCCTTTCGGCTCGCCGATCCGGCCGGCGTAGTTGACGCGGCCCTGGTCCTCGACGAGCACGGTGAGCATCTCGCCTCGCGGGATCACTGCGGCACGGTCGTGGTCGGTGCGGGACAGTCGGGCACCGCCCTGGCTCCGGGCAAGGCGAGCAGCCACGCGTTCACGACGCGCGCCTCGCCGATCCCTGAGGGTGAGCTGACGGTGACGGGAACGCAGGACGGGGTGGCTCCCTTCTCGGCCACGCTCGTCGTCCCGGCTCGCACCTGCAGCTGACCTGACGATGCCGGCGGTTCCGTGTAGCGCGGAGCCGCCGGCATCACTGCGTCCCGGGGTGTGTACCGAACTCCTCAATTTCGGGGCCGGGAGGGGCGGATTCGGCCCTGTCCGGGCCTGGGATGCGGGTTTTTTGAGGAGTTCGGTACGGGCTTGCGGCGGGCCGGTCGCGGGCGGCGGGCACCGGCGGGCGGCGGGCTGGTCGCGGCGGTCGGCGTGCCGAACTCCTCACTTTCGGGGGATTCCTGCGCCGGGAGGCGGAGTGTCGGGGCGGAGGATTTTGAGGAGTTCGGTACGGGCGAGGGAGGGGACGGGGCGAACGGTGGCCTCTCACACAACGGGAAGCGCTTTCCGGCGCGGGGTGCGGGGCGGCATACTGGGGGGATGACAGCGCGGAACATCGTGATCGCCGTCGATTCCTTCAAGGGGACGATCGGCGCGGCCGCCGCCGCCGGCGCCCTCGCGCGCGGGTGGGCCGCGGCGCGACCGGGCGATGAGATCCGCCTCCTCCCCATGGCCGACGGGGGCGAGGGGACGCTCGACGCGTTCGCCGCCGCGGTGCCCGGAGCGCGCCGGATGCCGGTGACCGTGACCGGCCCGGACGACCACCCGGTCGACGCCTCCTGGGTGCTCCTCCCCGCCGGCGACGGCTCCGGCCCCACCGGCGTCGTCGAGCTCGCAAGCACCAGCGGAATCGAACTCCTCAGCCCCGACGCCCTCCGCCCGTGGGACGCGCACACCCGCGGCTTCGGCGAGATGATCGCCGCGGCCCTGGACCACGGCGTCGCCCGCCTCGTCCTCGGCATCGGCTCGAGCGCCTCGACCGACGGCGGCACGGGGATGCTCACCGCACTGGGCGCGCGGTTCCTCGACGACCGCGGTCGCCCCGTCGCGCCCGGTGCCCGGGGGCTCGCCGACATCGCGCGCGCTGACCTCACCGGGCTCCGCCCGCTCCCGCCCGGCGGTGCGACGGTGCTCTCCGACGTCACCCACGGTCTCCTCGGCCCGGCCGGTGCCGCCCACGTCTTCGCTCCGCAGAAGGGTGCGGCGCCGGACGACCTCCCCCGGATGGATGCCGGACTCACGCGTCTGTCGACGGTGCTCGGCGGCGACCCCGATTCCCCCGGATCGGGCGCCGCGGGCGGCACCGGCTACGCGCTGCGGGTCTGGGGTGCGGATCTCGTCCCGGGGGCCGGTGCCGTTGCCGACCTCATCGGCTTGTCCGCGGCCCTCGATGCCGCAGACTTCGTGCTCACCGGCGAGGGTTCGTTCGACGGGCAGTCGGCCGCCGGAAAGGTTCCGACGCACGTGGCGCGACTGGCGACGGATGCCGCCACCCCGGTCGCGCTCGTCGCGGGTCGCATCGCCGATGACGTCGCCGTCGCCGACCTCGCGGGGTTCGCGGCATCCGTGTCGTTGACGGCGCTCGCGGGATCCGCCGCCGAGGCGATGGCCGACGCCGCGCGGTGGCTCGCGGAGGCCGGTGCGTCCCTCGCCCGCGGTGCCACCGACGCTTGAACGCCGACGCCGCGGGTCCCGACGCCTGAACGCCGCCGAACCGCGCACCGCGGCGCGTAGCTCAGCGCCGGAGAGCCGGAACCCGGAGGATGCCGTTCCGCCGGTGCGGGATGGCGGCGAGCGCCTCGTCGCGCAGCACCTCCGGGAGGAGGTGTGCGGGGGCGTCCTGGAACACCACCGGGCGGAGGAACCGGCGGATCGCCGTGGCCCCCACGGACGTGTGCAGCGACGTCGTCGCGGGCCAGGGGCCGCCGTGGTGCTGCGACCACGTCACCGCGACACCGGTCGGCCACCCCGCGAACAGAACGCGACCGGCCCGGCGCTCGAGCACGGCGACGAC
Source organism: Microbacterium aurantiacum (assembly GCF_021654035.1). Classification (GTDB taxonomy): domain Bacteria; phylum Actinomycetota; class Actinomycetes; order Actinomycetales; family Microbacteriaceae; genus Microbacterium; species Microbacterium aurantiacum. The sequence continues at coordinate 474,776 of NZ_JAJPDW010000001.1, forward strand.
CTCGGTCACCTCCTCGCCCGTTTCGCTGTGGAGCGTCGCGGTCAGCGACCCGGGCACCGCCCGCAGCGCCGCGAGCAGATCCTCCGGCCCGTCGTAGTGCACGAGCAGGGTGACCGGTCCGAAGCATTCCTCCAGAAGGGTGTCGGGGCGCGCGGCGACGGCCGCGGCATCCGTGGCGAGCACGGTCGGCGTCGCCGCGTCTGCACCCCCGGCCCCTCCCCGAGCGACCACCGTCACGGAGGGGTCGGCCTCGAGGTGCGCGAGTCCCTCGGGAAAGGCCTCGGTGATGCGGTCGGTCAGCAAACGACCGCCCGCGGCCCCCGCGACCCGCGACGCGACGAGCTCGGCGAACCCCGTCGCGCGCGGCACGAACACCACGCCGGGCTTGGTGCAGAACTGTCCGACGCCGAGAGTGAACGACCCGACGAGTCCCTCCGCGAGGGCAGGACCCCGCGCCGCGACGGCGCCCGCGGTCAGCACGACGGGGTTGACGCTCCCGAGCTCGCCGTAGAACGGGATCGGATCGGGCCGGCCGGCCGCGAGGTCGAACAGCGCCCGGCCGCCCGAGACCGACCCGGTGAATCCGACGGCCTGGATCGACGGATGCCCTACCAGCGCCTCGCCGGCCTCCCGACCCTCGACGAGCCCGAGCGATCCGACCGGCGCACCGGCGTCCACGAGCGCGGCGGCGACGATCTCGGCCGTCCGCCGCGACAGGCGCACGTGCCCGGAGTGGGCCTTGACGATCACGGGGTTCCCCGCGGCGAGCGCGGAGGCGGTGTCGCCGCCGGCGACGGAGAAGGCGAAGGGGAAGTTCGAGGCCGAGAACACCGCCACGGGGCCGACGCCGGTGAGCATGCGGCGAAGCTCCGGGCGCGGCGGGGTGGCCGCGGCATCGGCGTCGTCGACGATCGCCTCGAGGTACGCGCCCTCCTCGACCACGCCGGCGAACAGGCGCAGCTGTCCGCTCGTCCGCGCGACCTCGCCGCGCAGCCGGGTCTCGCCGAGGCGGGTCTCGGCGTCGGCGAGGGGCACGAGCTCATCGGCGTGGGCGTCGAGCGCGTCGGCGGCGGCGCGGAGCCATGCGGCCCGCGTCCCGGCGCTCGCCGCGCGCCACGCGGGCGCGGCGGCCTCGGCGGCGGTGGTGCGCTCATCCAGCTCGGTGGTCGTGGTGCTCATGGCGGGTCCTTTCGAAGCGGGGGGAGGCGCGCTCAGCGGAAACGGATGCCGAGCCCGACGTGGGCGTTCTCGACGGCGTATCCGTCGCGGACGGTGACCGGGGACGGGTCGCGGAGCGCGCCGAGGTCGCCGAAGCCGGCATCCTCGACGTCCTCCACCATCGGCTCCGCGACGCCCGGGGTCGCCCGGAGCGTGCGGGCGACCTGGGTCGACAGTTCCGGCAGGAGGTGGGGGTGGACGGCGGTGCCGTACTCGGCGGCGATCGCGGCGATCCCGAGGAACGGGGTGATCCCGCCCACCCGGACGATGTTCGGCTGCACGATCTGCGCGGCGCCCGCGCGGAGGTACTCGTCGAACCGGTGCACGGTGTGCAGGTTCTCGCCGACGGCGATCGGGATGCCGCTCGATGCGGCGAGCCGGCGGGCGAGCTCGGTGTGCCCCCACAGGTCCTCGGCGCGCAGCGGTTCTTCGATCCACGCCGGGGACACCTCCGCGAGGACCTCGAGTGCGGCGGTGGCACGGTCGAGCTCCCACCGCTGGTTCGCGTCGATCATCAGCGCGCGGTCGGGGCCGATCACCGCGCGGACCGCGCGCAGGCGGTCGAGGTCTTCGGCGACCTCGGGCTTGCCGACCTTCACCTTCACCGCGTCGAATCCGGCATCCGTCCACCGCTCGGCCTGGGCGACGAGGTCGTCGATCGGGTAGTGGAGGTTCACCCCGCTGCCGTAGGCGCGGACGGCCTCGCGCTGCGCGCCGAGCCATCCCGAGACGGAGGCGTCGTCGGCCCGGGCGGCGGCATCCCACAGGGCGAGGTCGAGACCGGCGAGGGCGATGGTGGTGAGTCCGCCACCTCCGGCTTCGTGGAGGTGCTGCCACATCGGCCTCCACCCCTCGCCCGGTTCACCGGGACCGCCGACGGCCACCGGGGCGATGTCGTTCACCAGCAGGGCATGCACGGCTTCCGCACCGATCTGCGGCGTCCAGGAGAAGCCCCAGCCCTCCGCGCCGTCGCTGCGGACGACGTGGGTCGCGACGACGCCGACCGAGGTCACCCCCGATCCCCACGGGCGCGTCAGCGGCACGCGCACGAGTCGCGCATCGAGCGAGCGGAGGGTGATCACTCCGGTGCTCACACCAGCGTCCGTCCGGCGGAGAGGATGTCGGCGAGTCGCGCCTTCTGGGCGGGGCTCGGGTCTACCAGCGGTGCCCGGACGGATCCGACGGAGAGACCGCCGAGGCGCAGCCCCGCCTTGACGAGGGACACCCCGAATCCGGGCCGCTCGTCGCGGAGCGCGACGAGCGGCGTGTAGAAGCCGTCGAGGAGGGCGAGGCGCCGCTCCTCGTCGCCGGCGACGTAGGCGCGGTAGTAGGCGTTCGCCACCTCGGGGATCATCGCGAACGCCGCCGAGGAGTACAGCGGGATGCCGATGCCGCGGTACGCGGCCTGGGTCAGTTCGGCCGTGAGGAGGCCGTTGAAGAAGGCGAAGTCCTCCCGGCCTTCGGCGCGGACGGCGCGCACGATCTGCTGCGCGAGGCCGATGTCGCCGACGCCGTCCTTGAACCCGATGACCTTCGGGTTCCGTGCGAGCGTGCGGATGCTGTCCACGGAGAACTGCGCCGTCCCGCGGTGGTACACGATAACGGGGAGGTCGGAGGCGCCGGCGACCGCCTCGACATACGCGACGAGTCCCGCCTGCGGGCCCCCGACGAGGTACGGCGGGAGCACCAGAAGGGCGTCGGCACCGGCATCCGCCGCCGCACGCGCGAGGCGGATCGCGTGCCCGAGCGGGCCGCCTGTGCCCGCGATCACCGGGACGCGGCCGGCGACGGTCGCGGTCGCCACCTGCACCACGCGCGCCGCCTCGCTCTCGGACAGTGCGTGGAGCTCGCCCGTCCCGCACGCGGGGAACACCGCACCCGGCGCGTGCGCGAGACCGCCGGCGATGTGCGCGGCGAGGACGTCCTCGTCGACGCGGTCGGCGGTGTCGAAGGCGGTGACGGGGAAGAAGAGGATGCCGTCGAGGTTCATGCCGGCACGTCCTTTCGGGATGCGGGAGAGGAAGGGGCGGAGGCCGCGAGCTCGCTCCGCCAGGATCGCGTCGGGCTCCAGCCGAGCATCCGTTCCGCCTTCGCGGAGGAGAACGCCGGCGTCGTCCCGGTGAGGTCGGCGGCGAGCGCGTCGGATCCGGGGAGGAACCGGGGGAGCAGCTCGGCGAGCGGGTCACGGGCGAGGGCGTCGGCGGCACCCACGAAGAACACCTCGGCCGGAGGCAGGTCTCCCATCGCAGGGAGCAAGGCCTCGAGGAATCCGGTCACGTCGCGCGCGTCGACGTAGTTGAACAGCGCGGGCGCCGAGAGAGCGGGGTCGTCGAGGCGCTCGGCGACCGTGTTGCCCTGCTGGGTGGGGGCGCCGCGCCACTCCTCCGGGGCGATCACGTAGCAGGGGCGGAACGCGGCGAAGCGGATGTCGGGAGACACCTCGCGGGCGAGCATCGCGATCGTCTGCTCGGCGACGAGCTTCGACAGCGCGTACGCGTTCCACGGGCGGGCCGGGGTCGTCTCGTCGAGCGGGAAGCGGTCGGGCAGCCAGCCGTTCGGCGCACCGTAGCCGAGCACCGTCGGGCTCGACGCCGTGACGATGCGACGGATGCCGACCCCCGCCGCTCCGCCGAGGACGTTGAGGGCGAGGGTGGTGTTGGTGCGGAGGATCACGTCCTCGGGTGCGCTGAACGGCACCGCGATCGCCGCGAGGTGTATGAGCGCATCGGCGTGGGCATCGACGAGGGCCCGTCGCGCGGCATCCGCGTCGGTGAGGTCGACGTCGACGTGTGTGACGCCCTCCGCGGAAGGCGTCGTGTCGATGGGGCGTGCGCGGTCGAGGCTCACGACCTCGTACCCGGCGGCGGCGAGCCCCGCCACGACGGTGCGGCCGAGGCGGCCGGATCCGCCCGTGACGACGATGCGGCTCACGGCGCCGGGATCCCGGCGGTCGCGGTCGCGCTTGCGGGAGTGTCTGCGAGGAGACGGATGCCGAGCTCGGCGACCCGCACCGCCTGGCCCGTCTCGAGCGAGCGGTTGCCGGCGATGCCGACGGCGATGGAGCGGACTCCGTCGCGCCAGTCCGCCGGACGGCCGAGCGGATCGTCGCCGGGTCCCTCGAACACGTCGGCGAGGAGCAGTCGGTCGCCGCCGCCGTGGCCGCCGCCGGCATCGGGGATCTCGACCTCGCGCGCCGCCTCCCAGTGCCGCTGCACGAGGAGGCGCTCGCCCTCCGTGCGGAGCGATCCGGAGGATCCGGCATCCGTGGCGCTCGGATCGAGCACGGGGTGCAGGCCCTCGTCGGGCAGCACCGCGCCGCGCTCGACGACCTCGAGCTCGGCGCGGCCCTCGGTGCCGTTGACCGCGACGCGGTAGCCCTCCCACGGAGCATGGGCGTTGAGGGAGTAGCTGAGCGTCGCGCCGGAGGCGTAGTCGACGACGAGGGCGAGGTTGTCCTCGATCGTGATGCCCTCGGAGAACACGTCGCGGTCGCGGCGGTAGCCGTCGTGCGCCGCGGCGTCGCCGTACAGCGCGCCGAGCACCGCGTCCTGGCGGATGTCGAGACCGAACAGATCGCTGTCCGCGCCCTCGCCGCGGGACGCCGCGTTCTCGGCGCCGTAGAAGCGGAGACCCCCGGAGGCGAACACGCGGCGGGGCTCGGATCGGATCCACCAGTTGACCAGGTCGAAGTGATGGCTGGCCTTATGGACGAGCAGTCCGCCGGAGTGCTTCTTCTCGCGGTGCCAGCGGCGGAAGTAGTCGGCGCCGTGCTTGGTGTCGAGCATCCACGAGAAGTCGATCGAGGTGACGCGTCCGATCTCGCCGCGCTGGATGAGCTCGCGCAGAGCGGAGTTCCGCGGCGAGTAGCGGTAGTTGAAGGTGATGACGACGTCACGGCCGGTGCGGTCGATCGCGTCCTCGATGGCCGCGGCGCTCGGGGCGTCGATCGTGAGGGGCTTCTCGACGACCGCGTCGGCACCGGCATCCATCGACCGCACGATCAGCGAGGCGTGCAGATCATCGCGCGCGCAGATGATCACGCGATCGACCCGCTCGGTGCGGATCATCGTCTCGACGTCGTCGGGGCCGTACACCGCGGGGGAGACCCCCGTCGCCGCCCGGACGCGGTCCGCGTGGTACGCGGCGCGCACGGGGTTCGGCTCGCAGATCGCCACGAGCTCGGCGGTCTCGGCGTAGGGGCCTGTCAGGGCGTCGACGTACATGTGGGCGCGGTGACCCGCACCGATGAGGGCGTAGCGACGACGAGACATCTCTCTCCTTCAGAAAACCTTTTCTCAGGGTAACAGAGGGTGGGGGAAAGCGCTCGCCCGGGCTGCGACGGATGCCGCTCAGGAAGGTGGCGGGCCGGTCGTGGCGCGCACCACCGTCTCCGGGACGAGCGTGAGTGACGGTGGAGGAGCCTCGCCCGAGAGGAGGGCACGCATCCGCACCCATGCCGCGCGACCGAGCTCTTCGGCGGGGACGGCCGCCGTCGTGAGGGCCGGCGTGGTGAAGCGGGCGAAGGGGATGTCGTCGAATCCCACGATCGACAGGTCGTCCGGGACGCGGCATCCGCGGCGACGGACCGCGTCGAGGAGGCCGACGGCGACGAGGTCGTTGAAGGCGAGCGCCGCCGTGGCGCCGGAGTCGAGCACGGCGTCGGCGGCGGCGGTCCCGGCATCCGCCTCCACTCCGCAGGGAAGGCGACGCAGATCGACCTCGGGGTGCGCCGCGGCGAACGCGTCGAGGGCCTCCGCGCGCTGCGCGCCCGAGGCGCTGCCCGGTGCGCCGGAGAGATGGAGGATCCGGCGATGTCCGAGCCGGTGAAGGTCGTCGAGCTGCGCGCGGAGGGCGGCGCCGTAGTCCGCGCGGACGCTCGCGACGTCGGGGGAGGTGCGATTCACGAGCACGAGCGGGGTGAGCGTCGCCGCGAGGGCGTCGAGGTCGGGCTGCGGCATCCGCGGGGCGCAGAGGATGACTCCGTCGGTGCGCCGCCGTGTCGTCGTGGCGAGGGTGCGTTCGGCGTCGACGGACTCGGCCGAATCGGAGACGAGCACGTGGAAGTCGTCGGCGGCGGCCGCGCGGCCGAGGCCACGCAGGATCGTCTGGAAGGTCGGGTTCGCGAGATCGGGAACGACGACGGCGATCGTCTGCGTGCGCCCCGAGACGAGACTCCGCGCCCAAGGGTTGGCGGTGTAGTTGAGCTCGGTGGCGGCGGCGCGCACGCGCTCGGCGAGAGTCGGATCGACCGTGGGGTTGCCGTTCAGCGCGCGAGAGACGGTCGACAGCGAGACGCCGGCGCGCGCGGCGACGTCGGCGATCGTGACGACGGCGGGACGGCGGGCCATCAGCGGCGCGGCGGTGTGCTCCCGCGCACGATGACCTCGAGGGGGAGCGGCTGCGGGTCAGGCGCCCACTCCGCATCGACGGCGGCGTGTAGGGCGCGGTAGCCGAGGTCCTCCAGCGGCACGCGCACCGTCGTCAGACCCGGACGGATGTCGCGGCCCGTGGAGATGTCGTCGAAACCCGCCACGGCGATATCGGCGCCCACGCGGAGTCCGGCATCCCGCACCGCCGACATGATGCCGATCGCCACGACATCGCTGATGCCGAAGACGAGGGTGCCGGGTTCGAGCCCGCGCTCGAGGAGGGCGCGCGCGGTGTCGTAACCGGCGTCGCGCGTGAACCCGCCGCGGACGACCTCCTGCACTTCACCGCCGGCCCCGGTGAAGCCGGCGGTGAAGCCGGCGACGCGATCGTCGGACGTGCGGATGCCGATCCCCGCGGCGACGATGACCGCGCGGGTGTAGCCGAGAGCGGCGAGCTGCGCGCCGAGCGCCGTCGCACCGCCGACGTTGTCGACCGACACGGCCCGGCCCGGACCGTCGGGGCCGAGGGAGACGATCTGCCCCCCGCCGGCCGCGAAGGCGGAGAGCTCGGCATCCAGTCCGACGGAGTCCGGGCCGTCGGTGCGGGATGCCGCGAGGATGAGGCCGCGCGGGCGCTGGCCGCGGAGGGCCCGCACCAGACGCGTCTCGCGCTGGGCGTCGCGCTCGGTGATGGCGATCGTGACGACGAGGCCCGCTTCGTCAGCGCCGCGGGCGACGCCGGAGGCGAGCTGGCCGAAGTAGGGGTCGGCGATGTCGGCGACGAGCAGCGCGACGATCGCGGAGGTGCCGCGCGCGGTCGCCTGCGCGGAGAGGTTCGCGGTGTAGCCGAGCTTCTCGGCGGCGGCCTCGACGCGCTCGCGGTAGCTCTCGGCGACCTTGCGGGTCGAGCCGTTGAGCACGCGGGACGCGGTCGCCAGGGACACGCCGGCCTCGCGCGCCACATCGTGCAGGGTGGCAGCGCTTCGGGAAGGCGCGATGATCTCGCTCACGGGCCCGAGTCTAGAGCGCCGCGGGTGCGGATGCCTGGCGTCAGGAAACGCTTACCTCCCGCGTGTCGCCCGGCTCTCCCCGTTCACTTGTCGCCTCTTGCGGGTCGCGGGGCTCGGCACCCGCGGGAGGCGACAAGTGAACCGGGTGCGTCAGACGGGGTGGGCGAGGATGCGGGCGTTCTGCGCGCGCTGCCAGGCGCGCTGCTCCCACATCGGGTGATGCGGGGCGGCGTTCGAGCACAGCACCACGCCCCACACACCGTGCTCGAGCGCCGTGTCGATGCCGTGCTCGGCGAGCGCGCGGCCTGTGGGGCCCTCCTCGAATGTGCCGTGGAGCGGGGTGTACCCCACCCATCCCTCGCCGACGAGCGCCGGGATCCGCTGCGCGCGCGCCCACTCCGCGATCGCGATCACCCGCGACTCGATCTCGCGCCGCATCATTTCCCGGTACGGCCCCTCATGCGCGCGCAGCCACGCGTCCCAGGCATCCGGATCGATCCAGTCGTAGCCGTAGATCATCTGATCCGTCACGACGGTCGCCCGGTACTTCCACTCCGCCGCCCGGCCGTAGTCGGCGACCGTGGGTGCGTCGGGGCGCAGCAGGGCGCGGAGCTCGGCGTTGGGGAAGCCCGCGCTCCCCTCGGAGCGGATGTCGATCCGCTTCTGCAGCGCGTCCAGCACGCCGTAGCTGTAGACGTGGAACTGCGCGGCGCCGATCCCCTCGGGGACGCGGTGCATCGCCAGGTGCGGCGGCTTGCCGTAGCTCGCCGTGACCAGGAGATCCGGATGTCGCGACAGCAGCCACGACACCTGCTCGATGCCGCCGTCGGCGAGCGCCGGGAGGATCGAGAAGCCGATCTCGTTGTGGAGCTCGACGAGGGCTATGCGCTCGCGGTGCACCTTCGTGGTCAGGAAAGCGATCATGCGGTCCCACGCGGCGGCCAGCACCCGGTAGCGCTCGGCGAGGGTGTGCGTCGACGGCGCGGGGTGGCTGGAGATCGGGGGATCCCGCGTGCGGGTCGGGCCGGGCGGCGCGATCGTCCTCCCCGCCGGAACTCCTCATGCGTATGGAGCGAGCGAGGACGCTCCCTGGACGATCTGGTGGGCGCATGTGCGAGGACGCGATGTCGACGAGCTGGTGGAGGCCTGCGGCATCCGTCCGGATGCGCCCCTGTTGTCGCTGCGGTCGCTCGACCGCGTCACGGCTCTCCTCGATGAGATCGTCACGTCGTTCGAGCGCGACATGACCCCCGCGCGGCTCGTCGCGACGAGCGGAATGGCGTGGCGCCTGATGACCCAGCTCGCCGTCGACCGGCTGCTGCCCGAGGACGGCACGCCGGTCGAGCGCGCGATGCGGTATCTCGAGGACCGCATCGACGGGCACGTGCAGGTCGGCGAGCTCGCCGCGTTCGTGGGGGTCTCGCCGTCGCATCTGGCTGCGCTCTTCCGCCAGGCGACGGCGGGGGCGTCGTCGCCCACCACCTGTCGCTGAAGATGGCGCGCGCCCGGCGACTGCTCGACACGACCGACCTTGCTGTCGCCGAGATCGCGCGCCAGGTGGGCATGGACGACGCGTTCTACTCCTCCCGCCAGTTCCGCAAGATCCACGGGACGAGCCCGACCGCCTACCGCGCCCACCGCAAGGGCTGAGGCCCCGGTTCACTTGGCGCCTCTTGCGGGTCGCGGGCCGCGTCACCCGCACCACGCGACAAGTGAACGGGGATGGCTGGGCACGTGGGACCGGCCCTCACCGCGCCCCATCCCGCGGGTCAGCGGAGGCGGAGGTGCGGGGCGACGGCGGAGGCGAAGGATGCCGCGGTCTCGCGCGCGATGGTCGCGGCGGGACGCGACCAGATGTCGGCGTTGAAGATCTCGACCTCGACGTCGCGGTCGTAGCCGGTGTCCTCGACCGCGCTGGTGAGGGACGCGAAGTCGATCACTCCGTCGCCCGGGTAGTGGCGGCTGAGGAGCACGTCCGCGGGCAGCGGCGTCTTCCAGTCGCACACCTGGTACGTGGCGATCCGGCCCTCGCGGCCCGCGCGCGCGATCTGCGGGAGGACGTCCGGATCCCACCAGATGTGGAACGTGTCGACCGTCACGCCGACGACCGACGGTTCGAAGTCCGCGGCGATGTCGAGCGCCTGGCCGAGCGTCGAGACGACGCACCGGTCGGACGCGTACATCGGGTGCAGCGGCTCGATCGCGAGCTGCACCCCGGCCTCGGCGGCGTACGGGGCGAGCTCGCCGATCGCGTCGCGCACCCGGGCGCGCGCTCCGATGAGGTCGCGCGACCCGTCCGGCAGCGCCCCGGCGACGAGCACGAGCACCGCGACGGAGCCGTCGGCCCCCGCGGCGGCGAGGGTCGCGGCCTCCTCGATCGCGCGGCGGTTGTCGTCAATGGCGGCGCGGCGCGCGGGACCCTCGGGCATCGTGAAGAAGCCCGAGCGGCAGTGGGTCGACACCCGCAGCCCCGAGTCGGCGACCATCGACGCGGCGACGTCGAGCCCGACCTCCTGCACCGGCTCGCGCCACAGCCCGATCGCCGGCACCCCGGCATCCGTCGTCGCCCGCAGCGCTTCGGCGAGGGAGGCGTGCTTGATCGTCCCCTGATTGATCGACAGGCGCGAAGTCCCCGAAACACCGGCGACGGATGCCGCGCTCACGCGTCGACCCCGTTCACGCGCAGCATCCCGTGCCAGCGGTCCGCCGCGAGCTCGGGGTCCTCCAGGGCGCCGCAGCCGGCGGCGAGCTCCACGATGCGGGAGAGGTGCGGAAGGCTCCGCGCGGAGTGCAGGCCCCCGACCATCTGGAACGCGACCTGATGTCCGTTCAGCCACGACAGGAACGCGACCCCGGTCTTGTAGTAGAAGGTCGGCGCGGCGAAGATCTGCCGGCTGAGCTCCTCGGTGGGCCCGAGGATCGCGAGGTACCGGTCGGGGTCGTCGGCGTCGAGCGCCTGGATCGCGGCGGATGCCGACGGGGCGAGCGCCGCGAACGCGCCGAGCAGCGCGTCGGAGTGCTGGTGCCGCGCCTCCGCGTCACGCGCAGGTTGTGCCGCGTCCAGCACCGAGGCTCCGCCGATGAGGCCGACGTAGTTGAAGTCGTCACCGGTGAACATGCGCACACCCTCGGGCAGGCGCTCGCGCACCGACACCTCGGACGTGGCATCGAGGAGGCTCATCTTCACCCCGGCGACCTTGTCGACGTTCTCCTCGATGATCTCGAGCAGGACAGCGGATGCCGCACGCCAGTCGCTGGAGCCGAAGTACCCCTCGAGGGTCGGGTCGAAGGCGGTGCCGAGCCAGTGCAGCACGACCGGACCGGATGCCGCCTGCAGTACCTCGCGGTAGACGCGCCGGTAGTCCTCGGCCGATTCCGCGGCGCGCGCCAGGTGGCGCGATGCCATGAGGACCGGCCCCGCCCCCTGCTCCTCGGTGAAGGCCAGCTGGGAGAGGAAGGCGTCGGTCACGGCGCGGAGCGAGATGCGCTCCTCCTCGACGTGGTCGGTGTTGACCCCGACGACCACCCGGCCGCCGCTCTCGCGGGCGACCTCGGCCGACCGGGCGATGAGCTCGCGCGTCGCAGCGGCGTCGAGACCCATGTTCCGCTGGGCGGTGTCCATCGCGTCCGCGACGCCGAGACCCCACCCGTACACCGAGCGGCGGAAGTCGAGGGTGGCGTCCCAGTCGATGTCGGCGGGCTGGCCCGGGGTGTTGTCTCCCGCGACCCGCGGCACCACGTGTGCGGCGGCATACGCCACGCGCGAGCGCAGCGGTGCGGTCGGCCGGGTGTACTCCGGCGCGTCGGGCAGGGCGACGCGCGACAGCGCGCCGTCGGGGGCGAGGAGGGTGAGGCCGCCCACGGGTCAGTCCAGGCTCAGTGCGGTCAGCTCGACCTTGCGGCCCTCGCGGCTCGAGCGGAGTCCCGCCTCGGCCAGCAGCACGCCGCGCGCGCCGGAGAGGAGGTCGAACTCGTACTCGGTGCCGAGGGCGTACGAGAGGAGGAACTCCTCCCACTGCTGCTTGAACCCGTTCTGGAAGACGTCGTTGGTGGGCACCTCGGCCCAATCGGCGTCGTAGTCGTGGTCGTCGGCGAGGTCGGGGTTCCACACCGGCTTCGGGGTGGCGTTCCGGTGCTGGATCTTCGCGCCGAAGAGTCCGACCACGGCCGAGCCGTGCGTGCCGTCGACGTGGAACTCCACGAGCTCGTCGCGGTTGACGCGCACCGTCCAGGAGGAGTTGATCTGCGCGACGATGGGCTCGCCCGCCGCGTTGCCGTCGATCTCGAAGATCCCGTAGGCGGCATCCTCTGCGGTGGCGGTGTAGTGTTCGCCGTTCTCGTCCCAGCGGTCGGCGATGTGCACCGAGGCCTGCGCGTAGACGCTCTTGACCTCGCCGAAGAGGTTCTCCAGCACGTAGTTCCAGTGCGGGAACATGTCGACGATGATCCCGCCGCCGTCTTCGGCGCGGTAGTTCCAGCTCGGGCGCTGCGCGGGCTGCCAGTCGCCCTCGAACACCCAGTATCCGAACTCGCCGCGGACCGACAGGATGCGGCCGAAGAATCCGGAGTCGATGAGCCGCTTCAGCTTCTGCAGGCCGGGGAGGTAGAGCTTGTCGTGGACGACGCCGGTCTTCACGCCGGCGGCGGCGGCGAGCTTCGCGAGCTCCAGCGCCTCGTCGGCGGTCTCGGCGGTCGGCTTCTCGGTGTAGATCGTCTTGCCCGCGGCGATCGCCTTGCGGAGGGCCGACGAGCGGGCCTTCGTCACCAGGAAGTCGGCGTAGATCTCCCAGCGCGGGTCGGCGAGGGCGGCGTCGAGGTCGGTGGTGTAGTCCTCGATGCCGTGCCGGGCGGCGAGCTCGGCGAGCTTGGCCTCGCTGCGTCCCACCAGGAGCGGCTTCACGGTCAGACGCGTGCCGTCGGGCAGCAGGATGCCGCCGGCGTCGCGGATCGCGAGGATCGAGCGGACCAGATGCTGGCGGTACCCCATTCGACCCGAGACGCCGTTCATGATGATGCCGACCTCGCGGACGGCGGGGCGGTCGACGGATGCCGGGGTGACGGCGGGGGCGAGGGCGGTGTCGCTCACGGTGGCCTTCTTTCTGCGGGTGTGACCCGCCGAGGCGGGGAACCGATCCGAGAGGAGCGGTAAACGCTTTCCAACTTATTCCAGTGTGCCACGGCGGATCCGCGATCCGCAAGCGCTTTCCCGGTGGGCGGGAGTGTCAGCGCCCTCCGGCGGCGTCCATTTCGACCCCGCGCCCGGGAGTGGCGACGCGGGCTTCGTCCAGCGCGCACAGCGCGGACCCTCCGTCATCCGCCGCGCTCGCGAGTCGCTGCGCCGCAGCGGCGGGGAGGTGGATGCCGGCATCCGTCCGCAGCGGCAGGAGCCACAGCTGCAGGTCGGTGTCGGGACTGATGCGGAGGTCGTCGAGGTCGACGACGAACGGCGAGGCGTCCCAGAACCGGTCCGCGACGATGCGCCCGTCGGCGCGGAGCTGGGCGACGTCTCCCGCCCAGTCGATCCGCAGGGTCGCGTCTCGTCCGACGGCGGCGGGGAGGTGCAGGCGATGCACCGCGGCGTGGGCATCGATGACCGTGCGGTCGGGGGCGGTGTGCCGCCCGTCGCGGGCGCCGTAGCCCCCGGCATCCGGCGTCATCCCCGCGCGGATCTGCTCCGAGATCACCGTCGCCGTGCATCCGCTCACCGGGGTCTCCCACGTCCGGCGGCGCCAGCGACGGCCCTCGGGCAGGTACTCGAGGACGTCAGGCGTCGGCGCCTCGGTCCGCACCGACACGGTGCCGGCAGGATCCCAGGTCAGTTCGTCGCGCGAGAGAAGAAGGCGTCGTCGTCCCGTCGCGGCGTCGACCACCCACAGATCGGCGGCGAGGCGCGCGGGCACGACCAGGATGTCGAGCGCCCCCTCGGTGCCGGCCACGCGCACCGGGTCGAGGCCCGGACGCAGGGTCCGGACGGTGCCGTCGATCTCGGCCCGAACCTCGATCCCCGCGTCCTCGCGGAGCACGAGCGTGGGCACGGCGCGCGTACCCGCGTCTTCTTCGGCCACGCCGTCGAGGACGGTGACGAGCGACGCGGACGCCCACGCGACCTCCACCCCGCCGAGCGCCAGCCCGAGCGGCCAGCACGCGAGGGTGCCGGCCGGAATGGTCACCGCACGGTCGGGTACCTCCCACGTCCGCTTGTCGGTCTCGACGCGGAAACGGATGCCGGGGAGGTCGTCGAGGGGCTCGTACGGCTGCTGCCACCCGACGAAGAGGAACCCGCGAGTCCCGTCGCTGCGGATCGCCCATCGAGGCGTCGTGCGGTCGCGCACGCCCGCGGGTGCGACGTCCGGGAACGTCGTCGGCATCGTCGCGAGGTCGGAGCCGAACGCCTCGATCACGGCGTGCTGGAGGCGCAGCGCCGCGTGCGACGGCGCGACGCGACCGGCCTCGCCGATCGGGGCGTGGAAGTCGTAGCTCAGATCCGGCAGGTCGTTGGGGTACCCGGTCGCCTGGCTCTCTGCCGTCCCGAGGACCGGATTGGCGCCGCCGGCGTACATGTACAGCCCCTGCCAGGCCGATCCGCTGCCGAGCTTCGCGTGCGCGACGGCGGCGATGTCGGGCGCCGCCGGGCGCGGGCGGCGGTGGTAGGCGGTCGCCATGCCGCCGCCGACCTCGCACGTGGCACGGGGGAACAGCTCGGATGCCGAGGAGGCGGCGGCGACCTCGGCGGCGCGCAGGTCCGCGCCGATCCCGGGATCGTCCCAGCGGTCGGAGAAGAAGAAATGCGCGCGGAAGGTGTCGTCCCACGGCTGGTCGGGGTCCACCCAGAAGCCGTCTCCGTACCCGCCCCACAGCGGCACGACCTCACCCTCCGGTAGCTGCGCCGACCCCCATGCGGTCGCCGTCCACAGGGGCGCCGAGAGCCCGGCATCCCGGGCCAGGTGCTTGAGCGTGACGAGATGATCGGGTTGATCGTAGAGCTCGTTGTCGAGCTGGATGCCGAGGACGTTCTCGGGGTGCGCGCGTCCGTCGAGCGCCGCCCCCAGCGCGCCGAACCACTCCCGCACCACCGCGAGATAGGCGGGGTCGTCGGTGCGGTGCCGGACGGGGAGGGCCTGGACCCAGTCGGGGAACCCGCCGTTGCGGAGCTCGCCGTGCGCCCAGGGGCCGATCCGCAGGACGAGCTCGAGGCCCTCGGCGCGGACGGTGTCGACGAACGCCGCGATGTCGAGCTCGCCATGGAAGTCGGCCGGTCCCGGCTCGGGCTGATGGTGGATCCACGGGACGTAGGTCGACACGACGTCGATGCCGCCCGCCCGCATGAGGCGGATCCGTTCGGTCCAGCGTGCCCGGGGCACCCGTGTGTAGTGCAGCTCGCCCGACACGGGGAGCCACGGTCGACCGTCGCGGAGGAGGGCGGCACTCGTGACCTCGAGTCCCGGCCGGATGTCGATGTCGTTCCCCATCGCGGGGCGCCGCACGGGCGCGGTGTCGCGGCGCACCCGCGCCCGTGCGGCGGCGTTCACGCCGAGCCCAGCCGGATCGCCGCCCACGACACCGGCGGCAGCGCGACGGTGAGTTCGGCATCCGTCACCCGGGCGTCCGCCCGCCGGATGCCGACGCGATCGGTGTCCTCGAGCGTGTTGGCCGCGGCCAGGTCGTCCTCGTGGAGGAGGTGCGCCTCGACGACGGCGAGACCGGCCGCGCCGAGCGGGGACAGATCCACCCGCACAGTCGCGGCGTCGCTCACGGAGCGGTTCACGAGGAACAGCGTCGCGCCGTCGTTGTCGATCGTCGCGACGGCGTTGACCGCCGCGACGTCGCCGAATCGGGCGCTCGGCACGGTACCGGCGGTGACCGGCACGCGCACCGCGCGTCCCTGCGCCAGGCGCGACGTGAGCGAGAACGGGAAGAAGGTCGTCTGCCGCCAAGTCGGGCCGCCCGGCTCGGTCATGATCGGCGCGATCACGTTGACCAGCTGCGCGAGGGATGCCGAGCGCACGCGGTCGGCGTGCTGGAGGAGGGTGATCATGAGGTCGCCGAACACGACGGCATCCAGAGCGCTGTAGGAATCCTCGAGCTGGCGCGGAGCGATCGGCCATTCGTCGGGACCGTACTGCTTCTGCTGGGCCTCCCAGCGGTCGAGGTACCAGACGTTCCACTCGTCGAATGAGATCATGATGCGCTTGTCGCTGCCGCGCTCGGCGGCGACGTGGTCGGCGGTCGCGACGACCGAGGCGATGAAGCGGGCCATGTCCTCGCCGGAGGTCAGGAACTCCTGTGCGTCGCCGTCGCGCTCCTGGTAGTAGGCGTGGCACGAGATGAAGTCGACGTCGTCGAAGGTGTGCTGCAGCACCTCGCGCTCCCACGAGCCGAAGGTCGGCATCGTCCGCCCGGACGACCCGCACGCGACGAGTTCGATCGACGGATCGAGCTGGCGCATCGCCTTGGCGGTCCGCGAGGCGAGCTTGCCGTAATCCTCTGCGTTCCGGTGCCCGAGCTGCCAGGGTCCGTCCATCTCGTTGCCGAGGCACCACATCTTCACCGCGAACGGCTCGGGGTGGCCGTTGGCCGCGCGACGCTCGGTCCACGCGGTCGGGACGATGGTGTTCGCATACTCGAGGAGGTCGAGGGCCTCGGCGGTGCCGCGCGTGCCGAGGTTCACCGCGAGCATCAGGTCGCTGCCGACCGCGTCGAGCCACTGCTGGAACTCGTGCAGTCCGATCCGGTTGGTCTCGGTGGCGTGCCAGGCGAGGTCCAGACGCCGCGGTCGTTCGTCGACCGGACCGATGCCGTCTTCCCAGCGGTACCCCGAGACGAAGTTCCCGCCGGGGTAGCGGATGGTGCTGACGCCGAGCTCGCGGACGAGGTCGATGACGTCCTGGCGGAACCCGTTCTCGTCGGCGGTGGGGTGGCCGGGCTCGAAGATGCCGTCGTAGATGTGGCGTCCGAGATGCTCGACGAACCCGCCGAAGATGCGGCGATCGATCGGGGCGATCTCCAGGTAGGGGTCCAGGCGTGCGGTGGCGTCGGTCATGTCACTGCCTCTCTGCGGTGTGCGGGGGGATTATGTTGCGGAAATCGCGTTATCCGCCACCCTCAGGCTACGGGTACCGCGAGCCCTTCCGCAGGTGCGATCGCCTGCTCCGTCTCAGGGCGGGTGACCGCGACACGAATGAAGGCCACCTGCTGCGGGTCCAGCTCCAGGTGATCGACGGCCGCGCCGGTTTCGGCGTCGGTGCCTTCGATGTCGACCGACACGGGGGCGTCGGTGTGGTTGATGACGGTCACGAGGTCGCCGCGGCGGGCGGCCTCCACCCCGGGGGGGAGATTCTCCACGACCGGACGGATACCGGCTCCCGCCACGACCGCGGCGACGATGGCGTCGATGCCCGCAGCGTCCGGGTGGGTCGCGACGTACCAGGCCTCACCCGCGCCGTGCCGGTGCCGGGTGAGGGCGGGGCCACCCTCGGCGAGCCCGTCGGCGAAGCGCGCGAGCACGTCGGCGCCGCGCGCGTGGATGTGCTCGGCGACGAGACCCCCGTCGAAGACGACGCCGCCGTAGCGGACGCCGACGCGGGCGGCATCCGTCGCCGTATCCGGCGCGATCGTCGTGAGGGCACCGACGCCCATGCCACCGACGCCGCGAGAGGGGAGAGCGCCGAAGTCCTCGAAGCGGATGCCGAACACGTCGCCGAGCCGGGTGAGGAACCCGCCGGGGAGGAATTGGTCGTGGGCGTCGACGATGTCGGTGAAGGGACCGCCGAGGAGCGTTCCACCGTTCTCGACGAAGCGCACCAGAGCCGCGGCGCCCTCGTCGCGGAGGAGGTAGAGCGCCGGGGCGAGGACGAGGTCGACGCGCTCGCCGGCCGCCTCCTCGGGCGCGATGATGTCGACCTGGATGCCGCGCGCGTGGAGCGCCCCGTACCAGTCGAGGCAGATCGCGAGGTAGTCCAGCAGCACCGGGTGGTCGCGTTCTTCGACCGCCCACCAGTTCTCCCAGTCGAAGACCAGGCCCACGCGCGCATCGGTGCCCGGCGCCGGGGCGGGGAGGGTCGGGAGGGCGGCGAGGCGCGCGCCGAGCTCCGTGACGGCGTCCCAGGTGCGGGTGTCGGTTCCGGCGTGGGGGAGCATCGCCGAGTGGAACTTCTCGCTCCCCGCGCGGGACTGCCGCCACTGGAAGAACATGATCCCGTCGGCTCCGCGCCCGACCGACTGCGCGGTCTCGACCATGAGCATGCCGGGGGACTTCCCGGGGTTGGCGGGGCGCCAGTTGACGGCATCCGTCGCCTGCTCCCACAGCAGCCACGGCACGTCGGGCTTGAGGGAGCGGACCAGGTCGCGTTGGAACGCGGCGTCGCGCACACGGTGAGGGTTCGCCGGGTCCGGGTAGCAGTCGTCGGCGATGACGTCCATGTGCGGTGCCCACCGGCGGTAGTCCGCGGGCTTGAACGGGCCCATGAAGTTCGTCGTGATCGGCTGCGTGGCCCCGGCCTCCTGCAGGATGCGGCGCTCGGCGAGGTAGCACTCCAGCAGCATGTCGCTGGTGAACCGTCGCCAGTCGAGCATCGACGACGGGTTGTGGCTGTAGGGCGCGAGGCGCGGGGGGAAGATCTCGTCGAACGATCCGTAGCGCTGCGACCAGAAGCTCGTGCCCCACGCCTCGTTGAGCGCGGCGATGCTCGTGTACTTCTCGCGCAGCCAGACGCGGTAGGCGTCGCGGGCGGCATCCGAGAAGTCCATCGGCAGGTGGCATCCGAACTCGTTGCCGACGTGCCACATCACCACCGCGGGGTGGTGGACGTAGCGCTCCGCGAGGCGGCGAACGAGCTCCCCCGCCAGACGGCGGTAGACGGGGGAGGACGGGGCGAAGTGCTGACGGCTCCCGGGCCAGTAAGACGCGCCGCTCTGATCGGCCGGAAGCGTCTCGGGGTAGGTCGCACTCACCCACGGCGGCGGCGAGGCGGTGGCAGTGGCGAGGTTCACCCGGATGTCGCCGGCGTGCAGGGTGTCGATGACGGTGTCGAGCCAATCAAAGTCCCACACGTCCTCGGCGGGTTGGATGCGCGACCACGCGAAGATGCCGAGGCTGACGATGTTGACCCCCGCCTCCTGCATGAGACGGACGTCTTCGGCCCACACCTCCTCGGGCCACTGGTCCGGGTTGTAGTCGGCGCCGTAGAACACGTCGGGGACTCCTGTCGTGGGAAGAAGGAAGCGAAGGGGTGGAGCGGGCGCGCGACGCGTCAGGCGCGTCTGCGCGGGCGGACGGGAACGGCCATGGCCGCCAGCGCGGTGCACCCGAGGGCGGCGATGACCAACGGGAGGAGCACCCACGTGACGACGACCGCGAAGACGACGGTCGCGAGCAGGTAGGCGGCCCCGGCGGGATCGGCGGCCAGGGCGTGGGGGGTCGCGCGGATCGCCGCGCGCCAGCCGGTCTCGGGCGTCCACAGCGTCGCGGACGTCAGGACGACGAGGGCCGTCGCGGCCAGACCTGCCCAGCCGACGGCCTCGATCACGGGTCCGCCGGGAAGGAACCCGCTCCGGGCGAGGTCGATGTCGAGCAGCAGCACGAGGGTCGCCACCACCGCGATCAGCCCGACGACGAGCCCGCCGGGGAGGGCACGGTGAAGGTCGCGGAAGAACGTCCGCACGTGCGACTCCTCCGCGGCGGCGAACCGCCGGAGATGACGGATGCCTGCCGCCAGCGCCGCGGGCAGCGTCACGAGCGGCAGCGAGACCACGGTGATGAGGAGCCCGACGATCAGCACCTCGCCGAAGAGGGCGAACCGCGCCCCGGCGCCGGGGTTCCGTGCGATCTCGTGCCCTTCGGGCGTGGGGCCGGCACCGGAGAGCGCCTCGCGCTTCGCCGCGCGCTCCTCGGCGCGGACCGACATCCGGGGGCGGGCCACGATCAGCCCTTCAGGCCCTGGGTCGCGACGCCGTCGACGAGGAAGCGCTGGAAGACGATGAAGAACAGCAGCACCGGGACGAGGGCGATGAAGCTCGCGGTCACGGTCGCGCCGTAGTCGCTCGTCGAGGTCTGGTCGTTCCACAGGCGGAGCGCGATCGGCAGCGGATAGTTGTCGGGGCTCGTCAGGTACAGCAGCGGTCCGAGGAAGTCGTTCCAGCTCCAGATGAACGCGAAGATCGCGCACGTGATGAGGGCCGGGCGGATGAGCGGCACGATGATCGCCCAGAAGATCCGGATGTGGCCCGCGCCGTCGATGCGGGCCGCTTCATCCATGTCGCGCGGCATCTGCCGCATGAACTGCACCAGGAGGAAGACGAAGAACGCCTCGGTGGCGAGGAACTTCGGCAGCACGAGCGGCCAGAAGGTGTCGATCATGTCGAGCGAGTTGAAGAGCAGGTACTGCGGGATGATCACGACGTGGAACGGCAGCAGGAGCGTGCCGATCATCGCGGCGAAGAGGATCCCGAGGCCCTTGAACTGGATGCGGGCGAACGCGTACGCCGCGAGCGCCGACGACATCACGGTGCCGATGACCGCGAGAACCGCGAGGATGAGCGAGTTGGCGAAGAAGCGCCACATCGGGATGCCGGCGATCCCCTCCATCACGGTGAGGTAGTTCTGCACCGTGGGGCTGTCCGGCAGAATGCCGGGGTTCTGTCCGAATTCGGAGTTCGGCTTGAACGTCGCGAAGAGCAGCCAGACGAGCGGGTAGAGGACGACCGCGGTGATCACCGCGAGCACGATGAACCACACCACGGTCTGCCATGTCTTGCGCTTGACGCGGCGACGGGTGGGAGACGGCGTCGCGGTGTCGTTCTCGAGGTCCTGCTGCTCGAGGACCTGGACGGCGGGTTCGCCGAAGGATGCGGAGCTCATCGGTTGTCTCCCGAGTAGTGGACCCAGTTCTTCTGGGTGCGGAACAAGATGAGGGCGATGATCGCGACGACGATCATCAGTGCCCACGCGATCGCGGCAGCGTAGCCGTACTGGCCGTCGGAGAAGCCGCGCTTGTAGAGGTAGAGGGTGATGAAGTTCGTCATGCCCGCCGGGCCACCCGTGCCGTTGGAGATGATGTACGCCGACGCGAAGACCTGGAAGGCCCCGATCAGACCGAGCAGCAGGTTGAAGAAGATCACGGGCGAGAGCATCGGCAGGGTCACCGCGCGGAAGCGGTGCCACGGACCCGCGCCGTCCATCTCCGCGGCCTCGTAGAGCTCCTTCGGGATCTGCTTGAGGCCGGCGAGGAAGATGACCATCGTCGCGCCGAACTGCCAGACCGCCAGGATGATCATCGCGGGGAGGACGAGGGCGGGGTTGCCGATCCACGACCCGAGGTTGATGCCGAAGAAGCTGAGGAAGTTGTCGACCGGACCCTCGCCGGCGAACATCGCCCGCCACACGATGGCGACCGAGACCGAGGCGCCGATGAGGGAGGGGGCGTAGAACGCCGAGCGGAAGAACGCCGCTCCGCGGTCGCGGTAGTTCAGGAGCATGGCCACGATGAGGGCCGCGGCGAGCATGATCGGGGTGCCGACGAGCACGTAGATGAGGGTGATCTGCGCCGACTGGATGAACTGCGGGTCGTCGGTGAAGAGGCGGACGTAGTTGTCGATGCCCACCCATTCCGGCGGCTGGAAGATGTTGTACCGCGTGAAGGACAGGTAGAGCGAGTACACCATCGGGATGATCGTGAGGCCGAAGAAGCCGATGAGCCAGGGGATGAGGAACCCGTAGCCAGCGAGGGTCTCCTTGCGCTGGCGGGTGCGCTGGCCCGGTCGGGCCGCGGGCGCCTCGGGGCGGTTGCGAGCGCTCAGCGACCGCTTGGAGGTCTTCCCGGTGACGATGACCCTCGTCGTTGTCGTACTCACGGTTACTCCTGGTCTCGAGGTGGAGGATGGGGCGAGGGGAGGCCCGAGCGATCCGCCCGGGCCTCCCCGTCGCTCACGAGTTGTTGCTGAGGACGACGTCCATCTCGGTGAAGAAGCGGTCGACCGCGTCCTCCACGGAGATCGTGCCGAAGCCGAGCTCCTGGCCGAGGACCCGGAACTCCTCCTCGAGCGTGCCGTAGCCGACGATCGGCACCGGCGGCGCGTCGCCCAGGCGGTCCTGGATCGAGGCTTCGTAGTCGCGGATCTGCTCGCTCAGCGGGTCGAGGTCGGCTGCTTCCAGCGCGGTCTCGGATGCCGGGAGGCCGCGGTTCGTGCCGAAGATCTCACCCGACTGCGGCGAGTTCACCAGGAAGTTCACGAGGGTCGCGGCGGCTTCCGGGTGATCGGTGTTGGCGGCGATCGAGTGGAGCATCGAGGGCTTGAGGTACAGGTCCTGCGCTCCCTCGACGGTGATGGGCGGGGCGACGAGACCGAGCTCCGGGTATCCCTCGCCCAGCTCGCCGAGGTAGCCGGCGCCGAAGTTGTCCCACGTCAGCTCGCTGGCGGTCAGGGCCGCACCGAAGCCGGACGTCGGGAAGATCTCTTCGAGGCGCTGGGCCGAGATGACAGCTCCCGAGGCGATGACCTCCTGGCCGTCCTCCCAGAACTCCGCCAGGCGGGCCTCGTCGAAGCCGGGCTCGCCGTCTTCGGTGAACAGGGCGCTGCCTTCGGCGCGCAGCTGGATCTCGAAGTTCTGGATGCGACCGGCGTAGTCCGATCCGCCCCACACCTCGCCGCCGCTGGCCTCGGTGACCTCGCCCATCCACGCGGCGTAGTCGTCCCACGTGCCGCCGGCGAACTCGTCGACGCCGACCTCGGCGAGGAGGGTCGGGTTGGTGTACATGCCCCAGGCGTTCGTCGACGTGGCGATGCCGTAGGTGGTGCCGCCGACCACGCCGATGTCGAGGATGTTCTGCGGGATCGGGTCGGTCTCGATGACGTCGCCGAGGTAGGGGTCGAGATCGAGCAGCAGCCCGTTCTCGGAGTACTGCCGGAGGTAGGAGTAGTCGAACTGCATGACGTCGGGCAGGTTGCCGCCGGCGGCCTCGGTCTGGCGACGCTCCCAGAACGCGGGGAAGTCGAGGAACGAGGAGTTCACCGTGATATTCGGGTACTCCTCCTCGAACGCGGCGATCGCCTCGTTGTACATCTCGGCGCGCACGTCGTTGCCCCAGAAGGCGAGGTCGAGCGTCACCTCCTCGTCGGGGTCGAGGGTTCCTGCCGGCTCGCTGCCGCCGGCGCAGCCGGCCAGGGCCAGGGCGGCACCGGTCGCGACGGCGATCCCGGTGATGGCCCGCTTCTTGCTGAACATCCTTGTCCTCTCTTGACGTCTGCGTCCGATTCTCGCGCTCGCGACGTCCGTGTCCGATGGTGCGGTGTGAGCGTCTCCGGTGCTTCAGGGTGCTGGAAAGCGCTTGCCCGTTACGCTACCCCGCGCAAAAACGTTTCGCAAGGGTCTTCTCGCAAATCTTGTAACGATTCACGAACGCCGGCAGGTGAGAACGCCGTCCGTGCCCACGCTCAGCGTCGCCGTGTGGACGGCGCTCCGTCGTGCCGCGTCCGGCGCGGCATCCGCGATCTCGGCGCCGTCCCACCAGGGGTGCGTGAAGTAGTAGAGCCGGGCGGTGTCGGTCTCGGTATCGACGACCACCATCCCGTGGCGCCCCACCTGCACGCCGAGGTCCGCAGGGCCGTGCTCGCCGAGGATCACGGCATCCGCCCCGCCCTGTCGCGTCCAGGTGATCGCGTCGTCGGAGCTGTACACCGCCATACCGCGCCACTCGTCGGTGAGGAGGAACCATCGGCCGGCGAGCGCGAAGGCGTAGGGGCCCTCGTGGGGTCGACCGGCGATCGCGGTCCCCTCGCTCCGCCACGATTCCAGATCGGCGGATGCGGCGACCTTCGTCATCGAGTCCGCGGCCTCGTCCTTGTGCCAGAGCCGCCACAGCCCGTCCGGGCAGCGGGCGACGGCGGCGTCGATGACCCGATCGCTGTCGAGGGCGAGCGGGCCCCGACGCTCCCACGTCGCAAGATCGTCGGAGACGTACGCGACGATGTGCCGCGCATGGCCCGGCCATGCGTCCGGGATGCCGTCGATCTCGGTGAGGAACATCCACCAGCGCCGGTCGTCGTGGATCACCTCCGGCGCCCAGTGGGTCTCGGCGACGGTGACCGGCGGACCGTCGGGGTCGAGGGCGAGCCCGGTGGGCGTCGGCTCCAGCGTGCCGGCGTAGTCCCAGCGGAGGCCGTCGTCGGAGTGCGCGACGCCGATACGGCTCCCATGCACCCACGCGACGCCGGGTCCGGGGGCGGGATGGCTCGCCCGGCGCTGGGTGTAGAACATCCACCACGTGCCGTCGTCCGCGCGCACCACCGTCGGGTCGGTCGCCCCGTCGTAGACCGGATCGCGGTAGATCTCGCCCGGCGCGGGGGCATCGGCGTCCGGCGCCGGTGCCGCCTCAGCCACGCAGGTCGCGCACCGGGCTCGCGAAGCCGCGGCGGTGCGTGGGATGGGTGGCGAGATCGTCCGGGGTGACCGGGCGTCCGTCGTCGGCGGCCGAGGCGTAGACGGCGGCCACCAGCTCGAACGAGCGCGCGGGTGCGTCGGCGGTGGGCGGCAGCGGCGCTCCGGTCCGGAGGGCCGCGAAGACATCGCGCATGAGGGGATCGTGCCCGCTGGGTTCCTCGACGTCGGGGAGCGCCCATGCGGCGGCCTCGTCCTCGAATCCGGGCGCCGGGGTGATCTTCCAGTTGTCGTGCCCGTGGCCGTAGAGATGGTCCACCGTGATCGTGGCGCGCTGGGTGTCGATGCGGATCGTGCTGATCTCGCGCGGCGACACCGCGCTCGTGATCATCTGCGCCACGGTCCCCTGCGCGAACCGGATCGTGGCGGTCGACACGTCCTCCGTCGCGGTCTCGCGGTCCAGGCGCCACAGGCGCGCCTCCACCTCCGCCCAGTCGCCGAGGAGGAACGCGAGGAGATCCAGCTGATGGATGCCGTGCCCGAGCGTGGGTCCGCCGCCCTCGGTCTCCCACTTCCCGCGCCACGGCACGGCGAAGTAGTCGGCATCGCGGAACCACAGTGTCTGGCACAGGGCGACCAGCGGGCGACCCAGCGCGCCGGAGTCGAGGAGCCCCTTCACGTGCGCGGCGGCGGTGCCGGTGCGCTGCTGGAAGACGACCGCCAGCCGTCGGTCCACGGCGGCCGCAGCCGCGCGCATCGCGTCGAGCTCGTCGAGGCTGGGTGCCGGGGGCTTCTCGACGATCACGTGCGCCCCCGAGGAGAGGGCGGCGATCGCCTGCGCTGCGTGGGCCACCGGCGGCGTGCACACGTGGACGACGTCGGGCGCCGCATCCTGCAGCAGCGTGTCGAGGTCGTCGTACACGACGACGCCCTCGCGACCGGCCGCGAAGGCCTCCGCGGAGGGCCGCGAGAGGTCGGTCACGGCGACGAGGGTCGCACCGGGGTCGACGTCGATGGCGTGGCGGTGGGCGTGGGCGATCGCGCCCGTGCCGACGATGGCGCAGCGCAGCGGTTCGGTCATGCGGCGGTCCTTTCGGGAGAGGTGTCGGGGTGGATCACGGGGTGATCCCCGCCTGGGTCGCGTGCAGGTGCGAGTATCGTCCGGCGCGCGCGAGGAGGTCGTCGTGGGCGCCCTCCTCGACGATCTCGCCGTGCTCCAGCACGATGATGCGGTCGGCTTGGCGGATCGTGGAGAGCCGGTGGGCGACCACGAGGGTCGTTCGACCGCGCATGAGTCTCGTCAGAGCGCTCTTGACCAGCTCCTCCGATTCGGGGTCGAGGGCGCTGGTGGCTTCGTCGAGCAAGAGGATCCGGAGGTCGCGGACGAGGGCACGAGCGATCGCGAGGCGCTGGCGCTGACCTCCGGACAGGCGCGCGCCGCGCTCGCCGACGACGGTGTTCCAGCCGTCCGGAAGCCGGTCGACGAACTCCGCGGCGTTCGCGTCGACGAGCGCGGCGCGGATGCGGTCGTCTTCGACGTCGTCGCGGCCGTACGCGATGTTCTCGCGGATCGTGCCCTCGAAGAGAACCGACTCCTGCGGGACGACCGAGACGTGACGCCGGGCGGTGCGCAGATCCAGCTCCTGCATGTCCGCGCCGTCGAGGAGGATGCGCCCGGATGTGGGGCGGACGAAGCCGAGCACGAGGTTGAGCATCGTGGACTTGCCCGACCCGGACGACCCGACGAAGGCGACGGTCTCGCCCGCGGCGATCGACAGCGACACGTCGTGGACGGCATCCCGATCCGCGTCGGGGTAGCGGTGACTCACCCGCTCGAGGTCGAGGCGGCCCGAGACCTCGGGGACGGCGCGCTTGCCCTCGTTCTGCTCGAGGTCAGGCTCCTGCAGCACCTCGGCGATGGAGCGCATGGACTCCAGGCCCCGGGCGCCGACCGGGATGAGCATGAGCAGCGCCGTCAGCCCCTGTGTCAGCAGCGTGAAGTAGGTCGAGAGCAGGACGACTTCGCCGGGGGTGATCGGAAGGATGCCGGAGAGCGAGAAGACGGCGGCGAGGACGAGGCATCCGAGTCCGAGCAGCTGCATGCTCACCCACGACAGTGACGCGACGTGCCCGTTGAGCATGTCGAGGTGCAGGCCCGCCCGACGGACCCCGTCCGCTCCCGTCGCCACGCGCGAGACCGCGGTGCGCTCGAGGCCGTGGGCGCGGGTGACCGGGATGAGCGAGGCCATCTCGCCGACGCGCGCGGCGAAGCCCTCGACCTCGCGCCGGAAGACCTCGTTGCGCACGCGAGACCGGCGCCCCAGCACCCACCGCAGGCCGAGGGCGATCGGAACAGCGAGGGCGTAGACGGGGAGGAACTCCGGCACCGCGATCGCGGTCATCGCCAGAGCTCCGCAGAGCACCATGATCGACGACAGCAGGGGGTGCGTCACCTGCTGCAGCATGAGCTCGACGTTCTCCACGTCGCGCACGACCTTGGTCTGCACGATCGACGAGCTGACGCGCGTGTGGTACCCGATCGACAGGCTCTGCAGGCGCGCCGCAAGGGAGTTGCGGAGGTCGGCGCCGGTGTCGCGGACGACGGTCATGAAGTTCCGTGTGTAGACGATGTGCATCGGATAGTTCTGCAGCAGCAGGACGCCGGCGATCGCGAACCAGCCGAGCACGGTCCGCACATCGCCCCCGGTGGCGACGATGTCGATGATCTCGGCGGTGACCACCGGGAGGAACCACAGCGGGATCTCCTTCATCGTGAACGCCAGGATCGCGCCCGTCATGCGCGCGGGTCGACGCGCGAGCAGACGCAGCACCGACCGCGCCGGCCGCTGGCCGTCGACGACGCGAACCGCGTCGGTAAGCGCTTTCTGGGTCATGCGGCCATGCTACGCCGAGAGGCGGGTCCGGTGTCACCCCGACCCGGTGGAGGCGCGTGCGATGAGCTCCGGCGCGTAGACGACCGCGGGGTCGGGGGGCGGCGCCTCGCCCGCGATCGCGGCTATGAGGAGCTCGGCCGCACGCCGACCCATCTCCCGCGCCGGCTGACGGATGCTGGTGAGGGGGACGGTCGCGATGGCGGCGAACTCGATGTCGTCGTAGCCGACGACGGCGATGTCCTCGGGAACGCGGACGCCGTGCGACAGGAGGCCGTGGACGAGTCCGATGGCGAGGTGATCGTTCGAGGTGACGATGCCGTCGGGCCGGGATGCGGCATCCCGCGCGGCGATCGCGGCGCCGAACGCGATCCCGGTCTCGGAGGTGGTGCGGCGGGTCCAGATCGGTTCCACGGTGGCGCCGGCCACCTGCGCCACGGCGGCGCGGGTGCCCGCGAGGCGCTCGCGCTCCTGCCGCACCTCCTCGCGGGCCCCGACGAAGGCGAGGCGGCGGCGGCCGCACGCGAGGAGATGCTCGGCGGCGAGGCGTCCTCCGGCGACGTCGTCGAACGAGACGGACGGGAGGATGCCGGCGTCGTCGACGGCGTCGACCATCACGACCGGGACGCCGCGGGCGCGCAGGCGCGCGATCCCTGGTGACGGGTCGCCGAACGGACTCACCAGGGCGCCCTCGACCTGCACCCGGTCGAAGAGCTCGAGGTGGTGGCTCTCGCGGGCGGCGTCGTCGCTGGCGTTGCCGACGAGGATGCTCAGCCCGGCCGCCGCCGCGGCATCCTCCGCTCCGGCGACAAGCTCGGCGAAGAAGGGGTTGGCGATGTTGATCACCGTCATGCCGAGCAGGCCGCTGCGACCGGCGCGGAGCTGGCGTGCGGCGTGCAGCGGAACGTAGCCGAGGTCGTCGGCGATGGTGCGGATGCGGGCGCCGAGGGCGGCGCTCACCTGCTCGGGGTGGTTCAGCGCGTTGCTGACCGTGCTGATCGACACGCCGGCGCGGGCGGCGACGTCACGGATGCCTACGCGCTTCATCACGGCCGCCTCGATCTCGGTCCCTCGCGCATCGCCGCGGGAGGAAAAACGTTTCGGGGCCGAGGCTAGCCCAGCCGTGCGCCGCGGCCAAACCGCCGCGCGGACGCGTTCGTGTGGCGCTCGTCGCCCCCTCGTGCCCGCCGAGGCGGCCACGGCTGCCACCTCAACGCGCCGGAAGGGCCTCCGCGCGGGGCCAGACGCGCAGGCGTCCGCACATCCCGAAGCGCTCGCCCGGTTCCGCGTCGGCGCGGGCGACACGCGCATCGCTCAGGATGCCGGCATCCGCCGTCGCGAGCGCGTCGAGCTGTGCGCGCGTGCGCTCCGTCTCGCGGGCGACCGTGGCCTCCCACAGGGCGGACCACGCCGCGACCCTCGGGTGGACGAGCCGCGCGGCGCGCGCGTGGAGCGCCGCGAGCGCCATGGCCGGGCCGTCGCGCTCGACGGCGGCGAGGAGCTCCGCGTAGCCGGCGAGGGCGAGGTCGCGGCGGGCGCGGGCGGCGGTGGCGAGGGTCTTCTCGTCGCCGGTGTCCGGCAGGGCCGCCGCGGCGCGATAAGCGGCGGCGTCGTCCAGGATGTCGGAGGGGAAGGTGAGCACGGCGTCGCCCGCCTCGGGGAGGCCCGCGTTCTGCATGACCACAAGGAGTTCGAGTCGATCGTGGTTCACGAGGCGGTGCACGGTGCCCGGGGAGAACCACGCCGTCACCCCGTCCGTGAGCGGGGTCACGGCGAGGCCGTCGGGGGTGAGCGTGTGCACCTCGCCGGAACCGCTGAGGACGACGTACCCCTCACTCGACGCCGTGTGCAGGTGCGGTGAGCCGCCCGGCACTCCGTCCGCATCAGGCCAGTCGTAGACGCGGAGCCGGCTCGCGGCCACGCTGCCCGGGAAGAGCGGGGTGGTCACAGGGCGAACTCCGCCGCGATGACGCGGGTCTCGTCCGGCGTCCAGACGCGGTCGCCGATCACCCAGCGGTGCGCGAGCGCGAGCTCGGCATCCGGGTCGAGAGTGATCGCCTCCGCGAACGCGGGGGAGGGCGCGAGGATCGGGAACGGCTCGCTCCGCACGAACCACCGGATCGCGGGATCGGCGGTCGAGCTCCCCGCGAACGCGAGCACGGTGCCGCCCCCGTCGACCTCGTCGTGCTCGCCGGAGAGCGCGATCCACTCCGCCGTCGATCCCATCACCGCGGCGGGGTCGGCCGCATCCGCCTCGGGCGCGGCCGAGCTGAGGACGCGTCCCCCGGTCCACGCGCGCGCGAGCCGCAGCGCGACCCCGGTGTAGCCGGCGTTCGGGCGCCCCTGCGTCGTGGGGCTGCCGAGTTCGAGCGGGCGGCTACTGATGTTGCGCAGCGTCGTGGTGACGTCCAGTGACCACAGTCCTCGGGCGCGATCGAGGCCATGGAAGCGGTGCCGCCGCTCCTCCGCGATCCATGCGTCGCCCGCGCGCGTGATCCAGGTCAGACTCTCGGTGAACGACACCTCCTCCCCGGCATCCTCGGTCGCCGTGAAGGCATCGTGGCGGATGGTCCCGACATTGTCCCGGGCGACGTAGCCGAGCCCGTCGACGTAGGTCGGTCCGCCCCAGAAGTTCTCGCCGGACACATGAGTCCAGGTCACCTGCAGGCCCTTGTGCCACCGGTGATCCCACGGGCGGTAGGCCGAGACGACGGCGCCGTCGAGCGTCCGCACGGGATGGAGATACGGCTTTTCGCCGCCCTCGGCCTCGGGCACGGGGTCGAAGACGTAGTGGGCGATCTCGATTCCGGATGCCGCGACCGAGGCGGCGGCATCCGTGAGGTCCAGGGTGAAGTCGGCCATGCCGCCATTCTCGCCCAGATGGGCGGAAAGCGCTTGCCTTCCGCCCCGGGTCGTCGAATCCGCGTCAGGCCATCGACTCGTGCAGGTCGCGCGCCTTCGTCACGCGGTAGGGCGAGACCGGGTTCGTCGCGAGCACGATCTTGCCCCGCGCGTGCAGCTGCGACAGGTCGCGGTAGGCCTCGGCGATGTCGCTCAGCGGGTACAGCCCTGATACGAGGAGGCGGAAGGCGCCCTCGGCGTAAAGGGTCGCCACGCGACGCAGCAGGTCCGTGCCGTGCGCGACCGAGACCGGGTCATCCTGCAGCAGGCGCAGCTCGACGTCGCGGCGATCGGCGCTCGAGCGGTACCGCTCGGCAGGCACGCCGAGGTCGGCGGCGACGTCGCGGCCGTCCTTGCCGAAGTTGTCGATGTAGGCGGTGACCTGTCCGCGGGAAACGTGCCGGATCCGGTCGGTGAGGCCGTCGCCGTACCGCACCGGGATGATCCCGAGCTGGCGCAGGTAGTCGAAGTTGCGCTCGCCGCAGGTGCCGATCACACGCGCGCCGCGGCGCTTGGCGAGCTGCACCTCGAGGCTCCCCACCCCTCCCGCGGCAGCCGAGACCACGACGACGTCGGATGCCCCGATCCTCAGGTCGTCGAGCATCTCCAGCGCCGTCGCGCCGGCGAGGTACAGACCCCCGGCGATCTCCCACGACATCGTGCGGGGCTTGGCCACGATCGCACCAGCCGACACCGTGACGAACGTCGCGTGCGCCCCGGAGCGGACGTGCCCGATGACCTCGTCGCCGGGCCGGAATCCGCTCACATGGCTGCCGACGGCGCGCACGATCCCGGCGAAGTCGCTCCCCGAGAAGCGCGGCCACGGGTCGTCGTGGAAGACGTGCTCGTGCCCCTCGCGGATGAAGCTGTCGATGTGGCTGATCCCCGCCGAGACGACCTCGACGACGACCTCTCCCGAGCCCGGCCCGTCGAGCGGATGCCGGTCCTCCTTCAGCACGTCCGCACCGCCGTGCTCCTCGTACCGATAGCGCGTGGCTTCCGCCGGCATCCTTTTCATCGAAGGCCTCCTCGGCTCGAACGGGGCGGCATCGTCGCCGTCACAGAGGTATTCGGCGCCAATACCCCAATCGGATGCACCCCGCTCGCGACTTTCTCGCGCGCTCATGTGACAGGTGTGGCCCCCTCACCGCGCGTGAGGGGGCCACACCTGTCACATGAACGGGCGAAGAATCGAGGTCAGCCGCCGAGGGCGGCGGAGACGACCGCGCGGGCCTCGGCCTGCACCTCAGCGAGGTGCTCGGGTCCGCGCAGGCTCTCGGCGTAGAGCTTGTAGACGTCTTCGGTGCCCGAGGGGCGCGCAGCGAACCACGCCGACTCCGTCTGTACCTTGAGGCCCCCGATCGCCGCGCCGTTGCCGGGGGCGTGCGAGAGCTTCGCCGTGATCGGCTCGCCGGCGAGCGTCGTCGCCGACACCGCGTCGCCCGACAGTTTCGACAGCGTCGCCTTCTGCTCCGGGGTCGCCGGGGCGTCCACGCGCTGGTAGGCCGACGCGCCGAACTCGGCCTCGAGCTCCGCGTAGCGCTGGGAGGGGGTCTTGCCGGTCACGGCGAGGATCTCGGCGGCCAGCAGGCACAGCAGGATGCCGTCCTTGTCGGTCGTCCACACGGTGCCGTCGAAGCGCAGGAACGACGCGCCCGCCGACTCCTCCCCGCCGAAGGCGACGGATCCGTCGAGGAGGCCCGGCACGAACCACTTGAACCCGACCGGAACCTCCAGCAGGTCCCGCCCGAGCGAGGCGGCGACGCGGTCGATGATCATCGACGAGACCAGCGTCTTCCCGATCGCGGCATCCTTCGGCCAGTCCGGGCGGTGTCCGTACAGGTAGTCGATGGCGACGGCGAGGTAGTGGTTCGGGTTCATCAGCCCCGCGTCGGGGGTGACGATGCCGTGGCGGTCGGCGTCGGCGTCGTTCCCGGTGAGGATGTCGTAGTCGTGGCGCTTGGCGACGAGCGACGCCATCGCGGAGGGGGAGGAGGGATCCATGCGGATCTTCTCGTCCCAGTCGAGCGTCATGAAGCGCCACGTCGGGTCGACGTCGGGGTTCACGACGGTGAGGTCGAGGTCGTGCACCTCGGCGATGAGCGCCCAGTAGTCCACGGATGCCCCGCCCAGCGGGTCGGCGCCGATGCGGACGCCCGCGCGGCGGATGGCGTCGAGGTCGATGATGTCGGCGAGATCGCGCACGTACACGTCGCGGAAGTCGTAGGAGCCGAGCGCGTCGGCGTCGATGTCGGCGAACGGGGTGCGCCGGACCTCCTCGAGGCCGCCCTCGATGATCGCGTTCGCGCGGTCGGCGATCCACCCGGTCGCGTCCGTGTCGGCGGGACCGCCGTGCGGGGGGTTGTACTTGAAGCCGCCGTCGCGGGGCGGGTTGTGGCTCGGGGTCACGACGATGCCGTCCGCGCGGTCGGGATCGTCGGCATCCCGACCCTTGTTCCACGTCAGGATCGCGTGGCTGAGCGCCGGGGTGGGCACCCACGCGTCGCGGGAGTCGACACGCACGTCGACGCCGTTCGCGACGAGCACCTCGATGGCGCTGCGCTCGGCGGGCAGCGACAGTCCGTGCGTGTCGCGTCCGAGGAAGAGTGGGCCGGCGATGCCCTGGCGCTGGCGGTAGTCGGCGATCGCCTGCGTCGTGGCGAGGATGTGCGCCTCGTTGAAGCTCGCCGAGAGCGACGACCCGCGGTGTCCGCTGGTGCCGAACGCCACGCGCTGGGAGGGCACGGCGGGATCGGGGGCGATGTCGTAGTAGGCGTTGATCAGCTCATCGATGTCGATGAGGTCGGACGGTTCGGCGGGCTGTCCTGCGCGACTCATACTCCCCAGTCTGCCTGCTGCGCGGGGTCGCCGCACGCATCTAGGCTGACACGCGTGACTTCCGCGCCCCCACAGCCGCCGGCACCGCCGGCCCGCCGTACGTACAGCTACCTCGGACCCGCGGGCACATTCACCGAGGCCGCGCTGGCGCAGGTCCCCGAAGCGCGCGGTGGCGTCTGGAAGTCGGTCCGCAACGTCGCCGAGGCCCTCGAGGACGTCGTCGAAGGCCGGTCGGATGCCGCCATGATCGCGATCGAGAACTCCGTCGACGGCGGGGTCTCGACGGCGCAGGATGCGCTGGCGACGATGCCGGGCGTCCGGATCGTGGGGGAGTACCTCGTCCCCGTGCGGTTCGTCCTGGTCGGTCGGCCCGGCGCGACGCTCGAGGACGTCTCGCTCGTCGCCGCGCACCCGGTCGCGTACGCCCAGTGCCTGCGCTGGCTCGGACGCGCCCTCCCCGCCCACGCGCACCTTCCGGCGGCGAGCAACGTCGCCAGCGCCCTCGAGCTCCTCGACGGCACGAGCGGAGCGGATGCCGCGATCTCGCCGCCCGGCATCCTGGAGCACCACGATCTCGAGCTCCTCGCCGAGGACATCGGCGACAACCCGAACGCCGTGACGCGGTTCGTCCTCGTGGCCCGGACGATCGCTCCGCAGCCGCCGACCGGTGCCGACAAGACCTCGCTCATCGTCGAGCTGCCCGACGACCACCCCGGGGCGCTGCTGGAGATGCTCGAGCAGTTCGCCACCCGGGGGATCAACCTCTCCCTCCTCGCGTCGCGCCCGATCGGCGACGCACTCGGCCGCTACCGCTTCGTCATCGATGCCGACGGACACATCCAGGACGAACGGATGGCGGATGCCCTCCTCGGGCTCCGCCGCTTCAGCCCGCGGGTGATCTTCCTCGGGTCGTATCCCCGCGCCGATCGTGCGGTGGTCCGCTATCCGGAGCGCTACTCGGACGACATCTTCGTCGAGGCGCGCGACTGGCTCCGCGGCCTCATCACCGGCGAGCCCGGCGTCCGCTGACCCGCGGGGCCCGTGCGGAGACCGTTGCGTGGTGGGTCAGGCGGCGACGGGTTCGGGCTGCGCGAGCAGCTCCAGGGTCCGCAGACGCGCGTCGGGGCGGTCCATCGGCTCCTCGCGGTCGGAACCCGCCACCGGCGAGATCATGACCTCGTCCACACCCCAGCGCTCGGCGAACGCGGCGAGGTCGGCCGTGACGTCCGCGGCGGTGCCGACGAACCACTTCGCGCGGAGCGCGTCCCACATCGGCGCGGCGAGGCGGTCGGTCTTCTCCGCCCCGGCGGCCTCTTCGACGCTCTCCAGGGCCGTGAGGGGGCGGCCGGTGCGGAGGCGTGCCATCATGCGGGCCTGCGGGAGGGCGCGAGCGTCCGCCTCCTCCACGGTGTCGGCCACCACGGCGTTGGCGGTGAGGAAGGTCCGCGGGGCGGGGTTCTCCTCGTTCGGGACGAAACCGGTGCGGTAGAGGTCGAGAGCGCGCTCGAGCCCCTCGCCGGAGAAGTGGTTGGCGAAGACATAGGGGAGGCCGAGCGTCGCGGCCAGCTGCGCCGAGTAGTCGCTCGAGCCGAGGAGCCAGACCTCGGGGACCGAGGATGCCGCCGGCGTCGCGGTGACCTCGTACGTGCCGCCGCTGGTGAAGCGGAGGCTCGCGCCGTCCCGGGAGACGAGCGAGCGGATGTCGCGCACGTGGTCGGGGAACCGGTCGACGTCGCTCGTGGTGCCCGACTGGCGGAGCAGCTGGGTGATCACCGGGTCGCTGCCGGGGGCGCGGCCGAGGCCGAGGTCGACCCGGCCGGGCGCGAGCGCCTCGAGGGCGGCGAACTGCTCGGCGACGACCAGCGGCGCATGGTTGGGCAGCATCACGCCGCCCGAGCCGACGCGGATGCGGCTCGTTCGGGCCGCCGCGGCGGCGATCAGCACGGGCGGCGTCGTCGAGGCGACGGCCGGCATGTTGTGGTGCTCGGCGAACCAGTAGCGCCGCATCCCGAGCTCGTCCGCGCGGGCGGCGAGCGTCAGGGAGGACGCCACCGCCTCCGCACTCGTCTGTCCCGTGCGCACCGGCACGAGGTCCAGGACCGACAGGGCCGGCATCCGCTGCTGTGTGTTCGACTCGCTCACCCCGATGCCAACCGGTCGTCCCGGCGCCGCATTCCCCGTCGCGACGTCGTGTCGGCTCAGCGCGGCGTGCGCTTGACCTTCTCGTACGCGTCGAGCGCGGCGTTCCGCGAGGCCTTAAGGTCGACGATCGGCTCGGGAGCGCCGCCATCAAGGTGCTCGGGGGCCCACCGGCGGACGTACTCGTCGTGCTTGTCGAACTTCTCGCGCTGCAGCTCGGGATTGAACACCCGGAAGTACGGGGCGGCATCTGCGCCGGATCCGGCGACCCACTGCCAGCTGAACGGGTTGGAGGCCTCGTCGGCGTCGACGAGGCAGTCCCAGAACCACTCCTCGCCGCGGCGCCAGTCGATCATGAGGTTCTTGATGAGGAAGGATGCCGTGACCATCCGCACGCGGTTGTGCATGATGCCGGAGTGCCAGAGCTCCTTCATGCCGGCATCCACGAGCGCGACGCCGGTCTCCCCGCGCTGCCACGCCTCGAGGTGGGTCGGCTCCAGCCGCGGCCAGGGGAAGGCGTCGAACTCGGGGCGGAGGTTCTTCGTCGCGAGATCCGGGAAGTGGTACAGCGTGTGCCACGCGAACTCGCGCCAGCCCACCTCGGAGAGGAACTTCGCCCCGCCGCCGGTCTCGACGGTCTCGTGCCACACCGTGTAGGGGCTGATCTCGCCCCAGCGCAGGCGCGGAGACAGGCGCGACGTGACGTCGCGGGCGGGTTCGTCGCGGCCGCGGGAGTAGTCGTCGAGGTCGGTGCGGAGGAACTCCCGTAGGCGTGCCCGAGCCGCCGGCTCTCCCGGCTCCCATGTCTCGCGCAGGCCTCCCGCCCAGTCGGGGCGCGTCGGGAGCAGTGCCCAGTCGTCCAGATCGTCCGACGCGACGCGCCGGCCGGGACCGGCGAGCTCGCGCGGCTCGGGAAGGGGCGCGCGCGGCGACGGCAGGGCCTGGCAGGCCTTCCAGAACGGGGTGAAGACCGAGAAATGGGTTCCCGACCCGGTCGTCACGGTCCACGGCTCGAAGAGGACGGATGCCGCGAACGACGCGACCTCGACACCGTCGTCGCGAAGCGAGGCCTTGAGGTCGGCGTCCACCGTGCGTCCGGGCCCTCCATAGCGACGGTTCCAGAACACCGCACCGGCACCGGTGTCGGTCACGAGCTGCGGCACGACGTCGGCGGCCGCGCCTCGGCGGAGGATGAGCTGGCCGCCGCGTTCCGCGATGCGCTCGCCGAGCGAGACGAGGGAGTGATGCAGCCACCAGCGTGCGGCACCGCCGAGCGGGCGCATGTCCGGGCTCTCTTCGTCGAGGAGGTACAGAGCGATGATCGGCTCGTCCCGATCGATCGCCGCACGCAGGGCCGGGTTGTCGGCGAGGCGCAGGTCGTCGCGGAACCACACGATGCTGGGGCTGCTCATGCGACCATCCTGGCGCGGCAGGGACGCCTCGGGGCGGTCTCGGCGAACCGCGCCGCGATGCGTATACTTCCCGCCGCTTGCCGCGCCTCCGCCGGCGAGCGGACTCAGAGGGTGCGCGTGTCGTGCCCGCGGGGGACGGCGACGAGGAGTCCGCCGGCGTCCACGCGCGTGGCGATGTCGATGACCTCGCCGAACTCGTCGCCGTCGAGCTGCACGGGGTGCGGCTCGGCCATCCCGACCTCGGCGCCGGTGCCACGGGCGTAGCGGACGGCGTTGTCCTTCGTGCGGAGGGCCAAGACCCGGCGTCCGGCACGGAAGCGACGGAGGAAGCTGTTGTCCCACGCGACGCGGCGCCACACGAAGATCCAGCCGAGCGCCCCCTTCGGCTGGAACATGACGATGTCGAGGTTCCCATCCGTGAGCGAGGCTTCCGGGATCAGCTCGAGGCCCGCCGGCAGTGACCCGCAGTTGGCGAAGAGCACGCTGTGCACGCGCGCCGAGTGCAGGCGGTGGCCGGTGATCTCGTACATGACGCGGAACGGCTTGGCGTTCGCGAGCGACCGGGCCGCGCCGTCGACGTAGGCGACCCATCCGACGCTCTTCTTCAGCGCGGGATTGGTGTTGGCGATCATCGCGGCGTCGAGTCCCACCCCGCCCATCACCACGAAGGCGTGGTCGGCGCGCGTGCCGTCGGGGCGCGTGAGCGTCGCCCAGCCGATGTCCATCGCCAGGCGGTCACCCTCGAAGGTCGCGCGGATCATGCGATCGCGATCGTCCAGGGGCAGGCGGAGATTCCGGGCGAGGAGGTTGCCCGTCCCGCTCGGGACGATCGTGAGGGGGATCCCGGTCCCGCCCATGGCCTCCGCGACGGCGCGGACCGTGCCGTCGCCCCCGGCCACGAGGACGGCATCCGCCCCCTTCTGGAGGGCCTGGCGGGTGACGTCGTCGCCGAGATCGTCGACCGTCGTCTCGTAGAAGAGCGGTTCGGCCCACCCGGCGTCTCGCGCGGCCGTCTCGACGGCGCGGCGGAGGCCGTCCGCCTCGACCTTCGTCGGGTTGTAGACGAGCGCCGCGACCTTGCCGGCACGGTCGCCGCCGGACATCTCCGCGGTGCGCCCCTCGGTGTCCACCCGGCGCGCTTCGCCGTCGGCATCGCCCGTCGTGTCGGGGGCGACATCCTCGGGTTCGCGGATGATGTCGTTGGGGGCCGCGGCGTCCTCCGGGTCCGGCGCACCCGGGCGATCGGGGGTCATGCGTACACAATAGGCCCGACCTCAGGGCTGCCCCGACGCGGGCGGTGACTAAGCTCGGAGGGGTGATCGATCTCACCCTCCTCCGCGACAACCCCGACCAGGTCAAGCGTTCGCAGGAGAAGCGCGGACTCTCTCCGGACACCGTGGATGCCGCGCTCGCCGCCGACCATGACCGTCGCCGCGCGATCACGACGTTCGAAGAGCTCCGCGCCGACCAGAACGCGCACGGCAAGCTCGTGGCGCGGGCCCCCAAAGACGAGAAGGCGGCGCTCGTGGCCCAGGCCAAGGAGCTGAGCGACCGCGTGAAGGCCGCGCAGCACGCCGTGGGTGAGGCCGAACAGGCCGCGGAAGCGGCGCTCGCCGCGATCGAGAACCTCGTCATCGACGACGTGCCCGCCGGCGGTGAAGCCGACTTCGTCACCCTCCGCACGCACGGAGAGCCGGCATCCTTCGACTTCGAGCCGCGCGACCACCTCGCCCTCGGCGAGATGCTCGGCGCCATCGACATGGAGCGCGGCACCAAGGTCTCCGGCAGCCGCTTCTACTTCCTCACCGGGGTCGGCGCGCGCCTCGAGTACGCCCTGATGTCGCTGGCGATGCAGCGGGCGCTGGATGCCGGGTTCATCCCGATGATCCCGCCGACCCTCGTGCGTCCCGAGGTGATGCGGGGCACCGGGTTCCTCGGGCAGCACGCCGCGGAGATCTACCACCTCCCCGAAGACGACCTCTACCTCGTCGGGACCAGCGAGGTGCCCCTCGCCGGGTACCACATGGGCGAGATCCTCGACCTCGCCGCCGGCGCCAAGCGCTACGCCGGCTGGTCGACCTGTTACCGCCGTGAGGCGGGTTCGTACGGCAAGGACACCCGCGGCATCATCCGCGTGCACCAGTTCAACAAGCTCGAGATGTTCGTCTACACGACCCCGGAGGATGCCGAGGCCGAGCACCTCCGGCTCGTCGCCCTCCAGGAGCAGATGCTGCAGGACCTCGGGCTCGGCTACCGCGTCATCGACGTCGCCGCCGGCGACCTCGGCTCCAGCGCCGCGCGGAAGTACGACATCGAGGCGTGGGTGCCCACTCAGGGCGCGTATCGCGAGCTCACCTCGACCTCCAACTGCACCACCTACCAGGCGCGTCGGCTCGACATCCGTCACCGCCCCGCCGCGGAGGACGGCGGCACGGGGCGCACCCAGCACGTCGCGACCCTCAACGGCACGCTCGCCACCACGCGCTGGATCGTGGCGATCCTCGAGACGCACCAGCGCGAAGACGGATCCGTCGCCGTGCCGGAGGTGCTGCGCCCGTACCTCGGCGGCCTCGAGGTGCTGGAGCCGATCGCATGAGCGAAGCGCACCTGCCGCCCACGGGCGAGGTGAAGGTCGTGAAGGCCAAGAAGGCCGCGAAGCTCGTCGAGCGAGTAGCCCGCGAGACCGAGGACCCCGCGGTCCCCACGGAGCGGCTGCTCATCGCCCTCGACATCGACGGCACGCTGATCCTCGAGGACGAGTCGTTGAGCCCTGGCGTCGTGGATGCGGTGGCCCACGCCGACCGTGCCGGCCACGAGGTCATGATCGCGACGGGACGCAGCTGGGAGGCCACGCGCGGCATCCTGCGCGTCCTCGGGCTCGCCCCCGAGTACGTCGTCTGCTCCAACGGCGCCGTGGTGCTCCGCCGAGAGGATGCCGACGATCTCCTCTACGAGCGCTGGCACGTCGAGACCTTCGACCCCCGTGAGGTGCTCGCCGACCTCCGCGTCCACCTGCCGGATGCGCGCTACCTCGTCGAGCTGCCCAACGGCGACCGCCTGTACACCGAGTACCTCGACGACTGGAACCTCATCGAGGCGCGGCGGGTGGCCTTCGACGAGCTCGGCGATCAGCCGGTCTGCCGTGTCGTGGTCGTCTCGCCGGAGCAGCAGGAAGAGGACTTCGTCGACCTCGTCTCGCGCATCGGCCTGAGCCAGGTCTCCTACTCGGTCGGGTGGACGGCGTGGCTCGACATCGCCCCCCAGGGGGTCGACAAGAGCACCGCGCTCGAACTCGTCCGCACCGAGCTCGGCATCGACCCGCCGCACGTGCTCGTCATCGGCGACGGGCGCAACGACGTCGGGATGATGCGCTGGGCCGTGGAGAACGGCGGCCGCGCGGTGGCGATGAAGCAGGGGCCGCCCGAGGTGCACGACGCAGCGGGGGAGATCACGCTGTCGGTCCACGAGGGCGGTGTCGCCGCCGTCCTGCATCGGCTCTGACCGAGCGGCTGCACGATCACGCGGAGCGGGGTGTCTCAGCCCGTCCTCAGGCGTGCACTGGAACAATGAGGCGACCGAGCGGTCGGCTAGACTCGACGCCGTTCGACAGGGCGCCGTGACCCGGCATCCGGTCGGGAGGGTTGTCCGAGCGGCCGATGGACCTGGTCTTGAAAACCAGTGGGCAGCAATGTCCCGTGGGTTCGAATCCCACACCCTCCGCAGAGTGTGCCGGATGACCCCGGGGCGGAGTACGACGAGATCCACCCGAGAGGACCCGAGTGAGCGAGAAGTCCCAGCCCTCGTCTCGGCGTCCGGCGTCGGGGCGTCGCACCGTCGCCCGGCACGGAGAATTGCGCTCGCCGCATCCGTTCGCCTCGCTCATGAAGATCGTCGGCATCATGCTGGCCGTCGTCCTCGTCTCGGGTGCGGGCATCGCCGCGTACGCCGTCACCGACATCGCCACAGGCTTCGCCGATGAGGCCGTCGAACTCGAGGGCCAGGAGAGCGTTCCGCCCGACATCGGCGCGATCGAGGGCGGCGTGAACATGTTCCTCGCGGGCACCGACGCGTGCGAGCCCGAGTACGCCCAGTTCTTCGGTGACCGGTGTTCGGGAGCGGATGCCGAGGGCGAGCTCAACGACGTCAACATGCTCGTCCACATCTCGGACGAGCCCCGTCGCGTCACGGTCGTCTCGTTCCCCCGCGACCTCATGGTCGAGATCCCCTCCTGCACCCGCGAGGACGGCAGCGAGTCGTCGCCGCAGAGCTACGCGCCGATCAACTCCGCGTTCTCGGTCGGGGGACTGTCGTGCGTCGTGAAGACCGTGTCGCAGCTGAGCGGGCAGAACATCCCCTTCGCCGCGAAGGTCACGTGGGGCGGGGTCATCGAGATCACCGACGCCGTCGGCGGCGTCGAGGTGTGCCTGGCCTCCGGCATCCGCGACGTGAACACCGGCATCGACTGGCCCGCGGGCAACCGCACGATCCAGGGCCTGGAGGCTCTGCAGTTCCTCCGCACCCGCTACGGCGTCGGTGACGGCTCCGACCTCGGGCGCATCTCGAACCAGCAGCAGTACATGTCGCGGCTCGCGCGGAAGCTCATCAGCGGCGAGGTCCTCTCCGACCCCGCGACGCTCTACCGCCTCGCGACGACCACCGTCGACAACGTCACTCCCAGCCAGAGCCTCACGAACCCGCTGACGCTCGTGCAGATCGCGCTCGCCGTCCGCGACGTGCCCTTCGACGAGATCGTCTTCGTGCAGTACCCCGTCCTCACCGACCCGTACGACGAGAACAAGGTCGTGCCCGATGAGGCGTCCGCGTCGGTCCTGTGGGACGCGATCGCCGCCAACCAGCCGCTGACCCTCACCGGCGAGGCCGGCGCGAACGAGGGCGTCGTGGTTGTCGAGGACGGTGAGCCCGCACCGGAGAACGGGGGCGAGGCCGCACCGGAGGACGGTGGCGAGGTGGCCCCCGAAGAGGACGGCGAGGCCGTGGAGCCGACTCCGGCGCCGGCGGAGACCTCCGTCGCACTCCCGTCGACCATCCCCGGTTCCACGGCGGCGCAGGAGACCTGCTCCAACGGCAACCTGCGCGGGTTCGGGTGACCGGCGCGCATCAGCCGGCGCCCCGCGCGGGGCGCGAGACCGTCGCACGGCATGCCCGTGAGACGCGGCATCCGCTCATCCGTGCCCTGTCGGTGGTGGGCGTCGTGGTCGCCGTGCTCGCCACGAGCATCGCCGGCGTCGCCGCGTACACCGTGTGGGACACCGTCTCCGCCCTCGAGGACTCGTCCGTCGAGCTCGTCGGGAACGAGGTGCTCCCGCCGTCGATCGGCGAGATCGAGGGTGGGGTCAACGTCCTCCTGGTCGGATCGGATTCGTGCGAGGGGCAGGACATCTCGCTCTTCCCGCGCTGCGCGAACAACGACGCCGAGGGTGAGCGCAACGACGTCACGATGCTGGTGCACATCTCCGACGAGCCGCGGCGGGTGACCGTCGTGTCTTTCCCGCGCGACATGATCGTGCCGATCCCCTCCTGCCCGGACGGCGAGGGTGGGCAGTACTCGGCGATGTCGGCGCAGCCGCTGAACGCCTCGTACATGTACGGCGGTCTTCCGTGCACGGCGCTGACGATCGAGGAGCTCACCGGCGAGGAGATCCACTTCGCCGCCGCGATCCGCTGGACCGGCGTCATCGACATGTCGGACGCGATCGGCGGCGTCGACGTGTGCGTCGCCGGTGACATCTCAGACGTCCACACCGGCCTGTCTCTCACTGAGGGCGAGCACACGTTGCAGGGCGTGCAGGCGCTGCAGTTCCTCCGCATCCGCCACGGCATCGGCGACGGTTCCGATCTCGGGCGCATCTCCAATCAGCAGCAGTTCATGTCGTCGATGGTGCGCAAGCTGAAATCGGATGCCGTCCTCGGCGATCCGCAGACGCTGCTCCGCTTCGCCACCACAGCCGTCGGCCTGACGCGGCAGGACCCGCCGCAGCTGGTGCTGAGCTCGGATCTGGCGAACCCCATGCGCATGGTGCAGATCGCGATGGCGGCCAAGGACGTGCCGTTCGAAGACATCGTCTTCGTGCAGTACCCCACCGAGTACGACGCCGACTTCGTCCACGTGCTGCCGGTACGCGACGCGGCGGACGTGCTGTTCGCGGCGCTCCGGGAGAACCAGGCGGTCACCCTGACCGGCGAGGCCAGCCAGGGGTATGGCGTCGAGGTGCGCGGCGAGGTCGACGCCGGCGAGGCGGCGGAGCCCGCGCCCGAGGGTGAGGGCGACGCAGCGGCGGGCGAGACGGATGCCGCACCCGAGGCGGAGGGCGAGACCGGTGGTGAGGCCGCCGCCCCGATTGAGCGCGTCGAGCTGCCCTCCCAGATCGCCGGCACCACGGCTGCCGAGGTCACCTGCACGCGCCCCGAGTCCTGATCCGCGCGGTTCGGCAGGAGCGGCTTGTGCGGCTATGATTGCCAGGCGCGCTCGTTGGTTTTCCGTCGAGCGCCTGGAGACGTCGCATAGTCAGGCCTAGTGCACCACCCTGCTAAGGTGGAGTCCCCTCACGGGGACCGAGGGTTCAAATCCCTCCGTCTCCGCTGAAAAACCCCCGGTCAGCGCCTGTCAATCCCGCATCCGGAGCGCGAGGTCGGGAGCACGTACCTCTCTGGCTCCAGAACTAGTACGAACGCTTCTGGCAGACCTTCGTTCCTCCACAACGGCCGATTCGGGCGGGCTGTCCACAATCCGTCGCTTGCCGCGATCGGCGCGATGTTCTCGTCGGAGCGCATCCCGTTGGACTATGCGCTCCTGAAGCTCCACGTGCGGTGAGCGCGGCCGGCAGTGGCCCTGATCCCAGCATGCTCCTTCGATCTGTCGGTGACGCATGCTATCGTAATCGCAACAAACGCAACCTTCTGCGTTTACGTGTATTGAGGTGATTCCCGTGTCTCGCGCTGCAGTCATCGAAGAGACGTACCTTCCCAGCAGGGGAGACGAGCTCGCTCCTGTTCTGGACTTCCTCGCCGCCCATGAGGCTGTCGGGCGAGCTCTTCCCGAGCCAAGGTACTTTCTCGCGCGAGCGCGTCCAGGCGATCAGGTAGAACTCCCGGAGGAGGTCTACCTTGCGCTCCGCAAGGTTGTTGATGCCATGCAGCGCGGGCTGGCCGTCTCGGTTGTGCCGCAAACGACGCGGTTGACCACTCAGCAAGCAGCAGATCTCCTGAACGTAAGCCGCCCGACCGTTGTCAAGCTCCTCGACGAGGGCGAGATCCCGTTCGAGAGGGCCGGAACGCATCGCCGTGTTCTCCTTGCAGATCTGCTCGAGTATCGGGAGCGCCGTCGTGAGCGTCAGTACGACATGCTCTCTTCTACGCGTGACGCTGTCGACGAGGACAACGTCGAACAGACGCTAGAGGACCTCAAATCGGCGAGGAAGGCGGTCGCGTCGTGGCGGGCTGCCCGCCTTTAGCTCCGGAGCCTGACACGATGGGGGACGTGTTCACGGCAACCCTCGACACCAGCGTGCTGTGGCCGAGCCTGCAACGTGACTTCCTCCTTTCCCTCGCGATCGAAGGCGCGTATCGACCGAGTTGGAGCTCGACGATCCTCGAAGAGCTCGAATATCACGAGGACGCCAAGCTCGTGAAGCGGGGAATCCCTGTAGCGGAGGCTGCAGGCCGCGAAGAACACCGTCGCGCTCAACCCCAGGCGCGCGCTCACCGCGGTGCAGGAGATCGCGAGTCGTTCCGGCCGCTACGGTGCAGCACTCACCGTCGAGGAAATCCTAGACACCTTGCGAGCCCGATACGGCATGATCGAAGCCGTCGAGATGATGGTCGAAGCGGCGTCCGCGTAGTCACTCCGACCAGGCGTCCTCACCTTTCGGAGAGTTGCGCTCTTGGTGTCATCGGTTTCGCCACGCGGTCAGCGCCTTGTCGACTCGATCAGCGAGGAGGATGAAGGCGTCCGCCTCCCGCTGTTCCTCCGTGCGTCGGTTGGGCGTCCTCCCGGGGAGAAAACTGCGCATGTCTTCGGCCGTCAACTCGGCTGTGATGTTTCCGAGAGCGTGCAGAAGCGCGGCGCCGCTGTCGCCTCCGATCCTCCCCTTCATCGTGGACATTCCATCACCGTCGTGGGTCACCGTCATCGACCTCAGTGCTTCGAGGATTAGAACGGCGGGTTCGCCTTCTACGAGGACTTCATCGATCGTCATGGCGGCACGGTAGGACGCACCTCCGACACTCCCGCGAGCAAGTGACCCGCGAATCGCCGATCTACCGGCGATCCGGAGCCTGCCCCTTTCACAGTCGGCCACCATTCGTCAACACCCGGCGCGTTTCCCCACGCCGCGCCATCATGAGCTGTCGAACACGGCCTCAACGACCTCGCCCGGGGAGGAACCATGACCGAGCAGACCATCGCCGCACCCGCAACGACCGTCAGACCCAACTGGCCCGTCCTGATCGGGTCCTCCGTCCTCATCGTCGGCATCGCGGTGTGGGCGATCATCCTTCCGGATCAGGCCGGGGGCGTCATCGGCTCGGCCGTCGGGTGGGTGGCCACCAACCTCGGCTGGTATTACATCCTTACGGCCACGCTCGTCCTCGGTTTCGTGATCTATCTCGCGCTGTCCCCTATGGGGAAGACGAAGCTCGGACCGGATCACTCGAGGCCGCAGTTCCGCCTCTTCACCTGGATGTCGATGCTCTTCGCCGCGGGCATCGGCATCGACCTCCTCTTCTTTTCCGTCGCCGAGCCGGTCGCGCAGTACTACGAACCGCCCACCGGCGCCTCTGAGAACATCGAGGCC
Organism: Microbacterium aurantiacum; assembly: GCF_021654035.1. Classification (GTDB taxonomy): domain Bacteria; phylum Actinomycetota; class Actinomycetes; order Actinomycetales; family Microbacteriaceae; genus Microbacterium; species Microbacterium aurantiacum. The sequence continues at coordinate 519,739 of NZ_JAJPDW010000001.1, forward strand.
GCGCGGCAGGCGGTCGTCTGGACGCTGTTCCACTACGGGCCCGTCGGCTGGGCGATGTACGCCCTCATGGGCGGCGCCTTCGCGTACTTCGCCTACCGCCGCAACCTGCCGCTCAGCATCCGTTCGCTGTTGACGCCGATCCTCGGCAACCGTCTGCGCGGGTGGGCGGGTCACACGGTCGACATCGCCGCCGTCCTCGGCACGGTGTTCGGCATCGCGACCTCGCTCGGTATCGGCGTGGTGCAGCTCAACTACGGCCTCTATCTCCTCTTCGGCATCCCGCAGGGGGTGGCGGCGCAGGTCGGACTCATCGTCCTCGCCGTCGTCATGGCGACGATCTCCACTGTCTCCGGTGTCGAGAAGGGCATCCGACGACTGTCGGAGCTGAACGTGATCCTGGCGATCCTCCTGCTGTTCTTCCTCGCGATCACCGGGAACACCCGGCGGCTCCTCGACGGCATCGTGATGAACGTCGGCGACTTCGTCTCCACGTTCCCGAGCATGGTGATGAACACCTTCGCGTGGGTGCAGCCGGACAGCTGGATGAGCGCGTGGACCCTGTTCTTCTGGGCGTGGTGGATCGCGTGGGCACCCTTCGTGGGGCTCTTCCTCGCGCGCATCTCCCGAGGCCGCACGCTCCGTCAGTTCATCACGGGCGTCCTCGTCGTGCCGTTCGTGTTCATCGCCGTCTTCATCTCCGTCCTCGGGAACTCCGCGCTCGAGCTCATCGTCGGCGGCAACGATTCCTTCGGGCAAACGGCGCTCGCCTCGCCGGAGCAGGGGTTCTACGACCTCCTCGCGGCTTACCCCGCCGCCCCGTTCGTCATCGCCCTCGCCACCCTCACGGGCCTGCTGTTCTACGTCACCTCCGCAGACTCCGGCGCGCTCGTGCTGGCGAACTTCACCTCGATCATCGAGGATCCGCGCGAAGACGGCGGCAGCCGGATGCGGGTCTACTGGGCGGTCGTCACGGGCGTGCTGACGATGTCGATGCTTCTGATCGGCGGCATCTCGACCCTGCAGAACGCGACCCTCATCGTCGGTGTGCCGTTCTCGATCGTGCTGTACCTGGTGATGATCTCCCTCTTCCGGGCCCTGCGCACGGAGCAGCATCAGGCCGAAGGGTTCCGCGCGACCGTGACCGCGCGGATTGCGACCGTGGAGACGCCGTGGCGGCGACGCCTCCGTCGCGTTGCCGAGTTCCCCGACCGCGATAAGGCACTGAACTACCTGGAGAAGACAGCTGAGCCGGCGCTGCGGGACGTCGAGACCGAACTCGCCGCGGTCGGCGTGGACGTGTCATGCGTGCGCTCCGACGTGCCCGACGTCGACCTCCCGACGGTCGTCCTCACCGCCCGGTTCCCGGACCACGCCGACTTCGTCTACCAGGTCTACCCGGTCGTTGAAGAGCTGCCGACCTACGCGCGCCGCGCGCCCCGTCGGAGCGATCTCTACTACCGGCTCGAGGTGTTCACCGCGACCGGTTCCCGCGGCTACGACGTCTACGGCTACACCACCGAGCAGCTGATCGCCGACGCCGTCGCGCACTACGAATCCCACATGGAATTCCTGCGCGTCGCCCCCGACGGCCAGGACGCCTCGATCGTCGAGGACGCCCCCGTCCCGGACTGGCAGTCCGACTTCCCCACCCACCAGAGCTGACCCGCCTGTTCAACGCCCCACACAGCAGTCACAGCAAGCCCGAGCAGAAGGAGCCCCCCATGCCCGAAACACTGTTCATCGACGGACGCTGGGTGTCCGCCGCAGCCGGCGGAACCCGCGAGATCCATTGCCCGGCCGACGGGACCCTCGTCGCGGTGGTCGACGAGGCGGACGAGACGGACACCGTTCGCGCGATCGCCGCGGCCCGCGCCGCCTTCGACCGCGGGGAGTGGGCGGACACGCCCATGCCCGAGCGCGGTGCGTTCCTGCTCCGCGTCGCTGAAACGCTTCGCGAGCGCAAGGAGGAGTTCGCCGAGGCCGAGTCGCGTGACACCGGCAAGCGCATCGTCGAGTCGCGCATCGACATGGACGACATCGCCGCGTGCTTCGAGTACTACGGGCGCCTGGCGGGGAACGACGCGGGCCGTGTCGTCGACGCCGGCTCCGCCGACGTGCTGAGCCGCGTCGTCTACGAACCGGTCGGTGTCTGCGCCCTCATCACGCCGTGGAACTACCCGCTCCTGCAGGCGGCATGGAAGATCGCGCCGGCGCTCGCCGCGGGCAACTCGATCGTGCTCAAGCCCGCGGAGTTGACCCCGCACACCGCCATCCTCATGATGCGGGTGCTGGAGGGCGCCGGCCTGCCGCGCGGCGTCGCGAACCTCATCCTCGGCTCCGGCGCGTCGGCGGGCGGACCGCTCTCCACCCACGACGACGTCGACATGGTCTCCTTCACTGGAGGGCTCGTGACGGGCCGGATCATCGCCGCGAACGCCGCAGCCACCGTGAAGAAGGTCGCTCTGGAGCTCGGCGGCAAGAATCCGAACGTCATATTCGCGGATGCCGACTTCGACGCAGCCGTCGACAACGCGCTGAACGCCGCGTTCGTGCATTCGGGGCAGGTGTGCTCGGCGGGAGCGCGGCTCATCGTCGAGGCATCCATCGCCGAGCGCTTCGTGGACGAACTCGTCCGGCGCGCCGAGGGCATCCGTCTCGGCGGTCCCTTCGACGATGCGGCGGAGACCGGTCCGCTCATCTCGGCCGCGCACCGCGACAAGGTGACCGCCTACGTCGAGAAGGGTGTCGAGGAGGGGGCTCGCGTGCGCTGCGGCGGACGCTGGGGCGAGGGCGATCTCGCCGACGGCTTCTACTACCTCCCCACGGTCCTCGACCGGGTCACGCGGGGGATGTCGGTCGTACGCGACGAGGCCTTCGGTCCTGTTGTGACGGTGGAGACCTTCGAGACCGAGGACGAGGCCGTCGCGACGGCGAACGACACCGTCTACGGTCTCGCCGGTGCTGTCTGGTCGCAGGATGCCGGCCGGGTGCAGCGCATCGCCGGGCGCCTTCGCCACGGCACGATCTGGATCAACGACTACCACCCCTACCTGCCGCAGGCGGAGTGGGGCGGATTCAAGCAGTCCGGCTTCGGACGCGAGCTCGGCCCCACGGGCCTCGCAGAGTACCAGGAAGCCAAGCACATCTACCAGAACCTCCGTCCGGCCGTGACCGGCTGGTTCGCGAACCGCTGACGAAAGGATCCCGTCATGGAGACCACGCACACCTTCGATTACGTCGTCGTCGGCGGCGGCTCTGCCGGCGCCGCCGTCGCGGCCCGCCTGAGCGAAGACCCGACCGTGACGGTCGGACTGCTCGAGGCCGGTCCGACGGATGTCGACACGGATGTCGTCCTCACGCTCTCGCGGTGGATGGAGCTGCTCGAGTCCGGCTACGACTGGGACTACCCCGTCGAGCCGCAGGAGAACGGCAACTCCTTCATGCGTCACGCCCGCGCCAAGGTGCTGGGCGGATGCTCGTCGCACAACTCGTGCATCGCGTTCTGGGCGCCGCGCGAGGACCTCGACGAGTGGGCGCAGAAGCACGGCGCCGAGGGCTGGGACGCCGACAGCACCTTCCCCCTCTTCCAGCGCCTCGAGACCAACGAGGACGACGGCGACCACCACGGCCACGACGGGCCTGTGCACCTGATGACCGCCCCCTCGACCGACCCGTCGGGTGCGGCCCTCCTCGCCGCGTGCGAGCAGGCGGGCATCCCGAACGTCCGGTTCAACACCGGGGAGACAGTGGTCAACGGGGCCGGGGTCTTCCAGGTGAACCGTCAGCCCGACGGCACGCGCGCGTCGTCGTCGGTGTCGTACCTGCATCCGATCCTCGATCGGGAGAACCTCACGATCCTCACTGATGCGCACGTGCGGGAGCTGGAATTCGACGGCGACCGCTGCGTCGGCGTGCAATACGTCGACAACGCCTTCGGCCGCCCGAACCGTATCGCCGCCACGCGTGAGGTGATCGTCTCGGCCGGGGCGATCAACACCCCGCAGCTCCTGATGCTCTCGGGCATCGGCCCGCGCGAGCATCTCGAAGAGCACGGCATCGAGGTGCGGGTGGACGCGCCCGGCGTCGGCGCGAACCTGCAGGACCACCCCGAGGGGGTCGTGCAGTGGGAGGCGAAGAAGCCGATGCCGCGCGAGTCGGTGCAGTGGTGGGAGATCGGTGTCTTCACCCCGACCGAGGAGGGCCTCGATCGCCCCGACCTGATGATGCACTACGGCTCGGTCCCGTTCGACATGCACACCTACCGTGCGGGATACCCGACGGCGGAGGAGGTGTTCTGCCTCACGCCGAACGTCACCCACGCCCGGTCGCGCGGGACGGTGCGGCTGCGTTCGCGGGACTACCGCGACAAGCCGATGGTCGACCCGCGGTACTTCACCGACCCCGAGGGTCACGACATGCGCGTCATGATCGCCGGTATCCGAAAGGCGCGCGAGATCGTCGCCCAGCCGGCGATGGCGGAGTGGGTCGAGCGCGAGCTCGCTCCGGGAGCGGATGCCGTCACCGACGAGCAGCTCGCCGACTATATCCGACGCACGCACAACACCGTCTACCACCCGGTGGGGACGGCGCGAATGGGCGCGATCGACGACGCGATGTCGCCGGTCGATCCGCAGCTGCGGGTGAAGGGCGTGACCGGCCTCCGGGTCGCCGACGCCTCGGTGATGCCGGAGATCACGACGGTGAACCCCAACATCACCGTGATGATGATCGGCGAGAAGTGCGCCGACCTCATCCGCGGCGCGTGACCGGTTAGCATTCCCGCATGACGACCCCGACACCGATCACCGACGTCTCGATCGGCGGAGACGGCATCCGCCTCGGTCAGTTCCTCAAGTTCGCGGGCCTGCTCGACTCGGGCGGCGACGTGAAAGAGGCGATCATCGACGGTTACGTCACCGTCAACGGTGAGATCGATCGTCGCCGGGGCCGGCAGTTGCAGCTCGGCGACGTCGTGGAGTTCGAGGCTCGCCGCGTCCGCGTCTGCGCCTGAGGGGTCACGTCGACCCGGTGCACGTTCCCGCCTTCACCGTCGTGGCGGCGGGAACATCGTGCGTCACCGCCGGGTTGTGCTCGCGGGACCACGACCCGCGAAGGACCACGCATGAGCACCATCTCCCTGACGCACCGGGATGTCGACCTCCTCGACAACCCGAGCTGGCACGCGTTGACCGGCCCGCACGCCCCGTTCGCGATCGGCGGCGATCTCGTCCGCCGCTATCCGCCTGAGGTGGCACCCTTCGTCGCGGCGCGGAGCTGGGACGACCCACGCGTGTGGGACGCGCTGGCAGAACTCGTCGGACCGGATGCCGAGGTCGGCCTGTCCGGCACCGACGACCCGCCGCCCCCGGGGTGGGAGATCCTCGGTCACGGTGCGGGGGTTCAGATGGTGGAGACGGACGTTCTGGCGACGCGGCCCTTCGAGGAGGCGATCGAGCTCGGAGCGGATGATGTCCCCGAGATGCTCGCCCTCGTCGAGCGCAACCAGCCCGGACCCTTCCGCCCGCGCACGCACGAGCTCGGCCGCTACATCGGCATCCGTCGGGAGGGAAAGCTGATCGCGATGGCCGGCGAGCGCCTGCACCCCGAGGGATGGACCGAGATCAGCGCGGTCGCGACGGATCCCGAATTCCGCGGGCAGGGCCTCGCGTCGCGTCTCGTGCTCGACGTCGCGTTCCACATCCAACAGCGCGGCGACCGCGCGCTTCTCCACGCGGCCGCGTCGAATACGGGCGCGATCGCCGTCTACGAGCGGCTCGGCTTCGTTCTGCGTCGCCACACCACGTTCTCGGCAGTCCGCACGCCCGCGATCTGAGCCGGAACCGCGCTCAGTCCTCCCGGTCGGCGTCCTCGAGCTCGTCGTCCTCGTAGACGGCGAGGACGTTGCCGGCCGGGTCGCGGAACCACGCGATGTCGGGTCCGCGGTCCGTGGCCCGGACGATCCCGCGGCTGTCCGAGGGGAACTCGTCGTCGCCGTAGATCTTCGTGACGACTCCTCGCGCGTTGAGGTCGTCGACGGCGGCGTCGATGTCGCGGACCGGAAAGTTCAGGATCGTGTAGCTCGCGGGTGTGTGGTTCGGCTTGGCGTACACGAGCATGTCGGCACCCGAGTCCAGATGGAGCTCGAGAAAGCCCATGACGTTGTCCGAGACGTCGAGGCCGAGCACGTCGCCGTAGAAGTGACGCGCCGCCTCGATGTCATCGACGGAGAACCCCGCGAACGCGCGGTCGGTGGTGAACATGACTCCTCCTTCGAGCGGGCGAGTGTCGGAGATCAGCATCCTCCTGCCGGGATGCCGAGTCCACCCCTTCGTCTCGCGTGCCGGCGCTCAGCGGTCGCGGATCGGCATCCGGAGCGAATCCGGACGCGTCGTCCGCGACTCCGAGGAGGGCCGATGCGCGTCGCGCGAGCCACTCCTCTCCGGGGCCGGTCGTTCGCACGCGCGCCGATGCCGCGGTCGAGTCCCACGCGACGGCGATCGTTCCCGGACCCTCCGGGGTGAGGGTCGACCGCACGAAGCGGCCCGAGGCGAGACGGACCGTGGGATCGCCCGGGAGCATCGCGAGCGGGGCGAGCACGAGCCCGAGGTCCACCTCCCCGGTCTCGAGCGACGTCTCTCGCATACGCGGAACTGTAGACCGGCGGCGCGCCTGACCGGTCATCGAGTCCGGATCAGGCCAGCCCTCGACGTTCGGGGATCAGGTCGATCGAGGCGATCGCGGAGAGGACGCGGGCCATCGCGCGCGCAGGCTCGGTGAAGAGCGCGTCGTGGACGCGGGCGGTCGTCAGCCGCATCGCTTCGTCGGGGGTGAGCCCGAACCAGTCGCTGACGATCCGGTTCCCGTGCGGAGTGACCCGCCACAGTTTGTCGGCGTCTTTCACCACGGCGTCCGACGCGCTCTCCGCAGTGAGTCGGGAATCGTGCCCGTCGATGATCGCGACCACGCTCCCGATGATGTCGGAGTCTCGCCCGAGCGCGGTCAGGACCTCCGTCGCGATCCGCGCTCCCTCGACCTCGTGCTGACGTACGAGGTCCGGCCGGCCGCCGCCGGGGGCGATCGCTTCGAGAATCAGCGCGTCCGGCACCGTCGACCACCCGGTGTCGTGCAGGAGGATCGCCGGCAGCACCACCTCGGGTTCGGCATCCGGGACGAGCGGAAGCAGCGCCCGTGCGATCCCGTACGCGTAAAGGGTGTGGCTGTCGTTGTTGCGGACAGCGAGGTGCGGCGCTGCGAGCGCCCAGACCTCGGCGTCCGCGTCGCGCAGTGCGACGACGCCGGGTACGTCGGATGCCGGAGGGATGTGCGCGCGGATGTCGCGGCCCAGGCGTGTCGAGGTCGGCGAGCTCATGGCGACACCCTCGCAGGCGCTCGCCGCGTAAGACAACTATGCTTCCACTCATCGGAAGCGACGCGGCTTCCGGCGGAGGAGGCGTCATGGCCGGCGGAGTGAGCACTCCGGGAGAAACGGTGGCGGGCAGGACTCTGGCGATCCTGGCGGTGTTCGAGAAGAGCCTCGCGCCCCGAAGCCTGACGGAGATCAGCGAGGAGACCGGGATTCCGCTGAGCACGACCCATCGCCTCCTCGCCGAACTCGAGGCGTGGGGCGCGCTGCAGCGCGATGACAACGGGCGCTACCAGATCGGCCTGCGCCTGTGGGAGCTGGGCCAGCACGCGGGCCGGCAGGTCCGCGACATCGCCCGACCTCTCCTGCAGGACTTGTACAGCCTGACGCAGGAGACCGTGCACATCGCCGTGCGCGAGCACACCGATGCGCTCTACATCGACCGGGTCTACGGCACTCGGCGTGTGCCGCAGGCCTCGCGGGTGGGTGGGCGTCTGCCGTTGCACGCGACGGCGGTCGGGAAGGTGCTCCTCGCGCACGAGGAATCATGGGTGCGCGAGGCCGTCCTCGCGCAGCCGCTGGAGAGCCGGACGCCGAAGACCCACGTCGACCCGGATGCGCTCCGGATCGAGCTGGATGTCATCCGAGCGCGCGGCTACGCGCTGACCGTCGATGAGGTGCGGCTCGGGTCCGCATCGATCGCCGTGCCCGTCTTCCAGTACGACGGCAGCATCGGGGCCGCGCTCGGGCTCGTGACCTCCGCTGAGACCGCCGCCGGTCTCGAGCGGCATCTCCCGGCGCTCCGGGGTATCGCCCATCGCATCCAGAACAGTGTCGGGCCGTTCCCGCTCCGGACCCTCGTGCCGTCCCGCTCGTCGCGCTCCGCGGAAGTTGCTTCCGCTCAGCGGAAGGATGCTATCGCGCCCGACACCCGCGGACGTTGAATGTCACTGCCGCGTCCGACGTGGCGCCCCAGCCCGGACAACGAAGGAGTCGTCATGGTGGCCCAACCCACCGATCTGCATGATGCAGACACTCAGGATGCCGCCGCCGCAGCTGCCTGCCCGGTGGACCACACCGCCTTCACGGGCGCCGGCGCCGGCGACTCCGCGCACCACGGGTACGAGCCGTTCGACATGACCGATCCGTTCCCCGCCTACGAGCGCCTCCGCAGCGAGGAGCCCGTGATGTACGACGAGCGCATCGGCTACTGGGTCGTGACGCGCTGGGCCGATGTCCGCGCGGTCTTCGACGACTGGGAGACGTTCTCGAGTGAGAACGCGCAGGCGCCCGTCCGCGAACGCGGCGCCGAGGCGACCCGCATCATGAAGGAGGGCGGGTTCACGGCGTACTCCGGTCTCTCGGCACGCATCCCCCCGGACCACACCCGCATCCGCGCGATCGCCCAGCGCGCCTTCACGCCGCGGCGCTTCAAGGCTCTCGAGCCGACGATCCGCGAGAACACGCGCACCGCGCTGCAGCGCATGCTCGAGAGCCCGGATCGGCAGGGTGACGTCCTTCATGACATCGCCTTCGACATCCCCACGATCACGATCCTCACGCTGCTCGGTGTCGACCCGGCGATGGTGCCGACCTACAAGCGGTGGTCGGACTCGCGCGGAGCGATGACGTGGGGCGACCTCAGCGACGAGCAGCAGGTTCCGCATGCGCACAACCTCGTCGAGTACTGGCAGGAGTGCCAGCGCCTCGTCGTCGAGGCCCACCAGCGCGGCGGCGACAGCCTCATCGCCGACCTCGTCGAAGCGCAGGGCGCGGGCGCAGAGATCACCGATCACGAGATCGCCTCGCTCTGCTACAGCCTTCTGTTCGCGGGCCACGAGACCACGACGACACTGATCGCGAACTCGATCCGCGTCCTCCTGTCGCATCGTGAGGCGTGGGAGGCGATCGTCGCCGATCCGTCGCGCATCCCGTCGGCGATCGACGAGGTGCTCCGCTACAGCGGCTCGATCGTGGCGTGGCGCCGCAAGGCCCTCCGCGACGCCGAGATCGGGGGAGTGAAGATCCCCGAGGGCGCCGGCATCCTGCTCGTGATGGGGTCGGCCAACCGCGACGAGGAGGTGTTCGCGCACCCCGAGGTGTTCGACATCGCCCGCACCGACGCGCGCAACCACATGTCGTTCGGCTACGGCATCCACTACTGCCTCGGCAACATGCTTGCCAAGCTCCAAGACCGCATCGTCCTGGAGGAGACCGCGGCGGCCGTGCCGAGCCTGCGCCTGACCGGCGAGCCGATCGCCTTCGGCGAAAACCTCTCCTTCCGCGCACCCACTTCCGTCCCCGTCACCTGGGAGGCCTGAGATGTCCGACGCCACGCCCTCTGCCCGTCTTTTCATCCGATTCTTCGAGGAGACCGGTCCTGCGCCGATCGAGCTCCTCGGCGGCAAGTGCGCCTCGCTCGTCGCGCTCACCACTGCGGGGATGCCGGTCCCTCCCGGTTTCGCGATCACGACCGACGCCTACACCGCCTTCATCGAGCACTCCGGGATCGCCGATGACATCCACGCCCTCCTCGGGTCGATCGACCCCGATGACGTCGCGTCCATCGACCGGGTGTCGGCGCAGATCCGAGAAGAGATCCTGAAGCGACCCGTCCCGCGGGAGATCCACGACGAGTTCTCCGAGGCGTACGCCGCGCTGCAGTCGCGCTTCGCGAGCGAGACGCCGGTCGCCGTGCGTTCGTCCGCGACCGCCGAGGATCTGCCCGATGCGAGTTTCGCCGGGCAGCAGGACACCTACCTCTGGCTCACCGGCCGCGACGACGTCGCCGAGCACGTCCGCCGCTGCTGGGCATCGCTGTACACCTCCCGCGCCATCGTTTACCGGCTGCGCGCCGGCATCCCCAACGAGGGGCTGTCGATGGCCGTCGCCGTGCAGAAGATGGTCGACGCGAAGGCCGCCGGCGTCGCGATGACCGTGGACCCCTCGAACGGCGATCGCTCCACGATCGTGATCGATGCGGCCTGGGGCTTGGGAGAGCTCGTCGTGTCGGGGCTGGTGACCCCCGACAACCTGCACGTCGACAAGGTCATGCTGACGGTGTCGGCCGAGCACATCGGCGACAAGCACGTCGAGCTGGTTCCGGATGCCGATGCCCGCGGCATCCGCGAGCGTGAGGTCGAGCCCGAGCGTCGCACGGTGCGATGCCTGACCGACGCCGAGGTGACGGCGGTCGCGGCGATGGCCAAGCGTGCGGAGAAGCACTTCGGCTCGCCGCAGGACATCGAATGGGCGATCGACCGGGGCCTCCCCGAGGGCGAGAACCTGCTCCTCCTGCAGTCGCGGCCCGAAACGGTCTGGGCGTCGAAGACGAGCGAGACGGCACCGACGACCTCCGGGTTCGGTATCGCCAGCATCACCCAGTCGCTCATGGCCCAGATCGGCCGCTGACGTCGCGTCGTCCGTTTCGACGCCCTCCTCTTCCCACCCGAAACCTCCCCGAGCACACACCCGAACGCACGCTGAAAGGACCCGACATGTCACAGGCGACCGCTGTCATCGCCCCCGCGAAGAACGCCTTCCCGAGCCCGTACGAGCAGCCGGCCCCGGCCGGCGCCGAGGGATGGAGGGATCTCTACGCCTACAACCTCGTCTTCCAGGAGAACCGGCGCGAGGCCGAGGAGGCGAAGTTCTGGTTCTGCGACAGCCAGCACTGGCCCACCGTGACCAAGCCCTTCGAGACGATCGGCTTCGAGTTCGCCGTCGGATGTCTCGGTCAGTACAACTCGCGTCAGCTCCTCATCCCGACGGCGAACGGCATCGAGTACCGCATCCACAACGGCTACGTCTTCATGTCGCCCGTCGCGGTCGACCCCGCGGACATCGAGGCCCGTGTGCCGCAGTTCATGGAGCGCGCCGGCCACTACTTCCAGAACTGGGAGAGCCTGCTGGCGAACTGGCACACCAAGCTCAAGGCCACGATCGACGAGCTCGAGTCGATCGAGTTCACGGCGCTCCCCGACGCGATCGCCCTCGAGGACGTGCTCGCGGGGAAGGGCACCGGCCCCGCGACCGAGCTCCTCGCCGACTACGACCGCCTCATCGCGCTGGCCTACCGCGCGTGGCAGTACCACTTCGAGTTCCTGAACCTCGGGTACGTGGCCTACCTCGACCTGTTCATGTTCTGCAAGCAGGTCTTCCCGCGCATCCCCGACCAGGCGATCGCGACGATGGTGCAGGGCGTCGACATGGAGCTGTTCCGCCCCGACGACGAGCTGAAGAACCTCGCGAAGATCGCGGTGCGCGACGGACTCGTGCCCCACTTCGCAGACACATCGGATGCGGCCGTCCTGCTCGCCGCGATCGCCGCCGACCCCGCCGGCGGCGCGTGGACGCAAGCGTGGCAGGGCGCGCAGGACCCGTGGTTCAACTTCACGACCGGCAACGGCTTCTACGCGCACGACGAGTACTGGCGCGATGTTCCCGAGACCCCGCTCGCGTTCATCAAGGGCTACATCGAGCGACTGCAGAACGGCGCCGACATCGACCGGCACGTCGACGAGCTCGTCGCCGAGCGCGACCGCATCACAGGCGAGTACGCCGAGCTGCTGGACGGCGACGCGCTCGACACGTTCCGCGGCAAGCTGGGCTTGGCCCGCACGGTCTACCCGTACGTCGAGAACCACAACTTCCACATCGAGCATTGGACGATGGGCGTGTTCTGGCGGAAGGCCCGGCAGCTGTCGGCCGTGCTGCACGCGCAGGGCTTCTGGCCGCGGGCGAACGACATGTTCTACCTCCGTCGCGACGAGGTGCGCGAGGCGCTGTTCGACTACGTGAACGCGTGGATGGTCGGCGCACCTGCGATCGGACCGGACTACTGGCCCGACGAGGTCGAGCGCCGCCGCGGGATCGTGGACGCGCTGTCGACCGCCCGTCCGCAGCCGGCACTGAACACCCCGCCCGCCGTGATCACCGAGCCCTTCACCCTCATGCTCTGGGGCATCACCGACGACCAGATCCAGAACTGGCTCGGCAAGGGCGACGTGCCCGAGGGGACCCTCAAGGGCATGGCGGCATCTCCCGGCATCGCCGAGGGCCCCGCCCGCGTGATCTCCAGCGCCGATCAGCTCTCCGACGTGCAGGACGGCGAGATCCTCGTCGCTCCCGTGACGGCGCCCAGCTGGGGACCGATCTTCGGCAAGATCCGGGCGACCGTCACCGACATCGGCGGCATGATGAGCCACGCCGCGATCGTCTGTCGCGAATACGGGATGCCGGCGGTCACGGGCACCGGCACCGCGTCGACCGAGATCCGCACCGGGCAGATGCTGCGCGTCGACGGCAACTCCGGCACCGTCACCGTCCTGGACTGAGGCGCGACGATGACCGATACCACGACATCGCCGGGCGGCACGCCTGCGCGCACGGCGCCGCGCACCGTGATCGTCACGGGCGCGGCGGGAGGGCTCGGCCGCGCGTTCGCTGAGGCCTTCGCGCGCCGCGGCGATGTCGTGGTCATCGCCGACATCGACGGGGCAGGGGCCGAGCGTGCGGCCGCCGAGCTCTCCGCCGACGGACTCGCGGTCGTCGGGACGCGCGTGGACGTGACGGATGCCGACTCGTCGGCCTCGCTCGCGGCCCTGGCCGCGGCATCCGGTCGCGGCGGGATCGACGTCGTCGTGAACAACGCGGCGATCTATGCGACCCTCACCCGGTCGGCTTTCGAAGACATCGACGAGGACGAGTGGGACCGCGTCATGGCTGTGAACCTCAAGGGGCCGTGGCAGATCGCCCGCGCATGCTCGCCACACCTGAACCAGGACGGCCGCATCGTGAACGTGTCCTCCGCCACGGTCATGAGCGGGTCCGCCCAGTGGGCCCACTACGTCGCCTCGAAGGCCGGCGTCATCGGCCTCACCCGCGTGCTCGCGAAAGAGCTGGGCACGCGGGGGATCACCGTCAACGCGGTGGCCCCGGGCTTCACGCTCACCGAGGCGAGCCACGCGCTCATCGAGGATGCCGGGTCGTACGGCATCGAGCGTGGGGCGATCAAGCGGCCGATCCAGCCCGACGACATCGTCGGCGCGGTCCTCTTCCTCGCCGGCCCCGACGCCGCGTTCGTCACGGGACAGACGCTCGTCGTCGACGGCGGCCGGCAGTTCATCTAGACCTTCCAAGGAGCAGCAATGAGCACAGTCGTCTACACCGCCGACGACGGCAGCGTCACGACGATCGAGGGGCGCCCCGGTGACTCCGTGATGGAGACCGCCGTGCGCAACGGGGTTCCCGGCATCGTCGGCGAATGCGGCGGGAGCCTGTCGTGCGCCACGTGCCACGTCTTCGTCGCGCCCGAGACCCTGGACCTCGTCGGAGGCCCCGGCGATCTGGAGGACGAGATGCTCGACGGCACCGCGGTGGATCGCCGCGATAACTCGCGGCTGTCGTGCCAGATCACGCTCGCCGACGGGTGCGAGTACCACGTCACGACTCCGAGCGGGCAGCTCTGATGGAGACCACGCTCATCGTCGGCGCGTGCCAGGCGGGCGTGCAGCTCGCCGCCACGCTGCGCGATCTCGGCGACACCGACCCGATCATCATGATCGGTGAGGAGGCTCACCGCCCGTACCAGCGCCCGCCGCTGTCGAAGGGCTGGCTCAAGGGCGAGCTCGAGCCTGACGACGTCGTCCTGCGCACCCGGCAGTGGTTCGCCGACCGCGAGATCGCGCTGATCGCGGGGGACCGGGTCGTCACGATCCATCGGGAGTCGAACGGCACCGGGATCGCCCAGACGCTCGGCGGCCGGCAGATCGCGTTCACCCGCCTGGCCCTCACGACCGGTGCCGCCGTGCGGCGCCTCGCCCTTCCCGGCACCGACTACCGGGGCGTGCACTACCTGCGGGACGCGGATGACGCGATCGCGCTCGGCCCGGCGCTCGCCGAGCCCGGTGCCGAGCGCGTCGTCGTGATCGGCGGAGGCTTCATCGGGCTCGAGGCGGCATCGGCGGCCCGTCAGCTCGGCAAGCACGTGACGATCGTCGAGGGCACCGGTCGCCTGATCGGCCGAGTCGTCGCCGAGCCCACGAGCGACTTCTACCTCGCCGCCCACCGCCGCCGCGGGACCGAGGTGCTCCTCGGCGCGCGACTCGCGCGCATCCTCGGGGAGGACGCCTCCGCCGCAGGTCGCCGTGGTTCGGTCACCGGGGTCGAACTCGAGGACGGACGTGTGATCCCCGCCGACCTCGTCGTGATCGGGATCGGGGTGCTTCCGCGCGTCGAGCTCGCGGTGCAGCTCGGACTCGAGGTCGCCGGCGGCATCGTCGTCGACGAGGCGTGCCGCACCTCGGACGGGCGCACCGTCGCGGCCGGCGACTGCGCGATCATGCCGAACCCGTACCCCGCCGGGGTCGGCGGCATGGTCCGCATCGAAAGTGTCAACAACGCGCTCGAGCAGGCGAAGGTCGCCGCGGCCACCCTGCTCGGACGCGATGCCGCGTATGTGAGCGTGCCGTGGTTCTGGTCCGATCAGGCCGACCTCAAGCTGCAGATCGCCGGCCTCTCCACGGGCTACGACGACGTCGTGGTCCGTGGGGATCCGGATGCCGAGAAGTTCGCCGTCCTGTACTACCGCGACGGGCGTCTGATCGCCGCCGACTGCGTCAACCAGCCCGCCGAGTTCCTCGCGATCAAACAGGCGCTCGCCAAGGGCAAGACCATCCCCCCGCTCGCCGCCGTCGACACCGGCGTGCCGCTCAAGCAATCCGTCGTCGACGCCCCCGTGGCGCTCGCATCCTGAGGTGAGACCATGACCGTCCAGACCACGCATCCCGTCGACATCTCGCCGATCCACGCCGACGAGCGGGACCGCGACCTCGATCCCATCTGGCGCGCGATCGTCGCGGAGTCCCGCACGCGCGCGAACGACATCCATCTGCCGATCTCGTTCGCGTTCGCCGAGCGACTGTGCGACGCGTACCCGGATGCCGACGCCCTCGTCGTCCGCGTCGCGATCCTCCTGCACGACACCGGGTGGGCCCGGGTCGACGAGACCCGCATCCTGAGCGAGGGATTCACCGGCGACTGGCGGAAGGCCGACGTGCGGTACGAGCACGAGCGACACGGGTGCGACATCGCGCGCGAGGTGCTTCCTCCCCTCGGCTACGACGAGGGGTTCGTGACGCGCGTGACCGACATCATCGACGGGCACGACACCCGCCCCGAGTCGCATTCGCTCGAAGACAGCCTCGTTCGCGATGCGGATCGCCTGTGGCGGTTCACCCCCGCGGGCATCGCGCTCGCGTCGGGCTGGTTCGGCCTGACCCCGGCGGAGTACTGCCGGCGCCTCCGCTCGGAGATCGTGCCGGAGCTCCTCACCGAGGCCGCCGTGCAGATGGCCGAGGCCGAGCTCGCGCGCTCCGAGGTGCTGCTCAAGACGGAGCAGCTGTCGTGAGCACGGTGGTGGATGTCCAAGGCGCCGTCGGCGCGATGCGGGAACGGCACCGCGCCGCGGCGGCCGACGTCCCGTACACCGACGTCCGCACCCTTCGGATCGGCAGAGACGAGGTCACGTCGACCGGCCCCGCTTCACCCGTGATCGATCCGGCGACAGGGGAGCAGTGGGGGTCGGTGCCCGAGGCGACCGCCGACGAAGTGGATTCCGCCGTCCGCGCCGCACGCGCGGCCTTTCCTGCGTGGGCGGCGCTCGCGCCGACCGCCCGCGCCGACGCGCTTCGGCGCATGGCGGACGCGATCGAGCGCCGGGCCGAGCCCCTCGCGCTCACCAACACGCTCGAGAACGGCTCGCCGATCGCCGAGACCTCCGGTGCGGCCGGGAATGCGGCATCCATTTTGCGGGTGTTCGCAGGGATGGCCGGGTTCCTGGAAGAACCCGACATCCGACCCTTCCCCGGCGGGGCCAACGAGACCCTCGTGGCGCGTGACCCGATCGGAGTGTGCGCGCTCATCGCACCATGGAACTTTCCGATCAACCTCGTCGTGATCAAGCTCGCGCCCGCGCTTCTCGCCGGGTGCGCTGTGGTGATCAAGCCCGCGTCGCCCACGCCGCTGTCGGTGCGCTTCCTGCTGGACGCCGCCGACGAGGCCGGCATCCCGCCCGGCGTGATCAATCTCGTGACCGGGGGTGCCGCGACCGGCGACGCGCTCGTGCGGCATCCCGACGTCGACAAGGTGGCCTTCACCGGGTCGACGCCCGTGGGCCGGAAGATCGCCGCCGCGTGCGGCGAGCTGCTGCGTCCGGTCACGCTCGAGCTCGGCGGCAAGTCGGCGGCGATCGTGCTGCCGGATGCCGACCTCGACGCGATGTCGGCGGTGCTGCTGCGCAGCTGCATCCGCAACACGGGCCAGACCTGTTACATCTCGACGCGCCTCATCGCGACGCCCGAGCGCTACGACGACCTCGTCGAGATGGTGACCGGGGTCGTGGGCGGGGCGGTGCTCGGCGATCCGCTCGACCCCGCGACGGTGTTCGGCCCGGTCGCGACCGCCGCGCAGCGCGACGGCGTGCGTGCGCTGATCCGCGCCGGTGTCGCCGAGGGCGCGCGGGTCACGGTCGGCGGCGACGTCGCGCCGCCGTTGCCGGGCGGTTCGTTCGTCGCGCCCACGGTGTTCGCGGACGTGCGTCCGGACATGCGCATCGCGCAGGAGGAGGTCTTCGGACCGGTCGTGACGATCCTGCGCGCCGCCGACGTCGACGACGCGGTCGCGGTCGCCAACAGCACGCGGTTCGGGCTCGGCGGCATCGTGTTCGGCGCCGACGAGGAGGCCGCGCTGCGGGTCGCGCGGCGCGTGGACACCGGGTCGATCGGCATCAACTTCTTCGCCTCGAACCATCACGCGCCGTTCGGCGGCCGACACGACTCCGGGCTCGGGCTCGAGTACGGCATCGAGGGACTCTCGGCCTACCTGGCTCCGCAGTCGGTGCACCGCGCGATCAGACGCGGCCCGTGAGGATCAGGTTCCAGTAGACCCAGGGGAGGATGTGCCGGTCGGCGATCCATGACAGCCGGCTCTCGCGGTACATCCCGCGGAAGAACGGGATCGTGGGCTTCTGCGCACCGTGGTCGTCGAACTCCGCCCACACGACACTCGATCGCGACACCGTGAACGGGCACACGCCGTAGCCGTCGTAGCGAGCGGATGCCTGACGGCCCGCGAGGACGGCGGCGACGTTCTCCGCGACCGCCCAGGTCTGCTTGCGCAGGGCGCCGCCGCACTTGGAGTTCGAGCTCGCCGCTGCGTCGCCGATCGCCCAGACGTCGGGGAAGCGCGGATGCCGGAGCGTCT
This sequence comes from Microbacterium aurantiacum, assembly GCF_021654035.1. Lineage (GTDB taxonomy): Bacteria > Actinomycetota > Actinomycetes > Actinomycetales > Microbacteriaceae > Microbacterium > Microbacterium aurantiacum. The sequence goes on from NZ_JAJPDW010000001.1 coordinate 537,365, forward strand.
CGGGGTCGACCTCGACGAAGCCGCCGTCGTCGCCCTCCGCCGGCAGCGCGGAGGCTTTCAGCCAGTCGGGAGCGGACTGCGGAGGCTCGACGTTGAGGACGTCGAAGGCGAGCTCCTCGCGACCACCGGGGCCCTCGAGGGTCACCGTCTGCGTTTCGCCGTCGACCGCGGCGAGCGTGGTCGAGGTGCGCAGCTCGATGCCGTACTCGGCGATCTTTCGCTCGAGCTCGGCGTCGAAGGGGGCGAGGAAGACCGAGTGCGTCGGCACGACGAGGACCACGCGGATGGCGTCGAGCACACCGCGGGCGCGCCAGTAATCGCAGGCCTGGTACATCGGCTTCTGGCCGGCGCCGGCGCACGACGCGGGTCCATCGGGCTGGACGAAGACCACCGTGCCGGAGGTGACGTCGCGCAGGAGACGGGAGGTCTTCTTCGCGAGGTCGAAGCGGTAGTGCGACGACACCGCGGGGGTGTCGAGGGCGGCGGTGAGACCGGGGATGCGATCCCAGTCCAGCTGGATGCCGGGGGAGACGATGAGCTGGTCGTACTCCACGCGCGTGCCGTCGCTGAGGCTCACGGCGTGGTCCTCGGGGTGGACCTCGGCGACGGCATCCCGGATCCAGCGGACGCCCGGAGGAATGACGGAGCGCTGCGCCCGCACGGTCTCGCTGGCGCGCGCGGTGCCGCCGGCGACATGGGAGAACAGGGGCTTGTAGTGGTGGGCCCCGCGCGGCTCGATGATCGCGATGTCGGTCACCCCGCGTCGTCGCAGACGCGCGGCGACGGACACGCCGCCGTTGCCGCCGCCGATCACCACCACGCGATGGCGGATCGGGGTGACGGGGGCGACCGCGTCGCTCACGACGTGGGTTCCGAGTCGGAGAACTCGCCGTCGGCGATCGCGTCGGCGTATTTGCGGATGTCCGGGCCGGGCTCGTAATCGATGAAGCGATCCTTCAGCAGGCCGTTCAGCTCGGCGAAAGCATCGTCCGACGACAGCCCGGGCTTCTCGGCGACGGCCTGAACGGCCTCCTGCAGGACGCGATCGGCGTCGTCGAGGATCTTCTTGCGAGCGGGCTCGTTCCAGGTGACGTCTGAGATGTCCATGGGCACACGCTAGGGCGGCGCACCTGAGGGGAGCGGGGGCTTGCGTCCGCGCGCGGGAGGGCGCATGATGCCAGGCCCGTCGGCAGGGAGATATCCGACCCTACTCGCGCCGCGGATGCGACCACATCCTGTGTTGACATATCTATCGACGAGCGGATGGCTAGATGTATCACTCGAATGTCGTAGGTGTGTTCTAGTGTTCGGGTATGGATGGTTCAGGGCTCGAGGGCATCGCGGAAGCGATGAGGGCGGTGGTCGCGGCGGGCGGTGGCCGGCCGGTGACGGCGTTGTCGCCGGGGGCGTTGCTGGGCCTGGTGGAGGCGTTCGGGGCGTTGAAGCGTCACGTGGATGCGGGGCTCGCGCCGGTGGCCGCGGAGGTGGCGCGGCAGTCGCGGCGGGAGTTGGGGTCGGATTCCCTGGCGCGGAAGGCGGGGTTCTCCTCCGCTGCGGCGTTGGTGGCGACCACGGTCGGAACGAGCGTGGGGGAAGCGGTGCGGTGGGCGCAGGTCGGGGAAGCGACCGCACCCCGCATCGCCCTGACCGGGGAGGAGCTTCCCGCGTCGCATCCGCATGTGGCCCGCGCGGTTGCGGACGGTGTCCTCGGGATGACGGGGGCTGCGGCGATCACCGCCCTCCTGGACCGTGTCGCCCTCCGGGTGGATCCGGAACGGCTCGAGCGGGCGGAGGAGGAGCTGGTGGGGTTGGTGCCGGGTCTCCGTCCGGATCAGCTCGCGAAGCTCCTCGCGCGTGCGGAAGCGCACCTGGACCCCGACGGTGTCGCCCCCCGTCACGAGGACTGTGTCGCGGACCGGTCGTTCACCCTCCAGGAGCGCGACGGGATGCTGCACCTGACCGGGAAGCTGGATGCCGAAACCGGGGCACCGGTGAAAGCCGCGATCGAAGCGATCGTCGGCGGCGTGCTGCGCCGCAACGAACACGCCGACACGGACGGCGGAGAACGAGACCCCCGGTCCGTGAAACAGATCCAAGCGGACGCCCTGGCGGACCTGTGTCGTCACGCGATCGGATGCACCGAAGTCCCCACCGGTCCGCAGGCCACCATCGTGGTCAGGGTGGACCTGGCAGGCCTCGAAGCCGGCACCGGGATGGCCACCATCGACGGGCTCACCGCCCCGATCCCCGCCGGGGCCGTGCGGCGTCTGGCCGCGGACGCGCAGGTCATCCCGTGCGTCCTCGGCGGTGGCAGCGAGATCCTCGACTGGGGACGCACCCGCCGACTGTTCACCCACGCGCAGAAGCTCGCGCTCGTCGAACGGGACGGGGGGTGCGTGTCGTGCGGGGCACCCCCGGCCTGGTGCCATGTCCACCACGTCAACTGGTGGAAACGCGACACCGGCACCACCGATCTCGACAACGGGGTGCTGCTGTGCACCGGATGCCACCACCGCCTCCACGCCGACGGATGGGACATCCACATCGACGGAACCGGCATCCACGCCGCCGTGTGGCTGATCCCGCCACCCTGGATCGACCCCCACCGCACCCCACGCCCCACCGGCACCCGCAGATACACCCTCACCGCCTGAGGCGCGGCAGGGGCGGCTGAGCGCGCCTCGGACGTCAGGCCAGGTACGCGTCGACCAGCAACGGTCCACGGATGCCGCGGAGTGTGTCGATCAGCCGCGTCAGCGTCGCCCGGTTCCACGACGAGACCTGCAGGTCGTGGGGCCCGAGGAGGTCGAGCTTCCCGGTGCGGATGCGCACGACCTCCCACTTCGCCGCGCGGAGCGCCCGGTCCTTCCGGCGGTCGGCATCGGCGCGCCTGCCGACGTGCTCCAGTCCATGCCGACCGGTGCTGTCGTACTCGATCGCGACCCGCAGCTCGGTGAGCACGATGTCGGGCCACACCTCGACGTGGTCGAAGAACGGCCGGGCGACCCGCACCGCGTTCAGTCCGGGAGTCAGGGCCAGCGCGCCGAAGAGATCGGCTCGCATCTGCCCTTCGATCGCGGACGCCGGACGGGGTGCGCACTCGGACACGAAGGGTGTGCCCACGGGCAGTGTGGGGGTTTTCGCGCAGATTCGCTGCGGCGCCTTCGGCTTCCGTGCTCGGAGCACGGCGCGCTGTGCTGTGGCATCCGGCGCGCCGCGGACCCCCGCAACGCCGGGCGAACCCGAACTCGGCACCGTCACCGAGTCGCGCATCGGCAGCGCCGGCGCGGGGCGGGCGCGCTGCGTGCACTCCGGGCACCACGCCGACCGCCGTCGTTCCCGCCCGGGGCGGTGGCGCTGCTCATCGGGGGTCGCAGCGAACGCGTGGCCCGCCTCGCACTGCCACAGCAGCAGCACGTCCGCCGCGGGCGGGATCTGGCTCAGGACGATTCCCGCGTTCAGCTCGGGGTGGTACTGGCGGATCAGCGCGGGGAAGGCCGCCCATGCCTCGCGATAGGTGCCCATCGGATACGGAACCTCGGCACCCTTGGAGAACTGCCGGCGCGCCCACCACAGCTCGACCCGCTCCGCCATGGAGGAAGAGTAGGGCCGGCATCCGACATCACTCGTGTTCGGGAAGCACCGGCGTCGACCAGCCGGGGTCGCGTCCGAGCTGGGTCGCCCGCGCGACGGAGGACGCGCCGAAGCGATCGCGCACCGCGTCGAGGACCGTGTCGAGCCGCGCGCCGTCCTCCCAGTCGAGGGGGAGCTCGGGGGGAGCGGCGTCGGCGCGCTCCAACTGCGAGAACGACACACCGATCAGGGTGATGCCCCGGTCCGCGATCTCGGGGAGCGTGGACTCCATCAGCCCGCGCGCGACGTCGAGCAGGACCCACGTGCGGTCGGTCGGTGAGCGGAGGCTGCGCGAACGGGTCGCCTTCGCGAAGTCGCCGAATCGCAGCCGCAGCACGACGGTGCGGCTGGCGCGGTTGTGCTCGCGCAATCTGCGGCCGAGCCGGTCGATGATCTGGGTGAGGATGAGGTCGAGCTCCTCGGGCGTGCGCGGGCGCGTGCCGAGGGCGCGCTGCGAGCCGATCGACCCGCGTCGCTTTGTAATGTCCACCGGTCGCGGATCGCGCAGCCGCGACAGCGCGTGCAGGTGCGCACCCGCCGCCCTGCCGAGGAGTCGTTCCGCGGTCGCGGCTTCCAGCTCGGCCAGCTCGCCGACGGTGTGGATGCCGAGACCGTGAAGCTTCGCAGCCGTCGCCTTCCCGACGCCCCACAGCCGCTCGACCGGCAGGGGCAGAAGGAACTCCTCCTCGCGATCCGGCTCGACCACGAGGAGACCGTCGGGCTTGCTGACGGCGCTGGCGACCTTCGCGAGGAACTTCGTGCGGGCTACGCCCACCGAGATGGGAAGTCCCGCCTCCGATCGCACCCGCTCGCGCAGCCGCGCGGCGATCTGCGTGGGCGTGCCTGCGATCCGCCGGAGCCCGCCGACCTCGAGGAACGCTTCGTCGATCGACAGACCCTCCACGAGCGGGGTCGTGTCGTGGAAGATCGCGAACACCGCTCGGCTCGCCGCCGAGTACGCCTCCATCCGGGGCGGCACGACCACAGCATCGGGGCACAGCTCCCGTGCCTGCCTCCCGCCCATCGCCGTCCGCACTCCGCGCGCCTTCGCCTCGTAGCTCGCGGCCAACACCACGCCGCCGCCCACGATGACCGGCCTTCCCCGCAGCGCCGGCGCGTCGCGCTGCTCGACCGAGGCGTAGAACGCGTCGAGATCGGCGTGCAGCACCGTCGCCTCGTCCCGCATCCGCTCTCCCTCTCCGTGCCCGGATCGTCCCACGCGCCGGCGACATCGGAACCCGCGGGCCGCGCCCGATGACATCGACCATCGTTCTCAATTGCATGAATACATAGCGATTTGTTTATGCATCGGGCATGATCGACGAGTGATCACGGAACCGGGGCTCGCCGAGGCCGCCCAGCTGTTCAAGGTTCTGGGCAGCGAATCACGGCTCGGTCTTCTGCGCCTGATCGGCGCGGAGCCGCGGACGGTCGGGGTGCTGGTGGAGGCGACGGGAATGTCGCAGCCGCTGGTGTCCCAGCATCTGCGGACGCTCCGTCAGGTCGGACTGGTGACCACCAGCCGCACCGGCAGAGAGGTCACCTACGCCCTGGCCGACCGTCACGTCGCCCACGTGATCGAGGACGCGCTCGCGCACGTCCAAGAACCCCATCCCACCGATCAGCACACGAGGAGCACACCATGAGCACGACAGAGACCCACGCCGAGCACACCGTCGCCGAGCACGCCCACGGTGAGGCCTGCGGGCACGAGACCGTCGCCCACGACGACCACGTCGACTACGTGCACGACGGCCACAAGCACGCGCCGCACGGCGACCACTACGACGAGCACTGAGCTCGGGTCACCCGCGCAGCACCTCGGCGAGGTCTCCGGCGGGGAGGGCGATCCATCCCTCCACCGCGGCGACCTCGCCGAGGTGTTCCGGCACGGGATGCGTCCGTCCACGACGGTGCGCGACCGTGGCGAGCGCGGCGATGAACGCGTCGAACGCGTCCGCGGACCGCGTCATCAGCTCCCGCTGGGGAGCGGTCGTCACGATCGGCGCCGCCGCCGCGAGGACGCGTTCCAGGGCCACGGCCCGCACGCCCGTGTCGACCTTGTACCGCGGCTCGAGCAGGCCCCACACCCGGAGCGACGCCGCCGGGTACACCTCGACGAAGCGTCCCGATCCGGCGCGGTCGACGTCCTCCCCGGCGCGCGCGAACCGGTCCAGCAGCACCGCGCACCGCATCGCCGTCAGGCCCAGGCGGTCGGTCGCGACGCTGAGCGGCCACCGCCCGGTCCTCCGGTGCACCTCCGCATCGGTCCGGCGGTAGGCGAGGGCGCGACGCCCGTCCTTCCCGACCGGCGCCACCGCCGGCATCCGCCCGTCCGCGTGGGCGCTGACGAACTCCACGAAGGCCACCGGCCAGCCGAAGGCGCAGTCGATCCCGACCCCGTCGGCACCGTCCGCGGCGGCGACGATCGCGTCGTCGTCCGCGCCGACGCGCAGGTCGACGAGTCGCAGGATGCTCGGGCCGACCTCGAGCCGGGCGACGGCCGTCGCGGCGGGCTCGGCCGCGAGGTCGACACCCACGCAGATCACCCGCTCACCCTACGACGTACCCACGGGCGACGTCTCCGGCCCGCACACACGGGATCGTCAGTCAACACGCAGACGGTGCTCGACTGCGCTCGCTAACCTCTGTCCATGTCTGCGTCCTCGGCGTCCTTCTACGGCCCTTTCGAGAGGGAGATCCGCGACGACATCGCCCATGCGGAACGCAGCGGCAACGTCTGGAGCCGCTCCATGCGTCGGAGCCGCGCGTTCATCGCCCGGCATCCGCTTCTCCAAGTCGCGTACCGCATCGCGATCGGCGTCGTCGGCACCGCCGTCGCCGTCCTCGGGCTCATCCTCGTGCCTCTTCCCGGGCCCGGCTGGCTGGTCGTCTTCCTCGGGCTCGCGATCCTCGGCACCGAGTTCCACTGGGCCCGCCGCATCTCGCTCTGGGGCAAGCGCATGCTCGAGCGCTTCTGGACGTGGTGGCGCGCGCGCCGCGCCGCACGTCAGGCGCGCTCGACCGGCTGAGGGTTCCGGATGCCGAGGAGCGAGGTGATCGCTCCCGCGAAGAGCAGGGCCGCGGTGGCGATCGCCGCCCGGTGGAACCCGGTCGCATCCAGTGCGCCTCCGACGATCGCCGCCAGCACCGCGACCGCCACGAGCCCCGCGATCCGCGCGACGGCGTTGTTGACGGCGGAGGCGATCCCGGAGCGCTCGGTCGACACGGCGCCGAGGACGGCCGCGGTCAGCGGCGCGACGGTCGCCGACAACCCGAGCCCCATGAGCAGCATGCTCGGCAGCATCTGCCATGGATAGGAGAACGGCTCGCCGACGGTCAGCAGCAGCAGCGCCCCGATCCCCATGACGGCGGGGCCGAGCGTCATGAACCACCGCGGTCCGACCCGACCGCTCCACGTACCGAAGCGAGAGCTCAGCAGGATCATCAGCACCGTCACCGGGAGGCTCGCCAGCCCCGCGAGCGTGGCCGGGAAACCCACCTCCTGCTGCAGGTAGACCACCACGACGAACCCGTTGAGCGACAGTGCCGCGTAGACGAAGAAGGTCGCGACGTTCCCCGCGGTGAAGATGCGCGCGCGGAACAGGTCCAGCGGAAGGATCGGCGCGCGCACGCGCCGCTGACGCAGCACGAAGGCGGTGAACAGCACCACTCCGAGCCCGCCGGGGATCCAGATCGCGGGTGAGGCGGCGCCGAGGTTCGGCTGCTCGATGAGCGCGAAGACGATCCCGGCGAGGCCGAGCGTGCACAGCACCGCCCCGAGGACGTCGATCGCGGCATCCGGTGCCCGGGTGTCGCGGAAATCGCCGCGCGCGAGGAGGACCAGGGTGACCGCGATCGGGACGACGTTGATGAGGAACGCCCACCGCCACGACGCGGTGTCGACGAAGACGCCCCCGATGACGGGGCCGGCGATCATCGCCGTGGTCGTCATGGCCGTCCACAGGCCGATCGCCCGGGCCTGCGCGGGCCCGCGGAAGTGCGCGGTGATCAGGGCGAGCGAGCTCGGGACGAGGAACGCGCCGGCCGCCCCCTGCACGGCCCGCGCGATAATCAGCACCTCCGCGGTCGGCGCGGCGGCGATCGCGACCGACGCGATGCCGAAGCCCCACAGGCCGATGCGGAGCACGAGGGTGCGTCCGAACGCGTCGCTGACCGAACCTGCGACCAGGATGAGCGCGCCGAGGGTGATGAGATAGGCGTCGACCACCCCCTGCTGGGTGGTGAGCCCGCCGCCGAGCTCGTCGCTGATGGCGGGGAGGGCGACGGTGGCGACGGTGGAGTCCAGGAACGCCACGAACGAGCCGAGCACCGCCACGGCGAGCACCGTCCGCTGCGTTCCGGTCATGCGGGCGGCGGAGTCTGTCACGCGCTCACGTTACGCCTCGACACTGTCGGCGTCCCGCGTCAACCCCCGATCCGCGTCGGCCCGGATCGCTATCGTCCCGAACATGAGTGCTTCGAAGGATGCCGCGCGCAAGGCCCAGGACTCCACCGCGTTCCGCGTCGCCGCCCGGGTCGGCTACGTGGTCCTCGGACTCCTCCACCTCGTCATCGGGGCGATCGCCATCTCGATCGCCACGGGAGCCGGTGGCGGCGAGGCCGATCAGAGCGGCGCGATGCAGCAGATCCGGGAGGCCCCCGCCGGGGTCTTCGCCCTGTGGGCGGTGGTCGTGGGGCTCGCGGCGCTCGCTGCCTGGCAGATCGCCGAGGCGCTGCTGGAGCGCGACCCCGACACGAAGAAGGCCTGGGCGCACCGGGTGAAGTACCTCGGCACCGCGGTGACCTACCTCGCGATCGGCTTCACCGCGGCCGTCTTCGCCGCCGGCGGCAGCTCCGACTCGGAGGACTCGGCATCCTCGTTCAGCCAGACGCTCATGGCGGCGCCGGCGGGGGTGTTCCTCGTGGGACTCGTGGGTCTCGTGATCCTCGGTATCGGCGTCGCGTTCGTCTTCCGCGGCGTGACGCGGAAGTTCGAGGAGAACCTCTCCCTCCCCGGGGGAGCCGCACGCAAGGGCATCGTCGCCTTCGGCGTCGCCGGGTATGTGGCCAAGGGCATCGCGATCGGCGTCGCCGGCATCCTGTTCCTCGCCGCGGCGGTCACCCACGACCCGGAAGCCGCCGGCGGCCTGGACGCCGCGCTCAAGGCGCTGGTCGAGCTGCCGTTCGGCCCCGCGGTGCTGTGGGTCGTGGGAGTGGGACTGATCCTCTACGGCCTGTTCTCGATCGCCCGCGCCCGCTACGCGCGCATGTGAGCGACCGCCTACTCGGTGCCGCCCCCGCGGTCAAGGGCGGCGCGAGGGAGGCTACCTGGCCTAATCTGAGCGACGTGCAGACATGGCCTGGATCGAGCTACCCCCTGGGAGCGACCTTCGACGGGAACGGGACGAACTTCGCCCTGTTCAGTGAGGGCGCCGACAAAGTGGAATTGTGCCTCTTCGACGATGACGGGACGGAGACGCGCATCGAGCTGATCGACGTCGACGCATACGTCTGGCACGCGTACCTCCCCGAGGTGCGGCCGGGTCAGGTGTACGGATATCGCGTGCACGGTCCGTACGACCCGGAGAACGGGATGCGGTTCAACCCGAACAAGGTGCTGCTCGACCCGTACGCGAAGGCCGTGAACGGTCAGGTGGCGTGGGGGCAGTCCGTCTTCGGCTACAACTTCGGCGAGCCGGACTCGCGCAACGACGAGGACTCGGCCGCCGCCGCGATGAAGGGCGTGGTCGTGAACCCGTTCTTCGACTGGAGCGGCGACCGCCTGCCGAAGACCCCCTACGCCGAATCCTTCATCTACGAGGCCCACGTCAAGGGTCTCACCCAGCTCCACCCGCTGGTTCCCGAAGAGCTCCGCGGCACGTACAGTGGCATCGCCCACCCCGCCGTCATCGAGCATCTGCAGAAGCTCGGTGTGACCGCGATCGAGCTGATGCCCGTGCACCAGTTCGTCGACGACTCCACCCTCCAGGAGAAGGGGCTGTCCAACTACTGGGGTTACAACACGATCGCGTTCTTCGCCCCGCAGAACACCTACGCCTCCAGCGGTCAGCGCGGCGAGCAGGTGCAGGAGTTCAAGGCGATGGTGCGCGCGCTCCACGCCGCGGGCATCGAGGTCATCCTCGACGTCGTCTACAACCACACCGCGGAGGGCAACCACCTCGGTCCCACCCTGTCGATGCGCGGCATCGACAACGTCGCCTATTACAAGCTCGAGGACGACGACAAGCGGTACTACACCGACTACACGGGCACCGGCAACAGCCTCAACGCAGGCAACCCGCACGCCCTGCAGCTGATCATGGACTCGCTGCGGTACTGGGTGCTGGAGATGCACGTCGACGGCTTCCGGTTCGACCTCGCCTCGGTTCTGGCCCGCGAGTTCTACGACGTGGACCGCCTCGCGACCTTCTTCGAGCTCGTGCAGCAGGATCCGGTGGTCTCCCAGGTCAAGCTCATCGCGGAGCCGTGGGACGTCGGTCCCGGCGGCTACCAGGTGGGCAACTTCCCGCCGCAGTGGACGGAGTGGAACGGAAAGTACCGCGACACCGTCCGCGACTTCTGGCGAGGCGAGCCCTCGACCCTCGGTGAGTTCGCCTCCCGCCTGACCGGGTCCAGCGACCTGTACGCCCACTCCGGACGCTGGCCGGTCGCCTCGATCAACTTCGTCACCGCGCACGACGGCTTCACGCTGCGCGACCTGGTGTCGTACAACGAGAAGCACAACGACGCCAACGGCGAGGACGGACGCGACGGCGAGTCGCACAACCGCTCGTACAACTTCGGCGTCGAGGGCCCCACGGACGACCCCGACATCCTGGCGCTGCGCTCCCGGCAGCAGCGGAACTTCCTCAGCACGCTGCTCCTCAGCCAGGGGGTGCCGATGCTGTTGCACGGAGACGAGCTCGGCCGCACGCAGGGCGGCAACAACAACGGGTATGCGCAGGACAACGAGATCACCTGGGTGGATTGGGAGTCCGCCGACACCTCGCTGATCGATTTCACCGCGGCCCTCTCGCGCCTCCGCCGCCAGCATCCGACGTTCCGCCGCAGTCGCTTCTTCAACGGCGGCCCGGTCCGCTCAGAGGAGGGCGCCCCCGTCCCCGACGTGGTGTGGCTCCGTCCCGATGGGACCGTCATGCAGCCGGAGGACTGGGACTCCGGGTTCGGCCGCGCGGTCGGGGTGTACCTCAACGGCCACGGCATCCGCGAGCGCGACCGTCGTGGCGAGCCCATCACGGACGATCACTTCATCCTCTTCTTCAACGCCGGTGACGAGCCCGTCTCCGTCCGGCTGCCGAACGCGGACTACGGCGCGAGCTGGGACGTGCTGGTCGACACCGCGGCGCGTCTGGCCGACGGCGGACCGGTGAAGCCGGAGGGCGAGATCGAGGTCGCCGAACGGTCGATGGTCGTCCTCCGCGAACACGCGGACTCCGACACCACCGTCGACCACGCCCTCTCGTCCGTGTTGAGCGCGGAGACGGCCACCTCGGCGATCCAGATCGTGCCGACGCCCGCACCCGCACCGAAACCGGAGCTGTGACATGAGGCGCGAGCCTGTCTCCACGTACCGACTGCAGATCCGCGCCTCCTTCGACCTGGACGCCGCGGCGCGCCGCGCGCAGTACCTCAGCGACCTCGGTGCGTCGTGGGCGTATCTGTCCCCGCTTCTGGCGGCGACGGACGGGTCCGACCACGGCTACGACGTCGTCGACACCACGGCGATCGATCCGGCCCGCGGCGGTGCGGCGGGCCTGGACCGGTTCGCCGCCGTGGCGCGGGAGGCCGGGCTCGGCATCCTGATCGACATCGTCCCGAACCACATGGGGGTCTCCGCCCCGCGCGAGAACGCGTGGTGGTGGGATATGCTCCGCCGCGGCGCCGAGTCGCCGCACGCGGCCGCCTTCGACGTGGATCCGCGCCTCAGCGGCGGGCGCGTGCGCCTGCCCGCCCTCGGCGGTCCCCTCGACGAGGTCCTCGCCGCCGGAGAGCTCACGCTCGATCGGACCCCCGCGGAGGACGCGCCCGACGGACTCCTGCGCTACTACGAGAACGTCTTCCCGCTCGCGCCCGGTTCGCTGGACGCGGTGGAGGACTCCGATCTGACGGATGCCGACACCATCCGCGCGGTGCTCGCCCGGCAGCACTACGAGCTGATGTTCTGGCGTCGGGAGGCGGCGGAGCTCAACTACCGGCGCTTCTTCGCGGTGACCTCGCTCGCCGGCGTCCGGATCGAGGACCCTGCGGTGTTCGACGCGACCCACACCGAGATCCTGCGCTGGACGCGCGAGGGGCTCGCGGACGGTCTGCGGGTGGACCACCCGGACGGACTCGCTGACCCGGACGCCTACCTCGATCGCCTCGCCGGCGCGACCGGGGACGCGTACGTGCTCGTGGAGAAGATCCTCGAGCACGGCGAGACCCTGCCCGCATGGTGGGCCACTGACGGGACGACCGGATACGACGCGCTCGCCGAGATCGGACGGGTCCTGATCGACCCGGCGGGGGAAGCGGGCCTGGACGCGCTCGATGCGCGCCTGCGCGCCGACAGCGGCCTCCCCGCCCCGCTCGCCTGGCACGACCTCATCCACGACACCAAGCGGATGATCGCGGACACGATCCAGGTCGCCGAGATCCGCCGCCTCATCCGGCTCCTCCCCGACGACGTGCGTGAGGGGGCGGAGGAGCCGGTGCAGGACGCGCTCGCCGAGCTCCTGGCGTGCTTCCCCGTCTACCGCTCCTACCTGCCGGCGGGACGCGAGCACCTCGAGGCCGCTGCCGCCGAGAGCCGTGATCGGCGGCCGGAGCTCGCCGCCACCATCGACGCGCTCGTGCCGCTCCTGGCCGATCCGGCGAACGAGGTCGCGCGGCGCTTCCAGCAGACCACCGGGCCCGTCATGGCCAAGGGCGTCGAAGACACCGCGTTCTACCGGCACACCCGGCTCGGCCCGCTCACCGAGGTGGGCGGCGACCCGTCGCAGTTCTCGCTGTCGGTCGCGGAGTTCCACACCGCCCAGGCGGCGCGGCTCGCCGCGTGGCCGCACGCGATGACGACGCTGTCGACCCACGACACCAAGCGGGGCGAGGACGTGCGCGCGCGTCTGAGCGTCCTCGCCGAGATGCCCGACCGCTGGGCGGATCAGCTCGCCGCATTCCAGCGCATCGGTTCGACGGGGCACGGGCCCTTCGACGCTCTGCTCTGGCAGGCGATCATCGGCGCGTGGCCGGCCTCCGCCGAGCGCCTCCACGCCTACGCCGAGAAGGCGGCGCGCGAGGCCGCCGAAGCCACCGGGTGGTGGGATCCGGATGCCGACTTCGAGAAGCGGATGCACGCCGTCATCGACGCCGCGACGGGGCCGGGTGCCTCCGAGGTGCAGGCGTTCGTCGACGAGATCGCCGCCCCCGGCTGGGTGAACAGCCTCTCGCAGAAGGTGCTGCAGCTCGCCGGTCCCGGCGTCCCGGACGTGTACCAGGGGTCGGAGCTGTGGGAGACCTCTCTCGTCGACCCCGACAACCGTCGCCCGGTCGACTTCGATCTGCGCGCACGGATGCTCGCCGACCTCGACGCCGCGCCCGCGGAGCAGGTGCCGCCGATCGACGAGACGGGAGCTGCCAAGCTCCTCGTCACGTCCCGGACGCTGCGACTGCGTCGCGACCGCCCGGAGCTGTTCGACCGCTACACGCCGATGACCGCGGTCGGGGCCGCGGCCGATCACCTCGTCGCGGCAGACCGCGGCGGGGCCGTCGTCGCCGCGACCCGCCTGCCCGTGGGTCTGGCCGCGCGCGGCGGGTGGGGGGACACCGCGCTGCTCCGCCGCCCGGTTCCGGCCGTCGACGCGTTCACCGGCCGCCGGTTCACCGCGGGCGAGATCGCCGTGGCGGACCTCTTCGCGCACTACCCCGTGGCTCTGCTCATCCGAGAGGACGATGACCGATGACCGTTGACCTGTGGGCTCCGCGTGCCTCCCGGGTGCGCCTGCGCCGGATCGGAACGGACGGCGCCCCCGGCGTCGACCTCGAGCTGGACGCCGCCACCGACGGATGGTGGCGGGCGGACGTCGAGCTCGCCGACGGGGAACGCTACGGCTTCGTGCTCGGCGACGGCGACGACCTCCGCCCCGACCCCCGCTCGCGTCGTCAGCCCGACGGCGTGCACGCGGCATCCGCTCATGTGGATCTCGCGCAGCACACCTGGACGGACGCCGCCTGGACCGGGCGCCAGCTCGCGGGCGGACTCATCTACGAGCTGCACATCGGCACCTTCACGCCCGAGGGGACCCTGGACGCGGCGATCGCGAAGTTCCCGCACCTGCGCGACATCGGCGTCACCCACATCGAACTCCTGCCCGTCAACGCCGTCAACGGCGTGCACAACTGGGGGTACGACGGGGTGCTCTGGTACGCCGTCCACGAGCCGTACGGCGGACCCGCCGCGTACCAGCGATTCGTCGACGCGGCGCACGCGGCGGGCTTCGCGGTGATCCAGGACGTCGTCTACAACCACCTCGGCCCGAGCGGGAACTACCTGCCCGAGTTCGGTCCCTACCTCCGCGAGGGCAGCCGCAACACGTGGGGGGACTCGGTCAACCTCGACGAGGACGCCGTGCGGGCGTACATCGTCGAGAACGCGCTGATGTGGATGCGCGACATGCACGTCGACGGGCTGCGGCTGGATGCCGTCCACGCCCTCCTCGACGAGCGCGACGAGCACATCCTCGCCGAACTGGCGCGCCGCACCGACGCCCTGTCGGCGCACCTGGGGCGACCGCTGACGCTCATCGCCGAGTCCGACATGAACGACCCCACGCTGATCCTCCCGCGGGAGGCCGGCGGGTACGGTCTCACCGCGCAGTGGAGCGACGATTGGCACCACGCCGTCCACGTCGCCGTCAGCGGTGAGACCGTGGGCTACTACGAGGACTTCGCCGACCCCGAGGCGCTGCCGAAGGTCTGGAGTCGCGGCTTCTACCACGACGGCACGTACTCGTCCTTTCGAGGGCGCGATCACGGCAAGCCGATCCCCGCCAAGGTGCCGGCGTGGCGTCTGGTGACCTTCGCGCAGGATCACGACCAGATCGGCAACCGCGCGACGGGCGACCGTCTGTCGCAGAACCTCGACGACGACCGCCTGGCGATCGCCGCGGTGCTGACGCTCACCGCGCCGGGGACGCCGATGCTGTTCCAGGGCGAGGAGTGGGCGGCATCCACGCCGTGGCAGTTCTTCACCTCCCACCCCGAGCCCGAGCTCGGGGAGGCCACCGCGAAGGGCCGGATCGCCGAGTTCGCCGAGATGGGCTGGGACGAATCCGTCGTTCCGGATCCGCAGGATCCCGAGACGTTCACACGATCGAAGCTGAACTGGGACGAGGTGACCACCGGACGGCACATGCGCCTGCTGTCGCTCTACCGCGAGCTCGCACGCCTCCGCCGCGAGGTGCCCGAGCTGACCGACCCGGCGTGGCCTGACGCCGGGCAGCGCGAGGTCGCGGGCGGCCGCGTGTACCGCCTCGACCGCGGCGCCGTCACGGTGTGGGTCAACGTGTCGGAGGCCGACGTGACGGTGGAGACGGATGCCGCGTCCGAGGTCCTCCTCGCCACCGACCCCGCGACCGCGGTGATTCCGGCGGGGCTCCGCCTCCCGGCCGTCTCGGCGACCGTCGTGCGGGCGGCGGGCGAGGGCGCGCGATGAGCCGCTCCTGGTCCGACGGGACGTGGACGCACGAGCCGGCGGCGGTGGAGGAGGTCGGGCGAGACCTCGTCGTCACCGCGGTGGAGGGGAGCGACGCCTGGCGGCACACCTCCTACGGGTTCGTGCACGACACCGAGCACGCGCTCCTCGCCCCGTTCGCGATCGACACGGCGGTCGAGGTCGAGTTCACCGCGGCGTTCTCCGGGGAGTTCGACCAGGCGGGGATCTTCGTCCGCGCCGGGGACGAGCACTGGATCAAGGCGGGCGTGGAGTTCGCCGACGGTGTCCCCGGCGTCGGCGCCGTGGTCACCGACATCCGCTCGGACTGGTCGATCGCACCCGTCCCGGACTGGACGGATCGCCGGATCACCGTGCGGGTGAGCTGGACGGGCGATGCCCTCACCGTCCGCGCGGCACCGACGGGCGAGCCGTTGCGCCTCGTGCGGGTGCTGCCCTTTCTTCCCGCCGACCCCGGCGCGGTGGGAGCGGGGCCGATGGTGTGCGGTCCGACGCGCGCGGGCCTGCGCGTGCCGTTCCACGCCTGGCGGGTGACGGACGCCGACGCGTCCCTCCACTGACGAACACGTTCACTCGTCGCGTCTTGCGGGTCTATCGCGCGGTCACCCGCAAGAGGCGACGAGTGAACGAAGGGGGTAGGGCCCTCAGGCGGATTCGCGCCAGACGACGGGGCAGTCGAGCATGATCGGGGTCTCGATGCGCTCGCCGCGCAGCTGCGCGAGCACCGCCTTCGCCGCCGCGCGCCCCAGCTCGCCGGCGGGCTGGTGGATTGTCGACAGCGGCGGATCGCATCGCAGAGCCCACGAGCTGTCGTCGAACCCGACGATCCCGACGTCCTCCGGCACACGGCGCCCGGCCTCCCGGAGCCGCTGCTCGCCCCGGGCAACGCCGTCATCCTCCACGCCCGCGCCGTCTGACGGGAACCCGTCGCGGCGGGAGCATGGGAACCGGATGCAGACCGGACGGCTCGGGCGTGCTAGCCTGGCCCGACCCCGGCTCTCGGGGTTCCATCGTCGCCGAACCCTCTGCGCTCACGGCGGAGCTGCGGAGTCTGGGCCGCATCACGCGGCATCATCGCCGTCCTCATCCGGATCACGTCGCTCGCTCGACGATCTCGGATCCCACCTCGTCCGTCTCGATCCGTCGGAACGGCGTCCATGGTCGCATACGCGGCTTGCACAAAAAGAAAAAGGAAAGACACGATGGCCACTGGCACCGTGAAATGGTTCAACTCCGAAAAGGGCTACGGCTTCATCGCTCCCGATGACGGCTCCGCCGACCTGTTCGCGCACTACAGCGCGATCGCCACGTCCGGCTTCAAGGAGCTGCGCGAAGACCAGAAGGTCGAGTTCGACGCGGAGCGCGGGCCCAAGGGCATGCAGGCCGCGAACATCCGGCCTCTCTGATCCTCACCGCCGACCGGATGACCTCCGGTCGGCGGTCCACTGTATGCCGGGTCGCGTATAGCACCCGGCATACAGTGGGCCCACACAGCGATCGGCACCCGCCCTTGGCTTCCGGCCCCCGGGTCCCGATCGAAAGAGCAGGTGCTCTCATCGTCGCCACCGTCCTCGAGCCCAAGCTCGGACCTGTTCGTCAGACGTACTCCCGCACCGAAGACTTCCCGCAGCTGACCCGCGCGTTCACCGACGTGTCCCAGGTCGTGCGCGAAAGCGGCCTCCTGCGCCGCACCCCCTGGTTCTACGCCCTCACCGGCAGCCTCGTCGCCCTCGGCTTCGCCGCCTGCGTCGCCGGTCTTCTCCTCCTCGGAGACAGCTGGTTCACGCTGCTCATCGCCGCCGCGCTCGGCATCCTGTACACGCAAGTGGCGTTCCTCTCGCACGAGGCCGCGCACAAGCAGATCCTCTCTTCCGGGCCCGCGAACGACCGTCTCGCCCGTCTCCTCGGCAACGGCATCGTCGGCATGAGCTACTCGTGGTGGACCACGAAGCACACCCGCCACCACGCCAACCCGAACCGCGTCGGCAAAGACCCCGACATCGAGATCGACACGATCTCCTTCCTCGACGAGGATGCCGCGTCCGCGCGGGGTCTCCGCCGGGCGATCACCCGCCGTCAGGGATGGCTGTTCTTCCCCCTCCTGACGCTCGAGGGCCTGAACCTCCACGCCATCGCGTTCGGCCACGTCTTCGGGCGCGGACCGGTCAAGAACCGCGCGGCCGAGATCAGCCTCCTCCTCCTGCGCTTCGCCGTCTTCGTGGTGCCGATCTTCTTCCTCCTCCCGCTCGGCATGGCCTTCGCCTTCCTGGGCGTGCAGCTCGCGGTCTTCGGCGTGTACATGGGAGCCTCCTTCGCTCCGAACCACAAGGGCATGGCCGTGATCGCCCCCGACGCGAAGCTCGACTTCTTCTCCAAGCAGGTGCGCACCTCCCGGAACATCGCCGGCGGCTGGTGGGCCACGTGGCTCATGGGCGGACTCAACTACCAGATCGAGCACCACCTGTTCCCGAACATGCCGCGCCCGCACCTCTCCAAGGCCCGCGAGATCGTCATCGAGCAGTGCCGCACCCTCGACGTGCCGTACACCGAGACGACGCTGCTGCGCTCGTACGCGATCGTGATCGACTACCTCAACCGCGTCGGCCTCGCCGCCCGGGACCCCTTCGACTGCCCGGTGGTCGCCGTCCACCGTCGCGGCTAGGCGGCCCGGGCTCGCCCGGACCGTGGACGACGCGCGGATAGACCCCTCCTTCCACGGCGTCGCCACGGCGCGCGCACTCGATGTGCGCAAGCGGCCGGTCCGCTGGCTCCTCGGCCATGTGCCCAGCCGGGTGCCGCCGGCTCTCGCGCGGACGGTGTCGGTCCGTGCGGTGCGCGAGGCCGGCGTGCAGTACCGGCTTTACCGTCCGCACACGCGGCGGTCGTCCGCGGCCCTCGTGTGGATCCACGGGGGCGGGCTCGTCACCGGGTCGCCCCGCCAGGACGACCGGTTCTGCGCGCTTGTCGCGGCGACCCTGCGGATCACCGTCGTCTCGGCCGGCTACCGGCTCGCCCCCCGGCATCCGTTCCCCGCCGCGCTCGATGACGTGCACGCGGTCTGGATGCGCACCGTCGCCACGGCACGGGCCCGCGACCTCGACCCGTCGCGCATCGCCCTCGGCGGCGTGAGCGCGGGCGGCGGACTCGCCGCGGCCCTCACGCAGCGACTCCGCGACGAAGGCGGGATCGCGCCGGCCGCGCAGCTGCTGATCGCGCCCATGCTGGACGCGCGGACGGCCGCAGACCGCACCCTCGACGCCGTCGCCCACCCCGTCTGGAACAACACCTCCAACCGGTTCGGCTGGGGGTCCTACCTCGGCGAGGCCCTCGCGTGCCCCCCGCCGTACGCCGTCCCCGCCCAGCGCGGAGACCTCGCGGAACTCCCTCCGGCGTGGATCGGCGTCGGCGACATCGACCTCTTCCACGACGAGGACGCCGCCTACGCCCGGCGCCTGCGCGCCGCAGGGGTGGATGCTCAGCTCCGCGTCGTGCCCGGGGCTCCGCACGGGTTCGACACGCTCTTCCCCGAGGCCCCGGCATCCGTCGCGTTCCGTCGCGAAGCCCTCACGTGGCTCGGCGGTGCGCTGGGAGTCCTAGACCTCGTCGCGCCATGAGTGCTGCGGAGCGTAGCCCAGCAGGCGACGCGCCTTGTCGATCGAGAGCAGGGTCTCGTTCGTCCCCACCTCGCCCCGGCGCGGGACGTCGGGGAAGACCTCGTGCAGCAGCTCGCCGTTCGGGCGGGTCATGACGGTGTCCGCCGCCGCGATGATGAACGTGTCGAAGCCCACCGGCGCCGACGTGAGCGCCCGCTCGACCGCCTGCGCGCCGTCGCGCGCGTCGATGTAGCCCCAGAGGTTCCACTTCCGGATGCCGGCATCCGCGTCGAAGGACGGGAAGGCGGCGTAGTCCTCGGGGACCATGACGTTCGAGAAGCGCAGGGCCGTGATGGACAGGTCGGTGTGCCAGCGGACGAGCTCGTCGGCCATCCGCTCCTCGAGCGTCTTCACGAGCGAGTAGACGCTCTCCGGCCGCGGCGCGTACTCCTCGTCCACAGGGACGTAGGGCGGGGGGACGTCGAAGGGCAGGCCGAGGACCGTCTCGCTCGACGCGTACACGATGCGACGGATGCCGAGCCGCACCGCAGCCCAGAACACGTTGAACGTGGCGGTCATGTTGTTGTGGAACGTCGCGACCTCGCTCCGCAGGCCCGGCGCGGGGATCGCCCCGAGGTGGACGACCGCGTCCACGCCGTCCCCACGATCGCCGAGCCCGGCGAACGCGTCGACGACCTGGCCGTAGTCGGTGAGGTCGACCTGGAGGAAGCCGGGGGCGCGGGTCCCCGCGACATCCATCCCGATGACATCGTGACCCGCGGCGCGCAGCTCGCGAGCGACGACGGTGCCGAGCTTTCCGCTGGATCCGGTGAGGGCGATACGCATGGGATCAGCCTCGCATGTCCGCCGCCCGGGGGGATCCATCGCGTCGATGTGAGCCCCTGCGCGTCGTTCGTGTCATAATCAGGCGCGCGCGGGCACGGGGGTGATCCGGCGCAGACAGGACTGGGGGACGGTCACGTGGGGGATCGGCGCGCGATGGACGCGCGCGAACAAGGGCGTCGTGCGCGCCCGAGGGCGCGTGGACGGGCACGGAATGCCGTGGTGGCGGTTCTGACGATCGCCGCGGTGGTCGGGCTCAGCAGTGCGGGCGGCGCGGCACTCGCCGGGTTCCTGGTGACCTCGACCGACCGTCTCGGTGTGAGCACCTCCGCCGGGGCGTCCGGCGTGTCCGGTACCCCGACGGCCTCGTCGCCGCCGGAGACGCCGTCGCCGGCGGCCTCGCTCCCCGTTCCCGACACCACTGAGACCCCCGTCGCCGAGCCCGTCGCACCCGAGCCGGAGCCGGCCCCGCCGCCCGTCTCGCCCGCCGACATCCCGTGCGACACGGGCGTGACGATGTCGGTGTGGGCGCACTACGACGACGATCTGCTGTTCATGAATCCGCGTCTCCTCGAGGCGTTCGACGCCGGGCGGTGCGTGCGGACCGTGTTCCTCACCGGGTCGGATGCCGGGCGCGGCGAGCACTACGCCAAGGGCCGTGAGCTCGGCATCCTGCGCGCGTACAACACCATGCGGGGCGCGCAGGGGTTCTGGGCCGAGCACCGCGTGACGCTGAACTCGGGCGTCGAGATCAGTCAGTGGTCGCCGGAGGATGATCCGGACATCACCGTGGTGTTCCTGCGCCTCCCCGACGGAGCGCTGAACGGCGGCGGATTCCGCGCGACCGGGTTCGTCACGCTGCCGGCCCTGGTCTCGGGGGCGCTCGCGTCGCTCGCGCCCATCGACGGCGGGACCCCGCTGACCCTCGACGCGCTGACCTCGTCGCTGTCGGAGCTGATCGTCGCCTACCGCGTCGATCAGCTGTACACCCATGTGCCGCAGGGCACCGAGTGGGCCGGCGGCGACCACCCCGACCACTCGGCGACCGGCACGGTCACCCGCGCCGCGTGGCAGGCGATCGGCTTCCCCGCCGACCGTGTCAGCTACGCGGTCGGCTACCGCACCCAGGACCTGCCGGCGAACCTCTCCGGCGACCTGCTGGCGCGCAAGGTGGACGCGTTCCGGGTGTACGCGGCGCAGGATTCGGTCGTCTCGTGCGCGTCGGCGCAGGCGTGCCTGGCCAAGCCGAAGTTCGGTGTGTGGCTGCAGCGGCAGTACGCCAAGACCGAGGCCGAGCTCTTCCCCGCCGGCTGACCCGCCTCCCGCGCCGCCCCCGCTGCGTACCGAACTCCTCCATTCCGGCCGGAAACGGCCGAATCCGGGCCCGCAGGGGCCAACCGGGGCCGGATCGGAGGAGTTCGGCCCGCGGAGAAATCCGGCGGAACTGCATCCGACCCCCTGCGCGCGCCGGAATAATCAGCGAGACGACCGGCTTGCACTCCCGCATCGCGGTCGCACGAACGCCGCATTGCGGTCACCGAACGAGGGAGCCCCCATGTCACAGGCCCGCCCCGCCGATGTCCCGGCCGATGTTCACCCGGCCGAGATCACCCCGCTGACCGAGGCGCAGGTGCGCACTGCGGTGACCATCCCGCTGCGGTTCTCCGACGGGTACACCGCTCCCGCGCGGGTGCTCACCTTCACCGGCCTGGTCGACGGCGCCGAGCACCTCCTCCTCGCCTTCGGCGACGCGGTGAATGACGACGGCGAGGTGACCCCCGGCGCGGACGTCCTCATCCGCATGCACAGCGAGTGCCTCACCGGAGACGTCTTCGGCTCGGAGCGGTGCGACTGCGGACCTCAGCTGCGCGAGGCCGCCGAGCGCCTGAACGACGCGGGCGGCCTGCTCCTCTACCTCCGCCAGGAGGGCCGCGGGATCGGCCTGTACGCGAAGCTCGACGCCTACGCGCTGCAGGATGCCGGCCTCGACACCTACGACGCGAACACCGCGCTCGGCCACGGGGAGGACGAACGCGACTACACCGCCGCCGCCCAGATGCTGCGCGCGGTCGGGGTCGGCGGCATCCGTCTCCTGACGAACAACCCCGACAAGGCCGCGCAGCTCTCGGCGCTCGGGATCGACGTGGTCGATGTCGTCCGCACCGGCGTCCACGTCACCGCGTCCAACGCCCGGTACCTGGAGGCCAAGCGCGACCGGACCGGGCACCTGCTGGAGCTCCCCGCGGCGTGACGGACGCCCCGCCCGGGCCATGATGGAGCGGTGCCCCCCGTCGCCGCGACGCTCGAACGCCACCAGGTGGCGCTGTGCCTCGCGGCGATCGCCGGGGGAGCCGCCGTCGGCATCCTCGCCCCGGCGACCGCTCCCGTCGTCGCACCGGCGATCACCCCGGTCATCGCCCTCCTCCTCTTCGCCACGTTCCTCGGCGTGCCGTTCCGGACGCTCGGGACGGCGCTGCGCGACACGCGCTTCGCCGCCACGGTGCTCGCCGTCAACTTCCTCGTGGTGCCGCTGGTCGTCTTCGCCCTCAGCCGCGTGGTCGCCGCCGAGGAGGCGGTGCTCGTCGGCGTGCTGCTGGTGCTGCTGACGCCGTGCGTCGACTACGTCATCGTCTTCGCCGGCCTCGCCGGTGGTGCGCGCGACAAGCTCCTCGCGGCGACTCCGCTGCTGATGGTGGTGCAGATCCTCCTCCTGCCGCTGTATCTGCTCCTCCTGGCGGGCCCCACGATCGTCGGCGCGTTCGATCTCCGACCGTTCGTCGAGGCCTTCCTCCTGCTCATCGCTCTGCCCCTGGGGGCGGCGGTCCTCGTGCAGCTGGGTGCCCGTCGCGTCCGCGTCATCGCGAGGATCCAGGATGCCGCAATCACCGCGATGGTCCCGCTGATGATGCTGACCCTCGCGGTGGTGGTGGCCTCGCAGATCGCCGATGTGGCCGGTCGGGCCGGTGCGCTCCTCGCCGTCGTCCCGGTGTACCTCGCGTTCACGGCGGTGATGGTTCCGCTCGGCATCGTCGCCGCCCGCGTCGCGGGCCTCGCCGTCCCCGAGCGGCGGGCGGTGGTCTTCAGCGGGGTGACGCGGAACTCCCTCGTCGTCCTGCCGCTCGCGCTCGCCCTCCCGGCCGGCTTCGCGCTGACGCCGCTCGTGGTGGTCACCCAGACGCTCGTCGAGCTCGTCGCGATGGTCGTCCTCGTCGCCGTCGTCCCGCGCCTGGTGCGGCATCGGTCGCCGTCTGCCTAGCCGAAGCGCAGACCGGCCGCAAGCCTCCGCTGCTCGGGCGTTCGGACGCGAGGGTGGGGGAATGGATGTCATCGGCTATCACGCCTCGCACGAGCAGTTCCCGCCGAGCGCCCTCCTCGAGTGGGTCGCCCTCGCGGAGCAGGCCGGTTTCGACGCCGCGATGTGCTCGGACCACCTCGCCCCGTGGGGCGTGCGCCAGGGTGAGTCCGGGTTCTCGTGGAGCTGGCTGGGGGCGGCACTCTCGCGCACCTCGTTCTCGATCGGGTCGGTCTCGTCGCCCGTGCAGCGCATGCACCCGGTCGTCTCGGCGCAGGCGATCGCGACGCTGGAGGAGATGTTCCCGGGGCGGTTCTGGACGGCGCTCGGCAGCGGTGAGGCGCTCAACGAGCACGTGACCGGCGAAGGATGGCCGGAGAAGCCCGAACGCGACCGGCGCCTGGACGAAGCGCAGTCCGTCATCGCCCGACTCCTCGCCGGCGAGAAGGTGACGCACGACGGCCGTGTGCGCGTGCACGAAGCGCGCCTGTGGACGCTCCCGGAGACACCCCCGCCGCTGTTCGCCGCCGCGGTCAGCGTCGAAACCGCCGTCCGCGTGGCCCCGTGGGCGGACGGCCTCGCCACCGTCGCCCAGCCGCGGGAGACGCTGGAGCGGGTGCTTACCGGCTACCGGGATGCCGGGGGCCGCGGTCCCGCCGCCCTCCAGGTGCACGTCTGCCTGACCGATGATCTCGACGCTGGCATGCGTACCGTGCGCGATCAGTGGCGTCACGGCGCCCTTCCGCCGACGCGGCTGTGGGACATCTCCACTCCGGAGGAGTTCGATGCCGCGGCCTCGGACGTCACCGACGAGGAACTCCGCGAGAGCGTCCTCATCTCTGACGACGCCGACGAGCTCGCCGCCCGGATCGCCGATCTCGTCTCGGTCGGCTTCGACCGCGTCTACCTCCACGAGGTCGGCCCGGACCAGCGCTCGTTCATCGAGCGTGCCGGCCGCGAGCTCCTCCCGGCCCTGCGGGCGATCGTATGAAGCCCGCGGACACCGCCGACCTGTGGTGGAAGTCGGCGATCTACTACTGCCTGGATGTCGAGACCTATCTCGATGCGAACGGGGACGGCATCGGTGACCTCGAGGGTCTGGCCGAGCGCATCGACTATCTCGCCGACCTCGGCATCACGTGCCTGTGGCTGATGCCGATTTACCCGACCCCCGACCGCGACGACGGGTACGACGTCAGCGACTTCTACGGCATCGACCCGCGGCTGGGGACCCACGGCGATCTCGTGGAGGTCATCCGGATGGCGCGGGATCGCGGCATCCGCGTGATCGTCGACCTCGTCGTCAACCACACCTCCGACCGGCATCCGTGGTTCATCTCCGCCCGCCGCAGCCGCACCTCGCCCTACCGCGACTTCTACGTCTGGACCGATGAGGCTCCCGCCGATGCACCGAACATGATCTTCCCGGGCGAGGAAGATTCGATCTGGGAGTACGACGAGAAGACCGAGCAGTACTTCCTGCACACGTTCTACCGGCACCAGCCCGATTTGAACATCGCCAACCCGAAGGTCCGCGACGAGATCGCGAAGGTCATCGGCTTCTGGGTGAAGCTGGGCATCTCGGGTTTCCGCGTGGATGCCGTGCCCTTCCTCATCGAACCGCCCGAGGGTGAGGACATGGGCGACCCGCACGCGTTCCTCCGCGACCTGAAGCGCTTCCTCCGGCGGCGCAGCAGCGAGTCGATGCTGCTGGGCGAGGTCAACCTGCCCTACGACGAGCAGCTGGAGTACTTCGGCGGTCCTGAGGGTGGCGAGCTCGACCTGCAGTTCGACTTCGTGGGGATGCAGGCCCTCTACCTCTCGCTCGCCCGGCGGGACACGACGCCGCTCCGCACGGCGCTCGAGGCGCGGCCGGATCTGCCGATCGAGGCGGGCTGGGCGAACTTCGTCCGCAACCACGACGAGCTCACCCTCGACAAGCTCAGCGACGAGGAGCGGGAGGAGGTCTTCGCCGCGTTCGCACCCGACGAGAGTCAGCGCATCTACGACCGCGGGATCGTCAAGCGTCTGCCGACGATGCTCGACGGCGACCCGCGCCGCCTCCGGATGGTCTACAGCCTCATGTTCTCCCTCCCCGGAGCCCCCGTGCTCTTCTACGGCGAGGAGATCGGGATGGCCGAAGACGCGCGCGTCACCGATCGCCTCGCCGTCCGCACCCCCATGCAGTGGACCGCGGAGGCGAAGGGCGGCTTCTCCACCGCGGCGCCCTCGAGGTGGCCGGGTCGGTTCCCCGAGGACGGCTACGCGCCGCGTTTCGTCAATGCCGCCGCCCAGCGGAACGACCCCGACTCGCTGCTGCAGTTCGTGCGTCACCTCACCTCGCGCTACCGCACGAGCCCGGAGATCGGGTGGGGCGAGCTGCGCATCCTCGCGCAGGAGAACGACGCCCTCCTCGTCCACGGGGTGCGCAGCGACCTCGGCCACCTCATCGCGGTCCACAACTTCGACGACGTGCCGTGCGTGGCGCGCATCGACGTCGGCGACGAGCCGGAGGGCACGGTCCTCAGCGACCTCTTCGGCGCGGGCGTGCATCGCGCAGACGGCGCCGTGGTCGAGATCGATGTGGCCCCGTTCGGCTGGCACTGGTTCCGCGTGCATCGGCCGGGGGAGGAGATCCTCGTCTGATCCATTCTTCGTCCGGTGGGCGTGGGACGAAGGGCCTTGAACGGATGCCCCCACCGGCGTTGACTGGATCTCCGGACGTTCATGGGAGGTCGGTATGCACGCGCCATCACCCGAAGTGGAAGTGCTCGAGGTCGCCGAGTGCTGGCGCCTGCTGCGCATCAGCCATCTCGGCCGGATCGCCGTCGTCGACCCCGACGGCTCGCCCGACCTGTTCCCGGTCAACTACGTCGCCGGCGCCGACGCGCTGTTCCTCCGCACCGCGCCGGGCGCGAAGCTCGATGCGTTCGCCGCGGGGCGGCCGGTCGCCTTCGAGATCGATCGGGAGAATCACGGAGACGTGTGGAGCGTGGTCGTCCGGGGTCGCGCGCGCATCCTCGACACGGATGCCGAGGTCGAGGCATCCGGAGTCCGGGGTCTGCGCTCGGCGGGGTCGTGGGTGAAGAACGAGGTCGTGCGGGTCGATCCTGACCGCGTGAGCGGGCGCCGCTTCCTCCGTGCGTCCCGGAGCGCGTCGCGGAATGCGCGTCGGAATGCGCCGCCCGGAGCGTCGGGACCGGCTGACTCAGGAGCGCATGAGATCCACGATGCCCACGACAGCAAACCCAAGCCGATCCCGCACCTGCCGCCGCGCCCCGGGGGCTCCGCGGTGTGATCGAATGAACGGGTGCCCACGCTTGCGGATCTGACCGAGGACGGGCGACGTTTCGTCTCCGACCGCCACCTGGCCACCCTGTCGACCATCGGCCCGACCGCACTCATCCACGCGGTCGCCGTCGGGTTCACGGTGGCCGACGGGGTCGTGCGGATCATCACCGGCGACGGGACGCAGAAGGTCCGCAACGTCGAGCGCGACGGCCGGGCGACCGTCGCGCAGGTGTCGGGGCCGCAGTGGCTGAGCATCGCCGGACGCGCGGTGATCGAGCGCGATCCCGCTGCCGTGCGGCGCGCCGAAGAGCTGTACACCGAGCGCTACCGGCCGCCCCGCGTGAACCCGAAACGCGTGGTGATCCGCATCGAACCCGAGCGTGTGATGGGGTCGTCGGGGCTGTTCGACGCCTCCTGACCCGCCCCCCGGGAGGCGTCAGGCGGAGTCCGCCGCCAGCCAGCGCAGGATCCGGTCACGATCGGCGTCCCGCTCCGGGGGAGCTTTCGAGTAGTCGAGGTCGCCGCTCGACCAGCGGATCGGATGCCGGACGGTGGGGACGCCGCTCTCCGCCGGGCCCGCGGTGACCACCGGGTCGAGCCCGAGCTCATCGGCCATCCGGATGCCGCCGGCGATGTCGTTGAGCGGTCCGCAGGGCACGCCTGCATCCCGCAGTCGGGCCGACCACTCCGCCGCGGGTCGCGCCCGCAGCGCCTCGGTGAGGAGGGTGTGCAGGATCTCGCGGTGCGCGTTGCGCGCGGGCATCGTCGCGAACCGGGGATCCTCGACGAGATCGGGGGTCTCCAGCGCCTCGCACAGCTGCGCGAACTGCCGATCGTTGCCCACCGCGATGACGAGCGTGCCGTCCGCCGTGGCGAAGGGCTCGTAGGGTGCAAGGCTCGGGTGCGCGTTGCCGAGCCGGCCGGGGCTCGCGCCCGCGGCGATCACCGCCGACGCCTGGTTCACCAGGCCCGACAACGCGGAGGTCAGCAGGTCCACCTCGACGCGCTGGCCTTCTCCGTCGCGCTCCCGTGCGTGCAGGGCGCCGAGTATGCCGACAGCGGCATGGAGGCCGGCGAGCACGTCGACGACGGCGACACCGACCTTCGTCGGCGGTCCGTCCGCATCTCCGGTGACGCTCATGAGACCCGACGCCGCCTGGGCGAGGAGGTCGTAGCCGGGGAGGGCGGCACCGGCGCCGGAGCCGAACCCGGTGAGTGAGGCGACGATCAGCGCCGGATGCCGCGCCCGCACGCTCGCGGCGTCCAGGCCGAACCGTGCGAGCGCGCCGGGACGGAAGTTCTCGACCATCACATCGGCGCGCGCGACGATCCGATGGGCGATCGCGAGGTCGCCGGCATCCGCGAAGTCCAGGCTGAGGGCGAACTTGTTGCGGTTGACGGAGAGGAAGTACGTGCTCTCGTCGCCCCGGACCGGAGGTCGCCACCGGCGGGTGTCGTCGCCGCCGGGCGACTCGACCTTCACCACCAGCGCCCCCATGTCGGCCAGCAGCATGGTCGCGTAGGGGCCCGCGAGGACGCGGCTGAAGTCCGCCACGACGACGCCCGCGAGCGGACCGTGCGTCGGTCGGTCGAACGCGCGGGCGAGCTCGGCGGGATCGATCATGGGATCCATCTTGCTCGCCCGTCTGCGGGCGTGGTGGTGCACACTCGAAGCGGAGGCGCGACATGACCGACACATCCGCGGCGGACCTCCGCCGTGCCCTGGACCTCATGGACATCGAGTCGGAGTTCACCGACGAGGAGCGGGCGGGCAGGGACCGCGTGCGGGAGTTCGTCGAACGCCGCATCCGTCCGCACATCGCGGACTGGTACGACCGGGCGCACTTCCCCCGCGAGCTGATCCCCGAGATGGCCGAGCTCGGGCTCCTGGGGATGCACCTGCACGGCTACGGCTGCGCGGGGCGCTCGGCGGTGGAGTACGGCCTCGCGATGGCCGAGCTCGAGGCCGGCGACTCCGGCATCCGCACGTTCGTGTCGGTGCAGGGGTCGCTGGCGATGTCGGCCATCGCGAAGCACGGCACCGAGGCGCAGAAGCAGCGGTGGCTCCCCGGCATGGCGGCGGGGGAGATCATCGGATGCTTCGGTCTCACCGAGCCGGATGCCGGGTCAGACCCGGGCGGGATGGCCACGACCGCGCGTCGTGACGGCGACGGCTGGGTCATCGACGGCGCCAAGCGCTGGATCGGGCTCGCGTCCATCGCCGACGTCGCCGTCGTCTGGGCGCGTGCGGAGGACGGTGTGCGCGGATTCCTCGTCCCGACGGACACCCCCGGCTTCGCGGCCGTCCCCATTCCCGAGAAGCTGTCGATGCGCGCGTCCATCCAGTGCGACGTGACGCTCGAGGGCGTGCGCGTCCCGGCCGACGCGATGCTCGAGGTCCGTGGGCTCCGCGGCCCCTTCTCGTGCCTGAACGAGGCGCGGTACGGCATCGCGTGGGGAGCGGTCGGCGCCGCGCGGGACGCGGCCGAACAGGCGCTGGCGTACGCCCTGGCGCGCCGCCAGTTCGACCGCCCGATCGCATCGTTCCAGCTGACGCAGCGGAAGATCGTCGAGTGGGCCCTGGAGATCCAGAAGGCGCAGCTCCTCGCCCTCCGGCTCGGACGCCTGAAGGATGCCGGAAGGCTGGAGCACCACATGATCTCGGTGGCGAAGCTCAACAACACCCGCGCGGCGATCGAGATCGCCCGGGACGCGCGCACCGTCCTCGGCGGGAACGGCGTCACCCTGGAGTATTCGCCGCTGCGCCATGCGAACAACCTCGAGTCCGTCCGCACGTACGAGGGCACCGACGAGGTCCACACGCTGATCCTGGGGGAGCGGATCACGGGGATCCCGGCCTTCCGCGGCTGAGGGCGATCTTCATTCCCATTGGGTGGGAATGCCTCCATCGTGCGCGCGGTCCCGCCGCACGATGGAGTGCCCGATCGTCATGTCGAGGGAGACATCCATGACCGAGACCCCGTCCGCGGCCGCGCCGGAGACGCTGCTGGCGTCGCCGGACCAGGTGAGCCAGGCTGCCATCACGCAGGAGATCATCGACGCGCACGCCGCGGCGGAGCGCCGGGTGGCGGCGGGGGAGGACGTCCCCGCCACCCTCTACGACTTCCCGCCGTACCGGTCCAGCATCCTGCGGCATCCGACGAAGAACCCGAAGCTGGTCGACCCCGAGACGATCGAGCTGTTCTCGCCGGCGTTCGGGCAGCGCGACGTCGCCGCGATCGAGTCCGACCTCACCCTGCAGCACACCGGCGAGCCGCAGGGAGAGCGCATCACCGTCAGCGGCACGGTGCGCGACTCGTGGGGACGCCCGGTGCGCGCCCAGCTCGTGGAGATCTGGCAGGCCAACGCCGCCGGACGCTACATCCACCAGCGCGACCAGCACCCCGCGCCGCTGGACCCGAACTTCACCGGTGCCGGACGCATCGTCACCGACGACGCCGGCGCGTACCACTTCACCACGATCAAGCCCGGCGCCTACCCGTGGAAGAACCACGTCAACGCGTGGCGGCCCGCCCACATCCACTTCTCGGTGTTCGGATCGGCGTTCACGCAGCGGATCGTCACCCAGATGTACTTCCCCGGCGACCCCCTGTTCGCGCTCGACCCGATCTACAACACCATCCGCACCCAGAAGGACCGCGATCGCCTGGTGGGCGTCTACGACCACGACCTCACCGTCCCGGAGTTCTCCATGGGGTTCCGGTTCGACATCGTCGTGGACGGTCCCGACGCGACGTGGTTCGAGAACGAGGGAGACCACTGATGAGCGAGCAGCCCGAGACCCGCGAACGCCTCGCCCCGACCCCCGGGCAGACCGTCGGGCCATTCTTCGCCTACGGCGTGGAGTACCCGAAGATGAGCCAGGTCGTCTTCCCGCACTCCCCGGGTTCGATCGTGCTGCGCGGCACCGTCACCGACGGGAACGGCCAGGCGATCCCCGACGCGTTCATCGAGATCTTCTCCGCCGACACCGACGGCTCCGTGCCGCGGGCGCGGGGGGCGTTCCGGCGCGACGACCACACCTTCACCGGCTTCGGGCGCACCTTCACCACCGACGACGGGCACTGGGAGTTCTGGACGCGGAACCCCGGCGCCCAGGAGGGCAAGGCCCCCTTCATCGCCGCGATCGTCTACGCGCGGGGCCTGCCGAACAAGCTGCACACGCGCATCTACCTCCCGGACTCGCCCGAGCTCCTCGCCGCCGACCCGTTCCTGTCCTCGTTGACCCCAGAGGAGCGCGATAGTCTCATCGCAACGCGCACGCCCGACGGCGGACTCCACTTCGACATCCGGCTGCAGGGCGAGAAGGAGACCGTCTTCCTTGCCTTCTGACGTCCCCGGATTCGATCTGGGACTGCTCTCGCCGGTCACCGCCGGCCACGACGACCTCGTCTCCGACCGGCTCTTCCTCGATGCCCTCGTCTCCGCCGAGGTGGCGCTCGTCGAGGCGTACGGCACGATGGGTCTCGCGCCCGTCGAGGCCGTCGCTGCGATCCGGGAGGAGTTCCGCGCGGATCGCGGCATCCGTCCGTCCTCGGGCATCGACGCGGCGGCACTCGCCACGGATGCCGTGGCCGGAGGCAATCCGGTCATTCCGCTGGTCGGGGTGATGAAGGCGCGTGTGCCCGCGGACGCGCGGGAGTGGGTCCACCGGGGCGCGACGAGTCAGGACATCTGGGACTCGGCGATCATGATCGTCGCCAAGCGCGCCGTCGAGCAGGTGTCGCGTTCCGTCCGCAACGCGCAGGAGTGGCTGCTGCAGCTCGCCGAGCGACACCGCGATGACGTCGTCGTCGCGCGCACGCTCACGCAGCACGCCGTCCCCACGACCTTCGCCCTGCGGGCGGTGAACTGGCAACGGGGTCTCCGGCGCGCGGCCGCTCGGCTGGACGCCCTGGAGTTCCCCGCGCAGCTCTCCGGCGCCGGCGGGACCCTCGCCTCCTTCGTGGAGGTCGCCGGTTCGCCGGCACAGGCGGAGCAGCTCGTCGCATCGTTCGCGGAGCATGCCGGGCTGGATGCCCCCGACGGGCCCTGGCACGTGCTGCGTCATCCCGTGACCGAGATCGGCGACGTGCTCGTCCAGGCCGTCGATGCGCTCGGCAAGCTCGCCGCGGATGTCGCGACCCTCAGCCGCACCGAGATCGGCGAGGTCGCCGAGGGCATCGGCGGCGGGTCCTCCGCGATGCCGCAGAAGCAAAACCCCGCCGAGGCCGTGCTCATCCGCTCCGCCGCCCTGCGCGCGCCGCAACTCGGGGCGACGCTCCACCTCGCCTCCGCGCTCGCGGTGGACGAGCGGCCCGACGGTGCGTGGCACGCCGAATGGCCGACGCTCCGGGAGCTCCTGCGACTCGCACTCGGTGCCGCGTGGCACGCCGCATCCCTCACCGCGCATCTCCGGGTCGACGCGGCGGCCGCGGCGGCGCACGTGGACGACACCGGGGGACTCGTGCTCGCCGAACGTCTCTCCCTGGTCCTCGGCCCACGCGTCGGACGCGAAGAGGTCGCCGCGCTGGTCGCCCGCGCGGGCGCGGGGGAGGATCTCGCCGCCCTGGTCCGGGGGCTCATCGCCCGGCACGACCTCGATCTCGACGCCGACACCCTGCTCGACCCGGCCGGCTACACCGGCCTCGCCGACATCCTGGTGGACCGCGCCCTGCACGCCGATCGCCGCATCGCCGCTCCCCGCGAGGAGGACGCATGACCGTCCCGACGCTGTCGTTCACCGCCCCCGTGGGGCCTGCCGGGGCGCCGCTGGTGATCCTCGGGCCCTCGCTCGGCACCTCCACGATCCTCTGGGAGGACGTCATCCCCGCGCTCGCCGTGCGGAACCGCGTCGTGGCCTGGGATCTGCCCGGACACGGCGCCTCCGCCCCGGCCGACGCGCCCTTCTCCGTCGCCGACCTCGCCGACGCCGTCGCGGAGGGTGCGCGCGCGCTCGCGGACGGCCCCGTCTCCTACGCCGGTGTCTCGCTCGGGGGTGCGGTGGGACTCGAGTTCGGCCTCCGGCATTCGGAGCTCGTCGACCGGCTCGCGATCGTCGCCTCGGGTGCGCAGCTCGGCGATCCCGCGGCCTGGCACGAGCGCGCGGCGACCGTGCGCGCGCAGTCGACCTCGGTCCTCATCGTCCCGTCGGCGCAGCGCTGGTTCGCGCCCGGGTCGATCGAGCGCCGCCCCGAGCTCTCCGGGCGCCTCCTGCACGCGCTCCGCGACGCCGACGCCGAGAGCTACGCGCGGTGCTGCGAGGCGCTCGCCGACTTCGACGTGCGGGCCCGCCTGTCGGACCTCCGGATGCCGGTCCTGGCGCTGTGGGGCGAGCACGACGCCGTCGCCCCCGAGGCGAAGGCGCGCGAGATCGGCGACGGGGTCGCCCACGGACGCGTCTCGCGCCTCGCGGGGGTCGCGCACCTCCCGCCCGCGGAGGATCCCGCGGCGACGGCGGCGGCGCTCGCGGCCTTCTTCGGACCGGCATCCGGTTCCGACGGTCGCGACGACGACGGCCGCGACGACCACGAGCGCGAGCAGGAGCAGGAGCAGTGATGACCGGAACGACCCGACCCGACGGCGACGGCCTCACCGACGGCGAACGCCACGCGCAGGGCATGGGGGTGCGTCGCGAGGTGCTCTCGGACGCCCACGTCGACCGCGCGATCGCGGCCACCACGCCCCTCACCGCCGACTTCCAGGACCTCATCACCCGGTACGCCTGGGGTGACATCTGGTCGCGCCCGGGACTGGACCGCCGCGCGCGGTCGGTCGCGGTGCTCACCGCGCTCATCGCCCTCGGGCACCATGAAGAGCTCGCGATGCACCTGCGCGCGGCGCGGCGGAACGGGCTGAGCATGGAGGAGATCCAGGAGGTCATCCTCCAGTCCGCGATCTACTGCGGCGTCCCGGCGGCGAACACCGCCTTCCGCATCGCCTCGGAGGTCTTCGCCGCCGGCGAGTGACCCGCTCCCCGTCTCCTCCGCTCTGGCGCGGAGGTGCTGTGCGGCGTACACTGATCGTCATGCGCACACATGTGCGCAATGCGAACACTTCTCGAGGAGGCGACGTGATCGACAAGACCGTGACGGATGCCGCGGCCGCAGTGGCCGGCATCCCCGACGGCGCGACCGTCATGATCGGCGGGTTCGGCCGGGCAGGGCAGCCCGTCGAGCTCATCGATGGGCTGATCGCCCAGGGGGCCGGCGACCTCACGATCGTCAACAACAACGCGGGCAACGGCGACACCGGCCTCGCCGCGCTCCTCGGGACCGGCCGGGTGCGCAAGATCATCTGCTCCTTCCCGCGTCAGCACGACTCGTGGGTCTTCGACGACCTCTACCGCGCGGGACGCATCGAGCTCGAGCTCGTCCCGCAGGGCAATCTCGCCGAGCGGATGCGGGCCGCGGGCGCCGGGATCGGGGCCTTCTTCTCGCCGACGGGCGTCGGCACGCAGCTCGCCGAGGGCAAGGAGTCCCGCACGATCGACGGCCGGGACTACGTCCTCGAGTACCCGATCCGTGCGGACTTCGCCCTCATCTCCGCGCTCGCCGGCGACCGCTGGGGCAACCTCGTCTACCGCAAGACCGCACGCAACTTCGGTCCCGTCATGGCCACGGCCGCGACCACCACAGTCGCCCAGGTCGACCGGATCGTCGACCTCGGCGCCCTCGACCCGGAGGCGATCGTGACCCCCGGCATCTTCGTCGACCGGCTGGTCGCCGTCGGCGAGCGCCGGTGGCTGGAGGGCGGACAGTTCCGAGGCGGCGTCGACATCGAAGGCCGCCCGACCGAAGGAGAAGCACGATGACCGCGAGCCGGATCTCCCGTGACGACCTCGCGCGCCTGATCGCCGCCGACATCCCGGAGGGGGCCGTGGTCAACCTCGGCATCGGTGCACCGACGCTCGTCGCCGACTACCTCCCCGAGGGGCGCGAGATCATCCTGCACACCGAGAACGGGATGCTGGGCATGGGTCCGGCGCCCGCTCCGGATGCGATCGACCCGGACCTCATCAACGCGGGGAAGCAGCCCGTGACCGAGCGCCCCGGCACCGCCTACTTCCACCACGCCGACTCGTTCGCGATGATGCGCGGCGGGCACCTCGACGTGTGCGTACTCGGTGCGTTCCAGGTCTCCGAGAACGGCGACCTCGCCAACTGGTCGACGGGCGCCCCGGGGGCGATCCCCGCCGTCGGAGGCGCGATGGACCTCGCCATCGGTGCGAGGGACGTCTTCGTGATGACCGACCTGCTGACGAAGCAGGGCGGCGCGAAGCTCGTCGCGGCGTGCACCTACCCGCTCACGGGCGTGGGCTGCGTCAGCCGCGTCTACACCGACCACGCCGTCTTCGACGTCACCCCGGACGGGTTCCGGGTGCGACAGCTGTTCGGCGAGAACACGGTCGAGCTCCTGGAGGAGCTGACGGGACTGCGGCTGCAGCATCCGATCGAGAAGGAAGAGGACGTTCCCGCATGAGCACCTACATCCACGACGCCGTCCGGACCCCGTTCGGTCGCGCCGCCGGCGCCCTCTCGGGCGTGCGGCCCGACGACCTGGCCGCGGTGGCGCTGAAGGCGATCGTCGAGCGCTCCGGTCTCGACCCCGCCCGCATCGACGACGTAATCCTCGGGGATGCGAACCAGGCGGGGGAGGACAACCGCAACGTCGCCCGCATGAGCGCGCTCCTCGCCGGGTATCCCACCTCGGTCCCGGGTGTGACGGTCAACCGCCTGTGCGGCTCGAGTGTCGAGAGCGTCATCCAGGGCTCGCGCGCCATCGAGGCCGGCGACGCCCGTGTGATCGTCGCCGGCGGCGTCGAGTCGATGAGCCGCGCCCCCTTCGTGGTCGAGAAGTCCCCCCGCCCGTGGCCGGCGGTGGGGAACCAGACCCTGTGGAACACCGCGATCGGCTGGCGCATGACCAACCGGGCCCTCGGGACGGAGTGGACGATCTCCAACGGGGAGTCGGCGGAGAAGCTCGCGCGAATCCACGGCATCTCCCGGGAGGCCCAGGACGCCTTCGCCCTCCGCAGTCACCGCCTGGCCGCGGCCGCGTGGGAGTCCGGCGCGTACGACGCCGAGATCGTCCAGGTTCCCGGACACGAGCTCGCCCGGGACGAGGGCATCCGCTCCGACACGACGCTCGAGCGCCTCGCGGGACTGAAGGCCCTCTTCGCCGCGGACGGCAGCGTGACCGCCGGGAACTCCTCCTCGATCAACGACGGGGCCTCGGCGCTGCTCCTCGCGGGCGAGGGAGAGCTCGACGGCGAGCCGCTCGCCCGCATCGCCGGTCGCGCGGCCTTCGGGAACGACCCGGACGTGTTCGGCGTCGCGCCGGTGGAAGCCGCCAACCGGGCCCTCGCCCGCGCGGGCAAGACGTGGGCCGACGTGGACCTCGTCGAGCTCAACGAGGCCTTCGCGTCGCAGAGCCTGGCGTGTCTGCAGCTGTGGGACGAGCTCGATCCCGAGATCGTCAACATCCACGGTGGCGCGATCGCCATCGGGCACCCGCTCGGCGCCTCGGGCGGGCGCATCATCGGGCACGCCGCCCACGAGCTCGCCCGTCGCGGCGGGGGTGTCGCGGTCGCGGCCCTGTGCATCGGCGTCGGCCAGGGGCTCGCGGTCGTCCTCGAGCGGTGAGTGCGGCGGCGGGTCCGCTCCCCGGTACCGTGGGGGGCGTGCGGGAATCAGCGGACTTCGTGCAGTCCCTCGCGCGGGGCCTCGGCGTCATCCGCGCGTTCGACCGCGACCATCCCTCCCTGCGCCTCAGTGACGTCGCGCGTCGCGCGGACCTCACCCGGGCTGCGGCCCGGCGGTTCCTGCTCACGCTGGAGGAGCTCGGCTACGTCCGCTCCGACGACGGGGTGTTCTCGCTGACGCCGCGGGTGCTCGAGCTCGGATTCAGCTACCTCTCCGCCGCCCGGCTCCCCGCCCTCGTGCAACCTCACCTGGTCGACCTCGCCGAGCGCATCGACGAGAGCGCGTCGGCGGCGGTGCGCGACGACACCGACATCGTCTACGTCGGTCGTGTCGCCCCGCGCCGCATCATGAGCGTCGGCATCACCGTCGGCACACGCTTCCCCGCCGCCTCGACGAGCATGGGGCGCGTGCTGCTCGCGGCGCTCGACGACGACGCGGTGCGCGCGATCCTGGAGCGCTCGACGCTCGAGGCGCACACCGCCGCCACGCTGACGGAACCCGACGATCTCCTCCGCGCGGTGGCGCTCGTGCGGGCGCAGGGGTGGGCGCTCGTGGACGGCGAGCTCGAGACCGGCCTCCTCTCCGTCGCCGCCCCCGTCCACGATGCGCGCGGGCGGGTCATCGCCGCGGTCAATGTCGCCCTCCCCTCGGCGCGGATCGGCGCCGACCGGGCGCGGAGCGACATCCTCCCCGCGCTCGTGGAGACGGCTCGCCGCATCGACGAGGACCTCCGGCTCCAGCACCCGGGGTGATCCTCGCGCCGCGCGCTAGGACTGCGCGCGGGCGAGCTCGGTGATCCGCCGCTGACGCATCGCCAGGAAGAGCGGGAAGGTGAAGGCGAACGCCGTGAGCGCGGAGCCCACGACGTAGAGCCAGCCGAAGCGCATCCGCAACCTGCGTGCTTCCACGAGGATGAAGACGCTCCCGGCGACCGCGACGACGAGGAGGTCGACGGTGATCGACGACACCGCGGGGCCGCTCGTGACGAGGTCCGTGACGAAGTCGTTCATCTGCACGATCGCGAGCGCGTTGAACCACCACGTCCCCACGAGGCCGACGATGGCGATGACGAGATAGGCGATCGCGAGCGGCGTGAGGTGGCGGGTCATGGGCGCATTCTCGCGCGGATGCCGGGGCCCGCGGCATCCGCCACGCCTTTCGTGTGGCGCTTGTGGCCCCTTCGGCGCGCGCGAGGGGGCCGCACACGCCACCTGAGCGTCTGCGGCTGCGGGGTCAGCGCGGGGTCAGCGGCGGACGAGGGCCGAGGCGATCCCCGCGCCGAGGACGACCGCCGCGGCGACGATCGGCGCGATCAGGGCGACGGAGGCCCCGCCCGCTTCGGCGACCAGCCCCGTCACCGCCGCACCCGCGGACTGGCCGACGACGACACCCGAACCGAGCATCGTCATCACCGTCGAGGACCGGCCGCGCGGGCTGTGCCGGGCGGCGAGGCTGTACTGCGTCACGAGGGTCGGGCCGATGCCGATGCCGATGAGCAGCAGGCACAGGGCCATGCCGACGACGTCCTGCGCGAGGGGCAGGGTGAGGCTGCCGGCGAAGAGGATCGACCCGAACAC
The DNA here is from genome assembly GCF_021654035.1 of Microbacterium aurantiacum. GTDB lineage: Bacteria > Actinomycetota > Actinomycetes > Actinomycetales > Microbacteriaceae > Microbacterium > Microbacterium aurantiacum. Next base: position 575,029 of record NZ_JAJPDW010000001.1, read on the forward strand.
CAGCCACCGCGCGGTCAGGGTGAAGCGCGCCGGGAACAACGCCACACCGAGGGCGAGGGCGGCCGAGCCGATCCCCATCGCGCCGTAGACGAGGCCCGCCTGCTCGGGCACGCCGCGCTCGTCCATGAAGGCGGTGAGGGAGGTGAGCATCGTTCCGAAGAACAGACCCATTCCGAGCGTGCCGAGCACGGTCGTCACGAGCGCCGGTGCGGCGAGCTCGCGTGCGGGGGCCTGGACGATGTCGGTCGCCGCGGTGATGGCCTGACCGCCGTCGGTGCGGACGGGCGCGGGACCGGCGGATGCCGGGTGCGCGGTCGCGGTGCGGCCGGTGGGGTGTAGGGCGAATGCCGTGACGAAGACGAGGGCGAGCACGGCGGCACCGACGACCGGCGCCACCGGGTTCAGGGTGGTCGCGAGGAGCCCGACGATGACGGGGCCGAAGACGAAGACGATCTCGTCGGCCGCGGACTCGTAGGCCATCGTGCCGTTCAGCACCTTCTCGCGCCGATCGCGGGCGAAGGCCCGTCCGATGATGCCGACCAGGCGGCTGCGGGAGAGGGGGGCGACCTGCGGCATCGACGCGCCGATCGCGAACGCGACGGCCAGGAGTACGGCATCCGGAGCGGGCGAGAAGGCCAGCCACGACAGGGCGAGCAGGAGGAGGGCGTTGGCGGTCCCCGCGACGAGGAGCACCGGGCGCTGGCCGAACCGGTCGGCGGCGGCGCCGAGGAGCGGCCCGATGAGGGCGGTGCCGAGGCCCGTGGCGGCGGAGGTGAGTCCGCCGAGGGCCAGCGACCCGCGCGCCGCGACGATGAGCGTCAGGATCCCGACGACGAGCATCGCGAACGGCAGGCGCGCGATGAGGGCGATGGGGAAGTAGGCGACCCCCGCTTCGCGGAGTAGGGACGTGCGTGGTGGTGCGGCGATCGTCTTGTACATCTGCTTCCTGTGTCTCGCGCCGCGGGTCGCCGCGGCCTGTCGTGCCGCCTTCGTCCCGCGTCGGGCCAGGTAGATGCACCCCGGATCAACCTTCGATGCTAGAGGGTGCACATGGGAGAGTGCTGGGCGGGGCCACGCCCCGACATCCGCGGATCAGGATGCCGGTTCAACGCCGAGGCGCCGCAGACGCCGGCGTGCGAAGTCCTGGGCGCGAGGCCCTTCGCCGAGGGCGCGCGCCGACACCGCGAGCACGATCCGGGTCAGCGTGACGGCCGGCCACCACACGCGCCGGAGACCCAGGATCTTCCGGTACTCGCGGGGGAGGCTCGCGACGGCCGCGGCGAAGAGGATGCGATACGCCACCCGCATCGCGCCGGGGAAGCGGATGCCGCGGAGGAAGCGCACCACGTCGTCGACCCGCTCGTCGCGACGGAGTTCGCCGCGGTCCAGGAACCCCCGCAGGCGCGTGCGCAGCTCGGCCTCGGTGCGGGGCGGATCGGTGAGCCCCATGAGCTCGCCGGCTCGGCTCCACTCGGCCACATACGCATCGGCACCGCCGGGAATCGGTCCGCCCCAGCGCTGGTGGCTGCCGAGGAAGGCGTCCGTGAAGGCGATGTGGACCCACTCGACGAGGTCGGCGTCGCCGGCGGAGTACTCCCGCGGCCCGTCGGCGGCGTCGTAGGCGCCGCGCACCCGCTCGTGCAATCGCGCGACGCGTCCGGTCTCGCGGTCGGCCTGCGCCGTCGAGCCGTAGGTCACGCAGAGGATCCAGCGCACCGTTCCGACCAGACGGCCCGCCGGGTCCTCGCGGTAGCGCGAGAACTCGTGGACGCCCGCGAGCGCCCCGGGATGGAGGGCTTGGAGGAGCAGGGCACGGATGCCGGCGACGAGGGTTCCGAGCCCCGCGTGCACCGTCCACACCGCGCCGCCGTCGTGGAAGTAGCCCGCGTCGTCGCCCTCGGCGAGGGCTCGCACCCACGGCGGCTGGCCGGCGGGGTCGCCCGACAGCGTCGTCAGCAAGCGCGCGCGGAGAGGCTCGCGAGGGGTGGTTCGAGGGGCGGAAGGCACCCTCCCAGCGTGCCACGCACATCGGACCCGGGTCCGGAAAAGGGTGGCGTCCCCGCTTGGTTACCGCTAACGTGAGCGATAACAGCCGCGCTGACGCGGACCGCCGGTCGGTTCATCCCGGCCGCAGAGAACTCGATGGAGAGTCCGATGCCCACACCCCTACGTGCGCGTTCCGTCGTCGTGGCGGCAGCGGTCGCCGCTCTGATCGCCGGCCTCGGGGCGACCGCTCCGGCGGCCGCCGACGTCTCGCCCGACGGGCTCGTCGCCTCGTACGACTTCGGGCAGAGCACCGGCGCGAGCGTCCCGAACGCCGTCGTCGACGCGGGAGTGGGCGTGGGCGCCGCGACCGTCCGCAACCTGCAGCCCTCCGACTGGACCGGCTCATCGCTCACGCTCCGCGGCGGGGCGAAGACGTCGTCCGGCAACTGGGTGGAGCTGCCGGGCGATCTGCTGGCCGACGCGACCTCGGCGACGGTGGTCGCGGAGGTGCGGGCGTCACAGGCGATGCTCGGCGGCTTCCACTTCCTGTGGAACATCGGCAACGAATCCGCCGCGACCGAGTACTTCTTCGCCTCCCTCAACTGCGGCTCGGGCCGATCCCCTCTCGTCGGGCTGAAGACGGCGGGCGTGGAGCGACTCGTCTCGAGCGGATCCTGCGGCGTCGCCGCGGACGAGTGGGTGAACGTCGCTTCGGTGATCGACGGCGACGCCGGCCGCGCGGCGCTGTACCTCGACGGCATCCGTGTCGCCGAGGGTGCGATGGCGGGCACGCCCGCCGACGTGGCGGATCAGTCGCTCAACACCATCGGGCGTGCGCCGTGGCCGGACCCCCTGTTCCAGGGGGCGATCTCGTCGTTCCACGTGTACGAGCGCGCGTTGGAGGCGTCCGAGATCGCCGAGCTCTCCCTCGCGGATGCCGAACCCCACGTCGACCACCTCCGTGCCCGCGCGCAGCAGCTGCTCGACGGCCTCCAGGTGTCGGACCTCACGACGAGCACCGACATCGACCTGCCTACGGCGGCCGGACGCGTCACGTGGGTCTCGAGCGCCCCGGAGGTGGTCGCGCCCGACGGCACGGTCACCGCCCCGCTGATCGGCGCGGAACCCGTGGAGGTCATCCTGACGGCGACGGCGACCGTCCGCGGCCAGGAGGCGACGACGTCGATCACGGTGACCGTGGAGCCTTCGACCGAGACGGCCCAGGAGCGGGTGGACCGCCTCGCAGGGCTGTTCGTCATCCCGACCCGTGTGGCCGCCGGGGACACCCTCCCCGCCGCTCCTCCCGGCATGACCGTCGACGTCGTCGACGACCCGGACGCGGTGCTGGAGGGAGGCGTCTTCGCGGCGGATGAGATCACCGACGCGGCCCTCGCGGTGCGCGTGACCGATTCCGCGACCGGTGCGGTCAGCCAGCGCCGCTTCGCCGTCCGCGTCCTCCCCGCGAGCGAGGCCACCCGCGTCCTCGCCTATCACCGCACCCCCACGAGCGCTGCGGTCGCCAACAACGCCGACGTCGCGCTCAGCATGCACCTCGCGCTCGCCGACGGCGACGGGTGGATGCCGCTGAACGAGAACTACGGCATCTTCTTCCCGAAGACCTCGGCCGAGATCCCCGCGGCGGGTCCGCGGGACGCGCTCATCCGGAGTCTTCGCGACCCGCACGTGTTCCATCTCGCCGACGGCGGCTTCGGTGTCGTCGCCACGCGCACGGCCCGCGGGGGAGCGGACGACGGCACGCGCGCCTCGAGTGTGCTCTTCGCGCGGAGCGATGACCTGCGCACCTATGACGAGGTCGGCATGATCGACCTCGGGGTCACGGGCGGGGTCAACCGGCCGGCCGCCGTCTTCGACAGCGCGTCGGGCCGCTACCTTCTGACGTGGACGAGCGACGCCGGGGCGTCGGTGTACACGTCTTTCGCGGACCTGACCGATCCGCAGTCGCAGGGCGAGGTGCGCCGCGGTGCCGTCTCCGCGATCACCGTGGAGGACGACGCGGACGTCGAGGACTACGCGGTCGGCAACGCCGTCGTCGTCGATCGCGCCCTCGCCCGCGCCTTGGAGGTGCGATTCGGGCGCGTGTCCAACACCACCGTCCAGGCGTTCGACCCCGTCGAACTCGACGCCGGCGACGCGCTCGAGGCAGCGGCGCTCCCGGCACGCGCCGAACTCGCCTACACGGACGGCTCGACCGCCTCACGCAGCGTCGCCTGGGATGCGGCGTCCCTCGCCGCGGTCGACACCGACGTCCCCGGGACCTACACGGTCAGCGGCGAGCTGGAGGTGCCGCAATACGCGACCCCGTTCGCCGATGAACGCGCCGATCCGTCGATCTTCCGGTACGACCTCAACGGCGAGCAGAAGTTCCTGATGATCGCCACCGAGGACCTGTACGGCGCGAACATCGACCCGCAGGGCGGGGCGCACATGCCCATCCGGATCGCCGACCGCATCGAGGACCTCTCGGATGAGGCGTTGCGCGCCGGCCGGAACGTCGAGGTCGACCTCCTCCGTCGCGGCGACACCGACGCGGAGGGGCGGGTGATGACGGGGTGCTTCTGGGCCCCCGAGTACCACGTGATCGGCGGACGCCTGTCGATCCTGTTCATGCCCTGCTACAACGGCTCGAACGGTCGACCGGACATGTTCACCGGCCGCGCGAGCATCATGCAGCTGCAGCAGGACGCCCATGGGAACGACCTCGATCCGGCCGTTCCCGGCAACTGGAGCAAGCCCCGCGAGGTGCGGACCGCCGAAGGCGCGATCCTCAACCCCATCCAGGGCATCTCGCTCGACATGACGTTCTTCGAGGATTCGGGGACGTCGTACTACGCGTGGCAGATGCTCGGGTCGCTCTTCATCGCCGAGATGGATCCGACGGATCCCACGCGGCTGACCTCGCCCGCGGTGCGGCTGACGCCGCCGGAGTACGCGTGGGACAACCTCATCGCGGAGGGGCCGAACGTCCACGCGCAGGACGGCACCCTCTTCATGATCTACTCGGGGTCCCTGGTGGGGGACTCCTACACGACCGGTCTGCTGACCGCACCGGCCGGAGCGGGGGCCGACCTCACCGATCCGGCTCTGTGGACGAAGCTCGGCTATCCCATCCAGAAGTCCGGCCTCTTCAACGGCGAGTGGCAGCTGGGGACGGGGCACGGGATGTGGTCGCGGGACGAGAACGACAACCTGCTCTACGTCTTCCACGCCCGGACGGACAACAACGGTCTGAGCGGCCGCGACACGTTCGTGCGGCGCGTGCACTTCGCCGCCGACGGGCTGCCGATCTTCGACATGGAGGCCGAGGAGGAGGTCGCGCCGGGCAATCGCGAGGTGGAGATCGAGGTCGTCGTGCGTCCCGCCGCGGAGACGGAACTGGACGTCACCGCCGTGTTGTCGACGCGCTGCCTGGCCGGCACTGTGCTTCAGGCAGTGACCGTCGCGAACGATGACGACGTGCCCGCCGCCGTCACCATCCGGGGGCCGTATGGTTCGAAAACAATCGCGGCTCTGCCGCCGGGGAAGAAGGCGTCGTACAGCTTCACGACGCGCCAGAGCGCCGTCCCCGCGGCGGTGGTGACTGTGACCGCCTCGGCGACCGTCGAGGGCGTTCCGACGACGGTGGGCTTCGATCTCGCACACCCGGCGACCCTCTGCGGCGCGCGCTGAACACCACAAAGGAATCGCAAATGGAAAGCACTTTCCGACCACTCGTTTCGCGATAGCGACGGGCGTGCGCCGTCGAGGGAACGCAGCCGAGGAGGAGGTGGCTGCGCCCTCTCTGCGGCCTGTCCGCGGGCGGGTGGGGTATGCGTCCCACGAGGCACGAGGAAGGGAGAAAGTTTTCGCGAAAGGGGTTGTGCCTTTCGGACTGTTAACGGTAACACTTAAGGGCGTTCTCAGACTCGGAGCTGCGGTCCCCACATCGCGCAGCCCGGCATCCGCGTGACGACAGATACGAAGGAGTATCCGAATGGTCCCCGCTTCCCCCCATCGGCTCCGGCGCTCGACGCGTCAGGCCGAACTCCCCGCCGGAGAGGTCACCGTGACGGCATCGACGCCCTTCTCGCCCGTCACCGAGGAGTCGTCGGCGACGTACGACCACGCCGCGTTGTCCTGCGCCCGGTGAGTGCTGCGGGGGCGGAGTCGTCTCTCCGCCCCCGCGGGACCCCCACCTTGCCCCTGTACCCCCGCATTCCCCGCAAGAACCCCGCAGTCGGTTCCGACTGCGCCCGTCGAAGGAGCCACCGATGTCCCCGTCCCTGTCCACACTGTCTCGCGGAGCGGTCTCCGCGCTCACGGCGGGCGCGCTGTTCGGAGCGCTGCTGATGCCGGTCCCCGCCGCCGCGGCGGCGGAGCCGTGGAACCCCGACTCCGCCTACACCTCGACCGACAACGGCGACGGCACCTACCGCGTGCCGTTGATGAACGCCGATGTGCCGGACGTGTCGGTGGAGCGGATCCCGGCGTCGGAGAACGACGAGGGACGCGACATCTACTACATGATCAGCACGACCATGCACCTGAGCCCGGGGGCGCCGGTGATGAAGTCGTACGACCTCGTCAATTGGGAGATCGTCAACTACGTCTTCAACCGCGCCGACATCGGCGACGACTTCTCGCTCCGCAACGGCCAGACCTCCTACGGTCAGGGCCAGTGGGCCTCGTCGATCCGGTACCACGACGGCACCTGGTACGTGGCCTTCAACACCAACAACCTCGGGGGGTCGTACCTCTACACGACCGATGACATCGACGACGGGGTCTGGGAGCGCACGAAACTGCCCGGGTCCTACCACGACCCGTCCCTGTTCTTCGATGTCGACGGAACGCCGTACATCTTCTACGGCTCGGGCTCCACGAGCGCGGTGCGTCTGAGTGCGGACTTCACGCAGGTGCTGCAGACCTACAACCAGATCATCCGCCCCGCCGACTACCCGGGGGCGCCGGTGGGCGGCCTCTTCGAGGGCGCGCAGGTCACCTACATCGACGGCAAGTACTACATCGTCATCATCACCTGGCCTTCCGGCCAGGGGCGCCAGGTGGTGCTGTTCCGCTCCGATCACCTCCTCGGCCGCTATGCCACCGAGGACGGTTCGAACCCGTACGAGGCGAAGGGGGTCCTCAACTCCAACGGCTTCGCGCAGGGGAGCCTCGTGCCGATCGAGGACGAGAGCGGCGCCCTGAACTACTGGGGCATGTTCTTCCGCGACACCTTCCCCACCGGTCGCATCCCCGCCCTCATCCCGGCGACGTGGGGCGAGGACGGCTGGCCGGTCTTCGGGAACAACGGCAGCGTCCCGGTGAACGGCTCGTTCGCCAAGCCCATCGAGTTGAGCCCGGCGGAGCAGACGCTCGAACGCCAGAAGAGCATCGTCACCTCCGACGACTTCGACAACGACGCACCGCACCGCGCCTACATGGACGAGATGTGGGACATCCCGTCCTCGCCGGAATACGACGACACGCTCCTCGGCGTCGATCTCATCCAGAACGGCGGCTTCGAGAACGGCACGACGGGCTGGTTCGCCAACGACACCGCGACCCTCTCGGCGTCGACGGATGCCGCCACCGGCGCCGGATCGATCGCGGTGACCGGTCGCCAGACGACGGGCTCCGGCCCCGCGCAGGACCTGTCCGGCAAGATCCAGGCGGGCATCACCTACGACGTCACGGCGAAGGTCAAGTACACCGACACCGCGAGCCCGGCGACGAAGCAGTTCTTCGTGACGGCGCGGTACGGCTCCGGCACGTTCACGAACCTCGCCACCGTCACTGCGCAGCGCGGGCAGTGGGCGACGATCACCGGATCGTTCACCGTTCCGGCGTCGCAGAACGTCGACGCCGTGAGGCTGTTCGTCGAGACGCCGTGGACGCAGAACCCGCAGTCCGCGCCGGCGACGCACCTCATGGACTTCCAGGTGGACGACGTCACGCTCACCGGACGGCCGATCACGCGGGAGAACCCGCATCCGGATGAGATCGCGCCGACGGATTCGCGACTGGACATCCAGTGGCAGTGGAATCACGCGCCCGACAACCGCTACTGGTCGCTCACCGACCGCGACGGCTGGCTGCGCCTGACCAACGGCAAGACGGTCACCGGCGACTTCCGCCACGTCAAGCTCGCGAACGACGATCAGGTCACGTGGCTGGAGGAGACGCGAAACACCCTGTCGCAGCGTACGTTCGCGCCGAGCCAGTCGGTGGAGACGAAGTTCGACATCTCCGCGATGAAGGACGGTGACGTCGCGGGGCTCGCCGCCTACGCGCGGAACTTCTCCTACGTCGCCGTCAAACGGGTCGACGGAGTCAACACGATCGGTGTCGTCAATCGAACGACCCCCTTCACTGCGACGATCGACCACGCCGCCATCGAGAGCTTCGTGCCCGGCACCACCGCCGCGCTCGGTGACGCCGCCGAGGTGCACCTGAAGGCCGACCTCGACTTCGCCAACCCGACCGGGCAGCTGTGGACGACGTTCCTCTACAGCCTCGACGGGGTCACGTGGACGCAGCTGGGCAACCGGGTGGGGCCGCAGAGCCTCGATGGAGCCCTGACCCACTTCATGGGGCACCGTGTCGGTCTCTTCACCTACGCGACCGAGGAGGCGGGCGGATGGGTCGACGTCGACCACTTCCTGCTGAGCGACGTCCGTTCGGCGCAGAACCTCCCGCTCGACACCACCGCGTTGGATGCCGCGATCGCGCATGCCGATGAACTGGACGCCGCGGACTACCCGGCAGATGCGTGGTCGGCGATGGAGCGGACGCTCGACAAGGCGGTCGCCGCACGCGCGGGGACGCTCGGGACCCAGAACCAGATCGACGCTCCCGAGCGCGCCCTGAGCCTGGAGCTCGCCCGCTTGGGGGTCCTGGTCGACGAGGCGCCGAAGCTCGACGTCACCCTGGTCGCGTCGACGCGCTGCCTCGCCGGCTCGGTGCTCGTCTCCGCGACCGTGCGCAACGACGAGGACGCCCCCGTGTCGGTGGAGATCGTGACCCCGTACGGCACGAAGAAGATCGCGTCCCTTGCGCCCGGGAAGGCCAGTTCGTACGCCTTCACGTCGCGTCAGGCCGTGATCCCCGCGGGGGAGGTGCGGGTGACAGCCACCTCCGGCGAGATCTCGACCGACCTCACCGAGAGCTTCACGGCGCGCAGCTGCACGTCGTGAGACACCACAACTGAATAGGGACACCTTGTACACACAGAGGAGAAATCTCTTGCACGAGCATGGCCTCACGCGATCCCGATTCCGGATCGCAGCGATGGCCGCGGCCGGTGTGCTGTTGGCAGCGAGCCTCGTTGTCACCGCACCCGTCTACGCGGCCGAGGAGGAACTCATCGTCAACGGTGGGTTCGAAAGCGGCACACAGGGGTGGTTCGCCAACAACGGCAACTCCACCGACGGCGCCACCCTGACCCTGACCGACGACGCCTTCAGCGGCACGAGCGCTCTGCGCGCGAGTGCCCGGCAGACGACCGGCTCCGGTCCGATGCAGGATCTGTCCGGCAAGCTGCAGGCGGGCCAGACCTACACGGTGAAGGCGCGGGTGAAGTACGACAACCCCAACAGCCCTGCCACGAAGCAGTTCTTCGCGACGATGCACTACGGCGGGTTCACGTACACCAACCTCGGAAGCGTGACCCCCGCACGGGGTGAGTGGGGGTACATCAACTCCACCTTCACGATCCCCGAGGGGCAGAACGTCACCACGACGCGCCTGTTCATCGAGACGCCGTTCAACGCCAACCCTTCGACGGCGCCGGACACGCACCTGATGGACTTCGTCGTGGACGACATCTCGCTCGTGGGCGCCCCGCCGCCCCCGCCGCCGGCTGCGCCGTCGAAGACCATCGAGGTCGCCGGGAAGCTTCCGGGCGAGCACAACCCCCTGATCGGCCACAAGTTCGGCGCCGACGGCTACGGGTTCGTGCACGAGGGTCGCGTGTACATGTACATGACCAACGACACCCAGGGCTACGCCCCGAACCCGTCGACCGGTGTCTCGCCGCAGATCAACTACGGCAACATCAACCAGCTGACGCTCATCTCGACCACCGACATGGTCAACTGGGTCGACCACGGTGAGATCCAGGTCGCCGGCCAGAACGGCATCGCCCCGTTCACGAACAACTCGTGGGCTCCCGGCATCGAGAAGAAGGTCGTCAACGGCGAGGAGAAGTTCTTCCTCTACTACGCCAACGGCGGCGGATCCAGCAACGTCATCACCGGCGACTCGCCTCTCGGCCCCTGGTCGAGCCAGCGCACCTCGACGCTGATCAACAGCAGCACCCCGGGTTCCCAGGGTGTGTCGTGGCTGTTCGACCCGGCGCCGTTCGTCGACGACGACGGTCAGGCCTACCTGTACTTCGGTGGCGGTCCCGCCTCGACGAGCTTCCCCGCGGAGGAGCGGTTCAACAACCCGAAGAACCTGCGCGTGATCGAGCTCGGTGACGACATGGTCTCCACCCAGGGCACCGCGGCCGTCGTCGACGCGCCCGTCGCCTTCGAAGCGGCGCAGGTGTTCAAGCGCGGCGAGAAGTACTACCTGTCCTACTCGTCGCACTTCGGCGGCAACGACTTCGGCGGCAACCAGACCCGCGTGCCCGGCTACCCGGGCGGCGGTGAGATCGGCTACATGATCTCCGACGACCCGATGTCGTTCCCCAAGGAGGCCTACGCGGGCGTCATGTTCCCGAACCAGTCGCAGTTCTTCGGTGCGGGGACCGGTGGCAACAACCACCAGTCGGTGTTCGAGTACGAGGGCAAGTACTACTTCACGTACCACGCCCCCACCCTCAACAAGCGCATCAACGGCGACACCACGCAGGGCTACCGCAGCCCGCACATCCAGGAGTTGACCTTCAAGGAGGACGGCACCGTCAACCAGGTCGTCGGCGACTACGCCGGGGTCGAGCAGGTGCGCGACTTCGATCCGTTCCGGACGTTCGAAGCCGAGACCCTGGGCTGGAGCAAGGGCATCGCCACGGCGAAGATCGACGGCGGCTCGGCGGAGTTCGGCGGCACGTCGCCGAACCTGGCCGTGACCGACATCGACAACGGCGACTACACCGCCCTGTCCGCCGTCGCCTTCGGTGACGACGGCGCGGCGTCCGTCTCGGTGAAGGTCAAGCCGCTCCAGGAGGGTGGCGAGATCCAGGTCCGTCAGGGCAGCGCCACCGGCACCGTCCTCGGCACCATCCCGGTGACGGGCGAGGTCGGCCAGTGGACCGAGCTCTCGGCCGAGCTCACGGGGGCGACGGGCACGCAGGACGTGTTCTTCACCTTCGCGGGACCGACCGGCGACCTGTTCGAGCTCGACACGTGGTCGTTCACGGCTGCGGACGCCGCCCCGACCCTCGACGTGACGGCTGCGGTGACGACCCGGTGCCTCGCCGGCAAGGTCGTGACCTCGGTGTCGGTCGCGAACCAGGATGAGGTTCCGGTCCGCGCCACGATCGTGACGGACTTCGGCACGAAGACGTACGCCTCCATCGAGCCCGGGAAGACCGCCTCGACGGCGTTCAACACGCGCTCGACGAGCGTCGTCGCCGGCTCCGCCACCGTGACGGCCACGGCCGTCGTCGACGGCGAGACCGTCGAGGTCGAGCTCGACGCGTCGTACGGCGCGCGCAGCTGCGGCTGACCCGAAAAACCCCGGGGGCGGACCGCGTGTCCGCCCCCGGGAAATCCCCTCCGGAAAGACTTGTCCCCTCGATTTGTTCTCGGTAACATGAACGAGTCGCGAGACAGGGATACCCCGGGCCTGACGAGCGACGACCGGAAAGTCCGGTGGTCTTTGCACGCTCGATCGACGTGGTCGTCGGTCGAAGAAACGGAGTAAGCAATGAAGTTTTCTCGTGGGCTTTCGGCCCGTATCGCCGTGGCCGCCGCCGGCAGCCTCGTGCTCGCCGGTGCGGCCGGCACCGCCTTCGCCGAGGAGTTCGGCGCCGAAGATGTCGACGTCAACGTCGAGATCGCGCCGCTCGAAGAGCCGGGCACGCTGAGCCTCAGCGTCGACGGAACCTCGTCGCCGCTGTCCGAGGTCGCTTCGGGCGACGCGGAGATCCGTCAGTTCGACGGCGCTCTTCCGGTTGTGACCGTCACCGACACCCGCGCCCCTGAAGAGGTCCCCGAGGGGGCGTTCTGGTACGTGCTCGGGCAGGCGTCCGAGTTCGTCGGAGACGCCGGACAGGACCCCCTCGCTCCCGGTCACCTCGGCTGGGTGCCCGAGCTCGTCGGCGACGAGGGCGACGGCATCGTCGAGGCGGGCCAGGAGATCGAGACGATCCTCGACGAGGGCGTGGACAACCCGGCGGTCGGCCTCGTCGAGGGCGAGTTCCTGTACCTCGCCGACACGGCCGCGGCACGGGACGGCGGGACCAACTCCTGGTCCGCGACCGCCGGTCTGACGCTCAAGACCCCGCTCGACGTCGCCCCCGGTTCATACAGCTCCACTCTGACGCTCTCACTCTTCGAGGAGTGAGCGTCCCCGCGCGGTAGCGCTCCGCAGTCGTGACGGCGTGCGTGAGGACCGGGGTCGGTGTTCGGCCCCGGTTCTCACCCGTCAGCGTGCGTCAGGATGGATATCCATGCGAACAATCCCCACCCGCGTCTCGATCGCGGCGGCCTGGGCGACGGCTCTGGCCCTCGCCCTCGGCACGTCCGTCGTCGGAGCCGTGCCGGCTCACGCGCAGGATGACGACGACCGGATCACATGGTCCGTCACTCCCGCCGATGCGTCCGGTCCGGATCAGCGCGGCGTGATCGAGCAGGAACTCGATCCCGGCCAGACGGCAGAGGACTTCTTCGCGGTCCGCAACTCCAGTCGGGTCGCCGTCACGTTCCAGCTCAACGCGGCGGACGGCTACTACAACGAGAACGGCCGGTTCAACAGGCTCCCCTCCGATCGCGAGTCGGTCGATGCGGGAACCTGGATCGACCTTCCGGACTCGGTGACCGTCGAGCCGAACGCCACGGTCGTCGTGCCGTTCACGACGACCGTGCCCGAGGACGCCGTCCCGGGCGACCACGTGGCGGGCATCGCCGCTTCGGTGCTGTCCACCGGCACCGACGACACCGGATCGCAGGTGGGGGTCGAGAGCCGTGTCGGCTTCCGCGTCCTCACCCGCGTCTCCGGCGATGTCGTCGCGTCGGCGGAGATCGGGGGAGTGGTCACCGACTACGCCCTCGCGTGGAACCCGATCCGGCCCGGTGAGATGACGGCATCCTTCGACGTCACCAACACCGGCAACGCCAACGTCACCGTCGCCGGCGAAGTCGGCGCAGGTACCGGAGTCGTCGTTATCGGAGACGAAGACGGCGCCCGGCAGACCCTCCTTCCCGGTGAGACGCGCCGTGTCGAGGTCGTCGTGCCGGGGGTGTGGCCGACGTTCTACGTGCCGGTGGAGATCACCCTCGTGCCCGAAGGCTTCGACCTCGGCGGGGACGCCGTGCCCGTCGAGCCCATCACCGCGTCGGCGACGGCGTGGGCCATCCCCGTTCCCCAACTCCTCATCCTCTTCGGTCTCGTGCTCGTCATCGGCGCGCTCTTCTGGGGGCGCCGACGCTCGCGGAATCGCATGGCGGCGGCGATCGCCGCGGCCCGAGAGGAAGGCCGCGCCGCGGCCGCCCAGAACCACCCATCCGACGACGTCCCACTCCCCAGCGGCGGCTCGTCCCCACTCCAGTGAGGCCTGCCTTGAACATCTTCTCCACCGAGACGGACCAGAGCGACGGCGTCAGCGTCGACGTCGAGATCACACCTCTGCCCACCCCGACGCCGACCCCGACGCCGACCGAGACGGTGATCCCCTCGCCGACGCCGGTCCCCACCGACACGCCCCTCCCGTCCCCGAGCCCCACGGGCGTCCCCTCGGTTCCGGACTGGCTCGCGGGCACCGGCATCGACCCCACCTGGCTCATCATCGGCGCGGTCGCATTGGTCGGGGCCGGGGTCATCGCGTACGCTCTGCGACGCAGGGGGGCACGCGCCGGTAGCGACTGAGCGCTCGGCGCCCCATGCTGGAAATGAACAAAGGGGGGACGCCGATGAGCGATCAGAATCGCGCGTGGCAGCGTCCGAGCATCTACGACGTGGCCGCCCACGCCGGAGTCTCGCACATGACCGTATCCCGGGTGCTCAACGGGCATCCCAACATCCGGGACTCGACCCGCGAGCGGGTGATGCAGGCGATCGACGAGATGAACTACACGCGGAGCTCGATCGCCCGGGCACTCGCGACGCGTAAGGCCATGCGGATCGGGGTGATGGTCGACGGACCGGTCGAGTACGGCCCGAACAGTACGCTGCGCGCCCTCGAGCGCGCCGCGCGCGACAGCGGCTACTCGGTGAGCGCCTTCTCGATCTCGGACGACCCCGATCTGGGGGTGGATGTCGGCGTGGCCGACCTGATGTCGCAGGGCGTCGACGCCCTGTGCGTCATCGCCCCCCGCTCCTCGTCGCTCGACACGCTGCGCGAGCAGCCCATCCGTGTGCCGGTGCTCGTGGTCAAAGCAGACCCCGACCCGGAGATGATGACCGTCGCGGTCGACCAGCGCGCGGGTGCGCACGCGGCCGTGGCGCACCTCGTCGATCTCGGACACCGCGAGATCCTGCACATCTCGGGCCCGCTCGACTGGCTCGACGCCCGCGCCCGTCACACGGCGTGGGAGGAGGATCTCGCCGATCGGGGGCTCACGATCCGCGACGCGCTGGTCGGCGACTGGACCTCGGATGCCGGCTTCGCGATCGGCCGCGACGCGCCCGCCATCGACGATGTCACCGCGGTGTTCGCATCGAACGACCAGATGGCCCTCGGTCTCATCCACGGACTCACGAAGCGCGGGTTGCGCGTTCCCGAGGACATCAGCGTCGTCGGCTTCGACGATCTGCCCGACGCGCGTCACTTCCTGCCTCCGCTCACGACGGTGCGACAGGACTTCGCCGAGCTCGGACGCCTGGGCCTGGAGCTGCTTGTCAGCCGCATCGCGGGCGAGGAGCCGGCGGACAGCGCGATGATCCTGCCCGAGCTCATCGTGCGCGAATCCACCGCGCCGCCGCGCGCCTGATCGCCGTCCCCGGGCGGGCGTAACGACTCCGTAACGGAAACTTGCAACTCTTGCTTGCAATTCTTGTTAGCGCGCACAATACTGATGCACGCGGCTGCGACAGGCAGCTGCACCAGAGTGATCCGACCCGACTCCACGATGGAGCGTCGATCTCAAGGAGGAGACACATGTCACAGAAGAAGCGCCTGCTCGGCGTCATCGGTTTCGTCGGCGCTGGGGCGCTGGCACTGGGCCTCGCCGGCTGTGCATCGGGCGGCGACAACGGCGGCAGCGCCGGTGGCGACACCGGTGGCGACGGCGAGCTCATCACTGTCGGCTTCGTCGCGGTCGGCCCCGAGGGCGGCTGGCGCAACGCGAACGAGCAGGCTGTCAAGGACGCCTTCACGGAGGAGGCCGGCTACGAGCTCAAGTACGCTCCGGCCGCCAGCCCGAGCGACCAGAAGTCGCAGCTCGACGCGTTCTCGACCTTCGTCAACGACGAGGTCGACGTCATCCTCCTCACCGCGACCGAGGCGTCCGGCTGGGAGGACTCGCTCGAGCTCGCCCAGGAGGCCGAGATCCCCGTCATCCTGCTCGACCGCGGTGTCGACGCCAGCGAGGACCTCTACGTCACCCGTATCGCGCCCGACAACTTCCAGGTCGCGGCCTCCGTCGGCGCATGGGCCGTGGAGACCTTCCCGGAGGGTGCGAACTACTACGTGCTCGAGGGCGTCCCGGGTCTCTCGGTCGTCAACGAGCGCAACGAGGGCTTCGACTCCGAGGTCGAGGGTGCCGAGGGCTTCACCAAGGTCGGCGCGCAGACCGCCAACTGGAAGACCGACGAGGGCAAGTCCGTCACCGAGACGGTTCTCCGCGCCAACAACAACGACATCCAGTTCATCTTCGCCCAGAACGACGAGATGGGCATCGGCGCCGCCCAGGCCGTCGAGGCTGCCGGTCTCGTCCCCGGTGAGGACGTCAAGATCGCCACGATCGACGGCACCACCGGTGCCCTCGAGGCGCTCGCCGCGGGTCAGCTGAGCTTCGTCGCTCAGTACAACCCGTTCTTCGGCGACATCGCCGTCGACGTCGTCGAGAAGGCGCTCGCCGGTGAGACCGTCGAGCCGGTCATCATCGTCGACAGCGCGACGTTCGACTCGCCGGAGGCCGGCGAGACGGCGCTCGCCGACGGCCAGGGCTTCTGAGCTCGGATCGTCTGACCAGCACCACCACCTGACGGAGCGGGGATCGCCGCACAAGGCGATCCCCGTTCCTGTCGGCTCACACCCGAAACCAGCACTACACGAGGAAGTTCGTCAGAGATGACCGAATCCCCCCCGATCGTCGAAGTCCGCGGCGCATCGATCACGTTCCCCGGCGTCAAGGCACTCGACGAGGTCGACTTCCGGCTCCTCCCCGGCGAGGTCCACACCCTCATGGGTGAGAACGGCGCGGGGAAGTCGACCCTGATCAAGGCGCTGACCGGCGTCTATCAGATCGACTCGGGCGACATCCTCGTCTTCGGCGAGAAGCGCCACCTTACGGGAACGGCGTCCGCGCAGGCCGCCGGCATCTCCACGGTGTACCAGGAGGTCAACCTCTGCACGAACCTCACCATCGGTGAGAACGTGATGCTCGGGCACGAGGTCCGCGGCCCCCTCGGCATCAACTGGCGGAAGACCCACGCGCAGGCCGAGGACGCCCTCTCTCGCATGGGGCTCGGCCACCTCGACACCCGCGCACCCCTCTCGTCCATCTCGATCGCGCTCCAGCAGCTCGTCGCGATCAGCCGCGCGATGGTCACCGACTCCAAGGTCCTCATCCTCGACGAGCCGACCTCGAGCCTGGACGCCGCCGAGGTCGAGGTCCTCTTCACCGTGATGCGACGTCTTCGCGACCAGGGTGTCGCCATCCTCTTCGTCTCGCACTTCCTCGACCAGGTCTACGCGATCAGCGACCGCATCACGGTCCTGCGCAACGGTCAATTCGTCGGGGAGTACCTCAAGCGGGACCTCGATCGCAGCGCACTCATCTCCAAGATGATCGGCAAGGACTTCGAGACGCTCCGTGCGCTCGGCTCGAACCGCCAGGTCGACGTGCGCGACCGCACCGAGACGCCGGTTTACGCCGCTGAGGACCTCGGCCGCAAGGGCGCACTGGCCCCGACCGACATCGAGATCCACCGCGGCGAGGTCGTCGGGTTCGCCGGTCTCCTCGGCGCCGGCAGGACCGAGCTCGCCCGCCTCATCTTCGGCGCCGACCGTGCCGACTCCGGCGCCGTCCGCGTCAAGGGCAAGAAGGCGTCCATCACGTCGCCGGTCAACGGTCTCGCCCAGCACATCGCGTATTCGACCGAGAACCGCCGCGACGACGGCATCATCGGCGACCTCAGCGTCCGCGAGAACATCATGCTCGCCGTCCAGGCGAAGCGCGGATGGCTGCGCCGCGTCCCCGCGCGCGAGGTCGACCAGCTCGTGAAGACCTACATGGAGCGCTTCAGCGTGCGCCCCAACGACCCGGACCGTCCGATCCGGCTCCTGTCCGGCGGCAACCAGCAGAAGGTCCTCCTCGGCCGCTGGCTGGCCACCGAGCCCGACCTGCTCCTCCTCGACGAGCCGACCCGCGGCATCGACGTCGGCGCCAAGGCCGACATCCAGGAAGCGGTCGCGGAGCTCGCCGAAGGTGGCATGAGCGTCGTCTTCATCTCGTCCGAGCTGGAGGAGGTCGTGCGGCTGTCCGAGCGGATCGTGATCCTGAAGGACCACCAGAAGGTCGGCGAGGTCGTCAACGGCCCCGACGTGACTGCGGAGAGCATCGTGTCGATCATCGCCGCCGACGGCAGCGCGGACCGATCAGAAGAGCAGGGCGAGAAGATCGCCGAAGGAGAGATCTGACATGGCGATCGTCAAGACGCTCATCCGCACCCCGTGGTTCTGGGGCCTGGTGGGCATCGCGCTCCTCCTGACGCTGAACACGCTCAAGGACCCGACCTACCTCGCGATCGGCATCAACTCCACGACCGGCCTCCTCGCCGGAAACGTCCTGGACATCCTCCGTGTGTCGGCGCCGATCATCATGATCGCCCTCGGCATGACGTTCGTCATCGCCACGAAGGGCATCGACCTCTCGGTCGGCTCGATCATGGCGGTCGGCGGCGCGGCGGCGATGGAGACGCTCCGCGCCGTGGACGGCCAGAGCCCGTTCGGAGCGATGTTCATCGCGATCGCCGTGGCGCTCCTCATCGGTGCCCTCCTCGGTGTGATCAACGGTCTGCTCGTCGCGGTCGTGGGCCTCCAGCCCTTCATCAGCACCCTCGTGATGATGCTCGCCGCGCGCGGCATCGCCCGTGTGATCACCGGCGGTCAGAACACCAACGCCACGAACGCGCCCTTCCGCGAGATCTCGAATGGACAGATCCTGGGACTCCCGACGAGCTTCGTCCTCGCGATCGCGATCGTCGTGGTGGTGTCGCTCATCATGCGCCGGACGGCTCTCGGACTCATGATCGAGTCGATCGGGGTCAACCCCGCGGCCAGCCGCCTCGCGGGCATCCGTCCCCGCCCGATCCTCATCACCGTCTACGTCCTCTCCGCAGTCCTCGCGGCCACCGGTGGTCTGTTCACGGTGTCGGAGGTCATGACGGTCGACGTGTCGGGAACCGGGTACCAGATGGAGCTCGACGCGATCCTCGCGGTCGTGATCGGCGGCACCTCCCTCGCGGGCGGAAAGTTCTCGATCCTCGGCTCGACCATCGGCGCGCTCCTCATCGCGACGCTGAACAAGACCGTGCTGTTCCTGGGCGTCTCGGCGGCGGCGACGCCCGCCTTCAAGGCGATCGTCATCGTCCTCCTCGTCCTGCTGCAATCCGAACGCGTGCGGAACTACGTCCTCCAACTCGGACGCCGTCGCTCCCGTAAGGAGGTCGTCGCGTGAGCGCGCCCGTCACGTCCCCCGCCCTCGGCGCCGAGAGCGCCGCCCAGACCGCCCTCCAGCGGGTCTGGGGTCGAAGCCAGTCGATCATCCCGACCCTCGCGGCCGTCGTCCTGCTGGTCGCCATGCTGGTGTACGCGGAGATCGCCTACGGGCGCGTCTTCCACGCCGGAACGATGTCGAGCCTGCTCGTCAGCTTCGCGCCGACGATCATCCTCGCCGTCGGGATGACGATCGTCATCCTCTCCGGAGGCATCGACCTCTCCGTCGGGGCGGTGGTGGCCTTCACCTCGGTCGCCGGCGTCATGCTCATGAACATCGGGGTCAACGGCTGGCTGTCGATCCTCCTCATGATCGGATTCGGTGCGCTCTTCGGCCTGGTCTCGGGTGTCCTGATCCAGTACTTCAACGTGCAGCCCTTCATCGCGACGCTGGCGATGATGTTCCTCGCCCGCGGCCTCGCCTCGATTCTGTCGACGGTTCCGGTCCAGGCTCCCGAGAACGCCCCCATCCTGCTGCTGGCGACGGACTTCAAGATCATCGACGGTCCGAAGGTCAACGACCTCGTGCTCACCCCCGGGTTCTTCATCGCGATCCTGGTGATCATCGGCGCCTACGTCTTCCTGCACCGCACGCGGATGGGGCGCACGGTCTACGGCATCGGCGGCGCAGAGTCGTCGGCGCAGCTCATGGGGCTCCCCGTCGCGCGGACCCGGGTCTGGATCTACGTGCTCAGCGGTGCGCTCGCGGGGCTCGCTGCCGTCGTCTACACCGCCGAGGTCGGCGGCAAGGCGCAGAACGTGACCGGCATCGGCTGGGAGCTGGACGCGATCGCGGCGGTCGTCATCGGCGGCACGCTCCTCACCGGCGGTGCCGGCTACGTCCTCGGCTCGGTCGTGGGTTCGCTCGTGCTGGCGTCGCTCTGGATGATCATCACCAAGGACGGCACGATCCGGCCCGAGTACCTGACGATCATCACCGGCGGCATCCTGCTCGTGTTCGTGCTCCTGCAGCGCGTCCTCACCGCTCGTCGTCGACGATGAGCGCCGCCCCCACCCCCGAGGCCCCGAAGGAGACGTCCATGGCTGTGGAAGCCCCCCGATTCGCCCCCGAGGTGCAGGCTTCGATCGATGCGGTCCGCGCCGACGTCGCGGCGTTGCACGGTGAGCTCGTCCGCTACAACCTGATCGTGTGGACCGGCGGGAACGTCTCCGGTCGGGTGCCGGGCGCGGACCTGTTCGTGATCAAGCCGTCCGGGGTCTCGTACGATGACCTCGCGCCGGAGAACATGATCCTGTGCGATCTGGACGGCAACGTCGTTCCGGGGGCGCCGGGGAGCGAGCGGAGCCCGTCGAGCGACACCGCGGCGCACGCGTACGTGTATCGGAACATGCCGGATGTCGGGGGTGTGGTGCACACGCATTCCACATTCGCGGTGGCGTGGGCGGCGCGGGGCGAGGAAATCCCGTGTGTGATCACGGCGATGGCGGATGAGTTCGGTGGTCCTATCCCGATCGGTCCGTTCGCGATCATCGGCGACGACTCGATCGGTCGCGGCATCGTGGAGACGCTGTCGGGGCACCGCTCGCGGGCGGTGCTGATGCAGAACCACGGTCCGTTCACGATCGGGGTGTCGGCGAAGGATGCCGTGAAGGCGGCGGTCATGGTCGAGGACGTCGCACGCACCGTGCATTACGCGCGGGAGGCGGGACCTCTCATCCCGATTCCGCAGGAGGCGATCGACAGCCTCTACAACCGCTACCAGAACGTCTACGGGCAGGCGGGGGACGAGCGCCGATGAGCGTGCACGACGCCGCTGCGGCGATCCGCGAAGGGCGGGCGGTGCTCGGCATCGAGCTCGGTTCGACGCGCATCAAGGCCTGCCTCGTCCTCGCGGACGACCCGTCCACGGTCCTCGCCGTCGGATCCCACGCCTGGGAGAACCGCTTCGTCGATCGGGTGTGGACGTACACCCTGGCCGACGTCTGGGCGGGCGTCCAGGGCGCCTACGCCGACCTCACCGCCGACGTCGCTCGACGGCACGGCGTCCCGCTGGAGAACCTCGCCGCCATCGGCGTCTCGGCCATGATGCACGGTTACCTCGCCCTCGACGAGCGCGGAGATCTGCTGGCCGAGTTCCGTACGTGGCGCAACACCAACACCGACCGTGCGGCATCCGTGCTGACGGAGCTGTTCGGAGTGAACATCCCGCTGCGGTGGTCGATCGCCCACCTCTATCAGGCGGTTCTCGACGAGGAGCCCCACGTCCCGGACGTCCGCCTCATCACGACGCTCGCCGGGTACGTCCACTGGAAGCTCACGGGGCGCTCGGCGCTCGGCATCGGCGACGCCTCGGGCATGTTCCCGATCGATCCGGCGCGTCGGGACTACGACCGCGGGCTGATGAAGAAGTTCGACCGGCTCGTCTCGGAGCGCGCCTTCGGGCTCCGCATCGCCGATGTGCTGCCCGAGGTGCTCGTCGCCGGGCGGGATGCCGGTGCCCTCACCCCCGAGGGGGCGGCCCTGCTCGATGTCTCGGGAGCGCTCCGCCCGGGCATTCCGCTCTGCCCGCCGGAAGGCGATGCCGGCACCGGAATGGTCGCGACGTGCTCCGTCGCGCCGCGCACGGGGAACGTCTCCGCCGGCACGAGCATCTTCGCGATGGTCGTCCTGGAGAAGCCGCTCGCGACCGCGCACGCCGAGCTCGACGTCGTCACCACGCCCGTCGGAGACCCCGTGGCGATGGTGCACTGCAACAACGGCGCGAGCGAGCTCGCCGCGTGGGTCGGCCTGTTCGGCCGGTTCGCGACCGTGGGTGGGGGAGACCTCGACCCCGATGAGGTGTTCGAGGTGCTCTTCCGCGAGGCCCTCGACGGCGATCCGGATGCCGGAGGCATCCTGGCGTACAACCACCTCGCCGGCGAGCCGATCGCCGGGCTCTCCGAGGGGCGCCCGCTCGTGGTCCGCACGCCCGACAGCCGCTTCACGCTCGCGAACTTCATGCGCGCCCAGCTCTACGGTGCCTTCGGCACCCTCGCGCTCGGGATGCGCGTGCTCGAGAACGAGGGCGTGGCCCTGGACCGCATGTTCGCGCACGGGGGCATCTTCCGCACCGCCGGGGTCGCACAGCGCTTCCTGGCCGGGGCGCTCGACGCGCCGGTCGTGGTCGCCGAGACCGCCTCCGAAGGCGGGGCATGGGGGATCGCGGTCCTCGCCGCGTACCTCTCGGCGCCCGCGGACATGAGCCTGGACACCTACCTGCGCGAGCGCGTGTTCGCCGACGCCAGCTTCCGCACGCTCGAGCCTGATCCCGAGGACGTCCCCGGCTTCGCCGCGTACCTGACCCGGTACGGTGCGGGGCTGGCCGTCGAAGCGGCAGCCGTCGCAGCTCTCTGACCTCTCCCCTCTCTATCTCGAAGGATTCCTCGCATGACCCGTTCTCCGCTTTCCACCTCGCTCGACGGCTACGAGGTGTGGTTCGTCACCGGTAGCCAGAACCTCTACGGCGAGGAGACGCTGCGGCAGGTGGCGGAGCAGTCGCAGGCCGTGGCCGAGGGCCTCGCCGGGTTGCCGGTCCGGGTGGTCTGGAAGCCGGTGCTGAAGGATGCCGACAGCATCCGTCGCCTCGCTCTGGAGGCCAACGGACGCGACGACGTGATCGGTGTGATCGCGTGGATGCACACGTTCAGCCCGGCGAAGATGTGGATCGCGGGTCTGGACGCCCTCCGGAAGCCTCTGCTGCACCTGCACACGCAGGCGAACGTGGAGCTGCCGTGGAACGAGATCGACTTCGACTTCATGAACCTGAACCAGGCGGCGCACGGCGACCGCGAGTTCGGGTACATCCAGACGCGCCTGGGCATCACGCGCAAGACGGTCGTGGGGCACGTGTCGAACCCGGCGGTTCGTCAGCAGGTCGAGGACTGGCAGCGGGCGGCGGCGGGGTGGACCGCGGCGCGGACGCTGAAGCTCGCCCGTTTCGGTGACAACATGCGCTACGTCGCTGTCACGGAGGGCGACAAGACCGAGGCCGAGCTGCGCTTGGGCGTGCAGGTCAACACGTGGGGTGTGAACGAGCTGGCCGACGCGGTGGCCGCGGCATCCGCGTCCGAGATCGACGCGCTCGTCGTGGAGTACGAAGAGCTCTACGACGTCGCGGACGAACTGCGCGTGGGCGGAGAGCGCCACCAGTCCCTCCGCGACGGCGCCGCGATCGAGGTGGGTCTGCGGTCGTTCCTCGAAGAGGGCGGGTTCGGGGCCTTCACCACGTCGTTCGAAGACCTCGGTGCGTTGACGCAGCTGCCGGGCCTTGCGGTCCAGCGTCTGATGGCAGACGGATACGGGTTCGGTGCGGAGGGTGACTGGAAGACCGCGATCCTCGTCCGGGTCGCGAACGTCATGGGCGCCGGGCTTCCCGGTGGGGCGAGCCTCATGGAGGACTACACGTACGACCTGGTTCCCGGGGATGAGAAGATCCTCGGCGCGCACATGCTCGAGGTGTCTCCGTCGCTGTCGTCGCAGAAGGCGCGGCTGGAGATCCACCCCCTCGGCATCGGCGGCAAGGACGACCCGGTGCGTCTGGTCTTCACCGCCGACCCCGGGCCCGCGCTCGTGGTGGCGATGAGCGACATGCGCGACCGGTTCCGCCTGGTCGCGAACGTGGTGGAGAACATCACCGCCCCCGACCTTCCGAACCTTCCCGTCGGTCGTGCGGTCTGGCGTCCCGCGCCGGACTTCGCCACCTCCGCGGCGTGCTGGCTGACCGCCGGCGCCGCCCACCACACGGTGATGACCACCGCCGTGGGGATCGACGTTTTCCGCGACTTCGCCGACATGGCCGGTACCGAACTCCTCGTCATCGACGAGGACACCACCCTGCGTCGGTTCCAGCACGAAGTGCGCTGGAACCAGGCCTACTACCGCCTCGCCCAGGGTCTCTGAACCCGCAACTCTCCCTGAGCGCTCGCCCTGCGAGCGTGGCCCCCCACCCGAACAAGAGAGGAAGGTCTCACTGATGAGACGATCCACCATCCAGCCGCAGCGTCGGCGTTCCGCGTTCCGGCGCGGACTCGCCGGCACCGTGGCCGGCGTCATGGCGCTGACCGGCGTGGGCCTGGCCCCGGCGGTCGCGACGGCCGCCGAGTTGCCGGCGCCCACGGCGCACTACGACATGTCGCACAGCGGATCGCAGCTGCTCGACGTGTCGGGCAACGCCCGTCACGCGACACTGACGGGACTCACCTCGGCATCCTTCGCGGATGCCGGAGGCGATGACGTCCTGCGTTTCCGCGCGGACGGATACGCGGCACTGCCCAAGGGTCTCGTGACGGGGACCGACAACAACTTCACGGTGGAGTTCACCGTGGCCGCGCAGACCGCTCAGAACAGTTTCGGATGGGTCATCGGTGATGGCGTCGGCCCCTGGAACACCACGCAGCTCGGGAACCACATCTTCCTGAGCCCCCGCTCCGCCCAGGGCGGCTACACGAACCAGGTGCTGGCCGCGATCCGCGTCAAGACCGACGGCAACAACGGCGAGAGCCGGATGCCCGCAGGAGGAGGCCTCAACGCGGGTTTCACGACGCTGACGATGGTCGGTTCGGGCAACACGCTCACCCTCTACCGCGACGGCGCGGTGATCTCGACGCTCACGCACAACCGCGCGATGAGCTCGATCATCCCGGCCGGTGACACGCTCGGCTACATCGGTCGCTCGCTCTACCAGGGCGACTCGCTGCTGCGCGCGGACGTCTCCGACATGAAGTTCTGGGATGTCGCCCTGACCCCCGAGGAGGTGACGGCGAGCATGCCCGACACCGAGGAGAAGACCGCGGCGACCGCGGCGCTCCTGCGCGGCGAGGTGCTCGCGAGCATGCTGGGAGCCAACCCGTCGCTCGACAGCGTCACCTCGAACCTCACGCTCGGCGCGAGCGTGAACGGAGTGAACCTCACCTGGGCGTCGTCGAACCCCGCCGTGATCTCGACCACCGGCGTCGTGTCGCGTGCGATCACCGAGAACACCCCGGTCACACTCACCGCGACCACCTCGCTCGGGTCGACCCTCACCTTCGACGCGACCGTCATCGCCCCGACCGTCGGCGCCGACCTCGACGCCATCGTGCTGGAGGAGCGGACCACGGAGAACCTGCCCCTCGCGGTGAAGGGCTCCGTCAACGGCGCCGACATCACGTGGGAGTCGTCCGACCCCGAGCTGGTCACCGCCACCGACCCGGACTACGTCGCGCCCGCCGTGGGCGCGGCCGACCCGTTCGAGGGCGGCGGGCTGGTCACGCGTCCGGCCTACGGTGAGGGCGACCGCGAGGTCACGCTCACCGCGACGGCGACCCTCAACGGTCAGACGGCGACGCGCACGTTCACGCTGGACGTCGCCGAGAAGGCCCGGACGGCCCCGGACGAGGGCTACGTCGCGGCGTACTTCAAGTCCGACTCGGACGAGCGGATCTACCAGGCGGCCACCTCCGGCAACGACTTCTTCAGCTTCGCGCCGGTCAACGGCGGGCAGCCCACGGTCGAGAACACCGCCGACACGACCGGTCTCCGCGACCCGTACATCCTCCGCTCGGCCGAGGGCGACAAGTACTACATGATCGCCACCGACCTCTGCATCGGATGCGGCACCGGTTGGGGTCCCGCGCAGTCCGACGGCAGCCTGAAGGTGCACATCTGGGAATCGACCGACCTGGTCAACTGGGAGCGCACCAACGACGAGAACTCCGGTATCACCGTCAACCAGCCCGCGGCGGGCATGACGTGGGCACCGGAAGCCTACTGGGACGACGAGCTGCAGTCGTACGTGCTGTTCTTCGCCTCGCGTCTGTACTCCGACGCCAGCAAGAGCAACAGCGACAACCTGTACGCCCGGATGTTCTACGTGCTGACGCGCGATTTCCGCACCTTCACCTACCCGCCGCAGAGCTGGCAGGACACCGGATACGCGCGCATCGACTCCACCGTCATCAAGATCGACGACTTCTACTACCGCTTCACCAAGAACGAAGAGGGTGGCGCAGCCGACGGCCTGGAGGCGGGCAAGGACATCTTCTTGGAGAAGTCGCAGGTCCTCACCGCTCCGACCACCCGGTCGAACTGGTCGGCCGACCCCGCGCAGACGTGGCAGCTCACCGACACGCGGATGACCACGCTGGAGACGAACCAGGCGGGCGAGGGCCCGCAGGTGATCAAGCTCAACGAGGGCGACCCGAGCAACACCGGCGACGGCTACGTCTTCCTCGTGGACAACTACGGCGACGGCGGCTACCGGGCGTTCGTGACGACGGGCGACGAGATCGCCTCGAGCTCGCAGGCCGACCGGCTCTCGCAGCGGAGCTCGTGGGTCGTTCGTCAGCGCGGCGGGCTCCCCGCCAGCCCGCGTCACGGCTCGTTCGTGAACGTCTCGGGTCAGGTCCTCGACGCGGTCAACAGCTGGAGCGACGTCGAGGCGGTCGCCTCGACCACGGCGCTCGACGCCGACGGCCGTGAGCTCACGGCGTCCGTCACCGCGGAGGACGAGGGCGACGTCGTCGGCACCGTCACCTTCGCCGGTGGCGAGTGGTCGGAGACCGTCGCGCTCGTCGACGGAACCGCGACGGCGACCGCACCGGCCGGCGTGACCGCCGTCACGGCGACCTACGACGGGTACCGCGACGGCCTGGTCGCGACGTCGGTCTCGGACGAGGTCGACATCGCCGGTCTCGCCGTCACCGCGACGGCGATCACGCGCTGCCTCGCGGGCAAGGTGCTGGAGTCGGTGACGATCGCCAACGACGCGGATGCCGCGGCGACGGTGGTCATCCAGAGCCGCTACGGGTCGAAGACCTTCGTGTTGGCCCCCGGTAAGAAGGCGACGCACACCTTCACCACCCGCACGGCGGCCTACACCGCCGGCGTGATCGAGGTCTCCGCCTCGACCGCCGACGGACGCTCCGTCCAGACGGAGGTGTCGCTGGCAGCGCGCAGCTGCAACTGAACACGGAGACGGTGGGGGTCGGCGGTGCATCCGTCGGCCCCCACCGTCTGCCGCGATACTGAAACGTCAGATACATCCCCCTTCACCCGACCCGAGGATCACCCACTCATGGCCCGTACGCCCCTGTCCGGCATCCAGCACTCCCTCCGCTCCGGCGACTACGAGGCGATCATCTCCAGCGTCGGGGCGACCCTGCGCTCGCTGACCCTCGCCGGGCGCGACCTGGTCGTGCCCTTCGACGCGGACGAGGTGCGCCCGTCCTACCGGGGTGCGACGCTGGCACCCTGGCCCAACCGCGTCGTCGACGGAACGTACACCTTCGGCGGGGAGGAGCGTCGTCTCGCCCTCACCGAGCCGGCTCGCGGACACGCCCTGCACGGCCTCGCCGCGTGGCTCGACTACGAAGCCATCGACAAGGGATCCGACCACGTCACTCTGGCCCAGGTGATCCCGGCCCAGACGGGCTACCCGTGGCGGATCGTCGTCACGACGACGTTCGTGCTCGGGCCCGACGGCCTCACCCAGACGGTCACGGCGCGCAACGACGGCGATGAGGCCGCCCCGTGGGGGACCGGACCTCACCCGTACCTGGTGGCGGGCGCGGGGACGGTCGATGACTGGACCCTCGAGCTCCCGGCCGCTCAGGTGCTCGCCGTCACCGAGGACCGTCTCATCCCGACATCGCTCGAGAGCGTCGACGTCGATGCCGACCGGTTCGACTTCCGCCGCAAGCGCACGATCGGCACGGTCGAGATCGACCACGCCTACACCGCTCTGACGCGTGACGACGACGGGATCGCCGCCGTGCGGCTCACGGATGCCGCCGGACACGGTGTGCAGATGAGCTGGGACGCCGCGTGCCCATGGGTGCAGATCCACACGGCCGACAAGCCGCGTCCGGAGGACTCGCGGCTCGGTCTCGCGGTCGAACCGATGACGTGTGCACCCGACGCCTTCAACGCCGATCGCTACGACTTCGACGCCGGCCTCATCGTCATCGAGCCCGGTGCCGAGGTCTCGGCATCCTGGACCATCGCCGCCATCGCCTGAGGCCCCGGCCGCGGTCCGAAGACGACTCGGGCCCGCCCCGCGGTGGAAGGTCGGCGGGACATCCTCCCCAGACGATGTCCCGCCGTCCCCGCCTCCTCCGCCGATGGGCGAGCCCGAGCGTGGCCGCACCCCAGGCGGCTGAGCACCGTCCCTCCACCTCGCCCCAGGCGGGGAGGGAGAGGGCGCGCTCCTTCTCTGTTCGGAGCCGTCGGGGGATCGGATGGGAGAAACATAGAAGGCCCCGGAGTATTCTCCGAGGCCCCCCGATTGAGTCGTCGCGGGGTCGCCGCGACAGGTCCGCGTGTCAGTCGCGGAGTTCTTCCCGGATCTCGTTGCGCGTGTGCACCGAGTCCCGTTCTGCTTCAGCCTTGTCGACCTCCGCTTCAGCCTTCCTCACTTCGGCGTCGGCCTTCATCTCGTCGGCCTTGTCGCTGAGTCGGTCCGTGGTCTTGTCCCAGTCGTCCGAGATCTTCTCACCGACGGCCTCGGCCGTCTTCTTGGCGTCTTCCATGAATCCCATGAACCGCTCCTCTCGAAGGATTGTGTCTTCGACGCTAGCCGCGGAGGTGGTCGATTCCGGGGGGTTGCACGGATGTCGGCGGCTTGATACGCACAGTCTGAGCGCGCGGCCGTCGAGCCCGGCTCTCGGATAGCCTTCTCTAGACGGAGGAGGCGCGAGGTCGCATGGGCAAGACAGCGGACGCGATCGCGGAAGGCGTCGCCATCGCGACGGCCGCCGCCCGGCTGACGGTGCGCAACCACATCCTCGTCGAGACGATCGCGCACGGTGCGCCGTTCGATCCGGCCGCCTTCGCGCCGTTCGCCCACGACACGCTGATCGCCCTCGCCGACGAGCAGCAGCAGGCGGGTGACCTCGCGCGGCGTCAGGCGAAGAAGGCGTGGGGTCGGTTCAGCGATCCGGACGGCACGCACGACTACCGCGACCGCGACACCCGCAATCTGCGGAAGCGCCGACGGCAGTACGTCGGTGTCGCCAAGGAGCTCCGGCGCCGCGCTGAGGACCCGGAGGCCGTCCGCGAGCTCGTCGAGCATGCGCGGGATGCGGCCTGGGGAGACGTCGAAGCGAACCTGCAGCGACGGCTCACCGTCGAGGGCATGCGACCGGACCTCGACCCCGACTACGAGCGCATGCGCGCGGCGCGGATGCAGTCCCTCCGCCTCGTGGATCTGCCCCGACTCGCCGCTCATCGCCGACACGTCACGGCAGCCGCGGCGGAGGCCGCCGGCGACGCGCCCGACTGAACGGCGTCGATTCGCGAGGGCGGCGGGGGTCATGTATTCTGGTCGCTGGCCCGCGGGAGATCGCGGGCCGGGCGCCCGTAGCTCAATGGATAGAGCATCTGACTACGGATCAGAAGGTTAGGGGTTCGAGTCCCTTCGGGCGCACACTGTGTTGAGACAGTGAGAAAGCCCCGCCGGTTCGCCGGCGGGGCTTCTTTCTTTCCCGCCCGGCTCTTCCAGTCAGCGGACGCGGCGTGCCCGCGAAGGCTCAGGGGTGTGCGCCCGATACGCGGTGAGGATCCGCTCGAGGTACTCGGTGATGATCCGCTGCTCGTCCTCGTCGAAGTGGTCGAGCTCGGCATCCAGCCCGCGCACCATCGGCATGAGGATCGACATCGCTTTGGCTCGGGACGAGTCCGTCGGGACCACGCGCACGGCGCGGCGATCCGACGGGTGAGGCTCCCGGGTGACGTGTCCGAGGTCGACCAGGCGATCGACCGCGGTGGTCATCGCCGCGGTGGTGATCCCGAGCCGGCGGGCGAGCTCGCTCGGGCCGAGCGGTCCCTCCTGCAGGAGGTGCTCCATCGCGTCGAGGTCGGTGGCGTTGACGGAGAGCTCTTCGCCGAAGGCGGCCTCGAAGTCGGCCGAGGTCTGGATCAGTTCGCGCAGAAGGACGGTCGGACGCCGCGGCATCATGCCCGCGGCTGCGCCCGCGGGGGGAAGGGGGGCATCCATGCGGAAATCGTACCCGCACGTATGATCGCTCGGCTAGTATCTAGGCAATCTAACTACTTTGTGATCTGATCAGCTCGACGCCCGCACCCGCACCCCCCTTCATTCCCTCCCGAGGAGTCGTCATGGCCGCTCTGCTCCGCTTCATCACCTCCGCCCGAACATCGTGGATCGTCCTGATCCTCGCCGTCGCCGCGGCCGGGGGGATCTTCGCCCTGGGCTCCGGCTCGGACGGCGACACCGCGCCGCCGGTCGGTCTGCCCGACACAGCCGAGTCCCGTCAGGTCGACGCGCTCCTGGAGGAGCTGCCGAGCGCCGACACCACCTCGGCGCTCCTGGTCTTCTCCGGCGGCGGGGAGGAGCTGACGGAGGAGCAGCTCGGCCAGATCACCCAGAACGCGATGGGAGAGCTGGCGGAGTTCACCCCGGAGGGGTTCGTCCCGCCGGCGCAGGTGTCCGATGACGGCACGGTCGCCCTCGTCGTGGTGCCGCTGGAGCCCCTCCCGACCGTCGGCGAGCAGTCCGAGCGGGCCGCCGAGATCCGGGCCGCGGCCGCGACGGACCTCGACGGGGTCACGGTGTACTTCACCGGCGCCGAGGGCTTCGAGGTCGACATCGCCGCGGTCTTCGAAGGCGCCGACTTCACCCTGATCCTCACGACCGTCATCGTCGTGGCGATCCTCCTGCTCGTGACCTACCGGAGCCCCACCCTGTGGATCGTCCCGCTGATCGTCGTGGGTGTCTCGGACGTCCTGGCGGGCATCGTCGCCGCCCGGGTGGCGTCCGCGGTCGGAATCCAGCTGGACGCCTCCACCACCGGGATCCTGTCGGTGCTCGTCTTCGGCGCGGGCACGAACTACGCCCTGCTGCTCATCGCCCGATACCGCGACGAGCTGCGCAGCTACGCCGACCGGCGCGCCGCGATGCGCAGGGCGCTCCGCGGTGCCGGTCCCGCGATCATCGCGAGCGGCTCGACGGTGGCACTGGCCCTTGCGACCCTCCTGTTCGGTGAGCTGTCGGGCAACCGGGCGCTGGGTCTCGCGTGCGCCGTCGGGATCGTGGTCGCGATGATCTTCGCGCTCTTCGTTCTGCCGGCCGCGCTCGTCCTCTTCGGGCGCTGGATCTTCTGGCCCTACATCCCGCGCTTCGGTTCGGCCGACGCGCTGTCACGCAGCCCGTGGGGCAAGCTCGGCCGCGCGGTCGCCCGTCGCCCCGTCGTCGTGGCCACGAGCGGGTTCGTCCTGCTCGGCATCCTCGCCAGCGGTGTCTTCTTCGTGCAGACCGGCCTGTCGCAGAACGACCGGTTCCTCCAGAAGCCCGAGGCCGTCGTCGGTCAGGAGGTGCTCGCCGAGGCGTTCTCGGCCGGGTCCACGTCGCCCTCGGTGGTGGTGGTGCCCGTCGACGAGGCCGACGAGGCCGCCGCGGCGCTCGCCGACATCGACGGAGTCGACAGTGCCACGGTCGGCGAGCAGAACGACGACATCGCGCGCATCGACGTGACCCTGTCGTCTTCGGCGGAGACCGAGGAGGCGCTGGCGACCGTGGAGCGGATGCGGGCGGCGCTGGACGACGTCGGCTCAGGCGAGGGCCTCGTCGGCGGTCTCGACGCCCGCGCCCTCGACGTCGCCGACGCCCAGGCCCGCGACCAGGCGCTGGTGATTCCGCTGATCCTGGTGCTGGTGTTCATCGTGCTGGTGATCCTGCTCCGCGGGTTCGTCGCGCCGATCCTCCTGCTGCTGGCCGTGGTGGCGAGCTTCTTCTCGGCCGTCGGTGCCAGCTGGTGGCTGTTCCAGACGCCGCTGTTCGGCTTCCCCGCGATCGACACCAACGTGCTGCTGTTCAGCTTCCTGTTCCTCGTGGCGCTCGGGGTGGACTACAGCATCTTCCTCGTCACGCGCGCTCAGGAGGAGGCGCGCACGCGGGGGACGACCCAGGGCATGATCCGAGCGCTCGCCGCCACCGGTGCGGTGATCACGAGCGCCGGCATCCTGCTCGCGGCGGTCTTCGCCGTGCTCGGCGTGCTGCCGCTGATCACCCTCACCCAGATCGGCATCATCGTCTGTATCGGCGTGCTCATCGACACCCTCCTCGTGCGGACGGTGATCGTGCCGGCGCTGGCATTCCGGACGGGCGACAAGTTCTGGTGGCCGCGTCGTCCGGAAGCGACGGATGCCGCTGCCGCCGAGGCCGGCATCGACGCCTTCACCGCCCTGGAGGTGGAAGACGAGGAGAACCGCACGTCACGCCGTAAGAAGACCGTCGCGGTCTGACCCTCACGGCTGCTCGCAGCCGGTGATCCCCGTCCCGCTCAGGCGTGGGCGGGGATCACCCGCAGCCACACGAAGCCGTGCGGCGGAAGGGCGAGCCCCTGGGTGAGGTCGCGCATCTCCAGACCGATCAGGTCCCACGCCTCCGCGAGGAAGCCGCTCAACGTCAGCGGGTCGACGAGGACGAGGTCGTCGCCGACATTGGCGAGCACCAGGACGACCGATGCCCCCTCCTCCTCACCGCTGCGCTGGAATCCCAGCACCGAGGGCAGATGCGCGTCGAAGCCCACCAGGGCGTTTCCGGCCAGCTCCGGCGTGGCCGCGCGCACCCGCACCAGCTCGGACATCCGCGCGAAGACCTTGCCCGCGATCGTCGTCGGATCCTCGCTCTCCGCGTAGCGTTCGGTCGGATACGCGGGCCGATTCACCCAGCGGCTGTCGTCGGCCGTCGCGGGGTCGTCGCGGAATCCGTAGTCGTTCAGTTGGGCGACCTCGTCGCCGAGGTACAGCAGCGGGATCCCGCCCGTCGACATCGCGATCGCGTGCGCGAGGATGACGCGGTCGACCCCACCGGCGTCCCCGGCCTCGATCCCGGCGAGGGATGCGGTCGTGCCGGTCACGCGCGCGTCGCCGGTCTTGGGGTTCTCCTGAAACGGCACGCCCCGGGCGAACGAGCCCGGGAAGCGGCCGACGTAGAAGTCGTTGAGGAAGCGCCGATGATCGAACCCGTCGATCCCCAGCTCCGCGGCATCCTCGTCGGCGAAGGTCCAGCCGATGTCGTCGTGACTGCGGACGTAGTTGACCCACGCGGTGCCGTCGGGCAGGGCGTGGCGCCGTTCCAGCGCCTGCTGTAGAAGGCGGGCATCCCGGGTCGCCAGAGCCTCCCACGTGAGCGCCATCTGCAACGGGTTGTACGAGATCTGGCATTCGCCGGGGGAGATGTACTGGATCACCTCGTCCGGGTGGACGATCGCCTCGGACTTGAACAGCAGGCTCGGAGCCGCCATCCGAAGCACCTCGTTGAATGCCTGGAGGAGCAGGTGCGCCTCGGGGAGCGACTCGCACGTGGTGCCGAGTTGCTTCCAGATGAAGGCGACGGCGTCCATCCGCAGGATCTCGACGCCGCGGTTGGCGAGGAAGAGCATCTCGCCCGCCATAGCGCGGAAGACGGCGGGATTGGCGTAGTTCAGATCCCACTGGAAGTGATAGAACGTCGCCCAGATCCACCTTCCGTCCTCCAGCTGCACGAAGGCGCCGGGGTGATCATCGGGGAAGATCTCGCGGACGGTCTGCTCGTACGCATCCGGCATCTCCCGGTCGGGGAAGATCAGGTAGAAGTCCTCGTACCCGGGCTCGCCGGCGATCGCCTTCCGCGCCCACTCGTGCTCGTTCGAGGTGTGGTTGAAGATGAAGTCCACCACGAGCGAGATCCCGGCGAGCCGCAGTTCGGCGGCGAGCTCGGTGAGCTCGGCCATCGTGCCGAGGGCCGGGTTCACGCGCCGGTAGCTCGACACCGCGTAGCCGCCGTCGCTGTTGCCCTCGGGGCTGTCGAAGAGCGGCATCAGGTGCAGGTAGGTCAGTCCCAGCTCCTGGAAGTAGGGGATCTTCTCGCGGATGCCGGCGAGCGAGCCCGCGTACCGGTCGACGTAGCAGACGCCGCCGAGCATGCGTTCGGACTGGAACCACTCCGGATCCTCTTCGCGTCGCTCGTCCAGCGCCTTGAGCTCGAGTGGGCGTGCGCCCCAGGAGGCGGCCGCCTCTGCGACCACGGCGCTCAGCTGCTCCTGCGCGTCGGGGCGCTCGCCGTACAGGCGGCGGAAGAGTCCGTGCAGGGTCGGGAAGTGCGCGTCGAAGCGTCGACGGAACGCGGGATCCAGAGTGCCGGCGAGGTCTTCCGCCGCGGCGAGGGCGGCGGTGCGGTCGACGTCGACGTCGGTGGCGAGGTGTGTCATGGTTCTCCTGTCGCCGCGATGCTAGCGCGACGGTGCGGTCAGGGGGGTGGAGGCGAAGGCGAGCAGGTGGGTGCGGGCGGACTCCGTGGCCGCGGCGACCGCGCCGGCGGCCACCACGTCCGCGCCGAGCGGGGAGGCGACGAGGTCCGGCGCGGGGAGGTGCATCTCGTTCTGGATCATGGTCCGCGCGGGCACGAGTGCGGACTCGATGCTCTCCGCGACGGCGCCGCAGAAGATGATGCGCTCGGGATCGAAGAAGCCGCCGAACACGGACGCGATCCGCGTGATGACCCGCGCGGAGCGCACGATGATGTCGACGGCGTCCGGGTCGCCCTCCCGCGCGGCGGCGAAGACGGCGGGTGCGGTGAGCTCTGACGGGGACAGTCCGGCGAGGCGGCTGCGGGAACCGATGCGCCCCTGCTCCGCGGCCTGGCGGGCCCACGTGGCCACGTGGACGCCGATCCCGTCGACGCTGCCGACGCCCCTGACGTGATCGAAGGGGATGAGTTCGCCCGCGCCGCCGTGGGCGCCGCGGAGGAGGTGGCCGTCGATCACGACGCCGGATCCGAGGCGGTCGCCGGCGAGGATTGCGACGAAGTTCCGGCATCCGATCGCCGCGCCGTGGACGCTCTCGGCGACGGCGGCGAGGGAGGCGTCGTTCTCCACGCGTACGAGCGGTGCCCAGGGCGCCGCGGTGTCCGCGAGATCGGGATTCATCCGATACCAGAAGTCGTTGTGCCGCGCGGGCGAACGTCCGGCCCCGTCGACCGGTGCGGGCACGCCCACGCACACCGCCACGACGTGCTCGCGGGCGATCCCGGCGTCGGCCAGAGCCGCGTCGATCACGGCGGCCACGACCTCCTGTCGCCGGACGGGATCGTCGAGATCGGTGGTGAGCTCCCGTGACACGCGCGTGAGCGGGCGCCCGCGCAGATCCGCCACGGTGGCGATGACGTGCGTCCTGCCGGCATCCACGCCGACGACGGATGCCGCGTCCGGTCGGAACGCGAACCGACGCGCCGGGCGTCCCTTCCGGTAGTCGCCGCCGACGCGGGCGTTGGGGAGCTCTTCGACCACGCCGTAGCGGATGAGTTCGTCGATGGCCTCGATCGTCGTCGAGCGGGTGAGCCCGACCCGGGGCATCACGTCGTTGCTGGTGAAGGTCTCGTCGTCCCACACGGCGGCGAGGACGGTCTCGACGGAGGCGCGAGCCGCGCGCGGGACCCCTGTCGCATCGATGTCGGACATGCCCTTGACCTCCCCGTCCTTCTCCTGCATTATTGTCCACGCCACATTGATTCGGACAAAAAATATAGTATCCGCATCAACACGTTCAGCAACAACTACAACGTCTCGTTCGCCTCGTACCTGATGGCGATGGCGCCCGCGATCATCGTCTACCTCTTCACCCAGCGCTGGGTGATGGAGGGCGTCACCCAGGGGGCGGTCAAGGGCTGACCGGCCCGCCCCGCACTCTCCGTCCAAACCGTCCACACCCCTCGCTCGAAAGAAAGGCATTCTCCCCTCGTGAACACGCTCGCCCCCGCGCACCCCCGCACCGCCGCCGACGAGACCGAGACCTGGTGGCGCCAGGCCGTGGTCTACCAGGTCTACCCGCGCAGCTTCGCCGACGCGGACGGCGACGGCATCGGCGACCTGCCGGGACTGATCTCCCGCGCTGACCACCTGGCCGAGCTTGGCATCGATGCGGTGTGGCTGAGCCCGTTCTACCCCTCAGCACTCGCCGACGGCGGGTACGACGTCGCCGACTACCGCGACGTGGACCCGCGCCTGGGCACCCTCGAGGACTTCGATGCCCTGGTCGACGCGCTCCACGCCCGCGGCATCCGGGTCATCGTCGACATCGTGCCGAACCACAGCTCCGACCAGCACGTGTGGTTCCAGGAGGCGCTCGCCGCCGGGCGCGGGTCGGCGGCCCGCGAGCGGTACATCTTCCGCGAAGGACAGGGGCCGGACGGTGCGGAGCCGCCGACCGACTGGGAGTCGGTGTTCGGTGGACCGGCGTGGCACCGCGTCGCCGACGGCCAGTGGTACTTCCACAACTTCGCGCCCGAGCAGCCCGACTTCAACTGGGACCACCCCGAGGTGCGCGAGGACTTCCTGCGCACCCTGCGGTTCTGGTCGGATCGAGGCGTCGACGGCTTCCGCGTGGATGTCGCGCACATGCTGACGAAGGACCTCAGCGAGCCGCTCCCCACGCGCGCCGAGCTGGAGGTGCTGCCCTTCGACGGGCACCACCCCCTCATCGACCGCGACGACGTGCAGGAGATCTACGCCGAGTGGCGCGCGGTCTTCAACGAGTACGACCCGCCGCGCACCGCCGTCGCCGAGGCGTGGGTGGATGCCGCGCGCGTGCCGCGCTACGCCAACCCGCAGAGCCTCGGCCAGGCGTTCAACTTCCAACTGCTGCAGGCCGACTTCGACGCGGGCGAGTTCCGCCGCGTCGTCACGCACAACCTCGAGCTCGCCGCGGCCTCCGGATCGTCCAGCACGTGGGTGCTGTCGAACCACGACGTGGTCCGCCACGCCACGCGCTACGGGCTCCCGCCGCTCGGCGAGGAGCACCGCGGGCGCGGCGCCGAGAAGCACGGGTCGGCGTGGCTGCGGCGCGGTGCCGATGAGGCCGAGCTCGACCGGATCGGCGGCCTCCGGCGTGCGACGGCGGCGACGCTATTCATGCTGGGGCTGCCCGGTTCGGCCTACCTGTACCAGGGCGAGGAGCTGGGTCTCCACGAGGTCGGCGACATCCCGGCAGCCGACCGGCAGGACCCCACGTTCTTCCGGACCCAGGGTGATGAGATCGGCCGTGACGGATGCCGCGTCCCCCTGCCGTGGTCGGCCGAGGGGTCGTCCTACGGATTCGGCGACGGGCAAGCGCACCTGCCGCAGCCGGCGTGGTTCGCCGAGGTGGCGGCGGATCGCCAGGCTGAGGACGAGGGCTCCACCCTCGCCCTCTACCGCCGGGCGCTGCGCCTGCGGCGTGAGCTCCAGGATGCCGAGGACCTGACCTGGATCGACACCGGTCGCGACGACGTGCTGCGCGTCGCGCGCCCGGGCGGATGGGAGATCGTCACGGTCTTCGGCTTGGAGCCGTACGACCTCGGCGACGCCGGACGCATCGTGCTCGCCACCGTCGCGCCCGAGGGACGCCGCGCCGCGGGGGAGAGCACCGTCTGGCTCGCCGCCGACTGAGGACGGCTGTGCGGGGTCCCGCCCGCTCGGGGGCGCGGATTCGCGGGACGCCGCATAGCCTGGAGCGATGAGCGCCTACATCTCGGCGTTCGAGCTGTTCTCCATCGGTGTAGGACCCTCGAGCTCCCATACGGTCGGTCCGTTGCGGGCGGCCGCCGACTTCGTCTCCCGGCTCGATGAGGCGGGGGTGCTCGACCGCGTCGACCGCGTCACGTGCGAGCTCTTCGGGTCGCTCGGGGCGACCGGCATCGGCCACGGCACCCCCGACGCGGTCGTGGCGGGCTTGCAGGGGCACGTGCCCGAGACCGTCGATCCCGCGCTCGTGCGCGGAGCGTGGACCACGTGGCCGGACGACGCGGAGCTGTCGCTCGGCGGGCGGCGCGGCATCCGCTTCTCGAAGGCGGACGTCGTCCTCTCGCCGCGCACCCGGCTGCCGGGGCACCCCAACGCCATGACGCTGCGGGCTACGGATGCCGGCGGCGCGGTCGTCGGCGATGAGACGTACTACTCCGTCGGGGGCGGGTTCATCCGCCGCGACGGGGAGCCGCCCGCGGTGCGCGCGGCGGAGTTCCCCCTCGACTTCGCCAGCGCCGAGGAGCTGCTGGCGGTCTGCGACGAGCGCGGGATCAGCATCGCGGAGGCGGCACGGCTCAACGAGCAGGCACTGCGCGGCGAGGAGGAGCTCGCTGAAGGCCTCGACGCGATCTGGGCGGCGATGTCGTCGTGCGTCGAGGCGGGGCTCCGCGCCGACGGGGTGCTCCCGGGGATGCTCCGGGTCCGCCGGCGGGCGGCGGCGATCCGCGCGCAGCTGGAGGATGCCGAAGCCGGCGGACACCGTGAGCTGCCGGGGGAGTGGCTCGGTGCGTTCGCGCTCGCCGTGAACGAGGAGAACGCGGCCGGTGGGCGGGTCGTGACGGCGCCGACCAACGGGGCCGCCGGGATCCTTCCCGCGGTGGCGATGTACTGGTGGCGCTTCCTCGCCGACTCGGGGCTCGGGGCGGGGAACGCGGTGACGCCCTACGGCGAGCTCGTCGGCAGCGCGCTCCTCGGGTTCGGTGCGCACGGCGGTGGCAGGCCGGGGGAGGGAGAGCTTGCGGACGAGGACGCCGTGGCCGACGCGAACCGGCGGCGCGGCATCCGTCGGTTCCTGCTGACTGCGACGGCGCTCGGATCGCTCTTCAAGGCGAACGCGTCCATCTCGGGCGCCGAGGGCGGGTGCCAGGCCGAGGTCGGGTCGGCGTGCGCGATGGCGGCAGGCGGGCTGACGGCGGTCATGGGCGGGACGAACCGCCAGATCGAGAATGCGGCCGAGATCGCCATGGAGCACCACCTCGGGCTCACGTGCGATCCGGTCGGCGGGCTGGTGCAGATCCCGTGCATCGAGCGGAACGCCATCGCGGCCTCGACCGCGGTGACCGCCGCGCGGCTGGCACTCCGCGGCGACGGGAGTCACTACGTCTCACTGGACGCGGTCGTGGAGACCATGCGTCAGACCGGTATCGACATGTCGACGAAGTACAAGGAGACGAGCGAGGGCGGTCTCGCCGTCAACGTCATCGAGTGCTGACGCGCGGGCGCCGGAGTTCGGCGTGCGCGTTCATGTGGCAGTCGTCGCCCCCTCCCCGTTCGCGAGGCGGCGAGAACTGCCACTTGAACGTACGTCATCGCGGGCGCGTGCCATCCCACCCTCGGCGTCGGAGCACATCGTCGACGATCGCAACCGCAGTGCGCCGGTGGCGGACGTGCCGCGCGGTGAGGCGGACCACCTCCCAGCCCAACGCGGAGTACGCCGCGTACTTCTCGATGTCGCGGTCCCACTGCGCGCGGTCCACGCGGTGATGGTCTCCCTCGATCTCGACGATCGTGCGGTAGGTGGGGTAGACGAACTCGCTGATTCCGACGAGGCGTCCCTGACGATCGCAAACCTCGATGTCGAGATCGGCATCAGGAAGGCCCGCCGCAGCAGCATCGAGGCGGTAGTCGGTCTCGAGCGGTGAGGCGCTGCCCTCGCGGATGAGTTCGAGCGCCGTGCGGAGCTTTCGCGCGCCGATGCGGCGGCCGGCAGTGAGGGAGGCGCGGAGGTCGTCGATCGTCGCGAGGCGCGCGTGCGGCATTTGTGATCCGACTGAGTCGCGCGGGACGCGCACGAAGGCATCGCCGAGGATGACGAGCTCCCGGACGTCGAGTTCGGCGCCGAGCATCGACCACGTCGAGGCCGGGTCGGTGGCGCGCAGGCCGTCGACGACGGTGGCGCGGAGGTATTCCGGACGGGACTTCACGCCGCGGATGCCGATCCGGCGCGGTGCCCGCATCGGATCGGGGACGGCGACGACGAGGTCGGGACCGGGATCGAGGGGAGCCCCGAGCAGGACGGCCGCGGTCCGCCCCGCGAACACCGCGTGCGCCGGCATGATCTCGGCGTACGCGCTCGCGAGGCGACGGGTGCGCTCGCGGACCTCGCGCTGCCGCGCGAGCGGGTCGATTCCGGATGCCGGGGGCTCGGCATCCGGGACGGTGCGCACGCCGCGGAACGGCGCGGCGAGATCCTTCGCCCGAAGCCGCTTCGGCGAGACGCCGGCGGCGCGGGCGTCTCCACAGGAGAAGGCAGGGCCGAGACCGCCGGGGAGGGGGCGTGGTGCGACGGGCATCGCCTCACCCTTCCGCGCGCTCCCGCCCCCGCGGGTCGACGCCGCGTCACTCGTGGACGGCACGCTCCGCTCGGCGCCCCGCTGCTCCCTGGGGAGGAGGGGCGCGCGGCCGTCATCCCGCCCCTCGAGTGGCAGTCGTGGCCCCTTCGCCCGGCGCGAGGGGGCGACACGCGCCACTCGAACGCGCGTCCCCGCGACGTGTTCGCCGAGGGCGAACACGGGTGGGTGAGGGTGAATCTGGCACTCGGCACCCGAGAGTGCTAATCTCGTCGTAGTTGAGTCGAGTGGACTCAACTCCAGAACCACTCGAGAGGAGAACACCATGGCCACGTACGACCCCTTCCGTGACCTCGACCGCCTCGCCACGAGCCTCTTCGACACGCGCCGCGGCCCGCGCCGCATGCCGATGGACCTCTACCGCGACGGCGACCACTACGTCCTGACCGCCGACCTCCCCGGCATCGACCCCGGTTCGGTCGACGTCGACGTCGACGGCCAGCTGCTCACGATCCGCGCCGAGCGCACGCTTCCGTCCGGCGACGGCGTGAAGTGGATCACGCGCGAGCGCGAGGCAGCGAGCTTCCTGCGTCAGCTGAACCTCGGCCAGGGCATCGACACCGAGCGCATCTCGGCGAACTACAGCAACGGCGTCCTGAGCGTCACGATCCCCGTCAGCGAGAAGGCCAAGCCCCGCAAGATCGAGGTGATGGCCGACGGCACGAATCCCGTCATCCAGGCGCACGAGAGCGCCGACGGCCCGCAGCCCGTCGAGCAGTGATCGTTTCGTCGACTCCGTGAGAGGAGCCCGTCCGCACCCCGCGGGCGGGCTCCTTCGGCGTTCGGGTCGTCAGTCCGACGCGGGTCGGCGACGGAGCTTCGCCGTCAGATCGCGTAGCTGTGCGAGCTCGGCGTCGTCGAGAGGGGACATCCGTTCCGCGATCGCCTTGCCGTGCGCCGACGCGACGCGGCGGAAGACGGCGGCTCCGGCATCCGTCGCGGTGACGAGCGAACCGCGTCGGTCATCGGGATCGGCGCACTTCGTCAGCAGTCCGCGCGAGACCATACGGTCGACGAGCCGCGAGACGCTCGGCTGGCTGATGAGCATGTTGGCCGTCACATCGCGGAGGCGGGCGGTCATCTCCGGCCCGCGGGTGACGGTGAGGAGCACGTCGTACTCGGCCTGGCCGAGCTCGTCGTCGAAGTCGCTGCTGATCTCGTGGAACACCTCGTGCTGCGCCCGGAAGAGGCTTTCCCAGGCGTCGATGGCGAGGCGGCGATCAGTCATGCAGACCAGGGTACGGCCGAGAGGGCCTCGCCGTAGGCTGGCCGCATGGCGACGCGCAGACTTCGGTCACTTTTCGGTGCTCGAGCGGCGGGGGCGGTCGCGATCGTCGCGGCCCTCACCGCGACGACGGGGATGATCGCTGCGGGCGCGGCATCCGCCGAACCGGTGAGCGCGGTGTCGACGGATGTCGACGACTTCACGTTCGACAGCATGGATGTCGAGTACTCCATCGGCCGCGGCGAGGACGGCGCGAGCGCCCTGACCGTGGCGGAGACCTTCGTCGCCCGCTTCCCCGAGTACGACCAGAACCGCGGCATGCGGCGGATCGTTCCGGACTCCTACCTCGGCGCGCCGCTGAATCCGCGGTTGATCTCGATCACGGATGCCGACGGGAACCCCCGCGAGAGCGAGACCGACAGCGACGACGGCGCCTACGCGATGACGTCTCGCGCCGACGACTACGTGCGCGGCGAGCAGTCGTACGTGTTCACCTACACGCTCGACAACGTGGTGCGCTTCTTCGACGACACCGGCGTGCAGGAGTTCTACTGGGACGTCAACGGCGTCGACTGGGCGCAGCCGTTCGGCGAGGTCTCCGCGACCCTGCGGGTGCCCGCGGAACTCGCCGATTCGCTCACCGGTGATCAGGCCTGCTACGTCGGCACCCAGGGGTCGACGCAGACGTGCGACATCTCGGTGCAGCCGGGACAGCTCGGCGCGGTGCTCATCGAGGCCTCCGCGCGGGATCTGGCGCCCTACGAGACGATGACGATCGCCGTCGGTTTCGCTCCCGACACCTTCACGCCGTTCGACGGCAGCTACGTCGCCTCGCCGCTCGGGTGGTTGCAGGCGGCGTTCGGCGCGCTGGGCCTCGGTGCGCTGGGATGGGCGATCGCGGTGCGGCGCCGACACCTCCGCGACGCGCCGGGTCGACCGACGATCATCGCCGAGTACGCGCCGCCGCCGAACATCGACGCACTCGAGAGCGCGGTCCTGCTCGGCAAGACCGCGAAGGCCATCCCGGCCGAGGTGCTCGAGCAGGCCGTCGTCGGCAGCATCCGCATCGAGGAAGCGGGGAAGAAGATGTTCGGCGGGGTGAAGCTGAAGGCCGTGCTGATCGACCCGTCGCGGGCGGACGGCGACGGGCGGATGCTGCTCGATGGGCTCTTCCCGCAGCCGGTGCCGGGTGCGGAATACGAGTTCGGCTCCTCCGACACGCGGTTCTCCACGGCGGCGCGGAAGATCCTCAGCCTCGCCGACAAGGAACTCACGACGCGGGGTCTTCGCCGACCGGTTCCGGCGGGCACGCGGGCGTGGCCGATGATCCTGTCGATCCTGGCGGCGATCGGCGCGACGATCTTCGGCGTGCTCGCGCTCGAGGCCTACCTGACCCCGGCGGTGACCGTGCCCGTCCTCATCGGGTCGTTCCTCCTGGTGTTCCTCGTCGCCGGGCTCATCTCCCGTCGGCCCCTGACGTCGGTCGGCGCCGAGACGCGCGACCACCTCGCGGGGCTGAAGACGTTCATCGAGTGGGCCGAGGCGGACCGGATCCGGATGCTGCAGTCGCCCCGGGGCGCGGAGCGTCGCGCGGTGGATGCCGCCGGAGACGCGATCGACCCGGACGATCCGCGGCAGATGCTCGTGCTGTACGAGAAGCTCCTGCCCTATGCGGTGGTGTTCGGCCAGGAGAAGGAGTGGGCCGATCGGCTGGCCGTCCTCTACGACCGGACGGGCACGCCCGGCTGGTACGTCGGGACGACGGGGTTCAACGCGGCCGCGTTCTCGTCGGGGATCTCGAGTCTCTCCGCGACCGCCAGCGCATCCACGTCGGGAGGCTCCAGCGGTGGCGGGTCAGCCGGTGGCGGAGGCGGCGGCGGTGGTGGGGGCGGCGTCTGACGCGAGGCGCCGGCCCCGGCGTCAGGGCAAGAGCAAGGGCCGGTCGGAGAGGCGTCCGACCGGCCCTTTTCCCTGCACCAAGAGTGTCCTGCAATCACATGTCGGCAGCTGCCACAGCAAAACAACTACCGTGCAAGCACTCTATAACGGTGAGGTAACGGTGGCAAGGGGTCTCGTTATCTTTCTGT
This sequence comes from Microbacterium aurantiacum, assembly GCF_021654035.1. Taxonomy (GTDB): domain Bacteria; phylum Actinomycetota; class Actinomycetes; order Actinomycetales; family Microbacteriaceae; genus Microbacterium; species Microbacterium aurantiacum. Next base: position 618,478 of record NZ_JAJPDW010000001.1, read on the forward strand.
GACTTTCATCGCACCACGACGGTCACGGACTTGCTCTCCGTCGTGCCCGCCGCGTTCACGAACTCCACGCGGTACGTGTGCCGCCCGCGCGGGGCGTCGACGACCTCCAGTCGGGCGACCTGTGCCGCGGGCGTCCGTGCCTCGAGCGTGCCCTCGGCGACGAGGACGTCGTCCTCGAAGAACCGGTAGGACGTGGCATTCGTCCCCCACCAGAGGTTCGCGGACACCGTGTACGCGCCGTCCCGGTCGTGGTTGTCGTGGCTGAGGACGGGGACGCCGGGGGCGGCATCCTTCACCGTGACGGTGGTCCCGCCGACGGCGGTGATGCCGCGGGAGTTCACGATCTCGCCGGTGTACCGGTACGTGCCGTTCTTCCGTCCCTCGACCGCGACACGCGCGCTCTGCGCGGCGGAGCCAGCGTAGGCAAGAGGTACCGATTCCAGCAGCACGCCGTTCTCGTAGAGCCGGAAGGTCGAGCCGTTCTCGCCCCACCAAAGGTTCATCCGCACGGTGTAGTCGCCATCCTGCAGACCCGTGTCCCAGCCGTTGTCGTGCGAGAGCGTTCCCCGCGCAGGAACGGATGCCGCGGCATCCGTGTCTCCGACACGCACGAGCTCGACGTCATCGATGGTGCCCCACGCGCCCGCGGGGACGTCGATGCGGACGGTGACGGTCGCCGCCCCGCCGTCGTACACGGCGACGGCGTCGGTGACGGGCGTGGACCAGTTCCGCCATCCGTCCATCGCGAACGCGGCCGTCGCCTCCTGCTCGTCGGGGTGTGACGTGACCGAGAGTGCCATGATGCTCTCGGCGTCCTCGCCGTCGCCCTGGAGAGATGCGGAGGCCCGATAGGTGCCCGCGGTAAGACCGTCCACCCGCTGCGAGAGCGTGAAGGTCGATCCGGTCTCGGACCAGAAGTGCACGGAGCGCTCACCCGATCGGGGGTCGTCCCAGGCGCGGAGCGTCGCGCCCGTTCCCTCCAGACGCCACATCGTGGTGTCCGCCGACTCGAACCCGGGATTCTGGAGCAGGTTCGGTGCCCGCACCACGATCGTCGCGGTCACGTCGCCGACACCCTCGACGACCCCCGGCACGCGGTACTCGCCGGGGCCGGCGGTCCACTCGCGGGTGTCGCTCCACGTCACCGCGGTCCGCTCAACGGATCCGTCGTTGTACGACACGGAGAGGGTGTCCGGGAGCACCGCCTCTTCTCCCGCGACGATCTCGATGCGGACGGTCTCCACGTCCGACACCGCGCGGGGCGCGACGGCGCCGGTCCGGGCGTAGTCGAAGACGCGCAGGGACTCCAGCGCCGTGCCGTCGACGGCGAACAGCGCCTGGTTGTCCCAGGCGGATCCGCCGAAGTACTCTCCGGCGTCGCGGGGTTCGTAGGAGCCTGCGAAGCTCGTCGCCCAGCCGGATCCGTCGCGCTCCCACAGGACCGCGTTCTGCTCCCGTTCCGACGGCGGGCCCACCGGCAGCCACGCGGGCTCCCAGTAGTAGACGCCGATCCCCGCCTCGCCGACGTCGACGACGGCGTCGATCACGTCGCGCACCGCGGTCGCCTGTCCCTGCACGCTGACGGGGTAGGCCGTGGCCTCCTCGGGGAGATCGATGACGTTGCCGTGACCGTCGCCGTCCTCGAGTGTGTGGGCCCAGGAGGTTTCGGCGACCATGACCTTCTTACCGTGGGTGTCGGCGACGTCCCGCAGTGCCGCGGTGAGGTCGGCGAGGGACCCGTGCCAGAACGGGTAGTAGGACGACGCGAACACGTCGTAGTCGACGCCGCGCGTCGCCAGCTCGCGCGCGTAGCCCGCGTATCGACCCGGTGTCTGCGGGTCGGTGAAGTGGACGGCGACGAGGGCGTCGGGCAGGACGCTGCGCACCGCGGCCGAGCCGGCGGAGAAGATCTCGGCCATGCCCGCCCAGCCGCTGACGCCGGCGACCATGCCGTTGGTCTCGTTGCCGATCTGCACCATCCGGATGTCGACGCCTGCCGCGACGAACCGCTGGAGGGCATCCGTGGTGAACGCACCGACGGCGGCGGCTTTCTCGGACACGCCCAGACCCGCCCACGCTTTCGGCGACTGCTGCTTGGCCGGGTCCGCCCAGAAGTCGGAGTAGTGGAAGTCGACCAGCAGGCGGAGGCCGGCCGCCGTCGCGCGCTCGCCGATCTCGACGGCGCGCGCGACGTCGACGTTCCCGCCGCCGTATCCGCGTCCTTCCGCGTCGAAGGGGTCGTTCCACACCCGGACGCGGATGTCGCTGACCCCGTTCTCCGCGAGGATCTCGAACAGATCGCCCGGGGTTCCATCGGCGCGCCGGAACACCACGCCGGAGGCCTCGAGCGACAGGACGGAGGAGACGTCCATGCCGGTGATGAAGTCGTCGGGCATCCCCTCGACCTTCTCGACGGTGATGCCCGCCGGGACGGGCGGGCCGTCGGTCGGTTCGGCGGCGGATGCGGGAGCGGCGAGGCTCCCGACCAGGGTGAGTGCCGCGAGGACGGCGATCACCCCGCGGGTGCGTGCGTGGAACATGCGTTGTCTCCGATCTTCTTCGATGCGAGAGGTCTTCTTCTCCGCGAGAGGGGTGAGCGCGGCGGCTCGGTGGGATCAGCCCTTGACGGCACCCTGGGTGAGGCCGCCGACGATGAATCGCTGCAGGGACAGGAACAGGGCGAGGACGGGGAGGGCCGCGATCACCGTTCCCGCGGCGAACAGTCCCCATCGCGACGTCAGCTGATTCGACACCCACTGGTACATGCCGACCGCGAGCGTCCAGTTGTCCTCGGACGTCAGGACGATGCGGGCGAGGATGAAGTCGCCGAACGCGGCGATGAAGGCGAGGAGGCCCACGACCGCCAGGACGGGGGTCACCAGCGGCATGATGAGGCGCCAGAAGATCTGCGCGTGGGTCGCGCCGTCGATCTTGGCGGATTCGTCGATCTCGAGCGGGATGGAGTTGAAGAACCCGTACATGAGGAAGGTGTTCGCGCCCAGCGCTCCGCCCAGGTACACGCAGATGAGGGCCAGCTTGGAGTTGATCCCGAGGGCGGGGACGACCTCTCCGAGAGCGAGGAGCAGAAGGAAGATGGCGATGAAGGCGACCGTCTGCGGGAACATCTGGATGATGAGGAGCCCGGTCAGGCTCGCCCGGCGTCCGCGGAACCGGAAGCGCGAGAACGCGTAGGCGGCGGCGGCTCCCATCACCACGGCGCCGACGGATGCCGCGCTCCCGATGAGCAGCGTGTTGCCCACCCACGTCCAGTAGCTCGTCTCGCCCAGCGCGGCGAAGTTGTCGAGGCTGAAGGCGGTGAACAGGGCGCTGCTGCCGGCGAGGCTGCCGCGGGGATTGAACGCCGCCGAGAGGACGTAGATGAGGGGGAACGCGGCGTAGAAGACGATGACCACGGCGACGGGATACTTCCACCCGACCTCGACCCACCACCGGCTGCGCTTGGTGGGGGTGCGGCGAACGGTGCCCGTGGGGGCGGCGGATGCGGACATCACTGGATCTCCTCGAGCTTGCGCGTCTGGCGGAAGGCCACGGCGGAGACGACGCCGATGACGATGAACACGATGATCGACAGGGCGCTGGCCAGCCCGTAGTCGGCGGCGCCTCCGGAGACCCCCGAGATCTTGTAGATCGCGGTGATCAGCAGGTCCGTCGCACCGAGTCGGGATGCCGCGCCGGGGATGGCCGGCCCGCCCTCGGTGAGCATGTAGATGATCGTGAAGTTGTTGAAGTTGAAGGCGAACGACGCGATCGCCAGGGGAGCCGTGGACACCAGCAGCAGCGGGAGGATGATCGAGCGGAAGCGGCGCCAAGCGCCGGCGCCGTCGATCGTGGCCGCCTCCATCGTGTCGCCGGACAGCGACTGGAGCGCACCGGTGCACACGAGGAACCAGTACGGGTAGCTGAGCCACAGGTTGACCCAGAGCACGGCGAACCGGGCGAGCCACGGGTCGCCGAGCCAGTTGATGTCGGCACCGAAGAAGAACAGGTCGTTGATGACGCCGAACTCCGAGTTCAGCATCCCCCGCCACAGGAGCGCCGTCATGAACGCGGGGAAGGCGTACGGGAGGATGATCAGCATCCGCAGGAATTTGCGCGCGCGCACGCGCGGATCGTTGAAGATCAGCGCGAACAGCAGGCCGAGCCCGAAGCTGGACACGACGGTGAGGATCGCGAACGCGAAGGTCCACGCCATGACCTGGATGAGCGGGGTGCCCAGCGACGGGTCGGTGAAACCGCGGACGAAGTTCTCGAACCCGACGTTGACGTACCAGCCGGCGGGGAGGGCCGTTCCGTCGGCGGCGACGAAGGATCCGCGGTCGGTCGCCTCGTAGATGGTGCCGGTGGAGGTGTCGGTGATCGTCTGGGCGTCGGCATCCCACACGAGGGTGGAGGTGTAGACGGAGCCGCTCGTGCCGTCCCGGGTGCGGATCGAGCCGTCGTTGGGGTCGTCGCTGACCGGGACGCGGAGGGCGGCGATGACCTGCTGGAGCTCCGCATCGGTCAGGACGTCGGCGCGCGGGACGACCGTCCAGCCGGGGACGTCGGTCGGCGCGCCCGCGGCGCCGGCCGTGGCGCCGGGGACTTCGGCGAGGGGCTCCGTCTCGGTGCCGACCAGCACCTCGCCGTCGTCGGTGAGGGCGAAGCCGTACTCGCCCAGGCGTTCGACCACCGCGAGGGGATAGGTGGGTGCGCCGTCCACGCGACGCTCACCCTGGATGAGGGCGGCCTGCACCGCCTGCTCCTGCGAGCCGGCGTGACCGGTGCCGTAGTTCGTGAAGGCGATGTAGGCGGTGTAGCCGAAGATGAAGATCTGGAAGACGAACAGGAACACCAGGCCCGGCAGCAGGTACTTCATCGGCAGGGCGCGCTTGGTGAGGTAGACCACGTCGGCGATCACGACGAGGGCGACCGAGCCGCCGAGGATCAGCCAGGACTCGGCCGCGAATGCGGCCAGCGCGATCGACAAGCCGAGGGCGTTGACGAGCGCGAGCAGGGCGATCTTGACGAAGAAGCCCCAAGGGATGCGGCGGCGTGCGGGGAACGCGGCGCCGGCTGCGCCGGGGGCGCGGCGCACGGGTGGGCGCTCGGCCGTGCGTTCTTCGGTGGTCATGACATGTGCTCCTGTCCGGCGTGCGGCGCTCGAGGGGTGGGGCGGGTGCGCGGTGGTCACCCGCCCCACGGGGCGGATCAACCGGCGAGGGCGGCCTCGAGGTCGGCGATCATCGTGTTCCAGGTGCCGGCGGGGTCGGCGCCGTTGATGATCTGCACCTGTGCGGCGTTCCAGAGGTCCCACACGGAACCCATCTCGGGGATGCTGGGCATCGGCACGCCGCCCTGCGCCGAGGCGACGAAGCCGGCGACGATCGGGTCGGAGGAGACCTCTTCGGCCAGCGTCGACCAGGCGGGGATGCGGGGGTCGGCCTCGTAGAGGGTGCGCTGGGCGTCCTCGGTGCCGAGGTAGTTGACCAGGAAGTCCTGGGCGAGCAGCGCATTCTCGCTCTGCGAGCTCAGGTAGAAGCCCTGAACGCCCACGAAGGGCGCCGCAGTCTCGCCGCCGGCGGACGGGATCGGGTTCACCGCGACCTCCACATCGGTGAAGCTGGGGATCGCCCAGGGGCCTTGGATCGTGTAGGGCGCGGCGCCGGAGTTGAACAGCTCGTTGTTGATGTCGTAGTCCACCGTGGTGGCGATGTACCCCGTGCCGTTCGCGCCGTTGGCGCCGAGCCAGCCGGCGAACGCCTCGCCGGCGGCGCCGCCCATGCCCACCTCGTTCGTGTACGAGCCGGACGCATCCTGCACGAACACCGGAGCCCCGAAGGAGGTCTGGAACCCGTACATCGTGTAGCCGTCGCCGGTCTCGCCCGCGGTGTTGATGACGAAGGGGCGCTCGGTGCCCGCGGCCAGGCCGTTCGCGATCATCTCGTCCCAGGTCGCCGGGGCTTCCTCGCCGACGAGCTCGACGTTCTGGATGAGTGCGATCGTCTCGAGCGAGTAGGGGAGGGCGTAGAGCTGACCGTCGTAGGTCATCGCGTCGAGCGCGACCTGCTCGAACTCCTGCGCCTTCTCGCCGAGGTCGATGGTGTCCACGACGCCCGCCGCGACGAGGGCGCCCAGCCAGTCGTGGGCACCCACGGTGATGTCGGGGCCTTCGCCGGTGGGGACCTGCGCGATGAAGTCGTTGCGGAGGTCTTCGAAGTTCTTCTGCACGAGGGTGACAGTCGCGCCCGTCTCGGCCTCGAAGGCTTCCGCGGCGACCGCGAGGGCCTCCTCGCGCTCGGCGTCGGTCCAGACGACGAGCTCCGCACCGCCCTCGGCGGCGTCGTCGCCCGCGGTGTCGGTGGTGCCGCCGGTGCAGCCGGCGAGCACGAGAACGGATGCCGCGGCGAGAGCGCCGAATCCAATCTGCTTGCGCATGACTTTCCTTTCAGATGTGTCGCGACGGTGCGTCTCTGCTGAGGTCGCGCCGCTGCGACAGGGGGTGTGCCGGGTCTGTCCGGCGGTGTGTCGGGTCGGGTCAGGGAAGGAAGGGGACGGGCCGCGTCAGAGATCGCCTCCTCGGAGCGGTGAGGTGCGGATGACGGCGACGCCGCCCCCGACGACGGTCAGACCCGCGTCGAGGTCGTCTCCCGTGAGCAGGTCCGTGCCCTGCACCGCGAGATGGGCGGGTTCGTCGCGGTGGTTGACGGCGATGACGTAGTCGGCGGTGTCGCCGCGTCGCGTGACCACCTCGAGCCCGTCGGCGGCGGCGGACGGCTCGAGGCCGGCGTCCGCGTACACCTCGCGCATCACCGTCTGCATCCCCTCGGCATCCAGGCGCGTGCTGATGTACCAGCCGACGCCGTCGCCGAGGGTGTTGCGCGTGATGGCGGCGCCACCCGCGCCGGGACCGTCGGTGTACGTTGCGACGACCTCGGCGCCGCGGACCGCGAGGTCCTCCTGCCACAGGCTCGAGCGGAGGGTCTGCGTGCGTCCCCGCCAGGAGAGGTCGTGCGCCGCCGACTCCCGGAGGGGGAGGAACTCGTCCACGACGACCCCGAGGGCATCCGCGAGGGGTGCGCCGTAGCCGCCGGCGTGCACGGCGTCGTTCTCGTCGACGATCGCCGAGAAGAAGGAGACCAGGAGCGTGCCGCCGTCCGCGACGTAGCGGGTCAGGTTCGCGGCATCCGACGTGCTCAGCATGTACTGGGCGGGCGCGATCACGAGGCGGTACCGCGACAGGTCTTGGCCGGGCAGGGCGAAGTCGACGGTGATGTTGTCCCGCCACAGGCGCTCGTAGAAGGCCCGGATCCGGTCGGGGTGGGTCACGTCCACGGACGGACGCCACTCCAGATCCTCCGCCCAGAAGGACTCGAAGTCCCACAGGATGGCGACATCGGCGACGACGCGCGATCCGCGCACCTCTTCGAGCGCGCCGAGCGTGGCGCCGAGCTGCTCGACCTCCCGGAAGACGCGGGAGTCCGTGCCGGCGTGGGGAACCATGGCCGAGTGGAACTTCTCGGCGCCGAAGCGCGATGCGCGCCATTGGAAGAAGAGGATCGCGTCGGCGCCGCGCGCGAGGTGCGTCAGCGAGTTGCGCGCCATCTCGCCCGCGCGCTTGGCGACGTTCCGCGGTTGCCAGTTGACCGCCGAGGTCGAGTGCTCCATGAGGATCCAGGGCGCTCCGCCCCCGACCGACCGTGTGAGGTCCGCCGCGATCGCCAGGCCGATCTCGCCTTCGGGGTCGGCGGCCCAGAGGTAGTGGTCATCCGAGACGATGTCGACTTCGCGCGCCCAGGCCCACAGGTCGGTGGTCCAACTCTGGTTGGCCATGAAGTTGGTGGTGATCGGCTGCGTGGCGTGCGCCCGGATCGCGTCGCGTTCGGCGATGAAGCATGCGCGCAGCTGGTGGTCTGTGAAACGCGCGAAGTCCAGGCGCTGCGTCTGATTCACGACGGAGGGCGCGGCCGCGGGGGCGCCGATGTGCTCCCAGTCGCCGTAGCTCTGCCCCCAGAAGGTGGTCCCCCACGCGGCGTTCAGTGCATCGAGGGTTCCGTACTTCTCGCGGAGCCAATCGCGGAACGCGCGGACGGACTGCTCGGAGTAGTCCTCGCCGACCGGCACGCCGTACTCATTGTGGACGTGCCAGAGGACGACCGCGGGGTGCCGGGCGTACCGCTCCGCCAGGGCGGAGGCGATGCGCACGATCGCCTCGCGGTACGCGGGGGAGGAGTGCGAGGCCATGCCGCGCGCACCGAACCCCATGACGGTTCCGTTCCGGTCGGCGACCCGCGCGTCCGGATGAGCGGCGAAGAACCACGCGGGCGGCGAGGCGGTCGGGGTGCCGAGATCGACCGCGATGCCGTTCTCGTGCATGAGGTCGAGCAGCTCGTCGAGCCAGTCGAAGTCGAAGACCCCCTCGGCGGTCTCGAGGAGCGCCCAGGCGAAGATGCCGACGCTCACCAGGTTGACCCCGGCGCGCTTCATGAGCTCGACGTCCTCGTGCCAGACCTCGCGAGGCCACTGTTCCGGCGTGTAGTCGCCACCATAGGCGATTCCGCGCACGTGCGGCCAGACGTTCTCGGGGGACATGACGCTCCATCGTGTTCTGCTCCGGCTGCGATGCCGGTGTGATCCTGTAACCGGTCACAGAGTAGGCAGACGCCCGTGTCGCTGTCATCCCGGACAATCTTTCCGTTATCGAACTGTGACCGGTTACAGGATTGCTCGGTCGAAACGATCCCGGTCGAGTAGAGTCACGGCGTGGAACGCACGACGAGCAGGCGCAAGCCGACCATCCGCGACGTCGCGGAAGCGGCCGGTGTGTCGTACGGCACGGTGTCGCGCGTGCTCAATGGCGGACGCTGGGTGTCTCCGCAGGCCCGCGAGGCCGTCGAGTCGGCGATCGTGGCCACGGGGTATCGGACCAATCACGCGGCGCGGAGCCTCGCGACCGGTCGTGCGAATTCGCTCGCGTTCCTGCTCACCGAGGAGCAGCACCTGCTGTTCGCCGACCCGACCTTCGCGCTCCTGCTGCGCGGCGCGGCCGAGGCTCTGTCGCAGCGGGCGATGACCCTGGTCCTCCTCGTGGCGGGTACCCCGCGGGAGCGCGAGAGCGTGGAGCACTACGTGTCGGCGGGTCACGTCGACGGGGTGATGCTCATCTCTTCGCATGAGTCCGACCCGCTCCTCGATCGCCTGCTGGCTGCCGGCATCCCGACGGTCTCGTGTGGAGCCCCGCTCGGTCACCAGGGGGAGCTGTCGTCCGTGTCGGTCGATGAGACCGCATCCGCGAAGGAGATGACGAGGCACCTCCGCGATCGTGGGTATCGCAGGATCGCGATGATCGCGGGCCCCCCGGACACCCCGGGCGGTCGCTTCCGCCTCGTCGGGTTCCGCGAGGAGATGGGTTCCGACTACGACGACTCGATGGTCGAGGTCGGAGATTACGGCATGGAATCCGGAGCCGCGGCGATGTCGAAGCTGCTCGCGCGGCATCCGGACATCGATGCGGTGTTCGCCGCCTCCGACCTGATGGCCGCCGGTGCGGTGCAGGGTCTGCGCCGGGCCGGCAGGAGGGTGCCGGAGGATGTCGCCGTGGCCGGATTCGACGACTCGGGCCTGGCGGAGAGTCACGAACCCCCGCTGACCACGATGCGCCAGCCGTGGGATCGCATCAGCGAGGAGATGGTGGCGCTTCTCCTGGAGGTGATCGCCGGCGCACCGCCGCGGACGATCGTTCTGCCGACGACGCTGGTCGTGCGCGACAGCGCCTGACGCCGGACGAGGGTGGACCCGGTCGTCGGGCCCACCCTCGTCGCGTGCGATCAGTGGGTCGGCATGCCGCCCGTGACGGCGATGGTCTCGCCGATGACGTAGCTGGATTCCTGCGAGGCGAGGAAGACGAACGCCGGGGCGAGTTCCACCGGCTGTCCGGCACGACCGATCGGGGTCTGCGAGCCGAATTCCTCGATCTTCTCGTTCGGCACGAACGCGGGCTGCAACGGCGTCCAGATGGGGCCGGGGGCGACGCCGTTCACTCGGATGCCGCGCTCGATGAGCTGCTGCGCCATGGCCCGGGTCCAGTTGGCGATGCCGGCCTTCGACACCGCGTACTCGGCGAGCGAGGGGGAGGGGACGAAGCCCTGGATGCTCGAGGTCGTGATGATGGACGCTCCCGGCTTCAGGTGGGGCGAGGCCGCCTTGGTGAGCCAGAACAGCGGGTAGATGTTGGCCTGGACGACGTGGTCCAGCGTCTTCGTCTCGAAGTCGTCGATGCTGTCGACGGTCGGCATGGTGCCGGCGTTGATGACGAGGATGTCGAGGCCGCCGAGGCCTTCGACCGCCTGGGCGACGACCTCGGTGTTGGTCGACTCCTTCTGGAGGTCTCCGGGGAGCAGGACGGCGACGCGGCCTTCCTTCTCGATGAGGGCGGCGACCTCTTCGGCCTGTCCCTGCTCTTCGGGAAGGTAGCTGAGGGCGACGTCGGCGCCTTCGCGGGCGAACGCGATCGCCACGGCGCGGCCGATGCCGGAGTCGGCGCCGGTGACGAGCGCTTTACGACCCGGGAGGCGCCCGAACCCGACGTACGAGGTCTCGCCGTGATCGGGGGCCGGATCCATCTTGTGGATGTCGCCGGGGCCGGTCTGCTGCTGCGGCGGGAAGGGAGGACGCGGGAACTGGGTCGTGGGGTCCTGGGGCGTGTACATGTTCGGCATGCCGGCCACGCTAAGCCCGGGAGTGGATGCCGCCACCCCGGGTTGCGCGGAGCGCCGGCGCGCGCTACGCAGCCCGTGCCGATGAAAAGAAGCCGTTGCGACCGAGCCCTCACGATCCACGTACCCCTCGACGTCCGCTCGCGCAAGCCACGCCTCGTCCGTCTCGCGGTGCCTAGCCTGAACCCGTGGCCCCTTCATCCCCTTCCCACGACGACCTCCGCGACTACGCACCGATCGGCGACGGCCGGACGATCGCGTTGATCGGTCGCCGTGGCCAGATCGACTGGCTTCCGCTGCCCAACCTGGATTCGGCGCCCGTGTTCGCGCGCATCCTCGACGACGCCACCGGGGGCTGTATCGAGCTCGAGCCCGTCGGTGAGTACACCGTCCGCCGTCGCTACATCTCGCGCACGAACGTGCTCCAGACGACGTTCACGACGCCGACCGGGCGGGCGCGCGTGGTCGACGCGATGGTGACCGGCGTCGCCGGGCGCCTCCCCTGGGCGGAGCTGGCGCGCCGGATCGAGGGCATCGAGGGCACGGTCGAATTCCAGTGGGTGGTGCAGCCGGGGTCTCGCCTCCAGACCGCCGCTCCGTGGATCGAGCAGCACGCCGGGGCCGCCATCCTCCGCGTCGGCGGGGTCTCCCTCGCCGTCGTCGGCAGCGACCACGGACCCGATGCGCCCGACCCGGACGGCCCCCGCGGCCCGCTCCTGCGCGGCCGCTTCACGACATCCGCCGACTCCCGTCATCTGCTCGTCGTCGTCGCCACCGACGGGGAGCCCCTCCACCTCCCCGACCCGGCGAACGTCGATCGGAGCGTGGACCGGACGATCGACGGCTGGCGCGCGTGGTCGAGGGAGTTCTCCTACGAAGGCCCCTGGGCGGATGCCGTGCAGCGCAGCGCTCTGGCACTGAAGCTTCTCGTCTACTCGCCCACCGGGGCGATCGCCGCCGCGGCGACGACGTCCCTCCCCGAGAATCCGCGCGGGGGGAAGAATTGGGACTACCGCTTCGCGTGGGTGCGGGATCTCGCCTACACCGCCCACGCGCTGGTCCGCTTCGGGCTCCGGGAAGAGACCCACGCCGCGATCTCGTGGCTGCTGCGGACGATCCGCGAGAACGGGCCCGAGCTGCACGTCCTCTATTCGCTGCGCGGTGAGGTCACCGCCGGCGTCGAGAAGTTCGACGTCGACGGATGGAAGGGCATCGGCCCGGTCGTGTCCGGAAATCCCGCACGCGACCAGCTGCAGCTCGGCGTGTACGGCGACCTCTTCGCCATCTGCCGCACCTATGTCGACGCGGGCAACATCCTCGACGTCGCCACCGGCCGCATGCTCGCCGACATGGCCGACCGCACGTGCGATCTGTGGCGCAACCCCGATTCCGGGATGTGGGAGCTCCCCGAGATCCGCCATTACACCTCGTCGAAGATGGGGTGCTGGCAGGCGCTCAACGACGCCGCGTGGCTCGCCGATGAGGGCGCGATCCCCGGCAACGCCGACCGGTGGCGCGCCGAGCGCGAGCGCATCGCCCAGTGGGTGCACGAGTTCGGCTGGTCGGAGGATGCCGGCAGCTACGTGATGTATCCCGGCTCGTCCGATCTCGACACCTCGGTGCTCCTCCACGCCGAGAGCGGTTTCGACCGCGGAGAACGGATGTCGGCCACCATCGACGCCCTCACGCGCGAGCTCGGCGCCGGCGACGGGCTTCTCTACCGCTACACCGGAATGGATGCCGAGGAGCACACGTTCGTGGCGTCCGCCTTCTGGTGCGCGGGAGCGCTCGCGTGCGTCGGCCGGCATGACGAGGCGATCGCCGCGATGGACGCGCTCGTGGCCACGGCGAACGACGTCGGCATCTACGCGGAGATGATCTCCGCCGACGACGGCTCGTTCTGGGGCAACACCCCGCAGGCGCTCAGCCACCTCGCGCTGGTGAGCGCGGCCCTGACGATCCGTGAGCTGGTCCCCGAGAAGACCCTCGGCACCCGCTGACCGCTCAGGCCGCCCGAGAGGCCAGCATCCGGTCCGCCGTCCGCAGTGACAGCGCCATCTGTGCGAGGCACGGGTTCGCCGACAGTGCGCTCGGGAAGGTCGAGTTGTCGCACACCCACAGGTTCGGGATGTCGTGGCTCCGCCCGTCCGGATCGACGACGCCCTCCGCGGGATCGGCACTCATGCGGCACGTGCCGAGGGTGTGGGCCGTGCGGGCGAGCACACGTGTCTCGCGCGCACCGGCTGCTTCGAGGATGCCGGTGAGTGTGCGCGCCGCGTGCCGGTCGAGCGCCTCTTCGTTCGCCCCCGGGGTGAACGTGATCTCGGCCCGCGGGACACCGAACTCGTCCACCTCGTCGGTGAGGACGAGGCGGTTCTGCTCGGCCGGAAGGCATTCGCCGTTGATCCCGACGCCGACGGAGTACTGCCACGCGTCGAGGGCATCCATGAGTTCCTGACCCCACAGGCCGCCGCCGCGCACGAGGGTGGTGGCGTAGGTGACGGGCATGACCCCGAGGCTCTGGATCAGATAGCCGCCGGCGAAGTCGACACCGGTAGGACGGACGAAGTCTTCGCTGATGAGCGACGACGGGTAGCCGCGGTAGCCGCGGATCTGCGCGTCGAAGCGCCCCCACACCTGCAGCGCGCCATGGGCGAGGAAGTTCCGCCCCACCGCGCCGCTCGAGTTCGCGAGGCCGGTGTGCAAGAGGAGGCGCGGAGTCTCCACGCCCCCCGCCGCGAGGACGAGGGTCGCGCACCGCTGCCGCACCTCCAGACCGGCGCGCGTGTAGACGACGGCCGACACGTGTCCGCGGGCGTCGAGCTCGATCCCGTGCACGGTGCTGTCCGGGCGGATCTCGGCACCGGCGGCGACCGCGGCGGGGAGGTAGGTGTTCGCGGTGGTGGCCTTTGCGTCGCTCCGGTCTCCCTGGTGGATGCTGCCGAAATTCAGGTTTCGTGACCGGCGCCCGTAGTGCGGCTGGTCGTGGTCGCGCGTGAGGATCGCCGCCGGCGCGGTGGCTGTGCGGATGCCCTCGCGCGCGCAGCCGTCCGCGACGACGTCCGCGGGGGCGTTCCGCGCGACCGCCGGCCAGTGGTACTCGCGCCCCTCGTCCCACGGATACGGCGTCGGGCCGGAGACGCCGACGGTGCGCTCGACCTCTTCGATGTAGCGGGTGAGCTCACCGGGGTCGACGGGCCAGTCGGCGCCGACGCCGAATTCCGACCGCAGCCGCAGGTCGCGCGCGTCGGGACGCGGGGTGAACGCCCCCCAGTGCAGGGTGCCGCCACCGACCCCGCGCCCGCTGTTGTTGGGCCCGAATGCGGTGGGCGCTTCGCCACCGCTGATCCGCTCCGACATCCAGTTCACGCGGGTGCCTTCGGCCTCGTCGGGGACGAAGTCGGTGACGTCGAAGTTCGGCCCGGCCTCGAGCGCGACGACCCGGAGGCCGGCCTTCGCGAGCCGCGCGAGGAGCGGGCCGCCGCCGGCGCCGGTGCCGACCACCACGACGTCCACAGTCTCGTCGATGGGATAGGTGCGCATGCCGGAGAGGTTCATGAGGGGTCTTCCGTGGAGGAGAGGATGCCGAGGGAGGGGGGTTCCCACGCGTCGCGGCGATCGGCGCGGAGCTCCGAGAATCCGGGATCCGACGTGCCGACGCCCGTGACGAATCCGTCGAAGGCGATCCGCGCCGAGGACGCGGGGTGCGAGACCCACGCCTGTGCGAGGTCGACGCGGAGGTCCTCGAACCAGCGGCGCGTGGTGTCGGCATCCCACGGGGATCCGTCGAACCCGTCGCCGGCGATGATCTGCGCGATGAGGGCGTCCTGTGCGGCGGTGCCGTCCGGCCACACCGCGGCCAGGGCGTCGAGTCCGGCGCGGGCGGCGGCGGCATCCGTCGGCAGCCCCGGCGGGCGCCAGCCGTCTCCGCGGCCCTCGGCGAGGTCGCGGTCGAGGCGGAGCGCGAGATCGAAGCGGTCGGCGGCGGCGCGCGGAACGAGGCGTGAGGCCAGCGCGCGCAGCATCGTCAGCTGCGGCGGCGTGAGAGCCTGCGGGCCCGCGTCGACGTCGTCGGCGAGAGCCCGGCGGGAGAGGATGCCGCGCGTCTCGGGATCGGTCCGCTCGGACGCGATGATCCGACCCCAGTCCGAGGGAACAGGCGCGGACGCCGCGAGGATGCGCTCCCACAGTCGCGCGATCGCGGCGGCGACCTCGCGCGGTCGCTCGTAGGGGAGCAGATGCCCGGTGTCGGAGAGTGCGATCACCTCGGCGCGGGGGAGGAGGTCGGTGATCAGACCCGGCTGGGCGTCGGCCCCGAGGTCCTCGTCCGCGTCGCCGGCGAGGACCACGGCCGGAAGATCGGCGATGTCGAGACCGTCCCGGACATCCTGGCGGCTTCCGGTCTCGAGCCATCGGCGCCAGGCGAGGGGCGACATCCGCTGCACCTGGGCGATCGCGGTCGTCTCGGTGTCGGGGTCGAGTGGCGCGGCGACGTTCTCCGAGACGAAGTCGTGGGCGTGCTGTGCCGAGATCGGCCCGTCCGCCACCCACGCGAGCATGCGCTCGCGACGTTCCTCGTCCATCGGTTCGCGCGTGGTCGGCGACGGGGCGAGGAGGACGAGTCCGGCGAGCCCGAACAGCGGGGCATCCCCGCGGAGAACGCGATCGGCGACGACGGCGGCGATCTTGCCACCCATGCTGTGGCCGCAGAGGATCCACGGTCCGCCCGTCGCGCGCGCGGCGATCGCGGCGACGACGGCGTCGGCGACGGCGGCGACACCGGCGTCGGCGGCATCCAGTGCGTCGCCGTGTCCGGGAAGGTCGATGCCGACGACGTCGAAGCGCTCGGGCAGGTGCGCGGCGATCGGTGCGGCCGCCTCGCCCGCGAAACCGAGGCCCGGGAGCACGTAGACCGTGCAGACGGGTGTCACGGGGTGATCATCCCGCCGTTGACGTTGAGCGTCGCGCCCGAGACATAACTCGACTCCGACGAGGCGAGGAAGACGTACGCCGGCGCCAGCTCGGCCGGCTGGCCGGATCGCTGGTAGGTGTTCTCGTCGTCGAAGGCCTGCATCTGCTCGTCCGAGACGCCGTCCGAAACCTGCAGGGCCGTCCACACCGGGCCGGGGGCGACCACGTTCACACGGATGCCGCGATCGGCGAGCTGCACGGCGAGACCCTTGGAGAGGTTGTTGATCGCCGCCTTCGTCGCGGCGTAGTCGAGACGGTCCGGAGCGGGCTTGTACGCCTCGAGGGATGCGGTGTTGATGATGCTGGAACCGGCGGGAAGGTGGGCGAGGGCGGCCTTGGTGAGCCAGAACGGCGCGAAGAGGTTCGTGCGGAAGGTGAGCTCGAACTGCTCGTCGCTGAGGTCCTCCACGCGGTCCACCGCGATCTGGCGGCCGGCATTGTTGACGAGGATGTCGAGGCCGCCGAGCAGTGCCACGGCCTCTTCGATGATCTCGCGGCACCGGGCCGCATCGGCGATGTCGGCGATGATCGCGTGACCCTGGGCTCCGGCATCCGCGATGAGTTCGAGGATGTGCGCGGCGTCCTCGGTCTCGTCGGGCAGGTGCACGATCACCACATCGGCGCCCTCGCGCGCGAACGCGATCGCGGTGGCGCCGCCGATTCCCGAGTCGCCGCCGGTGATGAGCGCCTTGCGGCCCGCCAGCCGACCCGTGCCGCGGTAGGTCTTCTCGCCGAGATCGGGGACCGGCTGCATCCGCGCCTGCACGCCCGGTTCGGGCTGGTGCTGAAGCGGCGGCTCGACCCGCGCGTAGCGACGTACCGGGTCGTCGAACGTGTACTGGTCCGATGTGCTCATGCCGTCACGATAAGTCGGCCGCCGCATTCGGCCTCGGGGTTGCGGAAACCTCGCCGATGCGCAATCGGGTTGGCGGGCGGCCGTCGGGTCAGCGGCTCATCCGCTGCCGACCTCGTCGTCGTGTCGCGCATCGCGCAGCGGCGAGACGACGATGATGACCGCGGCGACGGCGAACACGACCGCGCCGACCACGAGCGTCGACGCGAAGCCGATCGCCGTCATCAGCAGCCCGGCGGCGAGGGCACCGACGAAGAACACGGCCCGATTGACGGTGCGGATCGTCGCGTTCATCCGGCCCTGGATCGCATCCGGCGCGACCGACTGGCGGTACGAGATGTCGTTCGCGTCCTCGATCCCCATCGCCGCGCCGTACAGGAGCTGAGCGCCCCCGACGACCGCGAGCGCGAGCACGACATCCGTCTCCGCGGTGAGTGGCGCGAACCCCAGCACCAGCCACGGGACGACGACCAGGGTGCGGCCGCACAGGATCGCACGCCCGGCTCCCCAGCGGGCACCGAGCGACGGTGCGATGAGGGCCCCGGCGAAACCGTCGATCCCGGCGGCCGCCAGGGCGACGCCGAAGGCCCACGCCGGCAGCGCGAGTTCGCGCAACACGTACACCGCGAACACCGTCATCACGATGCTGTTGCCGAGGAACCAGACGTGCACAGACAGTGCGAGAGGGCGGAGAGTCGGACGCGCGTAGGTGAAACGCATGCCGTCGACGATCTCGTGACCGACGTGCCGACCGGCGGCGCGCCGGGGAGCCGGCGGCTCGACGGCGCGGGACGATCCGGGGGAGGAGGGGCTGGGCGGCGGAGTCAGCGAAGAGCGTCAGCACACCGAGCGTCAGGATGACGGCCGCGAGAGTGCCGAAGGTCAGCGTGTCGGTGAGGATCAGCACCGGGACCGCGGCGAGCACGAGGGCGCGTCCGACGCTGGTGATCACGAGGGTGCGCTGGCGACGCCACCGGTCCATCAGCGCGCCGACGAGGAATCCGAGCACGAGGTAGGGGGCGACGCTCAGCGCGCTGAGCACGCTGAGCTGCACCGGGGTGGCGTTCAACACCGTCACGATCAGGATCTGGAAGGCGACTCCCGCCCGGGGAACGCGGGCGTGGGGGAGGATGGGGGCATGTTCACCGTGGCCGAGACGATCCTGATCGAGCGCGACCCCGCCGCGGTGTTCGCGTACCTGACCGACCCAGCGAACCGCTCGCGCTGGGACACGTCGGTGATCTCAGAGGAGATCACCTCGGCCCCGCCGGTGCGCCCCGGAACGACCCTCCGCACGCGCATGCGGGTCATCGGCCGTGAGGTCGAGTACGACTGGCGTGTGACGCACTTCGAGCCGCCGGTCGTGATGGCGGCGCGCAGCAGCGCAGGGATCATGCCGACGACCCTGCGGTTCGACTTCGCCCCGCGCGGAGAGGCCTGCCACGTCCGCGCCGAGATCGAGGCGAGCCCCGGCGGGATGCTGCGCTTCGTCGAACCGGTCGTCGCCGACACGGTCCGCTCGACCCTCGCGCAGGGGCTCGCCCGCGCGAAGGCGCAGCTCGAGGCGTAGCCCGCGCGCGTTGGGGTGCGTTCACGTGGCAGGTGTCGCCGCCTCCCGCGCGCGGAGGCGGCGCCGAGCGCCACTTGAACCACCGCTACTCGCGCGCGCCGACGGAGATCTGCGCCTCCGAGATCTCCCATACGCGCCGAGCGTCGCCCATCGAGCGCAACGGCTCCCACAGGTCCACCCGCGTCGGCGGACCGGCGACGACGCGCTTCGGTCCGTAGAACTCGTCGCCCGCGGCATCCGTCGCCGTCGCTGCACGAAGCGCCGGGAGCGCCGCCGACTGCGGCGTGCCGGTCACACCGATGCGGGAGAGCGCCCCGATGATCCGGCGCTCGGGGGTCACGCGGGCGCGGCCCACTCCGGGCTGAGCGGCGAGAAGGTTCGTCGGCGAGACGCCCGGGTGCGACAGGTTGCTCGAAATACCCCAGTTGCCCGCGTGGCTGCGAGCGTCGAGCTCACGCGCGAACAGCCCGACCGCGATCTTCGACGCCGAGTACGCCCGCATCGCGTCGTACTCCCGCTCGCCATCGATGTCGTCCCAGGGGATCGATCCCGACCGGGCGGCGATACTCGTCTGATGCGTGACGCGGGCGCGTCCGGCGCGCAGCAGCAGACGATGCGACTCCGCGACTTCCTCGCGGCGGAGCCCGCCGGTCCGCCGTCGCGGTCCGCGCGGGAGGCCCACGTCCTCGGGTTGGAGCGCTTCGCGGCGATGCCGGAGGAACGCCGCCAGGGCGGGTCGATCGATCACGCGCGCGCCTTTCTCGAGGAGTTTCCCTTTCTACCCCGGCGCGGTGTGCGGAGCCACGGCCCACTGATCCACCCCTCACCGGTGTGCGGGACGGTTTCAGGTGGCAGGTGTGGCCGCGTCGAGCGCGCGGAGGCGGCGACACCTGCCACCTGAGGGCGCCCGCGGCGATGTCCGCGGCCCCGGAGACCAGAGCACCCCCGCGCCGACGGAGTGACGTCCGCGGCGCGGGGGTGGTGGGTTCGCCCTCGTGGCGGAGGCCCGGAGCCGCCGCGAGAGCTGCTCGCTAGCTCAGACCGGCCCGCGAGCGTCGGATGCCGCGGACGACGAACGCGCCACCCGCAGCCAGAAGGGCTCCGCCCGCGAGGAGCGGCAGGAGGAACGACCCGGCGAGACCGGTGACCGCGAGTGCGCCGTCTCCGTCGTTCCCGCCCGTTCCACCGGATGCCGCGTCATCGTCGTCGGATCCGCCGTCACCGGGGACCGGTGCCGGGGTCGTCGGCTCGGGGTCGGGCGTCGGCTCCGGGTCGGGCGTCGGCTCCGGGGTCGGCGCCACGTCTCCCTCGTCGACCGCGAGCTGGATGACACCCCACCGGGAGGTGTTGTTCCAGCTCGACCCGGTCGGGTCGGCCCAGTTGCGCACGCCCACGCGGGCGCCGTCCCGGGCGTCGTTGACCTGCACGTCGAAGCCGTGCAGCGACTCCGCTCCGCCGGCATCCAACAGGCTGATCGCGGCCTCGACCACGTATCCGCCGTCCACGACCTGGACCGCAGACGTCACGCGCGCCTGCTGAGCCGCGGCGTCACCCGAGCCGAAGCTCAGCTCGCCTGCGGCGTTGATGCGCAGCTGCATGTCGGTTGCCAGGTAGGTGCCGTTCTTGCGGTTGCCGAGGTCGAGGAAGACCTCGATCGAGTCCCGCTCGTGCGCGGCGCCGGCGGAGGTGTCGATGACGTCGTCCTGCACCTCGGCAAGGAGGAACAGTGTGTCACCGTCGCCGTTCCAGGCGAGGCGGACATCGGCGGATGCCGAGTCCGTGCCGTCGATCTGCTTGCCGGTGGCGATTCCGACCGCGTCGGCCCACGCCGCATCGATGTCGCCGTCGATCGTCGGAGCGTCCGCGATCTCAGTGATCGCGGCGAACGACAGGGGCTCGCGGAGGGTGACCTCGCCGAGCACTCCGGCGTCGTTCCACCCGAGCACGGCGTCGCCGTCATCGACCGCGACGTCGAAGCGCACGATGTCGCCCTCGGCGAGGCCCGCGGCAGGCACGTGGGCGACGAGACGCCAGCCGTCCGTCGTCTCGCCGACGACGGCGTCGATGTCACCGCCGCCGTCGCGTCCGACGGTGTAGGTGTCGCCGCCGAGGGTGAAGGTGACGGCATCCGTCGCGTCGGCGTCGGTGTCGGCGATCTCGACGAGCGCGGTGACGTGGTCCGGCGACCAGCGCAGACCGAAGGCGTGCCGATCGGCGATCGGGGTGGGGGCGAGCTGATCCCATGCGACGTCGGTGACGGCGTCCTCGGTGAGTTCGACGGTACCGCCGAAGGCGTTCATCGCACGAGGTTCGGCCGGGATCGAGAGCCCTGCGGCACCGCGGTAGGCCCACTTGCCGTTGAAGTAGTCGTCGAACAGCAGCGGGGCGCCGTCGTAGTACCGCCACGAGCCCATGTCGCGGAGGCCCCACACGGTGACCGAGTACATCGTCTCGGGGCCGGCGTGGAACTCCTTGAAGATGTCGAACGCCTGAGCGGTGATGTGGCCCTGGCGGATGAGGTTCCGCTCGGTGACCGTGCCGATCGCGATGTCGAACTCGGTGACGGCGTGCACGAGGCCGAGGCCCGCGAACTTCTCCAGCGCCGCTTCCATGTTCGCCAGGTTCAGCGACGCCATGGTGGTGTGGAACTGGTGGCCGACGCCGGTGATCGGCACGTCGCGCTCGAGCAGGCGCACCACGAGGTCGTAGTAGCGCTGCAGCTTCGACGTCGCGCTCGCGCCGCCCTCGGTGCCGTACTCGTTGATGAAGAGCTCGACGGGGTGATCCACACCCTCCGCGGCGTAGGTCTCGTTGAAGCTCTCGTCGGCCGCGTGGAACGCGATGTCGATGAACTCCTCGCCGAGGATCTGGAAGAAGCGCGAGTTGCGCAGCTGCGGGTTCTGTCCGTCGTTGATGACCTCGTTGACGACTTCCCAGGCCTTCATCGGGTTGCCGGCGCTTCCGTAGGGGCCGTAACGGTCGGCGAAATACTCCGCGACGTTGTCGATGTGCGTGCGGATGCGCTCGGTGAGGATCGCCTTGTCGGCGTCCGAGTTCGTCAGCTCGCGCGAGGTGTTGTCGCCCGCGGTCTCGCGGAAGAACCACGCGGGGATCTGGCTGTGCCAGAGCAGGACGTGACCGAACACCCGGCCGTCGTTCTCGACGGCCCAATCGGCGAGCGAGTCCGCTTGAGGGTTGGTGGAGACGAACGACCCGTCGGCGTTGTACCAGGCCTCGGGCTTCATGTGGTTCTCCGCCGAGACGGAGTTGAAATGGGTGGAGAGCGTCGGCTCGCCGGAGCCCGCGGCGATGCGGGAGTCGCCCGCCGCGCCGATCGGGAAGGGCAGCGTCGACTTCAAGGGAGTCGTGTCGTCGATGACGACCGTGCGCGGGGCGTATCCCGTGAGCAGGGTGTCGTCGACCCAGAACCCGGCATCCGCAGCGTCGGCGGTGATGAGGAGGCGGCCGAGCTCGGCGCCGGCGGCGGGCGTGTAGTCGCCGACGATCTCGATCCAGCCGTCGGCGGTCGCGGCACCCGATGCCACCGGGGTCACGGTGCCGCCCTGCTCGACCCCGACCCGGACGGTCGTGGCGGGGGTCCCCGGGTGCAGGCGCGTCCACACCGAGATCGTGGACCGCTCACCGGCGGTGAGGTAATCGGCCAGGGGGAGGGCGGCGCCCTCGCCGGTGGCGGCGCGCCCGGCGACCCGCATCGAGGTTGCGTGGCTGAGGCCGATACTTTCGGGAATGGTCTGGCGTTCCACCGTGACGGAGCCGCCGCTCGGTGCCCACGGCGCCAGGCGCCCGGACTCGAAGTTGTTGAACCAGATGGTGTACGGACTCAGGTCTTCCTCCGCGGCGGATGCGGCGGAGGGGGCCGCGGCGCCGAGGAGGAGGGCGACCGTGGCGAGGACGGCGCCGAGGCGCTTCCCGCCTCTCGGGCGCAGGCCGGACGTTCGCATAATGCTCCTTTGCACTTCACTGACGCGCCACCCGACGACGGGGGCGCGCGCGCCCGGGGGATCTCCATGCGATGACGGATGCAGGCGCGGCGACGGCCACGCTTCCACAGAATGATGCCGCTAACAACGAATTTCGAAAGGTTTCCGCCGGCGGGCGTTCGCGCGCGTGTTGGCGCCGCTGTCAGGCCGCGCATGGTCGGGGCGTCCTACGCTGAACCGGTGACGAACAGCGACGCTCCGGCATCCGAATCCCCCCTCAGCGACCGCCCGTGGCTCTCGGCCTACGCCGAGGGCGTGCCGCACGAGATCGAACCCGTGCGCGACACCCTCGTGGAGATGCTGGCGGGCGCGGTCGCGCGCTTCGGTGATCACGTCGCGCTGGAGTTCTTCGGCGCAGAGACCACCTACGCCGAGCTCGAGGACGAGGTGCTCCGTGCGGCGATGGCGCTGCGCAAGCTCGGCGTGAAGACGGGGGACCGGGTCGCGCTCATCCTGCCGAACTGCCCCCAGCACGTCGTGGCGTTCTACGCCGCCCTCCGCATCGGAGCCATCGTCGTCGAGCACAACCCGCTGTATACGGCGCGCGAGCTCCGCCACCAGTTCGAGGTGCACGAGGCCGTGGTCGCGATCGTATGGGACAAGGTCGCCGACATCGTCGCCGACTTCCCGAGCGACATCGCGCCGCGCGCGATCGTCGCCGTCCGGCTTCCGGATGCCCTGCCGCTGCTCAAGCGGGTGGCACTGCGTCTGCCGGTACCCGCGGCGCGGGCGTCGCGCGAGGCCATGACCGCGAAGCCGTCGGCGCGCGGCATCCGTTCGTGGAAGACCTGGGTGAAGGAGCGGAGGCTGCCGAAGAAGTGGCCGGCCCCCGCGCTCGACGACACGGCGCTTCTCCAGCTGACCAGCGGCACGACCGGAACCCCCAAAGCGGCGATCCTGTCGCACCGGAACCTCCGCTCGAACGCCGCGCAGGGGCGGGCGTGGGTGCCGGGCCTGAAGGAGGGGGAGGAGACCTTCTACGCGGTGCTCCCGATGTTCCACGCGTACGGACTGACCCTCTGTCTGACGTTCGCGATCTCGATCGGCGCCCGGGTGGTGCTCTTCCCGAAGTTCGACGTCGACATGGTCGTCGCCGCGGCGAAGTCTTCGCCCCCGACGTTTCTCCCCGGCGTCCCCCCGATCTACGACGCCCTCGCCCGTGCGACGTCGCGGAAGGGCGTCGACCTATCGACGATCCGCTTCGCCATCTCGGGGGCGATGAGCCTCCCCGTGGCGACCGTCGCCCGCTGGGAGGAGGCGACCGGCGGGCTGCTCGTCGAGGGCTACGGCATGACCGAGACCTCCCCTGTCGCGCTCGGCAACCCGATCGGTCACACCCGGCGACCCGGCACCGTCGGCGTGCCGTTCCCCAGCACCGAGATCCGCGTCGTCGACCCCGAGGATCCCGCAAGCGATCGGGCGATCGGCGAGGCGGGCGAGCTGCTGATCCGCGGGCCCCAGGTCTTCGGCGGATACTGGCGGCGCCCCGATGAGACGGCCGCGGTCATGCTCGAGGGCGGGTGGCTGCGCACCGGCGACATCGTCACCGTCTCGGAGGACGGCTTCGTCACCGTCATCGACCGGGTCAAGGAGCTCATCATCACGGGCGGCTTCAACGTCAGCCCGAGCGAGGTCGAGCAGGTGCTCATCCAGCATCCTGATGTCGCGGATGCCGCGGTCGTCGGGCTTCCGCGCCCCTCGGGCGGCGAGGAAGTCGTGGCCGCGGTGGTCCTGGCGGACGGCGCAGCCTTCGACGCCAACGCTCTGCGTGACTTCTGCCGGTCGCATCTCGCCGCGTACAAGGTGCCCCGCCGGGTGGTGCAGGTCGACGACCTGCCGCGCTCGCAGATCGGCAAGGTCCTGCGCCGCCGCGTCCGCGAGCAGCTGCTCGGGGACTGAGCGGCCGCGAAACGGTGGAGGCCGGTCGGAGAGGCATCCGACCGGCCCGCAACCCTTGCACCGAGAGTAATCACATGTCCGGTTCCCGCCACAGCAAACGGTTACCGTGCGAGCACTATATAACGGTGGGGTAACGGAAGGGAAGACCTTTTCCGGACGGACTTGCGGGCAGTGTGCCAGCGCTCGCGCTTCTGGCAGGAAACCGTCGCGACCTGCCCGGCGAGGGACGGCGGCGAGCGGTGCCGCGCCGCGATAGTGGAGTGTGCAGATCGCTGACTTCCCCGTTCCCGAGACCCCCGCGGCGCGGGGTGCGCTCGAAATGGCCCAGACCTATCAGTCACCCGCCATCACCGCGCACGCGTTGCGGTCCTGGCTCTGGGCGGAGGCCTTCGCGCGCGTCGACGGAATCGATGACCTCGATCACGAGCTGCTGTACGTCGCCGCCGTCATGCACGACATCGGAACCGTCGTCGAGTACGACAACCACACCCTCTCCTACGAGCACGCCGGCGGCCACGTCGCCGTCGCGCTCACCGCGGGCGCGGGCTGGCCCGCGCCCCGACGTGCGCGCGTCCTCGACGTGATCGTGCGGCACAACTGGCCGTCGGTGGATCGGGCGACGGATGCGGAGGGCTACCTGCTCGAGATCGCCACCGGGCTCGACATCTCCGGCGCACGACCGGACGATCTTCCCGAGTCCTACCGGCGCGAGGTGCTCGCCGCCCACCCACGAGGAGCGCTCGCGGCCGAGTTCAGCGCCTGCATCGCCGATCAGGCCGCTCGGAAACCCCTGACTGCGGCGCAGCGCCTGCACGCGGGCGGAATCGCCCGGAAGCTCACCGAGAACCCGCTCGAGCAGCTCGGCTGATCCGACGTCGGAACCCTCGCCTACCGTCCCCTCATGACGATCGTGGGAGGGATGCCGGGCCCTTGCGCGCTGTGCGGCAGCGACGCCGGCATCCGCGCGGCGGACGGCTGGCGGTGCGCGGACTGCGGATGGCGCGTCGGTGACGCCCCCGATCACGACCTGCCGATGCCGACGATCGAGGTCGTCTACTACCTGCGGTTCGCTGAACGGGTCAAGATCGGGACATCCCGGCATCCGCGCCGGCGGGTGCGGGCGATCTGGCACGACGAGCTGCTCGGGTTCGAGCGGGGCGGGCGCGCGCTCGAACAGCGTCGACACCGCGAGTTCGCGACCGTGCGCGAGGGAGGGGAGTGGTTCCGCGACACCCCGGAGCTGCGGGCGCACATCGACGCCGTGACCGGTGGCGTTCCGCCGTGGCAGGCCTACGCGCGCTGGGTGGCGGAGGCCCTCGCGAGTTGAGCCCTCGATTGCACGGGGCGTCGGCCGAAGCGCACCACCCGCCCGAAAACCGGTCCGAACTTTTTTGTGACGAATCGTGCCGCGCGCCCCTCTCATTCGTGAAGGCGGTTCTCCGAACCCCTTCACCGAGACACATCCACCGAGAGAAGGGACGCCTCATGGGCCTCGACGACAAGATCAAGAACGCCGCGCAGGACCTCACCGGCAAGGCGAAGGAAGCCATCGGCAACGCGACCGACAACGACAAGCTCGTCGCGGAGGGCAAGGCCGACCAGGTCAAGGCCGACGCGAAGAAGACCGGCGAGAACGTGAAGGACACCTTCAAGTAAGCCGCTGACGACGAAGGGCGCCCCCCGGGGAGGGGGCGCCCTTCGTCGTTTTCGCGCGGAGTGCTCAGCGCTCCGCGGCGGCGAGCTTCTCGCGCAGCTGGTCGGCCGTCAGACGGATGCCGTATCCCGGCTGGTCGCGCTCGATCCGCCAGCTCTCGGAGACCTCCAGCGCGACGGTGTCGAAGCCGAGCTCGTCGTACAGCGCCGTCAGGAACGCGACGGCCTCGGGGTGATCGCCCGCGGCGACGAGGGCGCGGCGGTCCGGGTCGCCGGGTTCCGCGGCATCCGTGAGGATCTCTGCGGACGGAATGTGGTTGAAGCCCTTGACGACCTTGGCCTCGGCGAAGTGATCCTGCACCATCCGCGTCGTGGTCGTCCGCTTCTGCTCGAGGGCGTCGATGCGGCCGTCGCGCTCCCAGTAGTAGTTGTTCGTGTCCACGACGATCTTCCCCGCGAGCGGTGTCGTGGGGATGTCGGTGACGTTCTTCAGCGGCACCGTGACGACGACCCACTCGCCGGCCTCCGCCGCCCCGTACACCGTGGCGGCGCGCACGCGGTCGCCGAGGCGCTCCACGAGCGGCGCGAGCGTCTCCGGGCCGCGCGAGTTGCTGATCACCACGTCGTAGCCGTGGGTGGAGAGCGCCTCCGCGAGGGTGCTGCCGATGTGTCCTGCTCCGATGATTCCTACCGTGGTCATGTGGGGCCCAACGCAGCGCGGCCGGGTGGGAATTCCCACCCGGCCGCGCTGATGTGTCGGGGCTCAGTCCCGGTGCGTGCGGTAGTACTCCAGCAGCGCCTGCGTCGAGGCGTCCTGTGCGGCGATTGCGTCCTCGTCGCCCTCGATCGCCGGCGCGATCTGCAGCGCGAGCTGCTTGCCGAGCTCCACGCCCCACTGGTCGAACGAGTTGATGCCCCACACCGTGCCCTGCGTGAAGGTGATGTGCTCGTACAGGGCGATGAGCTCGCCGAGCACGCGGGGGGTCAGCGCCGGAGCGAAGATCGACGTCGTCGGACGGTTGCCGGCGAACGTGCGCGCGGCGACGAGTGCCCCGGTGGTGCCCTCGGCCTCGACCTCCTCGGCGGTCTTGCCGAACGCCAGCGCCTTGGTCTGGGCGAGGAAGTTCGAAAGGAACAGTCCGTGCACGTCGCGGCCGCCGTCCTCGAGGGGGTAGGCGGGGTTCACGAACGCGATGAAGTCGGCCGGGATCAGGCGGGTGCCCTGGTGGATGAGCTGATAGAACGCGTGCTGCCCGTTCGTCCCCGGCTCGCCCCAGAAGACCTCACCGGTGTCGGTGGTGACGGGGGAGCCGTCCCAGCGCACCGACTTGCCGTTGGACTCCATCGTCAGCTGCTGGAGGTACGCGGGGAAGCGGCTCAGCTGCTGGGCGTAGGGGAGGACGGCGTGCGACTGCGCGCCGAGGAAGTTCACGTACCAGACGTTCAGCAGGCCCATGAGGACCGGCACGTTCTCGGCGAGCGGCGTGGAGCCGACGTGCTCGTCGACGGCGTGGAAGCCGGCGAGGAGATCGCGGAAGACCTCGGGGCCGAACTCGATCACGAGCGACAGGCCGATCGCCGAGCCCACCGAGTAGCGCCCGCCGACCCAGTCCCAGAAGCCGAAGGCGTTCACCGGATCGATGCCGAACTCGGCGACCTTCTCCAGCGCCGTCGAGACGGCGACGAAGTGGTGGGCCACGGCATCCGTCCGGGCATCCTCCGTGTCGTCGATCGCTCCGGCGGCGGCGAGTCCCGCCCACAGCCAGTCGCGGGCGAGGCGGGCGTTGGTGAGCGTCTCCAGCGTCGTGAAGGTCTTCGACGCGACGATGAAAAGCGTCGTCTCGGGGTCGAGGTCGGCGGTCTTCTGCGCGAGGTCGGTCGGGTCGATGTTCGACACGAATCGCGCCTGGATGCCGGCATCCGCGTACGGCTGGAGGGCGGTGGAGATCATCACCGGACCGAGGTCGGAACCGCCGATGCCGATGTTGACGACGTGCGTGACCTTCTTGCCGGTCACACCCTGCCACTCGCCCGAGCGCACGCGCTCGGCGAACGCCGACATCGCTTCGAGCACCGACTGCACGTCGGCGTCGACGTCCTGCCCGTCCACGACGAGCGCCGGCTCCGCCCCCGCGGGGCGGCGGAGGGCGGTGTGCAGAACGGCGCGGTCTTCGGTGGTGTTGATGTGCGCGCCCGCGCGCATGGCGGCGTAGCGCTCGGCGACACCGGTCTCTTCGGCCAGGCGCACGAGGGCGGCGACGATCTCGGCGTCGACGAGGTTCTTCGACAGGTCGACGCGCAGGTCGTCCAGATCGAACGTCAGTGCGCTCACGCGGTCGGGGTCTGCCGCGAACCACGCGCGCAGATCGGGGGTGAAGCCGTCGCGGAGTCGTGCGAGCTCCGCCCAGGCGGACGTGCCGGTGGGGTCGATGGGTGCAGTCACACCGCTACCGTAGCGGCCCCGCCCGCAGGCGGCATCCGTGCGGTGTGCGACGCTGGAAGGCGTGACTTCCGCCGAGGACCTGCGCCTGATCGCCGTCGACATGGACGGCACGCTGCTGGATGCCGACGGGCGGGTCCCGGACGCGCTCTGGCCGCTGCTGGAGGAGCTGCGGGCGCGCGACATCCACTTCGCCCCCGCGAGCGGTCGCCAGCTCGCCACCCTGCAGGAGGCGTTCCCCGATCACCGCGACGAGCTCGTCTTCATCGCCGAGAACGGCGGCTACGTCGTGCGGGCGGGCGAGGAGGTCAGTTCGGTGGCGATGGACCGTGCGTTCGTCGAGGCGCTGCTGGCGCGCCTGACCGACCTCGCCGCGCGTGAGGACCTCGGCGTGGTCCTGTGCGGCAAGGAGTCCGCGTACATCGAGCGGATGGATGCCGCCTTCGCCGACGAAGCCGCGAAATACTACGCGCGGCTGTCCCACGTCTCCGCGTTCGCCGAGGTGGACGACCAGATCCTCAAGGTCGCCGTCTACGCATTCTCGGACGGCGAACGGGTCGCGGGCGCGCTCGCCGACGTGCGCGAGACCCATCAGGTCGTGGTCTCGGGTGCCCACTGGGTCGACGTGATGAATCCCGGCGTGAACAAGGGCGTCGCTCTCACCGCGCTGCAGCGCGCCCTCGGGGTGGGGCCGGAGAACACCGCCGCGTTCGGGGACTACCTCAACGACCTCGAGATGCTGGATGCCGCGCACCTGTCGTTCGCGATGGCCGGCGCGCACCCCGACGTGGTCGACCGCGCCCGCTTCCGCGCGCCGTCGCACACCGAGGAGGGGGTCATCACGACCATCCGCGGATTGCTGGAGGCGAAGGATCCGGCATCCTTCGCGTGAGCGGCCGGTACCCGCGTCGCGCGCGAGTCTGACAGGCTGGAGGATGCCCGCCGGCCCGCGGACTCGCGTGAGCCCGGCGTCGAGCGGCTCGGAGAGGAGGCGCGACATGCGCACCACCATCGAGCGGATCCGTGCGATGCGCGACGCGGGGGAGCGGTTCACCATGGTGACCGCGTACGACTACACCTCGGCGCGCCTGGTCGAACGCAGCGCCGTCGACACGATCCTCGTCGGCGACTCGGTCGGGATGGTCGTGCAGGGGCACGACAGCACCCTGCCGGTGACCCTCGACGACATGATCTACCACACGCGCATGGTGGCCCGCGGAGCCTCCCGCCCGATGATCGTCGCCGACCTCCCCTTCGGCACCTACGCGATCGAGGACGACGCCGTCCGCGCCGCCACCCGTCTCATGGCGGAGGGCGGATGCCAGTCGGTCAAGCTCGAGGGCGGGGTCGCGCAGGCGTCGACGATCCGTCGCCTCGTCGAGATGGGCATCCCGGTCCTCGCCCACATCGGTTTCACGCCGCAGTCGGTCCACGCGCTCGGCCTCCGCGTCCAGGGACGCGGCCGCGATCAGGCCCGGCGCGTGCTGCGCGACGCGCTCGCGGTGCAGGCCGCCGGAGCGTGGGGCGTCGTCCTCGAGCTCGTGCCCACCCAGCTCGCCGCGGAGATCACGGCGCGGCTCGACATCCCCACCGTCGGCATCGGCGCGGGAGCCGGCTGCGACGGACAGGTCCAGGTCTGGCACGATCTCCTCGGCCTCTACGACGACTTCGTCCCGCGCCACGCGCGTCGGTTCCGCTCGCTCGGCGACGAGACGGTCGCCGCCCTCGACGAGTACGCCGCGGCCGTCCGTGACGGCTCGTTCCCGGCCGCGTCGAATGCGTCGTCGTGGGACGCAGCGGAGGTCGCCGCCGCGCTCGACGGCGTCGACGACCTCGGCGAGGTCGACGGTTCCGAGGGCCTCGGGTGAGCATCCCCGTCGACGACGGCGCGGTCCGCCCGCGGAGCCTCGCCGGTCGCACGGCGCTCGTCACCGGCGGCCGCGTGGGGATCGGCCGTGCCATCGTGGATGCGCTCGCCGACCGTGGGGCCCGGGTCCTCGTCGGCGGGCGGGACTCCGTGACCCTCGCCCCGCGGATCGCGGAGTTGCGGGCCGAAGGAGTCGACGCGCACGGGTTCGCCGCGGACGTCACCGATCCCGGTGAGCTGGACGCCGCGTTCGCTGCGGCGGCGCAGGTGGGCCTCGTGCCCGACATCCTGGTGAACAACGTCGGCCTGCGTGACCGTCGCGGGGTGCGCGACCTCGACACGGCGGCCTTCTCGGCGCTCGTGGGGACCGACCTCGTCGCGGTCTACGACGTGATCCGTCGGTGCCTGGCCGGGGCCGAGGCCGCCGGCGGCGTGCTCCGCTCGATCGTCACGGTGTCGTCGGTGGCAGCCCTTCGCGGGCGCGCGGGCGACCCCGGGTATGCCGCGGCGAAGGCGGGGCTCGACGGGCTCACACGGTCCCTCGCGTCCGAACTGGGACCGCTCGGATGCCGCGTCAACTCCGTCGCACCCGGGACGATCGTCACCGACTCCAACGCCGACCTGCTCGTCGACGCGCGGATCGCCGACGTCGTCGCGACCCGCACCGCTCTCGGCCGGTGGGGGACCCCCGCCGAGGTCGGGGCGCTGGTGGCGTTTCTCGCGTCGGACGAGGCGTCTTACCTCACCGGTCAGACGGTGGTGGTCGACGGCGGGCTCTCCACGCTCTTCTGATCCGCGACGCGCGTCAGGGGCTCAGCAGCTCATTGTCGATGAGCCGCACGCCGCCGACCGGGGCGGCGACGATCGCGAGCGACTCTGTCTCGATCCGGGTGAGCGGGGCGAACGAGTCCGGGTCGACGATCGCCCAGTACTCGGGCTCTATCCCCGCCGCGCGGAGCGCCTCGTGCGCCCGGGCCGTGAGGAGAGCGGCGTCCGTCTCGCCGTCCGCGACGGCGGCGCCGGCCGCGGAGAGCGAGCGGGGGATCGCGAGGGCCTTCGCGCGGTCAGCGGCGCTCAACCGGACGTTCCGGCTCGACAGCGCGAGCCCGTCGGCATCGCGGACGGTCGGGACGGCGTGGATCTCGATCGGGATGTTCAGATCGCGCACGAGCCGACGGACCACGGCGACCTGCTGCGCGTCCTTACGGCCGAACCAGGCGGCGTCGGCCCCCACCATGAGGAAGAGCTTGGTGACCACCAGCGCGACCCCGTCGAAGTGCGCCGCACCGCGCGCGGTGCCCTCCCACGGCTCGCTCACCCCTCCGACGCGGATGCCGGTGGAGAACCCCGCGGGGTACACCTCGCCGGGGGTCGGGGCGAAGACCACCGTCGCTCCCGCGGAGGCCGCCATTGCGGCATCCGTCTCGGGATCGCGCGGGTAGGCGGCGAGGTCTGCGGCATCGGTGAACTGGGTCGGGTTGACGAAGACCGACACGACGACCTCGTCCGAGACCCGTGCGGCCTCGCGGATGAGGGTCAGGTGCCCCTCATGGAGGGCGCCCATCGTGGGGACGAGGCCGATCCGACCCCCGCGGCGACGGATGGGGTCGAGGGCGGCCCGCAGCTGCGCCACGGAATCGATCACGCGCATCCGCCGAGCGTACTTCGTCCGCGGGTCGACTATGATCGCGAGCCGCCCCGCGGAGCCTCCTCTCGGGCATCATGGGGGGATGCTGACGATTCCTGCGGTCACCCTGAACGACGGCCAGTCCTTCGCCGAACTCGGACTCGGAACCTACAACCTGCGCGGGGAGGAGGGGATCGAGGCGATCGTCTCGGCGATCGCGTCCGGGTACCGGCTGCTCGACACCGCCGTGAACTACGAGAACGAGCGCGAGGTGGGCGAGGCGATCCGTCGGGCGGACGTCGATCGCGACGACCTCATCGTCACCTCCAAGATCCCGGGCCGTCATCACGGCCGTGCCGAAGCCGTCGACAGCATCCGTGGATCGCTCGACCGGCTCGGCCTCGAGCGCATCGACCTCCAGCTCATCCACTGGCCGAACCCGAGCGTCGGGAAGTACCTCGACACGTGGCGCGGCATGATCGACGCGCGCGAGCAGGGGCTCGTCCGCTCGATCGGTGTCTCGAACTTCACCGAGGCGATGCTCACCGAGCTGATCGAGGAGACCGGTGTCGTCCCGGCGGTGAACCAGGTCGAGCTCCACCCCTACTTCCCCCAGGGCGCGCTCCGTGCCTTCCACGCGGAGCACGGCATCCGCACCGAAAGCTGGAGCCCGCTCGCCCGCCGCAGCGATCTGCTCGCCGAGCAGCTCATCACCGACCTCGCCGCGATCCACGACGCGACCCCGACACAGGTCGTGCTGCGCTGGCACACCCAGCTGCAGAGCACCCCCATTCCGAAGTCCGCCGACGCCGACCGGCAGCGCGAGAACGCCGACGTGTTCGGTTTCACCCTCACCGACGAGCAGGTCGCGGCGATCTCCGGACTCGAGCGCGGTCGGCTGTGGGACGGCGACCCCGAGACGCACGAAGAGATGTGAGCGGTCAGATCTGCAGGACCGCGCGGGCGATCAGGAAGTAGATGACGAGCCCTGTCGCGTCGACGAACGTCGTGATGAACGGGTTCGAGAACACGGCCGGGTCGACCCGGATCGCGCGGGCGAGGAGCGGCATGACACCGCCGACGGATGCCGCGACCGTGCAGATCGACAGCAGGGTGAGCCCGATCACCAGCCCCACCGGCAGGTCGAACACGACGCCGGTGATCGCGAACCCGAGGACGCCGAGCAGCAGCCCGAGGAGCGCACCGACGCGGACCTCGCGCGACAGCACCCGCCACACGTCCCGCGTGCGGACCTCGCTCAGCGCCAGGGCACGGGTCACGGTGGTCGCTGCCTGATTGCCGGTGTTCCCGCCCGTTCCGATGAGCAGCGGCACGAACAGCGCCAGCACCGTGAGCTGCGCCAGGGTGTCTTCGAACACAGACAGCACCTGCACCGTGAGGGTCGCACCGACCGCCAGCACGAACAGCCACACCACGCGCGAGCGGACGATACGGAGAATCGGCGTCGACAGGTACGGGCGACGGAGCGGCTCGGCACCACCCTGGCGTGCCGCATCCTCGCTCTCCTCCTGCTCGAGGATGCGGACGGCGTCGTCGATGGTGAGGATGCCGACGAGGCGTCCCTCGCTGTCGACGACGGGAAGCGCGAGCACGCCGAGGTCGGCGCACAGGCGCGCGGCGTCCTCGGCGTCGTCGGTGGCGGTCGCGGTGTGGGGCTCGCTCATGAGCGCGCCCACGGTGTCGTCGTCGGCGCCGCCGAGCAGGTCGCGCAGGCTGATGACTCCGACGACCGTGCGCGCGTCGTCGATGACCGGGATCGTGTACACCGTCTCGGCGTCGCGGACGCGGGAACGCACCCGGGCGAGCGCGTCGGAGACCCGGACCGACGGGCGGAGCGTGACGTATTCGGGACTCATGCGGTGCCCGATCGAATCCTGCGGGTAGCCCAGCACCGCCGCGGTGAGCGTGCGCTCGTCGACGGGGAGACCGCGGAGGAGCCGCGGGGCGACGGATGCCGGGAGCTCGTCGAGGAGGCGCACCCGGTCGTCCGGGTCGAG
The DNA here is from genome assembly GCF_021654035.1 of Microbacterium aurantiacum. GTDB lineage: Bacteria > Actinomycetota > Actinomycetes > Actinomycetales > Microbacteriaceae > Microbacterium > Microbacterium aurantiacum. Next base: position 652,089 of record NZ_JAJPDW010000001.1, read on the forward strand.
GTCGGCGAACACGGCGGCGACCTCGGAGTCCTGCAGCGCGTCGACGAGATCGCCCTGGAGCGACGCGGGGAGGTCCTCGAAGACCTCGAGGGCGCGCTGCTTCGGCAGCAGGCGGTAGACCACCGCCCTCCGGCGGGCGTCCAGCCGTTCGATCACGGCCACCACCTCGTGGGTGGGGGCGTCGGCGATCAGCGACGACGTCGCGGCCAGATCGTCGGCGCTGAGGGCCTGTTCGATCGCCAGCACACGGTCATCGAGGGCACGGGTCTGCTCGGGGGTCATGACGGATCTCACTCCTGTCGCGCACGAACGGCTCGCGCGAGGGCGAACGGATGCCGGGTCACCGCGCCGCGCGGGTCTCCTCGACCCATTCGGCGAAGGTCTGCTCGCCGAGGGTCGCATCCGGACCCGGGAGGGCGGAACCGTCGCGCTGCCATCGGCCGAACGCGCCGGGGAGCGAGACAGCGGGCACGCGCCAGCGCGTCGCCGGGCGCCCGATCGCCCGGCCGTAGGCGCGGACCATGGCGACGAGGCTCTCCTCGTGCGGACCGGCGAGGTCGCGGGCGCGTCCGCGCGGGCGTCCCTCGGCGAGGTCGACGAGGTGGGAGGCGACCTCGCGCGCCGCGATCGGCTGGGTGCGCATCCGGGGTGCCAGGTGGACGGGGCCGACGGAGGCGACCTCCCAGATCTGGCCCGCGAACTCGTGGAACTGCGTGGCACGGAGAAGGGTCCACGGGACCGGACCCGCCTGCACCGCCGCCTCCTGGGCGAGCTTGCCGGCGTAATACCCGGAGGTCTGACCGTCGATGCCGACGATCGACAGGGCGACGTGGTGTCGGACGCCCGCCCGGACTTCCGCGTCGAGCAGTGTGGCGGTGACTGCGGTGAAGAAGTCCACCGATCGTCGGGTGTTGCGGGTCTCGTGATGGGTGACGTCGATGACGACGTCGACACCCCGGAGGGCGGCATCCGCCCCCGCGCCGGTGACGAGGTCGACCCCGTCGGACCGAGTCAGGGCCACGACGTCGTGTCCACGGGCGCGGGCGATCTCGGCGGCCGGGACGCCGACGCGTCCCGTCGCACCTGCGATCGCGATCCGCATCGTCCCGGCCTCCGGTGCTCGCCGCTGCCGCTAGAGCTGCGCGCCGTCGTCGTCGCGGTTCTCCAGCCCCACGTTGCGTCCGCGCCAGGATTCGTACGCGATCAGCCAGCCGATCGAGACCGCCGCGGCGATCACGATGCCCAGCAGCAGGTTCTCCCAGATGAGTCCGAACATGATGCCGAGCGCGAACATCAGGGCGGTGCCGAGAGCCCAGCCGGAGCGGCCGCGCGTCCAGCGCGAGCGAGGGGTAGTCATGCGCTCAGCCTAGGGGGCGGCATCCGTACTCGTCGGGCGTTCCGGTGCGCGCGAGGCCCAGGTCATCGCCTTGTCCTTCGCGGAGGTCCGGAAGATCTGCAGCTCGCAGGGGAACAGGAAGGCGATCGCGTGGATGATCTCGGCCACGGCGGTGTGGTCGGTGATCAGGGCGATGCGGCCCCACGAGCTCGCCGGCTTGCTCTCCAGACGCGCGTCCTGCCACAGCGCGCCGAAGGAATAGCCGTCGAAGTCGTCGCCGAAGACGAGGGCGAGATTGACGGTGCCGCCGTCGGCGATCACGCGGTCGATCGCCGGATCGAGCACCGTGCGGTAGTCGTCGGCGTGGACGGAACCCACGGCACGGAACGCGAGCACGTTCGCGGGCGCATCGGGCAACGTGGCGAGCATTCGGGTACTCCTCCGGGGATCGCGACTCCGCGGTCCATTGCGCGCCCAGGATATCGCGCCCCCGCCCCGGGCGGCAGGGTTTCGCGGTGACCTACTTCACGCGTCGCGTGAGATGAACGGTGACGGTGTCGCCGATGTCTTTGCCGAGCTTCCGGCGGACGGCGGCGTTCAGCGAGACCATGTGACCGCCCGTGCCGGTGACCATCATGCCGACATCCGTCAGCGGCACCTCATCGACCGTGAGGTCGACGCGCACCGAGCGGCCGGTGCCGAAGAACTCCGCGGAGCCGGGCATCTCCACACAGGCCCAGACCTCCCCTTTGACGTCGACGCCGATCGGGGCAGTGAAGGTGTGGTCGAGGGGGACGGGGTCGAACGGCATCGGTGCTCCTGGTCGCTTCAGCGGTCGTGGTCAGCGGTCGCGGTGGTCCTCGGGGTGGAGGCGTGGCGCCTTGCGCGGCTCGCGCACGCCACCGGCCGCGAGGAGTCGGATGACGCGCTGCCGTTGCCCGCTCCACGGTTCGAGGAGCGCCAGCATCCCGTCGTCGTCAGTGCGCGCTCCGGCGAGGGCGTAGCCGACCTCGTGGGCGAGGTGGAAGTCGCCCACGCTCACGGCGTCGGGGTCGCCGAGGGCGCGGATGCGCGTCTCGGCCGACGTCCACGGGCCGATCCCGGGTTGCGAGACGAGGACCCGGTCGACCGCTTCGCCGTCGCCCGCGGCCTCGACGGCGCGGACGATCGAGCGGCCCCTCCGTGCGGCGCGCACGACGGTCTTGGACTGCGGGGGTTCGAGACCTGCACGGTGCCACGCCCACGAGGGGATGTCCCGCCAGCCGTCGATGTCAGGGGGCGCCGCCATCGGGCGCGGCGTCGGGCCCGGCGCCGTCTCGCCGAACGCGGAGACGATCCGGCGCCACGCGGCGAAGGCCTGCATCCCCGTGACCTTCTGCTCGAAGATCGCGCAGGCGAGGGCGTCGAACACCCCGTCGGTGCGCCCGAGGCGGAGCCCCGGCATCCGGCGGAAGAGCTCCGCGACCAGCGGATGTCGCTCGGCGGCGAATCCGGTGGCATCGTCGCGCGCGCCGCAGAGGTCGGGCACGTGGGCGATCGCCCACTCGCGCCCCTGCCCCCAGGCCGCCGCGCGGACGACGCCTGATCCGGCATCCGTCAGAGCGAGCGTCGCGACGCCCTCGGGAGTGCGGCTGGCACGCCAGATGACCGCGCCCGCCATCGACATCGTGGGGTCGTTCGCGCCGCGGCGCTGGAACATCACCGTGCGGCGGAGGTCGAGCGGATGCCGCGGTCGGTACTCGGTCTGCAGCGGCGCTTCGGGTCGTGCCGGCGCCTGGGGGTGAGGTGGCGCCGGGGTGTGCGGCGGGCTCGCCGGACGCGCGCGGACCTGCTCGCGCGTGCGCTCGACGATCGTCATGCCCTCGACCCTACGTCGCACCGCCGACGTCGCCCGCCGCGAGCGCGTTCGTGTGGCGGTCGTGGCCGCCTCACAGAGCCCGAGGGGGCCACATGCGCCACATGAACCGACGACGGATGCCGTGCGAGACGGGCGCGGCGGTCAGAAGCGGTCGGGCGACGGCGTGCCGTGGCCGTAGTGGATCACGACGTCGGCGTGCCGGTCGAAGCGGTATCCCACGCCACGGACGGTGCGCACGATGTCTTCGTAGCGACCGAGCTTGGCCCGCAGGCGCCGGACGTGGACGTCGATCGTCCGCTCGCCGGGCGCCTCGTCGTCGCTGGCGGCCTGCCAGAGCGAGGTGACCAGCTCGGTGCGCTCGATGGTGCGACCCTCGCGCAGCACCAGGTACTGCAGGAGCTCGAACTCCTTGAAGGTGAAGGCCGCCGACTCGCCGTCGATCAGCACGCGCTTGCGGGAGATGTCGACCACGACGCCGCCGGCGATGACATCCTCTTCGAGGGTCTCGTCCTGCTTCGTGCGGGCGACGGCGGACGGCTCGTGGAGAGCGAGGCGGACGACGTCGACGTCGCGCCCGCCCGCGCCGACCGGCGCGAGGGCGACGGTGGCGTAGGTCTCGGCCGAGGGGGCGAGGTCGGCGAGCGTGCGGCGCAGCGCGTCGACGAGGACGCCGAGGTTCACCCCGGCTGCGGAGGCCTTGGCCTCGTCGATGCCGACGTACAGCGCGAAGCCGCGCGGTGCGGTGCCGGGCGGGAGGCTGCGCGCGGCGGTGCTGCCGGGTGCGCCGGCGCTGCCGGATGCGCCGGTGTCGCCGGACGCGGCGGGAGTCGGGGCCGACGCGGTCTCGGCGGACGCCTCTGCGGGCACGGTCGGGCGGTTCACGGGGCGGAGGCGACGGACGGGGGCGGCGGGACGCTCGAGGAGTGCGGTGTTCGACATGATGATGGTCCTTGAAGGAGGTGAACCCCGGGAGGTCGTCGGCGTGGGTGGCCGGGAGAGGGTTCTGCGTTTCGATCGCTCTGAGGCGACGGATGCCCGGGCGGGGCGGTGTGCGAGGACTCCGACGGCGCGTGATCGACGCGTCCGCGCGGCGCCTCGGGGGATCCGATGCGCGTCGAAGGCTCGCTCCAACGGGCGGATCCGGCGGGGATCACCGTGCTAGTGGCACATTCGACAACACAGCGCCACGCGGCCGGCCATCATCATGCCGGCAGTCCCGTTCGCCTCCCAGGCGGACAGAGAGCGTGCGTTGTCAGTCATGCGGCTGATTATGACCGAGTGTTTCCGTGACGGTCAAATTGCGGAAAAGGTGCCCCGCGACGTGTGACGAAATGTGACAGATCGCCCATGCCGACGCCGGTGGGGTTCGCAATCGGAGAGGCGAGAACTTTTCTGTTGCTTCTCCCCGCAAACGTCTGAAGATGCGGCTCATGCCCTACCTCTTCGGTCTCGGTGAGGAGGCCGCGGCATCCGGTGTGCCGCTCATGCGTCCGATGGTGCTGGAGTTCCCGGACGACCCCGCCGCCGCCTACCTCGATCGCCAGTACATGCTCGGCCCCGACCTGCTGGTCGCGCCGGTCTTCCGCGCCGACGGGCGGGTGTCGTTCTACCTTCCCGCGGGGGAGTGGACGCACCTCCTCACCGGCGTGCGGGTGGTCGGCGGCCGCTGGATCGAGGAGCAGCACGACGTGTTCAGCCTGCCGCTCTACGTCCGCCCGGGCGCCGTGCTGCCCTGGGGTGCGCGCGAGGACCGGCCCGATTACGACTATCTCGACGGGTTGACCTGGCGGTTCTACCCGGGTGGGAGCGGTACCATCGAGCGTCGGATCGCGACGCCCGACGGTCGCACCGCCTCCTTCACCATCGATCGCACGGGAGTGACCGAATGACCACGACCACGACCACGACGACCGGCCGCGCCGACTACCGCGACAGCGGACTCGTCTTCCCCGCGGGCTTCACCTTCGGGTCGGCGACCGCCGCCTATCAGGTGGAGGGCGCGTTCGACGAAGGCGGCCGCGGGCCGTCGATCTGGGACACGTTCTCGAAGACCCCCGGGAAGGTGTGGAACGGCGACACCGGCGACGTCGCCTGCGATCACTACCACCGGGTGGCGGCCGACCTCGACCTCATGGCCGACCTCGGCCTCGGGGCGTATCGCTTCTCGATCGCGTGGCCCCGCATCATGCCCACCGGGACCGGCGAGGTCAACCAGGCGGGCATCGACTTCTATTCGCGCCTGGTCGACGGGCTGCTCGAGCGCGGCATCCGTCCCGTGGCGACGCTTTACCACTGGGATCTCCCGCAGGCGTTGGAGGATGCCGGCGGCTGGCCCGTCCGCGCGACCGCCGACGCGTTCGAGCGCTACGCGGAGGTCATGGGCGCGGCGCTCGGCGACCGCGTGCACACCTGGACCACGCTCAACGAGCCGTGGTGCTCGGCCTACCTCGGCTACGGACAGGGCGGGCACGCGCCGGGACGGCACGAGCCGGATGCCGCGCTCGCCGCAGTCCACCACCTGAACCTCGCCCATGGGCGGGCCGTCCAGGCGCTACGGGCGACCTCCACCGGCGACCCCGAGTACTCGGTGACCCTCAACTTCCACGTCCTGCGGGGCGAGGGGGACGGGGCGGCGGAGGCGATGCGACGCATCGACGCCCTGGCGAACCGCGCGTTCACCGGTCCGATGCTGCATGGCGCGTACCCCGAAGACCTCCTCGCCGACACCCGCGATGTCACCGACTGGTCGTTCGTGCGCGACGGCGACCTCGCCGACATCCGTCAGCCGATCGACGTGCTGGGCGTCAACTACTACTCCACGGCCACCGTGCGGATGTGGGACGGCGTTTCGCCGAAGCAGACGAACGACGGGCACAAGGGCGTCCCCGGGGCGACGGCGTGGCCCGGCAGCGAAGGTGTCGTGGAGTTCGTCGAGCAGCCGGGACCGTACACGGCCATGGGATGGAACATCGCCCCCGAAGGGCTCGAGGAGCTCCTCGTCGCTCTGGGGGAGGAGTTCCCCGAGCAGCCGCTCATGGTCACCGAGAACGGCGCCGCCTTCGACGACGTGGTCGCGGAGGACGGCACGGTCCCCGACCCGGAGCGTCTGGATTACCTGCGACGCCACTTCACCGCAGCCCACCGTGCGATGAAGCGCGGGGTCGACCTGCGCGGCTACTTCGTCTGGTCGCTGCTCGACAACTTCGAGTGGGGCTACGGCTACGCCAAGCGCTTCGGGATCGTCCGCGTCGACTTCGACACCCTCGAGCGCACGGTGAAGGACTCCGGACGCTGGTACGGGGAGCTCGCGCGCACCGGCGTCACGCCCTGACGCCCGCGAAGTCGCCGCGACCCGGGGTGCGAGCGGCTGCTGGCCGGGCGCCGCAGGCGTAGCCTGTCGTGGTGACCGATCTGCGTTTCTCCCATGAACACGACGCGTCGCGCTACACCCTCCACGACGGTGGCGACCTCGTCAGTGTCCTGGACTACCGCGACGATGGCCGTACCGTCGCCCTGACGCGCGCGTACACCGTTCCGACCTTCCGCGGCCACGGATACGCCGCCGAGGTCGTCGAGCGTGCCGTCGCCGACATCGAGGGGCTGGGCGACCGACGGATCTCCCCGGTGTGCTGGTACGTCGCCGACTGGTTCGCCGACCACCCCGAGCGTGCCGCGATCCTCGCCGATCGGCGTTCGGCCTGACGCCTCCCGCACCCTATGCTGGCGGCGTGAACCTGGAAGAGGTCTTCGTCGCCGTCGCGATCGCGTTCGAACTGATCGGCGCGACGGCCATGGTGATCGGATTCGTCGTCGCCGTGGTGCTCGGCATCCGTTCTCTCGCCCGCGGCGACGGAGGGCAGGCCGCGTTCACGACGCTCCGCACGACGCTCGGGGGAGCGATCCTCCTGGGCCTCGAGGTGCTCGTCGCCGCCGACCTCATCCGCACGATCACGTCGAAGCCGTCGGTGGAAGACGCCCTGATCCTCGGCATCATCGTGGTCATCCGGACGGTGCTGTCGATGTCGATCCAGATCGAGATCGAGGGCACGCTGCCCTGGCGTCGTGCGCTCCTGACCTCGGGGGCGGCGGTCGTCGGCCGCGAGATCGCGCGCGACCGCGACCAGGCCGCGGCCGCGCGTACGGAGCCGAAGCGCACCTGAGGGGTGTTGTCAAGCCCGTGGATCGGCGGCGTCGCGGTGTGAGGCTGGTGCACGGACGAGAGGAGTGCGCCATGAGCACGACAGGCGAGAACACCGGCGACAACGGCGTGAGCCACGAGGCGGTCGGCATCGGTGTGGTCGGCAGCGCCGACCACCACGGTCAGGACGCCGAGCGCGACACCCTCACCGTCGGTGAGGCGCAGCGGAAGAACGGCCTCGGGGATGCCGCCGAGCAGCGACTTCCCGCGATGTCGCAGAACAACGCCGATGACGTCGCGAAGGTCGCCGGCATCGTCGCGCAGACCCGATCGGATGTCGGCACCCGAACGTTCGACGAGATTCGCCACGTGCTCGCGCAGCGTCTCGAGCAGACCGGCATCGCGCTCCCCGACGACGAGATCGATGAACTCGTGCGTCAGATCTCTACGGGCGACGCCGCAGCTCCCGATCGCCCCTGACGCCTTCCGCCTCGCCCGCTCATCTCGCCACGAACGGGAGGATGCGGGCGACGGCGGGTGCGGCATCCCGGATCATCGTCTCGTGACCGTGATGCGGAATCTCGGTCAGCTTCGCGGCGGGGATGAGCTCGGTGATGCGGGTGCACCAGCCGGCGCGGGGCGACGAGGTCGTGCTCGCCGATGCCGGGCCGCGAGCTCCACGACGATCTGAGACCCCATCGAGTGGCCGATCGCCACGACGGGGACCCGGATGTGATGCTCGAGGAACGCCGCGAGCAGGTCGGCGGTGCGCTCCATCGTCAGGACCCGGACGGGCGGTGGCGCTTCGCCGTATCCCGGCAGGTCGACGGCGACGACGGGGGCCGCATCGTCGAGGTGCGAGATGAGGTCCGTGAACACGCTCCGGCCCATGCCGATCCCATGGATGAGGAGGAACGGACCGGGGCCGACGCCGGTTCCTTCGTTGCGCAGTTCGGCGACGAGCGTCGCGCCGGCGTGCGTGTAGGACAGGATCGAGGCCACGGGCGAGGGTACCGCGGACTCAGGCGGCGCCGCGTGCGCCGTAGAGCCCTACGCGGTCCGGGATGTCGAAGTGCACCGCCGGAAGCCACGACGCCGGGTCCGGCCACGGGCGAGACGCCGGGAGGCTCCGGAGTCGCTGGCGGAGGGCGGTGGTCGACCCCTCGATCGGGAGCACGCGCGCCGGGGCGTGATGGGCGAGGGCTCCGAACCACCAGTGCCGCCACTCGCCCTCGACCGCGCCGGGGGAGGCGACGACGTAGTAGTCGGGCATGAACGCCGCGCCGGACGCGAACAGCGCCAGAAGCGCCTCCACCTCGACCTCGAGCGTGCCGAGGGTGGCGCGCTCTTGGAAGAGCTCCACCCACGCGGCGGCGACGTGTTCGAGCGGGTCGGCGTCATGCACGACGTAGGGCTGCGGACGCGTCGCGATCGCGAGCGCCGCGTCGGTCGGATCCTGGCCGCGCAGAGACAGGGCGGCGACGGCGGGGAGGTCGGAGATCCCCTCGAGGAGCTCGTCGCTGTCGCATCCGACGAGGGCGACGACGGTGGACCGGGCTGCGGAATCGGAAGAAGGCGCCATGGTCCACGTTAGGACGCCGGGTGTTACGCCCGGGTATCGACTCGGCGACGATTCGCGGAGCTCCGCCGGGCTCGTGGGGCGTTGCGGAGGGCCTCGAATTTCATCGTTTCTGACTGATTCGGTTGGAGTCTCACGGCGAGCTGCCGCAGTGGCTCTCCGAAACTCATTCGGTGGTGGGGACTTTCAGCGGACCTCGGTGACTATCTCGTCGCAGACATCTGGGCCACGCCCGGGCGTCGCTACTCGTCGTCGGTGCATTCACGGTCGGCAGCCCGGTCGAAGTCGGGAACGGGCCGGTTCTGCGCGTCCTCGGGTGTCGTGGCGAGTCCGTTGCGTTCAATATCGTCGATCAGCCAGTCCATCTCTAGGATCTCTCGCCGCTGAGCTTCGCTGATCCCGACGGCGAGCTCGCAGACCCGGATGTCCTGAATCTGCGCTCGTTCAGATCTGGTGATCGCAAGGGAGTGGTGGGGAATCATGGCCCGCATGTATGCGGTGTCGTCGACGGTGATCTGGCTACGGTCGAGCGCGACGCCGCCTCCGAGCAGGAGGACGCTGACGATGACGACGGCGATGTTCGCTTTGGTGTTCTTGTACATGTTCAGCATCCAGGCGAGCATCACGAGGCCCATGGCGCCGCCCATGGTGAGAGCCATGAATATGCGGCTCTCGCTGAAGCGGATGTGTCCCCATTCCCACACTCCGGCGAACATCGTCCAGTACATCACGACCATGCCGGTGAGGATCATCGCCGCGAAACGCAGGTACATCTTCAGCGAGCCGTGCTTCTTGTCCTTTGCTTGTCGTTCGCTTCCTTCATGGGCATCCTGTGACATGTGATTCACCTGTTCGGCTGGATTGGTTGCGCGTCGCGCGGTTGACGAGCGTCCGGTTCAGAGGGTTGCGAGGAGCGTGGCGCACGCGTCTTCGCATCGCCGGCAGGCCGCGGCACACACGGTGCAGTGTTCGTGCATGGTGTGCTTCTCGCACTCGTCGGCGCAGCTCGCGCACGCGGTGCGGCACGCTTCCAGGGCTGCCCGGGTGAGGTTGGTGTCGTAGCCGGTGTGTCGGGACAGGATGCGCGCGGTGGTGTCGCAGAGGTCGGCGCAGTCCAGGTTCGTGCGGATGCACTTCGTGAGCTCTGAGACCATCTCCTCGCTCAGGCACGCATCCGCGCATGCGGTGCACGATTGGGCGCAGTCCATGCAGGCCTCGATGCAGTCCACGAGCGCCTTCTGGTCGACCTGTCCGAGGTCCTTCGGATAGGAGCGGAGCATTTCTGCCACGACAGTCATGATCGAATCCTCTCGTCGTCCTGGAACTCTCAAACTACGATCACGGTGTCGCCTGCGGCACCCCGTTGAATACCCCGGGAGGGCATGGTAACCCCAGCCGTGATGCGGCCTCAACGCTCAGGGCGCAGTGTCTCGCTGATCCGTTCCCCCAGGCGGGGGATCCCGCAGGATCAATGCCACGGCAGCCATGACGATGATCAGCGCGATGTCGTAGCTGGCGACTGTGTAGGTCCACCAGGCGGCATCGGTCGATTGCGTGTCGCTCAGCAAGTGCGCGAGTGCGAGGACCGGGCCCGTGGCCAGGAGCACGTACCCGAGGCGAACGAGGCGTCGATGCGTTCGCACAGGATCGAGCGGGTGGGTTCCGGCGCGGGTCATTGGAAGATCGCTCCGATCGTGAGGAAACTGGCGATGGCGAGGAGGGCGACGGCGATCGTCGCGGCTGTGATGAAGAACGTGAGATTCTGCAATGGGTTCTTGGGCTTGTTCATGAGAAGTCTTGGAGCGCGGGGCTTTGTCGGTATCCGCCCCCCCTATCGGGCGGGGCTGAGGACGGTCGTGCCGTTTGTGGAGATCTCGACGATGCCACGGTCGTCAACGAGGATGATGCGCTCGTCGATGACGGAGAGGGCTTGCACGGCGCCGCGCAGCGATTCCAGCTGCTGCCAGGCACCGCTTTCGTCCTGTGACCACAGGACGCCGTCCGTACCAGCACCAAGAAGGGTGCCGTCCGTGCGCGCCTCCAGGGCGTACAGGACAGGGGCCGCATCGACGGGCGTGAAGGTGTTGCCGCCGTCGGTGCTGAGGAGGAGGCCTTCTTCGGCGGCGGCGTACACGCCGGATTCGGTGGCGGCGAGATCAGCGGCGCCGAGGGGTGCACGCTCTGTCCAGGTGCTTCCCTCGTCGGTGCTGGTGAGTAGGTTCACCTGACTGGAAGGGATGCCGTACAGGACGCCGTCGGGTCCTGCGGTCAGGACGTGGAAGTCGGTGGTCCCGTTGAGGGCGATCGGGGACCAGGAGTTCCCGTAGTCGTCGCTGCGGATGATGCCGAGGTTCGGGGCTCCCAGTTCAGGCGGGGTGTCTTCCCCGGGGTGTCCGGACGCGAACAGCGTGTCTTTCCAGGCGGTGAATCCCATGGCGTCGAAATCGTGTCCGCCGATCGGGCCGGAGATCTTCCCGCCGGGGTCGAGGGTGAAGATGCCGTTGTGCGTGGCGATGAGCAGGTCATCGCCACGTGGGTCTTCGGCGATGCCGTGGATGTGGTCGATGCGGGGTGCCGAGTCGGGGTTTCCGAGCGGTGTTGCGGTGCAGCCGGTGGCGATGACGGCGAGGGCGGTCACCGTGGCAGTGGCGAGAAGGAGTGAGCGTTTCATGATGGCTTCCGGTGGCGGCCGCGGGACGGCCTGGCTTCGCGGCGCGCGGCAGGAGCGCACCGACATGTAATGGATGTCGAGGGCGTGGCAAAGAGGTGGCCGGTGAGGGCGGGCCGAACGTTTCTGGGCCCGCCCGAGTCGGGTCCTAGAGCTGTTCCAGGAGTTCCTGCATTGTGGCGATCTCTGCGGTCTGATCGTCGATCACTTGCTGGGCGAGGTCGAGGACGTCCGGGCTCTGCGCGTCGTCAAGGGCAGTTTGCGCCATGTCGACGGCACCTTCGTGGTGCACGATCATCTGTTCGAGGAACAGACGGCTGGCCTCGGCGGCGTCTGCGTTCTCCAGCAGGGTCATGTCTTCTTCGGACATCATGCTGTCGTCACCGCCCATTGACCCATGGTCCATGCCGCCCATGGAGTCAGGGTCGTAGTCCACGCCCCAGTCTTCGAGCCATCCGAGCATCTTGTCGATTTCGGGACCCTGCGCTGCTTTGATCTGTTCGGCGAGCTCGACCACGCGTGGGTCTGCCCCGTCCTTGGCGAGCAGGATGTCGGCCATCTCGATGGCCTGCTGGTGATGCGGGATCATCATCGTGACGAACATCTCATCCGCCTCAGTCGCCTGTGAGGTCGACGACGACTGCGACGGGGAGGTGGTCTCGCTGGACGGCGCGGTGCCGCTGTCCGCGCAGCCGCTGAGCGCCAGCGCGAGTGTCAGAATGCCGGTGCTGACAGCGAGGGCGATCTTCTTGTTCATGATTGTTCCTTCGATAAGTCGTATGAGGGTTCGCAAATAACGGCGCCAGGCGGCGCCACGAAACCGACCGCTCGGGTCGGCGGCGACTACTCAGGTGCGACTTATCGAAAGGAACGTGAGCGAGGGAGCCCGCGGAAAAACACCGGTCGCACCCCATCTCACCAGGCTCATCGCTCGGTGAAGGGGCAGGCCGCGACCGTGGATCAGCGTCGGAGGAAGCAGCAGCAGGAGGCCGGCGAGTAGCGCGAGCACGCAGGCCGTCAGCATGTCGTTGTGGCCCTGGTCGGGCCCGGTGCTTACGTGACAGGGCCCATCGCAGGCGGTGCCCATCACGTCAGGGGCGTGCTCATCGCCGGCTGCGGATGTTGAGTGGGTGAGCCCGGGCGATCCGTGCCCGGCTGGTTCGGCGGTGAAGGTGTGCATGGCCAGCAGCCCGACGATGACCATGAGCGTGGCCGCGCCGAGCATCAACAGCGCGCGCAGCGACAGCTGCGGGCGTGCGCTGCGAAACGCGACATGCATGCGGGGACCCTCCACTCTGCTCAGGATGCTAACACCGCAGACTATGCGCCTCTGATTCCCGGCTACGTGCCCGTCACCGCGTCCGGGCGCAGATCCAGTCGGCGCAGCAGCTGTGCATTGAGGGCGACCACGATGGTCGACAGAGACATCAGCAGCGCACCCACTGACATGGGCAACACGAACCCGATCGGGGCGAGCACGCCGGCCGCGAGGGGGACGGAGAGCAGGTTGTAGCCGGCGGCCCACCAGAGGTTCTGTTTCATCTTCCGGTAGCTGGCCCGCGACAGCTCGATCACCGACAGCACCGAACGGGGGTCGTCGCTGGCGAGGATGACGCCCGCGGACGCGATCGCGACATCCGTTCCCGCGCCGATGGCGATACCGACGTCGGCCTGCGCGAGCGCGGGGGCATCGTTGACACCGTCTCCAACCATCGCGACCTTGCGGCCTTCGCCCTGAAGCTCTTTCACCTTCGAGGCCTTGTCCTCCGGTCGGACCCCGGCGAAGTAGCGGTCGATGCTGAGTTCGCTCGCGACCGAGGCGGCAACCGCGTCGGCGTCACCGGTGATCATGACCACCTGCACGCCGCGCTCATGGAGGGCGTCGACGGCGTGACGCGACTCCGATCGGATCTCATCCGCCAAACGCAGCGCTCCGGCGACCTGGCCGTCGACGAGCACGTGGAGGATGATCGCCCCCTCATCGCGCCATTCGTCGGCGACCGGCAGCTCGGAGGCGTGCTCCTGCTCGAGCATGTACGGGCCACCGACCTGCACGATGCGTCGATCGACACGTGCACGCACCCCAACCGCCGGGGAAGATTCGAAGTCGGAGGAGGAATAGACCGTGAGAGTCTTCTCCTTCGCCGCGTTCACGATCGCGCGAGCGAGCGGGTGCTCGGAGTCTGCTTCCGCGGCCGCCGCCCACGCCAGCAACTGATCAGGGTCGGTTCCGGAGACGGGGTCGATCGCGGTCACAGCGGGAGTGCCCTTGGTGAGCGTGCCGGTCTTGTCGAACAGGACGGTATCGACGGTGCGCATGCTCTCCAGCGCGAGACGATCCTTGATCAGAACGCCTCCACGCGCGGCCCTCTCGGTCGCGATCGACACGACGAGCGGAATCGCCAGGCCCAGAGCGTGCGGGCAGGCGATTACCAGCACGGTGATCGTGCGGATCACTGCGGCGTCGGGCAGGCCGACGACCGTCCAGACGATCGCGGTGATGGCGGCAGCGCCGAGTGCGAACCAGAACAGCCACCCTGCCGCCTTGTCTGCGAGTCGCTGCGCTCGTGAGGATGAGTTCTGCGCCTCGGTCACCAGTTTCTGGATCCCGGCGAGAGCAGTGTCTTCACCGATTGCGGTGATCTCGACCCGGACCCCGGAATCGGTGGCGACGGTGCCGGCGATGACTTGGTCGCCGTCGCTGCGACGTACCGGGCGCGATTCGCCGGTGATCATCGACTCGTCCATGCTGGCCGAGCCCTGCACGATCCTCCCGTCCGCGGGCACCCGCCCACCCGGGCGCACCACCACGATGTCACCCACCTGCAGATCAGACGGGGCGACCGTCACGGTCGTATCTCCCTCGATCTTCTCCGCCTCGTCGGGCAGCAACGCAGCCAGGGAATCCAACGCTGAGGTCGTCTGTGCGAGCGAACGCATTTCTATCCAGTGACCGAGCAGCATGATCACGATTAGCAGCGCCAGCTCCCACCAGAAGTCCAGCTCGTGATGCAGCAGCCCGAGGCTCGCACCCCAGGATGCGAGGAACGCCACAGTGATCGCCAGGGCGATCAGCAGCATCATGCCGGGCTTACGGGCACGCAGCTCACTCACCGCGCCGGTGAGGAACGGGGCACCACCCCACACGTACATGACCGTCCCGAGAACCGGGGATACCCACCCGATCCACGCGGCCTCCGGCAGCGGGTACCCGAGCAGCATCGAGAACATCATCGAGAACCCGACAACAGGGACCGCGAGGATCAGCATGATCCAGAACAATCGCCGGAACTGGCCCACGTGATCGCCGTGGCCGGCGTGGCGGGCGTGGCCCTCGTGACCGCTGTGACCGGCGTGTTCTTGAGGAGCGCCGTGATCGTGGCTCATCGCCGCGTGGTCATGCTGCGCTGTCGGCGCACCGCCGTGATTCTCGTGTCCAGTGTGATGGGTGTGTTCGTCGTGCTGGCTCATCGGAAACCCCTGCTCGGATGCGCCCGGGGATGACCCGGGCGCGGACGGATAGTGGGTCAGGCGTGACCGGTCGCGAGGCTGTAGCCGGCCTCTTCGACCGCAGCCCTCACGGCAGCGGGATCGACAGGGGATGCGCTGTGGATCGTCACTCGGGACGGGCCGCCAGTGTTCAGGTCGACGGTGACGGACGCGACACCGTCCAGGGCGCTCAGTTCCTCACTGACGCTCGACACACAGTGTGAGCACGTCATCCCGGTGACCAGGACATCCTCCGAGACCGGGGTCGTGACAGGAGTGGATGCTTCGGTGTTCGATGGAGCGGCGCAGCACGCGCAACCAGCGTTCGCGTCCTTCAGTCCAAGTTCGATGCGGTCAGTCATGGTGAGTTCCTCCCAAGTAGTTTGACGAGTGGTTATGAACGGACCAGGCGAGCGATGGCATCGTTTGCTTCGCGGACCTTCTCCGCGGCAACCTCGCCACCCTCAGCGCTTGCCTGGGCGACGCAATGACTCAGATGGTCGCTGAGAAGCGACAACGCCACAGTTTCAAGCGCCTTCGTGGCCGCAGCGACCTGCGTCAGGATGTCGATGCAGTACTTGTCCTCATCGACCATCCGAGAGATACCCCGCACCTGACCCTCAACCCGACTCAATCGCTTACGCAGATCCGCCTTGTTGTCGGTGTAACCGTTCATGCTCACAAGATACCCCCTAGGGGTATCCAACTCAACGGGTGCCGGTCTATTCCCGAAAGGCAGCCTTGATACCCGGGTCGTCTTTGGCGCCGCCGGCCAGGCGTCGACGATGCCGGAAGTGATGCCCGCCCAGGCGAGCGTCTCGAACCGGTGGAAGCCGTTTGAGGATGCATGAAGACGGCGGTAAACTGTACATCGCACAATGTATAGTCATCGTATGCTGACTATTTCAGATCGACTTGACGTGATGAACCGGCTCGGGCGGGCGATGGCTGACCCTACTCGTTCGCGCATCCTGCTGACCCTTCTTGACGGACCGAGCTACCCGGCGGTGTTGTCTCGGGAGCTGGGGCTGTCTCGTTCCAACGTCTCGAATCACCTGACGTGTTTGCGCGGGTGCGGGATCGTGGTGGCTGAGCCCGAGGGGCGGCAGACTCGCTACGAGGTCGCAGACCCACACCTTGCCCGCGCCTTGACGGCGCTGGTTGACGTGACGCTCGCGGTCGATGAGAGTGTGCCGTGCATGGACCCGGACTGTGGGGTCGAAGGATGCGTGGCGGGGGAGTTGCGGGCGTGAGCTCGGTCACGGGTTCGCACGTCGAGCATGTCGACCTCGACGACGATGATGACGATGACCGGCCGTGGTACCGGAGCCCGGGCGTTCTGATCCCGATTTTCTCCGGCGTGGTGTTCGGCGCCGGCCTGGTGTGCGAGTGGACCGGCGCAGAGGCCGCGGGCCTGGTGCTGTTCTGGGTGGCTCTGTTGTTGGGTGCGTCGACTTTCGTTCCGGGTGCGCTGCGCAAGCTGTTCGCGAAGCGAAAGCTCGGGATCGGACTGTTGATGACGATCAGCGCTACCGGTGCAGTCATCCTCGGCTACGTCGAGGAAGCCGCGGCGTTGGCGTTCCTGTACTCCATCGCGGAAGCGCTGGAGGACAGGGCCATGGACCGTGCACGCGCGGGCTTGCGGGCGTTGTTGAAGCTCGTACCCGAAACCGCACTCGTCAAGAGATGCGACGCGACGTCCGAAGTGGAGGCGAAGGATCTGCGCGTGGGAGACGTGCTCGTGGTGCGCCCGGGTGAACGGGTAGCCACAGACGGCATTGTGCGGACTGGGCGGAGCAGCCTGGATACCTCAGCGATCACGGGCGAGTCGATCCCGGTCGACGTCGATCCCGGCAACGAAGTCTCTGCCGGGTCGATCAACACCACAGGCGTTCTCGAAATCGAGGCGACCGCTGCTGGCACCGACAACTCGCTGACGACGATCGTCGAGCTGGTCGAGCAGGCGCAAGCTGAGAAGGGCGACCGGGCGCGACTGGCTGACCGGATCGCCCGTCCTCTCGTTCCCGGAGTGATGATCCTCGCGGTTCTGGTCGGTGTGCTCGGTTCGCTCCTGACTGGCGATCCTGAGCTGTGGATCACCCGCGCCTTGGTCGTGCTGGTCGCCGCGTCCCCGTGCGCCCTGGCGATCGCTGTTCCGCTCACCGTCGTAGCCGCGATCGGTGCAGCATCGAAGTTTGGTGTGGTGGTGAAGTCCGGGGCCGCGTTCGAGAGGTTTGGTGGGATCCGCCATCTCGCTGTCGACAAGACCGGCACCCTGACCCGCAATGAGCCCACCGTGGCCCGCGTCGTCACCGTCGCGGGGACGACCGAGGACGATGTGCTCGCGTGGGCGGCGAGCTTGGAGGGTCACAGTACGCACCCCCTGGCTGCTGCGATCACCACCGCCGTTTCCGAGGCCCGAACCGCGGAGGCCGTCAGTGAGACTGCCGGACACGGCATCTCTGGCACGCTCGACGGTGCCCGTATCGCGGTGGGTAGCCCGCGCTGGCTGGACGCCGGTTCGCTGGACGGCGAGGTGCAGGCAATGGAATCCGAGGGGATGACTGTGGTTATCGTGCACCGCAACGACCAGCCTGTTGGCGCGGTAGGAGTGCGTGATGAGCTGCGCCCTGAAGTTCCCGATGTCATCGCAACCCTCACCCGACGTGGAATCGCGGTGACAATGCTCACCGGCGACAACGCTCGCACCGCCGCAGCTCTGGCCGCACAGGCCGGGATCAGCGATGTGCGCGCCGAGCTACGCCCCGAGGATAAAGCTGCCGCTGTCGCAGCACTGTCGAAGTCGCAACCCACGGCCATGATCGGGGACGGCATCAACGACGCCCCCGCGCTGGCTTCCGCGGACTTGGGAATCGCGATGGGAGCGAAGGGCGCGGATGCCGCGATCGAGTCGGCCGATGTTGCGTTCACTGGACATGACCTGCGCCTTATCCCGCAGGCACTGGAACACGCACGCCGTGGCCGCAACATCATCAATCAGAACGTTGTGCTGTCCATCGCGATCATCGCGGTGCTGTTGCCCTTGGCGATTACCGGATACCTAGGTCTGGCAGCCGTCGTCCTTGTTCACGAGGTCGCAGAGGTTGTCGTTATCCTCAACGGGCTCCGAGCGGCGCGACGGAGAAAGGCATGACCCGGCCCGATGACGGAATCACTCTCGGCAGAGCCACTCGTGGGGACGCGACGAGTTCGCCCGACCGAGCGTCCGCGCGAAGCCGATTGCTGCGGTTCCTACTCGCAGTAGGTGTCGCAGCGGTCGCCGTCTGGGTCGACCAAGGCACGAAGGCACTCGCCCTTGCACGGCTCAGCGAGGCCGACCGAGTCCCCATCCTCGGAGACTGGCTCGGGCTGCAGCTCGCGTTCAACCCTGGCACCGTGATGTCTCTCGGCGCCGACGCGACCTGGCTCCTGACCGTCTTGGCCGCTGCCGCATCCATCGCGCTGCTCATCGCCGCGACGCGCGCCCGAACGGCTGGGTGGGCGATCGCGATCGGACTCCTGTGGGGAGGCGCGGTTGGCAACCTGCTGGACCGCTTGCTCGCTCCGCCCGGATTCGGTCGCGGTCACGTCACCGACTTCCTGGCCTACGGCAACCTCTTCATCGGCAACCTTGCCGACGTCATCCTCGGCGTCGGCGTGGGACTTGGCTTGTTGCTCTATCTCCGGAAAGCGAACACATGATTCTCTCTGTCCTCCAAGCGATCGGTCTGTTCCTAGCCACGAACATCGACGACATCATCGTGTTGTCCCTATTCTTCGCCCGCGGCGCGGGGCAACGCGGCACGACAACTCGAATCCTGGCGGGTCAGTACCTGGGATTCGTCGGCATTCTCGGCGCTGCCGTACTCGTTTCCCTCGGCGCCGGAGCCTTCCTTCCGCCCGAGGTCATTCCATACTTCGGCCTCATCCCGCTGGCGTTAGGACTATGGGCAGCTTGGCAAGCATGGCGCCGCCGGCACGACGATGACGACGATGAGGCGAAGATCGAAGGCAAGAAGGTTGCTGTCTGGGCCGTAGCTGGGGTCACCTTCGCTAACGGCGGTGACAACATCGGCGTCTACGTCCCCGTTTTCCTCAACGTCGGACCCGCGGCGGTGGTCGCATACTGCGTCGTGTTCCTCGCGCTCGTTGCTGTGCTCGTCATCGTGGCCAAGTTCATCGCCACGCGACGTCCGATCGCCGAGATCTTGGAACGTTGGGAACACGTCCTGTTCCCCCTCGTCCTCATCGGGCTCGGTGTATTCATCCTGATCAGCGGAGGAGCATTCGGGCTCTGAGACCGGCGCAACAACGTCAAACAGGCTGACTGCCCCCTGCCGTAAACGATCGCTTCAGAATTTCTTTCCACGTCGTTGAGATATCCGCTTTGAATGTCGGAGGCTATCGCTAGTCTTCGAACATGAATACGAGCTGCCTGATCGAGTTCCGCGAGGAAGACCTCGCCGAGCTGGACGAGGTCGCGCGCTACGCCGAGGCGATGACGCCGGCGTTGGGGGCGATGGAAGTCGGCAACGTTCGCAACCAGGCCCGTGCGGGGGCGGTCGCGGAGCGGGTGGCGCGTCGTCAGCCGGCGTCAGTACGGTCGCAGGAGATGGTCTACCGCTCCGTCGCCGCGGAACTTGCCGGGGTGACGTTCACCACCGACCGGTCGATGCAAGCGCAGATCAACCAGGCGATGGAATGGGTCGAGTGCTACCCCGCCACCTTGACCGCGTGGGAAGCAGGGCGCATCACCCGGGCGCACGCGACCGCGGTGTTGCGGTGCGGGACGGTGCTGCCCCGCGATGCGCGGGCGGAGTTCGACGCTCGGGCCGCGGAGCTGTGTGTGGGTCAAGCCGTCGGGCGTGTGAAGGACCGCCTCGACCACCTCGCGCAGGAGTTGCACCCGCGGACGCTCGCGGAGCGGCACGCGAAGGCTCGCGAGGAACGTCGGGTGAGTGTCACGCCGTTGCCGGATGGGATGTCGGAACTCGTCGCGACCCTCCCGACCCTGCTTGCGGAAGGAATCAGCGACCGCCTCAACGAGCAGGCCTCCTCGATCATCGACGCCCGCAACACACCCGGCGACGGCGGGGCGGACGCCGACGCGGACACCGACTCGACGCCGGACTGTCGGACGCGGGATCAGATCCGCGCGGACATCTTCTGCGACATGCTCCTCACCGCCTCACCGCTGGCCGACCCCACCATCGACGGCGACGGAAACGGCACCCTCGGGATGATCCGCGCAAAGGTGCAGGTCGTGGTGCCGGCGTTGACGTTGCTAGGCCGGGATGATGACCCCGCGAACGACACCACCACGGCGGATCTGGTCGGATCCGCGCCGATTGACCCCGCGACCGCGCGCGCTCTCGCCGGGGCTGTTGCCTCGTGGGAGCGGATGGTCGTGCACCCCGTGTCGGGGCAGGTGCTGTTCACCGACTCGTACCGGCGCACCACCTCGATGGCGCGATTTTTGAAGGCCCGCGACCGACACTGCCGGTTCCCCGGATGCCGACGCCCCGCGATCCGCTGCGAGCTGGACCACACCCTCGATTTCGCCCTCGGCGGCCCCACCGACATCCGAAACCTCTGCCACTTATGTCAACGGCACCATTCGATGAAGCAATTCACCTCGTGGGGTGTCCGGCAACTCGGCGGCGGAGTCCTGGAATGGACCTCACCGACGGGGAGGGTCTACATCGACCACCCACCGGCACCGCTGGTGAGATTCATGCCGTCGGGAGGTGGGGCACCACCACCTGATGGGAGCGGCGGCGCACCACCGCCCGACCCCGCCCCCTTCTGACGCAGAGCTGCAGCCTCCCAAAGCTTCGCGCCGACGACCGGACGCGTACAGGGCCGATCACGCACGTTAGACGCGCCGTCGATCGGATACATCGACACCAGCGGCGCGTGTCAGCGATCCGAACCCCGATAAGACCCCGATAAAGACGAGCGCTGCGCCGGCGGCGACCGTCGGGCATGCTCGTCGATGAGGCCGACCGATCCCCTCCCCGGCGATCGGGTCTAGGTTGGACCCGATGTCCCCGTCCGCCTCCACCGCCCCCTCGACCCTGTCGATTCCGCTGACAAACCCCCAGCGATGGCGGGCATTCTGGGTGTGCGTCTCCGTCGCTGCCATCACGATCCTCGACCTGACGAAGGTCAACGTCGCCGTCCCCTCGATCGAGGCTTCCCTCGGCGCATCTCCGACGGCTCTGCAGCTGGTGGTCTCGGGTTACGTGCTGACCTTCGGTCTGGCGCTCGTGCCGTTCGGCCGCATCGGCGACCAGTGGTCGCGTCGCGGCCTGTTCATCATCGGCCTGGCCCTCTTCACGCTCGCAAGCGCGATGTGCGCCCTCGCGCCCGATCCGACGACGCTCATGATCGGGCGACTGGTGCAGGGCATCGCCGCGGGCATCCAGATGCCGCAGGTCATCGGAACGATCCAGCAGCTGTTTCAGGGAAAAGAGCGCGGACGCGCGTTCGGCCTCTTCGGCGCGACGATCGGCATCTCCACGGCGTTCGGCCCGACGCTCGGGGGGCTCCTGATCGCCCTCGGCGGCCCCGAAGACGGCTGGCGCTGGATCTTCTGGATGAACGTGCCGCTGTGCCTCGCCGCGATCGGACTGGCGATCTGGGTGCTTCCCAGCGTCCGCAAACGCGACGGCACGCGCATCGAGCTCGACCCGGTCGGCGTCTTCCTCTTCGCCATCGTCGTCATCTCGCTGATGTGGCCGTTCCTCTTCACGACCGGCTCGCCCGACGACAACCCGGCGCGATGGTGGGCACTCGCGCTCTTCGCCGTCTTCGGGGTGCTCTTCTTCCTGTGGGAGCGCCGGTACGCCGCAAGCGGTCGCGCGCCGCTCGTGCCCTTCGGGCTCTTCCGCATCGCGTCCTATCGCAACGGCACCCTCATTGCCGCGTCGTACTTCACCGCCGCGCCGGCGTTGTTCCTCCTCACCACCCTGTTCCTCCAGCTCGGCCTCGGCCTCGAACCCGTCTTCGCCGGCATGGTCGGCATCGGATTCGCCGTCATCAGCGCGGTCGGATCCTGGGTCGGCGGCAACCTCGTGAACCGTTTCGGACGCCCCCTGGTGGTCATCGGCCTGGCGATCATCCTGGTCGCGGTGATCGCACTCGCCGTCGTGGCGTTCTTCCTGCCGCCCGAAATCGCGCCGTACGCGATGGCCGGAGTCATGGCCGTCGGCGGCCTCGGAGGCGGCCTCGTCATCGCCCCCAACCAGACCCTCGCCCTCGCCGACATCCCGGTGCGCGACGGTGGACTCGCCGGGTCCGTCGGCCAGCTCGGCCAGCGCATCGGCGCGGCCGTCGGAACCGCGGTCGGGCTCTCGCTCTTCTACTCGACGATCTACCGCGAGGTCGGCAACGGCACCCCGACGCTGTCGACCTATCACGACGCCTACGCGTTCGGCATGGGTGCCGTGGTGTTCTTCCTCCTGATCGCGCTCGTTCTCGGGATCCTCGACATCTTCTCGCGCCGCCGCGAGCCGGATGCCGAGCCCGCCGACGCCTGATCGCGGCCTGCCGGACGGATGATGTCGGAGGGCGCGTCTACCGTGGAAGCATGCGCATCCTGCACACCTCCGACTGGCACATCGGGCGCTCGTTCCACGGGCACTCGACGCTGGAGGCGCTGCGCGGGGTGCTCGAGCGTCTCGTCGCGCAGGTGCGCGAGAACGACGTCGACCTCGTGCTGGTCGCCGGTGACGTCTTCGACTCCGCCGCGCCGTCCGCGGCCTGCTACCCGGTCCTGAGCGACACCCTCCTCGCCCTCCGCGAGACGGGCGCGACGGTCGTCGTCACGAGCGGCAATCACGACTCCGCGGCGCGGCTCGGCTTCCAGTCGGCACTGTTGCGCGACGGCATCCTCGTCCTCACCGACCCGGCCGCGGTCGGCACCCCGGTCACGATCGACGACGCGGCCGGACCCGTGCATGTTTACGGCATCCCGTACCTCGAGCCGGCGCTGGTGCGTCACGTGTGGCCCGGGGTGCCGATGCGCTCCCAGCACGACGCGCTTACCCACGCGATGTCACTGATCCGCGCCGACCACACCGCGCGCGGCGGCCGCGCGGTCGTGATGTCGCACTGTTTCGCCGCCGGCGTCGAGGCGACCCCCGGAGTCGAGCGCGAGATCCGCCAGGGCAGCCTCGACGTGGTGCCGGTGTCGGTCTTCGACGACCTCGACTACGTCGCCCTCGGTCACATCCACGGCCGCCAGACGCTTGCCGAGCGCGTGCGGTACGCGGGTGCGCCGCTCCACTACAGCTTCGGCGAGCAGGACAAGCCGCGCGGCTCCTGGCTCGTCGACCTCGACGAGAACGGGTTCGAGAAGGCGGAGTGGCTCGAGCTGCCGGTCCCTCGCCGCCTCGTGACGGTGCGCGGGGCCCTTGATGACCTCCTCACCGATGAGCGGTTCGCGGATGCCGAAGACGCGTGGGTCTGCGCGCAGTACACCGACACCACTCCTCAGATCGACCCGATGCGGCGTCTGCAGCAGCGCTTCCCCCACTGCGCGACGGTCATGCACACTCCCGACGCCCCGCGGGTCAGCGACGAGCGCTCCTACGCCCAGCGCGTCCGTCATGCCCGGTCGGATGCCGAGCTCATCGACGCTTTTCTGGTTCACGTCCGCGAGGGCGAGGGGGCCGACGAGCGCGAGCGGGAGCTCATCCGCGACGTCCTCGACGACCACGCCCTGTCCGAGGCTCGCTCGTGAAGCTGCATCGGCTCGAGCTGACCGGCTTCGGTCCGTTCCGCAACACCCAGATCGTCGACTTCGACGCCTTCGAGACCGACGGGATCTTCCTCATCGCCGGTCGCACCGGCGCGGGCAAGTCGAGCGTGCTCGACGGTGTGTGTTTCGGGCTCTACGGCGGTGTCCCGCGGTACGAGGGTTCCGAGCGGCGGTTGCGGAGCGACCACTGCGACCCCGCCGACCCCACTCGGGTGGTCGTGGAGTTCACCGCCGGTGACACCCGCTGGCGCGTGACCCGCTCTCCGGAGTACGACCGGCCCAAGCAGCGTGGCACCGGGATGACCACGGAACCCCACCGCGCCCAGCTCGACGAGTGGATCGACGGCGAGTGGGTCGGTCGCGCCGCACGTCCGGTCGACGTCGCGCGCGATCTCGACGAGATCCTCGGCCTCAACCAGCAGCAGTTCCTCCAGGTCATCCTCCTCGCGCAGAACCGCTTCGCGGAGTTCCTCCTCGCCAAGAACGACGACCGCCAGCGCCTCCTGCGTCGCCTGTTCGGCACGCGCACCTACGAGGGCTACCAGACCGCGCTCGACGAACGGCGTCGTGCCGCCGAGGCACACGTCACGACCGCCGGCGAGGGTGTGCAGATGCTCCTCGCCGAAGCCGAGGCCATGCTCGCGGCCGACGGACTCGAAGGAATCGATGCGGAGGCGACCGACCCCGGGGCGGCAGCCGTCGACGCGGAAGCGGGAACGTCGCTCGAGGATCGCATCGCCGCGGTCGCCCGCGGAGTCCAGCGCGCCGCCTACCGGGCCGACAGCCTCCGGCGCGAGAGCGACGAGGCCGAGGCGACCCATCGGGCCGCCGACCGCGCCCACACCGACCTCGTCGCCCTGCGCGACGCGCAGACCGAACGCGCCCGCGCGCGTGACGCGCTCGCCGCGCGCGAAGCGGAGCAGCCCGCCATCGACGCCGACCGCAGCATCCTCGACGCCGCGCGCGAAGCGGAAGAACTCCGACCGGTGCTCGAGGCGGAGGCGGCCGCGGAGATCGCGCTGTCGAGCGCGCTGGCGATGGAAGAGCGCGCCCTCGCGCAGTGGCAGACCGTCGTCGTCGCGATCGAGGCCGACCACCCGCACGAGCCGGACGCCGACGACCTCACCGCGATCATCGACGCCGCCGCAGCGACGGCCGCTGTCGCCGAAGCCGCCCGCGATGCCGAGCGCGACCTCGAGCGGTGGCGGGGCGAACTCGAGGGCACCCAGGCGCGCATCGCGGCGTCCGAGGCCGCGCAGGCCGACCTCGAGGCGCAGGCTGCGGCCCTGCCGCTCGAACTCGCCGCCCTCGATCACGACCTGGCGGTCGCTCGCGACGCCGCCGGAGGACGAGACGCCGTCCACCGGCGGGTGACCGACCTCGAGTCGCGCCGTACCGCCGCGCAGGAGGTCATCCGCGAGGAGGCGGTGCTCCGTGAGGCCGAAGCGCTGTACCTCGCGCGCACGGCGGAGCACGACCGCGCGCGCACCGAGGTCACCGACCTGCTGCGCCGTCGACTTGCCGGCTACGCGGGGGAGCTCGCCGCCGCGCTCGCCCCCGGGGAGCCCTGCGACGTGTGCGGCTCGACCGAACACCCCGCGCCCGCGCGTCACGACGACGAGCCGGTCACCGACGACGAGATGAACGCGGCCGAGCGCGTGCGGGATGCCGCGGCGACCGCCGAACAGGAGGCGGCGCGACGCGCGACCGAGGCTCGAGACCGCGTGGCCGCAGTGCGCGAGCGTTCCGGCGGCGAGTCCGAGGCGGCCCTGACGGCGGCGCTCACCGAGGCTCGCGCCATCGCAGCGGACGCGGACGCCGCCGCCGCCCGTCGCGACGAACTCGTCTTCCGACGCTCCCGGTTGGCCGAGACCGCGACCGAGGTCGCCGCGGAGCGCGACCAGGTGCGACTGCGGCTGTCGGCGGAACGAGAGCGGGCGGCATCCCTCCGCGCGGAGATCGGTGCGGCCGAGCAGACCGTCGACCGTGCCCGCGGCGACTACGCGACCGTCGCCGCCTGCCAGGAGGCCGCCGAGACGCGGCGTGCGGCGGCTGAGGCGCTCCGGCGTGCGCGCGATGAGAGCGCCCGTGCGTGCACGGCGCGGGACCAAGCGGCGGCGCTCACGGCCGCGGCCCTGGAACCGACACGTTTCGTCGACGCGATCGACGCGGCTGCCGCTCTTCGCGACCGTGCAGCGCGTGCGCACCTCGAGTCCCGAATCACCGACCACGAGGTGGCTCTCCGGGCCGAGCGCGACCGCGTCCGCGAGTGGGAACTGAAGCTCGCCGGCGTCGCCGACGAGCCGGCCGACGTCGACGCAGCCGCGGCCACGGCCGCCGCCGCGCGAGACGCGTGGAGCGCGGCGCTGGATGCCGCCGCCCGAGCCGCGCAGCGCGCCGCGCATCTTCGCGAACTCGCTGAACGCGCTGAGGATGCGCAGCGGAAGATCGGCGACCTCGCGGCCGAAGCCGCCGCCGTCACGCGCCTCGCCCACACCGTCGCGGGGCGCGCGCCGAACACGCACCGGATGACGCTGGAGTCCTTCGTCCTCGCCGCCGAGCTCGAAGAGATCGTCGCCGCAGCCAACCTCCGCCTCGACGAGATGTCCGCAGGCCGGTATCGCCTCCAGCACAGCGACGCCCTGGCGGCGCGGGGCGCGGCATCCGGTCTCGGGCTGCAGATCCTGGACGCGCACACGGGGCGGCCGCGGCCGGCATCCTCGCTGTCGGGCGGCGAGACGTTCCTCGCGTCCCTCGCGCTCGCCCTCGGGCTCGCCGAGGTCGTCACCGCCCGCGCCGGCGGTGTCCGGCTCGACACCCTCTTCATCGACGAAGGCTTCGGATCACTCGACGACGAGACCCTCGACCTCGCGATGCGCACCCTCGACGAGCTCCGCCAGGGCGGCCGCACCGTCGGGCTCATCAGCCACGTCGCCGCGATGAAGGAGCAGATCCCCGCGCAGCTGATGGTCGAAGCCTCGGCGCAGGGCCCGAGCGTCATCCGCCAGGATGTCGCGATTCCCGCCCCCGGCTAAGCTCGAACGCATGAACAAGAGCACGCTGTGGACGATCCTCGGGGTCATCGTGGCCGTCATCATCGCCTGGGTGCTCGTGGACGTGCTCTTCTCGGTGCTGTGGTTCATCGGCAAGCTCGTGATCGTCGCCATCGTCGCGGCGATCGTCTTTTTCGTCATCCGCGGGGTCTTCTCCCGTCGCGAGTGACCTTCAGGTCATGCGGTAGCCGACGCCGCGCACCGTCTCGATGGCGTCGCTGCCGAGCTTCTGGCGGAGATATCCGACGTACACGTCGGCGACGTTCGAGCCCGGGTCGAAGTCGTAGCCCCACACGCGACTGAGCAGCTGCTCGCGGCTGAGCACCTGACCGGCATGCCGTACGAACTCCTCCGCGAGGGCGAACTCGCGCGCCGACAACTCCACCGACTGCCCCGCCACATGTGCGCGGCGGGTGCGGATGTCGAGAGCGATGTCGCCGTGAACGAGCTCGTCCTTCGGCGCAGCGTCATCGCGCCGCATTCGCAGGCGGATCCGAGCGACCAGCTCGTCGAAACGGAAGGGCTTGCCGAGGTAGTCGTCCGCGCCGCCCTCGAGACCCGCAACGGTGTCCTCGAGCTCGACGCGGGCGGTCAGCATGATCACCGGCATCCGTGATCCCGACCCGCGGAGGTGCTCCAGTACGGCGAAGCCGTCCATGCCGGGGAGATTCACGTCGAGGACGAGGAGGTCGAACTCTCCCGTCAGGGCCAGGTCGAGCGCGTCCGTCCCGGTCGCTGCGACGCGGGTGGCGAAGCCGGCGGAGCGCAGGCCCTTGTCGATGAAGCCCGAGATCCGGGCCTCGTCTTCGGCGATGAGGATCGATGCCATGGGTGCTCTTTCAGGGCGCCGCGGGGGCGGCGGTGGGGGCGGGCGAGGATGAAGGTGGCGCTGACGCCGGCGGCGACGGCAGATCGGGTCGAGGTGGGATGACGAGGCCCTCCGGCACGCGGAGACGGCTCGTAGACAGGGGAATCGACAGCGTGAACACCGCACCGCCCCCGAGCGCATCGGTCACCCGAGCAGTACCGCCGTGGGCACGCGCGATGACCTGGACGATGTTCAGTCCGAGACCGCTGCCCGCGGCATCCGAGTCGGACCCGCGGTGGAAGCGGTCGAACACGCGCTCCTTCTCGTCGTCGGTGACACCCGGACCGAAATCGCGCACCGACAGCTCCCAGCGGTCTCCGGCGACGGCGCTGGAGATCACCAGACGCCCGCCGCCGTGGGTGACGGCGTTCTGTGCGAGCTGCAGCGCCGCCTGGGTGACGCGGGCGGGATCGAGCGCGGTGACGACCTCCGCGATCGGCCCGGTCTCGACGTCGGCGCCGGTGATCCCCTCGCTCTTGCGGATGATCTGGCGCACGAGATCGGCGGCGTCCACCTCCTCGGGCTTCACGGGGGCGGGGCCGTGAAGGGCCGCGGCGGCCGCCAGGTCCTGCACCAGTCGTGCCATGCGCTCGAGCTCGTCGACGACGAGATTCCGGGTCTCGCGCACGTCGCGCGGGTCGTCGGGGTCGAGCACCTCGAGGTTGCCGCGGACGATCGTCAGCGGGGTCTTCAATTCGTGGCCGACGTCGCTGAGGAGACGTCGCTGCGACTCGAGGGCGTCGTCGATGCGGTCGAGCATGTCGTTCATCGTCGCGGCGAGGCCGGAGACATCGTCGCGGCCCTGGATCGGGATGCGTTCGGTCACCGACTGCCCCGACACCCGCTCGGCGGTGTCGCGCATCTGGCGGATGGGGCGGAGGAGGCGCGTGGTCACGAGCGCGGCGGCCCCGGCGATGACGGCGATGGTGATGGCCGACGCGATCACCCAGACCTGTGCCGACTGGTCGAGCTCGGCGAGCTCGGCGTTCAGGTCATAGGCGAGGACGAATGTTCCGTCGTCTCCGTCGCCGACGGAGATCGGCGTCGCGAGGTACCGCCACACGACGCCGTTCTCGGCGTAGGTGCCGATGACGGGGTCTCCGCCCGCCGTCGCATCCTCCACGTGCAGGATGAAGCCCGGCTGCGTGAGCAGATCGACGTCGAGTGCCACCCCCGGAACGAGCCGCGGCGCGCCGTTGAGCAGTCCGACGGTGCCGGTGTTGTCATCAGGCGCGGTCCGCTGCACGACGGCGGCGAGCGCCTCAGACGTCGACGTCCAGGTACCCGCGCGGGGGTCGCCCTGCTCGACGAGGAACCGCGCCGTGTCGAGGCCGCCCTGAAGGAGGGCGTCGACTTGCTGCAGGGTGCGCGAGCGCTCCTGCAGGAACACCGCGAACCCGACGGCGATCATCCCGAGGGCGGCGACGATCGTGATGACGGCGATGAGGCGCGTGCGCACGGAGAACGCCGGTAGGCCCCGGCGGCGTGCGGTCTTGGTGCGCGTCACGCGTTTCAGTATGAAGCCGCCCGCCCGCCCGCCGCGCAAGCCTAAGAGAGGTCTCATCCCATCGCGCCGCCGCGCGTGCTGGAATCGAGGGGTGCCCGCTCTTCTTCCCGACGAGGTGCTCCTGCGCGAGGCCCTCGAGATTCCGGATGCCGCGCCCGTGGTCCTCCGCACCCGTGAGCCGCTGGGTGCGGGCACCGTGACCGGTTTCGAGGTGATCGGCGCCGACGGGCACACCGCGACCTACTTCGTCGACACCTCGGGGCGCCGCGTGGCCCAGGAGACGGGACTCGCCACCGGAACACCGGATGCCCCGGGGGAGCGGATCTGGTTGCACCCACAGGATCCGCACCTGCCGGCACTCGCCCCGGTCGCGTTCGGCGATGCGGCGCGCACACTGCTGCACCGCATCGGGCGCGAGGTCGTCGAGGCTCCCGAGCTCGTCGCGTATCGCGCCGGTCGCCGCGCGGTGTTCCGGGTCGTCTGCCGTGACGGCATCCGGTGGGTCAAGGTGATCCGGCCCGAGCGCGTCGAACGGATCGTGGGGCTGCACGCCCTCCTCGCGGATGCCGCGCTGCACGTCCCGCAGATCGAGGCGTGGGCCGACGCCGGGCTCTTGGTGCTCCCGCAGGCGTCGGGACGCCCGGCCGTCGACGTGGCCCCACCGGCATCCGTGTTCCTCGACGACGTCGACCGGTGGCGGGCGGCGATGGCGGACGCACCGCTGGAGAACCGTGCCCGGTCGGGGTTGCCCGAACGCGCCGAGTGGTACACCGCGCGCCTCGTGCCGCGCCTCGCCCCGGAAGCGGCGGAGCGACTGCGGGCGCACGCGGCACGGGTGGCGGCGGTCGTCGGCGACGACGGAGTGCTCACCGCCATCCACGGCGACCTCCACTTCGGGCAGCTCTTCGTCGACGACGTCGGACGGATGTCGGGGGTGATCGACGTCGACACCGCGGGTCGCGGATCCGCCGCCGACGACAGCGCCGCCTTCGTCTCGCACGCCCTCGCCAGCGCCGCCCTCGATCCGGGGGCGCGAGGAGGGTGGGCCTTCACGGTCGCGCTCGCGGCCCTGGAGCGGTGGGACGACCCCGCCGTGCACGTGCGCGAGCGCGTGGCGGTGCACCTGTGGGGTCACGCCCTGGGGGCGGATGATCTCGGCGACGCCGCGCGACGCGACGTGCTGCTGGCGACCGCGGATGCCCTGCTCGCGGGCGAGGGCGTACCTAAGGACGGTCTCATGGACGGCTTCGGTACGCCTTAGCGAAGACCCTCAGAGTGGTATCACCGCCGGTTCCCCCCGGACTGCGGCAGAGAGAGGACAGCATCATGAACACCAAGAAGAAGTGGATCGCCTACGGCGTCGCCGGCGCCCTGGGACTCACGATCGCGGGCGGCGCGGCCGCTGCCACCGCCGCCAACATGACCATCCGCACCACCGATGGAAACGTCGTCCCCGGCGGTTCGATCCAGGGCAACTCGGGCGAGCTCGGCGACGCCGTGCAGATCCGGGCGACGCTCACGTCGGCCTCGGTCGTCTCGTCGCCCTCGCCGACCCCGTCGCCGACCATGAGCGCCCCGTCGGTGCAGAGCTCGCCGTCGCCGGTGACCCCTCCGAGCCCCGCAACGCCGCCGTCGCCGATCTCGGTCGTCAGCGCCCCGACCCCGGTGCCGCCCCCCGCACCGGCCCCCGCCCCGGCGCCGCCCGCCCCGGTGGATTCCCCGCCGTCGCCGGCATCTGTGCCGTCGCCCGCGTCGGCGGCATCGGCCGGCTCGAACTGACCCGCCCCTGACCCCCACCGGCAACCCCGGAGCCCCGAAGGCTCCGGGGTTTTCGGTTGCCCGCGGAGGCCGCGTCAGGCGGAGGGGATCAGGCGGAGGGCATCAAACGGGATACACCTCGCCGAGACACGTGTAGAGCTGCGCGCTGCACGCGGTCACGGCGGTGCGCCAGTCGGTGATCGCGTCGTCCTGCGCGCGGTCCGAGACGGCCTTGAAGACGCGAATCGGCACGTCGAAGTGGCTCGCGACCCAGATGTAGGCGTAGGTCTCCATGTCGACCAGACCCGCGCCGAGTGGCCGGATCACCCGGACCGCCTCGACATCGTCGACGAAGTGGTCACCGGTCGCGATCACCGCATCGCCGCCCGCGGTCTCCAGGCGTGGGGGGAGCGAGACATGCTGGCCAACGATCCCGTCGATGTCGGTGACATCGTGCTGGACGGCGGCGGAGATCTCGTACACGCCGTAGTCGATGCGCGGATCGATCGCGCCGGCCGTTCCGACGACGACGACCTCGTCGTAGTCGCCGGCATCCAGCGCGCGGGTGAGCGCGTACGTGGCCTGCAGCTTGCCGGGGCCGGTCACGAGCCGGTCGAAGCCGGGGATCTCGTCGGGGAAGGCGGACAGTTCGGCATCAAGGGCGGCAACGAGTAACTTCACCCTCCCATTGTCCTCTGCGGGTCCGGGGCTCTGGGGCAGGATGGGTTCGCGAGGAGGAACGCCCATGTCATCAATCGCCCTCGATGCCCCCGCGGGGATCGATGCCCGCCTCGGGTGGGACCCGAAGGTCACCGCCCACGATCGCAAGCGTGCGCTCGCGCGTGAGCTGGTCGCTGAGCGCCTGGGGGTGAGCGAGAAGGACGTCCTCATCGTCCGCGAGGCGCCGGGATCGTTCGGTTTCCACACCCAGCTCGTCGCCGAGATCGACGGCGACGTCGTGCCCCTCACCATCCGCAACATCAGCTTCCGCGCGGCGACGGTGGTGGCGATCGGTGAGCCGGGGCTCGCGTTCGGGCTCGACCTTCGCGACGCCCAACCCGACCCCGACACGTTGGCGGACATGCGTCGGCACTCGCACATCTTCAACGAGGACGACACTGCGGCGCTCGTGCACCACTGGACGCGGGTGCAGGCCGTGCGCGACGCCGATGGGCGCGGCACGCGGGTCGCCGCCGAGCACGTCCGGCTGGATGCCGGGGGCCGGCGCGGGTGGATCCCCGACCGTCGTGCGCGCTATGACGTGGTCGACCTGTCGCGGGACGGGTGGGTCATCACCCTCGCCGTCGCTCGTCCGTCATCCGACGAGGACTGAGTCCCGCGGCGCGGCTCAGGCTCCGCTCCGTCGCTGCTCAGTCGTCGACGAGGTCGGGGAGCGCCGTGCGGAGCTCCTCGAGCCACGCGCGCGCGTTGCCGTCCGACGGTGCGCGCCAGTCTCCGCGCGGGGAGAGCGACCCGGCGGGGGAGACCTTGGGGCCGTTCGGGATCGCCGAGCGCTTGAACTGCGCGAACGCGAAGTAGCGACGCAGGAACACCTGCAGCCAGCGGACGATCTCGGGCAGGTCGTACGCGTAGCGATCGGCGTCGGGGAAGCCGGGGGGCCAGGCTCCGGCATCCGCATCACGCCAGGCATGCCACGCGACGAACGCGATCTTCGACGGACGGAAGCCGAAACGCAGCACGTGGAAGAGCGTGAGGTCGTGCAGGGCGTAGGGCCCGATGCGGTCTTCGGTGGACTGCATCTTGCCGTCCTGTCCCGCGGGGACGAGTTCGGGCGAGATCTCGGTGTCGAGCACCGACTGCAGCACCTCGCGGGCGCGGTCGCTGAGTTCGGCCGCGCCGTCACTACCACCGCGGTGCGCGATCACCCAGCGGATCAGGTGCTGGATCAGCGTCTTCGGCACGCCGGGGTTCACCGCGTAGTGGCTCATCTGGTCGCCGACGCCGTAGGTCGCCCAGCCGAGCGCGAGCTCGGAGAGGTCGGATGTGCCGATCACGATGCCGTTCTTCTGGTTCGCGAGCCGGAACAGGAAGTCGGTGCGGATACCGGCCTGCACGTTCTCGAACGTCACGTCGTACACCGGCTCTCCGCCCGCGAACGGGTGGTCGATGCCGCGGAGGATCTCGGTCGCCGCCGGACGGATGTCGATCGTCTCGATCGAGGCGCCGATGGCCTCGGCGAGGGCGATGGCATTGGACTTCGTGTGGTCGCTCGTGGCGAATCCGGGCATCGTGTACGCGAGGATGTCGCTGCGCGGCCGGCCGAGACGGTCCATCGCGCGCGCGATCACGAGGAGTGCGTGCGTGGAATCGAGCCCGCCGCTGACCCCGATCACCGGGCGCGGGTTGCCGATCGCCTGCAGGCGCTGGACGAGCCCCGAAACCTGGATGTTGAAGGCCTCGTAGCAGTCCTGTGCGAGACGCGCGGGGTCGTCGGGGACGAACGGGAAGCGGTCGAGCGGACGCCGGAGGCCGATGTCGGCCGCGGGCGGGTCGAGGGTGAAGGGGATCGAGCGGTGGGGTGCGGCATCCGTTATCGTCCGCCGATTGTCGTCGAACGTGCCCTGCCGCAGGCGGTCCTGGCGGAGTCGGTCGAGGTCGACGTCGGCGATCGAGATCCGCGGTCCGTCGGGGAAGCGCTCGGTTTCGGCGAGGAGCGTTCCCGCCTCGTAGATCATCGTCTGGCCGTCCCACGACACGTCGTTCGTGGACTCTCCCTGGCCCGCTGCGGCGTACGCGTAGGCGGCGAGGCATCGCAGTGACTGCGACTGGCAGAGGTCTTTCCGGTCGTCCGCGCGGGCGATGGTGATGGGGCTGCCGGAGAGATTCACCAGCACGCTCGCCCCGGCGAGAGCGGCGAGCGAGGACGGCGGAACCGGGACCCAGACGTCCTCGCACACCTCGGCGTGCACGACGAGACCCGGCACGTCGGATGCCTCGAAGAGGAGGTCGGGGCCGAAGGGTGCCTCGAGCCCGCCGACGCGGATCTGCTGGCCTCGCTGGTCGTCGCCGGGCGCGTACCAGCGACGCTCGTAGAACTCGCGGTAGGTCGGCAGGTACGACTTCGGGGCGACCCCGAGGAGGCGTCCGCGGTGAATGACCACCGCACAGTTGTAGAGGCGGTTGCGGTGGCGGAGCGGCGCTCCGACGACGAGTATCGGCAGGAGATCCGCGGATGCCGCAACGAGACGTTCGACCGCGGCGACCACGGCGTCAAGGAGGGCGTCCTGCATCACGAGGTCTTCGATCGCGTACCCGGTGAGCGACAGCTCCGGGAAGACGGCGACGGCGACGGACGCGTCGTGGCAGCGGCGGGCGGCGTCGAGGACGGCGTCGGCGTTGGTCGCAGGGTCGGCGATCGCCACGGGCAGCGTGCAGGCGGCGATGCGGGCGAACCCGTGCCGGTAGGCGCTCTCGAACGGCAGGCTCATGGGTCCCAGTCTGTCAGGGAGGGTCCGCCGGGCGCGCGCCTCTTGCGGTGGGGTGTGGCGATGCGCAGCTCAGTCGCTGCGGGTGAGGCCGGCTTGGATCGCCTGGCGGATTCGCCAGATCGGGAAGCCGCTCAGTTCTTCAATGAGGTCGACGTCGAATCCGTGCACGAAGTACGCCTCGCGTATCGCGCGGATGCGGGTCGGGGTGTCTCCGAGGGCGAGGGCGAACTCGGTCGCGTAGCGCTCCCAGACGCCGGCCTCGAACTGCGGTGTGGTCACGGCGCAGTCACCTCCTCTCGGTGGACAGCAATCGGTTCGGGAAGCTCAGAATAGAGCCGCCTGAACGGATGGTATGCCTCTGGCGTTACAACAAAGCGACGTGGAGATTCCGATGCCCTTGCTCTGGGCATTCGCCGTGTCGGTCGTGGCTGCGGTCATTCCGCAACTGCTTTTCGCTGCCGCCGGCTCCTCGGGCGCGCAGGCCTTGGCCGAGGCGGCGATCCTCCTCGGCGCGATCGGATTCCTCGCCCGAACCCTCGGCCTCGGCATCCTCGCCCTCGTGCTCGCCGCACGTTTTCGCAACGACAGCGTGGATGTCTACCGCTCGGCCTGAATCACCGACTACATGATCGATTCCGGTGACCGCAGGGTCACTCAGACCCAGCGGGAATAGGTCGCTTCGCGTGCCCGCCCACGAGTCGTTCACCGAGCGTAATGCGGGGCCTCGGGCACGACCCGACCGCCGGTGCTAGCGTGGGCGCAACCGGAGGGAGGAGCCGCGCCATGGTCGATGCCGTGATGTCCTTCTTCTCCGTGCTCCTGTCCCTGTCGGGGGCGATCGCGCTGAGTCCGTCCGACTCCTCGGCGGTCTGGGCGCTGGTGGCGGCATCCGTTCTCCTCGTCGCCCTGCTGCTGACGACCGCGTCGCTGCCTGCGCGGGGGTTGTCGCTCGACGGGGCCGCACGCGCCATCGACGTCTCCGTCGTGGTGGCGCAGAGCGATCCGGATGCCGCGGGGCACCCCCGTTCGCGCGCACCGGGTGTCGCGGCTCCGGCCGCGTAGCACTCGGCGTCCTCCGCCCTCCTCTGGGCGATCTCTGTCTTCGTCGATGACTGTCGTGGCCGTTCCGCGACCCTCTTCATCGACGAACGGACATCTCTGTGGACCTCCTTTCCTTCCCTCCCATCGCGGCCATCCTCGACGCGGCGTACGCGCTGCTCATGGGCCTCGCCGACCTTCTTTACCCGCTCGCGGGCTCGGCATCCGCCGCGCTCGCCGTCGTCGTGCTGACACTTCTGGTGCGCACGATCCTCATCCCCGCCGGTATCGCGCAGGCCAAAGCCGAGCAGACACGAGCGCGGCTCGCGCCGAAGCTGCAGGCGCTGCAGCGCCGGTACAAGAACGATCGCGAACGGATGTCGCGCGAGACGATGAAGCTCTACGCCGACGAGAAGACCTCGCCGCTGGCGGGCTGCGCGCCGGTGCTGATCCAGGCGCCGATCGTCGGCGTCGTCTACGCGCTGTTCCTCTATCCGGTGATCGCGGGGCACCCGAACGCGCTGCTCACCGATCAGCTGCTCGGGGTGCCGCTCGGCGCGAGTCTCGTCGGCACGATGGCGGGCGGAACGGCGACCGGCGCGACGGCGCTCGTGTTCGGCATCCTGCTGCTGGTGATCGTCGTCGTCGCCGAGGTGACGCGTCGCGTGTTCCGACCCGTCGTCGGTGCATCCGACGCGGCGCCGGGTGTCGAGGCCGTGGCGCGGATGGCGGGGTTCCTCCAGTTCGGAACAGCCGTCGTCGCGATCTTCGTGCCCCTCGCCGCGGCGCTCTACCTGGTGGTCACGGTGACGTGGACGCTCGTGCAACGGGTCGTGCTGCGGCGTCGGTTCCCGCTGGGACCGGTGGCTGGATGAGGGTCAGACGTCGGTCGGGAGCTCCGCGGCGTACGCGGTCGCGGCGCGGCCGTACGCCGGCAGGTGCGGAGCGAGCGCCGTCAGGGCCACTCGCAGCGCCTCATTCGGGCGACCCGCGCTGTGCAGCGCGAGAGCGAGGAACGCCGCGGGCGCATCCCCGAGCTCGGGTGCATCAAGGTGCTCGAGCAACGCGATGGCTTCATCGACGTGGCCGAGATTCCGCAGCGTGCTCGCGAGCTGGAGCGTGACCCGATGCTGCTCCTCCGTGTCGAGGCCGGCGGCCAGAGCACGGCGATACGGACCCACCGCGTCGGCACCGAGATCGAGCGCGTCGTGGACGCCGCCCCACTCGGCCAGCGCTCGCGCGTCCCCCTCGGGTCGCTCGTCGACGAGCGCCCTCATCGCAGCCAGCATCTCCTGCGGCCTGGCGTCGTCGAACGACTTCCAGAATGCCTCGATCCGGGAGTTCCACTCGGCATCCGCGTTCATGTGTGAACCCCCTCCAGCCTGCCGTGCATGGACGCGGTCAGATCTCGATCGAGACCCACTGCTCGGGCTCGCCCACAGGCGCCGTCACGACGATCGAGGCCCGCGGAGTTTCGCGCACCCGCGCCACCCGCGGCGTCGCGGCGAACGAGAAGAGCTGGATCTCGTCGGCATCCGTCAGTTCGAACCACACCGGCCGCGGTGCAGGCCACCGATCACCCTTCGGTGCGACGGTGATCATCGCCTGCAGGGGTCGCGAGAGGAGTTCTCGACCGGATGCCGTGAAGTGGGTCACCGCGACAGTCTCGCACTCCCCGGCAGCCGAGGATCGACCCGCGGCGGAGCCACCGGGACGCCCTCAACGCCCTGGACGCCGTGATCGTGCGATCTCCCGTGCGGGTCATGCGGGCCTCTCGCAGGAGGAGTGTCGGCTCCGGATGACCGTCTCAGATCAGCCCGGGGCCCGCCGCGGACGCGCGAGCACAGCCGTTGTGATGACGACCGCCGTGATGACCACGGCCCACAGCCAGACAGACGTCTCGATGCCGACGAGGGAGGTCTGATGGGAGCCGCACGTGGATGTGCCGGTCTCGTCCGCATCAGCGCACCAGCCCACCGTCACGATGGGCGCGAACGCCACAGTGGCGATGACTGCGGCGAGGATGCCGAGCCAGACGGTGGCACCCCGCGAATGGCGACGCAGAGGCATGGCGACAGCCAATCATCGGACGGCCCACGGCGGAAGGCTCGGGGTGGGTACCCTTTCCTGGTGGCAGGCTTCGACTTCACGGTTCCCCGCGACGTTGTCATCCAGTGGACGCGCGACCGATTCAACGAGGGCGAGGAAGCCGACGAGCGAGTGGAGAAGCAGCCGTGGGGGTTCACGGTCTCCACGCAGTCGCGCGCGTTCCTCGACACCGGCGATGAGCTGACCATGCTGGTGGGAGGCGGTCCGTACATCGTCGATGGCCAATCGGGAGAAGTCTGGGCGACGAGTTCGTCGCCGGTCGCCTACTACGGCACCGACGAGGCCCCTGGGTGGAGTGTGCTCGACGACATCGAGACGTTCGAGCGTTGGCGGACACACCGAAGCGCCGGTGAGGCCAACGTATTCGACGTGGTCGACCCCGCCGGCGCCGGCGGCCGGCTTCTGCAGCGTCACGCGCGGTCGCAGGGGTTGCTGCTTCCGTTCACCCAGGAGGGCGCCATCGGTTGGTCGGACATGGAGGTCGGCTATCTCGTCGAGCCGCGCGGCGAGGGATGGGTGTTTCGGTCGTGGAATCGCGGAACCTTTCGCGACGAGGCGCTCTTCAGTCACGAGGATGACGCGCGGAAGATGCTCCTCATTCAGCTCGTGCGGCGCCCGTACCTCGGTGCGTACGAGCCGCGGGATCCGCTGAGCGACGTGGAGTCGTGCGAGTTCGATGGCCATCCCGCCCTCCGCTGGGACGGTCGCGATGCGGTTTTCCTGCGGCGCGGAGATCGCGAGCGGTTCCTGCCGTTCGTTCGCGCCTCCCTCGCCGACATCGACGCGTCGTTCTCGTCGCCCGCGGGGACGCCTCTCATCAGGTACGACGCCCTGCGCTGAGGCGAGGGCCGATTCAAAAGAGCGCGCCGGTACCTGAACCCGCTCGCGGCCTGGCGACGTCGCGCGTCAGTCGAAGCGCGACGTGGCCAGGCGGTGCATCGCGAGCGCGAGCGAGAGGCGCACCCGCCCCCGCGGAGAACGGATGTCGAATCCGAGGGCGTCGGAGTACTGCTCCGCGCGCGCCTGCACGGTGGAATGGTGCAGCCCCGCCTCCACGCCCGCGGCGCGCAGACTGTCGGTCGCGGTGATCGCATCCAGCAGCACCTCGCCGCCCGGGTGAGTCGCGACGAGGTCGGACAGCGCCACGACGTCCGGCATTCCGAGCGTCGACGCGTCGGCCGCGACCGCGAGCGGCAGCAGGGCGCCGACGTCGGCGGCGTCGACGACCGGCTCCCGCGCGGAGGCCAGTCGCAACGCGATGACCGCGGACGCCCACGACTCCGGCATCGACGGCGGAGTGCATCGGATGCCGATCCCCGCGTGTCGCCACGTCGACGTCTCGTCCGCCAGCACCGCGCGGACCGGGCCGTGCGCCGTACCGACCACGACGCTGGCGCGGGTCCGGACCGTTCGATCCAGACGACGCCGCCGTCTTCGAACGATCGCGACGGCCACACGCCCGGGGGAGCGGCCGCACGGACGCCCGACGCGTCGACGCGCATCGTCTTGCCGCTCACCGTCTGCCCCGCCGCGCACCCGCTGAGGATCGCCGCGCCCCGCAGCAGCACCTCGGTGGTGGCGTGACCGTGGATGAGCGCGTCGAAGTACGCGATGACCTTGAGTGTTTCGGTGGCCTCGGCGTCAACCGCCGTCAGGCGCCCTACGAGTTCTTGCATCTTCGCCGCCGCCTCGAGTGGACTTCTGCCCCACCCTAGCCCCGCACCGGTTGCGCGGGGCAGGGCGGGCAGCAGGTCGTGCGGTTACGCTCCGAGAATGCGGCGGAGCCAGTCCAGGCGAGCGGCGCGTGCCCGGAGCGACAGCCCCGCCTGCGGGGCCATGGCGTCGAAGCCGTGGAAGCCGCCGGGCCAGACGTGCAGTTCGGCGATGCCGCCCTGCTCCCAGATCCTCGCGGCGTACGCGACGTCCTCGTCGCGGAACACCTCCGCGCTCGCGACGTCGATGAATGCCGGCGGCAGGTTCGTCAGGTCCGTCGCGCGCGCGGGTGCGGCGTAGATCGAGACGGCATCCGTCTTTCGGCGGTCGCCGAGCAGGGCACCCCAGCCGGTGTCGTTGCTGCCGCGATCCCACACGCCGAACCCGTCGACCTGGCGGCTCGACACCGTTTCGTTGCGGTCGTCGATCATGGGGTAGATGAGGAGCTGCCCGGCGAGGGTCGGACCGCCGAGATCGCGCGCCTTGAGGGTGACGCCTGCCGCAAGTCCGCCGCCGGCGCTGGCGCCGCCGATCACGAGTCGGGCCGGGTCGATACCGAGCTCCTCGGCGTGCGCTGCCGTCCACACGAGACCCGCGTAGCAGTCGTCGACCGTGGGCACAGCACTGTGACCCGATCCCATGATCGATCAGCGTGGCAATTGACGGAACCGCCATCGGGGCGCAGATGGGGGTGTCTCACCGCCACGTGGCGGCACCCGCCGCATCCGCCACGGGATGGCCGCGCACGGCGGGGCATGTCATGATCACGTCGTGCCTGAAACCCGTGCCCCCCGCGTGCGAGGCGCCGTGACCTACGCCGCGCGTCTCGCTGCGCAACCACGGCTGCTGCTCGCAGTGAAGACCGCTGTCGCGGCGGTGCTCGCCTGGTACCTGGCGCCGATGATCCCGTTCGCCGAAGACCAGTACTCCTACTACGGCGCCCTCGGCGCCCTCGTGACGATGCACCCGACCGTGGCGCGGTCCGCGCGCGTCGGCGGCGAGGTGCTCATGGGACTCGCGCTCGGCATCGCGCTCAGCCTGTGCGGCGTGGCAGCGCTCCGCGCGGGCGTTCCCGGAGGGCTCGTGCTCGGCGTGGTGATCGGCGTCGCGGTGCTCCTCGGCGGGTGGCGTTTCCTGGGGACGGGCGGCGACTGGGTCGCCCTCGCCGGGCTGTTCGTGCTGCTCGCGGCGGGCGGCGATCCCGAAGGCTTCTCCGTCTCGTATCTCGGCACCGTCGCGTTCGGCATCGTCATCGGGATCGCGGTGAATCTGCTCGTGGTCCCGCCGCTGTACATCCGGCGCGCCGGCGAGAAGCTGTCACTCCTGCGGGACGCCTTGACGTCGCTCCTCGATGAGGCCGCCGACGCGCTGGCGCGCGGCGACGTGGACCGTGACGGGCTCGCTCCCGCGCTGGCCCGGGTCGACGAGGTCAGCGTCACGGTCCGCGAAGAAGTCCGGGAAGCGGAGGAGAGCGCGCGCGCCAATCCGCGCCGGCGGCGCCACGTCGACGAGCGCGACGAGAACACGAGGCGGATGGAGGCGATGGAGCGGCTGGGGTACCTCGCGCACGAGCTGGTCGACCTCCTCGTGGACGTGCAGGATGCCGATCCGGCACTCGGTCCCGACGGCAGGCAGACGCTCGCGCGGGCGATCGCGAAGGTGTCGGACCTCGTGGCGGCGCCGGTGGGGGATCCCGACGCGCGGTCTCGCCTTGCGGCGGCCTCGCGCGCGCTCGACGCCTACGAGGCCGGCATCGTCTCGCCCGACTCGGGCCTCCGACGCGAGACGGCCGCGGCAGCCGCGATCGATCTGTGTCTCCGGCGCATCATCGACGCGACGCGACCCTTCGTGTGACCGCCGCCGAACCGCACGCGGATGCGCCGAAGCGCGCACGCGGCCGCCGGCCCGCGGAGCGCTAATACTTCTCGACGCGGTTGCGGATCCACGCCTGGACGCTCCAGACCACGTTGTACAGATTCCACGGCGCTTCGTCGATCGGCCGCCACGGCTGGCCGACGTGCGCCGTCCATTCGGGGATGCGTCCGCAGCAGATACGGTGCCCGAAGATGCGGAAGAGAGTTCTGCAGAGCAGGTGACCCATGATGGTCCCTTCGATCGGCGCGGCCCCGGACGGGGCTAGCGTTGCCGATTGCTCATGAGGTCAGCGTAGCGGGCGGTGCGGGGCGCGCGGGGCGGAGGATGAGCGCCGCGACCGCGCCTCCGATCGCGCCGAAGAGGTGCGCCTGCCACGAGATGCCGTCCGCGGCGCGGAAGATGCCGGCCAGCATGCTGCCGCCGTACACGGCGACCACCGCAACGGCGATCAGCGCGTACAGGATGCCGTGGCCGAGGGATCGGACGACGAAGGCGCGGGCGAAGATGTAGCCGAAGTAGCCGAAGACCAGACCGGACGCGCCCACCGTGACGGTGCCGGGAGCGTTGAAGACCCAGGTGCCGATGCCCGCGATCACCCCGGCGATACCGGTCACCGCCCAGAACCGACCGATGCCGTCGAGAGCGACGATCACCCCGAGAACGAGGAAGGGGATCGTGTTGGCGAGCAGGTGCGGCCACCCGGTGTGCAGGCCGTGGGACAACAGGATGCCGTCGAGCCCCTCGATGCCCCACGACTGGATGCCGAACGCGGTGACCCAGCTGCCCGGCAGGACCGCGTCCAGAACTCTGACGACCCACATCGCAGCCAGGAGGATCAGCGGTTGGAGGACGCGCAGGCCCCAGTCGCCCCGCGATCGCGGCGGGGCCGAGGTCGGGTGCATGGTCTCATCGTCGCATCTGTGCGCCCCCGGCCGGGCGACGTCGGCGCCCCCGGTTAGGGTCAGGGGGACGGTCCGAGCGGCGGGCGGTCGGGAAGGGCACGTTGCGGTACATCGAGGACGAGGGGCGGATCGTCTGGAGCGCGAGCGACCTGAAGGCGGCTGCCGAATGCGAGTTCGCGTGGCTGCGGGCGATCGACGCCAAGCTCGGTCGCGTCGCCCCCGTCGACGAGCCCGACGACCCGACGCTGCGCCGTGCGGGGGAGCTCGGCGGTGAGCACGAGCTCCGCGTGCTCGCCCGCTACCGCGAGCAGTTCGGTGCCGGAGTCGTCGAGATCCCCGAGACGCGCTCCTCCGACGTCGTGGCGCTCGCCGAGGCGGTGCGCCTGACCGATGCGGCGCTGAACTCCGACGCGGACGTCGTCTACCAGGCGACCTTCGCCACCCATGACTTCGTGGGGTTCGCCGACTTCCTCGTCCGCGACCGCGCCGGCGCGTGGGTCGTGCAAGACACGAAGCTCGCCCGCCACGCGCGCGTCACCGCGTTGATGCAGCTCGCGGCATACGTCGTCCAGCTCGATCGACTCGGCATCCCGCGCTCCGACCGGGTCGAACTGCTCCTCGGCGACGGCACCACCAGCACCCACGAAGTCGACGACCTCCTCCCGGTATTCCAGCTGCGCCGCGACCGCCTGCAGGCCCTCATCGCCGACCGTCGACTCGATCTCGGTGCCACCGGCGGCCCCCTCGCGTGGGGCGACCCGCGCGGCGACCTCGGCGTCGTCGCATGCGGACGCTGCGCAACCTGCGACCTCGAGGTCGTCGCCGCCGGCGACCTCCTCCTCGTCGCCGGGATGCGGCCCGTTCAGCGCGAGCGCCTCCGCGCCGTCGGCGTCGAGACCATCGACGACCTCGCCCGGCTCGACACGGCGCCCGCGGGGATGAACCCCGATACCGTCGCGCTGCTGCGCACCCAGGCGACGCTGCAATTGAGCTCGCCGCCCGACATCCCGAAGTACGAGGTCGTCCAGCCGCAGGCGCTCGGAGCCCTACCGCGTCCGAGCCAGGGCGACATCTTCTTCGACTTCGAAGGCGACCCGCTCTACACGGAAGGCGAAGGCACCGTCTGGGGCATCGACTACCTCTTCGGCTGGATCGACCTGAACGAGCAGTACTCGGCGCTGTGGGCGCACTCCTTCGCCGAAGAGAAAGAAGCGCTCGAGCGCTTCCTCGACATGGTCGCTCTTCGCCGTCAGACCCATCCCGATCTGCACATC
Organism: Microbacterium aurantiacum; assembly: GCF_021654035.1. Lineage (GTDB taxonomy): Bacteria > Actinomycetota > Actinomycetes > Actinomycetales > Microbacteriaceae > Microbacterium > Microbacterium aurantiacum. The sequence continues at coordinate 695,467 of NZ_JAJPDW010000001.1, forward strand.
TATCACTACGCCCCCTACGAGCCCACGCACCTGCTCGCCATGGCGGCCCGCCACGGCGTGCGCGAAGCCGACGTCGACCACCTCCTGCGCGACGGCGTCTTCGTCGACCTCTACCCGATCGTCCGGCGGGCCCTGCGCGTCGGCTCCCGCTCCTACTCGATCAAGAAGCTCGAACCCCTCTACATGGGCGACGACGTGCGCACCAGCGACGTCCAGAAGGGCGACGACTCGATCGTCAGGTACGTCCAGGCGCGCGCCCTTCAACAAGACGGACCGGATGCCGCCGCCGAGGCCGCTCGCATCCTCGACGACCTCGCCGACTACAACCGATACGACTGCGTCTCGACACTGCGCCTGCGCGACTGGCTCGTTGATCGCGCCCGCGACGCACAGCTCCGCCCCACCCCTAATCCCGATCCGGACGAGAACGGGTACACGCCCTCGGAGCGGGCTGACCGACTGGGCGCCCTCGCCGCCCGGCGCGACCCCGACTCCGCTGAGGCGAGGGCGCTCCGCCTCGGCGCCGCCGCGATCGACTACTACCCGCGCGAAGCGAAGTCGTTCTGGGCCACCCACTTCCTGCGCCTGCGCGAACCCGCGTCGCTGTGGGAGGAGACGCGCGACGTCGTCACGCTCGATTCCTCCCGCTGCCGCGTCGTCGCCGACTGGCATCAGGAGGAGGGCAAGCGCACCCTCCGTCGCCGCCTCGAGCTGCGCGGTGAACTCGCCCCCGGCACCCGCATCAGCGAAGGCAACGAGCCTTTCGCGCTCTACGAGCTGCCCGTGTCGTTCCGGTTCGCCGACAAGCCCCGCTGGATTCACGCCGACCACCGCGTCACCGTGATCGAAACCCTCGACGACGGCGCGATCGTCGAAGAGGCCGCCATCGACGGCGAGACCTGGGCGGAGCTCCCGATCGCCCTGACGCCCGCCGCTCCCCCGCGCGCGCTCAATCAGCAGACCGCGATCGACGCGTGGGCCGATGGTCTCGTCGCCGCCGCGCCGAAGCTGCCGTACGACCCGGCGACCGACATCCTGCTCCGTCGCCCACCGCGCACCCGGTCGGGCGGCCTCCCGCCGCAGACCGGAGACGACGTCGCCGACATCGCCGCCGCACTCCTCGATCTCGACCGCAGCTACCTCGCCGTGCAGGGCCCTCCGGGGACGGGGAAGACGTTCGTCGGCTCGCACGTCATCGCCCGCCTCGTCGCCGACCACGGCTACAAGGTCGGCGTCGTCGCCCAGTCGCACGCCGTCGTCGAGCACATGCTCGACCGCATCGTCGCGGCGGGAGTTCCGCCGCAGCAGGTCGGCAAAGCGCTCAAGAAGCCGGAGGATGCCGAACGTGTGCGCTTCACGCCCATCCCGAAGAACGGCGTCGCCGCATTCGCCGGCGAGCACGCGGCATCCGGATTCGTCGTCGGCGGCACCGCGTGGGACTTCGCCCACGAAGGCCGCATCCCGCGGGGGAGCCTCGACCTGCTCGTCATCGACGAGGCCGGACAGTTCTCGCTGGCCTCCACCATCGCCGTCTCGCTCGCGTCGTCGCGCCTGCTGCTTCTCGGCGACCCGCAGCAGCTGCCGCAGGTGAGCCAGGGCACCCATCCCGAACCCGTCGACACCTCCGCTCTCGGCTGGGTCATGGACGGCGCCGACGTCATCCCGCCCGCCTTCGGCTTCTTCCTCGCCCGGTCGTGGCGCATGCACCCCGCCGTCGCCCGATCGGTGTCGGAGCTGTCGTATCGGGGTGAGCTCGCCGCGCAGCCGGCCACCGCGATGCGTGGGCTCGACGGCGTCGAACCGGGCCTCCACCCGGTGCCGCTCCGCCACACCGGAAACGCGACCCGGTCGCCCGAAGAGGCGGCGCGGGTCGTGGAGATCGTCCGCGACCTCATCGGCCGCGCATGGACCGGGATCGACATCGACGAGTCGGGGGGCGCGACGCCGACGGCGGCTCGCCCCCTCACAGCGAAGGACATCATCGTCGTCACCCCCTACAACGCCCAGCAGGTGCTCGTCGAAGAGGCGCTCACCGCCGCCGGATTCGGCGACATCCCCGTCGGCACCGTCGACAAGTTCCAGGGGCAGGAGGCGGCGGTCGCGATCGTGTCGCTCGCAGCATCCTCCGGGAGAGACGCTCCGCGCGGACTGGAGTTCCTCCTTCTCCGCAACCGTCTCAACGTCGCCATCTCGCGCGCGATGCACACCGCCTACCTCGTGTACTCGCCGGGACTGCTCGACGACTTCCCGCGCACCCCCGAGGGCGTCGCCCGTCTCAGCGGATTCGCGCGACTGGTCGGGCGCGCATGACGCGCGCGTAGACTCGCGCCAACGACACCGAGGGGGCGGCATGGCGGACGACGCACCGAAGCAGTTCGAGATCGATCTGCCGCAGGACCTGATCGGCGGAGCCTTCGCTGACTTCGCCAACGTCTGGCACACCCCCAACGTCTTCGTGATGGACTTCCTCACCCTCGCGCAGCCCCCGCGCGACGAGATTCATCCCGATACGGGCGAGGCGATGACGGTCGTTCCGGCGCGGGTGGTCAGCCGTATCCGCATCCCTCCGGAGCAGGTGTTCGAACTCGCGAAAGCCCTCACTCAGCAGCTGGAGTTCTGGGAACGCGAAACCGGACGACGGATGCCGCCGTCCGGCGATCTCCCCACCGCGTGAACGGTATCGGATAGCTCTCCGACCGGCTCCGTGTCAACCCCGTTCTGCGCGTCGGGGGCCCTGCGTACGCTGACGAAGCGTCTTCACGGCGCAAGTGCGGCATCCGTTCGGCGAGGGGCGGATGCCGCACGTCGTGGATCCGGCGGGCGCGTGCCGCGCCCGCCCGTTCGGGTGGCAGTTGTGGCCGTGTCCGACCCCGCGAAGGGGCCGTGATCGACACATGAACCCGGGGGCGATGGACCCCGCTCGGGTCAGACGGTGCCGTAGAGACGGTCGCCGGCGTCGCCGAGACCGGGGACGATGTAGCCGTTCTCGTCCAGACGCTCATCCATCGCGCCGAGCACGAGGGTCACGTCGCGTCCGTCGACCTGCTTCTCGATCGCGGCGACGCCCTCGGGCGCGCCGAGAAGGCAGATCGCGGTGATGTCCTTCGCGCCGCGCTGGAAGAGGAAGTCGATCGCCGCGCCGAGCGAGCCGCCGGTGGCGAGCATCGGGTCGAGCACGAAGCACTGGCGGTCGCTGAGGTCGTCCGGAAGACGCTCGGCGTAGGTCGAGGGCTCGAGGGTCTCTTCGTTGCGCACCATCCCGAGGAAGCCGACCTCGGCGGTCGGGATGAGCTTCACCATGCCCTCGAGCATGCCGAGACCGGCACGCAGGATCGGCACGACGAGCGGACGCGGGTCGTCGATCTTGACGCCGACCGTTGTGGTCACGGGGGTCTGGATCTCGAGCGGCGCGACGCGGACGTTGCGGGTCGCCTCGTAGGCGAGGAGCGTCACGAGCTCCTCGGTCAGCTGGCGGAAGACCGGCGACGGGGTCGCGGCATCCCGCAGGACCGTGAGCTTGTGGGTGATGAGCGGGTGGTCCGCGACGTGCAGGCGCATAGTCCCCAGGGTAATGCGTCACGCGCTCCCGCCGAGGCTCGATCCGTCGCGGTGCCCGCCGCCGCGTATCCTCGGGGCATGATCGTCGCCGAGACCGACCGCGCAGCCATGCGCCGGGCGCGAGAGCTCGCCGCCGAGGCCGCCGGACACGACGACGTGCCCGTCGGGGCGGTGGTGACGGATGCCGCAGGCACGGTGATCGGCGAGGGGCGCAACCTTCGCGAGGCGACGGCCGATCCGACCGCCCACGCCGAGGTCGTCGCGCTTCGCGCTGCGGCCCAGGCGATCGGATCATGGAACCTCAATGGGTGCACGCTGGTCGTGACCCTCGAGCCGTGCCTCATGTGCGCGGGGGCGATCCTTCAGGCCCGCGTCTCTCGGGTCGTCTACGGTGCGTGGGATGACAAGGCGGGAGCCGCCGGCTCGGTCTACGACGTGCTCCGCGACCGCCGCCTCCCGCACCGGGTCGAGGTCGTCGCCGGCGTCGAGGCCGACGAGGCCGCCGCGCAGCTCCGCGCCTTCTTCGACGCCCAGCGCTGACCAGGCGCCCGGATGACCTGCGACGGCGACGTCGTCGAACAGCCCCGGCCCGGACGCCTCAGTCGGCGGAGCGGATGATGATCGCCTCGGTCGGCGGGGCGGGGTCGGCCGCCGCGCCGACGTAGCCGATGATCTCGAGCAGCGCGTGGCGGAACACCGCGGGACGCTCCAGGTGCGCGGAGTGGCCCGCGCCCTCGACGGCGACCTCGGTGACCGTTCCGCCGCCCGCGGCGTAGCGGCCGAGGACATCGCGGGTCTGCGACACCATCTCCTGCGCGGGCGCGACGTCTTCGCCGGGCCAGCCGGGGACGATGCCCAGCTGGCCGAGGTAGTTGAGGTCGTAGAACGACGCGTCGGAGACGATCGCGTCCGCGGTGCCGTGGATCCACAGGATCGGAGGCTTCTCGGCCAGGTCGACGATCCCCGACACATCGAAGTACTGCGGGGCCATGGTGTTCAGCACGCCGTGGCGGCCGGCGGCGAAGCCCGGCCAGTTGTCGCTCGGCACCGCATCGCCGGGGTAGTTTCCGTCGGCGGTGGACGTGGTGAGCATCGATTCGACCCACACGTCCTCGTGGTCGGTGGTGTAGTCCGAGGCGACGTAGCCGGCGCGGAAGACGCTCCGGGGCGAGGTCTGCGCATCGTCGGAGGTGTCGTGGTCGATGAGGCGCTGGATGAAGTCGGGGTTCGCACCGCCGCCACCGCAGCCGGCATCGTCGTCGGTGAGGCGTGAGCCGTCACGGCGGGTGCCGCCGAAGCCGTAGGGCGACACCGGCGACTGCAGGGTCAGGCTCAGCACCGGGTGGTCGAGGGCATACTGCATGACGACGCCGCCGCCCATCGACCAGCCGACCAGATGCGCGACCGGGATGTCGAGCGCCTCGAGGGTCGCGTGCAGATCGTCGCTGAAGTCGCGGACGCCGCGGGTGGCGTCGACCGGCGCGTGCTCCGAGCCGCCGAAGCCGCGCAGGTCGACCGCGATGGCGCGCAGGTCGCTCGGCAGGTCCTGCATGATCTCCTGCCAGAACAGCGCGGAGGACACATTCCCGTGGACGAACACGACCGTGCGGTCGGGCGGGGTCTGCGGGTCGTCGCCCGCGCGCTCCAGGATGTTCACGGTCAGGCGGTCGGTGTCGACGATGCGAGACGTGATGCCGTCGAACAGGGTCATGCGAACCTCCGGTCTGCCGCGCCGGGCGTCGACGCCGCGGCGTTTTCGACTATAACCCTCGGTGCCTGTGCCCGCAGTGCGCGCCCCGCGGTGCGACCGTGCTGCGGCGTACCGGCCCTCCTACGATGAGGGGATGGCTCATTCCCTTCCCTCGATCGCGATCCTCGGTGCCGGCTCGATGGGGGGTGCGATCCTCCAGGGCCTGCTCGCCTCGGGGCGGGCGTCCCGTGTGACCGTCACCAACCGCACCCGCGCGAAAGCCGAGGCGCTGACGGATGCCGCAGCCTCCGCATCCGCGGAGCTGGAGAGCATCGCGCTCGAGGTCGAGCCCGAGGGCAACGCCCGCGCCGCGGCATCCGCCGACATCGTCCTCATCGGAGTGAAGCCGGGGATGGTGCCCGACCTCCTGGATGAGATCGCCCCGCACCTCCGCCCTGGCGCACGCGTCGTGAGCCTCGCCGCCGGCGTCACGATCGCGACGTTCGAGGCGCATCTTCCGGCCGGTGCGATCGTGCTGCGGTCGATGCCGAACACCCCTGCCGTCGTCGGCAAGGCCGTGACCGGACTCGCGCCCGGATCCGCGGCGGCCCCGGATGACGTCGCGACCGTGCGGGCGGTGTTCGAGACGTGCGGCGCGGTCATCGAGGTCGGCGAAGAGCAGATCGACGCGCTGTCGACCATCTCGGGTTCGGGTCCCGCCTACGTCTTCCTGCTCGTCGAGGAGCTGACGAAGGCCGCGGTGGCGAAGGGCTTCGGCGAGGCCGACGCGCGGCTCATGGCCGAGCAGACCTTCATCGGTGCCGCCGCTCTCCTCGACGCCACGGGGGAGGACCCCGCCGAACTCCGTCGCCGCGTGACGAGTCCGAAGGGCACGACCGAGCGCGCCGTGGCGGTGTTGCAGGATGCCGACCTCGCCGGTGTCTTCGGACGGGCGACGGACGCCGCTCTCGTCCGCGCGAAAGAGCTCGCCGCCGGCGCCTGAGGCTCCGCCCGCATCGGGAACAGCGGAACGGCCGCCGACGCGAGTGCGTCCACGGCCGTTCCGCTGTGTGGGGGGATCAGTCCCGGTTGACCGGCAGCACCGCGGTGCGCGCGGTGCTGTTCGCGATCGGCGCGATCTTCAGCGCCGACGGGTCGCTCAGCGGCACGTCGATGAGCTGGTCGTCGACGCCGGCGTTGCCGAGGATCTCGGTGGCCGACAGCGACCGGCTGTACACCCGGATGTTGTCGTACCAGCCCTGGAAGAACGCGTCGCCCTCGTAGAAGGACCGACCGAGGTAGCCCAGCAGGTCGGCGACGACGTCCAGGCGTCGATCCTCACCGCGTCGGTCCTGCTGCACCTGAACGTCCCGGTCATCTGGGCGAAGGCCATCGGCGAGCAGCACGGGCGCATCCTCGAGCAGCTGGGTGTGCACCACGTGATCTTCCCGGAGAAGGACATGGGGCGCCGCGTGGCGCATCTCGTCCGCGGCGCCGCGATGGATTACCTGGAGGTCGAGCGCGGCTACGCGATGGCGAAGATCTCGCCCCCGCAGGTCATCGGCGGCATCCCGCTCGGACAGACCGGTATCCGGAAGTCCCACGGCATCACCGTCACGGCGTACAAGACCCTTGCGGAGCAGTGGCGGAACGCCGACAACCAGACCGTCGTGAACGAGGGAGACACGATTCTCATCGTCGGCCCCACCGCGCAGGTGGAGGCGTTCGCGCAGCTGCGCTGAGCGCGCGGCGCGGCGTCCGGGTCAGCGGTCGAGGGCGGCGAACCGCTCGATGTCGGAGTTCGTGCCCGACACGATGATGAGGTCGTGGTTGGTGACCACCGTGTTCGCCTCGGCGTAGCGGAACGGCCGCCCCGGGCTCTTCACCCCGACGACGGTGACGTGGTACTTCGTGCGGACGCCGGACTCGTTCAGCCCCACGCCCCGGATGAACTTCGGCGGATACATCTTGGCCAGCACGAAGTCGTCGTCGAAGCGGATGAAGTCCAGCATCCGTCCGCTCACGAGGTGCGCGACGCGCTCGCCCGCCTCGCGCTCGGGATAGATGACGTGGTTCGCGCCGACGCGGGCGAGGATCTTGCCGTGCGACTGCGAGACCGCCTTCGCCCAGATCTGCGGGACCTTGAGGTCGACGAGGTTGGCGGTGATGAGGACGGACGCCTCGATGAGGGATCCGACGGCGACCACCGCGACCTGGAAGTCCTGCGCGCCGATCTGCTTCAGCGCGTCGATGTTGCGTGCGTCGGCCTGGACGGTGTGGGTGACCCGGTCCGACCACTTCTGCACGAGTTCGAGGCTCTCGTCGATCGCGAGGACCTCGCGCTCAAGTCGATCGAGCTCGCCGGCGCACGCGGCGCCGAAGCGCCCCAGTCCGATCACGAGGACGGGGGCGTCGCTTCTGATCCGCTCAACCAACGATGGGCCTCTCCACGGGCAGCGAATACAGCTGCGAACGGCTGGTCGCGGCCACCGCCGCGGCGAGTGTCACTGTACCAATGCGACCCATGAAGATGGTCGCTGCCAGGACGTATTGCGCGGCCTCGGGCGCCGACGCGGTCAGACCCGTCGACAGGCCCACGGTGCCGAAGGCGGATATGACGTCGAACAGCACATCCGAGACCGGCTCCTGACTGATCTGCGCCACGGTGATCGTCGACAGCGCCACGATCGTGGCGCCCCATGCGACGACGGAGAGGGCGACGCGCTGGACGTCGCTCGGGATGCGGCGGCCGAAGGCCTGCACCGAGGGGCGGCCCTTCGCCTCCGACAGCACCGCGAGGGCGAGGACGGCGAGGGTCGTCACCTTGATGCCGCCGGCGGTGGAGGCCGATCCGCCGCCGACGAACATCAGCATGCTGCCGACGATCAACGACGACCCGTAGAGATCGCCGATCTCGACGACGGAGAATCCGCCGGAACGTGTCATGGCGGAGAGGAAGAACGCCTGGAACGTGGTGTCCCCGGCATTCATCGAGCCGAAGGTGGCGGGGTTGTTGTACTCGAGGACGAGGAAGGCTGCCGCGCCGGCGAAGAACAGCGCGACGGTCGTGATGAGGGTGAGCTTCGTGTGCAGCGGCCACAGACGGATGTGCCAGACGTTCTTCCACAGCGCGTAGATGACCGGGAAGCCGATGCTGCCGAGGAAGACCCCGGCCATGAGCACCGTGAGGAGGAAGTAGTCATCGGCGAAGGGGACGAGGCCGCCGGGGTTGGGGGTGAAGCCGGTGTTGGTGAACGCCATCGCCGCGTAGAACGGCGCCTCCCACAGCGCGTCCAAGGGGGCGATTCCGGCGAAGATCAGTGACGGGTAGAGGAGGATCGCGAGGATCAGCTCGATGAGGAGCGTCGACAGCGCGACGGTGCGCAGGAGCTGACCCACCTCGCCCAGGCGCACGGTCTGCCCCTCGTTCACGGGTCCGCCGTGGGTGCGCAGCGGGTTGCTGTCGCTCGCGGCGATGAGCTTCGCCCGGAGTCCGAGGCGCTTCGAGATCACGAGGCCGAGGATCGAGGCGAGGGTCAGCACGCCCATGCCGCCGATGTTCACGCCGATGAAGATGAACACCTTCCCCAGGGGTGAGAAGAAGGTCGCGACGTCGACGGTGGTGAGGCCGGTCACGCAGATCGTGGAGACGGCCATGAAGACGGCGTCGACGAGCGGAGCGGACTGGCCGGAGGTCGTCGCGGCCGGAAGCGACAGCAGGCCCGTGAAGAGGAGGACCAGCGAGGCGAAGACGAGGACGGCGAAGCGCGAGGGCGACGAGGTCGTGAGATGGCGGAAGTCGTCCCACAGGCCCCGGAGGGTCCGCGGACTCCGGGTGCTGCCGAAGCCCGAGGGATCCTTTGCCATCCACCGCCCCTTCCGACGTTCGGCCGTGCGTCATGGTACTCCGCCCCGGGGCGCGACTACGCTGGTGCCATGGCGGACATCTTCGACGTGATCGCGGACGGCACGCGTCGCGACATCCTGCAGATTCTGCTCGATCGCTCGACCGCGGGTGAGCGCGGGACGAGTGTGTCGCAGATCGTGCACGAGCTCGGCGCGAGCCAGCCGACCGTCTCCAAGCACCTCAAGGTCCTGCGCGAGGCGCACCTCGTCTCGGTTCGCGAAGAGGGGCAGCACCGCTTCTACAGCCTGTCCGCCGGTCCGCTGGACGAGGTCGACGAGTGGCTCGTGCCGTTCCTGGACGACGTCGCCGCCGCCGACGAAGAGACCGTCGCCGGACTCCCGGACTCGGCCGCGCACGCCGCCGACGTGGTCGGTCGGGCAGCGGCATCCGCCAAGCACGCGTGGGAGAACGCGTGGTGGAAGCGGAACGGTCGCTGAGCGTTCCCCCGCCCTCGCGTCACACGGGTCACGCGTGTTTACACGTGTCCCACCGAGCCCCTAGAGTGTGGTGAACAATCCTGGGGAAAGGGAATCGGTGATGGCGGACATGCCCGACGTGCGCTTCCTCACCGTCGCCGAAGTCGCGGACATCATGCGCGTATCGAAGATGACGGTGTATCGACTCGTCCACTCGGGCGAGTTGCCCGCCGTGCGCTTCGGACGCTCGTATCGCGTGCCCGAGGCTGCGGTCACAGAGGCCTTGCAGCGGCCGATCGCCGACGTCGGCTAGACTGATCCGAGGCATTTTTCCATCTGCCCGTTCCCGGACGTGATCGACACACGTCCAGACCCCTGACTTAGTGAGGTTTCCCGTGGGTTCAGTCATCAAGAAGCGCCGTAAGCGCATGGCGAAGAAGAAGCACCGCAAGCTGCTTCGGAAGACTCGCCACCAGCGCCGCAACAAGAAGTAAGCGGCATCGCACCAAGCGCCCCCGATCGGCATCTGCCATCAGTGGGGCGCTTCGTGTCTGTCCCCTCAGCCTGTTCCTGTCGCCCACGTCCTCTGTCTCTCCGGGAGCACACGATGAAGTCCATCACCGTCCAGCAGCTGCGCGAGCGGGTCGACATCCCGCTCATCGACGTCCGCGAGACCGACGAGTACGCTGCAGGTCATGTCCCCGGCGCGGTCAACCTGCCGATGTCGACGATCGGAGAGCACCTCGACGAACTGCCCGAGGGTCCCTTCGACGTCATCTGCGCGATGGGAGGACGCTCTGCACGCGTCGTCGAGGCGCTCGAAGCGCGGGGGCACGATGTGACCAATGTCGACGGCGGCACCAACGGGTGGGCCGCCGAGGGCTACCCCCTCGACCGCCCTTGACCACGCTCACCCTCATCGGCAAGCCCGACTGCCACCTCTGCGACGTGGCGCGGGAGGTCGTCGAGACCGTCGTGTCCGACCTCGACGAGAACGACATCGAGATCGTCGAGCTCTCGATCCACGACGATCCCGCGCTCTACGCGCAGTGGTGGGAGAAGATCCCCGTCGTGCTCATCGACGACCGCCTCCACGCGCACTGGCGCGTCTCACCGGACCGGCTGCGCGCCGCCCTCGACGTCGCCGACTGACCCCGCGCCCGCCGGCCGCCGGCGGACGCTCAGGGGGCGTCGAGATCGGTGCGAATGTGCGCCGCCATCGCGTCGAGCGCGTCCACGCGTGCTGCCGCGATATCGCACGGCCCTGACGATCGCCGCGCACCACTACTTCCGCATCTTCGCCTCGTTCACCGAAGCCTTCGAGACCGAGACCCCCGGCGGCTTGGGCGACTTCTCGCAGGCGGTGGGTGTCGGATTCAACGAGGGCTACCGCTACGTGGACTGGCTCCTGACCGTTCCGTTGCTGCTGGTGGAGCTGGTCGCCGTCCTCGCCCTCACGCGCAAGGCCCAGAGCAGGCTCCTGTGGATGCTCGTCCCGGCATCGATCCTCATGATCGTCTTCGGATACCCGGGTGAGATCAGCTCCGATATGGCGACCCGGACGATCTGGGGCATCCTCTCCACGATCCCGTTCCTGTTCATCCTCTACGTCCTGTTCGTCGAGCTGACCAAGTCCCTCGCGGTGCAGCCCGTGCAGGTGCGGCGGACGCTCAGCAACCTCCGCTGGCTGCTCCTGCTCAGCTGGGGTGTCTACCCCATCGCGTATCTGCTGCCGTCGTTCGCGCGGGTCGAGGAGGGGCACGCCGGGGAGAAGGCGCCCGCCGCGTCGCGTCGCTGACCTGCTGTCGGGGAGCCCGAAGGTGAGGCTCAGGTGGTGGCCGTCCTGGCACGGGCCGCCACCGGGACGGCGGCCAGCTCGATCCGCACACCCTCGGCATATTCGAGGTGATCGGATGCCGAGTGCTGCACGCGTACGAGCGCACCGTCCGCCGTCCGCACGAGTGTCCGGCGGAAGTTGCCCATGAAGGTGCTCTCCTGGACCGTGGCGTCGATGCCCGAGGGCCCGTCGGGTGCGACGAGCAGGACGTTCTCGGGACGGAGGAACACCTCGACATCGCCGTTCAGTCCGGGCGTGTGCAGCGGCAGCGAACGTCCCCACACCTCGACACGGTCGCCGGCGGCGAGGCCGGGGACGACGCTGGACACGCCCACGAACGCCGCGACGGTCGCGGATGCGGGGCGCAGGTAGAGATCCTCCGGGGTGCCGACCTGCTCGATGCGGCCCCGCTCCATCACTGCGATCCGGTCCGACACCGCCAGTGCCTCCTCCTGGTCATGCGTGACGAACACTGTGGTGATGCCCAGGCGCAGTTGGATGCGCCGGATCTCATCGCGCAGCTGAACGCGCACCTTTGCGTCCAGTGCCGAGAGGGGCTCGTCGAGGAGAAGCACCCGAGGTTCGGTCACGAGGGCCCGGGCCAGCGCGACGCGCTGCTGCTGGCCGCCCGAGAGCTGGTGGGGGAACCGCTCGGCGAGATGGTCGAGCCCCACGAGGTCGAGGGCATCGGTCGCGCGTCGCGCGGCATCCTTCTTGCGCATTCCGCGACGGCGCAGGCCGAAGGCGACGTTGTCGAGCACGCGCAGGTGCGGGAAGAGGGAGTACGACTGGAATACCATGCCGATGTCGCGCCGATTCGTCGGGACCCGCGACACGTCGACGTCGCCGAGGCGCACCGACCCTTCCGTCGCCGCCTCCAGCCCCGCCAGCACACGCAACGCGGTGGTCTTCCCGCACCCGGACGGCCCGAGCAGCGACACGAATTCGCCGGGTGCGATGTCGAGGTCGAGCCCGTGCAGGACCCGTGTGGTGCCGTAGTCCTTGACCAGCCCTCGGAACTCGACGCGCGTACCCTCGCCGGCGTCGGCGAGCAGCTGGTTGTCCGAGGTCGAGGGGAGCGTGCGGGGCGGGGTGTCGGCCGTGGTCATGATGATCTCCTTCCGCCCGCGCGCACGGCGCGGCCGATGATCAGAAGCAGCAGGAAGGCGAACGCAAGGGCGATCAGGGTGAAGACTGCCGATGCGTAGGCGTCGATCCTGCTGACGAGGAGGATGCCGGTCTGGAAGACCTGACGATTGAGAAGCGACGCGATCGTGAATTCACCCAACACGACGGCGACGGAGATGAGGGATGCGGCCAGCAGTCCCTGACGCAGGTTCGGTGCGATGACGTGGAGCAGCACACTCGGCCAGCTCGCCCCGAGGGTGCGGGCCGCCTCGGACAGTGTGGTGAGGTCGACCGCGTCGATCGATGCCTGGATGGAGCGGTAGGCGAACGGGAGCACGAGGATCCCGTAGGCGAACGCCAACGTCCACGCACCGGTGCCCAGGGTGCGTCCGATCTGGAGGTACACCGGCGCGAGCCCTACGACCAGGACGATCGCCGGGATCGTGATCGGCAGGAGCGCCACGAACTCGAACGGTCGCCGCAGCTTCGGGAACCGGAGGGCGACCAGCACCATCGTCGGCGCGAGGATGAACAGGACGATCACCACCGTGACGACCGACAGGATCAGCGAGTTCGTCACACCGACCCAGATCGGGGCGTACAGCCCCGCATTGGCCGGATCGAACAGCCCCAGCCACCGATCAGCCGTGAATGCTGCGTCCCGGGTGGTGAGCGTGAACAGCAGCGTCGACAACAGCGGAACGGCGAAGAAGAGGCCCACCACCACGGCGATGACCCAGCGGGTCGCGGGGGACGGTGCGATGCCCCTCATGACTGCCACCGCGCCGCGCGACGCTGGATGATCGAGTAGCCCCACATGACCACGGCGACGACGATGATCATTCCGAGGGCGAGCGCGCCTGCGAGGTTTTCGCGGCCGAGCACGGTCTCGCTGGTGAGGGCCGTACGGATCTGCAACGGCACGATCTGGGATCCCTGGCTCGCCAGCGCCGCCGCCGTCGCATAGGACGAGAAGGCGTTGGCGAACAGCAGCAGGAGACTGGCGAGGAACGACGGTGCCAGGACGGGGAACCCGATGTGGCGCCAGAACCCCGCGCGGGTGCCACCGAGGGTCAGGTTTGCCTCGGCCCACTGCGGCTTCAGCGCGGACATGGCCGGCATGAAGGTGATGACCATCAGCGGAACCTGGAAGTAGATGTAGGGGAGGATCAGTCCCGGAAGAGCGTAGATCCACGCGCCGTTCGCGAAGATGTCGATTCCGAAGACGTCCCAGAGCAGACGAGTGACGACGCCCTGGATGCCGATCGTGGCGATCCACGCGAACGCCAGCATGACGCCGCCGAACTGTGCGAGCACACCGGATGCGGCATCCACCATCGTCCGGGTCGTCCCGTTCTCGGAGAGGCCGAGCAGCGCGTAGCAGACCAGACCGCCGACAACGGCGCCGATCACCGCGGTGAGCGCGGAGATCCACGCCGAATTGGCGAACGTCCGCAGGATGACGGGGTCGCCGAGGGCCGCGACGTTGGCGAGCGTGACGTCGCCCGCGCTGTCGAACAGACCGGAGCCGATGGCGAGGACGGTGGGCAGAAGGAGGAAGAGCAGGAGGTAGGCGGCGAACGGAACGAGGCCGAGAGCTGCCCAGGGGGCGGATGCGGCGGCCCGCCGCACCGGAGCGGTGGGCTCCGATGCGGCGGGTCCGGTCAGGCGCTCCGGGAGGGGAGCGGCGTCGACGGTCGAGGTCACTGGACCGCGGCTGCCCACTTCTCGCCGAGCAGGGTGCCGGCATCCGCGCTCTGGGTCTCGGTCGGCACTACGGTCTCGGCGGGAGCCTCCGGAAGCGCGTCGGCGAGGGCCTGGTCGATCGTGCCGGCCTCGATCATCGCCTCCATGCGCACCGGGCGGGCGCCGCCCTTGAGCCACAGGTTCTGGACCTCGTCGCTGTACAAGAACTCCTGCCACAGACGCGCGGCGGCGGGGTTCGGCGCGTCGCGGTTGATGGCCTGGTTGTAGTAGCCGGCGTAGCCGACGCCCGGGAATACGACGACCTCCCACGCGGGGTTCGCGCTCTGGTGCGCCGCGTTCAGGTAGTCCCAGTCGAAGACGACGGGGGTCTCGCCGCTCGCGACGGTCGCGCTGGTGACGTCGACCTTCAGCATGTTGCCGGCGGTGTTCAGCTCGGAGAAGAAGTCGATTCCGGGCTGGAAGTCGTCCAGCGTTCCGTCCGACTGCACCGTCGCCATGCCGACCGCGGCGAAGGCGGCACCCGCCTGCGTCGGGTCGCCGTTGATCGCGACCGCCCCGCGGTAGTCGTCGCCGAGGAGGTCGTCGAGGGATGCGGGGGCGTCGTAGCGGTCGGAGTCGAAGCCGACGGACATGTATCCGCCGTAGTCGCCGACGAACAGGCCGCTGGGCTCCTTCAGGGCGTCGGGGATGTCGTCCCACGTCTGCACCTGGTAGGGAGCGAACCAGTCCGTGTTCTGCAGCGCGACCGTGAGGCCGAGGTCGAAGACGTCCGGGGCGGTGTCGAGGCCCTCGTTCGTCTGGGCCGCCTGGATCTCTTCGGCGCTGGAGATGTCGGGCGACTGCTCGTTGACCGTGATCTCGGGGTAGCGGCTCTTGAACAGGTCGATGATCTCGCCGTAGTTGGCCCAGTCGCGGGGAAGGGCGATGACGTTGAGCGCGCCCTCGGCCTTGGCGGCGGCCTCGAGGTCTTCGAAGGTACCGAAGTCGGACAGGCTCGTCGCGGTCGACGCGTCGATACCCGTGTCACCGCCGGTGGCGGCATCCGCGCCGGCGCAGCCGGACAGGGTCAGCGCGGCGATTGCGGTCGCCGCGGCGCCGACGAACAGCCGGCGGGCGAAGGTTGTGTGCATGGGGGTTCCTCTCGGGTGAGTGCCGCGGAGGCGCAGAGCGCCCGGGTGCGCGGGACGAGAGGACCGTACGGCCGAGAGGTGACGGGCCAGGTCGAAGCGGGTGAACGGATGGTGAGCGAAGGCTGACGAACGGTGCGCGGATGCCGGACCGCCGGTGTCGGTGAGCGGCGCCGCCGAGACAGGCGATCCTCTGAAAACAGGACGATCCCCGTCGGAACGTCCTGTTCCGGGGGGATCGCCTGTTCTCGTGCGGTAGCGCGCGTCAGGGAGCGAGGCGCGTCGGTCCGCGGAAGAGGTAGGTGACCTCGCGGATCGAGTCCTGGCCGAGCAGCAGCATCAGCACGCGGGCGAGGCCCATGCCGAATCCGCCGTGCGGCGGGGCGCCGTAACGGAAGAAGTCGAGGTAGAAGTCCAGGTGCTCGGGGTCGAGACCCTTCTCCTTGGCCTGCTCGATGAGGACGTCCACGCGGTGCTCGCGCTGCGCGCCGGTGGTGATCTCGACTCCGTTGAACAGCAGGTCGTACGACTTCGTCAGCCCGGTCTCCTCGTCGCGCATGTGGTAGAACGCGCGGATCTCGGGGTGGTAGTCGGTGATGAAGACGAACTGGTGCCCGAAGGTCTCCTGCACGTGCGCGGCGATCTGGCGCTCGCCCTCGGGGTCGAGGTCGCCGTCGGTGCGCGGGATGTCGTACCCGCGGGCGGCGACGATCTCGCGCGCCTCGGCGAGGGGGATGCGGGGGAAGGGGGCCTCGGGGACGACGATCTCGAGCCCGAAGAGCTCCTGGATCTCGTCGCCGTGCTTGTCCTTCACCGCGCGGATGGCGGTCTGCAGGAGCTCCTCCTGCATGCGCGCGACGTCCTCGTGGGACTCGACCCAGCTGATCTCGGCGTCGATGGAGGTGAACTCCGTCGCGTGACGCGAGGTGAACGAGGGATCGGCGCGGAAGGCGGGGGCGATCTCGAAGATCTTCCCGAAGCCGGCAACCTGCGCCATCTGCTTGAAGAACTGCGGGCTCTGCGCGAGGTAGGCCGTCTTCTCCTCGAAGTAGGGCACCTCGAACAGCTCGGCGTTGGACTCCGACGGGCTCGCCATGAGCTTGGGGGAGTGCACCTCGATGTAGTCGCGCTCGATCCAGTAGGTGCGCATGGCGTGCTCGAGCGTCGTCTGCACGCGGAAGATGAGGTTGTTGCGGCGCTGGCGCAGGTCGAGGAAGCGCCAGTCCATGCGCTTGTCGAGGCCCGAGTCCGCGGCGATCGGGGTCTCGGGGAGCGCTGCCGCGGCGATGTCGAGCCCGCCGATCTTGATCTCGACGCCGCCGAGCTTCACGCGCTCGTCGTGCTTGAGTTCGCCCTGCACCGTGAGGAAGGTGCCCGTGGCGAGGTTCGAGATGGTGTCGGTGAGGGCCAAAGCCGCGGCATCCTGCTCCGTGCCGTCCTCGGCCGGACGCGTCGCCGGATTGACCAGCTGCACCGCGCCGGTCTCATCGCGCAGGATGACGAACTGCACCTTCTTCTGGTCACGGACGGTTTCGACCCACCCCGACACGGACACCGGGCCGTCGGCCCGCGATTGCAGCTGCTTCACCAGAACGCGTTCACTCACGAGGCCACAGTCTACGCGGGGGGATGCCGCGCGCCGGGTCCGTGCGGATCCAGGCCGTACTCTGGACGCATGACGACGCCTGCCGCGACGCCGCCTCGGACCTCCCCTTCCTTCCTGGTCGCCCTCCCCACTGTTCTGCTGAACGCCCTCCGTGGTGCGCTCATCGGGATGGCGGAGCTGATCCCGGGGATCTCCGGCGGAACCGTCGCCCTCATCACCGGCGTCTACGAGCGCCTCATCGACGCCGCCGCGCACGTCGTGTCGGCGGTGAAGCGCCTGATCTTCGGACCCGACCGGCGCGCGGGATTCCTCGCCGAGATCCGCGCGGTCGACCTGTGGCTCATCATCCCCGTCGTCGGCGGCATGGCGGCGATGGTGCTCACCCTCGCCGGATTCGTCGAAGCCTTCGTCTCCGGCAACGCCGAGCTCTCGCGCGGCCTCTTCTTCGGCCTCGTCGCGGCAAGTATCATCGTGCCGCTGCAGCTGATCCCGCGCGTCCGGCGCACGCTCGCTTCGCACGCACGCGGCGTCATCGTGTTCGTCGGCGCCGCCTTTCTCGCCTACGCCTCGATCGACTTCGCCGGCGGTTCGCTCGTGGTCGACCCCCCGGTCTGGCTGGTGTTCATCGCCGCCGCGATCGCCGTGTGCGCGCTCGTCGTGCCCGGTGTCTCGGGATCCTTCTTCCTCCTCGCGATCGGGCTGTACTCGCCGACGCTCCGCGCTGTCGCCGACCGTGACTGGGGATATCTCGCCGTCTTCGCGCTCGGCGCGATCGTGGGCCTCGTCACGATCGTCCGCGTCATGAAGTGGATGCTGGAGCACTACCGCCGCTTCACGCTGCTCGCGATGGCCGGCCTCATGCTCGGCTCGCTCCGCGCCCTCTGGCCCTGGCAGGCGCTCCCGCCGGGCGAGGACCACGGCGTCGGCGAGCTGGTCGCCCCCTACGATCCGGTCGCCGGTCCCATCCTCCTCGCGCTGGTCGGTGCGGCGGCGGTCGTCGCACTCCTCTTCGTCGAGCGGGGCCTCCAGAAGCGCACGGATGCCGCCCACTCAGGCGACCCCCAGAACACGCCGACGTAGACTGGACCCGTGCCCGCCGAACGCCTCCATCTCGTACGCCACGGGGAGGTCTTCAATCCCGGGCGAGTGCTCTACGGCCGCCTCCCCGGATTCGGCCTGAGCGAGGACGGACGCCGGATGGCGGCGGATGCCGCGGCCTGGGTGAAGGAACTCGATCGCCCCGTGACGACGCTGGTGTGCTCGCCGCTCCAGCGCACCCGCGAGTCGGCGGAGCCGTTCACCGCGACCTTCGGAATCGACCCGCGCATCGACGAGCGCGTGATCGAGCCGACCAACGTCTTCGAGGGCCGCCGTATGAAGCGGGCGATGATGAACCCGCTGAACTGGCGGCACCTCAGCCGTCCCGCCCTGCCGTCGTGGGGCGAGCCGTACGCGCAGGTCATCTCCCGCATGGACGCGGCGATGACGGATGCCTGGAACGACGCCGAAGGCGGCGACGTGGTGATCGTCTCCCACCAGCTGCCGATCTGGATCACCCACCTGTGGGTCGAGGGCGAGCCGCTCCGGCACGATCCGCGGCGGCGTCGCTGCGCGCTGTCGAGCGTGACGAGTTTGGAAGGCGGCCCCGGGCAGTGGGCCGAGGTGTCGTACGCCGAGCCCGCGTCCACCGCGGGCGCGGTCGATGTGGGAGCGGTGTGATGACGACGAACCGGTGGCGGCGGGCGGCGGCATCCGTCCTCGCTCTGACGCTTGCGGCGGGACTCGCCGCGTGCACGAGCGATCCCCTGGCCGAGCAGTACCGCGAGGGTGACAACAAGGGCTTCATCGCCGCCGACGGCTTCCGCGTCGTCGAGATCCCCGAGGCCGATCGCACCAACCCGATCGAGTTCGAGGCGGTGCTCGACAACGGCGAGACCGCGACGAGCGCCGACTACGCGGGAGAGGTGCTGGTCGTGAACTTCTGGTACGCCGCCTGCGCGCCCTGCCGGGTCGAGGCCCCCGAGCTCGCCGAGGTGCACGAGAGCTTCCGCGACGACGGCGTCGACTTCCTCGGCGTGAACCTCTACGACGGCGCCGAGGCGTCCCAGGCTTTCGCCGAGACCTACGGCATCGAGTACCCGAGCGCGCTCACCACCGTCGACGGCTCGATCAAGCTCGCGTTCGCGGGCGAGACGCCGCTGAACGCGGTGCCGGTCACGCTCGTCCTCGATCGTGACGGTCGGGTCGCCGCGCGCCTCATCGGACAGATCAGCGACGCATCGATCCTAGAGACCCTCGTCCGCGACACCCGGGACGAAGCGTGAACATCGCCGCGATCGTCGCCGACGGCACGCTGCTGCTCGCGATCCCGATCGCGGTCCTCGCCGGGCTCGTCTCGTTCCTCTCGCCCTGCGTCCTCCCGCTCGTGCCCGGATACCTCGGCTTCCTCGGCGGGGCTGTCGCCCCGCGTCGGGGGGCCCGGGTCGCCGTCGGTACGGGCCCCGGAGCGACGGATGCCGCACCCGGTGCCGAAGCGGCGGGATCGCCCGGCACGGTCACCCCCGAGCCCGACGGCTCGCGCGGGCGGCTCCTGTGGGGCGTGGTGCTCTTCATCGCCGGGTTCACCCTGGTCTTCGTCAGCGTCGCGATGCTCGGCGGGACGCTCGGACGCTTCCTCATCGAGTACCAGGACGTCATCACCCGCATCCTCGGCGTCGTCATCATCGCCCTCGGCCTCGTCTTCATCGGCGTCTTCGGGATGGCGCAGCGCACACTGCGTCCGCAGGTGCGCGGGGGCGTCGGACTCGCGGGCGCGCCGCTCCTCGGGATCGCGCTCGGCATCGGGTGGACGCCCTGCATCGGGCCGACCCTCGCGGTCATCCTCGGGATGTCGTTCGACTCCGGCTCGGTCGCACGCGGCGCGGTGCTCGGCCTCGCCTATTCGCTCGGGCTCGGCATCCCGTTCGTGCTCCTCGCCCTCGGCTTCGGCTGGGCGACGCGCTCGGTGTCGTTCCTCCGCCGCCACATCCGCACCGTGAACCTCCTCGGCGGCGGTCTGCTCATCGTCCTCGGCCTGCTCATGGTGACCGGGGTCTGGACCGCGCTCATGGCGCAGCTACAGGGGGTGTTCCTCAGTGTCCCGCTCCCGATCTGACCTCGACGGGGTCCGCGCCGACGCCGATGGTCGTCGCGAGACGCTCGAGGGTCGCCCCTCGGACCACGCCGACAGTGCGGCATCCGACGGCGACGACATCACCCAGCCGCGCCTCGGCGTCGTCGGGTGGCTCCGCTGGGGCTGGCGACAGCTGACGTCGATGCGGACGGCGCTGCTGCTGCTCCTCCTTCTCGCCATCGCCGCGGTTCCGGGTTCGCTCGTCCCGCAGCGCGGGGCCGACCCGAACGGCGTCACGCAGTACTTCGCCGACAACCCGGACCTCGCGCCGATCCTCGACGACCTGAGCCTGTTCGACGTCTACACGTCGCCGTGGTTCTCGGCGATCTACATCCTGCTGTTCATCTCGCTCATCGGCTGCGTGATCCCGCGCACGAAGCACCACTGGAAAGCGCTCCGTTCGCGTCCGCCGCGCACGCCCGCACGCCTCGAGCGTCTGGCGGCCTTCCGGTCGGAGACCCTCGAGGTCCCCGCGGGATCGGATGCCGCGGCCCGAGCCGAAGCGGCCGTCGACAGCGCCGCGCGCCAGCTGCGGCGCGCGGGCTACCGCGTCGAGCGATACGACGG
This sequence comes from Microbacterium aurantiacum, assembly GCF_021654035.1. GTDB lineage: Bacteria > Actinomycetota > Actinomycetes > Actinomycetales > Microbacteriaceae > Microbacterium > Microbacterium aurantiacum. Next base: position 716,182 of record NZ_JAJPDW010000001.1, read on the forward strand.
GCGGGGGAGCGTGTCGGTCTCGGCCGAGCGCGGATACCTGCGCGAAACCGGCAACCTCGTGTTCCACGGCGCGCTCGTGGGTGTGCTCATCGCGGTCGGCCTCGGCGGGGGGTTCACGTACACCGGGCAGACGGTGATCATCGAGGGGCGTTCGTTCGTCAACACCCTCCTCGACTACACCTCCTTCAACCCGGGGCGCTTCGTCGACGAGGAGGCCCTCGCCCCGTACGCGCTGACGCTCGACCGATTCGACGTCACCTACCAGCCGCTCGGCGAGCCGGGTGCGGGTCAGGCCGGCGACTTCGTCGCGAACCTCACCACCGAGCGCCCCGGCGAGGCTGCGGAGCCCGCCGAGGTGCGTGTCAACGAGCCGCTCGACATCGACGGCGACCGGGTCTACCTGATGGGCAACGGCTACGCGCCGACCATCACGATCCGCAACGGCGAGGGCGACGTCGTCTTCTCCGAGCCGGTGCCGTTCCTGCCGCAGGACAGCTTCATGACCTCGCTCGGGGTCATCAAGGTACCGGACGGGATGCCCGAACAGCTCGGCATGGTCGGCTTCTTCTATCCCACCCAGGTGCAGCTGGCTTCGGGCGCGTTCACGTCCAGCTACCCCGCACTGATCAACCCGGTCGTGACGCTCGAGGTCTACGAGGGTGATCTCGGGATCGACGACGGCACACCCCGCTCGGTCTACACCCTCGACCCATCCGACATGACCCCCATCGCGGGCCGCGACGCCGAGGCGGAGGCGCCGACCCTCGAGCTCGCGCCGGGGCAGACCGCCGAGCTCCCGGGCGGCCGGGGATCGGTGACCTTCGAGTCCGAGGCGCCCGAAGGCGCCGAGGGGTACGAGGGTGCGGTGAAGCGCTACGTGTCGCTCTCGATCCACCGGGATGCCGCGGCGACGTGGGTGCTGATCTTTGCGATGCTCGCCACCGGCGGGCTGCTCGCCGCCCTGTTCGTCCCGCGCCGGCGCATGTGGGTGAAGGCGACCGCCGACGGCGACCGCGTCACCGTGCACTACGCCGGCCTCGCCCGCGGCGAGGACCCCGGTCTGAACCAGGCCGTGGACCAGTTCGCCGACGCCCACGGGCAGTCCCTCTCCGCCGGAGAGGGTGCTCCGCCCCGCACGTAGACTGGGAACCATGCCCGACGCCCTCGCCCTCGACTCGATCTCGGTGCTCCTCGTGTGGACCGCGATCGCCGTCTACGCCCTGGCCTTCATCGCGTACGCGATCGACCTCGCGCGCCGCTCGGCCGTCGCGATCGAGATGCAGGACGCCCGCGTCCGCGAGAGCGAACGCGAGCGTGAGCTCGTCGGCGCCGGTGTGGCGTCTGCTTCGGCGGGCGCGGCATCCGCGGGAGAGACCCTCGCGCAGGTGCGGGAGAGCCAGCGGGTGGCCGAGAAGGCGCTCAACGCCCCCGTCTCGGCGCGGACCAAGCAGCTCTGGGCGCGCCTCGGGACGGTTCTGACCGTCATCGGCTTCCTCTTCCACCTCGCCGCCACGATCGGGCGCGGCGTCGCCGCCGAGCGCGTGCCGTGGTCGAATATGTACGAGTTCGCCCTCACCGGCACCCTCCTCATCGTTGCGGTGTACCTCACGGCGCTCTTCCGTTTCGACCTGCGCTTCCTCGGCTCCCTCATCACGGGAATGACGGTGCTGCTCCTCGGCGGCGCCACGCTGTCGTTCTACGTCGAGGTCGTGCCCCTCGCCGATCCGCTGAAGAGCGTGTGGCTCGTCATCCACGTCTTCGTCGCCACCCTCGCGACCGCGCTGTTCGCCCTCGCATTCGGGCTGTCGGTGCTGCAGCTCATGCAGGGCCGTCGCGAGCGGCGTGCGATCGCCGCGGTGGGTGCCGTGGGCTCGGACGGAGCCGTGTCGACCGGACCGCGCTTCCTCCGGACGCTCCCGAGTGCGGACGCGCTGGAGTCCCTCGCCTACCGCTTCGCGATCGTCGGGTTCATCTTCTGGACCTTCACGCTCATCGCCGGGTCCATCTGGGCGAACGACGCGTGGGGCCGCTACTGGGGCTTTGACACGAAGGAAGTCTGGACCTTCGTCATCTGGGTCCTCTACGCCGGCTACATCCACGCTCGTGCGACCCGCGGCTGGCGCGGCTCGCGGTCGGCGTGGCTGTCGATCATCGGCTTCACCGCGGTGCTGTTCAACTTCACGATCGTGAACATGTTCTTCAAGGGCCTGCACGCCTACTCCGGCCTCAGCTGACCCGCTTCAGCCGAGCCGCCTGCGCGCCAACAGGATCGCCTGGCTGTGCGCCTCGGTCGCCCGCGGAGCGCGGACCAGGCTCGCTTCCCGCTGGAAGCCGACGCTGTCCAGCACCGACTCGACGTCCGACGGCATGTGAAGGTGAGCGGTCAGGGACACCTCGCGACCGTACGCCCGCCGAACGGTTCGTTCGCCTGACCCGACCTGGAATGCCACGAGGATGACGGCGCCCGGGATCGACACCCGTGCGAGCTCGCGGAAGATGTTGCCCAGACCATCGGTCGGTGTGTGGATCACGGAGTACCACGCGACCACCGCATCGAAACGGGCATCCTCGAACGGGAGGGCGGCCAGATCGGCGCGCGCAAGTTCGACGTCCGAGGTTGCCCGTGAAGCCTCTGCGAGCATCCCCTCCGAGAGATCGACGCCGACAAGGCGGAGCGACGGGTGCTGCTCGCGCAGGTGGGCGAGAAGTCGGCCCGTGCCGCAGCCCGCGTCGAGGAGCGACGCCCGCTCCGGGAGTTCCCGAACGACCTCGGTGATCATCGCGCGATCGAGCGGAGCCTCGTAGGACAGATCGGGGAGGGCGTTCGCGTAGGCGGACGCAACTGTGTCGTAGGCGGCGCGGGTGGCCTCGCGATGGGCGTCCATGCGCAGAGCCTACGGCGCAAGAGGAGGGGCCCCGAGCGTGACGCCCGGGGCCCTCTTCTCGTTCCGTGCGTACGGGCTACGCCTCCGCGAGGACCGCGCGGGCGGAGGTGGTGCGCTTTCGGACCACCGCGAGGGTGCTGGCGATGAAGGCGAGGATCGCCCAGATGACCAGGCCCGCGATCCCGGCGCCGAGGCCCTCGGCGGGGGTGAACGCCGAGAGCATCGCCGCGTAGGCGGGAGCTGTCGGGAGGAGGCTTGCGACATCCGCCAGCACGCCGGGGATCGTCGAGACGATTCCGGTGGCGACGGCCAGAACCCCCACGAGCGCGGCGACCCAGCGGCCGGCGCCCCCGAGGACGGCGACGAACGCCTGGTTCACCGCGGCGAAGGCGACACCGGCGACGACGCAGACGCCCGCGAACACCGCCCACTCGCCCCACGTGTACGATGCGGCGGTCTGCACGACGGCGGCGACCAGGAAGCCCTGCACCGCACCGACCCCCGCGGCGGGGAGGAACTGGCGTCCGGCGAGGACCGCCGACGGTGCGCGGGAGGTCAGCGCGCGGCGCGACACCGCCTGCAGGGCGATGAACGTGCCGACGCCGCCGAACCACAGGGCGAGGGTCGCCAGGAGCGGCACCGCGGCGGCGCCGAAGAGCGACGTGCCCGTCCCCTCGGCGCTGACCGGATCCGCGACCACGGAGGCCAGGTCGGTCGCCTCGCTGTCGGTGTAGCTCGGCAGGGCGTCCGCGGCCTCGGCGAGGCCCGACGCGAGCGTGTCGGTACCGCCGGCGAGCTGACCGATGCCGTCGCCGAGGTCTCGAGCACCTGTCGCGGCGGTTCCCGCGCCCGCGGCCCACGTCTGCGTGCCCGCGGCCCACTCGTTCGCGCCGGAGGCGAAGGTGTTCGCCCCCGAGGCGAGCGCGCCGGCGCCGGACGACAGCTCGTTCGCGCCGCCGGAGAGCTGTCGGAGTCCGCCCGCGGCGTCGTTCGCGCCGGCGGCGAGGTCGTTGATGCCGCCGGTGATCGCCCCGTATCCGCCGGCGATCTGCTGCAGGCTCGCCCCGACCTGGGGGAGGGCGGCGATGCCTTCGACGCCGGCGGCGATCTGATCGGACTGTCCGAGGATCGCGATCGCTTCGGGGAGGGCTTCCTGCGCGCGGAGGGACGCCTGGTCCAGTGCCGCGCAGATCTCCGGTGCGGTTCCGGATGCCGCGCAGTCGGCTGCGGCCTGCCCCAGCTCCGCGACGCTCGCTTCGAGTGTCTGCTGGATGGCGGCGCTGTTCGCGGCGAGCGCGTTGGCGGCGTCGACGACCTCCGACGGCAGCTGCGGAGACGCGGCGATCCCGTCGGCGATCTGCGTCAGACCGTTGTTGAGCGGGACCATCCCGGCGGCGAGATCGCTCGCGCCGGTCGAGAGCTCCTGCAGACCGGATGCCGAGAGCGCGGCACCGTCCGCGAGCTGTCCGGCGCCGTCGGCGAGGCCGCCCGCGCCGGTCGCGATCTCGGAGGCCCCGCCACCGATCTGGTTCGCCGCCCCGGCCAGCTGGCCGGCGCCGCTCGCGAGCTCGGCGATGCCGTCGGCGAGGGAGATCGCGCCGTCGGCGGCCTCGCCCGCACCGTCGGCGAGTTCACCGGCGCCGTCAGCGGCGTCGCCCAGCTGGTCGCCGAGTGTGGTGAAGCCGAGGAAGACGTTCTCGAGGTAGATCTCCGACAGCTGCTGGCCGGTCGCCGCGGCGGCAGCCTGGGCGACCTGCGCGGTGATCGCGTCGTCGACGAGACGGCTGTCCGGCGGCGTCTGCACCTCGATCACCGCGCGCTCCGGCGTCTCGCCCGGCTGGGTGGAGGTGGCGGCGGCGGAGAAGTTCTCCGGGATCGTGATGACCGCGGCGTATGCGCCGTCGGCGAGGCCGGTCGCGGCATCCTCGTCGTTGGTGATGACCCAGGTGAGGTTGCTGTCGAGCTCATCGGAGCCCTCGACGAGCCCCGACGTGAGCTGGCGACCGAGCGGGACGAGCTGGTCGTCGATGGTCACCGGCTCGTCGTCGTTGACGACGGCGGCGGTGATGGCGTCGAGCCGTTCGGTGGGGTTGTAGAGCGCGGCGACGAGGATGCCGCCGATCACGACCGGCAGCAGCATGACGCCGATGACGGTCAGCCAGGTGACGGGCCTGCGGGAGCGGGCGCGTTCGAGGGGCAGGGTCATGCGAGGACTCCGTTCAGGTCACGCGGCGCCGTGCGGGCGGCGGAGCCGGCGGACGAGAGGTCGAGGATCGTGGCTCCGCGGCGACCGGCGTCGTCGAGGAGCGCCGTGGCGAAGCGGGTGTCGCGCGCGGAGATCACGAAGGAGGTGCCGGCGGCGTCGCGTAGCAGCGCGGCGACCCGGTCGAGGTGCGGGCCCGGGGGCAGGGAATCGAGACCGTCGATGACGACCACGGAGGTGCGTCCCCGCAGGGCTCGGGCGATCTCGCCCACCGGATCGTCGGCGTCGCGGAGCAGGGCGACGCCGACGTGGGCGCGGACCCATGCCGCCCGCTCGGGGAGCAGGTGGCCGGCGACCCGGAGGCGCCCGTCGGTGGGGGCGAGGCGTCCGGCGACGGTCAAGAGCAGTGCCCGCGCGGTGATCGGAGCCTCCGCGGTCACGACGAGGTCCTCGCCGGGCTCGAGGCGGAAGCTCGCGCCGGCGTACACGGGGTGCCCGTCGTCCGCGACGCCGAGGTCGTCGGCGACCACCGTGGCCGTCGTGTCGCGCTCCGGCCAGTCGGTGAGCGAGAGCTCGCGCTCGACGGCCTCTCCCTCGATGTCGAAGTGCGGGAGGATCCTGTCGAGCCAGCGCGGCATCCACCACGCCTTGTCGCCGAGCAGGGTCATGAGTGCCGGGATCAGCGTCATGCGCACCACGAACGCATCGAGGGCGATGCCGGCGGCCAGCCCCAGCGCGATCGGCTTGATCGACGAGTCGCCCTCGGGCACGAACGCGGCGAAGACGGCGAACATGATGAGCGCTGCGGCGGTCACCACGCGCGCGGAGGCGGTGAAGCCGGAGCGCACCGCGCCGATCGCGGTCTCGCGGGGAGCGCGGCCGCGGCGGGCGCGGAGGGCGTGGACGTAGTCCTCCCGCATCCGGGAGACGAGGAAGACCTGGTAGTCCATGGCGAGCCCGAAGAGCACGCCCATGAGGATGATCGGCATGAAGCTGATGACCGGACCCACCCGTCCGACGTGGAGGAGGTCGGCGAACCAGCCCCACTCGAAGACCGCGGCGACGATGCCGAACGCCGCGACGACCGACAGCAGGTAGCCGAGGGCAGCCGTCAGCGGCACCGCGATGGAGCGGAACACGATCATCAGCAGGATGAACGACAGCCCGACCACGAAGATCCCGAAGGGGAGGAGTGCAGCCCCGAGGCGGTCGGAGATGTCGATCGCGACCGCGGTGAAGCCGGTGACGACGAGGTCGACGCCGTATTCGTCGGCGAGTTCCGGCGCGAGGTCGCGGAGAGCGCGCACGAGTTCGGCGGTCTCGGGGTCGTCGGGGGCGGTGGTGGGGACGATCTGGATGATGCCCGTGTCGGCGGTCGCGTTCGGGGTGGCGAGGGCGACCTCCTTCACGCCGGGCACCTTCTCGACTTCGGCGGCGAGATCCTCCATCAGCCCGAGCGGGTCGGTGGAGGTGACGATCGTGCCCGTCATGATGAGCGGGCCGTTGAAGCCGGGACCGAACTCCTCCGCCGCCAGGTCGTAGCTCTCGCGGACGGCGGTGCCCTCCGGCTGCACGCCACCGTTCGGGAGCGCGAGCGCGAGGCTCGTCGACGGGATGGCGAGGATCCCGAGACCCAGGACCACCGCGATCGTCGTGATGAGCGGGTGGCGGGTGACGGTCATCACCCACCGGTTGGTCTTGTGCACGCGACGCGTGCGGCGCGGCGTCCGTCGCTTCCAGCCGACGACCCGCCCGCGGACGAAACCGAGGAGGGCGGGGGTGAGGGTGATGGCGACCGCGACGGCGATGGCGACGGCGACGGATGCCGCGATGCCCATCGTCGTCAGGAACGGGATGTTGGCGAACGACAGGCCGATGAGGGCGATGAGCACCGTGACGCCGGCGAAGACGACCGCCGACCCCGCGGTCCCCGTGGCGCGGGCGACGGACTCCTCCGGGTCCATGCCGGAGCGGACTTGGTCCTGGTGCCGGGCGACGATGAACAGGGCGTAGTCGATGCCCACCGCGAGACCCAGCATGAGGGCGAGGAGCGGGGTGGTCGACGACACGGTCGCGACGAGGGTCGCGAGGAGGATCAGGGCCATCGAGATGCCGACGCCGATGATCGCGGTCGCAAGGGGGAGGCCCGCGACGAGGAACGAGCGGAAGGTCACCATCAGCACGAGGAGGGCGATGATGACGCCGACGACCTCGGTGATGGTGAGTCCGGGGACGGAGGCGGCGAAGAGGTCGCCGCCGAGGGCGACCTGCGAGCCGTCCGGAAGCGCGGCGGCGAGGTCGTCGGAGATCTGCTCGAGGGCCTCGGTCGATTCCGCCGAGACCTCGGTGGGCTGGCCCTCGAACTGGAGGCGGATGATCGCGGCGGTCTCGTCCTCGTTCACGAGCCCGGTGACGAGCTCGTCGAACGGGTCGGTGACGCCGACGACGCCGTCGAGGTCGCCGAGGTCGGCCACGGCATCCTCGATCGCCCCGCGGTAGGGCTCCTCGGTCACGGTCTCTCCGTCGGCGGACACCACCACGATCTGCGCGCTCGTGCCGCTCACCTCCGGGAAGGTGCGGTTCAGCTGCTCGAGACCGGCCTCGGCCTCGGTGCCCGGAATCGAGAAGGAGTTGTCGGTGCCCTGGTTGAACAGCACCGCACCTCCACCGCTCAGGACCAGGATCAGCAGCCAGCTCGCCAGGACGCGCCAGGGGTGACGATAGGACCAGCGCCCGAGGGCATACAGAACGGTGGACACAGCGCCTCCGGCTCAGGGATCAGGTTTCGGGTTCGGTGTTCGGGGTACAAGCTCACGAGTCGATACAGCGCTGTATCGGATACATGAGTGTATCGTAGGGCGCTGCACCCCGGGCCAACCTGAGTGGGCCGTGTGAGATCGAGACCGGAGGAACCATGACGGACGTCGCCGCCACGTCGCCCCGCCGCGAGGCCACCCGGCAGAAGCTCCGCGACGCCGCCGCGCAGACGTTCGCCGAAGTGGGCCTGGACGCGGCATCCGTCGAGGCGATCTGCGAACGCGCCGGATTCACGCGAGGGGCGTTCTACTCGAACTACGAGACGAAGGAAGAGCTCTTCCTCGATCTCGCCGGCGAAGTGGCCCGGGAGCGGGTCGGGGTCGTGCGCGAGCGCGTGGCCGAGCTGCGGCGCGAGGGTGTACTCGCGCAGGCCGCCGGACGGGCGCTCGAGGTGGTCGGACAGATCGTCGACACCTCCCACGAGGATCGCGCCGGGGTGCTGCTCATGAGCGAGATCCGCATCCACGCGCTGCGCTCGCCGGAACTCGCCGCGGCCTACCTCGCGCAGGAGGACGAGATGGTCGCCGGCGTCGCGCAGATCATCGCCGAGATCGCCGACGGCGATGCGCTCCGCTTCCGTCTGGAACCGGAGCACGCCGCACGGATGCTGATCACCACGTGGGAGAGCGCGTCCGTGCGCGCGGTGATGGCCGGAGCCGACCAGGACGAGCTCTGCCGCCGCTCCAACGAAGAGGTCGCACGCGTGGCGCAGCTGCTCCTCGAGGCGGGGTCGACGGTCTGAGGTGGCTCAGGCCTCGTGAGGCTGGGACGTCTGCGCGAGGACGGCGTGGCAGCGGCTGAGGCGCGCACGCCACCACGCGGCGCGCTCGGGGGAGGCGGCGTGACGCACGAGCAGTGCGGGATCCGCGGCCACCCGCGCCGCGGGGATCACGCCGCCGCGGGGGCGCAGGGGCACGGCCGCGACATCCGCGGTGAGGAGTGAGGCGGTGCCGAGTCCGCAGTCGAAGTCGAGCGCGGGCAGGGCGGCGGCCAGTGCCGCGCCCATCGACAGCCCGACGGAGGTGTCGAGCGCGCTCGAGACGACGGCGGGAAGGCCCGCCTGCTCGATCACCGCGAGCGCGCGTCGGATGCCGCCGAGGGGCTGGGCCTTCACCACGAGGATGTCGGCGGCGCCCGCCCGCGCGACCGCGATCGGATCCTCGGCCTTGCGGACGCTCTCGTCGGCGGCGATCGGGATGCCCATGTAGCGGATGCGGCGCCGCAGCTCCGCGAGCTCGTCGACGCTCGCGCACGGCTGCTCGACGTACTCCAGGTCGAACTCGGCGAGCGCATGGACGGCGTGCTCGGCCTCGTCGACGTTCCAGCCGGCGTTCGCGTCCACGCGGATCCGGCCCTCCGGTCCGACGGCTTCGCGGACGGCCCGCACCCGCGCGACGTCGTCGCCCAGGCGCTGACCGGCCTCGGCGACCTTGACCTTGGCGGTGCGGCATCCGTCGAAGCGGGAGAGGACCTCGGCGACCCGCTCAGCGGGGACGGCGGGGACCGTGGCGTTCACGGGGATGTCGGCGCGGAGGGCACGGGGCGCCGGCATCCACCCGAAATCGATCGCGCCGGCGAGCCAGTGCGCCGACTCGGCGTCGTCGTACTCGACGAACGGGGAGAACTCCGTCCAGCCCTCGGGGCCTTCGAGGAGCATCGCCTCGCGCACCTCGATGCCGCGGAAGCGCGTCGCGAGCGGCAGCGCCACGACGTGGGCGGAGGCGAGGAGGTCGGCGAGGGGAGGGAGGGCCGTCACGTCGTCATCCTGACACAGGGTGGCCGGACATCCATTGACCCTCGACAATATTGTGTGTCACACGGTATCGTGCGTGACGTGGAAGAGACAGCGACCCTCGAGACCCACGTGCAGGAGCTGCGGCGCGGCACCATCGTCCTGGCATGCCTCCGCCTCCTGCGCACCGACGGGTACGGGTACGGCCTGCTCGAAGACCTGCAGACCCGGGGATTCGACACCGATGCGAACACCCTCTACCCGCTCCTTCGCCGACTCGAGAAGCAGGGGCACCTGACGAGCGTCTGGAACACCGACGAGGCGCGACCGCGGAAGTTCTACCGCACCACCGCGAGTGGTGAGTGGCTGGCCGCCGCACTCACGAGAGATTTCGCGGCGATCGCATCGTCGATCGCCGCCCTACCCGAGGAGGACTGAGATGACCGAGGTCACTCTCACCGACAGGTACATCGGCGCCACCGTCCGGACCGTGCCCGAGCGGCAGCGGGCGGACCTCGCCGCAGAGCTGCGGAGCTCGATCGCCGACCAGATCGAGGCGCGCGTCGAGGGCGGGGCCGATCCGGCCGAGGCGGAGCGCGCCGTCCTCACCGCCCTCGGCGACCCCGACCGCCTCGCGGCGGAGTACGCCGACCGCCCCGCGTTCCTCATCGGGCCGCGGTACTTCTTCTCGTGGTGGCGGCTGCTGAAGCTCCTGCTCGCGATCGTGCCGGCCTGCGCGGCCGTCGGCGTCGCGATCGCCCAGACGCTCACGGGTGCGACCGTGGGGGAGGTGATCGCGGAGGTGGTCGTGGTCGTCCTGTCCGTCGTCGTCCACGTCGCGTTCTGGACCGCCCTCGTCTTCGCGATCGTCGAACGCTCGGCGCGGGCCGGGGGCGCCGGTGTCGTCGCCGAATGGTCGATCGATGCGCTGCCGGAGGTCCGTCAGAGCGGGGCGCGGCTCTCGGACCTCATCGCCACGGTCGTCTTCCTCGCCGCGGCGGCCGGGGCCGTGCTGTGGGACCGCTTCGTCGGATTCGCCTACGCGGACGGACGCGGGTGGATGCCGGTCCTCGATCCGGGGTTGTGGCCGTGGTGGATCGGCGGGCTCTTCGTCGTCCTCGTGCTCGAGGCCCTCCTCGCCGTGTACGTCTACGCTCACGGCCGGTGGACGCTCGCCGCCGCCGTGGCCAACGTCGCCCTGAACGCGGCGATCGTGATCCCGGTCCTCTGGCTCCTCGGGCAGCGACGCCTGATCGATCCGGCGTTGTTCGAGTCCGGCATCCTCTCCGGCGATGCCTCGAACCTCGAAACGGTCGTAGTGGCCGTCGTCGGCGTGGGGGCGGTCGCGGTCGCCGTCTGGGATTCGGTGGACGGCTTCGTCAAGGCGCGTCGGACGAGCTGAGGCTGGATGCGCCGGGGCGCGTCCCGATCGTCCGGCCGCGCGTCCTGTCCGGCCGGGCGCTCCTATCCTGGGACGATGCCTCAGCTCGACACCCCCGTACGCCTCGGCGTGCAGCTCCAGCCCCAGCACGTCACCTACTCGCAGCTGCGCGACGCCGTGGCGCGGCTGGAGGAGATGGGCGTCGACATCCTGTTCAACTGGGACCACTTCTTCCCGCTGTTCGGCGAACCCGACGGTGCGCACTTCGAGTCGTGGACGATGCTCGCAGCGTGGGCCGAGCAGACCGAGCGGGTCGAGTTCGGGGCGCTCGTGAACTGCAACTCGTACCGCAACCCCGACCTGCAAGCCGATATGGCCCGCACGATCGATCACATTTCCGCGCGTGGGACCGGCACGGGACGGTTCATCTTCGGTACGGGGTCGGGCTGGTTCGCGCGCGACTACGAGGAGTACGGGTACGAGTTCGGCACCGCCGGCTCGAGACTCGACGACCTCGCCGACGGACTCGCACGGATCGAGAGGCGGTGGGCTGCGCTCAACCCCGCTCCGACGCGGGAGATTCCGGTGATGATCGGCGGGAGGGGCGAGCAGAAGACGCTCCGGCTCGTCGCCCGCCACGCCGACATCTGGCACAGCTTCGTCGCACCCGACGAGGTCGCGCACAAGCTCGACGTGATCGCCCGGTGGTCCGAGAAGGAGGAGCGCGACACCTCCGGCCTCATCGTCTCGAACGAGCTGCGCGACCGGAGCGAGGCGGACGCCGACGCTCTGTACGCCGTGGGGACCCGGTTGTTCACGCTCGGCTTCTCGGGTCCGGAGTGGGACTACGACGTCGTGCGCTCGTGGCTCCGCTGGCGCGACGCGAAGAACGCCTGACCCGGGCGCGCCGCGCTGCGCGCCGCGCGCCGCGTGAAAAACGCGGGAGATATCGTCCAGAACGGGCCCCGCGAGCCCCGACACGCCGGAAATCTCCCCGGGGTTTGACGAGGTGTCCGGCATCCCCCCGGTTCGCTTGTCGCGTCTTGCGGGTCGGACGGCGCCGCATCCGCAACACTCGTCGAGTGATCGGTCAGATGAGGCGGGCGAAGGCCAGGGCGGGGATCCAGGCGGAGGTGAAGAGGGCGTAGCCCGCGGTCACCGAGGTGAGCACGAGGCCGATGCGGGCGATGGTGCGGGCCGCACGCGGGTGCGCACGCGCCACGACCAGCGCCAGCGCGACCGGGACGATCGCGCTGATCGCGACCAGGGCCGTGCCGACCTGCGCGGCGGAGACACGGTCGCTCGGGAAGCAGTTCCTCGGGCCGGGCATGCTCAGTGCGCAGGCCTCGGGGCCGGTCGGCACCACCACCAGCCACAGGATGCCGAGCCCGACCGCGGCGGTCACGATGACCGCGGCGACCACCGCATGCAACCGGCGGTCTGTCTCGGGCGCGACCCGCAAGGTCGGGGAGCTCATGGAGCCGACTGTAGCGGCGCAGTTGCGCGGGCTCCCGGTGAAAGACGCGGGAGAAATCGGCCCGAAGGGGCCCCGAGAGGGCCGACACGCCGCAGATCTCCCCGGGGTTTCACGAGGTCGCGCGCGGCGACCCGGCGAACTCAGACGCGGGGCTCGTGCCGGAGGGGCAGGAGACGCGGCGGCACAGGGCCGGCCGGCATCCACTCGCACACGAAGCTGCCGCGATAGCCGAACAGGAAGCCGAATCGGTCGTTGTGCACCTCGAGGTCGATGTGGAACCGGCCGTCGGCGTCGTCGAACCGCTCGCGCAACGTCGCCCGCCCGCTGAGCGACATCGGAAACCGGAACGACACCGGCCCCTCGTGGAACCGCTGCGCCCCCGACCGGAGGAGCAGCGAACCGTCGTCCTGCACGCTCAGGTCCAGATCGACGGCCAGGTGCTGGTGCGTCCCGAGGTAGTCGACGACCCGCCCGTCGCTGAGGATCATGGTCGCGTCGAACCGTCGGCGCTTCCCGTCGATCACGTACTCGCGGACGAAGGTCACCGTCTCCCGCCCGAACGGGTCGAGGTAGGGGCGGTTGTCGATCCGGAACGGCACGTTCTCACTGACATCCGGAATGAGGATGTTCCGCATCCGTCCGATCTGCAGGAACGGCACGGTCCACCACGGGCCGCGCCGGATCTGCGTCATCACCCCGGTGCCGACGCAGGCCTCACCGCCGAGCCGCACGTCGAAACGCCGTTGCAGCATCGGATGCAGTCGGCTGAACGCGTCCTCGCCGAGCGCCGCGCGGAACACCGAGGTCACCGGCTGTGCCTCCCGCCCTCGGGCGCGCGACGGCACCGCGCGGCGCGCGGGCGTTCCGGTCGCCAGAACCACAGGACGCTCCGCAGCGGCCATCGTTCGGGCTCCTCGCCGCGCTCGAGCCAGATGCGCAGCCGATCGAAACTCCATGCCGTCGCCCACCCGATCACCGGCCGCACGACGAGGTCGAGCACGCCCCAGCCCGGCGCGTAGTCGTAGCCCGTGAGGAAACGGATGCCGCCTCCCGCGGGCACGTAGCGCCAGTACCCGCGTCCGGACTGCAGCGGCGACAGTCGATCGGCGGTGTCGAACCGCAGTGCCGACGTGCGCGTGCCATCCGGTCGGTCGCGCTCGCCGAGGCTCACCCCGGTGCCGCGGATGACCCGGACCGGCGTCGCCCGCTCGTAGTCGAACGTCGTCGCGCCGTCCGTCGTCGTCCCGGTCGGGACGATCCGCGAGAACCGCAGGTCCCAGCGCGCGTGGGCGACCGGATTCTGCGTCGCCGTCCAGACGGCATCCATGTCCGCGGAGATGACCGTCTCCACATAGATCTGCCGCGCACCCACCCGTCGACCGTAGCGAGTCCGGGACGATGCCCGGGTACCCGCGCGGGCGGATCGTCGCTTACCGTGGAAGGTGCGCTCGCCCCCGGGAGCGCAGAGCGGAAGGCACTCATGAAGATCGTCGCATCGGCCGATTGGCGGGACGGACTCGAGTACGACATCCCGGTCCTCGTCTCCGACGTCATTCCCGGCGAGCCGACCAAGTGCTTCGCGTGCGGCACCGAATCGCCGCTGCGCGAGCGGGATGAGCTGTGGGCGGTCAAGCACCGGCATCCGAAGAACCACGACGGGTTCGTGCGGTTCTACTGCATCCGGCACGTGCCGCCGTTGCCGGTCGCCCCCGCGGCCCCGGCTCCGGCACCTGCCCGCGCGCGCCGCGCTCCGGCCGTGCCGCGTGCGGAGCGCACCGTCGCCCCGCGCCGCACGCAGGACTTCGACCGCGTGCGCGCGATGTGCCCGAACTGCTTCGTGGAGGTCTCTGCGGCCGGCGAGTGCGGCATGTGCGGCTGGTCGGCGGCGTGAGCCGGCGCCGCCGCACCCCGACGCGAGGCTGACCGCGTGAGCGACGTCGAGCTCGCCCGCATTCCCGCCGGAGTCCTCGACCTCGCCGCCGCGCGCGGCCGACCGCGGCGGCGCGTCGCCCTCGACGCCTTCGAGCTGGGGGTGTATCCCGTCACCGAGGAACAGCTCGCGGAGGTCATCGGCGAGTCCGCGGCGCACCCGCGCCGCCCCGCCGTCGGGGTGAGCTGGTTGCGTGCGATCCGTTTCTGCAACGCCCTGTCTGAGTGGGAAGGGCTCGACGCGGCCTACACGTTCGACGGCGAAGACGTCACGTGGCACGTCGATTCCGACGGCTACCGACTTCCCACCGAGGCCGAGTGGGAGTACGCCTGCCGTGCCGGATCCACCGGCGCCCACTACGGACCTCTCCGCGAGATCGCGTGGACGGCGGCCGACGGGGTCGGCGCACCGCAAGAGGTCGGCGCGCGGCATCCGAATCTGTTCGGACTCTTCGACACGCTCGGGAACGTCTGGGAGTGGTGTTGGGATCTCTTCGATCCGGCGCAGCATCGCGCGGTGCGGGTGCTCCGCGGCGGGTCGTTCGCCGACGACGCCGGCAGCGCGCGTGCGGCGACCCGACGGGGCGACGCCCCGCGCGAGGGGTACCCCGACGTCGGCTTCCGCGTCGCCCGGGGCGGGTTCGACGCGGTCGACGCGGCGCAAGGCTGGTCGGCCCGAGAAGACCGCGACCGTGCGCTGGAGTGATCGCCCGACCGTGCGCATCAGCGCGCGCGTAGTCTGGGCGGGTGAGCGTATCGGACCTGTTCGACGAGAGTTCCTGGATGCCGGCCCCCGGCGCCCCCGACGGCGGATACACCGACATCACGTCGCACGTGTCGCTCGACGGCCGCATCGCGCGCATCGCGTTCGACCGTCCTGAGGTGCGGAACGCCTTCCGCCCGCACACGGTCGACGAGCTGTTCCGGGCCCTCGACATCGCACGTCAGGATCCGAGGATCGGGGTGGTCCTCCTCACCGGCAACGGTCCGAGCCCGAAGGACGGCGGCTGGGCGTTCTGCTCGGGCGGCGATCAGCGCATCCGCGGCCGCGACGGCTACACCTACGCCGCCGATGACGCGGTGGCGCCGGATGCCGCGCGCGCGGGCCGCCTCCACATCCTCGAGGTGCAGCGGCTCATCCGGTTCATGCCGAAGGTCGTCATCGCCGTCATCCCGGGCTGGGCCGCCGGGGGAGGGCACTCGCTGCATGTCGTGTGCGACATGTCGATCGCGAGCGCCGAGCACGGGCGCTTCAAGCAGACGGATGCCGATGTCGGCTCGTTCGACGCCGGCTACGGATCCGCGTACTTCGCCCGCCAGATCGGGCAGAAATTCGCCCGCGAGGTCTTCTTCCTCGCCGAGGAGTACTCCGCCGAGCGCGCGTACGAGATGGGCGCCGTCAACCGGGTGGTGCCGCACGCCGAGCTCGAGCGTGAGGCGATCGCGATGGCGCGGACGATCCTGACGAAGTCGCCGACCGCGATCCGGATGCTGAAGTTCGCCTTCAACGCCGTCGACGACGGGATGGTCGGGCAGCAGGTGTTCGCCGGAGAGGCGACGCGCCTGGCCTACGGCACAGACGAGGCCGTCGAGGGGCGCGACTCCTTCCTCGAAAAGCGCGACCCGGACTGGTCGCCGTACCCCTGGCACTACTGATGGGGGCCGGATGCCGGCCGGGCGCGGCGGGCCGAACTCCTCCGATCCGGGGGCGTGAGGGCGGCGCGCGCGGCGTGTCGGCCGGTTTCGGGGCGGGGTTGAGGAGTTCGGTACAGGCGGGCGGGGTGACGACGCCCTCGCCCGCGGGGCCGACGAACCGCGGGGCGGGCCGGCCGTGAAACTCGAGGCGGCGGTGGGGGACGACCCGCGCGACATCCTCCGGGCCCTGAAGGCCGCGATCCACGGCCCGGGGCCGGCCCTCGGGGTGGGTCTCGTCGGCGAGTCGCCCGATGACGTTCCGGCGGGGACGGCGGTGGTCGTCACCACCTCCGGGTCGACGGGGGTTCCGAAGAGCGTCGTCCTCGGACGGGACGCCCTCATCTCCTCGGCCCTTGCGACCGCCGACCGTATCGGCGAGGGGGCGTGGCTGCTCGCGCTTCCGGCAACCTATGTCGCCGGCATCCAGGTGCTCGTGCGTTCGATCGTCGCCGGGCGGGAACCCGCGGTGATCTCGGGTTCCTTCTCGCCGCAGGCGTTCGCCGCGGCCGCGCTGATGATGGCGTCGTCCGAGAACGGCGTCCGCACCCCGACCTTCACCTCGCTGGTCCCGGCCCAGCTGCAGCGCCTCCTCGACGCCGCCGTCGACGATCACGCGGTCGCGGCGGCCCTCGGGTCCTTCGAGCGCATCCTCATCGGCGGGCAGGCGCTCCCGGCCGCCCTCCGCGAACGCGCCGAGGACGCCGGGGTCCGCATCGTCCGCACGTACGGCTCGACCGAGACCAGCGGTGGCTGCGTGTACGACGGCCGTCCCCTTCGCGGCGTGGCGATGCGCATCCGCGACGGCGAGGTCCAGCTCAGCGGGCCGGTGCTCGCGTCCGGCTATCTCGGCGAGCCCGATCGCACGCGCGCGGTCTTCGCCACCGATCCGGACGGCACCCGGTGGTACCGCACGGGGGACGCCGGCATCATCGAGGACGGCGCCCTGCGCGTACAGGGCCGGATCGACAACGTCATCGTCTCGGGCGGGGTCAACATCTCGCTCGACCGCGTCGAGCACGCCGTGCGGTCCGTGGCAGGGCTGCAGGATGCCGTCGTGGTGGGTGTGCCCGACGACCGCTGGGGCGAAGCCTCGGTCATCGTCGTTCCGCGGGGGGAGGCCCTGCGGCGGAGCGAGGCGGATCAGCTCCGTCGCGCTCGCGAGGTCGTGGCCGCGGAGGTCGGGCGCCACGCGCGCCCGGCGCGCCTGGTGCTGGTGGACGAGATCGCCGAACTGCCGTCCGGGAAGCCCGATCGCGAGGCGATCCGTCGCGCCGTCCTGGCCCTGCACTGAGCCCGCGTCGGAGCCACAGCGCCCCACCCGCGCCCCGCTCCTCGTAAGATGTCCCCTCGTGGCACGCACCTCCGGCAAGAAGCGCTCGCACCCGTCTAAGAACCGGCGGGGATCCCGCGGCAACCCGCAGAAGGTCGCGCCGGTCGTCCGCGAACCGGTGACTCCGGCAGGTCCCCGCGACTGGATCGGCGCCGCCCGCCTGCGGACCCTGCCCCTGGCTGTCGCCCCCGTCCTCATCGGCACAGGCGCGGCGATGCTCGTCCTCGACTCGCTCCGCTGGGTCATCGCACTCATGTGCCTCGTCGTGGCCGTCGCGCTGCAGATCGGCGTGAACTACGCCAACGACTACAGCGACGGCATCCGCGGAACCGACGACGTCCGCGTGGGTCCTGCCCGCCTCACCGGCGCCGGGAAGGCGAAGCCGCGCACCGTCCTCACCGTCGCCCTCGTCTTCTTCGGCATCGCCGCCGTCGCGGGGCTCGCGATCACCGTCCGCACCGAGCAGTGGTGGCTGCTCGCCGTCGGCGCCGCCGCGATCGCCGCCGCGTGGTTCTACACGGGTGGAAAGCGCCCCTACGGGTACGCCGGGCTCGGCGAGCTGTTCGTCTTCGTCTTCTTCGGACTCGTCGCGACCCTCGGCACGACCTGGGTGCAGGCCCTCGCCCTGCCTCAGGAGGCCTGGTTCGGAGCGATCGCGGCCGGCTTCCTCGCCTGCGCGGTGCTGCTGGCGAACAACCTGCGCGATCTCGACCAGGACCGCGCCGCGGGCAAGCGCACCCTGTCGGTCCGCATCGGCCGTACCGCCACGCGCTGGCTCTTCACGATCTTCGTGCTGATCCCGTTCGCGATCGCGGTCTTCCTCGCGCTGTTCTACCCGATTGCGTGGCTGACGCTGCTGGTGCTGCTGGCTGTGCTCCCGGCGATCCTCATCGTCTGGACGTACCGCAACCCGCGCGAGCTCATCGTCGCGCTGGGCCTGTGCTCACTGACCTCGATCGCGTACGCCGGGTTCCTCTTCTGGGCCTTCGTCGGCTGACGCCGGAGCGGATGCCGAGGCCGAGGCCGAGGCCGCGGCATCCTCCGCCTCCTCGTCGCTGACGCGGTCGCGCGCGCGGGATCGCCGCTCGGCGAGGCCGGCGGTGACCTCCTCGAGCGGACGACGCAGGAACAGCATCGAGAGGCTGAGGCCGATGAGGGCGGCGAAGATCGCAGCGAGCAGGTAGTACTCCCGCATGATCGGGAGGAGCATGAGGATGCCGAACGGCACCAGGAACGCCGCCAGCCGCAGCACCGTGTAGAGGATCACAGAGCGCGCTTTCACCCTGCCATCCTACGGTTCGGTCACGACGCCGCCCCCGTGTCCGGCGAGACGCCTAGGATGGAGGGATGACGAGGGTACTCCTCATCGGAGCGCTGGTGGCCACGCTGTTCTGGGTGTACAGCATCGTCGATTGCGCCCTCCAGCCGCCCACCCGCCATCGCGGGGTGAGCAAGCCGATGTGGATCCTGATCGTCGTGATCATCCCCGTCCTCGGCGGCATCCTGTGGTTCGTCGTCGGCCGTACACGGCCGTCGGCCGTGCGGCTCTCTCGCGCCCCGGACGACGACCCCGACTTCCTCGGCAAGATCGGCACCGTCAGCGATCAGGACGAGCGCATCCGCCGACTCGAGGAAGAGCTCGCGCAGCTCGACGCGGAGGACGACGATCCTCGCTGGCAGCGCCCGGGAACGGATGCCGGCACGACCGGCGCCACGGGGACCACGGGCACCACCGGTGCGGGAACCCCCGATGTGCCGCCGCCCGCCGCGGACGGCGACGACGACGCGCGCGGCCAGCGCGGCGCCCGCGGCTGACGTGAGCGGCGATTCCCGGGAGTCCGCCTCCCCGGCCACCGACGCGGCCGCCGCGCTCCTTCTGCGCGCCGTCGAGCGGGGTGTCACCCATGTCGTACTGAGCCCCGGGTCGCGCTCGCAGGCTCTCGCCCTCGTGGCGGCCGACCTCGAACGGGCCGGACGGATCGCGCTCCATGTCCGGATCGACGAGCGGGTCGCCGGGTTCACCGCGCTCGGTATCGGACGCGAGACCGGGATCCCCGCCGCCGTCATCTGCACCTCCGGCACCGCCGTCGCGAACCTCCTCCCGGCCGCCCTCGAGGCGCACCATGCCGGCATCCCGATGCTGCTGCTCACGGCCGATCGCCCTCCGGAGCTGCGGGGGGTCGGCGCGAACCAGACCACCCGGCAGCCGGGGATGTTCGCCCCGAGCGTGCGCCTCGAGACCGACGTCCCGACGCCGGACGAGACGGATCCGACCGGCGACGGCCCGCAGACGCTCATGCTCCGCAGGCTCGCCGACGAAGCGATGGACGCCGCCCTCGGCGTGGGGCTCCGGTCCGCCGGACCCGTCCACCTGAACCTGCCGTACCGCGAGCCCCTCGCCGGGACCCTTCCCGCCTGGATCGGGCCTTCCGATGTGCCGCCGGCCGGTACCGACACCGGCGCATCGCCCGCGCCCGACGAGGACGACCCCGACGGCCCCGACGGCTCGGGTGCGCTGTACCAGGGGGGTGGGGGCATCGGCGTGTCCGACCTCCCCGGCGACCCGGACGACGCGCCCTGCGTGCTCGAGCGCGGCCCGCGGACCGTCGTGATCGCCGGCGCCGACGCCGGAGCGGATGCCGAGCACCTCGCGCACCTCGGCGGGTGGCCGCTGGTCGCGGAGATCGTCAGCGGCGCGCGGTTCGGACGCAATCTCGCGCACGGGTATCGCGCGCTGCTGTCGGATCCCGAACTCGGCGGTCGCGTCGAGCGCGCGGTCGTCCTCGGGCATCCGACCCTCAGCCGCGAGGTCGCGCGGCTCCTCGCCGATCCCGACATCGAGGTCGTCGCCCTCCGCGGCCCCGGCGAGCCGCTGAACCTCAACGGTGCGACGGTCGCGGCGGATGCCGTCGCCGTGGCCGCCGGAGAGATCGACCGCGAGTGGCTCGGGGCGTGGATCCGCGCCTCCCGCGACGCCGCCGTCGATCTCACGCCCCCCGCCCCGGACGCGGATGCCCTCGCCTCGGCCGTCCCGTCCGAGCGCCTCGGCGCGCTGTCGGCCGAGCTCGCCGTCGCCCGCCACCGCGTGGACCGCGAGATCCTCGTCGACGCCGTCTGGCGCGCGTCGTGGCCGCACGATCGCCTCGTGTTCGGCTCGTCGCGCCTCGTGCGCGTGGCCGACGCCGTTCTCGGCGGCAAGAAGGTCGTCGTCCACGCCAACCGCGGCCTCGCCGGGATCGACGGCACGATCGCCACGGCCTTCGGCGTGGCCGCCGCCAGCCAACGTGGCGGTGCGCCCGGCGTCACCCGGCTTCTGCTCGGGGACCTCGCCGCCCTCCACGACGTCGGCGCCCTCCTCCTCCCGCCCGCGGAGGACGAGCCCCGCCTCCAGGTGATCGTCGGGAACGACGCCGGGGGGACGATCTTCGACTCGCTCGAGGTGGCCGCCCTCGCCGACGCCGATGCGATGGACCGCGTGCTGTACACCCCGCACACGGTCCGCTTCGAGCAGCTCGCCCTCGCGTACGGGTGGGAGTACCGGCGGGTGACGACGCGCGCCGAGCTCGACCAGGTGCTCACCTCGCCGGTGGGCGGGCGGCAGATCATCGAGGTTCCGCTCGAGCGCTGAACCGGACAGGATGGGGTGATGACGGCGAAGAGTCAGACACACAGCGACGGCGACCTCGGCGATCTCCTCCGGGTGCGGGACGGGTTCGTCCTCGCGGACGTCGACACCCGCTCGACCCCCGGTTACGGTCAGACGAAATCCGACGCCCAAGACGACCTCGCCGCCGGCGCGGAGGAGTTCGACGAGCTGCAGGAGCGGCTGTACGCCCAGAGCCGCGAGAACCCGGATTCGCCCGCGGTGCTGCTGGTGCTCCAGGCGATGGACACGGCGGGCAAGGGCGGGATCGTCCGCCACGTCATCGGCGCGACCGACCCCCAGGGCATCCACCTGAAGGCGTTCAAGAAGCCCACACCCGAGGAGCTCGAGCACGACTTCCTGTGGCGGATCGAGCGCGAAGTGCCGCGCGCCGGCTACATCGGGGTCTTCGACCGCTCGCACTACGAGGACGTCCTCATCGGCCGGGTCCGGAGCCTCGCGACGCCCGACGAGATCGAGCGGCGCTACGACGCGATCAACGATTTCGAGCGGCGCATCACCGACGCCGGCGTCCACCTCGTGAAGGTGATGCTCCACATCTCGAAGGACGAGCAGCGCGAGCGTCTCGCCGAACGCCTCGAGCGGCCGGACAAGCACTGGAAGTTCAACCCGGGCGACATCGACGAGCGGCAGCTGTGGGACGACTACATGGGCGCGTACCAGGTCGTCCTCGACCGCACCTCCACCCCGCACGCGCCCTGGCACGTCGTGCCCGCGGATCGGAAGTGGTATGCCCGGTTGGCCGTGCAGGCACTCCTCCTCGACGTGCTCGAGCGCATCGATCCGCAGTGGCCGGTGGCGTCCTTCGACGTCGAGGCCGAGAAGGAGCGGCTCGCGGCGAGCTGACCCGCATCCGGCCTCACGGCAGACGGCTCGTAGGCTGAGGCGGTGCCCCAGCCCCACCAGCCCCACCCCGCGGATCCGGTCCATCGGATCGCCGACGACTACGTCGCCGAGCTCGCCCGCCACGAACCGGATGCCGCGCAGGCGCTCGGCCGGGAGGACGGCCCCGCGCTTCCCGACCTCTCACCCGAATGGCTGCAGCGCCGCTACGCCCTGCAGGGCGAGACCGTGCGGCGACTCGACGCCCTCCCGACGGATGCCGGAGACCCGGCGCTCCGCGCCGCGCTGCGCGAGCGTCTCGAACGCGAGCGCCTCCTCTTCGACACCGGCTTCACCCCGCGCCTCGTGGCCGGGCTCGCGACGCCGGTGCACCTCGTCCGCTACGCCGTCGAGGGGCTCACGCTGACACCGGATGCCGCGGGTCAGGCCCTGCTCGCGCGCCTGGAGGCCGCGGCCGTCGCCGTCCGGCAGTACCTCGCCGCCCTCCGATGGGCACGCGACGAGGCCGACCGCTTCACCGGCAGCGGCGTCGCGCCGATCCGCCAGCTGGACACCCTCGCCGGCCAGCTCGACCGCTGGATCGACGCGGACTGGTTCAGCGGCGTGCCGATCGCGCCGGGCGTCGACGACGCCACCCGGGCGCGCGTCCGCGCCGCCGCCGACGACACGAACGGCGCGCTCGCCGATCTCGTGTCCGCCCTCCGCGGCGACCTCCGCGCCGCCGCGCCGGAGCAGGACGGGGTGGGGGAGGAGGTCTACCCCGATCTCGCCGCCGCGATGCTCGGCGCCCGGATCGACCTCGCCGACACGTACGCGTACGGCTGGGCCGAGCTCGAGCGTCTGACGGACGAGGCCCGCACGCTCGCCCGCGCGCTCGGAGGCGACGGCGACGATCCGGTGCGCGCGGCCGCCGCTCTGCTCGACGCCGACCCGCGCTACCGGCTCGAGGGGGTGGACGCCATCCGCGACTGGCTCACCCGCCGGGTCGATGAGACGACGGCGGCGCTGGAGGACGCCTTCGCCCTCCCCGCCGGCATCCGTCGCGTTGACTGCGTCGTCGCCGAGGCGACGGACGGCGTGGTCTACTACACGCCCGCGCCGCCGGACGGTTCGGCGCCGAGTCGCATCGTCTGGACGATCCCGAGCGGGGTGCCGGTGGCCGCGTCGTGGCAGGAGGTCACGAGCGTCCACCACGAGGGTCTCCCGGGGCATCACCTCCAGTTCGTCGTCACCGCTTCCGACCCCGACCTGCACCCGTGGCAGCGGCACCTCTGCCACATCCACGGATACGCCGAGGGATGGGCGCACTACGCCGAGCAGCTCTCCGACGAGCTCGGCCTCGTCCGCGACCCGGCGGAACGCCTCGGGCTCGTGCTCGGGCAGATCTGGCGGTCGGTGCGGATCGTCGCAGACATCGGCCTGCACACCGGCTGGGCGGTCCCGGACGGGGCGGTCGTCCCGCCGCAGCCGTGGACCCCGGACCTCGCCCGACGGATGCTGGTCGACCTCGCTCTGGTCGAACCGCACCTGGCCGGGTTCGAAGTGGACCGCTACCTCGGCTGGCCGGGACAGGCCCTGGCGTTCAAGATCGGCGCGCGGCTGTGGGTGCAGGCCCGCGCCGCGCGCGAGGCGGCGGACGGTGCGGGCTTCTCGCTCCGCGCCTTCCATCGCGATGCGCTCGGCCTCGGTCCCATGGGACTCGAGCCGCTCCGCGAGCGTCTCCTGGGCTGACGCCGCCGTCGACCGGAGGGGCCGGCGCCCTCAGTCGCGGAGGCGCGGGAGCACCTCGCGCCCGAGGAGGACGATGCCCTCGGCGGGGACGCGCGCGTGGGGCGTTCCGAACTCGATCCGGTCGACCCCGGCATCCATCAGGAGCCGCGCCTGAGCCGCGATGTCATCGGGCGTCCCCGAGAACGCGAAGAGATCGAGCACATCGCGGGGGATGAGCCGCCCCGCCCCCTCCTCGTCGCCGTCCGCGAGCCGGGAACGGATGCCGGGCAGCAGGTCGTCGGGAAGGTCGACCGTCGGATCGAGCGCGGCGATCACGTCGAGGTACATCGCCACTTCGCGCCGGGCGAGGGCGCGCGCGGCATCCCCGTCGCGATCGATGACGGTCACCGCGCCCACGACGACTCCGACGGCCCCGTCCGGGCGACCGGCCCGCTTCAGGCCGCGACCCAGGCGCCCGCGGACGATGCCGACCATCGCGGGGTTCGCGGTGCCGCCGATCTTGATCTCGTCGGCGATCTCTCCCGCGAGCGCCATGCCCTGTGGTCCCCACGATCCGATCAGTATCGGTGCGCGCTCGCGGACGATGGGGTAGCGCAGCCGCACGCCGGGCTCCAGCCGGAAGACGTCGCCGGCGTATCCTTCGCCCGAACCCGACAGCAGCGCCTGGATCATGCCGGTTGCGTCGCGCAGCGCCGCGATCGGACGCCCGGCCTCCACCCCGATCGCCTCCAGCCACGACCCACGTGCGAGTCCGAGGTAGGCCCGGCCTGCGGACGCGGCATCCACCGCGGCGAACTGACCGGCGATCTCGTAGGGGTGCAGGGTGAACGGGTTCCAACACGCGCACCCGAGCCGGATGCGCGTGGTCGCGTGCGCCATCTCGAGGAGGGCCGCGATCGGCGGCTGATAGAGGAGGTCGGAGAAGACGCTCACGCCGTCGAACCCGAGGTCCTCGGCGAGGCGGGCGAGCGCGGCGTAGTCTCCGGGCGCCTTGTCGGTCTGCAGCCCGAGGGAGAACCGGACGGGCTCGCGCCGGTCGTCGGCGCTCACGTCAGGTCCTCGGTGGGGATCGAACGGATGCCGGTGCGCTCGATCCGCATGATGAGGCGTTCCTCCGGGTCTGGGCACGCGACGAGGTCGTCGCGCTCCAGCCAATCGCCCGGCGGGAGGCGCCGCTGCTTGGCCGGGAGCAGAGGGAGGACGGCCTGCAGGGCGTAGAGGCAGAAGTGGCCGCCGTCCGGGAGGCACAGGCGGCTGCTCTCGACCAGGTCGATGTGATCGCCGACCTTCATGCCACACACCGAACGGCCCTCGATGCGGTCCACGACGACGCGCAGGTCGTACAGCTCCGTGCGTGCGGCGGTGCCGCCGGAGCTGCCGGCTGCGGGAGTCCGGTCGTCGTCTTCCGCGCTCATCGGGTGCGCCCCGCGTCGTCGCGGACGATCACGCCGCCGCGCATCACCAGGTCGATCCCGCGGAGCGCCGAGATGTCGGCCGTCGGGTCGTCGGGCATGGCCACGAGGTCGGCCCACGCGCCGGGAGCGAGGATGCCGAGGTCGTCGGCGCCGAGCCAGCGCGCGGGAGCGGAGGTGGCGGCGCGGACGACGTCCGGGGCGGGAAGGCCGCCGGCCTGCATGTGCTCGAGTTCGCGGACGACGGCGCTCGTGCCCTCGAAGTCCCAGAACGGCGGCATGTCGCTACCGAGGAGCACGTCGACGCCGGCGTCGAGGGCGTACCGGTACGAGTCCAGATGGCGGGGGCCAGCCTCGAGCGAGCGCTGCTGCATCCACTCCGGCACACCGAGGTCGTCGAAGAACGCCTTCGCCCGCGTGACAACGAGCGTCGGCACGAGCGCCGTGCCGTGCGCGGCCATGAGGGCGGCGACCTCCGGGGTCAGCTCGTAGCCGTGCTCCACGCAATCGAGCCCCAGCTCCACCGCCTCGGCGATGATCGCCGCGGGACCGGCGTGCGCGGTCACCTTGCGTCCCCACGCGTGGGCCGTCGAGATCGCCGCCGACATCTCGTCCCGCGTGAGCTGCGGCGTCGTGATCTGCTCGTTCTCCCCGGCGATGCCGCCCGAGATCATCAGCTTGACGAGGTCGGCGCCGGCGGCGATCTGGCTCCGGACGCCGCGGGTGACGGCATCCGCTCCGTCGCACTCGAGGGTGTCGTCGGTGTCGTGCCCGTGTCCTCCGGTGCAGCACAGGCCCCGCCCGGCGGTGAAGATGCGCGGGCCCGCCACGTGGCCGGCCTCGATTGCGCGGCGAAGGGCGAAGTCGGCCCCGCCCTTCTCGGACACGCACCGGACGGTCGTGACGCCCGAGAGGAGGGTGCGCCGCGCACCGTCGGCCATGTACAGCGCCAGTTCGTGCGGGTCGAGCGCGCTCACCGCGTCCCCTCCCGGCCCGGGAAGCGACAGCGAGAAGTGGGTGTGCATGTTGATCAGACCCGGCATCACCACCGCGCCGCCGAGATCGTGCACCGCGGTTCCGGCATCCGTCATCGACAGCGTGCCGGGCTCGATGCGCGCGATGCGACCCGCCTCGATCACGATCACGAGCCCGTCCTGCGGTGTCGGGCGGATGCCGTCGACCAGGCGCAGGTTCGTCAGCACCGCGTCGCCGCGGGTGGCGAGGGAGGGGACCGGCCCGCTCATGCCAGGGCGTCCACGATGGGGCGGAACTTCACGCGCGTCTCGAGCATTTCGGTCTCGGGGTCGCTGCCCGCCACGATCCCCGCGCCGGCGTGGGCGGTCACCGGCATTGTGTCGCTGTACTCCGCAAACCGGCGCGCGGGCTCGGATCCGATCTGCGCGCAGCGGAGGGCGATCGCCCACTCCCCGTCGCCGTTGCCGTCGACCCACCCGACAGGACCGGCGTAGCGACCGCGGTCGAAGGGCTCCAGGCGTCGGATCAGGTCGACCGCGGCATCCGTCGGGGTCCCGGCGACGGCGGCGGTCGGGTGCAGCGCCGCGACGAGATCGAGGGCGGATGCCGACCCGCGGACCGCGCCGGAGATGTCGGTGGCGAGGTGCCACACGTTCGGCAGTTCCAGGGTGAAGGGCCCGGTGCCCGCGTCGACCTCCTGCGTGAACGGATCGACCGCGGTCAACACGCTCTGGACGGCGAACCGGTGCTCCTCGAGGTCCTTCGTGCTCGCCGCGAGGGCGGCCACCGCTCGCGCGTCGGCGGCGGCATCCGCTCCGCGCGCGGCGGTCCCGGCCAGCACGCGCGCCGTCATCCGGCCCCGGGACACGGTGACGAGTGTCTCGGGGCTCGCGCCGACGAGACCGTCGACGGCGAACGCCCACGTGTCGGGATAGCTGCCGGCCAGGGCCCGGACGAGCCGGCGGAGGTCGGCGCCGGCGGGGACGGTGCCGACGAGGTCGCGCGCGAGGACGACCTTCTCGACGGTTCCCGCATCGATCGCGGCGAGGGCTGCGCGCACCGCCTCCTGATAGGCGACCGGGTTCATCGCGCCCGGGCCGAGCGTCGCCGACCAGTACGGGCCGTAGGGGCGGGACACGGGGAAGGGGGTGTCGTCGACGGGATCGGTCCGGGTGTTCCGGATGCGGGTGATCCAGGCGCGACCGTCCCGGCGTCCCACGATGGCCCGCGGCACGATAAGGCGGCTCGTCGAGGTCGACCGCGGGTCGAACGCCAGCGCTCCGAAGGCCACGAGTCCGGTGCCGGGGATGCCGAGCGGATCGTCGATCTCGCTGCGGGCGACGATGTCGCGCCAGGCCTCGGCGGGCGTCGGTCGATCGGTCGGCTCGGGCTTCCCAAAGGGAATGCCCGCCCCGGCGCCGGTCTCGAATCCGGCGACCATCCCGCCGACGCCGACGATGCCGTCACCACGGCGGAGCCAAGCCAGAGGGGACGCCGGATCGGCGAAGAGGAGGGGATCGTCGATCGGGTCGATCTCCTGCGTCTGCGCCACGAACCACGGCGCACCGGAGGTTTCGATCACCCACCCAGCCTATGGCCCGCCGCGCCCCGCGGATCCGCGCCCGGAGACCGCGGCTTAGACTCTGCGGGTGAGCGAGAACACCCTGCCGGACCGGCCCCCCGTGGGATCGCGCATCCTCTTCCGCTGGCGCAAGTGGGACGGCAGCGAGCACTGGGTGCACGACTGCGTCTTCCTCGGCAGCGACCGCTGGGGCGACTGGGTCGGCCAGCGTGCCGGGTGGCGCAGCTTCCGTCCCGGCCGCGACAATCGCACCGAGTTCGACAACGTCACTCTGCTGCCCCCGACCGGGGACTACGCCTTCACCCGCAACGCCCGGCCGGACCGCACCCACACCTACATCGACCTCGGGTGGGATGTGACGTTCCGCGGCGGCGAGCCGACCGGCATCGACATGGACCTCGACGTCGTGGACCGCGCGGTGGGCGGGATCTACATCGACGACCGCGACGAGTGGGACGAGCACCGCGTCCACTACGGATACCCGGCCGACATCGTCGCGCACCTGGAAGCGCTCGCGGTCGACCTCGAGCGGAAGGTGCGCGCGGCCGAAGCCCCCTTCGACGAGGCGACGGCGGACGCCTGGCTCGAGCGCCTCGCCGCCCTGGGCGCCGCCTAGACTCGACGGGTGACCGACACCCCCGCGAACCAGCCCCGCCGCGCCGATCTGGGCAAGGACCCGGCGAGCGTCAGCGGCATGTTCGACGGCGTCGCGCGCGGCTACGACCGCACGAACACGGTGCTCAGCATGGGCAACGACCGGCTGTGGCGGGTCGCCACCACGCGCGCGGTGTCCCCGCGCCCGGGAGAGCGCATCCTCGACCTCGCCGCCGGCACCGGTGCGTCCTCGGTCTCCCTCGCCCGCAGCGGTGCGGAGGTCGTCGCCGCGGACTTCTCGCCCGGGATGATCGGCGAGGGGCGGCGCCGACACGGACCGGACGCGCCGGGCGGCGGCATCCGGAACCTGTCCTTCGTCCACGCCGACGCCACCGACCTCCCGTTCGCGGACGAGGAGTTCGACGCGGTCACGATGTCGTTCGGTCTGCGCAACGTCAACGATCCGAAGAAGGCGCTCGCCGAACTCCTGCGGGTCACCAAACCCGGCGGGCGGATCGTGGTGTGCGAGTTCTCGCACCCGCCGTCGCGGGCCTTCGCCGGTCTCTACCGCTTCTACAACGACCGCGTCCTGCCGGTCGTGGCGAAGACCGTCAGTTCGAACGCCGACGCCTATGACTACCTCAACGAGTCGATCCGCGACTGGCCCGACCAGCCGACCCTCGCGGCGTGGATGCGCGACGCGGGCTGGGCCGACGTCGCTTTCCGCAACCTGTCCTTCGGGATCGTCGCGCTCCACCGCGGCGTCAAGCCCGTCCGCCCGCGCGCCTCCGGCTCCGCCGCCGAGGGCACCCCCGCACCCCGGTAGGCTGATCAGGTGACCCCCTCCGCGTCCGATTCGCGTCTCGGCAAGCTGGGCCTCACCGACCGCATCTTCGCCGGCGCCCGTTCGCGTCGGCTCCTCGCCACGGTCGATGAGGGCATGCTCCGCGTCGACGCCGTCCTCGGCGACGAGTTGCGCATGGCGCAGCCGGTCGTCGACGCCGTCAGCCGCTACCTCTACGAGGCCGGCGGCAAACGCGTGCGGCCGATGCTCGCGCTCCTCACCGCCCAGCTCGGTGACGGGACGACGGACGCCGTCGTCGAAGGCGCGGCCGCGCTCGAGCTCACCCACCTCGGCTCGCTTTACCACGACGACGTCATGGACGACGCGGACAAGCGCCGCGGCGTCCCCGCCGCGCACGAGGTGTGGGGCAACAGCGTCGCGATCCTCGCCGGCGACCTGCTCTTCGCCCGCGCGAGCCAGATCATGGCCCGCTACGGCGAGCGCGCGATCCGGATCCAGGCCGACACGTTCGAGCGTCTCGTCCTCGGTCAGATGCGCGAGACCGTCGGGCCCGCCGAGGGCGACGATCCGGTGCAGTTCTCCCTCGACGTCCTCGCCGACAAGACGGGGTCGCTCATCGCGGCATCCGCTCAGGTGGGCAACATCTTCGCGAACGGCCCGGAGGAGTTCGAGCAGCCGCTGGCGGTCTTCGGCGAGAAGGCGGGGGTCGCCTTCCAGTTGCTGGACGACGTGATCGACCTCGCCGCCGACCCCGCCGAGACCGGCAAGGTGCCGGGCACCGACCTACGGGCGGGCGTCCCCACGATGCCGTACCTCGTCCTCACCCGCCGCACCGACGCGGACTCGGTGGGGCTCCGCGAAGAGATCGACGACGGCGTCGCCCGGATCGCCGACGGTGCCGATCCCGCGATCCTCGATCACGCCCTCGCCCGTCTCCGCGATCACGAAGCCACCCAGGCCACCCGCGACCTTGCGGGCTCGTACTCGCAGGAGGCCATCGACGCCCTCGAACCGCTGCCGGACGGCGCGGTCCGCGAGGCTCTCACCCGGTTCGCGCGCGCCGTCGCCGACCGCTCCCGTTGATTCCAGGAGGACATTCCTTGACCAAGCTCAGGCTGGCCATCGTCGGGGCGGGCCCCGCAGGCATCTACGCCGCCGACATCATCCTGAAGGCCGAGCGCACGTTCGACGTGTCGATCGACCTGTTCGACCAGCTCCCCGCGCCGTACGGCCTCGTCCGGTACGGGGTCGCCCCCGACCACCCGCGCATCAAGGGCATCATCACGGCGCTGCGGGAAGTGCTCGACCGCGGCGACATCCGCATCTTCGGGAACGTGCGCTTCGGTGAGGACCTGACTCTCGACGATCTGAAGAAGCACTACAACGCCGTGATCTTCGCCACCGGCGCGATCCGCGACGCCGATCTCGACATCCCCGGCATCGACGCGAAGGGCTCCTACGGAGCCGCCGACTTCGTCAGCTGGTTCGACGGTCACCCGGACGTCCCGCGCGAGTGGCCGCTGGATGCGCAGTCCGTCGCCGTCATCGGCAACGGCAACGTCGCGCTCGACGTCTCGCGCATGCTCGCCAAGCACGCCGACGACCTTCTGCCCACCGAGATCCCCGAGAACGTCTACGAGGGCCTCAAGGCCAGTCCCGTGACCGACGTCCACGTGTTCGGCCGGCGCGGACCCGCGCAGGTGAAGTTCACGCCGCTGGAGCTGCGCGAACTCGGCGAGCTCCGCGACGTCGACATGGTCGTCTACGACGAGGACTTCGACTACGACGAGGCGTCCAAGGTCGCCATCGCCAGCAACAAGCAGGTCATGGTCATCGACCGAGTGCTGCAGCAGTGGCGGCAGCGCGATTCGGTCAACAACGCCGGAGGCACGGCATCCCGTCGCCTGCACCTGCACTTCTGGGCCAAGCCCGTCGAGGTGAAGACGGATGCCGAGGGGCGTGCGACCGCGTTCGTGTACGAGCGCACGCGCCCCGACGGCGAGGGCGGCGTGGTCGGCACGGGCGAGCTGCGCGAGGTTCCGATCCAGGCGATCTACCGCGCGGTGGGCTACTTCGGGTCGCCCCTGCCGGGCGTGCCCTTCGACAAGCGCCACGGCGTGATCCCCAACCACGAGGGCCAGGTCCTGCACAAGGACTCCAACGAGCGTGTGCCCGGTGTCTACGCGACCGGATGGATCAAGCGAGGGCCGGTGGGCCTCATCGGGCACACGAAGTCCGACGCCATGGAGACCGTCCGCCACGTCATCAACGACCAGGCGTCGTGGTGGCAGCCCGTCGACCCGTCGGACGAGGCGATCCCCGCCCTCCTCGCCGAGCGCGGCGTGGCGTGGACCGACCTCGAGGGCTGGCACCGCCTCGACCAGCACGAGATCGCCCTGGGTGCGCCGCACGGGCGCGCCCGCATCAAGGTGGTCCCGCGCGACGAGATGGTGACCGTCTCGCGCGGCGAGTAGCCTTCGGCGATGACCGCTGAATGGAGGCCCGACGTCCTCGGGCCTCCGTTCGCGCAGCGCACGCTTCCCCTCGGGACGGATGCCGACGGTGGGGTCGTCGCGACGCTGGTGCGTCGCGAGCCCTCGGTGTGGGCGACGCTCGTCGGACCGCTCCGCGACGTCGACGTCCTGTACGTCCACGGGTGGTCGGACTGCTTCTTCCAGGTCGAGCTCGCGCGCTTCTGGTGCGATCTCGGCGCCCGTTTCCACGCCCTGGACCTCCGCGCGTACGGGCGGAGCCTCCGCGAGGGGCAGATCCCCGGCTACGTCACCGACCTCTCCGTGTACGACGAGGACATCGCGGCGGCGTTGACGGCGATCGGACACGACCCGGCGACGGATGCCCCGCGCCGGCGTCGGCTGGTCCTCCTCGGTCACTCCACCGGGGGTCTGACCCTCACCCTGTGGGCGGCCCGGCATCCGGGATTCGCCGATGCGCTCGTGCTGAACAGCCCGTGGCTGGAGCTGCAGACGGGACCGTTCGCGCGCCAGGCGCTCCTGCCGCTCATCGAAGCGCGCGCCCGGTGGGATCCGCTGGGTGCGCACCCGGAGGTCGACCTCGGCTTCTACACGCGGGCGCAGCGGGAGACGGGCGCGCTCCCCGGGGAGGCGATCCCCGCCGCGTGGCGGCCCGAGCGCGGCTTCCCGACGCACCCCGGATGGCTCCGGGCGGTGGTGCGCGGGCATGCCACCGTCGCCGCGGGGATCGAGACGGGCTGTCCGACGCTCGTCCTGCTGTCGGCGCGCTCGAGTTCGCCGCTGTCGTGGTCCGAGCAGGCGCTGACCTCCGACTCCGTCCTCGTGGTCGACGAGATCGCCCGTGCCGCGACGCGCGTCGGCAGTGACGTCACCCTCCGCCGCGTGGACGGCGCCCTTCACGACGTCTTCCTTTCGGCGGAGCCCGCACGCACCGAGGCCTACCGGAGTCTGCGGGAGTGGCTCGTCGACGGCGCCGTGCGCCGCCGTGCTCCGCGGGGAATGCTCGCCCCGCCGCACTAGGCTGACCGCGTGGATGAGTGGGACGAGATGGCGCAGTGGCTGGAAAAGGCCACGAAGGATCCGATGGCCGACGCCGTGCGCGGCCGCGTGACCGTCGTCTCGGTATCCGAGCCCGAGGGGCGGGCGCGCTACCAGGAATGCCGCGTCGAGCTCCGCGCCGAAGCGGCCGGCGTCGCGCCGCGCACGGTCTCCACGGAGGCGGTGTTCCCGAAGAACCGCTGGCCGCAACCGGGTGACGTGCACGCCGCGCGCATCTCGCCCTCCCACGAGGACGCGATCGAGGTCGACTGGGACACCTCCGCGCGCTGACCACGGGAGTCATCGCCCGCCGCGCATGCCGACGGCGGTAGAGTCTTCGGATGCCGCGCTCTGCGGCATCCGTTCCCTTATCCTCCGACCGCGCTCGCGGTCCCGACGCATCATCGCGTCCTTCCCCGATCGCCGTCGCGATCCCGCCCCGCCACCCTGGAGCGTCCATGACCCGTGTCGTCCCCGTCCCCGACCCGCCGAGCCGTTATCGCATCGAACCCACGGTGATGCAGGCGCTGCGGAGCCCCCGGCTTCTCACCCGCGAGGCGCTCGCCGGCCTCGTCGTGGCGATCGCCCTCATCCCCGAGGCGATCGCGTTCTCGATCATCGCCGGTGTCGATCCGCGTCTCGGCCTGTTCTCGTCGTTCGTGATGGCCGTCGCCATCTCGTTCCTCGGCGGACGCCCCGCGATGATCACCGCCGCCACCGGCGCCATCGCGCTGGTCATCGCACCCGTCGCGCGCGAGTACGGGGTGGACTACCTCATCGCCACCGTGATCCTCGGCGGGCTCATCCAGATCGTGATGGCCGCGCTCGGCGTCGCGAAGCTCATGCGCTTCATCCCGCGCAGCGTCATGGTCGGCTTCGTCAACGCGCTCGCGATCCTCATCTTCACCTCGCAGTTCCCGCAGCTCATCGGCGTCCCGTGGCTGGTGTATCCGATGGTCGTGGCGGGACTTCTCATCATGTACCTGATGCCGCGCTGGACGAAGGTCGTCCCCGCACCGCTCGTGGCGATCGTGCTGCTCACCGCTGCTGCTGTGGTGTTCGTGATGAACATCCCGACGGTCGGCGACCAGGGGGACCTGCCCGAGAGCCTGCCCTTCCTCTTCATCCCGAACGTCCCGCTGACGCTGGAGACGCTGCAGATCATCGCACCGTACGCGCTCGCCGTGGCCGTCGTCGGGCTCCTCGAGTCGCTCATGACGGCCAAGCTCGTCGACGACATCACCGACACCCACTCGCGGAAGACGCGGGAGGCCTTCGGCCAGGGCGGTGCGAACATCCTCTCGGGCCTCTTCGGCGGTATGGGAGGGTGCGCGATGATCGGCCAGACCATGATCAACGTCAAGGCATCCGGCGCACGCACGCGCATCTCGACGTTCCTCGCCGGCGTCTTCCTGCTGATCCTCGTGCTCGTCCTCGGTGACATCGTGGCGATCATCCCGATGGCCGCTCTCGTGGCCGTCATGATCGTCGTCTCGGTCGCGACGTTCGACTGGCACAGCGTCCGCCTGTCGACGCTGCGACGGATGCCGAAGAGCGAGACCGCAGTGATGGTCATCACCGTCGTGTTCACGGTGTGGACGCACAACCTCGCCATCGGCGTAGGCGTCGGCGTCCTCGCGGCGATGGTCCTCTTCGCCCGTCGCGTGGCCCACTTCGTCCGCGTGCAGCGGACGGTGAACGACTCCGCGGGTGAGACGATCGTGCGGTACGAGGTCGAGGGCGAGCTCTTCTTCGCCTCCAGCAACGACCTGACGACGCTGTTCGACTACGCGGGAGACCCCGACAAGATCGTCATCGACATGTCACGCTCGCACGTGTGGGACGCCTCCACGGTCGCGGCGCTCGACGCCGTGGTGACGAAGTACCGCCAGCGCGGCAAGGAGGTCGTCCTCGAGGGGATGAACGACGCCACGACCCAGCTGCACACGCGGCTGTCCGGAGGGCTCGGCGCCGGTCACTGACCCCCGAGGAGCGGGAACGTCACCCACACGGCGGCGCCGCCCGTGGGGGAGGCATCGATCCCGAGACGCCCGCCGTGCTCCTGGGCGATGCGGCGGCACACCGAGAGACCGAGCCCGAGGCCTTCTATCCCGTGGGCGTCGGCGCCGCGTTCCATGAGCCCGACGACCCGCCCGCGATCGGCTTCGGGGATGCCCGGCCCGTTGTCTTCCACCCGGATCACCAGGGCCCCATCGGTGCGGGTCGTGCTCACCTCGATCATGGGCGGGATTCCGGCGGCGGCGGTGAACTTCACCGAGTTGGCGATGAGGTTCTGCAGGACGAGCCGGATGAGGGTCGCGTCGCCGAACACGATGCCGTCCACGTCGAGGCTCACCCGGGCTCCGTGCTCGCGCAGCGCGGCATCCAGGTCGTCCACCGCGGCCACGGCGGCCTCGCGGACGGACACCGGGCCGAAGTGGCGCGCGGCGCCGCCGATGCGGGCGTACGAGAGCAGGTCCCCGACGAGGTCGGTCATGCGGTTCGCCGCCGCCTCGGCGCGGGCCAGCGAGACCGTCGCCTGCTGCGCCTCATCGACTTCGAGGCTGTCGCTGGCAAGCTCGAGATAGCCCACGAGTGCCGTGAGCGGATTGCGCAGGTCGTGGCTGACCTGGCCGGCGAACGTGCTCAGCCGATCGTTCGAGGAGCGCAGCTCGCGGCCCGCGCGACGCAGTTCGAGGACGTCGACGACCTGCCCGGCGAGGATGTCCATCGTCGACCGCTGAGCGGCATCCAGTTCGGCTACGTCGTCGTCGAAGACGCAGAGGGTGCCGATGATGACGCCGTCGGGGGTGCGCAACGGGCTCGACGCGTAGAAGCGCACCCGACCGAGTTCGCCGGTGACGAAGGGGTTGTCGGTGAAGCGTTCATCGTCTCGTGCGTCCGGAAGGACCACCTGCTGGCCGGAGAGGTAGACCGCCGCGCACATCGAGTCCTCGCGGGCGCACACCGCGGCGTCGAAGCCTAAGGCGGCGATCTGGTGCTGGAAGCGATCGTCGATGATGTTGACGACCGCCTTGTCGACCCGGCAGACACTGGCGGCGATACGCAGCAGGCCTTCGAGGCTCGACGCCGGGGCCTCGCCGATCACGCCGTAGTCCGCGATCGCCTCGCGCCGGATCGCGTCATCCACTGCGGTCATGGGCCCTCCGCCCTCGTGCCGGCGGCGTCGAGCGGGCGGGTCGCGCTCGATGTCGTCCGGATCTTTCTCACAGTGGCCCCCGCGCCGAAGAGAGAAAGCCGTAATCGAAGTCGTCGTTCTCGGTCGTTGTCGGGAAACACCGCGCTTCTACCTTCGTAGCACGAGAACCTTCCCCGCGCATTCGTCCCCGAAGGAGAACCGATGTCCTACGTCAAACCCGCAGACCTGATCGGCACGGTCATCGATGCCGGCGCCTCGAAGGTGATGTACTCCACGCGCGACACGATGGTGCGGTCGATCATGGGTGGCGCGCTGCTGTCGCTCGCCGCAGCGTTCGCGGTGACGGTCGCCACGACCACCGGGGTCCCGCTGTTGGGCGCGGTGCTCTTCCCCGTCGGCTTCATCATGCTGTACCTCCTCGGGTTCGATCTGCTCACCGGCGTCTTCGTCCTCACCCCTCTGGCGTGGCTGGACAAGCGCCCCGGGGTGACGCTCGGCGGAATCCTGCGCAACTGGGGCCTGGTCTTCCTCGGGAACTTCATCGGCGCCTTCGCGGTGGCACTCCTGATGGCGATCGTGGTGACGTACGGCTTCTCGACGCCGCCCAACGCGGTCGGTGAGGCCATCGGACACATCGGCGAGGGCCGCACGCTGGGGTACGCCGAACACGGCGCGGCCGGGATGCTGACCCTCTTCATCCGCGGCGTCCTCTGCAACTGGATGGTCGCCACCGGCGTCGTGCTCGCGATGATCTCGACGAGCGTGCCGGGCAAGATCATCGCGATGTGGATGCCCATCATGCTCTTCTTCTTCATGGGCTTCGAGCACTCGATCGTGAACATGTTCCTCTTCCCGTCCGGCCTGCTCCTCGGCGGTGACTTCACCGTTATGGACTACCTGATCTGGAACGAGATCCCCACGGTGCTCGGCAACCTCGTCGGTGGTCTGGTGTTCGTCGGCATCCCTCTGTACGTCACCTACGGGCGCCCGTCGTCGCCGCGCCGCCGGGTTCCCTCCCGACGTGAGCGCGCCGCCGCGCAGCACCCGGCATCCGATTCCGTCGCCCCGGCGGCGGAGACCGAGCGCGAGACCGTGCACGCTCCGGTGGGTTGAGATGTCCGCCGCGGAAAAGAAGACGAAACACACCGCTGACGGCGGGGAAACCTCGTCGGCGTACGGTGCGGACATGAGCTCCACCCGGTCCGCCCCCCGCATCGTGGTGGCCGGAGCGGGGATGGTCGCGCACCGCTTCGTCGAGAGCCTGCTCAGTGACGGAGGCGAGTGGGCCGTCACCGTCATCGGAGAGGAGGACCGGCACCCCTATGACCGGGTGGGGCTGACGTCGTATTTCGCGGGTGCGTCGACGACGGATCTCGAACTGGATCGCGGACCGATGCGCGACAGCCGTGTGCGCTTCCTCCGTGGTCGCGCGGTGCGCCGGGTGGACCGCGACTCCGCCGAGGTCGTCACGGCGGACGGTGAGCGCGTCGGATACGACCGGCTCGTTCTGGCCACCGGGTCCTACGCCGCGCGCCTCGCTGTCGAGGGCTACGACCACGAAGGCTGCTTCGTCTATCGGACCCTCGATGATGTCGTCGCTCTCGAGCGATTCGTGCAGCGCCGGGCCGCCGAGCTGGGGCGTCCGCTCGTGGGCACCGTCATCGGCGGGGGCCTCCTCGGCCTCGAGGCCGCGGGGGCGCTCCAGGGGTTGGGCGTCGCCCCGACCGTCGTACAGTCCTCGGACCGTCTGATGTCCGCACAGCTCGACCTGCCCGCGGGCGCTGCGCTGCGTCGCCTGATCGAGTCCCGCGGCATCGAGGTGCGGACGGAGACCATCACGACGCGTATCGACGCCGACCACCGCGGGCGGGTGCGGGGGCTGGAGTTCCGCCACGGGGAGTGGGGGAACGCCGACGTGGTCGTGTTCACCGTCGGGGTCCGGCCCCGGGACGAACTCGCCCGCACCGCCGGCTTGCGGGTGCACCCCCGGGGAGGGGTCGTCATCGACGCCGCGTGCGCGACGTCGGACCCGCGCATCCTCGCCATCGGCGAGGTTGCCAACTTCGAGGGGCAATGCGTCGGACTCGTCGCGCCCGGCTATGCCATGGCGGAAGTGGCCGCGACACGGCTCCGCGGCGGCGACGGAGCATTCGCGGGTTTCGATGTCTCGACGAAGTTGAAGCTCTCGGGAGTGGATGTCGCAAGCTTCGGCGACGCATTCGCGCAGACGCCCGGGGCGCTCGATGTCGTCTACGCGGACCCGGTGGCCGGGGTGTACAAGAAGCTCGTCCTCTCGGACGACGCGAAGACCCTTCTCGGCGGCATCCTCGTCGGAGACGCGTCGGCGTACGGTGCCCTGCGCCCCCTTTTGGGCGGCGCGCTCGGCGGAGATCCGGCCGCGTATCTCCTGCCCGAGGGCGCCGCGGCGCCCCCGACCGGAGACCTGCCGGACACGGCGCTGGTGTGCTCGTGCAACAGCGTCACCGCGGGCGCCATCCGCTCGGCCGTGCACGACCAGGGCTGTGCGGACGTCGCCGGTGTGAAGGCGTGCACGAAGGCCGGGGCGGCGTGCGGCTCCTGCGTGATGATGATCAAGAAGATCGTCGGCACCGAGCTGGCCGCTTCCGGGAAGACTCTCAGCACGGCGCTGTGCGAGCACTTCCCGATGTCCCGGCGGCAACTCTTCGACGCCGTACGGGTCTCCGGGCTCACGACCTTCAGCGCGGTGGTCGACCGGTTCGGTTCGGGGCGCGGCTGCGACATCTGCAAGCCCGTGCTGGCCAGCATCCTGTCGACGCTCACCGGAACGCACGTGCTGGACGGCGAGAACGCCACGCTCCAGGACACGAACGACCACGTGATGGCGAACCTGCAG
Organism: Microbacterium aurantiacum; assembly: GCF_021654035.1. Classification (GTDB taxonomy): domain Bacteria; phylum Actinomycetota; class Actinomycetes; order Actinomycetales; family Microbacteriaceae; genus Microbacterium; species Microbacterium aurantiacum. Next base: position 754,802 of record NZ_JAJPDW010000001.1, read on the forward strand.
AAGGACGGCAGCTACTCGGTGGTCCCGCGCATTCCCGGGGGAGAGATCACGCCCGAGGGTCTGGTCGTCATCGGCGAGGTGGCGCGGGACTTCGGTCTCTACACGAAGATCACCGGCGGCCAGCGCATCGACATGTTCGGTGCCCGGCTCGAGCAGCTCCCGGACATCTGGCGCCGTCTGGTCGATGCCGGGTTCGAGTCCGGTCACGCATACGGGAAGTCGCTCCGCACGGTGAAATCGTGCGTCGGGTCGACGTGGTGCCGCTATGGAGTCCAGGATGCTGTGGGCATGGCCGTCCGTCTCGAGCTGCGCTATCGCGGGCTGCGCTCGCCGCACAAGATCAAGCTCGGCGTCTCCGGCTGTGCGCGCGAGTGCGCCGAGGCGCGGGGGAAGGACGTCGGCGTCATCGCGACCGAAGCGGGCTGGAACATGTACGTGGGAGGCAACGGCGGCTTCACGCCCCGCCACGCCGAGCTGCTCGCCGAAGGGCTCAGCGACGATGACCTGCTCACTGCCATCGACCGGTTCCTGATGTACTACGTCTTCACCGCCGACCGTCTGCAGCGCACCGCGCCGTGGTTTGCCGACCTCGACGGGGGGATCGAGGGGTTGCGGGACGTGATCTTCGAGGATTCCCTCGGCATCTGCGGCGACCTGGATGCCGCCATGGCCCGGCATGTGGACGGGTACGAGGACGAGTGGAAGGCGACGCTCGACGACCCTGAGAAGCTGCGACGGTTCGCGTCGTTCGTGAACGCGCCGACGACCCCCGACCCGGGGCTGGCGTACATCGCCGAGCGGGGGCAGGGGCGTCCCGCCACGGATGCGGAGCGCGCGGACCCTGCGGTCTTCATCGCGGGTTCGGTTCTGGAGGTGCGGCGATGAGCCTGACGGTTGAGTACGCCGCGCCGTCGCGGGCGGACGAGTGGACCTACGTCTGCCGACTCGCCGACCTGGAGGTCGAGCGGGGCCGGGCCGCACTGCTCGGCGACGTGCAGGTCGCCCTGTTCCTGCTGCACACAGGCCGTGTGCACGCGGTCTCCAACCGGGATCCCTACTGCGGCGCGCACGTCATCTCGCGCGGGATCGTGGGGACCCGCGGCGATGCGCCGACCGTGGCCTCTCCGATGTACAAGCACGTGTTCGACCTCCGCACCGGGGTGTGTCTCGACCCGCAGGGGTGGGCACCGGCCACCCTCCCGGTGTGGGCGGTCGCCGTGGACGGCGATGCCGTGTTCGTTCGGGCGGGGGGATCGCGATGACCACGATGCTCGGGGTGTCGCTCAGCGGCCGTCGCGTCGTCCTCGTCGGAGGCGGGAACGTCGCCGCGCGGCGGCTAGGCCGGTTCCTCGAGGACGGCGCCCGGGTGGTCGTCGTGGCGCCGGCGGTGTCCGCGGCGATGCGTGCGGCCATCGACGCGCATGACCTCGATTGGATCGCACGCGCGGTGGTCGAAGGCGACGTCATCGGGGCATGGCTCGTGCACACCGCGACCGGCGACCCGCGTGTCGACGCCGATGTCGCCGCCTGGTGCGAGAAGAACCGGGTGCTGTGCATCAACGCCTCCGACGGGTCTCACGGCTCCGCGCGCCTCGCCGCCGAGACGCGGTCGGGCGATGTGATCGTGGGGGTGATGTCCCACTCCGGGGTGGACCCTCGGCGCGCCGGACGCCTCCGCGACGCCGTGGGCGCGCTCCTCCGAGAGGGATCGCTTCCGCTGCGGCGGCAGCGTCGTCGGGGGATCGGGCGCGTCGACCTGGTCGGCGGTGGTCCGGGGCCGGTCGACCTCATGACCGTCCGGGGGCGTCGGCTCCTCGCCGAAGCCGACGTCGTCGTGGCGGACCGACTCGGGCCCACCGGCGTCCTGCTCGAGCTGGAGGCGGATGTCGAGGTCATCGACGTCGGGAAGAGCCCCGGCGCCCACCCTGTTCCGCAGGAGCGGATCAACGAGCTCCTGGTGTCCCTCGCCCGCGCGGGCAAGCGCGTCGTCCGGCTCAAGGGCGGTGATCCGTTCGTCTACGGACGCGGCGGCGAAGAGGTCGCGGCGTGTCTGGCCGCCGGAGTCCCGGTGGACGTCGTCCCCGGGCTGACGAGTGTCGTCTCCGTGCCGCAGGCGGCGGGGATCCCCGTGACGCATCGCGGGGTGTCCGCGGGGATCCACGTGGTCAACGGTCAGGCGGAGCCCTCCCGCTCCACCCTCGCCGCGCTCGCCGACGAGCGCATCACCACCGTCGTGCTGATGGGCGTCGCCGCCCTGCCGCGGCTGGTCGACGCCGCGCGACGAGCCGGAGCGCCGGGCGACCGCCCGGTGGCGATCGTCGAGCGCGGGCACACGCCCGAGCAGCGGACGACACGCTCCACGCTCGCGGAAGTCGTGACGGATGCCGCGGCCGCCGGTGTCGCCAATCCGGCGGTGATCGTGGTCGGCGACGTGGCCCGCGCCGACCTCCTCCTCACCGACCCCGCCCTGGCCGGTGATGCTCACCGGTGACCGCTCCGCTCCGCCCCGCCCTCTCCTCTGCGCTCGCCGGTACGACCATCGTGATCGCGGTCGACCGGCGAGCCTCGGAACTGACGGCCGCGCTCGAGCGACACGGCGCGCAGGTGCGGCGGGCCCCGGCGCTGACGATCGTGCCGCACATCGATGATGCCGCCCTCATCGAGGCCACCCGTGCACTGATCGACGAGCCCCCCGACATTGTGGTGGTCACGACCGGCGTGGGATTTCGTGGATGGATGGAGACCGCCGAAGAAACGGGCATGCTCGATGAGCTCCACCCCGCGCTCGAGCGGGCGCAGATCGTCGCCCGAGGTCCGAAGGCGCGCGGGGCGATCCAGCAGGCCGGCCTCACCGCCGACTGGGTCGCCGAGTCGGAGACCTCCGAGGAGCTGGGAGAGTTCCTCCTCGCCGAGGGTCTCGCGGGCCGCCGGATCGCCGTCCAGCATCACGGCTCCGGAGCAGACGGACTCGATGAGCTCTTCGCCGATGTCGGTGCGGACGTGGTGAGTCTCACCGTGTACCGCTGGGGGCCACCCCCCGACGCAGCCGTGGTGGCGAGGTCGGTCGCGGCGGCCGCGCGGGGGGACGTGGACGCCGTCCTGTTCACCTCGGCGCCCGGTGCCGCCGAGTGGTTGGCCTCCGCCGAGCGCGAAGGGGCGCTGGCCGACGTCGTCGCGCTGTCGCGCTCGGGTCGGATCCTCCTCGCGGCGGTCGGGCCGATCACGGCCAAGCCCCTCGCCGAGGCGGGGGCGGAGGTTCTGATCGCCGAGCGCGGTCGGCTCGGGTCGCTGGTCCGGGCGGTCGTGACGCACTTCGGGGGTGGGCACCCGCCCGCGGTTCAGACGACCGCGGGGCGGCTCGAGCTGCGCAGCGGCGGCGCGGTGCTCGACGGGCGGCTGGTCCCGCTGTCGCCTACCGGCATCAGCGTGCTGCGGGTGCTTTTCGCCGCCGGGGGCGATGTCGTGTCCCGGACCGCGTTGCAGGGAGCGCTCGCACACTCCGGCGCCGGAGCTCACGCCGTCGATGTGGCGGTCGCCCGACTGCGGGAAGCGTTCGGCGGTCCGTGCCCGATCCGCACCGTGGTCAAGCGGGGCTATCGTCTCGATGTTCCCGACGGAGAGGATGCCGGATCATGACACCGACGCTCATCGCCTGTTCCCACGGAACGTCGTCGGAGACCGGCCGCGCCGCCATCTCCCGGCTCGTGACCCGCGTGCGCGTCCTCTTGCCCGACGTCCCCGTGGAAGAGGCGTTCGTCGACGTGCAGCAGCCGGAGGTCGGCGAGGTCGTCGATCGTGTGGTCGATCGAGGCCCCGTCATCGTCGTGCCGCTGCTCCTCTCGGCCGGGTTCCACACGCGCGTGGACATCGCCCGCGCGGTCGGACGGCATCCGGGCGCCGCGGTCGCCGCACCCGCGCTGGGTCCCCATCCGCTGGTGACCGCGGTCCTCGCCGACCGACTTGCGGCGGTGCAGCTCGGCCCAGATGACGCCGTCGTCCTCGCCGCGGCCGGATCGACCGACCCCGCTGCGGCTGCGGACGTCGCCGAGACCGCGCGCGACCTCGCCGCGGCCCTGGGACGGCCCGTCCGTGTCGGGGTGGCGGCGGGGAACGGGGAACGGATCGACGCGGTGGTCTCCGACATCCGTCGGCAGCGCTCGGGTCGCGTCGTGGCGGCGAGCTACGTCCTTGCCCCGGGATTCTTCGCGGATGTCGTCGCGCGTGCGGGCGCGGACGCGACGACCGACCCGCTCGCACTCGATCCGCGCATGGCGCAGCTCGTGGCCGAACGCTACCTCGACGCGCGAAGGGCCTTGCACAGCGGGAGTGCGGCTCAGCGGTAGTTGAGGAATTGCAGGTCGACGTCGAGGTCCGCGGCCTTGAGGAGGCGGATGACCTCCTGCAGGTCGTCGCGGCTCTTGGACTGCACGCGGAGCTCGTCGCCCTGGATCTGGGACTTGACCGACTTGGGTCCCTCGTCGCGGATGATCTTGCCGATCTTCTTGGCGTTCTCCTGCGAGATGCCTTCCTTCAGGGTCGACACGATGCGGTACTCGCGGCCGCTCGCGACGGGCTCACCCGAATCGAGGCTCTTCAAGGAGATGCCGCGCTTGATGAGCTTGGTCTGGAAGACGTCGAGAACCGCCTGCGCCCGCTCTTCGCTGTTGGCCTTGATGAGGATCGACTCGCCGCTCCACGCGATCGAGGCGTCCGTGCCCTTGAAGTCGTAGCGCTGCTCGACCTCCTTGCGCGCCTGGTTCAGGGCGTTGTCCGCCTCCTGCCGGTCCACTTTGGAGACGATGTCGAACGAGGAATCAGCCATGCCGGGGAGTCTACCGGCGGAGGCCATGCCAACGCCGGAGACGCGGCATCGTGCGGAAGTGAGCGCGCACAACTGACACCGCGTGTCATTTGTAAGCGGTTCCAGTCCACCCCGCAGATCACGGCGAGATATCGATCCGAAATCCGCGGTTGCGGGATCGAGGGTGGCGGGTAAGAATGTAAGCGCTTGCATCACGGCGAGCAGAAGAACGGTCTTCTCGGTGCTCAGCGCCGGCAGAAGCCGGTTCTCCACGTATCAGCACTTCAAGAGAGGCACACCGATGAAGGTGAACAGGAAGAGCGTGCTCGCACTCGGCGCGCTGGTGGCGAGCAGCGCGCTCGTGCTCAGCGGCTGCGCGAGCGGCGGCGGCGACACGGCCGACGGCGGCGACACCGGTGAAGGCAGCGGCGACGCGAACGCGATCACCGTCTGGGTCGACATCGAGCGCAAGCCCGCACTGGAGGGTGTCGCGGCATCCTTCACCGAGGACACCGGCATCGAGGTCGAGCTGGTGACCAAGGACTTCGCCACCGTCGACCAGGACTTCATCTCGCAGGTTCCCACCGGCAAGGGCCCCGACGTCATCGTCAGCCCCCACGACAAGCTGGGCGCCTACGTGGCCGCCGGTGTCGTGGCCCCGCTCGAGCTCGGCGACGTCGCCTCGGGCTTCGCGGAGTCCGCCATTCAGGCCATGACCTACGACGGCAACGTCTACGGCGTCCCATACTCGATCGAGAACGTCGCGCTCGTCCGCAACGCGGACCTCGTCGCCGAGCCGAGCACGACCTTCGACGAGGTCATCGCGAAGGGTCGCGAGGCCGGCACCACCTACCCGTTCCTCGTGGGCCTGTCGCCCGAGCAGGGTGACCCGTACCACCTGTACCCGCTGCAGACCTCGTTCGGTTCGCAGGTGTTCGCCCAGAACGCCGACGGCAGCTACGACTCCTCCAACCTCGTCCTCGGTGACGAGGCCGGTGTCGAGTTCGCCACCGCGCTGAAGCAGTGGGGTGCCGAGGGCATCCTCAACGCCAACATCGACGGAGACCGCGCCCGCGAGTTCTTCCTCGCCGGCGAATCGCCCTACTACCTGACCGGGCCGTGGAACACCCCCGCGATCGCCGAGGCCGGCATCAACTACGTCGTCGACCCGCTGCCCAGCGCCGGTGGCGAAGAGGCCCGTCCGTTCATCGGCGTCAACGGCTTCTTCCTCTCGAGCAAGTCCGCCAACGCGCTGGCCGCGACGAACTTCATCGTCAACTACCTCAGCACCGAAGAGGCGCAGCTCGCACTGTTCGAGGTCGGCGGCCGTCCGCCGGCACTGACCGCCGCGTACGAGAGTGCCGCGGCATCCAACCCCGACGTCGCCGCCTTCGGCGCCATCGGCCAGACCGGTGCCCCGATGCCCGCGATCCCCGAGATGGGTGCCGTGTGGTCGGACTGGGGCAACGCCGAGCTCCAGCTCATCAAGGGCGAGGGTGACCCGCAGGAGGTCTGGGAGACCGCTGCGACGAACATCCAGACCAAGATCGACGGCTGAGTTCCGCCGTCACAGGGCGGGTGGGGTTCTGCTCGAACCCCACCCGCCCCTATTCTTTAGCCCAACACTGCGATGAAGGAGCGTCCATCGATGGTCGACGCCAAGCCTGTAACGACCGCCGGCCGGTCCGGCACCCCGTCCTCCGGACCGTGGGGTGACAACCCGTTCCACACCCCGTCGCGACGACTCACCTCGGGCGGAATTCTCGCCCTCGTGGTGAAGGTCGTCCTCCTCGGCGTCATCGACGCCCTCACCGTCTTCGCCGTGTGGGTCCTCATCGCCACGGGCGACTGGGTGGCCGCGGGCATTCTGACGCTCGTCGTCATCGCGGTGAACGTGATCTACCTGCGTCCGGGACTCCTTCCCGGCAAGTACCTCACGCCCGGCCTCGCGTTCCTCGCGATCTTCCAGGTCTTCGTCATCTTCTACACCGGCTACATCGCCTTCACCAACGCCGGTGACCAGCACAACAGCACCAAAGACGATGCGGTCGCCCAGATCATCAGCACCTCGCAGGCACGTGTGCCCGACTCGCCCGAGTACACCGTCCAGGTGCTCCGCCAAGCCGACCAGTTCGGTCTCCTCGTGGCCGAGCCCGGCGGGACGCTCGCCTTCGGCACGAACGAGCAGCCGCTGGAAGACGTCACCGCCGCCCCCTCCGGCTGGGACGAGCTGAACCTCAACCAGGTGATCCGCTTCCAGGACGAGATCCTGGCCCTGAACGTCCCGGTCTCGGACGACATCAACGACGGGACGCTGCGCACCTCCGACGGTCAGCGTGCGTTCATCTTCACCTCGAACCTCGAGTACGACGAGGTCGCCGACACGTTCACGAACACCGACTCGGGGCTCGTCTACGTCGACGACGGCGAGGGCAACTTCCGCGCCGAGGACGGTTCGATCCTCACCCCCGGCTGGCGGGTCGTCATCGGCTGGGATAACTTCGCCTACGCCTTCACCAACGATCAGATCCGCGATCCTCTGCTGCGCGTGACGATCTGGACGTTCGTCTTCGCCGCGGGCTCGACGTTCCTCTGCTTCGCGCTCGGCCTCTTCCTCGCCGTCGCGCTGAACCACCCGACCCTCAAGGGCAAGAAGTACTACCGCATCCTCGTGATCCTGCCGTACGCCTTCCCCGCGTACCTGACGGGTCTCGTCTGGGCGGGCATGCTCAACCAGGAGTTCGGGTTCATCAACCAGATCCTCCTCGGCGGTGCCTCGATACCCTGGCTGGCCGATCCGTGGCTCGCGAGACTCAGCGTGCTCGTGGTGAACATGTGGCTCGGCTACGGGTACATGTTCCTCGTGAGCACGGGCGCCCTGCAGTCGCTGCCGGAAGACATCGTCGAGGCCGGGAAGATGGACGGCGCCGGCGCGTGGCGGATCTTCCGCTCTGTGAAGCTTCCGCTCCTGTTCGTCGCCGTCGCGCCGTTGCTGATCGCCACCTTCGCGTACAACTTCAACAACTTCGGCGTGATCTACATGCTCACGCGAGGAAACCCCCGCTTCACCGACACCACGCTGGACATCGGTGCGACGGACATCATGATCACGATGGTCTACAAGGTCGCCTTCGGCGGCGGCGGAGGCCGTGACCTCGGTCTCGCGTCGGCGCTGTCGATCCTGATCTTCGTCATCGTCACCGTCGTCGCCGTGATCAGCTTCCGGCAGACCAAGGCACTGGAGGACCTGAACTGATGAGCGAGCGCATCGACCAGTCCGTTCCCGACGCCGCCCGCGTCGGGGTCGTCAGCCGCATCGGCGGCGTCACGGGCCTCCCCGCCGACGACCAGCCGCCGATCCCGACGCACCGGCGCCAGTCGTTCCGCCGGTGGTTCGCCGACAAGGGGTGGCGTCACGTCGTGGCGTGGATCGCGATCGCCTTCGCGCTCTTCCCGCTGCTGTACATCGTCTCGGCATCCCTCAACCCGATCGGCACCCTGACCGGCTCGAACCAGCTGTTCTCGGCGATCTCGCCACGCAACTACGAGCGCCTCTTCACAGACCCGGCGATCCCGTACGGCACGTGGTACGTCAACTCGCTGATCATCGCGATCGTGACGAGCGTCGTCACGGTGCTCCTGTGCGCGCTCGGCGCGTATGCGTTCTCGCGCATGCGCTTCCGCGGGCGGCGGTTCGGACTGATGACGCTGCTCGTGCTGCAGATGTTCCCGCAGCTCCTGGCGATCACCGCGATCTTCCTCCTGATGATCCAGATCAGCGACGTCTTCCCGGCGATCGGTCTCGGCACCCACGCGGGCCTCATCATGGTGTACCTCGGCGGCGCGCTGGGTGTGAACACGTTCCTCATGTACGGGTTCTTCAACACCGTCCCGTCGGCGATCGACGAGGCGGCGAAGATCGACGGTGCCGGCCACGCGCGGGTGTTCTTCACGATCATGCTGCCGCTGGTCACGCCGATCCTCATCGTCGTGGGGCTGCTGACCTTCATCAGCATCATCGGCGAGTTCGCCATCGCGAGCGTCATCCTCACCGATCCGGCCACGCAGACCGTCGCGATCGGTCTTTTCCAGCTCGTGTCGGGCTTCCAGTCGCAGAACTGGGGTGTGTTCTCGGCGGGCGCGATCCTCGCGGCCCTCCCCGTGATGGTGCTCTTCCTGCTGTCGCAGCGCTACATCGCGGGCGGGCTGGTCTCCGGCAGCGTCAAGTGACGGATGCCGCGTCCCGGCTGATCCCGCACCACGACGGGTCGCCGCTGCACGTGTCGACCCTCGCGCCCGCGCTCGGCGAGACCGTGCGGGTGCGGGTGCGGATCCCGCACGGGTGGGGACGCGCCGGGATCGTCCGCGCGCGGTCGAACCCGGACCATGAGCCGGCGTGGACGGATGCCGTCCTCCTCGGCGCCGACGGCGGATGGGACTGGTGGGAGGCGGAGGTCGTCGTGGCCAACCCGCGCCACGGCTACCGCTTCATGATCCGTCGGGACGACGGTCGCGTGTTCTGGTTGAACCAGGCCGGTCTCCACGAGATCGAGACGCTCGATGCCGAGGACTTCGCCCTCGTGGCGTATCCCGCGCCCCCGGCGTGGATGTACGACGCGGTGATGTACCAGGTCTTCCCCGACCGCTTCGCCCGGTCGTCCGAGGCCGACACTCACCCGACTCCGGAGTGGGCGATCCCGGCATCCTGGGACGACCCGGTCGACGTCCTCGCGCCCGGGCGGTCGCAGCAGCTCTACGGCGGCGATCTTCCCGGCGTCATCGAGAAGCTCGACCACCTCGTCGACCTGGGCGTGAACCTGCTGTACCTGACCCCCGTCTTCCCCGCCGCCTCGAACCACCGCTACGACGCGTCGAGCTTCCTGACGGTCGACCCGCTCCTCGGCGGGGATGACGCGTACGTCCGTCTCATCGAGGAGGCCCATGCCCGCGGCATCCGCGTCATCGGAGATCTGACCAGCAACCACTCGGGAGACCGGCACGAGTGGTTCCTCTCGGCCTACGGCACGCCGGCAGCGCCCGCCGAGGAGTTCTACTACTTCACCGACGAGGGCAACACCGAGTACATCTCCTGGCTCGGGTATCCGACGCTGCCGAAGTTCAACTGGGCCTCGGAGAAGCTCCGCGAGCGCTTCATCTCCGGCCCCGACTCGGTCGTGGCGATGTGGTTGAAGCCGCCCTACAACGCCGACGGATGGCGGATCGACGTCGCGAACATGACCGGGCGGCTCGGCGACATCGATCTCAACGCCGAGGTGCGGCAGCTCCTGCGCGAGACGATGATCGCCATCAACCCCGACACCCTCCTCCTGGGGGAGTCGACGAACGACGCCGTGAGCGACCTGCAGGGGGACGGGTGGCACGGCGCGATGACCTATCCCTCGTTCACTCGACCGCTGTGGGCGTGGCTGAGCGATCCGCAGTCGACGGTGTACCGGAACGCCGAGGGCGATGAGGTCACCGAGCCGTGGTTCTTCGGGCAGCCGATCGGCGGGATCCCGCGCTACACGGCCACCCAGTTCGTCGAGTCCGTCACGCGGTTCGCGGCCGGCGTCCCCTGGCGGGTGCGGCTCGGCACCATGCAGCCCCTCGACACCCATGACACCGCCCGCTTCGCCACGCACGCGGGGGAGGGGACGATCCCGGTCGCGGTCGGGCTGTCCATGACGCTCCCGGGCCTTCCGGTCGTCTACGCGGGCGACGAGTTCGGCGCCGTCGGGGTCGACGGCGAGGCCAGCCGCACGCCGATGCCGTGGGGCACCGAGGGCGAGCCCGGCGTCGCCGCGCGCATCGCGCTGTACCGCGACCTCGTGCACCTCCGCCGCGCGCATCCCGCGCTCGCCGGCGGCGGGCTGCGATGGGTGCACGTGGACGAGGACGCAGTGCTCTTCGTCCGGGAGACCGCCGAGGAGAGCATCCTCGTCCTCGCCGCCCGCGGCGACGTGGAGATGACCGTGCCGGCGGACGCGCTGGCGGGCGCCGAACAGGCGCAGACGCTGTACGGGGCGGCCGCGGTGGACGCGGCATCCGGCGTCGTGACGGTCTCGGCGCGCGGACCGGTCTTCGCCGCCTGGGCCCTGCCCGGAGTGCGGGTGCCGTGAACCCGGACGCCTTCGACGCGCTCAGTGCCGACCTGGCCGAGGGTGTCCGTGCCGATGACCGCCTCCTCGGGTTGGTGCTGCTCGGGTCGGCGTCCGAATCGGGACGCCTGCGTCGCGACGAGTGGTCCGATCACGACTTCTTCGCGCTCGTTCACCGCGGACGCGGGGCTCAGGCCCGGGAGAGTCTCGAGTGGCTTCCCGATCCCGCCTCCCGCGTCCTCGTCGCGCGGGAGGGCGAGGTCGGCTTCGCGGTGCTTTACGCGGACGGACACCTGCTCGAGTTCGCCGTGGCCGAGATCGACGAGCTGTCCGGCGCTCTCGCCGGAGACGCCTCCGTCGTCGTCGACGACGAGGCCGGTTCGGTGGCTGCACTCATCGAGGACGCGTGGCGCCGAGCGCAGACATCCGACCGCTTCGACCCGGCGAACGACACCGCCCTCTTCCTGGTGAAGCTGATGGTCGGCGTCGGACGCGTCCGGCGCGGCGAGCGTCTAAACGGCGGGCAGTTCATCCGTCAGTGGGCGGTGCAGCACCTGATCCGAGCCGTGAGGGGACGTTTCGCGACAGTATCGACCTCCCGGCGCGACATCATCGACCCGGTGAGGCGATTCGAGGAGGACTTCCCGGCGGAGGGCGCGCGCATCGCGGAGATCCTCGACCGCCCTGTGGAGGAGTGCGCGCGAGGGCTGTTCGACCTGGCCCGCGACGTGCTCGAGCCGGGCTGGGGGGAGTTTCCGACGCCCGCCGCGGACGCTGTCGCCGCGCGCCTCGGGTGGGGTGCGGACCCCGCGGCGCGGGGAGGTTCGTAGACTGGGTCGGGCGAGGAGGTGCCATGCGCCCACTGACCGAAGACGATGTGCGTTCCCATTTCGTCAACGCCACCCCCGACGAGTTGCGGATCGTCGCCCTGCCGACCGATTTCGTGCTGCTGGACTGGTTCCACCTGGACTTCCTGGCGTGGCGTGATCCGCGCACGCGCGGCCGCGGATACCTCTTCGTCGAGATCGACGACGAGCCGCGCGGAATCGTCCTCCGGGCTGCCGAGGGCAGTTCGCACGCGCGCTCGGCTATGTGCAACCTCTGCCACACGATGCAGCCGGCCGATCAGGTGGTGATGTTCTCCGCGCGGCGCGCCGGTGCTGCCGGGGAACGCGGGGACAGTGTGGGAACGTACATGTGCGCCGACCTGTCGTGTCACGAGAACGTGCGGCTGGCCGCGCCGCTCGCGCCGAGCGAGATGCGGGCGAGCGTGGACATGCGGATCGACGGAACGCGTCGGCGTACCGAGACCTTCGTCGGACGAGTGCTGGAGAGCGTGGGGAGCAGGGCATGACGGAACGGATCGTCGTCGTCGGAGACGCGCTGATCGATGAGCTGCGCGACGACACGGGTGTGCGCGAGTTCGTGGGAGGCGCCGCGCTGAACGTCGCCGTCGGACTCGCGCGACTCGGCGTGCCCACCACCCTCGTCGCGATGGTCGGAGACGACGAACCCGGTTCGCGGGTGCGCGCGTACCTCGCCGACCACGGCGTCGACCTCCTCGCGACGGCGTCCCCGCTCGGCACCGCCCGCGCGGTGAGCACCCGCTCCGGCGGCGGCGAGCCCACCTACGTCTTCAACGAGGCGTCCCGGAAGCGCCGCATCCGATTCGGTGATGCGGAACGCGCCGCGATGGCGGATGCCGCCCTCGTGGCCGTCAGTTGCTTCGCGTTCGACGACACGGAGCAGACCCGGGAGTTCGCGGAGGCGGTCGCGGCATCCGGCACTCCGCTGGCGATCGATCCGAATCCGCGCGAGGGCATGATGCACGACCGCGCCGAGTTCGTGCGCGGCTTCGAGGCGCTCGCCGCCGACGCCGCGCTCGTGAAGGTCGGCGAGGACGACGCGACGCTGCTGTACGGAGAGCCGCTGGACGCCCTGCGAGCCCGGCTCCTGGAGCTCGGGACGCACGCGGTGCTGGCGACCCAGGGTGCCGCCGGAGCGTCGGTCGAGGCCGCCGGTGTCACCGCGACGCGACCGATCTCGAGCCTCCCGGGTCCGATCGTCGACACGATGGGCGCGGGTGACGCCGCGTTCGCGTCGACCCTCGCGTCGCTGGCGCACGGGCGTCCGGAGTCCGAGGAGGAGTGGGGCGATGTGCTCGAGAAGGCGATGGATGCCGCCGCGGCGACCTGCCGGTTCGAGGGGGCTCTGCTGCGTCTGCCGTCGGCGCTGGAGGACACCGACCTCGACGCCATCGGCACCTGATCCTCGCACCGCATCCGATTTCCCGAGAGCGGCCTCGGGAGAGTAGGATCGGTGATCGCGCCTCCGGTCGACTGTACAAGCCGGGCGGGTGCGCACCCGGCGAGTTACCCAAGCGGCCAAAGGGATCTGACTGTAAATCAGACTGCTCAGCATTCGGGGGTTCGAATCCCTCACTCGCCACCATCACGAAGGGCTCCGCACCGCGGGGCCCTTCGTCGTTCCCCCCGACGTTGACTTGTCGCCTCCTGCGGGTCGGGGGCGGCGACACCCGCCAGAGGCGACAAGTGAACGGGGTTCGGTGGCGCCGTCAGGCGGGTGTGCGCGCCCATGACCCGCGCGAAGGCGCCACCGAACCGCGCGTGTCGCGGCGTCGGAGGGGTCAGGGGGTGGGGGTCTCGCGGCGGCCGCGGCGGAGGCCCACCTCGTAGGCCGTCACGGCGATGAGGGTGACCGCGAGGAGCGGGAGCACGAAGAAGAGCATCACGATCGAGAAGCCGCGCAGGGCATCGTGCTCCACCGCGGCGAGGATCAGGTACACCGTGTACGCGACGTAGAGGCCGACGAACACCGCGCCCTCCCACCGCGCGATCGTGAACCCCGTGAACGCGATCGGCACGAGCGCGACCGCGGCGGCGATCATCAGCGGGATGTCGAGCGAGATCGCGGCATCCGGCACGGGGATCCCCTCCGGGAAGAAGATCGCGGGGAGGCCCAGCACGATCCCGATGTTGAAGATGTTGCTGCCGACGATGTTGCCGACGGCAAGGTCGCGCTCGCCGCGTCGGACGGCCGCGATCGAGGTCGCGAGCTCCGGGAGGGAGGTGCCGATCGCGACGACGGTGAGGCCGATCACCAGGCTCGAGACGCCGAAACCGGTCGCGATCGCCACGGCTCCGGTGACGAGCAGGTCGGCGCCGAACACGAGCAGACCGATGCCGGCGAGGATGAGGACGACCGGGATCAGGTACGACAGGACTCCGGATGCCGGGGCCCGCCGTGTCCGCACCGGACCGGTCTGCGAGGGATCGGTGGCTGCCGCGGCATCGTCGGGCAGGGCATCCGGGTCGTTTTTGCTCAGCGTGAAGCTCAGGACGACGTGGGCGACGGCCGCCGCGAAGAGGATCACCCCGTCGATCTGCGTGATCTCGCCGTCCAGGGCGAGCACGAGCAACAGGATGCTGATGCCGACCATCACCGGGAGGTCGAACTTCACGAGGCGGCGCTTGACCGCCAGTGGCAGGAACAAGGCCGAGAGGCCGAGGATCAGCAGGACGTTGACGATGTTGCTGCCGACGACGTTGCCGACGGCGAGGCTCGGTTCCTCGTCGATGACGGCGCCGATCGTCACCGCCAGCTCGGGCGCGCTCGTGGCGGCCGAGACGATCACGAGCCCCACCACGAGAGGGGGGATGCCGAGCTTGGTCGCGAGCGCGGACGCGCCGCGCACGAGCACCTCGCCGCCGCCGATGAGCAGGACCAATCCGAGCAGGACGCGGCCGATGTCGAGGAGTTCCACGTCGCGATTCTAGGGGCGCGAGAACCGGGTCGCCGCCGAGAACCACGCATGTCAGGATGGGACGGCGGGTCCATCCCGCGGACGAGAGGACGGACCATGTCGCAGCCCGATCAACAGGCGCTCGAGCCCTCGCGCGCCGACGCCCAGACCTCCCCGCTGCTGCGTGCGGCGATCTGGGTCGCCATCGGCGCTCTCATCGCCGCGGCGCTCGTCTGCGTCGTGTGGGTCCTCATCGGCGAACAGAACGGCATCGTCGGTCGCGCGTTCCTGACGATCCTGCTGCTGGCGGGCTTCGCGGGCGTCGCGATCCTCGACGCGCACCTCGCCCCCCGCCGTCCCGCATGGTTCGCGCTGGCGAGCATGGCCACCTGGATCGTCACCCTCCTCATCGGTGCGGTGATGATCTGGATGCCGGAGCGCTACTCGTGGAGCGGCTTCGGCCGCTTCCTGCAGTTCCTCTTCATCGTGCTGATCCTGCAGCTCGCCCTCCTCCACGTGCGCCTGTACATGAAGGCGCTCGAGCGGTACGTGACGCGGTTCACGCAGATCGTGGCGTTCACGACCATCGGTCTCGTCACGCTCCTGGCTGTCCTGCTGATCATCCCGCTCATGCTCTCGGAGTGGGTCGACTTCGCCGACATCTACTGGCGCATCGTGGTGGCCACCGCAATCCTCGCCGCCGTGGGCACCGCTCTTCTCCCGCTCGTGAACGCCCTGTTCGCGCCGCGCAAGGCGCGGCCCGTCGCCGCCGCGCCGGCGCCCGGCTACCCCGGCGGTCCGGCGTATGACGCCGGTTTCGGGGCGTCGGCCGGGTACGGAGCCTCGGCCGGGTACGGAGCGTCGGGCGGCTACGGTCCCACCGGTGGGTACGGTGCGCCCGCGACTCCCGCGGCCTACCCCGGTGCGCAGTCCGCACCCGCCGCTCCGCCGTTCTCGGCGCAGCTTCCGGCGGCCCCGGAGCCCTACCGTGGACCGGCGGGTGCCACCCCGATCGATCCGGCCGCGGGAACGGATGCCGCGGCGCCGGCGCCCCAGGGGGAGCAGCCGCATCCGGCCCGCTCCGTCGTGACCCACGCCGCGGTCCAGCAGGCGCAGGCCGAGGCCGCGCAGGCGGCGGGGGAGCAGCCCGCACCCGACGCGGGACCCTCGCCCGAGCCGGCCCCGACCGAGGTCGCCCCGGCCGAACCGACCCCGGCTGCCGCTCCGACCGCGGCTCCCGCGGCATCCGCTGAGCCGGAACTGCTGCCGTGGCCGATGTTCGCCGACGGGGTCACGCCGCTGCCGATGATGCCCGACGGCTCGCCCGATTTCGCGGCCTACCAGACCGGCTTCCCGAGCCCGGGCGCGCACGTGTTCGCGCCCGTGTCACCTCCGCCCGCGCAGGAGGCCCCCGAACAGCCCGCGCCGCCGGCACCCGGATACGACGGCTTCCCGCCGCCGCCTCCGCTACCGCCGCGCGGCTGACGCGCCCCGGGGACGAGCCCCCGGGTCAGCGGCCCGCGAGGATCTCGAGGGCCGCGTGCGCGGCACTGTGGCCGCCGAGGCCGCTGACGGCGCCGCCGCGGCGCGACGCCGCGCCGCAGATGAGGATCCGCTCGTGCGCGGTGGCGACCCCCCACCGTTCCGCCGGGGTGTCGAGCGCCTCGTCGTCCTCGGCCCACGGCCACGAGAGGTCGCCGTGGAAGATGTCGCCGCCGGTCATCCCGAGGCCCGCCTCCAGGTCGGCGGTGGTCTTCGCCTCGACGCACGGCGTCCCGTCCGGAGCCTCGTGGACACAGTCCGAGATGGGCTCCGCCAGCACTGCGTCCAGCGAACGCTCCGCCGCGGTCAGCAGGTCGCGTCGCACGGTGTCGCGATCGCGTCCGGCCACGAGCCGATGCGGCACGTGCAGGCCGAACAGGGTCAGCGTCTGCGCCCCCGATGCGCGCAGCTCCGGTCCGAGGATCGTCGGATCGGTGAGCGAATGGCAGTAGATTTCCGCCGGCAGCGGATCGGGGATCTCTCCGCCGGACGCCCGCGCGTGCGCGGCGTCGAGCTGGCTCAGCGTCTCATTGATGTGGAACGTCCCCGCGAACGCGGCCTCGGGGGCGACCGTGGCGTCCCGCAGACGCGGGAGGCGCCGCAACAGCATGTTGACCTTGACCTGTGCGCCCTCCGGGGACGGTGCTGAGGCGGCATCCGTCGTCGGTGCCCCGCCCGCGCGGAGGAGCGCCGCGAGGACGCTCGGGCCGACTCCGCTGAGCACGAGCCGCCCGCGGACGGTTCCCGGGTGCTCCCCGGCGATCTCGACCTCGCCCTCGGGGGTGACGGAGACCGCCTCGGCGCGCGTGCGGATCTCCGCACCGGCCGCCCGGGCCGCCCGCTCCAGCGCATCGGTGACCTGCCCCATGCCGCCGACGGGGACGTCCCAATCCCCGGTGCCGCCGCCGATCACGTGGTAGAGGAAGCACCGGTTCTGCCGGAGGCCGGGATCATCGGATGCCGCGAACGTGCCGATCAGCCCGTCCGTCAGGGCGATCCCGCGTGCGATGTCGCTGTCGTAGGACGCCCGCAGGAGCTCGCCGAGCGGTCGCTCCACGATCCCCTCCCACAGCGCGGCATCCGTCACGCGGGCCGCGATCTCGGAACGTCGCCGGAGCGGCTCGGTCATCGTCGGGAAGACGGATGCCGCGAGCGGGCCGAGCCGCGCCCCGAACCGTGCGTGCCGCTCGGCCTCCGCGGCGGACCCCGTGACGCGCGCGAACGAGGACGCGGTGGCAGCGGCATCCTGCGTGTCGATGAGGATTCCGCGTGAGGGATCGCCCGGATCCGGTGTGTAGGACGAGTAGCGCCGTCGCTTCAGTGTCAGGGCGAGTCCGAGGTCGTCGATGATCCGCCGGGGGAGGAGGCTCACGAGGTAGGAGTAGCGCGACAGTCGGGCGTCCACCCCCGCCCAGGGCTGCTCGGAGACCGCGGCGCCGCCGGCGTGCGCGAGCCGTTCGAGGACCACCACGCTGTGGCCCGCGCGGGCGAGGTAGGCCGCGGCGGTCAGTGCGTTGTGCCCGCCGCCGATGATGACGACATCGTGGGTGTGGCCGAATCCGCCTGTCATGGATCCACGCTAGCGCCGGGGTCCCCCGCGCGCCCGCAGTAGCGTGGAGGCATGGCATCCGATCGCGACCTGCACGACCTCGCCCTCGACATCGCGCGGGAGGCGGGCGCGCTCGCGCTCCGGCGCCGCACCGAGGGTGTGGCGATCGCGGCGACGAAGTCCGCGCTCGCCGACATCGTCACCGAGGCCGATCGCGAGGTCGAGGCGCTCGTCCGCGCCCGGCTGGCCGCCGAGGCACCGCGGGACGGGTTCCTGGGCGAGGAGACGGGTGCGGAGGGCGGCGAGAGCGGTCTGACGTGGGTCGTCGATCCCATCGACGGCACCGTCAACTACGCGTACGGCATGCCCCAGTACGCGGTGAGCATCGCCGTCGTCGCGGGAGAGCCCGACCCCGACCGATGGGAGGCCGTGGCCGCGGCGGTGTACGCGCCCGCGGTCGATGAGATGTTCCACGCCGTCCGGCACGACGGGGCGTATCTCGACGGCGCGCGCCTGCGGGTGGCGGAGCTGACGGATGCCGGCGGCCTCATCGCCACCGGCTTCGGCTACGACCCGTCCACCCACGTTGGCGACCTCGCCGCGGTGGGCCGTGTGCTGCCCCTCGCGCGGGACCTCCGGCGTGCGGGCGCGGCATCCCTCGATCTGTCCTACGTCGCCGCGGGGCGCCTCGACGGCTATTTCGAACGCGGTCTGCAGCCGTGGGACCACGCGGCGGGCGCCCTGATCGTCCGGGAGGCCGGGGGCCGCTTCGGCCGCGGTGACGCGGACGCGGCGGGGCGCGTCCTGAACGTCGCGGCGGCACCGGAGCTCTACGACCGCCTGTTCGCGGCGGCGCTGCAGCCGTGAGCGGCTGCGCGATCGGGCGTGTGTACATCGCATTCTCAGGTCGCCGGGGGTAGTGTTTACCCGATCGTTATCTTCCGTGCCCGTGCGGAACGAAGCGACATCCCCCCATCTGAGATGACCTCCGTCGCGCGTGCGACACGACTGAGAGCCTTTTCGTTTGCCCCTCGATTCACCCCAGGCTGAGCCCGCGCCCACGCGGCGCTCCCGCCGACTCCCCGCGCCCCCGGCATCCGTCGACGTCCTGGTTCCGGCCCCCTCCCGCGCGGAGCGACGCCGTGCCGTCGCCGTCGAGTCGACGGCCTCCGTCACCCTCCCGGGCGACGCCGTGCTCATCGAGCTCGACCTCGCCGCAGCCGGTGAGGAGCCCCGCGACTCCGCGGACCCCGTCGATACCGTGACCCCGGAGCCCGTCGTGCCCGCGGACGAGGCGGAGCCCGTCCTGACCCGCCGCGCGCGCCGCGCCCGCCGGGCATCCGTGCCGGCGGTGGAGCACCTCGTCGTCGACGAGATCCCCGCCCCCGCCGCCGAGGCCATCGCGCACGACCCGGCCGCCGTCGAACCCGAGCTTCTCGAGAGCGTCGTGGATTCCCCCGCGGCGGAGTCCCTCGTCGACGCGGACCCCGGCGACGCCGCTGATACCACCGCCCCGGCCGACGCCGACGAAGACGAGTTCGAACGGGCCGCACGCCTCTTCTGCTTCACCGGCGAAACCCCGGTCGCCGCCGCGCCGTCGGAGCCGGCATCCTCCGCGCCGCTCACGATCACGGGCGCCCACGTCGTCCCTCCGCGCGGTCGACGCTCCGGACGCTCCGCCGTCACGCGCGTGGCGACGGCATCCTTCTCCGTCGGCGTGTTCGGCATCGTCGGACTCATGGCGGTCGGCATGACCACTCCCGCCGAGGCCGTCGCCGCAGCATCGGTGCCCACGTCCGCGGTGGCTCCCGCGAACATGACGGTCGCCTCGAGCGCGATCGACCGCGACGAGATCCAGGCGTACGTGGCCCCGTCGGATGCGCAGAACGACACGCTGCAGCGCACGGAGAGCTACTCGACGCAGACGATCGCGGAGCTCGCGTCCGAGTCCGGCATCCAGAACTTCTCCAACTTCTTCTACAACGACCCCAACGGCGAGATCCAGTGGCCGTTCCCCGTGGGTGTGCCCATCAGCTATGGCTACGGGATGCGCTCGGGGAACCTGCACGAAGGGCTCGACTTCGTCCCCGGTGACGGTGCGCCGATCCAGGCGATCACCGATGGCGTGGTGCGGGTCGCCACCAGTGCGGGCGGCGCCTACGGCGTGCACGTCATCATCGACCACGAGATCGACGGCCAGCTCGTCTCGAGCCACTACGCGCACATGCAGTACGACTCGCTCCAGGTCGAGGTCGGCGACACCGTCACGGCCGGAACGATCATCGGGCTGACGGGCAACACCGGACGTTCGTTCGGTGCGCACCTGCACTTCGAGATCCTCATGAACGGCACGACCGCGATCGATCCGCTTCCCTGGTTGCGCGAGCACGCGGGAGGCTGAGCCGATTCAGCAGGATGCCGTGATTCTGGTATCCTCGTTGAGTTGCCTGCACGCAGGTGACACGCCCCGATAGCTCAGTGGCAGAGCACTTCCATGGTAAGGAAGGGGTCGTCAGTTCAATCCTGACTCGGGGCTCGCAGCATCTCGTCCGACCGACGGAATGCGTCGCGGCGGGGTAGCTCAGTTGGTGAGAGCGCACGACTCATAATCGTGAGGTCGCGGGTTCAAGCCCCGCTCCCGCTACAGGAAAAGCGCCCCCTCGAGGGGCGCTTCTTTCGTTTCCGGGTCGGTGGTCGGGGCCTGCGCGTACCGAACTCCTCCGATTCGCGCGCCGGAGGCGGGTTCCGGGGCCCGGGGAGGCGTCAGGCAGGGTTTCTGAGGAGTTCGGCCCGCGGTTCCGGCGAGCTCGGGGTCGGGTCGGGCCTCCTGCCGTCGAACCCATGGGCCGGACCCTGGGCGGTCGGTCGCGTACCGAACTCCTCCGATTCGCGCGCAGTCGGCCGGGTTCCGGTGCCCAGGGCGGGTCCGGGACCGGTTTTGAGGAGTTCGGCTCAGGGTCGCGGCCGGCGCGGGACGACGGGTCTCGAGTGGGCGGGTGCGAGGCGTGCGAGCCCGGCTACGCGAACATGTGACGGAGGACGTCGAGTCTCTCGAGCTCCAGCGCGCGGGCGACGACGTTCGCGTGGTCGGGGTTCGGGAACAGGGCGGCGAGGTCGTCCTCGAAGATGCGACGCATCGCGTCGACATCGCCGGCCTGCGCGGCAGCACTCATCGCCTCCACGGCGTTCTGATAAGGGATCTGCTGATATCCCGCGGGTGCATCGGGCGGACTGTAGTACGGGATCCACGGCAGTGACTTGTTCGGACGCAGGAGGAGGACGTCGCCCGGCTGGATCATCCTCGTGTGGTTCAGCGTGTCGATGCTGTGCGGGTTGGCGATGCAGAATCGGTCGCTGATCGCATACAGCGCGTCGCCGGGCGCGACGGTGTACGTCATGACCCGTCCCTCGTCGTCCAGCCCGGCCTCACCGGCGGCGAACTCCCGGACGCCCTGGTCGGGGATGTCTCCGTGAAGCCAGGCGTTCATCTCCCCGATGTGTATCCAGGCGGCCTCCTCGCAGTCGCCCGGGCCTCCCGCGGGGATGAAGGTGCCGTTTCCCACGTCCACGTACCCCTCCGGCAGGCCCGTGAGCGCCGCGTCGTCCTCACCGGGCGATTCGGTCGCGGCAGAAGGAGGCGCGGTCGGCTCGGCAGCGGCCGGCGCGAGTCGCGCAGCGGCCCACCCTGCGGCGTCGAGCACGGGCGGAGCGGCGAGCACCACGAGGCCTGCGACCACCATCGTCGAGACGGCGATCGTGATCTTCTGCGCCCGGTTCATCGGACCGAGCCTCTCACGGATGCCGTTTTCCCGCGAGGGCTGATCAGCCGACGGCCGGCTGCTGCTGGGTGATGCAGTGGATGCCGCCGCCGCGGTCGAAAAGCGGACGCGCGTCGACGGTGACGACGCGGCGACCGGGGTAGGCGGCGGCGAGGATGTCGCGGGCACGGGCGTCGGCGGCGTCCTCCCCGAATCCGCACGCGATCACGCCGCCGTTGACGGCGAGGTGGTTCACGTAGCTCCAATCCACCCATCCCGTGTCGTCCCGCAGGGTGTCCGGGGCGGGGAGCCCGGTGATGGTGACGTCCCGACCCCGGGCGGCGAACGCCGCCTCCAGCTCGCCGCGGATCTGCTGCGATACCGCGAAGTCGGGGTGGTCGGGGTTCTGCTGCTCGTGGAGCAGCACGTGCTCCGGCGAGGTGAAGGTGGCGACGATGTCGACGTGGCCGTTCGTGCCCATGTCGTCGTAGTCCCGGGTGAGTCCCCGCGACAGCCAGATCGCGTCGGTTGCCCCGATCGTCCGGGCCATCTCCGAGGCGACCCGCGCCTTGTCGGCGAACGGGTTCCGGCGCGGATCGAGCTGCACCGTCTCGGTGAGGAGCACCGTCCCGGCACCGTCGACGTGGATGCCGCCGCCCTCGTTCACCAGGAGTGAGTCGATGACCTCGATGCCGAGGTGCTTGCCGACGAATCGTCCGATGAGGGCTGACTTCCGCCACTCGGCCCAATCCGGTGCCCCCCAGCCGTTGAAGACCCAGTCGACGGCGGCGAGGGTTCCGGGGCGCGCATCGTCGACGACGAACGTCGGGCCCATGTCGCGCATCCAGAACTCGTCGATCGGCGCTTCGATGATCTCGACGTCACCGCTCAGCATCCGTCGCGCGCGGGACATCTCGGTCGGGTCGACCACCATCGTCACCGGCTCGAACTCGACGATCGCGTGCGCGACCGCTGTCCACGCGGCGTAGCCCTCCTCGCGCTCCTGCCCGCCCTCACCGAGCGTGAAGCCCTCGCGGGGGAAGGCCATCCACGTCCGCTCGTGCGGGTCGGTCTCGGCCGGCATCCGCCAGCTCGGGGTGTCGAGGGGGCGCGAGCTCACCATCCGGTCTCCAATGTTCGGGCCAGCGCGTCGGCGAAGTAGTCGACGGATTCCTTCGTCACGCACAGCGGGGGTTTGATCTTCAGGACGTTCTGGTGGTCGCCGGTGGGCTGCATGATCACGCCCAGCTCGAGCAGCCGGTCGCAGATGGCGGCGGTCTCGGCCGTGGCGGGCTCTCGCGTCTCGCGGTCCCGCACGAACTCGACGCCGAGATACAGGCCGGATCCGTGGACGCGACCGATGATCGGATGCCGTGTCCCCAGGTCTTCCAGGCGTGCGGCGAGATGCGCGCCCACGTCGCGGGCGTTGTCCTGCAGCCCCTCCTGCTGGATGACGTCGAGCACGGCACTGCCGATCGCGGCGGAGACCGGAGAGCCCCCCGTGGAGGAGAAGAAATAGCCCTGCGTGCGATAGCGGTCGGCGATCTCGCGGCGGGTGATCACGGCCCCGAGCGGATGCCCGGCACCGATCGACTTCGCCACGGCGACGATGTCGGGGACCACCCCCTGCTCCTGGAAGCCCCAGAACCAGCGTCCCAGCCGCCCGAAGCCGACCTGGACCTCGTCGGCGATCGCGAGGCCGCCGTGCCGACGCACCGCGGCGTAGACCTCCTGCAGGTAACCGGCGGGCAGGGCGACGCCGCCGGCGTTGCCGAAGTACGTCTCGCAGACGAACCCGGCGGGGAGGGCGCCGCCCGCCACGATCCGATCGATGTCGGCGACGGCCTCCGGCGCGTACCGCGCGGCATCCGCATCCCGGTGCGCGCCGCGGTAGGAGTTCGCGGCGGCGACCGTGTGCACCCAGTCGGGCCGCGTCTCGAGCGCGAACGGGTTGTCGGCGATCGAGGTCGAGACGGCATCGCTCGCGAACGTCCAGCCGTGGTACGCCTCGCGCATCGCGACGATGTCGCGGCGGCCGGTCGCGGCCATCGCGAGGCGCAGCGCGAGGTCCACCGCCTCGGAGCCCGAGTTGACGAAGAACACCGTGTCGAGCTCGTCGGGCAGAGTCGCGGCGATCTTCTCGCCGTACTCGGTGATGCCGCCGTAGTGGAACCGCGAGTTGGTGTTCAGCAGGTGCATCTGCCGCGTCGCCGCCGCCACCACCCGCGGGTGGGCGTGCCCCACCGACGCGACGTTGTTCACCATGTCGAGGTAGACCCGGCCGTCGACGTCCATGAGGTACTCGCGCCAGCCTCGTTCGATCTGCGGGGGTGCGGTGTAGTAGTGCTCCTGCACATCGGCGACGACGCGGTACCGGCGCTCGAGGAGATCGTCGGACGGATGCCGCGGCCTGGGGCTCGCGGGAAGCCCCAGCGCCGGGCCGACATCCCCGACGACCGTCCACCAGGCGGCCGCGAGCGCCGGGGTGACCCGCGCCGGCGGCTGCGGGCCGTCGGAAGGGAATCGCCGGGCGAACAGGCGCGTCCGCGCGGGGAGTTCCGCCGCCGTCGCGTCGGCGGGGAGGCCGGTGATCGTCACCGTCTCCCGTCCGTCGGTCCAGGTGAGCGTGCCGTCGGCGACGGTCGCGCCGGCCGCAGCCGCGGAGGCGAGCAGCGTCGACTCCGCCAGCCAGATCGTCGCCCCGGTCGGCACGGTGGCGGGGGCTGCGGGGGTCCGCCGGGGTGCGCCGGTCAGCACGGGCTCCCACGCCGGGATCACACTGCATGCGGCCCCCCGGTCGAGTGCCGCCGCCGCGGCGCGGTCGAGCGCACCCTCGTCGAGCCACGCGCCCTCGTCGTTCAGCGCCGATACGGTCCCCGCGTCGAGGACCGCGATCTCCCCGGCGAGCGTCAGCAGCGGCCCACTCCGCCACGCGCGATCCGTGTCGCCGCCGTCGGGCGCACCCTCCAGATCGGCGCGGATCGCCGCGGTCATGACGGGGATCGGCACCGCCGTCGCGGTCTCGAAGATGCGGTACTCGCGATCGAGGGCGCTCGCCGCGTAGTCGTTGGCGTCGTCGATGCGCACCTGCGCCCGTCCGCTCAGCACGAGGACGACACCGCGGAGCACGACGAGCGGCCACACCGCGGCGATCTCGTCAGAGGTGAGCGGCCGACGCGCGTGGAACGCCCGGAGGGCCGGGAGGGTCGACAGCGCGTCGGCGCCGTCGTGGTGGAGGACCGACGAGACGGTGGTGGCGATCTCGCCGACCCGCCACGATGCGGTGACGTCGCCGAAGTCAATGACGGCATCCGGAAGCGCCCCCGGCTCGGCGCGCAGCACGTTGTCGTCCGTGATGTCGAAGTGTCCGGCCTGCACCGGGAGTCGGTCGGCGATCGGGGTCAGCGTTGCCGCGGCATCCGTCGTCGCCGCCCGCAGGGACTCGCGCACCGTCGCGTCGGTCTCGCCGGGGAGGAGCGCGTCGATGACACGGAGGGCGTAACGCGCGTCCCACTGCAGCACCCGGGACGTCGCGGGGTGGGTGAAGCCGTCGAGGGCGATGCTCACCCGCGCGGCAAGGTCGCCCAGGCGCCCGACGACGGCGGGGGAGAGGTAGCCCGAGCCCATCAGGGTCGATCCGGCGATGTTCTCGAGCACCCGCGCGTGGACGCGGCCGCGCGAGGAGTCCCACCAGGCACTCATCGGACCGCGGGGTCCGGTGACGATCCGGGGGACGCGGAGCGCCGGGTCGTGATCGGCGACGCGCGCCGCGGCGCGGTCCTGGAGGTCGATCTCGGCTTCGCTGAAGGCGGGATTGCTGATCTTCAGCACCCCGAGCGGCACGTCCGAGCCGCGCGCGAAGACCCGGAAGTTCTGGTCCTGCTGGCTGCCGAGCGAGCGGAGGTCGATCTCGACGCCGAAGGTCTGAGCGAACAGGCGTCGCACCTCGTCGTCGCCGAGCGAGGGCGTCGGCAGCTCGACGTGGGCGAAGTAGTCGAACGGCGCGGCGGATGCCGGGGTCGTGTCGGTCACAGCGGTGCGCCTTCCGTCGATCCGAACGCCCCCGCCACGGCGCCGTCGGCGTCGCGGGCGACAAGGACGACGAGCGGTCCGAAGGGAGGCAGCCATTCGCTGAACGCCACGGTATGCGCGTCGAGGGGGAGGGGATGCACACCCGTGATGCGCTCGCCGTCCACGCTCACCGCCGCCCGGACGCCGTCGACGTAGGCGACCACGTCTGCGGGGGTGGTGCCGCTCAGGGTGCCGGAGAAGGACACCACCGTGTGATCGGCGTCCCGGTCGATCCGGACCGAATCGAGACGGATGTCGAGCCCGCTCGCGGCGACGGGCATCGCGGCGGGGAAGACCGCCTCGTCCGGGAGCGCCGGAGTGCGCGGCGGTGATGTGCGACGTGCCCCGAGCGCCGTGACGGCCGCGGCGAGCTGCATCAGGCGCGCGTCGGCGTAGGCGGGGCCGGCGAGGGTGACACCGACCGGCATCCCGGTGTCCGCCATCGTCCCCATCGGCACGGTGACCGTCGGGATGCCCAGGTGGCGCGGGACGAGGTTGCCGTTGGAGACCCAGACACCGTTCCGCCACGCGATGTCGGCGGACGCCTCGTTCACGTCGGCGTCGGCGGGACCGACGTCGGACTGGGTGGGGAAGATCACGGCGTCGAACCCTTCCGCCGCCATCCACTCCTCGAGGTCGACCGCGCGGGTGTGCTCCAGGCCGCGGAGCCCCTGCTCGACGCTCGGGATCTCGGTGGGGGTGCGCACCCCGGACCTCGCGGCATCCACATACTCGGCGAGGTCGTAGGCGATGTCGAAGGGGAAGATCCCGTAGCGGTCCGGGAGGGCGCCGGTGGGGTGGGGGAAGATCTTCGCCGCGTCGACGTCGGCGAGGCGGTTCAGGCGCGGGTCGCCGTTGAGGCGGAGGAATGCATCGAACGCCCACACGGAGAGGTCGCCCACCTCGTCGGCGAGGAACTCCCGCGGCACGAAGCCCCGGTCGACCACGTCGCGGCTGTCGGCGCGGAGCTTCTCGTAGTTGTCCACCGCGGGGAGATCCACCTCGACCACCTTGGCGCCCGCGTCCTCGAGCTCGGCACGCAGACGTTCCCAGAGCGCCATCACCGAGGGGCGGGCGTCGATCGGGAGCGCGGTGTCGGGGTCGGCGTCGACGTAGATGCGGGGGACGGCGAGACGGATGCCGGCGAGGTCGGCGGCGGGGAGGTCGGCGAAGGAGGGCGGACGGACCTCCGACGGCGCCGGCAGCGGGATCCACGGCTGCGACCGCCACAGATCGCCGTCGGTGATCGGGTCGTCGACGACCACGGCGTCGAGGATGTGCGCGAGGTCGTCGATCGTGCGGGCGTGGGGGACGACCACGTCCATCGTGGGCACGAGCGGCCAGTTGCCGCGCACCGAGATCATGCCGCGGGACGGGGTGTACGCCGTCAGGGCGTTGTGCGAGGCGGGGGCGCGGCCGGACGACCAGGTCTCCTCTCCGAGCCCGAACACCGCGAAGCTCGCGGCGGTGGCCGTGCCCGACCCGTTCGACGACCCCGAGCCGAAGGCGGAGGTGAGGTACTCGGCGTTGTAGGGCGATTCCGCGCGCCCGTAGAGCCCCCGCTGCATCCCGCCCGCCGCCATCGGAGGCATGTTCGTCAGGCCCAGGAACACGGCGCCGGCCTCGCGGAGGCGCGCGACGGCGAACGCGTCGTCCTGGGCGATGAGGTCGGCGAAAGCGGGGGAGCCGGAGGCGACCGGGAGGCCCGCCACGCAGAAGCTGTCCTTCGCGGTGAAGGGGATGCCGTCCAGGATGCCGCGGGATTCGCCGTGCGCGCGGCGCTCGTCGGCTGCCCGCGCCTCGGCGAAGGCCCCGGGGTTCAGCACGATGACGGAGGTCAGCGCGATCCCCGATCGGTCGTAGAACGCGATCCGGTTGAGGTAGCGGGCGACGAGTTCGACGCTCGTGACCGCGCCGTCCCGGAGGGCGGCGCCCAGCTCGGCGATGGACGCCTCGACGACCGTCGGCAGAGGTGCGATCATGGGGGTAAACATACACCGTATGTTTTCCGCGCCGCCACACCCTTTGCTGGACGCCGCGTAAGCTCGGCCGCGACCTCGAGGAGTCCGTCATCGCCAGACCGCCCCGCCCGCTGCTCAGCCGTGAGCTGATCGCGCAGACGGCGCTCGCCCTCGTGGACCGTCACGGCGTGGAGGGAGCGAGCATCCGCCGCGTGGCGACGAAGCTCGGCGTGAACCCCACGTCCCTGTACAACCACGTTCCGAACCTCGCCGCCATGATCGAGGACGTCCGCTCGCTGGTGTCGGCGCGCATCGAGTCGCGACCGCTGCGCGAGATGGCGTGGGAGGAGGGGCTCCGGGAGTGGGCGCGCTCCTACCGGCGCGCGTTCGCGGGGCATCCGCGCGTGGTGCCGCTCCTGATGACCAACGCGGTCAAGGCGCCGGTTCTGCTGGCGGAGTACGAGGACTTCGCCGTCGCCGCGCGTGCCGTCGGTTGGGCTGATCGCGACATCCTCCCGCTCCTCACGGCCTTCGAGTCGTTCATCCTGGGGAGCGTGCTGGACATGTCCGGCCCCGCGATCGTGTTCGATCCGCGCGGCCAGGAAGCCGACCTCCCCGCCTTCTCCGCCGCCTTCGCGACGCTCGCCGACGAGGATCCCGCCGACCCGATCGCCACCCGTGCGTTCGAGATGGGGCTCCGGATGCTGATCGCCTCGGCGCGACCGGAGGAGCACCCCGGCAGCTGACCGCGCGCTCGCCGCGAGTGGCAGACGGGGGGTATGCGTCCGTCCCGAGCGTCCCGCGTCACTCGCGGACTGCTCGCCGCCGGAGTCGCGACCTTCGTCGCCCTCCACAGGGGAGAGCGCGCCTGCGACGGCTACGTCGCCAGACGCGACAGCATCCGGTCCATGAGGACGTCGGGGAGGAGGCGCCGGAGCCCGACGATGACCTTCGCCGAGGCGGGGGTGGCGTAGCGCGAGCGCGGATAGCGCACGGTGACGGCCTTCACGATCGTGCGGGCGACGCCCTCGGCGGTGCCGGACAGCGGGGACGAATCGACGTTCTCGTAGTTCGACACGAGAGCGGCGGCCTGCGCGGCGTAGGGGCCGTCACCGGAGCGCTCGAGCGCGCTCTCGCGCGAGATCGCGTTCCACTCGGTGCGGATGGGCCCGGGCTGGATGATGACGACGTCGATGCCGTGCGGCGCGAGCTCGAGGCGCAGCGAGTCGGACAGTCCTTCCACGGCGAACTTGGTCGCGTGGTACCAGCTGCCGATCGGCTCGTAGATGCGGCCGCCGACGGAGGAGATGTTCACGATGCGTCCGCGACCGAGCGCGCGCATCGTGGGCAGCACCAGCTGGGTGAGGCGCGCGAGCCCGAAGACGTTCACCTCGAACTGACGACGCGCCTCCTCGATCGGGACGTCCTCGAGCGCGCCGTACGAGCCGTACCCGGCGTTGTTGACGAGCACGTCGATGCGCCCCTGCTGGTGCACGATCCGATCGACGCCCGCCTGCATCGAGGCGTCATCGGTGACGTCCATCTCCAGCACCTCGCACCCGGATGCCGCGAGGTGCGCCATCCGGTCCACCCGACGCGCGGCGGCGTAGACGACCCAGCCGCGCGCGATCAGCGCGAGGGCGGTGGCGTAGCCGATTCCGGAGGACGCGCCGGTGATGAGGACGACGGGGCGGGTCTTGTCTGACATCCCCCCAGTCCATCACGGATTCTCCGGGGTCGGACCGGGTGGGGGCGAGGTCGGCTGAGGGATAGGGTTGCGAGCATGACTGCGACCCCTCCCGGCTGGTACGACGACGGAAACGGCGCGCTGCGCTGGTGGGACGGCACGCAGTGGACCACCCACGTCGCCGCACCCGACGCCGAGGGGGCGCCCGACGGCGCCACGCCGCCCGCGCCCGATGACGCCACGCCCGCCGCGGCCGATGCGACCGACGCGTCGCTGCAGACCGTCGGGTTCGACCCGCAGCCCGTCGACGGGGCCGCGCCCCCGGAGGGCTATAACGGCGAGGGTGGCGGGTTCTCCGCGGCCACGCAGCCGAAGTCGAAGCTCTGGATCCTGTGGCTCGTTCTCGGCGTGGTGATGCTCGGCGTGGTCATCGCCGCAGCCGTCCTCATCCCGCTGCTGCTCGTCAACGCCGCGACGTCGAGCGGTTCCGGAGGCTCCGGCGGAGGCGGTGCGCCGGCCGGCGATGACGAACAGGCCGCCGTCGAGGTCGTCATGGACTACGACGACGCATGGCAGAACGCGGACTGCGATCTGTTCCTCGCGAGCACCACCGAGTCGTTCCGCACCGCCGGCGGTCTGGTCGACTGCGAGACCTTCGAGGCGACCGCGAGCGAGTTCTCGGCATCCGTCGAGGACTACCGAATCGAGGTCACCTCCATCGAGGGCGACGCGGAGCAGATCCTGGTCACCACCACCGAGACCTTCGAGAGCTTCTTCGATGAAGAAGGTAATCCCCTCGACGAGGCGGTCGCCTACGACAACGTCTTCCTCTACACGCTCGTCCCCGCCGACGGCGGCTGGGCGATCGACTTCCTCGAGTAACCGGTGGCGGAAGAGGTGACGCGCGCCCGCGGGGCGCGCTACGTGATCACGTGCATCGGGGTCGGGCTCCTCGCCGGTCTCATGTCCGGCCTGTTCGGCGTCGGCGGGGGCACGGTCATCGTGCCGCTGCTGGTCCTCGTCCTCGGATTCGATCAGCGATTGGCTGCGGGCACGTCCCTCGGTGCGATCGTGCCCACGGCATCGGTGGGGGTGATCTCCTACGCGCTCAACGACTCGGTCGCATGGATCCCCGCGCTGATCCTCGCCGCCGGAGGGTTCATCGGCGCCCAGGTCGGGACGGCCCTGCTCGCGAAGCTCTCGCAGACGGTGCTCCGGTGGGGGTTCGTCGCGTTCCTCGGCGTCGTCATCGTCATGCTCTTCATCGTCATCCCCTCGCGGGATGCCGTTCTCGAGCTCACCTGGTGGACGGGCCTCGGGCTCATCGCCCTCGGCCTCGTGACCGGAGTGCTCGCGGGACTCCTCGGCGTGGGTGGCGGGATCATCGTCGTGCCGGCGCTGATCTTCCTCTTCGGCACGAGCGACCTCGTCGCCAAGGGCACGTCGCTGCTCATGATGATCCCGACCGCCATCTCCG
Source organism: Microbacterium aurantiacum (assembly GCF_021654035.1). Classification (GTDB taxonomy): domain Bacteria; phylum Actinomycetota; class Actinomycetes; order Actinomycetales; family Microbacteriaceae; genus Microbacterium; species Microbacterium aurantiacum. The sequence goes on from NZ_JAJPDW010000001.1 coordinate 785,509, forward strand.
GCACGATCGGCAACATCCGCCGGCACAACATCGATCTCGTCGCCGCCGGGATCGTCGGTCTCGCCGCGATCACCACGACCGCCCTCGGCGCGTGGATCGCCGTCCGGGTCGATCCTCAGGTCGGCAACATCCTGTTCGCCGCCTTCCTGGTCTTCATCGCCGTGCAGATGGCGATGAAGGCGATCCGGGGTCGGAAAGGCGCCCGCTGACCCCGTCGATAGGATGAACGGGTGCCAGTGAACCCCGAGCTCGTCGGTCGCGACTTCCCCGCGACCGCCCCCTACCTGGTCGGTCGAGAGAAGGTGCGCGAGTTCGCCCGCGCGGTGTTCTCCGACGCCGCACCGCACCACGACCCCGACGCCGCGCGCGCCCTCGGCTACGCTGACGTCGTCGCGCCCCCGACGTTCGCGATGGTCCTCCAGGACCTGACGCTGCAGCAGCTCCTCGCCGAGCCCGACTCGGGGATCGAGCTCTCGCGTGTCCTGCACGCCGAGCAGAGGTTCCGCTACACCCGTCCGATCGTCGCGGGCGACGAGCTCGTCGGGCGGCTGTCCGTGACAGGCCTTCGCGCGATGGGGGCGGCGACGATGGTGACCAGCGAGGCCGAGATCACCGACCTCGAGGGCGTGCACGTCGTCACGACGACATCCGTGCTGGTCGTAGGGGAGGAGCAGTCATGAGCCAGACCCTGAACGTGGGCGACGTCGTCGCCGAGCGCACCGTCCACCTCGATCGGGCGGCGCTCGTGCGCTACGCCGGCGCCTCGGGCGACTTCAACCCCATCCACTACCGCGACGATGTGGCGGCCGCGGTGGGGCTTCCGGGCGTCCTCGCGCACGGCATGCTCACGATGGGCCTGGCCGTGCAGACGATCGAGGAGTGGGTCGGAGACCCCGGCCGCATCCTCGACTACGGCGTGCGCTTCACCCGCCCGGTCGTGGTCGACCCCGACACCGGCGCCGACGTCACGGTCCGCGCGGTAATCGGGCAGATGGCCGACGACGTCGCGCGGGTCGACCTCACCGTCACCTTCGACGGTGCGACCGTCCTCGGCAAGGCCCAGGTCCGGGTCCGGATCGTCTGATCGGATGCCGGAGATCACCCCGATTCCCCTCGCGCAGCTGACGACGCTGCGCACCGGCGGCGTCCCGGAGCGGATGATCGACGCACTCTCGACGGACGAGCTCGTCGAGGCGCTTCGCGACGTGTGGGCGACGGGCGACGAGTGGTTCGTCCTGGGCGGCGGATCGAACCTGTTCGTCGGAGACGACCCCTTCGAAGGCACGGTCGTGCGCATCCTCACGCGCGGGATCGAACGCCTCCCGTCGCCCCGGCCGGGTTTTGCGCGGCTGCGCGTGGCCGCGGGACACGACTGGGACGACCTCGTCGCGGTCTCGGTCTCGGAGGGGCTCGCGGGTCTCGAGGCGATGTCCGGCATCCCCGGGACCGTCGGTGCCGCGCCCGTGCAGAACATCGGCGCGTACGGGCAGGAGACCGTCCAGACCCTCGTCGAGGTGGAGCTCATCGACGAGACCACCGGCGAGGTCGAGACCGTCCCCGCCGCCGACCTCGGACTCGGATTCCGCACCTCGGTGCTCAAGCACCACTACGGCTCTGTCCCCGCGCGCCGGGCGGTCATCCTCTCGGCGACGTTCGAACTCGCGGATGTCGGGCACGGCGAGCGCCGAATCGCCGGCGCGCAGCTGCGCGGAGCCCTCGGGCTCACCGAGGACGACACCGTGAGCCTCGCGTGGGTGCGCGAGCACGTCCTCGCCACGCGGGCGCGGAAGGGCATGGTGCTCGATGACGCCGACCCCGACACCCACAGCGCCGGCTCGTTCTTCCAGAACGCCGTTGTGTCGGCATCCTTCGCCCGGACCCTTCCCGACGCGTGCCCGCGGTGGCCCGTCGCACCGGACCTCGATCCGGTTGTGGTGATCCCGCTCTCCGCCTACGAAGGTCTGGTTCCCGCGCCCACGAGTCGGGAGTCCGACGTGAAGGTCAGCGCCGGATGGCTGATCGAGAACGCGGGGCTGCGGAAGGGCTTCCGCTTCCCGCGTTCGCGCGCGGGGCTCTCGACCAAGCACGCCCTCGCCCTGACCAACCGCGGCAACGCCACGGCGACCGAGCTCGCCGAGCTCGCCCGTTATATCCAGAGCCGCGTGGCGGCGGAGTTCGGACTCGTCCTGCAGCCCGAGCCGGTTCTCATCGGCGTCGAGCTGTAGAACGGTCCGTCAGCCGGGCTCAGTCCGAGGTCGCGAAAAGCTCCTGCAGGCGGGAGACGCCCTCGAGGAGCGCGTCATCACCGAGCGCGTACGACAGGCGGAGATAGCCGGAAGGTCCGAACGCCTCCCCGGGGACGACGGCGACCTCGGCCCGCTCGAGGATCAGATCGGCCAGTTCGAGCGAGGTCTGCGGGGTGACCCCGCCCCACGTGCGACCGAGTAGGCCGCGCACATCGGGGTAGACGTAGAACGCGCCGAGCGGGTTGGGGACGACGACGCCGTCGATCTTCGACAGCTCGTCGACGATGAGGCGCCGGCGCCGGTCGAATGCGACACGGAAGGACTCCGCCTCGTCCTGCGGGCCCGAGAGAGCTGCGAGCGCCGCGCGCTGGGCGATGTTGTTGACGTTCGAACTGAGGTGCGACTGCAGGTTGCCGGCGACCTTGATCGCGTCGGCGGGGCCGACCATCCAGCCCACGCGCCAGCCGGTCATCGCGTAGGTCTTGGCGACGCCGTTGACGAGGATCGTCTGTCCGGCGACCTCGGGCACGGCTTCGACGATCGACACCGCGCGCGTGCCCTCGTAGACGAGGTTCTGGTAGATCTCGTCCGAGATGATCCAGATCCCGTGCTCGAGGGCCCACGCGCCGATCGCGCGGGTCTCCTCCGCGGTGTAGACGGCGCCGGTCGGATTCGACGGCGAGACGAAGACGAGCACGGTCGTGCGGTCGGTGCGGGCGGCCTCGAGCTGGTCGACGGTGACCTTGTACTCCTGGTCGGCGCCGGCGAAGACCTCGACCGGCACGCCGTCGGCGAGGGCGATCGCCTCCGGGTAGGTCGTCCAGTAGGGCGCGGGGAGGAGCACCTCGTCGCCGGGGTTCACCACGGCCTGGAAGGCCTGGTAGACCGCCTGCTTGCCGCCGTTGGTGACGATCACCTGGGAGGGGGCGACATCCAGTCCGGAGTCGCGCGCGGTCTTCGCGGCGATCGCCTCGCGGAGCACCGGCAGGCCCGCGGCGGGGGTGTATCGGAAGTTCGCGGGGTCGCGCAGGGCTTCGGCGGCGGCCTCGACGATGAACGCCGGCGTGGCGAAGTCGGGCTCGCCGGCGGCGTAGCTGATCACGGGCCGGCCGGCCGCCTGCAGGGCCTTGGCCTTGGCATCGACCTTGAGGGTCGCCGACTCGGCGATCGCGGACAGCTTGCGGGAGAGGGGAGCGCGTTCGGTCACACTCCGAGGGTAGCGGGGGAGGCCCTCCGTCAAGATGTGCCCCGTGTACAAGGCAGCCCCTGAGACATACACACGGGAGAACAAGGGATGCCTCGGACCGGGTGGGTCCGAGGCATCCCTTGTGTGCGATGTGTTCGATCAGAACTGGTTCATCGTGTTGTGCTGTCCGCCGGCCTTGAGGGCGGCGTCGCCGGCGAAGTACTCCTTGTGGTTGTCGCCGATGTCGGAGCCGGCCATGTTCTGGTGCTTGACCGTCGCGATGCCCTCGCGGATCTCGCGGCGCTGGACGCCGGCGACGTAGGCGAGCATGCCCTCGTCACCGAAGTAGCCCTTGGCGAGGTTGTCGGTCGACAGCGCGGCCGTGTGGTACGTCGGCAGCGTGATGAGGTGGTGGAAGATGCCGGCGCGTGCCGAGCCGTCCTTCTGGAAGGAGCGGATCTTCTCGTCGGCCAGGCGTCCGAGCTCGGTGTCGTCGTACTCCGGGCTCATCAGCTCGGCACGGTTGTACGCCGAGACGTCCGCGCCCTGCTCGACGAGGAGGTCGTAGGCCTGCTGGCGGAAGTTCAGCGTCCAGTTGAAGGACGGGCTGTTGTTGTAGACGAGCTTCGCATTGGGGATCACCTCGCGGATCGCGTCGACCATGCCGGCGATCTGCTCGACATGCGGCTTCTCGGTCTCGATCCACAGCAGGTCGGCACCGTTCTGCAGCGACGTGATGCAGTCGAGCACGCAGCGCTCCTCACCCGTTCCGGCGCGGAACTGGTACAGGTTGCTCGCGAGGCGCTTCGGGCGCAGCAGCTTGCCGTCGCGCTTGATGACGACGTCCCCGTTGCCCAGTTCGTCTTCCGAGATCTCCTCGACGTCGAGGAACGAGTTGTACTGGTCGCCGAGGTCCCCCGGCTCGTTCGTGACGGCGAGCTTCTGGGTCAGGCCTGCGCCGAGCGAGTCGGTGCGGGCGACGATCACGCCGTTGTCGATGCCGAGCTCGAGGAACGCGTAGCGGACCGCGTTGATCTTGGCGAGGAAGTCCTCGTGCGGAACGGTGACCTTGCCGTCCTGGTGGCCGCACTGCTTCTCGTCCGAGACCTGGTTCTCGATCTGGATGGCGCACGCGCCCGCCTCGATCATCTTCTTCGCCAGAAGGTACGTCGCCTCGGGGTTTCCGAAGCCGGCGTCGATGTCGGCGATGATCGGCACCACGTGGGTCTCGTAGTTGTCGATCTGCGACTGGATGAACTCCGCCGCCGTCTCGTCACCCGCGGCGCGGGCGGCGTCGAGCTGGGTGAACAGCAGGTCCAGTTCGCGCGCGTCGGCCTGGCGCAGGAACGTGTAGAGCTCCTCGATGAGCGCGGGGACGGCCGTCTTCTCGTGCATCGACTGGTCGGGCAGCGGCCCGAACTCCGAGCGGAGGGCGGCGACCATCCAGCCCGAGAGGTAGAGGTAGCGCTTGTTGGTCGACTTCAGGTGCTTCTTGATCGAGATGAGCTTCTGCTGGCCGATGAACCCGTGCCACACGCCGAGCGACTGCGTGTAGACCGAGGAGTCCGCGTCGTACTCGGCCATGTCGCGGCGCATGATGTCGGCGGTGTACTGCGCGATCTCCAGACCCGTGCGGAAGCGGTTCTGGGCGCGCATGCGCGCGACCGACTCGGGGTTGATGGCGTCCCAGCTGGAGCCGTGCTGCTCCTTGAGGGCCTGGATGGCGTCGATGTCGTCCTGGTAGTTCGTCATGATTGTTTCTTTCGGGAAGGGGTGGATGCTGGTGGTCAGGGCGTTTCGTCTCGCTCCGCTCGCTTAACGACCGGGGTGGGTGTTGCTCCCGGTCGTTGAGCGAGGAGCGAAGCGACGAGACGAAACGCGGAGGAGGTCAGCGGGTCTCGATGAGGAACTTCGAGTACGCGGGCAGCGTCAGGAAGGCCGGGAACTCCTGGCCGAGCGCCACCTCGCGGAAGACCTCGGCCGCGTCGTCGAAGCGGTCGTCGCCGTGGCGCTCCACCTCGGCCAGCACGTCGGTGATGAGACCTTCGATGTACTCGCGGGTGATGTGGTCGCCTTCGGCGGTTGAGCGGTCCTGGTGGATCCACTGCCACACCTGCGAGCGCGAGATCTCGGCGGTCGCGGCATCCTCCATCAAGTTGTCCAGGGCGACGGCACCGAGGCCCCGCAGCCACGCCTCGATGTAGCGGATCGCCACCGACACGTTGTCGCGCACGCCTTGAGCGGTCACGGGGCGTCCGATGTGCACGTCGATGAGGTCGGCCGCGGTCACCTGCACGTCGGGGCGCTGGCGGTCGACCTGGTTGGGCCGGTCGCCCAGGACCGCGTCGAACTCGGCCCGCGCGACCGGAATGAGGTCGGGGTGAGCCACCCACGTGCCGTCGAAGCCATCGCCGGCCTCGCGCTTCTTGTCGGCCGCCACCTTCTCGAACGCGCGCTGCGTGACCTCGGGGTCGCGGCGGTTCGGGATGAAGGCGCTCATGCCGCCGATCGCGAAGGCGCCGCGCTTGTGGCACGTCTGCACCAGCAGCTCCGTGTAGGCCCGCATGAACGGCACGGTCATCGTGACCTCGCTGCGGTCGGGGAGTACGAAGCGCGCTCCGCGGCCGCGGTAGTTCTTGATGATGGAGAAGATGTAGTCCCAGCGGCCCGCGTTCAGACCCGCGATGTGGTCGCGCAGCTCGAAGAGGATCTCCTCCATCTCGAACGCGGCGGGCAGCGTCTCGATCAGCACAGTCGCGCGGATCGTGCCGTGCGGGATCCCGATGTACTGCTCGCTGAAGGTGAAGACGTCGTCCCACAGCTTCGCCTCTTCGCTGGATTCGAGCTTGGCGATGTAGAAGTACGGGCCGCGACCGTTCGCGATGAGCTGCGTGGCGTTGTGGAAGAAGTACAGGCCGAAGTCGACGAGCGAACCCGACGCCGCCATCTCGCGACCGGTGCGGTCGGTGAAGCGGATGTGGTGCTCGATCAGGTGCCATCCGCGGGGACGCATGACGATCGTGGGCGTCTCCGTCGCGGTGACCTCGTACCGCTTGCCCTCGGGGCTGGTGTACTCCAGCTCGCCGCGGATCGCGTCACGCAGCGACAACTGGCCCTCGATGACGTTCTTCCACGTGGGGCTCGTGGCATCCTCCTGGTCGGCCAGCCACACCTTGGCGCCCGAGTTGAGGGCGTTGATGGTCATCTTCGGGTCGGTCGGGCCGGTGATCTCGACACGGCGGTCCTCCAGGCCCGGGCCGGCGCCCGCGACCTTCCACTCGGCATCCTCACGGATGTGGCGGGTGTCATCGCGGAACTGCGGGTCGTGTCCGTTGCCGATCTCGAAGCGGCGACGCATGCGGTCGGCGAGGCGGTCGTGACGGCGGGCGCTGAAGCGCTGGTGCAGTTCGGTGAGGAACGCGATCGCCTCGGGCGTGAGGATCTCGTCGTAGCGGGGTCCCATCGAGCCGATGACCTCGATCGTGGGCTCGGTGGTCTGGGTGGGGAGGGCGCCGGTGCGGGGACGCATCGGGGCGGCGGTTGCAGGAGTCATGTCCCGGTCTTCCTGTGAACGAGTTCGGTGAGAGTCGGGGGATGCTGCCTGCTCGGCGTGTGGGCCGGGCCGAGGCATCCCGTGATCCGTGTCGGGATCGATCAGGTTGTTCGTGGTTCCACTATCCGGTGAAGATCAGGGTCACTCCTGACCAATTCGGGTGTGAAGTTTGGCCGAATTTCTCTTCTCGTGACAGAATGCGTGTCACCAGCTCACCCAGGAGGTCGACGATGACGCTTACCGCCCCCGGCCAGGCATCCGATACGGAAGAGAGCGTCGACGCGCTCACGATCGGCCGCCGCATCCGGCAGCTCCGCACCGATCGCGGCATGACCCTCGAAGAGCTCGCGACCGCCGTGGACCGCGCCCCGAGCCAGTTGTCGATGATCGAGAACGGGCGCCGGGAGCCGAAGCTCACCCTGCTTCAGACCATCGCCCGCACCCTCGGCACGACGCTCGACGCGCTGCTGGAGTCGGAGCCCCTCGATGAGCGGTCGACCCTCGAGATCGCCCTCGAACGCGCCATGAAAGGACAGACGTTCCAGGCTCTGGGCATCCCCTCCTTCCGCATCGGGAAGGGCGTGCCCACCGAAGCGCTGCGCGCGATGCTCGCGCTGCAGGGCGAGATCGAGCGCCTTCGCGACGAACGCGCCGCGACGCCGGAGGAAGCGCGACGGGCCAACGTCGCACTGCGGCGACTCATGCGCACGCAGGACAACTACTTCCCCGAACTCGAGGAGCACGCGCGCTCGATCCTCACGGCGGTCGACCACCCGGGCGGTCCGCTGACCCAGCGGACGGCGTCCGACATCGCCGCGCACCTCGGGTTCACGCTGCACTACGTGCCGGACCTGCCGCAGACCACCCGCAGCGTCGCCGACATCAAGAACGGCCGGCTCTACCTCTCGAGCAGGCTGGCGTCGAAGGGGGACCCGCGGACGGCGGTGCTGCAGGCCCTCTCCAGCCGGATCCTCGGGCACACCGAACCCACGAGCTACGCGGAGTTCCTCCGCCAGCGGGTCGAGACGAACTACCTCACCGGTGCCCTCCTGATCCCCGAGGACCACGCCGTGCCGTTCCTCCTCGAGGCCAAGGGGCGTCGGGCGGTGTCGATCGAGGATCTCCGCGACGCGTACTCGGTGTCGTACGAGACCGCCGCGCACCGGTTCACGAATCTCGCGACCGTGCACCTCGGCATCCCGGTGCACTTCCTGAAGGTGCACGAGTCGGGCACGATCACGAAGGCCTACGAGAACGACGACGTGAACTTCCCGACCGATCGGCTGGGATCGATCGAGGGGCAGATGTGCTGCCGGAAGTGGACCTCACGCGTCGTCTTCGACGAGGACGACCACTTCAACCCGTACTACCAGTACACCGACACCGGCAACGGGACGTACTGGTGCACCGCCCGTGTCGAGCTCTCCAGCGAGGGCGCGCATTCGGTCTCGGTGGGGGTGCGCTTCGACGACACCAAATGGTTCCTCGGCCGCGACACTCCGCACCGCGGGGTGTCCAAGCACTCGGTGGAGGTGTGCTGCCGCCGGGCGCCGGCGGATCTCGAGGCGTCGTGGCGCGAGTATGCGTGGCCGAACGTCCGCACCCCGCGGACGCTGCTCGCCACGCTCCCCACCGGCGCCTTCCCCGGGGTGGACACCACCGACGTCTACGAGTTCCTCGAAGCCCACGCCCCGCGCGCGTGAGGGGCATGGCCCTTCACCGCAACAGGCGATGTGCCCAGAACAGGACGATGCGCGCGGAATCGTCCTGTTCTCGGCTGATCGCCTGTCTCCGGATGCCGGGGCTCAGCGCCCCGCGATGAGGTCGGCGACGTGCGCCGGCCACGCCGTCCGGGAGGAGCCTCCGGCCTCCATCCGATCCGCGCTCCGATACGCGGCGTAGATCGCGTGGACGGCGACGAACCGCAGCGGCTCGAGCTCCCAGCGGCGCGCGCGATGCCCGACCCAGGGCAGGTGCGTGAGATCGGTGTCGCGGCCCAGGACGAGGTCGGCGAGCGTGCGACCGGCGAGGTTCGTGGCGGTGACGCCGGTGCCGACGTAGCCGCCCGCCCAGCCGAGGCCGGTGCGCGCGTCGTGGCCGACGGTCGCCGCCCAGTCGCGGGGGACGCCCAGCACGCCCGACCATGCGTGCGCGACGGGCACGTCCGCCGCGACGGGGAAGAAGTCGTGCAGCAGGGCGGCGAGCGAGGCGATCGTGCGCGCCTGCGTCGACCCGTCGGTGTCCACGCGCGATCCGAACCGGTACGGGACCCCTCGGCCGCCGAAGGCGATGCGATCGTCGGCGGTGCGCTGGGCGTACATGTAGACGTGTGCGAAGTCGCCGAGCGTCTCCCGCCCCTCCCAGCCGATCTCCGCCCAGGCCGAGGCGGGCAGGGGATCGGTGACGATCATCGAGGAGTTCATCGGCAGCCAGGTCCGGTGCTCGCCGCGGAGGTCCGCCGTGAACCCCTCCGTGGCACGTAAGACGTGCGCGGCGCGCACCGTCCCGCGGTCGGTGACCGCACGACCGGGGGAGATCTCGCGGACGCGCGTGTCCTCGTAGATCGGCACGCCGAGGCGCTCGACGGTCGCCGCGAGTCCGCGGACGAGCTTGACCGGATGCACGCGCGCGCAGTGCGGGTGCCGGATCGCCCCGAGCGTCCCGGCCACACCGATCCGGGCGGCGGCGGACGCGGCATCCAGCTCCTCCACATCGGTGTCGGGCCAGTCCTGCTCGGCGCGCGCGGCGGCGCGGAGACGGGCGAGCTGCGCGGGGGTGCGCGCGACCTCGAACTCGCCCCCGCGCACGATGTCGGCGTCGATCCCCTCCCGCTCGGCGACGGTGATCACCTCGTCCACCGCGGCGTTCAATGCACGCTGCTGCGCGGTGCCGGGTCCTCGTCCGTACCGCGCGCGACCGCCGGTGACGCTGTTGGTGAGCCATCCGCCGTTGCGGCCCGACGCGCCGAAGCCGGCGAAGCGCTGCTCCAGGACCGCGACCCGGAGGCCCGGCTGAAGGGTCTTCAGGTAGTACGCCGCCCAGAGACCGGTGTACCCGGCGCCGACCACGGCGACATCCACGTCGATGTCCCCCGGCAGGGCGGGTCTCGGCGCGGGGACTCCGCCGACCGAGCGCCACCACCACGACACGTCGCCGTTCGGAACGTCGCCGATCTCCGTCGCGCTGCTCATGCGGTCATCATGTCCTCAGCCCTCCGCCGCGCGCAACGCTGCGTAGAGCTCCGCCCGCACGGGGAACGATCCGAGATCGAGTCCGAGCACGCGCTCGATGTGCGCGAGACGAGTCCGCACCGTGTGGCGGTGCACGCCGAGGGCCCGGGCGCACGCCTCGTGCGAGCAGTCCGCATCGAGCCAGGCGCGGAGGGTCGCCAGCAGAGCCGTGCCCTGCGTCCGGTCGTTGTCGACGAGGGGCCGCAGCTGAGCGTCGGCGAGGGCCCGCGCATCCGCGGAGAGCGCGGAGAGCACGCCCGCCCGGCCGATGTCGGCGAATGCGGTGACGGATGCCGTGCCCCGGTCCCGCGCGACCCGCGCCTGGTCGAGGGCCGCGCGGATGCCGTCGTAGCCGGCCGGTTCGGAGACGCCCACCCGGATCTCGAACCGCTCGGCGATCTCGTCGATCACCGCGCGCTCGCCGGCGTGGACGACAAGGACGAGCGCCCCCTCGACGCGACCGAAGAAGAGCGTGCCGCGTCGTTCGTCGCCGCGCAGCTCGAGGAGCTCGGTGATCGCGTCCAGACGGGCGCGGGCGCTCGCCGTCGTCCGCGTTCCCTCGCCCGCCAGGGCCTCGGTGACGGCGACCTCGACAGGCGCCGTGGGGAGGGCCCCCCACATCTCGCGCGCGATCCTCCGCGCGAGGGAGGGATCACCGGAGAGGAGAGACTGGATGAGGCCCGCACGCAGCGCGTTCCGTGCCCGGCTGAGTCCCTGCTGCTGTTCCAGGGCGAGGCCGGCCATCGCGATGACGGCGGTGACGACGCCCCGTCCCTCCTGGTCGAGGTCGCCGGCGGCGATCGCGATGACGCCGCGGAGGTGTCCGCCGCGGCCGAGGGTCTGCAGTGAGAACGGCCCGTCGCCGATCCGGAGGGCGGAGCCCGCGCGCGCCCCGCGGCGGAGCACCCCGCCGACCTCGTCGTGCAGGGCGGCGGCGGTCGCGGCCTCCAGCCCTCCGGTCGGATGCTCGCGGACGAGCTCGCCGGCGGCGTCGAACATGCCCACCCACGTGTCCAGCTGCCGGGCGAGCTCGGAGACGGTCGCCCCCAGGCCGTCGGGGCGAAGGGCCGCGAGGGCGATCGCGCGCTGCGCGGCGAGGGCCCAGCTGCGGCGGGCGTAGGCCTGGGCCGCGATGGCCTCGGCGTTGGCGCGGGCCACGGCGATGAACGGGGTGCGGTACGGCACCTCGAACAGCGGCATCCCCGCGGCCGCGCACGCCTCCTCCAGCGCGGGAGGGATGCCGTGCCGGACGACCTCCGTGCCGAAGCCGAGGCCCACCACGCCGCGCGCCGACAGCCGCTGGACGTAGTCGCGGTACGGTCCGCGCTCCTCGCCCGCACCGTCGAACTGGGTGCCGGTGGTCAGCAGCACGAGGCCCTCGGAGAGGAAGGGGGTCGGATCCGCAAGGTCGGAGCTGTGGACCCACCGGACAGGCCGGTCCAGGGCGTCGTCGCGGGCATCGCCGGCGAGACGCAGCTGGAGGTCGGGCCGACTCAGCAGGGCGCGGAGGGTCGGGACGTCGGCATCCGTGGTCATGATCCTCCGCGAGTCACGTTGGGGTGTACGGGTTGTACATCGGGTTGGGAAAAATGTACAGCCGGTCAGGTGTGCGCCGTGCGCCCGCCCCCGTACGCTCGCCGACATGACCGCGATCGACACCGTTGCCGCCCCGGTGGGCGGGCCCACTCTGCCCCAGGAACGCCGCCTCGTCACCGAGATCCCCGGCCCCCGCTCCCAGGAGCTCCTCGCGCGGAAGGCGGCCGCCGTCGCGGCCGGTGTCGGCCACACTGCGCCGATCGAGGCCGTCGCCGCCGGCGGCGGAGTCGTCGTCGATGCCGACGGCAACTCCCTCATCGACCTCGGGTCCGGTATCGCCGTCACCACCGTCGGGAACGCCCACCCCCGCGTCGTCGAGGCCGTCACCGCGCAGGTGGCGCAGTTCACGCACACGTGCTTCATGGTCTCGCCGTACGAGTCCTACGTCGCGGTCGCGGAAGCGCTGAACCGGGTGACCCCGGGCGACCACGAGAAGAAGTCGGCGCTGTTCAACTCCGGCGCCGAAGCGGTCGAGAACGCGATCAAAATCGCGCGCAAATTCACCAAGAAGCAGGCCGTCGTCGCGTTCGACCACGGCTACCACGGGCGCACGAACCTCACGATGGCCCTGACGGCGAAGTCGATGCCCTACAAGAGCGGCTTCGGCCCGTTCGCCTCCGAGGTCTACCGCGCGCCGATGTCGTACCCGTTCCGCGACGGCGGACTCAGCGGCGCGGATGCCGCGCGCAAGGCCATCTCGGTCATCGAGAAGCAGGTCGGCGCCGAGAACCTCGCCGCCGTCATCATCGAGCCCATCCAGGGCGAGGGCGGGTTCATCGTCCCCGCCGACGGATTCCTGGAGCACCTCCTGCGCTGGTGCCGCAGCAACGACGTCGTCTTCATCGCCGACGAGATCCAGACCGGCTTCGGTCGCACCGGCGCGATGTTCGCCTCCGAGCTGTTCGGCATCGTCCCCGACCTGATCACGACCGCGAAGGGCATCGCCGCGGGCCTCCCGCTCGCGGCCGTCACCGGTCGCGCGGACATCATGGATGCCGCGCACGCCGGCGGCCTCGGCGGCACCTACGGCGGGAACCCCATCGCCTGCGCCGCGGCGCTCGCCGCCATCGAGGTGTTCGAGAGCGAGGACCTGCCCTCCCGCGCGCGGGAGATCGAGACCCTCCTGACCGGACGCCTGCGCGACCTGCAGGCCTCGGACCCGCGCATCGGCGACATCCGCGGACGCGGTGCCATGATCGCGGTCGAGTTCGTCGTGCCCTCGACTGGAGACCCCGACGGCACCCTCACCTCCGCGATCGCGAAGGCCTGCATCGCGCAGGGCGTGATCGTGCTCACCTGCGGCACCTACGGCAACGTGATCCGTTTCCTCCCGCCGCTGAGCATCTCCGACGACCTGCTCCACGAGGGCCTGGACGTCATCGCCGCCGCCCTCGCCGCCCACTGAGCGGCGCCTTCCCTTCACCACCCACTGGCCCCGCATCGTGGCGAGAGCATCCGTCTCCGCACGATCGACCCCCGCACCCGCGGGAGAGCTGAGGAGACGCACATGAACGAGGTGACGCGCGACGTCGTGATCGTCGGCGCCGGAGCCGCCGGCCTCACCGCCGCCCACGAACTGCGCAAAGCAGGGCTGTCGGTGGCGGTGCTGGAGGCCCGCGAGCGGGTCGGCGGGCGGCTGTGGACCGACGTCATCGACGGCGCCATGCTCGAGATCGGCGGCCAATGGGTCTCGCCCGACCAGGAGGCGCTGAAAGAGACGATCGCGGAGCTCGGACTCGAGACCTACTCCCGCTACCGCGAGGGCGAGTCGGTCTACATCAACGCCGCCGGGGAGCGGACGCTGTTCACCGGGGAGATCTTCCCGGTCAAGCCCGAGACCGAGAAGGAGCTCGTCCGCCTGATCGACAAGCTCGACGCGATGGTCGCCGAGACCGATCCGGACCGTCCGTGGGACCGCCCGGATGCCGAGGAGCTCGACCGCATCTCGTTCGAGGCGTGGCTGGAGCAGGAGACCGACGACCAGGAGGCGCGCGACAACATCGCCCTCTTCATCGCGGGGGCCATGCTCACCAAGCCCGCCTACGCCTTCTCGGCTCTGCAGGCCCTGCTGATGGCCGCGAGCGCGGGGAGCTTCTCGCACCTCGTCGACGCCGACTACATCCTCGACGAGCGCGTGGTGGGCGGACTCCAGCAGGTGCCGCTCCTCCTCGCCGAGCGCCTCGGCGATGACGTCTTCCTCGAGCAGCCGGTCACCGAGGTCAAGACCGCCGGCGACGGCGTCACGATCGTGACCGACAACGGCATGGTCGTCCGCGCGCGGTACGTCATCCTCGCCCACGCGCCGATCCTGTACCCGTGGATCGAGTTCGATCCGCCTCTGCCGCGCCTCAAGCAGCAGCTGCACCAGCACATCTCGATGGGCTTCGTCATCAAGGTCCACGCCGTCTACGACCGTCCGTTCTGGCGCGACAAGGGCCTGTCGGGCACCGCGTTCAGCCCGTACGAGCTGTCGCACGAGGCGTACGACAACACCAACCACGGCGACGAGCGCGGCACCCTCGTGGGATTCGTCTCCGACCGCAACGCCGACGACCTCTTCCGCGTGTCCGCCGAAGAGCGCAAGGAGCGCATCCTCGCGTCGTTGGCGAACTACTTCGGCCCCGAGGCGAAGGACCCGCTCGTCTACTACGAGAGCGACTGGGGTGCGGAGGAGTGGACCCGCGGCGCGTACGCAGCCAGCTTCGACCTCGGCGGTCTCACCCGGTACGGCGCGGACCTGCGCACCCCCGTGGGCCCGATCCACTTCGCCTGCAGCGACATGGCAGGCGCCGGGTATCAGCACGTCGACGGGGCGATCCGCATGGGACGCCTGGTCGCGCAGAACATCCTCGACGAGGCCCGCCGGTGACCGGGCGGCTGCGCCTGGTCGTCGGCTACACCGCGACCAAGGCCGGGAAGGATGCCGTCGCCTTCGCGTCGCGGTTCGCCGCGGCATCCGGAGCCGACCTCCACCTCGTGCAGATCCTGCCGGCGGAGGGGCGGAGCGTCATCACCCCGCCGAACGCCGCGTACGACCGGTACCTCGAGGGCCAGGCGCGGGAGTGGCTGGCCGAGGCGGCATCCGCGGTCCCGGACACAGTGGAGCACGCCGAGCACGTCCGCTACGCCGAGTCCTTCGGCGAGGGGCTCCTGGAGACCGCGGAGGAGCTGTCGGCCACGCACATCGTCGTCGGCGCCGCCGACGGCGGACGCCGCGGACGGCACCGCCTCGGCACGACGACGAACGAGTTGCTGCACGTCTCCGACATCCCCGTCATCCTCGTGCCGAAGGGCGCGCGCAAGGCCCCGGCGGATGCCGGGCTCCCGCGTCTGACGGTCGCGATCGGCACCCGTCCGGGGGCCGATGCGCTCATCGACGAAGCGGCGACCCTCGCCGCCGCCACCGGCGCATCGGTGCGACTCCTCTCGCTCGTGACCGTCGACCTTCCGGCATCCGTCGACACGGGCGTCATCCGCATCGCCGGCGCCGCCCATGCCGATCAGGTCCTCCAGACCGCGCAGGCGGCCCTCAGCGCCGACAGCGCGAGCGAGGTCGTCGTCGCCCGCGGGGAGAGCATCGAGGACGCCGTCTCCCACCTCGAGTGGGAGCCGGGCGAGATGGTCCTGGTCGGCTCGAGCCGGCTCGCACAGCCCAAGCGCCTGTTCCTCGGGTCGACCGCGGCGAAGATGCTCCATGAACTCCCCGTCCCCATGATGGTCGTGCCCCGCACGCGCAAGGAAGAGGGCCAGAAGTGAGCGCACCCGAAAAGCCGCTGGCGGGCGAGGCCGCCCCGACCGGCGGACTGTCGAGCAAGGGCCTCGGCGCCGGCACCGTCGGCCTCATCGGCGCCGTCGTCATCGGCATCTCCTGCATCGCCCCGGCCTACACCCTCACCGCGGCGCTCGGCCCCACGGTCTCGGCCGTCGGCGTGCAGGTCCCCGGCATCATCCTGCTCGGGTTCATCCCGATGCTCCTGGTCGCCTTCGGCTACCGAGAGCTCAACCGCGCCATGCCGGATGCCGGCACGTCGTTCACCTGGGGCGCGCGCGCCTTCGGTCCGTGGGTCGGCTGGATGGCCGGCTGGGGCCTCATCGCCGCGACGATCCTCGTGCTGTCGAACCTCGCCGGCATCGCGGTGGAGTTCCTCTTCCTCCTCATCGCCCAGATCACGGGGCAACCGGGGATCGCCGAGCTGGCCTTCAACCCGTTCATCAACGTCGCCGTCTGCCTCCTCTTCGTCCTCGGTGCGACGCTGGTGTCGTACCGCGACATGCAGACCACGCAGAAGCTGCAGTACTTCCTGGTCGGCTTCCAGGTGCTGGTGCTCCTCGTCTTCGCGATCGCCGCGATCGTGGAGATGCTCACCGGCAACGCCTTCGACGCCACGCCCTTCGACTTCTCGTGGTTCAACCCCTTCGCCGTCGGCGACTTCTCGGCGATCGTGGCGGGGCTCTCGCTGTCGATCTTCATCTTCTGGGGCTGGGACGTCACCCTCACGATGAACGAGGAGACGAAGGACCCGGAGAAGACCCCGGGGCGCGCGGCGACCCTCACCGTCCTCATCATCGTCTCGCTCTACCTGCTGCTCGCCGTCTCGCTCATCATGTTCGCCGGCGTCGGGACGGGCGAGTACGGGCTCGGGAACGAAGACATCCAGAGCAACGTCTTCTTCGCGCTCTCCGGACAGGTGCTCGGGCCGCTGGCGTTCCTGGTGTCGCTCGCGGTGCTGACGTCCTCGGCGTCGTCGCTGCAGTCCACCTTCGTCTCGCCCGCGCGGACCCTCCTGTCGATGGGGCACTACGGCGCCCTCCCGGCATCCTTCGCCCGGGTCAGCCCCCGCTTCTTCACGCCCGGCTACGCGACCATCGTCTCGGCGATCGTCGCCTCCGGGTTCTACGCCGTGATGCGCTTCATCAGCGAGAACGTGCTGTGGGACACCATCACCGCGCTCGGCATGATGATCTGCTTCTACTACGGCATCACCGCGTTCGCGTGCGTCTGGTATTTCCGCAAGCAGTGGTTCGACTCGGTGCGCGGGTTCTTCTTCACGATGCTTCTGCCGCTCGTGGGCGGCGTCATCCTGCTGGTGCTGTTCGTGCAGACCCTCGTCGACTCGATGGACCCCGACTACGGCAGCGGATCGAACATCGCCGGTGTCGGCCTGGTGTTCATCCTCGGCGTCACCGTGATCCTGCTCGGCGTGGTCATCATGATCTGGCAGTCGATCAAGCGCCCGGCGTTCTTCCGCGGCGAGACCCTGTCGATGGACGCCCCCGCGAGCCTGCGCCGCACGCGCCGGTGACGGCAGACTGTACCCAAACGATCGGAGAGAACAACATGAGTGACTACGCCGTCGTCAACCCCGCCACGGGCGAGACCCTGGCCACCTATCCGACCATCAGCGACGCCGAGCTGGAGACGGCGATCGCGACCGCCGACAGTGCGTACCGGCAGTGGCGCGACGTCCCCGTCGCCGAGCGCGCCGAGCGCCTCCGCCGCGTCGCCGAGCTCCACCGCGAGCGGCGCGACGAGCTCTCCGCCATCATCGTGCGCGAGATGGGCAAGCCGCTGGCCGCCGCGGAGGGCGAGGTCGACTTCGCCGCCGACATCACCGAGTACTACGCCGACCAGGCGGAGAAGATCACCGGCGACCAGCCGCTCGAGATCGAGGGCGAGGGCCCGGCGTTCATCCGGCGGTCGCCGCTCGGGGTGCTGCTCGGCATCATGCCGTGGAACTTCCCGTACTACCAGGTCGCCCGCTTCGCCGCGCCGAACATCATGATCGGCAACACGATCCTGCTCAAGCACGCGCCGCAGTGCCCGGAGTCCTCCGCCGCGATCCAGAAGATCTACGAGGATGCCGGTCTCGAGGGCGTCTACATCAACCTCTACGCCACCAACGAGCAGGCCGCGACCGTCATCGCCGACCGTCGCGTCCAGGGCGTCTCCGTGACCGGCTCCGAGCGGGCGGGGTCGGCGGTCGCCGAGATCGCCGGGCGGAACCTGAAGAAGGTGGCGCTGGAGCTCGGCGGATCCGACCCCTTCATCCTCCTGTCCACCGACGACCTCGACGCCACGGTGCAGGCGGCCGTGGACGCGCGCCTGGACAACAACGGTCAGTCCTGCAACGCCGCCAAGCGCTTCATCGTCATCGACGAGCTGTACGAGGCGTTCCTCGAGAAGTTCACCGCGGCGATGTCCGGCGCGCAGGTGGGCGACCCGTTCGCCGAAGACACGGTGCTCGGGCCGCTCTCCTCGCTCGCCGCCGCCGAGCGCCTCGCCGAGCAGGTCGACCGCGCCGTGGCGCAGGGTGCGCGGCTCGTGACCGGCGGCACCCGCGACCAGGCGTACTACCCGGGGACCGTCCTCACCGACGTCACCCCCGACATGGACGTGTACCGCGAGGAGCTCTTCGGCCCCGTGGGCGTCGTCTACCGTGTGTCCTCGGAGGAGGAGGCGGTGCAGATCGCCAACGACACCAGCTACGGTCTCGGCTCCTATGTGTTCACGACGGATGCCGATCAGGCCTCGCGCATCGCCGACCGGATCGACGCGGGCATGGTCTACATCAACCTCGTCCTCGCCGACGAGCCGGCGCTGCCCTTCGGCGGCGTCAAGCGCTCCGGCACCTCGCGGGAGATGGGACTCCTCGCCGCCGACGAGTTCGTCAACAAGAAGCTCATCCGCGCGGCGAGCTGACGGATCGGCCCGGCTCGCGACATCCGTCCGAGTCGGGCCCTAGGTCCCTGGCGGATCCTCCGTCGAGCCGGGAGGATGGGGTCATGGAAGGCGTATACAGCCCCGTGACCGTCCTCGACGACGAGGCCTGCTGGCAGCGGCTGCGCACGGAGGAGCTCGGGCGGCTCGTCACGCGCGTGGGGGAGGTGCTGGACATTTTCCCCGTCAACTACGTCGTCGACGGCGAAAGCATCCTCTTCCGCACCGCGCAGGGCTCGAAGCTGTTCGAGCTCACCGTCAACGACGAGGTCCTGTTCGAGGTGGACCATCACACGGACGAGCACGCGTGGAGCGTCGTGGTGCGCGGACACGCGCGGGCCCTCGATGACAGTGCGTCCGTCGAGCGCGCGGACGGGATGGGGCTGAAGCCCTGGATCCCGACGCTGAAGTACACCTACGTCCGCGTCGAGCCGACGGTGGTGACCGGGCGCGCGTTCGACCGTGGACCCGAACCCGACCGCTACGGCATCCAGCAGTACTGAACGGCGCCGGACGGAACGGGCGTCGACCGCCGGTTCGTCGGGCGCGGAGGCATGCCGTACACTGGTGCGTGCAGTAGAAGTCTGCAATCTTCGCCGTGCCCGCCGCGGTTTCGGAGGGGATGAAGACTTCGCCCGAGGCCTCCGGGTCTCTAGGGCGGTAGCTCAATTGGCAGAGCAGCGGTCTCCAAAACCGCAGGTTGCAGGTTCGATTCCTGTCCGCCCTGCGCGTCAGCGGAAGCTGACACACGGAAGGTAATCAGGTGGCATCGATGGTTCAGGACGACCCGAACGGCGAGCTCGTCCCCGCGGGCGGCAGCACTTCCCAGGGGAAGAAGCTGAACGTGTTCGCGCGGATCGCGCTGTTCATCCGTCAGGTCTTCGCCGAGCTCCGCAAGGTGGTCACGCCCACCCGCAAGGAGCTGGTGAAGTACACCGGAGTCGTCCTCGGCTTCGTCGTGGTGATGATGGCCATCGTCTACGGCCTCGACGTGCTGTTCGTGATGATCACGCAGTACGTGTTCGGGATCCCCGGCGGCGCCTGAGCCCACGCACACGCCCGCGATCTCGCGGGCCTCGACGCGAGGGGCGGCGACGCCCGCGCGGACGGATGGAGATGGAACGCACGTGACGGAACGATATGTCGACGACGCCGACTGGGCGACCGCGGCCGAGCAGTCCTCCGAGGACGACGAGGCGCAGGAGGGCAACCAGCTGGCCGCCGAGGAGCTCGCGGTGACGCCCGCCGAGCACGTCGCCATCCACATCGTCGAGGACCAGCCCGAAGAGGACACGACCGACCTCGACGACATCGAGATCGCCGACCCGGAGGCCGACGCCATCGTGAACGACGCCCTGCACATCGACGAGGCCGCCGAGGCCGAGGCCGCGGCCGAGGTCCTCAACGACTCGATCGCCGAAGAGGCGGAGGAGTACGCCGCCGAGCACGCTGACGACGTCACCCCGTACGACGGGCCCGACGTGAACGGCGACGACGAGGACGCGGCATCCGTCGAGGACGAGGCATCCGACGAGGACGAGGACCCCTACGAGGCGTTCCGCACCGAGCTGCGCAGCCTCCCGGGCAAGTGGTACGTCATCCACTCCTACGCCGGCTTCGAGCGCAAGGTGAAGGCCAACATCGAGCAGCGCAAGTCCACGCTCGAGGTCGAGGAAGACATCTACCAGATCGAGGTCCCCATGGAGGACGTCGTCGAGATCAAGAACGGACAGCGCAAGATGGTCACGCGCGTCCGGATCCCCGGCTACGTGCTCGTGCGCATGGAGCTGAATGAGGACACCTGGTCGGTCGTGCGTCACACGCCCGGCGTCACCGGCTTCGTCGGCAATGCCCACAACCCGACCCCCCTCCGCTTCGAGGAGGCCTTCACGATGCTGAAGTCCCTCGTCGAGGTCAAGGATGTCGCTCCCGCCAAGGGCGCTGCGGCCAAGCAGGGCCAGCAGGCCGCCGCGCGCGTGCTGCCCGCCGAGGTCGACTTCGAGGTCGGCGAGACGATCACCATCAAGGAGGGCTCGTTCGCGGGGCTTCCCGGAACGATCAGCGAGATCAAGCCCGAGAGCGGCAAGCTCACGGTCCTCGTCTCCCTGTTCGAGCGCGAGACCCCCGTCGAGCTGTCGTTCGACCAGGTCACGAAGCTGTAAGAGCAACCCTCTCGCGAAAGCGCCTCGTCTCCCGACGGGGCGCTTTCGCTGTGCCGCGGCATCCGTTCACGTTCGCGGAGATGTGCACGATGACGGATGCCGGGCCCGCGAGGTGTCCGTCATTGTGCACATGTCCGCACTCTTGCGCGGGGCGCGCCTCCTCCCCAGGCGCGGATGCACCGGGTGCTGTCCCCAGAACGGGGGGCGACGCGGTCGCGGGGCGCCCTCGTCGGCGAGGCTCGCGGGGATGGATGAGCTGACGGATGCCGTATCCCAGGCCGGTGGTGTCGTGCGCGTGTCCGCGCTCCGGTCCCGCGGGTGGTCGCGTCGCGCGATCGAGCGACGGCTCGCCACGCACATGCTGACGCGTCCGCGCGACGGGTGGGTCGCGCTGCCGGGTGCCGACCCGCTGCTCGTCGCCGCGGCGCGGGCGGGCGTCGTGCTCTCCTGCCTCACGCAGGCCGAGCGTCTCGGGCTCTGGGTGCAGGGCGACGGTTGCGTTCACGTGGCGGCGCCGCCGAAGCGGCACATCGGGGAGGTGAGCGACGCGACCCGGGTGCACTGGGCGCGCCCGCTCGTGCCGCGGCATCCGGACGTCCTCGTCGACCCGGTCGAGAACGTCTTGGCGGTCGTCGCGCGCTGTCGACCGCATGAGCAGGCCCGCGCCGTCTGGGAGTCGGCGCTCCGGCAGGGCCTCGTGGTGCGGGAGTCGCTCCGGCTTCTGCCATTGGCGCCGCTGGCCCGCGCTTTGCTCGAGGAGTGCTCGCTGCACTCCGACTCGGGCCTGGAGACCGTCATCCCCGTGCGCCTGCGGTTCCTCCGCCTGCCCATCCGCCAGCAGGTGTGGCTCGCGGGGCACGCGGTCGACTTCGTCATCGGCGATCGCCTGGTCCTCCAGGTCGACGGCGGTCACCACGTCGGGGCGCAGCGGCGGAGCGACATCGCCCATGACGCTCGGCTGAAGCTCCTGGGGTACCACGTCATCCGCATCGACTACGTGCAGATCATGACCCGCTGGAGCGAGGTGCACGACGTGATCGTGCGCGCCGTCGCGCAGGGACTCCACCGCGCACGATGACGGACATGCGCACGATCACGGACCACTCGGGGCCGCGGCATCCGTCATCGTGCGCATGTCCGTCATCGTGCCCGGGGAATCGAGTGTGGGTGAGGGCGACGGATGCGGTATTCTTGGGTGGTTTGCGCTCTGCGCGCAACGCACCGCGCTCGGGAACGGCCCGAGAGGCGGGAGAACCGGATGCCGCGGCACCCGGTTCGAGGAAAGGAAAAGGATATGGCACCCAAGAAGAAGGTGACCGGCCTGATCAAGCTCCAGATCAACGCCGGCGCCGCCAACCCGGCGCCGCCGATCGGCCCCGCGCTCGGTCAGCACGGCGTCAACATCATGGAGTTCTGCAAGGCGTACAACGCCGCGACCGAGTCGCAGCGCGGCAACGTCATCCCCGTGGAGATCACCGTCTACGAGGACCGCAGCTTCACGTTCATCCTGAAGACGCCCCCGGCCGCCGAGCTCATCAAGAAGGCCGCCGGCCTCCAGAAGGGCTCCTCCACGCCGCACACCGTCAAGGTCGGCAAGCTCACCAAGGACCAGGTCCGCGAGATCGCCGAGGCCAAGCAGCCCGACCTGAACGCGAACGACATCGACGCTGCCTCGAAGATCATCGCCGGAACCGCCCGCTCCATGGGCATCACGGTCGAGGACTGAGGGGGATAGGAAACATGGCTACCAAGTCCAAGGCCTACCAGGCCGCTGCCGCCAAGATCGAGGCGGACAAGTTCTACACCCCGACCGAGGCCGTCGCCCTCGCGAAGGAGACCGGTTCGGCGAAGTTCGACTCCACCGTCGAGGTCGCCCTCAAGCTCTCGGTCGACCCCCGCAAGGCGGACCAGATGGTGCGCGGCACCGTCATCCTGCCCCACGGCACCGGTAAGACCGCTCGCGTCATCGTCTTCGCCACCGGCCCCGCGGCCGAGGCCGCCATCGCGGCCGGAGCGGACGAGGTCGGCGGCGCCGAGCTCATCGAGAAGGTCGCCGGCGGGTACACCTCGTTCGACGCCGCCGTCTCCACCCCGGAGCTCATGGGCCAGGTCGGTCGCCTGGGCAAGGTGCTGGGTCCCCGCGGCCTCATGCCCAACCCCAAGACCGGCACCGTGACTCCGAACCCGGCCAAGGCCGTCGAGGAGATCAAGGGCGGAAAGATCGAGTTCCGCGTCGACAAGCACGCCAACGTCCACTTCGTCGTGGGCAAGGCGTCCTTCTCGACCGAGCAGCTGGACGAGAACCTCTCGGCCGCGCTCGAGGAGATCGTGCGTCTGAAGCCGTCGAGCTCGAAGGGCCGTTACATCCAGAAGGGTGCGGTGTCGACCACGTTCGGCCCCGGCATCCCGCTGGACGTCAACGCAATCTGATCTCGCGTACGCGTCACGAGGGCCTCATCCGAAAGGGTGGGGCCCTCGTCGTCCGTCGTGGGGTGGACGATCACGCGAGCGGGAGCACGAGGCTGACCGCGAGGGCGATCATGACCACACCGATGGCAAGATCGAGGATCCGCCAGGCGCGTGGCGTCGCGAGCCACCGCCCGAGGTAGCGTGCGCCGAAGCCCAGCGCGAAGAACCACACCACGCTCGCGACCATCGCGCCGGCGGCGAACGTCCACCGCGATTCGCCGTGGGTGGCGGCGACCGAGCCCAGCAGGAAGACGGTGTCGAGGTACACGTGGGGGTTCAGCCACGTCAGGGCGAGGCAGGTGGCGAGGACGGGTGCGAGGCGCGCCCGCGTGGAGACCCCGACGGCGACGGATGCCGGCGTCCCGCGGTCGTCCGGAGCGTCCTCCTCGACGCGCAGCACCGCGGCCGGCCGCCACGCCCGTCGGAGCGCGAGGATGCCGTAGGCGGTGAGGAAAGCCGCTCCCGCCCACCGGACCCCGTCGATCAGCCCCGGAAGCGCGGTCAGCGCGAGGCCCGCGCCGGACACGCCGAGGGCGATGAGCGCCGCGTCCGACAGGGCGCACACGGTCGCCACCGCGAGAACGTGTTCGCGACGGAGCCCCTGCCGCAGCACGAAGAGGTTCTGCGCGCCGATGGCGATGATGAGGGAGAGGCCGAGGCCGAAACCGGCGAGGAGGACGGGAAGCACCCTTTTACGGTAGGGATTGCCGCGAGATAAGCCCAGTTCAGGAATCTGCATCTGCGTAAGCTCTGCTTATGAGGATCCCCTTCGATCTCGCCGAGACCGTGGCGCTCGTGGTCGCGGAGGGGACCTTCGATGCCGCCGCCGCGCGGCTGCACATCACTCCGTCCGCCGTCAGCCAGCGCGTGCGTACGCTCGAAGACCTCGTGGGGCAAGTCCTCCTCGTCCGGTCCAAGCCCGTGCGGGCGACCGCGGCGGGGGAGGCGATCGTGCGCTTGGCACGACAGGCCGCACAGCTCGAGACCGACGCACGCGCGGCGCTCGGCATCGGCGCGGACGAGACGGCGTCCGTCGCCCTCGCCGTCAACGCCGACTCGCTGGCGACGTGGTTCCTGCCGCCCCTCGCGCGGCTGACCGAGCGGCACGGCGTGGTGTTCGAGATCCATCGCGACGACCAGGACTTCACGGCGGGGCTCCTGGAGACCGGTGCGGTGCTGGGCGCGGTGACCTCGCAGCGACGCCCGGTCGCCGGATGCCGCGTCACCGCGCTCGGTTCGATGCGCTACCGCGCCGTGGCGGCCCCGTCGTACGCGGCGCGGTGGCTGCCGGAGGGAGCGGATGCCGGCGCCCTCGAGCGTGCACCGGTCGTGGACTTCGATCGACGCGACGAGCTGCAGCGGACGTGGCTGCGTTCCCACGGCGTGGTGTCGGCGCCGCCGCGCCACCTCGTGCCCGCGTCGCACGACTTCGCCACCGCGGTCCTGCTCGGGCTGGGGTGGGCGCTCCTCCCGACCTTCCAGGCCGACGACGCCCTCGCCCGGGGCGACCTCGTCGCGCTCGGCGGCGAGGATGTCGAGGTGCCGCTGTACTGGCAGCAGTGGAACCTGCGTTCGCCGCTGCTGGACGCGGTGGCGGAGGAGATCATCGGCGAGGCCCGCCGTGCGCTGGACCCGCCGTCGCCGGACGCGGTCAGTCGTCGCTGACGCGCAGCACCACCTTGCCGCGGGTGTGCCCCTCCTCGATCAGGGCGTGCGCGCGCGCGGCGTCGTCGAGATCGACGACCTGGTCGATGTAGACCTGGATCGAGCCGGAGTCGAGCAGGCGTCCGATCGTCGCCAGCGCGCCGCCGTCGGGGATGACCTTGTAGGACGTCGAGCGCACACCGGCGGATGCCGCGGCCTCCGCGAATCCGGGCCAGGACCCCGTCGGCACGAGGACGTAGAGACCGCCCGGTCGGAGGACCGAGAGCGACCGCGTGCCGGTGTCGTCGTGCACGTTGCCGATGAGGTCGATGACGACATCCACCTCGTCGATCACCTCGTCGAAGCGCGTCGTGGTGTAGTCGACGACGGTGGCGGCCCCGAGCTCGCGCAGCCACGCAGCGTTGCGTCCCGAGCTGGTCGCCGTCACGTGGGCGCCGAAGTACGCCGCCAGCTGGACGGCGAAGTGCCCCACGCCGCCGCTCCCCGCGTGGATGAGGATCCGCTGGCCCTCGTGCGCGTGCGCGGTCTCCACGACCAGCCCCCACGCGGTCAGGGCCGCCAGCGGCACACCGGCCGCCTCGACGTGCGACAGCGACGCGGGCTTGCGCGCGACCGAGAGGGTGGGGGCGACGACGTACTCGGCGTAGGAGCCGCCGGTGCGGGGGAAGGAGGCCATGCCGTAGACGGGCGTGCCTGGAGGAAAGGGGTGCGCCTCGTAGGGCGCGCGCACGACGATGCCGCTGAAGTCGAAGCCCAGGACGCCGGGGAGCGTGGCGATCGCCCCCGACACCCCGGCGCCCCGCCGGGTCTTCGCGTCGATGGGGTTCACGCCGGCCGCGACCACGCGGACGAGAACTTCGCTCAGGACCGGGCTCGGTGTGGGGACGTCGATCGTCTGGAGCGTGGAGGGTTCTCCCGCGGCCGTCATGGCCGTCGCGCGCATGGTCGCGGGGACCTCGACCGACGGGTCGGACGAAGGGGCGGGGTGTGCGATCGGGGTGGAGCCTGAGCGCAGCGGCCGGAATCTCATCGGTCGCTCCTTCCGGTGTCTGTCGTCGTCGGCAGCACGCGTGTCGAGGGGTGTGTGGAGGACCCAGTCAAGCGTCCGATTGTCTCGCCCGTGTTACGTCGGTGCTACCGCGGGGAGAAGGGTCTCCGCCCGGGGTGCTGCCGGTGGTCAGGGCGTGCAGCAACCGGGCGAGCGAGCGGATGTCGTCCACCGACCATTCCGCCAGCGCGTCGACGAGGAGACCTTCCTGCGGGGCGCGCGCGGCGGCGAGGCGCTCGAGCCCTTCGGGGGTCGGGGAGAGGAGGTGCGACCGGCCGTCGTTCGGATCGGGCGTCCGCTGGATCAGCGCGAGCGATTCGAGCTCCCGCACGGTGCGGCTGATCTGCCCCTTGTCCGCCAGAAGGATCTCCGCGAGGGCCGAGAGTGTCAGAGGGCCCCGCCGCACGATCGTGGTGAAGACCTTGTACGGCCCCGGGAGGAGCCCCGGCGAGACCCGGTCGGCGTTCTCCGCGATGATCCGACGGAAGCGCCCGATCAACTCGCCGAACTCCGCCTCGAGCGCCCGGACGGCGTCGGCCCGGTCGGCGGCGGTGTCGTGGTCGCTCATCGCGTTCGACCCTACTCGGCGGTGCGTCCGCCCGCGCGCGGTGCCGCGGGGACGACGCCCGTGTCGACGCTGACGGTGGCCAGGTCCGCTTCGAGCGCGTGTGCGCGTTCGCGGGTGGTCATGCGGTTCAGCGGCACGTTCGGCAGGAACGCGATCGCGAGGACGGCCAGGACCGCGACCGGCACGGCCAGCAGGAACGAGTGCGAGATCGCCTGGGCGTAGACGTCCTCGATGATCACGCGGACGCTCTCGGGGAGCGCGGAGACCTGGGGGATCGTGCCGGACTGCAGCTGCGCCGCCACCTCCGCGCCGTGCGCACCGAGCCCTTCGATCGCGCTCGCGAGGTCCGACCGGCGGTCGGCGAGCAGGCCCGTGGCCGAGCTCGCGAGCGCGGCGCCCATCACAGAGACGCCCACGGTCCCGCCGAGGCTCCGGAAGAAGGTCACGCCGGAGCTGGCGACCCCCATGCGCCGCGGGTCGGCGGTGTTCTGGACGATGAGGACGAGGTTCTGCATCGTCATGCCGACACCGGCGCCGAGCAGCACCATGTACAGCGACACCAGTGCGAAGTTCGTGTCGTACTCGATGGTCGACAGGGCGAAGCTCCCGACGGTGAGGAGGAGCGAGCCGGCGACCAGGTACGGCTTCCACCGCCCGAACCGGCTGATGAGGGCGCCGACGACGACCGAGGCGACCAGGAGTCCGGCGATCATCGGGATGGTCATGAGCCCGGCCTCAGTGGGGGTGGCCCCGCGTGCCATCTGCATGTACTGGCTGAGGAACACCGAGGTGCCGAACATCGCGATGCCGGTCGAGATCGAGGCGACGGTCGCGAGCGTGAAGGTGCGGTCGCGGAAGAGGTCCAGCGGGACGAGCGGCTCGCGGGCGCGCAGTTCGACAAGGACAAAGAGGATGCCGGCGACGACCGCCCCTCCCGCCATCAGCAGCGTCTCAACGCTCCACCAGTCGAAGGTGGAGCCGGCGCCGGTGATCCACACGAGGAGGAGCGAGACCGCCGTGGAGAGCAGGACGATGCCCAGGTAGTCGATGCGGACGCGCCGGGCGGGCTGGCTCGGAAGGTGGAGGGTGCGCTGCTGGATGACGAGGGCCGCCAGGGCGAAGGGGAGGGCCACGAAGAAGTTCCACCGCCACCCCAGCGTGTCGGTGATGACGCCGCCGAGGAGAGGGCCGCCGACGGTGGCGACGGCCATCACGGCGCCGAAGAGGCCCATGTAGCGCCCGCGCTCGCGTGGGCTGATGATGTCGGCCATGATCACCTGGCTGAGGGCGGCGAGGCCCCCCGCGCCGATCCCCTGCACGGCGCGGAACGCGATGAGCATCTCCGGGGTCTGCGAGAAGCCCGCCGCGGCCGTGGCGAGGACGAAGATCACGATGGCGATCTGGATGAGGAGCTTCCGGGGGAACAGGTCGGCGAGCTTCCCCCAGATCGGCGTCGAGATCGCCGTGGTCAGGAGCGTCGCGGTGACCACCCACGTGAAGGCCGACTGGTCGCCGCCCAGATCGTGGAGGATCACCGGGAGCGAGGTGGAGACCACCGTCGAGGCGAGCATCGACACGAACATGCCCAGCAGAAGGCCGGACAGCGGCCGGAGGACGGACGGGGTGGCGGGGGCGGAAGAGGTGGTCACGGCATCCTTCGTTGATCTGGGTCAACTGTTGATCTGAGTCAACAATAAGGAAATGCTTGATCCACGTCAACTATTCCCGAACGGGTCAGTCGGCGAGGGCGAGGGCGCGGTACGGCTCGCGCGCGACGCGTCGGCGCTCCGCGGCGGCGGCGTTCGCCGCGACGGCGCTCCGGCCGTGCGTCGTCCGGTGGTAGAGCTCGTCGATGAGCGCGGTGGCCAGGCGCACCAGCCCGGCGATTTCCGCGTCATCGCGGTCGACCCACGCGCATCGGGGTTCGTCGTCGATCGGGACGAACCCGTCGTGCTGCTCCCACGCGACGAGGGTCCGCTCGGCGCCGAGCACGTGCTGCTGCCACCACACCTGGCGGAGGTACGTCCGGGGGATGGACCGCCAGGACTTGTTCGTCGTCTTGATCTCGGCGAGCACCACGCGTCCGCGGGCGTCGAGCCCGACACCGTCC
This sequence comes from Microbacterium aurantiacum, assembly GCF_021654035.1. Taxonomy (GTDB): domain Bacteria; phylum Actinomycetota; class Actinomycetes; order Actinomycetales; family Microbacteriaceae; genus Microbacterium; species Microbacterium aurantiacum. Next base: position 814,060 of record NZ_JAJPDW010000001.1, read on the forward strand.
GGCGTGGCGAGGTGACGCTTCTCGACGACGGCGTGGAACAGCGCCGAGGAGGGCTGGATGCCGTGCGTCGCCGCCACCCACGCGGCGATCTCGGGCTCGCGCGCCCGGCCGTGCGCGGTGTAGGCGTTGCCCGAGAAGCCGGAGCCGAGGAGCTTGGCGTCGGCGGCGCGTGCGATCGACCGCTCGGAGGTGAGGGAGGCGACATCCGTCGCGGTGATCCCGCGCGAGCGCGCGCGGACCCACGCGACCCGATCGCGGGAGTCCGCGACGATACGGGCGGCGAGTTCCGGGGTCACCGTTCGAGGCTAACCCGGACCCCGCGCGCGCACCGCACGCGACACCCGATCCCGCCGGCTGCGCCGCTCACTCGGGCGGGAGGGGGGCCGCGGCTCCCCGCACCGAGACGGCGGCCCGCTCGCCCGGCGCGACGTCGATGTCAGGACCCACGCGCACGGTGAGATCCGTGCCGGCGTCCAGGCGCAGGTCGACCAGTGCGTCGTGGCCGAAATAGCGGATGCGGGTCACCTCGCCCGAGCCGGCGTGGCCGTCAGCGGCGTGCAGTCGGATCTGCTCGGGGCGGAGGACGATCGACACGGCGCCCCGGGCGGGTGCCGACAGGGCGATGTCCCCGAGTCCGCTCATCGCGCGGTCGCCGTGGGCCTCGGCGGGGAGGATGAGGGCTTCGCCGAGGAAGCGGGCGGTCCAGGCATCCGCCGGTGCCGTGTAGACGTCCCGCGGCGTCCCCACCTGCACGATCCGGCCCGCCCGGAGCACGGCGACCCGGTCGCCGAGCGAGAGGGCCTCCTCCTGGTCGTGGGTGATCAGGGCCACCCCCACCCCGCGGTCGCGCAGGATCTGGGCCACGTCGTCGCGGACCTGCTGCCGAAGGCCGGCGTCGAGGGCGCTGAAGGGCTCGTCCATGAGGACCAGGCGCGGTTCGTGCGCGAGGGCGCGGGCGACGGCCACGCGCTGGCGCTGCCCGCCGGAGAGCTCGTGCGGTCGACGCCGGACGAGCTCTCCGAGGCCGACGACGTCCGCGAGGTCCCGGACGCGGGCGTCGCGGTGCGCGCTGCGCAGGCGCAGCCCGCGGATGCCGTACCCGATGTTCGCGGCGACGTCGAGGTGCGGGAACAGCGCCCCCTCCTGCGGGACGAGGCCGATGCCGCGCGACTCGGGAGCCCGGCGTGTGACGTCCTCGCCGTCGATCACGACGCGTCCCGAGCGGAGGGGGTGAAGGCCCGCGATCACGCGCAGGAGCGTGGACTTCCCGCTGCCGGACGGGCCGAGGACGCTGACGCGCTCGCCGGCGCCGATGTCGAGGTCGACGTCGTGGAGAACGTCGTGGTCCGCGTACGCGGCGCGGGCCTTCTCGACTCGGGTGGTCACGGTTCCATTCTCCCGGACGTCGTCCGGCGCCGCTCCAGTCCGCGCGCGAGGAGAAGGGCGGGTGCGATGCCGGCGAGGATCAGGAGCACCCCGATGGGGGCCGCCGCGCCGTACGCGCCGAGCGAGGTCTTGCTCCACAGCTCCGTGGCCAGCGTGTCGAACCCGATGGGGCGGAGCATGAGGGTGGCGGGCAGTTCCTTGGCGACGGCGGTGGCCACCAGCACCCATCCCGCGAGGATGCCCGGCAGCGCTCCGGGAAGTGTGACGCGCAGCCACGTGCGCACGGGCCCCCGACCCAGGGTGCGCGAGGTCTCCTCGAGCTCTTCCGGGACCTGCGCGATCGCCGCGCGGGACGCCCCGATCGATTTCGGCAGGAACAGGATGCCGTAGGCGGCGAGAAGGACGAGGGCGCTCTGGTAGGCGCCGGGGAAGAACTGCAGGGAGAGCGTCACCAGCGCCAGGGCGACCACCACGCCGGGGAGGGCGTGCCCGAGGTAGGACACCGATTCCAGGCCCGTGACGAGCGCGCCGCGGTACCGGGCGGCGAGGATGCTGACCGGCAGGGCGACGGCGACCGCCACGGTCGCCGCGAGCGCCGAGATGCCGACGGTCGTCCCCAGGGCCCCCGCGAGGTCGACCGGGGTGGAGGCGTAGCGGTCGCTGCGGAGCATCCGGATGCCGAGCGCGACGACCGGGAAGAGCACGCTCGCTGCGGTGACGGCGGCGAGGGCCGTCATGGTCGCGGCGGTGCCCGCGCGGCCGAGTTCCACCGCGGGGCGGGCGGACGCGGTGGTCCGGGTGCGCACGGTCCGCGGGCGGATGAGCCGTTCGCTGGCGACGCACACGACGGCCACGGCGGCGAGCAGCAGGGCCGTGGTGGCGGCCAGCGTCCGGTCGAATCCGCTGCTGAACTGCGCGTAGACGCCCGTCGTGAGCGTCTCGACACGGAGGATCGCGGGTGCTCCGAAATCCGACAGCGCGTACAGCGCGACCAGGAGCGCGCCGGCGGCCGCCGCCGGGAGGACGTGGGGGAGGACCACCGTGATGTAGACCCGCACCCGCCCGCGGCCGAGGGTGCGGGCGACGTCGACCAGCCCGTCGTCGAGGGTGGACAGGGCCGCCATCGCCGGCAGCGTCACGTACGGCACGGTGCACAGGGTCAGCACGATCACCAGCGGCCAGAAACCGTCGACCGTCGGCCAGGTCGCCGTCCACGCGAAGGCGCCGACGTAGCTCGGCACCGCGAGCGGAAGGCACAGGGCGATCCACCACAGCCGGCGGCCGGGAAGGCGCACCCGGACGGCAGCGGTCGCGAGGGCGATGCCGAGCGCCAGCGCGAGGGCGCTGACCGTCGCCGTCAAGGCGAGCGTGTCGACGAGGAGGTCCGCGGTCCGCGGACGCAGCAGCGCGGATGCCGCGGCCTCGGCGCCGCCGCCGGCCACCCGTGTCAGCAGCTGGACCAGCGGCGCGGCCGCGGCTGCGGCGACCAGGGCCGCCGCGAGCACCAGCAGCGCGGGAGCGCGCCGAGAGGGCGCGCTCCCGCGCTCGACGGAGCGTCGCGGGGACGAGAGGGCGGTGGTCAGAGCAGTCCCGCCGCGGTGATCATCGCCACGGTCTCCTCCAGCGAGGACAAGTCGGAGAGGTCGATGTCGGGGCCGCCCAGCTCGTCGCGGGCCGGCACGCCCTCGGGGCCGGGGAGGTCGCCCACGAGCGGGTACTCGAACGTCTCCTCGAGGAAGTAGGTCTGGGCGTCCTCCGAGACGAGGAACTCGACGAACTCGGCCGCCTCGGGCGAGTCGGCGGCGCCGGTGAGGATCCCGGCTCCCGTGACGTTGACGAGTGCGGAGATCGAGCCCGGGTCGCCGAACTTCAGCTGCGCGCGCAGCGTCGTGGGGTCCTGCTCGGAGCGGGCCCAGTAGTAGTGGTTGATGAGGCCGAGGTCGACGGCGCCGGCGTTGACCGCTTCGAGCAGCTCGCCGTTGCGCGCGTAGACCGGGGAGTCGTTCGCCACGAGACCCTCCAGCCATGCCTGGGCGACCTCGTCGCCTTCGCTGACGCGGAGGGCCGTCACGAACGCCTGGAAGGAGGCGTTGCTCGGAACGATCCCGACTTTCCCCGCCCATTCCGGCTCTGTCAGCTCGAGGACGTCGCCGGGGACCTCGTCGGCGGTGTACTTCTCGCTGTCGTAGGCGATGACGCGGGCCCGGCCGGTCAGGCCCACCCAGGAGTCGTCGGTGGAGGTGTACTCGGCGGGCACGAGCTCAGTGATCTCGTCCGGCAGGGTCGTGAACATCCCGGCCTCCGCGACGGCGCCGAGGGCTCCGGCATCCTGGGAGAGGAAGACCTGTGCGGGCGTGCGCTCGCCCTCTTCGAGCAGCTGTGCGGCGAGCTCGGTGGTCCCGGCGTAGCGGACCTCGACGGTGATGCCGGACTGCTCCTCGAACATCTCGATGAGGGGGTCGACGAGTTCGGCATCGCGGCCCGAGTAGACCGTCAGGGTGCGCGGACCCTCGGCGGTCTCGTCCGCCGTCTCGGCCGGGGCGTCCGCGCCGGCGCAGGCGGTGAGGGTCAACGCGGCGACGCCGAGCAGCGCGAGGGGCGTCAGGCGGAAGCGGCGAGAGGGCATGGCGGATCGTCCTTCGTCAGGGGAGGGGGCGCGACGCGCGAGGCGTCGTTGTTAGGTTAGCCTAACCATTTGCCGCACGCGCGCGATTTGGCGGACTCCCCGTGCTGTCGTAGGCTGTGTCCAACCGAAGACCGCCGGTCATCGTCGTGCGTGAGAGCGTGAGGCGATCGAAGCTCTGGAAACAGGGGCCCGCGCAGGTGTCACGAACCGGACTTCCGTCCTTCAGCTCCGTGCGCTTGCGCCGGAGCTTTTTCGTTTTCCGAGCTGGGAGACACCGGATGCCCTCGGCCGGCGCTTCGCCATCGCGAAGTGTCTCGCATACACAAGGAGTGGCCATGGCGCAGAAGGAAGCATCGGTCGCCGAGCTCACGAAGAATTTCGAGGACTCGACCGCCGTTCTGCTGACCGAGTACCGCGGCTTGACGGTTGCCGAGCTCAAGGAGCTTCGCAACACCATCCGTCAGGACGCGGAATACGCCGTGGTGAAGAACACGCTGACCAAGATCGCCGCGAACAACGCGGGGATCACGGCGCTGGACGACGACCTCAAGGGTCCGTCGGCCGTCGCTTTCGTGCACGGTGACCCGGTCGCCGTCGCGAAGGGTCTGCGCGCCTTCGCCAAGGCACACCCTCTTCTGGTCATCAAGGGCGGTTTCTTCGACGGAAACCCCCTGACCGCTGAAGAGGTCAACAAGCTCGCCGATCTCGAGACCCGTGAAGTCCTGCTGGCGAAGCTCGCCGGTGCGATGAAGGCCTCGCTGACCAAGGCGGCCTACGTCTTCAACGCACTGCCGTCGAAGGCCGTTCGAACGGTCGACGCACTGCGCGAGAAGCAGGAGTCCGCGGCCTGAGACAGGCCCGGCTGACAAACCCACCCAACAAGGAGAATCATCATGGCAAAGCTCAGCACTGAGGAGCTGCTCGACGCGTTCAAGGAGCTCACGCTCATCGAGCTCAGCGAGTTCGTCAAGGCGTTCGAGGAGACCTTCGACGTCACCGCCGCCGCCCCGGTCGCGGTCGCCGCTGCCGGCGCCCCCGCCGGTGGAGCCGGTGACGCCGCCGCCGAGGAGGAGAAGGACTCGTTCGACGTCGTCCTCGAGGCCGCCGGCGACAAGAAGATCCAGGTCATCAAGGTCGTCCGCGAGCTCACCTCGCTCGGCCTCGGCGAGGCCAAGGCCGTCGTCGACGGTGCCCCCAAGGCCGTCCTGGAGGGCGCCAACAAGGAGACCGCCGAGAAGGCCAAGGCTTCCCTCGAAGAGGCCGGCGCGACCGTCACCCTCAAGTGAGCCGAGGCGGATCACCGCTGCGCAGCAGCGTTGATGCGCCGAATAGTCACTGACAGAAGCCCCGGATGCTCAGGCATCCGGGGCTTCTGTCATGCCCGGGCGTCGGTGACGGCCGCGGAACGGTCGGGGGCGAGGGGCGCGGTCGAGCTGCGCACGACCATCGTCGCCCGCTGCCGCAGGATCGAGTGCGGCCGGTGGGGGTCCTGGAGGTGGGCGAGCACCAGATCGACCGCCGCGCGCCCCTGCGCGCGCGGGTCCTGCTTCAAGGTGGTGAGGGAGAACATCTCCGCGTATTCGTGATCGTCGATCCCGATGACCGAGAGGGCGCTGGGGACCTGCACGCCGAGTCGTCGTGCGGCGATGATGGCGCCGATGGCGACCTCGTCGCATGTGGCCACGATGGCCGTCGGGCGCTCGCGGAGATCGCCCAGGACGTTCACGGCCGCGGCGTACCCGCCGGGGAGCGTCACGTCGGAGTGGATGTGGCGGATGCCGGCACCGAGGCCCGCGTCCTCCATGGCCGAGGTGTACCCGCCGAGTCGTCGCCGGTCCACCTGGGCCCAGTGCTGGTCCGGGCGCCCGCCCAGGAAGGCGATCCGCTCGTGCCCGAGAGCGAGGAGGTGCTCGGTGGCCCGTCGTGCGGCATCCTCCTCGTCGATGGCGACGAGGGAGGTCGTCTCGCCTGAGCCCACCACGCTGACCATGGGGCGCCCGATCGCGACCAGCCGCTCCAGCTCCCGGTGGTCGGGTTCCAGTCCCACCGCGATGAGCCCGTCGAATCGCTTGCGCGCGAGGTAGTCGTCGAAGATCCGCGCCCGTCCCTCGCTCCCCGGATTCGCGTCGTAGAGCGTGAGATCGAGGCCGTGCTCGAGCAGCGCCTCCTGGATCCCCTCCAGGACCTCGGCGAAGAACCATCGGTTCAGATACGGCATCACCACGCCGATGTTCTTCGTGCGCCCGGTGGCGAGACTGACGGCGCTGGTGGACGGCACGTAGCCGAGCTCGGCGGCGGCGCGCGCGACGCGCTCGCGGGTGTCCTCGGAGACGTAGCCGGTGCTGCCGAGCGCCCGGCTGGCGGTCGATTTCGACACGCCGGCGCGCCGTGCGACTTCCGAGATACCGCTCACCGTCGAGTCCGTCCTTTCCGACGCCACCGTGCGTCCGTTCCGGGACAGCATAGCGAAGGCGGGCGCAAAGTGGGAGCGGTTCCCGGCCGATCTCCGTCTGTGCAGCCGCGGAATTCCGGGCCTTTACCGTTTCGTGATCCTTCATGGTTGTGCGGGCGGCGATGTTTCGTCTACCGTGTGTGGGAACGGTTCCCGACACGGGGCCGTTGCGCAGAACGTGACTCGAGGAGGAGCATCACATGGGAATGTCACAGCACCGGCGGATCCTGGTGCCGGTCGTCGGCTTGGGGGTCGTCGGCATGGCTCTGGCCGCCTGTTCGGGTGGCGGCGGAGGCGACGACGGAGGCGGCGGCGACAGCCAGACCGTCTCGATCATGGGCGCCTTCACCGATGCCCAGGCCGCCGCTTTCCAGGCCGACCTGGACGCATGGTCGGAGACCAGCGGCATCACCGTCACCTACGACGGCAACACCGACTTCCAGACCGCCGTGGTCGCCCGCGCGACCGCCGGCAACCCGCCGGACATCGCGATCTATCCGCAGCCGGGCGTGCTGAAGAGCCAGACGAACACCCTCTACCCGCTGGAGGAGCTCGGCCTGGACATCGACGCGATCACCGCCGACCAGGCCAACGGCCTCGGGCAGATCGCCCAGGTCGACGGCCAGACCTACGGCCTGCCATACTCGATCAACGTCAAGTCGCTCGTCTGGTACAACCCGGCGGCGTTCGAGGCGGCGGGGCTGGAAGTGCCCACCACCGACGCGGAGCTGACCGCTCTCCAGCAGCAGATCATCGACGAGGGCCTCGGCTACCCGTGGTGCGTCGGCCTGGAGTCGGGCGCGGGCACCGGATGGCCGGCGACGGACTGGCTCGAGGAGTACGTCCTCCGCTACGGCGGCCTCGACGAGTACAACGCCTGGATTGCGGGCGACGTGCTCTTCGACAGCCCCCTGGTCAACGAGGCCGGCGACAAGGTCGCCACCGAGCTGCTCGAGCCCGGCAAGATCAACGGCGGCGGACCCGCCGCGGCGACGACGTCCTTCCAGACCGCCGGCAACCAGCTGTTCGTCGAGGGCGTCGACAACGGTCAGTGCTTCATGATGCGTCAGGGCTCGTTCATCGCGGACTTCTTCCCCGAGGACATCAAGGCGCAGATCGCCGACGGCGACCTGTCGAACATCGACTTCTTCCAGCTGCCGTCGCCCGACGGCACCCCGACGGCGATGCTCGGCGGTGGCGACCTGGTCGGCGCCTTCACCAACAACGAGGCCACCGCCGCGGTGGTCGAGTACATCACCAGTGCCGAGTTCGGGACGAACGGATACGCCAGCCAGGCGATCTTCCTCTCGCCCCACAACGACTTCGACACGTCGTTCTACACCACGGAGTTCCAGGTCAAGGCCCAGGAGCTGCTCGCCGCATCGGAGCTGTTCGGCTTCGACGCGTCGGACCAGATGCCCGGTGAAGTCGGTGCGGGTACCGAGTGGACCGAGCTCACCAGCTGGTTCGCCGGTCAGCAGTCCATGGAGCAGGCGTTCCAGAACATCGACGCCTCCTGGCCCCGGTAATCCATCGCACCACCTCACCGAGTGATTCAGCGGGGAGCGGTGCCGGCTCTCGTCAACCGGCACCGCTCCCCGCTAGCATCTCCCTCACCCTCACAATGACGTCAGGCGGTATCGATGGCCATTCTCAGTGCTCTACTCTCCGTCGTCCTCGGACTGACGGTGTCGTTCCTGATCTTCTTCAGCCTCAACTGGCTGGTCGAACGCACGAATGACAAATGGAAGGCGCGGCTCCTGCCGTACGTCTTCCTGTTCCCCGTGATCATCCTCGTCTCGGTGTTCCTGCTCTACCCGGCGATCCGCACCTTCGTGGAGAGCTTCATGGAGCAGAGCCAGCGACGCGGCGAAGGTGCCACGTTCGTCGGACTCGACAACTACATCGACCTGTTCACGAGCTCCAGCTTCATCGGCATCCTGCTGAACAACCTGCTGTGGGTGCTCGTGGTGCCGGCAGGGGCCGTGCTCATCGGTCTGCTGGTGGCGGTGCTCACCGACAAGCTCGGCAAGAAGCGCGAGACCACCTTCAAGGCGATGATCTTCCTGCCGATGGCGATCTCGGGTGTCGCCGCCGCGGTCACGTGGCGGTTCATCTACTTCTACGCCCCTCCCGGCAACCCGCAGATCTACCTTCTGAACGCGATCTGGACCTCGGTGACCGGTCAGGACCCCGTTCCGTGGCTCACCCTCGACGCGGGGCGGCTGAACAGCTTCCTCATCATGTTCATCGCGATCTGGTTGCAGGTCGGCTTCGCGATGGTCCTGCTCTCGGCGGCGATCAAGGGCGTGCCGGAGGAGACGATCGAAGCGGGTCGCCTCGACGGTGCGGGGGAGCGGAAGCTCTTCTTCAGCGTCATCGTCCCGCAGATCCGCGGCACGATCCTGGCGGTGTTCGTCACGATCACGATCTTCGTGATGAAGATCTTCGACATCATCTACGCGATGACGGGCGGCCAGTACAACACCAGCGTCCTGGCGGTGGACTTCTACAACCAGCTGTTCAGCTTCCAGAACCCGGGTAAGGCCGCGGCGGTCGTCGTGGTCCTGATGATCGCCGTCGTGCCCCTGATCGTCTACCAAGTCCGCAGCTACAAGTCGCAGGAGGAACTCCGATGAGCGCCGCCATCCCGACCCCGGTCGTCGACGACGACGGCCGTCGCGAGGTCGTCAACGTCGAGAAGGCGTCGCGCAAGCGCGAGCGCACGGGCGACAAGAAGAAGCCCCAGGTCCTGATCACGATCATCATGGGCGTCATCGCCGTATCCTGGCTGTTCCCGCTGGTGGGGCTGGCCGTCACGAGCCTCCGCCCGCGGTCGGAGGTCGAGGCGACCGGGTGGTGGTCGGCGCTGCTGAACCCGTTCCAGACGCAGTGGACGTTCGAGCCGTTCGCCCAAGCATGGGAGGCCCTCAACGTCAGCCAGACGTTCTGGAACTCCGTCGCCGTCACCATCCCCGCCACGGTCCTGCCGATCATGGTCGCGGCGATGGCGGCGTACGGCTTCACCTTCTTCCAGTTCAAGTTCAAGGAGGTGTACTTCGCCATCGTGCTCGGCCTCATGGTCGTGCCGATCCAGCTGGCGATCATCCCGATCCTGCAGCTGTTCGTGTGGTTCGGGAACACCACCGGCATCCAGATCATCGGGCAGTATCCGGCGGCGTGGATCGTGCACTCGACCTTCGCGCTGCCGCTGGCGATCTACATCCTGCGCAACTACATGCAGACCCTCCCGGTCTCGCTGATCGAGGCGGCGCGCGTGGATGGGGCGACGCACTTCCAGATCTTCTGGCGGCTGATCGTGCCGATGTCGGTGCCGGCGCTCGCGTCGTTCGCGATCTTCCAGTTCCTGTGGGTGTGGAACGACTTCCTCGTGGCGTACATCTTCATCCAGTCCGGGCCCAACCAGGTCCTGACTCAGGGGCTGTACACGCTCCTCGGTCAGTATGGCCAGGGCTGGCAGCGCGTGGCGGCGGGTTCGTTCATCACGCTCATCGTGCCGCTGGTGATCTTCTTCGCCCTGCAGCGCTACTTCGTCCGGGGCCTCACCGCGGGCTCGGTGAAGTAACCGACCTGCACGAACACGAAGGGGCCCGGCATCCGAGCGGATGCCGGGCCCCTCCTCTTCGCGTCTGCGTCAGTCGAGGGCGTCCACGCGGTAGAGGACGACCTGGTCGGGGTGCACGCGCGGCGACGCGACACCGACGGTGTGCAGGACCTGGCCGCGGAAGACGGCCCCCGGGAACGTGACGTCCACGCGCGGCGCGTGGTCCCAGTACTCCTGGGCCGCGTGCGCCGCGGCATCGCTCGCCTCGCCCCACCACGCCGGGGCGATGAGTCCCGAGGGGAGCGTCCCGAGCAGGACCGGGGTGACCCGGTACCGACGCTCCGGGTCGAGGTCGCGCAGGCGGAGGCGCGCCGGAGGGTCGGGGTGGACGGTGTCCAGCACCGCGGCGGAGAAGATCGCGCGCGAGCGGTCGGGCGCCACGACCCCGCGGACGACGATCCGCGGGTCGGGGGTGTCGACCCGGACGACGTCGCCGGCGAGGAGGAGCGCGCGGTTTGCGGCGTAGAAGTCGATCCACCCGCGGACGGCGGCGAGATCGGCCTCCGTCGCCTCGGCAAGGTTCCACTCGATGCCGAAGTGTCCGAAGACCGCGGTGCCGCCCCGGAAGGCGAGGTCCATGTGTCGACCGGTGGTGTGCGAGCGGGGCGAGGCGATGTGCGCGCCGAGGAACTCCGGCGGGGCGAGCTGGAGCGTCCACTGCAGCATCCCCTGGCGGTCGTGGGGGTCGCTGTTGTCGGACACCCAGATCCGATCGGTGTGCTCCAGGACGCCGAGGTCGACCCGGCCGCCGCCGGAGGAGCAGGTCTCGACCTCGAGGGACGGGTGGGCCCGGCGGAGGTCGCCGAGCAGGCGGTAGAACGCCTCGGTCTGCGCGTGCACCGCAGCGTGCCCGCCGCGCGTCCGGTCGCCCGCCTCGATCAGATCGCGGTTGTGATCCCACTTGATGTAGTCGATCCGATACTCGTCGAGGATCGCGAGCATCTGGTCGCGGACGTGCGCGTACGCGCCGGGGATCCCGAGGTTCAGCACGTGCTGGAATCGGGACTCCACCGGCAGGTCGTCGCGGGCGGCCATGATCCACTCCGGATGCCGGCGGGCCAGGTCGCTGTCGAGGTTGACCATTTCGGGCTCGAACCACAGGCCGAACTGCATCCCGAGCGCGTGCACCCGGTCGATGAGCGGGTGGAGACCGTCGGGCCAGACGTCGGCGGAGACGGTCCAGTCGCCGAGCCCCGCGCGGTCGTGCCGTCGGTCGCCGAACCAGCCGTCGTCGAGCACGAAGCGCTCGACGCCGAGGTCGGCGGCTCGCTCCGCGAGGGCGATGAGCTCGTCGGCGTCGTGCCGGAAGTACACCGCCTCCCACACGTTCAGCGTGACCGGTCGGCGGCTGTCCGGCGCATCCGGTCGCGCCCGCAGGTGCGCGTGGAAACGGTGCGCGAGCGCGTCCAGCCCGGTGCCGAACGCGAAGTACACCCAGGGGGAGCGGTAGGACTCCTCCGGAGCCAGGGCGACTTCTCCGGGGAGCAGCACTTCACCGCCGCCGAGGACCTGCTCGCCGGAGAACACCCGCTCGGCGTAGTGGCGGTGGTTGCCGCTCCAGGCGGTGTGGACGGCCCACACCGCTCCGCCGGCGAAGTCGAAGCCGGGGGTTCCGGCGTGGAGGAGGAACGCGCTGTCGGCGGCGGTGCGCCCGCGCCGGTTCTCCCGGAGGTGGACGCCGTCGACGAGCGTGGACCGCTGCGGCATCCGCTCGCCGTTGTGCTGACCGGTGAAGTCGAGGAGCTCGCTCGCCTCCGCGGGGATCGGGAGGGCGATCGAGAGGTCGTCGAGGCGATAGGGGGCGTCGTGGCGATTTGCGATCTCCGCGCGGGTGCGGACGAGGCCCTGCGGGGTCAGTTCGATCTCCAGACGGAGGGCGAGGCGTCCGCTGTCGTCGACGGCATCCACCACGACGGTGCCCGCGTCCGCCGTCCGGTCGCCGCCGACCGGTGCGCCGTCGAGAGTGAGCGCGGTCGTGGCGAAGCGGGGAGACCAGCCCGGTCCGTCGAAGGAGCCGGAGACCCCCGGGCGACCCGACCAGCCCGCGTGGTGCTCGGGGAGAACCGCCAGCCGCAGCGGCGTCTCCGGCGTGTTCGACCCGATGACGGGCTCCACGGCGTCGGCGAGGACGGCGAGGTCGTCACCGTCCAGGTCGACGAGCGCCGGCCCCCAGTGGATCACCGAGGGGAGTGCGCCGTGGCGGGCGTCCAGCACGAGCGAGACGCCGGCGGTGCGGAGGTGGAGCAGGGCGTGGGGGGTGTGCGGCGAAGAGGTCACGACGATCAATTCTCCGGCATCCTCGATTCGGATGCGAGCGCATCGCCATACTGTGATGCATGGATGCCGCTCCCCCCGATGCCGTGGTCCCCGCCCGCGAACGGGCGGAGGTCGATCCCGCCGTGGGGCTCGTGGCCGCGGACGTCGCGGAGCGGATCGCGGACGGACGGACGAACGCCTTCGCCGCCGACACCAGCAGGAGCGTGGCGAACATCGTCCGCGCGAACGTGTTCACGCTGTTCAACGGCATCATCTTCGCGTGCTTCTTCGTGCTGTTCGTGCTCGGACGCTGGCAGGACGCGCTGTTCGGCCTCGCCGCGTTCGCGAACTCGATCATCGGCTGCTGGCAGGAGTTCCGCGCGAAGGCGGCGCTGGACCGCCTCGCCCTGCTGAACGCCCCGCGCGCCCGCGTCCGTCGCGACGGGCAGGACGTCGAGATCGTGCCCGCGGAGGTCGTGCAGGACGACATCCTTGTCCTGCGCGCGGGCGACCAGATCCCGGCGGACGCGGTGATCGTCCACGCGCGCGCCCTCCAGGTCGACGAGTCGATGCTGACGGGGGAGTCGGATGCCGTGGACAAGCGTCCGGGCGACGATGCGCTGTCCGGGTCGATCGTCGTGTCGGGCGAGGGCCTCGCGCAGGCGACGCGCGTCGGCGCGGATTCCTACGCCAACACCTTCGCCTCGGAGGCCAAGCGCTTCTCGCTCGTCGCCTCCGAGGTCCGCTCGTCGATCAACCGCGTCCTGAAGTGGATGAGCTGGATCATCGGCCCGGTGGGGCTGCTCGTCGTCAACGCGCAGATGGTCGCCCTCGGCGGCTGGGCATCGGCGTGGGAGTCGGGCGAATGGGTCCAGGCGGTCGTCAACGCGATCGCCGCGATCACCGCGATGATCCCGCTCGGACTCGTCCTCATCTCCTCGATCACCTTCGCGGTGGGGGCGGCGAAGCTCGCGAACCGACAGGTCCTCGTCAACGAGCTCCCTGCGGTCGAAGGACTCGCACGCGTCGACATGATCTGCCTGGACAAGACCGGCACCATCACCGCGGGCGACATCGCCTTCGACGACGGACATGTGCTCGCCGCCGTCGACGGGTACGAGGACGCCCTGGCCTGGTACGGCGCCGCGCCCGACGCCAACGCCACCGCGCGGTGCCTCGCGGACGCCTACCCGGTCCGGCGCGAGGTCGCCCCGGACGCGGTCATCCCGTTCTCCTCCGCGCGGAAGTGGAGCGCGGCGTCCTTCGCGGACGGCCCCGCGGGGACGTGGGTGCTCGGAGCCCCCGAGATGGTGTTCGGTGACGAGGCCAGCGACTCGGACACCGCGCTCGGGCAGAGCGTCGTCTCGCTCGCCTCGACCGGGCGCCGGACGCTCGTGCTCGCCCATTCCGCGCTCCTCCTCGACGACGCGGATGTCGAGGCCGAGCGCCTGGTCGGGCAACTGACCGCGGTGGCGGTGCTCACCTTCCGCGAGCAGGTGCGACCGGATGCCGCGCAGACGCTGTCCTACTTCGCCGCCCAGGGGGTCGGCATCCGGGTGATCTCGGGGGACAACCCGCGGACCGTGGCCGCGATCGCGCGCGAGGTGGGGCTGGAGGTCGCCGAGGGATACGATGCGCGTCACCTCCCGGAGGACGACGCGACGCTGTCGGAGGTGCTCGAGACCCACCAGGTCTTCGGGCGGGTGACCCCGGAGCAGAAGAAGCGGATGGTGGTGGCGCTCCAGGGACGCGGGCACGTCGTGGCGATGACCGGTGACGGGGTGAACGACGCCCTGGCGATCAAGACCGCCGACATCGGCATCGCGATGAACTCGGGCTCTGCCGCCACGAAGGCGGTCGCGCGCCTCGTCCTCCTCGACGGCCGGTTCTCGCACCTCCCCGACGTCGTGGCCGAGGGGCGGCAGGTGATCGCCAACATCGAGCGGGTCTCGATGCTCTTCCTCACCAAGACCGCCTACGCCACGACGCTCGCCCTGGCGTTCGGGATCATGATGCTGGAGTTCCCGTTCCTGCCTCGCCAGCTCTCCATCACCGACGGCCTGACGATCGGCATCCCGGCGTTCTTCCTCGCGCTCCTGCCGAATACCCAGCGCTACGTCCCCGGCTTCCTCAAACGCTCGCTGAGCTTCGCCATCCCCTCGGGACTCATCATCGCCGCCGCCCTCGTCGGGTACACCCTCGGCGCCATGGCGCTCGGCGTCCCCGAACCCGAGCTGCGCACGGGAACGACGATCATCCTCGCCGTCGTCGGAATCTGGGTGCTCACCGTGCTCTCCCGGCCCGTCACGCGCTTCAAGGCGCTCGTGATCGGCGCGATGTTCGTCGCACTGCTGATCATCTTCACCGTGCCGCTGCTGACCGCGTTCTTCCAGCTCGTGGATCCGGGCGAGGAGGCGGCGTGGCTCCTGGTCGCCGTGACGATCGCGGCGATCGGGGGGATCGAAGTGGTCCGCTTCTTCCACCGCCGGTACGTGGAGCGGGTGATCCGCGCGGCGTCAGGCGGCGTCGATCCGCGCGAAGTGGCGTGAGCCCGGCGGCGTCCAGACGAGAAGAAGCGCCGCGACCTGAAGGGCGAGCTGGATCATCGAGGACCAGTCCGACCCGTCGGTCGTGATGATGCTCAGCACGTGCAGGACGATGAGCACTCCGAAGTAGAGGGTGATCCCGATCCGCGCCAGTCGGCTTCCGCGGGCGAGGCCCGACGCGAGACCCAGCGTGAGCAGGCCGAGGAGGATGATCGCTGCCCCGAGGAGCGACACCCACAGCACCTCGGCGCTCTCGGCCTGGTAGCGGCTGAGCATGACCAGGATGCCGAGCCCGACGTTCAGGAACGCGGCGACGTAGACGATCACGACCGCGGCCGTCACAGTCGGGGGGCGCCGTCGCGCGGGGGCCTGGGTCGTCACGCCCCCACAGTAGCGGCGGAGCCGTCGCGGGGCGAGGGCGGGTGTCGGGTCACCCGCAGCCGAGGCGCTGCTGGATCGAGGCCATGGCGTCGAGCTCCGCGCTCTGCCCGCTGCGGATCGTGGCGGCCAGCTGGAGGGCACGCGGGTCGGAGCCGAGCTCGAGGAGCGCGTCGGCCATCGGGAGCGCGCCCTCGTGGTGGCGGATCATGAGGTCGAGGAAGAGGCAGTCAGCCTCCTGCCCTTCTGCGGCGCGGAGCTGCTCCAGCTGGGCGCCCGACGCCATCCCCATGAGCTCCATCGCCTCGTTCTGTCCGAGCGGCGCCGACCCTGCGGGCACGCCGTGGTCGTGTCCGGCATCCGAGGCCGACATCCACGCCATCATGTCGCCGCCGCCCTGCGGCACGCCCCACTGGACCAGCCAGTCGAACATCTCGCCGCGCTGCGCCGACTGGCCTGTGGCGATGTCGTAGGAGAGGACGCGGAGCTCGGGGTCGTCGGTCTTGCGGTAGATCTCCATCGCCATCTCGACCGCCTGCGCGTGATGCACCTGCATGTCGCGCGAGAAGCCGACCTCCGCGGAGGTCTCTCCCGGGGGGAGGGGCCCGGCGCTTCCGAACATCGAGAAGCGGCCGATCGCGAAGGCGAGTCCCGCGACGCCGAGGATCGCGAGGACGAGGACCCACCAGGGCCGTCGTGTCGCGGGGTCGGCGGCCGGGTGGTCGGCGGTCGGGATGTCGGAGGTCACGGGAGGGTCAGGACTGCTTTCCCGGGGCGTCCAGGGCGCCCGAGCACAGGGCGTTCGGCTCGGGGGCGGTGGTGCTGCGCCAGTACGAGGCGAGGAACTCGCCGATGCGCTCGTCGTCGACGCCGTCCACCGCGAGCTGGGCATCCCATGCGCTCAGGACGACGGGGGAGTCCAGGCTCTCGTAGGGCGAGAGGATCGTGTACGTCGAGGGGAGCTGCGCGCGGAGGGCGTCGACGTCCTCGGACGACAGGGCCGCGGGGTCGTAGGTGACCCACACCGCGCCGTGCTCGAGGGAGTGCACCGCGTTCTCGTTCGGCACCGGCTCGGAGTACACGCCGCAGTTCAGCCACACCGCGTTGTGGTCGCCGCCCGCCGGCGGGCTCTGGGGGTAGTCGACGGCGCCCTCGACGTGGTTGGCGGTGTTGGAGAACGTCTCCACTCCCGAGATGGCGCTGCCGTCGCCGTCGCCGCGGGGGAGGGTCGGCGCGGGCGCGGGGGAGAAGACGATCGAGGCCACGATGCCGGCGATGACGGCGACGGCGGCGACCGATCCGACCGTCCACCACACCACCTTGCCGCGACGGCGCTTGGCGAGGTCCTTCTGGTACTGCGCCAGCTTCTCCTGGCGCTTCTGCTCGCGCTGCTGCTTGACCGTGAGGTTGATCTCGGCCTGCTTGGCGGGGTTGCCGCTCTTGCGCGGCTCGGACGGCGGTGATGTCGGGGTCATGTGCTGATCTCGGCTCGGCGCCCGGGCGGGCTGGCGGACGGGGGGACGCTCCGGTCATCTTATTCGAACGCATGCGCCCCGGTCCTGGGAGCGGGCCGACAGCGCGCGGCTCCACGCGCGATTCGCGGGCGAGGAGGTTTCCGGTATCATGGCTTCTCGAATCGATTCGATGCGCCGCTTTTGGCGTCACGCGAAGCCCCGCATCCGGTTCCCTTCCCCCTGAGCGCCTGAGCCGGTACGCCGGCGCCGACGCCTCCGCCTCGTCGCCGAAACGATTGCCGTGCCCCACACCCCCTCCGTCCCCACCGCGCCGCAGACCGGCTCGCACCCCACCGCCACCCACCGGACCGGGGTGGACCGCTCCACCGGCGCCATCCGCACGCTCGGGTCGAACCCCGCCACGGCGCCGATTATGCTCCACCCGGGGGATTCGATCCCGCCGCGGCGTCGGGTGCTGTACATCATCCTGCTGGGCGCCCTCACGGCCCTCGGCCCGTTCACGATCGACCTCTACCTCCCCGCCTTCCCCGTCCTGGAGGCCGACTTCCAGACCACGGCGGCCGCGATCCAGCTGACGCTGACGGGCACGATGCTCGGCTTCGCCCTCGGTCAGCTCATCGTCGGCCCGCTGAGCGACAAGGTCGGGCGACGCGTCCCGCTCCTCGCGGTGACGGCCCTCCACGTCGTCGCGAGCGTCGCGGCGGCCGTCGCGCCGACGCTCGAGCTGCTGTCGATCACGCGCGTCTTCCAGGGGGCCGGAGCCGCCGCCGGCGGCGTCGTCGCTGCGGCGATCGTGCGCGACCTGTTCGGCGGACGTCGCCTCGTGGTGATGCTGTCGCGTCTGGCGCTCGTCTCGGGAGCCGCGCCGGTCGTCGCGCCGCTGATCGGATCGGTCCTGCTCCTGGTCATGCCGTGGCGCGGCATCTTCATCGTCCTGGCGATCTACGGTGCGGTCATGCTCCTCTCCGCGTTCTTCCTCATCCCCGAGACGCTGCCGCCGGCTCGCCGCCACGCGCAGGGCACCACGACCATCTGGCAGCGGTACCGGTCCGTCTTCAGCGACCGCGTCTTCATCGGCGTCCTGATCATCGGGGCGATGGCGTTCAGCGGCCTGTTCTCCTACCTCTCCGCCTCGCCGTTCCTCTTCCAGGGCGAGTACGCCTTCACCCCTCAGCAGTACGGCATCCTGTTCGCCGTCAACTCGGTCGGCCTCGTCGTCGGCGTCCAGATCGCATCGCGCCTGGCCGCCCGGTACGGACCGCAGTGGGTCCTGGCCTGGTCGACGGGCGCGCTGCTGGTCTCCGCGGCCCTCATCATCGTCGGCGACCAGCTCGGCCTCGGGATGTGGGGCACGATCGTGCCGCTGTTCCTGTTCATGACCTCGTGCGGGTTCACGTTCCCGTGCGCGCAGGTGCTCGCCCTCGACCGGCACGGCAAGGCCGCGGGCACCGCCCAGTCGATCATCGGCGCGGCGAACTTCGGCGTCGCCGGCGTGGTCTCCCCGCTCGTCGGCGCGCTCGCCGTCGGCACGGGCATCACCGCCACGACGATGGCCACGGTGATGGTCGGCTGCGCGGTGATCGGGGTCGTGGCGCTGTGGGCGATCGTCCAGCCCCGCCGTGTCGAGCAGCTCACTCCCTGATCCGGGGCAGAATGGCCCGATGAGCAACGGGTCGAAGGACGGCGAGGTCAACGTCGAAGCGGAACGCGTCGCCGCGCGGGCGCGCGTGAGCTGGATCATCCTCGGGGCGGTGATGGTCGCGGCGGCGGTCGGCCTCGGCGCGTGGACCTTCGCGCGCGGGAACGCGCCCTTCGCCATCGACCTGTGGTGGAACGACCTCCTCGTCGCCCTCGCCTCTCCGGTCTTCGTCGCGGTGTCCCAGGCGATGGACTTCCTCGGCGGCGGCTGGTTCGGCGTGTTCGTCGTCCCCATCGGCGGCGCGGTGGCCCTGTGGTTCTTCGGACGGCGGTGGGGGGCGGTGTTCTTCCTCGCGGCCTCGATCCTCTCCGCGGGAACGGTGCAGCTGCTCAAGCAGACCTTCGGACGTGAGCGTCCCGAGCAGATCCTCGTCGTGGCCGACTACGGATCGTTCCCGTCCGGGCACGTCGCCAACGCCGCGACGATCGCCGCCGTCGCACTCGTGCTCTTCCCCCGCCTGTGGGTCATCCTCGTCGGCGCCGCCTGGGTGCTGCTCATGGCGTTCAGCCGCACGGCCGTCCACGCGCACTGGCTGTCGGACACCCTCGCCGGCATCCTCGTCGGTGTCGGTGTCGTCCTGGTCCTCGCGGGCGCGATGGCCCGACCGCTGGCCCGGGAGATCCCGGAGGACGAGCCGGATGCCGACGCCGGCGCCGGATCCGGTGGTGCGACGGAGCGCGCTCGCTAGGCTGAGCGCCATGACCGCGCCCGACTCGTCTGACGCCGCCCTCGCCGAGGCCGAACTCGCGCGGCTCCGGGCCGAGGCGGAGGCCGCGGAGGCGGCGGCGAAGGCGGCTGCGGCGAAGGCCGCCCTGGCGGCCGCGGAGGTCGAGGCGGCACGGGCGCGAGCGGGCGTGGCGTCGGCGGGACAGGTCGCGCCGCCTGCGCCGGCGACGCCCGACGAGCCTGCCGCGCCCGAAGAGCCTGCCGCGCCTGCCGCACCCGCCGAGGCCAGTGCCCCCGCCCGTGACGACGCGGGTCCCCTCCCCAGTGACGACGCCGGTCCCCTCACGAGCGACGAGGTCGCCGCGATCGTCCGCGGGTACGCCTTCGAGGGTCCGGCGATCGCCGTCGGCGCCCTCGTGAACGGCGATCCCGTGCCCGAGGCGCAGGTGCGCATCCCGCTGGCCATGATGAACCGGCACGGCCTGGTCGCGGGGGCGACCGGCACCGGCAAGACCCGCACGCTGCAGGGCCTGGCCGAGCAGCTCGCCGCCCACGGCGTGCCGGTCTTCGCCGCCGACATCAAGGGCGACCTTTCCGGGGTCGCGACCCCGGGCGAGGCGAGCGAGAAGCTCCTCGCCCGCACGCGCGGTATCGGCCAGGACTGGCAGCCTGCGGCATCCGCCACGGAGTACTTCGCGCTCGGCGGCGTCGGGCACGGCATCCCGGTCCGCGCGACCGTGTCGGGGTTCGGGCCGCTCCTTCTGAGCAAGGTCCTGGGGCTCAACGCCACGCAGGAATCCAGCCTCGGCCTCGTCTTCCACTACGCCGACCGCGAGGGGCTCGCGCTCGTCGACCTCTCCGACCTCCGGGCGGTGCTCACCTTCCTCACCGGCGACGAGGGCAAGGGTGAACTGAAGGCCCTCGGCGGGCTCTCGGCCGCGACAGCGGGGGTCATCCTCCGCCAGCTCATCACGTTCGCCGACCAGGGGGCGGATGTCTTCTTCGGCGAGCCCGAGCTGGACGTGCGCGAGTTCCTGCGCACCGCCGCGGACGGTCGCGGCATCATCAGCCTGCTCGAGGTGCCCGGCGTCATGGACAAGCCGGCGCTCTTCTCGACGTTCCTGATGTACCTCCTCGCCGAGCTGTTCGAGGTGCTGCCCGAGGTCGGCGACATCGACAAGCCGAAGCTGGTGTTCTTCTTCGACGAGGCGCACCTGCTCTTCCGCGACGCGTCGAAGGACTTCCTCGCCGCGATCGTCCAGACCGTGCGCCTGATCCGCTCGAAGGGCGTCGGGGTGTTCTTCGTCACGCAGACGCCGAAGGACGTCCCCGCCGACGTCCTGGCGCAGCTCGGTTCGCGCGTGCAGCACGCGCTGCGCGCCTTCACCCCGGACGACGCCAAGGCGCTGCGCGCGACCGTCGGCACCTACCCCACGTCGGGCTACGACCTCGAGCGGGTGCTGCAGGAGCTGGGCACCGGCGAGGCGATCGTCACCGTCATGAACGAGAAGGGCGCGCCGTCGCCGGTCGCCTGGACGAGGCTGCAGGCCCCGCGGGGCTCGATGTCGCCGACGCCGGAGCCGCAGATCGTCGCGGCCGTCGCCGCATCCCCGCTCCTGCCCACCTACGGAACGGCGGTGGACCGCGAGTCCGCGCGGGAGATCCTGACCGCGAAGATGCGGGCCGCCGACGCCCGCGCCGCCGCCGACGAAGCCGCGCGCGAGCAGGCGAAGACGGACGCGGAAATCGCCCGTCAGCGCGCGGCGATCGAGAAGGCGGAGGCGGCCGAGCGCAAGAAGGCGGAGGATGCCGAGAAGAAGGCGCAGCGCGAGTACGAGCGTCTGCTGAAGAAGACCGCCGGGACCTCGCGGACCCGACGGACGTCGCGGTCGTCCTCGCCGCTCGAGGAGATCCTCGGGTCTCCGGCGACGGGGAAGATCCTCGACGGCGTCATCCGCGGGGTCTTCGGCATCGGTCGCCGCTGAGCCCTCGCCGCTCTGGTCAGACGTCCTCCGTCAGGGGGCGGGGGAGCACGCGGAGGCGACTCTCGTCCATCGCATCGGCGAGATCCAGGGCGCGTGGGCCGAGGACGAACCCCGACACGTCGTCGAGACGCATCAGGTAGCCGTCGCGGGCGAGGGCGTTGACCACGCGGTACACCGTGGCGCGGGCGGCTCGCACGTGCCGGGCGATCTCCGCCGCGCTGAGACCGCCGCCGCTGCGGGCGACCTGCTCAAGGATGTCCAGCGCCAACCCGAGTCCTCGCTCGGGGAGACGTTCGACGGCTGCTGCGCTCATCGCGTCCTCCAATTGCGCGCCGTCGGGGGCCGGCGCGAACACGCGTGACGTTACCGGTACCGGATTGCCCCGGGCCTTCTCCTGTGTTTCGAATCTGTGACGACGCGTGAGACGCGCCCGCACGCAAGGTCGCGACCCGGGCGGCTAGCCTGGGGCGATGGCGACGAAGGCACCGCGGGAGAACATCGACGAGTCCGACCTGTCCGTCCGCGCCCCCAAGACGGTTGCCGTGGGAGTCCCCGCCGTCGTCCACGCGCTGCAGATCGCGCAGCAGCAGATGGGTGTTGCGCGGACGGCGCAGACGCTCCTGCGCGTGAACCAGAAGGACGGGTTCGACTGCCCCGGGTGCGCGTGGCCGGAGGAGGACAAGCGGCACGTCGCCGAGTTCTGCGAGAACGGCGCCAAGGCCGTCGCCGAGGAGGCGACGCTGCGCCGCGTCGGTCCGGACTTCTTCGCCCGGCACAGCATCGCCGACCTCGCCGCCCACGACGACTGGTGGCTCGGGCAGCAGGGACGCCTCACCCACCCGGTGATCCTCGACGAGGGGGCCTCGCACTATCGTCCGATCGCCTGGGACGACGCGCTCCGGGAGATCGCCGGAGCGCTGTCCGCCCTCGACGATCCGGACGAGGCGGTGTTCTACACCTCGGGGCGCACGTCCAACGAGGCGGCGTTCCTCTATCAGCTGCTGGTGCGGGGGCTCGGGACGAACAACCTCCCCGACTGCTCGAACATGTGCCACGAATCCAGCGGCGCGGCCCTGTCCGAGACGATCGGGATCGGCAAGGGCACGGTGTCCATCGACGACATCCACGCCGCCGACCTGCTCATCGTCGCGGGGCAGAACCCGGGAACGAATCACCCCCGCATGCTCTCGGCCCTCGAGAAGGCGAAGCAGCGCGGAGCCCGGATCATCGCGGTCAACCCGCTGCCGGAGGCCGGGCTCCTTCGGTTCGAGAATCCGCAGACGCCCCGGGGCATCGCCTTCGGAGGCACCGCGCTCGCCGACGACTTCGTGCAGATCCGCCTCGGCGGCGACCAGGCGCTCTTCCAGGGCATCGGCAAGCATCTCCTCGAGCGGGCCGAGACGGATGCCGCGATCCTCGACGGCGCCTTCATCGAGACCTACACGAGCGGGTTCGCCGCCTACCGCGACGCGCTGTCGGCCCTCGCCTGGGACGACCTCGTCACCGCCACCGGGCTCACCGAGGACCGCATCCGCGCGCTCGGCGACGTCGTGGCCGGATCGTCGGCCACGATCGTCTGCTGGGCGATGGGACTCACCCAGCACAAGCACTCCGTGCCCACGCTCCGCGAGGTCGTGAACGTGCTGCTGCTCCGCGGCGACATCGGCCGACCGGGGGCGGGGGTGTGCCCCGTGCGCGGGCACTCCAACGTCCAGGGCGACCGCACCGTGGGGATCTACGAGAAGCCGTCGACGGCGTTCCTCGACGCCCTGGCGGCGGAGTTCTCCTTCGCGCCGCCGCGGGAACACGGGTTCGACACTGTCCAGGCGATCCGCGCCATGCGCGACGGCGCTGTGCGGGTGTTCTTCGGGATGGGCGGCAACTTCGTCTCGGCGACCCCCGACACCGCGGTCGTGGAAGCGGCCATGGCGCGGGTCGACCTCAGCGTGCAGGTGTCGACGAAGCTCAATCGCTCGCACGTCGTCACCGGTCGGCGGGCGATCATCCTCCCCACCCTCGGACGGACCGACCGCGATCGGCGGGGCGGAGCCGAGCAGCGCGTGACGGTGGAGGATTCGATGGGGGCCGTCCACGCCTCGCGCGGGCGCCTGGCACCGCCGGAGGAGGGACTGCTCAGCGAGGTGGCGATCGTGGCACGGCTGTGCGCCCTCCTCTTCGACGGCGCCACCGGCCCGCGCGCGGACTGGACCTCGCTCGAGGGTGATTACGCCGGCATCCGTCAGCACATCTCCCGTGTGGTGCCGGGCTTCGAAGACTACGAGCAGCGCATCGCGAAGGGCCGCACGTTCTTCCTGCCCAATCCGCCGCGCGACGAGCGCCGCTTCGACACCGTCGACGGGCGGGCGCGGTTCACCGTCAATCCGTTGGAGTACCCACGGATCCCGGAGGGTCGTCTGCTGCTGCAGACCCTCCGCTCGCACGATCAGTACAACACCACGATCTACGGCAAGGACGATCGTTACCGCGGTATCCACGGGGGCCGTCGCGTCGTCCTCGCCCACATCGACGACATCCGCGAGCAGGGCTTCGCCGACGGCGACCTGGTCGATCTCGTGTCGGAGTGGCAGGGGCCCGACGGGCTCCAGGAGCGGCGTGCTCCGTCGTTCCGCCTCGTCGCGTACGACACCCCGCGCCGGAACGCCGCGGCCTATTACCCGGAGACGAACGTGCTGGTGCCGCTGGACTCGGTCGCCGACGTCTCGGGCACCCCGACGTCGAAGTCGGTCGTGATCCGGCTCGAGCCGGCGCGCAGCCCGGCCGCGACCGGCGCGCGCTGAGCGGATGCCGGCGGCACGGGCGGCGCTCGCGGGGTGGACGTTCTCCGGGGAGCTCCGCCACTATCAAGCGGACGTCCTGGATCGGGTGTCGGTGCGGACGGAGGATCCGCTCCACATCGTCGCGCCGCCGGGGTCGGGGAAGACCCTCCTGGGTCTGCTCCTCGCGGTGGAGCGCGGCGCGCGCACCCTGGTCCTCGCCCCGACGCTCACGGTGCGGCGACAGTGGGCGGACGCCGCGACCGCGCTCAGTCCCGATCCCGCTCAGGTCTCCGAGGACCCCGACGTTCTCGCGGACCTGACGGCCCTGACCTACCAGGTCCTGAGCGTCCTCGACACGGCGAACCCGCTGGCCGGGCTCGCCCGCACCCGCTGGTGCGAGGAGCTCGAGGCCGAGGGGCGGTCGGTGGAGGCAGCCGCGGCCTGGGTGGCCGACCTCGCCCGGACCAACCCGGATGCCTACCGCTCGGGCATCGCGCGGCGTTCCCGGCGTCTGCGCCGACGCCTCGCCCGCGAGGACGCCGATTTCCTCGTCGCCGCCCTCCATCCCCGGGCGCGCGATCTGCTGGACCGCCTCGTCGCGCACGGGATCGACACGATCGTCCTCGACGAGTGCCATCACCTGCTCGACCACTGGGCGCTCGTGGTCGCCGCCCTCGTCGCCCGCCTGCGCGACGCCGGCCGGCGGCCGCTGGTCATCGGGCTGACGGCGACCCTGCCGTCGCCCGACGACGCCGACGAGTACGACAACTACACCTCGCTCCTCGGCGACGTCGATTACGAGGTGCCCGTGCCCGCGGTCGTCCGCGAGGGCAACCTCGCCCCCTTCCGCGACCTCGTCCGGTTCGTCGAACCCACCGAACAGGAGCTGGCGTTCCTGGGCTCCCACGCCGAGGGACTCGACGTGCTCCTGCGGTCGACGTTCTCGCGGGATGCCGGCCTCGCGCACCTCGTGGACGCCCTGCAGCCCGCCGATGTCGACGGGGAGGCGGATGCCCGTCTGGCGGCCGCCTTCGGGGCGGACTTCGCCGGCGCGGAGGCCGCGGCCGCCATGCTCTGCACCGTCGCGCCACAGCATCCGCTGGTGGATCTGCTGCCGTACGCCGCGCGGCGACCGCCCACCACGGAGGAGGCGCTCCGGCTGCTCGGCCGCCACGCGGTGGAGCGGATCCTCCCCGACCCCGCCCGCTCCGAGCAGTGGGAGCGGATCCGTCGGGCGCTCGCGGACTTCGGCTACAGCCTCACCGATCGCGGCGTGCGACGCTCGCGCGATCCGATCGACACGCTGCTGGCCTCGTCGCTGGCGAAGGACCACGCGGTGTGCGACATCCTGCGGATCGAACGCGGGGAGATCGGCGACGACCGGCTTCGGGCGCTGGTGGTCGCCGATTTCGAACGCCACGGCAACCGTCACGGCGGGCTCGTCTCGGCCGCGGGCGCCCTGCGGACCTTCGACGTCGTGGCCGCAGACGTCGCCGTCCGCGGCCTGTATCCGGTGCTCGTCACCGGCTCCCGCACCCACATCGCCACGCGGGACGAGGACGTGCTCCTCCCCGCCCTCGAGAGCGCGCTCGGGGTGCCGGTGGCCGCGGCCCCCCTCGAGGGCGGCGTCGTGTCGCGCGTGCACGCACCGGGTGTCGGCGCGGCGGGGATGGTGCGCGCCGTCTCCGCGCTGCTTTCCGACGGCCCGGTCCGGGTCGTCGTCGGCACGCGGGGGCTGTTCGGCGAGGGGTGGGACTGCCCCGCGGTGAACACCCTCATCGACCTGTCCGCGGTGGCCACGGCATCCGCGGTGCAGCAGCTGCGCGGCCGGACCCTCCGGTGCGATCCGGCGTGGCCCGACAAAGTGGCGCACAACTGGACCGTCACCGCGGTCCTCCCCGCCGGCGTGCCCCTGCGCGCGGCACCGGATGTGGATCGGCTGCGGCGCAAGCACGCGCGGCTGTGGGGGCTCGACCGCGACGACCGGTCCCGCGTGGTGCGAGGACTCGCCGCCGCGGCGCCGGAGCGGCAGCGCACCCTGCTCACCGACCTCGTGGAGCACCGGCGGGACGTTCCGGTGTCCGCCCTCAACGCCGCGTCCGACCTGGGCGACCGTGCCGCCACGCGGGCGGAATGGCGTGTCGGCGAACCATACGTCGATCGCGAGGCGGCCGGCGCCCTCCTCGCCCGTCGGCCGGGGACGCCCGTGTTCCGCACTCGGCGACGGACCTCGCGCGTGCTCGGCGGGGCCATCGGCGGCATCGCGACGCTGGTCGCGGCGGGGATCGCGGCGGCCGCGACGGCCGGACCGCTCGCGGCGATCGTGGGCGCCATCGTCCTCGGCGGCGCGGGCCTGTGGGCGCTGCCGCCCCTCGTGTCGGCGTGGCGGGCGAGTCGCGGCGACGGTGTCGAGCTGTACACGCGGATCGCCGCGGTCGTCGGCGCGAGTCTGGAGGCCGCGGGCCGCACCCGGGGCGCGGTCGGCGCACCGTCGGTGGTCGAGGACCGCGGGTCCCCGGACCGCATCGACGTGTCGATCGGCTTCCCGGAGGCCACCCTCGCCGACCAGCGGCTCCTCGCCGAGGCGCTCGCGGAGCTGTTCGGCGCGGTCCGCACGCCCCGGTACGTGATGGAGGTCGGTCGCGGCGGGCGGACGTGGATCGTCCGACGTCTGCTGGGGGGTGCCGGCGCGGAGGAGGACGCCCGCTACCTGCCGGTGCCGGCGCTCATCGGTCGGCGCCGCGCGGATGCCGAGGCCTTCGCAGCCCTGTGGGACCGGCGGATCGGGCCGTCGGCGCTGCACGCCCTCGATCGCCCGGAGGCTCTCGCCCTCGCCGCGCGTGCCCGCCGTGCGTCGGCCGGCTCCGCGGATGCCGGGACGATCGATTCCTGGTCCTGATCGGCCCGCTCCGACCGGCGGTGACGGCGCAGCCCTAGGCTGAGGGGATGATCCGCGCAGCCGTCCTGACGGTGTCCGACCGATCCGCCGCCGGAACGCGCGAGGACCGCAGCGGGCCCGTCGCCGTCGCGGCGCTGCGGGACGCGGGCTTCTCCTGCGACGAGGCGCTGATCATCCCGGACGGCGCCGACAGCGTCGAGCGGGCGATCACCGCGCAGGTCCTCGCGGGCGTGCGCCTCATCGTCACGACGGGGGGCACCGGTCTCGGTCCGCGGGACGAGACCCCCGAGGGGACCTCCCGCGTCCTCACGCGCCCGATCCCCGGGATCGCGGAGGAGCTGCGGCGCATCGGCACCGCGCAGATGCCCACGGGCATGATCTCGCGTGCCGTCGCGGGAGTGGTCGATCCGCACGGCGCCCTCGTCGTGAACCTCCCGGGGTCGCCCGGCGGTGTCCGGGACGGCATGCCGGTCATCGTCTCGATCGCCGCCCACGTCATCGAGCAGGTCGCCGGCGGGGACCACTGATGGCCGTCGTCGTCCGCGCCGACATCAGCGACGCGCCCCTCGATCTCTCCGCACACCTGGACGCCGTGGCCGACCCGGCGATGGGCGCCGAGACGACCTTCGTCGGGCGGGTGCGCGATCACGACCCGGATGCCGCGCGGGAGGTCGCGGCGCTGGAGTACTCCGCGCACCCGGACGCCGCCGCCGCGCTCGAGCGGATCGCGACCGCGGCCGCGGGGGAGACCGAGGCCCGGGTCGCCGTGAGTCACCGGGTGGGGACGCTCGGAGTCGGGGACATCGCGGTCGTCATCGCAGTCGCGAGCCCCCACCGCGCGACCGCGTTCGAGGTCTGCCGCACCCTCATCGAGGCGATCAAGACCGACCTCCCGGTGTGGAAGAAGCAGGTCGAGGTCGACGGCACCGCGACCTGGCTCGGCCTCGGCGGCTGAACGTCACCCGCCCGCGTCACCCGCCCGCGAAGGGCGGCAGCACGTCGACGGTCTGCGCGCCGGTGAGCGGGGTGTCGTCGCCCACGCGCGCGCCGTCGACGAGCACCGCGCAGCGCGGCAGGATGCCGGCGAGCGCGGGGTGCGCGGCGGTGAGCTCGGCGCGCAGGGCGCCGATCGTGGCGACGTCGTAGTCCGCCGCGTCGGTGCCGACGGCCTCCTGCGCGGCGGCGAAGAACCGGACGCGGGTCACGGCGTCCCTCCCGCGGCGTCCTGCGCGTGCGCGCGGGCGAGTCCGGTGATCGCCGCGACGGCGGCGGCGATGTCGTCGGCGGATCCGCCGGCGCGCCCGGCGACGAGGCCGGCCACGAAGGCGCTGAGAGGGGCCGCGGGGCGGGCCACGTCGGGCGCGACGTCGCGGGCGAGGTCGAGTACCAGGGCGATCGGGACGTCGTCGGGGGCGAGCGCGAAGTGATCGCGGAGAACCGTCGCCCACGCGTCCAGCGCCTCGGGGGGAAGGGTGCGTTCGGTCATCGCGGCGCCTCCTCGGCGGTGGACGGGGACGGCGCGGAGGCGAACCGGCGCCGCGCCCGGTGAAGATCCTCCCACGTGTCCACGTCGTCGGTCACGTGCGCCGGGGCGCGGAGGACGGCGACGGCGAGATCGTCGAGGAGGGCGCGGACGGCGGCGTCGCGACCCCGATCGGGGAGAGCGGATGCCGCCTCCCGCAGCGCCCGGGTGCGGTAGACCCCGGTGAGCCACTGCGGTCGTCCCGATGCGTCGGCGAGGCACACGCCGTCGGTGTCGGCGGGGAAGAGGTCCAGATCGGCCACGAGCAGGCGCGCGGCCTCGTCCGCGTGCGGGAGGTCGCCGGCGAGGACGAGGGTCCACTCGGGCGCCTCCGCCGCGGCGGTCGCGGCGAGGGCGGCGACGATCGCGGCGGCGGGACCGCCGAAGGGAGGATCCTCGCGCACCCAGCGCACGGGAGTTCCCACCGCGTCGAGCGGGGACTCGGGGCCGACGACGGTGAGATCGGCGGCGCCGACGGCGACCGCGGCATCCGCCGCCCGAGCGAGGAGAGAGCGACCGCCGACGTCCAGCAGCGGTTTCTCGGCTCCGTCCAGGCGCGTGGCGCGGCCGCCGGCGAGAACGATGGCGCCGAGGCGCGGCCCGGCGCTCACGATTCCTCGGGTCGGACCCAGTCGCCGCTCTTCCCGCCGGTCTTCCGGGTGATGCGCACCGATTCGAGGGACGTGCCCTTGTCGAGCGCCTTCACCATGTCGATCACGGCGAGACCGGCGACGGTCACCGCGGTGAGGGCCTCCATCTCGACGCCCGTGCGATCGGCGGTGCGGACCGTGGCCTCGATCTCGACGCCGGCGTCCGTGATCACGAGGTCCACCGTTGCGCCGTGGACGCCGATTACGTGCGCGAGCGGGAGCAGCTCCGGCATGCGCTTGGCGGCCTGGATCCCCGAGATGCGGGCGACCGCGAGGACGTCGCCCTTGGGGACGGTGCCGTCCCGGAGCGCGGCGACGACCTCGGGGGCGCACCGCACGAGACCCCGTGCGGTGGCGGAGCGGACGGTGGGGACCTTCTCGGTGACATCGACCATGCGGGCGTGGCCGGCGGCATCCAGGTGGGTGAAACTCATGGGATCAGCATGACATCGACGAGATCGCCCGCCTCGACCGCGGCCACCTCGGCGGGCACGATCGCGTACGCCTCCGCGCGGGCGAGTCCGCCCGCCAGGTGCGACCCGCCGCTCGTGGCCGGGACCGCGCGCCACTGCGCCGGATCGGCGCGATCGATCCGGACCGGGAGGAACTGCGCGCGTCCCGGGGGCGTCCGCCACCCGCGCGCGGCGGGGAGGGTCACGACGGGGCGGGCGAGGTCGCTCCGTCCCTGCATCGCGAGGAGCGCCGGGCGGACGAAGGCCTCGAACGACACCGCGGCGCTGACGGGGTTCCCCGGAAGCCCGAACAGCAGCGTTCCGGCGGGGGAGACCCCGAACCCCTGCGGCTTGCCGGGCTGCATCCGCACCTTCGAGAAGGTCATCCACGCGCCGAGGGTCGACTTGACCACTTCGTAGGCGCCGGCGCTCACCCCGCCCGAGAAGATCACGAGGTCCGCGCCCGCGTCCTCGGCGCGCGCGATCGCCCCGAGCGGGCCGCCGACGGTGTCGTCGACGACCTCGCGGACGACGATCTCGGCGCCGGCCTCGCGCGCGAGCATCTCCAGCAGGATGCCGTTGGACTCGGGGATCTCGCCGCGGCGGAGCGGCGTCCCCGGCGCGACCAGCTCGGTGCCGGTGGACACCACCGCGACGCGCGGACGGCGGGAGACCGTCACCGCGGCCACCCCGGCCGCCGCGGCGGAGGCCAGGTGGAGCGGGCCGAGTGCGGTTCCGACGGCGAGGACCTCGGCTCCGGCGACGCAGTCCTCGCCCCGGCGACGCACGTGGACCCCCGGCGCGGGAGCGGCGACCACCAGCACCTCCCCGAGCGAATCGGCGAGCCCGCCGGCGGTGCTCTCGAACGGGACGATCGTGTCGGCGCCGCTCGGCATCGGCGCTCCGGTCATGATGCGGGCCGCCTCGCCCGGGCCGAGGGGAGGGTCCTCGCCCGATCCGGCGGGGATGTCGGCGACGACGCGCAGTCGGGCGGGGCGGTCGTCGCTCGCGCCGGCGACGTCCTCGCCGCGGACGGCGAAACCGTCCATCGCGGAGTTGTCGAAGACGGGGAGGTCGACGGCCGCGTGCACGGAGTTCCGGAGGGTGCGTCCGAGAGCCGCCGCGAGCGGCAGGACCTCGGAGGCGAGGAGGGGCGCCGCGGCGAGTACGGTCGCGCGGTGGGCGTCGAGGTCGATCAGGTCATCGGTCACGCGGAGGTCTCCTCGGCGATCGTGCTCGGCGCTGGCGAAGGGTCCGTCGCGTGCGGCCACGCCGAGAGCCCGCCGGTGAGTACCGCGGCATCGATGCCGCGGGAGCGGAGCACCTCGGCGGCGCGGCGGGCACGACCGCCCGCGTGGCAGATCACCACGACGGAGGATGCCGTCACCCGGGCCGGTTCGGCGAGCAGGTCGGCGAGCGGGATGGTCATGGACCCCGGGATCGTCCCGGTGGCGGTTTCGGCCGGCTCGCGGACGTCGAGGAGCAGCGCGCCCGCGCGGGAGGCCGACAGCGCCGCTTCCAGGTCGACGTCCGGCACCGGGGCCGGTGCGGGTGCCGGGGCGTGCGTCGGCGGGGGCGCCGGCGAGACGACCGGAACAGGCATCCGGCTCGGCCGCAGCGGCACCTCGGACGTGCGCCCGCGGAGCGCGTCCACCACCAGGACGCGGCCGAGGAGGGGCTCCCCGATCCCCGTGAGCAGCTTGACGGTCTCGGTGGCGAGGATGCCGCCGACCTGGATGCAGAGCGATCCGAGCACCCCCACCGCGGCGCACGTGGGGACATCGCCCTCGCTGCCCTCCGGGTAGAGGTCGGCGAGGCGGACGGCCGGGAGCGCGGCATCCGTCGGCGTCCAGAAGATCGTCACCTGGGCGTGGAACTCCTGCACCACGCCCCAGACGAGGGGGATGCCGAGGCTCTCGCAGGCGTCCGCGACCGCGCGACGCGTCGCGAAGGTGTCGCTGCCGTCGATCACGACGTCGGCGTCCGCGAGGAGCGCGGCGGCGTTGCCGGGTGCGATCCGCTCGGTCACGGCGTCGACGCGGGTGCCGGGGGAGAGATCGGCCGCCGCCCGGATCGCCGACGCCGTTTTCGGGCGGCCGGCGTCGCGGTGGCGGTGCAGCACCTGGCGCTGCAGGTTGGAGACCTCCACGACGTCGTCGTCGATGACGGTGAGGCGGCCGACACCGGCTGCGGCGAGGGCGAGGATCACGGGCGACCCCAGACCGCCCGCTCCGATCACCGCGACGTGGGCGGCGGCGAGGCGGCGCTGACCGATCTCGCCGAATCCCGCGAGGACCGCGTGGCGGGCGGTGCGGGAGGCCTCGGCGGGATCGAGGGCGTCCACGGGCGCGACCAGCGGGGGAAGGGGCACCCCCTCAGGCTACGACGCGAGCACCGGTCGGATGCCGGGATCCGCAGGTGCGGAGAATTCACCGCCTCTCCACCGCATCCACGGTGATATCGTGACGCGATGACCGCCTACAAGATCGCGGACGCCGCGCGTCTCCTGGGCGTGAGCGACGACACCGTGCGGCGGTGGGTGGATGCCGGAACCCTCCCGACGACCGGCGCGAGCCCCGCGGAGATTCCCGGGGCGGCCCTCGCCGAGCGCGCGGTCGCCCTCGCGGCGCGGCCGGACGACCCGACCGACGTCCTCTCCAGCGCGCGCAACCGCTTCACGGGGCTCGTGACCCGCATCGTGCGGGACACGGTGATGGCGCAGGTCGACATCCAGTCCGGCCCGCACCGCGTGGTGTCGCTGATGTCCGCCGAGGCGGTGGATGCCCTCGGCCTCGAAGTCGGGTCGCTCGCCGTGGCCGTCGTCAAGGCCACCACCGTCATCGTCGAGACCCCGAAGGACTGACGTGCCGCGCTCCCGCTCGCTTCCTCTCCTTTCCGCGCTTGCCGCGTGCGTGCTTCTGCTCGGCGGGTGCGCCTCGTCTCCGACGGAGGATCCGCAGGCGGGGGAGACGCCCGGCGGCGGTGCCGACGCGCTGACCGGAGAGGTCACGATCTTCGCCGCGGCGTCCCTCGCCGTCGCCTTCGATGAGATCGCCGCACAGTTCGAGCAGGCCTACCCGGGCGTGGACGTCCGCCCGATCTCCTACGACGGATCGAGCACGCTCGCCACCCAGATCGTCGAGGGCGCACCCGCCGACGTCTTCGCCTCGGCCGATGAGGAGACCATGGCGAGCGTCGTCGAGGCGGGCCTCGCCGCGGAACCGGCGCTGTTCGCCGCCAACACCCTCGTCATCGCGGTGCCGGCGGGGAACCCCGCACAGATCACGGGTCTCGCCGATCTCTCCGATCCCGCGGCGCGCGTCGTGCTCTGCGCGCCCGAGGTGCCGTGCGGTGCGGCGTCGCAGATCCTGCTCGCCGATCGGGGCGTCCGCGTCATCCCGGCCAGCTCCGAGCAGAACGTCACCGCGGTGCTGACGAAGGTCGCGGCGGGCGAGGCCGACGCCGGACTCGTCTACGCCACCGACGTCGCCGGGCGCGACGATGTCGAGGTGATCATCCCGGAGGGTGCCGCGGATGTCGTCAACCGCTACCCGATCGTCGCGCTCGAGGACGCCGCCGATCCCGAGGTCGCCGCGGCGTTCGTGGCCTTCGTCCTCGGCGAGGGCGGCCGGTCGGTCCTCGCCGAGGACGGGTTCGGATCGCCGTGAGCCGACGTCGGCCCGGATCCCGACAGGCTGCGGGCTTCGTCCCGCGCATCCTCGTCCTCCCCGCTGTCGTGGCGCTCGCGCTCCTCCTCGTCCCGCTCGTCGCGCTCGTCGCCCGGGTGCAGTGGTCGTCGCTCGTCGCCGACGTCACCTCCCCGCAGGCGCTGTCCGCACTGGGGCTGTCGCTCTCGACCGGGATCGTCGCCACCGGGGTGTGCACGATCCTCGGCATCCCGCTCGCGATCGTGATCGCGCGGAGCTCCGCACGCACCGCGGGACTCCTCCGCGCGCTCGTCACGGTGCCGCTCGTCCTGCCCCCGATGGTGGGCGGCGTTGCGCTCCTGTACCTGTTCGGCAGAACGGGGTGGCTCGGCGGCGTTCTCGCCGACCTCGGCATCCGCCTGCCGTTCTCCACGCCCGCGGTGGTGATCGCGCAGACCTTCGTCGCGCTGCCCTTCCTCGTCCTCGCCGTCGAGGGATCCCTCCGCGCGACCGGGGTCGGCTACGAGCAGGCTGCCGCCGGACTCGGCGCCGGCCGCTGGACGATCCTCCGGCGCATCACCCTTCCCCTCGCCGCTCCCGGGATCGTGGCAGGTGTCGTCCTCTGCTTCGCACGGGCCATCGGCGAGTTCGGGGCCACCGCCCTGTTCGCCGGAAACGCACCGGGCGTCACCCAGACCATGCCGCTGGCGATCTACACCGCTTTCAACGGGGCGGGCGTCACACAGGGGACGGCGATCGCCCTGTCGCTGCTGCTGCTGTTCACCGCGGTCGGGGTGCTCCTCCTCGTGCGGGCCTGGCGTCCGACCGGACAGGGGGTGCCGTCATGACGGCGGCGGCGCTGGACGCGCACGTCGTCGTCGCGCGGAGTCGATTCACCGTGGACGTGGAACTCGAGGTGCCCGCGGGCGGCACCCTGGCCGTCATGGGTCCGAGCGGGGCCGGCAAGTCCACGCTCCTCCAGGCCCTCGCCGGACTCGTCCGACTGGACGCCGGAGCGATCCGGCTCGGCGGCGACCTCCTCGCCGGCGGGCCGTCGGGGGTGCACCGCGATCCCGCCGCGCGCGGGATCTCCCTTCTCGGGCAGGATCCCCGCCTCTTCCCGCACCTGAGCGTGCGGGAGAACATCGCCTTCGGTCCGCGGGCCCGCGGGGTGGCCGCTCGCGCGGCCCGCGCGGACGCCGAGGTCTGGCTCGAGCGCGTGGGGCTCGCGGGCACCGGCGAGCTCGCCCCCGACGCCCTGTCGAGCGGACAGCAGCAGCGGGTCGCGCTCGCGCGGGCGCTCGCCGTCGAACCGCGACTGCTGCTCCTCGACGAGCCGCTCACCTCTCTGGACGTCGCGACCGCCGCCGAGATCCGCGTGCTCCTGCGGGCACAGCTCGCCACGACCGGGGTGACCTCGGTCGTCGTCTCGCACGATGCGGCGGACGCGGTCGGGATCGCCGAGCGTCTCGTGATCGTCGAGGACGGTGCCCTCGTGCAGGAGGGCGCCGTCGCCGAGGTGCTCGCCGCCCCGCGCTCCCGCTTCGCGGCCGCGGTCGCCGCGGCGCACCGGTTCGACGGCGAGGCGGATTCGGGTCAAACGGGTCCGCAGGACCGACCGCGCGCGTAGCCTTCCGTCATGGATGATCTCTCCACACCGACCGGACGAGAAGCGGCCCTGGTGGCCGTCCCCGCCGAGGACGGCACGCCCCCGCGTGTCCTCGTGCTCGGCGCCACCGGCTACATCGGCGGTCGTCTCGTCCCCCGCCTCCTCGCCGCGGGCTACCGCGTGCGGGTCCTCGCGCGCGACACATCGCGGCTCGGCGCGTTCACGTGGGGAGCCGACGTCGAGTCCGTGCAGGGCGACGCCACCGATGCCGAGGCGATGGCGGAGGCGACCGCGGACGTCGACGTCCTCTACTACCTCGTGCACTCGATGTCCGCGGGCGCGGCGTTCGAGGACGCCGACCGCCGTGCCGCGCGCACCGTCGCCGACGCGGCGGCGGGCGCCGGAGTGTCGCGCATCGTCTATCTCGGCGGTCTCCACCCCGAGGACGCGCCCCTGTCGGCGCACCTGCGCTCGCGCGTGGAGGTCGGGGAGGTCTTCCTCGCCTCGGGCGTGCCGACCCTCGTCCTGCAGGCGGGCGTCGTCATCGGGTCGGGCTCGGCATCCTTCGAGATGGTCCGCCATCTCACCGAGGTGCTGCCCTACATGCCGGCCCCGCGCTGGGTCCGCAACCACATTCAGCCGATCGCGGTCCGCGACGTCCTGCACTACTTGCTCGGAGCGGCGAAGATCGCTCCCGACGTGAACCGCGCCGTCGACATCGGCGGGCCCGACGTCCTCCGCTACGGCCAGATGATGAACGGCTACGCCGTCGTGGCGGGTCTGCCGCAGCGCGCGATCGCGGCGCTTCCCGTCCTCACGCCGCGGCTCGCCTCGCACTGGGTGAACCTCGTCACGCCCATTCCCCGCTCGATCGCGCGGCCGCTCGTGGAGTCGCTGCAGAACGAATGCGTGATGAAGGACCACGACATCGACGACCTGATCCCGCCGCCCGAGGACGGTCTCACCAGCTATCGGCACGCCGTCCGCCTCGCGCTCGGCCGCGAGCAGGAGGACCGCGTGGAGACGAGCTGGTTGGATGCCGAAGTGCTCGGCGTCCCGAGCGATCCGCTGCCGAGCGACCCCGACTGGGCCGGGCGCACCGTGTTCGTCGACGCCCGATCGGCGCACACCTCGGCGCCGCAGGCGGCCCTCTGGCGCGTCATCGAGGGGATCGGCGGCGCCAACGGGTGGTACTCCTCACCCATCCTGTGGGCGATCCGCGGCTGGATGGACCGTCTCGTCGGCGGCATCGGTCTGGCGCGCGGTCGCCGCAGCCGCGAGCGTCTCCAGGTCGGCGACGCGCTGGACTTCTGGCGCGTGGAGGCCCTCGAGCCGGGTTCATTCCTGCGGCTCCGGGCCGAGATGAAAGTGCCGGGGCTCGCGTGGCTCGAGCTCCGCGCCGTGGCGGAGGAGAACGGCTCCCGCTACGAGCAGCGCGCGGTGTTCTTCCCGCTGGGGCTTGCCGGCCGCCTCTACTGGCTGGCGGTGCTGCCTTTCCACGGCTTCATCTTCTCGGGGATGGCGAGTCGCATCGCCGCCACCGCCGAGATGGATGTCGAGGCGTCGGCGCAGCCGGTGACCGTCACGCGCTGACGAGCGTGCCCGCACGCACGTGCACGGTGCGGTCGATGAGGCCCTCCGGTACGGTCACGTGGGAGATGAGCACCACCGCCTGATCATCGCCGACCGCCTCCAGTAGATCGCGGAGCAGCGCGTCGGAGGCCGCGGGATCCACTCCCGCGGTCGGTTCGTCGAGGACCAGGACGGGGAACCCGCGGAGCAGCGCCCGCGCAAGGGCGAGCCGCTGCGCTTGTCCGCCCGAGACGAGGGCACCGCGCTCGCCGACACGCGCATCCAGGCCGCCGCGCTCGCGGAGCCAGGGTCCGAGACCGACGCGTTCGAGGGCGGCCTCGAGATCGGCATCCGTGGCGGTGTCGCGCGCGAACAGGAGATTCTGCCGAATGTCCTCGTCGAAGAGCATCGGGCTCTGTTCGCACAGGCCCACGGTGCGACGGACATCGTCCGTGGCCAGCGTCTCGACCGGGACACCCCCGATCGTGTACTCGCCGGTGACGTCGAGGAAGCGCACGAGTGCGTGGGCGAGCGTCGACTTCCCCGCGCCGCTGGAGCCCACGACGAGAAGGCGTTCGCCCGGCGCGACGTGCAGGTCGACGTCGTGCAGGGCGGGCGCGGAGGCGCCCGGCCAGCGGGCGGAGACACCGCGCAGGCGGATGCCGTCGCCGAGCGCGGGACCGAGTCCGGTGGGTTCCGGGTCCTCGGCGACGAGTCCCGACGGGATGTCTGCGGGGACCGCTTCCGCGACACGCTCGGCGCTCGCGCGCACCTGACGCCACGCCGCGGCCGCGAGCGGGACCGCGGCGAACACCTCGAAGACGGCCATCGGGACGAGGATCACCACGGCCAGGGCCGGGGCTGAGACGGTGCCGGCGGCGACGGGCCCGGCGGTCACGAGGACCGCGGCGAGGCTGGCGGCACCGGCGAGGAGCGACACCATCGCCGCGGTGCCGGCCTGCGCGCTCGCGCGGCGGAGGATCGCGCGACGGAGCGCCCGGTCCGCGCGGGCGATGCGGTCGCGCCCGGCCGCTTCCGCACCGTAGGCCGAGAGGACGTCGAGGCTTCCGAGCTGGTCGAGGACGGCATCCGACAGCTCTGCGCGCAACGGCGCGATCGCGCGCTCCGCCCGCGCGCCGGAGGCCCATCCCCAGGCGGTGGCGGCGAACCCGGCGGCGAGGAGGCAGGCCAGCAGCGTGAGGCCCGCGGGCCACCACACGATGCTCACGAGGATCACCGCGCCGAGGGCGACGGTGGCGGAGGCGGCGAGCGGCTGGATGACGCGCAAGGGGAGGTTCTGGAGCTCGTCGACGTCGTCGACGAGCGCCCCGAGCATCGACCCGCGACGCGAGCGGGTCAGGCCGTCGGGGGCGAGCGGCACGAGGCGTCGGATGAGCGCGGAGCGGGTCGCTGCGAGCTGCCGGAGCGCGGCGTCGTGGCCGGTGAGGCGCTCGAGGTAGCGGAAGACCGCGCGCGAGATCGCGAAGAAGCGGACGCCCACGACAGCGGCGGTGAGGAAGAGCACCGGGGGCTGCTCGCTGGCCCGGACGATCAGCCAGGCGCTCACGGCGAGGAGCGCCACC
Organism: Microbacterium aurantiacum; assembly: GCF_021654035.1. Classification (GTDB taxonomy): domain Bacteria; phylum Actinomycetota; class Actinomycetes; order Actinomycetales; family Microbacteriaceae; genus Microbacterium; species Microbacterium aurantiacum. Next base: position 851,865 of record NZ_JAJPDW010000001.1, read on the forward strand.
GCCGAAGCCTCGGAGGCGAACCCGGAGGCGAGGGCGGGCACCAGGCGCGGGGCGGGCGGGACGGCGCCGCGGAGGACACCGGCGGGGGTGTTCGTCGGCGCGGCGATGCGGGAGCGCGCGGTCATGCGGTCACCTCTCGCGCGCCGGCGGCGGTAGCGGTGGCGTCGTCGTCGGCGTGCAGGCGGACGACCTGGTCGGCGATCGCGTGGGCGCTGGTGCGGTGGGAGATGAGCAGAACGCACGCGCCGTCATCGGCGAGCGCGCGGACGGCGGACCAGAGGCGCGCCTCCGTCTCGGCATCCAGCGCCGCGCTCGGTTCATCCAGTGCCAGCACGCGTGCGCGCCCGCGGAGGAGCCGGTACACGGCCCGGGCGACGGCGACGCGCTGCGCTTGGCCGCCGGAGAGTCCCGCCCCCTGCACCCCCAGCATCCGCTCGGGGGAGATGTCCTCGGCGCACGCGAGCGCGAGGGCCCGTGCGACGGTGGTGGTGTCGGGATCGTCGTCGCCGAGCGCGACGTTCTCGGCGACGGTGCCGCCGATGAGTCCGGGCTGCTGACCGGCCCACGCGAGCCACCGGGCGGGGGCGAGGGCGCGGAGGTCGGTGTCACCGAGACGCGCGGACCCGTCGAAGACGACCGCTCCGCGCAGGGCCGCGAACACGCTGGACTTGCCGACGCCGCTCGGCCCCGCCAGCACCGTCACGGTGCGGGGGGTGGCGCGCAGGCTCACCGGGGGCAGCACGCGCTCGCCGTAGTGGACGGCGACGTCGTCGAGCACCAGGTCGCCCACGGATGCGGTCTCCGTCGGGCCGCCCGTCGCGGCGCCCTCCGTCAGGTCGGCGGGAAGCGCGCGGGCGGCGTCGAGCACGGCGAAGACGTCGTCGGTCGCGGCGACGCCCTCGGCGGCGGCGTGGAACTGCACGCCGACCTGGCGCACGGGGAGGTAGGCCTCGGGGGCGAGGAGGAGCACGAAGAGTCCGACCGACAACAGGAGCGAGCCGTCGATGAGGCGGAAGCCGATCGTGACGGCGATGACGGCGACCGAGAGGGAGGCGAGGAATTCCAGGGCGAAGCCCGAGAGGAACGACACGCGCAGCACCCGCATCGTCTCGCGCCGGTAGTCCTCGGTGACCCGCTCGATGGAGGATGCCGCGCGGTGCTGACGTCCGAACACCTTCAGCGTCGACAGCCCCTGCACGGTATCGGAGAAGCGGGCGGCGAGACGGCCGAGGGTCGCCCACTGCTTCCGCTGGACGCTGCGCGTCGCGAGTCCGATCAGCACCATGAAGAGCGGGATCAGAGGCAGGGTGAGGATGACGGTGAGGCCCGAGATCCAGTCTTGCCACCACATCACCGCGATGATGAGCGGCGTCGCCACGGCGGTCTGCACGAGCTGGGGCAGGTAGCGCCCGAAGTACGCCTCGAGCGCGTCGAGGCCGCGCCCGGCGGTCACCGCGAGCGCCGCCGAGTTGCGGCCCGCGAGCCACCCCGGACCGAGCCGGCCGACGGCGGCGAGGAGGCCCTCGCGCAGCTGGGACTGCACGCGCGCGGCGGCGTGGGCCGCGACCCGCTCGCGGACGGCGAGAAGCGTCGCGCGGACGGCGATCACCGCGGCGAGGAGCGCGAGGGTCTGCGTGAGGTCTGCGACGGGGACGCCGTCGATGACGCCGACGACCGCGCGCGAGAGGAGCCACGCGAACGCCACGATGACCGCGGTCTGGGCGAGCGACAGGACGCCGAGGGCGACGAAGAAGCCCCGCGAGGCGGTCGCGTAACGCAGGAGCCGCGGATCCACGGGCGGCCCTCCCGCGCGGGTGGGGCCCTCGGCATCCGATTCGTTCATACCGCTGTCGACACTAGCCGCCCCGCGCTGAGTCCGCGCCACGTTCGCTGCGCGCTCAGTGCACCTCCGCGGCGGCGCGCTCGATCGTCGCGCGCGTGACCCGCTTGCGGAACACCCAGTACGTCCAGCCCTGGTAGAGCACGATCATCGGCAGGAAGATCAGCGCCGCCCACGACATGATCGTCAGCGTGTAGTCGGTGCTGGAGGCGTTGTCGATGGTCAGGCTGTACGCCGGGTCGGTCGACGAGGGCATGACGTAGGGGAACAGGGCGAAGAAGAGGCTCAGCACGGCGGTGACGATCGTGGCGGCGCCGAAGCCGAACGCCCAGCCCTCGCGGTCGCGGGCGTTGAAGAGCACCGACATGATCAGGCACACCGCGGCGACCGCTGCCGCGGCGATGACGGAGACCAGAAGCGGCGCCTCGCGTCCGGCGGCGATGAAGATCGTCCAGACGAGGAACGCGGCCGCGACGACGATCGTCAGCATCCCGGCGCGGCCGGCGAGGCGGCGCGCGTCGCCGCGGACCGGGTCGTCGGTCTTCAGTGCGATGAAGTACAGCCCGTGCGTGAAGAACAGCAGGAGGGTGGTGACGCCACCGAGCAGTCCGTAGGGGTTCAGGAGGGTGAGGAGGGTTCCCGTGAACTCCATGTCGGCGTCGATCGGGACGCCCTGGACGATGTTCGCGAAGGCCACGCCCCACAGCAGCGACGGCACGGCGGAGCCCACGACGATCATCGTGTCGAAGCGGCGCTTCCACTGCAGCGAGTCGCGCTGGTGGCGGTACTCGAACGAGACCCCGCGGACGATGAGGGCCAGCAGGATCAGCAGGAGCGGCAGATAGAAGCCGCTGAACAGGGTGGCGTACCAGTTGGGGAAGGCCGCGAACAGGACGGCGCCCGCGACGATCACCCACGTCTCGTTGAGGTCCCACACCGGGCCGATGGTGTTGATGATCTGGCGGCGGGAGACGTCGTTCTTCCCGAGGAAGGGGAGCGACATCCCGACGCCGAAGTCGAAGCCGTCCAGGACGAAGTAGCCGATGAAGAAGATGCCGACGATCCAGAACCAGAGGTAGGCGAGATCCATGATGTGCTCCGGGTGCTCAGTAGACCGTGGTCGGGGTGTCTTCGACCGCGCGGTCGCGCGGGTCGGGGTCGTCGGGGCCCGGCAGTGGATCCGGACCCTTCTGGGCGGCCTTGACGATGAGGCCGAACTCCACCACCGCGAGGATCGCGTAGATCGCGGTGAACGACAGGAGCGAGATCAGCACCGTCCATCCGGGGACGCTGGGCGAGACGCCGTCCTCGGTCAGCATGAGGCCGAAGACGATCCAGGGCTGCCGGCCCATCTCGGTGAAGACCCAGCCGACGAGGCTGCCGAGGAGCGGGAGCGGAGCCGACCAGATCGCGATCTTCCACATCCAGCCCGCGACCGGGCGCGTGGCCTTTTTGCGCGTGACCCACAGGCCGGCGATCGCGATGAGCGCCGCGGCGCCGCCGAGGGCGATCATCCAGCGGAACGACCAGTAGGTGACCCAGACAATGGGCATGTAGTCCACGCCGGCGCCGAACTGCTCGGTGTACTGGGCCTGGAGGTCGTTGAGGCCTTCGACGCAGCCGTCGAGGCTGTGCGTGGACAGCAGGGACAGCAGGTACGGCACGCGCAGCGACCAGATCTCCTCGGAGCCGTCGGGTGTGCCGAGCGAGACCAGCGAGAACGAGGCATCCGCTCCGCAGGCGGTGTCCCACATGGCTTCCGCGGCCGCCATCTTCATCGGCTGGGTCGCCACCATGACCAGGCTGAGCTGGTCGCCCGAGATCGCCACGCCGACGAAGGAGACGACGACGGCCCAGAGGCCGAAGCGGAGCGAGGTGCGCATCGTGTCGATGTGCTGGTTGCGCGAGAGGTGCCACGCGGAGACGGCGACGACGACCGTCGCGGCGAACATCCACGCGGCGAAGATCGTGTGCGGGAAGGCGGCGAGGACGACCGGGTTGGTGAGGACGGCGAAGAAGTCGATCAGCTCGGCGCGGCTGCCGTCGGCGGCCATCTGGTAGCCGACCGGGTTCTGCATGAAGGCGTTGGCGGCGAGGATGAAGTACGCCGACAGGGTCGAGCCGAACACGACCATCCACGCGGAGAAGAGGTGGAGGGCGCGGGGGAGCCGGTTCCAGCCGAAGATCCACAGCCCGATGAAGGTGGCCTCGAAGAAGAAGGCCATGAGGCCCTCGAAGGCGAGCGGGGCGCCGAACACGTCGCCGACGAATCGCGAGTACGCCGACCAGTTCATGCCGAACTGGAACTCCTGCACGATGCCGGTCACGACGCCCATGGCGAAGTTGATGAGGAAGATCTTCCCGAACAGCCGCGTCAGGTGCAGGTACTTCACCTGGCCGGTGCGGTGCCAGACGGTCTGGAAGATCGCCACGACGAGGGCCATGCCGAGCGTCAGCGGGACGAAGAGGTAGTGGTACAGCGTCGTGAGACCGAACTGCCAGCGTGCCAGCAGCAGGGGGTCCAGGAATTCCACGATGCGCTCTCCGATCGTCTGGGTCGGCCTGAGTGGTCTGACCACAGAGTAGCATGTGGTCAGACCATGCGGGGAGGGAGATCTCCCCCCTCCGTCGAGATCAGGATGCTCCCGATCGGGTGCCGCCGTCGGTGCGCGAGCCGTGAATATCCGTCGCCGCCCGCGCTCTCGCGCACCGACGGCGTCTAGGCTCGGACAATGGCCACGCCGGTGATGATCGGGATGCCGCGGCTCGCGGCATCCGGCGCAGCGGATCACGAAAGCGATCCGCGCACGCCGCTCGTGGACCGGTTCGGGCGCGTGCACCGCGACCTCCGGATCTCCCTCACCGATCGCTGCTCGCTCCGCTGCACGTACTGCATGCCCGAGCAGGGCAACGAGTGGCTGGCCAAGACGAGCATCCTCACTCTCGACGAGATCGAGCGGGTCGCCCGCGTGGCCGCTGACGCGGGAGTGTCCACCTTCCGTCTCACCGGCGGCGAACCGCTCCTCCGTCCCGACATCGTCGAGGTCGTGCGGCGCCTGGCCGCGATCCGCCGCCCGGACGGGAGCGGCGTGGAGCTCGCGATGACGACGAACGGCATCCGCCTCGACGAGGTCCTTCCGGATCTCATCGCTGCGGGTCTGTCGCGCCTGAACATCTCCATCGACACGATCCGTCGCGATCGCTTCCACGCCCTGACGCGCCGCGACCGGCTGCCCGACGTCCTCCGCGGCATCGCCGCCGCCGCGGCATCCCCCCTCCGTCCTCTCAAGCTCAACGCCGTCGCGATGCGCGGCGTCAACGACGACGAGCTGGTCGAGCTGGTCGCCTTCGCGCGCGAGCAGGGCGCGCAGATGCGCTTCATCGAACAGATGCCGCTGGATGCCGGGCACACGTGGGATCGCGCGCAGATGGTGACGCGCGAGGAGATCCTCGCCGCGCTGTCGGCGCGGTGGACGCTCGACCCGATCCCCGGGCGCGGCGGGGCGCCGGCCGAACGCTGGTCGATCGACGGCACCGCAGACACCGTGGGGATCATCGCGTCCGTGACGGCGCCCTTCTGCGGAGACTGCGACCGCCTCCGCCTGACCGCGGACGGACAGCTGCGCAACTGCCTGTTCTCCACGTCCGAGTACGACCTCCTCCCCGTGCTGCGCGCCGGGAGCGAGGACGACGCCGCCACGATCGGCGGAGTGCTCCGCGCCTGCGTCGCAGGGAAGCTCCCCGGTCACGCCATCGACGATCCGTCGTTCCTGCAGCCGCTGCGCGGCATGAACGCCATCGGCGGCTGAGGGGGACGACGGACATGGGACGGCTCACGGCGCGGCGACCCGTGCTGACGGTGACCCTGGAGGCGGATGCCGCCCGCACGCGGCGCCGCCCGGACACCCTCGCAGCGGAGGAGCCGCTCGAGATCCGCGTGGGCGGCGAGCCGCTCGCGGTGACGATGCGCACGCCGGGACACGACGTGGAGCTGGCGGCGGGATTCCTCGTCTCCGAGGCGGTCATCGCCCAAGGCGGGCAGTTCCGCTCGGCGATCCACTGCGGCGGCCCGGGCACGGGCGCGGCCGGTACGACCGAGAACACCTACAACGTGCTCGACGTGGCACTCGCGGCGGGCGTGGCGCTGCCCGCCGCTGACGCCGCGCGCCGGTTCTACACGACGAGCTCGTGCGGCGTGTGCGGCAAGGCCTCCATCGACGCGGTCGAGACGGTGTCGGCCCACGACGTCGCGGGCGATCCGCTCGAGGTCGACGCTGCCTTCCTCCTCTCCCTCCCCGATCGGCTGCGCGATGAGCAGGCGGTCTTCACCAAGACCGGGGGGCTTCACGCCGCAGCCCTCTTCGACGGCGCGAGCGGTGAGCTGCTCGTCGCGCGGGAGGATGTCGGTCGCCACAACGCCGTCGACAAGGTCGTCGGCTGGGCGGTGCTGGCCGATCGTCTGCCGCTGTCCGGAACGGTGCTGCAGGTCTCGGGTCGCGCGAGCTTCGAACTCGTCCAGAAGGCGGCGATGGCGGGGATCCCCGTCCTCTCGGCGGTGTCGGCTCCCTCCTCGCTCGCCGTCGAGCTCGCCGAGGCGCGCGGACTCACGCTCGCGGGCTTCGTCCGCGGATCCTCGTTGAACGTCTACACCGGTGCGCAGAGGGTGCGGGTTCCCGGCGAGGACTGAAACGCCGACACCGCGGATGCCGCGTCGTCGGTGCGGAGCCGGATGACGCACCGGTCGCCGCATCCGTGCTCCTGGGTGATCCCGTCGTCGGCGACGGTGAGGGGGCCGCCCGCCTGGGCGAGGAGGTTCCGCAGGAGTCCCAGATGCACGCGGCAGACGGCGGCGTTCTCGGCGCGATCCTCCGCGGTGCCGATCGGAAGCCGTCGCGGGCAGGGGCCGAGGTCGAGCGTGAGGTCGCGCTCGTCGACGACGGGGTCGAAGCCGGCATCCGCGAGATCCTCGACGATCGCGTCGAGCTGATGGACCGCGTCGATGCCGAGACCGGACGGCGCGGGCACGGCGTACAGCCGGCGGAGGAGATCACCGCGCCGAGCGGCCTCGTCGGCACGGCGCCGGGTGACGGGGTGCACCGCGGGGACATCCGCGGCGGCGGAGTAGAGCACGCGCGGACGGCCTCGCCGGGTCCGGTGCTCGGTGCGTTCGACGACGTAGCCGGCGGCGACCAGCCGCTGCAGGTGCTCCCGCACGGTGTTGGGGTGCTTCCCGGTGGCCGCGACGAGGTCGGCGATCGGCCGATCGGGATGGTCCTGCAGAAGCCGGAGGATCTCCACCCGGCTGTCGCTGGAGACCGCGGAGAACGTGGAGAGGGCGCCGGGGACGAACGTCATGCTCCCAGTGAACGCGAGGGGGAGTGCGCGGGCGGAGGTCGAAGGTCCCGTCGCCTGCGGACACGCGAGAGGCCCGGGACGCGATGCGCATCCCGGGCCTCTCGGTGAAGAATTACTCGCCGGTCACGGCGTCCTTGATGTCCTGACCGACCTTCTTGGCGTCAGCCTTGGTCTTGTCAGCCTTGCCTTCGGCAACCATCTCGTCGTTGCCGGTGGCCTTGCCGAGGCCTTCCTTGGCCGAACCCTTGGCGCTCTCAGCGTTGTGCTTGATGTCGTCTCCGAGTCCCATGAGGGTCTCCTTCCGTCGTTCGCCGGTGGTGATGTGTTCCACGCTACGGATTGGGTGTCCACGGCGCCGGGGCTTGACAGTCGCACCGGGGGTGTCTACGCGGGCGCCCGTGCGGGAGGATCGACGCATGTACATGCCCCCTCCCGCCGGTGCCGAGTCCGAGATCGGCGGCCCCGACGGTTTCTCGTACGGCGCCGTTCTGCTGATGACGGATGCCGCACCCTCGGCGCAGGTCGAGGAGGCGCTCGCGGCGATGCGGTTCAGCGGCTGGATCGCTCCGTCGGAGGGCGGAGTGACCGTCATCGTGGGGGACCCCGGCGACGGCGTCGTCGCGGCGGGGCACCGCGGGATCGTCGAGACGAGCCGCGATCTCGCCGCCGCGACCGGAGCGCGGGCGCTGGCCGCGCGGGTGCGGCGCGACCGTCAGCTCGGCCTCGTCGCCTTCTCCGGCGCCGACGAGGTCGCCCGTTACGACAGCGACCCCTCCCGCGAACCGGATGCCGACCGCGAGGTGATCTCCGAGCCGGTGGGTGCCGAGCAGGCGCCCGCGATTGCGAAGCTGTTCGGTCGTGAGGAGGCTGCGGAGCGCCTCGAGGAGATCCTCGACGACGAGCACGACCCGGACAGCACCTTCGAATCCGAGCGCCTGCGGGACGTGCTCCGGGTGCTCGGGCTGCCGGAGTGGGTGGTGGGGGCGGCGCACCTGCCCAAGGTCGTCCCGACCGGACCGTCGGTGGCGAGCCTCGTCCGCCTGCGCGCGGGGCGCCGGGGCGCGCTCGCCGCGGTGACGGCGTGGCCGATCCGGCGCCTCCGCGCCCGCTGGAACCCCGCTCCGATCCTCGCCGAGCCGCCTCGCGGGTCATCCGGCGACGAGTGGATGTTCCTGTGACGTCAGCAGGACGAGGCGATCGGCCTGCGGTGCCGCGGCGGATCAGTCGGCGAACGGCTGAAGCAGCGGCTCCATGTCGAGCGACAGATCGATGAGTTCGCGTAGGAGAGCACCCATCGAGGTCGACTGAAGGAGGGTGAAGCGGTCGAACTCGCCGAGCGGTGCGATCGCGGCGAGCTGCCACGCCGCCTCGACCGGATCGTCGGAGATCTCGGTGTCGGCATCCCACGCCGTCGGACCGACCTGCGCGGCCCGACCGAGGACGCGGCGGACGATCCGGTCGGCTTCGGTCAGCAGGGGCATCAGGGCGTCGTCCCAGGTGAGGCGGGGGAGGACGCTGACCCGCGCGGCCGGGTGCGGGTCGTCTTCGAGCCACTCCTCGACCAGGACGCGATCGCCGCCGACGGCGACGATCTGGATGTCCTCGGCGCCGGCCTGCACCTGCATCAGGCGCGCCATCGTGCCGACGCCGCTGCGCTGGTCGCCGCCTCCGGCTTCGTGTCCGCGCTCGATGAGGACGATCCCGAACTGGGGGTCCTCCTCGTCGAGGAGCCGTCCGACCATCGTCAGATACCTCGGCTCGAACACGCGCAGCACGACGGGCGTATGGGGGAAGAGCACCGACCCCAGAGGAAACATCGCCACGTCGGCCATGTTCCTCAGTCAACCAGCGTTCGCGGGTCTTCGGGTCGGTGCTCGAGAATCCCCCCGGCGGTCAGGCTCCGGCGGCGGTGGAGACGCGATCCAGCTCGGCGAGCTCCTCCGCGGTGAGCTCGAGGCGTCCGCCTTCGAGGAGCGACGCGACCTGGTCGAGGCGCGACGCGCTGGCGATCGGGGCGGCGACGGCCGGCTGCATCCTCAGCCAGGCGAGGGCCGTGGAGGCGATGGAGGCGCCGTGGGCGTCGCCGATACGCGCGAGGGTGTCGATGACGGCGAGGCCCGCGTCGGTGGCGTACTCCGCCGCGGCAGCGGCACGCGGGGTGTCGTGGGCTGCGGCATCCGTCGACCGGTACTTGCCGGTGAGGAAGCCCTTGGCGAGGGCGAAGTACGGCACGAGGCTGAGGTTCTCGCGCTCGGCGAGCGGGACGAGGTCGGCTTCAACCTCGCTCCGGTGCATCAGGTTGTAGTGCGGCTGGATCGCGACGGGACGCGCGACGCCCAGGTCGTCGGCGATCCGGAGCCACTCCGCGACGCGGGCGGGGGTGTAGTTCGACACCGCCACGTGGCGTACGAGGCCGTCGGTGACGAGGGCGCCGAAGGCCTGGACGGTCTCCTCGAGCGGGGTGTCGGCGTCGTCGAAGTGGGCGTAGTAGAGGTCGATGGTGTCGGTGCCCAGGCGCTGGAGGGACGCCTCGGCCGCCGCGCGCACGGTGGCCGCCGAGAGGCCTCGGAAGTCGGGGTGCTGACTCACCTTGGTGGCCACGACGATGTTCCGGTGTCCGCGCGCCGCGCGCCACTCGCCGATGAGGCGCTCGCTCTCGCCGCCGGTGTGGCCGGGCACCCACGCGCTGTAGGAGTCGGCGGTGTCGATGAAGTCTCCGCCGCCGTCGACGAAGGCGTCGAGGATCGCGAACGAGGCGTCGCGGTCGGCCGTCCAGCCGAAGACGTTGCCGCCGAGGGCGAGGGGGAACACGGACAGATCGCTGGTACCGAGTGTGGTCATGCCTCGGTCCAAGCCCCGGTGGGTGATGTCTATTCCGGGTGCCGCGTCCGCGCTCGGCGGGTGACGAGGGTGACGAGGGTGGCGAGGGCGCGCCAGCCGATGAGCAGCAGGCCGAGGGTGAGGGTGGCCACGATGACGAACGCAAGGGCCGTCCCCTGCCCTGAGGCGGCGCGGAGCAGCATCCCGAGCGCGACGGTGATGACCCAGATCGGGATGCCGGTGCGGATCGGCGCGAGAGGGCGACGCCACGCGAGGGCGGCCAGCCAGCCGACGGCGAGAGCCACGAGGAACGGCCACGCGGTGATCGCGAGGCCCGCGAGGACCGCTTCGCCGTGGCTGGCGCGGCCGGTGGCGGCGAAGGCGATGACGGCGACGCCGTCGACGAGCGCGGCGACGGCGATGATGCGGGGGTTCACGCGAGGAGGCACCGTGGCATTCTCGCAGGGACGGCGATGCCGGCCGCGCCGGGGAGAATGGTCGGGTGAGCAGTTCTTCCCCCTCTTCGTCGTCCGCTTCCTCCGATCGCTACGTCGTCGCCACGGACGGTGCCTGCAAGGGCAACCCGGGGCCGGCGGGTTGGGCATGGGTCGGGGAGGACGGGCATTGGGCAGCGGGTTCGATTCCCCAGGGGACGAACAACATCGGCGAGCTGCTCGGGCTCCTCTACGCGATCACCGATCACGCGGATGTGCGGGAACTCGTGGTGCAGGCCGACTCGAAGTACGCCATCGACACGTACGCGTCGTGGATGGACGGGCATCGCCGACGCGGGTGGGTGACGAGCGCGAAGAAGCCGGTCGCCAATCGCGACATCCTCGAGCGTCTCATCGAGGCGCGGGACGCGCGGCGGGCTGCCGGGCTTCCCGACGTGATCCTCGAGCACGTGCGTGGTCACAGCGGGCACGTGCTCAACTCGTGGGCGGATGAGCGCGCGGTCCGCGCGTCGATGCACGCGGCGAAGGGCGAAGAGCTCATCTGGACCTCGCTCCGCGGCCTCGAGCGTCTCGACGTCGCGGCGGCGCCGCCGCGGTCGGCGGGGGACAGAGCCGGTCGCTGACGCTGGGTCAGGCGGGGCAGCTCGGGATGCCGGGCTCTTCCCCCTCGGGGACGGGAGCGGTGACCGCGGCCACGACCTGGACGGCGCGGTCCCAGTAGCGCGCGTAGTGATTCGGGTCGTCGTTGACCTGGACGCGATGGGCGACAGCGGTGGGGGTGAGCTCTTCGCGGTCGGGTGCGTGCTCGGAGAGGGCCGCGTAGAAGAGGGTGGCGGCCGTGTACGGGTCGAGGCGCTGGTCGCGGGTGCCCCAGCCGTCCTGCTGCTGGAAGAGGCCGATGGAGGTCGTGGGTGTGCCGTCGGGATTGCGGACGCCGTTCGTTTCCCAATCGCCGTAGGGCAGGTTCCGCAGGGACGATTCACCCATCGCGGTCATGACGGCGATGGTCTGGTCGCGCTCGCCGAAGCCGAGGTCGCGTCCCGCGCCGATGATGGTGCACGCGTTCGTGAGCTGTTCGGCGCCGTAGCCGGCGACGCGGCGGTCGTCGTCGCGCGGGGCGAAGGCGTCGATCGCGGCAGCGGCGAGGAAGAGGCATCCGCTGAGGAGGGCCACCGGGACGAGGACGAGGGCGAGGATGCCGGCGATCCGGCGGCCGCGGTGACGGCCGCGTCGGCGCCGTTTCGACGAACGGCTCTTCGCCCCGCTCGTCGAGCGGCTCGTCGGGGTGCGGCCCATGGTGTCGTCCTCCTCTCCTGTGCGTCGATGCCTCGCCCAGCGTAGGCGGCAGATGTGCCGGTCGGCGGTGGATGCGGCGGATCTGTGGAGGGCCTGCGGGGGATTCACGGCCCGTAGGCTTCGGACCATGCGTCGTGTGATCGGAACCGTCACCATTGCCGCTCTCTGCGTCGGAGTTCTGGCCGCGTGCGCGCCTCCCGAGGTCGACTGGGTCAATGCGGAGGCGCAGGCGGCGGCGTTCCAGGAGGAGCGTGCCGCGGATGCGCCGCTCGGCGTGACCTCGACGCGCATCTCGTCGGGTGGGTCCGGGCCTGAGGAGGAACCGGTCGTGCGGTTGGAGCTCGCCGAGCCGAGCCGCGTCGACGGCTTCACGGTCGCCTGTTTCGGCGATCCGGCGTCGGTGGTGTTCTTCGGGTACACCGTGCGGCAGAACTCGTCGTGGGTGGGCGGCGAGGCGGCGGAGGTGAGCTGCGACGGCGAGGAGACGCGCGTGGCACCGGCGACGCCGTCCGAGGGTGTGGATGCCGTGAGTGTGACCGGCCAGCGGACCGCGGGCGGCGGTGGTGTGCTCGTCGTGCTCATCGACGGCGAGGAGGCCGGCGGCGAGTAGGTCGCCGGGGAGTGTCAGAAGGGTGCGGGTTCGGGCGGCGGTGCGCCGCCACTCTCGTCCGGCGGTGGTGCCCCACTTCCGGACGGCATGAATCTCACCAAGGGTGCCGGTGGATGGTCGATGTAGATCCGCCCGGTCGGTGAGGTCCATTCCAGGACTCCGCCGCCGAGTTGCCGGACGCCCCAGGACGTGAATTGCTTCATCGAGTGGTGTCGTTGACATAGGTGGCAGAGGTTCCGGATGTCGGTAGGGCCGCCGAGGGCGTAGTCGAGGGTGTGGTCGAGTTCGCAGCGGATCGCGGGCCGTCGGCATCCGGGGAACCGGCAATGCCGGTCCCGTGCCCGCAGCAGTCTGGCCATGGAGGCGGTGCGCCGGTAGGAGTCGGTGCACAGAACCTGCCCCGACACCGGGTGCACCACCAGGCGCTCCCAGGTCGCGACGGCTCCGGCCAACGCCCGGGCGGTCGCGGGGTCGATCGGTGCGGATCCGACGAGGTCAGCGGTGGTGGTGTCGTTCGCCGGATCGTCATCTCGACCCAGCAGTGCCAACGCGGGGACGACGACCTGTACTTTCGCGCGGATCATCCCCAGCGTCCCGTTGCCGTCTCCGTCGATGGTGGGGTCGGCGAGGGGGGATCCGGTGAGGAGCATGTCGCAGAGGATGTCCGCGCGGATCTGATCCCGTGTGCGGCAGTCCGGCTCTGCCTCGGCGTCATCCGCGTCGGGATCCGTCTCGCCAGGAGCGGGGGTGTTGCGGGCGTCGATGATCGACGACGCCTGCTCGGTGAGGCGGTCGCTGATCCCCTCCGCCAACAGGGTCGGGAGGGTCGCGACGAGTTCGGACATCCCATCCCGCAACGGCGTGACACTCACCCGCCGTTCCTCGCGAGCCTTCGCATGCCGCTCCGCCAAAGTGCGGGGGTGCAGCTCCTGCGCGAGATGTTCGAGGCGATCCTTCACCCGCCCGACCGATTGACCCACGCAAAGCTCCGCGGCGGCCGCGTCGAACTCCGCCCGCCCATCGCGGGGCAGCGCCGTCCCGCACCGGAGCACGGCGGTGGCATGACCACGGGTGATCCGCCCCGCTTCCCACGCCGCGAGAGTCGCGGGGTAGCATTCCACCCACTCCACCGCCTGGGTGATCTGCGCCTGCATCGACCGGTCGGTCGTGAACGTCACCCCGGCAAGTTCCGCCGCGACGGAGCGGTAGACCATCTCCTGCGACCGCACTGACGCCGCCTGGCGCCGCGACACCCGCTCCGCAATCGCCCCCGCCCGGGCCTGATTGCGGACGTTGCCGACCTCCATGGCACCCAGCGCCGGTGTCATGGTCTCCGCATACTGCGCGACCTCGTCGAGTTCGGCGAGGTCTTCTTCGCTGAACTCGATCAACCGGCTCGTATTCATATTCGAAGACTAGCGACAGGCTCCGACATTTACCTAGTAGTTTTCATCGAGACTGCATCCTCCCGTCGAGACTGCGTACTCGACAGCCGGTCGGCGCGTTGATCGTCACTGCTCATGAATGAATTCTCCGTCGCGTTGACGATCAGAATACCCCTGGGGGTATAGTTGTGCCCAGGTTCAGAATACCCCCTTGGGTATCGATGGAAAGGGAGAGAAGATGTGTCGAGCCACGAAGTGCCGAACCTGCGGGAAGACGACCTGGGCGGGCTGCGGCCAGCACGTGTCCTCCGTACGCGCGTCCGTGCCCGCGTCACAGTGGTGCAACGGCAACCACACACGCGGTGAAGTTCAGGCGGCGCAGACGACGCAGAGCGGGTTCTTCTCGCGTCTGTTCGGGCGGTGATCGACGATGACGACCATTGATCCCTCGCGCGAGCTGGACATGGATGATGTCCGCCGCCAGATCGCCGCCGCCAAGACGGAAGCCTGAAAGCAGACACCCATGCTCCTCGAACGCTTGTATGACGACGATCTCGCGCACGCCAGCTACCTGATCGGCTGCCAGCGCACCGGTGAAGCGATCGTGGTCGACCCCCGCCGCGACGTGCAGGTCTACCTCGACCTCGCCGCGAACCACGGTATGACCATCACCGCCGTCACCGAGACTCACATCCACGCCGACTACCTCTCCGGTACCCGCGAACTCGCCGCCCGCACGGGAGCGACGATGTACGTCTCCGCCGAGGGTGGGCCCGGCTGGCAGTACGGTCCCGGATTCGATGACGCCATCCGGATGCTGCACGGTGAGCGCATCGCCCTCGGCAACCTCGCTGTCGAGGGGGTGCACACCCCCGGCCACACCCCGGAGCATCTTTCGTTCCTCGTCACCGATGGAGCCGCCGCCTCCGATCCGGGCTACTTCCTCAGCGGCGACTTCGTCTTCGTCGGCGACATCGGCCGTCCCGACCTGCTCGACGAAGCCGCCGGCGGCATCGACACCCGCTTCCAGGGCGCGCGCGATCTGTTCGCCAGCCTTCGCGACCGCTTCCTCACCCTCCCGGACTATGTGCAGGTCCTCCCCGCGCACGGGTCCGGATCGGCATGCGGCAAGGCCCTCGGCGCAGTCCCCACCTCGACCGTCGGATACGAGCGACGCTTCGCCTGGTGGGCACCGTACCTGGCCGCCGGCGACGAGCAGGGCTTCATCGACGCCCTCCTGGGCGACCAGCCTGACGCGCACGCATACTTCGCCCGGATGAAGCGGCAGAACCGCACCGGGCCCGCTCTGCTGGGCGAGCTCGCACCCCTGCCGCAGATCGACGCCTCGGAACTGTCCGCCGCACTGGACGAGAACAGCGTCATCCTCCTCGACACCCGCCACCACTCGCAGGTGCACCAGGGCACCGTGCCTGGCGCGCTCAACGTCCCCGGCCAAGGGAAAGCCGCCAGCTACGCCGCCTGGGTCTACGACCCTGAAACGGAGACGCGCCCGATCGTCGTTCTGGCTGACTCGACCGATGCGGCCGGGCGGTTCCGCGACCACCTGTTGCGGGTGGGGATCGACGCCGTCCACGGCTTCACCGCAACCCTCGACGGACTGCGACTCGCGGAGCCGAAGACGATCGCCCCCACGGACATCGAGCAGACGGAGCACGCCCTCCTCCTCGATGTGCGCAACCGCACCGAGTACAACGCGGGACACATTCCCGGTGCCACGCAGCTCTCCGGCGGTCGCGCTCTCTGGCACACCGAAGAGCTCCCGGCTTCGGGCGTCATCCTCACCTACTGCCAGAGCGGTGTGCGCAACAGCGTCGTCGCCAGCGCCCTGCGCCGCGCCGGTCACGACGTCATCGAGATCGACGGCAGCTACCGCGCCTGGCTCGCCGCAACGGGGACGCAACCAGCAGTGAATGCCGCCTGAACCTCCAGGAGCCCAACGCCCCACGTAGGCTCGACGGATGATCACCGCCGACGATGACACGATCGCCGACTTCTGGGGCGAGTGCCGCGCGGTCGTCGACGGGCTGCCGGATGCCGCGCCGGAGGCGTGGGCGTTCGGTGCGACGCCCGAGCATGCGGACCAGCTCCTCGCGCTCGTCCTCGCGGGAACCAAGACGGCGACCTCGTCGGCGCTCTGGGATTTCGAAGCGGACGGGGAAGAGGTCCCGGAGGTCGGGAGCTGGAACATCATCCTCGACGGAAGCGGGCGGCCGACGGCCCTCGTGCAGACCGTCGGCATCACGATCGTGCCGTTCGACGAGGTCACCGCCGCCCACGCATACGCCGAAGGAGAGGACGACCGCTCGCTCGCGTCATGGCGCGACGAACACGAGAAGTACTGGCGCCGATTCTCCACCAGCACGCGCGGGTTCGACCGACGGATGCCGATCGTGTGCGAGGACCTTCGACTGGTCCACGCGCGAGGCGCTTAGGCCTGCGCGCCCGCCCGCGCCCCGACCCAGCCGAGCGCCGGCGCGACGTACTTCGCGAACGACTCGACGATCCGCAGGTTGAACTCCACGCCCAGCTGGCTGGGGATGGTGATCATCAGCGTGTCGGCAGCGGCGATCGCGGCATCCTGCAGCAGCTGCTCGACGAGCACGTCGGGCTCGGCAGCGTAGGACTTCCCGAACGTCGAGGTCATCCCGTCGATCATGCCGATCTGGTCGCCGTCCTGGCGGCCGCCGAAGTACATGTGCTCCTCGGCGGTCGTGATCGGGATGATCGAGCGGCTCACAGACACGCGCGGCTCGCCCGCGTGGCCGGCCTCGCGCCACGCGGCGCGGAACGCGTCGATCTGCTCGGCCTGCAGGATGTCGAACGGTCGGCCGTCGGCAGAAGTCAGCAGCGTCGACGACATGAGGTTCACACCGGTGCGGCCCGCCCATTCGGCGGAGTCGCGGTTGCCGGCACCCCACCACACGCGGGAGCGGAGACCGGGGGAGTGCGGCTCGATGCGCTGCATCCCGGTCGCACCGCGGCTGAACGGGCTCGCGGGGTCGCGCTCGGCGAGACCCTCGCCGTCGATCGCGCGGAGGAAGAGGTCCATGTGCTCGCGGGCGAGGTCGGCGCCGCGGGGGTCGGCCGATCCGGTGTAGCCGAAGGTCTCGTACCCGCGGACGACCGTCTCGGGTGACCCGCGGCTCACGCCGAGGGCGAGGCGTCCGCCGGAGATCAGGTCGACGGCTGCCGCCTCTTCCGCGAGGTAGAGGGGGTTCTCGTACCGCATGTCGATGACGCCGGTGCCGACCTCGATGCGCTCGGTGCGAGCGGCGATCGCCGAGAGGAGCGGCATGGGTGCGGCCTGCTGCCGGGCGAAGTGGTGGACGCGGAAGTACGCGCCGTCGACCCCGAGGTCATCCATCCCCTGGGCGAGGTCGATGGCCTGGAGCATGGAGTCCCCGGCGGTGAGGATGCGTCCGCCGCCGAGCGGGCCGTAGTGGCCGAACGAGAGGGTGCCGAATCGCTGCATGCTCGTCCGAACGTCACAGTCGCGGCATCCATTCCCGTGAATGGGAAGTGTCCGCACATCACACGGAACTACGTACCATCGGCGGGTGGCTCACCGAACGCACCCCCGCCCCACCGCGATCACGCTCCGCCCCGTGGCCCTGGCGTACCGGCTGGTCGCACTCGGCCTCATCGCAACCGGCGTCATCCGCCTGCTCGATCTGTTCACCGCCGACCCGAGCTGGAAGACCCTGCTGTACTTCACGGCGCTGAGCAACGTCGCCGCGACGGTCTGGATGCTGTTCCTCGTCGTCGCGACCGTCCGCGACCTGACCCGCCACGGGGCGCGCGGCACGACCGAGCCGCTCCCGCGGATCCAGGGCGCGGTGATGATGGCGCTCGTGGTGACGATGCTCGTCTACACGGTCGTGCTCGTGCCGAGCCTCACCCAGGACCCCGCCTACGAGGCCTACACGCTCACCGACTCGCTCGTGCACGTCATCTCGCCGCTGCTCATCGTCGGCGAGTGGCTGCTGCTGCGCACCAAGGGGCGGATGCGGTGGCTCGATCCGCTGGCGTGGGCGCTGTTTCCCCTGGCCTACCTCGCGCTCGCCTTCATCTACGGCGCTCTCGGCGGCGAGTTCGAGCCCGGGGTGAACCATCCCTATCCGTTCATGGACGTCGGCGCGCTCGGCGTCGGGGGCGTCGCCCTGTGGATCCTCGCCCTCGTGGTCGTGCTCGAGGCCTTCGGGTTCCTCCTGGTGGCCATCGACCGGGGTCTCGGTACCCTCGCCGCGAAGCGTGCGCAAGAGGTCGCCCCGGTGCGCGCACGGGTCTAGCGTGTGCGCATGGGCACCTCCTCGTACGACCTGATCGTCATCGGCGCCGGACCCGTCGGGGAGAACGTCGCCGACCGCGCCGTCGCCGGGGGCCTCACTGCCGTCATCGTCGAGTCCGAACTCGTCGGCGGCGAGTGCTCGTACTGGGCCTGCACGCCATCGAAGGCGCTGCTGCGTCCGATCGCCGCCCTCCGCGGGGCGCGCGACGTCGACGGTGCGAAGCAGGCGGTCACCGGCGGGCTCGACGTTGCGGCCGTGCTCCGTCGCCGCGACCACGCGGTCCACGACTTCGACGACAGCGGGCAGGTCGAGTGGCTGCAGGGCGCCGGCATCGATCTCGTGCGCGGACACGGTCGTCTCACCGGCGACAAGCAGGTCGAGGTGACGGATGCCGCGGGCGAGGTCGTCGCGACCCTCCACGCCCGGCATGCCGTCGCCGTCTGCACCGGCACCTCGGCGGCGATCCCCGATATCCCGGGTCTCGGGGAGGCCGCCCCGTGGACGTCGCGCGAGGCCACCGCCGCGCAGGAGGTCCCCGACTCCCTCGTCGTCATCGGCGGAGGGGTGGTGGCGTGCGAGATGGCGACGGTGTTCGCCGCGCTCGGGAGCGCCGTGACGGTGCTCTCCCGCTCGCGCCTTCTCGGGAAGGTCGAACCCTTCGCGTCTGATGCCGTCGCCGACGGGCTCCGCGATGCCGGCGTCGACGTCCGCCTGGGCGCGACCCCGGTGAAGGCCTCGCGCGCCGACAGCGGTGAGGTCACGGTGACGCTCGAGGGCGGCGACGAGGTGCGGGCGGCGGAGGTCCTCGTGGCGACCGGTCGCACGCCGAACACCCGAGACGTCGGGCTCGAATCCGTCGGCCTTGCGCCGGGCGAATGGATCGAGGTCGACGACACCCTCCGCGTCCCCGGATCCGAGTGGCTCTACGCCGTCGGCGACGTCAACCACCGCGCGCTCCTCACCCACCAGGGGAAGTACCAGGCGCGGGCCGCCGGCGACGTCATCGCCGCGCGCGCGAACGGCACCCCGGCCGACGACGCGCCGTGGGGAGCGCACGTCGCGACCGCCGATCACGCGGCGGTCCCGCAGGTGACCTTCACCGAACCCGAGGTCGCCTCGGTCGGGCTCACCGAGCAGGCCGCCCGTGACGCCGGTCTCGACATCCGCGTCCTCGATTACGACCTGTCGTGGGTCGCCGGTGCCTCGGCGCACTCGGACGCCTACTCGGGCGCGGCGCGCGCGATCGTCGACACCGCGCGCGGGGTCCTGGTGGGGGCGACGTTCGTGGGTCCCGACGTCGCCGAGCTCCTTCAGGCCGCCACGATCGCGGTCGTCGGTGAGGTGCCGATCGACCGCCTCTGGCACGCGGTGCCGGCCTACCCGACCGTCAGCGAGGTCTGGCTGCGCCTCCTCGAGCAATTCGGCCGCCCCGGGGCCTGACCCGGTCGGGGCGTTCTAGCCTCGATGCATGAGCAGGCACCCGGTTCCCGATCCCGTCGGCCCCGGCGAGGAGTCCGTCTGGGACTACCCTCGTCCTCCCCGCCTCGAGCGGGTCGATGGGCGCGTCACGATCGAACTCGGCGGCGAGGTGATCCTCGCGACCGACGACGTGGTGCGCGTGCTGGAGACGAGCCACCCGCCGACCTACTACGTGCCCGAGGCCGACTTCGTGCCGGGAGCGCTGACCCCCGCCGCGGGATCGTCTTTCTGCGAGTTCAAGGGTGCGGCCCGCTACTTCGACGTGCACGGCGGCGGGGGAGTCACCCGCGAGCGTGTCGCGTGGTGCTACCCCGACCCGACCCCCGGGTTCCGCGAGCTCCTCGGCCGCGTCGCGGTCTACGCCGGCCCGATGGATCGGTGCACCCTGAACGGCGTCGAGGTCGAGCCCCAGCCCGGCGGCTTCTACGGCGGGTGGGTGACCCCCGGCATCCGCGGTCCGTTCAAAGGCGGACCCGGCAGCCTCGGGTGGTGAGGATGCCGGGTCGGCGGTCGTGCTGCTGACGCGCGGGCGTCAGACGGTGGACGTCAGGCCGTGGCCTCCGAGCGCTTCGGGAGGACCCACCCGGCGCGCGGGAAGTGGCACGTGTACCCGTTCGGGTAGGTGATCAGGTAGTCCTGGTGCTCGGGCTCGGCCTCCCAGAAGGGGCCCGCCTGCTCGATCGTGGTGACGGCCTTCCCGGGCCACAGGCCCGACGCGTCGACGTCGGCGATCGTCTCGCGCGCGACGCGCTCCTGCTCGGCGTCCAGCGGGAAGATCGCGGAGCGGTAGCTCGATCCGATGTCGTTGCCCTGGCGGTTCAGGGTCGACGGGTCGTGGATCTGGAAGAAGAACGCGAGGATGTCGCGATACGTCGTCTTCGTGGGGTCGAACACGATCTCCACGGCCTCGGCGTGACCGGGGTGGCGTCGGTAGGTGGCGTGGTCGTTCTCGCCACCCGTGTAGCCGACGCGGGTGTCGAGGACGCCGGGCTGGCGGCGGATGAGGTCTTCCATGCCCCAGAAGCAGCCTCCGGCGAGGACTGCCGTCTCGGTGCCGGGGGTGCGGGTGATCTCTCCGGTGTCGGTGGGTCCGCTGGTCATCGGATTCTCCTTCTTGTCTCTCGGTCGATTCTCTCGCGTGCCACGGTCGGTGGGCGCTGTCAGAGTCAACGACGGATGCCGGCCATTTGGTCCCGTGAAGCTGGACGTGCGGTGTGAGTTCGGATGCTGGAGACTCGCGCGTCGGTCGGGTAGCGTGCGAGGACACGGGCTGGGGGAGCACGTGCGGAGCGAGATCTGGGGGGCACTTCGAGGATGACGGCGCAGAACACCCGCACCGCGGCAGATCCGGCCGCGGCGGCGAAACGCAGGAGGCGGCAGGCGCTGCGGAACGTCGCCGTCGCGACGGGGTCGACGGTGCTCGTCGCGGGCTTCCTCGTCGGCGTCTTCTTCGCGTTCGGCGAGGCGGGCGACGTCATCGCCGCGACTCCCGAGGCCACGGCGTCCGCCGAGATCGGCGATGCATCGGTGGTCGTGGAGGTCAGCGGCGACCGCATCCGCGTCGGCGCTCCGGAGGCCGCCACCACGATGGCCATCTGGGAGGACTTCGCGTGCGGACACTGCCGCGAGTACGAGACCCAGATCGGACCCACGGTGCAGGAGCTCGTCGCCGGAGGCTCGCTCGCGGTGGAGTACCACCTGCTGGACTTCGTCTCGGACTACAGCGCGGTCGCCGGAAGCGCCGCGGCGTGTGTGGCGACCGAGCAGCCGGACGTGTTCTTCACCGTCCACGCGACCCTCTTCGCCATCCGCGAGAACGCCGAGGACGAGTACTCGGCCGAGCAGCTGGAGTCGTACCTGGAGACCGCCGGGGTCACGGACGAGGGGGCCCTCGAGTGCATCGGGCAGGCCCGCTACGGCGACTGGGTGGCGCAGAACGCCGGCGCGGCCCGCGACGCCGGCATCACCTCCACGCCGACGGTGCGGATCAACGGCGAAGACATCGGTCGGGTGGACGCGGCGCAGCTGCGGGACCTCGTCGCCCAGAACGCCGGCTGAGCGTTCCCTCCGAGTCGCGCGGAACCGCCCCTGCGACCTCTCAGCGATATATCGTTATGTGTCGTCGGGGTGTCGTTCGGCATCCGTCTCACGCCAGGAGGTCGTCATGAGTGATTCGTTCATGGGTGCAGGATTCGGCGGTTCGCGCGGATTCGGTCCGATGCAGCCCGGAGGTCAGCTCTGGGAGGCGATGGACCAGCTCCGCTCGGCGTTCGAGCAGCGTGTCGGCGGCGGTTCGTCGCGCATGGGTCGCGGCGATGTCCGCGCGGCTGTGCTCGCCCTGCTCGCCGAAGCCCCGATGCACGGCTACCAGATCATCCGCGAGATCGAGGAGCGCAGCCACGGGTCGTGGAAGCCGAGCGCCGGTTCGGTCTACCCGACCCTGCAGCTCCTCACCGACGAAGGACTCGTCGTCGCCGAGGAGTCCGGCGGGCGCAAGACCTACGCGCTGACGGATGCCGGGCGCCTCGAGGCCGAGTCGGCCGACCGCTCCGCGCCGTGGGAGTCGGGTTCGCGTGAGCGCAAGGACCTCACCGCCCTCCCCAAGGCCGGCCTCGAGCTCGCCCAGGCCGCCGCCCAGGTGGGCCGATCGGGCACCGCCGCCCAGCAGGCGGAGGCCGTCGCCGTCCTCGAGGACGCGCGCCGTAAGCTCTACTCGATCCTCGCTCAGGACTGAGCCGGGTGCCGCCGGCGCCCGGGCGCCCGCGTCAGGATCAGGGAGGCCTGATGCCCGACGCCGCCGACATGCGCGCCCGCTACCGCCGCATCCTGCGGTTCGCGCTGCGCTACATGGTGCAGTCGTGGTGGTACGAGCTGTTCCTGCCGCGCTTCGGTCTCTCCGCGATCGCCACGCGCACCCGCGCGCGACGCATGCAGCGGATCGCGCGACGCTTCCACGGTCTCGCCGTCGACCTCGGCGGGCTCATGATCAAGGTGGGGCAGTTCATGTCCTCGCGCCTGGACGTGCTCCCGCCGGAGATCACCAAAGAGCTCGAGGGGCTGCAGGACGAGGTGCCCCCGGTGCCGTTCGCGCAGATCCGCGCGCTCGCCGAAGCTGAGCTCGGAGTCAGCCTCGAGCGCGCCTACGCCGCGTTCGACCCGAACCCCGTGGCCGCGGCATCCCTCGGTCAGGCGTATCGGGCGCGGCTCGCGCCGGAGGATGCGGCCCAGACCGGACTCGACGCCGTCGTGGTGAAGGTCCAGCGTCCCGGGATCGAGCAGATCGTCGCGGTCGATCTCGCGGCGCTCCGGAAGGTCGCCGGCTGGCTCGACCGCGTCCGCTTCGTGTCGGATCACGTCGACCTGCCGACGATCGTTGAGGAGTTCGCCGTCACGAGCGAGGAGGAGATCGACTACCTCCACGAGGCGCAGAACGGGGAGCGCTTCGCCGAGATGTTCGCCGGCGACGCCCGCGTCGGCCTCCCCGAGGTGGCGTGGGAGCGCTCGACGCGACGCGTGCTGACCCTGCAGGACGTCACGGCGATCAAGATCAACGACCGCGACGGGCTCCGCGCCGCCGGCATCGACCCGACCGAGGTCGCGGAGCGCTTCGCCGCGGTGATGTTCGACCAGCTCTTCGGCAACGGGTTCTTCCACGCCGATCCGCACCCCGGCAACATCTTCGTCACCCCCCTCCCAGACGGCGAGTGGGAACTCACCTTCATCGACTTCGGGATGATGGGCCAGGTTCCGCCGACCCTGCGGCGCGGGCTTCGACGCCTCCTGATCGCGGTGGCCTCGCGCGACGGGCGCGGTCTGGTCGACAGCATCCGCGATGTGGGCGTGCTGCTGCCGTCGGCCGAGACCGCGGAGCTCGAGCGGGCCATGAGCACCCTGTTCGCGCGCTTCGGCGGAATGGGCGTGTCCGAACTCGCCGAGGTCGATGAACGGGAGCTCCGTCGCTTCGCGATCGAGTTCGGCGAGGTCGTGCGGTCGCTGCCGTTCCAGCTGCCGGAGAACTTCCTCCTCATCATCCGCGCGCTCTCGCTCGTATCGGGGATGTGCAGCGCGCTGGATCCCGACTTCAACATCTGGGACTCCGTCGAGCCGTACGCGGCGCAGTTGCTGCGCGAAGAGCGCGGCAACGTCGTGCAGGGCTTCGCGCAGGATGCGGTGACCTCGGTGCGGATCGCCGCGCGACTGCCGCGGCGCATCGACGACCTCGTGGACCGTGCGCAGGAGGGGCGGCTGTCCTTCGAGACACCGAGGCTGGACCGCCGCGTCGGCGCCGTCGAGCGGGCCGTCCGCCGGGTGGTGTCGGCCGTCGTCTTCGTGGGGCTGTTCATCGGGGGCCTCGTCCTCCGCGCCGACGACGTGGTGTGGGGAACGATCATCGTGCTCGCCTCGGTGCCGCCGCTCCTGCACGCGACGTTCGCGGGGCTCGCGGCGCGCAGCCGCGGGCTCGACTGAGCGGAGTGCGGCGGCCGGCATGAGTGTCGCGGCGTACGCTGAGCGGATGCCGTTCGTGTCGCCGTCGCCCGCGCGGGCCGAGCTGGCGGCGCTGGCCGCCGGTGCCCGCGACGGGTCGCTCGGCGCGGCGCTGATCGACCTTCCTTCGGTGCCGAATCCGCGACCGGCATCCGTGCTCATGCTCTTCGGTGTGCTCGACGCCGTGCTGAGCGACCATGCGGCGGCCGATGGTGCGGTCTCGCGCGACCTCGATGTGCTGCTGCTGTCGCGCGCCGAGACGCTCCGCTCGCACCCGGGGCAGATCGCCTTCCCCGGCGGACGACAGGATGCCGGGGACGACGGCCCGGTCGCCGCCGCCCTTCGCGAGGCGCGCGAGGAGACCGGTCTCGACGTCTCCGGCGTCGAGGTGCTGGGGGCTCTGCCCGCGGTGCCGCTCGCCTATTCGCGGCACGTCGTGACGCCGGTGCTGGCGTGGTGGCGGCATCCGTCGCCCGTGCGGGTGATGGACGAGGCGGAGTCGGCGGAGGTCTTCCGTGCGCCCGTGGCCGACCTGCTCGACCCGGCGCACCGCGGGGTGACCGTGATCCGACGCGACGGCCAGGAATGGCGCGGGCCCGCGTTCGTGCTGCCCGGCGCGGAACGCGAGCGTTTGGTGTGGGGATTCACCGGGATGCTGCTCGACGCCCTCTTCGACCGGCTGGGGTGGACCGAGCCGTGGGATCACGAGCGCGAGCTGCCGCTGGTGCTGCCGCCCGACGCGTCCGACTGAACGCGGTCGCTAAGAGGCGGTTGACGTGCGACGAGATCAGTTCTCGCGCAACGTCCACGCGGGCCACCACCCGCGATCGAGACCGCGGAGTGTGTCGACGGCGTGTTCGAGCTCGCTCGCGCTGAGGTGAGGATCGGGTGGGCCGCCGCTCGAGCCGGCCCCTTCGCGCCTCAGCAATTGGACGTGCTGCCAGCGTCGCCGCCCGACCGGGAACACCTCTCTGAGCCCGCCGGCCGGGATCGCCAGAACGACCTCTTCGAGATGGTCGGCGGCCGTGTCTGCGGATTCATCACACGCGTCGCAGGCGCATTCCGGGGCACTCGCCCGGAAAAGTGCACCAGCTCGGACCTGCACGCTCTCCTTCGTCGCCGTGATCGTCATCGTCGCGCCGGAGGACGGCCGCAACGTGAACCGCACCTCGCCGTCGGCGGACTGTCGATCGACCTCCACGACGTATGACGCCTGCAGGTACGCGACGAGAGACTCGGCATCCATCATCAAAGGGGCGAACCGCTCCGGGTGGGAGAGGCGCGAGTACGCCTCCTCGGGTGGTTGGCCGCCCTCCCACCGATTCCCGTAGTCGATGACGCGCCCACCGGGATCGCGGTACTCCTGGTCGGGGAACGCCGGACGCTCGAACGCAACGAGCGGGAAGCGAAGAGTCGGTGGGTGTGTGTCGCGGCTGAGAGCAGCCATCTCCCGATCGTCTTCGTCAGCCTGTGGCCAAGACGCCATCATGTCCAGGAACGGTTGCCGGTGTTCGGGATGCTCCACCATGATCCGCACCAGCCCTGCCACCGGAACGGACCGTGTGGAGGTCCCGACCTCGAGCTCGGGTGTCACACGCCACGTCGCCGCCGGATGCGCCACGGCGAGGACGTTGCCCGCAAAGCGCGCGGCCGATGCCCACAACGCGGGCGTCTCGACCACCTCCGTGCGACCGGTCAGGAACTCCCAGAGCCGCGCGATGTCCGCCGACAGACCTGCGGGGTCCTCGCCCTCGCGTCGTGCGTAGGCCACGAACTCGTCGAACCCCTCCGCGAAACGGACAGGAACAGGCGCTGAGCCCGGCCAGCTGAACGACGCGGCGGAGACGGCGTCGGGCAATGACCGCACCGGGCCGGGGAAAAGCTCCGCTGTCTCGGCCATCAGGGGATCCGGATGGCGGTGCCGGAGACGACGATCCCCCCGGATGCGGGAATGTCGACGGTCAGGAGGCCGGGGCGGCCGACGTGTGCGCCCTGGTGCACCTCGACCTGGCAGGGAACGGGCACCGCGCCGAGCTCGCGCAGGTAGCCGCCCAGCGCCGCGGCGGCGGAGCCCGTGGCGGGGTCTTCGGTGATGCGGCCGACGGGGAAGATGTTCCGCGCGGCGAACGCGCTGTCGCCGAGGCGGTGCACGACGGTGATCGTCGCCGGCCACCCGCGGGCGTCCATCAGGGTGCGCGCTGCGATCGGGTCGAACGTGAACCGGTCGAAGACCTCCAGCTCGGCGATCACGAGAAGCGGATGCGGGTTCCCGGCGTCGGCGATGCGGGGCGGGAGTGCGGGATCCAGGTCATCGGCGGCGAGGCCGACGAGGCCCAGGATCGCGTCGAGATCTTCGCCCGGAAGGGGCGTGATCACCGGCGGCCTGCTCGTGAACGCCGCCCGCACGCCGTCGGGCTCGCACGTCACCGTGATCGGGATATCCCCGACCGGGGTCGCGAACCGGATCGTCGTCGGCAGAGGGCCGAGCGCGTCGCCATCTTCGGCGAGCGCGATGGCCGTGGCGATCGTCGCGTGGCCGCAGAAGGGCACCTCCGCGATCGGCGAGAAGTAGCGGATGGTGCGGGCCCCGGCATCCGTCGTCCCGGTGAGGAACGCGGTCTCGGCATAGTCGACCTCGGCGGCGATGCGCTGCATCGTCTCGGCGGAGAGCCCTCGTGCGTCGAGGACGACCCCGGCGGGGTTCCCGCCGTCGGGGGCCGACGCGAACGCGGCGTAGCGGAGGACTCTGGGCTCGCTCATCCGGCCAGCGTAGGCCGGGCCGCGGACGCGCGCACGGCCGGCGCGTGCCCCAGAGGAGCAGCCAGGCGATGACGACACCGAACCACAGCCAGGCGACGATGCCGCCGATCATCCCCGTGAGGAACAGCCCGGTCGCGATCGAGACGACGAGGCTCACCCCGCCGAGCACGACGACGCCGAGCACGAGCAGCAGCGCACGCCACGGATGCCGTCGCACGACGCCGAAGCCCGTGAGCGCCCCCGCGCGCCCGGCCGCAGCCGCCGGCAGAACGAAGGTCGCCGCGACGGCGGCGAGCAGCCCCGCCGGAGCGAACAGCGCTGAGAGGACCGCGCCGATGAGGACGAGCACCGCGGCCCAGGCGAGGGCGAGTCCGGCGTGCGTCCCCCGGCGAGGCGTGGTCGAGCACCGTGGTGAACAGCGACAGGTTGTCGACGATCCCGATCACCTGCTGCTGGTGCGGGAAGTCGATGCAGGAGGCGGTCGTGACCGGCACCCGCGGGCCGGGGGTGGGCGAGGATCTGGTTCAGATGCGAGGGGATGTCGGCGACGCCGGCCGGGGCGGACGCGAGCACCCGGGAGAGGTCGTCGACGTCTACGCCGAGGGCGGCGGCGAGGACGGCGGCACGGGTGAGGAACTGACGTCGCGAGAGTGAACCCATCGGCGCCTTTCGGGCAGGCGGAGCAGGATGTCACACGTCATGGCAGACCCGGTCGTCCGGAGGGGAGTGGGATCAGCCGGCGGCGCGTCGGACCAGGTCGCGGAGGGTCTGCTGCACTTCGTCGGTGACCTCCAGCACGGCGAAGGAGGTCGGCCAGAAGACGCCGTCGTCGAGCAGGGCGTCCTCGTTGAAGCCGATCGATCCGTAGCGCGTGTCGAACTTCGACGCGGGCTGGTAGAACACCACGACCTTGCCGTCGCGGGCGTAGGACGGGAAGCCGTACCAGGTCTTCGGATCGAGGTGCGGGGCCTCCTCGCGCACAATCTCGTGGAGCCGCTCGGCGATGCCGCGGTCGCGGTCGGGGAGTTCCGCGATGGCGTCGACGCACGCCTGCGCCTCGCGCTTCTTTTTCGCCGAACCGGCTCCGCCCGCGCGCGCCTCACGCAGCTCGGCCGCTCGCTGGGCCATCGCGGCGCGCTCGGCGTCGCTCCACGTCCCGTCCGCGTTCTTCTCGCTCGCGTTCTTCCCGTCCGCCTTCTCGCCCATCGTGGTCCTCCTCGTCGTGATCGTCCCGGCCGCGCCGCCGCGCGCCCCGGTTCACTCGTCTTCTCTTGCGGGTGCGGCATCCGCTCACCCGCATCACGAGACAAGTGAACCGGGTTCGTCGGTCGGAGGACACCCCGGGGCGTGCCAAAGTGGTCCCATGCCGCAGTTCCCGACCGGCCGGCGTACCGCCGCGCGCTTCGCCGCCGAGCGTCGCGCGGCCGCACGGCGCGCCCACTCCAACGGATGCCGCGCATGAGCCTTCTGCGCGAGTACGCCGCGGCACAGGCGCAGCCGACCCTCGCCTTCGGCGCCGACACCGGACCGAGCGTGCGGTTCGACGAGGTCGTCGCCCCTGACGGCACCCTTCGCGCGGCGTGGAAGGGCATGGCCGCCGCCGCCGACCTCACCGCGCTCGACCTCGCGCGCGTCGACGCCGAGATCGCCACCCTCCTCGCCGACGACGGGGTCGGGTACGAGCACTCGGTCCGCGGCTCGGTCCCGTGGCGACTGGATCCCCTGCCCCTGGTGATGGATGCGGCCACCTGGGCCCGGCTCGACGTCGGCCTCGCGCAGCGCGCCGAGCTCCTGGGCGCTCTCCTCGGCGACCTCTACGGCGCGCAGCGGACCCTCGCCGAGGGCCTCATCCCGGCCGAGACGGTCTTCGCCCACGCCGGATTCACCCGCCCCCTGGCGCGCACCTCCGCGGCCGAGGCCCACCCGCTGATCCTCACCGGCACCGATCTCGGACGCGACGCGACGGGCGAGTGGCACGTCCTCGCCGACCGCGTCCAGGCCCCCGCGGGTCTCGGCTACGCGCTGGAGAACCGGCGCGTCCTCTCCAGCGTCCTCCCCGAGCTCTACCAGGGCGCGGGGCTGCACCGGCTCGAGCCCTACTTCGGCAGCGTCCGCGCGGCCCTCCTCCAGGCGGCCCCCGCCGGCGTCACCGACCCGCGCATCGTGGTCCTGACCCCCGGAACCTATTCCGAAACCGCCTTCGACCAGGCCTTCCTCGCCAACCTCCTCGGTTTCCCGCTCGTGCAGGGGGAGGACCTCGTCGTGCGCGGCGGCGCGGTGTGGATGAAGCCCGCGGGGTTCCCGACCAACGCCCCGCACGAGCGGGTGGACGTGATCCTCCGCCGCGTCGACGCCGACTGGTGCGATCCGCTGGAGCTGCGCGCCGGCAGCCGCCTCGGGGTCGCCGGCCTCACCGAGGCGGTCCGCCGCGGCACCGTGCGCCTGGTCAACGGCCTCGGTGCCGGGGTGCTCGAGAACCCGGGCCTCATGCCCTTCCTCCCCGCCCTGTGCGAACGGCTCCTCGGTGAACAGCTGCGCCTGCCGTCGGTGCCGACGTGGTGGTGCGGCGATCCGGAGGGCCGGGACGCCGTCCTCACCGCCCTCGACGAGGATCCCGACTCCGTCATCGTCCGCACCATCGATGGGCGCGCGAGCGAGTTCGACGGCGCCGATCCCGCCGACCTCCGCCGCCGCATCCTCGAGACCCCGTACCGCTACGTCGGCCAGCAGCGTCTGCCCCTCTCACACGCGCCAGGCTGGGCACCGGACGAGAGCGGTGCCATCGAGACCGCGATCGGGGCGCTCCCGGTGACCCTCCGCGCGTTCACCGTGCGCGACGGCGGCGCCTACCGCGCGCTCGTCGGCGGGCTCGCCACCCACGTCGGCGGCGACCCGACCCAGGCGCCGGTGACGAAGGACGTCTGGGTGCTGAAGGCCGCCGAGGACGATCCCGATCAGGGTGTGGCCGCCCCCTCGTTCCTCCCCGTCGGGCGGGCTGCGCCGATGCTCTCGCCCCGCGCGGTCGAGGACATGTACTGGGCCGGTCGGTACTCCGAGCGCGCCGAGGATCTGGTGCGTCTGGTCCTCACCGCCCGGAGCTACGCCGAGCAGCTCGACTTCGGGTCGTCGCGGGACGGGGCGGCGACGCTCTCCGCCCTCATCGCGGCGCTCCAGCGTCTGTGCGGACACCGCCACGACGACCCGACCGCCGAGCTTCGCTCGCTGCTGACGGATGCCGATCGCCCGGGGAGTGCCGCCCACTCGCTCGGTCATCTCCGCGAGGCCCTCGAGGGCGTCCGCGACCAGCTCTCCGGTGACACGTGGCGCGCCTTCGCCGTGACCGACCGCGCCGCGGCGAGCCTGCGCGCCACGCCGCGGGCACGGCAGATCGCGGAGTCGGCGGGGCGCATGCTCACCGGCATCCTGTCGCTCCAGGGAGTGACGGCGAGCATGATCCGCGACGACGGCTGGCACGCGATCGAGGCCGGCCGCTACCTCGAGCGCGCGGTGCAGCTGTGCGTGCTGCTGGATGCCACGGTGACCACGACCGCGGCACGCCGGGGTGTGGACCGCGCCGTCATGGGCGGCGTCCTCCTCGCCGCAGAGAGCGCGGTCACCCACCGGCGTCGCTACCGCGGCGACCTCGCCGAGGCGGGTGTGCTCGAGCTCCTCATCGCGGATGGGGAGAACCCGCGCTCGCTCGCGTTCGCCTTCGCGCGGGTGCGCGAGCACATCGGCAGCCTCTCGGCCTCGACCGGCTCGACGCGTCCAGAGCGGATGATCGAGGAGCTGGAGCAGACCCTGGCCACCACCGACGTCGTCGCGCTCGCCCGCGCGGAAGGCGACCGCCGCGAGGAGCTGGACCGCTTCCTCTCCGACACCCGCGCGCAGCTGCACCAGATCAGCGAGGCGATCGCGTTGCTGCACTTCTCCGCCGGCCCGCAGCCGCAGGCCCTGTCGGCCCTGTCGACGACCGAGCTCGTGGGGGTGGGGCCGTGAGATACCGCGTGATCCACCGGACGTCCTACGAGTACGACGCCGACGTCAGCGACAGTTTCGGCATCGCCCACGTCGTCCCCCGCGAGCTGCCCTGGCAGCAGGTCCACTCGCGCGGGGTGGAGATCGAGCCCGTGCCCGCCGATACCACCGACGACGTCGACGGCTACGGCAATCTCTCGACCTACTACCACGTGACCGAGGCGCACCGTCGGCTACGCGTGAACGCCGAGAGCGAGGTCACGGTCCTCGCCCCGGCCTACGACCCCGCCGCCCTCGCGCAGCCGTGGGAGGCGGCGCGCCCGATGGTGCACCGCGACCTCCCCGATGCGTGGGCGGCGGCGGAGTTCGTCGTCGAGTCGCCGAAGGCGCAGCACGCGGCGGCGGCGCGGGAGTACGCCGCGGCATCCTTCCTCCCCGGACGCGCGATCGGCGACGCCGTGGTCGACCTCACCCACCGGATCTTCCGCGACTTCCGCTACGACGGGAAGGCCACGACCGTCACGAGCACCGTCGGTGACGTGCTCGCCGCCCGCGCGGGCGTGTGCCAGGACTTCGCGCACCTGGCCCTGGCGTGCCTGCGCACCCACGGCCTCGCCGCCCGCTACGTCAGCGGCTACCTCGCCACCCAGCCGCCGCCCGGCAAGGAACGCGTCTTCGGCGCGGACGCCTCGCATGCGTGGCTTGCGGTCTGGCTGCCGCTGTCGGGGGAGTGGCTCGCGGTCGACCCCACGAACGACCAGGTCGTCGGCGACCGCCACGTCACGACCGCATGGGGCCGGGACTACGGCGACGTCGCACCGGTGAAGGGCGTCATCTTCACCGAGGCGAAGCGCTCGACCCTCCGCGTGGCCGTCGACGTCGCCCCGCTGGAGGGCGCCGCCGTCTGACGCGAGGCCCGAATGACGTGCCGCGCGTCCTCAGCCGAGGATGCCGCGCGCGGCCCGGACGCCGGACGTCAGCGCCCCCTGGATCGAGGGGGTGTCGCGGTGGTCGCCGGCGACATGCAGTCCGGTGCCGATGCGCGAGGGGGCCGCGCGTCGCATCGGCGGAGGCAGGGCCGGCAACGCGGTGGCGATGTCGTCGCGGCGGAGGAGGTCCCACCCCTCGGCCACCGGTCCCCAGATGTGCCGCAGGTGGGCGCGCACCTCGCCCTCGGAGGCCGCGGGACGCGCGCCGTACAGACTGGTCGCGGCGATGAGGTGCCGGCCCGGAGGAGCGTACGAGGGGGCGGTGCGCGACATGACGACGGTGTTGACGAGCGGGCCCGACCGTGTGCCGTCCACCGACAGCAGAGCGGATGCCGGGGCCTCGGTGCCGGCGAACCACCACGTCTGCAGTCCCCGTACCGCGGGCGCGGGGAGTCCCGTGAACGCCTCGACTGCTCCGGGATCGACCGCGACGACGACCTCCTGCGTGCGGACGACATCGGCGCCGGCGACCTTCAGCTCCCATACGCCGCGGCGGTGACGGAGTCGCCGCACCGCGTGCGAGAGCCGGATGTCGGCGCCGGCGCGCCGGGCGGTGTCGGCGATCTGCGCGGGAAGGGCCGCGATGCCGCCCGCGGGGAGCCCCGGCCGGCCGAGGGCGAACAGGCGGAGGAGAAGCCGGACGTAGTTCTGGCTCGTGCGCCCGTCGTCGTCGGCGATGACCCCGGCGAGGAACGGCTCGAGCACCTCCCGGCGGAGCGGGCCGCGCACCCCCGCGGCATCCCATCCCGCGAAGAGCTCGTCGTCGGCGGCGTCCGCGAAGGCGCGCGTCGTCCGCGCCGGGGCGAGCCAGCGCACCAGCGCGGTGATCTCCGACACCGAGAGCAGTCCGCTGGAGAGGGTGGCCGCGAGATGCTGCGGATGCCGCAGCGGGTGCGCGAGGGTCGCGACGCCGTCCGCCCGGCGGACGCGTGCGCCCACCGGGAACGAACGCATCTCGAGGTCGTCGAGCTCGACCACGCCGCGGAGGGCCGGGTACGCGGGATTGAGCACCTGGAATCCGCGGTCGAGGAGGAATCCGTCGACCACGTCGGTACGCTGTCGCCCGCCCACCCGGTCGGCCGCCTCGAGGACGACCACCTCGCGCCCGGCGCGAGCGAGCTCGAGCGCGCAGCGGAGTCCGGCGAGCCCCGCCCCGATGACCACCACGTCGTGCGCGCGCATGATGCGAGCATAGGAGCCCGCGCCCATCCGCCGATCGAAACCTGGGGGTCTCCTGTTAGATGACGCTGCCGCCGAGGTTGAGCGAGACGCCTGTGCGGGTCAGTTCGTCGGCGGTGTCGCGTGCGTCGGAGCATGAGCAGGCCAGGCGTTCGAGTTCGGTGACGACGACGACGCCGGCACGAGTGGCGGCGAGAATTTCCTGAACCTCGTCGGGCCCGGCTGGTGCCGGTGAGTCCGTGGTCGTCGTAGATGGCGTCGGGCTGGACGCCGAGCGCGTGAAGGGCGTTGAGTGGGGAGGTGAGATCTTGCACGCTGGTGGACACGTGGGCGTAGCCGAGAAGCATGGCCTGACTGCAGCCGTTTGGCGGCCCTTCATCGGGCATTCTTGCGGGCGGGCTTTACGGGAATCGGTGCTCAGCAGATACTCGCGGGTGCTCGGCGTCACGGCGCTTGCTGTTGTGTGTCCCGTTGGGGGACCGGCACGCGGGCTAAGCGCGCCCATCACTCTCATCTTTCACAGGTTTCATAGCCTCCATCACACGCGAGGCGCTTCAGTCTGAGCGTGTGCGAGCAACGCGGTGAGAGCGTCGTGGGAGCCGACCGAGGTGGGTGAGGCCTGCTCCGCGAAGCTCAAGATCGTACGTAACGGCATCGAGCCGAACAAAGGAAGAGCTTCCTGGTTCGTCAGGGCGTGTGCTGCGTCTCCCATGCTTAAAAGGGCGCCGGTGAGTACAGGCGCTCCGACCGGGTGTGCGAGCCATTCGTTGAGGGTGGAGTCCCGATCGAGTGCGGCAACGGGCGCAGGAACGTTGAGAGTGATCGTTTCGGCGAGCGGAAGGTCACGGGAGTGAGAGCCGGCGCTGATCGTGAACTCGCCTGGTTCGACGGTCCAACCGTCCGCACCCCAATAGGCGAAGGCGCGGTTATCGAGCTCGATCCGGATTGTTCGCTGCTCTCCCGCCTCCAGACGCACCTTCTTGAAGCCCTTCAGCTCCCGGTTCGGTCGGTCAACCGACGACGCTTCGTCCCCGACGTAGACCTGCACCACTTCCGACCCGGCTCGGTCGCTCGTGTTTCGCAGGGTGATGTCGACACTGGCGTACGCCGTTGTGGGGTCCGGGACGCTGACGGTGAGATCCGTGTATGCGAAGGATGCGTAGCTCAGTCCGTAACCGAAGGGGTATTGCACGGCCCGGTCCGTCTTGTCGTACCAGCGGTAGCCGACGTAGACCCCTTCGCCGTAGCGGACCACACCGTTTTCTCCGGGCCAGTTGGTGAAGGCGGGAGTGTGCGAGAGCGCTGCGGGGATGGTCTCGGAAAGCCTGCCTCCTGGTTCTGCGCCGAAGAGAATCTCGGCGGCGGCGCTGCCGGAGGCCTGACCGGCCAGCCACATTTCGAGGATGCCGGGAACGACTCCCGCGATCCCGTCGAGGGTTACGACGCCGCCATTGCTGAGAACCACGACCACGTTCGAGTTGACCCGCAGGATCTGCTCGAGGAGGACTCGCTGTGTCTCGGGCAGATTCAGATGGGAGCGATCGAACCCTTCGGATTCCTCATTGGGTGGCAGGCCGAGGAACGCGACTACGACAGCCGAGTCGCCCGCGAGGGCGACGGCTTCGTCATGGAGGGCAGTGTCGTCCTCGGCGTCGAAGCTGAACCCGGCAGCGAACTGCACGTCGCGGCTGCTGGCCTCCCGGATAGCGGTGAGCGCGTCATCCAGACGAGTGGGGTTGATGTGCGAACTCCCCGCGCCCTGGTATCGCGGCGTGCGGGCGAACTCGCCGATCACCGCAATCGATCCGCCGTCGGTGGGGGACAGCGGGAGAATGTCGCCGTCGTTGGATAGAAGGACGGCGCTGTCGACGGCAATCCGGCGAGCGAGCGCATGATGCGCGTCCAGATCGGCTCGGCCGGTGTTCGTTCGGGATTCGACGAGACGTTCGTGGACGGTGAGAACACGTGCCACGGCAGTATCGAGAGCGGTCTCGTCCAGCACCCCTGCGCGAACGGCAGCGACGATCGCCCGGGTGCTGCGCTCGCCGGTGCTCGGCATCTCCAGATCCAGGCCGGCCGCAACGGCAGCGACCGGGTCAACGACCGCACCCCAGTCGGATACCACGTACCCGTCGTAGTCCCAGTCTCCGCGCAACACGTCGGTGAGCAGCCAACGATTCTGCGACGCGTGGGTGCCGTTCACCTTGTTGTAGGAGCACATCACCGTCGACGGTTTGCCTTCGGCGATGACCCGCTCGAACGCGGGAAAGTAGATCTCCCGGAGCGTGCGCTCGTCGACGTCCACGTCGACCCGCATCCGGTCGGTCTCCTGGTTATTGGCCGCGAAGTGCTTCACGGAGGCGCCGACACCACCGCCCTCGAGGCCTTGCACGATGGCTGCGCCCAGAACACCGGAGTGGAACGGGTCTTCGGAGAAGTACTCGAAGTTGCGTCCGCACAGCGGAGAACGCTTGATGTTCACCCCCGGGCCAAGAAGGATATCGACACCAAGTGCGCGGGCTTCCGCAGCCAACGCCCGCCCCATCTCTGTCAGTAGCGCCGGATCCCACGAAGAGCCGGTCGCGCAGGCCGTCGGAAAGCTGGTGGCAGGCTCGCTGGCGTTGAGTCCGAGGTGATCGGCCGAGGCGAGCTGCAGCCGGACGCCATGCGGGCCGTCGGTCATCGTGACGGCCGGGATACCGAGCCGCTCCACGGGCCGGGTCGTCCAGAACGAAGCTCCGGAGACCAGGCCGGCCTTTTCCTCGATGGTCAGCTGCGAAACGATCTCGCGCATGGACGCATCTCCTTTCGCCGGGCGCTCCGGCGGACGTGTGTGGTGGGTGCGGGGACGCCTGGGACGAGGCTCAGGCGGGTGTGGGCGTCGCTTCGAGGGCGTTCCGGAGGTCCTCTTCCAGCTGGGCGGAGACTCCTGGCACGTGCTGGAGCACCACGTTGAGCGACATCGCGGCGGCGTCAGGCGCGGAGGCGTCCAGCGGCAGCCCGGGGAAGTAGCTCTGCAGCACATCGGAGACGGCTTGCCAGACCTGCGCGTCCTTCGCCACCTCGCGGATGGGGGAGTCCATCGTCATACCGGTGGGCGCACCGTATCCCGCGGGCGCGGCGTATCGCCACGAGTGCTGTCCCTCGGTGACCGCGTGGGTGGCGCCGTCTGGGTGCAGCGGGAGGACCACGTCGGCGCTGACCCCGTCCGGGATCGAGACGTTGACGCTGATCTCGCCGTCCTGAATCTTCCAGTCGACTTCGATGCGCCCGCGCACAGTGTCATGTGCGGCACGGGCCCAGGTGATGTCGCCACCAGGTTCGGGAGCGATCCGCACTCGGGCATAGCCGGGTTCGACGCGCTGGAGCCCGCCGATCACACGGTGCATCCAGTCGGCGACGGCGCCGAGCGCGTAGTGGTTGAGGGAGGTCATTCCGGTGGCGTTGACGGTGCCGTCGGGAAGGACCGAGTCCCACCTTTCCCAGATCGTGGTGGCACCCATGGTGACCGGGTAGAGGAAGGAGGGGGACTCCTCCTCGAGGAGCAACCGGTACGCGGTATCGATGTGGCCGGTGCTGCTGAGCGCGTCGGTCACCAGGGGCGTGCCTGCGAAGCCGGTGGAGATGCGGTAGCCGCGTTTGGCGACGATGTCCGCGAGTTGATCGCCGGCCTTCTGTTGCTGGTCGTCGTCGAGGAGGCCGAAGGTGAGCGCGAGAGCGTAGCCCGTGGCGGATTCGTTGACGAGACGGCCCGAAGCGGTGACGTATTCGCGGCGGAATGCGTCGCGCACCCGGGTGGCGAGTGCCGAGAATTCGGTCGCGTCGTCCGCGTGGCCGAGCAGTTGGGCGGTGTCGGCCATTTCGCGGGCGGTCTTGTAGAAGAAGGCGGTCGCGACCAGGTGCCGGTCGGTCTTTGCTGCGGCCGGGTTGTTTGCCGGTGCGTCCGGGTCGAGCCAGTCGCCGAACTGGAATCCGCTGCTCCACAGGCCGGCGTCGTCCAGGAGGCCGGCGATCTGCCGGGTGAGCGCGGTCATCGACGGGTAGCTGTCGCGGAGGATGTCGAGGTCGCCGTACTCCTGGTACAGCGTCCAGGGAAGGCTTACGGCGACGTCGCTCCACAACGCGGTGGGAGATGCGGGCTGGGACAGGGCGTCCGGCACCACCCAGGGCACGAAGCCCACGGCAGCCTGTTCGGCGGCGAGGTCTTGCAGCCACGATCCGAGCACGCCGCGCACGTCGTAGAGGTAGGCGGCGGTGGGTCCGAACGCGTTGATGTCGCCCGTCCAGCCCAGTCGCTCGTCTCGCTGGGGGCAGTCGGTGGGGACACCGACGAAGTTGTCGCGCATCGACCACACCACGTTGGAGTGCAGCTGGGTCAGGAGCGGGTTAGAGGTTTCAAACCAGCCGGTGCGGACCATGTCACTGTGCACCACTACTGCCGTGATCGCTTCGGGGACGAGCTCGGTCGGCCACCCGTCGATCTGCGCGTACCGGAAGCCGTGGAAGGTGAATCGTGGCTCCCACGTCTCGATGCCGCCACCGCGCAGGATGTAGCGATCGGTGGCTTCGGCGGTGCGGTTGGTCTCCGTTTCGAGCTCGCCGTCGGGGGTAAGGATCTCGGCGTGACGAATCGTGATTTCACGGCCTGGTTCGCCGGTGACGTTCAGACGCACCCACCCGGAGATGTTCTGCCCGAAGTCGACGATCGTCTTGCCTGAGGGGCTCGTGAGGATGGTCGCTGGGGTGAGTTCCTCGATCCGTCGGATCGGCGGAGCGGTGGGTGTCTGCAGCGTGTTCTGGTCCCACTGGAAATGCTCGGCGGCCTTCCAATGCGTGTCGTCGAACCCGGGCTCAGCCCATCCTGCAGGCTCGAGGCGGGCGTCGAAGGTTTCGCCGTCATAGATGCTGTTGGCCAGGACGGCGCCGGTGCCGACGCGGAACGAGTCGTCAGCTTCGATGACGTCGGTGCGGTTGGCGTAGTCGAGCACGAGTTGCAGGAACAGAGCGGGCCGCTCTGCGTACATCTTGTTCGCGCCCTCCCAGCCCAGCCGGCCGACAGCCCACCCTTCGCCCACGATGGCGCCGACGGCGTTCGTGCCGACGTCGAGGAGGTCGGTCACATCGTGAGAGGACACCATCAGACGGTGGCGGTACGACGTCCATCCCGGGGAGAGCACGTCATCACCGACGCGATTCCCGTTGACGTACGGGTCGACGATGCCGAGCGCCGAGACGAGCAGCGTGGCTTTCACGAGCTCATCGTCGACGGTGAACTCTCGGCGGAAGTAAGGGGCGATGCCTGCCGCGGTGTCGGGCTGGACGATGAAGGTGCTCGACCAGGGGGTCTGGCTGGCATCGGCGGCCGACGCGGTGTCAGGGTGGATGTGCGAGGGGGCGTTCATGCGGGAACGGTCTCCAGTTCGGTCTCTGTGGCGAATTCGTTGTGGCGGTCACGTGTCCGGAAGACGAACCACGCGATGGCGCATCCGGTCGCGGTGCTGACCGCGAGGAAGACGTAGAATATTGTCGGGCTGAGGGTCAGAAGGATCGGGGTGACGCTCGCCAGTCCAGCGGCGAAAAAGCGGGCGACGGCAATGATGGTTCCTTGCGCGGTAGTGCGCAGCAGCGTGGGGAACTGTTCCTGCGTCCAAACCTTCATGATCCCTTCGAAGGCGAAGGAGGCGCCGACCAACCCGATGAGCCCGGAGATGAACGCGGTAATCACGCTGATCCCAAAGACCGCGGGGATGAGGGCTGCAGTCACGGTGCAGACCGCCCCGATCGTGAAGTACACGAATCGTTTGGGAGAGTCTGCGATCTTCATGAACCACAGTGCGCCGACGATCCCGAGCGGGATCAGCGGGAGGCCGATGAGCGTCGCCGTCTGCAGGTCCACGCCGCCGACGTTCACCAGCAGATAGCTTCCGAACTGCCCGCCCGTGTTGGCGGCCATGTTCGTCAGCGCATAGAACGCAATCAGGGCGAGAAATGGTGTCCGATAGGGGCTCCGCAGCAGCTCACGGATCGAGGAGCGATCCGCGCGCACCGTCTTGATGCCAGCGAGCTGCTCTGCACGCGCAGCCCGCCAGTCGTCGGACTCCGGAATGGTCAGCCGGCCGAGTAGAACCAGGGTGGCAACAACGGCGATGTGAGCGAACAGGATCTGACCGCCCAGCAGCCCAAGACTGGCGACTGCCGCGGCCAGAAGTGCGCACGCGATCCCGCCGACGCTCCACAGCAGGTTGGAGAAACCGAGCAGCTTGCCGCGGTTGTCGTCAGAGGCGGCCTCGGAGATGGTGGATAAAGAGACCGGGAGGTCGGCGCCAGATCCCAGACCGAGCGCCACAGCCGAGATGAGAACGATCGGGAAAGACGGGGCGAAGATCAGCGCGACCGACGCGGCGACGATCATGAACATCGTGACCGTGAAAATCGGGCGGCGCCCGAACCGATCGCCGAGTCTGCCTCCAACGAGGGCTCCGACGGCGATTCCAAGGGTGAGACCACCAGAGGCAAGTCCGATCTCCGCCTCGTTCAGACCGAGGGCACCCTGGTAGATGACCATCGCGGTGCCGAAACTGACGATGGCGGCGGCGTCGATATACGACGCCATCCCGGAGACGATGGCTGTCCACCAGGCGCCGGGCGCGCGTTGCGCGGTGGCGTATGACATGAACTTCCCCTTTGAAGACGTGAAGGAGCTGGCGACATTCGCCAGGCTCGTGGGATGGCCCATGCTAACCGATGATTGTCTTCAGGACAATCCAGGGGTTATCGGTAGAGTGTCCTAGAGACAATCAACGCCGATAGACAGGACGCGACCCTCATGCCTCGCCGACCACTCAGTAGCGTCGACCTCCGCGCGGTCCCCGCACCGGAGGCACCTCTCCTGCACGGGCGCGGCGCAGATTTCTCGATCGCCTTGCAAGCGCTGATCACAGCGATGAATTCGACGACCCTCCGCGAGAGCGTGATGAAACAGAGCGACTTCCCGTTGCCCGACGACATGCCTGCGTTCCTCCTCGTGAATCAACTCATCTATCGCAAGACCGCTCGTCCGACAGAAGTCGCCGACGCGATCGGGACGGGCCGCTCGAACATCAGCAAGATCGTCCGCCGCCTCGAGGCCGCTGGGCTGGTCGGTCGGATGCCGGACCCTGAAGACGGTCGCC
Source organism: Microbacterium aurantiacum (assembly GCF_021654035.1). Taxonomy (GTDB): domain Bacteria; phylum Actinomycetota; class Actinomycetes; order Actinomycetales; family Microbacteriaceae; genus Microbacterium; species Microbacterium aurantiacum. The sequence goes on from NZ_JAJPDW010000001.1 coordinate 891,978, forward strand.
AGAGCGTGATCGGCCTCACGGAAGAGGGGCAGGAGGTCGCCAAACGCATCGTTGGGGTCTCCAGCGGCGGCTACGAGGCAATCTTCTACGACTGGAGCGATGCCGAGTTCGACCAGCTCGAGCAGCTGGTGGTGCGACTGGTCGCCGACATCGACGAGCGACTCGACCACGTAGTAGAGAGATCCGCGGGAGTGCGCATCCGTCGCGCAGCCGGCGCGGAGTTCGCGGACTCCGTCGAGGCTGCCGCCGGCTAGTGAGGTCCAACGTCGCACGCTCCGTGCCATCTGGCCCTGGAGCTCAGCTTTGCTGCGCCCTCACGGTCGATCGTGGGAGTGCGCTGAGTTGCCTGCATCAGCGCTTCGTATAACGATTCAATTAGGGGATTGTCCTCAAGACAATCAAGATGTACTCTCGCCATGTCGAACACAGCCTGAACCCACGGGCTCGATGCGGCGGGAGTTGAATGCCCCGCGGCGAGTCGAAGGACCTCGATCGACTTCACCTTGAACCCAATGGAGAGTTTCATGCAGAAATCACTTGCCCGATCCCTCGCGCTCGTAGCAGCCGCTGCGCTGACCCTGACGGGGTGCTCCGCGGGTTCGCAGAGCGACTCCAGCGACGGTGAGACCGTCCTGACGATGTCGGCGTGGGCCGACGACCCCATGGCCGCCGCTCTGATCGAGCAGTTCGAGAAGGACAACCCGGGCGTGACGATCGACTACACCGGGCTGCCGTGGCCGAACATCCTCACCCAGATCAGCACCGAGATGACCTCCGGGACCGCGTCCGACATCGTGGTGGCGTTCTCCGGCCGAGGAAACGCGCTCGGGGTGCAGAATCTCGCCAAGGGCAACTACATCGAGGACCTTTCGGACTCCTCCTGGACGGACGCCTTCACCGGCGCCACCCGGTCAGTTATGGGCGTGGACGACAAGGTGCTCTTCGGATCCAACGCACTAACCATGGTTCCCGCGATCTACAACGTGCAGGCGCTGGAAGCGGTCGGCGCAACCGCCCCCACCACCTTCGACGAGGTCCTCGATCTGTGTGCAGCTGCCAAGTCCCAGGGGAAGGTCGCGTACGCGCTTGCTGCCCTGGCCGGTGGCAACTTCACCAGCCTGACGATGGCGATGGCGACCACACTTGTCTACGGCGCTGACCCCGAGTTCACCGAGCAGCAAGAGGCCGGCGATGCGACCTTCAGCGACAGCGACTGGACGGAGGTCTTCGACAAGCTCGGCGAGATGAACGACGCCGGATGCTTCACAGCCGACGCAACCGGCGTCAGCCTCGACATCGCGCAGGGACAGATGGCAAAGGGCGAGGCCGTCGGAATCGTGGACGTCACGCCGGCGATCGCCAACATCGCTACCCTGGCACCCGAGGGCAGCACCTTCGAAACGGCGCCTTTCCCCGCCACCAACGACCCCGCCGACACGAAGCTGCCGGTCGGCTTCGGTGCCGGCTACGCGGTCAACGCGAAGTCGAAGAACATCGACCTCGCGAAGAAGTTCGTCGACTTCTACATGTCGCAGGAAGGTCTGAACATCGCGCTTGCGAGCGGGTCGATCTACCCCAGCATTCCCGTCGACGGTTACACGGCCCCCGATGCCCTCGCGGGAATCGCCGACCTTGCGCACGGCGACAGCGCGCAGCCTCTCTTCGACGCGACCTGGCCCAACGCCTCCGTAGGCCAGGCCTACAGCGACGGCATCCAGGGATTCCTCACCGGCCAGTTCTCGAGCGACGAGATCCTCCAGCGCATGGACGCGGCCTTCACCGGCTAGCAGTTCACCCTCCCGTGTTCCGTCGTGGTGCGACGGGGTCACCGTCGCACCACGACAGCTTTTCGTTCAGACCTAGGTGAGGAACCGATCCGTCATGGCCATCGCCACAGCCGCAAGCATGACCACACCACCATCCACCAAGACGAAGCGCCGCCGGTACCGTGGCTTCGCCCACAGCGTCTGGTGGTTTGTTCTCCCGGCCGCGGCTCTCTACCTGTTCGTAGTGGTGTACCCGTCCGTCCGAGGCAGCCTGTACGCCTTCACGGACTGGGATGGACTCTCGCCCGATCCGCAGTGGGTCGGATGGCACAACTTCGTCCGCATCTGGTCAGACCCCGCCGGATCGACCGCCATCACAAACACCGTCATCATCGCCGTTGCAGTCACCCTGATCCAGAACGTGGTGGGTCTTCTCATCGCGCTGGGGTTGAACTCCCGCATCAAGTCGCGCAACGTTCTCCGAGTCGTCATCTTCGCCCCCGTCGTGATCACGTCGATCGCCGTGGGATTCCTGTGGAAGAACCTGCTGGCGCCGGACGGCGCAATCAATCAGGCTCTAGAAGCGATCGGACTGGGCGCTCTGCAGCAGAACTGGCTCGGCAACCCCGACACCGCCCTCTGGTCAGTAATCATCGTGGTGTTCTGGCAGTTCGTCGGCTACTCGATGGTCATCTTCCTCGCCGGTCTGCAGGGAATCCCGCAGGAAATTCTCGAGGCCGCCGCCATCGACGGAGCCGGACCGATTCGACGATTCTGGTCCGTCGTGCGTCCGCTGCTCACCCCGGCGATCACGATCAACGTGATGCTCTCCCTCATCTCCGGCCTAAAACTGTTCGACCAGGTGCTGGCGATGACCGGAGGCGGGCCGGGTGGGGCCACAGCCACGATCTCCACGCTGATCTACACGAACGCGTTCAACCTGGGGCGGTTCGGTTACGGAGCTGCGCTGGCGCTCGTGCTCAGTGTCTTCGTCGCGATCGCCGCCATCATCCAGTACCGCCTGCTCACCCGTCAGGAGCGTTGACATGAACCGGTACACCTGGCGTACGGGCATCCTCGAGGCCGTCATGATCCTCGTCGGACTGATCTTCCTCTTCCCCGTCTACATGCTGGTGAACCTGGCACTCAAGTCGCCCGGCGACCAGAGCGCAGCGCTCACACCTGCACTCCAGCCAACCTTCGACAACTTCATCACCGCTTGGCAGCAGGGCGGCTTCGGCGAGGCGCTGTTGAACAGCGTGATCGTCACCGTCACTGTGGTGGTCCTCACCGTCGTGCTGGCTTCTGCGGCGGCGTATCCGCTCTCGCGACTCGGATCACGATGGTCCAAATGGACCTTTGTGGGCTTCCTCGCTGGCCTTCTGCTGCCTGTGCAACTCGCCCTACTGCCTCTTTATCAGAGCATCCGCGACCTCGGTCTGCTGGGCACACTTCCCGGCGTCATCATCGTCTACGTCGGCGGCGGGATGCCCTTCGCGATCTTCCTCTACGCGGGCTTCATGCGAGCGTTGCCGTCCGAGTACGAAGAAGCCGCCGCCATCGACGGAGCACACGCATTTCAGACGTTCTGGCAGGTGATGTTCCCCCTCGTGCGGCCGATCACCGGCACGATCGCGATCCTCACTGCCGTAGGCACCTGGAACGACTTCCTCATCCCGCTCCTCTACCTCTCGGGAACGGAGCAGCAGACGATGACGGTCGCGATCTACGGTTTCGTCGGGCAGTACGGTTCGGATTGGAATCTCATCTTCGCCGGCATCATCATCAGCGTCCTGCCGATCTTGATCGCCTACTTCTTCATGCAGAAATACATCGTTCAAGGCTTCGCCGGCGGCCTCAAGGGCTGACCTCTGCAGTCGCTCGCCTTCCCACACCACGACATCGAACCGACGGCAGGAGAACCCACGTGACCGAATCGACAGCAATCGACCGAGCGACCGAGCTCCAAATCACCGACGCAACCTTCGACGGACCCCACGGCACCGTACCCATCCGCATCTATCAGGTCCCGGGAACGGAGCCGCGATCCGGGCTGCTCTGGCTGCATGGCGGGGCCTTCATGTTCGGCGATCTCGAGATGCCGGAGAGCCACTGGGTTGCACAACAGCTCGCCGACGGTGACAGGATCGTGGTCGCCGCCGACTATCGACTCGCGCCCATCCCCGAGACTCTGGCTGCGCACGTTCCTCCTCGTCCCGGGCATCACTTTCCCGTCGCCTCGGAGGAACTGACCGCTCTCTTCGAAGCACTGGTGTCCACTGATCTCGCCGCCACAACGACGGATTGGGCGGTGGGCGGTGCAAGCGCCGGCGGGAACCTCGCGGCAGGCGTGGCGATGCGACTGCGAGATGAGGAACGCGCCACCGCACTCGGGCTCCTGCTCGTCTATCCGCTGCTTCATGCTGAGCTCCCCGCGTTCCGGCCCGAGCTCGCGGCCAAAGTCGCTCAGCTTCCCGAGGCGTCCCAGTCGGGACCCGCAGCGGTCGCGGACCTCAACCTGCACTACGTCGGCGGGAATGCCGAGGCGCTCAGCAGCCCCTACGCATTCGCCGGGGGCCACGACCTGGAGGGCCTTCCCTCGACATTCGTTCTGAACAGTGACAGCGATTCACTGCGAGCCTCGGGAGAAGCATTCGCAGCCGAGCTCGCGGCCGCAGGTGTGGACGTCCAGGTGATCAACGAACGTGGAACCGTGCACGGACACATCAATGGTCCTGACAACTACGGAGCGGACCGGAGCATCACACGGATCCACCGGTGGTTGCGGGACATCGAACACGACCTTCGCGATTCGATCAACGGCTAACCTCCTACCGCCGCCCTCACGATCCCGCCACAGAGTCGATCGTCACCGCGTAACGGGTGTGGGCGTGCGCCACATGCACGGCCGCCCCACACCCGCTCCGGGACCATCCAGCCAGGATGCCGGTTGACATGCACGCACAGGCAAGGCTCAGAGTTCACCGCCCGCAACGGGACCATGGGTCTGCCCCGAGTCTGGTTGACAGTCGGGGTTTGGGGTGATCAGGCCGCTTTCGCGTCCGTGTAGATCATCTCAAACTCGATGGGGGTGAGTTTGCCGAGGCCGCGCTGACGGCGCCGGCGGTTGCCCGCGATCGCCCCATTCGCGAACTCGGCCCTTGCCGCTAGGCAGCGTCGGTACGCTACCGGCACGGGTCGCCCCGACCCCACTGAACCGAACGAGCGGAGAACGCCGTGGACACGACCGCGCCCGCCTCACCCTCACCCGCGCCGGAGCCCGTCGCCCCCTCCGCGGTCGCGACCGTCGTCGTGTCGGATGCCGTGACGAAGGTGGACGCCCTCCAGACCCTGTCGGTGCTCACCGGCGCCCGGATCGTGGGGGAGCGGACCGCCTCCCCCCGCGTGCCGCTCGCCGACGGGGCGTGGGCGGAGATCGAGATCCCGAAGTTCGGCGAGGCCCCGCCGCTCGCGATCGACGTCCACGCCGCCGACGAGGCCATCGCCCGCGCGCAGGCGCGAGCGGTCATCGCCCTCCTCCGCGACGGTGCGGGGTGGTCGGTGCACGGGATGTTCCCCGACGCCTGACCCGACGCCTGACCCGCGCGACGCCCGCGCGACGCGCCCGGGATGCGTCACCGGTTTGCCTACCGCGAGAACGGTTAGGTTAGCCTTACCTTCATGAACGTCCGCCTTTCTCCCCGCCCTCGTCTGCTCCTCCCCGCCGCGTCGCTCGCCGCCCTCGCGCTGGTCGTCACCGGATGCGCCTCGCCATCCGCTGACGCCGCCCCCGAGGCATCCGCCGACGCCACCGCGATCGTCGTGGAGGACGCCCGCCCCACGCTCATGCAGCTCGAGGAAGGCGGCGAGACCTACTTCGAAGAGGACACCGAGATCCCCCGCGAGGCGGTGGAGGTCGCCGCGGCCCCCGACGCGGTCGTGACCTTCGACATCGCGACGCTGGATACCCTCGACGCCATCGGCGCCGGGGACGCCGTCGTCGGCATCCCCGACATCGCCCTGCCGGACTACCTCTCGGAGTACGCCGACCTGCCGAAGGTGGGAACGCTCTTCGAGCCGGACTTCGAAGCCGTCGCGGGGCTCGAGCCCGACCTCATCGTCACGGCGGCCCGCAGCACCGGCCAGTACGACGCGCTCGCCGAGATCGCCACCACGATCGACCTCACCGGAACCTACGGCGGCACCTTCGACCCCGCCGCGGGCCTGCGCCGTGCCGCGCAGCTCGGCGTGATCTTCGGCGCCGACGAGGCCGTCGAGGCGGCGACGGCGCGCATCGAGGAGCTCGAAGCGGCGATCGAGGACCGGGTCGATGCGACCGCGCTCGTCCTGTCGGTCTCGGGCGGCGAGTACGGGGCCTTCGGTGAGGGCTCGCGCTTCGGCTACTTCTTCGACACCCTCGGCTTCACCCCCGCCGTCCCCGCCCTCGAACTCCCGGGCGCCGAGGCCTCGCCGCACGGCGACACCGTCACGAACGAATTCCTCCTCGAGGCGAACCCCGACTGGATCATCGCGTTCGATCGCGGCGCGGCCACCGGAGAGGGCTCCAGCGCGGCCGAGACGCTCGACAACGAGCTCGTCGAGCGCACCACCGCGGGCGCCGAGGACCACGTCATCCTCCTGCCGGCGAGCGAGCTCTACATCGTCATCAACGGCCTCACCGCCATCGAGAACGTGCTGACGACGATCGACACCGCGCTCGCCGCGTGATCCGCGGGAGCGCCGAGTCCTGAAACGCCTCTCTCCCACCGCACTCATCGTCGCGGGGGTGGTGATCGTCACCGCTCTCGCGACGATGTCGCTGTCCATCGGGGTCGCCCGTCTCGACGGCTTCGTCTTCTTCGCCAGCAGGCTCCCGCGCACCCTCGCGCTGATCCTCGCCGGGGTGGCCTTCGCGATCACCGGGCTGATCATGCAGCTCTTGACGCGTAACCGCTTCGTCGAACCGGGAACGACGGGAGCGACGGATGCCGCGAGCCTCGCGCTCTTGGTCGTGCTGCTGACGACCCCCGGCCTACCGCTGTGGCTGAAGGCGGTCGCGGCGACCCTCGGTGCCCTCGCAGGTGTCTTCGGCTTCCTCGCGCTCGTCCACCGCATCCCGTCGCGATCGAGCGTGCTCGTCCCGATCGTGGGCATCCTCTACGGCGGGGTGATCGGCGCGGTCACGACCTTCTTCGCCTATCGTGCCGACGCGCTCCAGGAGCTGCTGAGCTGGGGCATCGGTGACTTCTCCGGCATCCTCCGCGGACGCTACGAGATGCTCTACGTCGCCGCGGCGGCGGCGCTGGTGGCCTGGATCGCCGCGGACCGGTTCACCGTCGCCGGCCTCGGCGACGACGCCGCGCGCGGGCTCGGACTCGACACCCGCGGCGTCCGGACGCTCGGTGTCGGCATCATCGCGATCGTCACCGGCGTGATGGTGGTCGTCACCGGGGCGATCCCCTTCCTCGGCCTCATCGCCCCGAACGTCGTCAGCCGTCTGATCGGCGACAACATGCGCCGGGCGGTGCCGCTCGTCGCTCTCCTCGGCGCCGCGCTGGTGCTCCTCAGCGACATCATCGGCCGCGTCGTGCGCTTTCCATTCGAGCTGCCGATCTCTGTCGTGATGGGGGTGATCGGCGGGGTGGTCTTCCTCGCGATCCTCCTGCGCACCGCCCGCCCCACCGACGCCGTCCGACGGCCGATCGCGCGGCAGCGCAGAGCGCGGGTGGACGCATGACCGCCCTCCTCTCGCGGGTTCCCGTCCGCGCGACGCTGCGCTCGCCGCGGCTCCGCCTGACCCTCCTCGCGCTCCTCGCGCTGACCGCGGTGGCCCTGTACCTCCTCGTCGACCTCCCTGCGGCGTGGGAGTACGTCGTGGGTCTCCGCTCGCGCACGGTCATCGGTATGATCCTCGCCGCGGCGGCGGTCGGGGTCTCGACCGTGCTGTTCCAGACGATCACCGCCAACCGCATCCTCACCCCGGGCATCATGGGCTTCGACGCGGTCTACATGGCCATCCAGGTCGTGACCGCGTTCGCGATCGGTCCGGCGCTGCTCGTCGCCGCCCCGCCCCTGGCGTCGTGGGGCGTTCAGCTCGTGCTGATGGCGGGTGCGGTCACGGCGCTGTACCTGTGGCTGTTCGTCCGCCTCCGGCTCGATCTGCACGTCATCGTCCTCGCGGGCCTCGTCCTCGGCGTCCTCTTCCGGTCGGTCACGGCGTTCCTCCAGCGCCTGCTGGATCCCGACACGTTCGCCATCGTGCAGAACCTGCTCTTCGCGAGTTTCACCTCCATCGACCGCGAGCTCCTCCTCCCCGCCGGCATCGTCATCGCCGTGGCGATCGCGTCGCTCTGGCCGATCCGCCGCGCGCTCGACGTGATGAGCCTCGGCGAGACCCGGGCGATCTCCCTCGGCGTCGATCACCGGGCGACCTCGGTGCACGTGATCCTCGTGGTCTCCGCGCTGGTCGCCGCCTCCACGGCGCTCGTCGGTCCCGTCGCCTTCCTCGGACTCCTCGTGGCGAACCTCGCGTACAGCCTCGTCGGGCACCGCCACGTCCTCAGCATCCCCGCCGCCGTCCTGATCGGAGTGCTCACCCTCGTCGGAGGGCAGCTGCTGCTCCAGCACGTCCTCGGCTTCGCCACCGAGCTCCCCGTGGTGATCGAGTTCGCCGGCGGGCTGTTCTTCCTCCTCCTCGTCCTCACCGGAAGGGCCCGCTGACATGATCACGATCGATGCCGTCACCAAGACCCACGGCGCGCTCGTCGCCGTCGACGACGTCACCCTCGACATCCGTCCGGGGGTGACGGCCATCATCGGCCCGAACGGTGCCGGGAAATCGACCCTCCTCGCCGCCGTCGGGCGTCTGGTGGGAACGGATGCCGGAGCCATCGCCGTCGACGGGCGCGACGTCGCCCGCACCCGGACCCGCGAGATCGCCCGACTGCTGGCGATCCTCCGCCAGGACAACCACCTGGCGATCCGGCTGAGCGTCGAGGACCTCGTCGCCTACGGCCGCTTCCCCCACGGCGGGTCGGGTCGCTCCGCGGAGGACCGCGTGCACGTCGAGCGCGCGATCGCCCTCCTCGACCTCGAGGCGGTGCGCACGCGGTTCCTCGACGAGCTGTCCGGCGGGCAACGCCAGCGGGCGTTCGTGGCAATGGCGATCGCGCAGGACACACCACACCTGCTCCTGGACGAACCGCTGAACAACCTCGACCCCCGGCATGCCGTCGGCCTCCTCCGCCTCGTTCGGGAGCTCGCCGCGGAGCGGGGGCTCACCGTCGTGGTCGTGCTCCACGACATCAACGTCGCGGCGCAGTTCGCCGACGACGTCATCGCCATGCGCGACGGCCGGGTCGTCCACCACGGCCCCGTCACCGAGGTGGTGACGGCGGAGAAGCTCTCGGCGCTCTACGAGACGCCCGCGCGGGTCGTCGAGGTCGAGGGGCGGCGCGTGGTCTTGTGGGAATGACTCACACGTGCTCGGCGAAGACGACGCGGTTGTCGGTGTAGGACGCCGCGGCGGAGTCGAAGATCCCGCCGCACGTGATGAGTCGCAGGGTGTCGGTCGCGGTGGCGCCGAAGACCTCGGCCGTGGGAAACGCGTTCTTCGCGACGTCGAGGACCTCGGTCACGACGTAGTCGTGGGGCGTGCCGTCGGTGGCGGTCACGGTGACGGTGTCGCCCGGGACGAGTTCTTTCAGGCGGAGGAAGACCGCCGGGCAGGTGGGGGAGTCCACGTGCCCGGCGATGACGACGGGGCCGCGCCCGCCCGGGCGGCCGCCGGGGGTGTACCAGCCGACGTCGTCGAAGTCGACGGGCACCTCCATCGACCCATCCGCCTGGAGCCCCAGGTCGATGAGCGGCTCGTCGAGATCGATCGCGGGGATCGTCACCTGCGTCGGCGGAGCCTGCGCGACGCTCGGGGACGGCGCGGGCGCCGGGCCGGTGGGCTGCGCCGGGGCGGGGGAGGCGGACGCCGTCGCGGGCGGGGCGGGCGCGGCATCCGTCGTGTCCCCGGTCGTGCACGAGGTCAGGACGATCGGCAGAAGCACCGCCGCCGCGAGAGCGGCGCTGTGGGCACGACCGCGCCGGGACGCCCCGCGCGTGTGCGCGGAGCGCCCCGGCGATACGGGGGATGCGGTCACGAGGTGGTGGTGCGGCGACGCCACACGACGACACCCGCGGCGGCGGCGAAGACGAGTCCGCCCACGGCGACGCCGGTGACGAGGCCCGTCGACGACGAGGCCGCAGCGGTGCCGCCCGCGCCGGTGTCGACGCCGCCGACGGGGATCGCCGTCAGCTGGCCGCGGACGACACCCGCGGCGAAGTCGGCCGTGTGCGAGTCGGCGGAGAAGCCGGCGGGGTTGGCCTCGATCTCGGCGAGCGAGATCGGCGTCGTCACCGGGGCGGGGATCGCTTCGCTCGCGGCATCCGATCCGGGTCCGTCGGTCGCCGAGCCAGCGCCGAGCTGCCCGCCGCCTGAGTGGAGCGCGGGTCCGTGCGCGTGCGCGTGCGCGGGTGCCCCTCGCCCGAGGGAGCGATCTCCGACGTGCGGGGGAGGTGCGGGCACCGCCGGCGCGACAGGCTGGAGGCATGTCCACTCCCCGGCATCCGTCTCGTCGTCCTGTCCGCTTCGTCATCGGGGCCGCGCTCGCCGCGGCGGCCCTCGCGCTCGGCGCCTGTTCACCGGCGGGAGGGGGCGGCGACCCGACCCCGACCGCGGTGACGATTCCCGACACCCCGGTCGGCACCCAGGCGCAGTGGGTGCTCGACGAGATCAACGCGGGCGAGCCGAGCAGCGCCGGCGAGATCGAAGCCCGCTTCGACGAGACGGCGCTCGCGGAGCTGTCGGCCGACGACCTGCTGGCGGTGTTCGCCGAGCTCCGGACGCTCGGGCCGTGGACGGTGACCTCCTACGAGGGCGATGACGCGCAGGCCGTCGCGGGCATCGCCGCCGAGTCGACGGCGTTCGACATGTCGGTCGCCGTCAGCGCCGCTGGGCGGATGACCGGACTCCTCTTCGCCGAGCCCGCCCCCGACCGGACCCCCGCGGCGGACCTCGACGCGCTGCGTGCGGACGTCGAGGAGACAGGCGTCGTCTCGCTCACGGTGACCGAGCTCGGCGCCGACGAATCCGTGCTCGAGATCGGACCGGGAGGTGCGCATCCGATCGGATCGGTGTTCAAGCTGTGGGTGCTCCTGGCGGTGGTCGACGCCGTCGAGGACGGCACGCTCGCGTGGGACGACACCGTGACGATCGACCCCGAGGTGCGGAGCCTCCCGAGCGGGGAGCTGCAGAACCTCCCCGATGGCGCCGAGGTCACCGTGCAGGAGGCGGCGGAGAAGATGATCGCCATCAGCGACAACACCGCCACGGATGCCCTCATGCGCGCGGTCGGCACGGATGCCGTCACCGCCGCCCTCGCCGAGACCGGGTATTCGCGGCTCGACACCGACGTGCCCTTCCCGTCCACGCGCGCGCTCTTCTGGCTCGGATGGGGAGACGACGCCCTCGCCGAGCGCTGGAGTGCGGCATCCGATCCCGCCGCGCGGGAGGCCGTGCTGGCGGACCTTCCCGCGGGGGTGCCGCCGGTGTCGGCGATCGACCCGGCGCAGGCGGTCTGGACCGGCGGTGCCGACTGGTTCGCCACGCACGCCGATGTCGTCGCGGTCCATGCGGCGTTGCAGGCCGCGGCCGAGACCGAAGCGGGTGCGCCCGTGCGCGGCATCCTGTCGGCGAATCCCGGCGTCGCGTTCGACGACGCCTGGGAGGTCGCCGCCTACAAGGGCGGGAGCTCGGTCGGCGTGCTCGCGGGGTCGTGGGTGCTGGAAGCCCCCGGGCGGCCGGCGACGGTCGTGGTCGTGACGGCCGCCGCGGAGGATCCCGTGGACATGCCGGCGCTCGCGACGGTGTTCGGTTTCGCGCAGGATGCCGCGGCGCTCCTCGCTGACGGGGGCGCGGCGGGCTAGGCCCTCGCGGCGGGTCAGGCCCTCACGGCGGGTCAGGCGGCGCCGCGGGTCAGATGGCGCCGCGGGTCAGTCCCTCGCGGCGATCTTCCGCAGGCCCGCGCGCTGGTGGGCGGCCTTCTTGCCGGACTTCTCCGACTCCACGATGTAGGCCGGTTCCTTCTCGGTGGCGATGAAGTCCTGATCGGCGAACGTGAAGTCCGACGTGCGGCGCTCGAGGATGCGGCCCTGCGTCCGCCCCTGCGGCGTGTTCCAGCTGACGCGGTCGCCCTTCTGGAGGGGCTTCGGGGCGCTCACGGCTCGACCTCTTCGACGTCGTCGCCCTCGTCGACCATGGCGGGAGCGTCTTCGGGGTCGAGGTCGTCGTCGACGTGCACCGACTGGGCGGCGGTGGAGGTATCCGGTTCGGGGCCGGGCGAACGAGGCGGGATCGAAGCGTCGGTCATGGCGGTAGTCCACCAAATCCGAGCGTCCGGCCGGAGGGGGTTGACGGGCGAACCCTTCCCTCGATATCGCGTCGTCTTTCGCACGGCGCGGATGCCGGCTCAGCGCCGGCGGAGAAGCAGGACGCCGTCGCGGAGGGTCACCGCCTCGCCGTCGGGTGAGGTCGCGGGGCGCGCGCGGAGGTCCTCGATCTCGACCTCCCACTCCGCCGGGTCGAGGGCGAGTGCCGCGCGATCCTCGCTGGGCGTGGACATCGGCGCGTGCCGGCCGTGGTGGCCCGCCCACGGCGGCGGCTCGGCGTGACCGATCACGAGAAGACGGCCCCCGGGGACGACGGCGGCCGCGGCGCGACGGAGGATAGCCGTGCGCGGGAGGTCGACCTTGGAGTGCAGGAAGCTCGCCATCACCAGGTCGGCGGGCTCGAACGCGGAGACCTCAGCGAGGTCGGTCGCGACGAACCGCGTCCGCTCGCCCACTCCGGCGTCATCTGCGGCGCGGCGGGCACGCTCGACCGCCGTCGGAGAGATGTCGAGACCCGTGACCTGCCAGCCCGCGCGGGCCAGCCACACCGCGTCTCCGCCTTCCCCGCACCCGAGGTCGAGCGCGCGACCCGGCGGAAGGGAGGCCACCACGTCGGCGAGGGCGGCGTTGACCCGGCCCGACCAGATGGCGGGCCGCTCGGCGTAGCGCGCCTCCCAGCGGGCCGCCGGGTCGGCCGGAGGCGCGGCATCCGTGGCGAGCGCCGTCCGGATGTCGTCCTCGACGAGGACCATGTTCACCCCGGCGCCCGCCATCGATCCCTGCCCGAGCGACAGCGGAACGTTGGCGTACGGCTGGGCGATGTTGCCCGCGATCCACACCCGCGGGTGCGCGGTGCGGCCCTGCGGGTCGGTCGCGATCGGGCGACCCGGTACGTTCTCGTCGCGGGGAAGGTCGAGGGCATCGAGGTACGCGTCGCGCGGGCGCGGGACCGCCGCGACGAAGAGCGCGTCGAGCGGGACGGTCGTGCCGTCCGCGAGGGTGGCGCCGGTGAGGGCTCCGTCCGCGCTCGTGAGGGCCGTCACGGGCGCGGCGACGATGCGGGTGCCGCGCGCTTCGATGCGGCGTCGCGCATCGTCGTCGAGCGCGAGGCCCTGCGTGAACACGGTGAGATCGGCGCTCCACTGCCGGAGGAGGTCGGCCTGATGGAGACCGAAGAGCGACGTCAGCAGCACGCCGAGCCTGCGGTCCCGCACCTCCCCGCCGTGGCAGTACGGGCAGTGCAGCACGTGCGTCCCCCAGTGCTCGGCGAGGCCCGGGATCGCCGGGAGCTCGTCGACGACGCCGCTCGCGGCGATCACGACGCGCGCCGTCAGGGTGTCGCCGCCGGTGACCGTCACACGGAGCCCTGCATCCTGCCCCGGCGTTGTGTCCGCGACGCCCGTGACGCGGGCGCTCCGGAAGACGACCCCGTAGCCCTCGGCTTCCGCGCGACCGCGGGCGGCGAGGTCTTCCGGCGGCACACCGTCGAACCCGACGACGCCGTGCATATGGGCGGCGAAGCGGTTGCGCGGCAGGTCGTCGTCCACGACCAGCACGCGGCGGCGCGCGCGGCCGAGCATGAGAGCCGCGGCAAGGCCCGCGGGTCCGGAACCGACGATGAGGGCATCCCAGGTGTGCATGTGCCCATCGTGCGAGCAGGAGTGCAATGATGGCAAGCCAGTATGCGAAATCAGCAAGAGGGGGATGTCGTGGGCGAACTCGACCGACTCGGGCCGCGCCTGCGTGAAGCCCGGCGCGCCCGCGAGTGGACGCTCGACGACCTGTCGCGCGCAGCCGGGATCTCGCCCAGCACCCTGTCGCGGCTGGAGTCCGGGAAGCGCCAGGCGAGCCTCGAGCTCCTGCTCCCGGTGACGCGGGCACTCGGCATCCGCATCGACGATCTCCTCGTCGAACCCGCGCGGGATCCGCGGGTGCGCCGCCCCGCACGCCGCGCGGAGGGGATGACGATCGCGCCGCTCACCGTCGAGCAATCGCCCGTGCAGGCCTTCAAGATCGTCTACGAGCCGCGGAGCGAGACGCCCGAGCCGCGCGTGCACGACGGCTGGGAGTGGCTCTACGTCCTCTCGGGGCGACTGCGGCTGCGTCTCGGCGACGAGGAGCTCGATCTCGGACGCGGGGAGGCGGCGCAGTTCGACACCCGCGAGCCGCACGCGATGTGGGCGCCCGGGCCGCGTCGCGCCGAGGTGCTGAGCATCTTCAACGCCGAGGGAGAGCGGCTGCACACCCGGACGTCGGACGGCTGACGCGGGGCACGCGCGGGCGTTCAGGCGATCGGGGCGCGGAGCTCGCGGCCGATCTCGACCCACGCGCGCAGGAACGCCGGCTCGTCGAGGCGTCGGCGCCGCATCCACCCGGTCACCTCCGCGTTGCACTTCGACGCGTTGCACGAGCGGCACGCCGGGACGACGTTCTCGAGCGTGTAGCGGCCCCCGCGCGAGATGGGCAGCACGCAGTCCCGCTGCAGGGCGACGCCGTCGACGCCGCAGTAGGCGCAGCGACGCCACGCGTCGAGGATCCTCTGCCACTCGGCATCCGTCAGATCGCTCCCGGATGCCGCGACCCGGTGAGTGCGTCGACGCGCCGCTCGCGCGCGACGGGATCCGGGGGCGGCCATGCGTCCCACGCTACGCCCGGCTCCCGCCCGGAAACGAAAACGGCGCCGGGAAACGCCGACTCGCGGCGTCCCCCGGCGCCGTTCACGGTGCGCGGAGAGTGCGTGGGATCAGTACCAGCCGACCGACTGCGAGTGCTGCCACGCGCCGCACGGCGAGCCGTAGCGACCGGCGATGTAGCCGAGGCCCCACGAGATCTGGGTGGCGGCGTTGGTCTCCCAGTCGGCGCCGGCCGAAGCCATCTTGCTGCCCGGGAGGGCCTGCGGGATGCCGTACGCGCCGCTCGAGGCGTTGTAGGCCTGCGAGTTCCAGCCGGACTCCTTGTTCCACAGCTCCACGAGGCAGCCGAACTGGTCATCGCCCCAGCCGTAGCCGCCGAGCATGCCGTAGGCGATCGACTGTGCGTCGCCGGCCGGCGTGTAGACGCCCGCGGGGCGGGAGGGGGCAGCGGATGCCGAGGACGAACCGGTCGACGTCGCAGCCTCAGCGGCCTCGGCGGCGGCGGCGGCAGCAGCGGCCTCCTCCTCGGCGATGCGCTGGGCCTCCGCCTCGGCGGCGAGGCGCTCGGCCTCGGCCTTCTGCGCCGCTTCGAGGTCGGTCCGCACCGCATCCACGCGCTTCTCGACCGCCGAGACGGCGTCAGAGACCTGCTCGGCGATGCCGGGGAGGAGTGGGGCGGGGAGGTCGAGCGACGCGGTGAGGCGCTCGGCGGCATCCTCCAGCGCATCGGTGTCGATGTCGGTCTCGGCGTCGCCGAGGTCGAGACCCGACGCCTCCACCTGCGAGGACACCTCGACGGATGCTTCGAGCGCGGCATCCGCGTCAGCGAGGGCCGTCCGCACCGCCGTGGAGATCTCATCGGTGCCGGAGAGGCTCACCACGGGGGTCGGCTCGACGGTGGTGGAGAAGGAGGCGAGGGTGATGTCGCCGAAGGACGAGGTCGAGGCTTCGGCTTCCGAGGTCGGGAGCGCCGTCACGCCGGCGACGGCGATGAGGCTGAAGGTCGCGGCGGCGGCGACGATTCCGACGCGGCGCTGAGCGCGGCGGTGGGCCCGGCGGGAGCGGCGAGTGAGGGCATCTGCAGACGTGGAGCGCATAGAAAACAACCGAATCCGTGGGAATGTCCGCGCCGCGAAAGCCGGCGCACGGTGCCCTCGGGCGGGCACAAGTCCCCGAGTCTGCCCACCCCGTCTGGGCGCTTCCCGTGTGTTTGCTGGACGCGACACTCAGAAAGGGCGCCCCTAGGATGGCGCTCGTGCACCGGATCTTCAGCGACAGCGTCGCCTCCGTGTATCCCCTCTACGTCGCCAAACTCGCGCGCAAGGGGCGGACGCAGGCCGAGCTCGACGCCGTCATCACGTGGCTCACCGGGTACGACTCCGACGATCTCGCGCGCATCCTCGACGAGGGCGTGACCTTCCGGGACTTCTTCGCCGACGCCCGGATCAACCCGAACGTCTCGCTGATCACCGGGGTGGTGTGCGGCATCCGAGTGGAGGACATCGACGACCCCCTCATGCAGCAGATCCGCTATCTCGACAAGCTCGTCGACGAGCTCGCGCGCGGCAAGGCCCTGGAGAAGGTGCTGCGCCGGTGACCACGATCGCGTCGTTCTCCTACCTCGGCATCGGGTTCGCGCTGCTGTCCGCGGCGCTGCTCACCGTCGGCAATCACCTGCAGTCCCTCGGGGTGGCGGCGCGGGTGCGCGCGAATCCGGGTGCGGGTGCGGCGGCGCTGTGGACTCTCGCCCGCCAGCCGTCGTGGCTGGTCGGCTCGGTGCTGTTCGGACTCGCCATCCTCGCGCAACTCGCCGCGCTCGCCTTCGCGCCGCTGATGGTCGTGCAGCCGGTGGGTGTCGCGGCTCTGGTGTTCTCCTCCCTCTTGACGGCCGTGATCACCCGTACGCCGCCGCGCCTCGGCGAGATCGGTGCGATCGCGCTCAGCGTCGTGAGTCTCGGCGTGTTCGTGTCGGTCGCGGCGGCGGTGAGCACGCAGGCGACGATCACCGACGCGCAGCTGATCGCCGTGCTCGCGGTGCTCGGCGTCGTGCTCGCCGCGACCGGCGCGGCGTTCGCCGTGCGCCGCGGACGGGGGCTGCGGGCGGGCGGGTACGTGATCCTCGGAGGGCTGTTCTCCGGATTCGTCGCCACGCTCGGGAAGACGGTGATCCTCCGCGTGCAGACGGCCGTCGCCGGTGCCGACTACCGGCTGGACGAGAACAACCTCCTGACCCTCGCATGCCTCCTGGCCATCGTGGTCGCCGGCGCCCTCTCGATCACCTTCGTGCAGGTCGCGCACACGGTCGCCTCGCCGCAGCTGGTCGTGGCGGGGCTGACGGTGGTCGACCCGTTCGTCGCGGTCGTCATGGGCATCACGGTGCTGGGCGAGGCCGCCGGCGCGCCCCCCTGGAGCTTCGCGGTGTTCGTCCTCGCGGGGGCGGGAGCGCTCGCGGGTGTGTGGCTGCTCGCCCGCACGGGCGGCGCGACCGACGCCGCCGTCGACGCCGCATCCGCCCGCGTGACCTGACCCGCCCCGGGCCGTACCGAACTCCTCAGAAACGTCGGCGGGAGGCCCGCGCGGGGCCGGTTTCGGTCCCGTAGGCCGCGGATCGGAGGAGTTCGGTACGCGGCCGGGGCCGTAGGCCCGTGGGCGGTGTGCCACGGGATGGGGCGGGCGGGTGCGGGGCCGGGGCGGGCCGAACTCCTCCAGAACGGGGGCGGAGGTCGTGTTCGAGGGTGGTTTGGGGCCTTTGGGCCGCGGATCGGAGGAGTTCGGTACGCGGCCGGGGCCGTAGGCCCGTGGGCGGTGTGCCACGGGATGGGGCGGGCGGGTGCGGGGCCGGGGCGGGCCGAACTCCTCAAAGACGGGGTCCGGGGGTGGGTGCGGGGCCGGTTTCGGGCCCAAGTGCCGCGGATCGGAGGAGTTGGGTACGCGTCTGGCGCGGGCGGGGCGCCCGGGCGGGGTCAGCGGGTGGTGCCGGTGACGGCCTCGAAGGCGCGGTGTGCGCCGGGCGCGCGGCGCTGACCCTCCGCGATCGCAGCGAGAGGCGCTCGCCCGGCGAAGTCATCCGCACACAGCGTCTCGAGGGCCGAGCGGAGCTCATCGGGACCCGCCGCGTTCGGGTCGGCGGCGACACCCAGGCCGGTCCGTTCGAGAGCGGCCGCCCCGGCGAACTGATCCGTCGACATCGGAAGCACCAGGAGCGGCACCCCCTGTCCCACGGCCTCGGTCACCGAATTGTTCCCGCCGTGCGTCACGGCCGCCCGGGCCCGCGAGAGCAGGCGCACCTGCGGGAGGTACTCGCGGACGAGCCAGCTCTCCGGGATCGGTCCGAGCCGTTCCATCGGCGTGCTCCCCGACGCGATGGCGGCGCGTATGCCGGTCGCGGAATGCAGGGCGCGCAACGCCTCGGCCAGACGGGCGAGCACATCGTCGCGCACGGAGAGGAAGCTGCCGAGACTGACGTAGACGAACGGCTCGTCCACGGCCAGCCACGACTCCACCTCGCCATCACGGGGCTCGACGCGCTGCGCCGACCCGAGGAAGACGTGCGGCGGCAGGACCCGGCCGTCACCCTTCGCGAGCTCGGCCGGATAGTTGTAGAGGACGGTCTCGCCGTGCAGGCGGAACGCGTCCGCCACGGGCGTCGCGTCGGGATCGAGCTCGGCGGCCGCCGTGTTCCACTGCGCGGTGAAGCGCGAGGACACCTCGTCGCAGATCGCGCGGAGCGCCTCGAGGCTTGCGGCGTCGGCGGAGAGGGTGGAGGGCCACGACGGCGGGTATCCGTAGACCTCGTCACCCACGGGCAGGGCGGTGGGGTGACCGAGCACCACATCGGCGTAGGGAATGCCGGCCGTGTGCAGCGCCAGGCGCGCACCGAAAGCGAGGTGGTCGACGAGGATCGCGCTCGGCGCCACCTGCTCCACCACTCGCAGGGTCGCCTGCGCACGGCCCACCGGGTCCCACATGAGGTCGGTGAGACGCTCGCGCGCCTGATAGGTCAGAGTCTCGACCATTCCGCGCCTCGTGGCGGCGAAGAACCCGGCGAGGGAATCGGCCTCTTCGGTAACCTGATCCTCGGCGCGGATCACCCCCGCGTTCGCCCCGCGTCCGAGCGGCAGGTCGACCCGCCGGAAGCCGAAGCGATGGACCAGCGGTTCTGTGGCGGGTCCGGTGGCGACCACGACATTCTCCGCGGCATCCGTCCACGCCGTGGCGAGCGTCGCCAGGGGCAGGAGGTGGGAGGCGTAGTCCGGGCTGATGACCAGCAGGGTCATGCGGGGATTCCGGTCGCTGCGCGCACGATCTCCTCTTCCGCCGCCGCGACGCCGCGGTAGACGGGGGCGAGGGCTCGCGCCATGGCCTGGATGGTGAAGCGGTCGGCGACGATGCGGCGAGCACGGCGGGCGAGGTCTCCGTCGGAGTCCGCGGCGGCTTCGGCGGCCCGATCGAGCGCTGCATCCACGGCCTCCTCCAGGCGCGCGGAATCCCACGTCGCGGTGAGGAAGCCGGTGTCGCCGTCGAGCACGTAGGTGGCGGGCCCGCCGCCGTCGGGGGCGACCACGACGAGGCCCGCTGCCATCGCCTCGAGCAGCGCGAGACCGAACTCCTCCTTCATGCTCGCGCAGACGTAGGCACCACCCGGCGCAGCGCGTCCCGGCATTCCCAGGCGTGCGGCGGCGAGCCAGCGCGCGGTGACGTCATTCGGGCGGTGCCCGGCGATGAGCAAGCCCCGCGCGGACCACGCGTCCTCGGGCACGGCCTGCGCGATGAGGTCCAGCTGCTCGCGCTCATCGGGGGAGGGGCTGTCGAGATCACCGCCGACGATGAGCAGATTGGCCCGCTCCGAGAGGGCGGAACCCGCCCACGTGGCAACCAGCGTCGCCATTCCCTTGACCTTGTGGAGGCGCCCGACGGACAGGAGCAGCGGCAGGCGCCGGCGCTCGGCCGGAAGGGCGTCCAGCATCTCGGCCAGATCCGGGCTCGCTCCCGGGTACGCCGCCGCGGCGACGTCCCGGTCGATCACCTCGAGGTCGACGCCCTCGGCGACGACGGTGCGCCGATCCGGGTGCTCGGCGAGGTCGATGCCGACGAGCTCGCGCATGTCGCGGGCGAGCTCGGGACGGGGGAAGAACACGGTGTGGGATGCCGATGCGGCGAGTCCCTGCACCAGCCGCGTGCGGAACCAGAAGTGCTCGCGCTGGTCCACCGTGCCGAATCCGGAGCGGGTGAGTGCGCCCGAGCGGTCCATCGAGGCGATGACGCTGTGCGGGTCTGGAGCGACGGTGAAGACGGTGGGGATGCCGAGTTCGCGCGCGACGTCGGCGGCGGCGAGCGACCCGACGTCGGCCATGCGCAGGTGCAGGACGTCGATGCGCCCCGCCGCACGCAGGAGCCGACGGATGCCGCGCCGCGCGGCCACGCGCAACGGCCACGCGGCGGCCGATCCGGTCGAGGCGGTGCCGAGCGGCACGCGGCCGTAGACGTGGCCGGAGGCGGTCCCCGCGACCGTGAGGAGGTCGCCGCTGGCGGCCTGCACGGAGCCGCGCGAGAGGGTGAGGACCCGGGTGACCGCGACCCCGGCCCCGTCGAGGCCGGCGGGGGTGTCGTCGGCCGACAGCAGGGCATCGCCGAGCCGCACGAGGAGGGTCGCGATCCCGCCGTTGTCGCCCGCGCCGGCGGACGACAGGCTGGGGTCGATGTCGGCGTGGAGGAACAGCTGCGCCACGGTGAGGCCCTCGCGCGGGGCGGCAGTGGGCGGCGGGTCGAGGTCGATCAGAGCGAGACGCGCCACGTCGCCGAGCCGCCCGCCGGCGTCGACGAGGGCGTCGAGCTGTCGTTCGAGCTCGCTCTGCCCCTGGGCGTCGGCGCGCTGGCCGAGGGCGGCGATCGCGGCTTCGCGGACCCCGTCGCTCTCGGCGGTATCGAACGCGAACCGCCGCAGCGGCCCGTCGGCTGACGGATGCCGCACCAGGCCCAGCGTCTCCACGAGTCGGGTGCGCGCGGCGACATCCCACCCGCCGAGGAGCGCCGACTCGAGCGCGACGACGAGGGTCTCCCCGGCCGGCGACGACCACTTCTCCAGCGTCTGCTGGGCGAGCATTCCGGTGAATCCGCCGCCTGCGACGAGACGGATGAGCGCGGCGATCGCGTGCGTCTGCGGCATCGACTGGCCGAGAGCCCACGCGGCGTGCTCGCGCACCCACGGGCGCGGATCGCGCAGCAGCTCGCAGAGGAGTGTCCCGGCATCCGCGTCCTGCATCTCGGCGAGGGCGTGGACGGCCGCGAGCACGATGATGTCGTCGTCGCCCGCGAGGGCTGCCGTGAGAAGGCGAAGCGTCCTCACGCCGGGGTCGCGGCCGGCTTCCACCGCGAGCTCTTCCGCGGCGCGCAGAGCCGAGACGATGGTCGGCGCCTGGGCGATGCGATCGATCGCCATCTGGGTTCCCATGGCGCGAGCGTATCCACTGCCGGAGGGGGTGAGGGTCGCTTGACAACAATGCGTCCCCGTGCTCGCCGCGGGTGTCAGGATGGCCTGGTGAAGGCGGCACTGATCCTCGGAACGCAGCAGTTCGACGCCCATCCCGCCTTCGTCGACGACGACATCGACGTCTTCTTCTTCGTGGAGTCGCCGGCGGTGTTCGAGCGGCGTCCGCATCACGCGCACAAGATGGTGCTGATCCTCTCGGCGATGCGCCACACCGCCGCGGCCCTCGAGGCGGCCGGACGCCGGGTTGAGCGGGTGCCGCTGGCGGAGGGCCGGGGGTTCGCCGACGGTGTGCGGCAGCTCGTCCGCACCCACGGCATCGACGGTCTCGCCTGGATGAGCGCGACCGATCGCGGGGTCGACGCGCGCCTGCGACGCCTGTGCGAGGAGGAGGGCCTCCGTTCGAGGGTGTACCCCGACGCGCTGTTCCTCACCCCCGCCGCCGAGCTCGACGACTGGTTCGCCGGGCATCCGAGCGCTCGCATGGAGGACTTCTACCGCTGGCAGCGCCGCCGCACCGGCGTCCTCATGGACGGAGCGAAGCCCGCCGCCGGGCGCTGGAACTTCGACGCCGACAATCGCGAGCCGCTCCCGAAGGGCGGAATCGACATCCCGCCGCTGCCGCCGCTGGAGCACGACGACATCACGCGGGAGGTGATCTCCGAGATCGCCGAGCGGTTCCCGGACCACCCGGGGGACCCCGCGCGGTTCTGGCTCCCCGTGACGCCCGACGAAGCGCGCGGCTGGCTGGCCGACTTCGTCGCGCGCCGCCTCGCGCAGTTCGGCCCTTACGAGGATGCGATGGCGGCGGACGAGCCGTTCCTCTTCCACTCGATCCTCAGCCCCGCCCTGAACATCGGGCTGCTGACGGTCGACGAGGTGATCGAGGCGGCGACGGATGCCGAGGGCGTGCCGCTGAACTCCCTCGAGGGTTTCGTGCGGCAGGTGATCGGCTGGCGCGAGTACATGCGCGGCGCCTACCGCGCGTGGCCCCACCTGCGGGATGCCAACCACTTCGCGCTCCGCCGGGAGCTGGAGCCCTGGTGGTACGACGGGGTGGGTATTCCGGACGACCTGCCGGTGCCGGTGCGCACCGTCTTGGAACGCGTGCTGGCCACCGGCTACGCCCACCACATCGAGCGCCTCATGGTGCTCGGCAACTGGTTCCTGCTGCAGGGGTACGCCCCGCGCGCGGTGTTCGAGTGGTTCAGCGCCCTCTTCGTCGACGCCTACGAGTGGGTCATGGTCCCCAACGTCCAGGGGATGAGCCAGTACGCCGATGGCGGGGGAGTGGCCACGAAGCCGTACATCTCCGGTGGGGCCTACCTGCAGCGGATGGGCTCGTGGTGGCCCACCCAGAAGGCGGCGCGCGAGTCGACCTTCACCACCGCGTACTGGGACTTCCTCGAAGCGCACGAGGAGCGTCTGCGGGAGAACCACCGCATGGCCGTGCCGCTCGCGCAGATGCGCAAGCGGCACGGGGAGTGAGGCCGGGAGGTCTCAGCGCTTCGGCGTGCGGTTCTCCGCGCTGACCATCCAGGACAGCTGCTCGAGACGGCCGAGGATCTCGTGCAGGAGATCGGCGCTCGTGGGGTCTTCCTCGTCGATGCCGTCGTGCACCTCGCGGCACGTCGTGCAGACGGCGTCCAGGCGCTCGGTGATGAGGTCCACGACCTCGGTCGTGTCGATTTCGCCCTGCGGGAACTCCGGGAGCGTGGTGGTCTCGGCGACGACGTCGCTGCGGCCGTCCGGAAGGGCGTGCAGCGAGCGCATGCGCTCGGCGATGGTGTCGGCGAACTCGCGCGCGGCGTCGATGATCTCATCGAGCTGAAGGTGCGTGTCGCGGAAGTTGCGGCCGACGACGTTCCAGTGGGCCTGCTTGCCCTGCAGCGACAGCTCGATGAGGTCCACGAGGACCTTCTGCATGCTCTCGCTCAGCTGCTCGGAGGCCTGGAACCCCTGCTCGGCGTTCTGCTCGGCGGTCAGTTCGGCGCCCCGGCGCGCGGGGCGGCGCTTGTTGGTCTTCGTCGTGTTCGTGGTCACGAGGTCGACGGTAGACCCGAACCCGGCGGTCGTGCCGGGGATTGTGAGAGCTCCGGTGACGTGCTAGTCGTCGGTCGTCCGGCGCCGATTCACGGGGTGAGGCGGTAGAGCACCTCGGGCCGCCCGCGCGCGCCGAAGCGGTGCGACACGGTGGCGCCACCGGTCGAGGCGAGGTGATCGAGATACCGGCGGACGGTCGCGCGGGAGGCGCCGAGCTCATCGGCGAGGCTCCGCGCGCTCACCGGCACGGTGGTGTCGAGCGCCGCGACGACGCGGGCGAGCGTCGATGCCGACAGTCCTTTGGGAAGGGGCAGCGACAGAGGATCGGATGCCGCGGCGGCGGGCACCGCGCCCGGCGGGGTCACCAGCCCGTCGATCTGCCCCTGTCCGAGGCCCACGGCCGTCTCGCTCGGGCGGGCGGGCCGTCGATCGGCATACTCGCTCAGCCGCGCCGCGAACGCCTCCTTCGTGAAGGGCTTCACGAGGTACCCCGCCACGTGCGCAGCGAGTGCCTGGCGGACGGTGAAGGTGTCGCGCGCGGAGCTGATGACGATCACGTCGACATCCCACTCCCGAACGAGGCGGAGCCGGTGCAGCACCTCGATGCCGCTGAAATCGGGAAGGTTCATGTCCAGCAGCACGAGGTCGACGGCGCGGTCGGCGGCGAGCCGGGCGGCGGCGGCACCCGTCCGCGCCGTGCCGATGAGGCGGAAGCGCGGCAGCTCGGCGAGGTACGCGGTGTGCAGACGCACCACGGCGGGGTCGTCGTCGACGATGAGGGTGCGGATCGGCGGCGGGGCGCTCATCTGATCCCCGCTCGCCGCGTGTCCTCCGGTCATCGCCGGACCTCCGCCGGGGCGGCGGGCATGTCGACGGTGAAGCGGGCGCCGCCCCACGCGGACCGCCCGACCTCGATCGTCCCGGCGCGGGCCGCGATCTCGCGGCGGACGATGTCGAGCCCCACACCGCGGTCCGGTGCCGCGGCCGTGCCCTCGGGCGTCTTCGTCGTCACGCCGCGCTCGAAGATGCGCAGGCGCGCGGCATCCGGGATGCCGGGGCCGTCGTCGTCGACGACGATATGCACGGCGTGCGCGTCCGCGACCACCAGGAGCCGCACGCGGCCGGCGGCGGGGTGCTCGCTCGCCGCCTCGATCGCGTTGCGGCAGAGGTTCGCGATGACGACGAGATCGGCATCCGTCATCACCGAGGGCGTGACGGTCGTGAGCGGATCGAGCTCGAGCGCCACGCCGGCGCCGGCGGCGTCGTCGGCGAGGCCCGTGACGAGCGCGCGGAGGGCGGGGTCGGCGACGTCCGGCGCGTCCCAACCGGGGGTCGAGACCGGGGCGATGCCGTCGACGTACTGGAGCGCCGCGTCGGCGTCCCCCTCGGCGACGAGGCCGCGGATGACGTGCAGGCGTGTGCGGAATTCGTGCGTGGCGTCCCGGAGGGCGCCCGCGATGCGTCGCTGCGTCTCGGCCTCCCGCGCGCGGTCCTCGAGCCGCCGGACCCGTCCGCGCAGCGCGACCACGAGCGCCGCGCTGATCGCGCAGCCGGCCACGACCGATGCGAGCACCCACGGCAGGAGGGCGGCGATCGCCTGATCGAAATCGGCCGCAATCTCGCTCTCCAGGATGCCGACCGACGCTGTCCCGACGACCACGCCGTCCGCGGTCACGGGCACCTTCGCGCGGAGCGTCGGTCCGAGCGTCCCCGTCTCGGTGCCCACGAACGTCTCGCCCGCGAGGACGTCGGCGGGGTCGGTGGAGACCTTCAGCCCGCGCTGGGACGCGGTGGGGTGCGTGAGGCGGATGCCGTCGGCATCCGTGATGACCACGTAGTCGACGCCGGCGGCTTGTTCGATGAGGTCGGCGAGGGGCTGCAGCTCCGCCATCGCGGCGGCGCGGTCGTCGGTCACCGCCGTCCGCACCTGGTCGAGCGCGGCGAGGCTCCGCGAGACGTCGAGCACGCGTTCGGTCGTGACCTGACGCAGCGTCCGCTCTTGCACAGAGGTCGCGACGAGGGTCGTGATCGCCACGCACGCGAGGACCACCAGGCACTGCACCACGAGCAACGGCAGCAGACGCAGGCGACGGATGCCGGTCGAGGTCGTCATCGGCTCCTCCGTCGCGTGCTGCTCGCGCCGTGCCGGACGTCGTCGCCGTGAGCATCAATGAGCGAAAGTCGTCTTGCCTGCCCGCCGGGGGGCGCGCGGTGCGAGTCTACCTCCCACATTCGCGGCCACGACGGCGTCCGCGAGGGAGGCGAAGATGCGTCGGAGAATCACCGGAACGATCGTGGGAGTGCTCGCGGGAGCGCTCTTCCTCACCGCGGCGGTCCACGCCGCCGGAACCGGGGGTGCGGCCAGTCCCCGCACGAAGGTGACCCTCGTGGCCCCCGCGGCCCCGGGCGGCGGATGGGATGCGTTCGCCCGCGAGGCGCAGCAGGTCATGCGCGCCGACAACATCGCCCAGGGCGTGCAGGTCGTGAACGTCCCGGGGGCCTCCGGCACGATCGGAATCGCGCAGGTCGCAGAGATGGGCGACCGGCACGATCTGATGATGGTCACCGGCGGTGTCATGGTCGGCGGCATCCTCATCAACGATTCGCAGGTGACCCTCGAGGACGTCGTCCCGGTGGCGCGCCTCGCGGACGACTTCAACGTCCTCGTCGTCCCCGCCGACTCGCCCTACGAGACGCTCGCCGACTTCGCCGCGGACCTCGCCGCGAACCCCGGCGGCACGGCGATCGCAGGCGGCTCCCTCGGCGGCATCGACCACCTCCTCGCCGGACTCCTGGCGAAGGAGGCCGGGGCGGATCCCGCCGCGGTCAACTACCTCGCCTACCCGGGCGGCGGTGAGGTCGTGACCTCGCTCCTGTCCAAGACCGCCAAGGCGGGCCTCTCGGGCTACAACGAATTCCGCGACCAGATCGCCTCCGGCAACCTCCGCGCACTCGGGATGTCGGCGGAGGAGCCGGTGCCCGGCATCGACGTCCCCACCTTCCGCGAGGAGGGGATCGATGTGGCCATGTCGAACTGGCGCGGCTACGTCGCCCCGCCGGGGGTCTCCGACGAGGTCCGCGACGAGCTGGTGGCGATGCTCACCGAGCTCCGCGAGACCGAAGCGTGGGCCGAGGTGCTCGAGCGCAACGGCTGGGTCGACAGCTTCATGGTGGGCGAGGAGTTCGCCGCCTTCATCTCCGAGGAAAGCCGCCGCACGGCGCAGATCATCGAGGAGCTCGGACTGTGAGCGCAGGAATCGACCTCGGGCCGGGGAACGACCCGGCCCCGCCCACCACGGGAACCCTTCGGGTGCAGCGGATGCCGCGCTGGTACACCGGCCGGAGCGAGCTGATCATCGTCGCCGGCGTGATCGCTTTGGCGGTGGCCCTCACCGCCGGCATCGTCACGATGGAGATCCCGGAGGGCGCCGCGTTCCCCGGTCCCACCTTCTTCCCGATCATCGTCGCGGTGTTCCTCTACGTCGTGGGGGTCGCCCTCGCGATCGACGTCCTCCGCGCACCGCAGCGTCCGCACGTCGCGGACGACCCCGTGGAGATCTCGGACGAGATGCTGCGCGACCTGGGCGGGATCGACGCCACGAGCGAGATCCGCGTGGTCTCTCCCGAAGACTCCGGCGCCGCTGCAGGCGTCGGCGGCTCCGGCCGCGGCTCCATCGACGTCAAGACCGTCGTGATCACGATCGGCGCGCTCGCCGGCTTCATCCTCGTCCTGCCGTTCGCCGGCTGGCTGCTGTCGGCGGCGGCGCTCTTCTGGGTTGTCGCCTGGGCGTTCGGCAGTCGCCGCCCGCTCATGGACATCGCCATCGGCGTGATCATGTCGGCATCCGTGCAGTTGGCGTTCGGCGCCGGACTCGGGCTCTCCCTGCCCGCCGGCTTCCTGGAAGGAATCCTCTGATGGATCAGCTCGGAAACCTCATGGAGGGGTTCGCGGTCGCCTTCACCCCGCAGAACCTCCTCTTCCTCGTCATCGGCGCGATCCTCGGCACCGCCGTCGGTGTGCTCCCCGGCCTCGGCTCGGCGATGGCCGTCGCGCTCCTGTTGCCGGTCACGTTCAGCCTCGATCCGACCGGCGCGTTCATCATGTTCGCCAGCATCTACTTCGGCGGGCTCTTCGGCGATTCCACGTCCGGCATCCTGCTGAACACACCCGGCAATTCCTCCGCGATCGCCACAACCTTCGAGGGCCATCGCATGGCGAAGGACGGCCGGGCCGCGAAGGCGCTCGGGACCTCGGCGATCGGCGCCTTCATCGGCGGCACGATCGCGTGCGTCCTGGTCGTCTTCTTCTCCCCGTACATCGTGCAGCTCGCCACCGTCTTCGGCCCCGCCGAGTACTTCGCCCTCGCGGTGTTCGCCTTCGTGGCGATCTCGGCCGTGGTCGCCGACTCGATCGTCCGCGGCCTCGTCGCCCTGGGGCTCGGCTTCGCCCTCGCGCTGGTCGGCATCGACGGCATGAGCGGCACCGAGCGCTTCACCCTCGGAAGCCCCGTCCTCTTCGACGGCATCTCGATCATCGTGGTCACCGTCGGACTCCTCGCCCTCGGCGAGGTGATCCACGTCGCCTCCCACATCCGTCGCGGCGACGGCCCGGCGCGCCTGGTGAAGCCGACCGGCTCCCCGCTGCTGTCGTGGCGCGAGTGGAAGATGGTGCTGCCGGCATTCCTCCGCGGCACCGCGTACGGCGTCCCGTTCGGCGCGATCCCCGTGGGCGGCTCCGAGGTTCCCACCTTCCTCGCCTACGGCACCGAGAAGCGGTTGGCCCGTCGCCGCGGCGACACCGACTTCGGCACGCGCGGCGCGATCCAGGGCGTCGCCGCCCCGGAGGCCGCCGGCAACGCCACCGCCGGCTCGGCCATGGGCGCGCTCCTCGGACTGGGGCTTCCGACCTCCGCCACCGCGGCGATGATGATCGCGGCCTTCCAGCAGTACGGCATGCAGCCCGGACCCCTCCTGTTCGAGCGGAGCGGCGACCTCGTGTGGCCGCTCCTGGCGAGCCTCTTCCTCGGGCTCATCATCCTGCTGATCATCAACCTGCCGTTCGCGGCGGTGTGGGCCAAGCTCCTCCTCATCCCCCGTCACTACCTCTACGCCGGGATCACGGTGATGGCGATGCTCGGCATCTACGCCATCGCCTCGCGGCCGGTCGACCTGTGGATGGCGCTCGGCATCGGCGTCGTCGGATTCGCCATGCGGCACTTCTCGATCCCGCTGGCCCCGGTGCTGATCGCCGCGATCCTCGGACCCCTCGCCGAGACGCAGCTGCGTCGGGCGCTGGCGGTGTCCGAAGGCGACCCGACCGTCCTGGTCTCCTCGCCGATCACGATCGTGCTGTACGCCCTCCTCGCGGTGACGGTGGCGCTCAGCGTCATCCAGCACTCCCGCCACGCCGCACGGGCGCGGGCGACGGCGAAAACGGAGCGGGTCCCGGTCAGCCGGTGAAGCCGAGGAGCCCTTCGATGTGAAGGGCTCCGAGGCCGAGCACGGCGGCGGCGACGAGGATGAACAGCGCCAGCCACAGCCCGCGGACGGCGGCGGCGCTGCGCACCTGCCGGCGGAGGGCGGCGAAGGCGACGACGTCCGGCGGGCGGGTGAGGTCGGTCTCGGTCTTCGCGGCGCCTCGGCCGCTCAGCACGAGCGGAGCGGACGCCGCGGCGGCGAGGCGATCGACGACGATGGCGCGCGCGACTCCCTCCAAGATCCGGGGGCGGCGGCGGAGCCACCGGGTGAGCGCCCGGTCGCGCAGGACGACGACGTCGCGCGGGGGATCGACCAGCTCCACGCGACGCGCCCCGACGACCACGATGAGCGGCGTGACGGCCACCGCCGGAGCCGGCGGGGCGGGGTGTCCGGATCGCGGCAGCGGTGGTGGTGCCGACAGCACCGAGCGGACGCGGGCAGCTTCCTCCCGCGCGGCCCGCACGTACGGCATCCGCGTCCCGTCGACGAGGAGACGGAGGCTTCCGACCCGCACACGGGCATCCTGCAGGAACTTCGTGGTCACCGTATAGACCCCGCCCGGGCCGACGAGGACGAGCTCGACGGGCGGAGCGTGCGCGTCGAGGCGGACGCCCGCGGCGGAGACCCAGTCCGGCCCGAGTCGGTGCAGGCGCGCGGCGACCTCGCGCTCGGCGACCGCGCCGACGTACCACGGCAGGGCGTCCTCGCACACGGGGCTGCGCCCGACGAGGCGTGCCCACGCCGACCGGGGGCGGGCGCGCTCCTGCACCGCGAGGCACTGCGCCATCGCGGACGCGCCTGGTTCGCGCAACGTGCCGGGGGAGTGCGCGGTGTCGGGGGACATGGCCCGACGATAGCGAGCGCCGACCCCCGGGGGCAGGGGGAGGAACCCCGGCCTCGCGCGCCGCGCGCCCGGGGTCGCTCGCGGAACGTCCCGGGGAACGGCCGTCGTAACACGGCGACGCGGGAAGTTGGGGTGTGCCCGCGGGCGGCCCCAAGATGCTCTGACGGAGCGCGCGGGCGCGTGCACCGCCCGGGGAGGACGGAATGATGGGGCACGCGGGATTCACGACGCGGCAGGTGCACGGTGCGCGGGTGCGATCTGCGGAGCCACGCGCGACACCCATCTACCTCACGGCGGGGTTCCGCTTCGAGAGCTTCGACGACGCCGCCGCGCTCTTCGGCGGCGCCGACGGCTTCGCATACACCCGGGTCGGGAACCCCACCGTCGACCAGGTCGAACGCACGCTCGCCGATCTCGAGGGCGGAACGCGCGCGCTGCTCGTCGCCTCCGGGCAGGCGGCGACGACGATCGCCCTTCTCAGCCTCGTCTCGGCGGGTGGCCACATCCTCGCCTCGACCCACATCTACGAGGGCACGCGGGGACTCCTGCGCGACAACCTCGAGAGGTTCGGCATCGAGGTCGACTTCGTCGACGACATCGACGACCCCCGCGCGTGGGAGGCGGGCATCCGTCCCCACACCCGTGCGCTTTTCGCCGAGTCGATCTCCAACGCCGCCGGCCGCGTCCTCGACATCGCCGCGGTCGCCGCTGTCGGGCGCCGCCACGGCATCGCGCTCGTCGTGGACAGCACCTTCGCCACGCCCTATCTGCTCCGCCCGATCGAGCACGGTGCGGATGTCGTCGTGCACTCGGCGAGCAAGTTCCTCGCCGGCCACGGCAGCGTGCTCGGCGGCGTGATCGTCGACAGCGGTCGGTTCGACCCCGTGTCGGCGGCTGGACGCTACCCGCACCTGGTCACCCGCGGCAGGGACGGGAGACCGAGCGCGGTCGAACGTGCCGGAGGCGACGCGCGGATCGCCTACGCCCGCGACGACCTCGCGCCCCGCTTCGGCCCCACCCCGTCGCCGCTGAACGCGTTCCTCATCGGCCAGGGGCTCGAGACGCTCAGCCTGCGCGTCGAGCGACAGAGCGCCACCGCCCTCCGCGTCGCGCGCTGGCTCGCCGCGCAGCCGGGGGTGGAGCGCGTGGATCACCCGGGGCTGCCGGAGCACCCCTCGCATCGCCTCGCCCGCCGATACCTGCCGGACGGGACGGGATCGGTCTTCACGGTGACCCTGGCGGGCGAGGACGGCGTCGCAGCGGCGCGCCGCTTCATCGAGGCGCTCGCGCTCATCACCCACATGACCCACCTCGGCGACGTGCGCTCGCTTGCTCTGCATCCCGCCTCCACCAGCCACGCCCACCTGACCGACGCCGAGCGTGCCGCCGTCGGGGTGCATCCCGGCACCGTGCGCCTGTCGATCGGGATCGAGGACGTCGACGATCTGATCGCCGATCTCGCGGGTGCGCTGTCGGCCGCGGAGACCGGACGGGTGGATGCCGGGCAGGTGGCCGCGGGGCGGGCGGCGGCGGAACCGGTGCCGGCGTGAGTCGCCTCCAGCACTTCGGGTGGTTCCTCGCGCGCGGGTTCGGTCCGCACGGCTGGGGCCACCCGTACCTGGACTGGGACTGGCGATGGACTGCTCCCGAGCTCTACCGGCAGTCTGCGCGCGAGCTCGAGCGGGCGGGGTTCGACTTCGTCCTGATCGAGGATGCCCCGTCCCTGGGGTCGGCCGACACGATCGACCTGCGCGTCCGACACGCCTTCGGCGGGCCCAAGCACGATCCGCTGCTCCTCGCCCCCTACCTCTTCCAGGCGACGCAGCATCTCGGAGTGATCCCGACGGTGAACCCCGCCGGGACGCTCCCGTATACCGCGGCGCGGCAGTTCGCGACGCTCCAGCACCTCAGCGATCACCGCCTGGGTCTCAACGTCGTCACCGACACCGGCAGCGCCAGGCACTTCGGTGACGCGCCGCCGCTCGGGCACGACGCCGCCTACGACCGCGCCGAGGAGTGGCTCGGGGCGCTGCGCGCGCTGTGGCGCAGCTGGCAGGACGGTGCGCTCGTCGCCGACCCGGTGTCGGGCGTCTACGCCGACGGCAACAGGCTCGACGCCGTCCGCCATCGCGGGAAGTACTACGCCTTCGACGGACCCCTCAACGCGCTGCCCTTCGAGCGGGGCGAGCCGGTCATCGCCTCACCCGGCGGATCCGGGCGCGGCCTGGCGTTCGCGGGCGCGAACTCCGACATCCAGCTCGCCCTCGCCCCGCTCACGGAGGCGAGCATCAGGGATTACCGTGCGCGCATCCACGCCGCCGCGGCCGAGCGCGGTCGGGCGGCATCCGACGTCCGCATCCTCTTCGCGATCCAGCCGGTGCTGGTGGCGAGCGCGGAGGAGGCGGACCGGATCGTCGCGGCCTCCGGGCACCCCGACGACGCCGCGCTCCGCGAGATCGCCCGGCGCCAGTCCAGCGATCTCGAGACCGACCTGACGGCCCTCGACCTGGAGGCTCCCCTGCCCGCCGAGGTCTTCGGTGAGAACGTGTCGCAGGGCAGCATCCGTCGTCTCGTCGGCGATCGCGACGTCGCCACCGCACCGCTGCGCGCGCACCTGACCGCGCTGTCGACCCTGGGGCGCATCTCCGACCGGTCCGGGTTCGTCGGCACCGCCGACGAGTTCGCCGACCTCATCGAGGAGCTCGGTGAGTGGGGCAACGACGGGGTCCTCCTGTGGGGGGATCTGCACCCGGTCACCGTGCATCGGATGCTGGACGAGCTCGTGCCGATCCTCCGGCGTCGCGGCATCCTGCGGCGTGACTTCCTCCCGGGCGGGCTGCACGCGAACCTCCGCGCCTTCTGAGGTCGACGCGCCCGGGCAAAGGGAGGATGCCGAACGCCCCCGGTGCGCCGTGCGCGGGCCGGGGGCGTTCGGTTCGTTCAGACGAGGCCGGCCATCAGACGAGACCGTTCTCCGACAGCCACGCGGCGGCGATGTCGGGGGTCGACTCCTGGTCTTCGGTGCTCTGGACGTTCAGGGCGACGAGACCCTCGGGGGTCAGCGCGGCGCTGACCTCGTTGAGGATCTCGGCGGCGCCGTCGGGCAGTTCGCCGCTCACGACCGGGACGACGTTCGAGGCGAGGAACAGGCCCTCGGGGTCTTCGAGGACGACGAGGTCGCCGGTCTGGATGCGCGGGTCGGCGGTGTAGATGTTCGCGACCTGGATCGTGTTCGCCTCGAGCGCCTCGAAGGTGGTGTCGGCGGTGGGGGAGAACTCCACTGTCACGCCGTAGACCTCCTCCAGGCCCGCCGGGCCGTAGGGGCGCTCGGCGAGCTCCGGCGGTCCGCCCAGGGTGATCGGGCCCGCAGCGTCGGCGAGGTCGCCGATCTCGACGAGGCCGTTCTCCTCCGCGAACGCGGCGGTCACGGTGTAGGAGTCCTGGTCCGTCGCGGTCGACTGGTCCAGGACGCTCAGGCCCTCGGGCAGCGCGTCGGGGAGCGCGGCGTAGACCTCGTCCGCGGTGCGCGCCTCGGTCTCGGGGTCGAAGTACTGCAGGAGGTTGCCCGAGTACTCCGGGAACAGGGTGATCTCACCCGATTCGAGGGCCGGGATGTACGCGTCGCGCTGACCGGAGTTGAAGGCGTCGCGCGACACCTCGAATCCGCCGGCCTCGAGGGCCTGGGCGTAGATCTCGGCGATGATCTCGTTGGAGTAGTAGGCCTGCGATCCGATGACGATCGTCTCGCTGGTCTCGCCGCCCGCGGCGGGCGCCTCGGTCTCAGGGGCCAGCGGGTCGCTGGAGGCGCACCCGGCGGCCACGAGCGACACACCGGTCAGGAGCGCCGCCGCGAGGGCCAGGCGGGACTTCTTTGCTGTGAACATGTGATTTTCCTCTGTTGTGTGATGGTGCGGGAAGGGGACGGTCAGGCGGTCGCGGCGCGACGGGAGGAGCGCGCGGGACCGGAATGGTGGCGGGTGGCGGCACGGATGCCGGCGGGTGTGGCCACGCGCTGCCACAGCGCGAAGAGCCCGTCGAGCACGAGCGCGAGGGCGGCGACGAGGATCGCGCCGCCGAGCACGATGTCGAAGCGACGGAGCGGGATGCCGGCGATGATGTACTGCCCGAGCCCGCCGAGGTTGACGTACGCGGCGATGGTGACGGTCGCCACGACCTGCAGGGTCGCGGCGCGGAGGCCCGCAACGAGAAGCGGGAGGCCGAGCGGCACTTCCACCCGCCACAGCACCTGCCACGGGGTCATCCCCATCGCCCGGGCGGCGTCGATGACCTTCCGATCGATCGCCTCGAACCCGGCATAGGCCCCGGCGAGGATCGAGGGGATCGCGAGCAGGACGAAGGTGATGACGGCCGCCTCCGCGCTCCGCAGCACGCCGAGGAGGAGCACGAGGAGGATCAGCAGCCCGAAGGACGGGATGGCGCGAGCGGCACCCGAGATCGCCACGGCGACGTCGCGCCCCTTGCCGGTGTGGCCGATCGCCCACCCCGCCGGAACGGCGATCAGCGCGGCGATGAGCACGGAGAGCACGGTGAACCACAGGTGTTCGCCGAGGGCGACGGGGATCGGGGCGAGCCCGCGGCCGGGGTCGCCGGAGAAGATCCAGGCGAAGGCGTCGAGGATGAGGTTCACGCGACGCTCACCTCCAGCGGCACGGCGCCGCGTCGGGCCCGACGGCGCTGTGCGCGCGTCCACGGCATCGCGATGCGTCCGGCCGCGACGAGAACGAGGTCGATGATCACCGCGATGAGCACCACCGCGACGATGCCGGCGACGACCTCGGCGATGATGCGGCGCTGCAGGCCGTTGGTGAAGAGGTACCCGAGGTTGGTCACTCCGATCAGGGCCCCGACGGTGGCGAGGGCGATCGTACTCACCGCGGTCACCCGGAGGCCGGCCAGGATTACCGGGCCGGCGAGCGGGAAGTCGACAGCCCAGAAGCGGCGCGCGGTGCCGTACCCCATCGCGGTGGCGGAGAGACGGACAGCGGGGTCGACCGAGTCGAGGCCGTCGGTCACGGACCGTGTCATGAGGGCGATCGCGTACACCGCCAGCGCGATGATCAGGTTCACTTCGTTGAACGGGGGGAGCCCGATGAGGATCGGCATGATCATCAGGAGCGCGAGAGACGGGATCGTGTACAGGAGACCGGTGACGGTCAGGATGCCGCCCCGTGCGACCCGGAAGCGCCACGCCACCCACCCGAGCGGTATCGAGAGCAGGAACCCGAGGACGATCGCGATCACCGACTGACGGAGGTGCACCACCGTCAGCTCCCAGATGAGGTCGAGGTTGTTCAGGACCCAGGTCACGGAGCGTCTCCCACGATCGCCCCCTGCGTGCGTCCGGCGCTGTCGACCACCACCGTTCCGCGATCGGTCTTCTTGAGCGTCAGGGCGCGCGATCCTCGGTCGACGCCGATGAAGCTCGCGACGAAGTCGGTGGCCGGGTTTTCGACGATCTCGCTCGGGGAGCCGACCTGGGCGATCTTCGCTCCCTTCTCGAGGATCACGACCTGATCGCCGAGGAGGAACGCCTCGTCGATGTCGTGGGTGACGAAGACCACGGTCTTGCCGAGTTCGCTCTGCAGGCGGATGAGCTCCTGCTGCAGGTCGGTCCGCACGATCGGGTCGACCGCGCCGAACGGCTCGTCCATCAGGAGGATGTTCGGGTCGGCGGCGAGTCCGCGCGCCACTCCGACGCGCTGCTGCTGCCCGCCGGAGAGCTGGCTCGGATACCGGTCGGCGAGCGCGCGGTCGAGGCCCACGGTGTCCATGAGGTCGAGGGCGCGCTCGCGCGCCTTCTTCCGCGGCGTCCCCTCGAGCACCGGGACGGTGGAGATGTTCTCCACGACGGTGAAGTGCGGCATGAGCCCGGAGTTCTGCATCACGTATCCGATGCTGCGACGCAGCCGCACGGCATCCTTGTCGAGCACGCTCTCGCCGTCGATGGCGATGTCACCGTCGGAGGGGTCGACCATGCGGTTGATCATGCGCAGCAGCGTGGTCTTGCCGCACCCCGACGAACCGACGAAGACCGTGGTCTTGTGGGCGGGGATCACGAGGTCGAACGCGTCGACCGCGACGGTGCCATCGGGGAATCTCTTCGTGACGGAGCGGAACTCGATCGACATACGGGCCCTTTCCGGAGCGTGGAGAAAGCAAACCACACTGCACCGACACCCCGCCCCCCTTGACACAACATGGCGTCATACGCCAGGCCTGGGTCGCGCGGATGCGCCGCGGCTAGGCTCTGATCACCCTCGGAAGGAGCCCCCAATGTCTCGCGTCCTGCTCATCGGCGGCCACGGAAAGATCGCCCTGCTGCTCGAACCTCTCCTCGTCGACCGCGGTGACACCGTCACCGCCGTCATCCGCAATCCCGATCACGACGCGGAAGTCGCCGCGACCGGTGCCGCTCCGCTCGTCGCCGACGTGCAGTCGTTCGACGTCGACCAGCTGACCAACCTGGTGAGCGGCAACGACGCGGTCGTGTGGGCCGCCGGCGCCGGTGGCGGTGACCCCGAGCGCACCCGCGCGGTGGACCGCGATGCCGCGATCCGCTCGATCGACGCGGCGGTCGCCGCCGGGGTCCGCCGCTACGTGATGGTGTCGTACTTCGGTGCGGGCCCCGACCACGGCGTCCCCGAGGACAACGACTTCTATGCCTACGCCGAGGCCAAGGCCGCCGCCGACACCCACCTGCGCGAGAGCGGGCTGGACTACACGATCGTCGCGCCGAGCTCCCTCACACTCGACGAGCCGACCGGGCGCATCGACGTCCGCGCGGAGGAGTCCGGTTCCGTCGCACGTGCCGACGTCGCCGCGGTGATCGCCGCCGTGCTCGCGGACGACCGGACGATCGGCCGCACCATCTCGTTCAACACGGGCGGCCAGCCGATCGCGGACGCGGTCGCCGACGCCGCGTCGTGACCGGGCGGATCCTCGCGGACGGCGCGATCCTCCGTGCCGCCGCGTCCGATGACGCGCCCGGCATCCTGTCGTGCATCCAGGCGCTCGCCGTCTACGAACGCGAGCCGGATGCCGTCGAGAACACCGTCGAGGCGCTCACCGAGACGCTCTTCGGCGCCGAGCCGCGCGCGTTCGCGCACGTGGTGGAGCGCGACGGGGAGGTGAAGGCCATCGCCGTGTGGTTCCTCACCTACTCGACCTGGACGGGCCGTCACGGCATCTGGCTCGAGGACCTCTTCGTCCACGAATCGGAGCGCGGTCGCGGATACGGGAAGAGCCTCCTGTCGGCCCTCGCGGGCATCTGTGCCGAGCGCGGTTATCCGCGACTGGAATGGACGGTGCTGGACTGGAATACTCCGGCCGTGGAGTTCTATCGCGCGATCGGCGCCGAACCGATGAGCGAGTGGACGACGCAGCGGATGACGGGGGACCGGCTCGCCGCCCTCGCGGCGCTGAACGGACCCCGAGACTGAGAGGAAGCGATCGCATGGTGCAGGTCCGCGTGGCGGGGGTGGCCCTCGACGCCGCCCAGCAGCACGTCATCCTTTTGAAGCCCCTCGAGGACCTCCCTGGGGAGGGGCGCCTCCTGCCCATCTGGATCGGCGTACAGGAGGCGACGTCGATTCTCGTCGCCGTCGAGGGTGCTCCCGTGCCGAGGCCGCTCGCGCACGATCTCATGCGCGAGATCCTCGACACCCTCGGTGCGACCGTCGACCGCGTCGAGGTGACGCGTATCGATGAGGGCACGTACTACGCCGACGTCGTGCTGGACACCCCCGTCGGTTCTCGCGTGGTCGATGCCCGGCCGTCGGATGCCGTGGCGCTGGCTTCGCGGACCGGAGCGTCGATCTTCGTCGCCGACGAGGTGCTGGCCGAGGCGGGCGTGATCGACACCGTCACCGGGGAGGACGAGGACGGCGTCCCGGTGGATGCGGAGGAGAGCGTGGACGAGTTCAAGCGCTTCCTGGAGGATGTCGATCCCGACGATTTCCGCGGCTGAGCGCAGAGATCAGTCGCGGCGGCGGCGCTCGATGAGGATCGTGTCGCGCCACTGCCCGGCCCAGGGGCCGAAGCTCATCAGGGCGATGCGTTCACGCCTGCCGACCTCGCGGAAGCCCGCACGGCGGTGCAGGGAGAGGCTGGCGGGGTTCTCCGGGAAGACACTCGCCTGGACCGTCCAGATCCCGGCGCGGTCGGCCGCATCGAGGAACGCGGCGAGGAGATCGGACCCGACCCCTCGTCCCCGGGCCGACGTCGCCACGTACACGGAGTGCTCCAGGACGCCGCGGTACACGTCGCGGGACGAGACCGGGGAGGCTGCCACCCATCCGAGGACGACGTCCTCTCGGACGGCGACGAGCCGTGCGATTGACGCCCGGGTCGCGTCGAAGGCCTCCCATGTCGGGGGATCCGGATCGAAAGTCGCGTTCCCCGCCCGGATCCCCTCACGGTAGATCTCCTCGACCGCCGGCCAGTCGGCCTCGACGAGGGGGCGGATCCGCACCCCGCTCACGCGCGGAGGAAGCCGGCGGCGCGGGCGAGGGCGGCCGGCTCCACGCGGTAGTAGGCCCAGCGGCCGCGCTGTTCGCGAGAGGCGAGCCCGGCTTCGACGAGGAGACGCATGTGGTGCGACACGGTCGGCTGCGCGAGCCCCACGGGGGCGGTGAGGTCGCAGATGCACGCCTCGCCTCCCTCGGAGGAAGCGATCAGCGACATCAATCGGACGCGGGTGGGGTCGCCGAGCGCCTTGAAGATACGGGCGATTGGCTCCGCGTCGGCGGGCGACAGGGCGATTGCGTCCGCCGGTGTCGCGCACGTGGTCGAAGCCGGTGCGGGCCCGGCATCCGCCGTCGCCGAGTGGGATCACGTGCGACTCTTCTCCGAATGGCCGGAGGTCATCGACGCCGCTGCGGCGCGGTTGCTGAGGTCCCGGGGCTGGACTGCCCCGACGTCCGGCTACCCCACGGGTGCGCAGTGGATCTCGGGGTACCTCGTCCCGCTCGCGGACGCGGTGGGTGACCGTGTCCGCTACGACGCGCGCGTCACCGGGGTGTCCCGTGTCGGCCGCGACCGCCTCGTCGACGCGGGGCGCGGGGACCAGCCCTTCGTCGTCCACGTGCAGTCCGCGGACGGCGCGGAGGAGCGCCTCCTCGGCCGGGCTGTCGTGGACGCATCGGGCACGTGGGGATCGCCGAACCCCGCCGGGGCCGACGGGCTGCCGGCGATCGGCGAACGGGCGGCGACCGACCTGCTGTCCTATCGGATCCCCGACTTCCGGGACCGCGCGGGTTTCGAGGGCCGGCACACCGTCGTCATCGGGTCCGGCCACTCCGCGATCACCGCCGTCCTCGCCCTGGCCCGGATGGCCCGACGGGACCCGGAGACGCGTGTGACGTGGGCGCTGCGGCGCGCTGACGCCGGCGGCGCTTACGGTGGCGGTGCGGGCGACGAGCTCCCCGCCCGCGGCGCGCTCGGTCGGCGTGCGCGCGAGGCCGTCGACGCGGGCCTGGTCGAGCTCGTCATCGCGTTCCGCGTCGAACGCGTCGAACGCGACGAGGCCCGGGTCTCGCTGGTCGCCGAAGACGGTCGCAGGCTGATGGCCGATCGCGCCGTCGTCCTCACCGGATTCCGCCCCGACCTGTCGTTCCTCAGTGAGGTGCGCCTGGACCTCGATCCGACGCTGCAGGCGCCCCGCCGCATCGCGGCGGAGATCGATCCGAACGCCCACTCCTGCGGATCGGTGGCGGCCACCGGTGCGGTCGACCTCGCTCAGCCGGAGCCGGGGTTCTACCTCGTCGGGGCGAAGTCGTACGGTCGCGCACCGACGTTTTTGGCCCTCACCGGCTACGAGCAGGTCCGCAGTGTCGTGGCCGAACTCGCCGGCGACCGGGAGGCGGCGCGGCGCGTGGAGCTCGTTCTCCCCGACACCGGGGTGTGCGGCGGTGCGGGACTCTTCGACGCCCCGGCCGCGACGTCCGACGGGGGTGGATGCTGCGCGGTGCCGTCCGTGCCGGCCTCCGGAGTGTTGCAGATCGGTCGCGCCCCCGCGCAGGTGTGAGGGACGGAGGACGCCGTCGACGTCCCGCCCGGATCAGGACCGGGCGTCGGCGGTGGTGACCACCGCGGGATCCGGCGCGGCGACCGGGAAGAGGAGGCGCACGACGAGCAGTCCGACCGCGGCGCCGACCAGCTGCGCGCCGATGAACGCCGGGGCGGATGCCGGGGCGATCCCCGCGAAGGTGTCGCTGAACATGCGTCCGATCGTGATGGCGGGGTTGGCGAAGCTCGTCGACGACGTGAAGAAGTACGCGCCGCCGATGTAGGCGCCGACCGCCGGTGCCGCCCACGCGGAGCGCCCGGTGCGGACGAGCGCGAAGATGACGGTGATGAGCCCGGCGGTGGCGACGACCTCCGAGAGCAGGAGGTTGACCGCTGACCGGTCGGTCGTGCTCCAGGCGATCGCCGGAGCGTCGAACATGAGGTTCGCGAGCACCGCGCCGGTGATGCAGCCGGCGATCTGGGCGGGAAGATAGCTCGCCGCCGTCGCCCACGAGCGGCGATGGAGGAGGATGTCGACGACGGTGACGACCGGGTTGAAGTGCGCCCCCGAGACGGGCGCGAAGACGAGGATGAGGACTGTCAGGCCGAAGGCCGTCGCAAGGGCGTTCTCCAGCAGTTGCAGGCCGGTGTCGCCGGGCGAGAGGCTCTGCGCGGCGATTCCGGAGCCGATGACGACGACGGCGAGTCCGGCGCTGCCGAGGAACTCGCCGGCCAGGGCG
This sequence comes from Microbacterium aurantiacum, assembly GCF_021654035.1. Lineage (GTDB taxonomy): Bacteria > Actinomycetota > Actinomycetes > Actinomycetales > Microbacteriaceae > Microbacterium > Microbacterium aurantiacum. Next base: position 932,432 of record NZ_JAJPDW010000001.1, read on the forward strand.
CGCGTGGAGGGGTTCATGCGAGGGGACCGTTCGGGCACGCATAGACCATAGTCGATGTTTCCGGCGCGGATAGACTGCCGTCTATGGATTCCGTCGAGCAGATGCGCGTTCTCGGCGACCCGACGCGCGTGCGCATCCTCGCCCTGATCCGAACCGCGCCCGACGGGCGTGCGCTCGTCGGCGATCTCGCCCGCGCGCTCGACCTCCGGCAGCCGACCGTGAGTCACCACATGAAGGCGCTCGCCCACGCCGGCATCGTCCATCGCGACCCCGATGGCCGCCGCGTCTGGTACTCCATCGCCCCCGACGTCGCCGAGCGCGTGGAAGCGGTCCTGGGTGCCGGCGATGCGGTCGACGGCCCCGCGCCGGACCTCGATCGCATCGCGTCCGACCTCGACATCCGGTTCCGCGGGGTGTTCGCCCGCGAGACGGTCCGCGCCGTCGTCGGTGAGAGCTACGACCTCCTCGCAGCCGCGGGGCCGCGCCCCCTGCTCACGAGCAGATCGGCCTCCTTCGCGGCATCTCGACTGGAAGCGCTCGCGCGCGCCGGTGACGCGGAGGCGCGAGTGTCGGATGCCGTCCCCACCGTGCTGTTCGTCTGCGTCCAGAACGCCGGACGCTCGCAGATGGCCGGGGCGATCCTCCGGCGTCTCGCGGGGGATGCCGTTCGCGTCCGGACCGCCGGCTCTCGTCCCGCCGCCGAGGTCCGTTCGGCGATCGCGGCATCGTTGGACGAGATCGGGGCGGCTCTCGACGGCGAGTTCCCCAAGCCCCTCACCGACGACGCGGTGCGCGCCGCGGACGTTGTGGTCACGATGGGCTGCGGCGACGCATGCCCCGTCTACCCGGGTCGCCGGTACCTGGATTGGGATCTCGAAGATCCCGTCGGAGCGTCGCCCGAGCGGATCCGCGCGATCCGCGATGACATCGAACGACGGGTGCGCGCGCTCTTGGGTGAACTCCTCTCGGATCGTTCGCTCGCCGTTCACCCAATCGATAGATGAAGGTCTATGCTTTCCCGTGAGAGAAAGCGAGACCCCATGACCGCCACCCCCACCGTCCTGTTCGTCTGCGTCCACAACGCCGGCCGCTCGCAGATGGCCGCCGGCTACCTGCGCGAGCTCGGCCGGGGTGAGATCGAGGTTCTTTCCGCGGGCTCCGCGCCGAAGGATTCGATCAATCCCGTCGCCGTCGAGGCGATGGCCGAAGAGGGCATCGACATCGCGGCGAACACGCCCAAGGTGCTCACGGTCGAGGCCGTCAAGGAGTCCGACGTCGTGATCACGATGGGCTGCGGCGACGCGTGCCCGATCTTCCCCGGTAAGCGCTACGAGGACTGGGAGCTCGACGATCCGGCCGGTCAGGGCATCGAGGCCGTCCGCCCGATCCGTGACGACATCCGTCGCCGCGTCGAGGCCCTCGTCGCCGATCTCCTCCCCGCACGGACCGCCTGATGAGCACTGGGCGCGGGCAGGCGCCTCTCCTGTCGCCGGATGCCGTCCTCCACCGCGCGGCCGAGCGCCTGGCCCTCCAGTTCACCGGCATGGTGAGCGAGGAGACCGTCGAGCGCGTGGTCTACGAGTCCTACACCGCGCTCGGGCGCACGGCGCGGGTCTCGACCCACCTCGCCTCCCTCGCGGAGAAGTTCGCAAGGGACCGGCTCACCGCTCTCGCCCAGTCCCGCGGGTTGATCGTCAAGACGGTTCCCGAGGTGCTGTACGTCTGCGTGCAGAACTCGGGCCGCTCGCAGATGGCCGCAGCCCTCACGCGCCACCTCGCGGGCGACCGGGTCCACGTCCGCTCCGCAGGTTCGCAGCCCGGTGAGGGGATCCTCCCGACCGTCGTCGAGGCGCTCGCCGAGATCGGAATCGACGTGTCGGAGGAGTTCCCGAAGCCCCTCACCGACGACGTGGTCCGCGCCGCGGACGCGGTCATCACGATGGGCTGCGGAGACGCCTGCCCGATCTACCCGGGCAAGCGCTACCTCGACTGGGAGCTGACCGATCCCGCCGACCTGTCGCTCGCCGACGTGCGGGTGATCCGCGACGACATCCGCGCGCGGATCGCGGACCTCCTCGACGAGCTGGGCGCGACCGGGGGGCTCGCGGCGGGCGTCTTACCGGAGCCGATCTCCGACCGGCTCCGGTAAGATGGCGCGGTGCGATTCCTGCGTGAGATGACGACCCCGGCCCCCGCGCCGGCGTTCTCCGTCCCGCTGCACACCGGCACCAACGGCTACATCTCCCGCTGGGGCGCGAACCTGTCCGGCAGCGCGCCGGCATCCGTTCTCCGGTAAGCGCCGGCTGGGGTCATCGCACGCGTGGCGAGATGACCGCGGACCGACCGGCGAAGCTGCAACGGATGAGGTACGCGGATGCTGTGGGCATCTCTGATTCTTGTCGGCGCCACGTGCGCCGTCGCCGCGCCGGTTGCGCGCGCCGCGGGCCGGGCCGCCGGATGGTGGCTCGCGCTTCCCCTGGTCGTGGCCGCCGGAATGCTGGCGACGCTCGGCTCCGGGACGGTGTGGGTGCCGTGGATGCCGACCCTCGGGGTGGGCTTCGGTCTCCGCCTCGACGGGCTCTCGCTGCTGTTCTCGCTGATCGTCCTGGTGATCGGTGCGCTGGTGCTGATCTACTCGGCGCGGTACCTGCCGAGGGGCCCGAACGCGTCCTTCTTCGTGTTGATGACCGGCTTCGCCGCGGCGATGCTGCTCCTCGTCCTCGCCGACGACCTCGTGCTGATGTTCGTGGCCTGGGAGGCGACGACCCTCTGCTCGTTCTTCCTCATCGCGCGGTCCGGCAAGGATGCGCGTGAGCCGGCGATCCGCACCCTCCTCGTCACCGCCGCGGGCGGCCTGAGCCTCCTCGCCGCGGTCGTGGTCATGTGGGTGGGAACCGGGACGACCCGCATCACCGACGTCCTCGTCTCCGACGCCTGGGCCCAGCCCGGATTCGCGATCCCGGTGGCGCTGCTCCTCGCCGGAGCGGTGTTCACCAAGTCGGCCCAGTTCCCGTTCCAGGCGTGGCTCCCCGACTCGATGGTCGCCATCACCCCGGTCTCGGCGTACCTTCACGCCGCCGCGATGGTCAAGGCCGGCATCTACCTGGCCCTGCTGTTCTCCCCGGCCCTCGCCGGTGAGCTCGTCTGGTCGAGCCTGCTCATCACCTCCGGTCTCATCACGGCCGTCTTCGGCGCCGTCACCGCCCTCCGCCAGACCGACCTGAAGGCGCTCCTGGCCTACTCCACGATCAGCCAGCTCGGGCTCCTCGTCGCCATGATCGGCGTCGGCACCCCCGAGGCCCTCACCGCCGCCGTCGTCCACACCGTCGCCCATGCCCTGTTCAAGGCGGCGCTGTTCATGCTCATCGGGGTCATCGACCACGAGGCCGGCACCCGCGACATCCGTGAGCTCGCGAACCTCCGGATCCGGATGCCGATCACCATCGGCGCGCTCGCGCTGGCCGCGGCGTCCATGGCCGGCATCCCGCCGCTGCTCGGGTTCGTCAGCAAGGAGTCGATGTTCGCGGCGTTCGTGGAAGCACCCGGGCCGGTGTGGTTCCCGGTGGTGCTCACGGTCGTCGGAGCCCTCACCGCGGTGTTCACGTTCGCCTACTCGGGACGCATCGTCGTCGGCGCCCTCGGCGGGCGGAACGCGACTCGGAGCATCCCGGAGGCACCGGCGCTCTTCTGGGGCGCTCCCGGACTCCTCGCCGCCGCCGGTCTCGTCCTGGGAGTCCTGCCCTTCCTGCTCGACGACCTCGTCGCGGGTGCAGCGACGTCCGCGGTCGGCTCTCCGGTGGACGCGTATCTCGAGCTCTGGCACGGGTTCAACCTCCCGCTCGCGGTATCGGCCGTCGTCATCGCCCTGGGGACGGCGATGGTCGTCGGTCGTGCGCGCGTGGAGCGGGTGACCGCGGTCCTTCGCTCGCCCGTCTCGGGGCTGGCGGTCGTCGACGCCACGCGCGCCGGCATCATCCGCTTCGGCGGGATGGTGGGACGCACGACCGGCACGACCAAGCCCGCACTGCACCTCGGCATCCCCGTCGCCGTCCTCATCGTCATCGCCGCCGTCGGCGTCTTCACGGTCCCGCGGCTGCCCGCGGTGGTCGGCGACCCGACCGAGCCGATCGACTGGCTGCTGCTCGCCCTCGTCGCGGCAGGGACGATCGCCGCGGTCCGCGCCCGCACGCGGATCGCCGCGGTCGTGGTGACCGGTGTGGTGGGAACGAGCATGACGGTGTGGTTCTTCGTCCTCGGGGCTGCCGACGTCGCGATGACCCAGCTCCTCGTCGAGATCCTCACCGTCTGCGTCATGGTGCTGCTGCTGCGCCGACTCCCGCGGGAATTCGCGCCGTCGCGGGCGAAGCGCCGCCGTATCCTGCCCGCGGCCCTCGCCCTCGGCGCAGGAGCCGCCACGACCCTGGGCGTCTGGGCGCTCACCGGGCGTCGCGAGATGTCGCCGGCGGCGGAGTTCTACCTCAGCGAGGGCGAGACCCTCACCGGCGGGGCGAACATCGTCAACACGATCCTGGTGGACTTCCGTGCGTTCGACACGCTCGGCGAACTCACCGTCCTCGGTGTCGCGGGGATCGCGATCTCGGCGCTGCTGTATTCGCGGCGCCCGACGCCGGTGCGGTCGGCCCGACTCCTCCGCGGCACCCCGCTGTCGGATGCCGCCCACAACAGCGTCTTCGTCCGCACCGTCGCACGCATCCTGGTGCCCGCGATCGTCATCCTCTCGGTGGTCCTCCTCGTTCGCGGACACCAGGAGCCGGGGGGCGGGTTCATCGCCGCCCTCATCGGCGGTGCCGGCTTCGCGCTGCTCTACCTCGCCGCCCCGAGCGAGTCCGCCGCGCGCATCCGCTGGCCCTTCCTCGCCCTCATCGGAGCCGGCATCGTGGTCGGCACCGGAACCGGTCTCCTCGGGTACTTCGACGGCTCGTTCCTCCGGCCGCTCAGCATCGACATCCTCGGGACCAAGCTGACCACCGCGCTCGTCTTCGACGTGGGTGTCTACTTCGCCGTCGTCGGCGTCGTGCTGACCGCTCTGAACCTCCTCGGCCGGCAGCACCACACCGAACGGGAGGAGGGCGGATCCGAGCCGGATCCGAAACCCGACCGGAATCCGAAATCCGACCGCGCCTCGAGAAAGGTGGCCTCGCGATGACCGTCGCCCTCACCGCCGGCATCCTCGTCGCCGGCGCCGTCTACCTCTTCCTGCAGCGCGAGATGCTGCGGGTGATCCTCGGCTTCATCCTGCTCGGCAACGCCGCGAACCTCGTCCTCCTCGCCGCGGGCGGCACGGCGCGTCGCGGCGAGCCCTTCGGCACCCCGGCGGACCCGAGCACGATCGCCGATCCGCTCCCGCAGGCGTTCGTGCTGACCGCGATCGTCATCGCGTTCTCCATCACGATCTTCATGCTCGTCCTCGCCGTCACCGGCGACAACGACGATGACACCTCCGACGGCACCGAGCCGGAGGACGACGACGAGACTGTGGAGGACGACGGCGTGCACCCGGACGAGGTCGTCGCCGCCGAGAGGGGGATCACCTCGTGAGCGCCGCCCTTCTTCCGCTTTTCGCCGGCCTGCCGATGATCATCGCCGGCGTCCTCGCCTTCACCCCGACCCGTCGTCACATCCACGTCATCGTGATGATGGTGACGATCGCCGCCTCGACGGCGGGCGGCATCCTGCTGATCCTGGACTTCCTCGACGGCGGTGCGATCGCGCACGGCGTCGGAGGATGGGTCGCGGGAATCGCGATCCCCTTCGCTGCGGACATGTTCACGGCCCTCATGCTCACCGTCACCGGCATCCTGTCTCTGACGTGCGCGTGGTTCGCCGTGGCATCGGGTCGCGCGCAGTCGCGCTTCTTCGCGCCGATGCTGCTGGTGCTCCTCGCGGGCGTCAACGGTGCGCTGCTGACGGCGGACCTGTTCAACCTCTTCGTCTTCATCGAGGTCATGCTCCTGCCCTCGTACGGGTTGTTCCTCCTCGCCGCCCCCGACCGCGCGCCGATCCGCCGGATCGCCGGCGCGCGCCTGTACGTGACGATCAACCTGCTCACCTCCACCGTGTTCCTCATCGGCGTCGGGTTCCTCTACGGCACCGCCGGCACCGTGAACATCGCGGAGCTGTCGGGCATGGCCGCCGCCGACGAGACCGTCGCCATCGCCACGGCCGTGTGTCTGTTCGCGCTCGGGATCAAGGCCGCCGTGGTGCCGGTGCATGGCTGGCTCGCCCGCGCGTACCCGACGACCTCGCCGGCGATCACCGCCCTCTTCTCCGGGCTCCACACGAAGGTCGCGATCTTCGCGATCTACCGCGTGTACGCCGTCGTCTTCGACGGCGACCCGCGCTTCCTCTGGATCGGGATCGCGGTGTTCGCGGTGACCATGGTCGTCGGCGTGCTCGGGGCGGTGGGGGAGAACACCAGCAGGTCGATCCTGGCGTTCCACATGGTGAGCCAGATCGGCTACATCCTCCTCGGAGTCGCCCTGTTCACCCCGCTCGGTCTCGTCGCGGGCATCTTCTATCTCCTCCATCACATGATCGTGAAGGCGTCGCTGTTCCTCTCGACCGGCGCCGTGGAGGTCCGCTACGGCACCGACAAGCTCGGCGCCTTCCGCGGAGTGGCCAAGACCGAACCGCTCATCGCCGCCGCGTTCTTCGTCGCCGCGCTGTCGCTCGCGGGGCTTCCGCCCTTCTCGGGGTTCGTCGCGAAGCTCTCGCTCATCGTCGCGGCGCAGGATGCCGGAGAGATCGTGGCGGTCGTCGTGATGATCCTCGTGAGCCTGGTGACCCTGCTGTCCATGCTGAAGATCTGGTCCGGGATGTTCTGGGGCTCCCGCGCGAGGGAAGCCGACGCCTCGATCGACGCGGCACCGGCGGGGGCGGCATCCGCGACCGCTGGCGCAACCGGCACGCTGACGCGCACCCGGCCCCGCATCGGCGCGTCGCTCGCGGCTCCAGCGATCGTGCTCGCCGTGATCACCCTGGGGCTCGGGCTCGGAGCCGAACTGCTCCTCGGGCTCGCGCAGATCGCCGCGGACGGCCTGCTCGACACCTCCGCCTACGTCGAGGCGGTGCTCGGATCATGACGCAGCTCACCACCTGGCTCACATGGCCCTTCCGCCTGCTCGGATTCATGGCGTGGTTCGCCAAGGAGGTCGTCGTCTCGAACATCGCCGTGCTCCGCGACAACCTGACACCGGGGCAGGACTCCACGCCCGGCATCGCGCGGGTTCCCACACGATGCGAGACGGATGTCGAACTCACCGCACTGGCGGCGCTCGTGACCCTCACACCCGGCACCCTCACCCTCGGCACGACGGTCGAGCCCCGCACGCACGCGCGCGTGCTGTTCGTGCACGGGATGTACTCCGACGGGCCGGACGCGCTCCGCACCGAGGTCGGTCGGATCGAGGACCAGCTGCTCCGCGCCCTGCGCCGAAAGGGGGACGCCCGATGATCGGCCTCGACATCGCCATCGGCATCCTGGCCCTGTCCATGCTCGTGACGACGTATCGCATGCTGACCGGACCCGACGACGCCGACCGCGTCGTCGCCGCCGACCTGCTGCTCTTCGGCGCGGTTGGACTGATCGCGGTCATCGGCGTGCGGGTGGCCGCCACGTATGCATTCGACATCGTGCTCGTGGCGACGGTGGTCGGCTTCCTCGCCGCCCTGTCGCTCGCCCGGGCGCTGACGAGGGGGAAGCGATGAGCGAGATCCTCGCCGTTCTCGGCAATGTCTTTGTCGTCCTCGGGGCGCTGGTCTTCGCCACCGCCGCCCTCGGGGTGATCCGCTTCCCGGACGCCTTCACCCGGGTGTCCGCGGTCGGCACCGCCGGTGGGCTCGGCATCGCGCTCGTGGTGGGCGGGGCCTTCCTCGTGCAGCCGACGGTGCCCGACCTCGTCAAGGTCGTCCTCGCGATCGTCATGCAGCTCACCACGTCCGCGGTGGGGAGCATCGCCATCGCGCGGGCGGCGTACCTCTCGCGTTCGCCGCGCCGGCGGCTCGGGTACGACGAGCTCACGCCGGACGAGGACGCGACCGACGGGAGCGGCGAGCGGACATGATCGCGGTGCGGGAGGCCGCGCGACAGGCCCGTGCACTTCTGGTGGGACGACACCGCTGGGGCTACGCCACCTCGCGCTTCTCCCGCTACGGCACGCACACGGTGGAGGTGCACATCTACCCGCCGGGGACGCCGCCGCTCGTGCGGGGGTTCCTGCACGTGGCCCGGCATTGGATTCCGTTCGGGCTGGTGGCGGCGGCACTGACGGGCCTCGTCACGGCATCCGTGGTGCCGATGTCCTGGCCCGCGGTGTTCGCGATCAAGATCGTCGCCGTCGTGGTGGCCGCCGTGACGCTGCAGGCGATCACCGCCGACGTGCGGGCGCGGACCAAGACGCTGTCGGGCACGCGTCGGCCGCGCGACGTCGACCCCGATCCGCGATACACCGCCACCCTGGAGTGCTGGGTGCGCCTGCGCGAGGGGGAGGAGCGGCTCGACATCGGCGCGATCTCACCACGTCAGTTCGCCGCCCGCTGGGCCGCCGAGTACGCCTGACTCCGCCGCGCTTCGACCCCGCGCCCCGGGCCGTGCCTAACTCCTCAGATTTGGGCGTCTGCGGCGCCCCGGGGGCCCCGGGACCGCTCCCGCACGGCGTTTCTGAGGAGTTCGGCCCTCGCAACGCGCACTGAGTGGTGCGAGCGGGCGCGGGCGATGCGAGGAAAATGGCGGAGGATAGGGGATTCGAACCCCTGAGGGCTTGCACCCAACACGCTTTCCAAGCGTGCGCCATAGGCCACTAGGCGAATCCTCCAGAGCCCCGGAGGGCCGTCGTCCATCCTACCGTGCCGCGAGGGGGTCCTTCGACCGCGCGGTGGCGTAGGCGCTTCCCGGGCGCACCACGAGCGAGCGCGGCACGAACGCCGCCAGCACCCGCCGGGCGGGGGAGGCCCCCGCCCGCACCGCCCGTCGGACGTCTTCCGCGGCAGCCAGGGCCACCTCTCCCGATCCGGGATCGAGCGACCCGGGCGGTGCGTAGCTGGCCCGCTCCATCTCGGTGGCGAGCGTCGCCGCGGCTCCCCCCGGTGCGCCGTGCCGATCGCTCAGACGCGTGGCGAACGCCCGCGGACTCTCACTCGGCGGGATGCCGATGCCGACGTCGATCGCGGCATCCTGCACCATCGCCCAGGCGGCCGAGACGTCTCCGCCCTCGGCGCGGCTGCGCTGACGGCCGAGCCGCACGCGGTGCACGAGCGCCGGCAGGGCGAGGATGCCGAGCACCAGCAGCACGGCGCCGATGGTGGGAAGCGGGTTCTGTCCGTCGGCCCCGCCGACAGCGCCGGGGAACAGCGCATCGGACTCGGCCGGGTCGTCGACGTCGACCGGGGCACCCGGCGTCGCCTCGGGGGCCTGCGGGTCGGTCTCGGCCTGGTTCTCCGTGACGGATCCGGGGATGCCGGTACCCGAGGAGAAGCCCGTGGGGACGCCGAGGCTCGCGGTCGGCTCGAAGGGGATCCAGCCGATCCCCTCGAAGTGGACCTCGGGCCATGCGTGCAGCTGGTTGCTCGTGACGGAGTACACCGTCTGCGCGTCGATGACGTCGCCGTTCGCCGTGCCCGGGAGGTAGCCGATGACGATGCGGCTCGGCATGTCCATCGTCCGCGCCATGAGGGCGAACGCTGAGGCGAAGTGCACGCAGTAGCCCTCGCGCTGCTCGAGGAACTCCGCGACCGCCTCGGCGCCGCTGCCGTCGAACCCCTCCTCTACGGGGGCATCGAGGGAGTATGCGAACTCGCCGCCGCGGAACCAGCGCTGCAACGCGATCAGGCGGTCGTAGTCGGTGGCGGCCTCGGCGGTGACCTCTTGCGCGAGCGTCGGGATGATCTCGGGGATGTCGGCGGGCAGGGCGCGGAGGTCGTCGTCCTCCGTGCCGGCCGCGGGGAGTGCCCGCACCTGCTCGAGGGTGGGGCGGGGCACGTCGGCGCGCACCGTGTACTCCTGGCCCTGCGAGCCCCCCGACTGCGCGATGACGGTGCGGTTGGCGGGCGCGGCGCCCCAGTCGCCGTCGAGCCCGTCGACGCCGACCGCGGGCCACGGTACGGGCAGCCAGATCGAGTTCAGGTTCACGACGTCCACGGTGGTCGCGGTGGAGGCGAGCGTGATGTCCTCGGCCACGGACACCGCGCCGAGCGACCCTTCCTCCTCCAGCGGAACGGTCCGCACGCGGTCCGGTTCCCACTCGTCGCCTTCGAAGGTGGAGAGCGTCGTGGCGCGGAGGTACGGCGGCACGGAGGCGTCGCTGCGCACCTGCAGGACCTCGACGTCGGCGGGTCGGCGCAGGTCGTCCCCCAGGGCGAGGGTCGCGTCGATGCCGGGCCCGAATCCGCTTCCGGTGGCGACGGCCGCCCTCGGCTGAGGGAGGAGCGGAGTCACCGCGACGGCGACGACGAGCCCGATCGCGGCGATGCCGAGCGCGGTGGCGGGGACCCCCGCGCGCCGTTCGGAGGCGCGGACGAGGGGCAGCTCGCGCGCGCGGGTCTCGGCCCGGAGGAGGAACAGGATCATCGCGGCGAGTACGACGAACGCCGTGACGTCGACGCGGCCCGGGACGGCGATGGCCGGGATGAGCGAGACGGCGACGATCCCGATCGAGGCGAGGAGCGGCATCCGTGCGGTCAGCACGACGTGGTCGGTGATGAGGGCGAGCAGCCCCATCGCGCCGACGATCACGAACGACAGGGCGAAGGTGGCGTTCAGCGGCGCGGAGCCGCGAACGATCTCGTCCATCGCCGCGGGGATCACCAGCGCTGCCGCATCGACGGTCGAAGGCGTCGGGATCACCCACAGCAGCGCGGTGTCGCCGAGGAAGACGCCCGTCAGGAACAGCACCCACACCACCGCCCCGACGAGGCTGGCCCACGCGGGGGCGATACCGGTGCGGCGCACGAGCACACCCGCGCCGAGGATGCCGGTGGCGAGCGTCGCGGCGCCGAGGAACCACGCTCCCATTTCGACGACCCGAAGGACGGGGATGAGCGCCGCGATGAGCGTGCCGAGCGCGGCGAGGCCCAGCGTGATCAGGCCCGGGCGTCGCCCCCGCCTCTCCGCGACCCGATCTCCTCGCGCCTCCGACGCCGTCTCAGTGCGCGACATGCCGCGCCCCTCTCCGCGCGGCGTCCGCCCAGGCCGCGGCGACGTCGCCGTCCCGCCCGAGGACGCCGACACGCCAGCCGGCGGATGCCGCGTGCTCGACGGCGTCGCCCAGCGGATCGGTGCACAGCAGCAGCGGCAGGGCGCTGTGCGGGGCGAGCGGCGCCAGCGCGGCGGCGTCGCCGGTGTCGAATCGTCCCGTGACGACCACCACGGGCCCCGTCGAGGCGTTCGCGAACTGCCGGGTCAGCGCGGCGAGTCCGGAATCGCGGTGCGCGGTGATCAGGGCGAGGCGCGTGCGCAGCTCCTCCACCTCGGCGGTGTCGCCGCTCTCGATCCGCTCGGCGAGGATGCCGCCCTCCTCGTCGACGACCTCGACGGCGTACCCGTCGCGCACCAGGCGCGCGGTGGCCGAGATGCAGGCCGACACCGCGGCGTCGAACGCCGCATCCTCTCCCGAGAGGTCCTGCGCCTCGACGCTCCACCGCAGCGCGCCGCGGTCGAGGACGACGGACGCCTCCGGCGTCGACTCGCTCTCCTCCTGCCGCACCATGAGCTGATCGCGGTGGGCGGTGGCCCGCCAGTGGATGCGGCGCATCGAGTCGCCCGGCGCGTAGGGTCGCGCGACGAGGTTGTCCGCCCCCTGGCCGAGACGATCGGTGGTGGCGTGCAGGGTGCCGCCGGACTCGCCCGGGGCGTCGGTGAGGCCGGTGAGATCCACGATCGCGGGCGCGACGGTGACGGAGGTGCGTGAGGGGAAGCGCACCCGTCGACGGACGAGTCCGAACGGATCGGTGAGGGTCACCGCGAGTGGTCCGAGCTCGTGGACGCCGCGCCGGCTCCCCGTGACGGTGTAGACGAAGTCGATCGCCCGTTCGTCCGGTGTGCCGCCGCGCAGGCCCGACGCGAAGGCGGGGAGGATGCCGGCCGCCGTCCCGTCGAGCCCGTCGCCGAGGTCGTCCCGCCACGTTCCGGGCGGGACGGGCAGGACGCTCCGCAGCCCCACGCGCACGCGTACACGGCTCGGCCGCCCCACGGTGACGGTCTCGGGATCGATGACCCGCCGCGCGGGCTCGGTGCGTCGCACGAGGAGGAGGGAGAGGAAGCCCAGCGCCGGCATCGCCGCGAGGAGGATCCCGAAGTAGAGCAGCTCGACGATGCCCGATTCATGCGCGAGCACGACGGAGACCCCGGCGAGGACGACCGCGCCCGTTCCGCGGACGGTCAGCGGCCACGCGCCGCGTGCGCGGGCCGGGACGGATGCCGCGGGAAGCGTCATCAGACGCGGGCGGCGATCGGCACGCGCACGCTCGCCGCGATCCGGTCGAGGATGGCCGCCACGGCATCGGCGGCGCCCGTCCCGCGTGCCCCTCCCGCCGCGCGGGTGGGGAGGAGCCGGTGGGCGAAGACGGGACCGAGGAGAGCGGTGATGTCGTCCGGGATCACGAAGTCGCGCCCGTCGAGGGCCGCCCACACCTTCGCGGCGCGCACGAGCTGAAGGGTCGCCCGCGGGCTCGCGCCCAGGCGCAGATCGCCGTGGGTGCGCGTGGCCTGCGCCAGGGCGACGGCGTAGTCCTCGAGCGCCGGGGCGACGTGCACGGCGCGGGCCACGGCGATGAGGTCCTCCACCTGCCGGGAGGTCACCACCGGGCTCAGGGCGTCGAGCGGATTGGTCGTCTCGCGCTGGCGGAGCATGAGCGCCTCCGCGCGGGCGTCCGGGTATCCCATCGAGATGCGCATCATGAACCGGTCGCGCTGGGCTTCGGGGAGGGCGTAGGTGCCCTCCATCTCGAGCGGGTTCTGCGTCGCGACGACGAGGAAGGGCGAGGGGAGGCGGTGGGTGCGTCCATCGACGGTCACCTGCTGCTCCTCCATGGCCTCGAGGAGGGCCGACTGCGTCTTGGGGGAGGAGCGGTTGATCTCGTCGGCGATGACGATGTTGGCGAAGATCGCGCCGGACTTGAACTCGAACTCCCGCTCGACCGGATTGAACACGCTCACACCGGTGACGTCGCCGGGGAGGAGGTCGGGGGTGAACTGGATGCGTCGGACGCTCGCGTCCACCGAGGCGCCGAGCGCCCGGGCGAGCATCGTCTTGCCGACGCCGGGGACGTCTTCGATCAGGAGGTGCCCCTCCGCGAGGAGGCAGACCAGGGCGCTGCGGATCGCTTCGGGCTTGCCGTCGATGACCGAGCCGATGGAGGTCAGGACGGCGGAGGTGAGAGCCGCGAAGTCGCCGGGACCCTCTCCGCGGCGCCGCGTGGGAGCGGGGGCGATGTCGGTCACGGAGGGCCTCCTAGCGCGCCGTTCGGGCGGCGGATCGGGCGGACGCGGGCGTCCTCACCCACCCCTCGATGGTAACAACCGGATCACGGTGCGGGGCCTGGGAGATGCCTGCATCGGATGCCGCGCAGGACGCGCGTTCGGCGTCGGGAGGTGTCGGGGGTAGACTGTCGGAAGCTCTCCGCGAGGCGGCATCCAGGCCAACTCCCCCAGGACGGAAACGTAGCAAGGGTAACCAGGCTCTGCCGGGTTCGCGGAGAGTCTTACTTTTCCCGGCCTTCTCAGGAACCGCTCCCCGTCCGCCGCATAGGCTGGAGGACGTGGCGCAGAGCATCTACATCACGTCCGCAGAAGGTCATTCCGGTAAGTCCACGGTCGCCCTCGGCGTCCTCGACGCCCTGAGCCGCGCGACCTCCCGTGTCGGGGTCTTCCGCGCGATCGCGCGATCGACTCGCGAGCGCGACTACGTGCTGGAGATGCTGCTCGATCACGACGGGGTCGACCTCCCGTACGAGGAGTGCGTCGGGGTGACCTACGACGACGTGCGCGAGGACCCGGATGCCGCGCTCTCGACGATAGTGGAGCGGTACAAGGCCGTGGAGGCCCAGTGCGACGCCGTCGTCATCGTCGGCAGCGACTACACCGACGTCGGCAGCCCCGCGGAGCTGGCGTACAACGCCCGGATCGCCGCGAACCTCGGCGCTCCCGTCCTCCTCGTCCTCGGCGGACGGGCGGCGCAGGGGCAGGCCGAGCAGCTCGGCGCGACGCTCCCGCGCACGCCGGCGGAGATGGGGCAGATCGCCGATCTCGCCCTCGCCGAGCTCGTCCACGGCCGCGCGCAGCTGTTCGCGGTGATCGCCAACCGCGTCGAGGAGGACGAACGGGACGAGGTCATCGCCGCCGTCCGCCGCTCGCTCACGTCCGAACGGAGCCTGGATGCCGCGAACGTGCCGGTCTGGGCGATCCCCGAGGACCGCTTCCTCGTCGCGCCGTCGATGCGCGGCATCCTGCGCGCGGTCGACGGCGAGCTGATCGCCGGCGACCCCGAGCTGCTCACCCGCGAGGCGCTCGGAGTCGTCGTGGCGGCGATGTCGATGGTCAACGTCCTCCCGCGTCTTCTTGAGGGCGCGGTGGTGGTGATCCCCGCCGACCGGTCGGAGGTGCTGTTGGCCGCGCTCCTGGCGAACGCCTCCGGCACCTTCCCGTCGATCTCTGGCATCGTCCTCAACGGTGGGTTCGATCTGCCCGAGCCCGTCCGCCGTCTCATCGACGGCCTCGGCTCGAACGTCCCGATCATCTCGACCGAACTCGGCACCTACGACACGGCCGTGCGCGTCATGAACACGCGCGGGCGCCTCGCCGCCGACTCCCAGCGGCGCTACGACACGGCGCTGTCGCTGTTCGAGACGAGCGTGGACACGGAGGAGCTGCTGCGCGCCTTCGGGATGGCGCGGGCGACCGTCGTGACGCCCCTCATGTTCGAGTTCCAGCTGATCGACCGCGCCCGCGCGTCGCGCAAGCGCATCGTCCTCCCCGAGGGAGACGACGACCGGGTGCTGCGCGCCGCCGCGACGGTGCTCAAGCGCGGCATCGCCGACCTGGTGATCCTCGGGGAGCCCTTCGAGGTGCGCGCGCGGGCCATCGAGCTCGGCATCGACATCCAGGACGCCGAGGTGCTCTCGCCGTTCGACGCGGTACACGTCAGCCGCTTCGCCGAGGAGTACGCGCGCCTGCGCGCCCACAAGGGCGTCACCGCCGCACAGGCCGCCGACACGGTCACGGACGTGTCCTACTTCGGCACGATGATGGTGCACACCGGGCTCGCGGACGGCATGGTGTCGGGGGCCGCCCACACGACCGCACACACGATCCGGCCGGCCTTCGAGATCATCAAGACCAAGCCGGGGGTCTCGGTGGTCTCCAGCGTCTTCCTCATGGCGCTCGCCGACCGCGTCCTCGTCTACGGCGACTGCGCGGTCATCCCCGACCCGACGGCCCCGCAGCTCGCCGACATCGCGGTGTCCTCCGCCGCGACCGCGGCGCAGTTCGGCATCGAGCCGCGGGTGGCGATGCTCTCCTACTCGACGGGGGAGTCCGGGTCCGGAGCCGACGTGGAGAAGGTCCGCGAGGCGACCGCGCTGGTGCGCGAGCGTGCGCCCGAGCTCCTGGTCGAAGGTCCGATCCAATACGACGCGGCGGCCGATGCGGCCGTCGCCGCGGCGAAGATGCCCGGCTCGCAGGTCGCGGGACGGGCGACGGTGTTCGTCTTCCCCGACCTCAACACCGGCAACAACACCTACAAGGCGGTGCAGCGCTCGGCGGGGGCGGTGGCGATCGGCCCGGTCCTGCAGGGGCTCAACAAGCCGATCAACGACCTCTCGCGGGGAGCGCTGGTCGAGGACATCGTCAACACCATCGCCATCACCGCGATCCAGGCCCAGGCCCAGGACGCCGACACCGAACAGGGAGAAGCACGATGAGCGTGGTCCTCGTCGTCAACAGCGGATCGTCGTCGTTCAAGTACCAGCTCCTGGATGCGGATGCCGAGCGCGTGCTCGCCGCGGGACTGGTCGAACGCATCGGCGCCGACGTCGGCCAGGCGCGGCACACCGTCTACGCCGCGCGCACCGACGGCCCCGCCACGACGATGCACAGCGCCACCTCCACCCGTGAGCTGCCGATCCCCGATCACACCGCGGGCTTCCAGGTGATGCTCGACGCGTTCGCCGCGGACGGCCCGTCACTGGCCGAGAACCCGCCGGTCGCGGTGGGCCACCGCGTCGTCCACGGCGGCGCGCGCTTCTTCGCGCCCACCCTCGTCACCGCGCAGGTCCGCGCCGACATCGAGGATCTCGCGGTGCTCGCGCCGTTGCACAACCCGGCCAACCTCGCGGGCATCGTCGCCGCTCAGAGCGCCTTCGTCGACGTTCCGCACGTGGCCGTGTTCGACACCGCGTTCCACCAGACGCTGTCCCCGGCGGCCTACACCTACGCCATCGACCGGGACCTCGCCGCGAAGCACCGCATCCGTCGGTACGGATTCCACGGGACCTCGCACAAGTTCGTCTCGGAGGAGGCCGCGCGCTACCTCGGTCGGCCCCTCGCAGACCTCCGCCAGATCGTCTTCCACCTCGGCAACGGCGCCTCGGTCACCGCGATCGACGGGGGACGCTCCGTGGAGACCTCGATGGGCTTCACCCCCCTCGAGGGTCTCGTGATGGGCACGCGCTCGGGCGATCTCGACCCGGCGGTGCTGTTCCAGCTCGCCCGGCGCGAGGGGATGTCGGTGGACGACCTGGACGACCTCCTGAACAAGCGCAGCGGCATGCTGGGCCTCGCCGGCGCATCCGACCAGCGCGACATCAAGGACGCCATGGAGCGGGGTGACGAGGCGGCGATCCTCGCCTTCGAGGTGTACGTCCACCGCCTCCGCGCCTACGCCGGGGCGTACCTCGCCCAGCTGGGCGGCGCCGACGTGATCTCCTTCACCGCCGGCGTCGGCGAGAACGCGCCGCTCGTGCGGGCGCGGGCACTCGAGACGCTCGGCTTCGCGGGCGTCGAGATCGACCCGGAGCGCAACACCGCACCCGAGCGCGGCATTCGCCGTATCTCCACGGATGCCTCACGGGTGGCCGTCCTCGTCGTCCCCACCGACGAGGAGCTCGAGATCGCCCGCCAGACCCTGTCGGTCGCGCGCGCCTGAGAACTCCCGCTGTCGCCCCGACAGCGTGGGCATTACGCTGAATCGTCGGCCTGATGAGGCGCCGCTCGCTGTTGTCCCGTCCCCTCGCCCGAAGGTGTCGCCGTGCCCCCCCACGATCTGCCCGATCTGTTCTCCTACGATGCCGTCCTGTTCGACCTGGACGGCGTGCTGACCCCCACCGCCGAGGTGCACATGCACGCCTGGCAGACGATGTTCGAAGAGCTCTTCGCGGCGTGGGACATCACCCCCGCCTACACCGAGCGGGACTACTTCGACCACCTCGACGGCAAGAAGCGCTACGACGGCGTCGCCGCGCTCCTCCGCTCGCGCGACATCGAAGTGCCGTGGGGCGACCCGTCAGACCCGCCGAGCAGCGACACCGTCTGCGGCATCGGCAACCGCAAGAACGCCGTGTTCGAGCGCGTGTTGCGCGCCGACGGCATCGCGCCCTACCCCGGGTCCCTCCGCCTGCTCGATCAGCTCGTCGAGAAGCGGATGCCGGTGGCCGTGGTCTCCAGCTCGAAGAACGCCGAAGAGGTGCTGGCCGCGGCCGGCATCCGCGACCGGTTCGAGGTGGTGATGGACGGCGTGATCGCCGAGCGCGATCACCTCGCGTCGAAGCCCGCGCCGGACGTCTTCGTCGAAGCCGCCCGGATGCTGGGTGTCGATCCCGCCCGCAGCGCCGCCGTGGAGGACGCCCTCAGCGGCGTCCTCTCGGCCGCCGCCGGCGGGTTCGCGCTCGTGGTGGGCGTGGACCGCGGGGTGGGTGCGGACGACCTGCGCGCGGCCGGTGCGCACGTCGTGGTGACCGACCTCGAGGAGTTCGTCGCATGATCGACCGCGATCGCTTCCCCGTCGACCCGTGGCGCCTGGTCGAGACCTCCTTCCGCCTCGACGACGTCGGGGTCACCGAGACCCTCTTCGCCCTCGGCAACGGCTACCTCGGCATGCGGGGCAACCACCCCGAGGGGCGCTTCGCGCAGGAGCACGGGACGTTCATCAACGGGTTCCACGAGACCTTCACCATCCGTCATGCCGAGCAGGCGTACGGCTTCGCCGAGGTCGGCCAGACGATCATCAACGCCCCCGACGCCAAGGTGCTGCGGGTGTATGTCGACGACGAGCCGCTCTCGCTGGATGTGGCCGACGTGCGTGAGTACGAGCGCGTTCTGGACATGCGCAACGGCATCCTCACGCGCCGCATCCGTTGGATGACGCCATCCGGCAAGGACGTCCTGATCGACTTCGAACGGCTCATCTCGTTCGACGAGAAGCACCTCGCACTCATGAGCGTGGAGGTCACCGTCCTCAACGCCGATGCGCCGGTGACCGTCAGCAGCCAGCTCATCAACCGTCAGGACGGCGAGGACGTGTACGGAGGCACTCCGTCGGCGCCGAAGAAGGCCGGGTTTGATCCGCGCAAGGCCGAACGCATCAGCGAACGCGTCCTGCAGCCGCAGGAGTACTGGCAGGACGGCGACCGCTCCGCGCTGGCGTACGAGGCGACCGAGTCGGGCATGTCGATCTCCGTCGTCGCCGATCACGTCCTGGACACCGAGAACGAGGTCGAGGCGCGCCGGCTCATCGAACCGGACATCGCCAAGAACGTCTTCCGGGTCGACGCGAAGGCCGGAGTCCCCACGCGGGTCACCAAGCTCGTGGCCTACCACACCTCCCGCGGCGTGCCGGCGCGCGAGCTCGTCGACCGGGGGCGCCGCACCATCGACCGGGCGCTGCGGGTCGGGATCGACGGCATCGTCGCCGAGCAGCGCGCCTGGATGGCGGCGTTCTGGGAGCGCTCTGACGTGCGCATCGGCGGTCACGACGACCTGCAGCAGGCCACGCGCTGGTGCCTGTTCCAGCTCGCGCAGGCCTCCGCGCGCGCGGACGGACAGGGCGTGCCCGCCAAGGGGATGACCGGGTCCGGGTACTCGGGGCACTACTTCTGGGACACCGAGATCTACGTCCTCCCGTTCCTGGCGTACACGACGCCGCAGTGGGCGCGGAACGCCCTGCGGATGCGGTACCTGATGCTCCCGGCGGCACGCAAGCGCGCGTATCAGCTGAACGAGGCGGGAGCCCTCTTCCCGTGGCGGACCATCAACGGCGAGGAGGCCTCCGCCTACTACGCCGCCGGCACCGCGCAGTACCACATCAACGCCGACGTCAGCTTCGCCCTGGCGAAGTACGTGCGCGCGACCGGCGACGAGGAGTTCCTGCACCGCGAAGGCGTGGACATCGCGGTCGAGACCGCGCGGCTGTGGACGACGCTCGGCTTCTGGCGCCGCGACGACACGGGAGAGGAGAGCTTCCACATCCACGGTGTCACCGGACCCGACGAGTACACCACGGTGGTCAACGACAACCTGTTCACCAACGTGATGGCGCGCTTCAACCTCCGCTTCGCCGCGCGCACGGTGCGCGAGATGGCCGAGCGCGACGGCGAGGTCTACCGCGTGATGGTCGACCGTCTCGGGCTCGAACCGGGGGAGGAGGACGACTGGGAGCGTGCGGCCGAGGCCATGCACATCCCCTTCAGTCCGGCCCTCGGCATCCATCCGCAGGATCACGTCTTCCTCGAGCGCGAGATCTGGGATCTGGAGAACACGCCACCCGAGAAGCGGCCGCTCCTGCTGCACTTCCACCCGCTCGTCATCTACCGCTACCAGGTCCTCAAGCAGGCCGACGTGGTGCTCGCGCTGTTCCTGCAGGGCAACCACTTCTCGCCCGAGGACAAGCTCGCCGACTTCGAGTACTACGACCCGCTGACCACGGGCGACTCGACGCTGTCGGCGGTGGTGCAGTCGATCCTCGCCGCCGAGGTCGGCTATCAGGACCTTGCGCTGGAGTACTTCCGCCAGTCGATCTTCGTCGACCTCGCCGACCTCCACCACAACGCCGCGGACGGGGTGCACGTCGCCTCGGCGGGCGGGGTGTGGACGGCTCTCGTGTGCGGATTCGGCGGGATGCGCGACCACTTCGGCGAGCTCTCCTTCGATCCGCGTCTGCCCGCCGATTGGCCTGAACTCGCCTTCACCCTGCACTGGCACGGGACGCGGCTGGAGGTCACCGTCACGCGCGACGCGCTGCGCCTGCGCGCCGGCGACGGCGACCCGCTCGGGTTCACCGTGCGCGGCGTCGGCTACGTCATCGGCCCGAACGACGAGGTCGTGGTGCCGCTGGAGGACCAGGGGCCGGTCATCCCGGGGCGGCCGTCGCTGAAGGAGCTGGCCGACGCGCGGCGCGAGGACGGCAGCATCCTCTCGGCGTCCGTTCCCACGGTGACCACCACCATCCCGGTCGTCGATGCGGCGGGTGAGGTCGCCGTCGGGCTGGACACGTGACCCCGGTGGCGATGTCGCAGGCACGCCGTAGGCTGTGGGGGTGACCACCGCCCTTTACCGTCGCTACCGCCCCGAAGCGTTCGGCGAGATGATCGGGCAGTCCCAGGTGACCGATCCGCTCATGACCGCGCTGCGCGGCGATCGCGTCGGGCACGCGTATCTCTTCTCGGGTCCGCGCGGGTGCGGCAAGACCACGTCTGCGCGGATCCTCGCACGCTGCCTGAACTGCGCCGAAGGACCGACCGACACCCCGTGCGGCCGATGCGACAGCTGTGTGGAGCTCGGTCGCGGCGGAGGCGGATCCCTCGACGTCGTCGAGATCGACGCGGCCTCCCATAACGGCGTCGATGACGCCCGCGACCTGCGCGAGCGCGCGGTGTTCGCACCCGCCCGCGACCGGTTCAAGATCTTCATCCTCGACGAGGCGCACATGGTGACCCCGCAGGGGTTCAACGCGCTGCTGAAGCTGGTCGAAGAGCCGCCCGATCACGTGAAGTTCATCTTCGCCACGACCGAGCCCGAGAAGGTCATCGGCACGATCCGCTCCCGGACGCACCATTACCCGTTCCGGCTCGTCCCGCCGGCGGCGATGCTCGCCTACGTCGAAGAGCTCTGCACCCAAGAGGGCGTGCGGGTCGACCCGGGAGTGCTCCCGCTCGTCGTTCGCGCCGGCGGCGGGTCGCCGCGCGACACCCTCTCGCTCCTGGACCAGCTGATCGCGGGGTCCGATGCCGAGCACGTCGCCTACGCGCGCGCGGTGGCCCTCCTCGGCTACACCCACGCGGAACTCCTCGACGAGGTGGTCGACGCGTTCGCGGTGCAGGACGCCGCCGCGGCCTTCGCCGCGATCGACCGCGTCGTCCAGACCGGCCAGGACCCGCGGCGCTTCGTCGACGACCTCCTCGAGCGACTGCGCGACCTCATCGTGGTCTCCGCCACAGGCGACGGCGCCGCGGCGGTGTTGCGCGGAGTGTCCGACGACGACCTGGCCCGCATGACGAAACAGGCGGGGTCCTTCGGGACGGCCCGCCTCTCGGCGGTCGCCGACCTCGTGATCGCGACGCTCGACGACATGACCGGTGCCACCTCGCCGCGGCTGCAGCTCGAGCTCATGGTCGCCCGCGTCCTCGCGCGCGGCGGCGGGGCCGTCGCACCCGCGGGGACCGCGGCCGCGGTGCCGGCATCCGCGCCCGCCGCACCGCGGGCCGAGGCGCCGCGCCCGCCGGGCGCCTCCGCCCCCGTTCCCCCGGCGGTCGAGGCGGTCTCCGCGTCGCCGTCGGCATCGCCCGCGTCGGCACCCGCGGTCGCGCCGTCCGCCGCGGTCGCGCCTCCGGCGCCCGAGCCGGAGCCGGCTCCGCCCGCAGGGCCCGTGACCGTGGAGCGCGTCCGTGCGGCGTGGCCCGACATCCTCGGTCGTCTCGAGAAGATCAGCCGTTCGTCCTGGCTGCTCGCCGCGGGTGCGACCGTGCTGGCGTACGCGGATGAGGTGCTCAGCCTGTCGTTCACCAGCGCGGGCGATGTGGCGAAGTTCAAACAGCTGCAGGCGGGCAAGGGCCCGAGCGAAGACCTCCGCCAGGCCATCCTCGCCGTCCTCGGTGTCCGGGTGAAGTACCTCGCCCGCCACGACGCCGCGGTCTCCGACGCGCCGCAGCACGGACCGGACGGAACGACCGCGCCCACCGGCGGCCCGGACGCCCGACGCGATGCGGACCGCCCGGCGCGCGGGGGAGGGGCCCGGGCGAACACGACGCCCGCACCGGCATCCGCCGCGCCGGTGACCGATTGGGCGGTGGCGCCGATCCCGTCCGATGACGACGCTCCGCCGCCGGACCCGGGGCCGAGCGCCTCGATCCCGCCGGCGCAGTTCCCCGTCGACGAGGAGCCCGAAGACATCGCTGCGACCCGCGCTCCGGCCCGCGTGGCCACCCTCGCCCCCGCGGGGGAGGTGCCCGCGGACACCGACCCGGTGGTCGCCGAGACCGCCCGCGAGGAAGAGGACGACCTCGACGCGCCCGCCGACGTCGACGTGCACCCGGTGGTCGTTCCGCCCGCCCCGACCGTGACCCACCGGGCCGCGCCGCGCTCCGACGGTGTAGAGCGGTACGGAGAAGCCGTGGTCCGCCAGGTGCTCGGCGCGACGTTCGTGCGCGAAGAGCCCTACGAGCCGCCGACGAGGTTCAGCTGATCATGTACGAGGGCATCGTCCAGGACCTCATCGACGAATTCGGCCGGCTTCCCGGGATCGGGCCGAAGTCGGCGCAGCGCATCGCGTTCCACATCCTCCAGACGCCGCAGTTCGACGTCTCCCATCTCGCGCAGCTCCTCGTCGATGTACGCGAACGCGTGCGCTTCTGCGACATCTGCGGCAACGTCTCGGAGCAGCCGCGCTGCGCGATCTGCCGCGATCCGCGGCGCAATCAGACCCTCATCTGCGTGGTCGAGGACGCCAAGGACGTCGCGGCGATCGAGCGCACGCGCGAGTTCCGCGGGCTGTACCACGTCCTCGGCGGAGCGATCAGCCCGATCGCGGGCATCGGCCCCGACGATCTGCGCATCGCCCCCCTGATGCAGCGCCTCGCCGACGGGACCGTGCAGGAAGTGATCCTGGCGACCAACCCCAACCTGGAGGGGGAGGCGACGGCGACCTATCTGTCGCGGCTGCTGCACACGCTGGAGATCCGGGTGACCCGGCTGGCCTCCGGTCTCCCCGTCGGCGGCGACCTCGAGTACGCCGACGAGGTCACGCTCGGGCGGGCCTTCGAGGGCCGCCGCTCGGTCTAGTCCGGCTTCCGCCACCGACGCACGTGCGCGCGCGCCCGGGCGACGCTCGACAGCGATTCCCGGACGGGCTGGCCGATGTAGATGCCGAGCGACGCGCCCACGGCCAGGCTGATGCCGACGGTCGCGGCGACAGCGAGCGTGCTGAACCCCTGGAGCAGCAGCTCGGCGGAGCCGCCCGATTCGACGATGCTGAGCAGGCCGCGGAAGACCGCCGCTCCCGGCACCATGGGGAGGATGGCGGCCGTGGTGATGGCGACCGACGGAACGTGGAGGCGGTACGCGAGCACGATGCCGACGAAGCTCCCCATGAACGCGCCGATCCCGCTCGCCGCGGCGACGTCGAGGCCCGTCGACGAGGCGACCAGATAGCCGAGCCAGGCCACGAGGCTCAGGAGGGCGCTGACCACGATGATGCGGGCCCCGGCGCCGTTGTAGACCGCCACGGCCACGGCGATCAGTGCCGCCCCGAAGAACTGCAGGGGGATCGGGCCGAACGGCAGGACGTCATCGGGCGGGTCGACCCCGAGTCCGAGTACGCGGGCGGTCTCGAGGCCCGCGAGGATGCCGACCACGACGCCGAGGGTCTGGATCGTGAGCTCCAGGATCCGACCGGTGGCGGTGAGTGCGAAGCCGTCGATCGCGTCCTGCGCCGCGCCCACCACGGTGAGGCCGGCGAGCATGAGCACCACGCCCGAGGCGACGATCACCGACGGACGCACGCCCTGGGCCGCATCCCACCCGGTCATCTCGAGCAGCGGGGACAGCGCCGCCACGAGGGTGAGCACGAACGCCCCCGCGATCTGACTGAAGAAGAAGGGCACGCTGGCCTTGGTGAGGAGGTGCTGCGTGAGAGCCGCGAGCGCCGCTGCGAAGAACGCCAGGGCGATGGCGAGCCACGAGACGCCGAACATCACCGCCACCCCGACCGCCAGCAGTGCCTGAGCGCCGATGACGATGAGAGGGCGGTAGGCGAAGGGCGCGCGGCGGATGTCTCGGAACCGCGCGACGGCGGTATCGAGGTCGAGCCCCGACCGCACCTCGGTGACCAGCGCCTGGAGGCGCTGCAGCTTCTCGTGGTCAGGGACGGCGCCGCGCACGACCCGCAGGATCGTGATGGGGCGGGGGGCGCCGCTGCGGTGGTACGCCGCCGTGATCGAGTTGTAGGTGACGTCCACGTGCACCGGATCGAGTCCGTACGTCCTCCCGACGCGCACGATCGTGAGGGTGACGTCGCTGGCCGTGGCCCCGGTGACCAGCATCGTCTCGCCGATGCGCACCGCGAGGTCGAGGATCCGCACCGCGAGCGCGTCGTCGATGACCGGGATGGTCTCGGTGAGATCGGAGGCCGATCCCGTCGACCGCACGAGGTTTCCGAGTGAGGGCAGCACCCTCCGCCGACGTCGTTCCATCGCCTCCACACTTCCTGAGGCCGACCACGCCCGGCGGGCCTCCTCGATCGTAGTCATGGACGCGGACGGGAACCGGCGGGCCGCCGTCACATGCCGGGTCGCGCATCCGCGGGGTCCGTATGATGGACCGTCGGGCGCGGCATCCGTCTGCGCCCGCCCCGCACCCGTGCCGCTTCGCGGCGTTCCCAGGAGTTACACCGTGGCCTTGATCGTGCAGAAGTACGGCGGTTCCTCCGTCGCCGACGCGGAGAGCATCAAGCGGGTCGCCAAGCGCATCGTCGACGCCCGCCGCGCCGGTCACGACGTCGTCGTGGCGGTCAGCGCGATGGGTGACACCACCGACGAGCTGCTCGAACTGGCCGCGGAGGTCGCGCCGATTCCCGCGCCGCGGGAGCTCGACATGCTGCTCTCCAGTGGTGAGCGCATCTCGATGGCGCTCCTGGCGATGGCGATCCACTCGATGGGCTTCGAGGCGCGGTCCTTCACCGGCTCGCAGGCCGGCATGATCACGACCGCCGACCACGGGTCCGCACGGATCGTCGACGTCACCCCGATCCGTCTGCGCGAGGCGCTCGACGAGGGCGCCGTCGTCATCGTCGCCGGCTTCCAGGGATTCAACCGCGACACCCGCGACATCACCACGCTCGGTCGTGGTGGCTCGGACACCACCGCGGTGGCACTCGCCGCCGCTCTCGACGCGGACGTCTGCGAGATCTACAGCGACGTCGACGGCATCTTCACCGCGGATCCGCGCGTCGTGCCGAAGGCGCGGAAGCTGCCGATCGTCTCGGCGGAGGAGATGCTGGAGCTCGCCGCGAACGGCGCGAAGGTGCTCTACATCCGCGCCGTGGAGTACGCGCGCCGTCACGGCGTGCTCATCCACGCGCGATCGACGTTCAGTTCCAGCACCGGAACCTATGTGTTGGGCGCGGGGATGAGCATCCCCGACGGGGAAGAGGGAGAGAAGATGGAAGAGCCGATCGTCGCCGGGGTCGCCACCGACCTGAGCCAGGCAAAGATCACCGTCATCGGGGTCCCCGACGTCCCCGGAAAGGCTGCGGAGATCTTCAAGGTCGTCGCGCGATCGGGCGCGAACGTCGACATGATCGTCCAGAACGTCTCCGCCGCGGCGACCGGACGCACCGACATCTCCTTCACCCTCCCGAAGTCGGATTCCGCGGCGGCGCTGAAGGCGCTCGACGCGGTCCGATCCGAGATCGGGTTCGACAGCCTCGTGCACGACGACCAGATCGGCAAGCTCTCCGTCGTCGGCGCCGGCATGCGCACCCACTCCGGTGTGTCGGCGACGCTCTTCGAGGCGCTCAGTGTCTCGGGCGTCAACATCGAGATGATCTCGACGTCCGAGATCCGCATCTCCGTCGTCGTGCGCGGCGACGACCTCGCCGAGGCGGCGCGCGTCGTGCACACCGCCTACGGTCTGGACGGCGACGTCGACGCCACCGTGTACGCCGGCTCCGGCCGCTGACCCTCCCTCCTTCACCCGCCCGCAGCCGCCGATAGGCTGTGGGCTCCGCTCCCAGAACACCCGAGGTATCCGTCATGACCCGCATCGCAGACTCAGGACTCTCCGTCGCCGTCGTCGGCGCCACCGGCCAGGTCGGCACCGTCATGCGCGAGATCCTCGTCGAGCGCGACTTCCCTCTGGGTGAGCTGCGTCTGTTCGCCACGGCACGCTCCGCCGGCACGTCCGTGGACTTCCGCGGTCACGCCATCATGATCGAGGACGTCGCCACCGCGGATCCCGCGGGCATCGACATCGCCCTCTTCTCCGCCGGGGCCACCGGCAGTCGGGCGCACGCGCCGCGGTTCGCGGAGGCGGGTGCGGTCGTCATCGACAACTCCAGCGCCTGGCGCATGGATCCGGACGTCCCCCTGGTGGTCAGCGAGGTCAACCCCCACGCGATCGACGAGGCGCGCAAGGGCATCATCGCCAACCCGAACTGCACCACCATGGCCGCGATGCCGGTGCTGAAGGTCCTCGACGCGGAGGCGGGCCTCGAGCGCCTCGTCGTCTCCACCTACCAGGCGGTGTCGGGCTCGGGCCTCGCCGGGGCGCAGGAGCTCCTCGGCCAGGTCGAGGGCGTGCTGGCCCAGGGTGACACGCTGCGCCTGGTCCACGACGGCTCCGCGGTCGATTTCCCCCAGCCGGAGAAGTACGTCGCCCCGATCGCGTTCGACGTCATCCCGCTCGCCGGGTCGATCGTCGACGACGGGTGGGAGGAGACCGACGAGGAGAAGAAGCTCCGCAACGAGAGCCGCAAGATCCTCGAGCGTCCCGAGCTGCGCGTGTCGGGCACCTGCGTGCGCGTTCCGGTCTTCACCGGCCACTCGCTGTCGATCAACGCGGAGTTCGCCCGCGAGATCACCCCCGAGCGCGCGCGCGAGATCCTCGCCGACGCCCCCGGCGTCTCCCTGGCCGACGTCCCCACGCCGCTGCACGCCGCGGGCAAGGACCCGAGCTTCGTGGGTCGCATCCGCGCCGACCAGGCCGCTCCCGAGGGGCGGGGCCTGGCGCTGTTCATCTCCAACGACAACCTCCGCAAGGGCGCGGCCCTCAACGCCGTGCAGATCGCGGAGGTCGTCGCGGCGCGGCTCGGCGCGCGCGCCTAGAATCGAACGGTGACCGAAACGCCCTCCGACGCTCTGACCCACCCCGACGACAGCTCCCTGCCCGCGGGGACGGTCGATGTCCTGCTGATCGGCGGCGGGATCATGAGCGCGACGCTCGGCACGATGCTGGCGCGTCTTCAGCCCACGTGGAAGATCGCGGTGTTCGAGCGTCTGCACGACGTCGCGCTGGAGAGCTCCAACGCGTGGAACAACGCCGGCACCGGCCACGCGGCGCTCTGCGAGCTGAACTACATGCCCGAGGGCGCCGACGGATCCATGGACCCGGCCAAGGCGATCTCGATCAACGAGCAGTTCCAGCAGAGCCGTCAGTTCTGGTCGTCGCTCGTCGACGACGGCGTGCTCGACGCCCCGTCCACCTTCATCAACGCCACTCCCCACATGACCTTCGTCCGCGGGGAGAAGGACGTCGCCTTCCTCCGCAAGCGCTACGAGGTGCTGAAGAAGGAGCCGCTGTTCGCCGGGATCGAGTACTCGGAGGATTCCCGCGTCATCAACCAGTGGGCGCCGCTGCTGATGCACCAGCGCCGCGTCGGCGAGCCGTTCGCCGCGACCCGTGTCCCCGCGGGGACGGATGTCGACTTCGGTGCGCTGACGCGCCAGCTGTTCGCGGCGCTCGCCGAGAACGGCGCCGACGTGCGCATCAACACCGAGGTCCGCAAGCTCAAGCGTCTCAAGGACGGGACCTGGCGTGTCGGGTACCGCCGCACGGTCGGGCGCACCCCGGGCGAGATCCGCGCGCGCTTCGTCTTCGTCGGTGCCGGTGGATGGGCGCTCAAGCTCCTCCAGCGGTCGCGCATCCCCGAGATCTCCGGCTACGGCGTCTTCCCCATCGGCGGTCAGTGGCTCAAGACCGACAACCCCGACCTCGTCGCGAAGCACAAGGCGAAGGTCTACTCGCAGGCATCCGTCGGTGCGCCGCCGATGTCGGTGCCCCACCTGGACACCCGCGTGGTCGATGGTCAGGCCTCCCTGCTCTTCGGCCCGTTCGCGACGTTCAGCCCGAAGTTCCTGAAGAACGGATCGATGCTCGATATCGTCACGCAGGTGCGCCCGGGGAACATCCTCCCGATGCTGAAGGTGGCCGCGGACAACCCCGGTCTCATCAAGTACCTCGTCAGCGAGCTGCTGAAGGATCACGGCAAGAAGGTCGACAGCCTCCGCGACTTCATGCCCTCGGCGAAGGACGAGGACTGGGAGCTGCTGGATGCCGGGCAGCGCGCGCAGGTGATGAAGAAGGACCCGAAGAAGATCGGTGTCCTCCAGTTCGGCACCGAGGTCGTCACGGGTGCCGACGGATCGATCGCGGGACTCCTGGGTGCCTCCCCGGGCGCCTCGACCGCCGTCTCGATCATGCTCGGCCTGCTGAAGACCTGCTTCCCGGACCGTATCGCCGAGTGGGAGCCGGAGCTGCGGAACCTGATTCCGAGCTACGGGTCCACGCTCAACTCGCGCCCGGATGCCGCGGCCGACGTCCTCGAGGAGACCGCGCAGACCCTCGCGCTCCGGGCCTGACGCGCGTCTCGGCCCCGACGTCTTGACGGCGCGGTGACCTCTCTGGCAGAGTTTCATCGCCCGATTGTTTCCGCTAACAGCAGTGGAAGCCCAGACGCCCACGTCGCTGCCGACGTGAGGAAGGAAGTCGCGATGACGCGCACGCGTCGGTTGAAGAGGACATCGATGCTGGCGGCCGCCGGCACGCTCCTCGCCGCGCTCGTGGTGCCGGTCTCCGGTGCCCACGCCGATGTCGGATCAGACCCGATCATCCACTACACCTTCGATGCCGCGAGCGGAGGGGTCGTCTCCGACGTCTCCGGCAACGGCAACGACGCGACGCTCCGCCAGAGCGGCGGCGAGGTGCGGGACGGCATCCTCAGCCTCCCCGGAGGATCGCGCTCGACGTCCGCGTATCTCGAGATCCCGACCGCCGACCTCGTCGGCCAGAAGGACCTCACCATCTCGACCTGGCTCTCGCCCCGTTCCGGTCCCGGAAACGTCGCCGCCGCCTTCATCGGGGCCCCGGTCGCCCAGGGGGCGTCGTTCTCCAGCGGGTACTGGCTGCTGAACCCCAGCAACCCCAACGGCTATGTCAAGTCGGTCATCACCAACGCGGTCAACGCCGGGGCGCCGTGGTCGACGGAGATCGGTGCGGGCTCGACCGCCGCTCCCAGCTCCGGGGTGCGGACCCCGCAGGGCATGAACCTGTACACCACCGTCATCGACGGCACTTCCGGCCAGCTGCGCAGCTACCTCAACGGTCAGCCCGTCGTCACGAGCACGATCGCCCGCGACGTGTCCTCCTTCGGCAGCCAGGTCGTGGCCTACCTCGCCCGCTCGACCTACAACGACCCGCACTGGGCCGGCGACGTCGACGACTTCGCCGTGTACGGCAGCGCCATGAGCGCGACCGACGTCGCCGCGATGTACCAGTCCGAGGCCGTGGACCGCGCCGTCGCGGCGGTGTCGGTTCCGGAGCGTGCCGAGGCGGACTTCACCGTCCCGACCACCTCCTACGGCATCGCCGTGGCGTGGGCGTCGGACGACGCCGCAGTGGCGATCTCCGGCGGAACGGCGACGGTGACCCGTCCCGTCGCCGGGGCATCGGACGCCCAGGTCACCCTGACCGCGACCTTCGGATCCGGACCGGATGCGCCGACCCGCACCTACACGGTGACGGTCCCCGCGGAGCTGTCGGACCAGGAGAAGGTCGACGCCGATCTCGCTGAGCTGTCCATCGCCCAGCCTGACGACATCCGCACCAACTTCTCGGTGTCCACGCGGGGTGCGCTCGGCTCGACGATCTCCTGGAACGTCGCGGAGGGCGACGCGTACGCCGCGCTCCGGACCGGGGTGCGCGACACCGCGACCACCGTCGAGGTCTCACGTCCCGCAGCCGGCTCGGACGCCGCCGAGGTCGTCCTCGTGGCGACCGCCACGTCGGGATCCGCCTCCTCGACGCGCGAGTTCCGCGTCCGCGTGCAGCCGATGCCGGCCGCCGGCGGCGCGAACGAGGCGTACGTGTGGGCCTTCTTCACCGGCGAGGGCGCCGGAGCCGAGCAGATCAGCCTCGCGGCCTCGCGCGGCAACGACGCCCTGGCCTGGAACACCCTCAACGACGGCGAGCCCCTGTTCTCCTCGACGCTGGGAACACAGGGTCTGCGCGACCCGTTCATCATCCGTTCGCCTGAGGGCGACCGCTTCTACATGCTCGCCACCGATCTGAAGATCGACGGGCTGCCCGGCGGGTTCCGCACCGCGCAGATCTCCGGGTCCACCCACATCGAGGTGTGGGAGTCCAACGACCTGGTGAACTGGTCCGAGCAGCGTCACGTGAAGGTGTCGTCCGACTTCGCCGGCAACACCTGGGCGCCCGAGGCGTATTGGGACGAGGATCTGGACACCTACGTGGTGTTCTGGGCCTCGAACATGTACCCGACCGCGAACCCCGCCGACCGTTCCGACGTCACCTACAACCAGATGATGTACGCCACGACCGATGACTTCGTGACGTTCTCGGAGGCCAAGCCCTGGATCAATGTCCGCCGCGGCAACGGCCTCGGCATGATCGACTCCACGGTCGCGCAGATCGGTGACACGTACTACCGCTTCACCAAGGACGAGGCGTCCATGACGATCCGCCTGGAGAAGTCGACGAACCTCACGGCATCCGTCTCCGGCAGTCTCCCCGGCACCTCCGGAGCGGCGGACCAGTGGACGCTCATCAAGGAGCGGGTGGCCTCGGGCCTGCCGAACGGCGAGCCCGGCGGAACCTACAACCAGGGCGAGGGACCGAGCATCTTCCCGTCCAACCCGGGAGACGTCAACGGCTTCGACTGGTTCCTCTTCATCGACCAGCCGTCGTACCACGGGGGTCCGAACTACTACATCCCGTTCGGGTCCGACGACCTCGCCGACGGTGACTCCTGGCAGCCGCTGGGTGCGAAGCTGCGGGAGAACCTGCCGCAGAACAGCGACGGCGGCAAGCCCCGGCACGGCACGATCATCCCGGTCACCCGCGCCGAGTACCAGAAGGTCCTCGAGGAGTACGCACCCGACATCGCCGTGGCGTCGGTCGACGCCATCGCGGTGGAGACAGAGGCGGGAACCGCTCCGGTCCTGCCCCAGGCGACGCTGAACAAGGCGGACGGCTCGACCGAGACGGTCGCCGTCGAGTGGGACGGCATCGACGCGGCCGACTACGCCGAGGCGGGCACGTTCACCGTGCGCGGCGTGGCGCAGGACGCCTCGCGGATGCCGGTCGAGGCGACGGTCACCGTCACCGCGTCCGCTCCGATCGAGGTCACCGTCGCGACGCGCTGCCTCGCCGGCAAGGTCCTGGTCAGCGCGACGCTGCGCAACGTCTCCGACGCGGCCGCGACCGCCCAGGTGTCCACGGCCTTCGGGTCGCGGACGGTGACGATCGCTCCCGGCAAGGCGGCGTCGTACGCCTTCACCGCGCGTCAGGCCGCGATCCCCGCAGGCGAGGCCCTCGTCACGGTCGAGGGGAAGACGACCGCGACGTCGTATGCCGCGTTCTCCTGCACGACACCGCGCTGATAGACCCACCCGGCCGCAGGCCCCCGTCTCCGCTTCGGCGGGGCGGGGGCCTGCGGCGTGCGGACCATAGACTTCTCCGGTGGCCAAGCTCTACTTCCGCTACGGAGCGATGAACTCCGGCAAGTCGACCTCTCTCCTCCAGGCCGCCTACAACTACGAGGAACGCGGTCAGCACGTGCTCCTCGCGAAGCCGGAGATCGACACCAAGGCGGCCGATCAGATCGCCAGCCGTCTCGGGGTGAGTCGCACGGTGGATTTCCTCATCCGCCCTGAGGACGACCTCCGTGCCCTCTTCCGCGAGCATCGGGCGCGGGTGCGCGCGCGACTCGAGGACGCCCTCATCCCCGAGTCCGCCGCCACCGGCGCCACGCCGGACGTTGCGTGCCTGCTCATCGACGAGGCGCAGTTCCTCACGCGCGAGCAGGTGGACGACCTCCTCCGCATCGTCGTGGAGGACGGAGTGCCGGCGCTGGCCTACGGCATCCGCACCGACTTCCAGACGCAGGCGTTCCCGGGTTCGCGGCGACTGCTCGAGCTCGCGCACACGCTGGAGGAGCTGAAGACCATCTGCCGGTGCGGCAGTAAGGCGCTCTTCAATGCCCGCCTCGTGGGCGGGCGTTTCGTGTTCGACGGCGACCAGGTCGCGATCGACGAGCTCTCCGCCGACCGCGTCACCTACGAGTCGATGTGCGCCGACTGCTATCTGCGGGAGTCCGGAGGGCACCTGGGCTGAGCGCGCGTGATCGCTAGGCTGGAGGTATGCGTGTTCTCCTCGCCGGCGGAGCCGGCTATGTCGGCGCCCACACCGCGGTCGCCCTCCTCGATGCTGGTCACGACGCGGTCCTCCTGGACGATCTCTCCAACACCTCCGCGCTCGCCGCGGACAGGATCGCGCAGATCACCGGCAAGGCGGCTCCGCTCGTCGTCGGCGACGCGTCCGACGACGCGGTCGTGGCGGGCGTGTTCGACGCCCACGGCCCCTTCGACGCGATCGTGCACCTGGCCGCCTACAAGGCGGTGGGGGAGTCCATGCAGAAGCCGCTGGACTACTACGCCAACAACCTCGACACGACCTTCGCGCTCCTGCGCGTCGGCCTCGAGCGCGGCATCCGCTCGTTCCTCTTCTCCAGCACCGGCACGGTGTACTCCGACCCCGCCGACCTGCCGTTCACCGAGGAGTCGACCACGAGCGTCGACCTCTCCAATCCCTACAGCAAGTCCAAGCGCATGAACGAGGTCGTCCTCGAGGACCTCGCCCGCGTGCAGCCGGACCTCGCGGTGACGGTGCTGCGCTACTTCAACCCGGTCGGCGCCCACCCGAGCGGGCTCATCGGCGAGGATCCCGCGGGGATCCCCAACAACCTCATGCCCTACGTCCAGCGGGTGGCGATCGGTGATCTCGATCGCGTCGGGATCTTCGGCGACGACTACGACACCCCGGACGGCACGGGCCTGCGCGATTACATCCACATCGTCGACCTCGCCGCCGGCCACGTCGCGGCCCTCGAGCAGGCGCAGCCGGGCTACGAGGTGTTCAATCTCGGCACCGGCACGCCGGTCAGCGTCTACCAGCTGATCGCGGCGTTCGAGAAGGCCGCCGGTCGCGAGCTTCCCAAGGCGGTGCTCCCGCGTCGCGCGGGAGATGTCGCCGCAACGTACTGCGATCCCGCCAAGGCGCGGACGGTGCTGGGGTGGAAGGCGCAGTACGGCATCGATGACGCCGCGAGGGATGCCTGGCGGTGGCAGTCTCAGAATCCCCGCGGATTCGCCTCGGCCTGACCGGCATCGCACGGCGACACATCATCGCTTCACGGGGTTGCTCTGTGGTCTGACCACCCGGTACTGTGGTCCGACCACAATACGGAGGAGCAAGGATGCCGCCTGCGTCACCCGCACGCGCGTGGCGGGTCGTTCTCGAGTCGATCGAGGCCGACCTGCTGGAGCAGCGCCTGAAGCCCGGAGACCATCTCCCGCCCGAGCGCGAGCTCGCCTCGACCCTCGGCGTCGGTCGCTCGAGCGTGCGCGAAGCGCTCCGGGTGCTCGAAGTCATGGGGCTCATCCGGACCGGGACGGGATCCGGACCGAGTTCGGGCGCGATCATCATCGCCACCCCCCGCGGGGGGATGTCGGCACTTCTCCGCCTGCAGGTGGCGGCGCAGGGGTTCCCTCTCGATGACGTCGTGACCACCCGTCTGGTGCTCGAGACCGCGGTCGTCACCGCGCTCGCCGCGGCTTCCTCGTCCGACACCTCGGCTGCCCACGCCGTCGCCGCCGCGATGGAGGATCCCGCGTTGAGCGTCGAGGAGTTCCTGGCGCTGGACGCCCAGCTCCATCTCGCGATGGCCGAAGCGTCCGGCAATGTCGTCATCACCGCGATGATGGCGGGCCTGCGCACGGCGATCGAGTCCTACGTGCAGGCGGGCGCGACGCGCATCGCCGACTGGGACGCCGCTGCGCGGCGGCTGCGCGCCGAGCACCACGCCATCCTCACCGCGGTCGACGCCGGAGACGCCGACGCCGCCCGCACCCTCATCCACGACCACATCTCCGGGTATTACGCCCAGGCTGCCCTGTCGCGGCCGTCCGCGTGACCCCGCCCCACCCCGACGATCGAAGGAACGACCATGGTTCGCCGCCAACTGCCCCAGCCCGCTGAGCTGCTCGAGCTCATGCAGTTCAAGAAGCCCGAGCTGAACGCCACCAAGCGTCGATTGGATTCGGCGCTCACCATCGCCGACCTGCGCCGCATCGCGCAGCGACGCACCCCCAAGGCCGCGTTCGACTACACCGACGGCGCGGCCGAGGGGGAGCTCTCGCTCGCCCGGGCCCGGCAGGCGTTCCAGGACGTGGAGTTCCACCCCGACATCCTGCGCCCCGCCGCCGTCGTGGACACCTCCACCGAGATCCTCGGGGGGCGCAGCGCCCTGCCGTTCGGCATCGCCCCGACCGGATTCACCCGCCTGATGCAGACGGAGGGCGAGTCCGCCGGTGCGGGAGCCGCGGGTGCTGCCGGCATTCCGTTCACGTTGTCGACGCTCGGGACGACGTCGATCGAAGACGTGAAACGTGCCAATCCCCACGGGCGCAACTGGTTCCAGCTCTACGTCATGCGCGACCGCGACGTCAGCTACGGCCTCGTCCGCCGCGCCGCGGAGGCGGGATTCGACACGCTGCAGTTCACCGTGGACACCCCCATCGCGGGAGCGCGCCTGCGCGACAAGCGCAACGGATTCTCGATTCCGCCGCAGCTGACGGTCGGAACGATCCTCAACGCCCTCCCGCGCCCCTGGTGGTGGATCGACTTCCTCACCACCCCGAAGCTCGAGTTCGCATCGCTGTCGACCACGGGCGGCACCGTCGGCGAACTCCTCAATGCGGCGATGGACCCGACGATCAGCTACGACGACCTCGACGTGATCCGCGAGATGTGGCCGGGGAAGATCGTCGTCAAGGGTGTGCAGAACGTCGAGGATTCCCGGCGGCTCATCGATCGGGGCGTGGACGGCATCATCCTGTCCAACCACGGTGGGCGCCAGCTCGATCGTGCGCCGATCCCGTTCCACCTGCTCCCGGAGGTCGTCCGCGAGGTCGGGCGGGATGCGACGGTCATGGTCGACACCGGGATCATGAACGGCGCCGACATCGTCGCCTCGATCGCCCTGGGGGCGAAGTTCACCCTGATCGGGCGCGCATACCTCTACGGCCTCATGGCCGGCGGGCGCGCAGGGGTGGACCGCACGATCGAGATCCTGCGCACCGAGATCGAGCGGACGATGACACTTCTCGGGGTGTCTTCGCTGGAAGAGCTGGAGCCGCGCCACGTGACGCAGCTCACCCGTCTCGTGCCGCGCGGGACGACGGCGGCGGTGGAGGCCTGAGGCCTCGGCTCAGCGGAGGGGCAGCGTCGGGATGAGCTGCTCGAGATAGGCCGCGGTGTCCTGCCACCCGTCGACGGCGTGGCAGGACACACCCATCGCGAGGACCGGATAGTCGTTGCCGGCCGGATCGAGGCGGTCGCCGATGAAGAGCATGTCGTCGAGCGGGATGCCGGTCTGCTCGGACAGGCGCGTCATGCCGTACGACTTGTCGATGCCCCGCTCGGTGATGTCGACGGAGGTCGAGCCGCCGGAACGGACTTCCAGGTCGGGGAGGAGCTCGGCGACGGCGGCGCGCAGCGCGTTCTTCTTCTCACCCGTCGGGTCCCAGGCGGCCTTCGCGTCGACCGGGGCCTTCTGGCCGAGCGCCGAGAACGTGATCTGCGATCCGCGATCCTCGAGGATGTCGCCCCACGTGTCGGACTCCCACAGCCCGAGCCGGCGTGCCTGCTCCTCGACCGCGCGGAGCGCGCGCTCCTTCTGGTCGTCGGTGAGTGTGCGCGCGTACACGGTCGTCACGTCACCGTTCACGAGGCGGTAGTACTGCGTGCCGCAGGTGGGGAGGAGGTGCAGGCGGGTCAGCACGTCGTCCGCGGCCGCGGGGAGGCGGTCCACGACCTGCGCGGTGAACTGGGCGAGCTGCCCGCCGGAGATGATCGCGACCTCCACCCGCTCGGCGAGGGCGACCAGCAGGTCGCCGATCCGCGGGTCGATGGCGCTCTTGCTGGGGGCGAGGGTGTCGTCGAGGTCGAACGCGACGAGGCGGGGCGCGAGGGTCATGAGGCTTCCGTCCGGTTCGTGATACGCAGTGAGGCTCCGACCCCTTCCGTGTGGGGAAGGAGCCGGAGCCTCACTGCTGTCGAAGACAGTGTATGTCGGGGTGACAGGATTTGAACCTGCGGCCTCGTCGTCCCGAACGACGCGCGCTACCAAGCTGCGCCACACCCCGTGGCAACCCCCCTAGCCTACCTGATCGGAACGGCATCTCCGAACCGACGACGCTGCACCAGGGCGGCCGCGGTGAGGCCGGCGGTGAGGAGGATCACCGAGATCCCCGCGATTCCACGGATGCCGCGGGGGTCGCTTCCGGTTTCTGCGAGCTGTGCGGTCGACGGCGGCGCCGATGGTTCCGCGGGCGTGTCGGGGGCGGCCGGTTCCTCCGTCTCGACCGGCGGCGGTGGACTCTCCACGCGGGTGATCTGGGTCGGCGACGCGAACGCCTCCGTGTAGACAGTGTCGGCGGCGAGGTGCGCCGCGACCTCCGCCGACTGCGCCTGCCGGGTGATGCTCCACACCGCGACGTACCAGCCGGGGGTGTCCATCGTCCAGCTCGAGACCACGCGGGTCGGTCCTTCCCCTCGCGTCTCGAGGCTCAGCTCTCCCGCGAGGACCGCACCCTCCGGGACATCGGGCGACGGCTCGCCCGGTTCCGCGTCCAGGAGGTAGACCGCCGCGTGCGCGCGGACGGGCAGTCGATCGCCTTCCGCGGTGCGCGGCCAGTGGGTGAGGTCGCCCCCGACGGTCACATCGTCGACGAAGCTCTCCCCGGGGAGCGCAGCGGCGGCGGCGACCGTGGAGATCGTCGGGAAGAACAGCGGATGCCGCGTCGTGTCGTGCCCGGACACCTCGAACTCGACCGGCCCCGCGGGACCCGCGGTGTCCTGACCGCCCGGAGTGGTGAAGTGGCGGACCGCGGCGACGGTGTCGACGCGGAACCGCCCGTGCGCCGACACGTCGAGGGGACGGCCGGGCGTGGTCTCGGCGGCCGGTGCGACGGTGATCGCGTACTCCTCGCCGGGGACGACGTCGTGGCGCTCGATGGTGCCGTCGTCGGCGAAGACGGCACCGGTGAGGGTCAGGGTGCCGCGGGCGTCCGGGGTCGAGGCGTCGACGCGGACGGCGCCACCGAGGGGATCGGCGTCGTCACGGAGGAACACCACCGATCCCGCGGCATCCGTCACGCCGACGGCGACCGAGCTGCCTTCCGCGTAGTAGGCGAGCGCGAGCTCCTGCACGCGGGCGTTGTGGGCCGGTGCGAGACGCGCGAAGGTCCAGTCGATCGCCCCCGCGAGCGAGTCTCCGCGGTAGCCGAACGTGCGAAGGGTCGTCTCCCAGTCCGCGATCGCCTTGACCGCCCAGCCGACCGCCGCCGCCTGCACCGGGTCTTCGGTCTGGCCGTAGCGGGTGACGAGCAGATTGATGCCGGTGAGCTGCTGCGGGCTGAGGCCGGCGGCCTCGGTGCGCACGCCGTGGTCGCTCGTCGTGCCCGTGGGGAGCGGGATGCCCGGGAGGATGCAGTAGGTGTGCACGTCGCCGACGCGCATGGACCCGTGCCACCCGTGCGTCGACGTCGGCTGCCAGGCGCCGAACCCGGCACCCTGGGTCGCGGCGGTGGCCGCCGGGGCGACGGCGAAGACGAGGGCGGCTGCGGCCAGGGCGGCGGCGATGCTCAGGGCGAGCGCCCGGCGCGCTCGGCGGAGCGAAGAGACGGACATGGGAGGGGCCTTTCGATCGGTTCGTGCTCCGATCGTGGGCGCCGCCGACGTGCGCCGATCGCTCCGAGGGCGCCGCGGGGGATAACCGCTCGCTGGGGCGCCGGTCACCGCAGGTGGGGAGGAGGGGCGCTCAGCCGCGCGCGGTGAGGACGAGGAGACTCGCCTCTGGCCGGCATGCGAACCGCACGGGGGCGTAGATCGAGTGTCCGAGTCCGGCACTCACGTTCAGCGGCGCGGCCCGACCGCCGTGCTCCCAGGCGCTGAGACCGCGCGCCTGGCGCAGCGGAATGTCGCAGTTCGCCACGAGGGCCCCGTACCCCGGAAGGCGCACCTGGCCGCCGTGCGTGTGCCCGGCGAAGATCGCGTCCGCTCCGAGGTCTAGGAAGCGGTCCAGCACGCGCCGGTACGGCGCGTGCGTCACGCCGACGTGCAGCGCGGCATCCGTGCTGTCCGTCGCGGTGATGGCCGCGGGGAGGGAGTCCAGTCGGTCCCACTGCCGGTGCGCGTCGCTGACGCCGAAGCCCGCGACCCGGATGCCGGCGGCCTCCACGACGCCCGCGGCGTTGTTGAGGTCGGTCCAGCCGAGGTCATCGACGAGGAAGGCGTCGAGGGCGTCGGCGTCGATGGACTCCGCCTTCGGCTGGTGGCGCGACGGGCCGGTGAAGTACTTCAGCGGGTTCCGGGGGGACGGCGCGACGTGGTCGTTCGACCCGTGGACGAAGAAGCCGGGGATTCCGCGGAGCGGTGCGAACGCCCGACGGATGCCGACGAGCCCGTCGGCGTGACCCAGGTTGTCGCCGGTGTTGATCACCAGGTCCGGGTGCAGGTCGACTAGCGCGGCCATCCACTGCTGCTTCCGGTGTTGCCACGGCGCCATGTGGGCGTCCGACACGTGCAGGATCCGCAGGTCGGGGGAGCCCGCGGGAAGGAGGGGCAGGGTGTGCTCGCGGACGGTGAAGAGGTAGCGCTCGACGGCGACGCCCCAGACGGCGGTGGCGACGCCGACGGCCCCCACCGCCCCGAAGGCGGTGAGGGCCGTCCGCGTGACGGTGTGCGTCACTTATCCGTCGCTGTCGGAATCGGGCGCGGGGCTCTCGCCGCCGCCACCGCCGCAGTTGCGGCTGACGTAGTCGACGCTGATCGCGGTGTTCCGGTTGACAAGGGTGCCCGCGGCCGGGTTCGTACCGGTGGCCTGCTCGCCCCCGCCGGCGTTCTCGTCCTGCTGACAGGATCCGGGGCTGACGTTGCCGAACCCGGCGTTCCGCAGCGCCGAGATGGCGGCGCTCAGCGATCCCGACACGGCAGGAACCGAGATGCCCTGACCGTTGGACGGGTTGATCGTCACCGACGTGCCGCCGGCGACGCGACCGGCGCCGGGGCTCTGGGCCGCGACGATGCCCTCGGGCTCGGACGAGTCGACCGCTCCGCCCACGGTCACGCTGAACCCGGCGTTGCGGAGCGTCGCCGTTGCCTGGTCGATGGACTGACCGACGACGTTCGGGAGGTCGCGGAGCACCTGGCGGGTGAGGTTGTTGTCGGGCGCCGGGAACGGGTTTCCGCCGAAGAGCGAGTTCGCCGCTCCCTGGACATCCCGCGCGATGAAGTAGCGGAGGTTGGAGAGCTGGATGCCGTTGTGCCAGTTGCGGAACATGTCTCCGCCGCCCTCGATGTTGCCCGCCCACACGGCGGTCGAGACGTTGGTCGAGGACTCCACGAGCCACGTCTGCAGCTCCTCGTGCGTACCGGTCTTGCCGATGAGCGGCGTGCCGTCGAAGGGGTTCCCCTGCGCGCCTGTTCCGCCGCCGTTCATGACGCCCGCGAGGGCGAACGCGGCGGTCGCCGCAACGCCCGGCTCGAGCACCTGCTCGCACGTGCGCTCGGGGAGCGGGACGTCGTTGCCGTCGGAGTCGGTGACGCTCTCGATGACGCGCGGCTGGCAGTACACACCGTTGTTGGCGACGGTGCCGTAGGCACCGGCCATCGCGATCGGGGAGATGTTGGAGTCGCCGATGACGTTATTGGCGACCTTCATTTCGATCGGAGTGTTGTCACCGGTGGTGACGCCCATCTTGGTCGCGACGTTGGCGATGTCGCACAGGTCGAGCTCGGCGGCCATCGCGAGGTAGCCGGAGTTGAGCGACGCCGCGGTGAACTGCATCGGGGTGCCGACGTACCCGGGCACGCGGCCGAAGTTGCCGATCGTGGTGTTGTCGGTGTTGACCCAGTCTCCCGAGCACGAGTTCGTCATGCGCGGGAACGCGCGGTTGACCCCGTTCAGCACCTCGCGGACGGACCGGCCCTGCTCGAGCCAGTCGACGAGGGTGAAGAGCTTGAACGTCGAGCCCGCGGCGAATCCGCGGGAGCCGCCGTAGGTGCGGTCTCCGGCGAAGACGATGGAGCTGAAGTTGTTGTCGCCGGTGATCGTCTCGTCGAAGCGCGTGTTCTGCGACATCGCGAGGATCTTGCCCGTGGTGTTGTCGATGCTCACGGCGGTCGAGCCGAACTTCATCCCCTCCACCGAGGTGGGGGCGTAGGTCGACATCGAGGCGTTCGCGGCGTTCTGCAGGCGCCAGTCGATCGTCGTGTAGACGTTCAGACCGCCGCGGCGGAGGGCCTCGCGACGCTCCTCGTCGGTCTCGCCGAACGCGGGATCGTTCTCGATGACGCTGCGGACGTACTGGCAGAAGTACTCGCCGCCGGCGGCGGCGGTGCAGCCGGTGCGCGGCGTCGTGACGTTCGGCTCGATCGGTGCGTCGAAGAGCTCGTCGTACTGCTCCTGCGTGATCTTGCCGTCGTCCAGGAGTCGGGAGAGCACGTACTGCTGTCGCTGCTTGGTCAGCGCGTAGCCGTTGTCCGCCCCGTTGCGCTCGTTGCCCGGCTGATCGATGCGGTAGGTGTTCGGGTTCTGCACGATGCCGGCGAGGGTCGTCGCCTGAGCGAGGTTCAGCTCGCCCGCCGTGACACCGAAGTAGCGCTTGGCCGCGGCGTCGATGCCGTAGGTCGTGCCGCCGAAGTTCGCGATGTTGAGGTACCCGAGCATGATCTCGTTCTTCGAGTACCGCTGCTCGAGGGCGATGGCGTAGCGCATCTCCTGGAGCTTGCGCTGGATGCCCTCGGTGCCCTCGGCGGTGGTCGCCTCGAACCAGCACGCCTGCTTCTCCTCCTCGGTCTCGGCGGTGGCTTCGCACCGCTGGACGAGGATGTTCTTCACGTACTGCTGGCTGATCGTCGATCCGCCCTGCGTCTCGCCGCCGCCCTGGACGTTCGAGAGCACGGCGCGTGTCGTTCCGATGAGGTCCACGCCGCCGTGCTGGTAGTACCGGGGGTCCTCACTGGAGAGGATCGCGTCGTACATGACGGGCGCGACCTCGTCGAACTCGACGGGGGAGCGGTTCTGATCGTAGAACTGCGTCCACTCCTCCCACTCTCCGGAGTCCTGGTTCTTGGTGTACAGCGTCGTCGGCAGCATGAGCTTGTCGATCTCGAGGACGCTGGGGAGGTTGTCGAACATCGTGATGGCGCTGGAGGCCGCGTAACCCGACACCGCGATCGCGGGGGTCACCGTGGCGGTGATGAGAACGCCGGCGACGGCGCTGAGGCCGACCAGTCCTGCGAGGCCCCCGAGCACACCGGTGGCCGTGCGTTTGGTATCAGGCATAGGCTTGATCGTAAGGGAGATACCTGGGCGATCCCTTGACAGGCATGCCCTGCGCGTGATCCCCGTTCTTCCGCTTCTTTCCGCCGAACACGCCAGGAGTCGCAATGACGACGTGGGAGTACCTCACCACGCCCCTGCTGATCCACAACACCGCCGCCATCCTCAACAACTGGGGCAAACAGGGCTGGGAGCTCGTGCAGGTGATCCCCGGTCCCGAGGGCGGCCTCGTCGCCTACTTCAAGCGCCCCGTCGGCGGCGGAGACGCCAACGCTGGACTGGATGCCGCGGCGCAGGCCGCGCGGCAGTTCGAAGGCTGAGCCGGTGAGCGTCTCCGCGCGGCTCGCCGAGCTCGGCATCCGTCTCCCCGATGTCGTGCCCCCCGTCGCCGCGTACATCCCGGCGACCGTGCACGGCGACCTCGTCTACACCTCCGGCCAGCTGCCGATGCGCGAGGGCGCGCTGCCCGCGACCGGCAAGGTCGGCGAGGGCGAGGGCCTCGTCGATCCCGCCGCGGCGAAGGACTACGCCCGGACCTGCGCTCTGAACGCGATCGCCGCCGCCGCGGACGTCGCCGGGGGAGTGGACCGCCTCGCCCGCGTGGTGAAGGTGGTCGGATTCGTCTCGTCCGTTCCGGAGTTCACCGGTCAGCCCGGCGTCATCAACGGCGCGAGCGAGGTGCTCGGCGAGATCTTCGGCGAGGCGGGGCGGCATGCCCGATCCGCCGTCGGAGTCCCCGTCCTGCCGCTCGACTCTCCCGTCGAGGTCGAGGTCGTCTTCGCGCTCGTCTGATCTGCCGCTCGTGAGGGCCGGCATCCGATCCGTGTGACGGATGCCGGCCCTCACGCATGCGTCACTTCGTGGTGATCTTCGCCTGGATCGTGCTCATGACCATGGTGTCGGCGAGCGTCGTGGTGTCGCCGACCTCCCGGCCCTCGGCGACGTCGCGCAGCAGCCGCCGCATGATCTTCCCGGATCGGGTCTTGGGCAGTTCCCCGACGATGTAGATGTCGCGCGGCCGGGCGATCGGACCGATCTGCTCGCCGACCCAGGCGCGGAGCGTGGTGGCCAGCCCCTCGGCGGAGTGCCGGTCGAGGTAGCTCTGCTTGAGGATGACGAAGGCCACGACCGCCTGGCCGGTGGTCTCGTCGGAGGCGCCGACGACCGCGGCCTCGGCGGTGGCCTCGTGGGCGACGAGCGCCGATTCGATCTCCGCCGTCGACAGGCGGTGGCCGGAGACGTTCATGACGTCGTCGACGCGGCCGAGGAGCCAGATGTCGCCGTCCTCGTCCAGACGCGCGCCGTCGCCGGCGAAGTAGAACCCGCGGTCGGCGAACTTCTCCCAATAGGTCTCCACGAAACGCTCCGGATCACCCCAGATGCCGCGCAGCATGCTCGGCCAGGGTTCCGTGACCACCAGGAGGCCGCCGTTGCCGGTACCCACGTGCTCGCCGTCGTCGTCGACGACGTCGATCGTGATGCCGGGGAGGGCGACCTGCGCCGCGCCGGGCTTGGTCTCGGTGACGCCGGGAAGGGCGGAGATCATCATTGCCCCGGTCTCGGTCTGCCACCAGGTGTCGACGATGGGCGTGCGCTCGGCGCCGATGATGTCGCGGTACCAGACCCACGCCTCGGGGTTGATCGGCTCACCGACCGAGCCCAGCACCCGCAGTGATGACAGATCGAAACCCTGCGGCACCTGTCGGCCGATCTTCATGAACGACCGGATCGCCGTGGGGGCGGTGTAGAACACCGTCACGCCGTACTTCTGGATGATCTCCCACCAGCGTCCGGGGTGGGGGGCATCCGGCGTCCCCTCGTAGAGCACCTGGGTGGCTCCGTTGGCGAGGGGGCCGTAGGTGACGTAGGTGTGGCCGGTGATCCAGCCGACATCCGCGGTGCACCAGTACACGTCCGTCTCAGGGTGGATGTCGTGGACGACGCGGTTCGTGA
This sequence comes from Microbacterium aurantiacum, assembly GCF_021654035.1. Classification (GTDB taxonomy): domain Bacteria; phylum Actinomycetota; class Actinomycetes; order Actinomycetales; family Microbacteriaceae; genus Microbacterium; species Microbacterium aurantiacum. The sequence goes on from NZ_JAJPDW010000001.1 coordinate 976,306, forward strand.
AGGCTGCCTGGGTGAGGTAGCCGCCGGAGGTGTGCAGGATGCCTTTGGGCTTCCCCGTCGTGCCCGAGGTGTACAGGATGAACAGGGGCGTCTCCGCGGGGAACGCGCGGGCGGTGTGCGCCGGCGAGGCCGCCGGGACGACGTCGTGCCACCACAGGTCACGGCCCGGGGTCCAGTCGACGTCGTTCCCGCCGCGGCGGACGACGATCACGTGCTCCACGCTCTCCTGTACGCCCGAGCCGTTGCGGTCGGCGAGGGCCAGGTCCACGGCCGGCTTGAGGGCCGAGACCTTGCCCTTGCGGTAGCCGCCGTCGGCGGTGATGACCACCTTCGCGCCGGCGTCGTCGATGCGCGCGCGCAGGCTGTCGGCCGAGAACCCGCCGAAGACGACGGAGTGGATGGCGCCGATGCGCGCGACCGCGAGCATCGCGGCGACCGCCTCCGGGATCATCGGCAGGTAGATCGCGACACGGTCGCCCTCCCCGACGCCGAGGCCCTCCAGCACGTTGGCGAGCCGGGAGACCTCCGCGGTCAGCTCGGAGTAGGTGATGGCGCGCTCGTCGCCGGGCTCTCCCTCCCACAGGAGCGCGACACGGTCGCCGTGTCCTGCCTCGACGTGACGGTCCAGGCAGTTGTAGGCGACGTTGAGCTCGCCGTCGCCGAACCATCGCGCGAAGGGAGGGGTCGACCAGTCGAGCACCTCGGTGAAGGGCGTGTGCCAGTGGAGTTCACGGGCCTGATCGGCCCAGAACCCCTCGCGGTCCTCGGCGGCGCGCGCATAGAGGTCGGCGGATCCGACGGCCTGCGCGGCGAATCCGTCCGGCGGGCTGAAGCGGCGGGTCTCGTTCAGAAGGTGGTCGATCTGCGTGCTCATCGCGCGCTCCTTTGCGGCCTGAGGTCGGATGCCGGCATCCGGCGAGTCTGTCTCGAAGGCTAGCGAGGGCGCCGGTGCGCGCACTACCTCCGATAGTGGGGAGCCGGATACCGGCGGGGTATCGGTGAGAGGCCGGTGAGAATCATCGGAGGGGCGTTTGGTCGCCTCCGGCGCGTCGCATAAGCTGTCATGCGGCCGAACATCGATTCTGGCATTGGCGACACCCGACACACCCCCCCCGAAATGTGGTGTCGCCCGAGGCGGCATCCCATTCCCCCCATGGGATGCCGCCCCTCTTTTCTCCCGCGGGTGCCCCTCCTCCCCAGCGGTGCGACCGGGCCGGTTCTCCACCGAAGGGGCGCGCGCCTCCCGCTCCGCCCGCCCGCGTTCCTAGCGTCGTCGTCATGACCGAGCGCTTCGTGCCACGCAGGCAGGATCCCGTTCGCGACCCTGTGGCCTGGCCGGACGCGTCGGCGCCGCCGGCGACATGGTGGCAGGTGCCCGCGCCGACGGCGATCGACCACGCCCTCCCGGAGGAGGGCGACGGAACCGGGCCTGCGCCGGAGCCGGACGGGGCGTGGCCGGAGGTGATCCCGCGGATGCCGGACTTCTCCCGACCGATCGGGGAGGTGCCTGCCCCGAGCGAGGACGACACCCCGCTCCCCGTCGTGCGACACGCCGCCTGGGAAGACCTGTCGCGCCATCTGGGCGACGCCGAGGTCACCGATCTGTTCGTCAACGGCGCGCAGGGGCTGTTCGTCGACCGGGGGCGCGGTGCCGAGCCGGTTCCGGGGTGGTCCTGGGACGAGGACGATGTGCGCGACCTGGCCGTCGCTTTGATCGGGGCGGGCGGACGGCACATCGACGACGCCTCGCCGTGCGTGGACGTCCGCGTCGGCGGGCGGCTCCGTGTGCATGCCGTGCTCCCTCCGGTGTCCGGCGGGGGGACCGCGCTGTCCATCCGCGTCGGCCGGCGCACGCGCTTAGACCTCGGCGCGCTGCAGGCGGGCGGGATGTTCGACGCGGCGGGGCGCGAGCGACTGGAGGAGATCGTGCGTCGCCGTGAGAACGTCCTGGTCTCCGGCGCGGCGGGGGCGGGGAAGACCACCCTTCTCGCGGCGATGCTGAGCGCGGCGTCCGAGCGCGAGCGGATCATCTCGATCGAGGATGTCGCCGAGCTCTCCTTCGTCCACCCGCATCACGTGCGCCTCGAGGCGCGCCAGCCGAATCTCGAGGGGGCGGGCGGCATCGGTCTGGCACGCCTCGTGCGGGAGGCGCTGCGGATGCGGCCCGATCGGCTGGTGGTCGGCGAGTGCCGGGGCGAGGAGGTGCGCGAGCTGCTGTCCGCGCTGAACACCGGGCACGACGGTGGCGCCGGCACCGTGCACGCGAACGGACTGTCGGACGTCGCCGCGCGTCTGGAGGCGCTCGGAGCGCTCGCCGGGCTCGGCGACCAGGCCCTCGCGCGGCAGGTGTCCAGCGCCCTGCACTGGATCCTCCACGTGGAGAGGGATGCCGCCGGGATCCGTCGCCTGCGGAGTGTCGGGCGTCCGCGCATCGGCTCCGACGGGCGACTGGAGATCGAGGAGGAGCCGTGGCCGCCGCGGTGACGGTCCGGGCGACCGCCGCGGCCGAGACGACCTCGGCGGCGGAGACGACCGCCGCGGCCGAGACGACCTCGGCGCCGGAGAGCGTCCTGCAGCTCGCCGTCCTGCTGCAGGCGGGCATCTCACCGCACCGCGCGTGGGAGTACCTCGCGGAAACCGGGGATGCCGGCGCCGTCCGCGTCGTGGCGGCGGTGTCGGAGGGACGCCCACTGGCGGACGCGATCGGCGACGCCGGCACCCCCGCCGGTGCCGCGGACGGACGCCGGAACCGTCGGCGCGATCGTCGCGACACAGACACGGGGGAGTGGCGCGAGGTGGGCGCCGCCTGGCGGGTGGCGACCGTCGTCGGAGCGCCGCTCGCGGAGAGTCTCCGAGGTCTCGCCGATGCGCTTCGCGATGCGCGTGCCGCGGCCGACGACGTCCGGATCGCGCTGGCGGAACCGGCGGGAACCGCCCGGCTCCTCGCCTGGCTGCCGATCGCCGCCGTTGCCCTCGGAGCCGCCCTCGGCTTCGACACCCTCGGCATCCTGTTCTCCCATCCGCTGGGGATCGTGTGCCTCGTCCTCGGGGGAGTCCTCATCCTGCTCGCGCATCGCTGGAGCCTGCGGCTCGTCCGCGCGGCCAGCGGAGGCGAGGCCATTCCGGGGCACCGCGCGGAGCTCCTCGCCATCGCGCTGAGCGGTGGCGTCTCCATAGACCGCGCGGTCGAGCTCGTCGCGCGGGCGCGTCCCACCCCGCCGGCCGATTCCGGACGCTCCGCGAACCCGCCGCCGCGCGACGACACCGATGCGGTGCTCGCGCTCTCGCGCACAGCCGGAGTGCCCGCGGTCGATCTGCTGCGGGCATGGGCCGTGCTCGCCCGGCATCGCGCGCGCGTCGACGGTCGGCTACGCGCGGCGCGACTCTCCACCCGTCTGCTCCTGCCGCTGGGGGTGTGCACGCTCCCCGCGTTCCTCCTCCTCGGCGTCGGCCCGATGCTCCTCAGCGTCGTCAGCACGATGCCCTTCACCCTGTGACCTCGCTCGTCCCTCACCCGAATAAAGGAGAATCCATGTTCCCGTCGTCCCGTCCGACCCTCCCGCCCCTCACGCGCCGCCGTGCAGAGCGCCTCTACCGTCCCGCGGCGCGCTTGTTCGCCGACGACGACGGCGCCGCCACGGCGGAGTACGCCATCGCCACGATGGCGGCGGTCGCCTTCGCGGGGCTCCTCGTGGTCATCATGCGCAGCGATGAGGTCCGCGGGATCCTCACCGACCTCATCCGCCGCGCGTTGACCGTGGCGTGATGCCCCTCGAGCGGCGGATGCCGCGCGCCCGCCGGTCCCACGCGACCTCCGGGCGGCCGTGGCGGGGTGACGGTGGATCGGTCGTGGCCGAGTTCGCCGTCGCCCTGCCGGCGATCGTCATCGTGCTGGCGCTCGGCATCGGGGCGCTCGGCGCGACGGCTCGTGGCGTGCGGCTCCAGGATGCCGTCAGCGACGCGGCGCGCCTGGCCGCGCGCGGCGAGAGCGCGGACCGCGTCCACGCCGTCGTCGCCGCGGCCGTGGACGACGCGACCGCGACGATCGAGCATCGCGATGACATCGTGTGCATCACCGCCCGCGCGCCGGTCGCGGTCCTCACCCTCACCGCGACCGGCTGCGCGCTGGCGGGAGGCGGCTGATGGCGTCGACCGTCGCCGTCGTCGGCATCCTCGCCGCCTCCGCGACCCTCGTCGCGGGGCTCTCCGCGGTCGGCGCGGCCGCGATCCACTCCCAGCGCCTCGCCGGCGCGGCGGACTCCGCCGCCCTCGCCGCCGCCGACACCGTCACCGGACTCGCGGCCGGGGAACCGTGCGACCGCGCCGCGGATCTCGCCGCCACCGCGGCGGCGGCGGTCGCCGTCTGCGACATCGACGGCTTCGTCGTCACCGTGACCGTCACCGCCCGCTTCGGCGTCTTCGCGACCTCCGCGACCGCCCGTGCGGGTCCGCCTCCCGGGTGAGCGCCGTGGGGGCCGGGGCGCCGACTCACAGCATCCGCCCCACCCCACCCCGTGTATGGTGTGCGACGAAGAAAGGACGCCCCCCTTGGCACAAGGCAAGAAGCTCGTCATCGTCGAGTCTCCGACGAAGATGAGGTCGATCCAGGGGTATCTCGGTGACGATTACGAGGTACTCAGCTCCGTCGGACACATCCGCGATCTCGCGGACAAGAAGAGCATCCCTGCGGACAAGAAGCAGGCGTACGGCAAGTACTCGATCGACATCGACAACGACTTCGACCCCTATTACGTCGAGAGCGATCGCGGGAAGAAGACCGTCACCGAGCTCAAGCGCGCGCTGAAGGGGGCGGACGAGCTCCTGCTCGCCACCGATGAAGACCGCGAAGGCGAAGCCATCGCGTGGCACCTGCTGGAGACCCTGAAGCCGAAGGTCCCCGTGAAGCGGATGGTCTTCCACGAGATCACGAAGGACGCCATCCGCGCGGCCGTCGAGAACACGCGCGACCTCGATCTCGCCCTCGTCGACGCGCAGGAGACCCGTCGCATCCTCGACCGTCTGTACGGCTGGGACGTCAGCCCCGTGCTGTGGTTCAAGGTGCAGCAGGGCACGTCGGCCGGCCGCGTGCAGTCCGCGGCCACACGCCTGGTGGTCGATCGCGAGCGCGAGCGCATGGCGTTCGTCTCGGCCTCCTACTGGGACATCGCGACCCTCGCCGCCGCCGACGCCGGCGGCTCCTTCTCGGCGCGGCTCGCCCGCGTCGACGGTGCGGCCCTCGCGCGGGGAACCGACTTCGACGACACCGGCTCGCTCCGGAAGGCCGTCGTCGTCCTCGACGAGCAGGCCGCCCGTGAGCTGGCCGCGGCCATCGAGGCCGCCGGGACGGCATCCGTCGCGTCGGTCGAGGCGAAGCCCGGTACCCGCAGCCCCAAGCCCCCCTTCACCACCTCCACGCTCCAGCAGGAGGCGGGACGCAAGCTCTCGATGAGCGCCAAGCACGCCATGAGCGTCGCCCAGCGCCTCTACGAGAAGGGCTTCATCACCTACATGCGCACCGACTCCACGGCGCTGGGCACCCAGGCCGTGCAGGCCGCGCGGGCCCAGGCGGTGCAGATGTACGGCGACGCTGCGGTGCCCGCCAACCCCCGCACATACCGGAACAACGCCAAGAACGCCCAGGAGGCCCACGAGGCCATCCGCCCGTCCGGCGAGACGTTCCGCACGCCCGCCGAGGTCGGCGGCGAACTCGACCGCGACGAACAGCGTCTGTACGACCTGATCTGGAAGCGGACGATGGCCAGCCAGATGTCCGACGCCAAGTACGAGACGACGACCGTCACCCTCGCCGTCGACGCCGGCGGTCGACGGGCGGAGTTCACCGCCTCCGGCACCGTCTACACCTTCAAGGGCTTCCTCGAGGCCTACGAGGAAGGCCGCGACGAGAAGCGCAACGAATCCGACGCGCAGGACGATCAGTCGCTCCCGGCGCTGTCGGTCGGCGACGTCCTCACGCTCTCCGACGTCGAGCCGAAGGGCCACGCCACCAGCCCGAAGCCGCGCTACACCGAGGCGAGTCTGGTCAAGGCGCTCGAAGAGAAGGGCATCGGCCGGCCCTCGACGTTCGCCAGCATCATCGACGTGATCATCAACCGCGGGTACGTCGTCAAGCGCGGACAGGCGCTGATCCCCAGCTGGCTGGCGTTCAGCGTGGTGCGGCTGCTCGAACAGCACTTCCCCGACCTGGTCGACTACGACTTCACCGCGGCGCTCGAGGACGACCTCGACGCCATCGCGCGCGGTGAACAGAGCCGGGTCGCGTGGCTGAAGGAGTTCTACTTCGGCTCCGACGCTCACGTGGGGCTGCGCAACATCGTCGACAACCTCGGCGAGATCGACGCCCGTGCCCTGAACTCCACGCCCATCGGGGATGTCGCCGTCCTCCGCTTCGGAAAGTACGGCCCGTACCTCGAGGTCGCCGATCCGGAGAACCCGGAGGGCGAACCCCGGCGCGTCAACATCCCCGAGGACCTGGCCCCCGATGAGCTCACCCCGGCCAAGGCCCAGGAGCTCATCGATGCGCCGGTCGCGGGTGACCGTGTCCTCGGCGAGAACCCCGCCAACGGCAAGCTGATCATCGTCAAGGACGGCCGCTTCGGACCGTACGTGCAGGAGATCGATCCTCCCGCCGAGGAGGAGGTCGACCCCGAGACCGGTGAGGTCCGTGACGCCGTCGCGGAGACGCCCGCACCGAAGAAGCGCGGGGCCAAGAAGGTCGCCGCGCCCAAACCGCGCACGGCGTCGCTGTTCAAGTCGATGTCGGTCGACGAGATCGACCTCGACACGGCCCTCCGCCTGCTGGAGCTGCCCCGCGAGGTCGGCATCGACCCCGAGTCGGAGCAGATGATCACCGCCCAGAACGGCCGGTACGGTCCGTACCTGAAGAAGGGGACCGACTCGCGGACCCTCTCCAGCGAGCAGCAGATCTTCGACATCACGCTCGAGGAGGCGCTCGCGGTGTACGCCCAGCCGAAGTACGGCGCCCGTGCGGCATCCAGCGCGCTGAAGGAGTTCGACGCGGACCCCACCAGCGGCAAGCCCATCAAGCTGAAGGACGGCCGCTTCGGTCCCTATGTGACCGACGGTGAGGTCAACGCGACAGTTCCGCGGGGCGAGGACGCGATGGAGATCACCTTCGAGCGTGCCGTGCAGCTGCTCGCCGACAAGCGCGCCAAGGGCCCCGCCCCCAAGCGCACGACGCGGCGGACGACGACGAAGAAGGCTCCGGCGAAGAAGTGAGCGTTCCCGCGCACGCTGCGGATCGGCCGCACGCGGGACTGTTCGTCACCTTCGAGGGCGGCGACGGCGCGGGCAAGACCACGCAGTCCACCCTCCTGCAGGAGTGGCTGGAACGGTCCGGCCGCACGGTCGTCCGCACCCGCGAGCCCGGCGGGACGGAGGTCGGCGTCATGGTGCGGGACATCGTCCTGCACCACCGCGGCGACATCGCGCCGCGTGCGGAGGCCCTCCTGTACGCGGCCGACCGCGCGCACCACATCGCCACCGTGGTGCGGCCGGCGCTCGACCGCGGCGACACCGTGATCCAGGACCGGTACCTCGATTCCTCCGTGGCCTACCAGGGTGCCGGGCGCGTCCTCGGCCGCGTTGAGGTGCGCGACCTGTCCCTCTGGGCCACCGAGGGTCTCCTCCCTGACCTCACCGTCCTGCTGGACCTCGACCCGAGGGTCGCCCGCGGACGGCTGGATGCCGACGACAAGCCCTTCGACCGCCTCGAAGCCGAGCGTGAGGGCTTCCACGTCCGCGTGCGGACCGAGTTCCTCGCGCTGGCCGAAGCCGAGCCCGACCGCTTCCTCGTCCTCGACGCGACGCGCCCGGCAGCGGAACTCGCCGACGCGGTCCGCGCCCGCGTCGGCGGCATGCTCCCCGACGCCCCCTGACGCGTCGGGGACCGCGGTTAGGCTGATGCCCATGGATTCCCCGAGCCTCGACACGGCCCCCGCGCCGTGGAGCGAAGTGTGGGGCCAGCCCGACGCGGTGGCCACCCTCCGCGAGGCCGTCGACGACCCGTCGGCGATGACGCACGCGTGGCTCATCACCGGTCCGCCGGGATCGGGGCGCTCGACGCTCGCCCACGCCTTCGCGGCGGCGCTGATCGCCGAGCCCGGCGACGCGCACGCGCAGCGACAGGTCCTGGCCGGAACGCACCCCGATCTGACGGCGTTGCGCACCGAGGGCGTGATCATCTCGATCAAGGACGCGCGCGCGCTCGTGGAGCGCTCGTACTTCTCCCCGTCGCTCGGCCGCTTCCGCGTGATCATCATGGAAGACGCGGACAGCATGGCCGAGCGCACCTCGAACGTGCTGCTGAAGGCGCTCGAAGAGCCTCCCGAGCGCACCGTGTGGATCCTGTGCGCACCGAGCGACGCCGACCTCCTTCCCACGATCCGCTCGCGCGTGCGCACTCTGCGCCTGCGCGAACCGGATGTCGCCGACGTCGCGCGCCTCATCTCCGCGCGCACCGGAGCCGATCCCGAGATCGCCGAACGATCGGCGCGTCACGCCCAGCGCCACATCGGCATGGCCCAGCGGCTCGCGACCGACGAGGCCGCACGCGACCGCCGCGACCGCACGCTCCGAGCGGTGCTCGCCGTCCGCGGGGTCGGCGACGCCGTGGAGGTGGCGGGACGGATCGTCCAAGCGGCGACCGAGGACGCCACCTCCCTCACCGCCGAACGCGACGAGGCCGAGCGGGCGTCCCTGCTGCGCACGCTCGGCGTGCCGGAGGGGGGCCCGGTGCCGCCGGCGGTGCGCTCGCAGGTGACGGCGCTGCAGGACGAGCAGAAGCGACGCGCCACGCGCAGCCTCCGTGACGGCATCGATCGGGTGCTCACCGATCTCGAATCGATGTTCCGCGACGTCGTCATGCTCCAGTTCGGTCGCGACGACCTCATCAATCGCGAGATGGATGCCGATCTCCGCCATCTCGCCGGCACGTGGTCGCCCGAGCGCAGCCTGGTCGTTCTGGACGCGATCGGTCGCACGCGTGAGAACCTGGAGATGAACGCCGCCCCTGCGCTCGCCCTCGAGAGCATGCTGATCACCGTCGCCAGCGGAAGGACCCCGTGAACACCACGTCACCCCGTCGTCGAACGGGCCGCCTCCTCGCCGTCGTGGCGGGTCTCGCCGCGACGACGCTCGCCTTGAGCGGTTGCCTGTACGCGATGATTCCGGAGGAACGGCCCGTCGCGACCTCCAGCGCGACGCCCGACAGCACCGGCGTCCCCGAGGAGCTGCGCCCTTTCTACGAGCAGACCCTGGAGTGGACGTCGTGCGGCGACGCGATGGAGTGCACCACGGTGCGCGCCCCGCTCGACTACGCCGACCCCGGCGCGGGGGAGATCGACCTCTCCGTCATCCGCAACCGCGCTGAGAGCGGCACGGCCATCGGGTCGCTCCTCACCAACCCGGGCGGCCCCGGCGCGAGCGGCGTCGGTTTCATCCGGGATTCGCTCGGGTTCGCCGTCGGGCAGGCGCTGCGCGACAGCTACGACGTCATCGGCTTCGACCCCCGGGGCGTCGGTGAATCCACCGCCGTCCGCTGCTTCGACGCCGCCGACATGGACGCCTACCTCTTCGACGTGCCACGCAATCCCCGCGGCTCCGCCGAGTGGGAGGCGGAGCTGATCGAGCGGAACGCCGCGTTCGCGCAGGCGTGCGAGGCGGGCAGCGACGGCATCCTCCCGTACATCACCACCGAGAACTCCGCGCGCGACATGGATCTCCTCCGTGGGGTGCTCGGCGACGCCGAGCTGAACTACATCGGCTTCTCCTACGGCACCTTCCTCGGGGCCACATACGCGGAGCTGTTCCCGGAGCGCGCCGGTCGGCTCGTCCTGGACGGCGCCATCGACCCGTCCGTCCCGGTGACGGAGGTCTCAACGACCCAGGGCGTCGGCTTCGAGTCCGCCCTCCGCGCGTACATGGCCGACTGCCTCACGCACGATGCCTGCCCGTTCCGCGGCTCGGTCGACGACGCGATGGCCGACCTCGCGACGCTCCTGGCGACCGTGGACGCCGCACCGCTCGAGAACGTCGACGGTCGCCTCCTCGGCGCCGATTCGCTCATGACCGGGATCGTGGCCGCGCTCTACTCGCAGGACAGCTGGGGCTTCCTCACGCAGGCCCTGAGGGGGGTTCTCGCCGGCGACCCCGAGGTCGCGTTCATCCTTGCGGACTTCTACTACAACCGTGTGGGCGGGGAGTACCTCGACAACTCGACCGAGGCCTTCCGGGCCTACAACTGCATGGACTACCCCGCGGGAGTGACGGCGGCGGAGGAGGAGGCTGCGGCGGCCGAGCTCGCCGAGCGCGCGCCGACGGTCGCCCCGTACTGGTCCGGTCCCGATTCGTGCGCCGATTGGCCCTACCCGCCCACGGGGACGCGCGCGGCCATCGCCGCCGAGGGCGCGCCGCCGATCGTCGTGGTCGGCACCACCAACGATCCGGCTACGCCCTACGAGTGGTCCGAAGCCCTGGCCGCTCAGCTGGCGTCGGGGGTTCTCGTGACCCGCGTGGGCGAGGGTCACACGGGGTACAACAAGGGCAACGCGTGCGTGGACGCCGCGGTGGAGGGGTTCCTCCTTGACGGCGTCGTGCCCGAGAACGGCCTCCGCTGCGAGTGAGGACGGCACGGGCCTGCGGCGCGTTCGCGGACGCATCGCAGACCCTGTAAGATCGGTGATCGTGCATCGCGCGAGCGACGCGCGCCACCTTAGCTCAGACGGCAGAGCGATTCACTCGTAATGAATAGGTCAAGGGTTCGATTCCCTTAGGTGGCTCCATATGGATCAGACGGTCGAGGCGATCTTCGAGATCTTCTCGTGGGTGGGCATCGGGCTCGGCGCGCTTCTGCTCTGTGTTGCCCTGATCGTCTACGTCGCCGACGGGACATGGCTTCCGGTGCGCGCCGTGATCGACGACACCGACACCGGGCGGGTGGCGCGCTGGCACGACGAGGTCGGCGGCGTCAACGAAGCCGTCCTCACCCCCGATCAGGATGCCGAGATCGGTGATGCTGACATGGCGGACGTGTTCTACCGGCGCGGTGTGCGAGGTCGGATCCGTATGACGCAGGGCTCGCCCGCTGTCCGCGGTGTCGTCCGCTTGGGTGCGGGGCTGCTCGCCCTCGGCGTCGTCGCGATGGTCGCCTCGCTCGTCCTGCTCTTCACGCGCGGCTGAGGGCCGGGGCGCTTCGGCGTACCCTCGGACCATGACCAAGGCGCTGTTCATCGTGGATGTCCAGAACGACTTCACCGAGGGCGGGGCCCTCGCCGTCTCGGGCGGTGACGAGGTCGCCCGCAGGATCACGGCGTATATGCGCGCCCGCGCGGGCGATTACGGCGTCATCGTAGCGTCGCGCGACTGGCACGACGCGGACCACGACAACGGCGGGCATTTCCACCCCGAACCCGATTTCGTCGACTCCTGGCCGGTGCACTGCGTCAGCGGCACCGCCGGAGCCGAGTACGACCCCGAGCTCGACACCGCCGCGGTGACGCACCACGTCAAGAAGGGGCAGGGGATCCCCGCCTACTCGCTCTTCGAGGGGACCACCGACGACGGCGAGCGTGTGCCGGAGCTGCTCGATCGGCACGGCATCCTCGACATCGATGTCGTCGGTCTCGCCACCGACCACTGCGTGCGCGCTTCGGCGCTGGACGCCCTCGCGCACGGGCGGCGGGTGCGGATCCTCACCGACCTCGTCGCGGGCGTCGCCGCGGCGTCGAGTTCCGCGGCGCTCGCAGAGCTGCAGCGCGCCGGCGCCGAGGTGGCGGAGTCCACGCTGTGAGCGGCATCCGTCGTCTCCGCCGCGAAGACCGGGACGTGTGGCTGCCGCTCTGGGACGACTACCTCGAGTTCTACCGCGAGACGCTGGCCCCGGAGCAGACGGCACTCACCTTCGATCGACTCGTCGACGTCGGCTCGGGCTTCCACGGCGCACTCGCACAGGACGCCGAGGGTCAGGCGATCGGATTCGTCCACTGGCTCTCGCACGGGAGCACGTGGAGCCGCGAGGACGTCTGCTACCTCGAGGACCTCTTCGTCAACCCCGCGGCGCGCGGGCACGGCACCGGGCGTGCGCTCATCACGCATGTCGAGGACTGGGCGAGGGAAGCCGGGTGCGCACACGTGTACTGGCTGACGCAGGCCGGCAACGCGGCCGCGCGCGGCCTCTACGACCAGGTCGCCGAGGACAGCGGCTTCGTCCAGTACGTCCTCCGCCCCGACAGCCCCTGACCTGTCGTGCGGTCCGGAGCGGGAAACGCCGAAGGGCGCCGCCGGAGCGACGCCCTTCGCTTCTGGTGGGCCCCGTGGGGCTCGAACCCACGACCCGCGGATTAAAAGTCCGATGCTCTACCGACTGAGCTAGAGGCCCGTGACGTCCAGCCTACTTCGCGTGACGGGGTGCGATGCGCGTCTACGAACCGTCGACGACGGGCGCGTCCACCGGTACGGAGACGCCTCCGGTCTGGGGGGTGCGGTTGTCCTCGAGTCCCCATGATCCGGGTTCGGGGAGGGACGCCGCCCACACCACCGTCACGATCGCGATCAGGAGCGCGGCGAGGCCGGCGATCAGGAGCGACACCAGCCGACCCAGATGTCGCCCGCGGCGCGGTCCGTCCGTCGGGGTGTTTCCGGTGTCGGGAGACGTCGGTGCCGGCCCCGACGCTGCCGCCGCGGCGGCACCCACGAGCGTCACCGGGATCTGATCGGTGATCGGACGTGCGGGGACGGGGGCGGCGTCGAGCTCGGCCACATCCACGGGTGCCGTGGATTCGTCGAGAAGGGGCGCGGGCTGGGAGGCCTGGGCGTAGCCGGACGCGATGACGGCGACCTCCAGGGCGCTCGGACGCTCCTCCGGCCGCAACGACGTCATCCGGCGGAGCAGGCGGCGCCACCCGGCATCGAGGGTGCGGGGGATGTCGGGGGCCGCGCTCATGCGGGCCACGACCGCACCGACACCCTCGACGTCGCTGTAGGGACGCACCCCGGTGAGGGCCTCGATGAGGAGCAGCCCGAAGGCGTAGATGTCGGCGGGAGGGGCGGGCGGAGCTCCGCGTGCTTGTTCGGGGGCGATGTACGCGGCGGTCCCCATGATCGGACCCGCGGCCGCCTCGCCGGCGTCGAGGAGATGGGCGATGCCGAAATCCGCGAGCTTCGCGCGCCAGTCGCGGCTCGGCACAGGTGAGCGCCACAGCAGGACGTTCGAGGGCTTGAGATCGCGGTGGACGATCCCGGCCTCGTGCGCGACGTAGAGGGCCTCGGCGAGATCGGTCGCGATCCCGGCCAGGGCGATCGGGGCGACCGGCCCGTCGGCGATGAGGTCGCGGAGGGTGATGCCGGAGACGTACTCCATGACGAGATAGCTGATGCCCTCATCGTCGATGTGCGCGTCGAACAGGGTGACGAGACTGTGGTGATTGAGGGAGGCCAGAGACGTCGTCTCCGCACGGACGCGATCCGCGGTCAGTGCGTCGTGGACCGGACCCCGCATGATCTTGATCGCCACCGGCCGATCGAGGTAGGTGTCGTGCGCGCGGAACACACGCGCCATCCCGCCCTCGCCGATGCGCTCGAGGAGGCGATACCGGCGCGCGACGATGTCGCCGGTGACCGGTGTCGTCGACCCACGCAGATCGGTCATGCCATCCCTCCCCGAGCCGGGACCCCCGCAGGGGAGGGGGAGCGAGGGCCCCGGTGGTTATAGAAATCTAGGACTCGGAGAGTTTCTCGACCGGAGGCTTGACGAACACGACGTGCGTGTGCTGCGTTCGCCGAGAGCCCCGGCCGTGAGAAGCGACGCGGCCGCCGGGACCGTCTCGCACGATCCCGGCGGCCGCGCCGCCCCGTTCACCGGCCAGGCACCGGTGAGATCACGATCACTCAGCCGGCGGCATCAGGACCGAGTCGATGAGGTACACCGTGGCGTTGGCGGTCTGCACGCCACCACAGATGACGTTGGCGTCGTTGACCATGAACGAGTCACCGGAGCCGGTCACCTCGACCTCGGCGCCCTGCACGGTGGCGTGGGTGCCGGCGATGTCGTCGGGGGAGATCTGACCGGGGACGACGTGGTAGGTGAGGATGCTGGTCAGGGTCTCGGTGTCCGTCTGGAGCGACTCGATGACGGCCGGGTCGATCGCGGCGAACGCGTCGTCCACGGGAGCGAAGACCGTGAACTCGCCGCCGTTGAGCGTGTCGACGAGGTCGACCTCGGGGTTCAGCTGACCCGAGACCGCGGCGGTCAGGGTCGTGAGGAGCGGGTTGTTGGACGCGGCGGTGGCGACCGGGTCGAGCGCCATGCCCTCGACGGAGCCGGCGCCGTCCGGCACGGCCTCGGCGTAGTCGGCGCAGCCGGGGCCGACGAGCATCGCGGCCGGGTCCATCTCCATGGGCTCTTCGGTCTCCATGGGGGCGGTGGTCTCCATCGGCTCCTCGGTGGTGTCGGCAGTGGTGCCGGCTCCCGAGCAGGCCGTCAGTGCGAACGTCGCCGCGACCGCGAGGGCGAAGCCCGACGAGACACGCTTCGTGGTGATGCTGGACATGACTTCCTCCTGTATGTGATCCGTGTGTGGACCGCTGTGTGTGGTGATTGCTCATACCCCTGGGGAGGGGGTCCGCCGGTTGGCGTACACGGTGTCTTCGGCACTCCGGGGGAATCGGATGGGAAGTTTTTGCACGATTGCTTCACGGATGCCGTGTGAGACCCCGCGGATACCGGGTGAAACCGCGGGATGAGGCATGCTTGACCCCATGGTCATCGACGGTGTGGAAGTCCCCGAAGACGGCGCACCCGTCGATCACGTCGGCGAGATGCTCGTCCGCGTCGCAGCGGGGGATCAGGGGGCGTTCGCGCGCGTGTACGACATGCTCTCCCCGCGCGTGTTCGGCCTCATCCTCCGTGTCCTCGTCGATCGGTCGCAGAGCGAGGAAGTGCTGCAGGAGGTCTTCCTGGAAGTGTGGCAATCCGCCGCGCGGTTCGCTCCGAACAAGGGGCAAGGGAGAACGTGGGTTCTCACGATCGCCCATCGCCGGGCGGTGGATCGCGTGCGAGCGTCGCAGGCGAGCACCGATCGCGATGTGCGGGTGGGTTTCCGTGATCTCGACGTCGCGTACGACGGCGTGGCCGAACAGGCGCAGCTGCGCATCGAAGGCCGCCAGGTCGCCACGGCGTTGAAGACCCTCCCCGACCCGCAGCGCGAAGCCCTCACCCTCGCGTACTACGGGGGATACAGCCAAAGCGAGATCGCGGCGCTGGTGGGAGCGCCGCTGGGGACGATCAAGACCAGAATGCGCGACGGATTGACGCGCCTGCGGGCGGAGATGGGGGTGACGGTGTGAACGAGCAGGAGTTCTTCGAGCTCGCGGCGGGCTACGCGCTGAATGCGCTGGCACCCGACGACCGCGCGGCGTTCGAGCACGCGCTGCGGCAGCATCCGGAATGGGCGGAGCGCGTCGACGCCGACATCGCGGCGGCGGCTTCCCTCGCCGAGGCCGTGCGCGAAGAGTTGCCGCCCCTGACGGCACGTTCGACGTTGCTCGCGCGCATCGCGGGCACGCCGCAGACCGCCGCGGATCCGGCGTCCGACGCCGACGTCTTCGGACATCACTCCTTCGCCGAGGCCGTGCCGCCGCGTCCGCCGCTCCCCGACACGGATGCCGCGCAGCCTCGCGTGGACCCGACCCCGTCGACCTCGGTCGTGCAGACGGTGTCGCGGCGCAACTGGACACGAGGACTCTTCGCCCTCGCGGCGTCGCTGGTGCTGCTGGTGACCCTCGGATGGGGGGCGGCATCGATCAACGAGTTCGTGAACCGCCCGCCGGCGGTGGCGGCCCTCGCCGAGATCGAGTCGGCTCCGGATGCGCAGTCCATCACCGCGGAGGTGACGGGCGGCGGCATCGCGACCGCGCACTGGTCGGAGTCGCTCGGCAAGGCCGTCCTGGTGTCGAGCAACCTCCCGGGCATCTCCGCCGACGAAGAGTTCGAGATGTGGGTCGTGGACGCCGACGGCGCGGTGTCGGCGGGCACGTTCGCCGCGGGAGACGCGCAGACCACCGTCCTTCTGGATGCGGCGGTCGCCGAGGGCGATGTCATCGCGCTGACGGTGGAGACGGCGGGCGGGTCGCCGACGGGCCAGCCGACGTCCGACCCGATCGTGGCCATTCCGACCGCCTGAGGAATCGTCGTGGGCCGGGCCGCCATCGTGGTCCGGGAGTACCCTTGACCGGATGACTGACGACGCGCGAGGGTTCCACAAGCCCGTCCGGCGACCCGCTGAGCTCTTCGATCGCCTGTTCGCGGCGGATGACCCGGCCGAGGTCTCCCGCGTCGCGCACTCGACGGCTCGGGCCCTCGTTGCGCGCGTCCGCGAGGAGCCCGATGCAGCCGTGGTGGAGCGGCTCGTCGCCTTCACCGACCGCAACGGCATCGACGACATCGCCGAGCTGTGGTCGCGTTCGCCGGCGAAGTCTCTCCCCGGAACGCTGTGGCGGCTTTACCTCCTCCAGCTCATGGTCCACGACGATCCGCAGACGGCCGCGATGACCTACGAGCGCGGCCGGATCGAGCTCCGCTCGGCAGACCCCGTCGTCGCCGGGGCGCCGACACCGGCGGGCCCCGACGAGCTGGTCGGATTGGTCGACCTGATCCTCCGGGGCGTGTTCGTCGGCGACTTCGCGGTCGCCCTCGAGCGTGCCGCGGCGTTCTGCCGCGTACAGGCCTCCGGCGCGAGTCATGTCGCCGATGACTACGAGGGCACCGAGTCCGACCGCGCCTCGGCGTTCACGACGCGCGCCCTGCGCCTGTCGGACTACGCCGGCGATCTTGCGGCGGCCGCCGCGCTCTGGCGCCGCGACGCGCTCGTCTGAGGGCGCCCGGACACAGAAGTGCCGGGCCGCAGAACGCCTCTCGGCGCGAGGCCGCTCGCAGCGGCAGAAGATGGAGCCCGGGGTTACTGCGGCCCGGCTGTTTCAGTGTAACGCCAGGCCCACCGTCCGGCATTCCCCGCGGCAGGGACAGTCATCGTACGCTCGAGGGATGGCCCTGCGTCACGCCCTCGCGCTCGATCCGATCCCCGTCGATGATCCACGGTCGGACTTCGCCGGCACCATCCGGTCGTTCGACCCGGCGGATCCGATCGTGCGGATCGGCGATCTGAGCGCGCAACGGGGAGACGGTGTCTTCGAGTCCCTCGGGATGGTCGGGCGCCACGCCCAGGAGGTGTCGGCACATCTCGAACGCTTGACGCGCTCGGCGGCGCTCTGCGATCTCCCGGAGCCGAACCTCGCGCAGTGGCGCGAGGCCGTGACGCGCATCGTCGTCCACGCGCCGGCGGCGGGGGAGAGCGTGCTGAAGCTCATCCTCAGCCGTGGGATCGACGGAGAGGAGACCCCGACCGCCTGGCTCACGCTCGCCGATGCGCCGGACAGCACCGCCGCCCGCCGTGACGGCATCCGGGTGGTGACGCTCGACCGCGGGTTCGCGGCGGATCTGCCGCGCCGCGCACCCTGGCTCCTCCTCGGCGCCAAGACGCTGTCCTACGCCGTCAACATGGCGGCGATCCGCGAGGCACGGCGCCGCGGTGCCGACGACGCGGTGTTCGTCTCCTCCGACGGGTACGTCCTGGAGGGCCCCACCGCGTCGGTGATCCTGCGGCAGGGTGGGCGCTACCTCACGCCCGAGCCGGCGGCCGGGATCCTCCACGGCACCACCCAGCGGAGCATCTTCCATCATCTGCGCTCCGCGGGGGCCGAGGTCGCGTACGCCTCGATCACGCGGGACGAGCTGCTCGCGGCCGAGGCGGCGTGGGTCGTCTCGAGCATCCGTCTCGCGGCGCCGATCGTCGCGATCGACGGCGAAGAGAAGGAGAGGGATGCCGCGGTGACGGCATCCCTCAACCACTACCTGCTCAGCCCGCGGGACTGAGGCCGGTGCTCACCCGAAGCGGCCCGAGACGTAGTCCTCGGTGGCCTGCACCGACGGCGTCGTGAAGATCGTCGTGGTGTCGTCGTACTCGATGAGCTTGCCGGGCTTGCCGGTGCCGGCGATGTTGAAGAACGCGGTCTTGTCGCTGACGCGGGAGGCCTGCTGCATGTTGTGCGTGACGATGACGACGGTGTAGTCGTTCTTCAGTTCGCCGATGAGCTCTTCGATCGCGTAGGTCGAGATCGGGTCGAGAGCCGAGCAGGGCTCGTCCATGAGGATGACCTCCGGCGACACCGCGATCGCCCGCGCGATGCACAGACGCTGCTGCTGGCCACCGGACAGTCCCGACCCCGGCTTGTCCAGGCGGTCTTTGACCTCGTTCCACAGGTTCGCGCCGCGCAGGGAGTTCTCCACGAGCGCATCCGCGTCGGACTTGGAGAGCTTCTTGTTGTTGAGCTTCACGCCCGCCAGCACGTTCTCCTTGATCGACATCGTGGGGAACGGGTTCGGGCGCTGGAAGACCATGCCCACCTGGCGGCGCACGAGCACAGGGTCGACCGACGGGCCGTAGAGGTTCATGCCGTCCAGCATCACCTCGCCCTCCACGCGGGCACCGGGGATCACCTCGTGCATGCGGTTCAGGGTCCGCAGGAAGGTGGACTTGCCGCAGCCGGACGGGCCGATGAAAGCGGTGACGCTGCGGGGTTCGATGTCGAGCGTGACGCCCTCGACGGCCAGGAAGTCGCCGTAGTAGACGTTCAGGTCGTTGACTTCGATGCTCTTGGACACGTGGTTCCTCTGGGTTCGGGTATTCGGGCCGCGCGGACTCAGCGGCCGAGCTTGGGGGCGAAGATGCGCGCGACGAGCCGCGCGATGAGGTTCAGCGCCATGACGATGACGATGAGGACGAGGGCGGCGCCCCACGCGCGGTCGATGAAGGCCGAGGCGGGGATGCCCTGGTTCATGTACTGCGAGTACGCGAAGACCGGCAGGGTCGCCATTCGGCCGTCGAAGAGGTTGTAGTTCATGGACGCGGTGATGCCTGCGGTGAGCAGGAGGGGCGCGGTCTCACCGATGACGCGCGCGACCGCGAGCATGACACCGGTCGTGATGCCGGCGATCGAGGTGGGGATGACGACCTTGACGATCGTCAGCCACTTGGGGACGCCGAGGGCGTACGCGGCCTCGCGCAGCTCGTTGGGGACGAGACGCAGCATCTCCTCCGTGGCGCGGACGACGACGGGGATCATCAGCACCGCGAGGGCCACCGAGCCCATGATGCCCATCCGGATGCCGGGGCCGAGGAAGAGGGCGAACAACGCGTAGGCGAACAGGCCGGCGACGATCGAGGGGATGCCGGTCATGACGTCGACGAGGAACGTGATGCCACGGGCGAGGCGCTTCCCGGCTCCGTACTCGACGAGGTAGATCGCGGTGAACAGACCGATCGGGATCGAGATGACAGCAGCGGCGAGGGTGATCAGGAGCGTCCCGATGATGGCGTGCAGGATGCCGCCGCCCTCGCCGACGACGTTGCGCATCGAGTTGGTGAAGAATTCCGCGGAGAGCGCCGCGACGCCGTTGACGATGACGGTCGTCGCGACCGAGACCAGCGGCAGCATGGCGATGAGGAACGCGATCGTCACGACACCCGTCACGAGCCGGTCGATGCCCTTACGTCGGCCTTCGACGACGGCCGACACCGTGAAGATGGTCGCCAGGTACAGCAGGGCGCTGACGACGAGCCATCCCGGGACGTTGAAGTCCCCTGAGGCCAGCGAGACGATGAAGAAGATCAGGGCGGCGGCGCCGGCGGCGAGGCCGAGGAGCGCCCACGGCGTCCAGGTGGGGAGCTTGCCGCTCGTGATCCGACGGCTGTCCTCGACCGGAGTGGAGCTCGCGGGGTTCGGCGGCGCGATGGTGGTGGCGCTCATGTCAGTTGGCTCCCGAGAACTCTTTGCGCCGGCTGATCACCCAGCGGGCGACGGCGTTGACGGCGAAGGTGACGATGAACAGGATCAGGCCGGTCGCGATCAGCACGTTGATGTTCGTGCCGTAGGCCTCGGGGAACGTGAGGGCGATGTTCGCCGGGATGGTGGAGGGATTCTCGGACGTGAAGAGCTGGAAGGTCACGACGCCCGTGGCGGAGAGCACGAGGGCGACGGCCATCGTCTCGCCGAGCGCCCGGCCGAGCCCGAGCATCGAGGCGGAGATGATGCCGCTGCGCCCGAAGGGGAAGACGGCCATGGTGATCATCTCCCAGCGGGTGGCTCCGAGGGCGAGGGCGGCCTCCTCGTGGAGGGTGGGTGTCTGCAGGAAGACTTCACGGCAGATGGCGGTGATGATCGGGACGACCATCACCGCGAGCACGATCGCGGCGGTGAAGATCGTGCGCCCCGTCGCGGAGGCCGTGCCGCTGAACAGCGGGAACCAGCCCATGTTGGTCGTCAGCCAGACGTAGAGGGGCTGCACGGCGGGCGCGAGGACGAGGATGCCCCACAGACCGAAGACGACCGACGGGACGGCCGCGAGGAGGTCGATGATGTAGCCGAGCGTCTGCGCGAGCCGGCGGGGCGCGTAGTGCGAGATGAACAGTGCGATGCCCACCGACAGCGGGACGGCCATGAGGAGGGCGAGGAATGACGCCCACACCGTGCCGAAGACGAGCGGCCAGACGTAGCCCCAGAAGTCGGTGCGGAGGAGCGACGCCGACTCCGGTGTGGCCGTGAGGCCCGGAATCGACTGGATGATGAGGAAGATCGCGACGGCGGCGAGGGTGACGAGGATCATCGATCCCGCGGCCAGCGCGGTGCCCGAGAACCAGCGGTCACCGGGCCGCTGTTTGGCCTTGATGGCCGGGGCTGTCGTGGTCATGGCGTCCTGTTCTCGGGTGGGTGTTCGTGGTAATGGCCGGCCCGTCGCGGTGCGACGGGCCGGCCACACGGTATCAGTCGACGACGATCAGGTCGATCGCGGCGTTGACCTGTTCGCGCAGGGTGTCCGAGATCGGGGCGCTGCCGGCGGAGGCCGCGGCCTCGTCCTGACCCTCGGGGCTGGCGACGTACTGCAGGTAGCCCTTCACCAGCGGGGCTGCGGCGGTGTCGGCGTACTCCTGGCACGCGATCATGTAGCTGATCAGGACGATCGGGTAGACGCCCTCCGCGGTCGAGGTGCGGTCGAGAGCGATCGCGAGGTCGCCCTCGCCGCGACCCTCTTCGAACGGTGAAGCGTCGACGATGGCGGCGGCAGCCTCGGGCGAGTACTCCACGAAGGCGTCGCCGACCTGGACGGCGGCGGTGGACAGACCCTCCTCCGCGGCGCGGGAGGCGTCGGCGTAGCCGATCGTGCCGTTGCCGCCGGCGACGGCCGAGACGACACCCGAGGTGCCCTGCGCGGCCTCGCCGCTGGTGAAGGGCCAGACGCCGTCGGGCTCTTCGGTCCAGACCGAGGGGGCAGCCTCGAACAGGTAGGCGGTGAAGTTCTCGGTGGTGCCCGAGTCGTCGGCGCGGTGGACCGGGGTCACGGCGAGGTCGGGGAGCTCGACGCCCTCGTTCAGCGCGGCGATGGCCGGGTCGTTCCAGTTGGTGATCGTGCCGGCGAAGAGGCCCGCGATCACGTCGGCCGAGAGGTTCAGCGAGTCGACGCCGTCGAGGTTGAAGATGACCGCGATCGGGGAGATGTACGTCGGCAGCTCGATGATCCCGGAGCCCTCGACGCAACCGTCGAAGGGGCCCTCGGCGATCTCATCCGTCGTGAACGCGCGGTCCGAACCGGCGAACTGGAAGGCGCCCGCCTGGAACGACTCGCGGCCCGCGCCGGAGCCGGCGGGGTCGTAGTTCACGGTGACGTCGGCGTTGGCGGTCTGGAAGCCGGCGGTCCACGTCTGGACGGCGACCTCCTGCGAGGAGGCACCACCGCCCGAGAGCGTGCCGGAGAGGCTCGAGCCGGTGTCGGTGTCGGTGCCGGCGTCGGTCGAGCCGCCACCCTCGTTCGCGGCGCAGCCGGCGAGGGTGAGAGCGGCGACGGCGGCGAGGGCGCCGACCTGGGCGAAGCGGGAGATCTTCACTGTGTGAATCCTTCACATGTCAGAGAAACGAAACCCGATCGGGTTTCGGGTTGAGGCCCGGTGCAGGGCACGACCTGACGGTAAGCACGGACTCTTAAGAGCGTGCGCTGTGTCGGTGAACGGAAGGTGAACGACCGGCCGCGAACCGCACCGGCCGGCCGCGGCGCAGGTGGTGTCACACCTTCGGCGCGTGCGTCTCGATCGCGACGATGCCCGATCCGGGGTTCTGGACCGACAGGTGCACGACGGAAAACGCGCCCGGCTCCAGCGCGGACGCGCTGCCGAGGTACGACCCGCGCAGGGTCCCTGTCGCCAGCGCGAGTTCGGCGAGGATGTCGGGGAGGACCGGTCCGTGGGAGCACAGGATCGCGGGCTTGCGGGCCCGCACGCGCGCGCCGATGACCGAGCGCGCGTCGGAGTGCCCCTCCTCCCACGCGTCCTGGCTGATCAGCGGTGTGGTCTCGATCTTCTTGCCCGTCGCCGCCGCCAGGGGGACGACCGTCTTGTGGCAGCGCACGGCGGGGGAGGAGATGATCTTCCGGGCGCCGAAGGCCAGCAGCGGCCCGACGATGGACTGCGACTGCTTCTTCCCGCGCGCGGCGAGCGGGCGGGCCGCGTCGTCGCCTTTCCACTCCTCGCGGGGGAGCGCTTTGGCGTGGCGGAGGGCGATGATCGGGAAGGTCTGCAGGATGCCCTCATCGACGAGGCGCGCGAAGTTCTCCAGGATCTCCACGTCGACGGGATAGCTGAGCCGGGCACGGGCTTTCTTCAGGCTCACCCACTCCAGCGCAGCGATCTCCTTGTTCGGGACGAACGACGACGCGCGGATGGCGGGTTCGGTCGCCTCGGCCGACCAGTAGTGGACGATCTTCGTCCGCTTGCTGGGGAGCCGGTAGCGCGAGACGCCGATCGGCACGCCGAGATGGACGCGGATGCCGGTCTCCTCGTGGATCTCGCGCGCCGCGGTCTCGGCGAGCATCTCGCCGGGGTCGACCTTCCCCTTGGGGAGGGTCACATCGCGGTATTTCGTGCGATGGATCAGCAGCACGCGGAGCTTGCCGTCCACCATCCGCCACACCACGCCGCCGGCCGCGTAGATCGCGGTCTCCGTCATCGCACCGCCCGAGCCCGACGGCGACGCTGCACCGCCGACATGGAGCGGTCCTGCATGTCGACGAGGAGCTTGCCCTCGGCATCCGTGCTGTGGCGGACCCACTCGCCGTCGGCGCCGAGGTGCCAGGAGCTGGTCTTGTCGCTCATCGCCAGGTCGAACAGGGAGGAAAGCTCCTTCACGTGCGCCGGCTCGACCACGCGCACGAGGGCCTCCACGCGACGGTCCAGGTTGCGGTGCATCATGTCGGCACTGCCGATGTAGACGTGCGGGTCGCCGTCGTTGTCGAAGGCGAAGATGCGGGAGTGCTCGAGATACCGTCCGAGGATGCTGCGGACCGTGATGTTCTCGCTCATCCCCGGGACGCCGGGCTTCAGCGAGCAGATGCCGCGCACCCACACCTCGACGGTGACGCCGGCCTGGCTCGCGCGGTACAGCGCATCGATGATCTGCTCATCGACCATGGAGTTGACCTTGATGCGCACGCGCGCGGGCTTGCCCTCCTGGGCGTTGTGTCGTTCCTTGTCGATGAGCCGCAGGAGACCCTTCCGCAGGTGGAGGGGGGCGACCAGCAGCCGCTTGAACTTCTTCTCGATGGCGTACCCGGACAGCTCGTTGAACAGGCGCGTGAGATCCCGCCCGACCTGGTCGTCGACGGTGAACAGGCCGAAGTCTTCGTAGATGCGGCTCGTCTTCGGGTTGTAGTTGCCCGTGCCCACGTGACTGTAGCTGCGCAGCACGCCGTTCTCCTCGCGGATGACCAGGGCCAGCTTGCAGTGGGTCTTCAGGCCGACGAGGCCGTACACGACGTGGACGCCGGCCTTCTCGAGCTTGCGGGCCCACAGGATGTTGTTCGCCTCGTCGAAACGCGCCTTGATCTCCACCAGCGCCAGGACCTGCTTGCCGGCCTCGGCGGCGTCGATGAGGGCCTGCACGATCGGGCTGTCGCCGGAGGTGCGGTAGAGCGTCTGCTTGATCGCGAGGACGTGGGGATCCTTCGCGGCCTGCTCGAGGAAGGCTTGCACGCTCGTCGCGAACGACTCGTACGGGTGGTGGACCAGAACGTCGCCCTTGCGGATGGAGGCGAAGATGTCGGCGCGCTCGTTGTTGTCACCCGGCTGGAAGGCCACCGGGGTCGTCGGCAGATGCGGCTTGTAGTGCAGGTCCGGCCGATCGATGCGCGCGAGATCGAACAGCCCGCGGAGGTCGAGCGGCCCGGGGAGGCGGTAGACCTCCTGCGCGGTGATGTCGAGCTCCTTCAGCAGCAGGTCGAGG
Organism: Microbacterium aurantiacum; assembly: GCF_021654035.1. Taxonomy (GTDB): domain Bacteria; phylum Actinomycetota; class Actinomycetes; order Actinomycetales; family Microbacteriaceae; genus Microbacterium; species Microbacterium aurantiacum. Next base: position 1,000,723 of record NZ_JAJPDW010000001.1, read on the forward strand.
GTGAGCTCGTCCATGTCATCGGTGATCTCGAGGCGGATCGGCGGACCGAAGCGGCGGCGGAGGAGCTCGGCCTCGAGAGCCTGGATGAGGTTCTCGGTCTCGTCCTCCTCGATCACGACGTCTTCGTTGCGGGTGAGGCGGAACGCGTGGTGGTCGAGCACCTCCATCCCCGGGAACAGATCGTCGAGGTGGTTGGAGATGAGGTCTTCCAGCGGGAGGTAGCGGACGACACCGTCCTGCGGCTCGAGCTCCACGAACCGGGGGAGCATCGGCGGAACCTTCAGACGCGCGAACTCCTGGCGTCCCGTCCGCGCGTTGCGGATGCGGATGGCGAGGTTCAGCGAGAGCCCGGAGATGTAGGGGAAGGGGTGCGCCGGGTCGACCGCGAGCGGCATGAGCACGGGGAAGACCCGCGAGTGGAAGTAGTCGTGCATCCGCTCCCGGTCGTCCTCGCCGAGCGTGTCCCATGCGACCACCTGGATGCCGGCGTCCGCGAGGGCGGGCTTGACCGCCGAGGTCCACGCCTCGGCGTGGCGGAGCTGGAGGCGGTGTGCTTCGGCGGAGATGTCGGAGAGGACGTCGGCGGCGGAGCGTCCGACGTTGGTGGGGACGGCGAGGCCGGTGACGATGCGGCGCTTGAGGCCGGCGACGCGGACCATGAAGAACTCGTCGAGGTTGCTGGCGAAGATGGCCAGGAAGTTCGCCCGTTCGAGCACGGGGAGGTTCGGATCCTCGGCCAGTTCGAGCACGCGCTGATTGAACGAGAGCCAACTCACCTCGCGGTCGAGATAGCGATGCTCGGGGAGGAGCGCGTCGGCCTCTTCGGAGACGTCGAAATCGTCGTCATCCGCATCGATTCCGGGGTCGAGAACCTCTTGTTCGATCACCCCCACATCATGTCAGGGTCGGGTGACGAATGTGTGAACGGATGCCGCCTCAGGCGCCGGTGGTCTCGCGGGCCGCCGGGAGCTGATCCTCTTCGTACACGTTGAAGCGGTAGCCGACGTTGCGGACGGTGCCGATGAGCTGCTCCAGGTCGCCGAGCTTGGCCCGGAGGCGTCGGACGTGGACGTCGACGGTGCGCGTCCCTCCGAAGTAGTCGTAGCCCCACACCTCGCTCAGCAGCTGCTCGCGCGTGAAGACCCGCGACGGGTGCGTGGCGAAGAAGTGGAGGAGCTGGAACTCCTTGTACGTCAGATCCAGCGGCTTGCCGTGCACCTTGGCGGAGTAGGAGGACTCGTCGATGGTGATGCCCGAGGTCTGGATGCGGGTCGACACCTGCTCCGAGTTCTGACGTCCCACGGCCAGCCGGACGCGGGCATCCACCTCCGCGGGACCGGCGGTGACGAGGATGACGTCGTCCACGCCCCAGTCGGGGGAGACGGCGGTGAGGCCGCCCTCGGTGACGATGAGGATGAGCGGGGCGTCGAGCCCGGTGGTGTTGAGGATCTTGCACAGCGACTTCGCGCCGACGAGGTCCACGCGCGCGTCGACGAAGATGATGTCGGCGCTGGGTGCGTTCACCAGCTGCGCCGGCTCAGCGGGGATCTGGCGCACCCGATGGCTGAGCAGCTCGAGCGCGGGCAGGGCGGGGCCGCCGCCGTGTGCGGAGCTGAGGACGAGCAGCTGGGCCAAAAGTCGCCTTCCGGGCTCTTCGGGGAATGCATCGTGCGCGATCAGTCTAGGACGTTCGCGCGAACTGTCCTGCGCCGACCCCCGTCGGGGGTGCACACGCGGAGCGTCGTGGGAGACAATAGCGGGATGACCGTGACCGACACCCTTCCGCGTCGTTCGCGCGCCGGCATCCTCTCCGTGTGGATCGCCGCCGCCGTGGCGGGACTCGCGATCGGCCTCTTCGTCCCGTCGGACCTGCGTGCGGCGTGGATGGCTGTCGCCCTCGGCGCGTGCCTGCTGCTCGCCTTCGCGGTCCAGCTCGCCGGCGGTCGCTCGCACGGATTCACGGTGCGGGTCGCGGCGAGCGTCGTCGGCGCCCTCGCCGTGCTCGGGATCGTCAGCCTCGGATTCGGGCTGGCGGCGGTCGTGCCGGGCTAAAGTAGCGTCATGGACCTTCTCGCGCTCGAAATCTTCTTCCTGGGGCTTCTGGGCCTGGCATCGGTGGGGATCGTGTTCGTCTCCGGCGTGGTGGTGAAGAACCTCTACCGCGGCCAGCGCTGAGCAGGGCGTCGTGATCGAGCTCCCGACCGACCTGCCCGCCGACCTCGTCCCCCTCTCCTGGCTCATCGGAGTGTGGGAGGGGAGCGGCGTCATCGACTACGCGGGAGGCGGTCTGTCGGGCGAGTTCACGCACCGCGTGAGCTTCAGCCACGACGGCGGCGACTACCTGAACTACTCGGCCTCCGCATGGATCGACCGCGAGGACGGCGGCCGGACGGCGCTCGTGTCCGAGGTCGGATACTGGCGGCTGTCGCGGAACGCCGGTGACGCGGACCCGGGTCCCGCCCTCCTTCCTCCGACGGCATCCGCGGAGCCCCGGACCGTCGAAGACGTGGAGCGGCTGCGCAACGACGCGGACGGGTTCGACATCGAGGCGGCGATCGTGCACTCCGATGGGATCAGCGAGCTCTACCTCGGCCAGATCCGCGGCCCGCGGATCGACTTGGCCACCGACGCCGTCGTCCGTCCCGCGACGGCCAAGGCCTACGCGGCCGCGACGCGCATGTACGGGCTGGTCGACGGCCATCTGCTGTGGGCGTGGGACATCGCCGCCCTGGGCCACGAACTCGCCTCCCACGCCTCCGCGCGCCTGGCGAAGGTCGCCTGATGGCCCACGCCGCCCCCTTCTCCGCCGTTCCCGGCGCCGTGATCGTCGACGACGTCCTCCAGCACGTCGGGAATCCGATGGGCGAGCAGCGCGCCCTCGCCCGCGGTACCGCGCTGGCGCCGCTGGGTGATCGCGCGGTGATCGCCGTGGACGGCGAGGACCGGCTCACCTGGCTCGACTCCCTGACCTCGCAGGCACTCGCTCGGCTCGCGCCGGGGGAGTCCACCGAACTCCTCGTGCTCGATCCGCAGGGGCGCATCGAGCACGTCGCCGCCGTGGTGGACGACGGAGCGACCGCGTGGCTCATCGTCGATCGCGCCGACGCCGAGGGTCTCCTCGCCTGGCTCACCCGGATGCGGTTCCGTCTGCGCGTCCAGCCGAGATCAGCGGATGCCGAGGTCGCCGTCATCGGCGGTTCCCCCGACGCGATCTCCCGGGTGGCCCCCGCCGCGCCCGCCGGCACGCCTTTGGTCTGGCATGACCCGTGGCCGGCGATCACCCCGGGAGGACACGGATACGCCTCCGTCGATCCGCATCCGGGCTCCGAGCGGCGCTGGGCCGAGGCCCTGGTCGCGATCGACGAGCTTGATCGGATCGCCGCGGACGCGGCATCCGGTGTCGTCGATCTCGCCGGCGTCGTCGCCGCGGACGCGCTGCGGGTGGCCGCATGGCGACCGCGCTGGTCCGGAGAGGTGGACGAGCGCGCCATCCCGCACGAATCCGACTGGATGCGCACCGCGGTGCACCTGTCGAAAGGCTGCTACCGGGGGCAGGAGACGGTGGCCAAGGTGCACAACCTCGGGCACCCGCCCCGCCGGATGGTCGCCCTGCAGCTCGACGGCAGCGATGCCGCCCTTCCCGAGCGTGGTGCAGTCGTCCGTCGCGACGGGGACGAGGTCGGAGTCGTCACATCGGCGGCGCGTCATTTCGAAGAGGGCCCCATCGCCCTTGCGGTGCTCCGACGCGGGGTGCCGGTGGATGCGGCGCTGACCGTCGACGTCGAGGGCGCGCAGATCGCGGCCGCGCAGGAGGTCATCGTCCCGCCGGATGCCGGAGCCACGGCGAACGTGCCGCGGATCACCCGGCTGTCGCGTCGCGCACGGGCGACGTGAGCCCGCGGCGCGGTTCCGGGCGAGGCCCCGGCGCTGCCGATGCCGATCCGCAGGGCCCCGCCCCGGTGACGCTGCCGATCCGCACGGGCTGGCAGGCGCGCCTGGATCCGACGCCGGCGCTCCGGCGCGTGCGGGACTCCGCAATCCCGATCGCGCAGATCGTGGTGGCCGCCACGGCCGCGTACGCGGTCGCCGCCTACGTCTTCGGTCATCCCGCGCCGCTCCTGGCCGCGACCGTGACCGTGTCGAGCCTCGGGCTCGTGCGCGACGCGCGCCCGCGCCGCGTCCTCGAGACCGTGATCGGAATGCTCGTGGGCATCATCGTCGCCGAGCTCCTCCTTCTGGTGGCGGGATCGGGGTGGTGGCAGCTCGCTCTCGCCCTCGGCGTGACCCTCGTCGTCGCCCGCTTCCTCTCTGCGCAGGCCTCGTTCGCGATCGCGGCCGCCATCCAGTCGCTGATCGTGATGATCGTCCCCGCCAACGCGCCTTTCCTGCGGCTCGTGGACGGTCTCATCGGCGGTGTGGCGGCGCTGCTCGCGACCGCGCTCATCCCGCGCGACACGGTGCGCATCGAGGTGCGCGATGCGCGGGCCGTGCTGGGGGCGATCGAGGGGGCCGGGACCGCGCTCGTCCAGGCCCTGCGCCGCGGCGACCGGCGCCGCGCCGAACGCGGTCTCGAGAAGGCCCGGGCGATCCAGCCGATCGCGGACGGGTGGCGGGCGTCGGTCGAGTCGGGCCTCGCGATCGCGCGGATCTCCCCGTTCCTGCGCCGCCAGCGATCGGAGCTCGCGCGCCACGAACGCGTGCGGGAGTCGGTGGAGCTGGCCGGGAGGAACCTGCGTGTCATCGCCCGGCGCGTGGTCTACCTCTGCGACGACGGGGTGCCCCGCCCGGTGGCCGCCGACATCCTCGCCGAGACCCTCCGGGCGGTCCGGGTGCTCACCGACGCCCTGGACGACATCTCGCTCGAGCCTGTCGCGCGGTCGCAGCTCGCCGCCGTCGCCGCCCACCTCGACCCCGCCAAGGTGACACCCGGCGCGTCCCTCGGGGATCAGAACCTCATCGCCGCCATCCGGCCGTTCGTGGTCGACCTCCTGGTCGCCACCGGGATGCCGCCGGAGGACGCCCGCGCGGCGGTCCCGCGCATCTGATCCGCAGCGGTCGACCGTCAGCCGGGCGCGACGGCGTCCCACGCGACGGTGATCTCACCGAGTCGAGCGCGGCGGCGCTCGCGCACCGGCCAGTCCTGTGCCGCGACGGCGTCCACGGCCGCGACCCAGCGCTGTCTCGGTCCGAAGGCGCCGAGGCCGGCGGCTCGCTCCCACTCGGCGTCGAGCGCGGCGAGGAAGCGGTGCACGCCTTCGCCCGGCACGTTGCGGTGGATGAGCGCCTTCGGCAGCCGCTCCGCCGCCACGAGGGGCGAATGCAGCTCCTCCAGGCGGAGGGAGAGCGTGAGGGTCCGGGGGAGGGCATCGGGGCCCACTGCGATCCACGCGCACACGCGCCCGCGCTCGTCGCACGTGCCTTCGACGAGCAGCCCGTCCGGTGCGAGTCGTCCGGCCATCTGCGACCACGCCGCCGCGACATCCGTCTCGTCGTACTGGCGCAGCACGTTCATCGCGCGGATGATCCCGGCCGCGCGGCCGTGGGGAAGCGGCACCTCGAAGCCGCCGCGCGCGAAATCCACGCGTGCGTCCGGGGCGAACGCCGTCCCGCCCGCCTGTACCTCGGCGAGCTGGCCTCGGGCGCGCTCCACGCGCTCCGGATCGATCTCCAGCCCGAGGACCTCGACGTCAGGCCGGGTGCGGGCCAGACGCGCGTGCAGCTCGAGCGCGGTCACGCCGCTGGCCCCGTAGCCGAGGTCGACCACGAGCGGATCGGCAAGACGGCGCAGCTCCGTGCGCGTGGCGATCCAGCGGTCGACGCGGCGGAGTCGATTGGTGTGGGTGGTCCCGCGCGTGATGCGGCCCACGGGACCGCGAGCGGGAGCCATCCGTCCATCATGACAGCGGGGTGTCGGTGAGACCGTCTCCGGCCGGGAGGCGATGGATGCGCCCGATATCATGGGGCGCATGACTGCGCCTCACACGCTGATCCTCCTCCGCCACGGCCAGAGCGAGTGGAACGAGCTCAACCTCTTCACCGGCTGGGTCGACGTCCGCCTGACCGAGCAGGGCAAGGCCGAGGCCGCTCGCGGCGGCTCGCTGCTCGCCGAGGCGGGTCTCCTCCCCGATATCCTCCACACCTCCCTCCTGAGCCGCGCGATCCAGACCGCGAACATCGCCCTGGACGCCGCCGACCGCCTCTGGATCCCGGTGACCCGCTCGTGGCGTCTGAACGAGCGTCACTACGGCGCCCTGCAGGGCAAGGACAAGGCCCAGACGCTCGAGGAGTTCGGTCAGGAGCAGTTCATGCTCTGGCGCCGTTCGTTCGACGTGCCGCCGCCCGAGCTCGCCGATGACAGCGAGTGGAGCCAGGTGGGCGACCCCCGTTATGCGGGCATCGACGGGGACGTCCCCCGCACCGAGTCGCTCAAGCTCGTGATCGACCGTCTGCTCCCGTACTGGGACGAGGTGATCGCGCCCGACCTGCGCTCCGGGAAGACCGTGCTCGTCACCGCCCACGGCAATTCGCTCCGCGGGCTCGTGAAGCACCTCGAGGGCATCAGCGACGCCGACATCGCCGAGCTCAACATCCCCACCGGCATCCCGCTGGTCTACCGCCTCGACGAGAACCTCGTCCCCCTCGGTCCGGGCGAGTACCTCGACCCCGAGGCCGCGGCGGCGGGAGCTGCGGCCGTCGCCAACCAGGGCAAGAACTGACCTGACGAACGACGGAGCCGGATGCCTCTTCCCGAGGCATCCGGCTCCGTCGTTCGTTCGGGCGGTCAGGCGAGCCCGGTCACGGTCTCCGTCGCGACGTCCAGCGCGCCGGTGGGGGCGGTCCAGTCACCGGTGGAGAGGTAGGCGACCTTTTTGGCCACCGACACCGCGTGGTCGGCGAAGCGCTCGTGGTACCGGCTCGCGAGGGTGGCATCCACGGTCGCGGCCGCCTCCCCCTGCCAGCTGTCGCTGAGGACCTTCTCGAAGACCGCGACGTGCAGGTCGTCGAGGTCGTCGTCGGCGTTGCGGATCTCTTCGACGAGGGCGAGCTCCTGCGTGCGCAGCAGCTCGGTGAGGCGGCGGGCGACCTCGACGTCGAGCTCGCCCATCTTCAGGAACGTCGACTTCAGTCCCTTGGGGATGGCCCGCTCCGGGAAGCGCATGCGGGTGAGCTGTGCGATGTGCTCTGCGATGTCGCCCATCCGCTCGAGCGACGCCGACATCCGCAGCGCGCTGACCACGATGCGCAGGTCGCGCGCGACCGGCTGCTGGCGGGCGAGGATCTCGATGGCCATCTCGTCGAGGGCGAGGGCCTTCTCGTCGATGACCGCGTCGGCGTCGATGACCTCTTCGGCCAGGGCGACGTCGCTCGTGCCGAAGGCGCGGGTGGCTTTGTCGATGGCGATGGTGACGAGCTCGGAGATCTCGACGAGGCGGTTCTGCACGTCCTCGAGGGACTGGTGGAAGACTTCGCGCATCCGTGGGACCTTTCTGGATTCCGGGCAGGCGTGCGCCTGGCGGCGCTGGCGATCATCACCGGCGAAGGTTAACGGGCGGTGCCTGCCCGGTGAATAGTACCCGCACCCCCGGACGGTGCTCGGGAGGCCGTCCGCGCGGAGCGCGCCGGCACCCTTACGCTGTGACCATGGATTCGCTGCAGCTCGCGCTGCTCGCCCTCCTCGCCGGCATCGTCATCGGGGGCTCTCTCGCCGCACTCGTGGTGACCTCGCTCCGGGTGCGGGATCGGGCCCGGGCTGAGACGTCCCGCGAGATCCCCGAGGGGGTTCGAGAGGTCCTCCAGGGGATGGATGACGCCGCTCTCGTCGTGGACGCCTCCTTCACGGTGCTCGCCCTGTCGCCGTCCGCCGCCTCGTTCAACTTCGCGCGCGGCGGGTCTCTCGCCAGCGAAGAGCTCCGGGACGCGATCCGGGCGATCCGCGGCGGCCAGTCCTCCTGGTCCGGGTCGCTCCGCCTTCAGCGCGGCGCGCCGCCGGCCGAGCCTCGGCTCGTCGCCGCGCGGGCGACCCGCATCTCCCCGCGGCTCACCCTGCTCGTTCTGCACGACATCACCGAGCGGGAGCGCGTCGAGCAGATGCGCCGGGACTTCGTGGCGAACACCAGCCACGAGCTGAAGACGCCCGTGGGAGCGGTGAGCCTCCTCGCCGAGGCGATCGAGTCCGCCGCGGACGATCCGCCCCAGGTGCGGATCTTCGCCACCCGGCTCTCCGCGGAGGCGTCGCGCCTGGCGCAGCTGACCTCGCGCATCCTGAACCTGTCGCGCCTGCAGGCCTCCGATGAGCTCACGGACGAGCGTGACGTCGCCATCGACGAGGTCGTCGCCTCCGCTGTCGACGCCAACGCGATCCTCGCGGATTCCGCGGGGGTCAGTGTCGTGCGCGGAGGCGAGCGCGGTCTGTACGTGCGCGGCGACGCCCAGGTGCTCGGTGAAGCGGTCGGGAACCTCATCGCCAACGCCATCGCCTATTCGCCGCGCGGATCCAAGGTCGGCGTCGGGATCACCCTGACCGACGCCGTCGTGGAGATCGCGGTCACCGACCGCGGCATCGGCATCGCCGAGGGCGATCAGGAACGCGTCTTCGAACGGTTCTACCGTGCCGATCCGGCTCGTGCCCGGCGCACCGGGGGGACGGGGCTCGGCCTCGCCATCGTCAAGCACGCGGTCCAGCGCCACGGCGGCGAGGTCCGGCTGTGGTCGCGCCCGGGCCGCGGCTCGACCTTCACCATCCGACTGCCGGCCGTCGACGCCCCCGTCGACGACCGCCCCGAGCGACCGGACCGCCGCCCCAAGCGCGCGCGCAAGGTCGCCACGACCGTGCCGGCGGCTTCGCCGTCGCGCATCGAGAACGGAGACACCGCATGACCGCCGTCCTGATCGTGGAGGACGAGCCCGACCTCGCCGACCCGTTGGCCTATCTCCTGCGGCGCGAGGGCTACGACGTGGAGATCGCCGAGGACGGACCCGCCGCGCTCGCCGCCTTCCGCGAGCGCGGGGCCGACATCGTGCTGCTGGACCTCATGCTGCCCGGGATGCCGGGGACGGAGGTCTGCCGCCAGATCCGCTCCAGCGCGACCGTCCCGATCGTGATGCTCACCGCCAAGGACTCCGAGGTGGACATCGTGGTGGGTCTGGAGCTCGGTGCCGACGATTACGTCACCAAGCCGTACTCGTCGCGCGAGCTCCTCGCGCGGATGCGTGCCGTCCTGCGGCGCTTCTCCCAGCGGGAAGACGAGCTCGACGAACGGGTCCTGGAGGGCGGACGCGTCGTCCTCGACATCGACCGGCACACGGTGGCCGTCGACGGACGCGAGATCAACATGCCGCTCAAGGAGTTCGAGCTCCTCGAGGTCCTGATGCGCAACGCCGGCCGGGTCCTCACCCGCGGTCAGCTGATCGACCGCGTGTGGGGCAGCGACTACTTCGGCGACACCAAGACGCTGGACGTCCACATCAAGCGCATCCGCTCGCGGATCGAGGAGAATCCCGGCTCGCCCACGATGCTGGTCACCGTGCGCGGGCTCGGCTACCGCTTCGAGGGCTGACCCGGACCGCTACGACGACGAAGGGGCCGGCATCCGCGTGGATGCCGGCCCCTTCGTGTGCGCGTCAGTCGCGGGGGACGAGGGGCGCGAGGTATTCGAGTTCGCCGTCGAGGACCGGGACGGCCAACAGCATTCCCTCGGCATCGCCGGACTGGAAGTATCCCGGGATGTTCGCACCCGGAGGAGTGTCGAGCCCTTCGACCAGGAGCGGCTCTTCGCCGTCGGCGCCGAGGCTGATGGTCGTGCGCGCCGGTACGCGCAGCTCGAGGTCGATGGTCGACCCCTCGCCCAGCTCGACCACGAGGGTGTGCGCGGTGTCGGTGGGGTTCACGACGGCGGCGACGAAGTTGCCGACCGCGCCGGTCTCGTCGGCGACGATGAAGGCGTTGCGCACCTCGAGCGGCCCGGAGTCGAAGACGTTCACGCCCTCGGCAGCCGAATACTGAATGGTCGTGGACTGCGGGGTGAGGAAGGTGCACCCCGTGGCGCCGAGGACCACGGCGGCGCCGAGCGCCGCCGACGCGATCAGGCGCGGGCTCCTGGCGGGGCGTCCTTCGCCGATGCGGCGGCGTGTCGAGATCACGGATCCTCCTGATGTGGGGGTGACGGCTTCCCCATGCATTCTAGGGGTTGGATCCGCGGCGTCGTGTGGCGCGCCCGGGCGGGGGCGGAGAACCTTAGCGTATAAACGCTGTGGTAGTCTGGAGTTTGCCGAAAGGACATAACTCCATGCTTTTTGAGGTTGGCGAGACCGTTGTCTACCCGCACCACGGGGCGGCGACGATCATCGAGGTCAAAGACCGGATCATCCGGGGCGAGACCAAGAAGTACCTGAAGCTCAACGTCACCCAGGGAGACCTCGTCATCGAGGTCCCTGCCGAGAACGTCGATCTGGTCGGCGTCCGCGACGTCATCGGCAAGGAGGGTCTGGACCGCGTCTTCGAGGTCCTGCGCGCCCCCTTCACCGAAGAGCCGACCAACTGGTCGCGCCGGTACAAGGCGAACCTCGAGAAGCTCGCCTCCGGCGACGTCATCAAGGTCAGCGAGGTCGTGCGTGACCTCTGGCGTCGCGACCAGGACCGCGGTCTGTCGGCGGGGGAGAAGCGGATGCTCGCCAAGGCGAAGCAGATCCTGATCTCGGAACTCGCCCTGGCCGAGAAGACCGACGAGGAGCGCGCGAGCGTGATCCTCGACGAGGTCCTCGCGTCCTGACCGTCGCAGTCGTCGCGCCCCGGTAGCGTGACGGGTGTGAGCATCGCACCCGTTCCGCGTCTGGCCGTCATCGTCGTCGCCGCCGGCTCCGGCACCCGCCTCGCCGCGGGCGGACCGAAGGCCTTCGTCGGCATCGACGACCGCTCGATCCTCCACCACGCCCTGCGCGGAGTATTCGACGCTCCGGAGGCGCAAGTGGTGGTCGTCGCGCCGGCGGGCCGCGAAGGGGACGCACTCACCGAAGTCGCCGCGACCGCGGGCGACCGTCTGGACCGCGTCACGGTGGTCGTCGGCGGGGACACGCGCCAGGCGTCCGTCGCCGCGGGCCTCGATGCGCTCTGGGCCGATGTCGAGGTCGTGCTGGTCCACGACGCGGCGCGCGCGCTGACCCCGCCCGAGGTCTTCTCGCGGGTCGTCGCGGCCATCGACGCGGGGGCCGCCGCCGCCGTCCCCGCCCTGCCCGTCGTCGACACCGTCAAGCGCGTCGCCGACGGACGCGTCGTCGCCTCGGTCGATCGCTCTGATCTCGTCGCCGCCCAGACGCCCCAGGGCTTCCGGCGCGACATCCTCGCATCCGCCTACGCCGCCGCGCAGGCGGACTTCACCGACGACGCGGCGCTCGTCGCCGACCGCGGAGAGACGGTCGTCGTCGTCGCCGGTGACGACCGCGCCTTCAAGATCACCACCCCCGCCGATCTCCTGCGTGCTCGTGCGCTCCTCGAGGGCGCGCCGCTTCCGCGGGTCACCGCACCGACCCCGGCGGCGTCGGCCGACACCCCGCGGGTCGGATTCGGCAGCGACGTGCACGCGTTCGGGGGCGAGGGCGACCTTTGGCTCGCCGGCCTGCACTGGCCGGGGGAGGGCGCGCTGTCGGGACACTCCGACGGCGACGCCATCGCGCACGCGATCGTCGATGCGCTGCTCTCCGCGGCGGGCCTCGGTGACATCGGGACGCACTTCGGGACCGACAAGCCCGAGTATGCCGGGGCCCACGCCGATGCCTTCCTCGGTCGCACCCGCGCGCTTCTGGCGGAGGCGGGATGGCGTATCGGGAACGTCTCGGTCCAGGTGCAGGCGCGTCGCCCGCGCTTCGCCGGACGACGCGAGGAAGCCGAGCGGGTTCTGTCGACCGCCCTCGGTGGCGCCCCCGTGTCGGTGTCGGCCACCACGACGGACGGCCTCGGGTTCGCCGGCCGTGGCGACGGGGTCTCGGCCTTCGCCGTGGCCCTGGTGCTGCCGGCCTGAACCGCCTCAGACCGTGGCTGTCCCCTCTGCCAGGCGGCGGGTGAAGTAGGCCGAGAGGGGGTCGGCGACGTAGTCGTCGAAGGGCGCGCACGCGGTGAAACCCTCGCTGGCGTAGAGCGCCCGAGCGGCGGTGAAGTCCGCGCCCGACCCCGTTTCGAGCCACAGGCTCTGCAGTCCACGGGCTCGCGCCTCCGCGAGGATGTGCCGGACGAGCGCGCGTCCGACGCCCCGACCGAGGAACCGCGCCTCCACGCGCATCGACTTCACTTCCCCGCGTGCGGCGTCGAGTGTCTTCAGTGCGCCGACGCCGGCGAGCTCCCCGTCGACGTACGCGGCCCAGACCGTGATGGAGGGGGCCCGCAGAGCCTCGACGTCCAGCACGTGGCAGCTGTCCCCCGGAGTCTGCGCGCGCATCTCCGCCTGGTGGCGGGCGAGGAGGTCCCGCGTCGCGGACGAGCTGAGGTCGTCGACGACGATCGTCGGTGTCGGCATCCGTTCAGCGTCCCACAGCACTGTTTCGCCCGCATGACGTGCGGGCGGCCCTGACGGGCGGATGCGTCAGCCCTCGACGGCGAAGGGTGCGGGATCCCTCGGTGCGCGGGATCCCCACGCGAGGAGCGCGAGCCCGGCGCCGAGTACGGTGAGACCGACGATCGCCAGGACCGACAGCCGCTCGTCGAGGACGACGATGCCGAGGACCGCAGCGGTCAGCGGTTCCCCCAGGGTGAGGGTCGCCGCCGTCGCAGCCGTGAGCCCGCTGAGGCCCCACGTGAACAGCACGTACGCGACCGAGATCGTCGCAAGGCCGAGCCACAGCGCCATCACGAGTCCGGCGGGCGTCTGCATCCAAGCCAGATCGACGAACGGCACGGCGAGGACGCTCACCGCCGCCGAGCTCGCCCCCATCGCGCCGACGACGGTGAAGGGGTCCCACCCGGTGTCCAGCAGTCGACGCTGGGCGTTCGCGATGACGGCGAAGGACGCCCCGGCCCCGATCGAGCCGAGGAGGCCGAGCCCGTCGGTGCCGCCCGCCCCTCCCGCCGATCCGCCGAAGCCGAGGAGGACGACGCCGGCGGTGGCGAGCGCGGTCGCGGCCATCCACGTCGTGGTCGGCATCCGTCGGGTCAGCGCCCATTCGAGGAGCCCCGCGAGGATCGGCGCCGACCCGAGGGCCACGACGGTGCCGACGGCGACGCCGTTGCGCTCGGTGCCGAGGAAGAACAGCGGCTGGTACAGGGCCAGGCAGAGGCCGGTGAGGACCATGAGCGAAAGCGGACGGATGCCGAGCGGCGGACGCGGGGCGGGGGAGCGCCGCGCGTGCCGGGCGGCGAGGAGGAAGGCCAGGAGCGCCAGCCCCGTGCCGCCGATCACCATCCGCATGACGCCGATCGACAGCGGAGTGGTCCCAGACGGACCGAGCGCCTGGGATGTTCCGGTGGTTCCGAAGAGCATCGCGGCGGCGAGGATGGCGATGACATGCACCGCTCCTTTCTACTGCCCCCACGGCATCGGCACCGTCGCCGGTAGAGTGGTTCGGTGAACGTCCGACTCCACGACAGCAGCACGCAGAGCGTGCGCGCCTTCGTTCCGGCCGATCCGCGACACGTGACGATGTACGTGTGCGGGCCGACCGTGCAGTCCGGACCCCACATCGGACACCTCCGCGGAGCGCTCGCCTTCGACCTCCTGCGCCGCTGGCTCACCCACCGTTTCGGTCGGGTGACGTATGTCCGCAACGTCACCGACATCGACGACAAGGTCCTCCAGAACGCCACCGCCGACGAGCCGTGGTGGGCGCTGGCCTACCGGGTCGAGCGGGAGTTCACCGCCGCCTACGAGACCATCGGCATCCTTCCGCCGACGTACGAACCGCGCGCCACCGCGTCGATCCCACAGATGATCGAGCTCATCGAGCGACTCATCGCGCGAGGCCACGCCTACCCCGCCGAGGGTAGCGTGTACTTCGACGTGCGCTCGTGGTCCGAGTACGGCATGCTCACCAATCAGCGTCCCGACGCGATGGACTCCTCACCCGACACCGACGCGGGCAAACGCGACCCGCTCGACTTCGCGCTGTGGAAGGCTGCGAAGCCCGGCGAGCCTGGCGACGCCCGCTGGGATTCGCCGTGGGGAGCGGGCCGACCGGGCTGGCACATCGAGTGCTCCGCCATGTCGCGGCGCTACCTCGGGCCCGAGTTCGACCTCCACGGCGGCGGGCTGGACCTGCGCTTCCCGCACCACGAGAACGAGCGCGCGCAGTCGACGGCTGCCGGCGACGGCTTCGCCCGATACTGGGTGCACAACGGTCTGGTGACCGTCGAGGGGCAGAAGATGTCGAAGTCGATCGGCAACGTCATCCTCGCCGCCGACCTCCTCGCCGAGCGCGACCCGCTGGTCGTGCGCTACGCCCTCGCGGCCGCGCACTACCGGTCGAACCTCGACGTCTCCGCGAAGGGGCTCGACGAGGCGGAGGCCGCCCTCGGGCGGATACGCGGGTTCGTCGAACGCGCGACCCGGTTCGCCGATGGGCGGGGATCGGATGCCGCACCCTCGCTGCCGGACGCCTTCGTCGCGGCGCTGGACGACGACCTCGGAGTGCCGCAGGCGCTCGCGGTCGTCCACGACACGGTCCGCGCCGGGAATGCGGCCGTCGATGCGGGCGAGACGGATGCCGCCGTCGCGGCGCTCGGGCAGGTGAGCGCGATGACGGCGATCCTCGGGCTCGACCCTCGCGACCCGCAGTGGCGGACCGCCGACACCTCCGTCGAGCAGGAGGCGCTCGACGTCCTCGTGCAGACGATGATCGACCAGCGCGCCCGTGCGCGCGCGGACAAGGACTGGGCGAGTGCCGATCGGATCCGCGATGCCATCGCGGCCGCCGGCATCACCCTCGAAGACGGTCCCGCCGGGACCCATTGGAGTGTAGGACATGGCTAAGCCAGGGCGCTCCGGCGCGAGCAAGGGCAACAAGAAGGGCCCCACGAAGGGCACGGGAGGACTCGGTCGGAAGGCCCTCGAGGGCAAGGGACCGACGCCGAAGGCCGAAGACCGCGCCTGGCACGTCGCCGGCAAGCGGAAGGCCGCCGCCGAGCGTTATGCCGCGGCGGGCGGGAAGGGCAAGCCCGGCGGCAAGCCGAGCGGGCAGAGCACACGCGGGCAGAAGGCCAAGAGCGCCGACGACACCGAGACGGTCACCGGTCGCAACTCGGTGCTCGAGGCGCTCCGCGCCAAGATCCCGGCGACCGCGTTCTACATCGCCCAGCGCGTGGAGATGGACGACCGCGTCAAGGAGATGCTCTCGATCGCCACCCACCGCGGCATCCCGGTGCTCGAGGTCACCCGGCCCGAGCTCGACCGGATGGCCGGCTTCGACGGGGTGCACCAGGGCGTCGCCCTCAAGGTGCCGCCCTACGAGTACGCCCACCCGCAGGATCTGCTCGAGAAGGTCGTCCACTCGAACCGCACGCCGCTGTTCGTGGCCCTCGACGGCGTCACGGACCCGCGGAACCTCGGGGCGATCATCCGCTCGACCGGTGCGTTCGGCGGACACGGCATCATCCTGCCGCAGCGCCGGTCCGCCAGCGTCAACAGCGCGGCGTGGAAGACCAGCGCCGGCGCCGCCGCCCGCATCCCCGTCGCACTGGCGGCCAACCTCACCGCGACGCTGAAGGACTTCAAGAAGCAGGGCGTGTTCGTCCTCGGTCTCGCCGGCGACGGGGACGTCTCGCTGCCGGCCCTGGAGCTCGCCGACCGCCCGGTGGTCATCGTCGTCGGTTCCGAGGGCAAGGGCCTGTCACGACTCGTCGCCGAGACGTGCGATCAGATCGTGTCGATCCCTATCGACGCGGCCACCGAGTCGCTCAACGCCGGGATCGCGGCATCCGTCGCGCTGTATCAGGTGTCGACGCTGCGGGCGGCGCCGAGCGAGAGCTGATGCCGCCGCGCCGCGCGAGGGAATGCCCTCCCGCCCGCGGCGGTTTCACGACGCGATCCCTCTGACGATCCTCGAGGAAAGGACCTCTCCCATGGCACGCATCGCCGTCATCGGTGGCACCGGATACGCCGGGAGCCACATCGTGGCCGAAGCCGTCTCGCGCGGACACACCGTCGCCTCCGTGGCACGCTCCGTCCCCGCCGAGCGCATCGAGGGGGCCACGTACGTCGAGGGCACCATCCTCGACGTGCCGGGCCTCGTGACGGAGCTGGAGGGTGTCGACGTCGTGGTGTCGACCGTCGCTGCGCGCGGCGACATGCTCGGCAACGTCCGGCAGAACATCGCCGCCCTGGTCGACCGTCTCCCCGGCACCGTCCGGATCGGCGTGATCGGCGGCGCGGGCGGCAGCCTCATCGCCCCCGGCGGCGCGCGCCTCATCGATCAGCCGTCCTTCACCGAGGAGTACAAGCCCGAGGCTCTCGAGGCCATCGGCATCCTCGAGGACCTGCAGGCGGACGACCGCGGCCACGACTGGTTCTACGTCCACCCCGCGGGCGGATTCGGCGCCTGGAACCCCGGCGAGCGCACCGGGAGCTACCGCGACGGCGGCGACGTCCTGGTGACGGATGCCGATGGTGAGTCGTTCATCTCCGGCGCCGACCTCGCCGTGGCCGTGATCGACGAGATCGAGAACCCGCGCCACTCCCGCGAGCGGTTCACGGTCGGGTACTGACCCGCGCGGGCGCAGGCCCGGAGGTCAGACGAGGTCGCGCCAGTCGATGTCGTCGTCCTCGTCGACCACCGGGACGGCGGAGGTGACGACGGGGAGCGACATCGTCTCGGTCGAGGGCCCCATGAGGGTCGCCTCATCGCGCCGGTGGCGCAGCACGTCGTCGATGTAGCTCGTCAGCACTTCGGCGAGGGGGACGGAGCGCCCACGGGTCTGCGACATGTACCAGCGGTGCTCGAGCACCTGGTGGAAGACCTCGGCGGGCTCCAGCTTCGCGCGCAGATCGAACGGGATCGCCAGCACCACCGGCTCGAAGACGCGGGTCAGCCACTCGTGCGCGGCCATCTCCTCGTCGGCTCCGAGGCGGGAGATGCGCGCGCGGAACTCGTCCAGGTCGTTCAGCAGGCGCCGTGCCTGGTTCTCCTCGACGTCGAGGCCGGTCAGGCGCAGGAGGCGTCGTTGGTGGTGTCCGGCGTCGACGACCTTGGGCTGGATCGACACGCGTGTGCCGTCGGGGGTCGTCGTGATCGACATCTCACCGATGTCGAAGCCGATGGAGTTGAGCTTCTGGACGCGCTCGGTGAGGCGCCACGCCTCGTCCGAGCCGAAGGTCTCGGTGTCGGTGAGGGCGGCCCACAGCGAGTGGTACGACGACATGATGCCGTCGGCGATCGCCACGGCGTCGACGCCGCCCTCGAGCCGCCCACCCGCCTCGAGGTCCATGATCTCGCCGGCGATGTTCGTGCGCGCGACGTCGAGGTCGTGCGCACGTTGGCCGTCGGTCAGGCCGGTCTCGTGGAGTTCGCCGGTCTCGGCGTCGACGAGGTAGGCCGCGAAGGCGCCCGCGTCGCGGCGGAAGAGGGTGTTCGACAGGGACACGTCACCCCAGAAGAACCCGACGTTGTGCAGGCGGACGAGGAGGACGGCGAGGGCGTCGACGAGGCGCGTGGCGGTGTCGGGGCGCAGGATCTGGGTGAACAGGGCGCGGTAGGGGAGCGAGAACTTCAGGTGCGCCGTCACCAGCGCCGCCGGGAGCGGCGTGCCGTCGGCATCCGTCCGCCCGGCGATCACGGCGACGCGTTCCACGCACGGAGCGTCGAGTCGGGAGAGATTGCCGAGCATGTCGTACTCGCGGCGGGCCATCTCCTCGGTCGTCTCCTTGATCGCCACGACGCGACCGGAGAGATTGGCGAAGCGCACCAGGTGACGGGAGAGACCCTTGGGGAGGAAGACGATGTGATGCGAGGGCCAGTCCGCGAGCGGCGTCGACCAGGGGAGGGCGAGCAGACCCGGATCCACGGAGCTCGCGGTGATGCGCAGTGCGTCGGACATCGGACTCCCGGATGGCGAGGCGGGCGGAAACGGCTGCGGCGCAGAGGGCCGGTAAGACCCTCCGCGCCGCAGTGACGATGTTAGTTGCCCGAGATCACCGGAGCGTCGTTGAGGCGCTCGCCGGTCTCCATGTCGAACGCGTGGACGTGACCGGCGGTCGCCGCGAGGGTGACCGTGTCGCCGGCGTTCGGGTGGCGACGGCCGTCGACGCGCGCGACGATGTCGGTGCGCTTGCCGTTGATGTCGGTGTGGCCGTAGAGGTAGCCGTCCGCGCCGAGCTCCTCGACGAGGTCGACGGTGACCGAGAGGCCCTTGCCGTCGGCGGGGCCGACGACGATGTCCTCGGGGCGGACACCGACGGTGACCTCGCTGCCGTGGGCACGGCCCACGGTGTCGCGGTCGAGCGGCACGACCTCCGAGCCGAACATGACGCCACCGTCGGCGAGGCTCGACGGGAACAGGTTCATCGCGGGCGAGCCGATGAAGCCGGCGACGAAGACGTTGTTCGGGCGCTCGTACAGGTCGCGCGGGCTGCCGACCTGCTGCAGGATGCCGTCCTTGAGGACCGCGATGCGGTCACCCATGGTGAGGGCCTCGGTCTGGTCGTGCGTGACGTAGACGGTGGTGACGCCCAGGCGGCGCTGGAGCGAGGCGATCTGCGTACGCGTCTGGACGCGGAGCTTGGCGTCGAGGTTCGACAGCGGCTCGTCCATGAGGAAGACCTGGGGCTGACGCACGATCGCGCGACCCATCGCCACGCGCTGGCGCTGACCACCCGAGAGGGCCTTCGGCTTGCGGGTGAGGTACTGCTCGAGGTCGAGGAGCTTGGCGGCCTCGAGGACGCGGGAGGCGCGCTCCTCCTTGCCGACACCGGCGATCTTGAGGGCGAAGCCCATGTTCTCGGCCACGGTCATGTGCGGGTACAGCGCGTAGTTCTGGAAGACCATCGCGATGTCGCGGTCCTTCGGGGGCACGTCGGTGACGTCGCGGTCGCCGATGAGGATGCGGCCCGAGTTGACCTCCTCGAGGCCGGCGAGCATGCGCAGCGACGTGGACTTGCCGCAACCGGAGGGGCCGACCAGGACGAGGAACTCGCCGTCGCCCACTTCGAGGTTGAGCTTGTCGACGGCGGCGCGGGTGCCGCCGGGGTACAGACGGGTTGCGTTGTCGAATGTGACGGACGCCATTGTTCTCTTCTCCTTCACCGGCAGGTACGTGCCGGACGATCCGTAGTGATGGAATGAGCGGGGTGTGGCCCGCGCGCCCTTCGTCGGACGCTTCGCTCAGTATGCCACGGACGGCTCCGGGGGCGGTACGGCGGACGTGGATGGGGTGTCTGGTCATTTCCCAGACTGGATCGTTAGCATCTTCCTCGGCCGCGAAACGCCCCCGTTCGCCGCCTGCCGGATGCCCGGCCACACGTCTTGCGAGAGGTTCCATGTCGAGCGACGAAACCCCGAACGCTCCTGCGCCCCGCGACCGCCGAGATGCGGTGCGCGAGAAGGCCCAGCAGGTGCGGGTCCGCCAATCCCGTGCGCGCATCGCGCGTTCGGTGGCTCTGGCGTCGGTGGTCGTCGCGGTCGTGGCCGCCGGCGCGGTCGGTGTGACGTACGCGGTGTCCTCGTCGGCATCCAAGCCGCTCCTCAGCCCGGAGAACGTCTCGGGAGACGGCTTCACGGTCTCGGCCGTCGCCGGAGTGAGCATGGTGGCCGAGGATGCCGGAGTCGCCGACGCCCTCGCCGGTGAGGCGACCGCATCTCCGACCCCGGAGGCGGAGGAGACCGCCGAGCCGACGCCGGAGCCCACGGCGCGTCCGGCCGTCGACATCCGCATGTACGTCGACTACCTCTCCACCGGATCGCGCGAGTTCCAGCTCGCCAACGTCCAGCAGCTGTCGCAGTGGGTGGACGAGGGTGCGGCCGAGCTCACCTACTACCCGGTCGCCATGCTCACGGCGAAGTCCAACGGCACCAAGTACTCCCTGCGCGCGGCCGGTGCGGCCGCGTGCGTCGCGACCCACTCGCCCGACGCCCTCTTCGCCTTCAACCACGCGTTGCTGAGCGATCAGCCGAACGTCGACGAGGACGGCTACACCGACACCGAGATCGCCGACATCGCCCAGGCATCCGGGGTCGAGAGCCCCGCGGTGGTCCGCGAGTGCATCGAGGAGCAGGCGTTCGTCTCGTGGGCGAACTCCGCCACCGAGCGCGCGCTGAAGGGCCTGCCCGACACCGACGGCGTCGCGCTGACCGGAACCCCCACGATCCTCGTCAACGGCACGCCCTACGTCGGCGCCCTCACCGACCCGAAGGAGTTCTCGCAGTTCGTTCTCACGGTCGCGAGCGACACCTACTACCGCGAGGCGGCGACGCCGAGCCCCACCCCGACGCCGACGAGCACGCCGACGTCCTGACGCGGACCGCTCCGCGGGCGCCGGTACACTGGGCGTTCTGCCGACGTGGCGCAATTGGTAGCGCACCCGACTTGTAATCGGGCGGTTACGGGTTCAAGTCCCGTCGTCGGCTCGATGACCGCACGGATGCCGGACCCGGCTGTGTCACGGTTCGCCGGCGCCCTCGCCCTCGGCGGCGCCGTGCTCGTGGGCGTTCTCACCGCCCTGCAGGCGCGGGTCAACGGACAGCTCGGCGTCCGGTTCGAGGACGGATTCGTCGCCGCCGCAGTGTCGTTCTCCTCCGGACTCGTCCTCGTCGTCGCGGTGTGCCTGCTGCTTCCCGCCGGCCGTGCGGGACTCCGCCGCCTCGGCGCCGCGGTGCGGGCGCACGCGGTCCCGTGGTGGATGTTCGCCGGCGGTGCGGCCGGCGCCTTCTCGGTCGCGACCCAGGGGCTCACGGTCGGCATCATCGGGGTGGCCCTGTACACGGTCGGTTCGGTGGCCGGAGGGACGGTCGCCGGTCTCGTCCTCGACCGCGTCGGCTACGCGCCGGGCGGGGTGATGGCCGTGACGGTGCCGCGCCTGATCGGCGGCGCGCTCGCGGTGGGCGCGGTGGCGCTGGCGCTGACCGGGCCGGCGCTGCGCGGCATCCCCTGGTGGATGCCGGTGCTGCCGTTCTTCGTCGGCGCGGGGATCGCGTGGCAACAGGCGACGAACGGCCGGCTGCGCCAGCGGATCGACTCGGCGCTGGTGGCGACGCTGGTGAACTTCGCCGGGGGCACCCTGCTGCTCCTCGTCGTCGCCGGCGTCCACGTCGCCCTCAGCGGCCCGCCCGCACCGGCGCCGACGGAGGTGTGGGTCTACGTCGGTGGCGCGCTCGGGGTCGCCTACATCTTCCTGTCGGCGGCGATCGTCCAGAGGACGGGGGTCCTGCTGCTGGGCCTCGGCGTCGTGGTCGGCCAGCTCGTGTCGTCGCTGCTGATCGACCTGGTGTGGCCGGCGCCGGGAACCCCGGGAACAGCCGAAGGGGCCTTCATGATCGCGCTCGCGCTCGCCTCGGTGGCGGTGGCGACGGCGCGACCGCGGCGTCGACGTCGGCGCTGACGATCAGCGGGCGCCCGGCATCCGACCGACGAAGGCCGTGGGGTCGATGGTCTTCCGGTGGGACGACCGTGCCTTCTCGGGCTTCCCGCCCACGTACAGCCAGCCGAGGAGCACCTCGTTCTTGCGCAGCCCATGGGCCTTGGCCACCTTCTTCGACCGGGTGTGCTCGCCGGTGCGCCAGAAGACGCCCCATCCGGCGTCGTCCAGCAGCAGGCTCAGCAGGTGGGCGACGCCGGACGCGACGGCCTCCTGCTCCCACCGCGGCACCTTGCTCTTGCGGTAGGCGGCGACGACGGCGATCACGACCGGGGCGCGCATCGCCTTGGACGAGACGCCCTTCTTCCCGTCGGCCTTGTTCAGCGCGCGCCCCAGGATCGCCCGATCCTCGCCGCGCATCTCGATGAGCCGCCACGGGCGGAGGGACGAGTGATCGGCGACCCGTCCCGCGGCGGTGACGAGGTCGAGCAGCTCCGCGGAGTCGGGAGCGGCGTCGGTGACCTTGGAGCAGGAGCGCCGCGCGAGCGCCGCCTCGCGGACTCCGGTCATGCGGAGGGTTCGGGCGTGAAGTTCAGCGAGATCGAGTTCATGCAGTAGCGGTCACCGGTCGGCGTCCCGAACCCGTCGGGGAAGACGTGGCCGAGGTGCGATCCGCACGCGGCGCAGCGGACCTCGGTGCGCACCATCCCGTGGCTGTTGTCCTCGATCAGCTCGACCGCCTCGGGGCGGATCGACTCGTAGAAGCTCGGCCATCCGCAGTGGGAGTCGAACTTGGTGCCGCTCTTGAACAGCTCGGCGTTGCACGCCGCACAGGTGTAGAGCCCGGCGCGGCTCTCATCGAGAAGCTCTCCGGTCCACGGGCGCTCGGTGCCCGCTTCGCGCAGCACGGCGTACTGCTCGGGGGTCAGTTCGGCGCGCCACTGGTCGTCGTTCTTGTCTACGGCGTAGCTCATGGATCCTCCGTGCCTCCTTCGCGGCGCAGGGCGCGGCCGCGATCGTTCCTATTCAACCGTGCCCCGGGGGCGCGTGTTCCCGTGTGACTGGACGTCCGCCGGGAGAATGGGCGCATGGATGCCGAGCCCGTCGACGCTGCGCCCGCGGAGAGCGTCGAGGTCGCGGCGGTACAGGAGCGGTACGCGCGGTTCGCCCGCGAGGAGGCACCCGCGCGGTCGGCGCTGTACGCCGCGTGGGCGTCGGGGGTGGCCGAGGACCCGGGCATCGCCGGCATCCTGGCCCGCATCCCCGCCGTCCGTCGGCAGCCGCCCCTGGTGTTCGCGGTCTCCCGGCTTCTCGGTGCTCCGCTCGCGGGCTTCGCCGAGTGGGCGGGGTGGGTCCGAGCCCACGCGGAGGCGCTCGTCGAGGAGACCGGCCGCAGGAGCCTGCAGACCAACGAGCCCCTCCGGTGCGCGGCGCTCCTCCCCGCCCTGGCGCTCATCGACGGCCCCGTGGCGCTCCTCGAGCTCGGCGCGAGTGCGGGTCTCTGCCTGTACCCCGACCGCTACTCCTATCGGTACGACCGGGACGGTGAGACGATCGCCGTCGATCCCGTCGGGGGCGCCTCGCGCGTCGTCCTGCGCTCGGAGCTGGAAGGAGATCTCCGGCTCCGGATGCCGCGCGTCGGCTGGCGCGGCGGCATCGACCTCGCCCCGCGCGATGCGGCCGATCCGGAGGATCGCCGCTTCCTCGAGACGCTCGTGTGGCCGGGGGAGGAGGGGCGGGCCGCCCGCATCCGTGCGGCACTGGACATCGCCCGCGACGACCCTCTGACCCTGCTGCGCGGCGACGCGTCGGATCCGGCGGTCCTCGCCCGCGCGGTATCCCTGGTGCCCGAGGAGCTGACGCTCGTGGTGACCACTCCGGGCGTCCTCCCGCACGTGCCGCGCGCCGGACGGGAGCGCATCGTCGAGACCCTCTCGCGCGGCGAGATCGCCGGGCGGCCGCTGCGCTGGATCACGATCGATCCGCGCGAGCTCCACGGTGCGTGGCGAGGGCCGGTGTCGGCCGAGGCGGAGGGATTCGTCCTCGCCCTCGACGCGGAACCGCTCGCGACGGTCGATCCGCTCGGCGCACGCGTGGTGTGGCACCGCGGTTCCGGAGCGCCCCGGGGTTAGCGTGAGGGGGTGCCCCTCACCGACACCGACCGCGCCCTGCTCGATTTCGAGTCGCAGTGGCAGCGGCACGGCGGAGCCAAGGAGGAGGCGATCCGCGCGGAGCTCGCCCTGACGCCGGCGCGGTACTACCAGCTCCTCGGGCGCCTCATCGACACGGCGGAGGCGCAGGCGTACGACCCGATGCTCGTCAAGCGCCTGCGGCGGCTCCGCGAGGAGCGGCTGCGCGACCGCGCGGCTCGGGTCCGTCTCGGCTGACCGGCGCTTCGGGCCTCACGGACCCGGGCCGGTAGCATCGTCTGGTGCCGAAGAACCGATACCCGAAGGATCGCTTCGACGACGTCCCCTCCTCTGGGCGCGTCGGCGCGCACCGCGCTGAGAACCCGCGCATGCGCGCCGGCGCCGTTCTGCTCTGGTCGGCGGTCGCGACGATCATCCTGATCGTCCTCGGCATCTTCGGGAGTCTCCTGCTCTCCGGTCGCATCGAGCTGTTCCCCGCCGAGGCGGAACCGGTGCCGACCGCGACCGCCCCCGCGGTGGAGCCCGTCGTCGACACGGCCTACCAGGTGCTGATCCTCAACGCCACGGATGCCGCGGGCCTGGCGACGCAGACGAAGGATGCCGTCGTCGCGGCCGGATGGGCGGCGGACGACGTGCTCGCGAGCGAGGCCGGGTCGACCGACTTCCCCGAGACCACCGTCTACTACGTGGCACCCGAGGACGAGGCGGCGGCGGCGGGTCTGGCCGACGTCATCGGCGGCGCGCGCACCGAGCAGAGCGACGCGTATCCGTCGGCGGATCCGGAGCGTTCGCAGCTCACGATCGTCCTGGGCGTGGACCGCACCGGTGGCGGGGAACCGGCTCCCGACGCCCCCTGAGCGTTCCCGGTGTTTCGGCCCGGTAAACACTTCGGTTCCCCCGTGTCAATAAGTGCCCTCCGGCCCCGTTTCGCGCCCCTCGGCGTGCATACGATGACGCTGTCCCACCAGCAGCAGGAGAGAACAGCATGACCCAGGGCACCGTAAAATGGTTCAACGCCGAGAAGGGCTTCGGCTTCATCACGGTCACGGACGGACAGGACGTCTTCGTCCACTACTCCAACATCGACATGACCGGCTTCCGCGTCCTGGAGGAGGGCCAGACCGTCGAGTTCACGGTTGGTTCCGGCCAGAAGGGTCCGCAGGCGGAGTCCGTGCGCGTCGTCGCCTGACCGGGCCCGTCGCTCGGGTCGGTGGCTTGCACTCGTGGGGGTCGAGTGCCAGAATGATTTAGCACTCCGCTTCGTTGAGTGCTAAATCCGTAAGCCACCGTCCTGGGAGGACGAAACCCACATGGCAAAGATCATCGCTTTCGATGAGGAGGCCCGTCGTGGCCTCGAGCGCGGCCTGAACATCCTGGCCGACGCGGTCAAGGTCACCCTGGGCCCCCGCGGCCGCAACGTCGTTCTCGAGAAGAAGTGGGGCGCCCCCACGATCACGAACGACGGCGTCTCGATCGCCAAGGAGATCGAGCTGGACGACCCGTACGAGAAGATCGGCGCGGAGCTCGTCAAGGAGGTCGCCAAGAAGACCGACGACGTCGCCGGTGACGGAACCACCACCGCGACCGTCCTCGCTCAGGCGCTCGTGCGCGAGGGCCTGCGCAACGTCGCGGCCGGTGCCGACCCCATCAGCCTCAAGCGCGGCATCGAGAAGGCCGTTGCGGCCATCACGGCCGAGCTTCTCGACGGCGCCAAGGAGGTCGAGTCGAAGGAGCAGATCGCCGCGACCGCGTCGATCTCCGCCGCAGACCCCGAGATCGGCCAGCTCATCGCCGAGGCGATCGACAAGGTCGGCAAGGAGGGTGTGGTCACCGTCGAGGAGTCCAACACCTTCGGCACCGAGCTGGAGCTCACCGAGGGTATGCGCTTCGACAAGGGCTACCTGAACCCCTACTTCGTCACCGACCCCGAGCGTCAGGAAGCGGTCTTCGAGGACCCCTACATCCTGATCGCCAACCAGAAGATCTCGAACATCAAGGACCTTCTGCCCATCGTCGACAAGGTGATCCAGGACGGCAAGGAGCTCCTGATCATCGCCGAGGACGTCGAGGGTGAGGCGCTGGCGACCCTGGTGCTCAACAAGATCCGCGGCATCTTCAAGTCGGCAGCCGTCAAGGCCCCCGGCTTCGGCGACCGTCGCAAGGCGCAGCTGCAGGACATCGCGATCCTCACCGGCGGCCAGGTCATCACCGAAGAGGTAGGCCTCAAGCTCGAGAACGCGACGCTGGACCTCCTCGGTCGTGCCCGCAAGGTCATCATCACCAAGGACGAGACCACCATCGTCGAGGGCGCCGGCGACGCCGGTCAGATCGAGGGTCGGGTCACCCAGATCCGTCGTGAGATCGACAACACCGACAGCGACTACGACCGCGAGAAGCTCCAGGAGCGTCTCGCGAAGCTCGCCGGTGGCGTGGCCGTCATCAAGGCCGGCGCGGCGACCGAGGTCGAGCTCAAGGAGCGCAAGCACCGCATCGAGGACGCCGTCCGCAACGCGAAGGCGGCCGTCGAAGAGGGTATCGTCCCCGGTGGTGGCGTCGCGCTCATCCAGTCGGGCAAGAAGGCGCTGGACAGCCTCGAGCTGACCGGTGACGAGGCGACCGGTGCGAACATCGTGCGCGTCGCGATCGAGGCCCCGCTCAAGCAGATCGCGCTGAACGCCGGTCTCGAGCCCGGTGTCGTGGCCAACAAGGTCGCGGACCTGCCCGCCGGCCACGGCCTGAACGCCGCCTCGGGCGAGTACGGTGACCTGTTCGCACAGGGCATCATCGACCCGGCCAAGGTCACCCGCTCGGCGCTGCAGAACGCCGCGTCCATCGCCGGCCTGTTCCTCACCACCGAGGCCGTCGTCGCCGACAAGCCGGAGAAGGTCGCCGCTCCCGCGGGCGACCCGACCGGTGGGATGGATTTCTGATCCCGAGGATCGGATAGCAGTTCCTGTAAGACAGAAGCGCCCCTCCTTCGGGAGGGGCGCTTCTGCGTGTCAGCGGAAGAGTCCCGCCGTCGCCATCTCGGTCTCGGCGTACTGGCGACCGGCGGCGCCGAGGGCCGCGCTGATGCCCGCGAGGGCCTCCTCGACGTGGCGCTGGGTGACCCGCCACTGCTCGGCGGCGCCGTGGAAGGCGACGGCGGCGGAGCCGGTCCACGTGGACTGCAGGTTCGTGAGCTGCGCCATCATCGCGGTCGACTCCGCCTGGAGGCGTTCGATCGTTCCGCGCACGGCGGCGGACTGGGCGATGACGGCGTCGCTGTCAACGGCGAAGACGGCCATGGAATTCTCCTTCTGTCGTGGGAAGAGCCCTCAGGCTAGGTCCGACGCCCCGGCCCCCGGTGGCGCATCCCGGCGTCTGTGCAGAGGGCCGCGGCATCCGTCATCTGGGGAGGAGGGGCGCGGGTCCGCTCCCGGCGCCGGCGGATACGATCGGCGGCATGGCCTTCGACGGACTGGACCCCGACGCCCCGCGCTTCTATGAGGAGCTCGCCGCAGACAACACCCGCGAATGGTGGATCGCGAACAAAGCGCGCTACGACGCCGTCGTCCGCGGTCCGTTCGAAGCCCTCGCCGCCGAGCTCGAGCCGGAGTTCGGGCAGCTGAAGATCTTCCGGCCGAACCGCGACGTCCGCTTCAGCGCCGACAAATCGCCGTACAAACTCCACATCGGCATGGTCTCGCTCGCCCCGGTCGCGTTCTACCTGCAGCTCTCGGCGACGGGGATGCTCGTGGGCGGCGGCGCGTACGACGTCCCGCCCGCGGCGCTCGCGCGGTTCCGCGAGCTCGTCGACGACGACCGGCGCGGACCGGAGGTGGAGGGCCTTCTCTCGGCGCTCGCCGAGGACGACCTCGTGCCGATGAGCGAGGACGCCCTCCGCACCGCTCCTCGGGGATATCCGATCGATCATCCCCGGATCGGTCTGCTGCGGCTGAAGCACCTCGCCGTCGGCCGCACCGAGCCGCTCGCGGACTGGATGTGGGCCCCGGAGGTGTTCGACATCGTCAGCGACGCGTGGCGAGGGGTGGGGATGTGGAACGGCTGGCTCGCCGAGAACCTCGGGGACCTTCTGATCCGTCCCGATCGCGAGCGCCCCGGTCAGCGCTGACGATCAGTCGCCGTCGAGGAGGGCCAGGAGCCGCGTCGTGGTGTTCCAGTTCCGGATCGTGAGGCGTTTGTAGATCGGCATCCCGATGATCCGCGTCAGCCGCGAGGACCCCGCGCGGGCTGCCACGCGGCTGAAGTAGAGCACCCCGGGTCCGCTCGCCACGCGATCGACGTCCGGATCCAGCTCCGGGAGCGCCGCGAGGAGGTCCGGTGTCGCTGCGGGTTCCTTCAGGAACAGCACGTCGCTCCGCAGGTCCGGGTCGCCGTGCCCGGGCGGGGCGGCATCGATGACGGCGGCGAGGTCGTCGCGGGAGCGGACGACGGTCATGATCGCGGTGCCGAAACGCTCCTCCAGAACCCGCTCGACATCCGCTTCGAGCGCGGGGCCGGCGACGGCATCCGTGGTGAAGAGCACGTTCCCGCTCTGGATGTACGTGCGCACGTCCGCGTAGCCCGCGTCGCGAAACGCGGACTGCAGTTCCGGCATCCGGATCAGGTTCCTGCCGCCGACGTTGATGCCCCGCAGCAGCGCGACCGCGCCGGCCATCAGAGGAGGTTCGGGATCTTCTGCTCCTCGGCGAGGTTCGCTCGACGGAACCACAGGGTGACGAACGTCGACACGATCACGATGAACAGCGAGTACAGCGCCGGCACGATGAGGATCAAGCCGATGTCGGGGCTGTTCGCGAATGTCAGCAGCACGATCGCGATGGCCAGCGGCCCGTTCTGGATGCCGGTCTCCAGGCCGATCGTGCGGGCGTTGCTGGGGTGCAGGCGGATCGCGCGCGCGAGGCCGTAGGCGATCGCGATGCCGAAGAGCCCCAGGCCGATCGCGACGACGTAGGTCTGCCAGGGCGTGGCGGTGAGGAGCGACCAGTTGCGCGGCACCCACGTGGCCATGAGGAACACGATGAAGAACAGCCCGAAGAAGCCGCCGAGGAGTTCGAGCACCGCGCCGATGTTCGCGCTGAACCGGCGCACGAGCATGCCCGCCACGACCGGGATCAGAAGCGTCGCGAGTGTCACGACGATGTTCGTGATCGGGATCTGGAGGTCGGCGCTCTCGGTGAAGATGAACGAGCCGTAGAGGGCGAGCATCAGGGGCGTGAGGACCAGCGCCCACAGCGTCGAGTTCGTCGTCATGATCACGCTCAGGGCGAGGTTGCCCTTGGAGAAGTAGGTGAAGATGTTCGACGTCGTCCCCGCCGGCACGCACCCCATGAGGAGGGCGCCGATCGCCACCGGCACGGCGTACTCGCGGGGGAGCTGGAAGAGCACCGTGATCACGAGGATGTACGACAGCAGCGGCATGATGCCGAACTGCGTCACGAGGCCGATGATCAGTCCGTACGGGCGACGGAGGGCGAGCTTGAAGTCGCGCGGCGTGAGACCGGCGCCCAGACCGAACATGATCACGAAGACGAGGCCGACCAGCAGCACCTGCTCGAACGGGGTGACGACGTCCTGTTCGTTCACGGCGGGGGGCGTCGTGGAGGCCAGGATCAGCAGCGCGTTCACGACCGGTCCTCCGGCTGGGAGCGGATGGTGGCGGTGACGGAGTCGCGGAGCTCGCGGCGGAGGATCTTCCCGATGGGGCTCTTGGGGAGCTCGTCGACGAAACGCACCGACTTCGGCACTTTGTAGCCCGCGAGCGCCTGCCGACAGTGCGCGATGACCTCGGCATCCGTCGGCGGGGGATTCTCGGCGACGATGTAAGCGCGGACCGCTTCGCCGGTGGTGTCGTCGAGGATGCCGACGACACCGACCTCGGTGACACCCGGCATCGCGGCGATGCACTCCTCGATCTCGTTCGGGTAGACGTTGAAGCCGCTGACGAGGATCATGTCCTTCTTGCGGTCGACGATGGTGAAGTAGCCCTCGTCGTCCATCTGGGCGATGTCGCCCGTGCGGAGCCATCCGTCGGTGAGGGTCGCGGCCGTCTCGTCGGGTTTCCGCCAGTAGCCGAGCATGATCTGCGGGCCTCGCGCGAGCAGCTCGCCGGGTGTGCCGACGGCAGTCTCGACGCCGTTCTCGTCGACGCAGCGGACGTCCGTGGAGGGGACCGGGATGCCGATCGAGCCGTCTTTGCCCTGCCCGCCCAGCGGGTTGAACGTCAGGACGGGCGAGGACTCGGTGAGGCCGTAGCCCTCGACGATCGGGGTGCCCGTCGCCTCCCGCCAGCGGACGGCCACCGACTCGTGCAGGGCCATCCCTCCGGCGGCCGAGGCGCGCAGGTGACGGGGCGGGCTGTCGACGAACCAGCGCTCGTTGAGCAGGGCGTTGAAGAGCGTGTTCACGCCGGTCAGCCACGTGATCTTGTAGTTCTCGAACGCCCGTTTGAGGTTGCTGGGCGGTCGCGGCGAGGGGACCAGGATGTTCCGTGCGCCGAGGTGGTAGAAGCCGAGGAGATTCACTGTGAAGGCGAACACGTGGTACAGCGGGAGGGCGGTGAGGACCACCTCGACGCCGGCGCGCATGTGGGTGCCGCACATCGTCACCATCTGCAGGGTGTTGGCGACGAGGTTGCCGTGCGAGAGCATCGCCCCCTTGGCGACGCCCGTCGTCCCGCCGGTGTACTGGAGCGCGGCGAGCGAATCGGGGCCGACGCCGGTGAGATAGTCCGCCGCGGCGGCGTCGCTCTTGCGCTTCCGGCCCTCGGCGAGGGCGGTCTGGAGGCCCGTTGTGCGGGACGGTGATCGGCGGGAGCGAGCGGTTCCAGACCTTCTGCACCATGCGGATGACCCCCGCGATGATCGGGGGGAAGAACTCCGCGATCTTCACGGTGACGACCGTGGTGATGTCGGTGGCCGGGAGGACCTCGGGGAGGCGATCGGCGAACATGTCGATCACGACGAGGGCTTTCGCGCCCGCGTCGGCGAACTGCTTCGACATCTCGGATGCCGTGTAGAGCGGGTTGGTGTTCACCAGGACGCACCCGGCCTTGAAAACCCCGAACGCGACGACCGGATAGCTGAGGCAGTTCGGCATCTGCACGGCGACCCGGTCGCCCTGGGCGAGGCCGACCACCTCGCGGAGGTACGCGGCGAAGTCGTCGGAGAGGGCGTCGACCTGGGCGTAGCTGAGCGAGCCGTTCATGCCGTTGGGCATGCACTGGGTGAACGCGGTGGTCGTGGCGTATTCGGACGCGGCGTGTCGGATCATCGCCGGGATGCTGTCGAATGCGAGGGCGCCGAGATCGGCCGCGACGCCCTCCGGATAGTGCTCGAGCCAGGGTCGTGAGGTCATCTCTGATCCTTCGGGCGGAGGACGACGGTCGACGTTCGTCGACCACACACCGACGCTGGTGTGTGGGGATCAGCTTAGTCAGACGCCTTCGGTCGGGGGAGGAGTCGTTTCCGGCAGCGGGTCGATCGGCTGGGTGTCGCGGTCGAGCTGTTCGGCGGCATCCCGCGTCTGCGAGAGGGGGAATCCGACGCGGAACGTCGCTCCGCCCCCGGGCGTGTCGCGGACGTCGACGGAGCCGTGGAACGCCTCCACGATCGACGCGACGATGGACAGTCCCAGGCCGCTCCCGCCGGTCTCGCGGGTGCGGGAGGTGTCGGCGCGCCAGAAGCGCTGGAAGATCTTGTCCTTGATCTGATCCGGGACGCCCTCGCCGTGGTCGATGATCTCGATCCAGCCGAGATCCCGCTCGGCATCCACGCCGAGGCGGAGCTCGATCGGGGAGGTCTCGGGGGTGAAGCGGCGGGCGTTCCCGAGGAGGTTCGTCACGACCTGACGGATCTTGTTCTCGTCGCCCCGGACGATGGGGGCGATCCCGGCCGGCGGGGCCTGGGTGAGCTCTTCCGCGGGGGAGACGGATGCCGGGGCGGAGGACTTCGGGCGGCGGCGCAGACGCGCGAGGGCACCCGTGCGGGCCGGGGTCTCGGCGCTGCGCTTGCCGGTCTCGGCGTCCAGCACGGGCCGGGTGATGGGCGCGGTCGGCGGCGCCTCCACCGTGGTGTCCAGCACCGCGATCGGTCGCGAGGGGGCGGCGGCGCGGACGTCGAGCGCGGCATCGCGGGCGATGGGACGGAGGTCCACGTCGGTGATGACGACGTCGCGGCGTTCGTCCAGGCGCGCGAGGGCGAGGAGATCCTCGACGAGGAGACCCATGCGGATCGCCTCCTTCTCGATCCGCTCCATCGACTGGGCGATCTCGTCGTCGCCGCGGATGGCGCCCATGCGGTACAGCTCGGCGTACCCGCGGACGGTCACGAGCGGCGTGCGCAGCTCATGGCTGGCGTCGCCGATGAACCGGCGCATCTGCTGCACCGTCGAGTCGCGCTGGGCCAGAGCGCCGTCCACGCGGCTCAGCATCGCGTTGAGGGCCGCCTTCAGGCGTCCGACCTCGGTCGTGCGCGGTTCGACGTCGGTCATGCGGAGGCTGAGGTCGCCCGCCGCGATGGCGTCGGCGGTCGCCTCGACCTGGCCGAGGCTGCGGAACGTGAGGGTCACGAGGGCCCGGGTGAGCACGGCCCCGCCGATGATGATGAGGAAGGCGAGGATGCTGTAGATGGCGAGGTAGTTCGCCACGACCGCGTTGGTCGGCGCGAGGGGCTGCACGACCATCTGCGTGTAGCTGTCGCGGACACCGCTGATCTCGATGAAACCCACTCCGGCGAGGTAGGAGGGGCCGCCGTCGGTGTTCTCCAGCGTGAACGGCTCGGAGAGGTTCCGGTAGGTGTCATCGAGGGTGAACTCGCTCGGGAAGTCCGGCTCGACGAGGCCTCCGCCGCCGGCGGTGGACTGCAGCACGCCGTCGGCGTCGTAGATCGCCACGAAGTAGGTCGTCGCCGCCGGGGTCGCGGCGCGCCGCGTGAACGTCGGGACACCGTCCTCCACCGTGATCTGGAACAGCGGGCTGGTGACGTCGGTGGCCGCCAGCTGCGTCAGCTGGGTCTTCACGCTCGTGACGAGGCTCTCCCGGAGGAAGGCCATCGTCCCGATCCCGGCGGCGAAGAGGCCCACGACGAGGAGGGCGACCGTGACGCCGGTGACCTTCGCGCGCAGACTCGTGCCGCGCCACCAGCGGGTGACGGCATCCGGGTGGCTGGACAGGAGGTTCCTTCGCGGTGGTGCGGGCGGCGGGCGCGGCGGCGGGTCAGGCCGTCTTGCCGGCCTTCAGCATGTAACCGAAGCCGCGCTTGGTCTGGATGAGCGGCTCCGAGGAGTGCGGGTCGATCTTCCGGCGCAGGTACGAGATGTAGCTCTCCACGATGCCGGCGTCGCCGTTGAAGTCGTACTCCCACACGTGGTCGAGGATCTGCGCTTTGCTCAGCACGCGGTTGGGGTTGAGCATGAGATAGCGCAGCAGCTTGAACTCGGTGGGGCTGAGGTCGATGCTCACGTCGCCCACCTGCACGTCGTGGGTGTCCTGATCCATCGTGAGCTCGCCCGCACGGATGACCGACTCCTCGTCGGCCTGCATCGTGCGGCGGAGGATTGCCTGGATGCGCGCGACGATCTCGTCGAGGCTGAACGGCTTGGTGACGTAGTCGTCGCCGCCGGCGTTGAGCCCGGTGATCTTGTCCTCGGTCTCGTCCTTGGCGGTGAGGAACAGGATCGGGGCCGTGTATCCGGCGCCGCGGAGGCGCTTGGTCACGCTGAACCCGTTCATGTCGGGGAGCATGACGTCCAGCACGATGAGGTCGGGTTCCTCCTCGAGCACGGCCGAGATCGTCTGGGCGCCGTTGCTGACGGCCCTGACCTGGTACCCCGCGAAGCGGAGGCTCTGGATGAGCAGGTCGCGGATGTTCGGCTCGTCGTCCACAACGAGGATGCGCGGTGCGGTCATACGGCCCATTATTGTCAGGCTTTGGCCGCCGCGTCTGGATATCGGCCGGTACGGCGCCTCGCGCATAGCGAACACCGATGATCCGTTCAGGTCCGCCGCGGCATCCGTCCCGTGCGCGCGGATGCCGCCGTCAGGCCGCGCTGAGGGTCTCGGCGTCGATGATCGTGTAGGCGTAGCCCTGCTCGGCGAGGAAACGCTGGCGGTTCTGCGCATAGTCCTGATCGACCGTGTCGCGGGCGATGAGCGTGTAGAAGCTCGCCGTGTGGCCGGACTGCTTGGGGCGCAGGAGCCGCCCGAGCCGCTGGGCCTCCTCCTGGCGCGACCCGAACGAGCCCGACACCTGGATGGCGACGGATGCCTCGGGGAGGTCGATCGAGAAGTTGGCGACCTTGCTCACCACGAGCACTGAGATCTCGCCCTCGCGGAACGCCTGGTACAGCTCGGAGCGTTCGTCGACGGGGGTCTGTCCGGTGATCTTCGGTGCGTTCAGCGCCTCGGCGAGGACGTCGATCTGGTCGAGGTACTGGCCGATGATGAGGATGCGCTCGCCGGCGTGACGGTCGACGAGGCTTCGCACCACGTCGATCTTGGCCGGTGCGGTCGCGGCGAGGCGGTAGCGCTCCTCGTCGGCGGATGCGGCGTACTCGAGCCGGTCGTCAACGGGGAGGTCCACGCGCACCTCGTAGCAGACGGCGGGGGAGATGAAGCCCTGCGCCTCGATCTCCTTCCACGGGGCGTCGAAGCGCTTGGGGCCGATGAGGCTGAACACGTCGCCCTCGCGGCCGTCCTCGCGCACGAGCGTCGCGGTGAGGCCGAGGCGCCGACGCGCCTGGAGGTCGGCGGTGAGCTTGAACACCGGCGCGGGGAGGAGGTGGACCTCGTCGTAGACGATGAGGCCCCAGTCGAGCGCATCGAGGAGCGCGAGGTGGGCGTACTCGCCCTTCCGCTTCGCCGTGAGGATCTGGTAGGTCGCGATGGTGACCGGCTTGATCTCCTTCGACGCCCCGGAGTACTCGCCGATCTCCTCGGGGGTGAGGCTCGTGCGCTTGAGGAGCTCGTCGCGCCACTGCCGGGCGCTGACGGTGTTGGTCACGAGGATGAGGGTCGTCGTCTTCGTCTCGGCCATGGCCCCCGCGCCCACGAGCGTCTTCCCGGCACCGCAGGGGAGGACCACGACGCCCGACCCGCCCTCGCGGAAGGTGTCCACCGCGTGCCGCTGGTACGGCCGCAGCTCCCACCCGGTCTCGGCGAGGTCGATGGGGTGCGGCGTTCCGGGCGTGTAGCCGGCGAGGTCTTCGGCGGGCCAGCCGATCTTCAGCAGCTCCTGCTTGATCTGCCCGCGCGCCCACGCGTCCACGAGGAACGAGTCCGGGGTCGGGCGGCCGATCAGCAGGGGCTGGATGCGCTTGTTCTTCGACACTTCGGCGAGCACCGCGGCATCCGTCGAGCGGAGGACGAGGTCGCCGCCCGAGCCGTCGTCGTCCACGGGGGTGCGCTCGATGACGAGCCGTCCGTACCGGCCGACGGTCTCGCGGATGTCGATCGACACCGACGGCGGGACAGGGAAGCGCGAGAACCGGTCGAGGGTGGCGAGCATGTCGTCGGCCTCGTGACCGGCCGCGCGGGCGTTCCACAGGCCCAGGCGCGTGATGCGGTAGGTGTGGATGTGCTCGGGGGCGCGCTCGAGTTCGGCGAAGATCGCCAATTCGTGCCGTGCCGTTTCGGCGTCGGGGTGTGCCACTTCCAGCAGCACGGTGCGATCGCTCTGCACGATGAGGGGTCCGTCAGCCATAACGTGCCAGTCTACCGGCGGTGCGGCGGTGCGGCGGTGCGACTCCGCGCCGTGGGCGGCTGGCCGCTCGGGGACAGGCGATCCGGCGAGAACAGGCACTTTCGCGCCGCATTCTCCTGTTTCCAGCGGATCGCCTGTTCCGGTGCGAAGAGGCGAGCGGGCGGATGCCGGTCAGCGGCGGCCGGAGGGCACGGCGTCGGTGGGGACGGCGGCGACGATGCTGGAGATCGGGAGCGTCCGCTCGATGTCGGCGGCGCGGTCGAGGCCGCGGAGGCGCCCCCCGCCGAGACCGGAGGCTTCGAGCGTGAAGGTGCGTTCGCTGGCGTCGGGGAGGCGGACGGTGACCAGCAGCGTCGCCTTGGCACGCACGGCCTGGTCGAGCTCGCGCTCGAGCCACGCGCCTTCGCCCGTGTCGGAATGGCGGGCGCGCAGGGTCGCGATGAGCGGCGCATAGGCGGTGTGCGGTGCGACGGACACCGCCGAGCGGACGGGAGCGGTGCGGCGGTGGAGCGACTCGGGGGAACCCTGCGCGTCGATCGCGACGACCGGGTACCGTGCGTCCGCCAGTGCCCAGAACACCACGCTCCGCTCGGCGCGGGAGCGCAGGGCGCCGCCGTCGGCCACGAGCCCGAGGGGGCGCAGGGCCTGATCGATCGCGATCGCGTCGATGAGCGCGGGGTCGACGCTCTCGACCCGGGTGAGGCCGGCGGCATCCGTCGACACGCGCACGAGTCCGTGCCGATCGGCGGTGGACTGCACCAGGTACGCCAGCGGCTGCGGGATGCCGGTGAGCGACACCTCGGCGAGGAAGGCGTGGATCGACTCCGCGGTCTCGCCCTCGGTGAGACCGGCGGCGATGCTCTCGGGGGTGAAGCGGTAGGTCGAGGCCTGAGCGCGCGATTCGCGGATGGCGATCCGGCGCAGGCGCATGTCGAGCGCGGGGGCCAGCGGACCGGGGGCGATCGCGGTGAGGTCGGCCTGGAGATAGAGGCGGTCGATCTCGGCCGGCAGGTGCGGCGCGATCGTGTCGGTGGGGATGTCGCCGCCGGCGAGGATCGTCGGGGTCCACTCCGGCATGCCGCCGTCGAGGGAGAGGAGCCCCCAGCGGATGGCGATCCGGCGGCTCTGCTCGGCGCGCGCCGGCCAGTCCCGATCGAGCGGGTAGGCCCCCTCCCAGTGCGCGGGAGGGAGGATGTCGCCGCCCGCGGAGGCGAGCCCGGCGGGCAGCCGGTCGCGCCAGCCCTCGACGACCGTCGTCCAGCGGGCGAGGGTCGGGACTTCGAGCCAGCGCTCTCCCGCGCCGGTGATGGTGAACTCACGCCCGTCGGTGGCGACGAGATCGGCGTGCTCGGCGGCGGCGAGCAGATCGTCGAGCTCCTCGGCGGAATCGACGATGTCGGCCTCGAGCAGTCTCCGTCGATCCAGCGCGCTGACGGGACCTGCGCCCGTGCGCGAGATCGGGGCGCGGCGCGCGGTGACGAGGATCTCGGCGAGGGCGCCGGCGGCGGTGAAGGCGCGTTCGGCGGCCTCGGCCTCGCCGACGCCGGCGACGGGGGCGGCATCCGGAAGCGGGGCGAAGGCCTCCGGCGTCGCCTCTGCCAGGACGGACACGCGGGCGGCGACGGTCGGGAACACGGTGCCGGTGTCGCTGCGGAGGGCGAGCGTGTCGGACACGGCGGGTGCCTCGGGGGCGCCTGCGGGATCGGCGAGGGCCTGGAGGGCGGCGCGCGGCAGCTTCGTCAGCGCGCGATCGATCGAGATCGGATCGAGCAGCCCGTCGGCGGCGTCGAAGAAGTCGCGCCAGCCGGCGGCGGGGGAGACGCCGCGTGCGGCGAAGATGACGGCGAGATCGTCGTCACTGCGGGCGGCCAGCCACGTTGCCAGGGCCCGTTCGTCGGAGGCCACTCAGTCGCCCTTGTTGGCCCGGGCTCTCCGCACGAAACTCATGATGAGCACGGCGAGAAGGAGGAGGAAGGCGATCGGCAAGCC
This sequence comes from Microbacterium aurantiacum, assembly GCF_021654035.1. Classification (GTDB taxonomy): domain Bacteria; phylum Actinomycetota; class Actinomycetes; order Actinomycetales; family Microbacteriaceae; genus Microbacterium; species Microbacterium aurantiacum. Next base: position 1,038,046 of record NZ_JAJPDW010000001.1, read on the forward strand.
GAACAGCGGAACGAAGGCGACGGCCGGCCAGACGCCGGACTGCATGTCGGCGCCGGAGGACGAGCCGATCATGATCGCGAAGAAGCACACGACCGACAGGATCAGCAGTCCCAGCGACATGAACGACAGCAGTCGGTCGATCGGACGGATCGGGACATCGTTCCCGGGTGCGCGTGTGCTCATCGGTTTCACCCTACTCCTGTGGACGCGCGGTCCTGTCGCGCGGCAGGTGGTGCCGTAGGCTGAAGGGTGGGGTCTGCCGACCCCGCTTTCACCGTGTTCTCTTCGTGCCCGTCGATCGGGCACACCGATCCAGCGAGGTCTCGATGCCCACCGGCAAGGTCAGGTTCTACGACGACGAGAAGGGGTTCGGCTTCATCACCAGCGATGACGGCCAGGACGTCTTCCTGCACGCCTCGGCCCTTCCCGCCGGCTCCCCGTCACCGAAGCAGGGCACCCGCCTGGAGTTCGGCGTCGCCGACGGCAAGCGCGGACTGCAGGCACTGTCGGTGCGCGTGCTCGAGGCGCCGGTCAGCCTGTCGAAGCGATCGCGCAAGCCCGCGGACGACATGGCGGTCATCGTCGAAGACCTCGTGAAGCTGCTCGACGGCATCGGCGGTGACCTCCGTCGCGGCCGCTACCCCAGTGGTGCCCACGCCAAGAAGATCGCCGCGGTGCTGCGTAAGGTCGCCGATGACTTCGACGCCTGAGATCCCGTTCGACCCGTCGCTCCTGGACGCCCGGGAGCTGGCGCTGTCGGCGCTGGCCGAGATCACGCCGGAGTCGACGATCGGCGAAGCCGCAGGGTACCGCGCCGAGGGGGACGGTGTCGTCTCGCTCCGCTTCGAGAACCGCCTCGCCGGGTACCCCGGTTGGTTCTGGACGGTCACCATCGCCCGGGTCGAGGATGCCGAGCCCACCGTGCTCGAGGTGGAGCTCCTCCCCGGCGACGGCGCGCTCCTCGCGCCGGAGTGGGTGCCGTGGGCCGAGCGTCTGGCGGAGTACCAGGCCGCGCAGGAAGCGGCGGCGCAGGCCGCGGCCGAGGCCGGCGACGACGAGTCGGACGACGACGAGTCGGACGATGACGAGGATGACGACGACCTCGACGACGTCGACGACCTCGATGCGGCCGATTTCGACGAGGACGGTTCGCGGATCCTCCACGCGGGGGACGTCGACGGCGTCGACATCGACGAACTCGCCGACGATGACGCGGACGAGGACGACTCGGATGAGGACGACGAGTCGGACGAGGACGACTCGGGCGACGAGAATTCAGACGACGAGGACGACGACTCGGACGACGACGAGGACTGACCCCGCCCGTCCGCCGGGTCGGGGCTCAGCCCCGCCCGGTCAGAGGCGCTCGATGGTGTAGTCGATGCAGCGGATGAGCTGACGGACGTCGTCGGGCTCGATCGAGACGAACGTCGCCACGCGCAGCTGGTTGCGACCGAGCTTCCGGTACGGCTCGGTGTCGACGATGCCGTTCTGGCGGAGGCTCGAGGCGATCGCCGCGGCGTCCACGGTCGGGTCGAAGTCGATGGTGACGACCACGGGCGAGCGGTCCGCGGCATCCGTCACGAAGGGGGTCGCGACCGACGAGGCCTCGGCCCACTCGTAGAGAGCCGACGACGACTCGCGGGTGCGCGCGTCGGCCCATTGCAGGCCCCCGTTGTCGAGGATCCACGAGACCTGCTGCTCCAGGAGGAACAGCGTGGTCAGCGCCGGGGTGTTCAGCGTCTGGTTCAGACGCGAGTTGTCCAGGGCGTTCTTCAGGCTCAGGAACTCGGGGATGTAACGGCCGGATGCCGCGATCCGCTCGATCCGCTCGATGGCGGCGGGCGAGACCACCGCCATCCACAGGCCGCCGTCGGAGCCGAGGTTCTTCTGGGGGGCGAAGTAGTAGACGTCCGCCTCGTGCATCGACAGGTCGATGCCGCCCGCGGCGCTCGTCGCGTCGATCACGGTGAGCGCTCCGGTGTCGCCGTGCACGCGCTGCACCGGGGCGCTGACGCCGGTGGAGGTCTCGTTGTGCGGCCACGCGTAGACGTCGACGCCCTCGACGGCCTCGGGGAGAATGCGGGTGCCCGCGTCGGCCTTGCGGACGTCGGGCGCCTCGAGCCACGGGGTCTTCGCCGCGGCGGCGAACTTGCCGCCGAACTCGCCGAAGACGAGGTTCTGGCTGCGCTTCTCGATCAGGCCGAAGGCGGCGGCATCCCAGAACGCGGTCGAGCCGCCGTTGCCGAGGATGACCTCGTACCCCTCGGGGGCGCGGAAGAGTTCGCGGAGCCCCGAGCGCACGCGGCCGACGAGGTCCTTCACGGGGGCCTGACGGTGCGAGGTTCCGAGCAGGGCGGCGCCGGGGCCGACGAGGGCCTCCAGCTGCGCGCCGCGCACCTTGGCCGGACCGCATCCGAAGCGGCCGTCGGTGGGCAGGATCTCACGGGGGAGCACGACGTGGGGCATGGGTCGATTCTAGGGTGGATAGGCTGTCCTCACCGGCTCGGACGGCGGAGGATGCCCCACATATGACCGATCTCATCGACACCACCGAGATGTACCTGCGCACCATCCTCGAACTCGAGGAGGAGAACATCGTGCCGCTGCGGGCGCGGATCTCCGAGCGTCTCGGGCACTCCGGTCCGACGGTGTCGCAGACCATCGGGCGCATGGAGCGCGACGGCCTGGTCGTCGTCACCGACACCCGGAGCCTCGAGCTCACCGACGCCGGGCGCCAGAAGGCCGTCGATGTGATGCGCAAGCACCGTCTCGCCGAGCGCCTCCTCTCGGACGTGATCGGGCTGGACTGGGCGTTCGTGCACGAAGAGGCCTGCCGCTGGGAGCACGTCATGAGCGAGCAGGTCGAGCGCCGGCTCGTGGAGCTTCTCGGGCACCCGACCGAGTCGCCCTACGGAAACCCCATCCCGGGCCTCGACCAGCTGGGCGACCTTCCGGCCAAGACCTTCGAGCAGGGTGTCGTCGGCCTCGTCAAGCGCATGAACGAGGAGGGGGCGCCGATCACCGGCACCGTCCGCCGTCTCGCCGAGCCCGCGCAGGTCGATCCGGAGCTCCTCCAGCAGCTGAAGGGCGCCGGCGTCATGCCCGGCGCGCACGGGTCCTTCCGCTTCAACGAGGGGTATGTGCTGGTCGAGATGGACGGGACCGACGAGGGGCTGGAGCTGCCCGTCGAGGTCGCCTCGCACATCTTCCTCGTCGCCGAGCCCGCCTGATCTACGACCGAGTCGGCGCGGTGTACGGTCCCTGGGAATCGTCTCGGTCCGCCGTCTGAGCGTGACTTATTCGTTACCTTCGGGTAGCCTCGGACCGTCCACAGGCGACAAGCCCGCCGTCGGACTCCTCGGAAATTGCCTCTCTGGCTCGTCGTTTCCGAGGCCCCTGACCCGCACACCGTGCCCCGACACCGAGTGCTGACGAGCCAGCGCCCCCGGCGCGGAGGCGCCGGAGGAACTATTGGCTGAAGAGAATTCCTCGCCCGAGGGCGAGAACCCGACCGAGGCGACGCCTCCCACCCGTCGTTCCCGCAGGAGCGAGACTCCTGCCGCCCGTCGCACCGCCGCCGTCGCACAGCGGAAGTCCGCCGTCGCCGAGCGCAAGGCCGCTGTCGCCGCCCGCAAGGCCGCCGCCACCGCGCCCGTCCGGACGACCCCCAAGGCCCCGAGCCGCGTGACCAAGCCGCTGCGCTCGATGGTGATCCTCAGCATGGTGGGCGGCCTCGTCGCCACCGCCGCGATCCCCGCCTTCGCCGCCATGCCGCAGAGCGAGGAGGCGATCACGCAGCACCAGATCGCCGCCGACAACGCCCAGTCTCTGCTCGTCGCCTCCGACGCCAGCGCATCGCAGATCCAGCGCGAGAGCTATTCCGCCACCACGCAGGAGGAGATCGACGAGAAGAAGGCGAAGGAAGCGGCTGAAGCCGCCGCCGTCGCCCGCGCCGAAGCCGCCGCCGCTGCGGCCGCCGCCGCGGCATCCTCGTCGTCGTCCTCCGTGCCGATGAACATCAGCCTCACCTCGCCCGGCACCGGCGAGGTCCGCTGGCCGCTCCTGACCTTCACCAAGGGCCGCGGACTCGGCGACTCCGGCTACCACCAGGGCGTCGACCTCCTCGCCGACGGCGGGACCCCCATCTACGCGGCCGCCGCGGGCGTCGTCCGCGTCTCGAGCGAGAGCCACTACGGCTACGGCGTCGCCGTCACCATCGACCACGTCGTGGGCGGACAGCAGGTCAACACCGTCTACGGCCACATGACCTACGGCAGCCGTCAGGTCCAGGCCGGCCAGTACGTCGAGGCCGGTCAGCTGATCGGGCTCGTCGGCAGCACCGGACGCTCCACCGCCAACCACCTCCACTTCGAGGTGCACATCAACGGGTCGGTCGTCGACCCGTGGGCGTGGCTGCAGGTCAACGCCGGCTGACGGCATCCGTCATCGTCCGACGTTCGTCGACACGCCACGACGCGTTCACCGACCTCCGCGCCGGCGCGTCGTGGCGTGGGTTACCCTGAAACCCGACGCTCCACGAAGCGGAGGGAAAAGCCGATGGACCGCACACCACGCATCCGCACCATGGATGCGCTCGGACGCCACGTCCTTCGGCATTGCATGATCGGATTCCGCGGCACTGCCGTGGCGCCAAGGCGCTGTCTCTGAGACAGCGCCTTTTTTCATGCCCGTGCGCATCGGGAAACGTCGACAGGTCGAATCACCGGGAAGCCGTCCCGGACGTTCGAGAGGATGACGAATGCGCACACTGGTGCTGAACGCCGGATACGAGCCGCTCGCCGTGGTGTCGTTCAAGAGAGCCCTCGTGCTCGTGATGAACGACAAGGCCACCGTGGTCGAACGCCTGGAGGGTGAACCGGTGTGGGCCGCATCCGGCTCGTGGGAACGCCCGGCGGTGATCATCCTGACCCGGTACGTGCGCGTTCCGGGCAGCACGCACGTGCCCGTCACCCGCCGCGGGGTGCTGCGCCGCGACGGCCAGCGATGCGGATACTGCGACAAGAGTGCCACCACGATCGATCACATCCTGCCGCGCTCGCGCGGGGGAGCGGACTCGTGGGAGAACCTCGTCGCCTGCTGCCTGCGCTGCAACAACGTCAAGGGCGACCGGACGCCGCAGGAGATGGGGTGGGAGCTGCGCGTCGCGCCGCGCCCGCCGCGCGGACCCCAGTGGATGGTGCGCGGCACCGACCGCTCGGACCCTCGCTGGGAGCCGTACCTGGCCCTCGCCGCCTGAGCCTTCAGGGGGCGTCGCGCGCGCGGGCGCGGGTTCGTGTGGCGCGTGTGGCCCCCTCGCGCGCGCTGAGGGGGCCACTCCTGCCACGTGAGGGTCGGCGGTGACGGATGCTGCGGGGTCGGCGTCGCGGGCGGGCGTTCGTGTGGCGCGTGTGGCCCCTTCGCGCGCGCTGAGGCGGCTACTTCTGCCACGTGAGGGTCGGCGGCGGCGGATGCTGCGGGGTCGGCGTCGCGGGCGCGCATTCGTGTGGCGCGTGTGGCCCCTTCGCGCGCGCCGAGGCGGCCACTCCTGCCACCCGAAGGGCGGCGACGCGCTCGCCCGAGGGCGATGTCGGAGGGCAGAGATACGTTCGAGATCGACGTAGAGATACGTAGAACATGCGTTCTACACTGGAGGGATGAGGGCGATCGTGCAGGCTACCGCGATGTCGACCCGCGACGCCGGCACCGGTGCGCGGGCGGACGTGGCGGCGCTGCGCGCGCAGATGGAGCGGATGCAGGGGCGCCGCCTCGACGCCCCCGTTCTGCCGGTGCATCCCGCGCTCGCCTCGCTCCTGCCCGGGGGTGGGCTCCGTCCGGGCGCGGCGTATTCGCTCCCGCGATCGATGTCGCTGCTGATGGCGTTGCTGGCGACCCCGTCGAGCTCGGGATCGTGGTGCGCCGCGGTCGGGATGCCGCGTTTCGGCGCCGAGGCGGCCGAGGCCCTCGGGGTCGATCTGTCGAAACTCGTGCTGATCCCCGAGCCCGGTCCGCGGTGGCTCGCGGTCACCGCGACGATCGCCGACGTGCTCCCCGTGGTGGCGGTGCGGCCGGCGGGACGCGTGCCCGACGGCGAGATCTCGCGCCTGGCCGGGCGGCTGCGCGAGCGCGGCGCGGTGCTTCTGGTGCAGGGGCCGTGGCCGCAGGCGGAGGCGGCGATCGAGATCGACCAGCCCGACTGGGAGGGCCTCGGCCGCGGGCACGGCTACCTCTCCCGTCGCGAGGTGACGCTCCGTACGACGAGCAGGCGCTGGCCGAATCAGCGCCGCGCGCGGGTGCTCCTGCCCGATCCGCAGGGCGGGATCTCGTCCGCGTCCGAGCCGCTGGCCGCACTCGAACCGCAGCGCGAGGGTGGGGCAACCGGCCGCGACGGCGGCGACGGCCGCGACGGCCGCGACGAGCGTGCGGGCGCGTCCTCGCCCCCGATGCGGGCGGCCGGCTGATGACCGCGCGGGCGCCCGAGCGCAGCATGGTGCTGTGGTTTCCGGACTGGCCGGTCACCGCACTCCTTCGCGACGGCGAGGGGATGCCGCCGGGAGCGGAGGGACGGCCGATCGCCGTCGTCGAACACAACGCCGTCGTGGCCTGCTCGGCCGACGCCCGCGCCGACGGTGTGCGGCGGGGGCAGCGCCGACGCGACGCGCAGTCGCGGTGTCCGGGGCTCGTGATCGTCCCCGCCGACGCGATCCGCGACCACCGCGCGTTCTCGCCGGTCGTCGCGGCCGTCGAGGAGCACGCGCCCGGCGTGCAGGTGCTCCGGGCGGGGCTGTGCGCGCTGCGGGCGAAGGGTCCGGCGCGCTACTACGGCGGCGAGGGGGAGGCGGCGCGCGTGCTGCTCGCCGCCCTCGCCGAGCTCGGCCTCGCCGACGTGCGCGCGGGGATCGCCGACGGGCCCTTCACCGCCGAGCAGGCCGCGCGCGCGGCGACCACCCGCGCCGAGCCGGTCTTCTCGGTCCCCGCAGGCGGCGCGGCGGGCTTCCTCGCGCCGCTGTCGGTGTCGGTGCTCGCCGACGCGACGCCGGGCGAACCCGCCCGCGCCGCCGACGACCTGCCCGGACTCCTCGCGCGGCTCGGGGTGCAGACCCTGGGCGGGTTCGCGGCGATGACCCCCGACCGGGTGCGCGAGCGGTTCGGTGAGCGCGGCATCCGCCTCCACGCCCTGTCGGCGGGGTGGGATTCGCGGCCGGTCGAACCCCGTACGCCGCCGCCGGAGCTGCACCGCGAGGTCGCGTTCGAGCCGCCGCTCGAGATCGCCGACCAGGTCGCGTTCGGCATGCGCGTGGCGGCGGAGGAGTTCACCACGCGCCTCGGGGCGATCGACCTGGTCTGCACCGAGCTGCGGGTCGAGCTCTTCGGCGACCGCGGCGAGCACAGTCACCGCGTGTGGCTGCATCCGCGCTCCTTCGACGCCGCCGCGATCGTCGACCGGGTGCGCTGGCAGCTCGCCGAGGATCAGGAGGGGCTCCGCAGCGGGGTGACGCGCGTGCGGATCGAACCGGCGGCGGTGGATGCGGCATCCCACCACGCGCCGGCCCTCTTCGGCGGTGGGCCGGAGGAACGGGTGCACCACGCGCTCTCGCGCGTGCAGGCGATGCTCGGGCATCGCGGCGTGCTCACCCCCGAGATCGGCGGCGGGCGCTGGCTCGCCGAGCGGCAGGTGCTCGTGCCGTGGGGCGACCGGGTCGGGGCGCAGGCGGCCGTGCGCGCGCGCCCGTGGCCGGGGAGTCTTCCCGAACCGCATCCGGCGACGGTGTTCCTCGAGCCGGTGCCCGCCGACGTGCGCGCACTCGGCGGCGAGGTGATCGACGTCGACGAGCGGGGGAGCGTCTCGGCGGTGCCGGCCTTCCTCGCCGAGAGCGGGCGGAGCCGCGAGATCACGGCGTGGGCGGGACCGTGGCCCGTCGTCGAACGCGGGTGGGATGCCGCCCGCGCCCGCCGCGCGCACCGCTTCCAGGTCGTCGACGCCGAGGGGGCGGCGTGGCTGCTGGTGTGCGAGGGCGAGAGCTGGTGGGTCGAGGGGGCGTACGACTGATGGGCTTCAACAACCCCGGCGTCCCGTGGTCCGAGATGGAGCGGGTGCTGAGCGGCCGACGGCGTCCCGGCACGCGGCCGCCCGGCGCCGACGGGGGCGACAGCCCCGCCTGGTCGCACAAGCGCGATTCGTACGTCGCGCAGGGTATCGAGCGACCGGCCGAGACCATCCCGTACGCCGAGCTGCACGCGCACTCGTCGTTCTCGTTCCTCGACGGCGCCTCCTCGCCCGAGGAGCTCGCCGAGGAGGCCGAGCGCCTGGGGCTCCACGCGCTCGCCGTAACCGACCACGACGGCTTCTACGGCATCGTCCGCTTCGCCGAGGCCGCCGAGACCCTGCAGCTGAAGACGGTGTTCGGATCCGAGCTGTCGCTCGGCCTCCCCGGCCCTCAGAACGGGCAGCCCGACCCGACCGGGCAGCACCTCCTCGTCCTCGCCCGCGGGGAGGAGGGTTACCACCGGCTGGCGTCGGCGATCACCCATGCGCAGCTGCGCGGCGGCGAGAAGGGGCGCCCGCAGTACGACCTCGACGAGCTGTCCGCGCTCTGCCGGGAGGGCGACGGCGCGCACTTCGCCGTCCTCACCGGATGCCGGAAGGGCACCGTCCGCCACGCGCTCGCCGAGGAGGGCCCGGCAGGCGCCGCCCGCGCCCTCGACGACCTCGTCGCCCTGTTCGGGGCCGACAGCGTCCACGTCGAACTCATCGATCACGGGAACCCCCGCGACTCCCGCGACAACGACGTGCTCGCCGGACTCGCGCGCGAGCGCGGGCTGCCGCTGCTGGTGACCAACAACGTCCACTACGCGGTGCCGCAGCGTCAGCTCCTCGCCGCCGCCGTCGCCGCGGTCCGCGCCAACCGGGGGCTCGACGAGATCGACGGATGGCTCCCCGCCCACGCCGGCGCGCACCTGCGGTCGGGGCTGGAGATGAGCGAGCGCTTCGTCCGGTATCCCGACGCCGTCGCCCGCACGGTCACCCTCGCCGATGAGCTGGCGTTCCCGCTGCGTCGCGCCAAGCCCGCGCTGCCGAAGCTCCCCGTCCCCGAGGGGCACACCCCCATGTCGTGGCTGCGGCACCTCGTGTGGGAGGCGGTGCCGCGGAAGTACCCCGACCTCCCCGCCGAGGATGCCGCCCGCATCGACCGCGAGCTCGCCGTGATCGAGACGAAGGACTTCCCCGGCTACTTCCTGATCGTCTACGGCATCGTGCAGGAGGCCCGGCGCCGCGGCATCCTGTGCCAGGGGAGGGGATCGGCGGCCAACAGTGCCGTCTGCTACCTGCTCGACATCACCGCCGTCGACGCGATCGCGTACAGGCTGCCGTTCGAGCGGTTCCTCTCGAGCCTCCGCGACGAGGAGCCCGACATCGACGTCGACTTCGACTCGGACCGGCGCGAGGAGATCATCCAGTGGGTCTATGCCACCTACGGGCGCGACCGCGCGGCGCAGGTGGCGAACGTCATCCAGTACCGGCCGAAGAACGCCGTGCGCGACATGGCGAAGGCGCTCGGGCACTCGCCGGGTCAGCAGGATGCCTGGTCGAAGCAGGTCGAGCGGTGGGGCGCGTCGCTCGAGTCGACGCAGGGGCACGACATCCCGGATCAGGTCATCGAGTTCGCCGGTGAGCTGCTGAAGGCACCGCGGCACATGGGCATCCACTCCGGCGGCATGGTGCTCACCGATCGGCCCGTGGGGGAGGTCGTGCCGATCGAGCACGCCCGCATGGAGAACCGCACGGTGATCCAGTGGGACAAGGACGACGCCGCGTGGATGGGACTGGTGAAGTTCGACCTTCTCGGGCTCGGGATGCTCGCCGCTCTGCAGTACTGCTTCGACATGATCCGCGAGTCGACGGGGGAGGTGTGGGAGCTGTCGACGCTGCCGAAGGAGGAGGCGGCGGTGTACGACATGCTGTGCCGTGCCGATTCCATCGGGGTGTTCCAGGTCGAGTCGCGCGCGCAGATGGGGCTGCTGCCGCGCCTGCAGCCGCGGCAGTTCTACGACCTCGTCATCGAGATCGCGCTGATCCGCCCGGGGCCCATCCAGGGTGGCGCGGTGCACCCGTTCGTGCGGCGGAAGCTCGGGATGGAAGAGGTGACCTATCCGCACGAGAAGCTGAAGCCGGTGCTCGAGCGCACGCTCGGCATCCCGGTGTTCCAGGAGCAGCTGATGCAGATGGGCATGGCCGTCGGCGGGCTCAGCGGAGAGGATGCCGATCTGCTCCGCCGCGCGATGGGGTCCAAGCGCGGGGTGGAGCGCATCGAGTCGCTCAAGACGAAGCTGTACGAGGGGATGGCGGCGCACAACCTCGTGGGTGATGCGGCGGATGAGATCTACACGAAGATCCAGGCGTTCGCGAACTTCGGGTTCGCCGAATCGCACTCGCTGTCGTTCGGGCTGCTGGTGTACGCGTCGTCGTGGATCAAGCTGCACTACCCGGCGGCGTTCCTCGCCGGGCTCCTGCGCGCCCAGCCGATGGGGTTCTACTCGCCGGCGTCCCTCGTCGCCGATGCCCGCCGCCACGGGGTGGAGGTGCGCCGCCCCGACCTCCACGCGTCCCGGGTGACCGCGGTGCTGGAGCCCGTCGTCGACCCGCCGGCCGTCGCGGTCGCGATGGCGCCCTCGGCGCCCGCCCCGCCCGTCGCCCCGACCGGCCGAGACTCCTGCACCCACCGCCTGCAGCCGCCGGTGGAGGTGTTCGATCCGACCGCGCCGGTCGAGGACGAGGCGCACCGGCGCGACGGCAACCTCGCCGTCCGCCTGGGCCTGGCAGGAGTGAAGGGCATCGGTGCCGCCGTCGCCGAGCGGATCGTCGCCGCGCGTGACGCGGAGGGTCCGTTCCGCGATCTCCGCGACGTCGTCCGCCGCACCGGGATCACCGCCGCCCAGGTCGAGGCGCTCGCCACCGCGGGCGCGTTCGAGTGCCTCGGCATCACGCGGCGCGAGGCGATCTGGATGGCGGGCTCGGCCGCGCAGGACCGCGCCGAATACCTCCCCGGTTCGATGGTGTCGGTGCAGCCGCCGCTGTTCGCCGACCAGTCGAGCTACGACATCCTCGCCGCCGACCTGTGGGCGACCGGCATCTCCACCGACGACCATCCGCTCGCGCACTACCGGTCGGCGCTGGATGCCCGCGGGGTGCTCACCTCCCGCGAGATGCGCACCCACGAGACCGGGCGCCGGGTCGAGGTCGCGGGGCTCGTCACGCACCGGCAACGCCCGGCGACGGCATCCGGGGTGACGTTCCTCAACCTCGAGGACGAGCACGGCGTGGTCAACGTCATCTGCTCGGTCGGGGTGTGGAACCGTCACCGCCGCGTCGCCCGCGATGCGCCGGCGCTCATCGTGCGAGGGATGCTGGAGCGCTCGCCGGAGGGCGTGACGAACCTCCTCGCCGACCGGTTCGAAGACCTGCGGGTGGGGGTGGTGCACGCCTCGCGCGACTTCCGGTGAGCTTCGCGCGGTCTCGGCCACAATGGTGCGAGAGACGCGGGAGGCACATCATGATCGGATACGCCGTGGTGGTGATCGCGCAGACCATCGTTCTGCCGATCGTGTCGGGTGCGGTGGAGCTGGCCGTCGCCGGCGGCGACCCCCTGCTGGTGTTCGCGAAATGGTGGGTGTTCTGGGGTGTCGGCACCCGACTGCTGCTCGCGGGACTCACCCAGGTCTCGGGCAAGGGGGCGACGACCCGAATCCTCGGCGGGACCACCCCGTCGGTCCAGGAGACGCAGCTCACCCGCGAACTCGGGGTCGCCAACATCGCGATGGGGACGGCCGGGCTCCTCGCGCTCGTGCCCGGGTGGGCGCTGCCCGTCGGCATCGCGGGCGCGCTCTTCCTCCTCTTCGCCGGTCTCATGCACGTGACGAAGACGGGGAAGAACCCTCAGGAGCAGGTGGCGACATGGACCGACCTCATTGTCGGGGTCGCCGTGCTCGTGCCCGCGGTCATCGTCCTCATCCGAATTCTTGCCGGGGGTGCGACCTCGTGAGCGCGTCACCGACCGACCCTCGCATCGACCCGTTCTCCGTCGACATCGATGGCACGACTCTGCGCGGCAGCGTCTTCCGGGCGGATGCCGCACACGCGGGCCCCCGCCCCGTCGCCGTCTTTTTCCACGGGTTCGGCGGCACCCGTGTCGAGGCCTCTCGCATGTTCGTCGCGCAGGCGCGGCGGCTCACCGCCGCGGGCATCACCGTCGTCACCTACGACCGCGCGGGGCATGGGGAGAGCGACGGGGAGTTCTTCGACACCACGGTGTCGGGCGACATCCGCGCCGCCCATCGGGTGCTCGAGGTCGTCCGCGCACTCCCCGATGTCGACGGCGATGATCTGCATTTCCTCGGCATGAGTCTCGGCGCCGTCATCGCGTCGGTCGTCGCGGCCGAGCAGCAGTCGATCCGCCCCGTCCGGTCGCTGACGATGTGGTCGACGGCGGCGGTGTTCGTGGACGAGATCCGCTCCGGCCACCTCCAGGGGATGCCGCTCGACACCCTCGACACGGTCGGCTGGTTCGACTTCCACGGCATGCGGCTGGGACCCGCGATGCGCGCCGACGCGGTCGCGTTCGACCCGTACGGTCGCGCCGCCGCCTTCGCGGGGCCGGCGCTCCTGCTTCACGGCACCGATGACTTCATCCCACGCACCTACGCTGAGCGTTACGCCGCACAGGAAGTCTTCGGCGACCGTGCCGAGGCGATCGTCGTCGAGGGCGCCGACCACGGGTGGGAGCAGCTGCCGCAGCGCGACGAGCTCCACGACCGCACCACGGCGTTCATCACCGCCCACGCGGGGTGACCGGCGAGCGCTCTCGAATCACCCCGTGAGCTGAGCGACGATCTCGGCGCGGTCTGTCGTGCCGGCGACCTCGGTGATGCGCCCGTTCTGCACCCGCAAGAAGACGTATTCCGCGACGTTCACATGACGTCGGGTGGCGGCGATGCCGCGGAAGATCCCCGTGTGCGTGCCCGTTCCGCGCAGGTGCACGGCGATCCGGTCGTCTTCGATGACGACGAGGATGCGGCGCCACTGCCAGTCCGGAAACCCATGGAACAGATCGGCGAGGTCGTCGATGAACGCATCGGCGCCGCCCGGAAGATGCGCCCGCCGCACGCCGGCATCGACGAACCCACGAACCTCGTCCAGGTCGTGCCGGTTGCAGGTGTCGAGGAAGTCGGCGTACCACTCGCGCAGCTCCCACGATTCCATCGGGCCATTATCCCCGCAGGTCAGTCCGCCATCGCCGCGAGCAGCGCGGCCGCCCGTGCGGCCCGATCGCCAGTGATCTCGACGACCCGTGTGGTGCGGGGGACCAGCTCCGCTTCGTCGACCAGATCGAGCAGAGCGGCATCCGTCGCCTCACGCAGTTCGAGGTCTTCGTCCTCGCCCGGACGGATGCCGTCGCCCTCGGCGAGGGGAAGGATCACCAGCAGGTCGACGGCGCGCAGAGCGCTCGCCGTCATCTGCCGCGCACGCTCGATCGCCTCGTCGGATGCTGTGCCCCGACCGAGCTCGTCGACGGCGGCGAGATACGCGAGGAAGTCGAGCGGGCCGCGTTCGGCGATGAGGTCGGCGGGCGGATCGTCCTCGAGCCGATCGGCGGCGACGCGCAGCTGCTGGAGGAACATCGCCGGGCCCGGCTGGTCGAACCGCTCGTCGAGCAGCTCGAACGGGTCCGGCAGCACCGCGTAGTCCGGAAGGGCCGCAGCCACGTCGGCGATGAGTGTGCTCTTGCCGCTGGCGTGCGTTCCCGAGACCACGATGCGCATGCCGCACTGTAGCGCGAGATCGCGACACCCGAAGTGCGCCCGAGGTCGCCCGTCAAGACCCCTGCCCGGGGCATCCGTCGGGCGTACCGTCGCAGCATGACCGAGCAACAGCCGTACACCGTCGTCCGCGAGGAGCAGGAGTGGGAGCTGCGCAGCTACCCGCCGCACGTGGTTGCCGAGACCACGGTGAGCGGGGTGTCGTTCGAAGACGCCGGCAACCGCGCGTTCGGCCGCCTCGTCGGCTACATCAAGGGTGACAACGTCTCGCGGCAGTCGATCGCGATGACCGCGCCGGTCGTGCAGGGGCGCTCGCCGCAGACGTCCGAGAAGATCGCGATGACCGCGCCGGTGGTCCAGACCGGAGACGATGACGAGGGCTTCGTCGTCGCGTTCGTGCTTCCCGCCGAAATCAAGGAAGCGGATGCCCCGGTCCCGACCGATTCGCGCGTGACGATCCGGACGGTTCCCGAGCGACTCGTCGCCGCCACCACGTTCTCGGGTCGTTGGACCGAGGAGTCGTACGCTGAGCACCGCGACGATCTCTTCGCGCGCGTCCGCGAGGCGGGCTTCGAACCGGCGGGCGAGCCGCAGTTCGCCCGGTTCAACGCCCCGTTCATCCCGTGGTTCCTCCGCCGCAACGAGGTGCTGATCGACGTGGCCCCGGTCGGCTGAGCCCGCCCTCTCCTCGGCGGCCCGGCGACCCTGATCTTGCACACCCTCGCGCCGGCCTCGTAGGCTCGACGCGTGCATTTGTACTTCCTGTGACGGCTGACTGAGGCCCACTGCGCTCGTTGAGTTATCCGAGCTTGCGGCGGCCGCTCGTCATCGACCCCGTACGGGTCGCCGTCATTCTGCGCGCGCTCGCGCGACCCGCGAAGCGGCGCACATCATCGCCGAGGAATACGAATGCCCACCCTGACCACCCCTCTCCCTGCGCGCCATCGCGCGCAGCTCATCGCCTCCGACATCTCCGTCATCCGCGGAGCCACACCCGTCCTCGCCCACCTCGACCTCACGGTCACGCCTACGTCGCGTGTCGCGATCGTGGGGGAGAACGGGCGCGGCAAGTCCACGCTCCTGCACGTCCTCGCGGGTGCGCTCACGCCCGACGGGGGATCGGTCCAGCAGCTCGGCACGCTCGGTGTCGCCGAGCAGGAGATGCCGGCGGGAGACGACCGCACCGTCGGTGACGCCGTCGCCGAGGCGATCGCCGCGGCGCTCGCGGCACTCGACGCCCTCGATGACGCGGCGACCGCTCTCGCGGCGGGAAACGCCGACGCCGACGACCGTTACGCCGCAGCTCTCGAGCACGCTGAGGCCCTCGACGCGTGGGACGCGGAGCGCCGCGTCCAGATCGCGCTCGAAGCACTGGACGCCGAAACTGACGCGACGGTGCGCCTCGACGATCTCTCCGTCGGCCAGCGCTATCGGGTGCGCCTGGCGTGCCTGCTCGGCGCGGACGACGACTTCCTGCTGCTCGATGAGCCGACGAACCATCTCGACCGGAGCGGGCTGGAGTTCCTGACGGCGAAGCTGCGCTCGCGGACCGGAGGTGTGGTCGTCGTCACGCACGACCGCGCCCTCCTGTCCGACGTCGCCGACACCATCGTCGACCTCGACCCGACCCCCGACGGTCGGGCGCGGGTCTACGGCGACGGCTACGTCGGCTACCGCGCGGGTCGACGGGCCGAGCGCGAGCGCTGGGAGCAGGATTACGAGCGGCAGCAAGCCGAGATTGCGCGGCTGCAGGACGACCTCACTGCCGCGCAGAACCGGCTCGTCTCCGGCTGGCGTCCGGATAAGGGTACGAACAAGCACGGTCGCGCTACGCGTGCGGGCGGGCTGGTGCAGAGCGTCCGGCGGCGGCAGGAACAGGTGGATGCGCACCGCATCACGGTTCCCGAACCGCCGTTGCAGCTGCGGTTCCCTCACCTCGCCACGCGCACGGGTGCCGCGCTTCTGACGGTCGAAGCCGTGTCCGTCGCCCACCGTCTGCCGCATCCGGTGTGCTTCGCCCTGTCGCACCGCGGACGCCTCGTGGTCACCGGACCCAACGGCGCGGGAAAGTCCACCCTGCTCGCCGTGGTGGCCGGCGATCTCGCGGCGGATGCCGGGACCGTCCGTCGTCCCGCCGACGTACGCCTCGGGTTCCTCCGGCAGGAGACCGCGCTCACACCCGACGCCCGCGTCAGCGACCTCTTCACCGACCATGTCGATGCGCTCGTCGCGAGCGGGGTCATTCCGGCGAACGCCGCGCTCGGGCTCTCACAGCTCGGGCTCCTGCACGCCCGCGAGACGGGCAAACGTGTCGGCGAGCTGTCGATGGGGCAGCAGCGCCGTCTCGAGCTGGCGCTTGTCCTCGCCGGCCGGCCGCACGTGCTTCTTCTCGACGAGCCGACGAACCATCTGTCGATCGCGCTCGTCGATGAGCTGACGGATGCCCTTCAGGCGACGGATGCCGCGGTCATCGTCTCGAGCCACGATCGGCAGCTTCTCCGCGACGTCGCCGACTGGCCGGCGCTGCAGCTGGGCGACGTGACATGACCTGCTGGCGGGCGGGGCCGCTCACACCCGCGCGAGCGGCCCCGCCACCCACGCCCGCACCTCGCGCGGAGTCCGCAGCCGCACGATCGCGAGGTCGGGCCGTTCGTCCGCAAGCCGCACGGGGAGCGCGTCGTACTTCTTCCTCGTCCGCACAGCCCACCGCACGATGTGGTCGCGTTCGGTGAGGATCGAGCGCAGCGGGGGCTCGACGTTGCCGTTCCACAGCTCCTCGCGCCGCATCCGACGTCGCACGGTCCGGCGCACCACGCGGGGGAGTGTCACCCGGAAGAACGGCAGGTCGAGCCAGACGAGCAGGTCGGCGTGCGCGGTGAGGGTCGGACGCGCGGCCCGATACTGCCACTCGGTCACCCACGTGGGGGCCTGAACCAGCGTGCGAACGTCGTCGAGAAAGGCATCCCGTGGAACCCAGTTCGGCCCGTGGTACAGCCCGTCGATCTCGGTGTGCGGCGCGTCGATGACCGACGCAATCTGCCGGGCGAGGGTCGTCTTCCCGGCCCCGGACACCCCCGCGACCAGCACCCGGCGGGGTCGGATCGGCAGGGGATCGTCGAAGGCCAGCACGCCTCGATCCTACGAACCGTCCGCCCGCCAGGCCGCCGCCCACGGGTCACAGCTGAGCCAGAAGCTCCCGCATCGTGGCGATCTCTTCGGTCTGCGACGCGATGATGTCGTTCGCGAGGGCGACGGCATCCGCGTTCTGGCCGTCGTCGACCTCGTCCTGCGCCATGTCGATGGCGCCCTCGTGGTGCTCGATCATCTGCTCGAGGAACAGCCGCGCGGCCTCTGTGCCGGTCGCGGCCTCGAGCGCCTCCATGTCGTCTTCGCTCATCATCCCGTCGCCGTGGTGCATGCCGTCCATGTCGTCCATGCCCGGCATGTCCGCACCCCACGCGTCGAGCCACTCTTCCATCTGCTCGATCTCGGGCTGCTGGGCGGCCTTGATCTGCTCGGCGAGCGCGGTGACCTCCGGGTCGATGTCGCTCTTCGCGAGAAGCGTGTCCGACATCTCGATGGCCTGCTCGTGGTGGGGGATCATCATCTGCGCGAA
The DNA here is from genome assembly GCF_021654035.1 of Microbacterium aurantiacum. Lineage (GTDB taxonomy): Bacteria > Actinomycetota > Actinomycetes > Actinomycetales > Microbacteriaceae > Microbacterium > Microbacterium aurantiacum. The sequence continues at coordinate 1,055,477 of NZ_JAJPDW010000001.1, forward strand.
CATGACGTCCGCACTGTTGGCATCCACCGCCTCCGCCGACGAGGACGCGTGGTCGCCGTGATCCATGCCGGGCATGGTCGGGGCATCGCTCGCGCAGCCCGTCAGTGCAAGGGCTGCGGCGAGGGTGACCCCGGCGATCGTCGCAGGGCGCATCGTCTTCATCATGGGAGTCTCCGTTCGGACGAGGTCTTCCGATTCGTGGCCTTCGGGAATACCCTTGGGGGGTATCCATGTTCGAGCATACGCCCATCGCTGAGAGACCGCACCCACGGGGAGTGAATCGATGTCCGATCCGCACGCACACCACCGGAATTCGCCGACGACGGATGCCGCCCTCGGCGATCCCGGCAATCACGAGGGTCATTCCGCCCACGTCGATCACTCGGCCCACGGCTCGCCGTCCGCCCACAGCGACCACGCAGGCCATGGCGACCACGCAGGCCACGGGGGTCACGGAGGCCACGCCGGTCACGGCGACCACGTCGGCCAGTTCCGGCGGCTGTTCTGGATCAACCTGATCATCGGCGTCCCCGTTGTGGCGTTCTCGCCGATGTTCGGGATGCTCCTCGGCTACGACGTCCCCGGATGGGCGATGTGGATCGCGCCCGCGCTCGGCACCGTGATGTACGTCTGGGGCGGGTGGCCGTTCCTCACCGGCGCGATCAGTGAGCTGCGCGCGCGCACGCCCGGGATGATGTTGCTGATCGGCCTGGCGATCACCGTCGCGTTCTTCGCCTCCTGGGGCGCGACCCTCGGCATCCTTGCTCACGAGCTGGAGTTCTGGTGGGAGCTGGCGCTCCTCATTGTCATCATGCTGCTCGGTCACTGGATCGAGATGCGCTCGCTCGCGCAGACCAGTTCCGCGCTCGACTCGCTCGCCGCGCTGATCCCCGATGAGGCGGAGCGCGTCGAGGGAGACCAGGTCGTCACCGTCGCTCCCGCCGACCTGCGGGTGGGGGATGTCGTCGTGGTCCGCCCGGGCGGCAGCGTCCCCGCCGACGGGAAGATCGTCGACGGATCTGCCGACATGGACGAATCCATGGTCACCGGCGAGTCCCGCCCCGTCGCCCGCACGGTCGGCGACCTCGTCACGGCCGGCACCGTCGCCACCGACTCGGGTCTTCGCGTCGAAGTGACGGCCACCGGCGACGAGACCACCCTCGCCGGCATCCAGCGGCTGGTCACCGAGGCGCAGAACTCCTCGTCGCGCGCGCAGCGCATCGCTGATCGGGCCGCCGCGCTGCTGTTCTGGTTCGCGCTCGGGGCCGCGGTCATCACCGCGCTCGTCTGGACGCTCGTCGGCTTCCCCGATGAGGCCGTCATCCGCACGATCACCGTGCTGGTCATCGCGTGCCCCCACGCCCTCGGTCTCGCGATCCCGCTGGTCGTCTCGATCGCCACCGAGCGTGCCGCCCGCGGCGGGGTTCTCGTGAAGGACCGCCTGGCGCTCGAGAGCATGCGCACGGTCGACACCGTCCTGTTCGACAAGACCGGCACGCTCACCAAGGGCGAGCCCGTCGTCTCCGCCGTCGACGCGGTCGGGGATCTCGATGCGGATGCCGTGCTCGCGCTCGCCGCGGCGGCGGAGGGCGACAGCGAACACCCGCTGGCGAAGGCGATCGTCCGCGCGGCGAAGGAGAAGGACCTCCGCTTGGCGCAGGCGACCGGGTTCACCTCGTCGCCCGCGGTCGGCGTCACCGCCACCGTCGACGGGGCCGAGATCCGCGTCGGAGGCCCGCGCCTGCTCGACGAGGTCGGAGCCGATGAGGTCCCCCAGGCCGACGCGTGGCGTCAGGACGGCGCGATCATCCTCCACGTCGTCCGCGACGGCGTCGTGATCGGTGGGCTGAAGCTCGCCGACGAGATCCGCCCCGAGTCGCGCGACGCGGTCGACGCGCTGCACGCCCTCGGCATCCAGGTGGTCATGATCACCGGTGACGCGGATGCCGTGGCAGACGCCGTCGGCACCGAGCTCGGCATCGATCGCGTGTTCGCGCACGTGCGTCCGGAGGACAAGGCCGACAAGGTCGCCGAGCTGCAGAGGGAGGGTCGCAAGGTCGCGATGGTCGGCGACGGCGTGAACGATGCGCCCGCGCTCGCGCAAGCCGACGTCGGCATCGCGATCGGTGCCGGGACGGATGTCGCGATCGCCTCGGCCGGCGTCATCCTCGCGAGTTCCGACCCGCGGTCGGTGTTGTCGGTGATCGAGCTCTCGCGCGCGACGTACCGGAAGATGAAGCAGAACCTGTGGTGGGCCGCCGGCTACAACCTGCTGTCGGTCCCGCTGGCGGCGGGTGTGCTGGCGCCGATCGGGTTCGTCCTGCCGATGTCGATCGGGGCGATCCTGATGTCGCTGTCGACCGTCGTTGTCGCGCTGAACGCGCAGCTGCTCCGCCGCATCGACCTCACGCCCGAGGCGAGCACGCGCGCGGTGCTCGACCGCTGAGCTCGGGCGTCGGCAACCGGCATCCGTTTTGACCTCGAAGGGTGGCGAGGTGATCATGGACACTCGTGTCGCTCGTGACGCCCACGATCCGATTTCGCTCCCCGACACCCCCGACAAGGTGCCCGATGCAGACCACCGTCGACACGTTCGCCGTCTCCTCGTCCGAGCGGGTCTTCCGGATCATGGCGTTCTCGACCGTGATCCCGCTCATGGCGTACCTGCTCGGGTTCGTGCTGCCGATCCTCGTGTGGCCGTTCGGGATCGATGTCACCGGCATCGGCGGGTGGACCCTCGCCATCGGCCTTTGGGGGACGGCGCTGCTTCTCGCTGCGACCCTGGTGTGGGTCATCCGCGACAAGGGCATCACGAAGACCTCGCAGCTGTGGACGCTCGTGGTCTTCGCCGCGGTCGTGCCGTTCCTCACGCTGGCGATCGGCTTCCGGTCCCTCACGCAGGCGGCGATCGTCGGCGCCGCCATCATTCCGATCGTCGCCATCGCGCTGGGCGTCGTCCTGTCGCGGCGTGAGAAGAACGACAAGCTCGACTCGCTCGAGCGGATGGTGCGGAGCACCGGTCGCGGTGTGATGGCCGGCGGGAGGACTCCCGCCATCGTCGCCGTCGTTGCGGGCGTGTACTCCGTCGCCGTCTACGTGGCGGTGTCGATCCGGATCATCGCGTTCCCTGAGCAGTGGAGCTCGGTGATTTCCTCCGACTCGGGGGTGTTCACTCTGCGGAGCGGGCAGGTCGGCATGCTTCCCGTCGTCATCGTCGCATTGGTGCTCGGGGTCGCGCTCACCTGGGGGAGCGCGGCCCTGGCCGTCTCGCGGTATCGCCTACGCCGACGGTTTCTGGACAGCGGTCGCACGCTCGACGATTTCTCGCTCGATCAGGTGAAGGCGGGCTTCGCGGATGTCGCTCAGCACGAGGCACGTCGCGGGAGGTTCCTGCGTGGGACACCGGTGACCCCGCCGTCCATTCCGCAAGCACCCGTTCCGCGAGCACCCCTTCCGCAGGCGGGGGCTCCGTTGCCCGCGCCGCAGGATGCCGCACCGACGCCCGCGCTGCAGGAGGCCGCCCCAGCACCCGCGAAGCGTGCGGGCCGCGGCGCGCTCATCACCGGCCTGGCGTTCCTCGGCTGGGCTGCGTTGAACTTCGCCATCGCGTGGAACCTCGGCTCGGACGGGGTCGATGCGGAACTGCGGATGTTCTACCTCGCGCAGTTCTTCATCTCAACGCTGGTGGGCGTTCCCGTTCTCCTGCGGTGCGTGCGCAAGGGCTGGTGGATGGTGATCCTCGGTCTCGTGATCGCCTTCGTGCTGACCGGCGTGGGTGCCGTCGCCGAGGGTCTGAACGCCTTCACCGTCGACGACCTCGTGAGCGACTGACACCGCCCGTCCGACCGGGTCGGTGTCGTCCCATCCGCGGACGCGGTGGATCGTCGCCGACTTCGGGTACGTCCCGCCGGGCCCGCCGATTTCGAACAGGTCGATGAGCAGGAACATCGGATACTCCGGCGCCTGCGCGATCCGCCGCACCACGACGCCCTCGCAGCCGATGACGGTCTCGCCGTCGCCCCAGATCACCGTCCATGTGTGCGGCCGCGAGGCGTCGATCGGGACCGTCACCCCGGCCATGTCGGTCCTGAGCGACGGATCGTGATGGGCCTTGATGCCCGTCCGTGCCCCGGTCGTCGCACCGACCGCGTGGGCGTCGATCTCGAACAGGCAGATCTCGCCCGACTCGTCGGGACTGCGGTGCTCGGTGCCGACCAGCCACGCGGCGACCATGGTGCCGGCATCCGTTCCCGCGGAGAGCGTCACCTCGATGCGGCCGCGAGACGGTGCGAACAGCAGTCGCTCGGGGGTCTCGGTCCGCACCCGGAGACCGTCGCGGTGCCGGTGGGTTCCGCGGTCCGAGCCGACGGGGCCCGAGAACGTGCCCGTCTGCAGGTTCGAGACGCGCAGCGGTGCGTCCTCGGGCCGCCAGTCGGGCTGGTCGGCGTCGATCCGCAGCTCCAGGCCCACGTCGACGAGGGCGTATCGCGCCCGTGCGCGCTCGGGCGTGGTCCACTGCGGCAGGTACTCGGCGACCCACAGCGCGGGGTTGAGTCCGCCACGAAAGTCGTCGTCGACGTCGGGTGCCCGCGTCGGTTCGGGAAGGCGATCGGATGCCGTCATATCCGCGATGCTCCCACGGGCCTCCGACACGTTCGTGGCGCCGGCAGCGGTCACGCGCCGGTGACGTGCCGAGCGTGCTCCTCAATTGAGGCGGCGATGGATGCCGGAACCGTGATGAGCGGATGATCGTCGAGGTCGTCGGGTTCGGCGTAGCTGCGGAAGCTCGTTCCGACCGATCTCGTGTGCCAGTACAGCGAGACGAGATCGAGCACATCGTCGTCGTCGAAATTCACGAACTCGGTGGTGACGCCGCCGTCGCTCCACGCCGCGATCTTCTCGGCGATCCAGGCGAGCAGGCCCACGGGTGAGTCCTGCAGCGCCGCCGCAAGGGTGTCCGGTCGAGTGCCCTGCTGGTGGGCATATCCGCTCTCGGCCGGGTCGCGCGTCGAGGCGAGGAAGTCGCGCTCGGCATCCGTCAGGACCACCCCGTCGCGCTTCTGTGCGGAGAAGGAGGGATGGGTGGCGATGATTCCCGCGACGGCATCGGGGTAGAGGCCGGCCATCCAGTCCGCGATCGGTGCGCCCATGTCTTCTCCGTACACCAGGTAGCGCTCGTAGCCGAGATGCTCCGTCATGAGGAGATGGAACGCGCGGGCGATGCGTTCCGCGCTGAACGGCACCGACGCCGCGGGGGAGTGACCGAACCCGGGGAGTGACGGCGCGACGATCGTGCGTGCCTTTCCCACGGCATCCGCGAGGGGGAGGAACTGCGCGTAGGAGTACGGCCAGCCGTGGATCACGATCACCGGTAGCGCTGCGTCATCGCCGACGCGGCGGAGGTAGTGAAGCGGGCCGATGTCGCTCGCGAAGACGTCCTGCCGTTCGCTCATGAGTCGACGCTCGTACGCGCGCCAGTCGTAGCCGTTCAGCCAGCGATCGCGGAGCCGCTCGAGCACGCGCATCGGGATGCCGCGCGATCAGTCGTCGCCCGGTGTCTGTGCGGGCAGCCGCGCGGCCTCCAGCCTCCGACGCAGATCGTCCAGTTCGGCCGCGGGGACGGGGAAGAAGCTGGGGGCGGATGTCGTCACCGGACCATCCTTCCCGTCACCACCGACACCGCCCGGCGGGTGGGGTGCCCAGCTGCGCTTCCTGCTGGCGCCTCCGCGAACGAACCGCTCAGCGCAGCACTTCCACCAGCGCGACCCACGACACGATCACCGCGCTCACGATCGCGAGCAGCGTGCCGGCCGCGACAATACCCGCACCGACCGCGAGGCCCGCGAGGAGCACGGATCCGCCGACGAGGTACGCGACGGTCGGGAGCCACGCGAGCACGATGTTGACGGCGCGTCGCCCGCTGCCCTGCGCGGCGGGGTTCGTGGCGAGGCGTGCCGTCGCGGCGACGGGGAAGATCGCCGAGATGGCCGCGATGACGATCACTCCGATGCCGAATCCGGGAAGAGAGAGGTCAGGCCAGAGTGCGATGGCGGACGCGGTCAGGCCCATCAGCAGGCTGGCGATGCCCGCAGCGAGGCGAGCGGTCAGCGTCGCTGCCTTGATGATCGCGGTGATGTTCACGCTGGCTGCGACGATGACGAGCCCGGCCAGGGCCGAGGTCGCCCCGACCATCGCGACGTTGAAGTCGCGCCACGCGTCGAGGGTCTCCATCAGCGCCTCCCGGTGTCACGCCAGCCCATGGCCGAGCTCGGGAACGAGATCAGATATGTCGTCATCGGATGCCTCCTCCACACGCAACGCGACCCCGCTCATCCTTGCCGGAGAACGGGGTCGCGTCGAGGGGGTGATCAGGCGATGCGCGAACGGTCGTAGGTGTTGCTGGAGTAGCTGAGGATGAAGTAGCCGATGAGGGCGAACAGCCACAGCAGGAAGACCGAGAAGACGGCTCCGTGGCCGAAGCCCTTGCCGAGGCGCAGGGCGACGATGATCGCGAAGACGATGTTCACGATCGGAACGATGTACAGCAGGGTCCACCAGGCCGAGAGGCCGGCGGCGCGGACGATGAAGAAGGCGGCGACGATCGGGATGAGCGCGGTCCAGCCGGGCTGACCGGCCTTGTTGAGGAAGGGCCACACGGCGGCGACGAACAGGACATAGCCGAGGAAGCCGCCGATCAGGCCGCCCGCTGTCGCGCCGGAGTTGGCGAGGTTGTCGGAGGTCACCAGAGGAAGAAGCTCGAGAGCGATATGCATGCGCGCGAGCCTAGGGCTCAACCTGTGCGCCGCGTGTGAACACTCCGACAAGACGCCGAAATCAGCGTGTTAACGCGGCCACGCGCGTCACGAGGTCACGCGCGGCGGCGCGCTCCGACGCGGATGCCGGTGAGGAACGCCACCCCGACGAGTCCGACGACGAAGAGGGTGAACCCGGCCGCGGTGACCGGGGCAATGGCCATCCCGGCGCTTCCCGGAACGAACGCGGCGTTCGCAAGTGGCTGGTAGGCGAACCACCCGAACGATGCGCTCGGGGGAGTCGCGATCCCGACGAGGATCAGCACGAACCCCGCAACCAGCGCGACCGCGGACACAACCCACCCGATGATCTCGCCGCGACGGCGTGCGGTGTTCATCGTTCGACCCTATCCACCCCTCGCAACCCTGCCCCGGATACACGACGGCGGGCCCCCGCGTCGAAACGCGAGGGCCCGCAGATCCGGCGGTGCCGGAAGACGTCAGATCACGCCTGGGAGCCGAGGGCGAAGCGGACGGATCCGTCCTGCCCGAGCTCGGCATCCAGCACACGGTCGTCGAGTGCGGTGTTAGCGGCCTCGTCGAGGAACACACGTGCGCCGTCGGTGACGACGACGGTGTCCTGCGGCTCCGGTGCGGGAGCGACGCTGAGCTCGAAGCCGTTCTGAGCGCCGGTGTCGCGGATGCGGACTCCTCCGTCGCCGGCCTCGGGGACGCGCGCGATGATCGTCTTGACGGCCTCGGCCGCGGTGTCGGTCATAGTAAGCATTGAGTGCTCCTTTCCTTCCTGCGGTCAACGAGGTGGCCACGATTCCGAGAATCCGCGCCGCCCGCAACCCATACCGCCGTATGGGCGTCGACTCACACCGGATACGGAGGTTCGTCCTCCGCGAGCGGATCACGCCGATGAGGAGAGCGGATGCCGAGCAGCGGCCACGTCAGCATCGCCACCGCGCCGACCACGATGAAGCCGCCGAACACTGTGAACGTCAGCAGTCCACCGAACAGGAGCTGAGGTGCTCCGGGGGAGAGGAGGAAGAGCCCGACTCCGAGCCCGACGTATGCCGCGGCGATCGCGCGCCACGCGGCGGCCCAGCGCGATCGCGGAGGGAAGACCCGTAAGAGCAAGCCGTGCACGTACCAGCCGATCGCGGCGAAGATGAGCGGGATCCAGGCGAACAGGAGCATGTCGTCGTCGCGGAGGAACACGGCCCACACCACCGCGGCGATGGCGAGCAGGATGCCGGTGTTCCGCAGCGCGTGCAGGAACGGGCTTCGGCCGACGGCCTCGGTCTCCGGGGTGTCGCTCGCCGCATCCTCGGCGTTCATACGCGTACCCCGATGACGGATGCCGGGGGAGTGCGCACGCCCCCACCCTACGCACGCCCGCGCTCGCCGTCGGGTCGTTGCGACCGCGATCCCGCCCCGGAACGCTCGGCTAAACTTGCCGGGCCAGCCTCTGTAGCTCAATGGAAGAGCAGTTGCGTCCTAAGCAAACGGTTGGGGGTTCGAGTCCCTCCAGGGGCACAGTCTCTTTTTGCATCTGACCAAGACTTTCTTCTGTGGTCAGACCGCACAAAAGTCGTTTTTGCCCGCTTTTTGCCCGCATTCTGAAATTTCGGCTGGCCGAAAACGAGCGCCTTCAGGGGCCTGCGCGACGTCTGAGAGCGCCAAGATCGAGCGTTTCGCGGCGGACGCGTGCCCGAGCATCCGCTGCACGGCCTTCACGTTCGCGCCCGAGCTGATCGCGAGCGACGCAGCGGTGTGGCGGAGGTCGTGAGGGGTGAGCCGCGGGATCGAAGGATCGAACGCCTGCGCACGCCGCACCGCGTTCGCGAACCATCCCTTACTGCCCGAGCTGCGCATGTGATGTACCCCGTCGCCGAACAGCAGACCCTCCGGCCCCTTACCGGCGCACGCCTGCTCGATCATCGGCGCGAGCCGCTCCGGGTAGGGCACCGAGCGCTTCTCGTGCGTCTTGGGCGTGCCGACGTGGATCTCGTACGCGATCATCACCGCGTTCTCTTCGATGACGAAGCGCCGGCGGAGGCGGTTCACGCTGCGCACCCGCAGCCCTGTCGCCTCGCCCCACCGGAGCCCGGTGTACGCCAACGTCAGGACAAGCGTCGGATACGCCGAGCACGCCGCCAGCGTCGCGACCTGGTCATGCGAGAGGTAGACGCGACGCTTGCCTGGGCCGCGCCGAGGAAGACTGCGCACGTTACGGGCCGGATTGCTGGCAAGGCGACGGTCGTCGATGGCAACGTCGAGGATGCCTGCGAGGACTCCCAGCGCGCGAAGCACGACCGTGCGGGACTTCTGCGTCGCGAGCTCTGACACCCAGTCCTGAACTTCAGACCGCCGGATCGACCAGATCTCCCTGTCTGCCCAGACCGGCGCGACGTGGTTCTTCCATGCCCGCTCGAGCGTCATGTAGTACGAAGGCTTCGACATCGGCGGCTGCTTCGACCGGAGCCAGCTGTCCGCGAACATCTGGACCGGCACCCGCGATGCCACGGGATCGATGTACTCGCCCTTCGACTTGGACACGGTGACCATGGACAGATAGAGCTTCGCCTCGCGCATCGTCGTGAAGCCGCGCTTCTGTGTTTCGGTGCCATCAGGCTTGCGGTAGCGCACGCGGTAGCGGCGGCCCTTCGCTGTTTCGTACGGGGCGATGGTGCCCATCTCGACCTCCGCTCGTGCCGGCTCGACGGTCAGTATCGGCCTAGTGTCGGACACAGGTCGGACGCCGTCAACGCGGCCGATTTCATATGTGGATAGATGGCGGAAGACGTCGTCAACTGGTGTTGGTGGGAGGGGCGCCTCCCTCCGACGCCGAGAGTGTAGCGATCGCTCGCGGCTCCGTTCTCGCCGCTCACTCCTTGCAGACTCCGCGCTGGCGCGCGTCGCTTAGCAGCCGTTCGACGACGAGCACTGCGCCGCGCCCGATCGCTGGTTCGCTCATTGTCAGAGGGAAGGCAGCGGTGCGATACCGTCGCACCGTGACGAGTGAGAGAGTTCGCGAAGCCTTGTCGGAGTTCGTGCGCGAGCGCGACTGGGCTCAGTTTCATACGCCGGCTAACCTCGCGAAGAGCATTTCGATCGAGGCGGGCGAACTTCTCGAGTGCTTCCAGTGGAGTGACGATGCAGACGAGGTTCGCGTGAGCGAGGAGCTCGCGGACGTCGTCACCTACTGCGTTCTGCTCGCGGCTCAACTGGGAGTCGACCTGGACGAGATCGTCCTGCAGAAGCTCGCCGTGACGAACTCGAAGTACCCCGCAGATCGATCGAGAGGGCGGAGCACGAAGTATGACGCCCTTTGAGATCGAGCGGCTCGACTTCACTACGCCCGCGATCTCCACTTGGGCGTCCGGCGATGAACGGCGTACCAACTGGCCCGTCGTCTACGTTCTCGACAGCGCCGGGTCCCCGGATGCGCCATCTGTGTACGTCGGCGAGACGGTCAGCGCTGTATCGCGAATCCGTCAGCACCTCCAGAATCCATCGAAGGCAGGCTTCCGCCGCGTCCGTGTCGTCATAGACGAGACGTTCAACAAGTCGGCGTGTCTCGACCTCGAGTCGCACCTCATCCGTTGGCTCGCCGGCGACGGGCACTTCACGGTGCTCAACGGGAACGAGGGCATCATCGATGCGCGATACTACGAGCGCGACCAATACCGCGAGAGCTTCCGTGACATCTTCGAGCAGCTGCGATCGGACGGGATCTTCCAGCGCAGCATCCCCGAGATCGAGAACAGCGACCTCTTCAAGCTCTCGCCTTTCAAGGTCCTCACCCGAGAGCAGGCCATCGCCGTCGAGCAGATCGTTGAATCGCTGCTCGCGGACCTCGCGACGGGCACACGATCGACCAGCGTCATCCAGGGCAATCCGGGTACGGGCAAGACGATCGTGGCGATCTTCCTGATGAAGCTGCTGGCGGACATTCGCGACTACGACGACACGGATGAGATCGAGCAAGACTCCCTCTTCTCTGAGTTCTTCGTACCCGAGAACCGGGAGCTCCTGAAGAGCGTTCGCGTCGGACTCGTCGTACCCCAGCAGTCGCTTCGAGACTCAATCAAGAAGGTGTTCAAGAAGACGCCGAAGGTCAGCGAGGACCATGTCTTGAATCCGTTCGACGTCGGCAAGTCGTCTATGCCGTTCGACCTACTCATCGTCGACGAGACGCACCGGCTCAATCGCCGCGCGAACCAATCCTCGGGAATACGCAACCGCGACTTCGCGGAAATCAACGCACGACTGTTCGGAGCTGATGACCTCAGCAAAACGCAACTCGACTGGATCCGCGCGCAGAGCACGCACCAGATTCTCCTCATCGACGAGCAGCAGGGTGTACGGCCAGCAGACCTCCCTAGCGAAGTTCTTGCCGCTGAGATCACTGATGCAAAGCGAGTGCATCGGTGGTTTCCGTTGGCGAGGCAGATGCGGGTGAGGGCGGACGCAGACTACGTGGGATTCGTCCGTCAGCTGCTTCGGGGTGAACTTCGCACGGGCGATCGCCCGGACTTCGGTGAGTACGACCTGCGGTTCTTCGAGAGTGTCGGAGAAATGCGGCAGGCCATCCGCGACCGCGACCGCGAGGTCGGGCTCGCCCGACTCGTGGCGGGCTACGCGTGGGACTGGAAGACCCGCGGCAACCGACCCGGCTTCGACTTCGAACTCGAGGGAACTGGCTTCGTCTGGAACCGCACAGACAAGGACTGGATCAACTCGCCGGGATCGATCGACGAGGTCGGCTCGATTCACACGGTGCAGGGTTACGACCTCAACTACGCCGGCGTGATCATCGGCGGTGATCTCCGATACGACGAGGTTGCTGGGCAGGTAATCGTAGACCGTGACTCTTACCGCGACAAGAAGGGGAAGGAGAACCTCAAGAAACTGCGCAGGCAGACCACCGACGCGGACCTCCTTACACTGATCCAGAACATTTACGGCGTACTCCTTACGCGGGGAATCCTGGGAACCTACGTGTACGTTTGCGATCCGGTTCTCCGCAACCACGTCGCGTCTGTCCTGAGCGCCGATCCGACATCGGGCACCGGCCTGCGAGTGTAAGGCGCGAGTCCGTCAATGGTTCTCGCGACGGCGGGAGCCCACTGAGGCGGAGCGGTTTCCACCTCGATCTGTCTGAGTCGGAAACCCGCAGCATCTCGGGGTTCGTCGATCGTTTCGATCGGACTGAATCGTCGCCGCTCTCGCCACAGAGTGGCCGACGAGCGGACAAAGCCGACTGGCGAGCGGCGGCGTATCCGAGTGTGAGGGTGCTGCCGGTCGACGACGTCGTGACCCAAGCGCATCGCGGCTCGTTCGGCAGTCGCCCTACATCTGATCCCACTTCGCCTCAAGGTTCAGGTTGGTCGGCTTCAGTGGTGTTGGTGTCGCCGGTGCGCTGAAGACGGTTCGCGATCTTGCCGGCGAAGCGCCCTGTCGACATCCGAGCGGCCTCGAGCGTCTCGGTCCCAAATCGACCCGCCGCCTGAAGGCCATCCCTGCCCGCACCGACCACGTCATCCCGCACGTCCGCTGCAGCCGCCGACCACCGTCGAGCCTCGAGCGCGGCGCGCTCATCGGCGAGCCCAAGTGTCGCGTGAAGTTCACCGACACCGGAGGCGACGTCGTTGCTCGCGTGGACGACGACTCGAGCCGAGACGGGGCTCAGCAGCACTCTTGCGTTCGCTCTGCTCGCGGCCGCGTCCATACGGGCGACGAGCTGCATGGTGGTCGTCGCGATGAGCTCGAGCCTCCGGTGGCGAGCCGTCTGCAGCGCGACGCGATGCTTGTCGAGCTCGTCCGGCGAGGCATCGAGTACACGGTCGAGCTCCAGCACCCCCATGGCCTCCTGCAGTTGGACGCAACGGGCGAGCACAGCCAGCCACTCCACCACGGTGTCCTGCGCCTGCTTCGACAGATCGGCGAGTTCACCGATCTTGGTCTCACGCTCGAGCTTCTCGGCGAGTCCGTCCAGTTGCCGCAGAGCATACGCCTGGGTTCGCGCGATCGTCGCCGCGGAGCCTTGCACCTTCGACCAAGTCACCTCGGACACTCGGCCGACCTCCGCACGTACGACCATCGCTTCGTCGAGCGTCAGTTCGATGCCGATCATGTCGGCAAGCACTGCATCTTTCTGCGCGCGGAGAATGTCGTCGACCTTGGCGTCGATCTTCGCGAGGTACTCGGTGATCTCCTCCATCGTCTGCTGCATTGCGTACTGGGCCATGATGCCGCCCACACCGGCGAGGATCGCGGGGTTGGTCAGCATGGCCCCCGGCTTTGCCACGAACTGCAGGTTCTTCGCGAATTGTCCGTTCGGCGCACGCGTCGTGGCGTGCAGGAAGTCGGTCGTCGAGTTCTTGACGAGCGGCAGCTTCTGGGCGGCCCTCGCTGACTCCTCGGTCAACTTCATCCATCGTCCGGCGTTCGCCGACACTTCGGATGCGGCCTGCACCACCGCCGCGCCCTTCGCCACCGACGGGCTCAGCCGCCGCAGATCGATTTCCCGCGACGGCAATCCCGTCGACGCGACGAACCGCTCGACGGTTGCGTGCTCACCGATGATCATGAGCCCGTCGCCGTCGCTGATAAGTTCAACTTCGTTGCCCGACGGAGCTGCCGGAGCCTCGAGTGGTTCGGAGTCGGTCATGCGCGGTTGTCCTTCTGTGGGTTGCGGCGTTCGGTCATCACTCAAACTCGAACTCGAGAGTGATCGCGGGGTCGATCGCCTTCACGATCTTGGTGTAGAACTGCTCTGCCTGCTCTTCGAGCACCGCTCGGAAGCCATCGATATGCTCGTCCACGGTCTGCGCAGACAGCAGTTCCTCGAACACTTCGGTCGTGTCGATCTCGGGGGTCGTCCAACTCAGCAGGCCGTTCTCTTCCTCAGCGACGCTCAGATCGGGGTTGGCGTAGCCCAGGTAGATGAACTTCGGGATCGTGATGCGGTACGCGTTGTCACCCGCGGGGACGATCTCGACGTCCCTCCCCTCGATGCCGAACTTGGCGTCGTATTCGTAGCGAACGAGCACCGACCGCTCGGTGCCTGGGAGGGTGAAGAGCTGGAAGTCGCCGATCGCGAGCTTCAGTCCGTCCGCGCGCTCCTCCTGGACATCCGTGATCCCCGCAGTGACGAGGATCACCTGCTCCTCGCCTTTGATTGACCGGATGACCTGGGTGTCGCGCGACTCCGCCGCGCCGAGGAACTTCCCAATCGTGAGCCCGGCGACCGCAGCTGCGCCGATGACGGCGAGGATGAAAACGACGAGCAGGATCTTGGCCCATGCCGGTGTCGTCCTGACGGGCTTTGATGCAGGTGCGGTCGCCGAAGGCGGCGCGGCCGAAGTGGTCATGCGGTGTATCCCCCAGATAGATGCGACGGTGCAGTCTTGTGAATGTATCGGGTCTGTGCGTCCTGTGTGCTCAAGCGCAGATCTTCGATGCAGCGGTTCGGCTCCGCGGACGCACAGTGTGCCCTAACTCCGCTATATCGACGTGGTCGAGCTGAACGGCTCCGACGATGTGGAGGCGTCGGTTTCTACAGACGGCACGGTGCGGGTCGACATCGACGGCTCGGGCGATGTCACTGGTCGCGCCCAGCGGCGGATTGTGCGGCGGGTGGCGACTTTTGTGCGCATGCGCGGGGTGCGCGGTCGCCGCCGGCTCCGTCGCGTGGTCGATGAGGGGCGCCTGATGGTCGACGTGAAACTAGACCGGTCAATCCAGATTCGGTGAGCGAGGGAACCTGGAGTTGAGGCGGGGCGAAACCCCGCGGGGTTACAGTCGGTCAATCCAGGTTTCTTCTTCGCGGTCGTCCCAAGACTTACCGGTCGTCACGCGACCCGAACGCCGTACGCGCCGCTGGAGCGCCCCGATCAGCCGATGGGCTGTCGCTGCGTCCAGGTCACCAACCGAGGTGATTCGGACGCCAGCAAGTTCGGCGGTGGCCTCGAACTGAAGCGCTGCGCTTCCGATGTCAAGCGCCGCAAAAAGCGCGCGGATCTCCGATCGCTGGCCATCCGCCATCGGGAGCGGACGAACTCCGGCCGGCTCCGCGTCATCGTCCTTGTCATCGAACATCGACAGCAGATCGCTCATCCACCCATTCTGGCTCGTGATGCCGCTAGATCGAGGCGAGGTGTTCAAGCGACGTGAGCACCACCAACCGGTCCTGGGCTCGGGTGGCGCCGGCATAGATCAGGTCGGGCAACCGTGAACTTGTGCCTGAGATGTCGGTCAAGATGACCGCTGGAGCTTCCATTCCCTTGAACTCGTGAATCGTTCCCCAGCGGATGTAAGAAGTGTCTCGAATGCCGGACCCCAGTGTTGACACCGAGATCTTCTGGTCGATCGCCCGCTGCGCGGCTGAGTCGCGGTAGGGGGCGAGGATGACGACGTCCTTGGGCCCGTAACCCTCGGCACGTAGACCACGGATGACGTCATCGAGCAT
The DNA here is from genome assembly GCF_021654035.1 of Microbacterium aurantiacum. Taxonomy (GTDB): domain Bacteria; phylum Actinomycetota; class Actinomycetes; order Actinomycetales; family Microbacteriaceae; genus Microbacterium; species Microbacterium aurantiacum. The sequence continues at coordinate 1,070,714 of NZ_JAJPDW010000001.1, forward strand.
GTTCACTTCGTCGGCCTTCGACGCGAAGTGCCGAACCTCGACGGCGTTCCCGGCTACGCCATCCCGACGAAACTCCTTGCAAATACCCGATCGGTCGCTGGCACGTTCCGCCCACTCACCGATGTCACGTCGGTTCCGGCAGTTGGTGTCGAGATCGACCGGCACGATGCCCGGCACGCGACGTTCGATCGTTTCGCGCCCGTCGTCGATCCCGCTCCGGAAGATGTTCTGGTTCGAGAAATCTCCGAGGAGGAGCATCCGCCCGTCGCTGAGGCCGCCGACGAGCATCGTGTCCAGAAAGTCGAGATTGAGGTCGGACGCGATGTCCTGGGCCTCGTCGACGATGAGGTAGTCGTAGGGCGGGTCGAAGCCCGACTCGGTCGCCTTCTCGAGCGCGGTAAGCGGAAGGTGGGTGTTGTACCAGTCAGCATCCCCGTTCGCCGGCGAGGTTACCCCGCCGACACGCTCCATCTCGGCATGAAGACGCGTGGCTGTGACACCGTCAACGTCAGCAAGCGCTGATCGCAGGTGACCTTCGAGCAGGCGGTTGAACATGACGACGAGAACCCTCTCGCCCGCGCTGGCGTGTCGTCGTGCCGCCTCAGCGGCAATGTAGGTCTTGCCCGTTCCTGCTGGTCCCTCAATCAGCACACGGGGCACTCTGCTGATCAGATTGAGCGACCGCACCTGATCAGCCGTGAACAATGACAGCTCCTGCTCACGGCGGCGTCTGCGCTCAGCGGGCTTGATCTCAGCAGCGAAGCTCGGCACGAGAGCATCCCGGACTCGGTCAAGGCGCTCTGCCGTCGGCTCGCCTGCGACGTGTCGGTATCCACCGTTCTTCGCCACAGTGTCCTTGTCCACCGCAGCCAGTACTCGCCGCACGGCGCTCGCGGGTTGGGCAAGGTCGCTCGCGTCGAGCACCGCCCACTCTTGCCACCCAATCGCAGGTGGGATGTTCTGTTTCGCGATTGCCGTGAACCACACCGCATATCCAGCCGGGTAAGCGAGGGGCTCAATTGTGCGCTGGCGCAGGAAGTGAAGGATGCTGTGAAACTCGCCGCTGGCCTGCGTGAAGGGAGACCGGTCAGTCCAGTCGTCGTTGCCGAGCTTCCACCGGCCAGCAGCGTCCGTCTGCACGCGGAGGTGAGACTTGACCTCGATCACCAGGATGCCGAGCCCAGGTGCCATCACGACGAAGTCGGCCTCGCCCTCCCGCTGTGTGACGTGCCGACCGATCGCGAGTGAATGGAAGACAATCCAGTCGTCGGCGCCCGGAGCATCTCGGAGCGCGGCGAACGCGGCACGCTCGCCCGGTGCTGCATCGTCGGCGATCGTCGACGGAATCATGCGCGCCATTTATAGGCCCACCCGCCGGCGCTGTCGGACGCTCGACTGCGACGGCTCGAAGTCTAGGTCGCTGGTTACGAGCTTCCGCAGGTTTAGGAACTGATCCGCTGGTGCCGATTCCATTGCTTCGCGAAAGCCTGGCTCTGCCAGCTGCGTGCGCATACCGGCGAGCCATTCCCACCAGGTATCGTCGGTCACCCGATTTGCAGCGCGAAGATCGCACTCGTCCTCGCTGAGTCGCAGGTAGGAACGGATTGCGATCGTGCGCCGCTTCAGTCCTTCGTCCGGTGACAGAAGTTCGGACTCGGCGAGCTGATCCATGATGGCCCAGTAGCGGGCTACGTACATGTTCTCCAGGTCGCGGTGGAGCTGCGTCCGCTGAAGACGGATTTGCACGCCGACTACGATGACCGCGGCGAGCGCTGCAAGGCCGATGAGGGCTGACGCGAGGGACGACCATGCCGAAAGCACATCAGTCCAGAGTGGTTCGCTCACGATGCCGAATCCTTACAGAGGAGTCGGACATCGCAGTGCGTGCACTTCTCCTTAGCCGGGGAGGGAGCAAACACGAGGGACCTTAGCCCGGCTGCGGCCGATTGCACCCGTGCCTCTGCAGCCGTGATCGCGTCGTCCGCGACGTCCACGGAGTGACGCACACCCTTCCCCATGTCGTGGACGAATCCTGCCGACACGGTCAAGCCCTCACGCCGACCGGCGTCCGCGTAGATCTGGAGCTGCAGTGGTTCGATCTCTGGCCCAGTCGCCGTCTTGTAGTCGACGATCGCCAGGTTCGAGGGCACACCGCCGTGATCGTCGTAGATCACGTCGGCACGCCCTGACACGACGACCCCGTCGAGGTAGAGCTCGAACGGGCGCTCGGTCGCCCAGGTTCGCAGGAACTCGTCTGGGTGGTTATCGAGGTAGGTCTGGACGAGAGCACGGGCTCGCGCCTTCATCTGCTTATGCGCCGGCTTGTTCGCGAAGGGAAGAAAGAAGTCCGAATCGATGAGAGCGTCGATCTCAGACGCTCTAGGCATGTGTCCGGTCGACTTCGTCTGCTCGGCGAGCACGCGCATGACGTGATGCACGGCGTTGCCGTAGCCGAGTTCGTCGCGGACGGGAGGCAGGAAGCCCAGTCGGGAACGAAGCAGAAAGCTGCGCCCGCAGGCGAGGTAGGCGGCCACGTCGCTGTAGCTGACCTGCAGGTCGGGTTCCTCGATCGACTTGGCGTCGAACGAGTCGGCGCTGCCACCGGCGCCGGCGATGTCCCGCGCAGCCTGAAGATACGGCGATGGTGCGCCCGACTGCTTGTTAACACGAGCATGCGACGAAAGCGATACCCAGTCCCGGGCGCGAGTGACGGCGACGTAGAAGAGGCGACGTTCGTCGGCATCCGATCCCTCGTAGCGGGATGCCTCGAACATATCGCGCGGGAGCAGCCACGTCTGCTGTGATCCAGCCCGCATCGACGGGAATCGCTTCTTCGTGAGAGAGGGAAGAAACACGACCGGCCATTCGAGGCCCTTGGCGCCGTGCACCGTGCCCAGGGCGACGGCGTCTCCTGTCAGGTCCTCCTCGCCGTCGAAGTCGTCGTACTCACCGGACGCGTAGTTCACCATGAGGATCGCGAGGCTCTTGTAGTACCACGGGCTCCACGACGCGCCGACCTGCTCGCCGGGGTTAGCGGGATCGCGCCGCGACCGTCGCTGAACCGACTCGTAGTCGGCGAGCACCTGCGTGAAACGCGCGATCGTGCCGAGAGTGTTGCGGACGATCGCGTCGTCGAGGTCCCACTCCTTGACGCCGAGGAGTCCCAGCAGCGCGTAGAAATCGCCGATGAGATCGACGGGGGAGGACGTGTTTGCGACCTGCGCCTTCCATGCGGTGAGGTGGTGGCGCACGAGCTGAAGCGATCGTCGATTCAGTGTGAACGCGCGCACCAACGCAACGACGACCTCATCAAGAGTGACGTCAACACGCGTGGCCGTGCCGGCGAACTTCCATTGCAGGTCGGCCAGCCAGGCGTACACCGACCCCACGGCGTCGGCGGCAGGCTGCTCGAAGAGCCCGGTGCGGCCACCCGGCTGAACGGGGATGCCGCGCGCTGCGAACGCGGTCATTATTTTGGGGTAGGCGGCCTTTCCCCGCACCAGGACCGCAACCGAACGGAACGGCACTCCCGCCGAGTTCAGCTCGAGGATGCTCTCGGCGATCTCCTCGGCCTCGTCTGCTTCGGTTCCTGTGCCGACGTTGACCTTCACGGACTCACCCGATGCCGCCCGGAAGGGCAGCATCTCCTTGTCGAGACGGCCGGGGATCGTGCCCGCGAACTCGTTGGCGAGCGCGACGATTCCCGGACGAGATCGGCGGTTCGTGAGAAGCCGGAACTGGGTGACTCCCGGGTATCGGTTGGTGAATGTCACGATGTTCTCGACGGCTGACCCGCGCCACTGGTAGATGGCCTGGTCGTCGTCACCTACAACGACGAGATCCGCACGCCCGACGGGGGTTGCGAGCAACCCGATGAGACGCTCCTGGACGGGATTGATGTCCTGGTACTCGTCGACGATGAGGTGTTCAACGACGGCACTGACTGCGGAGTGGACGTGCGGCTGCTCGAGCGCCCGCACCGCCTGGACGATCTGCTGGCCGAAGGTCAGCACGCGATACCGATCGAGCGTCGCGTAGTAGTCCCGTACCGCATCCTTGAAGTCCCCATCGGGGAGCTCGTCGGGATCGATCAGCTCGTTCTCGATCACGTCCACGCTGCGCAAGAAGTTCTTGATCCCTGCGAAGAGCCCGGTCCCGAACCGCTTCAGGTTTAGGCGCGTACCCTCCCGGACCATCAGCGCCACGAGCTGGTTTTCGTCGATCAGCGAGTACGCCTCGAACCGTGGGTCGTACGTCTGCAGCAGTCGAAAGCAGTACGCGTGGATAGTACTCACCTGCAGCTGCCCAAGCTTGTCGCCGGCTGCCTTGCCGACGCGTGCCGTGACCCGCTGTCGGATGCGCTCCTTGAGCTCGGAGGCGGCCTTCTCGGTGAAGGTGAAAGCGACGATCGTTGTCGGCTCGACGCCGCTGGCGATGAGGTCGGCTACCCGTTGCGAGACCACCTCGGTCTTGCCGGAGCCTGCGGCGGCGATGATTTGGATGTGTCCGCCGCGATGGGCGACGGCATCCGCGGCGTCGCCCTCGAGCGTCGGGATGTCGTTTTCCTTGCCGTCCACAGTGTCTGACACGATATCGGGAGCGAAGCGAACAGCCCGTCACATCGATGTCGGCGGCGCGTGCCAGAGTGTCGCTAACGGGGGACATCGCGCACTGAGCCGGGCCGACGGCGCGAGAGAGATGGAGTCCCCGCGGGCTAGGCTCGCGGGTGGGGAAAGGTATTCAGTGGCGACGATTTCAACGGGTGGGGGCTCGAGCGCGGTCGCGGCATCCAGTCATGCTGCGTGTGCACGATTCCGAGGTACCGACCCGCTGATCACCGGCAAGCCGCGTCGCACGCTCGCCAAAGACATCGGGTTCGAAGACCTCGGCGTCGGCATCCCCGAGGCGCGCTGGATGCGGGCCATGGCCTTCGAGCGGCTGGTGCGCAACAAGGCGTTCGCCGGGCAGGTCACGACGACGGCCGTCGGCGCGCTCGGCCTCGACCGTCCCACCGCCGTCTTCACCGTCGACACGAAGGTGGATGCCGCGAAGACCGAGGCGGCGCTCGCAGCGGCTCACGCCCGCGCACTCGGCGAGGGGGCGGCCACGCTTATCCACCAGCCCGCCCTTCCCTTCCCGGGTTTCGAGGACGAGGACGCCACGGAGGTCAAGCCCGACTACGTCGTCGTGGCGCCGAAGACCTCCGCGCAGGGCGACGGCTCGTGGCTCATCGTCGGCGATGCGAAGGACTATGAGCGGGTTCGCTCGCGCATCGACGACGGCCGGATGCTGAAGGGGTTCCTGCAGGTCGCGCTGGGCGCCGAGGCTTTCGCGGCCTGGTCCAAGGTCCCGAAGGAGATGGACGTCCACACGCACGGGGTGCTGGCTGTACCCCGCAACGCGTTCCTTCAGCCGACCGCCGTCGTTGAAGACCTGCACGATCATCGCGAAGAGGTCGCGATGCGCGTCGCTGAACGAAAGGCGGCCGCCGAAGAAGCCCAGCTCGCTGAAGACGCCATCCTCGAGGACTACGTCACGCACCTCAAGGCCACCTTCGACCCGTCAACCTGCGCCACGTGCAACCTCTTCACCTTCTGCCGCGCCGAGCTGCGGGGCTCCGCAAACCCGACCGACCTCCTAATCGAGATCGGGATCGACCCCGCGCTGCGTCCGCACGTGACCGGACTCGTCGACGGCACCGGCGAGGTCGGGAACGCTCCGAACTCGGTCGTCGCGACCATCCAGGCGACCCTCGACGGACGCGCGGTCGACACCGGCCAGCGACGGATCGACGCAGCCGGTCTCCCCGGCACGATCAACGTGGTCGTCGCGAAGTCAGATGCCGCGGCACTCGGGCTCCACGGCATGGCGGTTCAGCGGATCAGTGCTTCCGGCCGCGGCACCTGGAAGTACGAGGTGTTCGCCAACCCCCAGGCTCCCGAGGCGCGACGCGGTGCGATGAGCCTTCTGGGGTCGGCGATCGAAGACGCCATGCGCGAGCAGCGCAAGGCGAACCCGAATTCCCCGAGTCCCCTCCACATCGTGGTGCCGGATGCAGCCACCGCCGACGTGCTCACCTCGATCGCCGACAACCTCGCCGGCATCGAACTTAGCCGGCTGCGCTGGGAGCGTGACGTCGAGATCAACCGGCCGGCGCTGACTTGGGACGGTGAGCGCGCCGACATCCCGCGACCGCTTCGCGAGACCGCCCGGACCGCCGTCTCCTTCCTTCTCGAAGAGGATCGCGCCCGAGCGCTCAAGGTTCGCTCGCCAATCATCGACGTTCGCACCGTCCTCTCTCGGCACCTGATCGCCGGTGGACCGGCCGTCAACGCGCTCCGTCTCGACTACGTCGTCGAATGGCTCGCGAGCGATGCACCGGTGGATCACCGAGCCTTCGCTGACCAGATTGAGGAGAGCGACTACACGCCTGGCGCGCGCCTTACCAAGGCCCGCTCGGACGCACTGCATCGTGCGCTCGCCGGGATGATGGGGCGCGGCCGACAGAAGAGCATCGACCCCAACCCAGCGCTTCACGACGAGCTGACCCGCGCTGAGCTCGGCTATAAGGCCGAGGTGCTCGACCTCGCCCTCGACGCGCTCCAGAAGCTCGAGGTGTCGAACCTGCGGGAGGTATATCGCGCGATCGAGGGCGACGCGCAGGCTGTGTGGCGGCGCCGGCTGAGGTTCACGGCATCCGACCTCGTCCGTTTCGGGCGCACGTACCGAAGCTGGCGCAACCGACTGGTTCCGGTGATCGAAGCCGACGCGCAGTGTCACGACCAGCTGCTCGCCCTGAGCAATCCATCGGCGGCGTCCGAGATGGCGACGGATGCTGGCATGCGCGAAGTCGCGCACGCCACTGTTCTGTCGCTCGACCCGCTTACGCTCGACGTCGACTCCAGGCGGCTCGTCGACGGCACGCGCGTGGTGATGCTCGACGTAAATGAGCAGCCGTGTGTCGAGGAGCCGGGTGCGTCGGTGACGATGACAGCGGGTGGCTTCTCGATCAGCGGTCTCAGCATCGGACCGCTCGTGCGCGACGACATCGCTGAGGATGCGAAGCCGACCGTGCTGCAGTGGAAACCGAAGAACACTCCCAACGTCGACGTGGGAGATCGACTGGTCGTGGCGGGCTTCAACTGGTTCTCGTCGAACAAGAAGGACACGATCTTGCCGGTGTCCCGACCCGGCGCTGACGATTCGGCTGCTCCTAAAGTGACCTGCCTACCGTCCTCGTATGCGGACGATCCGGCGTCGCATCAGTGGTGCTGCAAGCCCCACAAGGTGAACGAGGCAGACTTCTCGGACCATCTCGCCGACCGCCGCGCACGCGGTGAGCTGAATCCGCAGGCGTGGCCGCCCGTACGCGACGAGGACGGATTCGAGGTCTCGCCCGGCTCACTGCCCCAGGGCGACGCCGCCGCGCGCCCGTCGGAACCCCCGCCTGCCGACCTGACCCTGGATGATGTGGAGTGAGTATGGTCGACTTCATCGCGCCTGCCTCGCCTGCTGCCACCGGTCTTCACCACGCCGACGCGGCGGCCGGTAATGCGCAGGTCGCGGATGCCGCGGCCGACGCGCTGCGTGATGCGCTCTCCGGTACAGCGCCCCTCGATCGGATCCTCCTCAAGGCGGCAGCCGGGGCCGGCAAGTCCTTCGTCTTGAAGCGACTGGTCGCCGAAGCCGTGCACCACCCCCGGTGCCGTCAGGTCGCGATCATCGCCTTCACGAACAAGCAGACCCGACCCCTCGCGCGCTCGCTCGGTCAGCTGCTCGGCAAGGATCGAGTGTGTCTTCGCGTGAAGGGTGGCACCGGCGCCGACGTGCCCGCCGACGTCGCGGAGGTCGTCACTGTCGCGGACTCGGCTTCGGCCATCCCTGAGAGTACGCAGGTGATGATCTCGACAGTCCACATGCTGCGCGCGCCGGGTGAACTGGGTCGTATGGAAAAGCAGCTCGGCGGCAAGGGCGCCAACGGCACCTCGGTGTTCGATGTTCTCTTCGTGGACGAGGCATGGCAGATCCCACACCATCTCTTCGACGGTGTCACACGCGCTGCGCCGTTGTGGGTGGGTGTGGGCGACGTCGGTCAGCTCCCGCCCCTCGAGATCGGCGACAACCCCTGGCGCGGCGACGACCGTTACAACCCGAATCGCGCTTGGCCCACCGACTACGACGACAACCCGCGCACCTGGTCGCGCGAACTGCCGGCGGTCTGGCGCCCGACCGCGAGCCAGCTTGGCCTCTGGCGTGCGTTCTATCCCGAGTGGTCCGAGCTGAACTGTGTGGCCGCGCCCGGCGACCGCACGATCGAGCTCGCGACCGCTGCTAGCCCGGTCGTTGAGCGAGCGCAGCGAGACGAAACGCTCCCCGTGCCTCCCGACGCGGCCCAGATCATCTGGCACCAGGTCGCCTCAGGCATCCCGACCCTCCTCGAAATCGATGGCCTGCCTGCCGCGGAGGCTCCCGACATCGACCTGCCGCTGATGAACGCCGTCGAGTCGTTGCTCGATGAGCTCTTCGCCTCGGGCTTCACTGTGAAGCGGGCGAACTACGACGACGGGGCCGCACCTAATGGAACGGAGTTGTCCATCCATGCCGGCGCCGCCCACGAGGATCCGCTGGTCGCTGTGCTCGCGACGCGCAACCAGGCGGTGGACGACGCTGCCGACATGGTCGATCGACTGCGCGAGAAACACGACCTCGCCGAGAACGACCTCGTGAGCTCGACTGTCGACTCGTACCAGGGGCAGACCAACGCGATCACAGTGGCCCTTCACCCTCTGACGGGCGCCGCGAAGCTCGACGAGTTCAACTCTGCCTTTGGTCGACTCGCGGTGACGTGCACTCGTGCCACGCACGGGCTGCTGCTCGTGGCCCGTCCCGGACTCGACCAGCTCCTCAATGAAGCACCCGCCCGTCCGGGAACGCCGTTTGGCGAGCCAGGCAATCGGACCCTTCCGCGCCAGACGCATAAACGTATTCTCGCGACGTTTGCTCGCGCCACCCTCGACCTGACCCTCACCGACGCTTAAGGACCGCGCGTTGTCACACCTGAATGACCTCATCCGCCAACTCGCCACGAAAGACGAGGCGCTCGCGCGCGACATCGAGCGTGAAGTCAGCGCGCTTCAGGATCGCCGCGCATTCGGCCTCAACTTCGAGCGACACCAGCCTGAGGCCGTGGAGCTTCCCGGCCGCAAGGTGCGCCGCGGCGACAAGGTGCGAGTGCTTCCGCCGCGCGGACAGATGCCGAAGAAGGAGAACGACCGGCTCTTCAAGGTGCGTGAGATCGTAACGGCCGACCAGGGACGTGTCGCGACGATCGAAGCCCTCGATGATTCCGAGGCGACCGACGAGGTCGCGCTCGAGGATCTCGTCGTTGTTGCGGAGTTCCGTGACCCGATCTACCCCGGGTTGGTCTCGACGGGCAAGGTCGAGCGGGGCGGCGAGAAGCCGTACCACTCGGTGATCAACGCCGAGAACTACCACGCGCTCCAGGCGCTACTGTTCACGCACCGAGGCAAGGTCGACTGCATCTACATCGACCCGCCCTACAACACCGGCGCCAAGGACTGGAAGTACAACAACGACTACGTCGAGGGCGATGACCTGTACCGCCACTCGAAGTGGCTCGCGTTTATGGAGCGGCGACTTCTGCTTGCTAAGGAGCTTCTGAACCCCAATGATTCGGTGCTCATCGTGACGATCGATGAGAAGGAGTATCTGCGGCTGGGGATGCTGCTTGAGCAGGTGTTCCCGGACTCGAGTGTGCAGATGGTTTCGTCCGCGATCAACCCGAAGGGCGTCGCGCGGGGCGAGGGCTTCTACCGCGTCGATGAGTATCTGTTCTTCGTATTCGTCGGCTCTGCGAAGGTAAACGCGAGGTACGTCCAGGGGCTTGTCGTCGGCGGGGAGAGTGGCGAAGAAGGGGTCGGTGCGGTGCGTTGGGGCGCCCTGCTCCGGAGCGGCACCAACGCGCGGAGATCAGATCGTCCAAACCTCTACTACCCCATCTACGTGGATCGGGAGCGCTTGACGATAACTGGGGTGGGGGAATCTGTACCGCTTAACGCTGGCGACGCAGCATCGCCGCCGGACGGTTCGGTTGCGGTTTGGCCGCGACGCAGCGACGGGAGCGATGGCAACTGGCAGCTTTCTGGTCCGCGGTTGATTGAACTGGCCAACCGTGGCTACGTGAAGGTGTCCTCGCTGCGAGCTGACGAAGCCCGTGCTGTGATCATGTATCTCCCGACGGGTGTTCTGAGCCAACTCGGCTCCGGGCAGATTGTGATCAGTGGACGCGAGTCGAGCGGTGCCGTGATTCTGAGCTACGCGGAGGGTGTGGGCCGCGAGTATCGCGCAAAGACTCAGTGGGCGGCGAAGTCTCACAGCTCGAGCGAGTTCGGCACCTCACTCCTAAATTCACTCGTGCCTGGCCGCAAATTTCCGTTCCCAAAGTCGCTGTTCGCGGTCGAAGATGCTATTCGCTTATTCGTGACGCACAAGCGCGCCGCGACGGTAGTCGACTTCTTTGCAGGATCAGGAACCACGGCGCATGCTCTGTTTCGCCTCAACAGGCAGGATGGCGGGCATCGTCGGTCGATCTCAATCACCAACAACGAGGTGTCGGCGGAAGAACAGAAAGCGCTCCGCATGCAAAGCCTTCGTCCCGGCGAAGAGGAGTGGGAGAAACACGGAATCTGCGACTACATCACGAAGCCCCGCATCGAGGCTGCAATCACCGGCAAGACGCCTGGCGGCGATCCGATCAAGGGTGACTATCGATTCACCGATGAGTTCCCGATCTCTGAAGGATTTGAGGAGAACGTCGAATTCTTCACCCTCACGTACGAGTCGTCGCTCCGGATTGAGGCCGACCGTGAGTTTGCGCGTATTGCCCCGCTGTTGTGGCTGCGCGCAGGGTCAAAGGGTCGCCGAATCGATAACCTCCCTATCGGCTGGGATGTCGCCACGACCTATGGCGTGATTTCCGACCTCGATCACTCGGAGCAGTTCGCTCAGGCAATCGTGGCCGCACCCGAGGCATCCATCGCCTTCATCATCACCGATGAGGATCGACTATTCGAAGCGCTCGTGCGTGAGCTGCCCGAGCACGTCGAGCCGGTGCGGCTGTACGAGGCATACCTACGAACATTCGAGATCGAGGCGCGGAGGGCGGCCGAGCGATGAAGTACACGCTCAAGGACTACCAAGCCGAGGCCGTCGACAATGTGCTCACCAACCTCGAGAAGGCTCGAAGCACGTACCGTCGCGATGGCGACGAGGTGGCGTTCAGCCTCACGGCGGCGACCGGTGCGGGCAAGACCGTCATGGCTGCGGCATCCATCGAAGCGCTCTTCTACGGAAGTGACACTTTCGAGTTCGATCCCGATCCGGGCGCTGTCGTGATCTGGTTCTCGGACAGCCCGGCGCTTAACGAGCAGAGCCGCACGCGGCTGATGCAGGCGTCCGAGAAGCTGATCTCGGGCGACCTCGTCACGATCAAGCCACCGTTCGCCGTGCCCGAGCTCGAGGCGGGGAAGGTCTACTTCCTCAACACGCAGCGACTGTCGAAGAACTCGCTCTTGACGCGCGGCTACGTCCCGACGGCGGACGAGATCCTCGACCATGTCGCCACCCCTGACGACCTCGCTTGGAACATCTGGGAGACGATCGGCAACACAGTCGCCAACGAAGACAAGACTGTCTACCTGGTGCTCGACGAGGCCCACCGCGGATTCGACACGAAGACGTCCGGCGACCGCAAGACGATCGTCCAAAGGCTGGTGAACGGCGAGGGCGGACAGCCGCCGATCCCGATCGTGATGGGAATCTCGGCGACGATCGACCGCTTCGCTCAGGCGATGAAGGAAGCCCAGGCCGGCGACCGACGCCAGCTGCTTGAGCAGGTGGCCGTGCACCCCTGGCAGGTGCAGGAGTCCGGCCTGGTCAAAGACACGGTAATGCTCGACATCCCCGACGAGGCGGGCAACTTCGACTCTGTGCTGGTGCGGCGCGCGGCGCGCAAGCTCCAGGAGTCGACGGACCGCTGGCACGCGTATTCGGCACATCAGGGGCTCGCCGATAGGGTCGAGCCTCTGCTCGTCCTTCAGATCCCAAACACACCCGATGCTGCCGACGTAGGCGTCGCGCTCGACACGATCGCAGAGGAGCTCGGAGGTCTACCCGCATCCGCCATCCGTCACGTGCTCGGTGAGCACAAGCCGCACGAGTTCGGGCGCTGGGAGATCGACCACATCGAGCCGCAGCGTGTGCAGGACACCCCGGATGTGCGCGTGCTGATCGCTAAGGACGGCATCTCGACGGGTTGGGATTGCCCGCGCGCTGAGGTGCTCGTCTCGTTCCGTCCGGCCAATGATCACACCCACATCACGCAGCTTCTCGGGCGCATGGTGCGGAGCCCTCTCGCCCGCCGCGTGCCTGGCGACGAGCGCCTCAACGCTGTCGACTGCATCCTGCCGTTCTTCGATCGCACGACCGCGGGCAAGGTTGTCCGCTACATGACGGGCCAGATCGCGGAGATGCCTGGTGGAACTGGCCGCAAGGTGCTACTGGACCCGCGCGAACTCGTGCCGAACCCGCACGTGCCCGAGTCTGTGTGGAAGAAGTGGGACAGCCTGCCGACGCTGAGCGTCCCCGTCAAGGGTGCGCGCCCGGTCAAGCGGCTCGTCTCGCTCGCGCAGGCGTTGTCGAGCGATCAGCTGCGGCCCGGCGCGCTCGCCGAGGCGACCTCGCTCCTCCACGGGGTGATGAATGCGTTCGTCGCTGAGTACCCGGATCGTGTCGAGCAGGAGCGAAAGGAAGTGTGGGACGTCCACGGGCAGACGCTCATGGGCACGACCGGGCGCACGGGGGTCTCGTACCGGCAGTTCACCGAGCGCGCCGACGCGCGTGCGCTGCGAGGCGCGTTCGAGGACGCGAAGCGGGCCTTCGGAGCGGACGTCGCGCAGTCGTACGTGGATCACCTCGCGGGACCCGACGACGAGGATGCGGACGATGACGGGCTGACCGCGGCCTACGTGACGGCATCCGCCCTGGCCTACATCCCCGAGCTGCGGGCGAAGATCGATGCCGTGTCGGAGAGAGTCGCGAAGGACTGGTTCGCCGAGTATGACGGTGCGATCAGAGAGCTCAACGACGATCGGCAGTCGCTCTACTTCGAGATCTGGACCCTTGCGACTGTTCCACAGCCGGGTCGGCTGAGACGCCCGCGGACGCGGCTTGAGGACTGGAAAGTCGTCGATGCGAACGAGCAGGTGGCAATGGCCGCGCTCGTCGGTCGTCACCTGATGTCCGATGCTGATGGGCTGTTCCCCATTAGCTCGCTCGGCGGCTGGGAGTACTCGGTCGTCAAGGCTGAGCTCGAGCGCGACGACTGCATTGGCTGGTACCGCAACCCGCCCCGCGCCGCCGTCGACGCACTCGGCGTCACCTACCGCGACGCCTTCGGCAACTGGCGCTCGCTCTTCCCGGACTTTCTGTTCTTCCATGAGATCGAGGGAGAGGTGAAGGCGTCGATCGTCGACCCGCACGGACATCACCTCGACGATGCGCTCGTGAAGCTCAAGGGTCTCGCAGAGTTCGCGCGCGACCACGGGCACCACTTCCACCGGATTGACGCCGTCGCAAGCGGTTCGACCGGTCCTGCGCTGCGTGCGCTGGATCTCAAGAACCCGACGATCCAGAACGCGATTCTCGATGGCCCTGGCAAGGTCGTCGACTTCTACGACGGCGAGTTCTCGATCGAGTACAACCCCGGTGCTGCCGGGTGAGGTGACACATGAAGACTGACGTTACGACTCCGCAGGGCATCTTCGGGATGCCGCAGCACCTCACGGTGCCGCTGTACCAGCGCCCCTACGTGTGGAACGAGGACGAGCAGTGGGGACCGCTCTGGGCCGACATCCGTCGTATCGCGGAGCACCGTCTGGGCAGCACGGGGACGCTCGCGACGCACTTCCTCGGGGCGGTTGTGACGCAGCAGGCGGACGCGCAGCCGGTCGGGGTGCAGGAGTTTTTGATCGTCGACGGTCAGCAGCGGCTCACCACGCTGCAGCTCGTGCTGGACGCGACCGCGGCGGCGTTCACGGCGCGTGAGCTCGCGGCACTGACGGGGCAGCTCGAGTTCCTGACTCACAACAGCGCGATGTTCCTCGGTACCGACAAGCCCGGTTTGAAGCTCCGCCACACGAACCGTGACCGCGTCGCCTTTCAGGAGGTGATGCTGGCCGAGCCACCCATCGACTACGCAGAGCTCTCGCACCGCGAGTCGCTGATCGTGGAGGCACACGAATTCTTCTATGAACGTGTGGGCAAGTGGCTCGACGAAGGACCCGAGCCGGCGCCAGTGCGAGCCGATGCGCTCTCTGTGGCTCTCCAGAACGCGCTCGAGCTCGTCGTCATACAGCTGAACGCGAGTGAGGACTCGCAAGAGATCTTCGAGACGTTGAACGCACGCGGCACGCCGCTCACCGCGGCGGATCTCATCAAGAACTTCGTCTTCCAGCGCCTCAAGCTGGAGGGGGAGGACGAGGAGCGTGCGTATCGGGATCTGTGGCCGTTCGAGGCGAAATTCTGGGAGGCGGAGGTCAGCGTCGGCCGCTACGCGACGACGCGCAGCGCGGTCTTCCTGAGCCAGTGGCTTGTGTCGCGGGTAGGCAAGGAGATCAGTCCGCGCTCGACCTTTACCCGCTTCAAGTTTTTCGTCGAACACGAGACGAAGCTCTCGATGGTGGAGCTGCTCCAGTTGATCAGTGAGCAGGCAAAGACGTATCAGCACCTCACCGAGCGCGCCGCGGACGCCCACGCTGACCTGAGTCGACTCGAACTCCACATGTACCGAATGGGTGTCGCGCAGGTCGAGATCACGAAGCCCGTCGTGTTGTGGCTGACCGAGCCGCGCGCCAGGTACTCGCGGCCGGTCGTCGATCGAGTGATCGGGATGGTCGAGAGCTGGATCATCCGTCGCCGGCTCCTGCGGCTGCAGAGCAGCGACCTCGGTCGCATCGCGGCCGATCTCGTGTCGGTGGGGCGCGGGGCCGGTGAATCTGACGTCGTCGGCGTCGTCGAGCGGTTCCTGACCGGTCAGCAGTACGCCAGCACCTACTGGCCCGGCGACGCGGAGATCACTTCTGCGCTCGCGACCGAGCACTTCTACCGGCGCTTCTCCCAGCCCATGCAGAGGCTCCTTCTGCAGGCAGCCGAAGACTGGTATCGCGGTTATGCATCGCCCGGCGCATCGAAGTCCGGCATCCGAATCTTTCGCGATAAGCAGCAGGTCGAGCACCTGCTGCCGCGGGGCTGGCGGACGAACTGGCCCGTTGAGGGTGCAGCGGACGAAGCAGACCGCGATGATCACGTGCATCGTCTGGGCAATCTCACGCTACTCACGGGATCGCTCAACGCATCAGTGTCGAACAGCGCCTGGCTCGGTGAGAAGGGCAAGCGCGCGGCAGTCGACCGCCATGATGTCTTCCTCATGAACCGGGCGGTCGTGGCTCGATCCGTCGGCGGCTGGGATGAGTCGCTGATCGACGAACGCACCGCCGAGCTCACGAAGGCGTTCCTCGAAACGTGGTCTGTGCCGGACGGGCACGAGGGCAAAGTCATCGACCGTGCCTCGCGGCATTCGAAGGCCACCACGGGCTACCCCCACCTCATCGCAGCCGGGCTGCTCGAGGTCGGCGCGACGCTCGTCTGCACTGATGGTCGCTGGCCTGACGCCAAGTGTGAGGTCTTGGCGGGTGGGCAGGTTCTGTACCTGGGCAAGAAGTACTCGTCTCCCGCTGCCGCGGCGCGAGAGGTACGAGGCGGAAGTGTGAACGCGTGGTTCTTCTGGCGCGTCGAGAACGGGCCTTGGCTGAACACGCTCCGCGAGCAATTGCTCAATGGCGAGGGTGCTGGGTCGGGGGCCGACTCCGGTCAGAGCGTGGCGGAGTAGACGCGGGGCCAGTGCATGAGCGCGGTGACGAACGAGATCTTGGGTCCGCCGCCCTTTGACGTTTGGGTTGTTATCAGCCGAGTCGGTGATGTTGCAGGGTTGATCGCGACGGCCGTCGCTCTAACCGGCCTCGCCTACGCGCTTCTCGTCCGCCCTCGACTCAACGTCTTCGCTGAACACCAGGGAGGGGACAGACTGTTGGTCTTTGTGTGGCACCAATCAGGTGCTGCGCCAGCACACAACGTGTGTTGGCGATGGGCTTCGCTCCTCGGCGACGGGCGCGCGCTCGCTGCCGAATCCGGCGGCACGTGGGGCGTAGGTCCAAGCACTGTGCTTTCAGGCGAGTACCGACACATTGAATTCACCGACGGTCCGACTTCGACCCTTCCAGGCTCCACGAGTGTCCATCACGTTCAGGTGCCATTGCCTTACGGAGTGTTGTGCGAGGTCAGCTGGCAGCGACCGTTGCTCCCGTGGTTGCGAGCACGGAGTGTGATCCGTTGGTCACAGGAGGATCGGGCTGCCGGGCGCGGGCCTGTGAGGCTGGTAGGTCGACGTGCTCGCGACGAATTGGCGACGGCGTTTCCTCATACGCCGCCGCGCATCCCTCCGATCCAAACGCTCTGACCGGAGTCTCTGTTGTGCCCAACGTTCACGTGCACGGGCGGCGCGAGCGCGACCACTTTCCCGCGTAAGGGCTGCCCCCGCTCTCGCAGACGCCAGTTTCCCCGTGCGGCGAATCAACAGCCGGCTCGGCGACGTTCGTGGAGCGCCGTCAGCGGGCAATGCCCGACTGGGGATCATCATCGCTTTGGGCTGACGCTCCTGCGTACGGCGCTGACCTTATCGGGGGAGAGCGGGTCCCATCGACTGTTCTTGGGGTGACTCGGGAAGGCCCTCCGGAGGGCTGCGCGAACGACTCGACCGTCGTCGTCATAGCCAAGCTCGCGCATGAGATCCTTAACGGTAACGAAGTCATCGTTAGTGAGCGTCCGTGCCGATTTCGTCGGTTCGAATGTCGCGGCGTCGCCCTGGCTGGCAGGGCGCTCGTCCGGACTCGTCGCCAGCCGGGCGGGGCTGTTGGATCGAACGTCGTCCCGCTGGGGGCGAGTGCCGCGAGCGAGGTGATCACGGTTGGAAGTGCGCGAGGTGATGAGTGCGTGGAGTGCTCGCAAGTCGAGGCGCGCGTGGCCGCGAAGCGCGTCGCCCAGTCGCGCGGCGCCAACGCGGTCGTGGACCGAGACGCGGGCGAGAGTAACCGATCCCGCGGCCGCGGCGGCATCGCGCAATGCGTCGTAGATCGCTCGCTGTTTCCAGCGGGGCGACCCCGCGCCTTCCAGGCTGCGACGCGGTCCAGCTGGGCCGAACTGGTCAACCGAACCCTCGCTCGACCAGAACCCTCCGCCAGAGTGACCCTTGAGGGCGATGTGCTCGAGCTCGGAGCAGTAGGCGAGGTAATCCTCTCGCCAAGGCAGGTGGACAGCCCAACTCGTGTTGAGAGTGGCAGCTCTATAGCGGTTGAAGTGCTGTTCTTCGTCGAGTTCGACGATGAGCCCGCCCGTCGTTGTAATGTCCCACCCGAGCGGTTTAAGGACTGGCGTTCTGAGCACCCCGCCGAGCTGCTTGTAGGCGTCCATGGTCCACGATGCCGCAGGTTCCGGCAGACCGGGCAATCGCGGAACAGGCAGATTTCTGCCGAGCTGGAACCCGAGTTGATGAAGCGCGTCGACGAGCGCGTTCTGCCGTTGAAGTCGTGCCATGCGAATGACTCTCGCACGTGTCCTGTCAATGCCGGAAGTTGCCCGCAATGTTTCTAATGTTTGACTTGACCAGGTTGTTTTCCGTGTCCATCGTGTCCGAGTTGACCGCTTACTCCGCCGGATCGGCGACGACCGTGGGCATCACAGTCGATGCCCAATATTCGAACGATGCCATCCAATCGGCCCAAGTCCAGAATCCAAGGAATCGAACGCGGCGGGATGCGCAGCGTGAAGAGCGGGGATCTTCTCAACGAGACGTTCGTGCCGTTGCCCGTACGCCGGCACGATGGACGCCGACTGCCGCACCCTGTCCAACGTCGATGCTCAGGCAGCGTCGGACTCGCTTCGCGAGTGGGGGGTGCCCCTATGTTCTTTGTCAAGCACGACGGGGTGGCTGCTGGGAACGTCGTGTGCGTCTCGTCGGGCTTGTAACGCTGGCGGCTAGGCTTCGGACATGAGGAGCGCGAAGCAATCCACGGTCCCGACTTGGCTGAGGGTCCTCGTGTGGTCAATCGCGATCGCGCTGGCGATCGTGGGGATTGTGTTGGCGGTGGTGTCGAGCAGTTTCTGGCCTCTGATCGCGTTCGCCGGTCTGGCCGTGCCGATGATGCCGATCGGGTCGATGAGGTCGTCGCGGCGGGCGGCTGCCGACCCGCGCTGAACTCTGGCTCCGTCCGGACGAAGCTCACGCGGCGATCGCGGTGGTGTGTGGCTGGTAGAGGGTGCCGTCGCGGAGCATGGCGTAGAGGACGTCCGATCGGCGTCTGGCGAGGGCGATGAGTGCTTGGTTGTGGCGTTTGCCTTGCGCGATCTTCCGGTCGTAGTAGGCGCGCGACTCGGGGTCGCGGAGCGCGGCGAACGCGGAGAGGAACATGGCCCGTTTCAGGATTTTGTTCCCGCGGCGGGACGGATGCTCACCCCGGATGGAGGCCCCGGATCTGCGGGTGACGGGTACGAGGCCGGCGTAGGCGGCGAGGTGCCCGGCGGTCGGGAAGGTTCTGGTGGTGACTTCGGTGAGGAGCCGGGCTGCGGTCCTGACGCCGACTCCGGGCATGCTCGTCAGGACCGGCTGAAGAGGGTGCTGCTCGACGATCTTCTCGACCTCACCAGCGATCTCGTCCCGTTGCCTGCGCAGCGCGGCGAGCTGCTCCGCCAGCCGCGGGAGGACGAGCGCTGCCGCGTCGGTGCCGGTGACCACGACAGTCTGCTCACCGAGGGCGGTCACAATCTCGCCCGCCCAGACGCGACCCTTCCTCGGCGCGTTCTTGAGCAGCCGGTTCCCGAGCCTTTTCTCACCCGCTGATCGCATCGCCGCAGGGGACGGGTAGTGCTGCAGCAGGTCGAGCATCGCGGGATGGTCCAGCCGTGGCCCGATCACGCGTTCCAGCGCGGGGTGGATCTGGGTGAGAAGCCCGCGGATGCGGTTGCTGACTTGGGTGATCTGTCCGGCGAG
Organism: Microbacterium aurantiacum; assembly: GCF_021654035.1. Classification (GTDB taxonomy): domain Bacteria; phylum Actinomycetota; class Actinomycetes; order Actinomycetales; family Microbacteriaceae; genus Microbacterium; species Microbacterium aurantiacum. The sequence goes on from NZ_JAJPDW010000001.1 coordinate 1,089,894, forward strand.
GTCGTCGTCGAACCCGCAGAGCATCGACAGTTCCGCGACCTGCTCGTCCGCGACCTGGATCGAGCGGAGCGTGTGCGGCATCGTCCGTGCGGTCTCGGCGATGATCGCGGCGTCCCGCGCGTCGGTCTTCGCCTCGCCCGGGTGCAGATCGGCGATGCGCCGCATCGCCAGCCCGGGAAGGTAGCCGACCAGAGCCCCGAAAGCCTGCGCGACGGCGACCGGCAGCGCGCCGATCGTCGCCGGCTGATCCACGACCAGCAGCACGGTCCCGTGCGTCGCGAGCTGGTCGAGCACTGCCCGCAGTCGACGCTCGTCGTTCGGCAACGGCTTGTCGAACAGCCGCTTGCCGGCCCGATCGAGGGCGACGGCGTGGTGTTCGCCCTTGCCGACATCGAGCCCGACGAACACGCCGACCTCGTCGTATCTGTCGATACTGGTGACCACGTTGCCTCCGTTCGCTCCCGACGGCGTCCGCAGGCGGTGCGTCTCGGCATCCACGTTACGAACGGCCTCGAGCGTGCTCGGGCCTGGCCCCTATCAGCGATCACACACCGCCAACCAGGCCCGGTGACAACACCCCCCCGGATCATCAAGGACAGGGGGCAGCAATCATGCCGGGCCCAGCAGGCCGTCACCGCCCAGCATCCTCCGCCAGACGGTCATGAAGAAAGTAACGGGGGGGAGTGGTTCTCAGTCCGGTATCGAATCCCAAGGGCTCGCCGCGCGGCACTCGTGACCACGGGGCTGCATGCCGGGGCGCCGCAAGTGGCAACCCGGGAATGTTCCGGTTTTCTATGCGCTTGAATGGAAATAGTGCGAGAATCGCCACCACGACGCCTCGCACCCACCTGACCCATCGACGGGAGAATCCCATGAATGTCGCGCCCTCGGGACTGCACCACGTCACCGCACTCGCCGGTGACCCGCAGAAGAACATCGACTTCTACGTTCGCGGGCTCGGCCTGCGGCTGGTGAAGAAGACGGTCAACTTCGACGACCCAGGCACGTACCACCTCTACTACGGCGACGAGTCCGGGCGCCCCGGCAGCCTCATGACGTTCTTCCCATGGCGCAACATCGCCCCCGGACGCATCGGCTCGGGGCAGTCGACCTCGACTGCGTTCAGCGTTCCGGCCGGATCCCTCGGTTGGTGGCACGAGCACTTCACCTCCCTCGGCGCCGAACCGCACATCACCTCGCCCTCCAGCAGCGAGGAGCGCCTGATGGTCGCCGACCCCGACGGGCTCCACATCGAGCTCGTCGCCACGAGCACCGATGACCCGCGCGACCCCTGGGACTCCGCGAGCGTGCCGGCGGAGTACGCCGTGCGCGGGCAGCACTCCAGCGTCCTCACCGTGCGCGACCCGGAGGGCACCGTCGGGCTCCTCGTCAACGACCTCGGCATGCGCGTCGTCAAGCAGGCGGGCAACCGCACCCGGCTCGTCGCCGGCGACGGGCTCCCGGGCGCGATCGTCGACGTCGTCAGCTCCGGCCTCACCCCGACCGGCCTCACGGCCGGCGGAACAGTCCACCACATCGCCTTCCGCGTGCCCGACCAGCAGACGCAGCAGCAGTGGCGCGACGAGCTCGTTTCGCGTGGACACCAGGTGACCGAGATCCTCGACCGCCAGTACTTCACGAGCATCTACTTCCGCGAGCCGGGCGGTGTGCTCTTCGAGATCGCCACCGACACCCCCGGCTTCGACATCGACGAGCCGCTCCTCGAACTCGGCCGCGCCCTCAAACTGCCGCCGTGGCTCGAGCCCTCTCGTGAGGCGATCGAGGCCGCCGTCGTGCCGGTGCAGCTTCCCGCCGAGAACAACCCGGGGGCGGCGGCATGAGCGCGGTCTCCGTCGAGTCCTGGCCGCACGTCTTCACTCCCGGGGAGACAGACGCCCCGGTGTTGCTGACGCTGCACGGAACCGGTGGCAACGAGCAGGAGATCACCGGCATCGTCTCCCACCTCTGGCCCGGCGCCGGCGTGCTCTCTCCGCGCGGTCGCGTGAGCGAGAGCGGTATGAACCGCTGGTTTCGCCGGCTCGGTGAGGGCGTGTTCGACGTCGACGACGTGATCCAGCGCGCCGGGGAGCTGGCCGAGTTCATCACCGCCGCGCGCGAGCACTACGACCTCGCGGAGCGCCGCATCATCGCGGTCGGCTTCTCCAACGGCGCGAACATCGGCCTGGCGACGGCGCTCCTGCACCCCGAAGTGCTCGACCGCGTCGTCGCATTCAGCGGGATGTTCCCGTTCGCCGACCGCGACCCCATCGGCGACGTCTCCGCCGTCGAGGTCGTGCTGCTCAACGGAGTCGCCGACCCGATGGCTCCGTCGGCCTCGGTCAACCGGCTGGAAGAGGCCGCGGCATCCCACGGCGCGAAGGTGACGCGTCACACCCGCCCGGGCGGGCACGGACTCGCGCAGAGCGACATTGACGCCGCACGGGAGTGGCTCGCGGGGCGCTGAGATCGGCATCCGTGGGGCTGGTCATGCGCTGGCCCCACGGCCCATCTCACAGCTGGGCGCGAAACAATAGACGGATGCACCCGAACCCGAAGCGTCGATTCGAACCGATCTACTCGATGGCGGTCGCCGCGGGCCGCGTGTTCTTCGGGGGAGTGCTGCAGCTCCGGCCGAAGATCACCGGCGCCGAGTCGATCCCCAAGTCCGGGCCGGCGGTGCTCGCGATCACCCACTTCGGATACATGGACTTCGCCCTCGTCGAGTGGGTCGCGTGGTTGCGAACCCGTCGGCGGGTTCGGTACATGGTGACCAAGCGCGCCGCCGACAAGCCCGTCGTCGGCTGGCTGCTGGGGCAAATGCGACACATTCCGGTCGACATGTCCGCCGGACGCGACGCCTACACGAACGCGGTCGCGGCGCTGAGGCGCGGCGAGGTGCTCGGCGTCTTCCCCGAGGCGGGGGTCAGCGCGTCGTTCACGGTGCGAGAGCTTAAGACGGGGGCGGTGCGAATGGCAGCAGCCGCCGGTGTTCCGGTCATCCCCGTGGTCGTCTGGGGCGGACAGTTCCTTCGCACGAAGAACCACCGCGCGAGCTTCCGCGAGGCGTTCCGCGCTCCGATCCGCGTCTCGATCGGGAAGCCGATGCACGTGAGTGAATCCGACGACCCGGTCGAGGCCACGGCCGCGTTGCGCACGGAGCTGGAGACGCTGCTCGCCGACGCGCAGGCGACCTATCCGCGTTCCGGCGACGGACAGTGGTGGCAGCCGGCGCACCTGGGTGGATCGGCGCCGACCCCCGAGGTCGCGGCAGCAATGGAAGCAGAGCGCCAGCGGAAGAGGGCTGCCGAGAAGCAGTGAATGGGGGAGGATGCTCAGCATGGCCGAGGTACTGATCTTCCACCACATCCAGGGGCTCACCGACGGGGTGCGCGCCTTCGCCGATGACCTCCGGGGCGCGGGGCACACCGTGCACACGCCCGACCTCTTCGACGGGCGCACCTTCGCCACCATCGACGACGGGATCGCGTTCGCAAAGGAGGTAGGCTTCGATGCGCTGCGCGAGCGTGGAGTGACGCTCGCCGACGAGTACGGGCACCAACCTCGTCTACGCCGGGTTCTCGTTCGGCGTGATGATCGCGCAGCAGCTGGCGCAGACACGGCCCGGATGGGCGCGGAGCGCTCCTCATGTACTCCTGCATCCCCGTCTCAGTTAGTTGGGGAGCGCAGCTAGGACCGGCTCGCTCCATTCCTTCGCGGCCTCCTGCCCGAAGACATCCCGCGTCCAGACGTCCGCGATAGCTTCCCAAACCTTTGACGGCCGCATGGTCCCCCCGATCCGCCGAGCGATCTCGCCCGCCCAGGCGTGGTGGTTCTCGATCTGGAGGGCCGCATCCTTCGCGTCGAGAAGCTCCCCGACGGGCTGCCCCAGGCGCTCGGCCACCGCCTGCCAATGCGAGTCGTCGAGCGACTGAAACACGACACGTTCCGGCCGCTCCTCGCCCGGTAGTCGAAGGTAGGTAGCCCCTGATGGCTGCTCCCCATCAACGATGCATAGACTTGCGCGCGGGAGCTTCGCCTTGCTCGCGACCGTGGAGAGCGCGATTACTGTGCTCGCAGGTCCGACGCTGGTGATCCGAGCCCGCTTCAGAGCTTCGGGTGCTCCGAGCGCGAGGATGCGCTCGATGAGGTAAACCGCTTCGTCGTCCTCGCAGTAGATGTCGAGTTCTTCGTGTCGTTCGTCGTCCATCAGATTGAGCGCGAAGTCGGCCGTAACGCCGTGCAATACCTGACGCTCTGAGTCGCGATCGACGGAGACAAAGATGCGGGCGACGTCGGGCAATTGTTCAAGAATGAATTGGGAGTGCGTGGAGAGAATCACCTGCAACTTCTTGTCGAACGCAAGTCGGAGGATCTCCGTCATGAGGCCGCGTTGAGCCTGCGGATGCAGGGAAGCTTCCACCTCGTCGATGATTACGAGTGATTGGTTCGGGGCTTCATTGAGGAGTGCGATCAAGTCCAGGACCGAATCCTCACCGGCTCCCTGGTGGAAGTTGGAGTACGGAACTCCCCCCTGAGTCAGGATTCCTACTTGCTTGCCCTGATTCTCATCGATCCTCGCCGAGTCGTAGGTCCTCCCGAGGGTACGGTTCAGCTGGGTGACCTGTGAATCCGTTAGCGGCTTTTCAGTTCCCTGGCTGATGACTTCCTGCGCAGTGCGGCCATAGCCGATCAGCGTGTTCGCGGGCTGGATCCTGGAAATGTCGAGGAAGTACACGGCCCGGCGCTTGCGCTCCGGTGCGCCGCGCCAGCGAGACGTCGGCTTTCTGACTGTGTAGGAACTGGTCTCGTCTCCCTGCCGAACGGTGTAAGCGAGTATGACTCCGCTCACTTGTTCCCAGGGCGTGCTCGGAAAGAAATCGTCTGCGTAGTACGTGACCGTAGGCGAGCCGGCCGGCGCTTGGTATGCCGCGGCAGCAGCCTTGAGCACCGTGCTCTTCCCCGCACCGTTCGTCCCAGCTACTGCTACCACGGGGTACCTGAATTCAACCGCCTGACCAGTCCAGCCGCGCAACCCGTCGATTTTGATGGAGGTCAGAAACAGCGGCCATCCGGATTGCGAGTGACGCGCAGTATCCCAGGCGCTGCTCAGCTTCGATGCGGTGGGTGCGACCACTGTTGCTCCTAACGGTGTTGGCTAGCCGCTGAGCGACGAGGGGAAGTTCAGATTCCCACGAATCTTGTGTCATACTCAGTCGCCATGCGTTCGATCATGCGTGCGTAGTTGTCCGAGTCGCTCGTGCCAGGTGCCGGCGGTCCGCTGACGATCGACACGGGGCCTCCGTCGTTAGCGAAGTCGAGCACAGTGATGCCGATGCCATCGAAACCGTTCTCGGACTGGCGTGTGCGGCGGGGTAGCTCACGGATCTTCGAGACGACCCGTGCGGTGTCGCCCGGCTGCTTGTGCTTCGTGTAGCGGGCGGGGAACTCTGTGAGCGCGTAGTTGTTGGTCACGGAGGACATGAACTCCTCGGCGGCATTTACCTGGACATATGCGATGGCGAGTGCCTGCGCTGACGCGCCGTGCACGCAGACGTGCGATGAGTTCAGTTCGTCGTACAGCCGCGGGAGCGCTTTAATGTGCGCGGTCATTGCCGCCTTTGCCTCCAATGCGACGAGAACCGCCCCGACGGGAGCAACGGGGAACTCGGGCAGACCATCCAGAGTCGCGAGCTCGGCGGATGTAAGTGGCGCACCGTAGTCGAGCGCGAGGCTACTGAGGCTCCGATGCGGGGTAGGCACGGATCCCGCTGGGCGGGCGATGACAAGGTCGAGATCCTTCTTGCGTCCCGTTGCGAAGTCGCGCATCTCATGATTCACACCCAGTACGACCTTGCCGTCCTCCACATGGCGCCGAAGCAAGCTCGATGTGAGGAGCAGGTCGAACGCCACGCCCCAGCACCCGACCTTGGAGTGACGATCGGAGCGAGAGTTGTACTGCCAGACGTTGCCGTGGCTATCAGGCGGTCCCGGGGTCGACAAGAATCGCGCCAGCAGCTCGGGTCCATGCATGTTTCCGAGGCTATCGGCTCGATGCGGCTCCGATGTCATTGACGCGGCGCGCGACGACCCGCCCGATCTCCGCTGCTGCTTCGACTGGGCTCTGATGCTCCCAAATTCGGATCACGAACCAATCTCTCTCCATCAGAGCGCGGCTGGTATCTGCGTCACGCTGTCGGTTCGCTTCGATCTTCGATCTCCACCAGTCCGCGTTCGTCTTGGACTGTGTGGCGTGAAGGGGACAGCCGTGCCAGTAGCACCCATCAACGAACACGGCAACGCGAAGTCTGGTGAACGCCACGTCGATCGTTCTCCGCGGCCGTCCAGGCACGGGAAACTGGACACGGTAGCGGAGACCGGCGGCGTGAAGAAGTCTGCGGACCGCCATCTCGGCGGCGGTATCACGTTGGCCGACGCGGGCCATTCGGCTCGATGTCTTGCTGGAGGTCGCTTCGAACTCGCTCATGCCACTCCTTCGGCCTTAACGAAAGAGCGGCTCGCTTCCAGTCTGGGCGCGCTCAAGTGCATCGATGTGTTCCTGTACATCGGCGCGGAAGCCGGGGTAGCGGCCGAGATTGCCTTGTTGCAGGCGGTTCCAGAAACCCTTGGCACCTCGGAGACTCAGTGCTTCTGCAGCGGATGCGTCGATCATCTGCGCGAGGTGGTTGTACCCCTCGTGCGTGGGGAACTCGGAAAGGTCGACGGGAACTTGGATGCGTCCTGCCGATCCGGCAGCAGCAGCTGGCCATGCGCCTCGGCCGGGCTCCCAATCCCGGAACTCGACGACGGGGTCGCCTGGAGAGAGGAGTCGGCTACCTACCCATCGGGAGACTCCGACGGTCACAGCATTGCCGACGAGCTTCCACCGGGGGCCGTTGCGCCGCGACGACAGGTGTTCTACGTTGGTCCACCCTCGGTCGAAACCCTGCATCGCTTCGGCGTCCTCGACGGAGGGCTTGACGAGCCGGCGACCGAGCTCGGCGCCCCGAACCCACACGGCCGGCGGTGATGGAATCCCGATGGTCGACCCGCCTTTGAGTGTCGGCACTGCGTCCTGTGCCCAACCGAGGCCGCCGCGCCCTTCGGTCCAATAGAAACCGAACATGTCGTCGTGGAAGTCGTCGGATCGATCGCCCGCATCATCTGCGAAGAGGATCGACTTGGGGTCGAAGTCGACCGACGCGACCAGGATCACGCGTCGACGTCGCTGAGGAACGCCTGTGAAGCGTGAGTCGACTACGCGGTAGGCCCACGGGTACCCCAGCCGCTCGATCTCGGCGATGAGGTAACTCATAGCCTTGCCGCGATCGAGGGCGAGCATGTTCGGGACGTTCTCGATCAGAAGGGTCGGCAGATGCCCGGTGCGCTCCTGCGCATCCTCCAGTAGCCGGAACACGTTCACGACAAGACCGGAGTTCTCGCCGGCGATGCCGGCGGTCCTGCCTGCTTGCGACAGGTCGGTGCAAGGAAAACCCGCCGTGACGAGGTTCGTCCCGTCTGGGAGCTTTCTCATGTTGCGCACATCGGTGTCGATCGGTACGCCCTCGAAACGCGCGCGAAGGACTGCTTGCGCGGGTTCCCACCATTCGCAGAACGTCAGGGTCTCGATCTGATTGCCAAGAGCGCGTTCCAGCCCTAGCTCTACCCCGCCGATACCAGCGAAGAGCCCGGCCACTTTCCACGATGCGTTCGACATGTTTGCGCTCCTAGTTCACGTCAAACCGTACTCGAGATTCGGTCAGAACTCGAGTCGACGGGCTGACCGCGAAGATACGCGCGACCTCGGACATTGAGCGGTCCGTCGAGGTGGCGGTGGTACGCCGAGGACCGGACGGAGCGCCAGCGGATGAGGGCTGCCGAAAAGCGGTGAATGGGGGAGGATGCTCAGCATGGCCGAGGTGCTGATCTTCCACCACATCCAGGGGCTCACCGACGGGGTGCGCGCGTTCGCCGATGACCTCCGGCGCGCGGGGCACACCGTGCACACCCCCGACCTCTTCGACGGGCGCACCTTCGACACCATCGACGACGGGATCGCGTTCGCACAGGAGATCGGCTTCGATGCGCTGCGCGAGCGTGGAGTGGCGCTCGCCGACGAGTGCGGCACCGACCTCGTGTACGCCGGGTTCTCGTTCGGCGTGATGATCGCGCAGCAGCTGGCGCAGACACGGCCCGGCGCTCGCGGAGCGCTCCTCATGTACTCCTGCATCCCCGTCTCGGAGTTCGGTGAGGCGTGGCCCCCGGGGCTCCCTGCGCAGATCCACGGCAAGGAGGGTGATGAGTTCTTCCAGGAGGACCTGCCCGCGGCTCGCGCGCTCGCCGATTCGTCGCCGACGGTCGAGCTGTTCCTTTACCCCGGGGCGCAGCACCTGTTCGCCGACTCGTCGCTCGAGGCCTTCGACCCGGAGGCGGCCGCGGTGATGATGGAGCGGGTGAAGGCGTTCCTCGCGACCGTCTGACCGACCTGCGGGGGAGCGGCGCTGACGTCGCGTGGGGCGGATTGTTACCGTCCGTGACTGGACTTTGCGCGATTTCGCCCTGGCCCGGCATCCGCTCCGAATAATCGGAAACACCCGACTCCGCCGCGTCTCACCGCCGGCGGGACTTCCGAGACAGGAGCCCTCATGACCACCTCGAACACCATCGCCGCGGAGTTCGCCGACTTCGTCCCCGGCTTCTCGAACGCCGTCGGCCCGACGCTGACCGCCGTCTTCGACGAGGAGCAGAGCGACCTGCGTGCCGGTGGCGTGCCGGACGGGGCTGTGTCGGTGGGTGACACGCTGCCTGCGGCGACCGTCGTCGACGTCCGCGGCGAGTCGCGCGACCTCGAGTCGCTTCTCGGTGCGGGCCCGGCGGTGCTGGTGTTCTACCGAGGCGCGTGGTGTCCGTTCTGCAACATCACCCTCGCGCACTACCAGCGCACCCTCGCTCCGGAGCTCGACGAGCGCGGTGTGCGCCTGATCGCTATCAGCCCGCAGACGCCGGACGGGACGGCATCCGCCGTCGAGAAGGGCGAGTTGGGCTATACCGGCGTCTCCGACCCCGGTAACGCGCTCGCGGGCGCGCTCGGGATCGTCACCGCTCCGAGCGCCGCTGCGCAGGACGCGCACACGCAGCTCGGCTTCGCGGTGAAGGACAGCAACGCCGATGACACCCCGGCGATCCCGTTCCCGTCGGTGATTGTCGTCGACGCCGCGCGGACGGTCGCGTTCGCGGACATCAAGGTCGACTACACCCAGCGCACGGAGACGGCGGAGATCCTCGCGGCGGTGGATGCGCTGTAGCTTTCCGCGTGATGCCCGCCTCGTCGTGAGTGATGTCGTGCGGTCGGAGTAGCGTGGCGCCGATGCGATACGGAATCGACGCCTCGACCTTGCTGTTGATCGCCTCCGGCGATCGTGTCGTCGTGCCCACCCACACCCTTGTCGCGCCCAATCGGATACTGCCGGACCTCCTAGAACTTCTCCTCGCCGAGGTCCGCGACGGTTCTCGCGACGAGAAGGATGCGCTCGCGGTCCACACGCGCGCCACCGAGACGAAGATCCGTCTGCTCGGCGACCGGGTCTCCCGGCGCACCGCCTGGAACCTCGCGCGCGAACACGATTGGGCGGAGCTTCGCGACGCCGAGTACATCTCCGTCGCGAAGCTGCAAGCGGACGCTCTCGCAACCGCGGATCCGCGCCTCGTGGGGCTGGCCTCGACGATCGTCACCGTCGTGGAGCCCGCCGCTCTCTCGCAGGTCTGAACCCGTACGCCACGGAGCGGACCCGGTAGTACCCCGCGAAATCCGACTCGTGTGATGCTGGGGCGGTGAACCTCGTCCTCCCCGACGCCGTCGTCCCGGTACTCCTGCGGCTCATGCGCGCGAATCGCACGTTCGTCACCGCGGAGGGGGCGCGCCGGCGGATCCGGGAGCGAGAGGTGCGGCCGGTGCCGTACGGGCCTCCGGGGCGGTTGCGGAGCGGCATCCGCGTCGATGTGGAACAGGTCGACGGGTGGCCGGTGTACACGATCCTGCCGCCGATGGTGCGCGGAGCCGTCGTGTACGTGCACGGTGGGGGATGGGTCAACGAGATCGCGGCCCAGCACTGGCATCTCGCGGCGCGCGTCGCGGCGGAGGCGTCGGTGGCGGTCGTGGTTCCGATCTATCCGCTCGTGCCGTTCGGGACAGCGCAGGAGGTGCGGGACGGCGTCGTCGCCCTCGTGCGGGGGAGCATCGAGACGTACGGGGCGACGTGCCTCGCGGGGGATTCTGCGGGCGGTCAGATCGCCCTGTCAGCCGCGCTCACCCTGCGCGATGAGGGCGTGGTGCTGCCGCAGTCGATCCTCATCTCACCCGCGCTGGATCTGTCGTGGAGCAACCCCCGCATCCCGATCGTGCAGCCGACCGATCCGTGGCTCGGCACCCCGGGAGGGAAGGTTCTCGCCGAGTGTTGGCGCGGGGACCTGGACCTGCTGGATCCGGTGGTGAGTCCCTTGTTCGGAGACCTCGCCGGACTCGGCCCGATCACCGTGTTCACCGGGACGCGCGACGTTCTGAACCCCGACGCGCACGTGCTCGCCGAGAAGGCGCGCGCGGCGGGGGTGTCGTTCGAGCTCCGCGAGGAGGCCGGGCAGGTGCACGTGTATCCGCTCGTGCCGACGCGTGCCGGGCGTGAGGCGCAGGAGCAGATCGTCGACGCGGTGCGGGTGGCCGTCGCGGGGTAGGGAGCCTCGGGTGCCGGTGGGTGCGCTTCGAAGTCGAGTGACGAAGGAGGCGGCCGTGCTGACGTTAGCCCGCCCGGCGGGGCACGGCGAGGGTTGTTGCGCCCAGGGCGATGCCGGCAACTCCGCCGAGCACGCTGATGGTCGGCCAAAGCGGAACGACGGAAAGAGCGGTTTCGCCGGTCGACGGGGCTAGGTACGAGCACTGCGCGCCGAAGGGGAGCAGGGAGATCATCTCGCCGGTCGCCGTAATGCCCTCTTGGTACCTCGCGGTGAAGTCCGCCGGAGGCTGGATGTTGTAGACGCACGCTGACGCGTCTCGCGTCATCAATGGCGCCATGGCACCGACGACGCCGGCCAGGATCAGGATGCCGCCGATGGCGAGGCTGGGGATAGCGAAGCGAGACCGCCGTGACGCGGCAAGGGGCTTCGCATCGCTTTCCATCTCAGCAGTATGGCGCTGACGTCGGCGCCCTTCGTCGACCATCAGCGGGAGGTCGGGCACGAGCGATTCCAAGCCGGCAGTTCAGTGGACGGGGCCTTGCTTGCCGGCGTCGGGGCCGTGCTCGGCCTCGAAGGCGGTCCGATCGCGTCGGGCGGTCCGAACGCGAATGATGCCGAACGCGACGACCACCAGCGGGAACAGCAAGTACGGTACGGCGAACCAGTTGGATGCACTCAAGTGGAGAGTGACGCCGAAGTACACCAACGCGAATCCCCACAACAGCATTCAGCGGGCCCGGAGGCGCTGACGGTCGAGCGACATGCGTTGCTGGATCAGGGACGGCACGGTCCCACGCGATGAGCGCCATGACGGCGTAGACGAGGATCGCGACCAGGCTCGCGACACGTCTGCCGGCGGGGAGGACGCGGTCCTTGCCGCCCCACGCGAAGTGGCCGAGCGGTGCGCCGAGCGCGAGCGCGAGCTGGAATACCGCGAGCAGACCGAGGACGACGGTGAAGGCGAGGGCGAACGGCACGGCCATACCGTAGCGGCTCCGTCCTGCCTGCGGTGGCGTCCGGCGGTGCCGCCGTGCCGGCTCAGAGCTTCTCGCCGGCGAGCTTCCCGCTCTGCTCGAACCACGAGCGCAGCTGCGCCTCGTCGAGGTCGTCCGTCTCGCGGATGTCGAGATAGCGCACCGCGGGGTGCTTCGACGCCTTCGGGGGTTCCGGGGTGAGCGACGTGCCGCGGTGGAACGCGATCTGCACGTACTTCGTGAAGCAGCGGAAGCTCAGCAGCCACGTCTCGCCGTCCGTGCCGTAGAACGGCTGGTTCCACTTCACGGCCTTGCGGACGTCGGGGATGCTCTCGGTGATGAGCCGGTCGAGTGTCCGCCCGATGTCGCTCTTCCACTCCGGCATCGCCGCGATGTACGCCTGCACGGGCCCATCGCCGTCGCCTTTCGGGATCTGCGGGTTCCCGCCCGAGAGCAGCCTCGGTGCCTCGTCGCTCATTCATCCGAGGGTAGACGGATGCCGCGCCCCTGTGTACCCGGCGCGTGCACGGCGCGACCGTTCGCCAGCGCGCACCCGTTTCGTGAGCGCGCACCCGATCGGATACTCCCTCACGAAACGGATGCGCACTCGGGCGGGGTGGGTGCGCCCTTCGGGGGTCGCTGTTCCGCACACCGCCGAGACCGCATCCATCGCCCGAGACCGCATGCAGTTGGGTGTGGGTGCGGGTGCTCGGCCGCGTACGCTCGACGGATGGGCCAGGTCGAACTTCGCGGACGTCTCGTCTGCGCGGACACGGATGCTGCCGCCACCGTTGTGCGGCAGTTGCCACTGCACACCGCGCTGAGCCGTGCTGAGCCGGGGTGCCTGCGGTTCGAGGTCACGGCGACCGCCGATCCGCTGGTGTGGGAGGTCGCCGAGCGCTTCGCCGACCGTGCCGCCTTCGACGCGCACCAGGCACGGGTCGCTGCGAGTGAGTGGGGTCGCGCGACCGCCGGGATCGCCCGCGAGTACGCGGTCACCGAGGCCGACTGACCCGCATCCGCCCCGATCGCGCACCCGTTCCGCGAGTGCGCACCCGATCGGATACTCCCTCACGAAACGGATGCGCACTCGGCCGGGTCGTGCCGGCGGCGGTCACCCACGGCAGCAGCGACCCGCGGCAGCGACCCGCGCCCGCGCACCGACCTACGCGTCGACCGCGACCGGGATGCGGCGGTTCACGCGCTCCGACATGACGATGCCGAGGAGTACGAGCACGGCGAGGAAGAGCGGGAAGGTCCAGAGGCCGAGCCAGGCCGACAGGGCGCCGAACAGCGGCGGGGCGAGGGTCGACCCGGTGTACGCGGAGGCCATCTGGATGCCGATGATCGCCTGCGAGTTGCGGCGGCCGAAGTTCACCGGCGTGGAGTGGATGATCGCGGGGTAGATGGGCGCGCAGCCGAGGCCGGCGACGGTCAGGCCGATGAGGGCGAACACGTCCGTGTCGACCGGCAGTGCCATGAGCACCACCCCGAGGGCCGCCGTGAGGAAGCCGCCGCGGATTTGCGCGATCAAGGACGTGTTCTCGGGCCGGATCGTGGGGTACTCGATCAGCGACCGGATGAAGGCCCGCCTCGCGGTCGACGCGGTCAACAGCGCCGTCGCACGGCGCGGGAACGTCGCCGGCTGCGTGGTCCACACCGACAGAGGATCTCGGTTCCGCGCGAGGAAGATGGTCCGCACCCTGCACCACCACGGGATGATCGGATCAATGGGCCGCGTCGGCGCGGCGGGCGACACCGCGGCGATGGAATCGGTCTTCAGCCTGCTGCAGAACGTCCTCAACCGGCGCACCTGGGCCACCCGCGACGAGCTCCGCATCGCCATCGTGACCTGGATCGAACGCACCTACCACCGACGCCGCCGGCAGAAGCGGCTCCATGGGTTGACCCCGGTCGAGTACGAAGCAATCATGAACACCGACGTCGCCCTCGCGGCGTGACTAGAAGCCGTCACCTATCTGTGCGGCAGACCCGGCTGCCATCGGTTCCAAGCGGCAAAGATCCCAACCGAGAGCCAACGAGACACGAAGAATACGACGACGGAGACCGCGGCCACACCTGCCAGACCGACGAGGACCGACATCGTCGTCCGAGTGCGGTGCTGTGTGGAGGCCATAGGTCGAGGCTAAGCCCCGGAGTGATTCTCGGCCAGACCACCTCGTGGGCACGCGCGGGTGCGTCCGCAGCTGGATCCCTCTACGGGAACGGTCTGGTCAGTGGCGCTTGAGGAACATGCACTCTCGCGCGGTCCTCACCCACAGACGCGCGGAATGGGCCGACGCGAGCACGCGGTGTCACGCCGCCAGCGCGAAGACGACGAGCGGTGCATCGATGATGAGGTGCGCGAGCATCGTGACAGGTAGGCTCCGCCGCCACAAGTAGAGGCACCCCAGCGCAACGCTCAGCGGCAGCACAACGAAGAGTGTGTGAGCGGGAGACCACGCCACATGCGTCGCCGTGAACAGCACTGCTGGCACTGCTACTTGCCAGAACCGCACTGCACCCGCGCGTGCGAGCGCGCCCATCGCTGCCCCGCGGAACACGACCTCCTCCGTGACCGCCGCCGTCAGCACGCCCAGCACGACGAGCTGCGCCGGACGAGCGGTAGCTGACTCGACCAGCCCCACCCCGTCCGCAGTGACCGTCGTGGCCAGCCAGGCGAGTGCCGGCACCGCGAGCATGAGCACGACACCGGATGCGAACGCGATGAGCACATCCCGCCCGCCGACGCGACGCAGGCCGATGCCAGCGAGCGAATCGTACCGCCGCCACACCACGACCGTCCCGATAGCGATGACCCACAGCGCACCCATACCGGCGAGTTCGGCTTGAGACCGCCATGGCGACGGCGCGGCCGCGGCGGCAGCCGTTACTGCGAATGAGGCGATGACCGCCCCCGACGCGATGACGAGTAGAACGCGCGCGTTCCTCGCCCGCCCCTGCGGCGGATGCGCCGGACTCTCGGTGGACGCCATGCTTGCAAGGTACCGCAACGTCGGGATCGCTCGGGGATCGGATCGTGTGGATGGGCTCGTTGAGCTTCCTGGCATTCTGGGGACTGATCCCGGTGGTGTGGCCCCGGGCTGTCGAGGAGTGGTGGGTCTGTTGGACGGACTGGATCGTACCCGCGGCGGCATGTTTCACCGTGAGCTTTCGCATCCCGCTGAGGGATCGGTATATCGGACGAGACATGTCTCTACACGTAAGGGCAGTCGGCCTATGCCCGACTGAACGACGAGATCGCCAAGCTCGGCCCGACCAGCCAGGGCGAGAAGACCGTGCTCGCGGTCTTCCTCCTCGCCGCGTTCTTCTGGATCGTCCCGGGTCTGCTCTCGGGTATCGGAGACCTCGGAGAGCGGATGCCGTGGCTCGGCATCTTCGACGACACCGTCGTCGCCATCGGCGCCGGCATCCTGGTACTGTTCCTCACCGAGATCACGAGCAACACCGCCACGGCGGCGACGTTCATCCTGATCCTGGGTGGGGTGGCCATTGGGGTCGGCGTCGACCCGATGACGCTGCTGATCCCCGCGGCTCTGGCTGCGACGTGCGCGTTCACGCTCCCCGTCGGCACTCCGCCGAACGCGATCGTCTTCGCGTCTGGACAGGTGAAGATCATCGAGATGGTCCGCGGCGGACTGGTGCTCAACATCGTCGGCGCGATCCTCATCACCCTCTTCACGGTGCTCATCGGACCGTGGGCGCTCGGGCTGGTGATCTAGCCGGGGCGTTGGGTGTGGTGGTGCCCGGCGCGGGGAGGTTCGCGCCGGGCACCGCTGCGTTGCCGGGTTCGGCGGGGTGGTGTGCGGCATCCGTTGCGAGGAATGTCCCGGGGTCGCGGCGATGGCGCCGGAGTAGTCTGCGACGGTGCATCCTCCGATCGAGCCGTTCGCGACCGGCAGGCTCCGTCGCCCGGGCGGGGTCGAGCTGTACTGGGAGACGTCCGGCAACCCGCAGGGCAAGCCCGCGATCTACCTGCACGGTGGGCCCGGCGGCGGGCTGGGGCAGGGCGGATACCGGCGTCGCTTCGACCCCGCCGCGCACCTCATCGTCGGCGTCGATCAGCGGGGGTGTGGGCGGAGCACGCCATGGGCGATCGATGATCTCGACCGCCTCGACGAGAACACGACGCAGACGCTGCTCGATGACCTCGAAGCGCTGCGGGAACATCTCGGTATCGACGCGTGGCTGCTCCACGGGGTGTCGTGGGGGTCGACGCTCGCGCTGGCCTACGCGCTCGCGCACCCCACACGCGTAACCGAGATCGTGCTGACCGCCGTGACCACCGGCGCCCGGTCCGAGATCGACTGGATCACGGAGGGCGTCGGAGCGATCTTCCCCGAGGCGTGGGATGAGTTCGCGCGCGAGGTTCCGGTGGGCGTGCGGGTCGTCGAGCACTATGCACGATTGATGCGGAGCCCGGATGCCGCCACCCGCGCGGCTGCGGCGGATCGCTGGGATCGGTGGGAGTCCACGCACATCTCGCTCGACCCCGCATGGCAGCCCGGCCCGCTGCACGAGGATGCCCGCACCCGTGAGAACTTCGCCACCCTCGTCACCCACTACTGGGCGAACGACTGCTTTCTGCGCGGTGCGGATGCCGTCCTCGAGCGGGCCGGCAAGCTCGCCGGCATCCCGGGGGTGCTGATCCACGGACGTCGGGACGTGAGCGGGCCGGCCATCACCCCATGGCGCCTGCACCGTACGTGGCCGGGCAGTCGACTCGAGATCGTCGAGAGCGAAGGGCACGGCGGCCCGATCGAGATGGAGCTCACGCGAGAGGCGATCGACGGGTTCCTGTAGTCGGGCGGTTGTGGGCGGGTCGGCTGATGGGCGCGCGCTGGTGCCGCGTGCGAGCATGAGGGCATGGCTCTTCATGTACTGACCGGTGCCGGTTCGGGAATCGGCGCAGCGCTTGCGACGCGGCTGCGCGATCGGGGCGACGATCTCGTCCTCATCGCGCGGAGAGCCGAGCGGGCGCGCGAGCTCGAGGAGCGGCATCCGGGATCCGTCGCCGTTGTCGCCGACCTCGCTGTTCCGGCAGCGCTCGCCGCCGCGATGTCTCAGGCCGCGGCGGAAGAGCGGCTGCCGGACCGCATCGACGCGTTGATCCACGCTGCCGGGGTGGTCGACCTGGGGCCCGTCGGCGAGCTGCCGGTGTCGTCGTGGGAGTGGCAGCTGAACGTCAACCTCACCGGGCCCGCCGAGCTGACGCGTCTGCTGCTGCCGGCGCTGCGTGCGGTGAAGGGGCAGGTGCTGTTCGTGAATTCCGGTGCGGGGCTGCGCGCGTCTCCGGAGTGGTCGGCGTACGCGGCATCCAAGCACGGTCTGAAGGCGCTCGCCGACTCGCTTCGGCAGGAGGAGGCGGCGCACGGTGTGCGGGTGTCGTCGGTGTTCCCCGGCCGCACGGCGACGCCGATGCAGGAGCGCGTGCACGAGCAGGAGGGCGCCGCGTACGACCCGGGAGCGTTCATCGATCCGGAGTCGGTCGTCACCGCGATGCTGACGGTGCTCGACGTGCCGCGGGATGCGCAGATTCCGGAGCTGATGATCCGCCCGGGGGTGTGAGGTCGCGGGTCGCGGGGGAGCGCGCCCTCGAAGAGCGCATGGGATTCCTCCGTCGGTGGCGCGCGGTTCGGAGGCGTCGCGGTGCGAGGAGCACAGTCTTGTCGGCGGGATGCAGTCTCGGCCGGAAGATGCAATCTCGCTGAAAAGTGCTAGGCGAATGTCGGAGGTAGTCGCTAGTATTCGAACATGAATACCAGCCGGTTGGTCGAGTTCAGCGAGGATGAACTCGCGGAACTGGATGAGGTCGCGTGCGCCGCCGAGCGGATCACCCCGGCGCTCGGTGCGATCGAGGTTGAGAACGTCCGGAACCAGGCTCGGGCGGGTGCGATCGCGGAGCGGGTGGCGCGGCGTCAGTCGGCGTCGGTGCGGTCGCAGGAGATGGTCTACCGCTCGGTCGCAGCAGAGCTTGCCGGGGTGACGTTCACCACCGACCGGTCGATGCAGGTCCAGATCAACCAGGCGGTGGAGTGGGTCGAGTGCTACCCCGCCACGCTTTCGGCATGGGAGGCGGGACGGATCACCCGCGGCCACGCGACCGCGGTGCTGCGGTGCGGGACGGTGCTGCCCCGCGATGCGCGAGCGGAGTTCGATGCCCAGGCCGCGGAGATGTGCGTGGGTCAATCGGTCGGGCGGGTGAAGGATCGCCTCGACCACCTGGCGCAGGAGCTGCACCCGCGGACCCTGGCGGAGCGTCACATCGACGCCCGGAAGGACCGTCGGGTCGGGCGACAGTCCGTCGGCGACGGGATGTCTGCTCTCATCGCCTGCGTCCCCGAGATCCTCGCCGCAGCGATCGATGACCGGCTCAACGAACAGGCCTCCACCATCATCGACGCCGACCCCGACGGCAGAACCCGCGACCAGATCCGCGCGGACATCCTCTGCGACATGCTCCTCACCGGGTCCCCCCTCGCAGACCCCACCATCGACGGGGACGGGAACGGGACCTTGGGGATGATCCGCGCGAAAGTGCAGGTCGTCGTCCCCGCCCTCGCTCTCGTGGGGAAGGACAATGACCCGGCGAACGACACCACGACAGTCGACCTCGTCGGGTCGGCGCCGATCGACCCGGCCACCGCCCGAGCGTTGGCGGGCGCCGTCGCGTCGTGGGAGCGTCTGGTGGTCCACCCGGTGTCGGGGCAGGTGCTGTGCACCGACTCCTACCGTCGCACCGCGTCGATGGCGAGACTCCTCCGGGCACGCGACCGGCACTGCCGGTTCCCCGGCTGCCGCCGCCCCGCGATCCGCTGCGAACTCGACCACACCTTCGACTACGCCCTCGGCGGCCCGACCGACATCCGGAACCTCTGCCACCTCTGTCAAAGACACCACTCGATGAAGCAATTCACCTCGTGGGGTGTCCGCCAACTCGGCGGCGGGATCCTGGAATGGACCTCACCCACCGGCAGGGTCTACATCGACCACCCACCGGCGCCACTGGTGCGGTTCATGCCGTCCGGAGGTGGGGCACCACCCCCGGACGGGAGCGGCGGCGCACCGCCGCCCGACCCCGCACCGTTCTAAGCCGAAATCGGCTTCGAATCTCTCTTTCTTCGCACGGCAGGCGTGTTCAGGTCGCGCCCAACCGCGCGGCCGAAACCGACTCGGCATCCGTCGCCACCAACTCGACCTTGAAGCGCTCAGCGTCTTCTATGAACGCGGCGTAGTGACCCTCCCCACCGGCGAAAGGATGCCGGTCCGTATAGAGGTGCGTCCATCCGTGCGACGGAGCCAGCCGCCAGAGCCGCTCCACCGATGCCGCCGACCCGGCGTGGAAAGCCAGATGGCTGAGCCCCGGCATCCGTCGATCATGGGAACCCTCGCGCGGCGCCCGCGCCACCACGATGTACGTCGCGCCGAGTCTCCAGCTGCGCCCGCCCTCCCACCGCTGGAACGGCTCATACCCGAGCTCGCCGAGCAGCCACTCCCACCCGGGGATGGCGCGCTCGAGGTCCGCCACCTGCACCTCGACATGATGGAGAGCCCCGAACGGGGTCACACCCGCATCCGGCGCGCGTCCATGACCGTCGCCGCTCACGTGTTCTCGGCGAAGTCCGCCTCGGTCCAGATTCGCGCGATACGCATCCCTCCAGTCACGACCGCCTCGGGGAACCGCGCCGCGATCTCCGCAGCCCGCGCCTCATCGGCCACGTCCACGAGGTAGTAGCCCGACACGACTTCCGCCACCTCCGGCCGCGGAGCATCGGTGATCACCGCACCGTCCGCGCCCCGCATCACCGACTTCTGCGCATCGGTGTCGAGCGCCGACGAATCGACGAGCTCCCCGCTCGCCTGCAGATCGGCCTCGACATCCCAATAGACCTGGAACGCCGCCGACCGCTCCTCCTCGCTCATATCGCCGAACAGTTCGATCACCGCGGGACTGTTGTGGATCAGGATCAGATACTTCATCGGAGCTCTCCTCTGTTCGCCCGATCGACGTGCGCGACCTCCCCAGTGTGTCGGAGCAGCCCGCGCGTTTCGAGATCTCCGTCGCGCGGGGGAGGCGCCGCGCACCAGGGCATCCGTAACGTGGCCCGTTCAGGAGGTACCGACATGGACAACACGCCCGCGCCCCCGCCGCCGCACCAGCCGGGTTTGCCGCAGCCGCAGCCGCCCGAAGAACCGCCCCAGCAGGTCGCGGTCTGGTACTTCATCGCCGCGACCTTCATCTTCGTCATGCCCGGACTCATGTTCCCGGATGCCGCAGCCTGGGTTCGCATCCTGCTCTTCGTCGCCGGCCTTCTCGTCATCGCCGCGGGCGGTATCCAGTTCGCCAAGGAGATCCGCGAGCGACGCAACCTGCCGCCATCCGTTCCGCCGGCGACCTAGGGCGTGTTGCCAAACCCCGGAATTGATCCGGTGGAATCGGTGGCGAAGTAGGGGTCGTCGCAGGAAATCCCCTCGGAGGCCGTGTTGGAGATGATTGAAGCCGGGTCACCGTGTGGTGCGGTGCCCCGGCTTCAATCCTTATGTGCACGTCATCCGTAGTTGCGGCTGCCGACCGCGCCGTTGGGTGCGATCGCGTCGATGCGCGCGAGGTCGGTGGTGCTGAGGTGCAGGTCCGAGGCAGCGATGTTGTCCGCGACGCGGGCCGGGTTGCGGGAGCCGGGGATGGGCACGATGTAGTCGCGCTTGGCGAGCAGCCACGCCAGCGCCAGTTTGGAGAGCGTTGTGCCCTTTTCGGCGGCGAACGCGCGAAGTTCGTTGGACAGCGCGGCGTTCGCGTCGAAGTTGGCGGGCGCCCACCAGCCGAGATACTGGCGGAAGTCGTCGGCGGCGTACTCGGTGCGCGGCTTCGGGGGTGCGGCAAGGAACCCGCGCGCGAGCGGCGAGTATGCGACGAGGCCGATGCCGAGTTCCTCGATCACGGGCAGTACCGGCTCGGCGTCGTGGGCGAAGATGGAGTACTCGGACTGCAGTACGGAGATGGGGTGCACTGCGTGCGCGCGACGGATAGTTTCGCCGTCGGCTTCGGACAGGCCGAGGTACTTGACCTTGCCGGCCTGGACGAACCCCTGCATGACGCCGACGACATCCTCGATCGGCACGTCGGGGTCGGAGCGGTGCTGGTAGAGGACGTCGATCGTGTCAACGTTCAGGTTGCGGAGGCTGTTCTCGACGACCTCACGGATGTGGTCGGGGCGCGAGTTCATGCCTCCCTCCGGGGTCAGGCCGAACTTCGTGGCGATGACCACGTCATCACGGATCGGCGCGAGCGCCGTCCCGAGCAGCTGCTCGCCGGTGCCCCAGCCATACA
The DNA here is from genome assembly GCF_021654035.1 of Microbacterium aurantiacum. Classification (GTDB taxonomy): domain Bacteria; phylum Actinomycetota; class Actinomycetes; order Actinomycetales; family Microbacteriaceae; genus Microbacterium; species Microbacterium aurantiacum. Next base: position 1,110,942 of record NZ_JAJPDW010000001.1, read on the forward strand.
TCTCTGCGGTGTCGAAGAGCGTGACTCCCAGCTCGTGCGCGGTGCGGATCGCGGCGATCGACTCCGTGTCGTCGGAGGGTCCGTAGCCCGCGGCCGTTCCCATCGCGCCGTAGCCGATGGCCGAGACCTCGAGGCCTTGCCGGCCGAGTTTGCGTGATTCCATGGTTGATCCCTTCACGAAGCGACAGTCTACGCCATAACTGTCTGACTCAGACAAGTATGCGCGGTATGCTGACTGCATGATGAGTGCCGCACCCCCGCCGTCCCTGCGCGAGCAGACGCGCGCAGCTGTGCGCGCGCAGATCGCCGAGGCGGCCCTCGACCTTTTCGCTGAGCACGGCTTCGACGAGGTGACCGTCGAGCAGATCGCGGCGGCCGCCGGGATCTCAACACGCAGCTTCAACCGCTACTTTCCGGCCAAGGAAGACGCGATCCTCGGCGACACCGAACCGTGGGGCGTCCTCGTCCGCGACACCCTCGAGAACCGGCCGGTCAACGAGCCTGTCTGGGAGTCTCTGCGGCACGCGTTCAGCGCGCTCCTGGCCATGTCCGACATGAGCGGGGAGCGGCAGAAGCGTGGGATGCGCGTTCTCAACAGCGCCCCCTCGCTTCGTGCACGCAACCTCGAGAAGCACCTCGGCTGGGCGAGCACGCTCACGCCGATCGTGGCGCGTCGCATTGGTGGCGCGGATGCCGACCTGCGCGCATACGCTGTCGTGCAGTGCGCAATCGCTTGCTTCGAGGCAGCCCTTAACGCCTGGGCGATAGCCGGAGAGACTCGGTCGCCAGACGAACTCCTTGCCCTCTCGTTCGGTGCGCTCTCCGGCACCTAAGGAGCGTTGTGCGCGCTGCTGGTGACCCAATGGAGTGTCGCGGCGAGGCAGAGGCCAGCGTGGTAGTTGCGGGCGGTCTTGTCTGAGCGCATCGCGATCCCGCGCCACTGCTTGAGCTTGTTGAAGCACCGTTCGACGACGTTGCGGCCGCGGTAGCGCACGCGTTGCTCGTCGCCGAAGTCGATCGGCCGGCCCCGCTTCCTGCGGCGGTGCGCGATCTGGTCGTCGCGTTCCGGGATGGTCGCTGCGATCCCTCGTTCGCGTAGCCAGGCCCGGTTCGCTTTGGACGGGTAGCCCTTGTCCGCCAGGACCCGGTCCGGCCGGGATCGTGGCCTGCCCCTCGCGCCCGGAACGTGGATCTCGTCGAGCGTCGTGGCCAGCATGCTGGTGTCCGCGGTCTGTCCCGGCGTGAGGATGAACGCGAGAGCTCTGCCCTGCCCGTCGCACACCAGGTGATTCTTCGTCGTAAACCCGCCACGGGAACGCCCGATCGCATGATCGAGCGGTTCGTCACCGAACTTCTTGTAGTTCGACAGTGCCCCCTGTGGCGCGAGGAAGGGTCGCGCCATGCTGGTGCACTCGCACGATCGTGGAGTCGATCGACGCTACCCAGTCCAGATCCCCGGACTGCTGCGCGAGAGACTGCGTCTTCTCTAGAACCCGCGCCCACACACCCTGTTCGGACCACCGGTTGAAGTTCTTGTAGATCGTGTTCCAGTTACCGAACCGCTCGGGCACGTCGCGCCACGGCGCGCCGGTCCGGAACCGCCACGCCGTCGCCTCGACTACTGTTCGCCGATCCACCGGAGGCCGCCCCGTCGACTTCGCAGTCGGGAACAGCGGCCCGATCACAGCCCACGCGTCATCAGAGATCACATCACGCGACACACCCTCAAGACTCACCCACGCAGCACTCAAGGGTTTAGCAACACGCCCTAGCAGGCCTCAGCGGACGAAAGCAACCCCCGCGCGCGTTTCGTCCGGACGGGGTGATGATGCGACCGTGCCCCTCTCCGCCGCCCGCACACGGGCCCTCCCTCGCGTCCCGTCCCCGCTCTTCCCGGGCGAAGACACCGAACCAGCGGTCGTCGACGCCATCGACGCCGCCCGCCGGATCCCCGGATTCGGCACCGACGTCGAGGCGACCCTCGCCTGGGCGCGCGATGCGACGCGCGACACCGGTGCGGCCACCGCATCCGTCGACACCGTCTGGCAACTCCTCGCCTCCACCGCCGCGCTCGACGTCGCGGCCGGCCGCGTCCTCGAACCGCACGTCGACGCGCAGCGCATTCTCGCCGAGGCATGGGACGACGGCATCGCCCCCGACCTCCGCCCCCTCGACGTCGACACCACCTCGACGTGGGGCGTATTCGCCGCCGAAGGGCCGGGTGTCCGCCTCACCGCCAGCCGCACGACCGGGTGGACCCTCACCGGCACCAAACCCTGGTGTTCCCTCGCCGCCCACCTCACCCACGCCCTCGTCACCGCCTGGATCGACGACGACAACCGCGGCCTCTTCGCGATCGCGCTCCGCCGCCCCGAGGTGCACGTGCACGACGGACCCTGGCACGCCCGCGGTCTCCCGCACATCGTCAGCGCACCCATCGACCTCGCCGCCGCCCCGGCCGTCCCCGTCGGCGACGCCGGCTGGTACCTCGCCCGCCCCGGATTCGCCACCGGCGGCATGGGCGTCGCCGCCACCTGGTGGGGTGGCGCTGCCGGCATCCTCGACGCTCTCGCCGACGCCGCCTCCACCGACCGCGCCGACCAGCTCGCCCGCGTCCACCTCGGACGAGCGGATGCCGCCCAATGGGCCGCCCGCACCACCCTCGCCGACGCGACCGCCCGGTCATCGGAAGGCGACGCGATCGACCGCGCGATCCTTGCTGCGCGCGTCCGCACCATCGTCGCCGACGCCGCCGAAACCGTCTTGCACACCGCCGACCACGCGCTCGGGCCGGCCCCGCTCGTCGCCGACGACGCGCACGCCCGCCGGGTCGCCGACCTGCACCTCTACCTCCGCCAGCACCATGCTGAACGCGACCTCGCCCGCCTCGGGCGCGACCTCGTTCGGCGGCGAGCCGAGCGCGACGAGACCACCGCGGGGGAGTCCGGGTGGTGACCTTCGACCATCGCGACCCCGGAACCCCCGAATCCGAATGGCGCACGGCGCTTGCCGCGCGCACCCTGCCCGAGGTGTCCCTCGACATCGACGCGCTCCTCATCATCGCCGCCCACCCCGACGACGAGACCCTCGGTGTCGCCGGGCTCGTGCACACCGTCGCGCAGCGCGGCATCCCGATCCGCGTCGTCGTCGCCACCGACGGTGAGAACTCCCACCCCGACTCGCCCACCCACACCCCGGCCGACCTCGCCGCGCGGCGGCAGACCGAAGTGCGCGACGCCCTGGGCGTCGTCGCGCCCACCGCCACCCTCCGCCTGCTACATCTCCCCGACGGCACCCTCGGTGACCACGAAGACGACCTCACCGCTGCCCTACAGGAAGAGATCGCCGCACTCACCGGGATGACGGATGCCGCACCCCACCGCATCCTCGTGGCATCCCCGTGGACCGGCGACGGCCATCGCGACCACCGCATCGTCGGCGCGCTCGCCGAACGCGTCGCGACCGAGGCCGGCGCGACCGTCCGCGGGTACCCGATCTGGCTCTGGCACTGGGGCACCCCCGCCGACGTGCCGTGGGACCGCGCGGAAGTCGTCACTCTCGACGACGCCGTGCACGACGCCAAGCGCCGCGCCCTCGCCGTCCACGACAGCCAGCTCCGGCCCCTTTCGGACGCTTCCGGCGATGAAGCGATCGTCCACGACGGGATGCAGGAGCACTTCGCCCGCTACCAGGAGATCCTCATTCGCCCCGAATCCGTCTCACGCGAAGCCGCCGCGTCGACGCCGCGCTCCCACTTCGAGCGGTTCTTCGCCACCCACGACGACCCCTGGGGCTTCCGCTCGAGCTGGTACGAGCAGCGCAAGCGCGAACTCCTCCTCGCCACCCTCCCGCGCGCGACGTACGGCGCAGGGCTCGAGCTCGGCTGCGCAACCGGCATCCTCACCTCGCGCCTCGCCGACCGCTGCGCGCACCTCGTCGCCGTCGACTTCGCCGAGGAGGCTCTCACGGCCGCCGCGCGAGAACTCGCCGGTCGCGACAACGTCACGCTGCAGACCGCGGCGCTCCCGCACGAATGGCCCGACGGAGAGTACGACCTCGTCCTGCTCTCCGAGATCGGCTACTTCTGGAACGTCGCCGACCTCGACACCGCGATCGACCGCATCACGCAGAGCCTCGCGCCCACTGGTCACCTGATCGCATGCCATTGGCGGCATCCGATGCCCGAGAACCCCACCGGGGGCGATGAAGTCCACGAACGACTGCGCGCGAACAGCCGATGGCAGAGCGTCGCGGTGCACATCGAGAAGGACTTCGTGCTCGAGGTCTTCAGTCCGTACCCCGCCCGGTCGGTCGCGCAAGAGATGGGAATGCTGCCGTGATCGCGACCTCCGTCCACGTCGTCGTCCCCGTCCACAACGAGGAAGACCTCCTGCAGTCGTGCCTTGACGCGGTGCAGGGAGCGAGCGCCCGCGCGTGCGCGCTCGGCATCGACGTCCACACCGTCGTCGTCCTCGACGCGTGCACCGACCGCTCAGCCCTCATCGCCCGCCGGTACCCGGTCGAGATCATCGAGATCGACGCCGGCCGCGTGGGGCGCGCGCGTCGCATCGGAACGGATGCCGCTCTCCGCCACGCCGACGAAGAGACCCGTGCGTGGGTCGCCCACACTGACGCCGACTCAATCGTCCCCGGCAACTGGATCACCCACCAGGTGGCCCTCTCGGCCGGCGGATCCGACGTCATGATCGGCACCGTCCGGCCCGACTTCGCCGATCTGACCCTCCGTCACGTCGACCACTGGCGTGCCACGCACACGCCCGGACGTCCCAACGGACACGTGCACGGCGCGAACCTCGGCTTCCGCGCCGGCGTCTACCGCCACGTCGGCGGCTTCGCCGAGGTGCCCGAGCACGAGGACGTCACGTTCGTCGCCGCCGCGCGTGCCGCGGGGTTCGTCCTGACCGCCTCCGACGTCGCGGAGGTCATGACCTCCGGCCGCTTCGTCGGACGCACCCCTGGCGGGTACGCCGGCTACCTCGCCGCGCAGGAGGAGATGCTCGAGTCCGGGGTCGCCTGAGCAGCGTTCCCGCCGGCCGTATGCTGTGCTCGTGAACGGCCCGATCCCTGTCATCGTCTCGTACTCCAGCGAGACCCCGCGGCACGATGCCGCCTTCGCCGACGAGCTCCGCGTCCTCGCCGCGGGGGCCGCGACCGCGATCGCCGAGGCGGGTCTCGAGGCGCGGTGGGTGAACGCCGCCGCACCTCACAGTGACGCGCACGACCTCCTCGCGACGGCGCACGGCGTGATCGTGCTCGGCGGCGCCGACGTCGACCCCTCCCTCTACGGCGCGACCCCCGCCGGAGCGTGGATGGACTCCGCCGACGCCGCAGCCGACGCGTTCGAGGCGGCCCTCCTGCGCGAAGCGCTCGAGCGGGGCGTGCCGGTGTTCACGATCTGCCGCGGCACTCAGCTGTTGAACGTGGTGCGCGGCGGCACTCTCGTGCAGGACCTCGGGGCGGGCATCCACCGCGAACCGAACCAGGACATGGTGACCCACCCGGTCGCGGTCCGCCCCGGCACGCGCCTCGCCGCGGTGCTCGGCACCGGCACGCGCGACGTGCGCTCCGGCCACCATCAGGCCGTCGACGCGCTCGGCGAGGGCCTCGTCGTGAGCGCGACCGCGCCCGACGGCGTCATCGAGGCGATCGAGGGCCGGGACACCGGAAAGGATGCCGGCTGGGTCGTCGGCGTGCAGTGGCACCCCGAGGACGCCGGAAGCGACCCCGCACAGCTGCGACTGCTGCTCGCCGACTTCGCCGCCGCGGCGCGCATCGTCCTTCCTGTCGGAGACGACCCGATCACCGCTCCGGCGGCGTAGCGCCCGCACACGAAGCGAAACCCATCCGGCGCCCCTCGCGCTCCGAAGAACTCCCGAAGCCACAAGCCGAAGGAGACCCGCATGGGCGCACGCAGAACCCGACCCCGCGTCCTGCTCTGGGCAGCGCTGGCCGGGCTCATCTCCGGCGCGGTGTTCCTCGCCGCCGCCGAGCTGGTCGCGCTCATCGCCGCGCGCTCGGCGAGCCCGATCCTCGCCGTCGGATCTTTCGTGATCGACATCGTTCCGCAGCCGGTCAAGGAGTTCGCGATCACGGCCTTCGGTGCCGCCGACAAGATCGTGCTCCTCGGAAGCCTCGGCCTCGCCGTGGCGATCGCGTCGGCCATCGCCGGCATCCTGCAGTACCTGCGTCCGCACCTCGGCGTCGCGGCCCTCGTGCTCGCCGGGGTCCTCTCCGGTGCCGCGATCGTCACGCGCGCGTCGGCGGAGGCGCTGTCGTTCGTTCCCCCGCTCGCCGGTACGATCGCCGGCTCGGTCATCCTGATCGTGCTCATCCGCCGTCTGCAGGGATGGCGCGAGGACGTGACGAGCGGGGAGGGCGCAGCGAAAGGCGTGAACCGTCGCGGCTTCCTCCTCACCAGCGCGATCGCCGGCGCCTCGGCCGTCATCGCCGGTGTCGCCGCCCGCGCGGTGAGCGCCGCGACCTCCTCCGTCGACGCGATCCGCGGGGCCCTGCGCATTCCCGAACCGCGGTCGCGCGTGACGATCCCCGAAGGCGCCGAACTCGACGTCGACGGCATCTCGTCGCTGTACACGCCGAACGACCAGTTCTACCGCGTCGACACCGCGCTCACCGTCCCGACGATCGACCCCGCGACATGGCGTCTCGTCGTCGACGGCATGGTCGACCAGCGCATCGAGCTGAGCTTCGACGACCTCATCGGCCGCGGCCTCGACGAGTACTCCATCACCCTCACCTGCGTGTCGAACGAGGTCGGCGGCAATCTCGTCGGCAGCGCTCGCTGGCTCGGCGTGCCGGTCCGCGACATCCTCGCGCTCGCCGGCGTCCAGTCCGGTGCCGACATGGTGCTCTCCCGCAGCGTCGACGGGTACACCGCCAGCACGCCGCTGGCCTCGCTGACCGACGAGGGCACCGACGCGATCCTCGCCGTCGCCATGAACGGCGAGCCCCTGCCCCTCGAGCACGGCTTCCCCGTCCGCATGGTCGTTCCGGGTCTCTATGGCTACGTCTCGGCGACCAAATGGCTCACCGAGCTGAAGGTCACCACCTTCGCGCGGGACGAGGCCTACTGGACCCCGCGCGGGTACGACGCCGAGGCTCCGATCAAGTTCTCCTCCCGCGTGGACACCCCGAAGGCCGGGGCTCCCGTTCCCGCGGGGACGGTCGCCATCGGCGGCGTCGCGTGGGCGCAGACCGTCGGCATCGATCGTGTCGAGGTGCAGATCGACGACGGCGACTGGCAGGAGGCGACGCTGTCGACCGCCGTGAACGTCGACACGTGGGTGCAGTGGTTCCTCGAGTGGGAGGCCGAACCCGGCACCCACTACGTCACGGTCCGTGCCGTCAACCGCGACGGCGAGGTGCAGGAGCAGGAGCGCGCCCCGATCGCCCCGAACGGCTCGTCGGGCTGGCAGCGCACCCTCGTCACCGTGACGGGCTGATCGCTCCCGCACCCCCTCAAGCCGGAAGGCGGGCTCCCCGGAATTGGTCCTCCTGGAGCCCGTCTTCTCTCGTTGTCGGGTGGCCCCTATCGCGCGCGCCGGTCGTCCGTCTCGAAACCGGGGCGGGCGCGGCGCTCGTCGAGCGACTCGGTCTCCTGGAAGAACGTCACCTGCCACCCGGCCGGCCCCTGCACGCGCGCATTCACCGAACGGAACGGCGTGTCCGTGGCATCGGCGATGACCTCGATACCCGCCTCTCGGCTCGCGCGCACCGCAGCCGGAGTGTCGGCCACCTCGAGCGCCAGCCGCAGACTCGGACCCTCGGATGCCGGGACGTTCTCGATGACGTCGATGTTCCGCGCGTGGGTGGGCGTGGCGATCTCGATCGTCGCGTCGCCGACCTCGAGGATCGCGACCCGATCGTCGCCCTCGGTCGCGAACGCGGGCCGCTCGGTCAGGCCGAGGACGTCGCGGTAGAACGCCACCGTCCGGTCGAAGTCGTCGGTCTCGATGATGAGGCGGAGCTGCGTCGGCGGAGTCGCGAGTGTCATGCGGGCGTCAACCGCCGCGGGGGCCGCCGTGTTCCGGGATCAGCCCTGCTCCGCCAGAGCCTCGGCGACCAGGCGCATCGCCTCGTCGTAGCGCTCGGGCGAGGGGCCGGCGTAGTTCAGGCGCACGTAGGGGCCGGGCGTCTCCGCCGGAAACCACTCCCGCCCATGGGCGATCAGCACATCGCGCGCCGCGGCCGCGCGGACGAGGGTCGCGACATCCGTTCCGTCCGGCAGGCGCACCCACAGGTTGAGGCCCCCGGCGGGCACGAGCGCGACGGTGCACTGCGGCAGGTGCTGACGGATGCCGCCGAGCAGCGCATCGCGCCGCGCCCGGAGCGCCGACCGCTGCGCGCGCAGGTGACGGCGCCACGCCGGCTGCGTCACGACGTCCAGCGCCGCCGCCTGCAAGACGCCGCTGACGTACATCGCATCGGCCGTGCGATCGGCGGCGATCCGCTCGCGCGCCGGCCCGCGGGCGATCACCGCAGCGACGCGCAGGGCGGGGGAGACACTCTTGGTCAGCGACCGGATGTAGATGACGTGCCCGTCCTGATCAAGACGGGCGAGCGGGGAGGGATCGGAGTCGATCGCGAGATCGTGCGCCCAGTCGTCTTCGATGAGAAACGCCCCGCGCCGGCGGACGACCTCCAGTACCGCCCGGGCCCGCTCGTCGGTCCACTGCGCGCCGTGCGGATTGGCGAACGTCGGCTGCGCGTAGAACGCCCGCGCCCCGGATGAGGCCAGCGCCCGCTCCACATCGTCTGGATCCGGACCCACCGGCCCCGACGCCACCGGCACGAGCGTGACGCCGGCCTGGGCCGCGGCGACCATCGCCCCCCAATATGTGGGCGACTCCACGACGACCGGCCGTCCCTCGCCCACCGCGGCGCGGAAGACCGAGGCGAGCCCGCTCTGGCTCCCGGGCACGATCACCACGTCGCGCGCCGACACCGGCGACACCTCGGGTGCAGTGACGGCGGCGAGCTCCGCGGCGAACCACTCCCGCAGCTCCGCGAGACCGTCCGCAGGAGCACGCCGGACCGCGGCATCCGACCGCGCCGCGCGCGCGAGCGCCGCCCGCACCAGGCCGCCCGGCAGCAGCTCCGACGCGGGATACCCCGAGTGCAGCGCGATCGCATCGGGCGCGCCGGGACGCTGCGTCACGGACAGATCCGGATGCCGCCCCTGCGGTGCGCCGAGCGCCGCCGTCTGCCAGCCGAAGTCCGCGGGCGGGCGCATCCGGGATCCCCGCACGAACGTCCCGACTCCGGGCCGCGCATCGATGAGGCCCTGCGCGGTGAGGCGGTGCAGCGCCTTCTGCACCGTCACCGGACTCGCTCCGTGCTCGGCGCTGATCCGACGGCTCGACGGCAGCTGCGTTCCCGCCGGCGCCGACGCGATCCAGGTGCGCAGTGCGGCGACGATCCGGTCGGTGCTATCGTGTGCCATGTCAGGGAACAATAGCGCTACTCTCCCCGCGGCGACAGTGTTATCGCCCCTCGCGGGTGTGTGGTGGGGCCTCCTCGGGGTCGTCGCTTTCTCGTTCACAGTCCCGTTCACCCGCGTCGCCGTCGAGGCGCTGCATCCCGTCTTCATCGGCGCCGGCCGCGCCGTCGTCGCCGCGATCCTCGCGGTCATCGCCCTCGCCGCGACCCGCGCGCGTCTGCCACAGGGTGCCCAGTGGGGGCGACTCGTCGTCGTCGCGGGCGGCGTCGTCCTCGGGTTCCCGCTCCTCACCTCGTTCGCGATGACCTCGGTGCCCGCGAGCCACGGCGCGGTCGTCATCGGCATCCTCCCCGCGGCGACCGCGGTCGCGGTCGTCCTCCGCACGCGCGAGCGCCCACCGGTGTCGTTCTGGATCTTCGCCGCCCTCGGTGCGGTCGCGGCGGTCGTCTTCGCCGCGCTCTCCTCGGGAGGGTTCGGGCACCTGACCTGGGCCGACCTCCTCCTGTTCGGCGCGGTCGTCGCCGCCGCCGTCGGATACGCGGAGGGCGGGCTCCTCTCCCGTGAACTCGGTGCGTGGCAGACCGTCTCGTGGGCGCTCGTGGTCGCGGCGCCGGTGACGGTGACCGTCAGCGCGGTCTCGGTCGCGATGGCGCCGCCCGCGGCATCCGCCGTCCACTGGCTCGCCTTCGCCTATCTCGCCGTCGTCAGCATGTACCTCGGCTTCTTCGCCTGGTACCGAGGGCTCGCGATCGGACCCATGGCGCAGGTCAGCCAGATCCAACTCGTCCAGCCCGTTCTCACCCTTGTATGGCTCTTCGGACAT
>NZ_JAJPDW010000010.1 GCF_021654035.1 Microbacterium aurantiacum
GACCCATTCGTTCCTCACGCCCGTTCTCGACACCTTCGGGCTTGCGGGGGCGGGCGAAGGCTTCGTAGTTTCCGCTGCTGTAGTACATCTGTTGTGGAGGTCTTCTCGTGGAGTGTTCTGCTGCGGTCGTGGGGTCAGTTGTAGGTGTAGAAGCCCTCGCCGGTGGCGACGCCGAGCTTGCCGTGGTCGATGTACTCGCTCTTCAGCCAGGCCGCGAGCGCCTGGTCCTTCTCCCCGCCGTGAGCGAGGATGTTATACGGGGTGGTCAGGCCGATGACATCGGTGATCTGGAAGGGTCCCATCGGCGCTCCCGTGCCGATCCGCCACACGTTGTCGATGTCCTTCGGCTCGGCGTACCCGCCGGCGGCGAGTGCGTACCCGGCATTGAGGAACGGCACCAGGAGCGAGTTGAGGACGTAGCCCGACTTCTCCTTGCGCACGGGGATCGGAACCATCCCGATATCGCCGGCGAAGGCGACGACATCGTCGAACACGGCCGGATCGGTGTCGGCGGTGCCCATCACCTCGGCGGTGTTGAACTTCCAGACCCGGTTCGCGAAGTGCAGCGCGAGGAACTTGGCGGGGCGTCCGGTGAAGTCTTTGAGGTCGCTGGGCAGAAGCGTCGACGAGTTGGTCGCGAAGATCGTCTTGTCCGGTGCGAGCTCGCCGAGCTTGCGGTAGGTGTCCTGCTTGATGGACAGCACCTCGGGGATCGCCTCGATGACCAGATCCGCGTCCGCGACCGCGTCGGCGAGGTCGGAGGAGAACCGGACGCGGGTAAGCGCCTCGTCCGCCTTCCCCTCAGCTGCCCCCGCGACTCCGTCGTCCTTGTAGGTGGTGACGAGAGCATCGAACCGCTTCTTGGCTGCCTCGATGACGTCGTTGCTGATGTCATATGCGGTGACCTGGAAGCCGTGGTAGGCGGTCTGGAAGGCGATCTGGGTGCCGAGGACCCCGGTTCCCAGGACGGTCACGTGTGTGATGTTGCTCATTGTCTTGTCTCCTTCATTTCTTCTCGAGCGGCCGATCGGGCCGCCGGGGTGTGGTGCAGCACGCCGGTCACGATGTGCGTGACCTGACGTCTGAGGTCGTCGATCGCGTCAGCCTCGGGGGTGTCCGAGGCCGTCATCCGAGCGATCGCGAGATGAGTGACGGCGAACAGCGAGGATCCTGCGACCCGTGCCTCTTCGTCGCTGAGGGTCGGCGCGGCGCGGCGCAGCGTGTCAGAGAGCGACTTCTCGAGCGTGAGGATCAACGCCATGCCCTCGGCTCGGAACTTCGCGTCGTGAGGCCCGAACAGCAGCTCCCGCTGGTACGCAGCACTGTTCTCCGGCTCCCGTGCGGCGGCGGCGACGAGCGGGCACAGGCGGGCGAAGACCGCGGCGGAAGGATCCGGCGTCGACGCCGCACGCGCGGCGCCTTCATCGATCGACGACCGGAGTGCCTCGTTGTAGACCATGAGCAGCAACTCGCTCTTGGTCGCGGCGTAGCGGAACAGGGTCCCCGCGGCGACCCCGGCCGCAGCGGACACCTCCTGCGTTGTCACCGCGGAGAAGCCCCGCGTACGCAACAGGTCAGACGCGACGCGGAAGATCCGCTCTCGCTTGAGCCGCATGTTCTGCTCGCGGCGCGGCTCCATTCCCCCCACGCCCGGACGCCGTCCGTGCTCTGACAGCTGCTGCATCCCGCTCACACGAATGAGCGTACTCATTTTCTTGCGGACCGCAAGGAGGGCGTGCGCACATGATCGGCGATAGGCCACTTCGGTAACGTGCACAGAGCTGTGCAAACTGTGTATGCTTGCGGGCGTGCGGATGAGCTGGCGGGTTTTCACAAGGGACGTCACCCGGCTGTTCCGTGTTCGGAAGGCGTGGATCATCGTGATCGGCGTGTTGATCACTCCGGCGTTGTATGCGTGGTTCAACATCAACGCGTTCTGGGATCCGTACGCGAACACTGAGAGCATTCGCGTCGCAGTGGCGAACCTCGACGAGGGCGCATCGTCGGAGCTGACGGGGGCGCTGAATGTCGGTGATCAGGTCAGTGCGCAGCTCGAGGAGAACGATCAGCTCGGCTGGGTCTTCATGGGCGAGGAGGAGGCCGCCGAGGCCGTCCGGCGCGGTGACGTGTACGCCGCCATCGTCATCCCCGCAGACTTCAGCGAGGACCTCCTCAGCATCACCAGCGGCGAGTTCACCCAGCCGGCGCTGCAGTACTACGTCAACGAGAAGGCCAGCGCGATCGCGCCGAAGATCACCGATGTCGGCGCGTCTCAGCTTGACCGGCAGATCACGGCCGCTTTCACGGAGCAGGTCGCCCTGGCTGCGACAGACGCGGTGAGGGATGCGGGGGATGACGTGGAGTCGCGGTTGCTGACCGCGAAAGACGACGCGCTGAACACCTTCGACAGTACCTCGCAGTCACTGGCATCGACGCGGAGCAGTATCACCGACCTCCAGGACGGAATCGCCGGTTCTCGCGCGACGCTGTCGGCCGCCCAGGACACGCTCACGGATGTCGATTCGACGCTGGCGGACGTTCAGCAGGCCACAGCGGAAGCGCAGTCGATCATCGCCGACGCACAGGAGCAGGTGATCGGGTTCACCGATGCCGCAACGGCCGCGTACCTCACAGGCACGACACTGCTCGCGGATGCCTCCGCCTCCGCGAACTCCTCGATCACCCAGGTGACGGGGGCTCTGACTGCTGCAGGGCTGCGGGTGGACGCGGCGATCGACAACGTCGAGACCGTTCTCAAGGCGAACGAGGCCGCGATCGCGCAGGTGCAGGCTTTGATGAATGACTTCGATCTGGATCCTGAGACGCAGCAGCGTCTGTCCGGGGTGATTGAGGCGCTGCAGGCGCGAAACGCTGCCGATCAGCAGCTCCTCGCGGATCTGTCGCAACTGAGCGCCAGCACCGGCGACACCATCCAGGGGCTGCAGGCGGCTGCAGATGCCGTCGACGAGGCGGTCCAGGGCACCCAGACTGCGGCATCCGATCTGCGGACGGTGCTCACCCAGAACCTTCCGGCGCTGAACAGCGCGATGGCCCGCCTGTCCTCCAGCGCGGGAGAGTTCTCGGCGGCGGTCGCCTCACAGCGGCAAGTACTCACCCAAGTCGGCGGCCTGCTGCGCAGCGCGGATACGCAGTTGGCATCCACCTCGACGGCGCTCGACAGCTTCGACGCCGACATCGCCGGCGTCGAGTCGAACCTGCAGGCCGCGCGCACCGATATCGAAGCGGTCGCCGCCGCAGCGGAGTGGGGTGCGCTCGGCACGATCACCGGACTGGACGCGGACGACATCGCCCGCTTCATCGCCTCGCCCGTCGTCGTCGAGGAGCAGACGATGTTCCCGGTGTCCTCCTACGGGTCCGCGATGGCGGCACTGTTCACGAACCTGTCGCTGTGGATCGGTGCATTCGTGCTGATGGTGATCTTCAAGATCGAGGTCGACACAGAAGGTGTTGAGGGCGTCACGGTCCGCGAGGCCTACCTGGGACGGTTCGGCCTGTTCGCGCTGCTCGCTGTCGGACAGGCGCTGGTGGTCTCGATCGGGAACCTCGTCATCGGTGTCCAGACCGTGAGCGCCGTCGCCTTCGTGGGGACCGCTGTGCTGATCGCCTTGGCGTACGTGAGCATCATCTACGCGCTCTGCGTCGCGTTCGGGCATGTCGGGAGAGGTCTGTGCATCCTGCTGGTGATCATGCAGATCCCCGGCGCGTCAGGGCTGTACCCGATCGAGTTGATGCCCGACTTCTTCCGCGCGATCTATCCCCTGCTTCCGTTCTCCTACGGCATCGACGCAATGCGGGAGACGATCGCCGGGTTCTACGGCGGCCACTACTGGCGGTTCCTCGGGATGCTCGCCGTCTTCGTCGCCCTTGCGTTCCTCCTCGGATTGGTCCTGCGGCGCAGACTCGCCAGCTTCCACATCCTGTTCAACCGCGAGGTCGCCGCAACCGACCTGCTGATCGGCGAGAACGTCCAGGTCGCCGGCAGTGGCTACCGGCTGAGCGAGATCATCCACGCACTCTCGAACCGCAGCGCCTACCGGGACGAGCTCACCCGCCGGGCCCGCCCGTTCACACACCGTTATCCTGTGCTGCTGCGGGCGACGCTGGTCGTCGGGCTCACGGGGCTCGCGTTGCTCGCCGCCGCCGCTGTCACGTTCGCCGACGTCAAGGCGCTGCTGCTGGGCATAGGAACGCTCTGGTGCCTTCTGGTCATCGGGTTCCTCGTCGCCATCGAGTACGCCAGATGGAGCTTCGCGCGAGCCGGAGAAATCGCCGAGCTCGATGACGCCGACCTGCGCCAAGCGGTCTTCGCCGGTGGTGCGCAGGCGCACGCCACCGTCGTCTCCTCAGAGGTGCTCACGGGACGCGAGTCCGTTCCCGGCGCGCAACATCTGCTCGCAGAGGATCTGAGCTCCGGTGATCCCCTCCAGGAAAGCCCGTCCGCCGACATCGCTGCCACCGGCGACACGGATGGGCACGCCCCTGACGTGGATGATGTCATAGCGACTTGGTTCCAGGGTGAGCCCCCAGCCGACGACTCCGCCCACGCGGACGCTAACGTGCCCGAGCCGACGACCGCAAACGCGGCGCGCCACGATGAGCCCGCGGAATCGGATGGGAACGAGGGCGGAGCGCAGCTAGAGGACGAGGGCCCTGCGGGGAAGGGGGAGCAGCCGTGAGGGTCATCCTGCGACTGGTGGGGCGCGACGTTCGTCACGCGACACAGAACGTGATGGCGTGCATCGTCATCTTCGGTCTTGTCGTGATCCCGTCCCTGTTCACCTGGTTCAACGTGATCGCCAGCTGGGATCCGTTCGCGAACACCAGCAACCTGAAAGTCGCCGTTGCCAGCACCGACACCGGCTACGAGAGCGACCTGATTCCGGTCCGGATCAACGTCGGCGAGCAGGTCCTGTCCGCGCTGCGCGCCAACGACGATCTGGACTGGGTCATCACGACCGAAGATGATGCGATCGACGGTACGAAGTCGGGTGCGTACTACGCCGCGATCGTGCTTCCGCCATCCTTCAGTACCGACATGATGACGTTCTACGTCGACGGTGCGGAGCACACCGACATCGCGCTGTACACCAATGAGAAGAAGAACGCCCTCGCTCCCAAGATCACCGGACAGGGTGCCGACGGTGTGTCCGCGCAGATCACCGAGACGTTCACCCAGACCCTCAGCGAGATCGCGCTCAGCCTGCTCTCCTCCCTATCCGACTACCTCACCGACGACGACACCCAGGCCGCACTGACCCGGCTCCAAGCACGGGTGGCCAGCATGTCGACGCAGCTGCGGTCGAGTGCGCAGACCGCCGACATGTTCTCCGCCCTCTTCGACTCCAGCATCCCCGTGGTGAACAGCGCCTCCCAACTCGTCGACACGGCAGGAAGCGCGTTCAGCGACGCCTCCGACGCCGTCGGCAGCGGAAGCGACGCGGTCGAGTCCCTCGCCTCCGCTCTGCGCACCGCCACCCAAGGAGTCTCCGACGCCCTGTCCGCGACGACCGACAGCTACAACGCGGTCGGCGATCGCATCGACGACCTTTACGTGGACATGGATTCCCTCAGCGGCGATCGCGTGACGGTGCTCGCTGACCTAGCGGCACGAGTCCAGGACCAGGTCGACCGATACCGCACCATTCGCGACGCCCTTGATACCGAGGTTCGGCCCACGCTGCCCGAGGCCGCGGAAGGCGCCCTTGATACCGTCATCGCCGCCCTCGACGACGCGATCGCCAGGCAGCAGGCTGTGCACGACAGTCTCGGCCAAGCTGCGCAGGACATCCAGGACGACAACGCCTCCGAGCAGGGCTCTCACCAGGAGATCCTCGCCACGATCGCCGATGCGAAGACCGCCGTACAGAACGCACAGAGCGCATACACCGACGGACTGAAGCCGCAACTGGACCTCCTGTCTTCGACGCTCTCACGGCTCGACTCGGACATCTCCATCGTGTCCAACGACCTTGCCGGCGTGTCCTCGAGCCTGTCGGGTTCATCGGACTCCGTGATGACCGCCATCGACCGGGGAAAGACCATCGCAAACGGGATCTCCACCTCACTGGGTGAACTGGCCGACCGGTTCGACGAGCTCGACCGGGCGCTCGGAACCGCAGCGGACACCGGTGATCTCAGTGAACTCCGCGACATCATCGGAGGCGATCCCGGCGTCCTCGCCACCTCACTGGCCGAACCCGTCCGGGTGGACCGCACTGCGGTGTTCCCGGTCGCCGGATTCGGCGCCGCCATGGCACCGCTCTACACCGTCCTCGCGCTCTGGGTGGGAGCGTTGCTGATGACAGTCACCATCCGTGTCGACGTCAACCACAACACACTTCCCGGTACCCCCGAACTCACCACGACCCAGAAATACCTCGGACGGTACGGCATCTTCGGACTCGTCGGCCTCGCCCAGAGCACACTCCTCACCCTCGGGCTCATCCTGTTCGTCCGCATCGAGCCCGCGCACCCACTGCTCATGATCCTCGCCGGATGGATCATCTCCCTCGTCTTCACACTGATCGTCTACACCGCGGTCGTCGCGTTCGGCAACGCCGGAAAGGCACTATGCGTGCTGCTGCTCGTCATCCAGATATCCGGCTCCGGCGGCGCCTACCCCCTTCAGCTCCTCCCCGAGTGGTTCCAGAACATCAGCCCATTCCTGCCCGCCACCTACGCAATCCAGGCCATGCGATCGGCGATTGCCGGCGTCTACGCAGGGGACTACTGGATCTCTCTTCTCCTGCTCGCCCTCTTCATCGTCCCGGCCCTGCTGCTCGGCCTGGTGCTGCGGCGACCCCTGATCGCATACAACCGAGGCCTGTCCGAAGCGCTTGAATCCACCAAGCTCATGTGAGCGTCCGCGAGAGGTGATCATGTCCACGCAAGAGTCCCCCGTCCGGCCGGAATCGGTTCCTACGCGCGAGCGCAGAAGTGACGCCACAATCAATCACAAAGCACTTCTGCACGCTGCGCAGGCCGTGCTCGCGGAGAATCCACAGGCCTCCCTCGACACCATCGCGCAAGCAGCCGGACTGTCGCGACGGGCTCTCTACGGCCACTTCCCCGACAGGGACACCCTGCTGAGAGAGGTCATCGCGCTCGGCGCTGAGCGGTTCAATGCGATCGCCCACGTCATCGACGACGCCGACCCGCGCGTCGCTTTGGCCCGCCTCGCCGTGCGTCTTTGGCGCGAAGCTTCAGCAGTGCGCGCTGCCGCGAATATCGCCCTCAGTGATGCCCATGTCGCAGACACAGTCCGTTCGCTCGCGCCCCTTCGACGACGAATCCGCGAGCTCACAGATACCGGCACGGCAGCGGGGGCCTTCCGAAGAGACGTTTCGCCCGAAGTCCTCGCCATCCTCATCGAAGAGACAGCCCGCGCCACATTGCGCCAGACTCGCCTAACAGGAAGCAACCCGTCGGTCATCGCCCGAGTCGTGCTCAGCATCGTCGGCCTGTCATGGACCGAGCAGGCCGCGCTCATCGCGTCGAACCCGGACATCGTGGCCTGAGCGTCACCCGTCGGATGCGCGCAGGCGGGCCCGCAACGGCGGCATGCAGCTCTCTCGGGCGATCCAGTTCATGCGGGATGTTCGAGGCTCGCGCGCGTAGTCGGGCGGAAGATCGCTTTCGACGAGCCTACGACGCGTAACGTCCGGCGCCTGCGCAACGATCCCTCGCTGGTGCTATGGGGTGGCGGCAACGAGAACCCCGGCACGCGGACCTCCGACGACGCCTTGACGGTGATCGGGCGCCGCGTCGCACAACTCGATCCGACGAGAAGGTTCCACCGCACCGACCCGTGGGGTGGGAGTGAACACTTCTACGGCGTGTATCACGAGGGTATGCCCGTCGAGGCGCACCGGGATTACCTCCCGGCGGTGTCCGGCTCATACGGGCTGTCGAGCCAATGCGACGCGGGAAGCATGCGGCGCTTCCCTCCCGCCGATCTGATCGGCGAGAGTGTCGAGGACGAGCCCGATGTGAGTTGCCTCGCTCTCGTGTCGGCCCGTGATGAATGACCAGACCTCCGGCGCGCGAAGTTCCCGCTCGAACTGATCCCACTGCGCCGCGATCTGCTCGCTCTTGTCTGAGTATCCAGGACGCGCGCGGCTGTTTGCCAACACGAGCGCCTTGATGAGTTCGGCGTCAGTCAACGGGATCCGCCCGACGTTCAGCCGGGTGAACAGGGTAATGGAGTCGAGATCTTGCGATGCCTCATACCAGATCACCTTGACCGAGTCGAAGAGGTAGCCGTAGAACTTGTTGGCGACGTGCTGAGTGCGATGCTCCCACGCCTCGAACCATGAGCGGATCCGTTCGTACGCTCCGAAGATGTGGTGGAAGTCGATATTGTCGTCCTTGTGGTCGGCTATCGGCGACCGTAGGAACTCTTGGCTACCGGGGCGTGTCTCGTACTCGATCGAGTAGCCAGCGCCGGCGCTTTGCAGCCCCTGATCCCGCATGTACTGGAAGATCAGGTACAGAGTGGTGAACCGCTGCTGGCCGTCGATGAGTTCCCATCGACCGTCGGCCATCCGCTTTACGACCACGGGCTGAAGGTAGTACGGGGCGCCGTTGCTCTCCCAGATGTCTGCGAGGAGACGGTCCACCTCGTCAGGACCCCAACGGTAACCCCGCTGATAACCGGGAACGAAGAAGGCTCCTGTGACGTCACCGACTGCTCGCGGTTCAAGAATCGCATCCACTTTTCCACGCTAGTGGAGCCCTCCGACGCTCGGCCGACCAGCTCGCCGACGAGAGGGGAGGCACCTGTGCGCGCTACCCGACCTTTGACCACCTGGATCTACGAAAGGGTGGACGGGTTTCGCTCAAGCAGCTCGTGCGCCGCTGTCCGAAATCCTGTCCGTTTACTCTCCGTAGCCGTCCGTAAACGTCCAGAGATAGACTGAGCCCCAGACGGCATCTGCCGTCTGGGGCTCAGTAAATTGCTGGGCTCAGAAACCGGAAGTGTGGCTCTGAGGGCCTCCCGGAATCAGACCCCGAAGTACAGCTCGTACTCGAAGGGGTGCGGACGGGCGTTGATCGGCTGGATCTCGTTCTCGATCTTGTACTCGATCCACGTCTCGATCAGCTCGGGCGTGAACACGTTGCCGCGCGTGAGGAACTCGTGGTCGGCTCGCAGCGCCTCCAGCGAGTCGAGCAGCGAGTTCGGAACCTGCGGGATGTTCTTGGCCTCCTCGGGGGGAAGCTCGTACAGGTCCTTGTCGACCGGCTCGTGCGGCTCGATGCGGTTGATGATCCCGTCGAGGCCGGCCATCATCTGCGCCGCGAAGGCCAGGTAGGGGTTGCCGGAGGCGTCGGGCGCGCGGAACTCGATGCGCTTGGCCTTGGGGTTCGATCCCGTGATGGGGATGCGGATGGCCGCGGAGCGGTTGCCGGCCGAGTAGACCAGGTTGACCGGAGCCTCGTAGCCCTTGACCAGGCGCTTGTAGGAGTTCAGCGTCGGGTTGGTGAACGCGAGGACCGCGGGGGCGTGCGCGAGCAGGCCGCCGATGTACCAGCGTGCGAGGTCGGAGAGCCCGCCGTAGCCCGCCTCGTCGTAGAAGAGGGGCTTGCCGTCGAGCCACAGCGACTGGTGCGTGTGCATGCCCGAGCCGTTGTCGCCGAAGAGCGGCTTCGGCATGAAGGTGGCGACCTTGCCCCACTCGTTCGCGACGTTCTTGACGATGTACTTGAACTTCAGGATGTCGTCCGCCGCGTGCACCATCGTGTCGAAGCGGTAGTTGATCTCCTGCTGGCCACCGGTGCCCACCTCGTGGTGCGCACGCTCGAGGTGCAGACCCGACTCGATGAGGCGGAGGCTGATGTCGTCGCGGAGGTCCGCGGTCTTGTCGACCGGGCTGACGGGGAAGTATCCGCCCTTGTAAGGGGTCTTGTTCGAGAGGTTTCCCCCCTCTTCCACGCGACCGGTGTTCCAGGCGCCCTCTTCGGAGTCGACGGAGAAGAACGCGGAGTTCTGCTTCACCTCGTAGCGGACGTCGTCGAAGATGTAGAACTCGGCCTCGGGAGCGAAGAACGCGGTGTCGGCGATGCCGGTCGACGCGAGGTACTTCTCAGCCTTCTTGGCGACCTGACGGGGGTCCTTGGCGTAGATCTCACCGGTGCGCGGGTTGTAGATGTCGAAGACCATGATCAGGGTCTTCGCCTCACGGAACGGGTCGAGGTACGCGGTGGAGACATCCGGGATCAGCTGCATGTCCGACTCGTGGATGTTTGCGAAACCACGGATCGAGGAGCCGTCGAACAGCTGCCCCACCGTGAAGAAGTCCTCATCGACGGTGGAGGCCGGGATGTTGAAGTGCTGCTGCACACCGGGAAGATCCGTGAATCGGATGTCGAGGAACTTGACGTCCTCGTCCTTGATGTACTTGAGCACCTCGGATGAATCTTTGAACATGAAGGCTCCAGAGATAGGGCATCGGGAATTGCCACCCGCGTTGCGGGATGGTGGAACGGTATCGACAGGGGATTGCCCGGCAGTGACACCTATGTTTCGGCCATGTTACAGAGGCCTGGATACGCTGGAGGGGTGACCCCATCGTCCGAACCGTATCCCGGCGAACGCCTCGGCCTTCCACGCGAGGGGCGCGGGTCGATCGGCGGCCTCGGTCGTCGGGTGGGCGCCCTCTTCGTCGACTACGGCGCCGCGTACCTGCTGTCCGGCTTCTTCGGGTGGGATGCGCTGGCCATCCTCATCATCTTCGGCGCGATCCAGATCGTCTTCCTCCCGACGCTCCAGGGGAGCCCGGGCCACCGGCTATTCGGCCTGACCCTGCGCCGATCCGACGGCGGCTGGGTGGGCCTGTGGCGTCCCGTCGTCCGGACGATCCTGCTGATCCTCGTCATTCCCGCCGTCATCTGGGACAGCGACCACCGTGGTGTCCACGACAAGGCCGCGGGCACGGTGCTCGTCCGCTCCTGAGCTCGGATCGGGTCGGCGGCGCCGACTCAGCGAGGACGCTGCGCGCGCACCTTGGTCGGGTCGATGCCCTTCGGAATGGGCAACGACGTCAGCGACTGGGAGACCGATTCGACGCGCTTGATGACCGCTGCCATCGTCGCGCGGTCGACCGCCTTGGGCAGAGCCTTGATCGTGGAGGCGAGCTTGCCGATGGGGACCTCATCCTCACCGTGACCGATGTAGAGCACCGTGACCGGAACGCCCGAGGCCACACGCTGGACCTTCGTGCGCTCGTCGGCGACGAGCCGGGTCAGTCGACCCCGCGCACCCTCGCCGACGATCACCACCCCACCGCGACCGATGGCCCGGTACACCGCATCCTGGGTCTTCGGGTTGACGCCGACCGGCAGTTCGCTCGCCTGCCACCGACGTCCGAGCGACGTGGAGATGACGTGGCCGGTCGCACCGGGCATCCCGTCCAGGCGGCGGTACATCGCGCGCGTCGACAGCCGCGTCATGGTCATGAGGGACGCGAGGACACCCAGGAGCAGACCGGTGATGCCCCAGAGGATCACGCTCCAGATCGCCACGGGCGGAAGCAGGAAGCCGATGCCGACGCCCAGCGCGATTCCGACCAGGAGGATGCCGATCAGAAGGAACGGGAGCCAGGGGAACGCCTTCTGGGTGAAGGTGTAGAGCGTGCGGAGCTGGGAGAAGAACCCCGGACGCTTCTCGGGGCTGGTGGTACGCGCGGCCATGGGTCCAGACTACCTTTTCGGCGCGTTCCGCCCCTCCTCCACAGCCGCGGCGCACCCGTGCCGCATCCACAGATGACGTTCCCACCCCGTCGCCCGCCCGCGCGTCGGCCTACGCTGGGGGCGTGAACATCGCACGTGAGCGTCTCCTCTCGCCCTACCGCGCGGTACGCCGCGTGGGTGCGGGCATCGAGGGACCCTGGCCCGGGCTGGGAGTCGCGCTGCAGGACGGGGGCCGAGGGCTCCTCGTCGACGCCGAGATCCTCGGATCCACCTGGCCGGGCTGGGCGGCTCGGGACGACGGCCACCTCCTGAGTCCCCTCGACGTCGTTCGACGCCCCGATGGACACGATGCGCTGCTGCCGGTCTGTCGACGCCTCGATCGGATGCTGTCCGACCGCGTCTCCGCCGGGGAGCGCCTGCCCGCGGGGGAGGCGGTGACCCTCGCCCTCAGCCTTCTGCGCGGACTTCGCGAAGCGGGCGATCACGCCCGCCTGTCCGGCTCCTGGTGGGTCGACGCGGGCGGACGCCCCGTCCTCGCGATCGGCGACGGCGCCGGAGAGGCGGACGCGCGCACCGCCACCCGACGTTGTCTCGAACTCAGTGGCGCCTCACCCGCGGACCCTGTCTGGGCACCGGTGTTCGCCGATCTCGAGCGGACTCGATCGTCCGCTCGCGAGATCCGCGCGGTCGAGGACGGGCTCTTCGCCATCGCCGAACCGCAGCCGCTGTCCCACCCTGGGACGGCGCCTCGACCGATGACATCCGTCCGTCCGGAGCGCGACACCGCCGGAATCGTCGAGGACGCATCCCCGCGGATGCTCGCGTCGTGGGCGCGATTCCTCGACGCCGATCTCGCCGATCTGTTCTCCCGGTGGACGACCGAAGTCTGGCGCCGAACGCGACTGCCGCAGAGATCACGACGATTGCCCGTCGTCCTCGCCGGCGTCACCGGGGCCGGCGTGCTCGCCGCGGGTCTCCTGTGGCCGGCCGCGGGCGCTGCCACCTCGGGCGACGCGCCCGCCGCCACGACGGATACCGTCGCGTCCGACGCGCCCGCGGATGCCCCGCAGGAGTCCGAGCCCGTGACATCCCCCACCCCGGACGGCGCGACCGGCGCCGCGGACATGCCGTCCACCGCCGACTCGCTGATCCAGAGCCGCCTGACCTGCGCGGTAGATCCGTCGTGCCTCTCGGGCGTCGTCCTCGACCCGTCGACGGTCTTCCCTTCAGGGGCCATCGACGCGCCTTCGACCGAGCGTCGGATCACACTGCTCGATGATCTCGGCGGGGTCGCCGTGCTCCGTCTCGATGTCGACGGACACGCACCCCAGCTGGTCGTCCTCGCCCTCCGAGACGGAAAATGGCTGTTGCGGGACGTCCATGACGTCCCGCAACAGCCCGAACCGTGATCCGGAGCGGATCAGATCCCGAGATCGGCCTCGAACTCCGCCGCTTCGAGACGCGCCTTGACGGCGCCGAGGAAGCGCGCGGCGTCGGCACCGTCGATGATGCGGTGATCGTAGGACAATGCGAGATAGACGTAGGACCGGACCGAGATCGCGTCCTTCCCATCCACCGTGACGACGCCCGGCTTCTTCACCACGGCCCCGAGACCGAGGATCGCCGACTGCGGCAGGAAGACGATCGGAGTGTCGAACAGGGCACCGCGCGAACCGGTGTTGGTGAGAGTGAACGTCCCCCCGGCCAACTCGTCCGGCTTCAGCTTGTTGTCGCGCGTCCGGGCGGCCAGATCGGCGATCTCACGCGCGAACTGGGCGAGGTTCTTCCCCCCGGCGTCCTTGACGACCGGCGTCAGGAGCCCACGCTCGGTGTCCACGGCGATGGAGATGTTCTCCATGGCCGGGTAGACGATGTCATTGCCGTCGACCGTCGCGTTGATGATCGGGAACTGCTGGAGCGCCTCGACGGCGGCCACCGCGAAGAAGGGCAGGAAGGACAGCTTGTCGCCGGTCTTGGAGTGGAAGTCCGCCTTGACCGCATCGCGGAACGCCGACAGGCGCGTCACGTCGACCTCGACCACGGTGGTCAGCTGCGCGGTCGCCTGCATCGACGCCACGGCACGCTCGGCGATCACCTTCCGAAGTCGCGACATGGGCTGGGTCGTCCCGCGCAGTTCGGAGACGACGGGCTCGCGACGGGCCGGGGCGGCAGCCGTCTCGGGCGCCGACGCCGCGGGGGCCTCGGCAGCCTTCAGGACGTCCTCCTTGCGGATGCGGCCGCCGACACCGGTGCCGGTGACCTGCGTGAGGTCAACGCCCTGCTGCTGAGCGAGTCGACGCACGAGGGGCGTCACGTACGGCGTCGCGTCGTCCGCGGAAGACGCGACGCCGGCGGCGGGGGCCGGTTCCTGGACCGAGGCGGGCTCCGGAGCGGGCGCGGGCGCCTTCTCGGGCTCCTGTGCGGGCGCGGGCGCCTTCTCGGGCTCCGGCTCCTGTGCGGGCGCGTCCTCTGCGGCCGGTGCGGCCTCTGCGGCCGGCGCGGACTCGGGCTGCGGCGCGGCCTCGGCGGGGGCGCCGTCACCGATGCGGGCCAGTGCGGCACCGACCTCGACGGTCTCGTCCTCCTGGACCAGGATCTCCTGAAGCGTGCCGGCGAAGGGCGAGGGGATCTCGGTGTCGACCTTGTCGGTGGAGATCTCCAGGAGCGGCTCGTCCACGGCGACATCGTCGCCCACCTGCTTCAGCCAGCGTGTGACGGTACCCTCGGTCACGCTCTCACCGAGCTCGGGGAGGACGACGTCCTTGCCACCCGACGCGGCCGGCGCGGCGGCCGGCTCGGGCGCGGTCTCCGCGGGCGCCTGCTCGGCGGGCTCAGCCTCGGCGGCGGGTGCTGCGGCTTCGTCGGGCACGGATTCCGGCGCGGCGTCGCCGGCGGGTGCACCGGATCCGTCGCCGATCTTCGCGAGGACAGCTCCAACCTCCACCGTCTCGTCCTCCTGGACGAGGATCTCCTCGATGACCCCGCTGACGGGGGAGGGGATCTCGGTGTCGACCTTGTCGGTCGAGATCTCGAGCAGACCTTCGTCGGTCTCGACGGTGTCGCCGACCTGCTTCAGCCAGCGGGTGACCGTTCCCTCGGTGACGCTCTCTCCGAGCGCGGGGAGGACCACGGAAGTGCTCATGGGCTTGTCTCCTTCAGGATTCCTGATGTCGTTCTTAGCTTAGTGATGGGTTGGTGCCGGAATGGTCAGAGCGCGTGCAGGGGTTTTCCGGCGAGAGCGAGGAAGGCCTCGCCCAGCGCTTCGCTCTGGGTGGGGTGTGCGTGCACGAACGGAGCGATGTCCTCGGGGTGGGCCTCCCAGCCGACGGCGAGCTGCCCCTCGCTGATGAGCTCACCCACGCGGTCTCCGACGAGGTGGACGCCGACGATGGGCCCGTCCACGATCCGGACGACCTTGGCGACGCCGCCTGTGCCGATGATCTCGCTCTTGGCGTTCCCCGCGAGGTTGTACTCGTACGCGGCGACGCGGTCTCGTCCGTGCGCGTCGGCCGCCTGCGCCTCCGTGAGGCCGACAGAGGCGACCTCGGGGTGGGAGTAGGTCACGCGGGGGATCTGCGCCTCGGGGATGATGACGGGATCGAGGCCCGCGATCTCCTCGGCGACGAAGACACCCTGCTGGAAGGAGCGATGTGCGAGCTGGAGCCCGGCCACGATGTCCCCGACGGCCCAGACATGCGCGGCATCCGTCCGCAGGCGATCGTCGGTGACGACGAATCCACGATCGAGAGCGACCCCGGCCTCCTCCAGCCCGAGGCCGGCGGTCGCCGGCCCTCGTCCGACCGCGACGAGCAGGTAGTCGGCGGTGAGCGACGTGCCGTTCTCGAGGCGCACCGAAACCTCGTCGGCCGAGGAGTCCACACCCGCGACGCGCGCGCCGAGGTGCGACACGATCCCACGCTTGCGGAACGCACGCTCCAGACCCTTGCTGAGGGCGGGATCCTCATTGGGGACGAGGTGGTCCAGCGCCTCGACGATGACGACGTCGACGCCGAGGGAGCGCCACAGCGAGGCGAACTCGACACCGATGACGCCGCCGCCGAGGACGATCACCCGACGCGGCACTTCCGGGAGCTCCAGCGCGGTCTCGCTCGTGAGGATCCGTCCCCCCACCTCGACACCGGGAAGCGTGCGCGAGTACGAGCCGGTCGCGACGATGACATCGGTCCCGCGATAGAGGTCGTCTCCGACCGCGACCGCCGGACCGGAGACGAGCGTCCCTTCGCCCGCGACGACCGTGATCCCGCGCGCGGCCAGCAGGCCCTGGAGACCCTGGTGCTTCTTGGCGACGATCCCCTCCCGATAGGCACGCATCCGGTCGGGGTCGAGACCCTGCACCTCGGCGATGACGCCGACGGATGCCGCATCCCGCGCGACGTCGGCGACCTCCGCGACGTGCAGCAGCGCCTTGGTCGGGACGCACCCGCGGTGCAGGCACGTCCCGCCGACCTTGTCCTTCTCGATGAGGGCGACGGAGCGTCCGAGCTCGGACAGCCGGATGGCGGCGGCGTAGCCTCCGCTGCCACCGCCGAGCACGACCGCGTCGAAGACGTGCTCGCTCATCGGGCGGCCTGCGCTTCGATCAGGCGGATGATGCTGCGCACGCTCGCCCCGGTGGCGCCCTTGTCGGTGAAGCCGTGGCCGCCGCCCTTGTTCATGCCGACGCCCGCGATGTCGAGGTGCACCCACGGGATCCGACGCGCCTCGTCACCCTCGCCGACGGTTCCGACGAAGTGACGGAGGAACAGCCCCGCGAAGAGCGACCCGCCGGCGGGGTCGCCGACCTTGGCGTTCTGGAGATCGGCGATCGGGGAGTCGAGCTCCTCGACCATGTGGTCGGGCAGGGGGAGTGCCCACGCGAGCTCACCTTCGTCGGCAGCCGCGTCGAGGAACGACGCGACCGCGTCGTCCTCGCCCATGACCCCGATGTGCCGGTTGCCCAGCGCGATCGTGATGGCACCGGTGAGCGTCGCGACGTCGACGAGGAGGTCGGGGTGCTCGCGGCTCGCTGCGACGAGCCCGTCCGCGAGCACGAGGCGTCCCTCGGCATCCGTGTTGAGGACCTCCACGGTCGTGCCGTCGAGCATGCGCAGGACATCGCCGGGTCGTGTCGCGCGCCCGGACGGCATGTTCTCGGCCAGACACAGCCACGCGCTCACGCGCACGGGAAGCTGGAGCTGGGCCGCCGCACGCACCACGGCCAGCGCGGTGGCGGCGCCGCACATGTCGTACTTCATCCCCACCATCGAGGCGGGGGGCTTCAACGAGAGACCGCCGGTGTCGAACGTGATGCCCTTTCCGACGACGGCGACGTGGCGCGTCGCGTCCGCGGGCGCGTAGTCGACCCGCACGAGTCGGGGGGGACGGTCCGAGCCTCGGCCCACACCCAGGATTCCGCCGTATCCACCGTCCTCGAGGGCGACCTCGTCGAGCACCTCGACGGTCACATCGAGCCCCTGAAGCAGATCGCCCGACCGCTCGGCGACGTCGGCCGGTCCGAGACGGTCGGCAGGGATGGAGACGAGGTCCTTGACCACGGCCACCGCTCCGGCGAGGGCCTCGGCGCGGGCGAGGGCGGCGGCGTCTTCGGGGGCGGACGTGTGGACGCTGACACGGGACGCGCGGGGCTTCGGCGCCTCGCTCTTGTAGCCGTCGAAGCGGTAGCCGCCGAGCCCCGCCCCTTCGGCGATCGCCGGCCAGGTCTCCGGGGCGGCAGCCGGGGCGTGCACGGCGACGTGCGCGAAACCGACGAGCTGACGGATGCCGGTGCCCGCCGCTTCCCTCAGTGCCGAGATCCCCGGAGCGGGCCCGGTCCCGACGACGGCGACGGGGAGAGGGCCGAGCGTCGGCACGTACACCCGCTGGAACGCGCCCTTCGCGCCGGTGAAGCCGACCGCCTCGAGGGCGTCGGACAGACCGGGCCACTGCTCCGCGTCCGGCGTCCAGCTCGACGACGGCGGCAGGAGGAGGAGGACCGCATCGGCGTCCGTGTCTCGAACGGGAGTGGATCGGTGCGCGACGACGGGAAACGACATGCGCTCCATCCTAGGTACCCCGACGTGTTCGCCCTCAGCGGCAGGCCGACAGCCCCTCGGGCGCACCTCGGCTCGTAGCATGGAGCCATGCCGTTGAACGCACCCCTGTACGAGCGGTCGGCCTCCGCCCCGCCCGTCCCCCGGGGGATCCCCCTCGTGATCGCCCTCACCGGTTTCACAGACGCCGGCAACGCGGTGAGCCGTCTGGTGCAGTACTTCCGAGACGAGGCGAACCCCGTGCCGATGGTGCAGTTCACCAACGACGTCCTCCTGGACTACCGCGCGCGCCGTCCCATCATCACGTTCGACCGCGATCACCTGTCGGAGTTCCGGATGCCCCGGCTGGAGCTCTCGCTCGCACACGACGCCCTCGGCACGCCCTTCCTCCTCCTTGCCGGCTACGAGCCGGACTTCGCGTGGGACGCGTTCGCCGACGCCGTGGTCGCCCTCGCCGACGAGTACGGCGCGTCCACCGTCACCTGGGTGCACGCCATCCCGATGCCGGTACCCCACACGCGGCCGATCGGCACGACGGTGAGCGGCACGCGCACCGACCTCACGAAAGCCCACTCGGTCTGGCAACCGCAGACACAGGTGCCGTCGACGGCAGGCCACCTTCTCGAGTACCGGTTCGCGGCGACGGGCGCGCGCGTGTCCGGGTTCGTCCTGCTCGTCCCGCACTACCTCGGGGACACCGACTACCCGGCGGCGGCCCTCGCGGCACTGGACAGCCTCACCGTCGCCACCGGCCTGATGTTCGCGGGCGAGGACCTCCGGGACGAGAACAAGGAGTATCTGTCGAAGGTCGAGGACCAGGTCGAGGGCAGCGACGAGCTGTCGCGGATGATCCACACGCTCGAAGAGCGCTACGACGCCTACATGGCCGGGGCGACGCAGGCGACGCCGATGATCCACACGGGCGACCTGCCGAGCGCAGACGAGCTCGCCGCGGAGTTGGAGCGCTTCCTCGCGACGCGGCCGCCGGACGACGACAAGCGCGGCTGACGCCGGGGAATGCCGGTCCGTGCCGAGGCGTTGGGAGAAGAGCGCCCCGCCAGCCGCTTCGTGCGGATGCGTGCGGCGAGTATGAGACAATTGGAGTTCTCGACCCATTGTCACCCCGTGTGCAGGCCCGTCCTTCACATCTCGGGGACTTGACAAGGGTCTTACTAGTGTCCGAAATCTCCCGGAGGGCATCGCCCGACGCGCTCCGGTGAAAGGCGAAACGTGACCTCAGGGACGAAGACCACAGCGGCCCCGACCGCAGCGACGGACACGGAGCTGGACGAGGCCGAGAAGGTGACGACGACCCCGAAGGCGTCGCCCAAGAAGCGTGCCGCATCCACGGCGACCAAGAAGAAGGCGGCACCGAAGAAGGCGGCCGCAGCGGAAGAGCCGGAAGAGGACGACGAGGTCGACGATGACGTCGAGATCGACGCCGACGACGACAGCTCCGACGACGACGCCTCGGACGACACTGCGGCGAAGAAGAAGTCCGACGGTGACGACGACGACGAGAGCAACACCAAGCCCGCCGCCGCCGAACCTCTGCCCACCGGGGCCATCGTCATCTCGACCAGCGATGAGGACGACATCCCCGTCTACTCGACGCAGATCACCGGCGCCACCGCCGACCCCGTCAAGGACTACCTGAAGCAGATCGGCAAGGTTCCGCTGCTCAACGCGGCCGAAGAGGTCGAGCTTGCGATGCGCATCGAGGCGGGCCTGTTCGCCGAGGAGAAGCTGTCGCAGATGTCGGCGGCCGAGAAGTCGTCGCAGCTCGGACTCGATCTGCAGTGGGTGGCCCGTGACGGCCAGCGCGCCAAGAGCCACCTGCTCGGCGCGAACCTCCGCCTGGTCGTGTCGCTCGCCAAGCGATACACCGGCCGCGGCATGCAGTTCCTCGATCTGATCCAGGAAGGCAACCTGGGCCTCATCCGTGCCGTCGAGAAGTTCGACTACACCAAGGGCTTCAAGTTCTCGACCTACGCCACGTGGTGGATCCGACAGGCCATCACGCGCGCCATGGCCGACCAGGCCCGCACCATCCGCATCCCGGTGCACATGGTGGAAGTCATCAACAAGCTCGCCCGGGTGCAGCGCCAGATGCTGCAGGACCTCGGTCGCGAACCCACGCCCGAAGAGCTCAGCCGCGAACTCGACATGACGCCCGAGAAGGTCATCGAGGTGCAGAAGTACGGCCGCGAGCCGATCTCGCTGCACACGCCCCTCGGCGAGGACGGCGACAGCGAATTCGGTGACCTCATCGAAGACACCGAGGCGGTTGTGCCCGCCGATGCGGTCGGCTTCACGATGCTGCAGCGTCAGCTCGAGTCGCTCCTGGATTCGCTGTCCGAGCGCGAGGCGGGCGTGATCCGCATGCGCTTCGGCCTCGGCGACGGTCAGCCCAAGACCCTCGACCAGATCGGCGACACGTTCGGGGTCACCCGCGAGCGGATCCGCCAGATCGAGTCGAAGACGATGGCCAAGCTCCGGCATCCGTCACGGTCGCAGTCGCTGCGGGATTACCTCGAGTGAGCGAGGCGAACGACGGCAAGGCGCTCACGGTCACGCTCGAGGGCGCGTCCTTCTCGCGCATCCCGATCCGCACACGGGTCGTGATGCCGGGTGATGACCTGGACGCGTTCATCCGCGAGTACGCGGCTGATCAGGTGCGGGCGGGGGATCTGCTCTTCGTGACGGAGAAGATCGTCGCGATCACGCAGGGGCGGTCCTACCTCGTCGAGGAGATCCAGCCTCGACGTCTCGCGCTGTTCCTGTCCAAGTACGTCACCCGCACGCCCTACGGCATCGGTCTCGGGATGCCCGAGACGATGGAGATGGCGTTGCGTGAGTGCGGGACTCCCCGCATCCTCCTCGCCGCCGCCGTCTCCGCGGTGACGAAGGCGTTCGGGCGTAAGGGCGACTTCTACCGGATCGCCGGCGACAGGGCCCGCGCCATCGACGGCCCCACCAGCGGCACCATCCCGCCCTACAACAAGGCCGTGGTCCTCGGACCCGAACGGCCCCGCGACGTGGCGCAACGCCTGAAGGCGCTTCTCGGATCGGTCTGCGAGGTCGCCGTCGTCGACATCAACGACCTCGGCGGGAACATCCTCGGCTCGACCGTGGACAAAGCGACCGAGCGTCGTCTGCTGGCGATCCTGAAGGACAACCCCCTCGGCCAGGGCCACCAGTCCACGCCGCTGGGAATCGTCCGCGCCGCCTGACCGTCCCGATCGCCGCACTGCCACCTCCACGATGAACCTCGCACGCGCGACCTCCCTCATCGCCGCCGGCACGCTCGCCTCGCGTCTGACCGGACTCGTCCGCACGGTCGTGCTGGTCAGCGCCATCGGCGTGTACGCGGCGGGCGACGCCTTCTACGTCGCCAACCAGTTGCCGAACACGGTGCTCACGCTCATCTCCACGGGACTGCTGACCGGTGTGATCGTCCCCCGGGTCGTCGCGGTGAGCGCCCAGGCGGACGGCGGCCGCGTGTTCCTGCCGAAGCTCCTCACGGCCGGGGCGAGCATCCTGATGCTCGCGACCGTCGTGTCGATGCTGCTCGCGCCGTGGCTCATCTGGGTGCTCGCCAACGGCTTCTCCGACGAGCAGCGCGCGCTCTCCACCGCCTTCGCCTACTGGTGCCTCCCGCAGATCTTCTTCTACGGCATGTTCGCCCTCATGGGGGAGAGCTTGAACGCACGGCGCATCTTCGCGCCGTACGCGTGGGCGCCGGTGCTGAACAACATCGTGTCGATCATCGGATTCGGCGCCTTCATCGTCGTCTTCGGCAGCGATCGGAGCGATCTGGTCGGGTGGACTCCCACCGCGGTCGCGCTGATCGGCGGGACGGCGACGCTGGGGATCGTGGTGCAGGCCGTCGTCCTCGCGATCGTCTGGCGCCGATCCGGCATCCCGCTCAAGCCCGACTTCCGTTGGCGCGGCGTCGGATTCGGCGGCATGGGCGCGCTCGCCTCCTGGACCTTCGGCATGGTCCTGGTGACCCTCTTCGCCGGGATCGTCCAGGTGCGGGCGATGTCCGAAGCCTCCGGTGACAACGTCTCGGTGACGGTCTGGGGCAACGCCTGGCTGGTGTACATGGTGCCGTACGCCCTGATCGTCCTGTCGATCGGAACGCCCTATTTCACCCGGATCGCCGAGCACGCCGCCGCCCAGCGCGACGTGGCCCTCCGCGAAGACATCTCCGCAGCCATCCGCACCCTCGGGCTGTTCGTCGTGATCGCCGCCGCCGCCCTGATCGCCGCGGCCGTGCCGGCGTCGCGGATCTTCACCAACGCCGCCGTCGACGCCCTCCTCGCCGCGCCCGTGCTCGTCGCCTTCCTGTTCGGTCTCATCCCCATGGCCGTCCTGTTCATCATCCAGCGCACCTTCTACGCCTACGGCGACACGCGCACGCCGTTCTTCTTCACCCTCGCCCAGGGGATCCTCGTCGTCGCGCTGACGATCACCGCGGTCGCCACCGTGCCGCGCGAGCACCTGACGGCGTCGGTGGCGGCGGTGCAGACCCTCTGCGGGATCATCGAACTCCTGCTGGCCATCTGGCTGCTCCGCAGGAAGCTCGGTCCGCTCGGGCTCCGTCGTCCCACGTTGGCGCTTCTGCGCTTCGTGCTCGCCGCGGTCCCCGCGTGCGCGCTGGGGTTCGGTGTGTACGTGTGGTCCGGAGGCGCGACGGGATGGATGCTCGCGAACGTCTTCGCCGCGGCCGCGGGGACGTTCCTCATCTGCGCGGTGAGCGCGCTGGTCTATCTCGGCATCCTCGCCGCCCTCCGCACCCCGGAGCTCGCGACGGCGATCGGCATGGTCCGGTCGCGGTTCTCTCGCTGAGTCAGCCCCGTCGATCCAGGACGCCGGCGCCGACCGCATCGCGGTACCGCGAGAGCAGGCCGGTGCGGATCCCCGAGACGCTCGGCTTCATCTGGAACACGCTGGAATTGTGGTTCGCCTCGATGAGCGCGGGACCGGACGGCGTGATGGCGACGTCCCACCCGACATACGGCACGGACGGCAGGCGCCGAGCAGCCTGCTCGACCATCGCGAGCGCCTCGGCGTAGAAGGGCACGGCGAAGCCGGCGATCTCCACCCCGGTCACCGGATGCCGCTCGAAGACCTGGGAGTTCTTGTCCACCCCGGCCCACCGGGCCACGCCCTGGTCGTCCAGCATCGTGAACATGCCCCCACCGGCGAAGTTGTCGACGACGCCGCCGTTGCCGATGCGCAGCACCGAGGCGATGACGTGGAAGGTGTCATCGGGTGCGCGATAGGTGATGATCCGCAGAGTGTTCACGCTCCCGCCGTACAGCTCCGACAGGCGCTCGTGCTGGGGCAGGATCTCTTCGACGAGCGTGCCGCCCTCGTCGATCAACCGCGCCCGCCAGGCGGCGACATCCGTGATCTCGGACGCGTCGAACGCGGAGATGCCCCGCCCGCCCTCGCCGCGGGCCGGCTTGACGAGGACCCGGGGATGCCGTTCGAGGAACGCCGAGACGTCCTCGACCGCGGCATCCTCCACATCGATCCACTCCCGACCGACCATGTCGGCGAAATCGAGGTAGAACCGCGGCTTGTCGCCGAGCAAGGCGGCGGAGTCCGGTCCGTTGAGGGTGTTGTTCAGTCGGATGGCCTTGGGATGCGTCATCCACGTCGCGCGTTCGCGGCGGTTCAGTGTGCGGATGTCCCACACCGCGTAGTCGCGGAAACCCATCTCGTAGCGCACGGAGCACCAGAGCATGTCGGCGACGATCACGGGCAGCGGTGCCCTCGACACACGCTGCGATTGGCGGGCGAACTCCGTCACGTTTCCGAGGTTCAGGCGCCGGGCCCGCTGGAGCAGATAGCGCACGCGCAGGGAGACCTGTGACACCTCCTCACGCTAACACAGCGCCCTCCGCCGTCTTCGGGGGACGACCGGCCGCACCCTCGTATAATCAGTCCTTCTATGGACATCTCGCTGAAAGCCCGCGCGGGCTACCTCTTCAAGCGCGCCACCGCGTTCCGTCCGAGTCGCGTGTGGGGCTTCGCGCGGCAGATCTCTCAGGAGCAGGGTCGGTGGGCGGTCCCCGTGTTCGTCGACATGCTGTGGTCGGCGGCTTTCCGCGACACCGCGTACATCGACTACTACGAGGCGGACTTCGCGCTCCTGAATCGACGCGAACGCGCGACGTTCATGACCTCGCTCCTGCAGCACCACCTGGCCAACGCTCTGAACGACCGCGAGGTCGCGAAGACGCTCGAAGACAAGATCCGCTTCAACCGCGCGTTCGAGCCGTTCCTCGGGCGTGAATGGCTCGCCCTGGAGGAGACGGATGCCGCGGGCCTCCGCGAGTTCGCGCGGCGGCACCCGGTGATCATCGCCAAGGTTCCGGTCAGCCGCGAGGGCAAGGGCGTCTTCCGATACGACACCGCCGAGGTCGAGGACTGGGATGCCTTCCGGTCTGAGCTGGTCGAGAAGGGGCAGATCCTCATCGAGCAGCCGATCGTGCAGCATCCGTACCTGTCCTCGTACTGTGCAGGGACGGTCAACACGACGCGGATCACGACGTACTTCGACGGTGAGCGGGTGCACCCGCTCGTGATGGTGCAGAAGTTCGGCCGCGGAGCCGTCAGCGACCAGTTCACCTGGGGCGGCTTCTTCACGATGCTCGACGACGACGGCCACTCGGTCGGCCCCGGGCACACCGGCAAGCACAAGAGCCGCTACCTCGAGCACCCCGACTCGCACATGTCGATCGTGGACTTCGCGGTCCCGCTGTGGGACCAGGTCCTGGACCTCGTCGATCGCGCCGCCCGACAGATCCCCGCGGTGCCCTACGTCGGGTGGGATGTCGCCGTGGGCCCGGACGGTCCCGTCCTGATCGAGGGCAACTGGACGCCCGGCCTGTACGAGACGAGGGTGAGCGCCACCGGCATCCGTGAAGGATCGCGCCCCCGCCACGAGCGCGCCATGGGGTCTGCGCTGCGCCGATGAACCCCGTCGCACGGATCCGGATCGACGCGCTCCGCGACAACGCCCAGCGGGCACCCCTCGCCGACGCTGTTCTGGACCTCCGATGGGACGCGTGGGGGCACGGTACCGCGTCGGTCGCGGCGGCGTTGCGCCCCCTGGGCCTGCACGCCGTGCGCGCCGACCCCGACGCCGGCGCCGACCTCGCCGAGCTCGGCATCCGCGTCGTCGACGCACGCGCGCACGCGGATGATCTCGTGGATGCCCGGCAGCTGTACGGGCTCGCCGGTGCCACGACGCCCGTCATGCGGCTGAGCGGCACCGTCCTCGGCACCAAGGTCCTGCGACGCGGCGAGGGCGTGTCCTACGGGTACCGGTACCGGGCACCGCAGGACACCCGGGTCGCGCTGATCTCCGGTGGTTACGGCCAGGGAGTCGTCCGTGCCCTCGGTGGCGCCGCGCACGTGAGCATCGAGGGACGGGCGTGCCCCATCCTCGGGCGTGTGGCGATGGACGTCTGCGTGGTCGACATCGCCGGCGCCGCCGTCGCACGCGGCGAAACCGCGTGGTTCTTCGGAGACGAGACGGAGGGTCACCCACCCCTGAGGGAGTGGAGCCGGGTCACCGGAATGGACGTCGCAGAGCTCGCCGCCGCGGTCGGCGCCCACGCTCGGAGGATCATCGAATGACCGCGCGCCTCATCGTCGACCTCCACGCGCTGGACGCCAACATCCGCCGCGTTCAGACGGGCCTCGCGCCCGCGGAGCTCATGCTCGTGGTCAAGAACGACGCGTACGGGCACGGGATCTCCCGCATCGTCCCGCGCGCGTCGGCGCTCGGCGTGTCCTGGTTCGGCGCGTTCGATGTCGCCACCGCCGCAGCGGTCCGACGCGCGGCGGGGGACGGTCCTCGCATCTTCGTCTGGCTCGTACCCGGCCGACAGGAGATCGGTGACGCTCTCACGCTGGACACCGACATCGGCGTCGGAGACGCGGATGTCCTCGAGGATGTCGCGGCGGTCGCCGCGGCCCGCTCACGGCGAGCCCGTGTGCACCTCAAGATCGACACCGGGCTGCACCGCAACGGCATACGCCCGGAGGACTGGGCCGACGCCGTCGGGCGGGCGCGTTCCCTTCAGGATGCCGGGCTCATCGAGGTCGTCGGCATCTGGAGTCACATCGCCGAGGCTTCCGACGACGAAGACGACGCCGCACGGGCGGCATTCGATCACGCCGTCGAGGTTGCGCGGGCGGCCGGCGTCACGCCCGCCCTTCGACACCTCGCGGCCAGCGCGGCCGGCACCACGAGGCCGGAGTTCCGCTACGAGATGACGCGCGTGGGCGCCTTCTGCTACGGCATCGCACCCGCGGGCGGGCCCTCCGCGGCCGACCTGGGTCTGACACCGATCGGCACGCTCACGGCCTCCGTCATCGCCGTCGACGGCGACGACGCGATCGTCGACATCGGCGTCTTCGACGGTCTGCCCTCTCCTCTCGCCGGCCGCGTGAACGTGGGAACCCCCGGAGGTGCACGACGCCTCGTGAGCGTGGGGCAGGACTCCCGCGTGGCGGGGTGGCTGGGAATGGCCATCGGGGATGAGGTCGTCATCTACGGCTCGGGCTCGCACGGGGAACCGACGTCGACGGATCTCGCCGAGGCCCTCGACACGATCGGCGAAGAGATCGCGGTCCGACTCTCGCCGGCGGTGCGGCGCGAAGACGACGACGCCCGATCTGCTCCGCAGAGCTGATCGGGCGTCGGTGGGGCCCCGCGTTCGTGTCGGCGGGGTGCCGGTGGGTCGTCAGACGGCTTCGTGGAGCCGGGCGGTCTCGTCGTGCCAGGAGGTCGCGACGGCGCGGAGCTTCTCCTCGTACTTGCGACCGTGGTGGGCGCAGAAGAGCAGTTCGCTGCCGTTGACCTCCGCGGCGATGTAGGCCTGCGCGCCGCAGGAGTCGCAACGGTCCGCGGCGGTGAGGCGGTGCTCGAGGACGGTACCGGGCTCGGTCGGGGTCGAAAGCGTGTTCATCTCAGTGCCTCCTCGTGCAATAAGTCGATCGTCGAGTCTCTGAATCCAACCACGGGTTTGTCTCGAGGATGCCGCGTAGCGGTCACATTTCGCTGAGCGCGTACGGTGCGCCGCCGTTGATGCGTGTCGACCCCGACCCCGGTGGGGCGGCGGATAATCTAGACGATTGTGACCTCCGAGTACTCCGCCCACCACCTCCAGGTGCTCGAAGGCCTCGAGGCCGTCCGCAAGCGCCCCGGTATGTACATCGGTTCGACCGACTCCCGCGGTCTCATGCACTGCGTGTGGGAGATCATCGACAACGCCGTGGACGAGGCCCTCGGCGGCCACGGCGACAAGATCGAGATCATCCTCCACGCGGACGGCAGTGTCGAGGTGCGCGACCGCGCCCGGGGCATTCCCGTGGACGTCGAGCCCCGCACCGGCCTCACCGGCGTGGAGGTCGTGTTCACGAAGCTGCACGCCGGCGGCAAGTTCGGGGGAGGGTCCTACGCGGCCTCGGGTGGACTCCACGGTGTCGGCGCCTCGGTGGTCAACGCGCTGTCCGAGCGCCTCGACGTCGAGGTGGACCGCGGCGGCAAGACCCACGCGATGTCCTTCCACCGCGGGGAGCCCGGCATCTTCGCAGGACCCCAACCGGATTCGCCCTTCTCGCCGTTCGAGAAGTCTTCGGAGCTGCGGGTCGTCGGGAAGGCGCCCCGGGGTGTCACGGGTACGCGCATCCGGTACTGGGCCGACCGTCAGATCTTCACCAGGGATGCCGCCTTCATCCTGGACGAACTCGAGCAGCGCGCCCGTCAGACCGCCTTCCTCGTGCCGGGACTCGAGATCCTGATCATCGATGAGCGCGGCGACGAGCGCATCGAGACCAGCTACCGCTACGACGGCGGCATCTCGGAGTTCACCGACTTCCTCGCCCCCGACCCCGCGGTCACCGATACGTGGCGGCTGCAGGGCGAAGGCCGTTTCACGGAGACCGTGCCCGTCCTGCAGCCTTCCGGCGCGATGGTCCCCACCGAAGTGGAGCGCACGTGCATCGTCGACGTCGCCCTTCGCTGGGGGACCGGGTACGCCACGGTCACGCGTTCCTTCGTGAACATCATCGCCACCCCCAAGGGCGGCACGCACCAGGCCGGGTTCGAACAGGGCCTGATGAAAGTCATCCGCGATCAGGTCGCTCAGAATGCTCGGCGCCTGAAGGTGGGCGCGGGCGAGAAGCTGGAGAAGGACGACATCCTCGCCGGGGTCACCGCCGTCCTCACCGTGAGCTTCCCCGAGCCGCAGTTCGAGGGACAGACCAAGGAGATCCTCGGCACCCCGGGCATCCGCGCGATCGTCTCCACCGTGGTGGGCAAGGAGCTCGCGGCACGGTTCTCCTCGTCCAAGCGCGACGACAAGGCGCAGACAGCCCTGGTCCTCGACAAGGTCGTTTCGGAGATGAAGGCACGCATCTCCGCCCGGACGCACAAAGAGACCCAGCGCCGGAAGAACGCGCTCGAATCCTCGTCCCTGCCCGCGAAGCTCGCCGACTGCCGGACGAGTGACGTGGACCAGACGGAGCTGTTCATCGTCGAGGGCGACTCCGCGCTCGGGACGGCCAAGCACGCCCGCAACAGCGAGTATCAGGCTCTGCTGCCGATCCGGGGGAAGATCCTCAACGTGCAGAAGGCGTCGGTCAGCGACATGCTCTCCAACGCCGAGTGCGCTGCCATCATCCAGACCATCGGCGCGGGCTCCGGTCGCTCTTTCGACCTCGACGCGGCGCGGTACGGCAAGATCATCCTCATGAGCGACGCCGACGTCGACGGCGCGCACATCCGGACCCTCCTGCTGACTCTGTTCTTCCGCTACATGCGTCCCCTCATCGAAGCGGGCCGCGTCTACGCCGCGGTCCCGCCGCTCCACCGCGTGATCGTGATGAATCCCGGATCGAAGCCGAACGAGACAATCTACACGTACTCGGAGAAGGAACTGCACACCCTGCTTGCGCGTCTGCAGAAGTCCGGCAAGCGGTGGCACGACCCCATTCAGCGGTACAAGGGCCTCGGCGAGATGGATGCCGATCAGCTCGCGACGACCACGATGGACCGCAACGGGCGAACGCTGCGGCGGGTCCGCGTCGAGGACGCCGAAGCCGCGATGAACGTGTTCGAGCTGCTCATGGGCTCGGAGGTCGCGCCGCGACGCGACTTCATCGTCTCGTCGGCGGACCGCCTGGATCGCGAGGCGATCGACGCCTGACCGCCGCGCGCGGCGGTCAGGCGTCGTCTCAGAGAGCCGCCGTGCCCACGGCGGCGATGACCGCGTCGAGCGGCTGGCCCGAGGCGTCGCGCTTGGCGCCGACGTCGGGGAGCGCGCGCACCGCCCCGTCCGCCGCGACCGCACGCGGATCCACTCCGACCCACGCCAGGGTGAGCACGTCCTCTCCGCGAAGGAACCGCTGGGCCCGGACGCCGCCGGTCGCCCGGCCCTTGGCCGGGAACTCCGAGTACGCCGACACCTTGCCGCTGCCGGCATCCGTGCCCGGCAAGGCCGTCGTCGTCCCTGCGATGGTGACCACGACGGCCTCCTCGGTCGAGGAGAGAGCGGTGAAGGAGATCACCCGAGCGCCCTCGCCCAGCCGGATCCCCGCCATCCCGCCTGCGGCCCGACCCTGAGGGCGGACCGACGCCGCGTCGAAGCGGAGCAGTTGGGCATCGGACGTGACGAAGACGAGCTCCGCACCATCGGCGGCGGGCGCGGCGCCGACGACCGCGTCGCCGGGCTTCAGCGAGATGATCTCCACGTCCGGCTTGCCGGCGATCTCGTCGGCCGCGACCCGTTTGACCACCCCGTCCCGGGTGCCGAGGGCGATGACCGGGTCCGCGACGAGCGGCACGATCGCGACGACGTGCTCGCCCGCGGGCACGCCGATGTACTGGTCCGCGCGGACCCCGGCGGCCATCTGGATCGAGTTCCCGGGCACCGACGGCAGGTCGACGGGGGAGAAGCGCACCAGTCGTCCGGACGACGTGACCGCACCCAGATCACCTCTGGTGGTGGTGTCGACCGCATTCCGGATCGCATCGTGCTTCGAGCGGCGGGCCGGAGGGACGATGCCGCCGTTCGGCGCGTCGGCGATCAACTCGGCGCGCACCATCCGTCCCGTCGCGGAGAAGTACACCCGGCAGGGCGCGTCGGCGATCTGCAGATCGGCCGGTGCGGCGGCTCGCGACCGCGAGGGCACCGGCCCGCCGTTGAGGAGCAGCGTCCGCCGCGGCGTGCCGTAGGCCTCGGCGGCGGCTTCGAGCTCGCGCGCGACCTGCGCCCGGAGCAGCCGATCACTCGCCAGCAGCTCTTCGAGCGCCGCGATCTCGGCCTTCAACTCGTCGCGTTCCGCTTCCAGCTCGATGCGTGAGAAGCGGGTGAGGCGACGCAGCTGCAGTTCGAGGATGTAATCGGCCTGGAGCGTAGAGAGGTCGAAGACGTCCATCAGACGCTGACGCGCCTGCGCGGTGTCATCGGAGCCGCGGATGAGCTGGATGACCTCGTCGATGTCGAGGATCGCGATCAGCAGACCCTCGACGAGGTGGAGGCGGGCCTGGCGTTTGGCGAGTCGGAAGCGACTGCGGCGGGTGACGACCTGAATCCGGTGGTCGAGATACACCCGGAGCAGATCCTTGAGCCCGAGCGTCTGCGGCTGCCCGTCGACGAGCGCGACGTTGTTGATGCCGAAGGAGTCCTCCAGCGGCGTGAGGCGGTAGAGCTGCTCCAGGACGGCGTTCGGATCGAACCCGGTCTTCACCCCGATCACCAGGCGGAGTCCGTGGTTGCGGTCCGTGAGGTCGGTCACATCGGCGATGCCGGTGAGCTTCTTCGCCCCCACGGCATCCTTGATCTTCTCGATGACGCGCTCGGGTCCGACCATATAGGGCAGCTCCGTCACCACCAGCCCGGTGCGTCGCGGACCGAGGGACTCCACCGACACCTTGGCCCTCGTGCGGAAGCTCCCGCGCCCCCCGGCGTAGGCGTCCTTGATGCCGTCGACCCCGAGGATCACGCCGCCGCCCGGGAGGTCGGGGCCGGGGACGAATTCCATCAGCTCGTCCAACGTGGCGTGCGGGTTCTCGAGCAGGTGGATGGCGGCTGCGACCACCTCGATGAGGTTGTGCGGCGCCATGTTCGTGGCCATCCCCACGGCGATCCCCGTCGTGCCGTTCACGAGGAGATTGGGAAACGCCGCAGGCAGAACCTCGGGCTGCTGGAACTGCCCGTCGTAGTTGGGGATGAAGTCCACGACGTCCTCGTCGAGGTTCTCCGTCAGCGCCAGCGCGGCGGGAGCGAGGCGCGCCTCCGTGTAGCGGGCCGCCGCGGGGCCGTCATCGAGGGATCCGAAGTTGCCGTGTCCGTCGACGAGGGGCACCCGGAGGGCGAATCCCTGCGCCAGCCGCACCAAGGCGTCGTAGATCGCGGAGTCTCCGTGCGGGTGCAGCTTGCCCATGACCTCGCCCACGACGCGGGCGCTCTTGACGTGGCCGCGATCGGGTCGCAGGCCCATGTCGGCCATCTGGTACAGGATGCGGCGTTGCACAGGCTTCAAACCGTCACGCGCGTCGGGAAGCGCACGCGAGTAGATGACCGAGTAGGCGTACTCGAGGAACGATCCCTGCATCTCGGCCGAGACATCGACGTCCTCGATGCGGCTGAGATCGGGCGGCGGCGAATCGGTGCGGGATGCGGGCATGACAGAAGGCCTCGGGTCTCGGGCGTAAGAACGGGGCCGCGTCACGCGTGTGCGAGACTGGCCCGGATGTCCTTCAGCCTACCCGCGGACCCTTCTTCGGCCCGGAGCCTCACCGATGTCGCACGGGAAGCCATGGCCGCTCTGGGCGGACGTTCCCAGTGGTTCGGCCCGGCCACCAGCACCATCGTCTTCGTCATCGACGGCCTCGGCGCCGCGAACCTCGGGGCACGTTCCGGGCACGCGCGCTTCCTCTCGGCCCACCGCGGAAAGAAGGATGTCGCACGCTCGGTGTTCCCCTCGACGACTGCGGCTGCTCTGACGAGCCTGCTGACCGGAACCGCGCCGGGGCGTCATGGGATCGTCGGCTACCGCACCCGTGTCCCCGGGACCGGAATCGTCGCCAACCAGCTCCGCGGGTGGGAGGCGGGGGAGTTGCCCGACGACTGGCAGCGCGCCGAACCCCTCACCGCGACTCGGCGGAGCTTCGTCGTCACGCGACCGGAATACGTCGGAAGCGGATTCACCCGTGCCACCGTCGGCGACGCGGACGTCGAAGCGCTGAGCGCCCTCGAGGAGCGGGCGGCACGCGCGGCCGAACTCGCGGCGCGGCATCCCGGATCCTTCGTCTATCTCTACGCACCGGACCTGGACGCGATCGGGCACAAGCACGGCTGGGAATCGGACGCGTGGACGGCGGCGTTGGAGCGCGTCGACGCCGTGGTCCGCGATCTTGCTCGGGACATCTCACCGACCACCGGACTGATCGTCACCGCCGACCACGGCATGATCGACGTCCCCCGCCACCGCCACGTGCTTCTCGGGGAAGGTGACGAGCTGCTCACCGACGTCGAGGACATCGGCGGCGAGCCCCGGATGCTGCACCTCTACACCCCACCCGGCACCGCCGCCGATGTGGCCCGGCGCTGGCGCGACGCCGAGTCGAGCCGCGCATGGGTGATGACCCGGGACGAAGCGATCGCTTCGGGGTTGTTCGGCCCCGTCGACGCCGCGGTCGCGCCCCGGATCGGGGATGTCCTCGTTGCCGCGCGCTCCGCGATCGCGTACTACGACGATCGCCTCCATGACAAGGCGCCGCAACGGATGGTGGGCCAGCACGGCTCTCTGACCTCCGAGGAACGGATCGTTCCTCTGGTCAGGCTGGGCGCCTTCGCCTGAGCCTCAGTCCTCGGATCGTGCCCCGAAGACGATCTCATCCCAGGAGGGCATGGAGGTCCGCCCCTTGCGCCGCCCGCCCTCGGCGACCGCGGACGGGGCCTGTTCGCGCGGCGTCTCGGGCTCGGCATCCTCGTCCGTCTGTTCGTACCCGGGCTCGAGGGCATCGAAAAGAGCCACGGGAGCGTGCGGTCGAGGCGACTCTTCCTCCTCCGCGGCGGGCAACGGCTCGCGCTGGCCGCGGC
This sequence comes from Microbacterium aurantiacum, assembly GCF_021654035.1. Taxonomy (GTDB): domain Bacteria; phylum Actinomycetota; class Actinomycetes; order Actinomycetales; family Microbacteriaceae; genus Microbacterium; species Microbacterium aurantiacum. The sequence goes on from NZ_JAJPDW010000010.1 coordinate 32,897, forward strand.
GTCGCCGGAGGGCCTCGAGCAGGTCGGCTGTCTCGGCCGAGGTGAGCGCGGGCTCATCGGCTCTCTTGATCGCCGCTTTGGACACCGCCGGCGCGACGGGGGTGGGCAGCTCGGGCGACGCGATCGACGCGTCGAGGTGGCGAGGTCCGAATGCTCCGCTGTCGAACTTCGAATCATCAGCCGACGCCTGCGCCGTCTCCAGCGCCCGCAGTCGCGGGATGAGCCCTTCCGGCAGTGGACCCTGACGCGAGAGCTGGATGGCATCCGCGTTCAGCGGCGAGAGCGTGCTGCGCCGGGGGTCGAAGCCCCACCGTGCGTCGTGGTCGATCTCGGCGGCCGTGAACTCCAGCTTCACCACCCAGCCGGTCGGCTCTTTCCAGCTCGTCCATCGCTCGCGGGAGGCCGTGACCTCCGCAAGCTTCGCGCGCACCGCAGCACCGAACGTGGTGTTCGCGTCGCCGTCGAAATCGTTGCCGAGCAGAACCGGCACGGCGAGCGCCTGTCCGACGACGTGCTCGCGCTCAGCGAGCACGGGCCCCTCGAAGCGAGCGACATCCTCGACCCGCGCGCCGAGCAGCTCGGCCACCTCCGCCGCACTGAGACCGGCGCGGATGTGCGATTGGATCTCGCGGGGACTGGGGCGGGGCGTACCCGCATCGGGGTCGCGTTCGCGCCGGGCACGACGCACCTCCGCGCGCAGCACATCATCGATGGCGAGAGAGAAGCGGTCGCCCGACTCGTTCGCCAGGACGATGCGATCGTCCTCCGTGGCGATCACTTTGAGCTGTTCCATGCGGAAGCCCCTCCGATCAGAGTGTCGGTCCATGCTGACACGCACTTCCGGGGGGCCCGGGAATATCCTGCGCGCGCCGCGAGTTTGATCGGTTCGCAGCATCCGCCGGCGAGCGGCCCGCATTTGCGAATCGGACCGTGGTCATGCAAACTATGGCCGCCCGTCAGGGCACGCACAGCGACCCACCCGAGAGAATCACCCGGAAGTAGAGACGTCCACGCATGGCCACCGATTACGACGCCCCCCGCAAGACCGAGGACGACAGCGAGTCGATCGAGGCGCTCAAGGAGCGCGTTCCCGACAAGATGTCCGGTGCGGTGGACGTGGAGGACGCCGACAACCCCTCGGGCTTCGAACTCCCCGGTGCCGACCTCTCCGACCTCGATCTGGACGTCGTCGTCCTGCCCCCACAGCAGGACGAGTTCACCTGCGCGAGCTGCTTCCTCGTGAAGCACCGCTCCCAGGTCGACCACGACAGCGCCGACGGTCCTATCTGCCGGGAGTGCTCCTGACCTGCGCGTGACGGATCGCCGCCGCGAGGCGGTCCGGCGTCCGCGTCGACATCACCCACGACGGCGTCGGATCGTCGGGGTCGATGACCTCGACGGTCACCGTCGCATCGATCCCCCCGCGGATGAGATGCCATGAGTCGCGTGCCAGACGCGCTCCGCGCGCGAGGCGCGCATCCTCACCTTCGTCCACCCGCGGATCTGCCAGGTGATGGACCTCGATTCGCGCACGCCCCGCACGGAGCGCGCCGTCACGGACTTCGATCACCGGGGAACCGGCGATCATCAGTGCCACGACGGCCACACCGACGGCGAGCCCCGCGATCAGCGCGAGGGTCGTGTCGATCGGAACGAAGACCAGTGAGGCCATGGGGGCGACGACGGCCGCGGAGACGAGGATCCACAACGACGGCGTGAGCCTCTCGCGGTACACGCCTTCGCCGATGCTCTGTGTGTGCTTCTGCATTACCCTCGATGGGTGACTTCAACGGTGGACATCCCCATTATCGCGGCAGAGCCGCCGCGCTACGCGCACCCCGGCGATGCGGGGGCGGATCTCGTGTCCGCGGAGGCGGTCCGCCTGGACCCCGGACACCGCGCACTGGTCCGCACCGGCGTGCGAATCGCCCTCCCCGACGGGTTCGCGGCGTTCGTCGTCCCCCGCAGCGGACTCGCCGCCAAGCACGGCATCACCGTGGTCAACGCGCCGGGAACCGTCGACGCGGGGTACCGTGGCGAAATCATGGTCACGCTCCTGAACACCGATCGGGAGCACCCCTACGACGTCTCGGTCGGCGATCGCATCGCGCAGCTGATCGTCATGCCGGTCGCCCGGGCGCAGTTCCTTCCCGTCGAGGAGCTCCCCGACAGCGTCCGCGGCGCAGGAGGCTTCGGCTCGACCGGATACACCCAGGATGGAGAATTCCGATGACCGATCCCACTTCCGCCGGCGACCTGGTCCCGGCATCCGGTGACCGCGCGTCGGCCGGACCCTTCGACGAGAGCGAAGCGAACCCGGTCCGTCCCTACATCGACCTCGGCGGAATCAAGATCCTCCCGCGGGAAGGCCTGAACCTGCGACTGGAAGTCGAGGAGCAGACCAAGCGGATCGTCGCGGTCGGTCTGGACTACGCGGACTCGACCCTGCAGGTGCAGCCCTTCGCCGCGTCGCGATCCCAGGGACTGTGGGAGGAGACCCGCGAGCAGATCCGGACGCAGATCCGCCAGCAGGGTGGACGCGTCGAGGAGAGGGAAGGTCCGCTCGGACCGGAACTCCTCGCCGAGGTCCCCGTCGTCGCGGGCGCCGACGGCGCCGCGGGCAAGCGCCTCGCGCGCTTCGTCGGCGTCGACGGACCGCGCTGGTTCCTCCGGGGTGTCATCGGAGGCGCGGCGACGGCGGATGTCGACGCCGCCGCCAAGGTCGAGGACCTGTTCCGGTCGATCGTGGTCGTCCGCGGAGGAACGCCGATGCCGCCGCGCGATCTCATCCCACTCCGCATGCCGGCGACCCCGGGCTCCGCGTGACCGATCCCGACCGCGACCCCCGCGTCGGCGCGACCGGCGACGCCGCTCCCGCGGACATCCCCCGCGTGGACGAGGGCGCACCCGGGATGACGCCGCCGCCGGCCCCACGCGCCTCGGAGGTGCTGGGCGCCGCCCTGGGTGACGCCGCCCGAAGGGCCGGGCTCGATCCGAACTCCACCGAGGACACGCGGCACGCCGTGTGGAACGCCATGGGGGGCTGGCGCGGCATCCTGGAATCGGTGCTGCCGAGTCTGGCCTTCGTCGTCCTGTTCACCTTCACCCAGAACCTGGTCCTCGCCCTCGCGATCTCGGTGGGATCGGCGGCGGTGTTCACCCTGGCCCGTCTGCTGCAGAAGCAGCCGCCCTCGGCGGCGCTCGGGGGCCTGATCGCAGCGGCTGCCGCTGCCGCACTCGCACTGTGGACCGGACGCGCAGAGGACAACTTCCTCTGGGGATTCCTGACCAACGGCGTCTACGGGGGCGCGTTCGCCGTATCGGCGCTGGTGGGGTGGCCGCTGATCGGCCTCGCCGCCGGGTTCCTGCTCGGCGAAGGCACCGCATGGCGCCAGGATCGGCGGAAGCGTCGGACGTTCTTCTGGCTCTCCATCGGGTGGGCGGCGCTCTTCGCCGCACGCTTGCTGGTGCAGGTGCCGTTGTACTTCGCCGGCGACGTGACGGCGCTCGGCACGGCGAAGCTCCTGATGGGGATTCCACTGTTCGCCCCGATGGTCGCCGTCACCTGGCTCGCCGTCCGTGCTCTCTACCCCGCACAGCCCAAGTGATACATTTATCTTGACATCAAGATAAATACGCTCCGCTCGTTCTAAGGCGAACCTCACTGGCAGCCGGGATCCGAGCGGAGGAAGATGGGGGAGCCGGCCCATCGGCCGTCCCGCCGCCGACGAAGGAGACATGACGTGTCCACGGTTGACAGCTTCGGTGCGAAGAGCACCCTGACGGTCGGCAGCACCGACTACGAGATCTTCCGCATCGACACGGTCGAGGGCTACGAGAAGCTTCCGTTCAGCCTGAAGGTCCTCCTCGAGAACCTTCTCCGCACCGAAGACGGTGCGAACGTGACGAAGGCGCAGATCCAGGCTCTCGGATCGTGGGATGCCGCGGCCGAACCGGACACAGAGATCCAGTTCACCCCCGCCCGCGTGGTCATGCAGGACTTCACGGGTGTGCCGTGCATCGTCGACCTCGCGACCATGCGCGAAGCCGTCACCGCCCTCGGTGGCGACCCCAAGCGCATCAACCCCCTCTCGCCCGCCGAGATGGTGATCGACCACTCGGTGATCGCCGACCTCTTCGGCCGCGAAGACGCGCTCGAGCGCAACGTCGAGATCGAGTACGAGCGCAACGGCGAGCGCTACCAGTTCCTGCGATGGGGCCAGACGGCCTTCGACGACTTCAAGGTCGTCCCCCCGGGCACCGGCATCGTCCACCAGGTGAACATCGAGCACCTCGCGAAGGTCGTCTACGACCGTTCCGTCGACGGCGTCCTGCGCGCCTACCCCGACACCTGCGTCGGCACCGACTCCCACACGACGATGGTCAACGGCCTCGGTGTGCTCGGATGGGGCGTCGGCGGGATCGAGGCCGAGGCAGCCATGCTCGGCCAGCCCGTGTCGATGCTCATCCCGCGGGTCGTCGGCTTCAAGCTCACCGGGGAGATCCCCGCCGGCGTCACCGCGACCGACGTCGTCCTCACCATCACCGACATGCTTCGCAAGCACGGGGTCGTCGGGAAGTTCGTCGAGTTCTACGGCGAGGGCGTGGCATCGGTGCCCCTGGCGAACCGCGCCACCATCGGCAACATGAGCCCGGAGTTCGGCTCGACCGCCGCGATGTTCCCGATCGATGACGTGACGCTCGAGTACCTGCGCCTGACAGGTCGCGACGAGCAGACCGTCGCGCTGGTCGAGGCCTACGCCAAGGCGCAGTCGCTGTGGCACGACCCGTCTCGCGAACTCGTCTTCAGCGAGTACCTCGAGCTCGACCTCTCCACGGTCGTCCCCTCCATCGCGGGGCCGAAGCGTCCTCAGGACCGCATCCTCCTCTCCGAGGCGAAGGCCCAGTTCGAGAAGGACATCGTGGGATACGCCTCACCCTCCGTGTCCAACGACATCGTCGACCTGGAATCCAAGCACTCCTTCCCGGCATCCGACCCCGGCGCCGCTCCCGGCGACGAAGAGAGCGAGACCCGCGAGGTCCACATCTCCAGCGGTGCACCGGCGGATGTCTCCAACCCTGTGCGCGTGACGCCCCCGACGGGCTCCCCGTACACCCTGGACAACGGCGCGGTCACGCTGGCGGCGATCACCTCCTGCACGAACACGTCGAACCCGTCGGTCATGATCGCCGCCGGTCTTCTCGCCCGCAAGGCGCGCGAGAAGGGCCTGAAGCAGAAGCCGTGGGTGAAGACCACGCTCGGCCCGGGATCCAAGGTCGTCACCGACTACTACGAGAAGTCGGGCCTCGACAAGGATCTCGAAGGACTCGGCTTCTACACCGTCGGCTACGGCTGCACGATCTGCATCGGCAACTCGGGGCCGCTCATCGAAGAGGTCTCCGCCGCGATCAACGAGCACGACCTCGCCGTGACCGCGGTCCTCTCGGGCAACCGCAACTTCGAGGGGCGCATCAGCCCGGACGTGAAGATGAACTACCTCGCGTCGCCGCCGCTCGTGGTCGCGTACGCGCTGGCGGGCTCGATGCACTTCGACTTCGAGACCGACCCCCTGGGTCGCGACGCCGACGGCAACGACGTCTTCCTGAAGGACATCTGGCCGGCGCCCGACGAGGTGCAGGAGATCATCGACTCCTCCATCTCGCGTGAGCAGTTCATCACGCAGTACGCCACCGTCTTCGAAGGCGACGAGCGTTGGAAGAACCTGCCCACTCCCACCGGGCCGGTCTTCGCGTGGGACGAGGATTCGACCTACGTGCGCAAGGCGCCGTACTTCGACGGCATGACGATGGAACTCACCCCGGTGAGCGACATCCGCGGCGCGCGCGTCATGGCCGCGCTCGGGGATTCCGTCACGACGGACCACATCAGCCCGGCCGGCAACATCAAGGCCGGCACCCCGGCGGCGCAGTACCTGACGGAGCACGGGGTCGCGCAGAAGGACTTCAACTCCTACGGTTCGCGGCGCGGAAACCACGAGGTGATGATTCGCGGCACCTTCGCCAACATCCGGCTGAAGAACGAGCTCGTCGCGGCGGTCAACGACGGTCAAGTCATCGAGGGCGGGTACACGCGCGACTTCACCCTCGAGGGCGGCCCCCAGTCGTTCATCTACGATGCGTCGATGAACTACCAGGCGCAGGAGACGCCCCTGGTGATCTTCGGCGGCAAGGAGTACGGTTCGGGTTCGTCGCGCGACTGGGCGGCCAAGGGAACGCGTCTCCTGGGCGTGAAGGCCGTCATCACCGAGAGCTTCGAGCGCATCCACCGCTCCAACCTCATCGGCATGGGCGTCGTGCCGCTGCAGTTCCCCGCGGGGGAGAGCTGGAAGTCCCTGGGCCTCGACGGCACCGAGATCATCTCGATCACCGGTCTCGAGCAGCTCAACGAGGGTGTCACCCCGACGACCGTGCGCGTGGTCGCCGAACCGAGCGAGTTCTCGCCCGCCGGCAAGGAGACCGTCGAGTTCGACGCGACGGTCCGCATCGACACCCCCGGTGAAGCCGACTACTACCGCAACGGCGGCATTCTGCAGTACGTTCTCCGGTCGCTCGTCTGATCCGTGAGGGAAAGGGCCGGTGCCGTCGAGGCCCGGCCCTTTTCCTTTCCCGGCCATTACACTGGGACGACCCCGCCCGGGGGCGGAAAGGAGCTCGCCATGTCGTTGCTCTCATCGATCAGCGGACCTCGTGATCTGGATGCCCTGAACGAGGACCAGCTCGTCGATCTCGCCGACGAGATCCGTGCATTCCTCATCGAGAACGTCGCGCGCACGGGTGGGCATCTTGGTCCGAACCTCGGAGTCGTCGAGCTCACGATCGCGATCCACAAGGTCTTCGACTCTCCCGAGGATCCGGTCATCTTCGACACCGGCCACCAGTCCTACGTGCACAAGCTGCTCACGGGGCGCCAGGACTTCTCGGGCCTTCGCGCACGTGGGGGACTGGCCGGCTATCCGCAGCGGTCCGAGAGCCCGCACGATGTGGTGGAGTCCTCCCACGCGTCCAGTTCGCTCAGCTGGGCCGACGGCGTGTCCCGCGCCATGACCCTCACCGGGCGGAAAGACCGCCACGTCGTCGCCGTCGTGGGAGACGGGTCCCTCACGGGCGGAATGACGTGGGAGGCGCTGAACAACATCTCCGACGACAACGACCGCAACCTCGTCATCGTCGTCAACGACAACGGTCGCTCCTACGCCCCGACGATCGGCGGCATGGCCCGCTATCTGAACCGCGTCCGGACGGGAGAGACCTACCGTCATCTCCGTCGCGGGTCGGACGACCTCTTCCGCAAGCTCGGCCCGGCCGCCCGTGCGGTGTATCGCGGTGTCCGCGGCGGAACCCGCGGGTTCCTGTCGCGCTTCACGAACAACGGCGATCTGTATTCGAACCTTGACATAAAATACCTCGGGCCCATCGACGGACACGACCTCACGGCGCTCATCGAGACACTCGAGCAGGCCAGGCGCTACGGCGCCCCGGTCATCGTCCACACGATCACGGAGAAGGGCCGCGGCTATGAGCCCGCCCGCAAGGACGAAGCCGACCAATTCCACGCCGTGGGCAAGATCGATCCCGTCTCCGGCGTCGCGCTGGGCGGTGGGGGAGCACCCGCGTGGACCGATGTGTTCGCGGACGAGCTGCTGGCCGTCGGTGAAGACCGCTCTGACGTGATCGCCATGACCGCCGCGATGCTCCGCCCGACGGGACTCCTGCCGTTCGCTCAGAAGTTCCCCGATCGCGTCTACGACGTCGGCATCGCCGAACAGCACGCAGTGGCCTCGGCCGCGGGCCTGGCTTACGGCGGCCTCCATCCGGTCGTGGCGATCTACGCGACCTTCATGAACCGTGCGTTCGATCAGGTGTTGATGGATGTCGCCCTCCATCGCGCCGGTGTGACGTTCGTCCTCGACCGGGCCGGCGTCACCGGTCCCGACGGCCCCAGCCATCACGGCATCTGGGACCTCGCCATGCTCCAGCTCGTGCCTCACATCCGGATCGCCGTTCCGCGGGATGGCGAGCGGCTTCGCGAGGAACTGCGCGAAGCGGTGGCGGTGGAGGATGCGCCGACCGTCGTCCGCTTCCCTCGAGGAAGCGTGAGCGCGGACCTTCCCGCGATCGAGCGGTTGCACGACGGCGTTGATGTGCTCGCCCGCGGCGACTCCGAGGACGTGCTCCTGGTCGGCATCGGACCGATGGCCCACGTCGCTGTCGAGGTCGGCGAGCGGCTACGCGCCCAGGGCATCGGCGCCACCGTCGTCGACCCCCGCTGGGTGGTGCCGGTGCAGCCGTCGATCGTCGATCTGGCCGCCCGCCACCGGCTCGTCATCACGATCGAGGACGGCATCCGCGTCGGAGGTATCGGTACGCGTGTCCGCCAGGTTCTCCGTGAGTCCGGCGTCGACACGGCGGTCGACGAGCTCGGTGTGCCGGACGAATTCATCGACCACGCCAGCCGCGAGCAGATCCTCGAAGATGCGGGGCTCACTGCGGCGAAGATCGCCCAGGACGTCGTGGCTCAGGTCGTCGGGACGCGCATCCCGGTCGCGCGGGCATCCGCCGAGGCCGACGGTGTCGGCGACGTCCCGCACTGGAGCGACGCGCAACCGCGCTGACCACCCCGCGCACGAGAGGGCGGGTGGGGGATGCCGATCCGGCTTTCCCCACCCGCCCTCTCGTTATCTTGCGCGTCAGATGGCGCCCTTGAATGTGAAAGCCCGGATGATGTTGATCAGGCCGAGCACGATCAGGGAGATGCCGATCAGCCACCAGAGTACGACGGCGCCCCAGATCGGCGAGAACAGCAGCACCAGACCGGCGATGATGCTCAGGATGGCGAACGCGATCGACCACCCCTTCGATGCGGCGTCGCCGAGGGTCGACAGCGCGACGATCCCCTCGACGATCCACATGATGCCGACGAGGATGCCGAGGAACAACGCGAGCCAGACGGTCGTCTGACCGAGGTTGAACAGCGCGACGACACCCGCGATGATGAACAGCACACCCAGCGCGATGTGGCCGACGCGCGCCCAGCCGCCCTTCGTCTTGGCGAAGATGCCGAGCCCCGCGTAGACGAGACCGGCGACGATGGCGTAGATCGCGATGATGGCGGTGACGACCATTGCGGTCTTGCCCGGCCAGGCGAGGATGAGGATGCCGACGATGACCGCGAGGACACCGCCGATTCCGAGCGCCGTGCGAATTCCGTTGACGGCCGACTTCTCGACCGTTGATTCAATGGACATGTCCGTCCTTTCTGAGAGTTCCCTGGGAAGGGTCGGTTGCATTGTAGACCCGCGGTTCAACGCTTTCCCTCAGCCGCGCAGGATGATATCCGTGTGTGACGCCGGGGGAGGGGTCACCCGAGGAGTAGCGTCACAGCCAGAAGCACGGGGATGCAGCCGATCGTCGTCAGAAAGACGGTGTCTCGGGCGATCGGTTCGCCGACATCGTACCGCTGCGCGTAGTTGAACACGTTCTGGGCGGTGGGCAATGCCGCGAGCACGACGACGACAAGCACATCCTGCGCCGACAGCCCGAAGACGAACTCCGCCACCGCCCACGCCGCGGCGGGCATGACGAGGAGCTTCAGACCGCTCGCGAGGATCACGTCGCGGCGGCGCCCAGGCGCGCCGAGCACGCGCTGCCCGTGCAACGAGATCCCGTAGGAGATGAGGAGCACCGGCACGCAGGCGTTGGCGATGAGGACCGCGGGCTCGAGGAGGACCGGGGGAAGCGGCACGCCGCTGACGGAGACGGACGCGCCGAGTGCGGATCCGAGCACCAGCGGATTCGTGATCGCTCGGACGAGCGTGCATCGCCAGGACGATCGTGCGGACGTCGCGGCATCCAGGATCGCAAGAGTGACCGGGGTGAACAGCAGCAGCTGCATGAGGATCACCGGCGCGGGGAAGGCGGCGCTCCCGAGGAGGTAGAGCGAGAGCGGGAGGCCGATGTTGTTGGAGTTGACCTGCCCGGCCGACAGTGCGCCGATGACCGTCTCACCGACGCTCCGGCGCCAGATGACACGCGCGATCACCGCGTGCAGGGCGATCACTGCGACGGCGGCGATCAGCGACACCGGGAGCAGGGCGGAAAACAGCGTGCGCACGTCTGCCTGCGCCAGCACCACGAACAGCAGGAAGGGGGAGAGGACGAAGAACGTCAGACGCGCGAGGACCGGACGCGCATGCTCTCCCAGGAAATCGATGCGGCCGATGATCCATCCGACGACGATCGCCACACCGACGACGACGAATCCCGTGAGCGACTCGCACACCCTTCGAGCCTAGAGAGTCGAGAGGTTTGTTAGGGTTGCCGCACGCTCCTCGCCCCCACCAGCCGATTCTGAGCGCGGAGACACGAGATGACCACGACCGAGCCTGCGACGCGGCCCCCCGGTGCCGCGTCCTCGACCCGCATCATCGCGCGACGCCGTTCGCGACGGAAGCTGCTGTCCTGGATACCCATCACCATCGTGGCTCTGCTGTGCGTGGGATTCGTCGTCGCGGCGGTCGCCATGCAGAACTCCTGGTGGATCGACGCCGATCGCCCGGCATCCGCCGATCAGGAGGCAGCGGACGGGATGTCGATCTTCACCGGCGCGGGGATCGATTACATCGGCCGCCAGGGCCTGATGAAGATCCGCGTCACGGAGGACGCGTTGCCTGCGGACGAGCTCGGCCTGCCCGCCGACGGCAGCGAGCGGTTCGAACCCATCGTGCCGGTCACCGCGATCATCCTGGGCGGGGACGGCGTCTTCAGCATGGACCTCGTCCGGTCCTTCACCGTCACCACCACCGACGGACGGGTGGATTCGATCGAGCTCTCACGAGTCAGCGATGGCGCGTGGCTCACCGTCTTCCCCTACCTGAATTCCGTGGCAGAGCGATGGGGTTTCACGGCGGCCGACGTCGCAGCCCTGCAGGACGATCTGACCGCCGCATCGCGCGAGGAGGGCGCCGATCAGTACTCCGCCGCGATCGAGCCCGTCCAGCACAACGGCGCGCTCTCGTCCGCCAAGATCACCGTCGACACGCCGTCATCGCAGGTCACGGTCACCTTCGAGGTGGCCGTCGCGGACTCCCCGTGATCACGCCGCCGTCCGGGACGGCGCACCCGGGCGGTGCGGACGACCTCGACGACCTCTCGGAGTGGATGAGCCATCCTGCGTCGCCTGAGAGCGATGCCGGAGGAACGGGTTCGTCCTGGACGGCACGGAGAAGTCCGACCCCGGGGCGCCCGCCATCACCGACGCCCGGATGGTCCGCCCCGCCCGCGCCTAACTCCTCATTCCCACTGGATGGAATCGGTTCCACATCGAGGGGACCGGGAAACCGGGCGATTCGGAGGAGTTGGGTCCGGCGCGAAGCCCGACATCCGACTCAGCTGCGTTCGGTGCAGCCCGGTCCGGCGCGCTCGGCCCGCCGCGGGCGCCCTGTGCCGAACTCCTCAGATCCGGCGCACCCGCGGCAGGGACGCCGCGGTCTCGCGACGCGTCGCGTCGAATCAGAGGAGTTCGGCACGACGGATGACGACCCCGATCGGGGTCACCCCGAGAAGATCGTAATTGCCGATAATGCACATTATGTCAGCTTGAACTTGTACTATTTGCGAGATTCGCAATTACTGCAGAAACGGGTATCACCCGACGCGCTCCCCTGAAAGCTAACCTGACCAGGTATTCTCACCCATCACGCTGCTTGCCCGCGGTGGGTCGCGTTGTGCTGAGATGTGTACGTACAGCCGCCCCTTGACCCGCGCCTGACCTGGTGTTTCTCTTACGATGATTGCGGTTCTCGCAATCTGTGTGCGAAACTCGCAATCGACTTGAGGGGTCGGGAGCGCCGATGGCAGATGGTCCGGAGAACGTGCTGTTCGCGCCGTTCGGTGGACAGGCGCCCGATCCGGAGATGTTCCTGGCGAGCGTGCTGGACGGGTGGGAGCGTCAGCAGCGCGCGAAGGATTTCTCCGCCGCCACGATCCGCAGTCGTCGGCGGCTGGTGCTGGCGATGGTGGACTTCACCGGCCACTATCCGTGGGATTGGACGATGGCGGACGCGGACGACTTCTTCTCGCATGCCCGCGGCGTCCGCAATCTCTCGCACTCGACGGTGCGTTCCTACCAGGGCGCGATCAAACTGTTCTGCGATTACGCCTGCGACCCCCGCTACGACTGGTCGGAGCAGGCGGCCACGCTGTTCGGGCGGGTGTTCGGGCAGATCGTCACCGAGCTGAATAAGGTCACCCATGCGCACCCGACCGACGCGCGGCCGGCGAAACGGCCCTTCACGCAGCGCGAGCTGCAGGAGTTCTTCGATCTCGCCGACCTCGAGGTGCACCGCATTCTCGACTCCGGTCGGCGTGGCGCTCTGGCGGCATGGCGAGACTCGGTCGCGTTCAAGACGGCTTACGGCTGGGGGCTGCGGGTCAACGAGCTCCGCCACTTGCAGCAGGTGGACTTCTCCCGAAACAACCGCGCGCCCTACCTTGGCGATCACGGTGTGCTCCGGGTGCGGTGGGGTAAATCGCACCGCGGCTCCGCGAAGAAGGTGCGCACCGTGCTCACCGTCTGGCAGTGGGCTGCCGACACCATCCATGACTGGGTGGAACGCGGGCTCCCCCGCTACGGCTACCCCGTCACCGACCTCTTCCCCACCGGCACCGGCGGTCTGCTCTCCGAGACGCACCTGATCCATAAGCTGCGGACGCTGGTCGACGAGCTCGGCTTCCCTCCCGGGCTGGACCTGCACTCCTTCCGACGCGCCTACGCCACCCACCTGATCACCGGCGAGGGATTCGACGTGACGTTCGTGCAGATGCAGCTCGGCCACGAGCACGCCTCGACCACCTCGATCTACTCCCTCCCCTCCCCCGACTACCAGCGGCTCGCGCTCGAGCGCGCCCACGACCGCACCCTCGCGGCGGCACGCCGGCCGCGCAACGACGACAGGAGCACCCCATGACCAGACGCGAGATCACCTACACCTGGCGGGTGCGGGAGGTCATGGCTCGCCGCCGCATCTTCAACGCCAAGCAGCTCGCTCCCCTGCTCCAGGAGCGAGGAATCACGCTCACCCCGAACGCCATCTGGCGGATCGTGTCGCAGGACCCGGAACGGATCTCCTTCCAGATGCTGGTCGCGCTCTGCGACGCGCTCGACGTCACCCCCAACGACCTCATCACCTACACTGCCGCCGACGCGAAAACAGTCCGCCACCGCCGCAAGGCCTCCGGCGACGACCTCCCCGATCTTCGCGACTACCGACCGGTCCGCGCCCGCATCGTCGACGACGACGATGAGTAGACCCGCGACCGGCGGCAACGGCTCTACTCGACCGCCCACAGTCCGCATCGCCGCCGAACCGCCCGCACGCGGCCGCCCCCGCTCGGTCGGTGACCTGACCTGCGACCGCTGCCACCGCACCGACGTCGCGAAGATCCGCGTCCGGTGGCCCGACGGCGCCATCTGCGGCATCTGCTTCACCACCGCCACCCACACCTTCGGCACCTGCCCAGACTGCCTCGAGCCCGACCGGATGCTCCCCGGCCGCAACAAGCAAGGCAAGCCGATCTGCCGACACTGCGCCGGCATCACCACCCAACTCGTCTGCGCCCGATGCGGCCGCGAAGCCGAACGCTTTCGAGCCGGGAACTGCGCACGCTGCGTCGTCACCGAAGACCTCACCGCGCTGCTGCAACCGGGCGACAACATCAGCCTGCATCGCCTCATCCGCGTGCTCGCCGACGCCGAGCGCCCCGAGAGCATCTACACCTACACGCGTGGGGCGAAAACACGTGAGCTGCTGACTGCCATCGGAGAGCGACGCCTCGCGATCCGACACGACGCCTTCGACAAGCTCGCCCGATCCACCGCGGCCGAACACCTGCGCGCCCTGCTCATGCACCACGGGATGCTGCCGCAACGAGGCCCCGAACCGCTTGCCCGCTTCGAACGGTGGCTGTCCCAGAAGCTCGATGCGCTGCCGGACGACAGCACCCGCACCGCGATCGAGCGGTTCGCCACCTGGCACCACTTGAACCGCCTCCGCAAGCGCGCAGCTGACCCCGCCGCGAATCTGGAGACCGTGACTCACGCTGCCAAACAAGAGATCACCGAAGCCGCGAAGTTGCTCATCTGGCTTGCCGACACCCATGGCGTCGACGCCGCGAGCCTGACCCAGGCCTACGTCGATGACTACCTCGCAGATGGCCCGAGCACCCGCAAACACATCCGGAACTACGTCCGCTGGCTCAACCACGAACGATCCAGTCCCAGCCGCCGCCTCGACGCTCCGCATCGGGACGCGAAGTCGGTGCCCATGATCACCCAGACCCAGCGGATCGCGCTCGTGCGCAACTGCCTCGAATGGGAACGCGTCGGCATATCGCTCCGCGTCGCCGGCCTCATCCTGCTGCTCTGGGCTCACCCACTGAACAAGATCGTCATGCTTCGCAGCGATCACCTGCAACAAAGCCCGACAGGAATGACCATCCTGCTCGGAACGCGACCGGCCGCAGTGCCCGAAGCGATCTCCGAACTGTTCTGGCGCCACGCTCAACGGCCCTCGAATCAGCAAACCACCAACACCTCCACAGATTGGTTGTTTCCCGGGACGAGAGCGGGAGCCCACCTGCACCCTGGAACGCTGTCGACCCATCTCAAGGCTCTGGGAATTGACGCACAGCGCGCACGCAACGCCACGCTTCGCGACCTCGTCCACGATGTCGACGCCCGATCCCTCATCAACCTGCTCGGCTACAGCCCTGCGGTCATCACCCAGCACGCCGCCCGGACAGGCACCCGCATGAGCGACTACGTCGACCTCAAGCGGGGGCGAAACCACGATCGAACGAACGGCTGAGCCAGAATTGCCGCGAATCTGGGTAACGCAGTTTCCCAGCCGAAGTTGCGTTACCCGTTTGCGTTTCTTGCAATCGCTCCCCCGACCGCCTGCCGAACGGCCGCGGAGCCTAGTCAGCGAGCGGTAGCTGCGGGATAGTGTCGAGGCCGTGCCAGCATCCGACTATGTCCAAGGCCTCCGCGATCGCGTCGGAACCGACTTTCTGCTGCTGCCAGCCGTCACGGCCGTCATCCGCGACGGCGATCGGTTCCTCCTCGCACGGCAGCGTGACACACAGCGGTGGAGCCTCGTCGGCGGTGGCATCGAGCCTGGCGAGCAGCCAGCAGATGCCGTCCGGCGCGAGGTGCGCGAAGAACTCGGCGTCGATGCGACGGTGGAGGGCATCGTCGGTGCATACGGCGGGCCGCCCCTGGAGGCCGCGTATCCCAACGGGGATCGTGTCGGCTACGTCACGATCGCATACGCCTGCTCGCTGTCCAGCGACAGGTTCGCACTCGAACGGGCAGAACTCATCGAAACGAGCTGGGTCGAACTCGCCGACCTTGACGCCCTCGACCGACACGAATGGATCGGCCAAGTTCTTCAAGACGCAGCGCGATCGTGACGCGAACTCGCGGACGTTGGTGAGAAAACGGGTAACGCGGGTCCCCAGCAAACTCTGACATGTTCGCATCAGATGCGAATGCGCCGGTCGTCGCGACTCATCGATTGCGGCGCGGAAGCGACGCACCTGATCAGCGGTCATGAGCATTGCGCCATAACCGGCTCTTCGGACAT
>NZ_JAJPDW010000011.1 GCF_021654035.1 Microbacterium aurantiacum
ATTTTAGTGTGGATCGCGCTGGTACCGCCTGCCATGTTCAACGCCTACTTCATCGCTCCGCTCCTGACCGGCCTGCCGCCGTACCTCCAGATCCTATGTACGACGCCACTGACCGTCGCGTGCGTCATCTGGGTGATGTTGCCTCTATTGCACGCGCTCGAGGAGAGCATCCGCCACTGGCTCGCGTGGCGGCGCGGGCGCTGAGCGTCTGCCCCATTAGGCGCTGTCGCGGCGGGCAAAGCCCTCTCCGCTCCCTCTTGTCAATCTTGCCTACCTTGGTGAGGGGCATGTCGTCGACGGCGATCAGCCGCTCGGGGTGCTTATGCTTAGCCACCCCGGCGGACTCCATGGCGGCGCGGATCCGTTCGAGCCCGAGCGGGCCGCCCTCCTTGAGACTCACGTAGACGCATACCCGCTCGCTGAACACGGGGTCGAGCATCGCGACGGCGGCCGCTAGATCGAAGCTGTCATAGCGGTAGACGAGGTCCTCCACCTCTTCGCACGAAATCTTCTCGCTGCCTCGGTTGATCATGTCGAGATGTAGCCATCCTCGGTGAAGGACCGCGCGTTCGTCTCAGGTGCGCGGTAGCATCCGCGCGGGGTGTAGCGGATCGGTTTCCTGCTCGAGCATAGATCGACGGCTCATCAGATGCCTCCAGAGTTCTTTTCGTCGGTTATGTCGGTGTGGTGATCAGCGGCGGCGCTGGCGCTTGCCGCCCCAGAACGCGCGGACTGCCATGGTGATCGCTTCGTCTTTGGTGAGGCGATCACCACGGGCCGCGGCTTCGTCGCGTGCCTGGTTGATGTACTCGAAGACGTCCGGAGGTAGTCGGAAGGTCGCGGGGTGTTTTTCGATGCGCTGGACATTGTACGGGCCGCGCTTCTTGCCGGTGCGGGGCGACGTGTCACACCCCAATCAGGGCGGCTTCGACGTCGTCATCGGCAACCCACCCTACGTCAACCGGCGCGAGCTCAGCTACCGCATCACCGGCTTCGAGACAGACAACGTCGACGACATCTACGCCTCCTGCTGCGAGCGCTCGGCGCAGATCACGCGCCCGGATGGCCGGCTCAGCCTGATCGTTCCCATCCGCAGCCAGTTCGCCGATCGCGACGAGTCACTGCGGAAGTTCTACGAGCGGCGGTTCGATGCGATCTGGGTGAGCACCTTCCAGGAACGCCCGGCTGCCCTGTTCCAGGTGAAGGTGCGCAGCACGATCATCACCGCCGCCGGGTATGGCAGCGTCTCCGAGCTGCACACGACGCTCACCCACAGCTGGATCGAGGCGTTCCGTCCGCATCTGATGGCGACACTGCGGTATTCGCTTCGGCCCGCCGGCTCGCGGACCCCGAACTGGATGCGCGCCAGCAGCGACGCGATGTTCGAGCTGATCGACACGCTGCTTGCGAAGGGCACGATCTCCTCGACGCCGCTTGTCCGTGTGAGCGACTACTCCGTCGGTTTCAAGAAGACCGCCACGTACTTCCTGAGCACGTACACGGTGCCGCCGGTCACCTACGACAAGACCACGCACGCCACGGTGCCCCTCAACGAGGGGAAGCTGTTCGTTCAGAACCGGAAGGACCAGCTCGCGGCCAGCGCGATCGCGGCGTCGCGGCTGGCGTTCCTGTGGTGGACGTTCACGGGCGACTGCTTCAACGTCACCAAGGGCACGATGTCGCAGATCCCATTCTCCCCGCACGCTTACGGGCAGGACACGTTCGATGCTCTGGTGGAGCTCGGCGAGAGGATCGAGGAGGCGCTGCCGGCCGTGCGCTCCTGGGATCTCAACTCCGGGAAGTACGTGGGCGGGTACGCGATCCCCGAACTGCGTCATCTCACCGGTCAGGCCGACGAGATCATGCTGGAGGCGATCGGCCGCATCGATCTGCTGCCGGAGATCCAGTACGCCCACGCCCGGATGTACAAGAGCACCGGGATTTCCGCGACGACACTGCGAAAGTTGCCGTTCGAGGTCGAGGTGTGACGCGCGACATCCGCACGGGTCCTTTGCCCTCGAGCGACTGCGATCGTTCGTCCGGGTCAGGATCCTCTGAGTGATGGATATGACAGGTAGGCGCTACCGGATGAGTTGACCCATCTCCCAGTCGCCGAGAGGGATCGTCCGACAAGTTCTGTCAGCGGTCCAAGCGGGACGGTGGCGGTCAGGTTGATCATCGCCGCACAGCATAGAACGCGTTCTCGAACTCGATGGGCGGGACGACACACCGACAGCGGTGGGGTGCCTACCCTTCTCAGGCGGAGTCACGGAGCGAGGTGACAAGCTCCGCGGGGAGGGCAAAGACCTTCTCGAGCAACGGGAGAAGGTCCCGGACTGCCTCGAGGTGCTGCTCTTCGGTCAGATCGTCGATCGCCGGAGGCTCGTCGCCAGTCCAGCCGATCGCTTCCGCCACGATCGTCAGGGACCAGGAGTCCCACCTGAGCCGCCCCTCGGATCGCAGCTGCTCCCGGAACTGACCGAGCACGCCCACGGGCTGAAACGCATTGCGATCGCGCGCGAGCTCGTCGCGAACGTACAACATCGCCGTTTCGAAACCGAGCAGGAACGTGTGCACTCGCTCGAACGTGACGGGCTGCCCGATATACATTCCGGATCGCTTCACGAATGCCTCGGCGATCGAGTAGACCGGCAACTCGGCCGGCCCGTTAGTTTCACTCATCTCGACTTCCCTGCCAGCAGCTCAGGAGACGGTCATTACCCGCGGCGCCGTTTGCGGCCCCAGTAGGCGCGAAGCGCAACGGTGACGATCTCGTCCTTGGTGAGGCGGTCGCCGCGGCTGGCTGCATCCTGCTTGGCCCAGTCCATCAGTTCAAGCGCGTCGTCGGGGAGACGGATCGAGACGGGCTTCTTCTGGACGTAGACGACGTTGTAGGGCCCCCGCTTCTTCTTCGCCGGCGGTGGCGTCTCCGCCTCGGCCGACTCAGGAGGCGTCGCGCTCGCCGCTGCCGGCTTCTGGCTTGCGCGAGGTGCGCGTGCGGGTGCTTCGGACGTCGCTGCCTGGTCGACGTCGCTGGTGACTTCCTCAGCGGGGGGCGCGGCCTTGCGTGCGCGGGGCTTCGCTGCAGCTGTGGGCTTCTTCGGGGCGGCCATGGTCACTGACCACCTCCTCGGTTTCCACGGCGGCGAGCGCGGCGCTCCTCGATGCGCCGCTTCTCTTCCATGCTGATGAGCTCCGCCGGCGACAGCGAGCGGGGGCGGCGAGTGCGGCCGCGCTCGGCCTGCCTCTGGTACTCGGTCGTCTTGGCCGTGCTGACGACGTTGAGGGTGACGCCGGTGATGGTGTCGCGGCTGGTGTCGAGGTTCACGTATCGGTTCTTCGACTCTTCGCGGAACCAGCCGAGGGCGTCGCCGCCGTTCTCGTGGATGCGCTTGAGCATCGTCGAGGCGTTGTACGAGTTGACCTCCATCACGCGGCCGTTGGAGAAGGTCAGGTGGGCGGTGATCTGCTTCTGCTTGTCGTGGGACTGGCCCTTGGCGGCGTTGCGGACCTGCTTGATCAGTTCGGCGTTCGCCTGCTCGCGGCCCTTCGCGGTGCGGCCCTTGGGGATGCGCATCTCGATGTACCGGTCGCCCCCGGTGGCGTATGCCACGTCGACGCGCAGCCGACCACCCTGGCGACCCTCAACGTAGGTGCCGCTGAGGTCTTCGGGGATGACGGGCTTGGCGCCGGCCTTGCCTCGCACGGGGGCGATCGAGCCGTCCTTGCGCCGGCGCCGCGGCGGGACGTGGGTGAGGCGTCCGGTGTCAGCGAGCTCCTGGAGCGCCTGGCGGTAGAGGGCGCCGCTGGTTTCGCCGTTGAGGATCTTGCGGACCATTCGAGGCGAGCGGTGCAGCTCCTCGGCGATCTCGGCCGTGCTGATGCCCTTGCGCCGCAGATCGCGGATGAGGTCTTGGGCGGTGCGCTGCTGGTCAGCCATCAGCCCTTCTCCTCTGCCTGCTCGAGCGCCTTGGCGATGCCGGCCCGCTCGGCACGTGCTTTCAGCGCGTCACGCTGCCGCAGCGTCTCCGGCGTGATGAAGGATCCGTTGAGGTAGCCCTGCAGGCGCAGGCGCCCGGTCTTGCCGTCGTCGCCGCCGCCGATGAACCGGTCCGGCAGGGACCACGCCGGCAGCTTGGTCGTGTAGATCGCATCACCCTGGATGCCGATGAGCGTCGAGGGGTCGACCGTGAGAGCACCGGAGGTGTAGCCGCCGAGGGAGCTGGGGCCGTGGAGGACGCGAGCGCGTGCGCGACCCCAGACCTGGGCGGCGAGCTCCGGGTGGTAGAAGCTTCGGGTGCGGTCGTTCGGGCGCGACGGGATGCGATAGATCCAGAGGTTGCCCTGTCGCAGCATCTTGGCCCTGTACTCGGGCGGGACGTCATCGGGCGACGCGGCGACGCGGGTCTCGTCGCGGCCCGCGGCGGCGAATGCACCGATCGAGTGCAGCATGATGTTCCGCAGCGCGGCGAGCACAGCGCGGCGCAGGTCCGGGTGCATCTCGTCCTGCAGCTGGACTCGCTCGCGGGCGCGCGTCATGCGCTCGGTGAAGGTGTCTAGAGGCTTGGCCTTGCGGAACACCACGGCCTCGTGAGGGCGGATCTCCCACCCGTGCTTGAGGGCGACGTGGATCTCGCTGCCGTCGGCCCAGGTGTCGTGCACCGCTCCGGGCCGGTTCGGATAGAACCAGCCTTCGCGAACGTCCAGGTGCTTCACACCGAGCAGGCCAACGTGGTTCCAGCCCTGAGGGACGCGGAACCGCACGTGGAAGCGGGCGCGCGCGTAGGGGTCTTGCTCGAGCAGCTCGTACGCGGCGGCCTGGTTCAGCCGGATCGCGGGGCCGATACCGAGCTCGCGCCCGACGCCGGCGAACATGAACCGGCCGTCGACGTAGGCGAACTCGCTGATCTTCTTCGTCTTGGCCGGGTCGATCAGCGGGACGCAGTCCTCGTGCTTGGCGAACGACTCCCCCGCGACCAGGTGGTCGTAGTGGTGCAGGCCCGAGGTGAAGTGGATCTCCTGGGCGATGTCGTCTTCGACCGGCACGGGGTTGATGTTCTTCGGCAGCGACAGCGCCCACAGGTTCGTTCCGGTGGCGGCAGGGCTGTTGAACAGGCGCGCGTTCTCGTCGGCGTGGCGAATGATCGACGCGGTGACGTTCCAGGCCAGACGAGCCTGGGCAGGGGTCAGCGGCCCGTCGCCGAACCACTCCTCCGCGGTGCGGACTTCGATCTTGAAGCCGGTGACCGCGTGCTCGAACCGACCGGTGGGCGGGCCGTTGTTGACCCAGTGGGCTCCGGGCTTCCAGTTCGGGGTCTGGACGTACAGCCAGTGCCGCACGCCAGGCGCAGGCTCGGGGCGCTTCCCGGTCAGCATGATGCGGTTAGCGCCGTACGAGGCAGCCGTGTCGAGCAGGTCCGTCAGGTTGGGGTTCTTGCGGCGCT
Source organism: Microbacterium aurantiacum (assembly GCF_021654035.1). Lineage (GTDB taxonomy): Bacteria > Actinomycetota > Actinomycetes > Actinomycetales > Microbacteriaceae > Microbacterium > Microbacterium aurantiacum. The sequence continues at coordinate 5,445 of NZ_JAJPDW010000011.1, forward strand.
CGCCGATGACGGGGCGAACGGGCGTGCCGGCGTCGGTGACGCCTTGCCCGGTGGTCTGGTCGACCCAGATCGTGGGCACGTCCTTCGGCGTCCACGGCTTGGGTCGGTAGTTCAGCTCGTCCATCTCACCCCCTCATTCGTCAGGTTATATTAGTCAAGAGTGCTTGAAAATTGCAATCAGATTTCGCAGTCGACGGGCGCTCCATGAAGGTCTGGCGGGGTCGCTAGGACGCGAGGCGGCCGCCGTAAGAGCGCCCGCGTCCGTGGTAGGACTTCTGCGCCTTCCGCAGCCCTTCCTCGGTCATCCCCAGCAGGAGGGCGATCTCTCGCTGGGTCAGCTCGGCCGCGCGCGCCTCGTCGACGACTTTGCCGCGGCGTTCGCGCAGCTCGTCCGCTTGCGCGAGCTGCTGGCCGATGCGACGGAGCTCCTCACGGATGGCGTCCGCGTCCTTGTTAGCCATGCGCCCCAGCATCCCCAACCAAGTTGGGTCTGGTTGCCGCGGCGCGCCGTAACCGCGAAAGTGGTTATATTCATCCAGCTGAGAGGAGCGCTGATGACCGGACGGCACCTCACCACGGCGGACGTCGCCGAGAAGCTCGGCGTGTCCGTCGTCGCGGTCTACAAGATGCGCTCCATCAGCAACAAGCTGCGCAGAGCCGGCCAGGAGGGTCCTCTGCTCCCCGAGCCGGTTGCCATAGAAGGCAACTCCCCGCTCTACGACGAGGCCGCGATCGACGCATTCGCGCAGGAGCGCGCGCGCAGGGCGCCCTCGCAGCGCGGCCGCCGGCCGCGACTGATGCCGGGACTGGCGCGCGATGCGGCTTTCGCGGAGCGGTTGCGGGCGGCGATCGCGGACGGGGCGGGGGCGCCCGAGGTTCCCACGCAGGCGGCTCTGATCGACCTGCTCGGCTTGAACGTCGTCACGTTCGGTGAGCGGATGCGAGGGCGCACCCGCTGGACCGACGCCGAGCTCGAGGTGATCAGGCGCACCCTCGGTGTCGACACGACGGATGCGAACGAGGTCGTAGACCGCGCTCGCGCGGCCAAGCGTCAGGCGCGCGCGGCGAGATCCCACGCGGGTTCGTAGCGGCTTCACGACATGCTCCCGCTCTCGTCGCTGGCTTGCTGGGCAGCGCAGGTTGAGAGCGTGTCCACGAGCGCACCGCGGTCGGCTTCGTCGACCGCGAGGTGCCAGGTGTCGACGATCTCCGTGTAGCGGGCGACGTAGGTGCACACGTAGTCGGCGTTCGATGGCAGCCACAGGGCTGGCCCGTGGTCGTTCTTGGCCGCATTCGTGTTGCCATCGACGGCGACGATGTTGTCGAACGAGTTGGCGAACTGAATGCGCTGCTGCTCGGTCCACGCCCACGCGCCCCCGGCGTGCGCCGCCGAAAGGCTGACGATGTGGTCGATCTGGACGCCGGAGCTTCCCGGGGCTCCAGGGGCGGCGATCCGGTCGTGCTCGAACTCAATGCGTGTGCCCGTGTACGGATCGGGGTCGAGCACGCCGGAGAGCACCGTGCAACCGTCACGGACGACGTCCTGCAGCTGGACGGCGAGGAGATCGTCTCGCTGATCGCAGCCGTTTCCCTCGATGTCGATCCAGCGCTCGCCGAACGTGGCGCGGCGATACTCGGGAATCTCCTCGGTGGGATCGATCAGCGGCAGCTCCTGCGCGACTGCGGCGAGCGCGGTGTAGTCGTAGGTCGGGTCCGGGGCGGGTGCCTGCGGGCGCGTCCATGTGTCGATCCAGGAGGTGATGCCCAGCTGGTGGGCGCCGAAGCCGAGCGCGAGAGCTGCGACCGCGGCGAGGGCTGTGCTGGCGCGGCGGGTGCGTCGGTTCATCTGCGCTCCTTTGCCTGTGCGGTGTCGGCTTGGTCGAGCAGCAGTATGGTTCGGGCGATCTGGGTGCGTGCCTCGTCGATGACCTCGAGGGTTTCGTCGTCGGCGTCGAGCTCTGAGAGTGCGTGGCTCTGGCGGCGGAGCTGGTCGCCGAGGTGGAACATGCCGGCACTGAGGAGGACCTCGGCGAGCGCGGCCGCGCGGGCGCCTTGGTGGTCGGCGCTGACGGCGAGGTCGTCGATGATCTCGATGAGGGTTGCGCGGGATCCCATCGTTGGGTCTTCTCCTGGAGTGAGCTCGCGGAGCGCTTCACGGTTGAGCAGCGTCTGGAAGAGCCTGTGCATCCGTTGGGTGAGGGGGCGGCCGTCGCGGCGGGTGCAGTTGAGCGCGAACTCGCGGAAGCTCCATCGGACGGTGACGGGTGTGCCGGTCTGGATGGTCATGGCTTCCTGGAGGCGCACGGCGATGTCGGTCATCAGTGCTCCTCGGTTCGGCCCAGGTGGGGGATCTGCTTGAGGTGGGCGCCGCGGCCGTTGCCGAGCTGGGGGGAGATCGCGCAGCTGGGCAGGTGCAGTCTCGCGTTCGGCCCGTGGCCTGCTGCCGCGTGGGGTGTGGGCTGCCGCGTTGGCCGGGTGTGCCGGGCGCCTCGCTGAGTCAGCGGGAGGGGGTTGAAGCGCAGCGACAGGGCCCAGCGATGGCCGCCGAGCGCGCGGACGACCCGCAGCCACTCTCCCTCTTTGGTGGAGTCGATGGTGAAGGTGTTCGGCTGGTCAGACATCTGCGGCTTCTTTCGGTGCGAAGGGGCTGTTCTTGGCGTCGCGGAGCATCTGCCGGGTGATCGGCTCGGTCTCCTCGAGCGAGGCGAGCGAGAAGTAGTGGCGGCGGGCGCGGGCCGCTTCGGTGCAGGTGAGCAGCTGGCGGTTGCCGTGGTTCGGGCATCCTCCCTTGCTGCGGCATCCGGCCAGGTAGCCGGCGGTGGTGCCGTGCAGGGCGGCTTCGAGGATGTCGAGCGTCTTGCTCATCAGGCGGCCTGCCGGAGTCCGAGGTCGTCACGGTCGCGGTCGATGGTGCGGACGTCGACGCCGAGCAGGTCGCTGAGCTGGGTGAGGCTGAGTCCGCGTTCGGTCCCGCGTCGGGTGGCTTCGAGGCGCTCGTCTCGGGTGAGGCGGACGTTCTGGCCGGCGAGAGCGAGCTCGATCGCGATCTCGTCGAGCAGGGGTTCCTGCCCGGCTGTGGGCGGTGCCGGGTCGGTGTCGATGTCGTCCCAGGCCAGCGGCGGCAGCCAGCCGTGCCGGCGTGCGACCGTGAGTGCGTAGGAGCGGCCGACCCGCTGCGCTCGGGTGTGGGTGGGGGGCTGCTGGTCCCAGAGCTCGTCGTAGAGCGCGGCGATGTCGTCGTGGACACGGATGTCCACGTAGGCGCCTTCGAGTGCCTTGTTGACCTTCCAGCGCGGGTAGCCGAGTCGGCGTGCGATCTCGTGGTGGTTCCATCCGATCGCGGCCAGAGCCTGGAGGCGCCGGCGGGTGCCGCGGCCGTTGACTCGGCCCTGCGCGGCGAGAGTGCTGCTGTCGGGGGTGACTGCGAGGAGTTTGCGGGCGGTGGCGCCGGTGACGAACCGTGCCGTCTCGCTGTTGAGCAGGCGACGGACCGTGGCGCCGCCGACGCCGGCGCTGATGGCGATCCGTTCGGGGATCATCCCGGTGTCGACCAGTGCCTGCAGGTGCTGCCGGATCGGCTCGATGGGTTGGTGCGCGTCCTGGTATCGCCCGTAGGCCAGGAGACGGTAGCGGTCGCGGCGGCGGCGCGCGTTGCCGTCCATGCAGGCGCGGCACCCGCAGAGGTGGACGACGTAGCAGGTGGAGGTCAGCCCGTGCTTGTGGTCCGGCGGGCAGGTGTGGGTCCGCATCTTCTCCTCCTCACAGATGGTTATATTCCCGAATATAACCCGTTCCCGAGGGTTTGGAACCCCCTCACTGCTAAGGGGTGGCCCCAGAGGCTCGAAGTCGACAATCTGAACGAGCTACAACGTTTGTTGCGGTTTCTCGCTACACTGTGCGCATGGCAGGATCAACTTTCGCTCGTCTGGGCGAGCTCGCGTCACAGCGTTGGGGCCTGGTGACCACCGCCCAGGCGCTCGAGGCTGGCGTGGCGCGCCCGACCCTGACGCGCCTCGCCAACAGCGGCGCGCTCATCCGCGTCGCGCGCGGCGTCTACCGCCTCGCCGGCGCGCCAGAGCACGAGCAGGAGGCGATCCTCGCGACCTGGCTCGCCCTCGGCGGCGCCGACCGTCCCCGCACAGACACCGGCGTCCCGCCCGTCGTCGCCGCAGGCCAGACGGCCGCGCAGCTGCATGGCATCGGCGACTGGTTCCCCGGGCCACTCGAGTTCGTCGTTCCCACCCGCCGCGGTACCCGCCTGGACGGGGTGCGGCTCCGCACCCGCGAGCTCGCGCCCACCGAGGTGGTCTCCGTCGACGGGATGCCGACCATGAGCGTCGAGCGCACGATCGCCGACCTGATCGAGCAGTGGGTCGACCGCTCCCTCGTCGCCGATGCGCTCGCCGACGCCGCGGACGCGGGAAAGCTGCTCTCCCCCGCCCGCCTGACCGAGTATCTGGAGCCGCTGGCCAAGCCCAACAAGTACCCCTCGGGTGCCGCGCTCGCGGCTGATCTGCTCGCTCTTGCGGGCGTCGACGCGGTGGTGCCGGCCGATGCCTGAGCCCGACGGCTACAAAGACTGGACGGGGCTTGCGCAGGCGATCAAGGCGGCCGCGACGAAGGCAGCCGGTGACGGCGCGAGCGCGCTGGATGTGAATGCGCAGATCGTGCAGGCACAGCACGATCGTTTCCTCAGCCGGGTCTTTGCGGAGGGGGAAGAGTCCGAGTGGCTGCTCAAGGGCGGCACGGCGATGCTCGCCCGGGTGCCGAAGTCACGGTCGACGAAAGACCTGGATCTGGCCTCGACCGGCGCCGCCGATCTGGATGCCGCGCAGCAGGCGCTCGAGCAGGCAGCCGCGCGTGATCTCGGCGACCATGTGCGGTTCCAGCTCACCCGTGCCCGTGCGACCGGGCGAGGAGAGAACCAGCCGGGTGTCGCGACCCGGCGCCTGGTGTTCACATGTCTGGACGCGAACACCGGCCGGAGGATCTCCGACATCCCCATCGACGTGGTCGTCGGCCCTCCCCCGGTCGGCCGCGTCGAGACGATCGAGCCGTCGACGCGGCTGCAGCTGGGGCGGCCGGTCCCGTCGCACCCCTACCGGCTGTTCCCGATCTCCGATCAGGTCGCGGAGAAGGTCACTGCGACGATGAGCACCTACAACGGCCGCCCCAGCAGCCGCGCGAAAGACCTGGTGGACATCGTCACCATTGCACGCACGCAGCGCGTCGACCTGCGCGAGCTGCAGATGGCCATCGACGCGAAGCGTGCACTGTCAAAGCTCGACTCGTTCACTACGTTCACGGTCCCGGACGGTTGGGACGGTCCCTACCGGGTGCTCGCGGCCGGCACGCCCTCAGCCGGCGGGATCACCGATCTGGGTGAGGCCGTGGCTCTCGCGCGTCAGCTGATCGATCCCGCGCTCGCCGACGCGCCCGTGCAACCGGGGACGGTCTGGGTCCCTGGCTCAGGCTGGACACAGAACCCTCCGCCGCCGGAGCCGGGCGGCAGCGGATCCCCTTCGGGGGAGGTCCACGTGCGCGCGCACGTGCGCTCCGGTTATCCCGTCACGGAGCACTGGCGCGCAGCGCGCGGCTCAGCCCAGGAGTGACCGCGTCAGTGCGCCGCGTCGTACGCCTCGAGGATGGACGCGGGAACCCTGCCGCGATCGCTGACCTGGTGTCCGTTCTGACTGGCCCATTCACGCACCGTGTTGAGATCGGCCCGTCCGCCCCGCGACGTCCTCGCCGGACGCCGGGTGGCTGCGCCGATGCGGCGCGCGCTCTTGGCCCAGGCCTCGAACTCGAGATCGATCTCGAGTTGCTTTCCGTCGATCGCGAAGGTCGCGGGATCGAGCCGCTCGCCAGGTCGCGCACACCACCGCGAAGGGCGGCGTCATCGCGATGACGAAGTCGCTCGCTGCGGAGGGCGCCCGCTACGGCGTCCGCGCGAACTCGATCTCGCCTGGCTTCGTCAGCACCCCGGCGACGGACAAGGCGGTGGATGCGGAGGGCAAGGCCTGGCAGGTCGGCAACGCGCTCATTCAACGCCCCGGCACGGGCGAGGACATCGCGTACATGCCGCTCTACCTGGCCTCCGACGAGTCCTCTTGGGTGACCGGACAGAACTACAGCGTCGACGGCGGCGCGACCGCCGGGTGGCGGAACGACAGCGAGACGGACCGACTGGCCGCGAAGAACGGCTGACACGCGGGTCGCGGCGCGACCGGTGACGGACGTGAGGCACGGTGTCAGCTGACACCGTGCCTCCCGTCCGTCGTGGCCACCTCGTCTAAATCGCGAGGTACCCGCCGTCGACGGCGAACTGCGCGCCGGTCGCGAAGGCGGCCGCGTCGGAACCGAGCCACGCGACCATCTCGGCGATGTCGTGCGGCGTGCCGAGTCGGCCGATCGGGTGCTTCGTCAGCAGCGCGTCCTTGAAGCCGGGGTAGGTCTCCTCCAGCGCGTCTATCATTGGCGTCTGGATCACCCCGGGCAGCACTGCGTTCACGCGGATGCCTTTGTCGGAGTACTCCACCGCGGCGGCTCGGGTGAGGCCGATGACGCCGTGCTTCGACGTGACGTAGGCGGACTGGTGGGCGATGGCGACCTGCCCGAGGGACGAGGCGGTGTTGATGATGGATCCGCCGCCCTGCGCCAGCATCTGCGGGATCTCGGCCTGCACGCCGGTTCAATATTCCGCACAGAGGAAGTTGGCCCCACGGCGTTACTGCAGTCAATCGTTCTGTTGCGCAAGCCCCCGCAGGTAAGCACGTGCGTCGTCGAGGCTGACGACATCGCCGTACTTCGCGTCGATGTCAAAGAGGCTGGCCAGGTGCGGAAGGGCTGCCCGGTCGCCGACTGCCTCTTCGACGACGATGGTGTGGAAGCCGTAGGAGCAGGCGTCAACCGCCGAGGCGCGCACGCACCCACTGGTGGTGCAGCCGACGATGATGATGGTGTCGACACCCCGTGAGATCAAGCGTGCGGCGAGATCAGTTCCGAAGAAGCAGGATGCGTACTTCTTCACCAGGGTCATCTCGTGGGGCAGCTGGCCCAGCCTGCTGTCGACCTCCACCCATTCGCTGCCCTCCACCAACAGGTGGTTGGACGGGATCTTCTTGATCCAGAGCCCCGCCTCCTGCAATTCGGTGTCGTACGCGACCGTCGAGAAGAAGATGGGGATCTCGAGTTCACGGGCGGGGACGAGTAAGGCATTGGTGGCGGCCAGCTGTGACTCCAGTTCGCCTGACAGGGGCGAACGGCTGTCCGTGAATCCGGTGATCAAGTCGACGATCAGCAGCGCCGGCTTCTCGCCGTAGCCGATCCGGCCGCCCAATCCCTTGGCCTTGAACTCGTCGCGCAGCCGTGCGTACTCATCGATCAGCTCCGTATTCGTCACGAATCGGCTCTCCTGTTCCCCGTCGACTGATAGTGCGCCGCGATGGCATCGCTCGTCGTCACCCAGACACCATCGTGAGACGTGATGTGCTCGAGGGCCCGATCAAGGTAGCGGTGGCGGAACGGCTGGCCGACGATGAACGGGTGCAACGGCAGCGACATGACGCGACCCGAGTGCTCGGAGTCTGAATAGAGCTGATCGAACTGGTCGATCACCGCTTCCAGGAACTGCGGGCCGGTATAGCTCTTACTCACGAACATCGTCACATCGTTGAGTTCTATCGTGTAGGGAACGCTGAACATCCCGTCGACGTTCAGCGGATACGGCTGATCGTCGTTCGTCCAGTCCAGGACGTAGTCATACCCCAGCTCCCGAAGGATCCGCGGCGTCTCGAACGTCTCTGTGAGCGCCGGGCCAAGCCAGCCCCGCGGCCGTACTCCGGTGGCGGAGGCGATTGTATCCGTCACGTCTTGAAGGTAGGCGCGCTCCGTGTCAGCACCCATTCCAGCTTGGAAGGTGGAATTGTCGCGGCCATGCGCGAGCCACGCCCAGCCGCGTTGCCGGCCTGCCTCGAGAATCTGGGGGTAGTGCCGACAAACGTCGGAGTTGAGAAGCACACTTGCGGGCACTCCATGTCGGTCGAGGCTCTCGATCATCCGCCACAGGCCTACCCGCGGACCGTAATCGCGCCAGCCGTAATTGAGTGGATCCGGCTGCAGCATCGCGGTACCGCCGAAGATGCTCGTGGAGGGCTTGTCGATCTGATAGTGCTCGATGTTCAGCCCGACATAGAACGCCACTCGGGCCCCATTCGGCCACGAAATCGTCGGTCGCTCCGTGATCGGGCTGTAATCGAAG
>NZ_JAJPDW010000012.1 GCF_021654035.1 Microbacterium aurantiacum
CCGGGGAACGACTGGGCCCGGCCGGTGAAACCATGCGCCCACTCGGTGAGATCGTCCAGCCGCCCGGGGACGGCTGTGCGCGCCACCCGAGCCGTGACCGTGAGGTTATCTGGTTGCATGGTGTCCTCCCGGGGCAGAGGAAGCCCCGTCTCCCAGCGTATTGCGCCGATGACGCGGCACTGAACAGCTTCCGACCATCGGGGTCCGGATCAATAGCGCGAAATAGTGCTCTTCCGAGCAGTGGAGTGTCACCGCCACTGCCGCCTCACGCAGGATGGAAAGTTGAAAGACCTGGATCGACGGGGAGGTCATTTGCACGAGGCGTTTCGCTTGCTGCGGGAAGAAAGGCTCAAACGAGGCCGATACCATCGCCGAGCGACGGTGTATCACCCGGACGTAGAAGAGGTCGACCAGCTCTACGGTGTCCGGCTTCAGCTGGAGTCCTTAGGCGCGCGCCGGACGGTGGACGGATGCTGCGCTCCGAGATCGGCGCTTCGCGCGAGTACGGGACGCTAATGGATGCGGCGCTGGCAGTCGGTGACATGGGCGCCTGGCTGGTGGCGCACCACGCGTTCCTCCGCTGCTGCGTCGCGCGTGCAGACATCCCGTTGGGGCGGGTAGTGGACTCCTACCCGGAACGCTGCTTACACATCTATCAGTTGTGGCACCCGCAGTCGTTCGCCATCGCTCATCGCGAGTACGAGGCCGTCCTCGAGTCGATCGTCAGGCGTCCGACGCCCAGGGGATCGATCTGTCGCCGCTGGCGACCCACGAGTTCGCCTTCGACGATGCCGCCGCCGCCTTCGAGCAGTCCCGCGACGCGTCCAGCAGCCTGAAGGTCCTGCTCCGACCGTAGAGCGCCTGGGCCGTCGGGGCCGTCACAGGGAGCCACGCGGGCGGCGTGGGGTGGCACGGGCTGCAGTGGCACCGCGGAGACGATCCTCCCGCCTGTCGGGTCGGCATCGGAGCGCGCGGTGCAGGAGGAGCGCGCCCACGTTGCAAGTAAGCTTTCTGCCGTGCAGAATCGACAGCTCGGGTCGCCGGGCGATCCACCCCAGTATCCGATCGAGTCGGTCGACAACGCGCTGAAGCTGATCCTGCTGCTGGGTGAGGAGCACGAGCTGCGGCTCACGGACGCCGGTGCCCTCCTCGGGGTGGCGACCTCGACCGCGCACCGACTTCTCGCGATGCTGGCATGGCGCGGCTTCGTGCGGCAGAACCCGGTGACCAAGGCTTACGGCCCTGGCCCGGCGCTGACGACGGTGGCCTTCTCGGTGCTGCGCAGGATGGATGTCCCGAGACTGGCGCAGCCGATCCTCGAGGACCTCAGCGCCGCCCTCGGTGAGACCTGCCACCTGGGCACGCTCGAGGGCAACCATGTCCGATTCCTCGCCGTTGCCGAGCCCGATGTGGCCGTGCGCGTGGTTTCGAGACTGGGCAAGACCCTGCCGGCGCATTGCACCTCGACCGGCAAGGCGCTGCTTGCCGAGCTGAGCGACGAGCAGCTCTTCCGGCTGTACCCGGACGAGCAGCTCGAGATCGTCACACCGAACTCCATACGTTCCCGAGACGAACTCGTCGCCGAACTGGTTCGGACACGACTGGACGGTTATGCCGTGAATCGGCAGGAAAGCGAGGACGGCGTGGCGAGCGTCGCGGTCCCGGTCCACGTCTCGTCGGGACTGCGACTGGCGATCAACGCCTCCGCGCCCGTGCAGCGGTTACCGCCGGGCAAGGTCAAGTCCCTAGCGCGGTCACTGCAGGACGCCGCGATCCGCCTCGCCGAACTGTTGGGGTGAACCGGCCCGGGTCGTCGTAGCGCCCATGGATGCGCTGCGCACGCGAACACGCCGCTGATGAGCGTGGCTGCGGGAGCGACCGACCCGCCGCCGTGGGCCTCAGTGCCCGTTGGCCGGATCGTCCGGGTCGCGGGCGGCTTCTTCGCCTTGATCCAGCCCACTCAGCGTCGCCATATCCTCCGAGCTGAGCGTGAAATCGAAGACGTCGATGTTCTGCGCGAGATGCTTCTCATCGCCGGCGCGCGGGACGGGAACGATCCCTTCCTCGATGTGCCAGCGCAGTAGGACCTGTGCGGGCGACTTGTCATACTTCGACGCGATCGCGGTCACCGCGGGATCGGACAGCAGGGCTCCTCCGCGTCCGAGCGGGCTCCACGCCTCGGTCAGGATGCCGTGAGCGCGCTGGAAGCTGCGCTGTTCGACACGGGCGATGTCGACGCTGAGCTGGATCTGATCGACGTCGGGGACGACACCGGTCGCGTCGACGACGCGCTGAAGGTGGTGAGACTTGAAGTTGGAGACGCCGATCGCCTTCACTCGTCCCTCTTCGAGCAGTCTCACCAGACCCTTCCACGCTTCGACGTATCGGTCGAGGGCCGGAACCGGCCAATGGATCAGGAACAGATCGAGGTAGTCGACGCGAAGGGTCTTCAGCGATCGGTCGTACGCGCGCTGCACTCCCTCGACGCTGTGGTCCTCCTTGTTGAACTTGCTCGTGATGAAGACCTCGTCACGAGGGATGCCCGATGCACGCAGACCGGCACCGACGGCCTCCTCATTCGCGTACTTGTACGCCGTATCGAACAGGCGGTAACCGTAGCCGACCGCCTTCTCGACCATCGTTGCGCACTCGTCTCCCGTGAGTGGCCACGTGCCCACCCCGATTCGCGGGATGCGGTGACCGTGCAGGAGGGGGAGGGTGGTGTCGTCAGCTCTCATCGGGCGGCCGCCTTCGCCGGAGCCGTGCTCGAGGGCTCGAGGAGGGCGCGCAGCCGATGTATCAGCTCGTCCGCCTTCGCTCGCGAGGCGACCGAGCGGCGGGCGTCGACGAGGGCACGCGGCCAGTTCACGATGACGGCACCTTCGGCCTGCCCTTGGCTCTCGCCGTACACGACGGCGAAGCGGTCCTGCGCAGGGTCGCCCACCATCGTCCAGTGATCAGATCCGGTATGCCCGACGATCTGGATCTTCCAGTCGTACTGGTCGCTCCACACATACTCCGTCGGGTCGTAGCTGCGCAGGTCATCCGGGTGAGCGATGTTATGCGCGACAATCAGCGCCTGATCCGTCGCGCTCGTCCAGTGCTCCAACCGGATCGGGTCGGGATGCCGTCGGTTCATGAATCGTGCCACGTCGCCGATCGCATACACGTGGGAGACGCCGACGGCGGCAAGCGTGCCTTCGCAGACGACACCGTTATCCAGCGCGAGGCCCGACGACTCGAGCCACTCCGTGTTGACGACCGCTCCGATACCGAGCAGGACAGCGTCGACATCCAGCGTCGCGCCATCGGTGAGCGTGACCTGGACGCGGTCACCCGTGCGCTCGACGTTCTCGACGGAGACGCCGAAGCGTAGCTCAGCACCCTCCCTGCGGTACTTCTCCGCGAAGATACCGCCCACTTCCATATTCATCGCCCGGCCCATCGGAGCACCGATCGGTTCGATGATGGTGACCTTGACACCGGCCGCAAGCGCTGTGGCGGCCGCCTCGGCGCCGATGAATCCGGCGCCGACCACCGCGAGGTGGCGGCCCGGAACGAGCTCCTTGCGCAGCTCGTCGGCATCGGCGCGGGTACGCAGCACGTGGACGCCGGGAGTGGAAGCCCACGGGGTTCGGCGAGCTCGGGCACCCGTCGCGATGACGAGGATGTCGTAGGTCAGCTCGCTGCCGTCGGCGAGCGTCAGCGTCTTGCCGGCAGGATCCAGCTCGGTCGCGGCGACGCCGAAACGGGTCTCGACCCGCAGGCCTTCGAGCGCTTCCGCCGTCGTCAGCGCGATCTCCGGGTCGGATGCGGCGCCGCTGAGGTACTTCTTCGACAGCGGGGGACGGTCGTAGAGGGGATGGCTCTCCTGGTCCACCAGCGTGATCGCGCCGGTGAACCCCTCCGAACGAAGATTCTGTACGAGCTTGACTCCGGCGACGGAAGCACCGACGACGACGACGTGAGACATGCGAATCGGCTCAACCCTCGACAGACAGCGCCGAGACCGGGCAGCTTCGGGCGGCTTCCTCGACGCGAGTGCGCTCCGCGTCCGGCACCTCGAGCTGCAAGAGCACGACCTTGCCGTCGTCGTCGATGTCGAAGTAGTCTCCCGCGGCCACGACGCAGTTCGCGTAGCCCTGGCAGAGGGAGAGGTCAGCCTTCACCGTGGCCATGGTCATTCCTCGTTGATGATGGGTCGGGGTCGGGGAACACGGGCGCGTACGGCGACCCGATCATCGCTGAGAACGTCTGGACGGTCTGCCAGGTGAGCGCCTCCAGCTCGAGCGGGTCGAGTGCGATCCATTGTCCGGATTTCGGAGAGTCGATGAGCAGACGCGTCCCGTTGCGGGTCTCGACCCGGCTCACCGTGATCTCAGAGAACTCGTTGGCGATCGTGAGCGGCTCGCCGACGGTGCGCGCGACCAAACGTGCGCGCTCCTCGGCGGCGGCGATCGCGGCGGCCCGATCGACGTCGGCGCCTTCCCACTCCAGGGTCACAGGAAGATCGCCAGGTTCTGGGTGCGCAGCACCGACTCGTCGACGAGGATGACGCGGCGCGCGAGCTTGTACTCGCCTCCGACGTCACGGAACACATCCTCCCGGTGGGCGGAGATGATCGACGGCTCGTTCACGTCTCCTCGGCTGCGGAACAGCAGCATCGCGGAGTCGGCGAGCACCTCGCCGGGCACGTCGGTCTCGAACACCCGCACGTTGGTCACGAAGTGACGCAGCCGGGACGGAGGGTCCTCGGTCCAGGCATGCTCGGTAAGGAACCGTGCGACGCGCCGGCTGAGCGAGTACTTGTTCTCGTCCCAGTGCGCCATCCCGGGGGACGTGCTGAAGGGCGTGCCGAGTGCGGTGGTCACGCGGACGGGCATGACGTAGTGGATGTCTTCCGTCAGCATGTCCAGCCAGCTCTCATACCGCTGCTGGTCGAGAGTGTAGGCCTCTTCGACGAGCCAGCGATGGATCGTGGCGTGCAGCTCGCTCGTGAAGGGCAGGGACGAGCCCACCCGGTCGGCGAGGGTTGACGACTTGCGAAGCCGGGAGACTTCGGAAACTGCCTTGCCGGTCTCCTCGATCATCGGACCACCTTCTGACCATTGTTCGTGATGCCCGCAGGTCGGGGCTCGACATCCAGTGGCGGCTCGCCGCCGATCGACAGGGCACGGAAGTCGACGCCCTCGTACTCCGACTCCAGGTAGTCCGCCCAGCGGTGGAGCAGATGGCGCTGGTTGTACTCGCCGTAGCCCACGTGCGCGACGCCGGGGCCGGCGAACTGGTCGGGGCCGAGCGGCTCGACGACCGGCGATCCATCCTTGAGGATGCCCATGCGGCTGTTCAGGAGCAGGCGCCGCGCCATTGATCCCTTCGCCGTGTTCGTGAGCGAGACCCAGTTCTCCACGTCGTCCTGCTCGAACATGCCCGTCGACCCGAAGCACATCAGGTAGGCCTTGTACGACAGTGCCTTGAACTCCTCCGGAGCCTCAGCGTCGACCGCGAACCAGGAGTACACCTCGGTCTCGTCCTCGCTGATCGGAAGCCACGTCCGGATGGAGATGAACGGGAGCACGTCCTCGTCCGAACCCTCCTCGACCTTGGGCCAGTTGTGGACGAAGGACATGTTCGGGAAGAGCGAGGCCGCGGAGATCATGAACCCGTCGCGGCCGATGACATCGAGCTGCTCCTGAGACCAGGTCGCCTTCATCCGCTCGACCATCTCGTCCGGGTAGCCGACGTACCGCAGCCGCTCCTCGAGCGTGCCCGGCGGGAGCTTGTAGGTCGTGCCGCCTCCGTTGCCGGCCCAGTATGTGTTGCCGTCCTTGCGCTTCTCGGCCTTCGGCTCGCGGAACAGCCCGATCTCGACGACCGAGGTGTGCGTCTGGGGCGTGTGGTACATGTCGCCGGCGAAGTTCTCGGCGCCGATCTTCCAGTTCGCCTTGACGCGCCACCGCTGCGGGCCCCGGAGCTCGATGCCGCTGGGGCTCTGCCGGGTGTAGTAGTCGAGATAGAACTTGAAGTCGCCGATGTAGTCCTCGAGGCTCGGCGCATCCGGGTCCATGCTGATGAAGATCAGGCCGTTGTACATACCGAGGTTCGGCGCCGGCAGGAGCCGTGCGCCCTTTCGGCTGAACCCGGCCTCGCCGCCGTAGGCCTCCTCGTGGAAGGGGAGTCCGACGATGCGTCCGTCGTTGCGGTAGGACCACCCGTGGTACGGGCAGCGGAAGTGCGAGGCGTTCCCCATCTCGGCCCGGCAGACCTGCATGCCGCGATGCAGGCACATGTTGAAGTGGGCGCGGATCTCACCCTTCTCGTCGCGGACGATGATGAACGAGTCGTCGAGTATTCGCCGGACGACGTAGTCGCCGGCCTGAGGAATCTCGGACTCGTGGCCCACGAACAGCCAGGCGCGGCTGAAAAGGTTCTTTCGTTCGCGCGCGAAGATCTCCGCGTCGTTGTAGATGTACGCCGGTATCATTCCGCGACGTATCTCGTCGTAGATCGTCATGCTGGAAGTGCTCATCGTCGCGCCTATCCGTAGTGTAATGCTTCGACACCGCTCCGACGTCGCACGTCGAAGCGGGCCGAGGCATAGTTTCTGATGTGCAGAAATTGATTCTGCCACACACGCGCGCCTTACGTCAAGTGGGCCCGAGGAAGGCCTTCGCGGCCGCGCTCGGAGGAGGAGGCGATGCGTCGCGGCTGCGAGGACCATCCTCCCGTCCCAGAGGGTGGGCATGCTCCTCTGGAACACAGAAACCGCTTCTGCTGGAAACGAGGAGTCAATGATGAGCCCGTCGACCGATGTCGCAGACCGGGAATGGACCGTCACTCTCGATGGCAAGCCGTGGGCCAGTGCCGCGCGCTACGAGGTCGAGAACCCCACGACCGGGCGTCCCCTGACCTCCGCCCCCGACCTCTCCGAGGAGGAGGTCGGGCGCGCGGTGGCGGCGGCGCAGGCTGCGCAGCCGGCCTGGGGCGCGATGCCGCCCCGAGCCCGGGCCGCCGTGATCCGGCAACTCGCTGCGACGATCCGAGAGCACCGTGAGGAGCTCGCCACTCTCGACGCACTGGACGGCGGGTTCACCCTCTCGATGATGAGGGGCGATGTGGACGCGGCGGCGGAACTCATGGAGATCTTCGCCGACATGGCGCTCGACCTCGGTGGCCGGACGATTCCGGTGAGCACGAACCTCCACTACACCATGCAGGTGCCCTACGGAGTGGTCGCGCGTATCGGTGCGTTCAACCATCCCTTCTTCTTCGCGGCGGCGAAGGTCGCCGCGCCCCTCGTCGCCGGCAACGCCGTGGTCCTCAAGGCCCCGGACCAGACGCCGCTGTCTTCGTTGCGCCTGGCCGAGCTCGCGGTCGGGATCCTCCCGGACAATCTGTTGATCACCGTCAGCGGTCGCGGCGCGGTGACCGGACGCGCGCTGGTGCGTCATCCCGAGGTCCGCCGGATCGGTTTCATCGGGTCCACCGCGACGGGGCAATCGATCCAGCGGGATGCAGCCGAGACCGGAGTCAAGCACGTGTCGCTCGAACTGGGCGGAAAGAACGCTCAGATCGTCTTCGCCGACGCCGATTTGGAGGCGGCTGCGGCCGGTGCCGTCGCGGGTATGAACTTCACGTGGGTCGCCGGACAGAGCTGCGGCTCGACGAGCCGCCTGCTCGTGCACTCCTCGGTGGCCGACGAAGTGATCGGCCGGGTCGCCGAGCGCATGGCCGCGATCCGGGTGGGAGACCCGCTGGACCCGTCCGTGGACATGGGCCCGCTCGTGTCGGAGGCACAGTTCCAGAAGTCCATCAGCGCCATCGCCGAAGGCAGGAAGGCGGGTGCCACCGTGGCGACGGGCGGCGGCCGTCCCGCCGGCCTCGATGAGGGGTGGTTCGTCGAGCCGACGCTGCTCACCGGTGTCAGCCCCGGGTCGTTCGTCGAGCAGAACGAGATCTTCGGCCCCGTCCTCTCCGTCACCACCTTCGACGCCGACGAGGAGGCCGTACGGATCGCCAACGGCGTCCAGTACGGGCTCACCTCGAGCATCTGGACGCGCGACGTCACGCGCGCCCACGTCGTCGCCCGGCAGATCGAGGCCGGCTACATCCTCGTCAACAGTGGCAGCCGGCACTTCTGGGGACTGCCGTTCGGAGGGGTGAAGGCTTCGGGGATCGGCCGCGAGGAGTCCCTCGACGAACTGATCTCGTACACCGAGACGAAGACCGTGACCGTTCTGCTCTCGTAGGGGGGCAGCGCTGCGCGCTGTACGTCGTCGCAGCAAGCGCGGCGCGATCCATGCCGGCGGTGCTGGGAGGCGCTGTTCCCGTCAGCCTCGGGCAAACCCCGTCGAGGCGAAGGCCGCCTGCAGGGATGCCTGGGCGCCGAAAACGTTCCCCGGGCCATCACAGAGGCGACACAGCAGTACACGAAGTGGTCGGCTGAGATCCCCCGGGCGGAGCGGCTTCCGGAGTTCCTCGAGCGAGCGTTCCAGATCGCTTCCACCCCTCCCTACGGTCCGGTGCACCTCGGCATTCCGATGGACTTTCTGGAAGAGGAGATCGAGTTCACCCCGGGACCGGTGACCGAGTATCTGCATGAGGCGCTCGATCCGGATGCGGTAGAGCGTCTCGCCCAGATTCTCAGGACGGCGGCCAGTCCGGTCATCGTGGTGGGGACAGAGGTCGCGCGGTACGGTGCGATTGCCGCGCTGGAAAGGCTCTCCGACCTGGTGGACGCGTCCGTGCTCGGGGAGATCAAGGGCGCCGACCTCGCCTTCCCGAACACCACTCCGAGGTACGTCGGCAAGCTGACCGCATCGAGCCCTGCACTGGAGGGCGCAGACGTCGTCGTCCTCCTCGGCGCCGAGCTCACCGAGGGGCTGGCGATGCCCCTGCCGGATTTCGGTGACAGCCTCGTGGTGCAGGTCACCGTGGACCCGCTCGCTCTGCGCCGGCAGTACGCAGGTCAGGTCGGCATCCTCAGCCACCCCGGGCGCCTGCTCGATGCGGTCGCCGATCGCCTCGCTGAAGGCGGAGCGGTACCCGTGAGCTCGGGCGGGCGGGTGCGAGGGCTCAGAGAGCGCTGGGAAGCGGGCCGCGAAGCCTTGCGGTCGCGCCTGCTCGGCGAGGCTGATGGCGCGGTATCGGCGGCCCACATCGCGGACCTCATCCATCGCCTCGGCGGCTCCGAGACGATCGTCGTCAACCAGTGCGGATCCGCGGAGGGCTTCATCGACACACTCGTCGACTATGGCGCACCGTGGACGTATTTCGGCCTCTCGGGGAAGGCGAGTGCTCAGGGTTGGGGCGCGCCGGCGGCGGTCGGCATCCAGATGGCTCGTCCCGATCGTCGAGTGATCGCCGTCCTCGGCGATGGCGGGTTCATGTTCAACTCCACAGCGATCCACACCGCTGCCGCGTACGACGTTCCGGTCGTCTACCTCGTCCTCGACAACGGGGGCTGGCGGGACGTCGCGACCGTGACGGGAGCGATGGGCAGCTCGCTCGGAGAGCCCGGCGCAGAGGATGCGATGCGCTGGACCTTCCGGCCCCCGATCGACCACGCATCGTACGCCCGAAGCCTGGGACTGAAGTCTTGGCGGGCGTCCAACCCGGAGGAGCTCGAGAGCGCGTTCGCCGCCGCGTTCGCCGAGGATGGGCCGACGCTGATCCAGGTCGCGTCTGCGATGGGCGATGTCCGGGTCTTCGGGCAGGCGTTCGCGTGAGATGTCGAGCAGGAGTGACAGCGCCGTATACGGTGAGTGAGCCGCGTGTTCGGGCTGACAGCGACACGTACGTCTGCAGTAGGGAGCGATGAAGGATGTCAACTGGTGATCGACTAGGGGTTCGAGAGGATCTCGTCGATGCGAATCGCATTCTCGTCCGCCACGGCATCCTCGATGCTTTCGGCCACGTGAGCGTCCGTGACCCCGACGACCCGAGCAGGTTCCTCATCTCCAGAAACCTGGCCCCCGGCCTCGTCACGCCCGACGACATTCAGGTGATCGGATTGGACGGGACGACCGCGGACGACAGACCGAGCTATCTCGAACGATTCATCCACGGCGAGATCTACCGGGCACGCGCCGATGTCCAGGCCGTTGTCCACAGCCACTCCGCGTCGATGGTGCCCTTCAGCATCTCCAGGACGCCTCTGCAGGCGGTGTGGCACATGGCGGGCTTCCTCGGCGAAGCGGTCCCGGTCTTCGAGATCCGTGACAGCGTCGGGTCCTCCAGCGACCTGCTGATCCGCAGCGGTTCGCTCGGCGCGGACCTTGCTGCGACCCTCGGGGGCGCGGCGGTCGCACTCATGCGAGGACACGGATTCGTCGCCGTGGGCGACTCGATCCCGCAGGCGGTCGCCCGCGCGGTCTACGCGGACCTCAACGCCCGAGCACAGGTGACGGCCGGTCAGCTCGGCGGCTACACCGCCCTCACCGCAGAAGAGGGCGCCGCGGCCGCGGAATCCAACAACGGGCAGCTCACGAGGGCCTGGGAGATCTGGAGAGCCAACGCCAGGCGCGGGGAGAGCGTCTGAAAGCGCGCCTCCTCCAGGCGCGCTGAGCAAATCCGCCCGCTCGCGGCCGGCGCGTCATCGCGTCGGCGAAGCCGGCCGTTCGCCCCTGGTGGGGCGGTCCGGCATGCCGGCACACGCCGCCCGCGCCTAACGGCTCGCGCCATGTTGTGTATCTGACACACACAACAGTAGTAGGGGGGGTCGGACATTTGACGGGCCGGGGGGTGGACACGGGAGCGCCCCGCCGGATCGTCTCGGCGGGGCGCTCGGGTGCAGCGTTATCG
>NZ_JAJPDW010000013.1 GCF_021654035.1 Microbacterium aurantiacum
GAAGACCACGGCCTGCTCACTCGCACCGTCTACCCCGAGGTTCCCGCTCGCGTGGAGTACGAACTTACTGACCTCGGACACAGCGCAGCCGCCCCGTTGAAGCATCTGCGCGACTGGGTTGAACACAACGTCGGAACCGACCAGTAGCGACCCCCTCGGCGCTACATCGAGCCAGGAGTCCCGGCCTCCGCGTAATACCGCGTCAACACAGACGAGGCGTCGCGGTCGCCGTCACCGGACACGACAGAGTTCAGCAGGTACCGGTACCCGTCACCGGTCGTCATCACCCTAATTGATAACGTCACACCTAGAAGGTGCGAAGTAACCGACGCGCGAGCACAGGAGCGCTTCTGTCATTTCGAAGGCGAGACTTCGCGCGATTGGGATTCGCCGGGCCATCCTTCTTCTCTTTCGTCGAACGTCACCGCAACACCGTGTCGCTGGGGTTCGTGAAATCTTCTTCCGGAAGCGAAACCCAGGTACTGCGCCATGAGGAACTCGCCGCAGCGATGCACAGGCGTTCGACAGTTCGGTCGCACGAACCGATCGTTTGTTAACGGACGGCACTGTACGTCGATCGAAAGTCGCGCCGACACCCCCTGCGAATTCGCGTCGCGGGATAGTTTGCCAGGATCCGGCGATCAGCGTGGTGCGCATCAAGGAGGTGCGCAGCGGCCTCAGCACGAGGAGCCTGCCCGCGAGGCCGACCACCCCGCCCCTAGGAACGGTAGGAGTGCGACGTCGGGGCGAGCTGGGGGCCACCCCCCGAGACCGAAAGTAGCACCGCAGCGACGATAAGCGCCACGCCAACCAGGGTGGTCGTCAGCTCCCCGACCAACGAACCGATCCATCCGCGTTCCTGGAGGTCTCGGAACATCCTTATGCTCAGCCCGAACGTTCCGTTCGAGCTGCGAACCGATCGTCTCGATGCGTCGTGGCAGACGCCTCAGCTGTCCACCGATGACCTGGAGTTGCACGCGGCCGTCGGCGAACATCTCCCTTGAGTCCATCGCCAGACGTATGAAATGAGGAGTTCGAGCAAGGGCCCGATCGACCAAGTCGTAGTCGGCAACGAGCTGGCACAGCGTTCCCTCGAGTGACACGAAGGAAACGACTGGCGTTCTCCTCCGCTGTTGGGGACGTCGGGTCGGCTGAAATAATGGCCGGGACGATACGGTGGCGAGTCAGAGCGCCGTGATCCACCGCGCGATCTCGTCAGCGATCTCGTCGCTATTGTCTTCGACCATCAGCATGTGGCCGTTCCCAGCGAGAAGAGGCAGTTCGGACGACCAGAAGGTGACGGCGGCGCCCTGATCGGTGAGCCAGGCCACGATGTCCTGATCCAGCTGCGAGGGGTGGTCGGTATCGGCTCCACCCGTGAAGACGAGAATCGGCTTGTTCGTGAACGCGTCGGTCGGCCCGATCCTCATTTGGCTCCCACCGATGTTCTGACGCTGATAAAGCATCCGGGCCGGGATCGGCCGAAGGGTGCGGCGGAACACCTCGATGCACTCGCGGGGGAACCGCCGGCTGGGTCCGATGGCCTTGTCGTTCACGAAGGCGCTTGTGGGTTCCCAGAAACCCATCTTCGGGATGGTCCAGTCGATGGCCGCTCCACGGATGGAGACCTCCTGGTCGGACTCCCTCACGATCTCGGGCACCGCCTGTATATTTCCAGGCGGGCCCGGAGCGACGGCTACGAGCCCGTCGATGAGATCGCCATGCGTCTCTAGGAGGCGGAAGCCAATCGGACCTGCCATCGAGTGCACGACCAGCACGACGTTCCGGCCGAGACCAGAGAGGAACACGCCCATCCCTCGGCACACGCTCTCATAGTCCAGCCGCGCAGACGCCGCACGATCATCGACGTGTTGGGCCGCCTCATAGGACAACCCCAGCCAGTCCACCACCAGCACACCGTAGCCAAGCGATACGAATCGTGCCGCCCAGCCCTGTCGGCCGTCGGGCGTCTCGAGATAGTACTCGTTCGAGGCACCACCCCCGTGCACGAGGACGATCCACCGAGCAGGCGCACCCGACGGCGCCAGTTCGGTGTACGAGATCGGCGCGACGTCGTCTGGGCGTGAAATCGAATCCATAGCTTCCCCAGGCCTGTTAGGCAATGACGGCGTCGAGGGCCCGTGCGAGCCTCTCCGGATGCGTGAGCATCACCAAATGGCTTCCGTCGATCTCGATCGTGCGCGGACTATCAAGCCGCCCGGCCGCGGCCTGGTAGATCTCAGCGGGAACGGTCTGGTCCTGAGCGAGGAACACATAACTTGACGGGATGCTGCTCGCCCAGAACCGGTCGAGGCGGATCGGCTCAGAGGACCAGCCTGCCGGCGATGGGACGAGCCTCGGCTCGAGCGCGGCGAGCTGCTGCTGCTCGAACGGGGACATGTCCTGCATAGACGCGGCCCAGAGCTCAGGCGGCATGACGATGGTGTTGTCGTCGGACTGACTCGCAAGCGCCTTCATCGCTGCGACCAACGGATCGGGGAGCACGTCGTTAATGGTCTCGCCGTCGCGCAGCACCCAGGCGTCGACGAAGACGACCCGGCCGATGCGCTCGGGCATCGCCTCAGCGACGAGTTGGATGAGCGGACCTCCGCCGCTATGACCGACGAGCACGATGTCGAGCTGGGTGAGCTCTCTTACCTGATCGATCAGATCGCGCGCCATCATGCTCATCGTGACGCCGGAGCGGTCCACGTCACCGTCTTCGAGACCGCGCAGCGTCGGCGCGATCACCTCGTGCCCCATTCTGCGCAATTCGTCGGCGACGCCGTCCCACGCCCAGCCGCCTACCCATCCGCCGTGCACCAGTACGATCTGCATTGATCATCCTCTTCGCATATTTATCTGCTGAGCAGAACTTGTTGCTAACTAGAAGACACAATAGCTTGCGCGGCGCCAACAGTCCAGCATGGCTCGAGCTCTCTTCAGAACGCGCCGAACGACCCCTGCACCAGGTCGCAGGGGAAAGAGACGACGAGCCTTCAGGAGGTCAGGTCGGCCAGACGTACGGCTGCCTCATCGAGGAGTGCGACGAGGGTCTTCACCTTGCGGGGAGGCAAGCGGAACACCGGGGCAGATGCGTTGATCGCCAACCGCAGCCCGCTCGCCGAGGGAACGGCCACGGCCACCGAGGCCACGCCCTCCTCGCTCTCCTCCCGGTTCGTTGCATAGCCCTGCTTCGCGACAAGATCCAGTTGTGCGAGGAGCTCGGTCTTGGTACGGATCGACTGCGGAGTCACCTGTGAGAGTTGCTCGTCGGGGTAGAGACGGTCCAATTGTTCTCGCGGGAGCTGCGCCAGGAGAACCTTTCCCGTGGAGGTGCAATGGGCCGGCATCTCCTTGCCCAACCGTGAAGCGACTCGCACCGCCGTCGTCGGTTCCGAGACTGCGAGAAAGCGAGTGGAGTTGCCGTCGAGCGTGCCGAGGTGAACCGTCTCGCCGGCTTGGTGGCTGAGTTCCTCGAGGATCGGTTGCACGATCTGCGGGATGTCCATCTTTCTCAGCACCGAGAAGGCGATCGTGGTCAACGACGGCCCTGGCCCGTATGTCTTCGTTCGCGGGTCTTGCCGCACGAATCCTCGCCATTGAAGCATCGCGAGGATGCGATGCGCCGTTGAGGTCGCGACACCCAGGTGCTTGCTGGCGTCCGTCAGTCGAAGTTCGTTCTTCTCACCGAGCAGGAGCAGGAGTTTCAGGGCATTGTCGACCGACTCGATCGGTATTGCGGAGCCGCATCGACTCCGTCGGCTGCTCTATTTCTCTGCACAACAGAAACTGTATCGTTCCTGCCGGCCCTCAGGGCCGCCATCAAGGGCAAGGCGATCCCGTCCAGGTCTATCCGGACGCCGATTCGAGCAGCCGGCCCAGTCGTACACGAACGTCGGAAAGCGACGATCCCGCTGCGATGGACCGGCGGACTTCGACGAGAGCGCGGGGCCAATTCAGTACCACTGCCCCGTCGAATGACAGACCATTCTGAGAGTACAGAGACGCGATCCGGTCGGGTGTTCGAGGGTCCGTCACCATCTCGGGGTTGACTGCCGTCGTGCGACCGACGATGTGCAGCTTCCAGTTGAACTGGTCACTCCAGACATACTCGACAGGCAGATATGAGCGTCGGTCGTCGGGATGAGCGATGTTGTGCGCGACACAGCGCGCCTGGTCGACCGCATTCGTCCAGTGCTCAAGACGGGTGAGATCGCCGCGAACCGGATGCCGCCACCGCGCAACATCGCCGATCGCATGGATTTCCGGGGCGCCGAGTGCCGTGAGGAATTCGTCGCAGACGAGACCGTCGTCGATCTCGAGCCCTGAGTCCTCGAGCCATTCGACGTTCGGCACTGCCCCGATGCCGATGACGACGACATCACCGTGGAGCTCGGAACCGTCATCCAGGAGCACGCGGAAGTCTCCCTTCGCACCGTCGATCTGCGCGACCGTCCGTCCGAGAACCGCATGTACGCCATGCCGGGAGTGCTTCTGCGAGAAGAGGGCGCCAATCTCGTCACCGAGCCGGCGTGACATCAGGTCGCGTGTCGCCGAGACCAGGGTGACATCGACTCCGAGCCCAAGAGCGGTCGCGGCGACCTCGGCGCCGATGAAGCCCGCTCCGATGACGATGATCCTGCGATCGGGAACTAGCTCGGCGCGCAGCCGGTCTGCGTCGTCGAGTGTCCGCAGCACATGGATTCCCTCGCCTTCACCCCACGGCGACGGCCGCGCGCGGACGCCGGTCGCCACCACGAGGTCATCGAAGCCGACCCGCCGTCCATTCGCCAGCCGGAGCTCCGACAACGCACGGTCCAGACCTACCGCCGGCACACCGAGACGAAGGTCGATGTTAAGCTCGAGCGCCTCCGCCGCCGTGAGGAGCGTGACCTCGGCTGCACCTGCACCGACGAGGTATCCCTTCGACAGCGGCGGCTTGTCGTAGGGCAGCACGGGCTCGGAGCCGATGAGCACAACGTCTCCGCGATACCCCTCTGCCCGAAGCGCCTGCGCGGCCCGTACCCCCGCGATCGACGCACCGACAATCGCTGTCGTCATTCGTCTTCCACCCGGAGCGCGGAAACCGGGCAGCTGTTCGCCGCCTCGGTGACCCGTTTCCGGTCGGCCTCGTCGACCTCTGTTCTGAGCAGGATCACGACGCCGTCGTCATCGAGATCGAAATAGTCTCCCGCGGCCATGATGCAGTTGGCGTAGCCCTGACAGAGCCCGAGATCCGCTTTCACGACAGGCATGTGTCACTCCTCTCCTGCTTCTTCAGGCGTTATCTCAGGGAACATCGGTGCGAACGGTTGGGCGATCATGGCGGAGAACGTCGCCGTAGTCTGCCAGGTCAGCGCCTCGAGCTCGAGCGGATCGAGAGCGACCCACTGCCCGGATCGCGGCGACTCGATCAGGAGCCGGGAGCCGTTGCGTGTCTCCACGCGAGATACCCGGATCTCCGAGAACTCATTGGCGATCGAGATCGGAGCCCCTACCCGCTGGTCTTCGAGCCGCTGACGTTCGTCTGCTGCTGCGATGGCCGCGATGCGGTCGTCCTCTTCGCCTTCCCATTCGAGTTTCATAGGAAGATCGCCAGATTCTGTGTGCGCAAGACCGACTCGTCGACCGTGATGGTTCGGCGTGCGAGCTGCAACCCGCCGCCGACACGTCGCAGAACGTCTTCGCGGCCGGCCGAGATCACCGCGGGCTCGTGCACGTCGCCGCGACTGCGGAAAAGAAGCACCGCAGAATCGACGACGACCTCGCCCGGGACGTCGCTCTCGAAGGTGCGCACGTTCGTGACGAAGTGACGGAGCCGGGAGGGCGGATCCTCTGTCCAGGCGTGTTCCGTGAGGAAGCGGGCGACCCGCCGGCTCAGGGAGTACTTGTTCTCGTCCCAATGCGCCATGCCCGGAGACGTCGAGTACCCGGCGCCGAGCGCGGTAGTGACCTGCACGGGCATGATGTAGTGCACATCGTCGGCGATGAGGTCGAGCCAGTCCTCGTACCGCTGCTCGTCGAGGATGTATGCCTCTTCGACGAGCCACCTGTGCGTCTCCAGATGCAGGCCGTCCGAGAACGACAACGAACTCCCCACCCGCGTGGCTTTGGTCGTATGTGCTCCGAGCGGCGACTCTTTCAGTCGAACCCAGCGCGCCTCGGTCATGACAGCCCCTCCGGCATCCCCACCGACGAGATGATCAGCGCGGTCGGCTCCGTCTCGAGGTAGTCCGCCCAGCGCTCGAGCAGATGCCGCTGGTTGTACTCTCCGTAACCGACGTGGGCCACGCCCGGGCCAGAGAACGCGTCCGGTCCGAGCGGCTCCACGACGAATCTGCCGTCTTTCAGCACGCCCATCCGGCTGTTCAGCAGCAAGCGCCGCGCCATATTCCCTTTCGCGGTGTTCGTAAGGGACACCCAGTTCTCCACATCGTCCTGCTCGAACATCCCCGTGCTGCCGAAGCACATCAGGTACGCCTTGTACGACAGAGCCTTGAACTCCTCCGGTGCCGCTGCGTCGACGGCGAACCAGGAAAGCACCTCGGTCTCGTTCTCGCTGATCGGCTGCCAGGTACGGATCGAGATGAACGGGAGCACGTCGTCGCCGTCTTCCACCTTCGGCCAGTTGTGCACGAAGCTCATGTTCGGGAAGATCGAGGCCGCCGAGATCATGAAGCCGTTCTCGCCGATCACATTGAGCTGGTCCTGGGACCAGACCTCCTTCATCCGGTCGATCATCTCGTCGGGGTAGCCCACGTAGCGCAGCCGCTCCTCGAGCGTTCCCTCCGGAAGCTTGTAGGTCGTGCCTCCGCCGTTGCCCGCCCAGTACGTGTTGCCGTCTTTACGCTTCTCCGCCTTCGGTTCGCGGAAGAGGCCGATCTCGACCACCGAGGTGTGGGTCTGTGGCGTGTGGTACATGTCGCCGGCGAAGTTCTCTGCGCCGATCTTCCAGTTCGCCTTCACCCGCCAGCGCTGCGGGCCGCGGAGCTCGATGCCCGAGGAGCTCTGCTTCGTGTAGTAGTCGAGATAGAAAGCGAAATCGCCGAGGTAGTCGATCAGCGGTGGCGCATCCGGATCCATGCTGATGAAGATCAACCCGTTGTAGCTGTCGAGGCTCGGCGCCGGAAGCAGGCGGGCTCCCTTGCGATTGAAGCCAGCCTCGCCACCGTACGCCTCTTCGTGGAACGGCAGCCCCACGATTCGTCCGTCGTTGCCGTACGACCAGCCGTGATACGGGCAGCGGAAGTGCGAGGCGTTGCCCATTTCCGCCCGGCACACCTGCATTCCTCGGTGCAGGCACATGTTGAACATCGCCTTGACGGAGCCACTCTCGTCGCGCACCACGATGAACGAGTCGTCGAGCACTCGCCGCACCACGTAGTCGCCGGGCTGAGGGATCTCTGATTCGTGACCCACGAAGATCCACGCGCGACTGAACAAGCGCTCCCGCTCGAG
>NZ_JAJPDW010000014.1 GCF_021654035.1 Microbacterium aurantiacum
TGGTGAGAATTCCTTTGGATCAAAGTCCAATCTCTTTTCGGAGGGGTTGGCATCTGGATAGTCAGTTTTGACTTCCTGTTTGGTCAGATTGAACTCGCTGACTCGGCCTTATTCCGGTTGGGTTGGTTTCTTTCTTTTACGGAGAGTTTGATCCTGGCTCAGGATGAACGCTGGCGGCGTGCTTAACACATGCAAGTCGAACGGTGAAGCCAAGCTTGCTTGGTGGATCAGTGGCGAACGGGTGAGTAACACGTGAGCAACCTGCCCTGAACTCTGGGATAAGCGCTGGAAACGGCGTCTAATACTGGATATGAGCTGCGGAGGCATCTTCGTGGTTGGAAAGATTTTTCGGTTTGGGATGGGCTCGCGGCCTATCAGCTTGTTGGTGAGGTAATGGCTCACCAAGGCGTCGACGGGTAGCCGGCCTGAGAGGGTGACCGGCCACACTGGGACTGAGACACGGCCCAGACTCCTACGGGAGGCAGCAGTGGGGAATATTGCACAATGGGCGGAAGCCTGATGCAGCAACGCCGCGTGAGGGATGACGGCCTTCGGGTTGTAAACCTCTTTTAGCAGGGAAGAAGCGAAAGTGACGGTACCTGCAGAAAAAGCGCCGGCTAACTACGTGCCAGCAGCCGCGGTAATACGTAGGGCGCAAGCGTTATCCGGAATTATTGGGCGTAAAGAGCTCGTAGGCGGTTTGTCGCGTCTGCTGTGAAAACCCGAGGCTCAACCTCGGGCCTGCAGTGGGTACGGGCAGACTAGAGTGCGGTAGGGGAGATTGGAATTCCTGGTGTAGCGGTGGAATGCGCAGATATCAGGAGGAACACCGATGGCGAAGGCAGATCTCTGGGCCGTAACTGACGCTGAGGAGCGAAAGGGTGGGGAGCAAACAGGCTTAGATACCCTGGTAGTCCACCCCGTAAACGTTGGGAACTAGTTGTGGGGTCCATTCCACGGATTCCGTGACGCAGCTAACGCATTAAGTTCCCCGCCTGGGGAGTACGGCCGCAAGGCTAAAACTCAAAGGAATTGACGGGGACCCGCACAAGCGGCGGAGCATGCGGATTAATTCGATGCAACGCGAAGAACCTTACCAAGGCTTGACATACACGAGAACGCTGCAGAAATGTAGAACTCTTTGGACACTCGTGAACAGGTGGTGCATGGTTGTCGTCAGCTCGTGTCGTGAGATGTTGGGTTAAGTCCCGCAACGAGCGCAACCCTCGTTCTATGTTGCCAGCACGTAATGGTGGGAACTCATGGGATACTGCCGGGGTCAACTCGGAGGAAGGTGGGGATGACGTCAAATCATCATGCCCCTTATGTCTTGGGCTTCACGCATGCTACAATGGCCGGTACAAAGGGCTGCAATACCGCGAGGTGGAGCGAATCCCAAAAAGCCGGTCCCAGTTCGGATTGAGGTCTGCAACTCGACCTCATGAAGTCGGAGTCGCTAGTAATCGCAGATCAGCAACGCTGCGGTGAATACGTTCCCGGGTCTTGTACACACCGCCCGTCAAGTCATGAAAGTCGGTAACACCTGAAGCCGGTGGCCCAACCCTTGTGGAGGGAGCCGTCGAAGGTGGGATCGGTAATTAGGACTAAGTCGTAACAAGGTAGCCGTACCGGAAGGTGCGGCTGGATCACCTCCTTTCTAAGGAGCATCTGGAGACTTCGGTCTTCCAGGCGCCAGATCAGGACCGAATGTGTTCTGCTGGTTAGCTCATGGGTGGAACATTTGACTTGGTGTCGAGGATTGATTCTCTGGTTAGTACGGCCTTCGGGTTTGGAACGCTGGGGGGGATTGGTTCGGCACATGCACGCTGTTGGGTCCTGAGGGACCGGGTGAGAGCCTGATTTCTCTGGGCCTTTCTTGTTGCCGGCTGTGGCTGGTTGCGGGGAGGGTACCGCCCGTACTTTGAGAACTACACAGTGGACGCGAGCATCTTTGGACCGACCTTCGGGTTGGTCCAGAAAGATGATCTTAAAGATCATTAGTCAATTTCAATTGGCGATTCAAACTCATGTGATTTCAAGTCTTTAAGAGCAAACGGTGGATGCCTTGGCATCTGGAGCCGAAGAAGGACGTAGCAATCTGCGATAAGCCTCGGGGAGTGGATAAGCACACTGTGATCCGAGGATTTCCGAATGGGGAAACCCCGCCTGGCGCAGCAATGTGACCTGGTGACTCCCGCCTGAATATATAGGGCGGGTAGAGGGAACGTGGGGAAGTGAAACATCTCAGTACCCACAGGAAGAGAAAGCAACCGCGATTCCGTTAGTAGTGGCGAGCGAAACCGGATCAGGCTAAACCTAGCGTGTGTGATAGCCGGCAGGCGTTGCACGTTGGGGGTTGTGGGACTTTTCGGGCTGTTCTGCCGAGCAGCCGGCGTGACAAGAGGGTATAGACGAACCGCATTGAAAGGCGGGTCAGAGAGGGTGCGAACCCCGTAGTCGAAATGCCCTACTTGGCGTGAAGAGTATCCCAAGTAGCACGGGGCCCGAGAAATCCCGTGTGAATCTGTCAGGACCACCTGATAAGCCTAAATACTCCCAGATGACCGATAGCGGACAAGTACCGTGAGGGAAAGGTGAAAAGTACCCCGGGAGGGGAGTGAAATAGTACCTGAAACCGTTTGCTTACAAACCGTTGGAGCCTCCTTAGTAGGGGTGACAGCGTGCCTTTTGAAGAATGAGCCTGCGAGTTAGCGATACGTGGCGAGGTTAACCCGTGTGGGGTAGCCGTAGCGAAAGCGAGTCTGAATAGGGCGATTCAGTCGCGTGTCCTAGACCCGAAGCGAAGTGATCTATCCATGGCCAGGTTGAAGCGACGGTAAGACGTCGTGGAGGACCGAACCCACTTAGGTTGAAAACTGAGGGGATGAGCTGTGGATAGGGGTGAAAGGCCAATCAAACTTCGTGATAGCTGGTTCTCTCCGAAATGCATTTAGGTGCAGCGTTGCGTGTTTCTTGCCGGAGGTAGAGCTACTGGATGGCCGATGGGCCCTACAAGGTTACTGACGTCAGCCAAACTCCGAATGCCGGTAAGTGAGAGCGCAGCAGTGAGACTGTGGGGGATAAGCTTCATAGTCGAGAGGGAAACAACCCAGACCACCAACTAAGGTCCCTAAGCGCGTGCTAAGTGGGAAAGGATGTGGAGTTGCTTAGACAACCAGGAGGTTGGCTTAGAAGCAGCCACCCTTGAAAGAGTGCGTAATAGCTCACTGGTCAAGTGATTCCGCGCCGACAATGTAACGGGGCTCAAGCACGCCACCGAAGTTGTGGCATTGACATTATTGGTAGGCCTTCGTGGTCCAGCCGTGTTGATGGGTAGGAGAGCGTCGTGTGGCGAGTGAAGCGGCGGGGTGACCCAGCCGTGGACGCCACACGAGTGAGAATGCAGGCATGAGTAGCGAAAGACGTGTGAGAAACACGTCCTCCGAAAGACCAAGGGTTCCAGGGTCAAGCTAATCTTCCCTGGGTAAGTCGGGACCTAAGGCGAGGCCGACAGGCGTAGTCGATGGACAACGGGTTGATATTCCCGTACCGGCGAAGAACCGCCCAAGCTAATCCAGTGGTGCTAAGTGCCCGAATTCCTTCTTATCGATCCCTTCGGGGTGAGAGGGGGGGAGCTAGCGCACGACCCCATGCTGGTGCGGTTAGCGTATTAACAGGTGTGACGCAGGAAGGTAGCCCAAGCCAGGCGATGGTAGTCCTGGTGCAAGTGCGTAGGCCGAGTGATAGGCAAATCCGTCACTCATTGAGGCTGAGACACGATGCGGATAAAAAGTGGGTGATCCTATGCTGCCGAGAAAAGCATCGACGCGAGGTTCCAGCCGCCCGTACCCCAAACCGACTCAGGTGGTCAGGTAGAGAATACCAAGGAGATCGAGAGAATCGTGGTTAAGGAACTCGGCAAAATGCCCCCGTAACTTCGGGAGAAGGGGGGCCATCCGCTTATTAGGATTTACTCCGAAAGGGCGTGGTGGCCGCAGAGACTAGTGGGTAGCGACTGTTTACTAAAAACACAGGTCCGTGCCAAGTCGCAAGACGATGTATACGGACTGACGCCTGCCCGGTGCTGGAAGGTTAAGAGGACCGGTTAGCCGCAAGGCGAAGCTGAGAATTTAAGCCCCAGTAAACGGCGGTGGTAACTATAACCATCCTAAGGTAGCGAAATTCCTTGTCGGGTAAGTTCCGACCTGCACGAATGGCGTAACGACTTCCCAACTGTCTCAACCGCGAACTCGGCGAAATTGCATTACGAGTAAAGATGCTCGTTACGCGCAGCAGGACGGAAAGACCCCGTGACCTTTACTACAGCTTGGTATTGGTGTTCGGTGTGGCTTGTGTAGGATAGGTGGGAGACTGTGAAGCATGGACGCTAGTTCGTGTGGAGTCGTTGTTGAAATACCACTCTGGTCACTCTGGATATCTAACTTCGAACCGTAATCCGGTTCAGGGACAGTGCCTGGTGGGTAGTTTAACTGGGGCGGTTGCCTCCCAAAAAGTAACGGAGGCGCCCAAAGGTTCCCTCAACCTGGTTGGCAATCAGGTGGCGAGTGTAAGTGCACAAGGGAGCTTGACTGTGAGACTGACAGGTCGAGCAGGGACGAAAGTCGGGACTAGTGATCCGGCAGTGGCTTGTGGAAGCGCTGTCGCTCAACGGATAAAAGGTACCTCGGGGATAACAGGCTGATCTTGCCCAAGAGTCCATATCGACGGCATGGTTTGGCACCTCGATGTCGGCTCGTCGCATCCTGGGGCTGGAGTAGGTCCCAAGGGTTGGGCTGTTCGCCCATTAAAGCGGTACGCGAGCTGGGTTTAGAACGTCGTGAGACAGTTCGGTCCCTATCCGCTGCGCGCGTAGGAAGTTTGAGAGGATCTGACCCTAGTACGAGAGGACCGGGTTGGACGAACCTCTGGTGTGCCAGTTGTTCCGCCAGGAGCACCGCTGGTTAGCTACGTTCGGGATGGATAACCGCTGAAAGCATCTAAGCGGGAAGCCGGCCTCAAGATGAGACTTCCATACCTTCGGGTGAGAGGCTCCCAGCCAGACTACTGGGTTGATAGGCCGGATGTGGAAGCGCAGTAATGCGTGAAGCTGACCGGTACTAATAAGCCGATGACTTGATAACACACCGTTTTAGGTGCTCGCGTCCACTGAGTGGTTCCCGATGTACGGTCGGGAACTCAACAACACAATTCTTATGTTGTGTGTTGACGATACACATCAATAGTGTTTCGGCGGCCATAGCGAGAGGGAAACGCCCGGTTACATTCCGAACCCGGAAGCTAAGCCTCTCAGCGCCGATGGTACTGCAGGGGGGACCCTGTGGGAGAGTAGGACACCGCCGGACTTCTTTTAAACGAAAGGGCCACCCAATGTTGGGTGGCCCTTTC
>NZ_JAJPDW010000015.1 GCF_021654035.1 Microbacterium aurantiacum
CCCTGTGCGTCAGGATGGGGTGAGACACCAGCACTGCTGACCTTCGCACTGCACGGGGCGAGAACGGACCAATACTGAGATGACGATGACGGTTGCTGACGTCGGCACCGATGATGGGGCTATGGCTCCTCGTGCTGACCGGCCCAAGAGGCGGACGTTCACCGCCGAGTTCAAAGCGGCGATCCTGGCCGAGTACGACGCCGCGGACCGCTCTGGGCGTGGGGAGATCCTGCGCCGGGAGGGCCTGTACACCTCCCACATCATCGAGTGGCGCAAGGCCGCGGCCGCCGGCTCGCTGTCCGGGCTGGGCAGCAAGCCGCGGGACCGGCGCGAGCGGGAGCTGCAGGCGCTACGGGCCCGGGCGGAGAAGGCCGAGGCCGAGCTGGCCAAGACCAGGGCGGCGCTGGACCTGATGGGAAAAGCACACGCGCTCTTGGAGACGCTCTCCGAGAGCGCGGACAAGCCGCCGCGGTCGCCGCGGTGATCAACCCGGCCGTCGACGGGCTGGCCGAGCACGTCGGCACCGCGGCTGCGTGCGCGCTGCTGGGTCGCTCCCGCGCCAGTCACTACCGGGCCAAGAACCCGCCACCGCCACGTCCACGGACACCGCGGCCGGCACCGGCGAACAAGCTGTCCGCCGCCGAGCGGGCCCACGTGCTGGCCGTGTTGACCAGCCAGCGGTTCGCGGACAAGTCGGTCGCCCAGGTCTGGGCCACGCTGCTGGACGAGGGCACCTACCTGTGCTCGATGTCCACGATGCACCGGATCCTGCGCGAGCACGACATGGCCGGGGAACGGCGCCGGCAGGCGAGCCACCCGCCCCGGACCCGGCCCGAGCTCGTCGCGACGGCGCCGGGGCAGGTGTGGAGTTGGGACATCACAAAGCTCAAGGGGCCGGAGCGGGGCGTGTACTACGACCTGTACGTCGTGCTCGACATCTTCTCCAGGTTCGTCGTGGGCTGGACCATCGCGGCCCGCGAGGACGCCGAGATCGCCAAGAACCTGCTCGAGCACGCCATGGGCATCCATGGCGTGCCGGAGGCGATCCACGCCGACCGCGGGACCTCGATGACCTCCAAACCGGTCGCTCAGCTGCTCGTCGACCTCGGGGTGGCCAGGTCGCACTCCCGCCCGCACGTGTCGAACGACAACCCTTACAGCGAGGCGGCGTTCAAGACGCTGAAGTACGCCCCGGTCTTCCCCGAGCGCTTCGGGTCCCTGGCCGACGCCGGCGCGTTCGCCGAGCAGTTCTTCGCCTACTACAACCACGAGCACCGCCACTGCGGGATCGGGCTGCACACCCCCGCCAGCGTCCACTTCGGCACCGCCGGGCAGGTCCGCGCCCAGCGCCAGGCCACCCTGGACGCGGCCTACGCCGCCCGTCCCGAGCGCTTCGGCCACCGCCGACCCCAGGCGCCCAAGCTGCCCGAGGCCGCCTGGATCAACCAGCCCTCACAGGAGGCCCTCATACAGACCGCCTGACGGAATCTGTCTCACCCGCCTTGACACTTTCCG
>NZ_JAJPDW010000016.1 GCF_021654035.1 Microbacterium aurantiacum
CCTGGAGTCCCGCGGGGTGGTGGTCTTTCGGGCCCGCGGCGTCGTGACCGCGACGGGGTGAGCCATCGTGCGATGGTCAGTGAGAACGACCAAGAACTCACACAGAAAGACGACACCGCACGATGGCTCTTGACCAGTCTGCCCTCCTCGAGCTGCTCGGGGAACTGAAGCTCACCGGCACCACCGACCGCATCCGAGCCGCGACCGAGCGGCTCTACCAGGAGCTGATCGACGCGGAGACAGCCGCATTCATCGGCGCCGCCCCCTACGAGCGCACGAGCGAGCGCACGACTACCCGCAACGGTTCCCGGCCGCGGGTGCTGTCGACCACGGCTGGGGATCTGGAGTTGCGGATCCCGAAGTTGCGGCAGGGGTCGTTCTTCCCGTCGCTGCTGGAGCGGCGCCGCCGGGTCGACCAAGCCTTGTTCGCGGTCGTGATGGAGGCCTACCTCCACGGCGTCTCAACCCGGAAGGTCGATGACCTCGTCAAAGCGCTCGGCGCTGACACTGGCATCTCGAAGTCCGAGGTGTCCCGCATCTGCCAAGGGCTCGACGCCGAGGTCGCATCGTTCCGCGACCGCTCGCTGTCTGACATCGCCTACCCCTACGTGTTCCTCGACGCGACCTACTGCAAGGTCCGCATCGACCACCGTGTCGTGTCCCAGGCGGTCGTCGTCGCGATCGGCGTCGCCGCTGACGGGCGGCGGGTCGTGCTGGGCTTCGATGTCGGAGACAGCGAGACCGAGGAGTTCTGGAAGCAGTTCCTGCGCTCGTTGAAGACACGAGGTCTGGGCGGGGTGAAGCTGGTGATCTCCGACGCCCACGCCGGACTGAAGAAGGCCGCAGCGACCGTGTTGCAGGGCGCCGCCTGGCAGCGCTGCCGCGTCCACTTCATGCGCAACGTCCTGACCGCCCTCCCGAAGGGCCGGCAGGAGATGGTCGCCAGCGTGATCCGCACGATCTTCGCCCAACCCGACGCCGAGCACATCGATGCCCAGTTCGACGAAGTCGTGCGCATGATCGAGCGCGTCCACCCCAAGACCGCCGTGATGCTCACCGACGCCCGTGACGACATCCTCGCGTTCAAAGCGTTCCCCGCCCGGCATTGGCGACAGATCTGGTCCACGAACCCGCTGGAACGCCTCAATCGGGAGATCAAGCGCCGCACCGACGTCGTTGGCGTGTTCCCGAACAACGCCGCCCTGCTCCGCCTGGCCGGCTCCGTCCTCGTCGAGCAACACGACGAATGGGAAGCCGCCGACCGCCGCTACTTCTCCGAAGCCTCCATGACCGAGCTCACCGCGACCACCCCCACCATCGACGAGGCGGTGATACTCCCCGAGATCACCGCCGCCTAAACTAACGACAGCTGATCATCGCAACGAAGCGAAAGACCACCACTCAAACGGACGCGGCC
>NZ_JAJPDW010000017.1 GCF_021654035.1 Microbacterium aurantiacum
GGGCGTGAGGAACGAACTGGTGACAGTTTGACCTGCCCCACGGAAAGGGTTCCAGTTTCGGTGGCTAACTGGTGGCCTGATCCGAAAGGCTCATCCTCATGCCCCGTCCCTATCCGCAGGAGTTTCGTGCTCGCGCTATCGCGCTTGTGCGTGCCGGCAAGCAAGCCAAGCAGACCGCCGTCGAACTCGGTATCCATCCCGTCACGCTGTCGAACTGGATCCGCCAGGACGACATCGACGAGGGCCGTCGGCCCGGTGTCCCGTCCTCGGAGTCGGCGGAGCTGCGCGCCGCGAAGCGCCGCATCCGCGAGCTCGAGACCGAGCTGCTGATCGTCCGACAGGCTGCGAAGTTCCTCGACGAGGAGCGTCCCCGCCCAAAAGACTCTTCCCGGTGATCGACCGCCTCGCCGACGCCGGGATCCCGATCGATCGCTGCTGCCGCGTCCTCGGAGTTGCGAGGCAGCATTACTACCGCATCAAGCGGAAGCCCCTGACTCAGTCCGAGCTGCGCCGACAGTGGCTGACCGGGCTGATCCGGGAAGTGCACGTCACCTCGCGCGGGACCTACGGCTACCGTCGCGTCCACGCCGAGCTGACCATGGCGATGGGCGTCACAGTCAGCGACAAGACCGTGTTCAAGCTCATGCACGAGGCCGGGATCTACGGGCTTCCCGGGCCGGCACGCATCAAACGGCTCCGCGGAGTCGTGACCGCCGACGATCTCGTGAATCGGAAGTTCTCGCGCGCCCGGCCCAACGAGCTCTGGGTGACGGACATCACGCAGCACCGCACGCGCGAAGGCTGGGTCTACTGCGCCGCCGTCCTGGACGCCTACAGTCGCCGCATTATCGGCTGGTCGATCGACTCTAAACAGGACACCACGCTCGTCATCAACGCTCTCGACATGGCCATCCGGAACCGTCGCCCTGGACCGGGTGGGATCGTTCACGCGGACCACGGAACGCAATTCACCTCGTGGCTGTTCGGGGAGAAGATTCGCTCCGCAGGGCTCCTGCCCTCGTTCGGATCCGTCGGCGACGGCCTGGACAACGCGATGATGGAAAGCTTCTGGTCATCGATGCAGATCGAACTGCTGAACCGGAAGAAGTGGAAAACGAGAGTCGAGCTCGCGAACGCGATCTTCGAGTACATCGAGATCTTCCACAACCGTCAGCGCCGACACTCCGCCCTCGGCTACCGCACCCCGATCGAATACGAGACACTCGAAATCAACGACATCCCCGCCGCGAGTTAGCGACCCCGACTGGCACCAAATCCGTGGGGCAGGTCAAGTTGT
>NZ_JAJPDW010000018.1 GCF_021654035.1 Microbacterium aurantiacum
AGCGCCGGCGCGGAGGATGGTCTGGATCCCGTAGAGCGGGTCGCCGGTCCGACCGCGATGCCCGAGGGTGTCTTGCTGGACGCGGCGGCGGACCTCGTCAACGGCGGCGGTGCCGAGCTTGACGACGTGGAACGCGTCCAGCACGGCCGTGGCGTCTTCGAGCTTGTCGTCGATCGCAGTCTTGTAACCCGCGAACGGATCGAGAGCTGCGACCTTCACGTTCTGCCGGAACGCTTCGCCGCGTTCGGCGAGCCAGGACGCGTAGGCCTTCCCGGAGCGGCCGGGCACGAGGTCGAGCAGCCTGGCCCGCGTCTTTCCGGTGCTGTCGCGGCTGAGATCGACCATCCCGGTCAACTCCTTCGGGCCGCGCTTTCGGGGGTCGACGTGATGCCAGATGTGCTCATCGACGCCGAGCGTGGTGACGTTCTCGAACCGGGACTCGTCCTCAGCCAGCTTGACCAGCTCGGGTTCGACGGCCCGCCACACCGTCTTCCACGACGTTCCGAGCTGACGGGCGATACCGTGCACGGTGGCGTGCTCGCGGCGCAGCTGCCCGATCGCCCAGCCGACGGCGCGCGTGGTGATCGACCCGCGCCGGGCCACCAGACCCGGGAGCTGCTCCACGAACGTCCGTCGCACGCATCCCACCTCGTCGCACCGCCAGACCCGCTGCCGCCACACGATCCGCACCCGCGTCACGCCGGGCACATCATGAAGCACCCGTCGGCGACGTCCGCGGCCGGTCACGACGACCCCGCACGACGGGCAGCCGGTCGGTGCCGCCGGGCTCGAGACGGTCACGATCAGCAGCCCGTCACGGCGGTCAACGTCCTCGACATGGACCCCATCGAGGCCGAGCAGCAAGTCGCAGCGGGAACACGGGCAGGCGGCAGAGCACGCGTCAGCGCACCCCGAACTATCGTGAGACACGTCGAGGTCCTCGGTTGGAGCAGCAGTTGGCGCTACTGATCCTCGGGGACCTCGACCCCTACCCGCCGAACCTCACCCGGCGAGCCTCACCCCCACCGA
>NZ_JAJPDW010000002.1 GCF_021654035.1 Microbacterium aurantiacum
ATGTCCGAAGAGCCTCTTTACTGGACGGGCCTGGGTATCCGGCAGAGCTTTCTCGGGACTTGGAGTTGACTCGCACCAACGTTTCCAATCACTTGACCTGCCTTCGAGGGTGTGGCCTGGTGGTGGCAACACCCGAGGGGCGCCGCACGCGATACGAGATCTCCGATCCTCATCTGACCCGAGGGATGCGCGATCTACTGGAGGCTGTGGTTGCTGTCGATCAGGGTGTCCCCTGCGTTGACGACGCGTGCGAGTGCTGCGCATGACCGACGGGGCATCGGTCTTCGAGCGGACGGGGTGGGCGGGATGAGCGAGGAGTGCTGCGGTCCGGACGAGCCCCGTAAGGCCGGCACGGTACGGCGAATCGAGTTGTCTGCACCTCGGGTGGCCGCGGATTCTTGCTGCTCGCCGGGCGAGCCCGCCGCACTGGCCGTTGACGCAACACCCTTGCACGTCGAAAACGGGGACGCGTGCTGCGGTCCGAGTGTCTCGGCGGCGGTGACCGGTACCGCGGGGGAGGAGCCGGAGGTGCGGTCGCCGTGGTGGCGGGATCCTGCGCTGCTCCCCTCGGTCCTTTCCGGTGTTTTCCTTCTTGCCGGGTACGTTTTCGAGTGGTCCGGGCTCTCTGTTCCCGCGCTGTTGTTGCAGTGGGTGGCGCTCCTGGCGGGTGCCTGCACGTTCGTTCCTGGCGCCGTCCGCCGGCTGCTGCGCGGTCGCCTCGGTGTCGGGTTGTTGATGATGATCGCCGCGATAGGAGCGGTGCTGCTCGGTCACGTCGGTGAGGCCGCGACGCTCGCGTTCCTGTTCTCCCTCGCCGAGGCCCTCGAGGATCGAGCTATGGATCGTGCGAGAGAAGGTCTGCGCGCGCTTCTGTCGCTGATCCCCGAGACGGTACGAGTGTCACGGTTGAACGGCGATGTCACGATCGCTGCTGCGGATGTTCGGGAGCTTGACATCCTCGTGGTCGGCGCGGGCGAACGCGTCGCCACCGACGGTGTGGTCGTGGAGGGACGGTCGAGTCTGGACACGTCGGCGGTCACGGGCGAATCCATCCCCGTCGACGTCGCCTCGGGAGACCTGGTGGCAGCGGGCTCCGTGAACGGGGCAGCGACCTTGCGGATCGAGGCGACCGCCGACGGCCGTGACAATTCCTTGACGCAGATTGTCGCGCTCGTGGAGCAGGCACACGCACGAAAAGGCGATCGGGCGCGGCTTGCTGACCGGATCGCGAGGCCTCTCGTTCCTGCCGTGCTGATTGCGGCCGCTGCGATTGTGTTGTTCGGCTTCTTGATCGGGGATCCCGGAACGTGGACGGAACGTGCGCTCGTCGTCCTGGTCGCCGCGTCCCCCTGCGCTCTGGCGATCGCTGTCCCGGTGACGGTGATCAGCGCCATCGGTGCCGCGTCCAAGTTCGGTGTCATCATCAAGTCGGGCGAGGCGTTCGAGCAACTCGGCACTATCCGCGCCATCGCTTTGGACAAGACCGGCACCCTCACCCGAAACCAGCCCGTCGTCGTCGAGGTACACCCGGCGCCGGGCGTCACCCGCGAGGGATTGCTGGCCTGGGCGGCGGCAGTCGAAGCGACCAGCACGCACCCCCTCGCCACGGCCATCACGGCGGCCGCGCCCAATGCACCGGCCGCGGTGGATGTGCTGGAGGACGCGGGGCATGGTATTACGGGCCGAGTCGGTGGCCGCACCGTGCGTGTCGGCAACGCACGTTGGTTGGACGTCAGCGAGCAGAGCGACATCGCGGAGCAGATGGCCGGGCAGGGAATGACGGTTGTGGTCGTGGAGGTTGACGGGAGGTTCGCCGGCCTGGTCGGAGTGCGCGACGAGTTGCGCCCGGAATCGGCGGAGACCGTGCGGATGCTGCACGCGCAGGGCATTGACACGGTCATGCTCACTGGCGACAACGGCCGCACCGCCCGCGCGATCGCCCGCGAGGCCGGAATCACCGACGTGCAAGCCGAACAGCTGCCGGGAGACAAGGCCGACGCGATCACCGCCCTGGTCGCCACCCGGCCCACGGCAATGGTCGGCGATGGCATCAACGACGCGCCCGCTTTGGTCACGGCCACGGTTGGAATCGCGATGGGCGTGAAAGGGTCCGCGGCGGCGATCGAATCCGCCGACGTCGCCTTCACCGGCCACGACCTCCGACTCATCCCCGCCGCGCTTGCTCATGCCAGACGCGGCCGACGGATCATGACCACCAACATCGCCCTCGCGTTGGCGATCATCGTCGTCCTGTTCCCTCTCGCGTTGTTTGGGGTGCTGGGCCTGGCCGGGGTGGTCTTGGTTCACGAGATCGCCGAATTGATCGTCATCGCCAACGGTGTCCGCGCTGCCCGCCGCCCCGCCCTTGCCCGCAGCATGTCCACGACAGTCGCACCAGAGCCCGCGCTGACGGTTGCTTGAATCTCGGCACCGCAACCGGCTGATTCGTGGAAGGTAGACTGCTCGGGATGATCTTGGCCACTCGAACACAGGATGCTGTGATTCTGAGTGAGCGCCTGCTGATAACGAGGATCATTACGAGCGTGGCTCTGGCGCTGTTGCTTGTCGTCGGGGCGTGGATGGCTACCCACACCGAGCCCGAGGCGGCCGCACCGACCGTCTCGTCTGTCACGGAGCATGTGGACGCGCACATCGCGCCCATCGCCGCTGGTGCACCGGTGATCGATCAGGGAACGACGAGTCCCGCACTGCTGGGCGTCGCGGTGTGTGTGCTCGGGGTGTTGTGTGGGCTGCTGCTGGTCGTGGTGACCCGGTGGGTGCATCGCACCCGGCGTCCGCAGCCTGAACGAAAACTCTTGCCGTTGCTGAGAGCACTGTTGCCCACGCCGGCACCGCCCCGCGCCGCCGCGTTCACGCTGACACAGTTGAGCATTTCCCGAACCTGACACCTGGCACGCCACCCGTCTGTGGTGGTGACCCTTCTCCGGCGTACCTGCCGGGGATATCTCTCTCATGCCCACGTGTCGCGACCGTTCGGAGTACCCCCATGAAAACCCCTGTAAAAGCGACGCTGATCACTGTCGCTGTCGTCGTCGCCATGATCCTGGCGGCGGTCATCTATGTCCTTGTCAACGAACGCTCGACGCCTTCCCCGGGCGGGGAGGGGGAGCCGGCATCGGTGGTGCGACCGAACTCGCATGTTCTGGACGACGGGGGTGAGGGTGCGGTCACGGTGGTGGAGTTCCTTGACTTCGAATGTGAGGCGTGCGGGGCGTTCTACCCGATCGTCGAAGACATTCGGGAGAAGTTCGCCGGTGAGATCACCTATGTCGTCCGCTACTTCCCGCTCCCCGGTCACACCAACTCCACCAACGCGGCTCTGGCTGCGGAGGCCGCTGCCGGGCAGGACCGGTTCGAGGATATGTATCACCGGCTGTTCGAGACGCAGGCCGAGTGGGGGGAGTCGCAGGAATCCCGCGCAGACCTCTTCCGCGGATTCGCGGAAGAGCTCGGGTTAGATATGGCCGCCTACGACGCGGCGATCGCGGACCCGGAAACGCTGGCCCGGGTGGAGATGGACCTCAACGAGGGTCAGGCGCTGGGTGTTTCCAGCACCCCGACGTTCTTCGTCGACGGGGAACCGCTCGAGTTGCAGCAGTGGGACGATCTCGAGGAGGCCATCACGCAAGCGTTGAGCACGGGCCCGTGATGCCTGCCAGTCTTGCGCGCCGTCGGGCGATCATCGTTGGCGCCGGTCAGTCGGGCCTTGCTGTCGCTGCGGCGCTCAGCGCGGAAGGGCTGCAACCCCAACAGGATTTCGTCGTGATCGATGCGGCAGCTCCGGGTCAGCGTAGTTGGTCGTCACGGTGGCACTCGATGGTGCTGCTCAGTGACGCCCGACACAGCGCTCTCCCGGCTCGCCGGCATCCGGGGGATCAACGGCTGCACCCCAGGGTGGATGAGATGGTCGGTTACCTCAAGGTGGTCGAGGCCGCGATCGGTGTCGAAACAGCCTGGGGTGTCCACGTCACCGGGGTCGAGCGGCGTGGCGATGGATCGACGCTGCATCTATCCACTTCTGTCGGTGAGGTGCAGACCCGCAACATTGTCTGCGCCACGGGTGCTGCCGCCTACCCCCGACTTCCCAAATGGTCTACCGCACTGAGCGTGCCCGGTGTCGCGATCCACAGCAGCAGCTACCAGTATCCCCGCCAGATTCCCACCCGCGATGTGCTTGTCATCGGCGGCGGCAACAGCGGTCTGCAGATCGCGCGGGAGCTTGCCGGATCCCATGCGGTGACCCTGGCGGCGCGTACGCGCCGTGCGCACCGCCCGTTGGTGAGCTACCCGTCGGCAGCGGGGCGGCATCGGCCATTGTTCGGCGGAGAACTTCGTCCGGAGCCGGTGTTCGGTGACAGCTACGAACGGCTGCAACAGGCCGGTGTGCGCATGGCCCCGGCGGTGACACACGCGCGGGGTGGGGCGGTGACCTTCGCGGACGGGACGACGGCATCACCGGGTTCTGTGATCTTCGCGACCGGCTACCTCCCCGGAGACGATTGGTTTCCCGATGAGGCACGCATCCGTGGGCCGCGGCGCACAACGACCCCTTTACCTGGCCTGTTCGTCGCTGGATTCCCGCAGTACAGCCGCCGCGGCGTCGACACCATCGCCGGGGTCTCCGCGGACGCGGCAGCGATCGCGCACCACATCATCAACCGGCCGTAAGAGAGGGACCATCATGGGCGCTGGCCATAGCCACGACACGGGGGAGGCGACCCCTCGGAACAGATTACTGATCGCGTTCTCGATCACCGCGTCCGTGTTCGTGATCGAAGTCATCGGCGCGATCATCACCGGCAGCCTCGCCCTGCTCGTGGACGCCGCGCACATGCTGACCGACGTGATCGGCCTCGCGATGGCGGTCACCGCCGCGCATCTGATGAACCGGCCCCCGTCTGACCGGTACACGTTCGGGCTGCGGCGTGCGGAAGTGCTCGCCGCCCTCGCCCAGGCCGCACTGCTCCTCGGTGTGGGGATCTTCGCGCTGGTTGAGGGCGTACGGCGACTGTTCGAGCCGCCCGAGATCGCGTCGGGCAGCCTATTGTTCTTCGGGATCGTCGGCCTGGTCGCGAACATCGCATCCCTGCTTGTGCTGATGAGCGGTCGCACACGCAACCTGAACATGCGCGCCGCATTCCTCGAGGTCCTCAATGATGCACTCGGCTCCGTCGGTGTCATCGTCAGCGCCATCCTGATCGCCACCCTCGGCTGGTACCAGGCAGACGCGGTCGCCGGCATCCTGATCGCTCTCCTGATCATCCCGCGCACCTTCATCCTGCTCCGCGCGTCCGGCAGCGTCCTCCTCGAATCCACCCCTCCCGGCCTTGATCTCGCGGAGGTACGCCGACACATCCTCGAGCTCCCGCCGGTGGTCGCTGTGCACGACCTGCACGCCTCCCAAGTCTCCACGGACCTGCCCACTCTGACCGCGCACGTCGTCGTCGACGACACCCTCACCCCGGAACAGTCCGCTCGGCTGCTGCAAGAGCTCCAGGAGTGTGTCTCCGAACACTTTCCGGTGAGCATCGAGCACGCCACGTTCCAGATCGAACCGCAATCCCACCCCGGAGAACACACCACCCATGCGTAACCACCGCCGCTCACTCATCACCAGCCTGGCCACCCTTCTCCTCGGAGCCGGACTGACGTTGGCTGTTGCGACCCCCGCCCAAGCGCACGACGAACTGGTCTCCTCCTCTCCGGCAGCGGAATCCACAATCACCGGATCACCGACAGAAATCACCCTGTCCTTCAGTGGTGAACTCATCGCGGGAATGCAATCCGCCGCCGTCGACGTGATCGCCCCAGATGGGAAGAACATCGCCACCGATGCACCGGCAGAGGATGGCACCTCCATCACTCAGCAGCTCGCCCCGAACCCGCCGGCCGGGCTGTTCACCGTCCGGTGGAAAGTCGTCTCCAGTGATGGCCATCCGATCAGCGGCGAATACACCTACACCGTCGCACCCACCGACGCCGTCGCGAGTAGACCCGCCGCCACACCGAGCACGGCTCCGCAGACCCCCGCACCGACCGCGACCGAAGCGCCCGCTGACAACGGATACGGGGGCGAGACCTCCGGAGGCGGCGATACCTTCGCGATCCTCGCTGTGCTCGGGGGAGTGGTCGTCCTCGGGGCGACCCTCGTCATCGTGTTGATGGTCGGCAGGGAACGTCGACAACTCGACCGTGCCGCCGCCGCGCGAGCCGCCCGGGATGCTCCCGCAGAGAAGGACTCTACAAATGAGTCGTAACCAAGCACGCAGGTTCGCTCTCGCATGCATCGCCGCAGCAGGCGTGGTGCTGATCGATCAGGCCAGCAAGGCGGCCGCCTTGTCCACGCTAAGAGAGGACGAGCGGATCCCACTGCTGGGTGAACTGCTCGGTCTGCAACTCGCTTTCAACCCTGGAGCCCTCCTCTCCTTAGGGTCCGGGGCGACATGGCTGCTGACCCTGCTGGGGGTGGCCGCGACCGTCGTTCTCATCGTCGCCGCAGCTCGCGCCCGCACCACCGGCTGGGCGGTCGGGATCGGGCTGATCCTGGGCGGCGCGATCGGCAACCTCATCGACCGGCTCTTCGCGCCACCCGCGTTCGGCCGCGGCCATGTCACCGACTTCCTCGCGTACGGCAACTGGTTTATCGGCAACCTCGCCGACGTTGCTCTCGGTGCCGGCGTGATCGTCCTGGCCGGAAGTCTCTGGATCCGTCACCGCCGCACCCCCACAACAGCCACGGATGAACCCCCGGTCACGGCTCCCACCCTGGAGGCAGGACGATGACGACGAAACAGCGAAACCCTTCGACCTACCAGCGCAACGCGTTCGCACCGAGCCTGCTCGCCGCGGCAGCCCTATTCCTCGCACCGGTGCTGATGGGCAACGACTGGTTCCTGGCGGTGCTGTTTCTCACCTCCATCCTGGGCGTGATTGTCGCGTGGTTCGCGGTGCAGGCGCGGCAGTGGTGGTGGGTGCCCGTGTTCGCGGTGATGGTGGTGATCTGGAACCCGGTCTTCCCGTTCCCGTTCACCGGGCCCGTGTGGACGGCGGCACAACCGGTCGCAGCCGTGGTATTCCTCGTCGCCGGTGCGCTGATCAAAGTGCGCCGCCCATGACCACGCACAGAGGCCGGACCCGGACTGCTGTCGCCCTGCTCCTCGCGGCGACGTTACTGACCGGATGTGCGGCGGATGACTCCCTCGCGCAGCAGTACCGGGACGGCAATGAGAAGGGTTACATCTCCGGCGATTTCCAGGTCGTGGAGATTCCGGAGCCGGA
Organism: Microbacterium aurantiacum; assembly: GCF_021654035.1. Taxonomy (GTDB): domain Bacteria; phylum Actinomycetota; class Actinomycetes; order Actinomycetales; family Microbacteriaceae; genus Microbacterium; species Microbacterium aurantiacum. The sequence continues at coordinate 7,300 of NZ_JAJPDW010000002.1, forward strand.
ACGGGGGGATCCGGTCGTGTTCGAGGGTGTTACCGAGACCGGTGACCCGGTGACCAGTGACGACTATCGGGGTGAGGTGTTGGTGGTGAACTTCTGGTACGCCGCGTGTGGGCCGTGCATCGTCGAAGCGCCGCTCCTGGAAGAGGTGTGGCAGGAGTACCAGGACCAGGGTGTCGCGTTCCTCGGCGTGAACACCTACGATCAGCCGGCCACCGCGCTCTCTTTCGCCCGCGATAACAACATCACCTACCCGAGCGTGATCGATGTGAACGACGGGCAGGTCAAACTCGCATTCGCGCAGCTCACCCCCATCCAAGCCACCCCCACCACCCTCGTCATCGACCGTGACGGGAGAGTCGCCGCGCGGATCATCGGACAGCTGGCCTCCGCGTCCATCCTCTCCACACTCGTCGCCGATGCTCTCGCGGAGGATGCCCCGTGAACCCGGGGGTGGCGATCGTCGACGGTGCCCTCTGGGTGGCTGTCCCGGTCGCGGTGCTCGCCGGGCTGGTGTCGTTCCTGTCCCCGTGCGTGTTGCCGCTCGTGCCCGGCTACCTCGGCTACCTCGGCAGCACCACCACCGACACCCTAACCACCTCAACAGGGTCAGGAACGACGGTGCGGACAGAGCGTGCACGACTCCTGCTGGGGGTGGCCCTGTTCATCGCCGGTTTCACCGTGGTGTTCGTGGCCGTCACCATCCTTGGGGGCGCGTTCGGATACTTGCTGCTGCAGTACGCGAACATCCTCACCCGGGTCTTCGGGGTCATCATCCTCTTCCTCGGGCTGGTGTTCCTCGGCCTGTTCGGGTTCGCCCAACGCACCCTTCGCCCCCGCGCCCGAGGCCGCGCCGGGTTGATCGGCGCCCCATTGCTCGGCTTCGCGCTCGGCGTCGGCTGGACGCCCTGTATCGGTCCCACCCTCGCCGCGATCATCTCGATGTCATGGAACCTGGGCGACCCGGCTCGCGCCGGACTGCTCGGCCTGGCCTACTCCCTCGGCTTGGGGATCCCGTTCCTGATCCTTGCGGCCGGGTGGGGATGGGCATCCCGGTCCGTGACATTCCTGCGCCGCCACATCCGCGCGCTGAACATCATCGGCGGAGTGATGCTCATCCTCCTCGGGCTGCTGATGGTCACCGGAGCGTGGACGGCGCTGATGTCGGCACTGCAACAGGTGGTGATCAATGTCCCCCTCCCACTCTGAGACCGATACGACGAACGAGGCTGTCGACCCGCTCCGACCTCGCGACCACGCCGACAGCGACGACGGTGACAATGCCGCGGACGTGACCTCGCCCGCGCTCGGCATCGTGGGCTGGGCGAGGTGGGCGTGGCGGCAGCTGACTAGTATGCGTACCGCCCTGGTGCTGCTGCTGTTTTCTCGCGATCGCCGCCGTACCGGGGTCTCTGTTCCCACAGCGCACCGCCGACCCCAACGGCGTCATCAAATGGGAACGCGACAATCCGGAGGTGTTCCCTCTCGCCGACGCGATCGGCCTGTTCGACGTGTACCAGTCGCCCTGGTTCTCCGCGATCTACCTGCTGCTGTTCACCTCCCTCATCGGCTGTGTGATACCCCGCGCAAAGCACCACTACAAAGCCCTCAGATCCCAGCCGCCCCGCACCCCCGCCCGCCTCTCCAGACTCTCCGACTACCGGGAGGTCACCGTATCGGCAGGGGGTCCGACCAAGAACGGGGCGGAAGAGGCGATTGAGCTCGCGGAGCGGCAACTGCGCCGCGCCGGGTACCGGGTGCACAGGTACGACGGCCGCGGGTGGGCTTCGGTCTCGGCGGAGCGCGGGTATCTGCGGGAGACCGGGAACCTGGTCTTCCATGTTGCCTTGATTGGGGTGTTGGTCTCTGCTGGCATCGGCGGCGGGTTCGCATACACCGGACAGCGGGTCGTGGTGGAGGGCACCACGTTTGTCAACGCCCTGAGCGACTACTCCTCTTTTGACCCGGGCCGGTTCATCGACGGAACCGGCCTCGCCCCGTACTCGATGACCCTCGACGAGTTCGAAGTCACGTATCAGCTCCCCGGAGCCCCCGGCGCGGGGCAAGCAGGGGACTTCTCCGCCAACGTGACCATCCGCCAACCCGGGCAGGACGACCGCAGCGAGAGCGTCATCGTCAACTATCCGATCACCGTCGAAGGTGACCGGATCTACCTGCTCGGAAACGGGTACGCGCCCACCCTCACCATCCGGAACCCGGCGGGGGAAGTCGTATTCAGCGAATCGCAGCCGTTCTTGCCGCAGGACTCGTTCATGACCTCCTTGGGGGTCATCAAGGTCCCGGACGGGATGCCTGAGCAGCTCGGTCTGGTCGGATTCTTCTACCCCACCCAGGGTGTGCTGCCGTCCGGTGCGTACACGTCGGTGTACCCGGATGCGATCAACCCGGTGCTCACTCTCAATGTGTTCAGCGGTGACCTCGGGATCGATGACGGCACCCCCCGGTCCGTCTACACCCTCGATGTCGACGGGCTCACCCAGCACACCGGCGCCGACACCGGCGCCGCGTCGCTCGAGCTCACCCCCGGCGCGACCGCTGACCTTCCCAACGGGTGGGGGACGATCACCTGGGAGGACGACACCGCGGTGGTCGGTGAACCGGTGAAACGGTTCGCGTCGCTGCAGATCCAAAACGACCCCTCCGGCACCTGGGTGCTCGCCTTCGCCACCCTCGCCACCCTGGGACTGATCGCCGGGATGTTCGTACCCCGCCGCCGCGTGTGGATCAAAGCCCACACCACCCCTGCGGGCGTCCGTGTCGAATACGCCGGCCTCGCGCGCGGTGAAGACCCGACCCTCCACAAAGCCGTCCGCGACATCGCGGACACTCATGCCGCCGCGCTGACCGGCACCACAAGCCACATCCCTCCCGAAGGAGAAAACCGATGAAATGTCCCATTGACGATGCCCTGCTCGTGGTGACCGAGCGTTCCGGTGTCGAGATTGACTACTGCCCGCAATGCCGTGGCGTCTGGCTGGACCGCGGCGAACTGGACAAGATCATCGACCGCACCTCCGACTCCCGCGCGCCCGAATACCCCGCACCACCATCACGCGACTCCCCCCACGGCCGCAGCGACTCTCAACCGAACCGAGGCGATTCCCGTCACGACCGAGGAGAGAAGCGCCGTCGAGAGGGTTTCCTCGGCGACCTCTTCGACTTCTGATCACTCAACCGAGATGAGACCGTGAACGACTGGATCCCCGGGGCACCGCCGACACTGCTCGGCTTCCTCAGCCCTGGGCCGTTGCCGCTGCCACTGCTGCCAGTAGTGGCAGGCCTGCTCGCCGTCGCCTACCTGGCCGGCGCGGTGCGGCTGTGGTCGCTGGGGCGTCAGTGGCCGGTGTGGCGCACGGTCAGCTTCCTGCTCGGCTGCATCGTCCTCGCCGCGGTTACCGGGCTCGGAGTCGAGGGGTACGGGTACGCGCTGTTCTCGGTGTTTATGTTCCAGCAGCTCACCCTGATGATGGCAATCCCTCCGCTGCTGGTTCTCGGCTCTCCCGGCACGCTGTTGCTGCGCGCCACGCCCCACCACGGCGCCGGCCTCCTGATCCTCCGTGCGGCACATGCGGGGCTGCGCAGCCGGACCGCCCGGTGGCTGCTCAGCCCGTGGCTGGCGGTCCCGTTGTACCTGGCCGCGTTCTACGGTCTCTACCTGGCGAACTTCGCCGACCCGATCCTTGCCACCGTCACGGGCCACACTCTCCTCGAGGTCGGGTTCCTGGTTGCCGGGATGCTGTTCACGATCCCGATTCTGTCCTCAGACCCGCTCCCGGTGCGGATGAGCCACGGTGGACGCGCTCTGGATGTGTTCGCCGAAGCCGCCCTGCACGCGTTCTTCGGCGTGTTCCTGATGATGGCCACCAGCACCCTCGTGCAAGGGTTCGCCGGGCCGACGAGCGCGCTGGGAATGGACCCGATCGAAGACCAACGCCTCGCCGGTGGCCTGGCCTGGTCCTACGGCGAAGCTCCCACCCTGCTGATGCTCATCTACGTGATGCACCGCTGGTTCCGCGAGGACACCGCCCAGGCCGTCGCCGCCGACCGCCGCGCCGACGCTCACGGTGACCCCGAACTCGATGCATACAACGACTACCTGACCCGACTGCACCAGAAAGACACCTGACCGATGCCCACGACCCTGCCCCCTCCTGCCCCGGCTGCTGCGCCGGAGCGCGGGACGCCACAGCGTGCGCCGTCATGGTCGATGCCGCTCTGGGCGGCGGTAGCGGCGGCCGCCGCTGCCGGGGTCTTCCTGGATGTGGCGTCCGCGCCGGTCGGGTGGTGGCCACTGGCTTTCGTGAGCGTCACGGTCGCCCTGCTGAGCCTGATCGGCCGCAGCATCGGCGGTGCACTGCTGGTCGGCACCGTCTTCGGGACCGTGTTCTACACCGCCCACTTGGTATGGGTGGGGGAGTTCCTCGGCCCGGTGCCGTGGCTTGCCCTCGCCGGGCTGGAAGCGATCTTGTTCGGCGTAGGCGCGGTGCCGATCGCCCTCGCCTACCGGTGGACCGCACGTCACCGGCCACGCGGCGCCGTGCAGCTGCTCGCGGTGCCGCTGCTGGTCGGGGGGCTGTGGGCGGTACGCGAGGTGGTGATGGGAGCGTGGCCGTACTCCGGGTTCCCGTGGGCGCGGGTCGGGATGACGCAGGTCGGCGGGCCGTTCGTCGAGGTCGCGTCGTGGACGGGCGTGACCGGGTTGTCGTTCCTGATCGTGATGGTATGCGCCGCCGTGGTGCAGTGGCTGCGTGCGGGCGGGTTCCGATTCGCCCGCGGCCTGCTCCCCGTCGGCGTCGTCGCGGTTCTCCTGGCTGTGATGCCGCAGTTCCCCACCACCGCGGCCGGGGCATTCCGAGTCGGATGGGTGCAGGGCAACGGCCCGACCGGGTACTTCGACGTAAAAGCGCCTGGCGACGTCCTCGCCGCTCAGACATCAGCGACAAGCCCCTTGTACGGGCAGCCGATGGATCTGCTGGCCTGGCCGGAAGGCGGCGTCGACGCCGACCCGCTCAGCGACCCCGCCGCCGCGGCCGCACTGGACCGTGTCGTGAAGGCAGCGCGAGCACCGCTGCTGATGAACGCCGCCACAACCCGCGGCGGCGATGTCTTCAACACCTCGCTGCTGTGGACCGCAGATCCCGCGGACCGGCAGTGGCATGACAAGGTCAACCCGGTCCCGTTCGGAGAATACGTGCCCGACCGGTGGTTCTACGAACTGATCGTCCCTGACCTGGTCGGTCTGATCCAACGCGAATACACCCCCGGCAACAACCCCCCGCTCGTGCAGGTCGGAGACGTCGGTGTCGGGTTGGCGATCTGCTTCGACGTGATCTACGACACCGTCATCTGGGACGGCGCCCAGCAGGGTGCGCAAATGTTCGTGTTTCAGACCAACAACGCCGACTTCCGCGGCACCGACGAGAACCTGCAGCAACTCGCGTTCGCCCGCATGCGCGCCATCGAAACGGGTCGCGCCGTCGTTAACGTCTCGACGGTGGGCACCAGTCAGGTGATCGCCCCAGACGGCACCACCCTCGACAGCATCGGCGTCGACACCGCTGGCGCCGCGGTCAGCACTGTCCCGCTGCGCACGGGGCTCACCCCGTCAATCGTGCTCGGCCCCTGGCTCACCGGTTTCATCGTCCTCGCCTCCGGTGTTGCTCTCGCGGCGGCCGGCTTCTCCCACCGTGCCCGCACGCGGTCGGGCGACACGAATCATCCGACCGGCCGAAGGAGTCTTCGATGAACGCGGCGCGGACGGGACATGCCGGATACGAACACGACCACGGGCGCGCAACGCCACAAGTGGTCCCCACCAAGGCCGCGCGGGAAGATCCGCGGAGGGCAGAGGAATGCGGGTGCGCACCTACTCCCGCCGAGAGCCGAGAGCTGCGGGCAGGTGTCAGCCGACACCCTGCTGGGCGCGGGGACCGCTGGCCTGGTCGCCCCGATCGTGGCTGGCCCGTTGCTGCCCTCAGCGTTCGCGGCCACCTATCCGTCCTGGGACGACGTGCAGGCAGCCAAAGCGAACGAAGCGACCAAGGCTGCCGAGGTGCAGCGGATCCAGGGTTTCATCCAAAGCCTCACCGGCGAGGTGGCGCGCACCCGCACCGCCGCTGAGCAGGCCGCGGGTGCGTTCTACACCGCCCAGCAGGAGTACTTCGAGGCGGCCGTGCGAGCGGACACGCTGCAGTCCCAGGCCGACGCGGAAGCAGCCAACGCGACCGACGCGGCGAACAAAGCCGGCCGCGTTGCCGCACAGCTGTATCGAGACGGCGGCGACCAGACCTCTCTCGAGCTGTTCTTCTCGGGCTCCGCCGCCACCGCGGACGACCTGCTCACGCGGCTGGGCGTGATGGACAAACTGCTGGAACGCAACCAGAGGGTGTATGCCACCGCGATCACCGCGCGCGACGCTGCGCAGAGTTTGACCGATCAGGCGGTCGTGGCCAGAGATGAGCGCGACCGGCTGCAGGCGGTCGCGGAGCAGAAGATGTCCGAATCGCAGCAGGCCGCCGATGCCGCCCAAGCAGCCCTCGACGCCCAGACACTCAACCTTGGTCAACTGCAAGCCCAACTCGCCGCTCTCCAAGACACCACGGCGAAGACTATCGCCGATTATCAGGCCGGCGTCGAAGCTGCCCGCATCGCCGAGGAGCAACGCCGAGCGGCGGAACGAGCAGAGGCTGAACGTCTCGCCGCCGCAGGCAACGGAGGGGGAGTGGTCAGTTCCGGGTGGGCACGGCCCACATCCGGGCGCCGCACTTCGGATTTCGGGCCACGCAGCTCGCAATGCGGAAACGGATACTGCTCGACCAGCTACCACTACGGCGTCGACCTGAGCGGTGGCTGCAGCGCCGGGATCTACGCCGCCGCGGCCGGCACCGTCGTCTACGCCGGATACAACGGCGGCTACGGCAACTACATCAAAATCGACCACGGCGGCGGGATCGGCACCGGATACGCCCACATCCGCAACGGCGGGTTCAACGTGGGATACGGCCAGCGCGTGAACGCCGGCGACCTGATCGGCAGCGAAGGCAACACCGGAAACGCGTTCGGCTGCAACCTGCACTTCGAGGCCTACGTCAACGGGTCACCCGTCAACCCCATCAACTTCCTCGCCGACCGCGGCGTCTCCATCTAACCCGAAACGAAGGAGGACATCATGACTGACCAGCCCACATCACCAGGCGGCGATCACCCTCAGAGTGCCCCCACCAGGCGCAGCCTGCGCCACGCTGCACCCCTGCCACACACCAGCATCCTGACGCCACCGCTCCTACGGCGCACGACCGCAAGTAGGTCCGCTCCCCGCGGGTCCAATGTGCTCCGCCCGATGCGGTCCCTGGCGGTCCTCACGATGGTCACCGGCCTGGTCGCAACCGTCGCGCTACCCGCATACGCTGCCTGGCAGCCTGCGGACGCAGAGATCTCGACACTGCAGCAAGTTGCCTCGGACGACGCGCAATCCCTCGTCGTGGCCTCCGACTCAGCCGCAGGACAGCTCTCCCGAGAAAGCTACGCCGCAACCACACAGGCAGAGATCGACCAGAAGAAGGCGGCAGAAGCAGCCGCAGCCCGTGCCCGCGACTCAGCCCGCGTCGCCTCGGTGCCGTTCGACTACACCATGGTGAGCCCCGGCAGCGGGACCGTGCGCTGGCCGGTGGGCGGTCCCTTCACCGTGACCGACAGGTTCGGCGCTCGAGGCGGCGCGCACATGGGCACCGACATGGTCGCCGCCGGCGGTACCCCCGTCTACGCCTCCGTCGACGGCGTCGTGCGGATCTCGCAAGACAGCTACAACGCCTACGGCGTCACCGTCGTGCTGGAATCCGTTCTGAACGGGCAGCAGATCAGCACGGTGTACCCGCACATGCAGACCGGAAGCCGACAGGTCACCACCGGCCAGTCGGTCTCCGCCGGCCAGCTGGTCGGTCTCGTCGGCAGCACCGGGCGCTCCACCGCGAACCATCTGCACTTCGAGGTCTACCTCGACGGAACCGCTGTCGATTCGCTGGCCTGGCTGGAAGCGAACGCAGGCTGACCCATGCCCACGTATCTTCCACCCTCCACGCTCCTCCCCAGCCCGTGACCGCAACGAAGAAGAGGACGACCCTGCCATGACCGGACCCGACGCGCTCTCCCTCGACGGCATCTCGTTGCTGCTGGTATGGACGGCGATCGCCACCTACGTACTTGCGTTCATCGCCTACACCATCGACCTCGCCCAACGCTCCGTCCCCGCCAGCATCCCTCAGCGGGAGCCGCTCCTGGTCGGCGCCGCCGCAGCCGCGAGCTCACAGACGGGGACCACTCCGGCTGAGCCGCTCGACAGCATGCACACGCCTCCCTCGCAGCGGCAGCGGCTGATATGGGCGCGGATCGGGACGTCGCTGACGGTCCTCGCGTTCCTGTTCCACCTCGCTGGCACCATCCTGCGCGGAATCGCCGCCGAACGGGTGCCGTGGGCGAACATGTATGAATTCGCGCTGACGGGCACTGTCCTGATCGTCGCGGTGTACCTGGTGGTGCTCCGCCGCTTCGACCTCCGGTTCCTGGGCGCCTTCCTCATCGGTATGGTGGTGCTGCTCCTTGGCGGGGCGACGATCACGTTCTACGTCGACGTCGTCCCGCTGATGGACCCACTCAAGAGCGTGTGGCTGATCATCCACGTCTTCGTCGCCTCGCTCGCCACCGCCCTGTTCGCAATCGCATGCGGCCTCTCCATCACCCAGCTCATGCAAGCACGCCGTGAACGCCGCGCTCAGGCATCCTCGGAAACCGTCGGCCCCGGGTTCCTGCGCACGCTGCCCCCTGCCGACGCGCTCGAATCACTCGCCTACCGGTTCGCGATCGTGGGATTCGTGTTCTGGACATTCACTCTCATCGCAGGCTCGATCTGGGCGAACGACTCCTGGGGCCGCTACTGGGGCTTTGACACCAAGGAAGTGTGGACGTTCGTGATCTGGGTGCTCTACGCCGGCTACATCCACGCCCGCGCGACCAGGGGCTGGCGGGGCAGCCGCTCCGCCTGGCTGTCCATCATCGGGTTCGTCGCGGTGCTGTTCAACTTCACGATCGTCAACATGTTCTTCAAAGGACTGCACGCCTACTCCGGGCTCAGCTGACATGCGCTCCCACACTGAAGGCACCGACATGCCCCCGAGGCCTCCGACTCCCGGCGCCGCACATACAAGTCTCAACCCTGTTCTCAGGCGCAGAACGTGCCGACCATCACCGGGATGAAGGCCCGCACATTACGGGCAGTCGGACCGGCGATCCTCGGCACAGTCGCACTGGTCGTCATAGTCTGGGCGTTGGGGTTCGGCGGCGGTGCCGCGGAACTGTCGTTAGACGACGCCGGCCCGATCGCACGCTGGGGACTTCCCGTCGCAAAGCTGATCGTGAACCTCGCTGCCGCGGGTATGGTCGGCGTTCTCGTGACCGCGCTTTTCACGCTCCGCCCCGGTGAGCGCGAGTTCGACGTCGCCCTCGATACCGCCTCGATTTCCGCCGCCGTGTTCACCGTCGCGGCGGGCGCGACCGGGTTCCTCACGTTTCTCAGCGTGTTCAACCCCGCGCTCGACGCAGGACCGCAGTTCGGTGCGCAGCTCGGTCGGTTCCTCGTTGAGCTCGAGGTGGGCCGCACCTGGCTGATTACGACGGTTGCAGGCGCAGCACTGACCGTGCTCACCTTCGCCGTCCGGTCCTGGGTCAGCACGTTCGTCGTTGCGCTGCTCGCGGTCGCCTCGCTTGTGCCGATGGGCACACAGGGACACTCTGGCGATGACGCCTTCCACCACGAGGCGATGATGGCGCTCATTCTGCACATCATCGGCGCCGCGGTGTGGCTCGGCGGGCTGCTCCTGCTCATCGCCGTCCGTCCCGTCCTTGATCAGCGCCGCATCCCCGATGTCGTCGCCCGATACTCGAGCATCGCCCTTGCCGCGTTCGTGCTCGTCGCCGTGTCCGGCACCGTTCGTGCGGCTATAGGACTGCAGGAGTGGTCTGCCCTACTCTCTCCCTATGGCGCGATCTTGGGCGTCAAAGTCATCGCGCTCATTGGGCTCGGCCTCCTCGGTGTGTGGTACCGCGCTCGCCTAGTCGGCAGGATGCGCGAATCTGGCGCAGCATCCCGCGCCTTCTGGACACTGATCGCCTTCGAGCTAGCGCTGATGGGTGCGGCCAGCGGCGCCGCGGCAGCGCTGGCACGCACCCCGCCTCCGAACCCAGCCCCACTTCCCGAGATCCCGACACCGGCAGAACGCCTCACCGGTGCACCGTTGCCCCCGGAGCTCACGATCGAACGGTGGGTCACCGCATGGAACGTTGACCTGTTGTGGGCGGTGGTCGCTGGCTTCGCGGTCTTCTTCTACCTCGCCGGGGTGTGGCGGTTGCGGCGCCGTGGCGACGCGTGGCCGGTCTACCGCACGATCCTCTGGATCGCGGGGATGGCACTGCTGGTGTGGGTCACCGGTGGTGTAATCAACGTCTACCAGGACTACCTGTTCAGCATGCACATGGTCGGGCACATGCTGCTCACGATGGCGATCCCGGTGCTGCTGGTGGCTGGAGCTCCGGTGACGCTCGCAGCCCGAGCGATCCGCGAGCGTGACGACGGCACCCGCGGCGGCCGTGAGTGGATCCTGTGGGCCGTGCACTCCCCAGCCGCGCGCGTGTTGACGAACCCATTTGTCGCGGCCGGCCTGTTCATCGGGTCGCTGTGGATCTTCTATTACACCGATCTCTTCCGGTGATCGCTGTACGACCACCTCGGCCACCAATGGATGATCGCCCACTTCCTCATCACCGGCTACCTGTTCGTCCAATCATTGATCGGCATAGACCCGGTGCCGTGGCGGCTGCCATACGCCGGTCGGCTACTGCTGCTGATCGGAATCATGGCGATGCACGCCTTCTTCGGCATCGCCATCATGATGCAATCGGGGCTGATGGTCGCCGAGTGGTTCGGAGCGATGGGCCGCACCTGGGGAGCCACACCGCTGGAAGACCAGTACATCGGCGGCGGCATCGCCTGGTCGATCGGCGAGATCCCGACCCTCATCCTCGCGATCACCGTCGCGATCCAGTGGAGCCGTAGCGACGCACGCGAGACGAAGCGCCGCGACCGGCACGATGACCGCACCGGCGAAGCCGAACTGGATGCGTACAACGCACGCCTGCGCGAGCTCGCCATGCGCGACACCCGCGACCGCAAATGATCGCCTCATCGGAAGGATCTATTGAGATCCGCGCAGGAGGCGCTGCATGACAACAAGGGAACAGCTCGACGAACGCTACGGCCGCGCTTCGCACCCCGCCCGCCGCCGCGCGCGGTGGATCATCCTCACGGTTGCGGCCGCCGCGGCAGTCGTGGCGCTCTCATGGTTGACCGTCTCGAACTCCGATGACGATGTCGGATACGACGAGACCGGTTTCGAGCTGGTCGACGCACGCACTGTGACCGTGTCGTTCCAAGTCACCCCACCTTCGAACACAGCCTTCGCCTGCGCCATCAAAGCCCTGGACGAAGACTTCGGCGTCGTGGGTTGGCGAGTCGTGGAATACCCCGCGTCGGAGTCGGTGACGCGAGCGTTTCTGGAGACTATTCCGACTGTCGCCCAGGCCACGACCGGCACAGTCCACTCGTGCTGGGCCAGATAGCCGCTGCCAGAAAGGTCACCCTCAACGGAACGTTTCGGGCTCATAGGCTCTTGGAGATTCCTCCGACACGTAGATGTCGGGCACTCGCGCACGGGCAGGAGGATCATTGATGGATGATCATCGAAGTGCTTCATATCGACGACTGCCCGAGTTGGGGCGAGGCGGGCAACCGGCTGCGGGCGGCGTTGGACGCCACGGGGTTCGGTGACGCAAAGATCAACTATCGAGTCCTGAGGACGACCGACGAGGTTGCGGGGGTTCCGTTTGCGGGATCGCCCACAATCCTTCTAGACGGCGAGGATCTGTTCCCGGGCAGCGCACGCACCCCCGACCTCGCGTGCCGGGTCTACACCACCGAGAGGGGCCTCGCTGGGATGCCGTCGAACTCGCAGTTCATTGAGGCGTTGGCCCCCCATGGACGGTGATGCACTCGTCGAGTGCTCCTGCTGCGGCAGGAGCCTCTCCAGAAGAAAAGTCCACGCACTGAGCCGCCAAGCAGGTTTCCTATGCCGGCGGTGCGGCCTCTGGATCGCGCTAAGGCCACGCAGAGACGCGTCAGACTGGTGATATCTGTGTATGAACGTTGATGAGCAGGGGTGTGGATAACGCATCGCCAGCTCGTAGACGAAGCGCAGGACAGGCGATGATCAGCGTGGACACCGCGGCGGTGACCACGACCTCAATTCCGCCGACCAGACATCTAACGTCTTTGCCGTAGCGATCGCTGCCGCTCTTTCACTGCATCTAGTGCAATGACAAGTCGCACCAGTGCAACGAAAGGGCGATAAGTGCAACGAGAAGACGTTCCCGACAGAAGCCTCTTGACGCTCCGCCCGCCCGGGCGTAACGTGCAACCAAATGGTTGTACAAAGTGAGCTGACCGATGCCGAGATCGACCGTGTGTTCCAGGCCCTGGCCGCGGCCACGCGCCGCGACATCCTGCGGCGGACGATCGCGGACGAGTGCTCCGTCTCCGTGCTCGCCCGCGACTACGACATGTCGTTCGCGGCCGTGCAGAAGCACATCGCCGTGCTCGAGGCGGCGGGCCTGGTCATCAAGAGGGCGGAGGGGCGCGAGCGGCTCGTGCGCGCCGATCCGGCGATGATCGCCCGCGCCCGAGCGCTGCTCGACCGCTACGAAGCGCTGTGGCGCGCGCGCATCGATCGGCTCGATGCGCTGCTGGCCTCGGCATCCGACGAAGAACCGACCGAAGGAGGGTGACATGCCCGTCACCGACATCACCACCGACCCCGACGCCCTCACGATGACCCTGACCGCGGAGTTCGCCGCGCCCGTCGAACGCCTGTGGGCGGTGTTCACCGACCCACGCCAGCTCGACCGCTTCTGGGGCCCTCCCGGGTGGCCGGCCACGTTCACCGCCTTCGACCTGAGCGTCGGCGGTCGTGCGGCGTACCAGATGACGAGTCCGCAGGGCGAGGTGTCACGCGGCGGCTGGGAGTTCCTCACCATCGACGCCCCGCACCGCTTCGACGTGCTCGACTCGTTCCTCAACGGCGACGGAGAGGTGCTCGAGGGGACGCCCACGATGCGCGTGGAGTTCCATTTCGCCGCCACCGACGCGGGGTCGACGCTCACCAACATCACCCACTTCGACTCGCTCGAAGCCCTCGAGCAGGTCGTCGAGTTCGGCGCCGTCGAGGGCTCGCGCCTCGCGATCAACCAGCTCGACCTGGTGCTCGCCGGCCTCCGTGCCTTCGCGCAGGGGAAGGGCACGCAGGTCGAGCTGCTGGACGACACCCACGTGCGCATCACCCGCCTCATCGAGGGGCCGATCGACCTGGTGTGGCGCGCCCACACCGAGCCCGAGCTCACTCGGAAGTGGATGCTGGGCCCTGACGGCTGGCGGATGTCGGTGTGCGAGGTGGACCCGACCCCCGGCGGGCGCTACCGCTACGAGTGGGAGCCGATCGAGGGCACGGAGGGCGAGGCGTTCGGATTCGACGGCGAGACTCTCGTCTCCGAACCGCCGCGCCGCGCGGTGACGACCGAGCACATGACCGGCACCGACTACCCGCCCACCCTCAACGACCTCACGCTCTACGAGGAGGACGGCGCGACGCTCGTGACGGTGCTCATCGAGTATCCCGACCGCGAGACCCGCGACATGGTGCTCGCCACAGGCATGGCCGACGGCATGGAGTCCTCGTACGCCCGCCTGGAGCGCGAGGTGATCGCTGTCTGACGGATTCAGGCGCGCTCGAGGGCGTCCTCGAGCGCGACCCACGCGAGCATCGCGCACTTCACGCGCGCGGTGAACTTCGACACCCCCGAGAGGGCGGCGGCGTCGGCGAAGGTGTCCTCGTCGAGGGGCACGGTGCCGCGCGAGCGGAGCGCGGTGCGGAACCCCTCGATGCGGGCGTCGACGTCGGCGCGCAGCATCCCGTCGCCGTCGGCCTCTTCGCCGAGCTCGTCCACGAGGGCGGACAGCATGGATGCCGAGGCCTGTGAGATCGAGCAGCCGGCGCCGTCCCATGTGACATCGAGCACGCGCTCGCCGTCGTCGCTCACGCGGACGCGGAGGGTGATCTCGTCGCCGCAGACGGGGTTCCGCTGCAGGGACGTGGCGGTGCGTCCGGTCTCTTCGGCCAGCTCCTTGCCGTGCGGGCGCTTGGAGTGGTCGAGGATGAGCTCCTGGTACAGGGATTCGAGGCCGTTCATGCGTCCGCTCCGAAGTAGTCGCGCACCGCGGCGACGCCCTCGAGCAGCGCCGCGATGTCGTCGTCGGTGGTGAAGACCGACGCGGATGCCCGCACCGAGGCGGTCAGGCCGAGTCGGCGGTGCAGGGGTTTGGCGCAGTGGTGCCCGACACGGACGGCGATGCCGCGCGCGTCGAGGAACTGCCCCACGTCGTGCGCGTGGACGCCGGTGACGTCGAAGGAGGCGAGTCCCACCCGCTCGACGCCCTCGGCGTCGCCGAGGACCCGCACTCCGGGGATCTCGCGGAGCCCCGCGATCATCCGGTTCCCGAGGTCCTGCTCGCGCGCGTGCACCGCCTGCATGTCGAGCCCCTCGAGGTAGCGGACCGCCGCGGCGAGCCCGACCGCCTGCGACACCGGCTGCGTGCCGGCTTCGAACTTCAGCGGGGCGGGCAGGTACTCGGCCGAGTCGATCGTGACGTCGGTGATCATCGACCCGCCGGTGAGGAAGGGCGGGAGGGCCTCGAGGATCTCGCTCCGCCCGTAGAGCGCGCCGATCCCGTAGGGGCCGAGCAGCTTGTGCCCCGAGAAGGCCGCGAGGTCGACGCCGAGCTCGGCGAAGTCCACCGGCAGGTGCGGCGCCGACTGGCAGGCATCGAGCACGGTGAGCGCGCCCACCGCGCGTGCGAGGGCGACGAGCTCGGCGACCGGCGAGACGATCCCCGAGACGTTCGAGACGTGCGTGAACGCCACGACCCGGGTGCGTTCGGAGATGACGGATGCCGCCTGCGCGAGGTCGAGGGTCGCATCGTCGTGCACGCGGATCGCGCGGATGACCGCACCGGTGCGGGCGGCGAGCTCCTGCCACGGGATGAGGTTCGCGTGGTGCTCGGCCTCGGTGACGACGATCTCGTCGCCCGGGGCGAGGGCGAACCGGGCGCTCGCGGGGGCACCGCGGCCGGCCGTGGCGTTGCCGATCGCGTAGGCGACGAGGTTGATCGCCGCCGTCGCTCCGCTGGTCCAGACGAGGTCGTCGGGTGCCGCGCCGACGAAGCCGGCGACGGTCGCCCGCGCGTCCTCGAACAGCTCGGTGGCCTCGGCGGCGAGGGTGTGGGCCCCGCGGTGCACGGCGGAGTTGTTCCGGGTGAGGAAGTCGATCTCGGCATCCAGCACCACGCGCGGCTTCTGCGCGGTCGCACCGGAATCGAGGTAGATGAGGGGCTGCCCGTTGAGCGTCTCGTCGAGGATCGGGAAGTCCGCCCGGATGGCGGCGAGATCGAGCACGGACGCGGGGGAAGTCATCCTCCCAGGCTACGCTTCCCCGCGTCGTCCCGGGTGAGCTGCAAAGCCACGCGCCACGACCTCCTGTCGGGCTGGGCCTGACACGAAGACAGGAGACCCGACCAGAACAGGACGTTCCCGCTCGAAACGTCCTGTTCTCAGCTGATCGCCTGTTCTCCGGGGGCGTCCGCCCGGAAAGAGGGCGTCAGCCCCGCTCGCCCAGGAACTCCCGCGCCGCCACGACGAGGTTCTCGACACCCCGACTGAGGGTCGGCTGCAGCACCGGGGCGAAGAACGGCGAGTGGTTGGTGGGGATGTCGCGCTCGATCGTGCCCGCCTCGGTCGCCGCGCGGAACGCCGCCGCGTCGACGCCGCCCCAGAACCAGAACACCAGCGGAACGCCGGCCTCGCGGGCGAACCACGACACGTCCTCGCTGCCGGTGAACATGCCCGGGTCGATGACGGTGCCCGCCCCGAAGGCGGTGTCGAAAGCGCGGGAGAGACGCGTGGTCGCCTCGTCGTCGTTGATCGTCGGCGGGAGGGAGTGGTCGACGGCGATCACCGGCTCCTGCTCGGCTCCGGATGCCTGCGCCTCGGCGCGGACGATCCGCTCGACCTTCTGCATGACCTTCGCGCGCGCCTCGTCGTCGGGGTAGCGCAGGCTCAACTCGAGCTTCGCCTCGGCGGGGATGATGTTGTTCTTCAGGCCCGCGTGGATCGAACCGACCGTGACGACGGCGACGTCGCGCGGATCGACCTCGCGGGACACGATCGTCTGCAGGCGCATGACGGTCGCGGCCGCCATCACGACCGGGTCGATCGTGGCGTGCGGGCGCGATCCGTGGCCGCCGCGACCGTGGAGGGTGACGGTGAGGCCGTCGGAGGCGGCCATCTGGGTGCCGCTGCGCACCCCGATGGTGCCGGCGGGGAGCGGCGTGACGTGCTGCCCGAGCACGATGTCGGGGCGGGGGAAGCGGTCGAAGACGCCGTCGGCGATCATCGCCTGCGACCCCGCGCCGTACTCCTCGGCGGGCTGGAAGACGGCGACGATCGTGCCGGACCACTCGTCCTTCGTCGCCACGAGGCGCTCGAGGGCGCCGATGAGGGATGCGACGTGCATGTCGTGCCCGCACGCGTGCATCACGGGGACGTCGAGTCCCGTCGGGTCGACGCCGCGCGCCGTGCTGGCGTAGGCGAGGCCCGTGCGCTCCTCGACCGGAAGGCCGTCCATGTCGGCGCGCAGCCACACGATGGGGCCGTCGCCGTTGCGGATGATCGCGGCGATGCCGGTGCGGCCGATTCCCTCTTCGTACTCGATGCCGAGCTGGGCGAGAAGGCCGGTGACGACCCCCGCGGTGCGGGTCTCCTGGAAGGACAGTTCCGGATGCCGGTGCAGGTCGGTGTAGAGCGCTTCGAGGTCGATCGTCATGACCTCGAGCCTATCCGCGCGACTCCGAGGGCCGGGCGGTGGATCCGCGGACGATCAGTTCGAACGGCAGGGCGCCCGGCTCGTGCTGCGGGGTCGGGGCCGCGGGGTCGTCGATGTCCTCCAGCAGGGCGGCCACCGCGCGTTCCCCTTGCTGCCGGGGGAACTGGTCGACGGTGGTGAGGCGGAAGAACTCACCCAGCTCGTGGCCGTCGATGCCGCTGATCGACAGGTCTTCGGGGACGCGGTAGCCCAGTTCGCGCGCGGCGAGGATCGCGCCGATCGCCATCTCGTCGGACGCGGCGAACACCGCCGTGGGCCGGTTCCCCGGGCGCCCGAGGAGCTGCTTGGCGGCGCGGAAACCGCCCTCGATGGTGAAGTCGGCGGCTTCGTAGAGGTGCGGAGAGGCGGGGATGCCGGCATCCGCCAGCGCCAGCTCGAAGCCCTGGCGTCGCCGCGTGGGGATGTGGAAGTCGACGTCGAACTGCGGGTTCGCGCCGATATGGGCGATCTCGCGGTGACCGAGCGAGAGCAGGTGCTCGGTCGCGAGCCGCGCGACGGCGACGTCGTCGACGGTGAGGGTGGGAAGGCGGGAACTCGGACCGCCGATCGCGATGACCGGGAGGTCGAGTTCGCGGAGGTGCTCGGTCTCCTCCTCGCCGAGCTCGATGGAGATGGCGATCACCCCGTCGACCCGCTGGCGGCGCAGGAACGTGTCGAAGATGTCGCGACGCTCGGCGCGGTCGTCGGTGAGGCTGTACAGCGTGATGTCGTAGCCGCGGCGCATGAGCGCCGAGGCGATCCCCGCCAGCACCGTGCTGAAGAACCACCGGTCGAGGTAGGGCATGAGCACGCCGATGTTGCGGGTGCGCCCGGAGGCCAGGCTCGACGCGGAGGCCGAGACGACGTAGCCGAGGCTCTTCGCCGCGTCCTCCACGCGCCCGCGCGTGGGGAGGGAGACGTTCCCGCGCCCGCTCAACGCGCGCGAGACCGTCGCGGTGGAGACCCCGGCGAGCCGGGCTACCTCATCGATGCTGACCACGTCGTCACCTTTTTCCAGGGCTCTGCGCCCCGATCGTCCTGCGCCCCGATCCGACCGGGGCCCAGGTCAGTCCTGCGCCAGCCACACCGCCGTGTCGCCGGGGAGCGTCCCGTCGCCGAGCGGACCGGAGGCCACGACCACACGTCCCGCCGGGAGGGGGACGGCGGTGCTCCCAGTGTTGGCGACGACCGTGAGGTCACCGGTGCGGAAGGCGAGGACGTCCGCGCCGCCCGGGACGTCGATCCACTCGAGGTCGTTGGCGCCGAGCCCGTAGGCCGCGCGCTGCGCGATCAGCGTCCGGTAGAGCGACAGGGTGGAGTCGGCATCCGTCGTCTGCACGTCGCGGGCGAGCGTCGCCCACTCGGCGGGCTGCGGGAGCCAGCTCTCACCCGACGGGCTGAAGCCGTACGCGGCGCCGTCGGAGGTCCACGGGATGGGCACGCGGCAGCCGTCGCGGCCGTAGCGCTCGCCGTTCGTGCGGAACCAGGTGGGGTCCTGACGTGCGTCGCCGGGGATGTCGATGACCTCGGGGAGGCCGAGCTCCTCGCCCTGATAGAGGTAGGCAGAGCCGGGGAGGGCGAGCATCACCGTGGTCGCCGCGCGCGCACGGGCGAGGCCCACCTCGGGGATCGGCTGACCGGGGGAGTCGGGTCCGATGCCGTGACCCTGCGGGTTCTCGGAGCTCAGCGCGAGACGCGAGGCGTGGCGGACGACGTCGTGGTTCGACAGCACCCACGTGCTCGGGGCGCCGACCGCGGAGTACGCCGCGATCGAGCGGTCGACGACGGCGCGGAGGGCCGCGGCATCCCAGCCGGTCTCGAGGTAGGCGAAGTTGAACGCCTGGTGCATCTCATCGGGACGGACCCACTCGGCGGTGCGCTCGGGGGTGGGCAGCCACGCCTCGGCGCAGAGCGCTCGGTCGCCGTCGTACTCGGCGAGGAGGAGGTGCCAGTCGCGGTAGACCTCGTGCACGCCGTCCTGGCCCCAGTACGGCACGTTCGCCTCGTCGCCGCCCATGGATCCGCCCTCGGGGGACGGGGTGTAGTCGGGGAGGCCGTCGGCCTTGATGAGGCCGTGCGCGACGTCGACGCGGAAGCCGTCGACCCCGCGGTCGAGCCAGAACCGCAGGATGCGGCGGAACTCTTCGCGGACCTCCTCGTTGGTCCAGTCGAAGTCGGGCTGCGAGGTGTCGAAGAGGTGCAGGTACCACTGGCCGGGTGAGCCGTCGGCTTCGGTGACACGCGTCCACGCGGGGCCGCCGAAGACGGAGTCCCAGTTGTTCGGGGGGAGCTCGCCGTTCTCGCCGCGGCCGTCGCGGAACATGTAGCGCGCGCGCTCGCGGCTGCCGGGAGCGGCGGCGAGGGCCTGCTGGAACCACTCGTGCTGGTCCGAGGAGTGGTTGGGGACGAGGTCGACGATGATCCGGATGTCGCGGGCGTGCGCCTCGGCGAGCATCGCGTCGAAGTCGTCGAGCGTGCCGAAGATCGGGTCGACGTCGCAGTAGTCGGAGACGTCGTAGCCGGCATCCTTCTGCGGTGAGCGCTGGAACGGGCTCAGCCAGATCGCGTCGATGCCGAGGTCTTCGAGATCGGCGAGGTGGGCGGTGACGCCGCGGAGGTCGCCGATGCCGTCGCCGGAGCTGTCGGCGAACGAGCGGGGGTAGATCTGGTAGATGACAGCGGTGCGCCACCACTCGGCGCCGGGGCGCGAGGCGGCGGTCTCGGTGAGGACGGCGGACTGGGGAAAAGTCATTCGCCCAGAGTACTGCAAGCGCTTACATCCCGTGAGGCACGGGGCTGAGGAGTTCCCCAGGATCACCTCGGGCTACGGTGGGCGAGTGGATGCCGCCCCTCTCGCACGCGCCGAATCGCTGATCCGCTCGATCCCCGACTATCCCGAGCCGGGCATCGTCTTCCGCGACATCACCCCGCTCCTCGCGGATGCCGCGGCCCTCGGCGAGGTCATCGATGCGCTCATCGCCCCGTTCGCCGGGCGCTTCGACGTGGTCGCCGGGATCGAGGCGCGCGGATTCCTCCTCGCCGGCGCCATCGCGACGCGCGCGGAGGTCGGTCTCGTGCCGATCCGCAAAGCCGGGAAGCTGCCCCGGCCCGCGGCATCCGTCTCCTACGCCCTCGAGTACGCCACCGCGACGATCGAGGCGCACGACGACCTGCCGGAGGACGCGCGCGTGCTGCTCGTGGACGACGTGCTCGCCACCGGCGGGACGCTCGTGGCCGGCCACCAGATCGTCCGCTCCCTCGGCGGCGAGGTCGTCGGATCGGCGGTGCTCCTGGAGATCGCCGCGCTCGGCGGCCGCGCCGCCACCGGCGACGTGCACGCGGTCTTCACCGTCTGAGGCGCCCGCGAGGGTGTTCTTGACCCTCACACGGTGTCAGGCTCTTTCCTGGGATCACCATGTTGAGTATCGGAGAGTTCGCCCGGCTGGCCGGCGTATCGGTGCGCATGCTGCGTCATTACGACCAGCTCGGCCTGCTGCGCCCGGAACGGGTCGATCCGCACAGCGGCTATCGGCGGTACGCCGCAGCCCAGCTCGAACGCGCCAATCAGCTCGTCGCCCTGAAGGACCTCGGGTTCACGCTCGAGCAGGTGGGCGTGCTGCTGGACGACGGGCTGGATGCTGCGGCGCTGACGCAGCTGCTGCGCACGCGTCGGGACGCGCTGCACGCGCAGATCGACGCGGACCGGGATCGGCTGCGCTCGGTCGAGGCGAGGCTCCGGAGTATCGAGAAGGAGAACCCCATGTCGGAATTCGTCGAGACCGCCCTGCCCGAGCTGCACCTGGTGCAGCTGTCGGCCCGGGTCACGGAGCTGGCCGAGATCGAGGACGAGATCGGACCGATGTTCCAGCGCGTCGGCGCGGCGCTGGACGCCGCGGGCGCCGCGCGCGTCGGGCCGGGAGTGGCGACCTACACGGTCGAGGGCGACGGGATGATCGCCGCGGCGGCGGAGCAGATCGGAGAGACCCCGACCCCGGCCGGGCTGGAAGCGGTGACCGTCGCCGCCGCGCCGCGGGCACTGACGACGCGGTACCGGGGTGCCGACCTCTCCGGCATCCAGCAGGCGTGGCAGGAGCTCGTGACGGAGGTGGAGCACCGCGGCCTTACCGCCATCGGCACGTGCCGCGAGGTGTACCTGTCGACGCCGATGGACACGCCGGGAGCGGCGTGGGAGGTCGACCTGCAACAGCCGGTGCGCTGAGCCGACCGGCGTACCGACAGGCACGCCGGCCCCGCGCCCGACCGCCGTTCAGACGAACTGCGGGATGTCGAGCCACGCCTCGGGGGCGGGCGCGGCGCCGTCGCGGGCGATCGTCCCCTCGATGAGTCCGTACGGGCGGTCGGCGGCGTAGAAGACCTCGTTGGGGTTGTCGAGGCCGAACGGGGACAGGTCGTACGCGAAGTGGTGCTTGTTCGGCATCGCGAAGCGGACCTCGGCGATCTCGGGGCGCGCCTCGATGACCGCCTTGCCCATCGCGAACAGGGTCTGCTGCAGGGCGAGCGAATGCACCGACGCGAAGACCTCGAGCATGACGTCGACGACCTCGGTGTAGAGGGCGTTGTAGTCGAAGCCGGCCGCCACCGCGTCGGGGAGGAAGCGCCAGCGTCCCGTGACGGAGGTGGCCATGATGCGGTCGTCGGTCTCGGCGAGGGTCGTGTACTTGTCGCGCGGGAAGCCGGTGAAGGCCGAGCCGCTGGACTTCAGCACCGTCAGATCGCGGATGCCGCCGATGACGTGGGTGGCGCCGTCGGCCTTCTGCACCGCGGCGAGACGGGTGGCTTGCCCGCGCCGGACGAAGGAGTGATCGTGCGGGCGCCCGCCGGCGGTGATGCGCTCCCACTCGTACTGCTCGGCCTGCCAGAGCCCGCCCTCGACCCAGTCGAACTCCGAGACGAAGTGGTTCCCCAGGGCAAGGAGGTACTCCTCGGGCGACGGGATGCCGACCTCCTTCGCGAACGCGAACGCGGTGTTCTTCTGGGTGTCGGTGGCCACGATCAGGGAGTTGTCGCCGGTGAGGAACGAGTCCGAGAACGCCTGGCCGCGCAGCTGGGACGTGACGTTGAGGTCGACGATCTCGTGGCGGGGGGTGTCCCGGTAGATGCGCACGACCCGGTTCTCGGCCTTGCCGTACTTGTTGGCGCCGAGGCTCACGGTCACATCGGTCATGTCAGCTCCCTCGGTAGGTGGAGTAGGCGAACGGGCTCAGGAGCAGCGGCACGTGCAGGTGCCCGTCGCCCGCGACGGTGAAGGTGACGATCGCCGCGGGGTAGAACGTCTCGACCTCGCGCGCGGCGAAGTAGGCGCCGGTGGCGAAGGTCAGGGTGTGCACGCCGTCGTCGAGTCGGTCGGGTCCGAGGGCGAGGCGTCCATCGGCATCCGTCACGCCCTCGGCGATCGGAGCGACCCCGCCGGAGTCGGCGACGCGGGCCAGGGTGACGCCGACGCCGGTGGCGGGGCGACCGGTCGCGGCGTCGAGGACGTGGGTGGTGAGGTGGCTCATGGCTCGATCATGCCCCGCAGGCGCAGGATCGCGATCTCGGCGAGCTGGCCGAGCGCCTCGCGCACTTCGGCGTCATCGTCGTTCGCGAATCGGCGCTCGAGCTCGGCCCGCATCTCGTCGGGGGAGCGGCCGGCGGCGCGGATGAGGAAGACGCGTCCGAAGCGCTGCTCGTAGGCGGCGTTGCCCGCGGCGATCGCGGCGGCGACGTCGCTCTCGGCGGTGCGCATCGTCGACTGCTCTCGGGCGGATGCCGCCGCCTCCGCCCCCTCGCCGGTGACGCGTTCCCCGATCCGGGGGTGGTGCGCGAGGGCGATGTCGAGGTCGTCCCGGGTCCAGGTCGCGGCGAGGGCCGCCGCGCGCTCGGCGAGGACATCGACCGACGCGTATGGACGCCCGGCGACGACGTCGTCCACCCAGCGGGGGATCGCCGCCCACACCGAGACGACGGATGCCGCGGTCTCGGCATCCGCCGCGTTGAAGTCGTGCAGGAGCATGCCCCGACGTTAGGCCCCGCCGCGTTTCGATCGCATTACGCGGCCAGGTCCCGTTCTCCGTTCACTTGTCTCTTCTCGCGGGTGCGCGGGCGCGCAACCCGCGAGAAGAGACAAGTGAACAGAATGTTGGTGTGGGTAACACGCGGGAAATCCGCGCGGCCTAGCGTGGGCGGCATGACCCAGGACCCCGAGATGTCCATCGCCGCCCGCCGCGTCTTCCTCGACGGGGAGTTCGCGCCCGCGACGGTCGATGTCGACGGCGGCGTCGTGATCGGCATCCGTCCGTTCGATGCGGATGCCGACGTCGTCGTCGCGGACGACGCCGTGCTCATTCCGGGCCTCGTCGACTCGCACGTTCACCTGGATGAACCGGGCCGGACGGAGTGGGAAGGGTTCCTCACCGGCACCGCCGCTGCCGCCGCGGGCGGCGTGACGACGCTGTTCGACATGCCGCTGAACAGCGTCCCGGTCACCACGACCGTGGAGGCGCTCGCCGACAAGCGCGCCGCCGCACAGGGCAAGCTCGCCGTGGATGTCGGGTACTGGGGCGGCGCGGTGCCCGAGAACCTCGGGACGCTCGTCGAGCTCGCCGACGCCGGCGTCGTGGGGGTCAAGTGCTTCCTCTCACCGTCGGGCATCGACGAATTCGGGCACCTCGACGCGGCGCAGCTGGAGGCCGCCCTGGCCGAGCTCGCCGTGTTCGACGGGCTGCTGATCGTCCACGCCGAAGACCCGGCGCACCTGCACGCAGACGGCCCGCTCGGCCCGCACTACGCCGACTTCCTCGCCTCCCGCCCGCCCGCGAGCGAGGAGGCCGCCATCATCGCGGTCATCGACGCCGCCCGCCGGACCGGTGCCCGCGCGCACATCGTGCACGTCTCGGACGGCACCGCGCTCGACGCCGTCCGCGCCGCGAAGGCAGAGGGCGTGCGGCTGACGGTCGAGACGTGCCCGCACTACCTCACCCTCCGCGCCGAGGACGTCCCCGACGGGGCGGGAGCGTTCAAGTGCTGCCCGCCGATCCGCGACGCCGCGAACCAGGACCTCCTCTGGGCGGGCCTCCTCGACGGCACGATCGACGCCGTCGTGAGCGACCACTCGCCCTCCACCCGCGCGCTCAAGGAGCAGGGCGGCGGCGATTTCGGCCTCGCGTGGGGCGGCATCGCGGGTCTGCAGACGGGGCTTTCGGGGGTGTGGACCGCGGCGCGGGGGCGCGGCATCCGTCTCGAGGATCTCCTTCCGCTCATGACCACCGGGCCCGCGCGCATCGCCGGGGTCGACGGACTCGGCGCGATCCGCCCCGGCGCCCCGGCGCACCTCGTCGTCTTCCGCCCCGACGCGGGATGGACGGTGGATGCCGAGCGCCTGGAGTACCGCAACAAGCTCTCGCCGTGGCACGGGCAGCGCCTCTTCGGCGTCGTCGCCGAGACCCTCGTGCACGGCGTGCCGGTCTGGCGTGACGGCGAGGGCGTCCTCGCCCGGGCGGGACGTGAGATCCTGGCGGAGCCGACGGCACTGACAGCACTGCCCGCCGGCGGAGGAGACCGATGAACGTTCCCCCTTTCCCCGTCCTGCAGCCCGGGACCGGCGCCATCCCCGGCGAGCACTATCTGCGCGCGACGCCCGAGACGATCCTGTGGGGGCGGCTCCCGTGCGCGGCGGATGCCCCGGTCCTCCGCATCGCTGACGGCGCGACGGTCACGGTCGACACCGTCAGCCACGAGGGCATCCTCGAGGACCACGGCAAGGACCCGATGACCTACTTCACCGGACAGGGGGTGGACGCGGCATCCGTGCTGGAGGATGCCGTGACGATCGCCGCGGAGTGCGCGCGCGACCCCGAGCGCGACGGCCCGCACGTCGTGACCGGACCGATCTTCGTCGAGGGCGCCGAGCCCGGCGACCTCCTGCGGATCACGGTGGAGGCCCTCGCCCCGCGCGTGCCGTACGGCGTCATCTCCAACCGGCACGGCAAAGGCGCCCTCGTCGGCCAGCTCCCCCGCGGGGATTTCCACGTCAGCGTCTTCACTCCCGTGGAGGAGCGCGACGGCGGGCTCGTCGGCCTCCTCCCGATCGTCGACGGCGGCGAGCGGGTCATCACGTTCCCGCTCGCGCCCTTCCTCGGGACGATGGGGGTGGCCGTCTCGGGTGACGAGCGGCCGCACTCGGTCCCGCCCGGGTCGCACGGCGGCAACATCGACATCAACCTGCTGGTCGAGGGGACGGCGCTCTATCTCCCGGTGCAGGTCGCCGGCGCCCTCGCCTACGTCGGCGATCCGCATTTCGCGCAGGGCGACGGCGAGGTCGCGCTGACGGCGCTGGAGGCGTCGCTGCGCGCGACGCTCCGCTTCGACGTGATCCCCCGCGCGGAGGCGCTCGCCGAATTCGGCGAGGTCACGGGACCGCTCGTCCGCACCCCCGAGTACCTCGTGCCCACGGGCCTGGATCCCGACCTGAACGAGGCGATGCGCGCGTGCGTCCGCTCGGCACTCGACCTCATCGAGGGGCGCTGGGGCGTCGAGGAGCACCTCGCCTACGCGTACCTCAGTGCCGCGACGGACTTCGACATTTCGCAGGTCGTCGACATCGTCTGCGGTGTGCACGCCCGCATCCGCGAGGCCGACTTCGAGGGGGTCCCCCGTGACGGACGCTGAGATCCCGCCGGACGGCTCGAGCGCCGAGACTCCCCGCGAGATCCCCGCCGACCTGGCGGAGGCATTCCACGCGTACGAGCGCGCGATCATGGCGAACGACCTCGACGCTCTCGATGCGGCGTTCATCGACGGCCCCGACGCCCTCCGCGGCGATGCGGCAGGTCTCCTCGTCGGCCACGATGCGATCTCGGCCTTCCGCGGCACCCGCGGCGGAGTGCCGACGCGCGTGATCGAGCGCATCGAGTACCGCCCGCTGGCGCCGGATGCCGCACTCCTCGTCTCCGTCTCGCGGTACGCCGGCGGCGGGACGGGACTGCAGACACAGCTCTGGCAGAAGCAGGACGGCGCGTGGAAGATCGGCGCCGCCCACGTCACGCCCCGCGCGGCAGCTCTCGACCGCTCGGTGTGGCGGACGGTCGGCGACCCGCTCTTCCAGGGTGCGTGGGACGGGCCGCTCCAGGGCCTCACGGTCGCGGTGAAGGACCTCTTCGCGATCAAGGGCTACCGCATCGGCGCGGGGAACCCGGTCTTCCTCGACAGCGCGCGCCCCGAGACGACGACGGCGCCGGCGGTGAGCGACCTCCTGCGGGCGGGCGCGTCGCTGCGCGGCATCGCGCGCACCGATGAGTTCGCCTATTCGATCGCGGGCGACAACGTCCACTACGGCACGCCCCCGAACGGCGCGGTTCCCGGCACGCTGCCGGGTGGCTCGTCGAGCGGACCGGCGACCGCCGTGGCGACCGGCCAGGCCGACATCGGTCTCGCCACCGACACCGCGGGCTCGATCCGCGTGCCCGCGTCGTACCAGGGGCTCTGGGGGCTGCGCACCACCCACGGACTCGTGCCCCGGCAGGGACTCCTTCCCCTCGCGCAGAGCTTCGACACCGTCGGCTGGCTCACCCGCGACGGTGCGACCCTCGAGCGCGTGGCCGACTGGTGCCTGAGCTACGACGGGTCCGACTCGACCGAGAGCGTCTACGGTCCCTCGGGCGTCGACCTCCCGTGGCGGTTCGCGGTGCCGACCGAAGCCCTCGCGGCGGTTGAGGACGCCACGCGCGCGGCGTTCGAGGCCTTCGTCGCGGGGGTCCGGGATGCCGGTGCCGAGGTGGTCGAGGTCTCGATCGGCGATCTCGACGAGTACCTCGTCCCGTTCCGGACGGTGCAGGGCGCCGAGGCATGGCGGAACAACGGCGAGTGGCTGCGCGAGCACCCGGGGGCGGTCGGCGCGGCGGTCGCGGAGCGCTTCCGCGCGGCATCCGTCCTCACCGCCGATGACGAGCGGTACGCGCGCCGACGCGTCGCGGACCTGCGCGCACGCCTGGCGGATGCCGTCGCCGAGACGACCCTTCTCCTGCCGACCGTGCCGGGCCCGGCGCCGCTGCGCACCCACGATTCCGCCCACCTCGACGCGGTGCGCGCGGCGACCCTCCGCCTCACCACCCCCGCCGCGGTCGGCGGGCTCCCCGCGCTGTCGGCGCCGCTCCTGCGGGTCCCGTCGGCGACGGGCGTGGCCCCCGTCGGGGTCTCGGTCGTCTCGCGGGAGAACACCGACATCGCCCTCGTCCGTCTCGCCCGCCGTCTCGCGCCTCTCGGCGCGACGGCGGCACCCCGATCCCCGCAGGAGTCCCCGTGACCGACGCCGCCCTCGCCACTGCTTCCCCCGCCGACCTTCCCGGAGAGATCGCTCCGCCCCGGCGCCTCCTCATGGGGCCGGGGCCGATCGACGCGTACCCGAGCGTGCTGCGCGCGCTGTCGGCGCCGCTCACGGGGCAGTACGACCCGTTCATGACCGCGACGATGACCGAGACGCAAGTCCTCTACCGGCAGGTCTGGGGCACCGAGAACGAGGCGACGGTCATCGTCGACGGCACCTCGCGCGCCGGGATCGAGGCGGCGATGGTCTCGCTGATCCGACCCGGCGACCGCGTGCTCGTTCCGGTGTTCGGCCGCTTCGGGCACCTCCTCGCCGAGATCGCGGAGCGCGCGATGGCCGAGGTGCACACGATCCACGCCGAGTGGGGACAGGTGTTCCCCGTCTCCGTCGTCGAGGAGGCGATCGCGCGCGTGCGCCCGACGCTGGTCGCGATGGTGCAGGGCGACACCTCCACCACGATGCTCCAGCCGCTCGACGAGATCGGCGAGGTCTGCCGTCGCTACGGCGCCCTGTTCTACTCCGACGCGACCGCTTCGCTCGCCGGCAACCCGTTCGAGGCGGACGCCTGGGGGCTGGATGCCGCCACCGCAGGTCTCCAGAAGTGCCTGGGCGGACCCTCAGGCGCAGCGCCCCTCACCCTCAGCCCGCGCGCGGTCGAGGTCGTGACGGCCCGGAAGCGCGTCGAGGCCGGCATCCGCGAAGAGGGTGATCCGCAGGCGGCGGACTTCGTCCGGTCGAACTACTTCGACCTCGGCATGATCCTCGACTACTGGGGCCCGCGTCGCCTAAACCACCACACCGAGGCGGCGTCGATGCTCTACGCCGCCCGCGAGTGCGCCCGTCTCGTCCTGGTCGAGGGGCGCGAGGCCGTCATCGCCCGCCACGTCCGCGCGGGCGAGGCGATGCTCGCCGGGGTCCGCGCGCTCGGGCTCACCACCTTCGGCGACCTCTCCCACAAGATGACGAACATCGTCGCGGTGTACATCCCCGAGGGCGTCCCCGGTGACGCCGCCCGCGCGGCGATGCTCGAGGACTTCGGCATCGAGATCGGCACGTCGTTCGGTCCGCTGCACGGCAAGGTGTGGCGCATCGGGACGATGGGCTACAACGCCCGCGAAGACGCCGTGATGGTCACCCTCGCCGCCCTCGAAGCAGTGCTCCGCCGCTTCGGCCACACCGCGTTCACCGCCGGCGGCGGAGTGGATGCCGCCGCAGACATCTATCGGGGCGCGTGACGTGACGACACCCCTCCTCGCCGTCGATCGCGACCGCATCGCGGCGGCCGCCCGTCGGGTGATGGCCCGCTGCGAGGAGCTCGCGCGCGTCACGGCCACGCCCGGCGCGATCGAGCGGGTGTACCTCTCGCCCGAGCACGCGCGAGTGAACCGGCTCGCCGCCGAGTGGATGCGCGAGGTCGGCATGACCGCGCGACAGGATGCCGCGGGCAACCAGTACGGCCGCATCGACGGCGCGCGCGGCGCCGAGACGCCCGCGCTGATGCTCGGGTCGCACCTGGACACGGTGCCGGACGCCGGGCGGTTCGACGGCATCGTCGGGGTGCTGATGGCGCTCGAGGTCGTCCGGCTGCTCCGCTCACCGGACGCGGATGCGCGCCGGGTCGACCTCCCGTTCGCGCTCGAGGTGATGGCGTTCTCCGATGAGGAGGGCACCCGGTTCGGCAAGGCGCTGCTCGGCTCCTCCGCCGTCGCGGGCACGTGGGACGAGTCGTGGTGGACGCTGACGGATGCCGACGGCACGACGCTCCGGGAGGCCTTCCTCGAGTTCGGTCTCGACCCCGGCCGCGTCGGCGAGGCCGCCCGGCGTCCGGATGAGCTCGTCGGATACCTCGAGGCGCATATCGAGCAGGGACCCGAGCTCGATGAGCGCGGCGAGTCGCTCGCCGTCGTCTCGTCGATCGCCAGCGCCCGCCGTTTCCAGCTCGTCGTCGAGGGGGAGGCCCGCCACGCGGGCGGCACGCCGTACGACCGGCGCCGCGACGCGCTCCTCGGTGCGAGCGAGGCGGCCCTCGCCGTCGAGCGCATATGCCGCGCGGAGCATCACATCATCGGCACCGTCGGTCAGCTCGAGACCTTCCCCGGCGCGGTCAACATCGTCCCCGGCGAGGTGCACATGAGTCTCGACCTGCGCGGCGAGTTCGACGATGCCCGTGACCGCGTGTGGGACGCCCTCGCGCGCGACCTCGACGCGTCGATGGGACGACGCGGTCTCCGCTGGCGCGCGCGGGAGATCCACCGGGCGCCCGCGGTGTTCTGCCGTCCGCTCCTGCAGGACGTCGTGCGCGAGGGCATTCTCGCGACTCGCGCGGGCGACACCCGCGAGGACACGACCGCCGAACCCGCGACGCTCTTCTCCCGCGCCGGTCATGACGCGATGGCGATCGGCGCGGTGACCGGGGTCGGGATGCTGTTCTTGCGGAACCCCGACGGCATCAGCCACCACCCCGACGAGACCGTGTCCGGGGGCGACGTCGCCCGCGGCATCCGTGCCCTCGCCGAAGCGGTCCTCCACCTCGCCCACGACCCCGCCCACGCGCAGCCGTAGCAGGCTGGAAACACACCGCGGGTAGCGTGAACGCCCCCGCACGATCCGGAGTTCCTCATGTCGTCCCTTCTCGTCACCCGCGCCCGCCTCCTCACCGTCGCCGACGGCGCCCCCGACCTCGGCCACATCGACGAAGGGTGGATGCTGGTCGAGGACGGCCGCATCGCCGCCCTCGGCGCGGGTTCCCCGCCCGCGGGCACGACGGCGGACGAGACCCTCGACGTCGCCGGCGCGTTCGTGGCCCCCGGTTTCGTCTCGAGCCACTCCCACCTGTTCACGTCGGGACTTCGCGGACTCGGCGTCAGCGAGACCCTCTACGGGTGGTGCGACTCGATGCTCGGGTTCACCTCGCACATGTCGGCCGACGACATCTACTGGTCGACGCTGCACGGCGCCCTCGACTTCCTCGGCAACGGCGTGACCACCGCATACAACTTCACCGACCCGCTGCAGGCGTGGGAGTCGATGGTCGACGGCAAGCGCGTCGGCAACGCGCCGCTCCGCGATCTCGAGTACCACACGCGCCAAGCCGACGGATGCCGCGACGCGGGCCTCCGCTTCGTCGACGCCATCGGCATGGACGTCACCGCCGGCACCGACGACGAGATCTTCGACCGCTTCGCCGCGGAGGTCGCCCACACCCGGTCGATGGATCCCTCCCTCGCGCTCGGCGCGTCGATCATGGGGCAGGTGCAGTGGTCGCCGCGGCCTGAGGCGGCAGAGTTCGAGGTCGAGGCGATGCGCCGGTTCGGCGTGACCAATCAGGCCCACTTCCTCGAGTCGCCCGAGGCGGTGCCGTTGCAGCAGGCGAAGTTCGCCCTCTACCGGGATGCCGGGGCGCTCGGGCCGGACATGATGTTCGGCCACTTCATCCAGACCACCCCCGAGATCATCGAGGCCACCGCCGCGGGTGGCGCGTCGATGTCGTGGCAGCCGGCCTCGAACGGGCGCCTCGCGTCCGGGGTGGCGCTCGTTCCCGAGATGCTCGAGCTCGGCATCCGCGTCGGCATGGGCCTCGACGATCAGGCGTGCACCGACATCTCCGACCCGTGGGGCAACATGCGCGCGGGCGTCTTCCTGCAGCGCGCCCGCACGAAGGAGCCGCTGTCGATGACGCCCGAGACGGTGCTGCGCCTGCACACCCTCGGCAGCGCCGAGATCCTCGGCGTCGACGACCGGGTCGGCAGCCTCGAGGTCGGGAAGTTCGCCGACTTCGTCGTCGTCGACCCGCGGATGCCGGATGTCGGACCGCTCTGGCATCCCGTCCGCTCCTACGTCCTGTCGATGAGCCTGCGTAACCTCAAGAAGGTGTACGTCGGCGGAGTGCTCGTGAGCGAGGACGGGGTCAGCACCAACCCCCTCGCCGCCGAGGCGAGCGCGCGCCTGCACGCCGACCTTCCTCCGCAGGCGGCCCGGTTCGGCCACCCCCGCTGATGCGCGACGTCCTCGAGCCCGCCAGCAGCCGGCTGGACCGGGGGGAGCCGTTCGCGCTCGCGGTGCTCGTGGACGCCTACGCCAGTGCGCCGCGAGAGATCGGCACGGCGATGCTCGTCGACGCGGCCGGTCAGGTGTTCGGCAACGTCTCGGCGGGCTGCGTCGACGGCGCTGTCTACGAGCTGTGCCTCCAGGCGCTCTCATCTGGCGAGAGCACCCGCTCGCGCTACGGCATCTCGGACGAGCGCGCGTTCGCCGCGGCGCTCACGTGCGGCGGTGTGATCGACGTGCTGGTGGTGCCCGTCCTCCCCGGCTCGCGCGCCGCCGACGCGCTTCGCGCGGTGATCGACGCCGTCGAGCGTCGCGAGGCGGTAGCCCTCGGGATCGTGACGGATGCCGCGTCCGGCGGTGGCGCGCTGCTCGCGGTCACGGATGATGACAGCCGTGACCGCGCCGTGGGTGATTCGCGCATGCTCGCGGCGGCGTTGGCGGACCTCCGCCGCGCCGCGTCGGCCGCTGCTCCCGTCACCCTTCGGTACGCGGATGTTCCGGGTGACTCCGTCGAGGAGAGCGGGGCCACCGAGGTGCTCGCGGTGCCCTTCCCGCACGCGCCGCGGCTCATCGTGGTCGGTGCGGTGGAGTTCTCCGTCGCCCTGGCGCGGCTCGGTGCGGCAGCCGGATTCGAGGTGACCGTGTGCGACCCGCGGGAGGTCTTTGCGCGCCCCGATCGGTTCCCGGGCGCCACCGTCGTCCACGACCAGCCGGGTCGGTACCTCGCCGAGACGCCGATCGATGTGCGGACGGCGGTCTGCGTCCTGACCCACGACGACCGCTTCGACATCGAGGCGGTCGCCGCGGCCCTCGCCTCACCCGCGGCTTACGTGGGCGCGATGGGCAGCCGCCGCACCCACGACGACCGCGTGGCCCGGCTTCGCGCCGCCGGCGTGACGGATGCCGCGCTCGCGCGCCTGCGCTCCCCGATCGGTCTCGCCCTCGGGGGTCGCACCCCGGAGGAGACGGCGCTGTCGATCCTCGCGGAGATCGTCCTCGTGCGCTCCGGCGGATCCGGCGAACCGCTCCGCGAGACGCGCGGACCGATCCACCCCGACGCGGTCGTCCCGGACGGCAGACGGCAGACGGACGCGCCCGCGGCCGTCTGCGCCGATGCGGTCGACGCCGTCGTCGCGCGGTGGGATGGCGGCGGCATCCGTCTGTGAAGTTCGTCCGGGCGGCTCGGAAGACGTAATCCCGCCGAAACACTCCGGCCAGTGTTGGTGAAATCTACATCGCCTAGCGTCGCTCTCACGCACCCCGTCGAGGCCCAGGGCGGGTGCGTCACCCGAGCACACCCCCTCTGACTGGAGTTCCCATGACATCCCTTTCCTCGCGCCGTGTCTCGCGCGTCGCCGCCGCGCTCGCCGGCATCGCCGTCAGCGCTCTCGCCCTCACCGCCTGCGCCGGCGGGTCCGGGACCGCCGCCGAGCCCGCTGCGGACTCCACGGATGCCGCCGCCGAAGGCTTCGGCGACCTGACGCTGCAGCTCAGCTGGATCCTCAACGAGGAGTTCGCCGGTGAGTACTTCGCCGACACCAACGGGTACTTCGAGGAGGCCGGCTTCAGCTCGGTGAACCTCGTCCCCGGCCCCTCGACCGGCGTCGCCGAGCTTCTCGGCGGAACCGCCGACATCGCCCTCAGCGACTCGGTCTCCATCGGCTCCGCCGTCGCGAGCGAGGGCGCCCCGCTGAAGATCATCGGTGCGACGTTCCAGGCCAACCCCTTCACGATCCTCTCCCTCGCGGACGGCGGCGACATCGCCACCCCCGAGGACCTGATCGGTAAGCGGATCGGCGTCCAGGACTCCAATACCTCGCTGTTCAACGCGCTGCTCGCCGCGAACGACATCGACCCGTCCGAGCTCACCGTCGTCCCGGTCCAGTACGACCCGGCGCCGCTCGTGAACGGCGAGGTCGACGGCTTCGTCTCGTACATCACCAACGAGGCGATCACGGTCGAGATGATGGGCCTGGAGACCACCAACCTCCCCTTCGCCCAGAACGGCCTGCCGTTCGTCGCCGAGACCTTCACCGTCACCGACGAGCAGATCGCGAGCAACCGCGAGATGCTGAAGGCCTTCCTCGTCGCCGAGCTCCGCGGCTGGACCGACGCGCTCGCCGACCCGCAGGGCGGCGCGGACCTCGCCCTCGAGGTCTACGGTGCCGACCTCGACCTCGACCCCGAGAAGACGCTCGCGGGCTCGCTCGCGCAGAACGAGCTGGTCGTCTCCGAGGAGACCGAGGCCAACGGCCTGTTCACGATCTCGGAGGAGCTGCAGGCCCTCACGATCGAGAGCCTCGCCGGCGCCGGCATCGAGCTCGAGGCCGCCGACCTGTTCGACCTCAGCCTCCTGGCCGAGGTCTACGAGGAGAACCCGGACCTCCTCGACTACGCGGGCTGAGCCCGCTCCCTCGAGCGCTTCACCATCGAGCGCTCTCCATCCAGCAAAGATCCATTCTGGAGTCGATACCGTGACCGAAACGGCCACCCAGGCCGGTGCCCAGGGGACGACCCTGGGCACCGGCCTGCAGATCACCGAGCTGAACAAGGTCTTCACCGTCGGGCGCAAGAGCGTCGTGGCGCTGCAGGACGCGAACCTCCACACCGACCAGGGCACGTTCCTGGCGCTGCTGGGGCCGTCCGGATGCGGCAAGTCCACGATCCTCCGCATCCTCGCCGGGCTCGAGGATCCCACCAGCGGCACCACCCGTGTCGACGGCAAGAGCCCGAAGGAGCTCCGCCGCGGCAACGAGTTGGGGATCGCCTTCCAGGATGCCGCGCTCCTGCCGTGGCGGAGCGTGCAGTCCAACATCCAGCTGCCCTTCGAGGTGGCGGGGAAGCCGGTCGACAAGGCCTACGTCTCCGAGATGATCGCGCTGGTGGGTTTGAAGGGCTTCGAGAAGGCCAAGCCCGCGCAGCTGTCGGGCGGGATGCGCCAGCGAGTGTCGATCGCCCGCTCGCTCATCATGAAGCCCTCGGTCCTGCTCTTCGACGAGCCTTTCGGCGCGCTCGACGACATGACCCGGCAGAAGCTGAACCTCGAGCTCCTGCGGATCTGGACCGAGAAGCCCGCCACGACGCTGCTGGTCACCCACGGCATCAGCGAGGCGATCTTCCTCTCCGACCAGGTCGCGGTGATGAGTCCGCGCCCGGGCCGGGTGAAGCACGTCATGACGATCGATCTGCCGCGCCCGCGGACGCCCGATCTCATGCGGAGCCCCGAGTTCCATGCGTACGTCGACGAGGCGCAGGAGCTCCTCTTCGGCGTCGGAGGGGCCGCGGCGGATGACCACTGAGACCCCCGCCCGCTCCCGCACGATCCAGTGGGAGGATGTGCGTCTTCCCGCGTGGGTCACCGGGCTCATCGGCGGCGTCGGGATCATCGCGCTGTGGTGGATCCTCGCCGCCACCGTGTTCTCGAACGTCGGGCCTGGCGGTGTGCAGGCGATCCCCACGCCCCCGCAGGTGATCGCGGAGTTCTTCGCCACGGGGTGGGAGTTCTACGTCCGGAACTTCTCCGTCACCCTGACTGAGGCCGGCATCGGGTACCTGTGGGGCAACGGGCTCGCCCTCGTCCTCGCCGCGCTCGTCCTGGTCGTCCCGCGCCTGGAGGGCGTGGTGATGCAGATCGCGATCATCACCTACTGCGTGCCGATCGTCGCCCTCGGCCTCCTCCTCGTCGTCATCGCGCCGATCCCGGGCGCGGGCGAGCCGTCGGTCACCGCGATCTTCCTCGCCGCCCTCAGCTGCTTCTTCACGACGGTGGTCGGGGCGCTCCTGGGGCTCAAGGCCGCCGACAAGGCCAGCCTCGACGTCATCACCGTGTACGGCGGGTCGAAGTTCACGCAGCTGCGGAAGGTGCGGCTCATCGCCGCCCTCCCCGCGACGCTCAACGCCCTGCAGATCGCCGTGCCCGCCGCCTTCCTCGGCGCGGTGCTGGGGGAGTTCTTCGGAAAGATCACCGTCGGGGTCGGCCCGGCGATGATCGCGGCCCAGCAGGCGCTGAACGCGCCGCGGGTGTGGGACATCGCCCTCGTCTCCGGCGCGGTGGCGCTCGCGGGGTATGCGCTGCTCGGTCTCGTCGCCCGCGCGGTGGCGCCCTGGTCGCGAGGAGGTGCGCGATGAGCATGGAGACCCTTCCCGCGCTGTCCGTCCCCGGAGGCGGCGAACAGTTCGCGAAGCTCAACGCCGACGTCCGCCGGGAGGTGCGGCGCTCGACGCTGCGTGCGCTCGGCCGGAGCGTCCTCACCTTCGTCCTGACCATCGTCGCGGTCGTGGTGATCTGGGTCGGCTCGCTCTGGCTCTTCGGCATCTCGCCCTACGTCGGCAAGGGTCCGGTGGAGGTGTTCGAGTTCCTCTTCACGGTCCCCGCCGCGGACGAGAACAGGGAGCGCCTGTTCGGTCAGCTCGCCGTGACCCTCGGTCACGCCACCGTCGGCTTCGCCGCGGGGCTCGTGGCGGCGCTGGTCGTGGCGATCCTCTTCCAGCTCAGCAAGGGCGTCGAGCACGCCCTCATGCCGCTGGCGATGCTGCTGCGGTCGGTGCCGCTGGTCGCGATGGCTCCGGTGATCATCCTCATCTTCGGGCGCGACTTCGCCTCGATCGCCGTCATCGGCGGCATCGTGGTCTTCTTCCCGGCGCTTGTGACGATCGTCTTCGGCCTGAAGTCGGCATCCCCGCAGATGAACGACCTCGTCACCGTCTACGGCGGCACCTCCTGGACACGTCTGCACAAGATCGCCCTGCCGAGCTCGCTCCCGGAGTTCTTCGCCGCGGTCCGCATCTCCGTTCCGGGTGCGATCACCGGTGCGCTGCTCGCGGAGTGGCTCGCCGTCGGCGGCGGGATCGGGGGCGCTGTGGGAGGCTATGTCGCGCAGGCCCAGTTCTCCGCCGTCTGGACCGCGGTGGTCCTCGTGACGGCATCCGCTCTGATCCTCTACAACCTCGTGCAGATCGTCGAGTCGGTCGCCCTCGCCCGCATGGGCATGGCCGACCGGGCCTGACGGTTCTCTCCGCCCCCGCCCGAGCTCCCCGAAAGGACCTCACATGACCGTTTCGCTCCGCGACTTCGCCCTCGGTCTCCCCAAGGCCGAACTCCACCTGCACCTCGAGGGCACACTCGAGCCCGAGCTGAAGTTCGCCCTCGCCGAGCGGAACGGCATCACTCTGCCGCACACGAGCGTGGAGGAGATCCGCGCGAGCTACGACTTCACCGACCTCACGAGCTTCCTCGCGATCTACTACCCCGCCATGGAGGTGCTGCAGACCGCTGACGACTTCCACGACCTCGCGTGGGAGTACCTCGTCCGGGCGAAGGCGCAGGGCGTCGTGCACGCGGAGATGTTCTTCGACCCCCAGGCGCACACGAGCCGCGGCGTGCCGTTCGAGAACGTCATCGGCGGATATCGTCGAGCGGCCGTTCGTGCGGCGGACGAGCTGGGGATCACGGCGGAGCTCATCCTGTGCTTCCTGCGCGACTTCTCGGCCGAATACGCCATGGCCACCCTCATGGAGGCGCTGCCCTATCGTCGGTGGATCGTCGGCGTCGGTCTCGATTCGGACGAGCGCGACAACCCGCCCGGGAAGTTCGCGGCGGTCTTCGCACGCGCCAAGGCCGAGGGGTTCTTCCTCACGATGCACTGCGACATCGACCAGGTCGGATCGATCGACAACATCCGCGCCGTCATCGACGAGGTCGGGGTCGATCGCATCGACCACGGCACCAACATCGTCGAGGACCCCGCACTCGTGGCCATCGCGAAGGAACGCGGTCTCGGGTTCACGACGTGCCCCGTGTCGAACTCGTTCGTGACGGAGCAGATGAAGTCCGACGAGATCGTCGGGCTCCTCCGCGAGGGCGTGCGTGTCACGATCAACTCCGACGACCCCGCGTACTTCGGGGCGTACGTCGGCGACAACTACGTCGCGCTCGCCGAGCAGGCGGGCCTGTCGCACACCGACCTCGTGCAGCTCGCGATCAACTCGTTCGAGGTGTCGTGGATCACGCCGGCCCGGCGCGCGGCGTACGTCGCCGCCGTCGAGGAGTACGCCGCCGCCCACGACGTTCCGCTCCCCGACTGAGGCCGGGAACCGCGCGTCGATGAGCGATTCCACGATCACCGACGACGCCGCCGCCGCGCGACGGCTCGGTGCTCACGTGCGGCGGCTGCGCCACGCGCGCGGGCTCACGCTCGTGCAGCTGGCCGAACGGATCGACCTGTCGCATCCGTTCCTGAGTCAGCTCGAGCGCGGGCTCGCGCAGCCGAGCCTCGGGTCGCTCCGGAGGCTCGCCGTCGCGCTCGAGACCAGCCCGATCGAGATCATCGCCGCCGCGGACGAGGATGCCGACACGACTCCCGCCGTGCAGGTGGTAGGCCCGGATTCCGGTGCGGTGCCCGAGGGATTCGCCTCCGGCACCGCACGGATGCTCGCGCACCGCCCCGGCACGTTCCGGCCGATGGAGATCTCCGGCGACGCGATCGAACCGGGGGAGCACTTCGTGCACGCGGAGGACGAGTTCGTCTACGTCCTCGCCGGCCGCGTACGCATCGAGCTCGACGGGCGCGTGCACGACCTCGAGCCCGGGGCGTCGGTCTCCTCGCCCGGAGGGACGTTGCACCGCTGGTGGTCGGCGGACGGTGCGCCCTTCCGGCTGCTCGTGGTCAAGCAGGCGTGGTGACGCGGGACCTCTGGCGCGGGACCTGGCCTCAGCTCTCGCCGCGGGCGTTGTAGACGACCGCGTCGCTCGCGCCGTATGCGCGATACACCTCGAGCGCTTCGTCGCGGAGGATGTCCTCGGTGACGCGGATGCCGCGCGCGGCGAACTGGGCGGCCCAATCGGCGACCATCGGGCCCTCGTCGAAGCCGCTGAGCTCCTCGAGCTCGGGTCCGGATCCGGCGATGACCAGGTGACGGATGCCGCTCCACATCGTCGCGCCGTAGCACTGCACACAGGGGCGCCAGTTGACCACGAGCGACAGTTCGGCGCCGGCGCCGAGGTCCCAGCGGCCGAGAGCGGCCTGGGCGAGCCCGAGCGCCATCACCTCGGCATGGCCGGAGGTGACCCCGGTCGACAGCACGACGTTGACCCCGACGGAGACGAGGGCGCCGGTCGCCTCGTCCACGACGATCGCGGCGAAGGGTCCGCCGTTGCCCTCGCGCCAGTTGCGGTCGGCGAGGCGGTTGACCAGCGCCATCCGGTCTTCGAGGGTCGGGAGGGTCTCGGGCAGATCGTCGGTCTCGGCGACGAGCCAGTCGGGAAGGCTCATTGTGAAGGTGGTGGCAAGCGACATGGCTACTCCGAGGGGGTGCGGGTGGGGGTCGGGACGCCCTGCGCGGTGCGCCAGACGCGCTGCCGGGTGAAGGGCTGGTGGAAGACCCGGGCGCCGAGGGCGCGCGAGATGGCGTTGCCGATCGCGGGGGCGACGGGGTTGTAGGGCGACTCGCTCATCGACTTCGCCCCGAACGGACCGACCCGGTCCGAGGTGTCGGCGAGGAGGATCTCCGTCTCGGGGACGTCGGCGAACTGCGGCACGCGATACAGCCGGAACATCGGGTTCTGCACGCGCCCGTCCTCGACGAGGACCTCCTCGTAGAGCGCACTGCCGACGCCCTGCGCCACACCGCCCTCGATCTGGCCGCGCAGCTGGGCGGGGTTCATGACGGTGCCGGCATCCGCCGACTGCACCGACTGCAGGATCCGCACCGAGCCGGTCTCCGGCTCGACCGCGACGCGGACCGCGTGGACGTTGAAGGCGACCGAGCGGAGGTCGCCGTCCTCGCCGCCGAGCGCGAACAGGCCGTTCTCGTCGCGCTCGTCGTCGCCGGCACGGGCGACGACGTCGGCGAACGACACGACGCCCGCCGGGGTCGAGACGCCCGCGTCGGTGAGGGTCGCGTCGGCGACATCGACGCCCGCGATCTCCGCGGCGAGGGTGCGCATCCGTTCGGCGAGGGCGTGGCAGGCGGCGGTGAGGGCCTTTCCGGCCACGGTGATGCCGGTCGACGCGAAAGCGCCGGTGTCGTGCTCCACGGCATCCGTGTCGGCGTTCCACAGCCGCAGCCGCGAGAACGGGGCGTGCAGAACGGATGCCGCGATCTGTCGCAGGACGGTCGTGGTGCCGTTGCCGAACTCGGCCGTGCCGACGCGCACGACGTAGTCGCCGTCGGAGCGGAGCGAAACGCGGGCGCGGGAGAAGTGTCCGCGCGGAGCCATCGTGGCGATCATCGCCAGCGCCATGCCCTCACCGACGCGCCAGCCGTCGGGAGCGGTGACGCCGTTGCCGCGGCGAAGGGCGTCTTGCGCGAGGTCGAGGCACTGGTCGAGGCCGTAACTGCCGATGATCAGGTCTTCTTCGTACGGGTCATCGTCGGGGTGCAGGCGGTCGTCGGCACGGATGACGTTGCGACGGCGGAGCTCGAACGGGTCGATGTCGAGGCGCTCGGCGAGCATGTCCATGGCCGATTCGACGCCGAGCATGACCTGACCGAGCCCGTACCCGCGGAACGCACCCGAGGGGACGTTGTTGGTGTAGACGACCTCGGCGTCGATGCGGCGATGCGGCACGCGGTACACCGTGGTCGACTCGGCCACGCCGTGGAACATGACGCCGATGGCGTGGTTGCCGTACGCGCCGGTGTCGCTCAGGACATCGAGGCTCATCGCGGTGAGCGTGCCGTCGGCGTCCGCGCCGAGGGTGACCCGCACGCGCATCGGATGCCGGAGCGAGGCGCGCGTGAACTGCTCGGTGCGCGAGAACTCGTAGGTCACGGGTCGGCCGGTGCGGAGGACGGCGAGCATGACGAGGTCTTCGGTGAAGACCTCCTGCTTCCCGCCGAAGCCGCCGCCGACGCGCGCGGCGAAGACGCGCACGCGCTCCCGCGGCATGTCGAAGACGTGGGCGAGTTCGTCGCGCGTGAGGAAGGGCACCTGGGTGGAGGAGCGGATGACGACACGTCCGTCGCCGTCGAGCCAGCCGACGCTCGCGTGGGTCTCGAGCTGCGCGTGCGTCACGCGCGAGGTCTGCCATTCGCCGGAGACGACGGCGGCACTCGCGGCGAAGGCGGCGTCGACGTCGCCGGTGGTGTCGTGCATCGAGGCGATGACGTTGCGGTCCGCCTCGGACACGCGGTCCTCGGGGGTGCGCTCGGGGTGGAGGAGCGGAGCGCCGGGCGTGCGGGCCAGTTCGGGATCGAACACCGCCGGGAGTACGTCGTACTCGATGCGGACGAGGCGGACTGCGGCATCCGCTGCCGCGGCGGTCTCGGCGACGACGGCGGCGACGCGCTGTCCGATGTGGCGGACGACGTCGTCGAGGACGCGGGTGTCATCGGGGTCGTCTTCGCGGTGTTCGTGGCGACCGGTCGAGAACCGAACGGTGGGGGCGTCCTCGTGGGTGAGCACGGCGATCACGCCGGGAACGGCGAGGGCGGCGGTGGTGTCGATGGAGAGGATGCGGGCGTGGGCGTGCGGGGAGCCGACGACGCGCAGGACGAGGGTGTCGACGGGAGGCTGGGCGAGGCCGGTGTCGTGGTCTCCGCCGGTGTCGAGGGTGAAGGGCTCGAGGCCCTGGACGATGCGGCGGGCCGCCTCCGGGATGACCGAGGTCCCGATGCCGCCGCTGGTGCTTCCGGTCTCGCGGACGGCGCCGAGCGTCGATGCGCAGCCGTCCGGGGGGGCGCCGACGGAGGCCTCGATGGCGTCGCGGATGGGGCGGTATCCCGTGCAGCGGCAGAGGCTTCCCTTCATGCGACGGTCGAGCTCGCGGAGGTCGTCGGGGGTCAGAGTCGAGGCGGTGACGGCCATGCCCGGGGTGCAGAAGCCGCACTGGAAGCCGAAGCGTGCGACGAGTTCTTCCTGGACCGGATGCAGGTCGCCCTCGGGGGCGAGGCCGGCTGCGGTGGTGACGACCGAACCGTCGACGCGTGCGGCGGGGATGATGCACGAGTGGACGGGTTCGCCGTCGAGGATGACCGCGCAGGCGCCGCAGTCGCCGGCGTCGCAGCCCTTCTTGACCGAGATGGTGCCGGTGGAGCGGAGGAGGGTGCGCAGGCACTGGCCGGGTGCGGCGTCGCCCTCCCATTCGCGGCCGTCGACGGTGAGCCTCATCGGCCTCCCTCCAGATCGCGGCGGACGCGTTCGGCGAGGACGACGGTGATCTCGCGCCGCCAGTCGGCGTCGCCCAGGGCGTCGGTGAAAAAGTCGGCGGGACTGCGGACGTCCGCTGCGAGGAGCGCGGGATCGGGGAAGGCGTCGTAGACGAAAACGTGCGGCGTGAGGGTGGATGCCGTCACGGCGACGGTGACGGCATCGTCGATGTCGCGACGCCCGACCACGACGACGCCCGAGCGGCCGAGTTCGGCCAGGGCCATCTTGTGGAACGACACCGTCGCCGTGAGCGCAGATGCCGGGATCTCGATGGCGCGGAGAACCTCGCCGAACGCGAGGGTGTTCGTCATCTGTCCGGTCACGAAGCTCGCGACGGGCTGGTGGCGCTCCCCGCCGTCCGGGGTCCAGACGATCGCCTCGGCATCGAGGGCGGCGAGGAGGGACACCATCGCGGCGGCAGTGAAGGACTGGCAGACGTTGCCGCCGACGGTGGCGGTGTTCCACACCTTGAACGACATCAGGAGGGCGTGTGCGGCATCCGTCACAGCGGCCAGAGCGGGCCACGGCGGAGTGTGCGTCGCGCGGGAGAAATCGACGAATCGGCGGATGGTGCAGGTCGCGGCGATCCGCAGACCGCCCGGATGCACCTCGAGGTCGGGCCAGTCCATGCGGGTGATGTCGACGAACCCGGTGATGTCCGGCTGGGGTTCGCTCATGAGCCACGTGCCGCCTGCGAGGACGCGCTCGCCGGGCGCGAGCGCGAGGTCGGCCCGCGTGCGCGCGAAGCGGTAGGAGGTGACGGAGGTGATGTCCATGCGCCTTCCTTCCACGGATGCCGGATCGGGGACTCCCCGAGTGAATCAGGCCCGGATTTCGCGGGTGTTAAGCGCGGAATGCTCAGGCTAACCCCGGGATTTCCATCGAGGGGTTGCACTTGGACTGGGCATTCATTTACTTTGAGCCCAAGATCACATGTGTAAATGCTGAGAACACGTGCACATGGTGCCCGCCTCGGGAGAAGCGCTCTGCTTCCCCCCTTCCTGGACTCTCATGATTGCGCAGAACTCGCCCTCCCGCCCCCACTCAGGGGGGCGTCGCTCGTGGATTGCAGCGATCGCGATCGCCGTGCTCCTCCTGGGTCTGCTGAACGGGCACGGAATGGGTATCGCCCG
The DNA here is from genome assembly GCF_021654035.1 of Microbacterium aurantiacum. Taxonomy (GTDB): domain Bacteria; phylum Actinomycetota; class Actinomycetes; order Actinomycetales; family Microbacteriaceae; genus Microbacterium; species Microbacterium aurantiacum. The sequence goes on from NZ_JAJPDW010000002.1 coordinate 50,042, forward strand.
TGCGGCGGAGACGAGCACCGTTGGTGAAGCGGAGGACGGCACTGCCTCCCCATCGCCGAGTCCGGGTCCCACGGAGGAACCGCTGCCGTCTCCGACGGCGTCTGCGACGGAGTCGCCTCCGTCCACTCAGACACCGACTCCCGAGGAGACCGTGGCGCCCAGCGCGTCCCCCGTGCCGCTCGAGAGTCCGACGGCATCCCCGACCGCGTCGCCGACGCCGACGCCGACGCCGACGGCTCCCGTGACCACCGCGCCGGAGGAACCTCGGACGAAGGCTCTGAACGAGGCACCCGACGAGGAGTCGATGTCGGGTCCGGAGAGTCGATCCGCGGTGTCGATCTTCGCCGCCGGTGTCCCCGCCGACCCCGGCGAAGTGTGGATCGAGACGTTCGAGCAGGGCCTCAACACCACCGCGCCCTCCGGGATCGCGACCTACGCCGGTGGGCGGTATACGGCGTCCTCGGGATGGGCTGCCGGAACGAACTGCACCGGAGTCCTGGTGAACTACACCGCCACTTATCCGAACGCGCAGTTCTGCCCCAGCCAGGCCTCGGGCGCGAACACCTCGGCAGCCCGCGAGGTCCGCCGGCTCGCCGACGTCCTTGGTCAGCTGGGCGCGGATACCCCAGGTTCCACGTCTGCGTCCGCGCCCGCGAGCGCCTCGAGCGACGTGACGCGGGGTAACCACGCGCTCGTCGCGCGTCCCTACGCGACGATCAGCGCCGGGCAGACGACCGTTGCACAGAGTGCGTCTGCGCTCGGACTGACGGCGAGCGCATCGCGGTACTACTCGCTGCGCTTCGACGCGGCGGCCGCTCCGTGCGGAACCGGGACACCGGCGCTCGCCCTCAGCCTGTTCTCCGGCGGGACGACATTGCTCAACGCGTTTCCCACCGCCGTGAACCCCTGTGCCGCGACGGGCGCGGTGTTCTACACCTCCACCCCCGTTCTGGCCGCGTCCGGCGGCGGAACCGACCCGGGCATCACGACGTCCGCGCGAGCGGCGACGTACACCGGAACAGCCGCGGCGGTGCTCACGCCCGCCCAGATCGCGGCGGCGCAGATCCGGCTGACCAACACCGCCAGGGCCACGGGCAGCGGGTTCGGCGTCGACAATCTGCGGGTGCTGGACGTGACTCCGAGCCTCGACTGGGGCTTCAGCCCGGACAGCGTCCCCGAGGGAACACCCAGCACGCTCACCTACACCGTCACCAACACGACGGACCTGATCGCGAAGAACGACTGGTCTTTCACGAACACCCTTCCCGCCGGTCTCGTCGTGGCGCCGACCCCGGCCGTCGGCGGGACCTGCACGCAGGTCGCCGGAACCGCGTTCGCGGTCACCGCGGCCGCGGGCGGGTCGAGCATCGCCGCGGTGGGCGGCGACCTGGCGACCGGGGCGGCCTCGTGCACGGTCACCGTCGATGTGGTCGCGACGGCGGAAGGCTCCTTCACCAACGCGCCGGAGGATGTGGTCACGGTCCTGGATCCGCCGGAGGCGGCCTCGCTGACCGCGACTCCCGCGTCGCGTCTGACGGTGCGGAAAGACCTCCCCGCCCGCGCGTCCTCGACCGATCAGTTCACGCTGTCGGTGCGCAGCGGCTCGACGGTCCTCGCGTCGGCGACGACGACGGGGACGGCGACGGGTATCCAGCCCGCGCAGGTGTCCCGGCTGATCGTCACCGCCGGGCAGACCTACACGATCAACGAGACGCCCACTTCCGGGTCCGCGATTGGCTACGCCAGCTCCTACGACTGCGTGCGGGACGGCACGGTCGTCGCGACGGGCACGTCCCGCTCCGGGTCGATCACGATGCCCGAGGAGGACGGTGCCGAGATCGTCTGCACGTTCCGGAACACCCTGCAGCAGCAGCGTCTGGCGTGCGACAGCGGACTCTTCTACGGAGTGACCACCAACGGAGCCCTGATCCAGGGCGACATCGTCGGAGGTGGGCAGGCGACGGTCGGCTCGTGGTCGAACGTGACGGGCGCCAACTCGCTGGGCATCGGAGCCGGAGGGACGCTCGCCTACGCGCTGAACAGATCGGGCGATGCCGCCAACGTGCTGTCGATCCTCAAGTGGTCCACGACCGGCGGGTTCGAGACGCTTCCGGGTACCGGGTACACCACGGTCGGTGCCGGCGGCGCGGCGGTGCCGGGCAGTCTGGTCGCCGGCGCCGTCGATCTGACCACGGGGCGCTACCTCTTCGGCAAGTTCAACGGCGGGGTCTTCCACCTGTGGAGCTTCACGGAGTCCGCCCCCGCCGCGAATCGCTTCGCGTATGTGGGCTCGTTCAACGCCGGCGCTGCACCGAACGGCAACGGCGACATGGCCTTCGACTCTCGCGGCAACCTGTACGTCCTCGGTGCGGCGACGGTGAACAACGCCAGCAGCGTCGCGATCTTCACGGTGACGGCGCAGACGCTCGCCGCCGCGAGCGGCGGCACCCTTGCCGTCAGCACGTCGACGCCGCGCGCGCTGACGGGCCTCGACGGCTCACCGACGTTCGGCAGCGCCAACGGGTTGGCCTTCTCGCCGCGGGGCACCGTCTACGTGTCCAGCAACACCAGCACGTACGAGTTCGATCCGAGCTCCTGGGTCCGCATCGCGGGGTCGTCCAGGCTGGATTTCGCCTCCACCGACCTGGCCACCTGCACGTCTCCGGGCACCGTGACGGTGCAGAAGAACGTGGTCGGGCGTGCCGCTGCCGCCGACCAGTTCACGCTCACCCTCGCGGGTGAAAGCGGAACCGTCGGCACGGCCACGAGCACAGGATCGACGACGGGGCGGCAGACGGCTCAGGTCGGGCCGTTCCCGGCACGTGTCAACACGGTTCTGACGGTCTCGGAGGCGATGGCGGCCGGCTCCACGTCGGCGATCGGCGCCTATACCGTGCGGCTGGAGTGCTGGACGGACGGGGTGCGCATCGTCAACACCACGACGATCTCCGCGAGCGTCACGATGCCCGATCGCCTCGGAGCGAACGTCGTCTGCACGTTCTTCAACTCCCCGAGTCCGGTCGCGACGGTGACCGTGACCAAACGGGTGCTCGACCCGGCGACCGGGCAGAGCGCGCCCGCGGCCGGATGGAGTCTCGGCGTGGCGGGGACGGCGACGACGGGGACCGTCACGGTGCTGCCGAGCGAGGCGCCGCGACAGAACAGTGACGCGTCCGGCAACGCGGCGTGGACCGTGCTGTTCGGCTCCGCCGCCTCCCGCGCGACCCTCGTCGTCTCGGAGGTGCAGCAGACGGGGTTCACCTTCGTGAGCGGCACGTGCACGGTCAACGGCAGTGCGGTCGCGGCATCCTTCACCACGGTCGGAGGTCTCGTCTCCGCATCTCTGCCGGGCATCGCGCCGTCGGCCACCGTGGCCTGCACGCTGACCAATCAGCCGATCACCACGCTCACCCTCGTGAAGTCGGTGTCTTTCGGGACTGCGGCGCCGACGGCCTGGCTCCTATCCGCGCAGGCGCCTCAGGGTGCCCTCCCGGGGCCGAGCGGCACCACCGGTGTCGCGGCCACGACCAACGTTCCGGTCAGCCCGGGGCGCCCGTACCGCCTGAGCGAAACCGGCGGAACCGCCGCGTACGTCCAGGTGGGAGCGTGGCGCTGCGTCGAGTCCACCGGCGCGGAGGTTGCCGTCACTCCCGCGGGGGATGTAACCGTGCGTACCGGCGCGGCTGTCACGTGCACGGTGACCAACGCGACGGCGACGATGACGCTGCTCAAGGATGTCGTCACGCCGAGCCCCGGTTTCGAGGCGTCGACGTGGACGATCACCGCGACGCCCGCCGTTCTTCCGGGCGGCACCCTTCCGGTGCAGAACCGCGTCGGTGCGACCTACAACGCCGCCGGGAACCCGGCGAGCACCTTCGAGGTGCGCCCGGGACACGAGTACACCCTCTCCGAGGCGCCCACGGTGCCGGGGACGCGGTTGGCTTATCAGACCCTCCGGCTCGAGCGCCTCGACGGAACCTCCTGGACGCCGGTCCCCAGCAGGACCATCACCGCGCCTCCCGCGGGATCGAACGTGGTCTACCGATTCGTGAACGCTCCCGTCGCGGGACCCGTCCTCCCGCTGACCGGCGGCCTCGGGGCGGATGCGTTCGCCATCGCCGGGGGTCTGCTGCTCGCCGTGATGCTCGCCGGTGCGCTGATGAACGGGAAGCGACGGACGATGCGACGTCGACTCGGGTTCCCTTCCTCTTTCTCGCGCCCCTCTGAACCTCCTCCCTCCCTCCCTCCTCATCGCAGTGCAACTCCCTGAAAGGAACACAATGTCCATCCGCAGAAAAGCAGCCGCTGTCTTCAGTGTGCTCACATTCGGGGTCATCGCGGCCGTCGGTGCGGTCGCGCCGGCTTCGGCCGTGACTCTCCCCGGCAACATCGATTCCGAGGTCGACCGTTCGCTGACGATCCACAAGCACGCACTGGGCCCGTCGACTCCGCTGAACCCGTTCTCCACGGGCCAGGAGCTGGCGAACCCGCCCGCGGACCCGCTCCCCGGTGCGCAGTTCACGGCAACGCTGGTCTCGGGTGTCGACCTGACGACCCCTGAGGGGTGGACCACGGCCGCTCAGCTGACGCCCGCACAGGCGGCGCAGCGCCCGAACACTGTGGTCTTCACCTCCACCGTGACCAACACTGCGGGCATCGCGACGTTCCCCGTGGACGCCGGGACCTACCCTGACGGACTGCCTATCGGTCTGTACCTCGTCACCGAGACGCAGCTGCCCCCGGGTGCCACCAACCCGGCGGCTCCGTTCCTGGTCACGCTGCCGCTGCCCACCGGCGTTGCGGGAGCCCCCGCGAACCAGTGGATCTACGACGTCCATGTCTACCCCAAGAACGCGGTGACGCAGCTGACGAAGACGCGCGTTCCGGCGCCGGCGGGCTCGGTGGAGCGTCGTAACCCCGACCTGGTCCGCTGGGCCGTGGCCTCGACGATTCCGACGCTCGCAGCCGGAGACACGATCGATGTCTTCACCCTCACCGACCAGCTCCCCAGCGAGCTGACCTACCTCGATGCCGTGACCACCCCCGCGGGTGTGACGCCGTCGAACGTTGTCGTGACGAATGCAGCCGGCGTTCCGCAGTCCTTCGCAGAGAACACCGACTACACCATCACCGAGGTGGGCGGCACGGTCACGGTGAACTTCACCCCCTTGGGTCTGGGGCGTCTGACGGCTCTCCAGGGTGGGACGGTCACCTTCGAGGTGCTTACGCGGGCGACCTCGATCCCCGGCTCGGGCGTCATCGTCAACAACGCCTCCGCCAACGTCAACGGGTCCACCGAGACGGCCGTCGGCAGCACCCCGATCGGTCAGCTGACGATCAACGCGTACGCCACCAGCGAGGGTGCGCGCACTCCGCTGGCGGGTGCGGTGTACCAGGTGTTCCTCACCGAGCAGGACGCGATCAACGGGGCGAACCCGATCTCGATCGACGGCGAGACGACCTGGACCACCGGTCCGGACGGCAATGTCGTCATCCCGATCGTCACTCCGGGCAACTACTGGGTGCGCGAGATCACGCCCCCGGCCGGGTACCAGCTGCCCTCGCCGGATCGCATCCTCACCGCGGTCGTTCCGGGACCGACGTCGACCGTGGCGCCCGTGCGCAACTACGTCGAGTTCGCGCACAACCAGGTGCCGGCGTTCGTGTTGCCGATCACCGGTGGTGACGGCGGAGTCTGGTTCGCCGCGGGTGGCGCGGCGCTCCTGACGGTGATGCTGGGGTCGGCGCTCTTCGTGGCGCGTCGCAACGCGCGCACGGCGCGTGCCGAGACCGCTGCCGTCTGAGGTACCGTCGCACCGTGAGGAAGGGGTCGACGATGCGGGATTCTCCCGTGTCGTCGACCCCTTCCGTGCTTCCGCTGCGCAGGGATCGTCGACGGGGGAGGTGGCGGCTTCCTCGTCTTCCTCTCTTTTTCGCGCTCGGAGCGCTCCTCGGTGTGGGGCTCCTGATGTATCCGACGGTCGCCGCGTGGTTCGCCCAGTACGTGCAATCGCAGGAGATCGACTCGTACTCCGAGCAGGTTCGTGATCTCGGAGCGGACAGTCTCGCGGCGCAGCTCGAGGCGGCTCGGGAGTACAACGCGGGTCTCGTCGACGGGGGCGCGGAGATCGCCTCGAACGAGCGGTTGCCGTTGGCCAATGTTCCGGACCAGTCGAGCGTGTATGCCGAGCAGCTGCGTTCGGATGCGACCGGCATCATGGCGCGGCTGAAGATTCCGGCGATCCGCGTCGATCTGCCGGTCTATCACGGGACCAGCGAGCAGGTCCTGTATGAGGGCGTGGGGCATCTGGAAGGAACCGCCTTGCCGGTGGGTGGGGCCACGACGCATTCCGTCCTCACCGCTCATCGCGGTCTTGCGACGGCGGAGCTGTTCACGAACCTGGATCAGGTCGAGGTGGAGGACACCTTCACTATCGAGGTGTTCGGCGAGGTCCTCTCCTATCGTGTGATCAACACCCAGGTGGTCGAGCCCGAGGACACCGAGTCCCTCGTTCCCGTCGTCGGTGAGGATCTGGTCACGCTCGTGACCTGCACGCCGTTGGGCGTGAACAGTCACCGCATCCTGGTCACCGGCGAGCGGATCATTCCGACTCCCCAGGGCGATCTCGACGGCGCCGGTGCGCGTCCGGAGATCCCGACGTTCCCGTGGTGGATCGTGATCCTCGCCGGATCGTTCGTCCTCGCCGCGGTGTACGTCTGGTGGTCGGGTCGGCAGCGTCGGGATTCGCCCTGACGCGTGCTCTTGTCACATGACCCCCACTGCCTTGAAGAGGTGCGGGGGCAGGCGCTTCCGTCATCCGGTCACGCATTGATCGCCCGGTTCGAGGGTGATCACTCGGTCGAAACGACGACCGCTCGGTCGAAACGACGATCGCTCGGTCGAAACGACGATCGCTCGGTCAGAAGGGCGCGGGTTTGGGCGGCGGTGCGCCGCCACCCTCGTCCGGGGGTGGTGCCCCACCTCCGGAGGGCATGAATCGCACCAGTGGTGCCGGTGGGTGGTCGATGTAGATGCGTCCGGTGGGTGAGGTCCATTCGAGGACTCCGCCGCCGAGTTGTCGGACGCCCCAGGAGGTGAATTGCTTCATCGAGTGGTGTCGTTGACATAAGTGACAGAGATTCCGGATGTCGGTGGGGCCGCCCAACGCGAAGTCGATCGTGTGGTCGAGTTCGCAGCGGATCGCGGGCCGGCGGCATCCGGGAAATCGGCAGTGCCGGTCCCGTGCCTTCAGGAACCGCGCCATCGACGCCGTCCGCCGGTACGAGTCGGTGCACAGCACCTGCCCCGACACCGGGTGCACCACGAGACGCTCCCATGATGCAGTGACTCCGGCGAGTGCCCGGGCGGTGGACGGGTCGATGGGGGCGGATCCGACGAGGTCGGCGGTGGTGGTGTCGTTCGCGGGGTCGTCGTCTTTCCCGAGAAGTGTCAATGCCGGCACGACGACCTGAACCTTCGCGCGGATCATCCCCAGCGTGCCGTTCCCGTCACCATCGATGGTCGGGTCGACCAGCGGGGAGGCGGTGAGGAGCATGTCGCAGAGGATGTCCGCGCGGATCTGATCCCGCGTGCGGCAATCCGGCTCCGCGTCGCCGGCGTCCGCGTCGGCCCCGTCGTCGCGGGGGGCGTTGCGGGCGTCGATGATCGACGACGCCTGCTCGTTGAGTCGGTCGCTGATCCCTTCCGCCAGAAGCGTGGGAAGGGTCGCGACGAGCTCCGACATCCCATCCCGCAGCGGCGTGACACTCACCCGCCGTTCCTCGCGGGCCTTCGCATGCCGCTCCGCCAACGTCCGCGGATGCAGCTCCTGCGCGAGGTGATCGAGGCGATCCTTGACCCGACCGACCGATTGGCCGACACACAGCTCCGCGGCGGCCGCGTCGAACTCCGCCCGCCCATCGCGGGGCAGCACCGTCCCGCACCGCAACACCGCGGTGGCGTGGCCACGGGTGATGCGCCCCGCTTCCCACGCGGCCAACGTGGCGGGGTAGCACTCGACCCACTCCACTGCCTGGGTGATCTGCGCCTGCATGGAACGGTCGGTGGTGAACGTCACCCCGGCAAGTTCCGCGGCGACGGACCGGTAGACCATCTCCTGCGACCGCACCGACGCCGACTGGCGCCGCGACACGCGTTCGGCGATCGCGCCCGCGCGCGCTTGGTTGCGGACGTTCTCGACCTCCATCGCCCCCAATGCGGGGGTGATCCGCTCGGCGGCGCATGCGACCTCGTCGAGTTCGGCGAGGTCTTCGTCGCTGAACTCGATCAACCGGCTCGTATTCATGTTCGAAGACTAGCGATAGCCTCCGACATTCAAGACGAAGATCTCACCGATGTGGAAAAAAATCCGAGAAAACTTCCCCACCCTCAGAGCTCCAGCTCGACCGCCGTCTCCAGTGCCGCTTCGATCGACCGCATCCAACCGTCGGACAGGGCCGGCTTGACTCCCGAATAGAGCGACGCACCGTCGATGAGGTTGCTCGAGCACGCGCAGACCATTGCGGCGCGGAGGCCCCGCAGACGCGCGACGATGAACAGGGCCGACGCCTCCATCTCGACGTTCAGGATGCCCATGCGGTTGAGCTGCTCGATCCACTCCGGCGTCTCGGCGTAGAACGCGTCGTCGCTGACGCTGATGCCGCGGTGCGAGGTGGTTCCGGCATCCGTCGCGATCCGTTCCGAGTGCCGCGCGAGCGCCGTCGTCAGCTCGAGGTCGGGGACGGCGGGGAAGCCCTTCGGGAGGTAGGCGTCGGTGGTGCCGTCGTTGCGGAAGCTGCCCTCGCTCACCAGCAGATCGCCGGGGACGATCCCGGGCTGGACCGCCGCCGAGCTGCCGACACGGATGAACGAGGTCACGCCCACGCGCGCGAGCTCTTCGACCGCGATCGCCGTGGAGGGGCACCCCATTCCGGTGGATGTCGCGGTGATGTGGCGGCCTTTGTACCAGCCGGTCATGGTGCGGTGCTCGCGGTTGTGGGCGACTTCCTTGACATCGGTGAGGAACTCCGCGACGAGCGGCACGCGGAACGGGTCCCCCGGCAGCAGCGCGACCGACGAGACCTCTCCGGGTGCGAGGGCGACGTGGTACTGGCGGGTGTTGACGCCAGCGGTGGACTTGTCGACGGTGGCCATGGTTTCTCCTGAGGGTCTGAGACGACGGAATCGTCGCAGTCCCCGCCCTGCCCGCCGGGGGAATCCCGACCGGCGGCCATGGTTGATAGGACGCGCGGATGCCGACGCTACCGCCGCCGTGTTACGGACGTGTTCCAGCCATTCTCCCGGCGCGCCCGGCGGCGGTCACCGCGCAGTCTCCGAGTCTCGCCTGCGACGGATGTCGGACACCGGCCGCCCATATCCTCGAGCCCTCCGTCGGGAGCGACGCGTATGCCGCGACGCCAGCCTTCTCGAAAGAGCTGCGACGTCCGCTTGACTCTGCCGCTGCGTCAAACGGCAGAGTGAGGGTATCGAACGCACGCTGAGGAGGAGACCGTGACGGAGTGGGCGATCAAGGACCTCGCCAAGGCGACCGGCCTCACCAGCCGCGCGCTGCGGCACTACGAGCACATCGGACTGCTGCATCCGTCGCGTGTCGCGAGCAACGGGTACCGCTTCTACGGCGACGCCGAGGTCGCGCGGCTGTACCGGATCCTGTCGCTTCGTGCGCTGGACCTCCCACTGCCGACGATCCGGCGTGCGCTCGATGACCAGACGACCCTCGCCGACGCGATCGAGGGTCACCTCGCTCTCCTCGAGGAGCGGCGAGAACGAATCATGGAACAGATCGCCGACGTCCGCCGCGTGCGGGACGCGGTGAGGAAAGGACGAGAGATGCCCATCGGCGACGTGTTCTCCGGTGTTGACGACAGCCGCTATGAGGAGGAGGTGCGCACCCGGTGGGGTGACGCAGCGTGGGAACGCTCCGCCAGGCGGCGCGCCGGGATGACGGATGAGCAGCGCGCCGACGACGACAGGCGAAGCCTCGACGTCAACGCCGCCCTGCGGGCGGCGGCCGAGGACGGTGAGGCTCCCGACAGCTCACGATTCCAGGAGCTGATCGCCGTCCATCACCGCTGGGTGACCGAGCAGTGGGACGGGAAGGCCCCGAACCGCGCGGCGTACACCGGCCTGGCGGAGATGTACGTCGCCGACGAGCGCTTCGCCGCGGTCTACGGCGGTGAGGCGAACGCCGCGACGATCCGCGACGCGATCCGCATCTGGACCGACGCCCACCTCGCCTGACCCCGCGCCCCGCCCGCCCCCGCTCCTTGACGCCGAGACTGCATCCTCCGGTCGAGACAGCACGCCGCGCACGCAGTCTCGACCGGAGGATGCAGTCTCGCGGCCAATCGGGGGACCCGGGGGCGGGGGTAGCGTCGAGGGGTGGATGAGCGGGGCGTGGTGGGGGTGGTGCTCGCGGCGGGCGCGGGGGCGCGCTTCGGCGGACCCAAGGCCCTCGCCCGGACGCCCGACGGCGAGCCCTGGATCGCGCGCGCCGTCGCGACGCTCACGGAGAGCGGATGCCGGGAGGTCGTCGTCATCCTCGGCGCACGCGCCGACGAGGCGCGGCCGCTCGTTCCCGACACGGCGACCGTCGTCGTCGCCGCGGACTGGGCGGAGGGGCTCTCCGCCTCCCTCCGCGCGGCCCTGCGATCCGTCGGCGAGCGCCCGACGGATCGCCCGGCGGATCGTGCGGTCATCGTCCCGGTCGACACCCCCGACCTCCCGGTCGCCGCCGTCAGGCGCGTCCTCGCGGCATCCGTCATCACCGGCGCGCAGACGCTCGCGCGAGCGACCTACGCCGGCCGCCCCGGGCATCCGGTCGTGCTCGGCCGCGCGCACTGGCCCGAGCTCGCCGCAACCGCCCGCGGCGACCGCGGTGCCGGCCCCTACTTCCGCGCCCACGGCGCCATCGAGATCGAGTGCGGCGACCTGTGGGACGGCGCCGACATCGACCACCGCCCCTGACGCCGGCACCGCGGCGAGGAGCTCAGCCGCGCAGCACCACGTTCAGCGGCTCTTCGCCCGCACGCAGGCGGTCGATCTGCTTCCGCACCAGGCGCGCGATCCGCGGGGTCATCGCCGACGAGGCACCGCCGACGTGCGGGGTGACGAGCACGCCCGGGAGCGACCAGAGAGGATGCCCCTCCGGCAGCGGCTCGGGGTCGGTGACGTCGAGCGCCGCGCGCACCCGACCGCGCTCCACGTGCGCGACGAGGGCATCGGTGTCGACAAGCGAGCCGCGCCCCACGTTGACGATGAGCGCGCCGTCGGGGAGCGCCGAGAGGAACGCGTCGTCGACGAGACGGTGGGTACTGTCGCCTCCGGGGAGGGTGAGGATGACGATCTCGGCGTCGCCGAGGAGCGCCGGCAGCTCGTCCACCCCGTGCACCGGCATCCCGTCTTCGACGCGCGCGCGGGAGGCGACGACCGTGAGGTCGACCTCGAACCCGGCGAGCCGGGCGGCGACGGCCTTACCGACCCCGCCCCAGCCGAGGAGCAGCACGCGCCGGTCGGCGAGGCTCTCGGTGAACACCGACTCCCAGCGCCCGGCGGCGGTGTCGACGGCGAATTGATCGATGCGGCGCTGCGCCGCGATGGCGAGCCCGACCGCCAGCTCGGCGGTCGAGGTCTCATGGACGCTCGCGGCGTTCGCGAAGAGGTGCCCGGCGGGCAGCAGGTCCTCGACGCCCTCGTAGCCGATCGACTGGCTCTGGATGAGCCCCGTCTCCACGCCCTCGAGGCGCGACAGGACGGTCTTCATCGACATGTACGGGGGCACGACCATGTCGATCGCCTCACGCGGGGCGGGCCCGTCCATCGGCCATACCAGCAGCTCGACGTCGTCGGGCAGCTCGCCCAGGTCGGCGGCGAGGCGGTCGGTGGGCACGGTCACGACGATGCGGCGGGAAGTCACCCGCTCCACGCTACCCGCGGCCGTTCGCCCGGTCGGCCGCGCGCCCCGCTTAGACCGCCGCGGCGGCGAGAGCCGAGATCGCGGAGGTGAAGAACGGCAGGCCGTCCACGCCCGAGCGCATAGCGGCCGGGGTGTTCGGGCCGAAGCCCTCTTCGACGGCGTGCTCGGGGTGCGGCATGAGGCCGACGACGTTGCCGCGGTCGTTGGCGATCCCGGCGATATCGCGGAGCGACCCGTTCGGGTTCACGCCGAGGTAGCGGAACGCGACGCGTCCTTCGCCCTCCAGGCGGTCCAGTTCGTCCTCCGACGCGATGTAGCCGCCGTCGGCGTTCTTCAGCGGGATGACGATCTCCTGGCCGTCGGTGAAGTCCGACGTCCAGGCGGTGTCGGCGTTCTCGACCCGCAGGCGCTGGTCGCGCCGGATGAACTGCTGGTGCGCGTTGCGGATGAGGCCGCCGGGGAGGAGGTGCGCCTCGACGAGCATCTGGAAGCCGTTGCAGATGCCGAGGATCGGCATCCCCTTCGCGGCGGCATCCTTCACCTCGGCCATGATCGGCGCGAGGGCGGCGATGGCCCCGGCGCGGAGGTAGTCGCCGTAGCTGAAGCCGCCGGGGAGGACGAGGGCGTCGACGCCCTCGAGGTCGTGCGAACCGTGCCACAGGGCGACGGGCTCGGCGCCGGCGATGCGGATCGCGCGCTGCGCGTCGCGGTCGTCGAGCGATCCGGGGAAGGTGATGACGCCGATGCGCGCGGTCATTCGACGACCTCGATGCCGACCACGTCCTCGATGACGGAGTTGGAGAGGATGTCGTCGGCGATGCGCCGTGCCTCGGCGAGGATCTCGTCGGTGACCTCGCCCTCGACGGTCAGTTCGAAGCGCTTGCCGATGCGCACATCGGTGAAGGCGTCTTTGCCGAGTCGCGACAGTGCGCCCGACACGGCCTTCCCCTGCGGGTCCAGAAGTTCGGCCTTGGGCATGACGTCGACGACGATGGTGGGCATGATGAAGGCTCCGGATGTCGCGGGCAGGGGTGGGCCCAGTCTACGGCCGCCGCCCTCCCGACCGCGATCGTGCGACGAGCCTGGTCGAATCACGATCGTGCCCGGGCTGTGATCGCACCGTGACCAAAAACGTGGGAGCGCTCTCTTGACATCGTGGGAGCGATCTCATAGCGTGTGATCACGTTCGGTGGGAACGCTCCCACGACACCGAGGTCTCCCGCACCAGTCTGAGGCCGAATACTCTGCAACACCGATCGACCTGAACACACAAAGGAGTGACAGTGAACTCACGAGCCATGCGCAGAAGCGCTGCCGCGGTCGCCGCGTTCTCGGCGACCGCCATCGTCCTCGCCGGCTGCACCAGCGGTGGCGACACCGGTGGCGGCGACGCCGGTGGCGACGCGGGCAGCGACACCCTGACCCTCGCCACCTTCAACGACTTCGGCTACACCGACGAGCTGCTCGCGGAGTTCACCGCAGAGACCGGCATCGAGGTCGTCCACAACAAGGCGTCGACGTCCGACGACGCCCGCGCGAATTTCTTCCAGAAGCTCGGCAACACCGGTCTCGCCGATGTCGAGGGCGTGGAGATCGACTGGTTCGCTGAGATGATGCAGTACTCGGACCTGCTCACCCCGGTGCCGGACGACGTCAAGGGCCGCTGGATCGACTTCAAGGAAGCCGCCGCGACGGACGCCGAGGGCAACCTCGTCGCCTACGGCACCGACATCGGACCCCAGGGCATCTGCTACCGCGAAGACCTGTACGAGGCCGCGGGGCTTCCGACCGACCGTGAGTCCGTCGAGGCGCTCTTCCCGACCTGGGACGCCTTCTTCGACGTGGCCGACGACTACACCGAAGCCACCGGTCAGCCCTTCGTCGACTCGGCGAACGCGGTGCTCCAGGGCATCATGAACCAGCTCGAGTACACCTACGAAGAGCCCGACGGCGCGATCATCGCCACCGAGAACCCCGACGTCCGCGAGTCGTACGACACCGTCGTCGAGCGCGCGGTGCCGATTTCGGCCTATGCCGGACAGTGGAGCGACGACTGGTTCGCCTCGCTCGCCGGTGGCGAGTTCGCCACGATGCTCTGCCCGGGCTGGATGCTCGGCATCATCGAGGGCAACGCCCCTGAGACCGAGGGCTGGAACATCGCCAACGCCTTCCCGGGCGGCGGCGGAAACTGGGGCGGCTCGTACCTCGTCGTCCCGGCCAACGGCGCCAACGTCGAGGCCGCGCAGCAGCTCGCCGACTGGCTGACCGCTCCCGAGCAGCAGCTGAAGGCGTTCGAGAACGCGGGCACGTTCCCCAGCCAGAGCGAGGCGCTCGAGAGCCCGATCCTGCTCGACTCGACCAACGAGTACTTCAACGACGCCCCGACCGGCCAGATCCTCACCGACCGTGCGGACGCGATCACCGTGACGCCGTTCAAGGGACCGCAGTACTTCCAGTACCACAACGCCCTCCAGGATGCGGTGACCCGCGTCTTCGACGGCCTTGAGGACCCGGAGACCAGCTGGGAGACCTGGGTCACCCAGGTCTCGGGCTTCTGATCTGATTCCTCTTCGACGCGGGCGGCCAGCGCCCCTGGTCGCCCGCGTCGAGCCACCCACTTTCGAAGGACGATCGTGACTGTCACAGAACCGCGCCCGAAGACGCGCGCCGGCGCCTCGACGCCACCCCCGCGCCAGCCCCGCGTGCTGTCTTTCTCGCAGCGGCTGAGCAAGTGGGACCTGAAGGTCTCGCCCTACCTCTACATCTCGCCGTTCTTCATCACCTTCGCGGTGGTGGGTCTGTTCCCCATCGTGTACACGGCGATCATCTCGTTCATGGACTGGGACCTCATCCGAGGCTCCGGCACCTTCGTCGGATTCGACCAGTACATCTGGATCCTCACGCAGCCCCACTTCTGGACCGCGCTGCGCAACACGTTCTCGATCTTCCTGCTGTCGACGATCCCGCAGATCGTCCTCGCGATCTTCATCGCCTCGGTCCTCGACCGCAACCTCCGCGCCAAGACCTTCTGGCGCATGAGCGTCCTGGTGCCCTTCGTGGTCGCACCGGTCGCCGTCGGCCTCATCTTCAACGCGATCTTCGCCGACCAGTCGGGTCTGGCGAACGCCTGGCTCCAGGCCTTCGGCCTCTCGGCCATCCCGTGGCACGTCGACCCCTTCTGGAGCCACGTCGCCATCGCGACCATGGTCAACTACCGCTGGACCGGCTACAACGCCCTGATCCTGCTGGCCGCGATGCAGGCCGTGAACCGGGATTACTACGAAGCCGCCACCGTCGACGGTGCGGGTCCGATCCGCCAGTTCTTCAGCATCACGCTGCCGTCGCTGAAGCCGACCCTGATCTTCGTCATCATCACCGCCACGATCGGCGGCCTGCAGATCTTCGACGAGCCGCGCGTGTTCGACCAGTTCGGTCGCGGTGGAGCGGCTCAGCAGTGGCTCACGATCACGCTGTACCTCTACCAGATCGGCTGGGGCCAGTGGAACTTCGGCCGGGCCGCGGCGATGGCCTGGATCCTCTTCATCATCATCCTCGGGATCGGGTTGCTCAACCTGCTCATCACACGCACCCTCGTGCGAGATGAGGGCCTCAGATCCGAGATCAGCAAACGGCAGGCGAAAGAGCTCGCCCGGGCCGCAAAGAAGGACGTGGAGGCGAAGCGATGAGCATCGGATACCCCACTCCCCTCGCCGTCGTCGAGGAGAACATCCCCAGCCGCAAGGCGCGCAAGCGCGGTGCGCGTACGACCCGCATCCGCGGATCGCGTCCGGGTTTCTGGGCCTACGGGACGCTGGTCGTCATCATCATCTCGGCCGTCTTCCCGCTGTACTGGTCGTTCATCATCGGTTCCGGTGATTCCTCGACCCTGCGCGGACCGTTCCCGTGGGTCCCGGCCGGCAACTTCTTCGACAACGCCGCCGCGGTCGTCAACAACCCCGCGGTGAACTTCTGGACGGCGCTGTGGAACTCCATCTACAGCTCGTTCCTCATCGCGGCCGCGGTGGTCATCACCTCCACGCTCGCGGGCTGGGCGTTCGCGAAGCTGAAGTTCCTCGGGGGCCCGGCTCTGCTGGTCTTCGTCGTGGCGACGATGGCCGTCCCGCAGCAGCTCGGCGTCGTGCCGCTGTACATCCTGTTCTCCGAGCTCGGCTGGACCGGTCAGATCGGGGCGATCATCATCCCGGCCCTCACCAGCGCTTTCGGTGTGTTCTGGATGACGCAGTACCTCCGTCAGGCGGTGCCCGATGAGCTCATCGAGGCGGCCCGCATGGACGGGGCATCCATGATCCGCACCTTCTGGACCGTCGGCGTCACCGCCGCCCGCCCCGCCGCGGCCATGCTGTTCCTGTTCACGTTCGTGGGCGCCTGGAACAACTTCTTCTGGCCCTTCATCGTGCTGGACCGCCAGAACCCGACCCTGCCGGTCGCGCTGTCGCTGCTGCAGTCGAACTACTTCGTCGACTACTCCATCGTCCTCGCGGGCGTCATCCTCGCCACGATCCCGCTGCTGCTGCTGTTCATCTTCGCCGGTAAGCAGCTGGTGAGCGGCATCATGGCGGGCGCCGTCAAGGGCTGAGCCCCGGCATCCGTCACCCGCACACACCCTCGTCCGTCCCCCCCCATATCCAGAGAGGATGCCGCCCGCATGAGCGAGAACTCCGAGCGCGCCTTCCCCGCGAACTTCCTTTTCGGTGCCGCCACCGCCGCCTTCCAGATCGAGGGCGCCGCCTTCGAGGACGGGCGTCGGGCGTCGATCTGGGACGCGTTCAGCCGTGAGCCCGGCGCGGTCATCCACGCCGACAACGGCGACGTCGCGTGCGATCACTACCACCTGTACCGCGACGACGTGGCGCTGATGAAGCGCATGGGGCTGCAGACCTACCGCTTCTCCACCTCGTGGTCGCGCGTGCGGCCCGATGGGGGAGACCTGAACCCGAAGGGTGTCGACTTCTACAGCCGTCTCGTCGACGAACTGCTCGAGGCCGACATCCTGCCGTGGCTGACGCTCTACCACTGGGACCTCCCGCAGGCGCTCCAGGAGCGCGGCGGCTGGACCGTGCGCGAGACGGCGGACCGCTTCACCGAGTACGCGCTCGACATGCACGACGCCCTCGGCGACCGGGTGAACGTCTGGACGACGCTGAACGAACCCTGGTGCTCGTCGTTCCTCAGCTACGCCGCCGGCATCCACGCACCCGGGCACTACAGCGACGCCGAGGGCATGCTGGCCGCGCACCACCTGCTGCTCGGGCACGGGCAGACGGTGCGCGAGCTGCGCGCCCGCGACTCCTCGCTCAACCTCGGCATCACGCTGAACCTCACCGTCGCCGATCCGGCCGACGCGAACGACCCCGCCGACATCGACGCCGCGCGCCGTATCGACGGACAGTTCAACCGGTGGTTCCTCGACCCGATCTTCCGCGGGGCGTACCCGTCCGACATCATGGCGGACTTCCGCCGGGTGGACGCCGCGGCCGCCGACGCGCTGCAGGCCGCAATCCTCCCCGGAGACCTCGAGGCCATCTCCACGGCCATCGACACGCTCGGGGTGAACTACTACCACGGCGAGCTCGTCAGCGGTCACGCGCCGGTCGTCCCGCCGCCCGTCGGCGAGGCGCCGACGGATCGTCCCGGCCGGTCGCCCTTCCCGGCATCCGACGGCATCTTCTGGCACGAGCGAGGCCTGCCTCGCACGCCCATGAACTGGGAGGTCCAGCCCGAGGGTCTGACCCGCCTGCTCACGCGCGTGTGGCGCGAGTACGCCCAGCCCGCCGACGTGATCCTCTACGTCACCGAGAACGGCGCCGCCTACGACGACGAGCTGGTCGTCGATGCCGGCGAGCCCCGGGTCCACGACGCCGAGCGCGTCGAGTTCGTCCGCGATCACCTCGCGGCGATTCTGGACGCCCAGGATGCCGGCGTCGACGTCCGCGGATACTTCTACTGGTCGCTGCTCGACAACTTCGAGTGGGCGTGGGGCTACGAGAAGCGCTTCGGCATCGTCCGCGTGGACTACGACACGCAGGTGCGAACGGTGAAGGACAGCGGGCGGGAGTACAGCCGTATCATCGCGGCGCGGGCACTCGCGCCGCACGCGGTCCCGGCATCCTGACAGACTGGCGATCGCACGAGGGAGGTTCCACATGAGCGCAGACACCGTTCGAGGTTCTGTCACGATCGAAGAGGTCGCCGCGGCGGCCGGGGTCTCCCGATCGACGGTGTCGCGCGTGGTGAACGGCTCGACGGCCGTGAGCCCGGAAGCGCTCGACGCGGTCAACCGTGCGATCGCCGAACTGAACTACGTGCCGAACCGTGCGGCTCGTTCGCTCGCGAGCCGTCAGACGCACGCCATCGCGCTGATCGTGCCCGAAGACACGACGCGGTTCTTCGGTGACCCGTTCTTCGCCGCGATCGTGTCGGGCATCAACGCCCGACTCAGTCGTTCGGACTACGTGCTGAACCTCTTCATCGCCAATGACGACCCCGGCGACAAGACCACCAGCTACGTCCGCAGTGGTGCCGTCGACGGCGCAATCGTCGTGTCGCACCACACCAGTGACACATTCATCGACCGGATCGCCGCCGTCGTCCCGGTCGTCTACGGCGGTCGCCCCGTGCGCGAGCGCGAGCGCGACTACTACGTCGACGTCGACAACGTCCGGGGCGGACGGGATGCCGTGGCGCACCTGATCGCCCACGGGCGACGCCGCATCGCGACCATCACCGGCCCGCTGAACATGCCCGCCGGCGTCGACCGCCTCCGCGGCTACCGCCAGGCGCTGCAGGAAGCCGGCCTCCTGGAAGGACCGATCGAGGACGGCCGGTTCACCTCCGACGGCGGTACCGCGGCGATGCGTCGCATGCTCGAGCGCGGCGACCTCCCCGATGCGATCTTCATCGCCAGCGACCTGATGGCGCGCGGCGCGATGAGCGTGCTCACCGCCGCCGGCATCCGTGTTCCCGAGGACATCTCGATCGTCGGCTTCGACGATTCACCGGTCGCCACCTCGGTGTCACCGGCGCTGACGACGATGCGTCAGCCCTCGTTCGCGCAGGGGGAGCGGATGGCCTCGATCCTCCTCGACCTCCTCGCCGGACGCGAGGCGCCGCACGTGACGATCCTCGAGACCGAGCTCATCCCCCGCGACTCGGTCTGACGACCGTTGCCGGGCGCGTCCTCACCAGCCGGTGAGGCGCTGAAGCAGTTCGCGGTAGCGGTCGGCCGTACGCTCGACGATCTCGAGCGGCAGGGTCGGCGGTTCGCCGGTGCGGTCCCAATTGGCGGCGAGCCAGTCGCGGACGATCTGCTTGTCGAAGCTCGCCATCCGCTCGGCGGCGCTGTGGCCGGTCTTCCACGCTTCGGCGTCCCAGTACCGTGACGAGTCGCTCGTGAGCACCTCATCGGCGAGCGTCAGGACGCCCGCGTCGTCCAGGCCGAACTCGAACTTCGTATCGGCGAGGATCAGCCCGCGCTCCTCGGCGGTGCGGGCGGCGCGGTCGTAGATCTCCAGCGACAGGTCGCGCAGCTGGGCGGCGAGGTCGGCGCCGACGAGCTCGACGGTCTGCTCGTACGAGATGTTCTCGTCATGCTCGCCGAGCGGAGCCTTGTAGGCGGGCGTGTAGATCGGCTCCGGGAGGCGGTCGCCGTTGGAGAGGCCCTCGGGGAGATGGATGCCGCACACGGTGCCGTTGGCGCGGTACTCCGCCCAGCCCGACCCGGTCAGGTAGCCGCGGACGACGCACTCGACCGGCTGCATGTCGAGGCCCTTCACGATCATCGACCGGCCGGCGACGGCCGGCGGGATGAGGCCGCGCACCGCGTCGGCATCCGTCGTCGATGCGGTGGTGAGCACCCGGCTCGCCGCAAGGTGGTTCGGGATGTCGCGGCCGCCGTCGTCGCCCGCGAGGCGGTCGAACCACCACAGGCTCAGCGTCGTCAGCAGAACACCCTTCTCGGGGATGCCGGGGGAGAGCACGTGGTCGAAGGCGCTCACCCGGTCGCTCGCGACGACGAGCATCCGCTCGGCGGTGGTCGCGTCGCGGGCGGCGTCTTCGGGGACGTAGAGGTCGCGGACCTTCCCCGAGTACACGTGACGCCAGCCGGGGAGGTCGAGGGTTTCACTCACCCGCCCATCCTCCCATTGCGCGCATGCCGCCCGCGCTAGCGTGTCTTCCGTGACCCGCACCCGCTTCCCCCGTTCGGTGTTCCGCGTGGGCACCGAGCCGGATGCGCGGTTCACGCTCGCCAACGAGCGCACGTTCCTCGCGTGGACCCGGACTGCGCTCGCCCTCATCGCCGGTGGCGTCGCCCTCGAGGCGCTGGGGCTCGATCTGCAGGCGGGGTTCCGCCTCGCGGCGTCCCTCGTGCTGGTGGTCGCGGGGCTCGCCCTGCCGATCTGGGCGTGGGTCGAGTGGATGCGCACCGAGCGCGCCCTCCGCGCCGGTCACCCGCTCCCCGGCGCGCACACCAGCGCCGCGCTCGCGATCGTCGTCGTCGTCGTCGGGCTCCTCGTGCTGCTCGGCATCCTGTGGCGATGAGCACGCCCCTGTTCGATCCGGGTCTGCAGCCCGAACGCACGGCCCTGGCCTGGCGGCGGACGGCACTCGCGATCGGGGTCGGGTCGCTGATCGCCGTGCGGGTGCTGCCGGAGGCCCTCGGTTCGCTCGTGTGGCTGACGCCGGCCGTGCTGGGGCTGATGTTCGCCGGTTGGCTGTGGTGGCGCGCCGATCGGCGCTACCGCGCCACTGCCCGCGTCTTGGCCGCCGACGGTGACCGCGCGGCACTCCCAGGCGGTGCGCTGCTGGCGGTGCTGCTCGGCTTCGTCGTCGCCGCGGGTCTCCTCGCCCTCGGCGTCGTGATCGCCGTCGCGCTCGGGCGCTGACCGGAGCGCGAGCCGTCAGCCGCCGGCGACGGCGGCGGCGATGTCTCGGCGGTACTGGCCGCCCTCGAGACCGATGCGCTCGACCGCGGTGTACACCGCGGTCCGCGCCTCGCGGAACGTCTCGCCGACGGCGACGACGTTGAGCACCCGTCCGCCTGTGGCGCGGAGCGTGCCGTCGTCGTCGGCCGTGGCCGCGTGGGCGAGGTGCACGCCGTCGACGGATGCCGCGGCATCCGTTCCGGTGATCTCGCGGCCCGTCTGCGGGGCGACGGGGTACCCCTCGCTCGCGAGCACGACGGTGACCGCGGCGCGATCGGAGAAGACGGGGCGACGCTCGTCCTCGAGGTGACCGGATGCCGCCGACAGCAGCAGCTGCGACAGCGGATCGACGAGTCGGGGGAGCACGACCTGGGTCTCGGGGTCTCCGAAACGGGCGTTGAACTCGATGACCTTCACGCCCGCGTCGGTGAGAATGAGGCCCGCGTAGAGCAGTCCGATGAAGGGCGTGCCCTCGGCATCCAGCTGACGGATGACGGGTTCGGCGACGTCGTGCGTGACCAGGTCGACGAAGGCCGCCTCGCTGCCGAAGCGCTCGGCGAGCCAGGGGAGCGGCGAGTAGGCGCCCATGCCCCCGGTGTTGGGGCCGGCGTCGCCGTCGCTGAGACGCTTGAAGTCCTGCGCGGGGCTGAGGGGGAGCACGCGGTCGCCGTCGCTGAGGAAGAAGAGCGACACCTCGGGGCCGGAGAGGAACTCCTCGACGAGCACGGCGCCTGACGGGAGGTACTCGGCGGCGTGGGTGAGGGCGGCCTGGCGGTCGGAGGTGACGATGACGCCCTTGCCGGCCGCGAGTCCGTCGGCCTTGACCACGTGCGGCGCGCCCAGGTCGTCAAGGGCTTTCTCGACCTCGGCGAGGGTGGCGGCGCGCACGGCACGGCCGGTGGGCACGCCCGCGGCATCCATGATGCGCTTGGCGAAGGTCTTCGATCCCTCGAGCTGCGCGGCGGCGCGCCCCGGACCGAACACGGGGATGCCCCGCTCCCGCAGCGCGTCGGCGACGCCCGCGACGAGGGGAGCCTCGGGCCCGATGACGACGAGGTCGACGTGACGCTCATTCGCGAACGCCGTCACCGCGACCGGGTCGTTCGCATCGAGTGCGACGATCTCGGCATCCCGGGCGATTCCGGCGTTGCCCGGAGCGGCATAGATCTCGTGCGCGACGTCCTCCCCCCGCAGTGCGAGGACGATGGCGTGCTCGCGCGCGCCCGAACCGAGGACCAGGATTCTCACCCCGCCAGCCTAGCGAGGGGGTCGTCGGGCGCGAGTACGGTGAAGAGATGCCTCCGCGGAAGATCACCACCGACGACGGACGTGCCGCGCTCGCCGCCCTCGCCTCGGGGTCGACCGACCGGCCCACGCGCGCGACCGCGGTCCGCTATCTCCTGCAGCTCCTCGCCGAGAAGGCGCCCGGCAACAGCGTCGAGGTGCGCGTGCCGCCGTTCGGTGCGGTCCAGGTGCTCGAGGGTCCGCGGCATACCCGCGGGACGCCGCCGAACGTCGTGGAGACGGATGCCGACACCTGGGTCGCCCTCGCCACCGGCGCCGAATCCTGGTCGGACGCCGCCGCGTCCGGACGCATCGCCGCCTCCGGCGTGCGCGCCGACCTCTCCGCTCTGCTGCCGCTCCGGCCCTGAGCGGGCTCCGGCCGGGCGCGCGGCATCCGTGAACAGCGCCGGAACGGATGCCGCGCGACCGGCCCGTGCCCGTGCACCCGGTGCCACAATGAACCCATGGCACGCGCGCGCACAGGCGCAGCAGACGATGACGACCGCTCCCGGCACGAGCACGTCGTCGACGAGGAGTGGGTCTCGCTCGGTGTGAGGCGCGCGCCGCGGGTCGGACGGTTCCTGTTCATCGGACTCTTTGGCGGCCTCGCGATGGCGATCATCCTCACGGTCGTCGCGGGGTTCACCGCGCCTCCCGGGGGGCCGCTCTCGAACGGTCCGTCGGGGTACCTCCGGGTCTTCGGCGTCCTCGCGGCCCTCTGTATCGGGCTGGGGCTGCTCGTCACGAGCGTCCTGGCGATCGTGCTCGACCGCTTCGTGGGTCTTCGCACCTCGCCGGTCATCGCCGAGCACGCCACGACCCTGCACGACGATCTCACCTCGCCCGTCGGCGACGACCCACCCCGCTGGGTGCGCGACGCCGCCGACCTCGCGCCACCCCCGCCGCGTCCCCCACGGGCGCCCCGTCCTGACGGCCCTCCCGCCGGCGGCCCGGCCCCCGACGCCCCGAAGGGATAATGGAGGCATGGCCGACGACCCGATGCACCCGCGCGACTCCGCGCCCGAGCCCTACCGTGCGCGGTCCGAGACCCTCCAGCTCCGCCGCGCACCGAAGATCTCGGTGTTCCTCATCGCCGGCGCCGGACTCGGCATCCTCGCCGCCCTCATCCTGACCTTCGCGTTCAACGGCACGGAGGCCGTGAGTCGCAACACCGGATTCGAGTACTCGCAGACCCAGGTCTTCGGCTTCATCGCGCTCATCTGCATCCCGATCGGTGTCGCCCTCGGCGGCGTCGTGGCGCTGATCTTCGACCGCGCCTCCAACCGGCGCGCGCGGGAGGTCACCGTCGAGCACGACGCGATCCAGATCGCCCCGGACGACGACCGCGCCTGACGGATCGTTCCCGTCAGGCCAGCTCGGCGATGATCGGGTGGATCGCCGCGTCGAACGCGACGACGTCACCGCGCAGCGAGTCGGTCACCGCGATCGTGAGTGAGCCGATCCACCACACGCCGCGCTGCGCGAGGGGCAGTACCTGCACGTTCAACTCGAACGAGTGCGCCCGGCGACCGATCTGCCGCTCGTACTCGGCGATCGCGCTCGCGTAGGCGCGGTAGGCGCTTCCGCTGCCGACGTGGCCGTCGCGCCGGTAACGCGCGTGCGCCGACTGCGCGAACGCGAGGGCTTCGGATCCGTGCCCGCTGAGCTCCGCGCGCAGCTCGTCGAACCCCTCGACGGGCAGCGCGAGGAGGGTGTCGTACTCGTCGACCAGATCCAGGGGCACGGGGGAGGGGTGGGCCTGCGGCTCGACCGTCATCGCCCAGTACTCCCGCCACTGACGCTCGAGGACCGCCTGCGCGTCCTCGTCGCGCTCGACCGGTCGCGGCGGGATCCCGCGCAGGTGCGGAAGCTCGTCCGGAGAGCGGATGCCGAGCACCTGGCGCAGGTAGAGGGCGAGGAGCACCGGCTGACCGGCATCTTCGCGGATCAGCCACTCCGGAGCCCCGGCCGCGCCCATGCGCACCAGTGTATTGCCGGCTCATCCCAATCGGGGGTGTAGGAGTTGGGGTCTGAAGCCGCCGGTCTCGAGCAGGCTTCGGGCGATGTCGTTGGTCAGGTTGCGGAACCCGAGTGCGGAGCCGCGCAGGTGTTCGAGCCGTCCGTTGAGCGCCTCGGTAGCGTCATCAACGAACAGCGCGCGTAGCCTGTCGCTCTGCTTGTCGGTGAACAGGTCCGCGCCGGAGCGCAGCAGCCTTGCTGGGCCGGCGCCATCGCGGACCGGGGTGAGGTCGATGACCACCGTGACGTATTTGTCGACACACGTGTCCGCAGTCGGCACCGCGGTAGCGGCGCACTACAACTTCCAGCACGGTCGGTCACCAGCCCAGCGGCACGCGAGGACCGCACGATCCGGTTCAAGTCGTTGCCCGATCACGCTCAGACCGAGGCCGTCGAGTCGAGCGAAGGCGGTCAGGTCAGGGCGGCCGAAGCCGGCCGGCGGGGTAGCGTCGGACACGTCGAGGTCTTTCGGATGGATGGCGTAGGAACCTCCATCGTCGGGAGACCTCGACGTCTATCTGCGGACCGACTCGGCGGGGCGCGATTGTCTCGTGCGTTCCCGGACTACGGGAGCTTGGACGCGAGGACGTCGGCCGCCAGGATCTCGGGTGCTGCGCCGAGGAGGTGCTGGTTGGCCATCAGGGCTGCGACGATGGCGCCGTTGGCATGGGCGTCGCGAGCGGCCTCGTCGGGGAATGCATCGAAGATCCAGAAGGTGTCGGCGTGGGTCCTGACCGCGAACCAGACAATCGTTCCTGCTTCTTCGTTGGCGAGTGCGACAGCGCCGGAGAGCAGATCAGCGAGCGCGTCGTGCTGTCCATCGGCCGCGACGATCTTGGCGACGAAGGCATACGGAAGTGATGCGGGTGTGGACATGAGGGACTCTCCTAGGTGTCGAGGTTTCTTGGTGAAGCGAGTTCAGCGTATGACGAGCGAGGGCCGGTGGGGAGTGGCGTATACGGCAGTATTGCTATCATTCACGCCATGCGTATCGGACTGATCGCGATCGACGGCTGCTTCGGTTCGGCGGTCGCGTCGATCATCGACATCGTGCGGGTGGCCGACGGAGCCCGCGGCGATGTCGACCCGCGGATCGACCCGATCGAACTCGCCATCCTCGGGCCGAAACGGCGAGTGACCACGACGGCATCGATGACCCTGACGGTGGACCACCCGCTGTCGGAGTCCGGAGAGTTCGACGTGGTCGTCGTCCCTGCGCTTGGAACCCTTACGGCCGCCGCTACCAACGACGTCCTCCAGAGCCGAGATGCTCGTTCGGTCATCGCCTCGCTCGGGCGCCTCGACGAGGCGACCACCCGGATCGCCGCGGCGTGCACCGGCGTGTTCGCTGTCGCCGAGACCGGACGGATGCATCATCGGCGGGCGACGACCAGCTGGTTCCTGGGGCCGGAGTTCCTGAAGCGCTATCCGACCGTCGCCCTCGATCTCGACACCATGGTCGTGGTCGACGGGAACCTCGTCACCGCCGGCGCCGCGTTCGCCCACATCGACCTCGCGCTCTCACTCGTGCGATCGATCAGCCCCGACCTGGCCCAACATGTCGCCAAGCTCCTCATCATCGACGAGCGCCCGTCGCAGGCGGCCTTCGTCGCCTACGAACATCTCCGGCACGAGGACCCGATCGTCGTCGAGTTCGAACGCTTCGTGCGCGCCCGCCTGGACGAACCGTTCGACGTCGCCTTCGTCGCGCAGTCGCTCGGCACCAGCCGGCGCACCCTCGAACGACGAGTCCGTGCGGCGCTCAACCTCACTCCGCTCGGCTTCGTCCAACGGCTTCGCATCGAACGAGCTCGGCACCTCTCAGCAACCACGGACCTCACCTCCGCCGAGATCGCGCTACGGGTCGGCTACGCGAACGCCGAGACTCTGCGCTCCCTCCTGCGCAGGCAGCGACGCCGTTCCTGACCTATCGCCATGCCTGTAGCTTGTGTCCTAGCGCTCGGTTGGAACCACCTCTCTGCACGTCGCGTCGACGCTTCTGCGTCGCCCCTGGACTACCCACTCGACACGCCCGCAGCACAGCCCATGTGACGTGCCCCGGCTTCCCGGACGGTCGGGGTTGGGTGGCTGTGATGTCGCTGCCTTCTCGTCGAGAAGGTCAGCAGACCCGATCAGAGCCGATCGGGATGAGCCGCGAAGGCGGCCCGCCTCCCGCTCGCGGACGGTAGCGGGACGGCAAGGGCCCCGCGCCGCCGCTAGGCTGTAGCCCGTGGCCTCACCCTCTCGAGACACCCCCGAAAACCCTTACGCCCGAGCCGGAGTCGATACGGCAGCGGGCGATCTCGCCGTGGAACTGATGAAGTCCGCGGTGCGTCAGACGCACGGACCCGAGGTCCTCGGCGGTGTCGGCGGCTTCGCCGGCCTGTTCGACGCCTCGGCGCTCCGCGGCTACACCAAGCCGTTGCTGGCCACCAGCACGGACGGCGTGGGCACGAAGGTCGCGATCGCCCAGGCGATCGACAAGCACGACACGATCGGGCGCGACCTCGTGGGCATGGTCGTCGACGACATCGTCGTGGTGGGGGCCGCTCCGCTCTTCATGACCGACTACATCGCGTGCGGCAAGGTCTTCCCGGAGCGCATCGCCGACATCGTCCGCGGCATCGCCGAGGGCTGCGCCGAGACCGGCACCGCCCTCGTCGGCGGCGAGACGGCCGAGCACCCGGGCCTCCTCGGGGTGAACGACTACGACGTCGCGGGCGCGGCGACCGGCGTCGTCGAGGCCGACAAGGTCCTCGGCGCCGAGCGCGTGCGCACCGGCGATGCGGTCCTCGCCATCTCCTCCAGCGGCCTGCACGCCAACGGCTACTCGCTCGTGCGTCACATCGTGGCCGGCGCCGGCATCCAGTACGGCGACAACGCCGCCGACTTCGGTATGACGTGGGGCGAGGCGCTCCTCGAGCCCACCCGTCTGTACACCTCGCCGCTCCTGCGCCTCCTCGACGAGACCGGCGACGCCGTGCACTCCCTCAGCCACGTCACCGGAGGCGGCATCGCAGCCAACCTCGCCCGCGTGCTGCCCCGCGGCTCGTGGGTCGACGTCGACCGGTCGACCTGGTCGCCGTCGCCGGTCTTCCGCGTGCTCGCCGACCTCGGCGGGCTCGACCTGGCCGCGACGGAAGCCACCTGGAACCTCGGCATCGGCTTCCTCGCCGTCGTCGACGCGGATCGGGCGGATGCCGCGATCGCGCAGCTGGCCACCTCCGGTCTCGACGCCTGGCAGGTCGGTGTCGTCCGCGACGGGGCCCTCCCCGACGGCGACTTCGAGCAGGGCGCCAAGGGCGTCGACGGCGGAGCGGTGCGCCTCGTCGGAACGTATTCGGACGGCGCCGCCGGCGCCACCCGCTGACCCAACCATCGGAGCGAAGCAACACCCATGTGCGGAATTGTCGGGATGGTGGGCCGTGGGTCCGTCAACCAGGAGATCTACGACTCCCTGCTCCTCCTCCAGCATCGCGGCCAGGATTCCACCGGGATCGCCACGGCCGAGCCGAGCGGCGTGTTCCACGTCCACAAGGCGAAGGGCCAGGTGCGTGAGGGCTTCCGCACCCGCGACATGCG
Organism: Microbacterium aurantiacum; assembly: GCF_021654035.1. Lineage (GTDB taxonomy): Bacteria > Actinomycetota > Actinomycetes > Actinomycetales > Microbacteriaceae > Microbacterium > Microbacterium aurantiacum. Next base: position 77,805 of record NZ_JAJPDW010000002.1, read on the forward strand.
CTCCCTCCTCGGCAACCTCGGCCTCGGCCACGTCCGCTACGCGACCAAGGGCACGGCATCCAGCGAAGAAGAGGCGCAGCCCTTCTACGTCAACGCCCCGTACGGCATCGTGCTGGTGCACAACGGCAACCTCACCAACACGCGTGAGCTGACCGAGGAGCTGTTCCGCAAGGACCGACGGCACCTCAACACCAGCTCCGACACCGAGCTGCTCGTGAACGTCCTCGCGAACGAGCTGCAGACCGTGATCTCGGGTCCGGACCTCGATCCGGAGCAGGTCTTCCAGGCCGTCACGCGCGTCCACGAGCGTGCCGAGGGGTCGTATGCGGCGATCGCGCTCATCGCGGGATACGGTCTGCTGGCGTTCCGTGATCCGTTCGGCATCCGTCCGCTGATCCTCGGCACGCGACGCAACGCCGACGGCTCGTACGAATGGGTCGTCACCAGCGAGTCGCTGGTGCTGGAGAACGGCGAGTTCGAGGTCGTCCGAGACGTCGAACCGGGCGAGGCCGTCTTCATCGACCTCGAGGGCAACCTGCACACCCGGCAGTGCGCGACCGACCCGAAGCTCGTTCCGTGCTCGTTCGAGTACGTCTACCTCGCCCGTCCCGACTCGATCATGAACGGCATCTCGGTCTACGAGGCGCGTCTGCGGATGGGGGAGCGCCTGGCGGACACGATCGCGAAGTACACCCCTCCCGGAGTGATCGACGTGGTCATGCCGATCCCCGACTCGGCGCGGCCGGCCGCGATGCAGGTCGCTCGGAAGCTCGGCATCGAGTACCGCGAGGGCTTCTATAAGAACCGCTACGTCGGCCGGACGTTCATCATGCCCGGGCAGGCCGTGCGCAAGAAGAGCGTGCGCCAGAAGCTCAACGCGATGTCGAGCGAGTTCAAGGGCAAGAACGTCCTCCTCATCGACGACTCCATCGTCCGCGGCACGACGTCGAAGGAGATCATCCAGATGGCGAGGGATGCCGGTGCCGCCACCGTCACGTTCGCCTCGGCGGCGCCTCCTGTCCGGTACCCGCACGTGTACGGCATCAACATGCCCTCCCGTCACGAGCTCGTCGCCCACGGCCGGACGATCCCCGAGATCGCCGAGGAGCTCGGCGCGGACTACATGGTCTACCAAGAGGTCGAAGACCTGAAGGCGGCGATCCTCGAGGGATCGCCCGACGTCGAGGACCTCGACATGAGCTGCTTCGACGGCCGCTACATCACCGGCACCGTCAGCGACGAGTACCTCGCCTGGGTCGAGGGCTCGCAGGAGTCCTGACCCCCGCCCGGGAATAGCGCGTGCGACGCACGCGTTGCGGAACGGGTCGTATTCCGGCGATCGAGGGGGAGCATGGCGCACGTGACGAAGGCGGTGATCGAGCAGCTCGACATCCTGGAGTCACTCGGACTGTTCGATGCGGCGCGCCGCGACCACGCGGTGGTCGCGGCGGCGGCCGCGCTCCTGCGCGCGGCGCCGCCGAGGGGCGAGACGTCGCTCGTCGGGCTCCATCCGGCGTGGTTCCCGGCATCCGGACTCGCGCCACTGATGACCCGGGAGGGAAAGCCCGGCTTCGTCGTGGAGGACATGACGGATGTCGACGACTTCCTGCCCTCGGGGTTCGAGCTCCCCGGTCATCCGCTGTACCTCGTGCACGGCGTCGAGCGGGGAGATGACCTGCGGAACGTTTCACCGGAGGAAGCGCTGCCTCGGATCACGGCGGCGGGGCGACGCGGGCTCGCGCTTCACGAGGGCCTCAGCTGGGCCATCACCCACCCGGAGATCATCGAAGCCGACCACTGCTTCATGACGATCGGCTCGAGGAGAGCGAAGCCGCTCGCGCGCGCCGGCGACGGTGTCGCATACGACGCACGGACCCCCGCGCTGTGGAACGCGTCGGGCACCGGTCGGGACGGGAAGGACCGCCGGGGTGCGCCGAAGCTCGGCTGGTGCTGGTGGAGGAACCGGCACACGTGGCTCGGAATCGCCTCCGCCGAGCGGTAGCCGTGGAGGTCGCGGATCGGCGGGTCAGCCGCCGGTGCGGCGGCGGCCGGCGAAAGCGCTCAGTCCGTCTCGCAGCGGGGCGAGTTCCGCGGCATCCATCCCCACGGCCTCGAGCACCTGGGCGGGAACCCGCACGGCCCGGCGGCGGAGCTCGCGCCCCTCGGAGGTGAGCGAGATGTCCAGGACGCGTTCATCCGCGGGTCGGCGCGCACGGGTGACGAGTCCCTGGGCTTCGAGCCGCTTCACCAGCGGTGACAGGGTCGCCGGCTCCATCGCCAGTTCCAGGGCGAGGTCTCCCAGCGATCGGGGCGACTGCTCCCAGAGGGCCAGCATCACCAGGTACTGCGGGTGCGTGAGGCCGAGCGGTTCGAGGATCGGCCGGTAGATCGCGACGACGTTGCGCGCGGCGGTGACGATGGCGAAGCAGAGCTGGTTCTCCAGCCGCAGCAGGTCGTCGGTATCGGCACCGGCAGGGGCGGGATTCATGGAACGATCCTATAAGCCCGTAGATGTTTAGTACGCTAATGATATGCGCAGAGACAAGAAGCAGGAGGGCGAGCAGTTTTCCCTTCGTGAGCGGGTGAAGGCCGCCGGCGGCTGGTACGCCTACGTGAACGCCCGGCTCATCCAGGTCGCCGGTCCGGCGTCCGTCGGTCCGTACGAGACCACGCCGCCGCCCTCCGCGGAAGTGCGGGCGGAGCGCGCCTGCCCGCTGTGCGGTCATCCCGTGAGCGCCCACACCTTCGACCGCTCGGGCCCGAAGCCGCTGATGTACTGCCCCTGACCCCGTTCGGAATCGTCGGTCGCGCCGAGCGGTGTCGGCGCGAGGGGGTACCGTTCGAGGATGGTCGCCCACCACGACAAGCCCGAGTTGCATGTCGACACCGTCGATGAGTGGGAGCAGTGGCTGGAGGGCGACCCCGGCCCCGACGGTGTGCGGCTGCGTCTGCGCAAGACGGCCACACGCAAGCCCGGCATCACGTACGCCGAGGCCCTCGACGTCGCCCTGTGCTTCGGGTGGATCGACGGGCAGAAGCAGTCGTTGGACGCGGACTACTTCCTCCAGGCCTTCACTCCGCGCCGTCCCCGCAGTCTGTGGTCGAAGGTGAACATCGGCCACGTCACGCGACTGATCGAGGAAGGGCGCATGCGGCCGCAGGGCCAGGCGGAGATCGACCGCGCCAAAGCCGACGGGCGGTGGGATGCCGCGTATCGGCAACGCGATGGCGACATCCCTCCCGAGCTGCAGGCTGCACTGGATGCCGACCCGAAGGTCGCCGCGGCATTCGCGGCGCAGTCGGCTCAGAACCGATTCGCGATGTCGTTCCGCATCGGCAACCTCAAGCGCCCCGAAACGCGCGCGGCCCGCGTCGCCGAGTACGTGCGGATGCTCGAGCGGGGAGAGACGCTGCACGGCGCGTGACGGTATGCCTCTCGCTACAGGTCCTCGTGGAACTCGGCGATGAGGCTGTCGACGACCGCGGCCATCGCCGCGCCCGGATCGGAGCCGGCGGTCTCCACACCCGCGGCGACGGCGCGCTGTCGGGTCGCCGAGGTGCCGGTGTCGGCGATCTGCTGAATGCGACGCACCTCCTCGGTGCACCCGAGCGCCTCGGCATCCTCTTCGACGAGTTCGATCAGCTGCGTCGCGAGCTCCGGGAAGGGAATGATCTCTCCCGCGCCGAAGTCGATCAGCCCTTCGGTCACGCCGTAGCGCTGAGCGCGCCACCGGTTCTCTCCGACGAGGAAGCGGTCGTAGACCCGCCACCGCTGGTTCTTCGTGCGCAGGCGCCACAGCATCCGCAGAAGTGCCTGATCGAGCGCGGCGAGGGCCAGGGTGTCTTCCATCCGCGGTGAGACGTCCATGATTCGCGTCTCCAGCGTCGGGTATCGGTGGGAAGGTCGGATGTCCCACCAGATCTTCGTGGGGTCCTCGATGACACCGAGATCGGTGAGCACCGCCACCGATCGCTGGTACTCGACCCAGCTGACGTACTCGGGCGGCAATCCCGTGCGCGGCAGGTTGTCGAAGACCGAGATCCGATAAGACGCGAGACCGGTGTCCTGGCCCTGCCAGAACGGCGAGGATGCCGACAGTGCGAGCAGATGCGGCAGGAAGTACGACATCTGGTTCATGAGGTCGGCTCGCAGCGCGTTGTCGCCGATCCCGACGTGCACGTGGTTGCCGCAGATCAGCAGGCGCCGTGCGACCCCGGCGAGGTCGCGCTCGAGGCCGCGGTAGCGCTCCTTGTCGGTGTGGTGCGCGTGCTTCCAATCCGCGAACGGATGGCAGGCCGCCGCGATCGGCGAGAGCCCGTGCCTCTCGGCATGGGTCGAGACCGCGGAGCGGAGACGGCGGAGATCGTCGCGGGCGTCGCCGATGGTCGCCGACACCCGCGTGCCGATCTCGACCTGACACTGCTTGTACTCGGGACTCACCTGGTCGCCGAGCTCGGCCACCAGACCGTCGAGGAAGCCCTCGGGGGCCTCCGCCAGAGATCGCGTCTCGCGGTCCACGAGGAGGTACTCCTCCTCGATGCCGATGGTGAAGTCAGGATCGTGCACGGCTCTCCCCTCGCCCGAGCCTCCATCGAACAGGTTCGGGCGCCGTGGCGGCAACCACTTGACAGCGAGTCCCGCCGTCCGGACACCACGCGGGCACGAGAAAAGCCGCCCTCACCGGTGGTGACGGCGGCTTCTCGCGAAGATCAGGCTTTCTCGAGCTCGTCTTCGTCTTCGTCTTCGTACTGATCGGCCCACTTGTCGACGTACGCGTCGTCGTCCGACGGGTGACCGAGTTCACGCTCCAGCGCAGCGTAGTTCACGCTGTAGGTGTCGTACTTCAGTTCACGGGCGATCTTTGTGTGCTTCGCCTTCTGACGGCCACGCCCCATGCGAGACCCCCTCACGATCTGAGTCGCGGGCGCGGGCTGAAGAGCCGCTGACCCGGGTATTCACGAATCCGGATTGGACCGGTAAGAGTAGCGTTCAGGATATCACGGAGCCCCGGGGTCACCCGCGGCTGGGCACACCATACCGGAATGGGGCGATGACGCATGACTGACGAGGCATCCGTCGATCGAGGAGACACCCTGGACGTCGAGGCGCTGCGGGGAGCGGTGGTCGTGGGGGTCATCCCCGATCAACCGCCGCGTGTGCTCAAGGAAGCGGCGAGATACGCCCGTCTGCACGGTGCGCCGCTGGCGGTCGTGTACGTCGACGTGACCCGTTTTGTCACCTATGAAGACCCCGACGGTTACGTCCACTCCGCCCCGATCGACCTGAACATCACCGGCGACGGCGACGACCTGATGCGGATCGAGGCGGCCGCGGCCGATCTCCTCGTCGGTGCCGGCATCCGCTGGTCGGCGCATGAGCTCGTCGGCGATCCGGCGATGGCGATGCGCCAGTTCGCGGACCGGATCCAGGCGCGGATGCTCGTCGTCGGCACACGCAGGCGCGGTCTCGGCGAATCGATCCGCGAGTTCTTCACCGGCTCGGTCGCCGCCCGGCTCGCGCATCGGCAGCAGCGGCCGATCCTCGTCGTCCCGCTCGGTGAGCCGTTGCGGGACGACGAGGATCTCTGGCCTGCCTGAGGACGCTCAGCCCCGCAGCGTCCGCGAGATGTCGCGTGCGATGCGGTCGAGCTGAGCCGCCAGGTCGTCGACGACGTCGGCGGCGAGGTCTCCGCCGCGCGCGACGTGCGCCCGGAGGTCGCTGCGCACCCGTGCCCGGAACTCGTTCACCGCGGCATCCGCCCGGCTCACCTGTTCCCGGCTGCGGGAGCGCGGATCGTCGTCACGGGCGCTCGGCGTCTCCTGCGTCTGCTGGTCGCGACCGGCGGCGGCGAGGTCGGCGCGGAGGCTCCGCATCGCCTCGCGGACGCTTCCGCGCACCTCGTCGGCGATCAGCCGGACCGAGTCGGCGAGGCCCGCCTCGATGCCCTCGAGCTCGTGGGCGCGGGAGGCGACCTCGGCGCGACCGGCATCCGTGATCGCATAGACGGTCTTGCGGCCGTCGACGCTCTTCGTCACGAGCCCCTCCTCCTCGAGCTTCGCCAGCCGCGGATAGATCGTCCCCGCGCTCGGGGTGTACGTGCCGCCGGTGCGATCGGCGAGGGCCTGCATGATGTCGTAGCCGTGCCGAGGACCCTCGTCGAGGAGGTTCAGCAGGTAGAGCCGTAGGTCGCCGTGCGAGAACACGGGGCTCACGGCTGACCTCCGTCGTCGGCTCCGCCGTCGGCGACGTCGTGCGGCATGTCCGGCGCGACCGGATCCGTCACGGGCGGACGCCGCAGGACCGTGATGGCCCCCGCGACGGAGTTCGCCCGCACGTCGGCGAACGAGCCGCTGAGCTCGCCCACCGATCCGGCGTAGCTGGTGGTCGGAAGCGAGCCCTGACCGGAGTGGACGATGCCGTCGATCTGCACGCGTCCGCTGACGCTGCGCACCACGTAGTTGGCGGGGTACCCCTCGTCCATGCGGACGGTCGACTCGCCGCCGACGGTGTTGAGGCTGATGCGCTGGACGGGGCCGCTCGTGTCGACGAGCATCGCGCCCGACACGGTGTCGATCGTGGCGGAGCGCAGGATCCCAGTGGCCGCGACGTCGCCCGACACGCTGTTGGCGGTGAGGGCGCCGACGAGCTCCCGCACCTGCACGTCGCCGGAGACGGCGTTGACGGAGAGGTCGCCGTCGAGGCCGTCGACGATGATGTCGCCGGACACGGTGTTCAGGCGCGCGTCCTCGCGGAGGCCGGCGACGAGGGCACTGGCCGAGACGACGCCGAGGGTGAGGGCGATCGAGCGGGGGACGGCGACGCTGATCTCGGCTTTCGGGCCGCCGGCGCCGAAGTTGCGGAACACCTCGAGGAAGTTGTCCCACCGCAGCTGCGGGTGGTCGATCTCGACGGCGTCGCCGGTGGCCTCGATGCGCAGATCCTTCACCGTGACGTTGTGCACCTCGATGCGCATCCCGGGCTCGTCGTGGCCGATGACATCGATCTGCCCGCCGACGAGGCCGACTTTCAGCGTGCGCACGTCGTCGATGTCGATCACGCGCGTCTCGCCCGGGTGGATGAGCCACTTCTCCAGGGTCATGTTCTCTCCCATGTGTCGCGCCGCGGTCCGATCGGAGCGGCATCCATCGCGATATATCGCGTGTGAGAAGTAAAACACGATATATCGCGTTGGTCAAGGGGCTCCGCGCAAACGACGGATGCCGCCCCCCGAAGGGGACGGCATCCGTCGTCTCGAGACCGAGGTCAGGTGCGGGCGCCGCCGCGGATGACTCGGAACAGGAAGACGATCAGCGCGATGACGCCCACGATGAGGGCGACCCACAGCAGCCACTGGAGGGCGCTGTTCAGCCCGCCGACAATGGCAAGGACGATCGCGACCACGATGATGATGATGAGTGCGAGGTTCATGGAAGTTCTCCTTCTCCGGCGGAGGCACGCGGGTTGCGTACCGGCGTGCCTCGTGGGCACTGAGAAGACTCTGGCATCGCCGTGAGTGCGCCGGGAGGGGCTTGACGACGGATCCATGCCGGTGATATCACGCGATAATGCCGGTCCAGGAGTGAGGGCCGAGCGCTTGTCAAGGCCCTCCCCGCTCGCGTCGACGGATCTACCGTGTGGATCATCGGGACGCCGTGGGTGCGTCCCGGGAAGGAGCGGAATCGTGCCCGACGATCGCGGATCGAACAGTCTGAAGGATCCGGAGCTCTACGAAGAGCTCCGTAAGGACGGAGCCTCGAAAGAGAAGGCCGCGCGCATCTCGAACGCCGCCGCACGCGACGGACGCGGCGCCGTCGGCGAACGCGGCGGCGCCGCCGGCTCGTACGAGGACTGGACGGTGTCGGACCTCCGCGCCCGCGCGAAGGAACTCGATCTCACCGGCTACTCGGGCAAGAAGAAGGCGGAGCTGATCGACATGCTCCGCGATCACTGAGCGGGATCCGGATGCCGAAGCTCGTCCGGGTGCGTCCGTTCGACGATCCCGGATACCGCCGCATGAAGGCCGGCGAAGGATTTCGGTTCGTCGACGCCTCGGGGAAAGCCGTCCCGGAGCGGGACCGCGCCCGTCTGCAGACCCTCGTGATCCCGCCGGCCTGGCAGGAAGTGTGGATCTGCTGCGAGGCTCGGGGCCACATCCAGGTGGTCGGCACCGACGATGCCGGGCGGCGCCAATACATCTACCACCCGGACTGGACCGCCGGCCGTGACAAGGGCAAGTTCACGCGTGCCCTCGCGCTCGCCGAGACGCTTCCCCGCGCGCGGGCGCGGGTCACCGCGTCGCTCCGCCGGGACGCGCTGGACCGGGAACGCGTGCTCGCGGCATCCTTCCGCCTCCTCGATCAGGGGGCGCTGCGCATCGGATCCACGCGGTACTTCACCAAGCACGGCAGTCGCGGCCTCACCACCCTGCAGCGTCGGGACGCCGCGGTCGAGGCGACGCTCGTCGCGCTGCGCTTTCCGGGGAAGAGCGGCCAGCGCCAGAACATCGAGATCGACGACGCTGACCTCGCGCTCGCCGTGGCGCTGATGGCGGCGGGTCGCCCGTCGTCCCCACTGCTCGCATGGGAGCGCGGGCGGCGGCGGGTGCCGGTGACGCCGACCGAGGTGAACGCCTACGTCCGGACCCTCACCGGCGGACCGTTCACGGCGAAGGACTTCCGGACTCTCCGCGGCACGATCCTCGCGGCCGACGCGCTCGCGCGCATCGGCGAGGTCTCCACCGCCCGCGAGCGCAAGCGTGCCGAAGTGCTCGCGGTGAAGGCGACCGCGACCGCCCTCGGGAACACGCCCGCGGTCGCGCGGAGTTCCTACATCGACCCGCGGGTGTGGTCGCGGTACAAGGACGGGCACCTGCTGGACACATCCGTCTCGCCGGAGTCCGCGATCCGGGCGTTGCTGCGTCCGGGGCGGTGACGGGGCGGGGCTAACGTGGGCGCGTGAGCTCCGTCGTCAGCGTGCGCACCCTCGGTCTCGTGATCGCGGGCGGCGCGGTCGGCGTGCTGGCACGCGAGATGCTCCTCGTTCCGGTCGACGCCCGATCCCTGCCGTGGGCGACGCTTGCGGTCAACATCGCCGGGTCCCTCCTCCTCGGCGTCGTCGTGGGCTGGCTCGATGACCGGCATCCGCAGGCCCGCGCGTTCCTCGGCACCGGCGTGATGGGCGGGTTCACGACCTACAGCGCGTTCGCGGTGGCCTCCGCCGCCTTCATCGGCGCGGATCCCGGAGCGCTCGGTCCCGCGGCGCTGCTGATCGCGGCATCCGTCCTCGGGGGAATCCTCGCCGCGTTCGTCGGCCTCGTCATCGGGCGTCGCATCGCCGACGTGCCGGGCGAGCTCGAGGATCCGGAGGATGCGCGGTGAACCTCGGGCTCATCCTCCTCGCCGCCCTCGCCGGAGGACTCGGCGCGGGCGCACGCTACGTCCTCGACCGGCTGATCACGACGCGCACGCGCACGGAGTTCCCTGTCGGCATCCTCGTCGTCAATGCGACGGGATCGTTCCTCCTGGGTCTCCTCACGGGCCTCGGCGCCGCGATCGTGCCCCCCGATCTTCTCCTCGTGCTCGGCGTGGGCCTCCTCGGCGGGTACACGACCTTCAGCACGGTGGCGGTCGAGTCGGTGCTCGCCGCCGAACGTCGGGAGTTCGTCGTCACCGCCGGGAACCTGCTCGGGACGCTCGTCCTCTCCGTCGCGCTCGCCCTGGGCGGAATCGCCCTCGGTGCCGGAATCGCCGTGGGATACTGAACCCTCGATACATCCGCGTATCGAAACGCCCCCGCACCACCCGCACACGTACCCGAAGGCTCCCGTGTCGAACCTCGCCGTCCTCAGCCTCAAGAACCGGGCGCTCATCGCCCTGGTCACGATCGTCGTCGCCATCTTCGGTGGCATCGCGCTGAACTCCCTGAAGCAGGAGCTCATCCCCTCGATCGAGTTCCCCGCCCTCATCGTCGTCTCGACCTACCCGGGCGCTTCGCCCGAGGTCGTGAGCAACGACGTCTCGTCGCCGATCGAATCGGCGATCCAGGCGGTCCCGGGCCTGGAGTCGACGACGGCGACGAGCACGACCAACGCCTCGATCGTCCAGGCCTCGTTCACCTACGGCACCGATCTCGGCACGGCCGAGCAGAAGATCACCCAGGCGATCAACCGCATCCCGGGCGGGCTGCCGGACGGCGTCGAACCGAACGTCATCTCCGCGAGCATCGACGACTTCCCCGTCATCCAGCTCGCCGTCACCGGCTACGACGACGAGGAGACCATCCAGTCCACCCTCGATTCGACGGTCATCCCCGAGCTCGAGGACATCGACGGCGTCAACGCCGCGCAGGTCGTCGGTGGCGTGGGGCAGCGGATCACCATCACCCCGGATGCCGAAGCCCTCGCCGCGGCCGGCTTCAGCCAGCAGGCCATCACCGACGCGCTGGAGCAGAACGGCGTGCTGTTCCCCGGCGGCGAGATCACCGAGGATTCCCAGACCCTCACCGTGCAGACGGGATCGAAGATCACGTCCCTCGAGGAGGTCGCGAACCTTCCCCTGGTCCCGAGCGACGAGGCGCAGTTCCAGGCGGGGCCGCAGACGATCGGCGACGTCGCGGATGTCGTGCAGGAGCGGGACCCGGTCACCACGGTCTCGCGGGTGAACGGCGACCCGGCCCTGACCATCGCCATCACCAAGCTCCCCGCCGCGAACACCGTCGAGGTGTCGCAGGCGGTGGTCGCCGCACTCCCCGGGCTCGAGGATCAGCTGTCGGGCGTGGAGCTCTCCGTCATCTTCGACCAGGCCCCGTATATCGAGAAGTCGATCGAGACCCTCGCGGTCGAGGGAGGATTCGGTCTGCTCTTCGCGGTCCTGGTGATCCTCGTCTTCCTCCTGTCGGTGCGTGCGACGCTCGTGACGGCGATCTCGATCCCCACGAGCCTCCTGGTCACCTTCATCGGCCTGCAGGCGTTCGGATACTCCCTGAACATCCTGACCCTCGGCGCGATCACGATCTCGATCGGCCGGGTTGTGGACGACTCGATCGTCGTCATCGAGAACATCCGCCGCCACTACGTCGGAAACGCCCCCAAGCTCCCGAGCATCGTCCGCGCCGTCCGCGAAGTCGCCTCGGCGATCACGTCGTCGACCATCACCACCGTCGCCGTCTTCCTGCCGATCGCCTTCGTCGGCGACGTCACGGGCGAACTCTTCCGTCCGTTCGCGCTGACGGCGAGCCTCGCGCTGCTGGCCTCCCTCGTCGTGGCGCTCACCATCGTGCCGGTGCTGGCGTACTGGTTCCTGAAGCCGGGGAAGCCGCTGCTCGACGCGCAGGGTCGCGAGATCGACCCCGAGAACCCCACGGCACCGATGGATCGTCTGCAGAAGGGCTACGCCCCGGTCCTGCGCTGGACGCTCCGGCACTCGTTCGCCACGCTCGGCATCGCGATCCTGGTCCTGGCCGGCACGGTCGCCCTCGCGCCGCTGATGAAGACCAACTTCCTCGGAGACTCGGGGCAGAACACGTTCACCATGACCCAGTCCATCGGCGAGGCCCCGAGCCTCGAGGCCGAGGCGGCGGCCGCCGAGCCCGTCGAGGCCGCGATCCTCGACATCGAGGGCATCGAGACCGTCCAGGTGTCGATCGGGTCGAGCGGCAACGCGCTGCGTGACGCCTTCGCCGGCGGGGGCAGCGGCGTCACCTACTCGATCACCACCGAGACGGGCGTCGACCAGGTCGCGCTCCGTGAAGAGGTCCAGCGTGCGATCGACGGGCTCGACGACGTCGGCGACGTGACGATCGCGGGCGGCAACGGCGGGTTCGGATCGACCGACATCGAGATCGACGTCACCGCTCCCGACGCGACCACCCTGCAGGAGGCGACCGACGCGGTCGTCGCGAGCCTGGACGGGCTCGACGACGTCAGCCAGGTCACGAGCAACCTCTCGGCATCCCTTCCGTTCATCTCGGTCGTCGTCGATCGGGAGCGCGCCGCCGAGCTCGGACTCTCCGAGGTGGCCGTCGGCGCTCTGGTCTCCAACACGATGCAGCCGCAGCGCATCGGCAGCGTCGAGATCGACGATGCGGGACTGACCGTCTACCTCGCGGTCGTCGACCCGCCGACGACGATCGACGAGCTCCGCGACCTCGAGGTCTTCACCGCGCAGGGACCGCTGCCGCTGTCCGACGTCGCGACGGTGGAGGAGAGCCAGGGGCCGACCTCGATCACCACCGAGCGCGGCGTCCGCACCTCGACCGTGACGGTGACCCCGGCGACCGACAACCTCGCTCAGGCGACGCAGTCGGTGACCGAGGCCCTGGAGGGCGCCGACCTGCCGTCGGCGGCCGACGCGACCCTCGGGGGCGTGGTGTCCGACCAGAACGAGGCGTTCACTCAGCTCGGCCTCGCGCTGCTCGCGGCGATCCTCATCGTCTACGTCGTCATGGTCGCGACGTTCAAGTCGCTCCGCCAGCCGCTGCTGCTGCTGATCTCGGTGCCGTTCGCGGCGACCGGAGCGATCATCCTGCAGGTCATCACCGGCATCCCGCTCGGCGTCGCGTCGCTCATCGGCGTCCTGATGCTGATCGGCATCGTGGTGACGAACGCGATCGTCCTCATCGACCTCGTCAACCAGTACCGGGAGAAGGGGCTGTCGGCGTACGAGGCGACGGTCGCCGGTGCGGTGCGTCGACTCCGCCCGATCCTCATGACCGCGCTCGCGACGATCCTCGCCCTGACCCCGCTCGGTCTCGGAATCACCGGCAGTGGTGGGTTCATCTCGCAGCCGCTCGCGATCGTCGTGATCGGTGGTCTCATCTCCTCCACGCTGCTGACGCTGCTCGTACTGCCGGCCCTCTACAACCTCGTCGAGGGAGCCAAGGAGCGTCGTCTCGCGCGACGCGCGGCCGGTGCGGACTCCTCCACGGATGCCGAGGGTGACGCTGCGGATGCGAGCGAGGCGCCGGTCGCTCCGATGAGCCGCCGCGAGTTGCGCGCGCGCGAGCGCGGGGTCGCCGACACGGCGGGTGTCCCGGTGGTGGCGGGTACCGCGACCGCGCTGGCCACCGTCGCCGTTCCGGTCATCGAGGAGGCGCCGGACGTCGAGGTGCCGTCCACGGATGCCGAGCCCCCGGCGGGAGCCGCCGAGGCCGCCGCCGAGGATGCCGAAAGCGGTGGAGCGCTCGAGTCCCCGGTCGACGAGGGCCCCGGCTCGCTGTCCGCGCTCGCGGCGGTCGATCCGGTGATCGAGGAGTCGCCGGACGTCGAGGTGCCGTCCACGGATGCCGAGCCCCCGGCGGGAGCCGCCGAGGCCGCTGCCGAGGATGCCCTCACGGGAGGCGTCCACGCCCCGGAGGTCGAGGACGACCACGACCACCAGGACGACCGGGGCGACCAGAACGACCAGGACGACCAGGACGACCGGAATGGGCAGCGGCAGGACTGACCTACCGGGGGACCGGGCCGGGTCGGCGTCGCGTCAGGGTCGGCGCGACGCCGAGGGTCTGTGGCTGCGGTCGCGACCGGCGGTCGTCATCCCCGTCGCGCGAGCGCGGGTGCGGCGAGGCGCTCCGCTCATCGTTGCGCGGGCCGGGGCCGTCGGGCGGGTAGAGCCCCGGGGCGACCGGGCGGCGCTGATGGTGCGCGGCGTGTTCGGCATGGAGGCGCGGTTCCGCGGGCGGCGCACACGGCAGCGGGTGGGTCGGTGGGGTGCCCGACGCGACGGCTCGGCGCCCGGGACGACACGCGACGTGCGCCGGCCGGGCGTGCTGTGGTTCGCGTGCGGCATCCATCCGCGCACGACACGGTTCAACGCCGGAAGCCAGGCACCGACGATGCCGAAGGCCATGGCCTCGTACGCGGCGAGGGTGATGACCTGAAGGATCAGCAGGACCATTCCCGAAGCGATGATCAGCACGCCGACCGCGGTGCCGAGCCGGAAGCGGAGGCTCACCTTCCGAAGACCGAGCGCGAACGCGAACATCGCGAGGAACGACAGGGCGAGACCCGCCGCCGCGCGGTCGTGCATGTCCATGCTGACGGGGATCGGGATGAGACCGACGACCGTCAGGTGCAGGCCCGCCGACGCGATGGCCCAGCGGAGACCCCGTGACGAGCGGACGGTCATGACGTGGGAGAGGTCGGCGGCGAGGAAGACCGCGTAGAGCACGAGGAGGGCTCCGGCGATGATGACCGCCCCGTTGAAGGAGGAGCTGGAGAAGTCGCCGAAGGTGCCGAGCTGCGAGAAGTGCAGCTGCCACCACAGGTGGTCGCGGGTGGTCAGGATCGCCAGTGCGACACCGGCCACGAGGACGGCGATGGCGAGGGTGGAGATGCGCTGCGAGAGGTTGATCGGTGCGCCGGCGACGACGGATCGACGCGGCATCCGTCCGGGCGCACCCACAGGGGGGAGCGTCTCGAGCGGAGCATCGGATTGGGTCGTCGTGTGCACTTCGCTCACCGTGAGTCAGCGGCCAGGGGGATCGAGGAGCGCCGCGTCCCCCTATCGGCACGTCCGCGAAGCGCGTCTCCGGCGGCTGTTCCGCTCGCCTCCGTCATCCGGCACTCTTCAAGTGGTATAGAGTACCGCGCTGCTGTCGCATTCTCCCAAATGGTGCCCCGCCGCCTTGACGGCGCACCGCAGTGAGCGCCAAGAGTGCGTGCGTCCGCGGGCATGGGTTCATTCTGGCGCGCGTATGTGTCATCGATGTTGCGAGCTGCGAGAATCTTCGCCTCCGTTGACGGTTCCGATCCGTGGATGGGCCTCTCAGGCGCGTGGACTAGGCTCGTGCGGTCGGCTCTGGACAAGCGCGTACTGCGCTCCGAGTTCTGTGAGTCCCTGGGGCCGATGGTGAGCGTCGATCGGCGCGCATGAACCATCACATGAATGGCCCCCGGCCCACGAGCGCCCGGGTTTGACCGCGATCCGGCTGAGATGTCGTCGGGCGCGGCGCTGTTCTCGTGCGAGAACCGAAGGAACAACCATGCCCAAGAACAAGAAGCCCGCCGGCGGCCGCCCCGCCAAGAACTTCGAGCCCCGCTACGGCGAGCGTTCGCAGGGGTCCTACCAGGATCGCAAGCGCCGCACCGAGTCGTCCGCTCCCGGCCGCTCCGGCGCTCCCGCCGGCAGCCGCAGCCCCGGACACCGCGGATACCGCCCCGAGACCGAGGACGCCGCCCCCAAGCGTCGGTGGAGCGCGCAGGAGAAGGTCGGCCGCGACGAAGCGCGCGGCATCCGTACGCAGGGGAGCGCGGATCGTGCCGGACGCCGTCCGGCCGACGCCCGCCCCGAGCGCGGCCGCACGGACCGGATGGACCGGGTGCCGCGCGACGACCGCCGCACGTTCGGCGACGCGCGCCCGTCGACGCGCGATGACCGTCCGCGTCGCTCGTTCGATGACGACCGTCCGCGCAAGTCGTTCGATAACGACCGTCCGCGCCGTTCGTTCGACGAGGACCGTCCGCGCCGTTCCTTCGAGGGCGACCGTCCCCGGAAGTCTTTCGACAGCGATCGTCCTCGGAAGTCGTTCGACAACGATCGTCCGCGTCGTTCGTTCGACAGCGACCGTCCCCGTCGTTCGTTCGACAGCGACCGTCCCCGTCGCTCCTTCGATAATGACCGTCCGCGGAAGTCGTTCGACAACGAGCGTCCCCGTCGCGACCAGTCGACCCGCCCGGTGCGCACGCGCGCTCAGGATGACCGCGTCGACGTCGTCCACGATCGCCTCCAGGCGCAGGCCGTCCAGGCCACCATCGTCGAGGGGGCGACCTTCTCCGATCTCGGTCTCGGCGACAACATCGTGCGGGTTCTCGCGGACCTCGGCGCGGCGTCGCCCTTCCCGATCCAGGCCGCCACGATCGGTCCGATCCTCGCCGGCACCGATGTGCTCGCCCGCGGCCGCACCGGCTCCGGAAAGACCATCGCGTTCGGGGCGCCGCTCGTCGAGAGCATCCTCCGCTCGCAGGCCGGCAAGCGCCGGGCTTTCGGCCGCAACCCGCGCGCCCTGATCCTCGCGCCGACCCGTGAGCTGGCGCTGCAGATCGATCGCACCATCCAGCCCATCGCGCGCAGTGTCGGCCTCTTCACCACGCAGATCTACGGCGGTGTGCCCCAGGGGCGCCAGGTCGGTGCGCTGAAGAAGGGCGTCGACATCATCATCGGCACCCCCGGCCGCATCGAGGACCTCGTCGAGCAGGGCAAGCTCGACCTGTCCGACATCGAGATCGCGGTCCTCGATGAGGCCGACCACATGTGCGAACTCGGGTTCCTCGAGCCGGTGCAGCGGATCCTCCGCCACACCGCGGACGGATCCCAGAAGCTCCTCTTCTCCGCAACGCTCGACCGCGAGGTCGCCGCGCTCGTGGACGAGTTCCTCGTCGAGCCGGCCGTCTACGAGGTCGCCGGTGAGGACCAGGACTCCGGCACGATCGACCACCGCGTCCTGGTGATCGATCACCGCGACAAGGCCGACATCCTCGCGTCCTTGGTCGAGCGGGAAGGCAAGACATTGGTCTTCGCCCGCACGCGCGCCTACGCCGAGACGCTCGCCGAGCAATTCGACGATGCCGGGATCCGCGCCCTCGCGCTGCACGGCGATCTCAACCAGGCCAAGCGCACCCGCAACCTCGAGCGCCTCACGTCCGGTCGCGTCCAGGTGCTCGTCGCGACGGATGTCGCCGCCCGCGGCATCCACGTCGACGACATCGACCTCGTGGTGCAGGCCGATGCGCCCGACGAGTACAAGACCTACCTCCACCGCTCGGGTCGCACCGGACGTGCTGGTCGCGCCGGTACGGTCGTGACGCTGATCACCCGTCAGCGCCGCCGCCGCATGAGCGAACTCCTGGACCGCGCCGAGATCGACGCGCCCTTCGAGGACGCGCGGCCCGGCGACGATCTGCTGGAGGAGCTCTCGGGCCGTCAGGCATCGAACGTCGACGCCTGAGTCAGAAGAGCATGGCCGGGGCGGATGCCGCGGCGCGGCCCCGCGCGGTGGTGACCACCGTCGCGGCGGTCGAGCGCCGCTGCGCGAGCCCCGGCATCCTTTCGCCGCGAGGGCTGTCGTCCTCCGCCTGTCCGCCGAGGCCATGTCGGCGTAAGAGCGGTCGGACCCGTTTGGCGAGCCAGGTGCGGTACGCCTTCGACGCGTACGCCGCCGCGCCCGGGTAGAGGCCGCGGTACGACGACACCAGTTCCGGATGCTCGCGCTCGAGCCATCGCAGGAACCACTCCTTCGCGCCCGGACGAAGGTGCAAGGCGCCGAAGACCACCCGTGTGGCGCCGGCGTCGGCGATGCGGCGGAGCGCGTCGTCGAGCGCCGGGATCGAGTCGGTCAGGTGCGGCAGGATCGGCATCAGGAAGACCGTCACCCGGAAGCCTGTCTCGGCGGCAGCGCGCACGGTGTCGAGCCGCGCCGCGGTGGACGGCGTCCCGGGCTCGATCGCCCGTTGCAGAACGTCGTCGAAGACGGCGATCGACAGGGCGATCGTCACGGGAACCTCGCGTGCGGCATCGACGAGGAGCGGAAGATCGCGGCGGAGCAGCGTCCCTTTCGTCAGGATCGAGAAGGGCGTGCCCGCGTCGGTCAGGGCGGAGACGATCCCCGGCATCAGGCGGTACCGTCCCTCTGCCCGCTGGTAGGGATCCGTGTTCGTCCCGAGCATCACCGGGTCGTGCAGCCACGTCGGGCGCGCGAGCTCGCGCCGCAGCACCTCGGCGACGTTGACCTTCACGACGATCTGACTGTCGAAGTCGTGGCCGGCGTCGAGCTCGAGATACTCGTGCGTTCCCCGGGCGAAGCAGTAGGTGCAGGCATGGCTGCACCCGCGGTACGGGTTGACGGTCCAATCGAACGGGACCCCGGATGCCGTCGGCACGTGGTTCAAGGCGCTCTTGGCGAGCACCTCGTGGAAGACCACGCCGGCGAACTCGGGTGTCGTGACGGATTGCACGAACCCGCCCAGATGCTCCATGCCGGGGAGGGCCCCGGCATCCGTCTCGCCCAATCGCTGTCCCTGCCATCGCATAGTCTCAGGGGAACAAAAATTCGACGTTAAGTCAAGGGGGTGCGATTCGAATTAGAACAGTCGCGATGAGATCGGGTCCCGGGTCGTGCGAGACCCCGTGGGCAGGGCACAATGGCCGACGTGCTCCAGGCCGGATCCCCCGAACCCGCCGCCCGCCACGCCGGTGCGCCGCGTGGCGCGCGGATCGGTGTGGGCGCGGCCGTGCTGGCCGTCGCGGCCCTCCTCGTGGGGGCGTCGGCGACGCTGACCAGCCTCACGGCTCCGGCTCCGGCTCCGGCGACGACGGAAGGCTCGACCGCCGAGGTCGTGGAGTTCGCGGCGCTCTCGGTGGCGGAGGTGCCCGCGTTCGCCGGGCCGATCGCGGCCCTTCCGGTCCCCGAACAGACGGCGCTCGCCGCGGCGGTCGACCCGTGCGCGCTGCCCGAGGTCGTCGCTGCGCTGGGCGCCGGAGACGACGAGGCGGTCATCGCGGGCTTCGGTGGCGCCGAGCCGTTCCGGGTCGCGGTGACGGAGGACCGGGCGCCGTGCGTGAGCCTCGACGACCCGGCGCGCACCTGGATGGTCGTGAACAAGGTCCGCCCCTACGCGCCGATGTCGTTCCGGCCGACGGCCCTCGCGCTGCCCGACGGGGTGCGTTCGCTCAGCGGTGGTGCGCTGCACGAGAAGTCCGCGACGGCGCTGGCGACCATGGCCGCCGACGCCCGCGACGCCGGGGTGGGCGAGATCGCCCTCGCCAGCGGCTTCCGCTCGTACGAGACGCAGACGGACACCTACCGCAGCCACGTCGCCGGCCGCGGGGTCGAGGGCGCCGACCTGGTGAGCGCCCGCCCGGGGTTCAGCGAGCATCAATCGGGGTTCGCCGCCGATGTCGTCGCGTGCGACGGCGGATGCGGCACGCTCGACGACCTCGCGGCGACGCCGCAGGGGCGATGGGTGCACGGCAACGCCTGGCGCTACGGCTGGGTCGTCCGGTACGGCGAAGGCATGACGGACGTGACGGGCTACGTTCCGGAGGCGTGGCATCTGCGCTACATCGGGCCCGCGCTCGCCCAGGAGTATCACGACGGCGGGTGGGAATCGCTCGAGGAGTTCTTCGGCCTTCAGCCCGCTCCGGACTACATCGGCTGATTCGCAGTCACGGATGTCGGTGGAACTGAGTACCCTGGCATCCGGGATGCGATTTCACGGCATCCGTTTGCTCGAGGACGAGAGGACCACGCCATGGAGCGCGACATCTACGACGAGGATCACGAGGCGTTCCGCGACGTCGTGAAGGAGTTCGTCAAGCGGTACGTCACGCTCGCCGACATCGCCCGGTGGGATGCCGACGGCGAGGTCGATCGCGACACGATGCGCGCGGCGGGCGAGTCCGGTCTCATCGGGCTCTCTGTCCCCGAGGAGTTCGGCGGCGCGGGCATGCTGCAGGACTACCGCTTCCGCGCGGTCGTGAACGAGGAGATCATCGCGGCGGGTGCGGGGAGCCTCGCGGGGGCCTTCGGGATCCAGGACGACCTCGCCGTCCCCTACCTCGTGCACATGGGCACCGACGAGCAGAAGCAGACCTGGCTTCCGCGCATGGCGACGGGCGAGGTCATCGGCGCGCTCGCGATGACCGAGCCGGGCGCCGGGAGCGACCTGCGCGGCATCAAGACGACCGCGAAGAAGGTCGACGGCGGCTACATCGTCAACGGCGCGAAGACCTTCATCTCCTCGGGCGCCACCGCCGACATCGTCGTCACGTTCGTCAAGACCGGCGAGGGCGACCGCCCCGACGCGTTCAGCCTCCTCATCATCGAAACGGCGTCGGAGGGCTTCGACCACGGCAAGAAGCTCCACAAGATGGGCTTCCAGGGGCACGACACCGCGGAGCTCAGCTTCAGCGACGTCTTCGTTCCCGACGCGAACCTCATCGGCGGGCGCGAGGGTCAGGGGTTCGTGCAGCTCATGATGAACCTGCCGCTGGAGCGTCTCTCGATCGGCGTCGCCGCCGCGGCCGCCGCGCAGGCGGGGCTCGACTGGACCCTCACGTACACGAAGGAGCGCGAGGCGTTCGGTCAGCGCATCATCGACTTCCAGAACTCCCGCTTCGCCCTGGCCGACATCGCCACCACCGTAGACGCCCTGTGGGCGTACCTCGACCGCGCGCTCCTGGCGTACCGCGACGGCAAGCTGTCGGCCGAAGAGGCGGCGAAGGTCAAGTTCTGGGCGACCGAGCGCGAGTGGGACGTGCTCGACGCGTGCGTCCAGCTCCACGGCGGCTACGGCTACATCATGGAGTACCCGATCGCGCGCGCCTTCCTCGACGCCCGCGTCCACCGCATCTACGGGGGCACGAACGAGATCATGCGCGAGATCGTCGGGCGACAGCTCGCCGGCAAGCGCTGAGAGGTCCGTTCTCAGGGCTCCGGGTCAGGCGGATGCCCACGGGAAGGTCGTGGTGAACACCGCGGCGGATGCCGCCCAGAAGAGGATCGCGAAGACGACATCGCGCGCGCGGAACGGCACCAGGTGTCGTTCCGTGCGGCCCGCATAGGCGCCGAAGGCGCGGGCATCCATCGCCAGCGCGACGCGCTCGGCGTGCCGGATTGCACCGGCGAGGAGCGGGACGACGTAGCTCGTCCAGCGTCGGACGGCGGCGATCGGTCCGCGCCCGCGGTTCGCGCCGCGGACCCGGTGGGCTTGGCGGATGACCTCGAGCTCGTGCCCGAAGCGCGGGACGAACCGGAACGCGGCCAACGCCGTGTACCCGATCCGATACGGAACCCGCAGCTGCTGGATGCTCGCCCGCACGAGATCCGGCCCGGTCGTCGACAGGCCCGGGATGAGCGAGAGGGCCAGGATCGCCGCCAGTCTCAGCCCCGTCGCGAAGCCGATCTCCAGCGCTCCCGCGTAGAGGGTCCACGCCCCGATCTGCAGGACCGGCGCGGTGTCATCGACCAGCGCGGCATCCGTCCACAGCGAGAGCCCCAGGCCGATCGCCAGTGCCACCGCGGGGACGGCGAGCCCGAGGATCAGCGCGAGCCGCACCGACATCCGGACCCCCACAAGGAGGACGAGGTATCCGAGGGCGAGGAAGACGAGAGGCGTCCGCAGGTCGCGGACGAACACCAGCAGGACGATCGCGGGAAGGACCGCGGCGACCTTCGCGAGCGGGTTCAGCCGGTACAGGAACCGCCAGGGCGCGGCATCCGTGATCTCGCGGTACGGATCGACGACCGCAGTGGGGGCGGTGGCGGGGAAGCTCACGACGGAATCCCGTCCGTGCGGGATCGGACACCGGCACGGGCGCCGACCGGGGTCCCGGGGAGGTCGGAGACACGGGTCGCCTCCGCGAGGTGCGGATGCCTCGCCACCCCGTGCAGTGCGCGCGCGAGTGGCGGCATGCGCAGTCCCGCCCGGCCGATGAGACCGGGGTCGGCGAACACCTCCGCCGTCGGGGCGTCCGCGAGGATCCGGCCGTCCGCCATGACCACGACGCGCTCGGCATGGTCGGCGACGAGCTGCATGTCGTGGGTGACGACGATGATGGTCGTGCCGTCGTCGTGGAGGTCGCGGAGGAGAGACAGGAGCTCCTCGGCGCGCGCCCGGTCCTGACCGAAGGTCGGCTCATCCAGCGCCAGGACGCCGGCGCCCGCGACCAGCGCGGTGCCGACGGACAGGCGTCGCTTCTGCCCGCCGGAGAGCAGGAATGGATGGACGTGCGCGCGTTCGGCGAGGCCGAAGCGCTCAAGAAGCGCCGTCGCGCGTTCCCGCACCTCCTCCTCCGAGGCGGCGGTGCGGCGCAGACCGTGCGCGATCTCTTCGAAGACGGATGCGGTGATGAACTGGTGCTCGGGATTCTGGAAGACGAAGCCGACACGTTCGGCGCGCGTGCGCTCGTCGAGCCGGGCGATGTCGTGGCCGCCCACGCGCACGGTCCCCTTCGGTGACGGGAGGACTCCGGCCATCGCCTGGACCAGCGTGGTCTTGCCCGCTCCGTTGGCGCCGACGACGGCGACGAACGAGCCGCGGGGGATGTCGACGGTCACGTCGTGGAGGACCGGCGTCTTCCCCCGTCGGAGGGTCAGATCGCGCACCTCGATCGCCGCGCCGGCGGTCTCGGGTGAGAGGCCGGGGGTCGAGGAATCGGCGCCGAGGGCTGACCCGGCATCCGGCGCCGGCTGCGCCTCGAGGGCCGCCCGGAGCTCATCCGGTGTGAGCGGGAGGGGGTCGAACGCGTAGCCCGCCCCCCGCAGCCGCAGCGCGGCGAGCGTGGAGGTCGGGAGCCAGACGCCCAGCGTGGCCAGTCGCCCGGCATCGCCGCGGAGGACCGCGTCGGTCGGTCCGTCGACGAGCACGACGCCGTCGGCCCCGAGCACCACGACGCGGGTGACGAGGGCGACCGCGGCGTCGAGGTTGTGCTCGATGAGCACGATCGCCCGTTCGGGATCGCCCGCGACCTCGGCCAGCGCCTCGTAGACCTCGTCGATGCCGCGCGGGTCGAGGTTCGCCGTCGGCTCGTCGAGCACCATCAGGCGCGACCCCATGGCGAGGGCGCACGCGATGGCGAGACGCTGGCGCCCGCCGCCGGACAGGCGGTCGGGGTTCTCGGAGCGCCGCTCCCAGAGGCCGACGCGTCGCAGGGACGCCTCGGCGCGGGCGAGGACGTCGCCGACCGGTAGGCGCAGGTTCTCCGGCCCGAACGCGACCTCGTCGAGGAGCGTGCCCGTCACCAGCTGCGCGTCGGGATCCTGGAACACCATCCCGACGTGACGGGAGAGGCGCGCCACGGAGCTGGCGGCGGTGTCGAGGCCGGCGATGACGACGGATCCGTCGAGGGTCGCCGGAACGGCGTGCGGGATGAGGCCGTTGAAGGCGAGCGCGAGGGTGGACTTCCCCGACCCGCTGGGCCCGAGGACGAGCACCACCTCGCCGGGCGCGACGTCGAACGAGACCCGGGCCGGTGTCGCGGCATCCTCGCCCTCGTGGGTGATCGCGACGTCACGCAGGCGCGCAAGCGGACCGGGCCCGGAAGGTGAGCCGGAACCGGGCGCGGGAAGCGGGTGTGCAGTCACGGCGGGCCTCGGTAGGTGAGTCTCACCTAACCTATCGCGGCGGGCCCGTGTTGCTCCGGGTCAGCGACGGGCGACGCCGGCGCGGCGGAGGGCGACGCCGATGCCGAGCCCGAGGGCCGTCCAGGCGACGGGGCCGAGCAGCGAGACGACGAGGTAGATCACCTGTGCCCAGGTCGGGAGCGACGCGAGGTCGGCGGCGAAGGCGACGACGACGGCGACCAGGATGCCGATGACGATCGCCGAGATGAAGAACCGCCACGCATCCCACACCCGGTAGCGGGTGAGGGCGGCGACGAGCTCCTGGATCCCCCCGAACAGCAGCGCGGTGCCGATGAAGCGCAGCGCCCACTGCGGCGCCATCGCGCTGGCGACGAGCGCGGCGAAGACGTGGGAGAGGAGCGCCACCCACGGGAGTCGGATGACCTCCTGCGCGATGATGCCCGGCAGCACGTGGGAGCCGAGCACGATGCCGTACAGGATCGGCACGGCCAGGAGCACCACCGGGGTCACCCATCCGGCGATGCCGCCGAGGAGACCTGTCGCCACGCCGATCGCGGCGCTCGTGAGCAGCAC
The DNA here is from genome assembly GCF_021654035.1 of Microbacterium aurantiacum. Classification (GTDB taxonomy): domain Bacteria; phylum Actinomycetota; class Actinomycetes; order Actinomycetales; family Microbacteriaceae; genus Microbacterium; species Microbacterium aurantiacum. Next base: position 101,455 of record NZ_JAJPDW010000002.1, read on the forward strand.
GCGCGTGGAGAGGACGGAGGTTGGGGCCACGTCCCTCAGCGTATCGCCGGTGGACGGGGGCGCGGATCGCGGGCGGCCGGGAGAAACCGGACGGGAGCTGTCCGCGTCGAAAACGCGTGATCGGCCGGGGGTGCTGCGGCGCGTCGAGGCGATCGGTGTCGGGATGTCCCGCGTTTTCGACCGCGGCGGGCGAAGAGCGCCGCACTGGGCCCGGGTCAGACGCGGCGCTTGCGGCGCGTGAGACGGACGGCCGGCATGGGCGGGGCGGGGATGCGCTCGTCGCCGTGGTCGACGACCGCGCCGAACCGATCGGCACCGGCCTCCCACGCCTCGCGCGCTTCGACGATCTCGTCGTGGCTGCGGCCGACGAAGTTCCACCACATGACGATGTCGTCCTCGAACGGCTCACCGCCGAGGAGGAACACCCGGGCCCCATCGGTGCTCTCGATCTCGATGTGATCGCGGGTGAGCCCGAGGTACAGCAGATGCTCGTCGTCCAGGTCGACCGGGTCGTCGGCGCCGTCGACGCGCGTCGCGACCCGCAGGTCCCCCTCGACCCCCATCAGCGCGTGCTCCCACGCGGGATCGAGGGGGATGCGGACACGGGATGCGGGCGGCATGACGATCTCTGCGCCGACGATCGGGGTGTAGGTCGTGGCGGGGGAGGAGACGCCGCCGAGGGTGCCGAGGACCACGGTTGCCGCACCCGGCTCGCCCGCTGTCGCCTCCAATGTCAGCGAGGGGAGGTCGCTGTGCTGCTCGAACGCGGGTCCGCCGTGACGGCGCGACTCCGGGAGCGCGACCCACAGCTGCAGGGCGTCCAGCGGCGTGGCCTCCTCGCCGAGGGAGTACTCCGAGTGCGCGATGCCGGCGCCGCTCGTCATGAGGTTGAGCGCCCCGCGTCGCACGATCACGTCGCTGCCCACCGAGTCGCGATGACGGACGTCGCCGACGAACGGCCACGTCACCGTCTGCAGCCCGATGTGCGGGTGCGGTTCGACGCGCATCCGCGTGACCTGCGGCCCGAACCGGTCGAGGAAGCACCACGCCCCGACGAGCGGCAGGTCGCGCTGCGGCAACGCGCGGCGGACCGACATCGCCCGCACGCCGCCGAGCGGCACCTCGCGGGCTTCGAGCAGCAGGGCGCGGGGGCCGTCGCACTCGGAGGCGGTCTCCGTGGCGACGGCGTCGTCGGTGTCGAGTCGGGTCATCTCGGACCTCAGCCTTCGGAGGCCTCGGGTCGCGGCGTCGGCCAGTCCACCGTCAGCCCTTCGACGTCGTTCTCGCTCAGGTATTTGGCCACGAACGGGCAGTAGGGCCGGACCGTCTCGCCGCTGCGGGCGACGTCGGCCATGGCCCCGGCGACGAGGGTGCCGCCGAGTCCCTGCCCGCGGAAGGCGGGATCGGTCTGGGTGTGGGTGAACCGGAGGCGGCCCTGCGGGTCGGTGCTGAACTCGCTGAAGCCGGCGAGCTCGCCGTCGACGTGGATCTCGTAGCGCCCGGCCTCGTCGTTGCGGGTGACGGTCGTGTGGTCGTTATCGGTCACGGTGGTCCTCTCGTCGTGGTCCTCAACGTAGGCGGGCGGCATCCGATTCCGCCAGCGACTGGCAGAGTGGGGGAATGCCCGCGACCCTGACCGAGACCCTCGCGTCGGCCGCCGGCGATCCGGATGCCGTGTACGACGTCTTCGTCGAATGGGCCACCGACCGGGGTTTCACCCTCTATCCGGCCCAGGACGAGGCCGTCATCGAGCTGGTCTCGGGCGCGCACGTGATCCTCTCCACCCCGACCGGCACCGGCAAGTCGCTCGTCGCCGTCGCGGCGCACGCCGCCTCGCTCGCCCGAGGCGGCCGCACGTACTACACGGCGCCGATCAAGGCCCTGGTGAGCGAGAAGTTCTTCGCGCTCGTGGAGATCTTCGGCGCCGACAAGGTCGGCATGGTCACGGGGGATTCCTCCGTGAACCCCGATGCGGCGATCGTCTGCTGCACGGCCGAGATCCTCGCGAACCTCGCCCTCCGACAGGGGACGGATGCCGCGATCGACCAGGTCGTCATGGACGAGTTCCACTACTACGGCGACCCCGAGCGCGGGTGGGCGTGGCAGGTGCCGCTGCTGACCCTCACCGGCACGCAGTTCCTCCTGATGTCGGCGACGCTCGGCGACGTCACCGCCATCGCGGACGATCTGCGGGAGCGCACCGGACGCCCGGTCGCGGAGGTCACCGGCGTCGAGCGCCCGGTGCCGCTGCACCACGACTACGAGCGGATGCCGGTCCACGAGGTCGTCCAGCGGCTCATGGATCAGGGCGAGACGCCGGTGTACATCGTCCACTTCTCCCAGGCGCAGGCGGTCGAGCGCGCGCAGGCCCTGTCGTCGGCGAAGGTCGCCACGCGCGAGCAGCGTGACGCCATCGCGGAGGCGATCGGCGGATTCCGCTTCACCACCGCCTTCGGCAAGACCCTGTCGCGCCTCGTCCGCGCGGGGATCGGCATCCACCACGCGGGCATGCTGCCGCGGTACCGACGCCTCGTCGAGACGCTCGCGCAGCGCGGACTCCTGCGGGTCATCTGCGGCACCGACACCCTCGGGGTGGGGATCAACGTCCCCATCCGCACGGTCGTGATCACCGCGCTGTCGAAGTACGACGGAACGCGGATGCGGCAGCTGTCGGCGCGCGAGTTCCATCAGGTCGCCGGCCGTGCGGGCCGCGCCGGCTACGACCCTTACGGCAACGTCATCGTGATGGCGCCGGAGTGGGAGATCGAGAACGAGGCCGCGCTCCGGAAGGCCGGCGACGACGCCGCGAAACGGAAGAAGATCGTCCGGAAGAAGGCGCCGACGGGCGTCGTGAACTGGGGGCTCGGATCGTTCGAGCGCCTGGTCGCGGCCACGCCCGAGCCGCTGACGCCGCACATGCAGATGACCGCCGCGATGCTCATCAACGTCATCGGTCGCGGCGGGGACGTCTTCGGCAATGTCCGCGCACTCGTGTTCGACAACCACGAACCCCTCGCCGGCCGCTACGAGCTCGCCCGACGGGCGCTGGCGATCTTCCGGACGCTCCGAGCGGCCGGCATCGTCGAGGTCGACCGCTCGGGCGCGGAACCCGTGGTGCGCCTCACCGTCGACCTCCAGCCCAACTTCGCGCTCAACCAGCCGCTGTCGCCGTTCGCGCTCGCCGCGATCGACCTCCTCGATCGCGACAGCGGAGCACCGCAGGAGGACGGTACGGGCTCAGGCCACTACGCCCTCGACGTCGTCAGTGTCATCGAGGCGACGCTCGACGACCCGCGGGCGATCCTGTCGCAGCAAGAGTACCGCGCGCGTGGGGAAGCGGTCGCGGCGATGAAGCGCGACGGCATCGAGTACGACGAGCGCATGGCGCTCCTCGAGGAGGTCACCTACCCGAAGCCGCTCGCCGACCTGCTCGCGCAGTCGTTCGAGGTCTTCGCGTCGAGCCAGCCGTGGGTCCGCGACTTCGAGCTGTCGCCCAAGTCTGTGGTGCGCGACATGTTCGAGCGGGCGATGTCGTTCGGAGAGTTCGTCGCCTTCTACCAACTCGGTCGCAGCGAAGGTCTGGTCCTGCGGTACCTGTCGGACGCCTATCGCGCGATCCGACAGACGGTCCCCGCCGAGGCCCGCACCGACGACCTCATGGACGTCATCGAGTGGCTCGGAGAGCTCGTCCGTCAGGTCGACTCGAGCCTCGTCGACGAGTGGGAGTCGCTGACCCACCCGACCGCCGAGGGGGATGACGCGCCCGTCGTTCCGCCCGCACCCCCGTCGGTGCTCACCAACCGCCGTGCGTTCACGGTCCTCGTCCGCAACGAGCTGTTCCGCCGTGTGCAGCTGGCGGCGCTGCAGGACGACGACGCGCTGGTCGCGCTCGACCCCGACGTCGACTGGCCCGCCGCCCTCGACGCCTACTTCGACGAGCACGAAGAGATCCTCACCGGCGGCCCCGCGCGTTCGCCGTCGCTCGTGCGCATCGACGAGACGGATGCCGCCGCCGGCCGGTGGGTCGTCGAGCAGACCCTCGACGACCCTGCGGGGGATCACGACTGGCGCATCCGCGGCGAGGTGGACCTCGCGGCATCCGTCGAGGAGGGCACCGCCGTGCTCCGCGTGAACGAGGTCGTCCGCCTCTGACCGTTGATCCGCGCGCGGATCCAGCCGTCGTCAGGCGCGCCACTGCCCCGGGAGCGGTTGCGTGTCGGGCGTGAGGGCGTACCCGTCGTCCCAGGGGAACCGGCCCTCCTCGTCGGCGTAGACGAGCTGCAGCAGCGGCACGGAGGCGTGATCCGGACGGTGGTAGCGCCGGTTGGCGGTGAACGCGATCTCGGCGGGGTTGGGGACACGCTGCACCGAGATCCGTCTGGGCATCGACGCCGCATCCAACGTCATCCCCGGCAGGAGGTGCGCGCCGTCGAGCACCGCCGCCGCCACGTCGTTGAGCACCTGTCCGGCCGTGTTCATGGACACCCCGGTGATCGCGAGCTCGGGGTGTCCGATGCCGAACAGGCCGGCGGTGTATCCGAACGCGGGGCTCTCGCCGGCCTCGGCGCACGCGCACCCCGGCATGGAGCACGCCCCTCCCACGTAGGTGATGTACACGCCGTGCCGCCGGATCATCTCGGCGACGTGCGCGTCCTCCTGGTCGAGCCAGGCGAGTTCTGCGTCGGTGATGTCGAACATCGGTCTTCCTTTCGTCACGCGCCCTGTGTCGCGATGTTCGAAGATCGCACACGCTTCCGACATTCTCCTCGAACATCTGTTCTCCACAGAAGTGCCCCCGCGCCCCACGTCGTGTCGGGGTCGGCGGTTACGCTGGAGGAATGCCGCGTCCTGTCGAACCCGCCGACCCGGGGGTGCCGTTCGACGACGCCCCGCCGTTCGACGACGTCCCGCCGGACGAGTGGGCGCCGCCCGAGGACGACGGCTGGATGCCGCCCCCCGAGCCGTACGGAGGGTCGGGTGCCCCGTCCGCCGCGGCGTCGCCCGCCGCCGCTGCGCCCCCGGTCCGCGACTTCACCGGCACCGCGCCCGCCGACGTCCTCCGCGAGGTCTACGGGTACGACGCGTTCCGCGGCGATCAGGCCGCGATCATCGATCAGGTGACCGGCGGCGGTGACGCGGTCGTGCTCATGCCGACCGGCGGCGGTAAGAGCGTCTGCTACCAGGTGCCCGCGCTCGTCCGGCCCGGCACCGGCCTCGTGGTCAGCCCCCTCATCGCCCTCATGCACGATCAGGTCGACGCGCTCGTGGCCAACGGCGTGCGGGCGGCGTACCTCAACTCCACGCAGGATGCCGCCGAGCGGCGCCGCGTCGAGCAGGCGTATGTGAGCGGCGGGCTCGACCTCCTCTACGTCGCCCCCGAGCGGCTGAACACCGACTCGGCCCGCCGCCTCCTCGGGCAGGGCCGGCTCAGCGTGATCGCCATCGACGAGGCCCACTGCGTCTCGCAGTGGGGGCACGACTTCCGCCCCGACTACCTCGGCCTCGGCGATCTCGCCGAGCGCTTCCCCGACGTCCCGCGGATCGCCCTGACCGCGACCGCGACGCCCGCGACCCACCGGGAGATCTCCGAGCGGCTCCAGCTCCCGGGTGCCCGCCACTTCGTCTCCAGCTTCGACCGCCCGAACATCCAGTACCGCATCGAGGCGAAGTCCGACCCGCGCCGTCAGCTGACCGCGTTCATCCGTTCGCAGCCCGAGGGAGCCGCAGGCATCGTCTACGCGCTGAGCCGGAAGTCGGTCGAACAGACCGCCGAGTACCTGAGCGCCCAGGGCATCGACGCCCTGCCTTACCACGCGGGTCTTCCCGCGGAGACGCGCGCGGCCAACCAGTCCCGCTTCCTCCGCGAGGACGGGGTCGTGATGGTCGCCACCATCGCGTTCGGGATGGGCATCGACAAGCCCGACGTCCGCTTCGTCGCCCACATCGACCTGCCGAAGTCCGTGGAGGGCTACTACCAGGAGACCGGTCGCGCAGGCCGCGACGGCCAGCCCGCCGTCGCGTGGATGGCCTACGGTCTCGGCGACGTCGTGCAGCAGCGGCGCATGATCGACCAGTCGCCCGGCGACCGCACCTACAAGATGCGACTCGGCCAGCACCTGGACGCCATGCTGGCCCTCTGCGAGACGGTCGGATGCCGCCGCCAGAACCTCCTCGGCTACTTCGGAGAAGCCTCCACCCCGTGCGGCAACTGCGACACGTGCATCGAGGCCCCCGACACGTGGGACGGACTCGTCCCCGCGCAGAAGCTGCTGTCGACCATCGTGCGCCTCCAGCGCGAGCGCAACCAGGCATTCGGCGCGGGCCACCTGATCGACATCCTCCGCGGCGCCTCGACCGACCGCATCCGTCAGCAGGGGCACGATGCCCTGTCGACCTATGGGCTCGGTGCCGACCTGTCGGACCAGGACTGGCGGAGCGTCATCCGTCAGCTCCTCGCCCGCGGGATCCTGGTCGCCCGCGGCGAGTACGGCACCCTCGCGCTGGGCGAGAGTGCCGGGGGCGTGCTCCGCGGCGAGACCCCCGTGCCTCTCCGTCGCGACACCATCGGTCGCACGTCGGCGCCGCGCGTCCGACGCGCCGCCGCGCCCGACGGGGTGGCGGCGGGAGATGTCCCGCTGTTCGAGGCGCTCCGTGCCTGGCGGGCGGGTGTCGCGCGCGAGCTCGGCGTCCCGGCGTACATCGTCTTCGGCGACGCCACCCTCCGCGCCCTCGCGCAGCGGCGTCCGTCCTCGCTCGCCGATCTCGATGGGGTTCCCGGCATCGGCGCGAAGAAGCGTGAAGCCTACGGCGACGCGGTCCTGGAGGTCGTGGCCGAACAGGCCGCGTGAGCAGGTAGCCCGAGCGGGTCGCCCGCCCGCGGCGGCGGCCGCCTGTCGATCGGACACAACCGCTCCCGGCGCGAAGCCCTGGCATCCTTGTGGGTTAAGTCCAACGGAGTTTGCCCAGCCTTGTGGGAGACCTACCGTTGAGCCAACCTTGCTCCTGTCCATCCCTCGAAAGGTGATGCACATGGCTGACGCCGCCGTCCGCACATCCAGGCCCGCCACCAACCGCCGCACTCCCGCCGGCGGCGCTCCCCGGGCGCCCCACTCCGCCGCCGAGGCCGCCGAGGCCCGCATCGACATCGCCGCCGTGGAGAACATGCTCCTCGGCACGTGGGCCGACACCCGCCGCGAGACGCGCGAGGCCATCAAGGACTCCGCCTTCTGGCAGGTCACCGGCCAGACGAAAGAGGAGCACCGCGAGCGGGTCCTCACCCAGCTGCACATGCTCGTCGACATCGACGGGTCGCGTCGCGCGTTCCCGGCCGAGTACGGCGGACAAGACAACAACGGCGCCAACATCGCCGGATTCGAAGAGCTGGTCCTCGCCGACCCGAGCCTGCAGATCAAGTCCGGCGTGCAGTGGGGTCTCTTCGGCTCGGCGATCTACCAGCTCGGCACGAAGACCCACTGGGACCGCTGGCTCCCCGCGGTCATCTCGCTCGAGCTCCCCGGTGCCTTCGCAATGACCGAGACCGGTCACGGATCGGACGTCGCGGCCATTGGCACGACCGCCACCTACGACCCCGACACCGAAGAATTCGTCATCAACACCCCGTTCCGCGGCGCGTGGAAGGACTACCTCGGCAACGCCGCCCTCCACGGCAAGGCGGCCACCGTCTTCGCCCAGCTGATCACCGGCGGCGTCAACTACGGCGTGCACTGCTTCTTCGTGCCGCTGCGCGATGACGAGGGCGCCTTCCTCCCGGGAATCGGCGGCGAGGACGACGGCGTCAAGGGCGGCCTGAACGGTATCGACAACGGGCGCCTCCACTTCGATCACGTCCGCGTCCCGCGCGAGAACCTCCTCAACCGCTACGGCGACGTCGCCCCCGACGGCAGCTACTCCTCCGACATCGCCAGCCCCGGTCGCCGCTTCTTCACGATGCTCGGCGCGCTGGTCCAGGGTCGCGTCTCGCTCGACGGCGCGGCGACGACGGCATCCGCCCTCGCGCTGAAGATCGCCGTGACGTACGGCAACCAGCGTCGTCAGTTCGATTCGGGCAGCGGCACCGACGAGGTCACCCTGCTCGACTACGGCAAGCACCAGCGCCGTCTCCTTCCGCTCATTGCGCAGAACTACGCGCAGTTCTTCGCGCACGACGAGCTGCTGACGACGTTCGACGGTGTCTTCTCGGGCCGCAATGACACCCCCGACGAGCGGGAGAACCTCGAGACGCTCGCTGCCGCTCTGAAGCCGCTGTCCACGTGGAACGCCCTGAACACGATTCAGGAAGCACGCGAAGCGTGCGGCGGCCAGGGCTTCCTCGCCGAGAACCGCCTCGTGGGCCTGCACCACGACCTCGACGTCTACGTCACCTTCGAGGGCGACAACAACGTGCTGCTGCAGCTGGTGGGCAAGCGTCTGCTCGCCGACTACGCCCGCCAGTTCAAGGGCGCGGATGCCGCGGCGCTGGCGAAGTTCGCCGTCGGCCAGACCGCCGGGAAGGTGTTCCACGGCGCCGGACTCCGTCAGCTCGGACAGGCCGTCGCCGACTTCGGCTCCACGGCCCGCTCGGTCGAGCTCGGCCTGCGTGCCGAGCAGCAGCACGAGCTGCTCGCCGGCCGCGTCGAGCAGATGGTCGCCGACCTCGCCACGGCGCTCCGCCCGGCATCCAAGCTGTCGCCGGCCGAGGCGGCCGACCTGTTCAACCAGCACCAGGCCGAACTCATCGAGGCGGCCCGCGCGCACGGGGAGCTGCTCCAGTGGGAGGCGTTCTCCGACGGGGTGAAGGCGATCCAGGACGAGGGGACCCGTCAGGTGCTCACCTGGCTGCGCGACCTGTTCGGGCTCCACCTCATCGAGAAGCACCTCGCGTGGTACCTCATCAACGGGCGGCTCTCGGCCCAGCGTGCGGCATCCGTCTCGCGCTACATCGGCCGGCTGTGCACCCGACTCCGTCCGCACGCGCAGGATCTCGTCGACGCCTACGGCCTCGCGCCGGAGCACGTCCGTGCACCCATCGCGTCGGGCGCTGAGCAGGAGCGCCAGGATGAGGCCCGCGAGCACTACGCGCGTCTGAAGGCCTCGGGCGACGCGCCCACGTCCGAGAAGGCGCTGAAGAAGAAGTAGGTCGCACCCGCACGGAAAACAGGAGATCCGGCGAGAACAGGACGATTCGGGGAAATCGGACCTGCGCTCGCCGGATCTCCTGCTCCGGTGAGGGAGAGTGACCGTCAGGCGGTCTGCTCGGCGTGGGCGCCCTCGGCGATCTCCTCGATCACCTTCGCGTTGAAGGCGGGGAGGTCCTCCGGCGTGCGGCTGGTGACGAACCCGGCGTCGACGACGACCTCCTCGTCGACCCAGGTCGCACCGGCGTTGCGCAGGTCGGTCTTGAGGCTCGCGAAGCTCGTGAGCGTACGGCCCGAGACCACGTCGGCCTCGATGAGCGTCCACGCCGCGTGGCAGATGGCGCCCACGGGCTTGTGCTGGGCGAAGAACGCGCGGGAGAAGGCGACGGATGCGTCGTCCATCCGCAGATCATCGGCGTTGACCACGCCGCCCGGGAGGACGAGTGCGTCGAAGTCGGCGGCATCCGCATCCGACGACACGATGTCGACGCTCTGGGAGTGGCCGTTCTTGCCGGTGATGGAGCCGGCGGCGGGGGCGACCATGACCGCGGTGGCTCCGGCGGCCGTGACCGCCTCCCAGGGGGAGGTGAGTTCGCTGTCTTCGAATCCGTCCGTCGCGAGGAAGGCGACGCGCTTTCCGGTGAGATCTGTCATGCCCTCACGGTAGGCAGGGTGCGTGCCGGCGTGCGCGGGGTTGACACCGCGCGGCGACGTGGCATCATCCGCGTGCGCGCGTCGGTGGCGGCTCCTATGCTGGCGCGATGATCGGGGATGTCGTGGTCGGCGACGACGGACGCAGCCGGTGCGCGTGGGTGGGGGCGGATGCCGAGTACGCGCGGTACCACGATGAGGAGTGGGGGCATGAGCTCCGCGGTGATCGCGCGCTGTTCGAGAAGGTGAGCCTCGAGGGCTTTCAAGCGGGCCTGTCGTGGATCACGATCCTCCGCAAGCGCCCGCGTTTCCGCGAGGTCTTCGCCGGTTTCGAACCGGAGGTCGTGGCGGCGTTCGACGACGCGGACGTCGAGCGCCTGATGACGGATGCCGGCATCATCCGCAACCGCGCAAAGATCCTCGCCACGATCTCCAACGCGGACCTGGTCGCGCAGATGGAACCGGGGGAGTTCGAGGCCCTGCTGTGGTCGTTCGCCCCGACATCCGGGGTGCGCCCGACGACCCTCGCGGACGTGCCGGCGGTGACGGCGGAGTCCGAGGCGATGAGCAAGGCCCTCCGCAGACGCGGCTTCCGCTTCGTGGGGCCCACGACCATGTACGCCCTCATGCAGTCGGCGGGCATGGTCGACGACCACGTCGTCGCGTGCTGGCGAGCCGTTGACGAGTGATGCGTGATGCATGATGCTTGATGCATGCGCACGACCCTCACGATCGATGACGACGTCCTCGCCGCCGCGAAGCAGTTCGCCGACGTCCGCGGCATCACCCTCGGCGAAGCCATCTCGCAGCTCGCCCGCGCGACGCTCACCGAGCGGCGCCGATTCGGTACGCGCAACGGCGTCGTGCTCCTGCCCACCCAGGCCTCGTCGGGGAGCGCCGGCCTCGACGACGTCAACGCCCTCCGAGACGACCTCGCGTGACGCGTCATCTGCTCGACGTCAACGTCGTCATCGCCCTGATCGATCCCCTGCACGTTCATCACGAACGAGCGCACGCGTGGTTCGCCACCCGCGACGCGCCGTGGTGCACCAGCCCGACGGTGCAGAATGGTGTCGTCCGCGTCGTCAGCCACCCGAAGTACCCGAACACCCAGCCCGCGCCCACGGTGATCGCGAGCCTCGCGAGCCTCGCCGCGCAGCCGGATCACGAGTTCCTCCCCGACTCGGTCAGTCTGCTGGACGCATCGGTGCACACCGAGCGCCTGCTGGCGAGCTCGCAGGTCACCGACACCTATCTGCTGCACCTGGCCGCGTCGTACGAGGCGAGGCTCGCGACGTTCGATACCCGGATCGTCACCGCGGCGGTACCCTCGGGCGCGGAGGTCGTCTTCGCCATCCCCTAGACGCCGCGGCCGGGCCGGTCGACGATCGACGGAGGGACCCACGATGAGTGACTACACCGGAACGCACATCGCCGACGCGCACGACGTGATCCGCGTCATCGGGGCGCGCGAGAACAACCTGAAGAACGTCGACGTGGAGATCCCCAAACGCCGGCTGACGGTGTTCACCGGAGTCAGCGGGTCGGGGAAGTCCTCGCTCGTCTTCGGCACGATCGCGAGCGAGTCCCAGCGCCTCATCAACGAGACTTACCCGACCTTCGTCCAGCAGTTCATGGCGCAGCTGAACAGACCCGACGTCGACGGTCTCGAGAACGTGAGCCCCGCGATCATCGTCGACCAGGAGCGCATGGGGGCGAACGCCCGGTCGACCGTGGGCACCGCGACCGATGCCCACGCGATGCTCCGGATGCTGTTCAGCCGCCTCGGGCAGCCGCACGTCGGATCGCCGCAGGCCTTCTCGTTCAACATCCCCTCCGTCTCCGGTGCCGGCGCGATGACGCGCGAGAAGAACGGGGAGACCGTCAAGGAACGCCGGTCGTTCGAGATCACCGGGGGGATGTGCCCGCGCTGCGAAGGTCTCGGCGAGGTCAGCGACATCGACCTCGACGAGCTGGTCGACCGCGAGAAGTCGCTCGCCGACGGTGCGATCACGATCCCCGGCTACAGCGTCGACGGGTGGCTCGTACGCATCTTCACCGAATCCGGCTTCATCGATCCCCACAAGCCCGTGAAGGACTTCACCGAGAGCGAGCACCACGACTTCTTCTACAAGGAGCCGGTGAAGGTCAAGGTGCAGAACATGTCGATGACCTACGAGGGCATCGTCCCGAAGATCACCAAGAGCATGCTGCAGAAGGACCGGGAGGCGTTGCAGCCGCACATCCGCGCGTTCGTCGACCGCGCCGTGAAGTTCCAGCCGTGCCCCGACTGCGGCGGCACCCGCCTCAACGACGGCGCGCGCTCCTCGAAGATCGGCGACGTCAACATCGCCGATGCCGCTGCCATGCAGATCACCGACCTCGCGGCGTGGCTCGACACGATCGACGACCCCGCCGTGGCCCCGCTCCTCGCGACCCTGCGGCGCACCATCGCGTCGTTCATCGACATCGGTCTCGGCTACCTCTCCCTCGACCGCTCGGCGGGGACGCTCTCGGGCGGCGAGTCGCAGCGGACGAAGATGATCCGGCATTTGGGCTCGGCCCTCACCGACGTCACCTACGTCTTCGACGAGCCCACCGCGGGCCTGCATCCGCACGACATCGCCCGCATGAACCGGCTTCTGACCCAGCTGCGCGACAAGGGCAACACGGTGCTGGTCGTCGAGCACAAGCCCGAGGTCATCGAGATCGCCGATCACATCGTCGACCTGGGCCCGGGCGCCGGGCGCGCGGGCGGCGAGGTCCAGTACGTCGGCGACGTGGCCGGGCTCCGCGCCTCGGGGACGGTCACCGGGCGCCATCTCGACGACCGTGCCCGGGTGAAGGACACCGTCCGAACCCCCTCCGGCGCGATCGAGATCCGCGGGGCCACGCGCCACAACCTCCGGGGCGTGGACGTCGACATCCCGCTCGGTATCCTCACCGTCGTCACGGGGGTCGCGGGGTCGGGGAAGTCCTCGCTCATCCACGGCAGCCTGCCCGACCGCGACGGGGTGGTCGTCGTCGACCAGGCCCCGATCAAGGGCAACCGGCGCTCCAGCCCCGCGACCTACACCGGGCTCATGGATGCCGTGCGCTCCGCCTTCGCCAAGGCGAACGGCGTGAAGCCGGGCCTCTTCAGCGCTAACTCCGAGGGTGCGTGCATCGCGTGCCGCGGCCTCGGCGTGATCATCACCACCCTCGGTTTCACCCAGACCGTGGAGACCCTCTGCGAGGTCTGCGACGGCAGCGGGTTCAGCGACACCGTCCTGGAGTACCGCCTGAACGGGAAGAACATCGCCGAGGTGCTGGCGATGTCGGCGACCGAGGCCGCGGACTTCTTCCCCACCGGGGCGGTCCACACCACTCTCATCCGCATGATCGACGTCGGGCTCGGCTACATCACGCTCGGCCAGGCGCTCACGACGCTCTCGGGCGGCGAGCGGCAGCGTCTGAAGCTGGCGATCTCGATGGCGAAGAAGGGCGTGATCTACGTCCTCGACGAACCGACGACGGGCCTGCACCTCGCCGACGTGCAGGCGATGCTCGGGCTGCTGGATCGCCTCGTCGACGCGGGCAACAGCGTCATCGTCATCGAGCACCACCAGGCCGTGATGGCCCACGCCGACTGGATCATCGACCTGGGCCCCGGAGCGGGCCACGACGGCGGGCGCATCGTGTTCGAGGGGACTCCGTCCGCCCTGGTCGCGGCGCGCTCGACGCTCACGGGCGAGCACCTCGCGGCGTACGTCGGCGTCTGAAAGATCCCCTCAGCGCCCGGTGTCGAAGAGGTGCCGGCCGCCCGGCTCGAGGACCTTCACGACGACGCCGCGGCGATGGAGCTCGGCGACCGTCCGGGTCTCCTCGTCGATGTCGCGGCCGAGGGCGTGCACGTTCGCCACGACCAGCACGTCACCGCGCTGCAGCGTGCCGAACAGGCGCACGAGCCGCTCCTCCCAGCTCTCCAGGATCTCGGGAGACGGATGCCGGAACCCCTCGATCGGGACGCCGAACCGTGTCAGCGCATCGCGCTGCGCGACCACCGAGGGCATGTCATCGCGTGAGATCACGAGTCCGACGAGGCGCGAACCGGCCGGGCGTGCGCGCCACCAGTGCCGATCCTGCTGCAGCTCGGTGAAGCACTTCGGGCACTCGGCCGCGGGGTGCGGGAGGTGCAGCGGACTCGTGTCCGCGGTCACGGCGTCGTCGGCCGCGCGCTGTCGGTGCACCGAGACATCCACGGCGACGTCCACTACGGCATCCGTCCCCGTCGACGGAGCCTCACCGATCTCACTCATGGGAGCCCTTTCACGTGAACGCCCATTCTCTCCCGGATCCGCGGGGATCGCACCTCGGGGCGGGTCTCACTCGCCGTCGAGCCGCAGTTGCAGGCTGAGCTCGTCGGCGTCGAGCTCAGCGAGGGCGTGGCGGAGAGCGGCGGTGCTGTATTCGCCGCCGTGCGACAGCTCCTCCAGCCGCGCGCGCATCGCGTCGATCAGCGCCATCCGCAGCTCGAGCAGATCGCGGGCGAGGGTGGTGGTGTCGTCGTCCGGCGGTTCGGTGAGGCGCCGGCCGACGCGTTCGACGAGGTGCTCCGGGAACGGGGAACCGTCGCGACGGCGGAGTCCCGGCTCCTCGAGAGCGGATGCCGCGGCCCGGCGCAGCGCGTCGTCGATCCGGGTCTGCTCCTCGCGTGTGATCGCATCCTGGGCGGAATCGTCCAGCCGCAGCATCCGCACCAGCGCCCGGAGGGTGAAGCCCTGCAGCATGAGGCTTCCGACCGCCACGGCGAAGGCGACGAAGACGAGCAGTGCGCGGTCGGGACTGTCGCGGGGAAGGGTCTGGGCGGCGGCGAGGGTGACGACGCCGCGCATCCCCGCCCAGACGATGATCGTGCCGTGCTTCCAGCCGAGGGGCGTCGCCTGGTAGTAGTCCAGGTCCGCCATCATGCGCGACACGCGCGCGCGGGCCGCTGCGATCCGGGACTGACGGACCTCGGGGTCGGTGCGGCTGAGCCGCGGTGGTCGTTCGGCGGCGGCGTCCAGGCGCTGCTGGGCATCGTCCAGACGTTCCCGTCTCCGACCGCGTCGACGCGCCCGTCGACCCTGGAGCCAGAGGAGGAAGGCGACGTAGACGCTCCGGACGGCGAGGATGATCACGAGCGCGACCGCGGCGAGGCCGACCCCCTGGCCGATTCCCTGCGGCGATTCGCGGAGGTCGAGAAGGATCTCCTTCAGTTCCAGTCCCATCAGGAGGAACACCGCGCCCTCGAGCACGAGCTCGATCGTCCGCCAGTTCAGCTCGTTCGACAGCCGCTGCTCCGGAGTGAACCACCGGGCCGACCCCTGCCCGGTGACGATGCCGGCGACGACGGCGGCGACGAGTCCCGAACCGCCGAGCTCTTCGGTGGGGAGGTAGGCGGCGAACGGGACGATGAAGCCGATCGCGGTGCCGGCCGCCGAGTGCGAAAGCGCGGCCCGCAGGCGCAGGTTCAGCCACCCGATGATCCCGCCGACGACGAGGGCGACGAGGACGCCCCACAGGAACGACCCGACGAAGTCCGGAGCCTCCACCGTCGTCGTCGCGCTCGCACCGATCGCGGCGGCAGCGACCGCCGTGCGGAGGATCACGAGGGACGTCGCGTCGTTCAGGAGGCTCTCGCCCTCGAGCAGCGTCACGACGCGCCGCGAGATGCCCAGGCGCTTGACGATCGAGGTCGCCACGGCATCCGTGGGGCTGAGGATCGCCCCGAGGGCGAGGGCCAGGAAGAAGTCCAGACTCGGGATGACGGCCTGGAAGAAGAGGGCGAGGACCACGGCGCTGACGACCACGAGCAGGACCGAGAGGCCGGCGATGGGCCGGAAATCCCGGCGGAACTCGATCGCCGGCATCGACACCGCCGCCGAATACAGCAGGGGTGGGAGGACGCCGACGAGAATCAGTTCCGGGTCGACCTCGATCGGCGGGACGAACGGGAGGAGGCTCACTCCGATCCCGATGATCACGAGCGCGAGGGGCCCCGCGATGCCGAGCCGGGGCGCGAGGGCCGTGGCGAGGGTGATGACGAGGACGCCGAGGATCGCCGCCAGGACGATCTCGGTGGGCCCCACCTACCGCCCCCCGAGATCGCGGACCGCGGCGCGCTCGGCGACCAGCTCGTCGACGGAGGTCCGCAGCAGCGCTCGTCCGCGGTCGTCGAGGGCGAGACCCTCCACGGCGCGATAGCCACCGTCCGACCCGGACACACCGGGAGACACGACCGGCATCGAACAGACCAGGCCTTCCGGGATGCCGTACTCGCCGTGCGACACGATCGCCGCCGAGGTCCGGCGGCCGTCGGTGCCCAGCTGCTCGTCCCGCACATGCTGGATCACGGCGTGCGCCGCGGAGGCCACCGACGACGAGCCGCGGACCTCGATGATCTCCGCACCCCGGCGGGCGACGCGCGGGAGGAAGGTCTCGTCCAGCCACGTCTGCGCCGCATCCCCGCCGCCGAACCGCTCGGCGAGGGCGTCGAGGACAGGGCGCTCGCCGTCCGGCATCCGCACGCGCGCGTGGGCGACATCGGGGAACTGGGTCGCGGAGTGATTCCCCCAGACGATCAGCCCGTCGACCGCGGCCGGGGAGACCTCGAGGACGCCGGCGATCTGCGCCACCGCGCGGTTGTGGTCCAGTCGCGTGAGCGCCGAGAAGCGCTCGGCCGGGATCTCGGGCGCCGCCGCCGCGGCGGCGAGGAGGGCGTTGGTGTTGGCGGGATTCCCGACCACGACCGCACGGATGCCGGGGGCGGCGGCCTCGGCGATCGCTCGACCCTGCGGCCCGAAGATGCCGGCGTTCGCGGCGAGGAGGTCGGCGCGCTCCATGCCCGGTCCGCGGGGGCGGGCGCCGACGAGGAGGGCGATGTCGGCGCCGTCGAACCCGACCCGCGCGTCGTCGGTGACCTCGACGTCCTGAAGGAGAGGGAAGGCGCCGTCCTGCAGCTCGAGGGCTGCGCCTTCGGCCGCGCGGAGGCCCTGGGGGATCTCGAGCAGACGCAGACGCACCGGGCGGTCGGTGCCGAGCATCTCGCCCGCGGCGATGCGGAACAGCAGGGCGTATCCGATCTGCCCTCCGGCGCCGGTGAGGGTGATCGTCGTCGCGTCGCGCACCATGGTGCGAGCCTACTCATCCGCGTGCGCACGGGTGGGTCCGCGTGCGCGGACGCGGGGGGGCTGTACCGTCAACCCATGACGTTCAACGACAACGCCCGCGTGGGCGGTCATTCCGCCAAACGGCGGGGACGGGGCGTCGCGATCGCGGGCGGCGGCGTGGCCGGCCTCGGAGTGATCGCCGTGCTCCTGCTCAACCTCTTCACCGGCGGCGACTTCTCGGGATTCCTCCCCACCGACTCGGGGCAGGCCTCGGGCGGCGAGAGCGAGATCGCCGAGTGCGACACGGGCGCCGACGCCAATGCCCGCGACGACTGCCGGCTCGCCGCGGCGACCCTCGCCGTCGATCAGTACTGGGAGGGCGAGCTCCGCGGGTACCGCCCGCCGACCCCGATCATCGTAGACGGCTCGACCTCGACGCCGTGCGGCACCGCGTCGAACCAGACCGGGCCCTTCTACTGTCCCGCGGACGAGACCGTCTACATCGATCCGACGTTCTTCTCGCTGCTGCGCGAACGCTTCGACGCCACCGGCGGCCCTCTCGCGCAGCTCTACGTCCTCGCGCACGAGTACGCCCACCACGTGCAGTACATCACCGGTGTGTTCGAGCAGTACCCGCCCGGCGACAGCGGACCGGACAGCAACGGCGTCCGCCTGGAGCTCCAGGCCGACTGCCTCGCCGGTGCCTGGGTCGGTGCGATGAGCGAGCAGGTCGACGAGAACGGCACCCCGTTCCTCCAGGCGCCGACCGAGGCGCAGATCCAGGACGCGCTGAACGCCGCCGCGACCGTCGGCGACGACCACATCCAGGAGGTCTCGACCGGACGCGTCTCGCCGGAGACCTGGACCCACGGCTCCAGCGAACAGCGGCAGGGCTGGTTCCAGACCGGCTACCGTGAGGGCCCCGCGGCCTGCGACACCTTCGCCGTGGACGGGAGCCAGCTGTGACGGCCCATCTCGACGGCATCCTGTACCCGCCGATCGAGCCGTACGACACCGGCGAGCTGCTCGTCGGCGACGGCAACCGCGTCTTCTACGAGCAGAGCGGGAACCCCGACGGCAAGCCCGTGGTGTTCCTCCACGGCGGCCCCGGCGGGGGGACCTCGCCCTGGCACCGCCGCTTCTTCGACCCCGAGCGGTACCGCATCATCCTTCTGGACCAGCGCGGATGCGGGCGGTCGACGCCGCACGCGAGCGCGCCGGATGCCGACCTCCGCCACAACACCACGTGGCACCTCGTGGCCGACATCGACCTGCTGCGCCGGAACCTCGGCATCGACCGGTGGCAGGTCTTCGGCGGCTCGTGGGGGAGCGCCCTCGCCCTGGCGTACGCGCAGACGCACCCCGAGGCGGTCACCGAGATCGTGCTGCGCGGGATCTTCACGCTGCGCCGGCACGAGCTGGAGTGGTTCTACGAGGGCGGCGCCGGGGCGGTGTTCCCCGACCTCTGGGCGGACTTCATCGCGCCGATCCCGGTGCTGGAGCGCTCGCGCATGATCGAGGCGTACCACCGGCGGCTGTTCGACCCCGACCCCGCGGTCCACCGCCCCGCGGGCCTCGCCTGGACCCGGTGGGAGGCGTCGACCCTGACCCTCCGTCCTGACCCGGAACTCGTCGCGGCGATGACCGACCCCGACACCGCGGTCGCCTTCGCGCGGATCGAGAACCACTACTTCGTCCACGAGGGATGGTTCCGCGAGGGGCAGCTCATCGAGAACGCCCGGATCCTCCGCGGCATCCCGGCCGTCATCGTGCAGGGACGCTACGACGTCTGCACCCCGATGATGACCGCGTGGGATCTCCACCGGGCGTGGCCCGAGGCCGACTTCGTCGTGGTTTCGGATGCCGGGCACGCGGCATCCGAACCCGGGATCGCCACGGCGCTGCGGGCGGCGACCGACCGGTTCGCGGACGACGCCGTCACCTCCGAGGGGTGAGGTCGGGGGCCGGGTTGGTCTTTCGCCGCCTCCAGGCCCCCATGCCGTCGCTGCACAACGAGGTCTTCCACCACTGATCGGCGTCCTCCCGGGAGTGCTCGCCGCCGACGTCCAGCCGTGTGCTGGTAGTGTCGGAGACCTTGCAGCGCGATTCTCGCGCTTCTTGCGTCGTTAGAACGCTTCTCTCGCCCGCATCCGCTCTCCCGTAGCGGATGCCGTCGGCCGATGACATTCACGCGGCGACCCGGGATCGAAATCCGATCCCGGCCACCGACCCCAGGCGCCAGTGCGCGCCGGAGACATCCCCATGACCGAAATGACTTTCGGCGCGCTCGGCGTGCCGCAGCCCCTCGTCGACGCCCTCGCGGCGGACGGCAAGACCACGGCCTTCCCGATCCAGGCCGACACCCTTCCCGACACCCTCGCCGGCCGCGACGTCCTCGGCCGCGGCAAGACGGGCTCGGGCAAGACCCTCGCCTTCTCGCTGCCCCTCGTCGCCCGCATCGCCGAGCGCCGCACCGGACCCGCGCGTCGCGGACGCCGCCCCCTGGGCCTCGTCCTCGCCCCCACGCGCGAGCTCGCCACGCAGATCGACGCCGTCCTCGCCCCGCTCGCCGCGGCGACGGGCCTGGTGACCACGACGATCTTCGGCGGCGTGAACCAGAACCGTCAGGTGCAGGCCCTCGCCGCCGGCGTCGACATCGTCGTCGCCTGCCCCGGGCGCCTGGAAGACCTCATGCGCCAGGGCTTCGCGCACCTGGACGCCGTGGAGATCACCGTCATCGACGAGGCCGACCACATGGCCGACCTCGGCTTCCTGCCGGTCGTCACCCGCATCCTCGCCGCGACCCCCGCGCAGGGACAGCGCCTGCTGTTCAGCGCGACGCTGGACAACGGCGTCGACAAGCTCGTCGCGCGGTTCCTCCGCAACCAGGTGCTGCACTCGGTCGACGAGGCGCACTCCCCGGTCGCGGCGATGACCCACCACGTCTTCACCGTCGCCGACGCCGACGCGAAGAAGGACCTCGTGAAGACCCTCGCCTCCGGCACGGGTCGCCGCATCCTCTTCTCCCGTACGAAGCACCACGCGAAGAAGCTCGCGAAGCAGCTCACCTCGCAGGGCATCCCGGCGGTCGACCTGCACGGCAACCTGTCGCAGCCGGCGCGCGACCGCAACCTCGCCGCGTTCTCGTCGGGCGCCGCCCGCGTGCTCGTGGCCACGGACGTCGCCGCCCGCGGCGTGCACGTCGACGACGTCGAACTCGTCGTCCACGTCGACCCGCCCACCGAGCACAAGGCGTACCTGCACCGTTCGGGCCGCACCGCCCGCGCCGGCGCCGAGGGCGCGGTCGTGACCGTCGTCCTTCCCGAGCAGCGTCGCGACGTCACGCAGCTGCTGCGCAAGGCCGAGATCAGCGTCGCCCCGGTGCAGGTCACCGCGACGGATGCCGTCGTGGCCGAGCTCGTCGGCGAGGTCGCCGCGTACGTGAAGCCCGAGCCCGTCGTCGCCGCCCCTCAGGGTGGCGGACGCAGCCAGGGCGCGAACGCGCAGCGCAAGCGCGCGGCGCGCGGCGAGTCCGGATCCGGTGCCGGTGCGGCATCCGGCGGGGCCTCCCGCGGTCGCCGTCGTCCCCAGGGCGCCGGCGGTTCCGACCGCGCGCAGACGTCGGGTGCCACGCGCACCGGGCACGCTCCCGCCGAGCGTTCCGTTGCTCCCTCCGGCAACCCCCGCTCGACCGGACGCCGGGCCTCCGGCGGCGGCGCCCAGGGCGGGAAGCTCATGGTCGGCTCCGTCGTGCGCGACAACGGCCGGGGCCGTCGCACCGGGCGCTGACCCGGGCACCCGCTCCTTCTCCGACCCACGCATCCTGCGCCGGGAGACGCCGTTTCGACGGTGCCTCCCGGCGCAGTCTGCGTTCAGCGGCTGGTCGACGCGAGGAGGTCCGCGGCGCGCTCGCCGATGACGATGCTCGGAGCGTGGGTGTGCCCGCGGATGACGACGGGCATCACCGAGGCGTCGGCGACGCGCAGCCCCTGTACGCCGCGCACCCGGAGCTCGGGGTCGACGACGGATGCCGCATCCGTCCCCATCCGCGCCGTGCCCACCGGGTGGTAGAGCGTGTGGGAGTGGTGCCGGAGTGACGCTTCGGCGCGCTCGGCCGCGGTCATCGCGTCGCCGCCGTCGGGCTGGATCCATCCGCCGGTCGTGACGGCGCGGAGCGACGGCATCCGCAGCAGCCGTTCGCACTCGGCGAGACCCGCGAGCATCGTCCGCTCGTCGACGCCGTCGGGATCGCTGAGGTACCGCGGGTCGATGACGGGCGCCCCGGTCGGGTCGGTCGAGGCGAGTCGGATCTCTCCGCGACTCCGCGGACGCAACAGGATCGCTCCGACCGTGAGCCCCTCCCCGGGTGTCGGCACGAGCCCCTCCCCGACGTACGGGACGGGCGCGAAGATGATCTCGATGTCGGGTAGATCCGCGGCCATCCCGGCCTCGTCGGCGACGGGGGTCCGGACGAACCCGTACGCCTCGGCGACGTTCGAGGTCAGCATCCCGCGCCGCCGCGCGAGGAAGGGCGCGAGGTGACGTGCGCGCGTGGCGGTGTGCAGCGTGCCGCCGTGCGCGGCCGGCGCGAGCCCCGCGACGAGGTGGTCCTGCAGGTTGCGTCCGACCTCCGGGGCGTCCACCACGGGGCGGATGCCGAGCCCGGCGAGCGCGTCGGCGGGACCGATGCCGCTCAGGAGAAGCAGCTGCGGCGTGTTGATCGCGCCGCCGGCGAGCACGACCTCCTCACGTGCGGTCACGCGACGGGTGACGCCGTCGATCCGGACGTACACGCCCGTCGCGCGGGGGCCGCCGGCGGCGTCGTCGTCGAACAGCACGCGCGTCACGAGCGCGTCGGTCACGATGCGGAGGTTCGGGCGCCCGCGTGCGGGGCGGAGGTACGTGTCGGCGGTCGAGGCCCGCGCGCCGCGGTGCTGGGTGACCATCGTCTGGCTGAAACCCTGCCCGGCGGGCAGGTTCGCCGGCGTCACCGGATGCCCCGCTTCGACCGCGGCGGCCAGGAACGCCGCCGTCTGCGGTCGGGGGTCGCGCTGGTGCTCGACGTGCTGCGACCCGTCGGCGCCCTGCGTCGGATCCGCCGGGTCGTCGGTCCGCTCCACGCGCCGGAAGAGGGGTGCCAGGTGTTCCCACGACCACGCGGGGCCCGCGGCATCCGCCCACTCGTCGTAATCGGCGGCGAACCCGCGCACCCACATCATCGCGTTGAGCGACGACGAGCCGCCGAGTGTGCGGCCCCGCGGCCAGTACACGCGGCGCCCGGCGAGGTGCTCCTGCGGCGTGGTGTCGTACGACCAGTCGTAGGGGCCGCGGAACAGGCGCGAGAACGCGGCGGGCACGTGCAGTTCCGGCGCCCGGTCGACGGGGCCGGCCTCGAGGAGCAGCACCGTGCGTCGCGGATCCTCGGTGAGGCGCGCCGCGAGGGCCGCACCGGCCGAGCCCGCGCCGACGACGACCACATCGGCGACGAGGTCGCCCCGCCCGGTGTCGCTCATGCGCGCAGCGCCCGGAGGAACGTGGGCACGAGTCCGCCGATCGCGCGGATCGAGCGGAGTCCTCCGCGCGCCCGGAACCGGGTGAACCCGGCGCTGACGGATGCCCCGGTGCGCGCGCCGACGAACCACGGCGGCTTCGGCAGGACGGAGAAGATCCCCGCCCGGCCCGGGAGGAGGGTGGGCAGCGACCGCGGGAACGGCCGGAACGGCGCCCGCCCGATCGAGCGCTCGACGTCGTCGAGGAGGAGGGCGTTGTGCACGACTCCGGTGCCGCTGCCGATGTCGGCGAGTGTGCCGCCGGGGAACGCGTTCCACGTGAGCGTCGGGGTGAGGAAGACGAACCCGGTCCACGTGTTGATCGCGATCGCGCCGTAGCGGAGCGCGGCGACGGCCTCCTCGAACCCGCTCCCCAGCGCCCGCTCCGTCTCGGGATCGATCAGCAGGTTCGCCCCGAGCGACCCGGCCAGCCGGTCGTTCGCGTACGCGACCGCGCGGTCGAGGAACTCCTGCCCGTCTCCGGCGAGGGTCTGCACGCCGAGGACCGGGGCGAAGTACTCCGTCTGCTCCATCGGCGTCGCGTCGTCGTCCGGCCGGAGCTCGACGAGCAGGCGCTCGCCCCCGACGCGGAGGGCGTGCGGGAAGGA
The DNA here is from genome assembly GCF_021654035.1 of Microbacterium aurantiacum. Taxonomy (GTDB): domain Bacteria; phylum Actinomycetota; class Actinomycetes; order Actinomycetales; family Microbacteriaceae; genus Microbacterium; species Microbacterium aurantiacum. The sequence continues at coordinate 124,527 of NZ_JAJPDW010000002.1, forward strand.
TGCCGCGGCGGCGGCCACGCTCGTGGCGCCGCTCGGATACCAGACCGGCCGCGCGGGGGCGACGGCGAGGGCGCGGCGGAGCTCTTTCAGGAACGCGTTCCGCTGCGGCCAGTCGGCGCTGAGGATCACCACCTGGCCGGCGATGCAGTTGTGGCCGGCGTTGTGCAGGCGCATCGTCGCGATGTGCTCGGCCTGGAACCGGAGGTCGGCGGCGCTCCACCGGCCGGGGACGACGATGATCGGCGAGACTCCGCCGAGCTCGGCGGAGATGGGGACCTTTAGCTTCGGGCGTCCCTCGCGCCGTCGCCGGGTGGTCGCACCCGAGGGCGGACCCCAGACGATCGCGTCGAAGGTCTCGGCCGCTCCCGTGATGTGCACGTGGTCGATGCCGGAGTGGGCGGTCAGGTGGGCGCCGACCGCGCCGCCGCCACGGACGATCCGCAGGTACCCGCCGGCGATGAGCGGCGCCAGGACCTGACGGAGGATCGGGAGGAGGGCATCCTGCAGGGGGTTGAGCTTCAGCAGCACGACGCGGTTGTGCGCGAGGAGCTCGGTGAAGACGTCCTGCACGGGGATGGAGGTGATGTTGCCCGCGCCGAGGACGAGTCCCACGCCGCCGGGAGCCTGCGGGTCGCGCTGGGCGAGGCCTGCCCGCCGGCGGGCGTCGGCCGCGGTCGTGCCGGGCGTGAACCACACCTCGCCGGTGTACCCCGACAGCACGAGCCGGTCCGAGAGGTCGCCCGGGAACACGTGCGCCCGGACCCGCCCGCCCGGCGCGGACGCGAGCGCGACGTCGTCGAGGGGGGAGGCGCCGCGGGCGAGCGTCCGCAGCGTCCGGGCGTACGCGGCCGTCGCCACGAGCGCGGCATACGGACCCGAGAGCCACTCCTCGCCGCGGGACGGATGCCCCGGGTCCAGGCCCTTGGCCCGGGACGCGGCATCCGCCCATTCCTCCGCGCCCGCGGCGATGGTGTCGTGCAGCCGGTCGAACAGCCGTGCGCGCTGCGTGAGCGTCAGGTGCCGCCAGGTCCGCGCCCCGCGCCGGAGGCCGTCGAGGGCGGCGTCGACGGTAGCCCGCTCGGTGTCGGTGAGTCCGGCCACCGTGGCTGAGGCGGACGGGGCGGCGAGGTGAGAGGCCTGCGGCATGACGCGCTCCTTCGTGCGTGCCGTCAGTGTACCCGCGCGGTGAGACGTCGTCTCAGGAGGACGGGGACCGGATGCCGCGCTCAGCCGACCTCGGCCACCGCCCGTGCGATCTCGCGCATGCCGTCGAGGGTCTCGGCGAAGCTCGTCGACAGGGGCGAGAGCCCGATCCGGAGTCCTCCGGGGTCGCGGTAGTCCGGGATGACGTCGCGCTCCCACAGGCGGCGGGTCACCTCGCGCATGCGGGGGTGCGAGAGCGTCACGTGGCCGCCGCGGTGCGCGGGGGAGCGCGGCGAGGCGATCCCGACCCCGAGGGGTGCGAGGAGCTCCTCGGTCGCCTCGACCGCGAACTCGGTGAGCGCGATGGACTTCGCGCGGATCTCATCGATCCCCGCCTCGGCGATCATCGCGAGGGTGTCCTGCATCGCCAGCATCCCGACGATCGGCGGGGTGCCCGACAGGAACCGGCGCATGCCGTCGGCCGGGCGGTAGCGGGGGCCCATCGCGAAGACGTCGGCCGCGCCCATCCACCCCTGGATTGGCTGCGCCAGTGCCGCCTGGTGGCGGTGGGCGACATAGGCGAAGGCGGGCGAGCCCGGACCGCCGTTGAGGTACTTGTAGGTGCAGCCGACCGCGATGTCGACCCGCCACGCGTCGCACTCCACCGGCACGGAACCCGCCGAGTGGCAGAGGTCCCAGAGCACGAGGGCGCCGGCGTCGTGGCTGATGCGCGTAAGGGTCTCGACGTCGGCGAGGTGGCCGGAGCGGTAGGCGACGTGCGAGAGCACCACGACCGCCGTCTCCGGCCCGACCGCGGCGCGCAGCTGGTCGGCCTCGACACCCGCGGCGGTGTCGACGTCGATCCACCGGATGCGCCCGCCCCGCTCGGCGGCGATCCCCTCGACGAGGTAGCGGTCGGTGGGGAAGTTGTCGCGGTCGACGACGATCTCCACGCGGCGCGGGTCGAGCCCGTGCTGGTGGTCGAACGCCGCCCGGATCAGCTTGTACAGCAGCACCGTCGTGGAGTCGCCGATGACCGTCTGCCCGGATGCCGCGCCGATGGCGGTGCGGCCGATCTCGTCGCCGATCGTGAAGGGCAGCTCCATCCACGACTCGTCCCAGCCGCGGATGAGGCGTCCGCCCCACTCCTCGAGACCGAACCGCTCCCACCGCTCGAGCGTCGCGCGGGGCGGGCGTCCGAGGGAGTTGCCGTCGAAGTACACCAGCGACGTCTCGCTCCCGACGAACCGGTCGCGGAACCCCGCCAGCGGGTCGGCGGCGTCCAGGCGCGCGGCCAGGCGGTCCAGGTCGTCCGGTCCGGTCGCGGGCGGGGTCGCGGTCCTGGTCACGGGGTCCTCACATCCTCACCACGCGCGCCCGGGCGAAACGGGCGGCGACGGCGGCATCGGTCTCGCGGATGCCGCCGGTGACGGCATCCGGAACGACCGTACCCACTCCGGCGGGCGCGTGGGGGAGCGGCCACGGATCGCTGAGCGCGCGGACGAGCGCATCGCCGCGGATGCCGGCCGCGCGGAGCCGCTCGATCTCGGTCGCGTTCACGCCGAGCGGCAGATCTCCGTTGCCGAGGTCGGTGCCGTAGAGGACGCGGCCGCCGGCACGATGGAACCGTGCGAGGTGCGCCGTCGCCGTCGCCGCCGCCGGGGAGCCGGCCACGTGGATCGCGAGCGTCGAGATCCAGAGCGTCTGCGCGGCGGCGCGGGCGAGGAGCTCGTCGTCGAGGTGATCGTCGAACGGGGTGTGCGCGAGGGCGTCCACCCCGGCATCGAGCGCGCGCCGCGTCATCCCCTCGCCCTCGACGTGCGCGACGACCGGGAGACCACGCGTACGGGCTGCGGCCACGACGGCGCGGAGGATCTCGTCATCCGGAACCGGTCCGGAGCGCGCGTTCAGGGCGATCTTGATGAGCGAGGCGCCGGACGCGGCCTGTTCCGCGACCGCGACGGCCGCGTCCGCGGCATCCGTCATCTCCCGGACGACACCGCCCGGCGCCCACGCGCGCCCGGCGGGATAGCCGCCCACCGCGGTGAGGAACGCGCCCGCGTAGGCCGGATGCCGCATCGTCGCCCGTGCGGCGGCGAGGCGTGTCGGATCCCCGCCGAGGTCCACCCAGCCGGCGATCCCGCCGGCGTTCAGAACCGTCGTATCGACGAGATGCTCGTGCACGTGATGGTCGATGAAGGGCGGGAGGAGAGTGCCGGCGGAGGCCATCGCGTCAGTGTATGAGAAAGCTCTCAGGAACCTTTGAGGTTGTCTCACCCTCTGCCTACGGTTATCGCGCCGCGCCCACCCGGTGCGGCGCCGCCGACGCATCAGGCCGGATCGGTACACGGGAGCGGCGAATCCTTCCGCAGAAAAAAGGGAGTGTCATGGGTCACAGACGACGCAGGTTCCTCGCGGGGGTGGTCATCGCGACCGCCGTCCCGATCCTCTCGTTGGGCGCGATGCCCGCCGCGTGGGCGGTCGAGGGCGGGCCCGAGCCCGTCCCGGACGGCTCGATCTCGGACACGTTCGAGACGCCGCTTCCCCGCGGTGTCGCCGACAGCCTGCAGCGCGCGAGCGGTCAGGTCGAGGTCACGGTCCGCCTGGATCAGCCCGCGATCGCCGAGGTCGTCGCCGACGGCGCGCTCGCCGAGGGGGACGTGCCGGCAGAGCCCGTGCAGCAGGAGACCCGCGACGTCGTCGCCACCCAGCAGGACGGATTCCTCGCCGAGGCCGCGAACCTCGGCGCCTCCGAGATCGGACGCACCCAGCTCGCCGCCAACGTCGTGGTCGTCTCGGTCGACGCCGCGCAGCTGGAGACCCTCGCCGCGATCGACGGCGTCGTCTCGGTGAACCCCCTCAACCGCTACGAGAAGCACGAGCTTCCGCAGGACACCGCGTCGGGGAGCCTCTCGCAGGCGATCGACTACGTCCAGGCGCGGCCCCTCCACGACGCCGGCATCGACGGCGCGGGCGTGCGGGTGGCGGTCCTCGACTCGGGCATCGACTTCACGCACCGCAACCTCGGCGGCCCGGGCACGCCCGAGGTCGTCGAGGAGTGCTTCGCCGGAGCGGATGCCGATGTCACCGGCGTCTGCGCGGAGTTCTTCGGCCCCGACGCCCCCAAGGTCAAGGGCGGCTACGACTTCGTCGGCGACGTCTGGCCGAACGGCGACGTGATCCCCGACAGCAACCCCATCGACAGCGGTCCCGAGGGCGGCCACGGCACCCACGTCGCCGACATCATCGCCGGCCGCTCCGCCGACGGCGCGCACCAGGGCATCGCCCCCGGAGCCGAGCTCTACGGCGTCAAGGTGTGCTCGGCGGTGTCGACCTCGTGCAACGGCGTCGCGATCCTCCAGGGCCTCGACTGGTCGCTCGATCCGAACGGCGACGGCGACATCTCCGACGCCGTCGACATCGTGAACCTCTCGCTCGGTTCCTCCTACGGCCAGGACCAGGACGACTCGTCCCTCGCCGCCGACAACCTCGTCCGCGCCGGCATCGTCGTCGTCGCCTCGGCGGGCAACTCCGCCGACCGCCCCTTCATCGTCGGTTCGCCCTCCTCGGCGCCCGGCGTCATCAGCGTCGCCCAGACGGCGCTCCCCGACGACCTGCAGTGGGTCCTCGATCCCTCCAGCGGCGACGCGATCAGCAACGCCGTGCACCAGGCCTGGTCGCCGGTGCCGGAGGGCGTCATCTCCGCGCCGCTGGTGCGACCCGGAGACGACGGCGGCGTCGGATGCTCGAACGAGGCCTTCGCGGGCTTCCCCGAGGGGTCGATCGCGCTCATCCAGCGCGGTGTCTGCAACGTCTCCGACAAGGCCGTGTTCGCCCAGGCCGCCGGAGCCGTCGCCGTGGTCATCTTCAACAACGCCCCCGGCGACCCGCCGAGCTTCAGCTTCGGCAGCGCCGAGCCGGTCGTCGTCCCCACCTTCACGATCAGCCAGGCCGCCGGTCAGGCCCTCGTCGCCGCGCTCGGCGCCGGTGAGGTCACAGTCACGATCGACCCGGCATCCGCCATCCCGCTGACGAACACCATGGTCGGCACCTCCAGCCGCGGTCTCACCGTCACCGGACTCCGCGCGAAGCCCGACATCGGCGCTCCCGGGGCGTGGCTGTCGGCCGAGACGCAGACCGGCACCGAGGTGACGAACTTCGGCGGAACCTCCGGAGCCGCCCCGGTCGTCTCGGGTGTGGCCGCGCTCGTGCTGCAGAAGCACCCGGACGCCACCCCGGCCCAGGTCAAGGCGCGCCTGCTGAACGGCGCCGACTCCTCCAACCGCACCCCCACAGCGGACGGCTTCATCGCCACCCCGATCTCGCGGGTCGGTGCGGGCGAGGTCCGCGCGCTCCCCGCGGCGGACGCGGTGGGTGTGCTGACGACGGCCGGCACCGGCGGCAACGTCGGGCTCGGCATCCCGTCGGTCACGCGGTCGGAGCGCTTCACCGTCGACCTGACCCTGACGAACACGTCGAATGAGCGCAAGCGCTACGACATGGCGGCGGCTTTCCGCGACGAGACCGATGCGGCCAGCCGCGCGGTCGACCTGCAGATCAGCCCGCGCAACGTCACCGTCGCCGCCGGGCAGAGCAAGAAGGTCTCGGTGCGCGTCACGATCGACGGCGCGCGGCTGCAGGACTGGCCGTTCGACTCGGCCGGCGCGATCGGCGACGGCTCGGCCCTCAACGGTCCCGAGTTCGACGGCTGGATCACCGCGACCTCGGGCGACGAGGAGCTGCACGTCGGCTGGACGGTGCTTCCGCGGAAGGCCGCCGAGGTGACCGCCCCCAAGAGCGTGAAGCTCGACCGGCGCGGCGAGGCGGACCTGACGCTCAAGAACGACTCGCGCGTCGGCACGGGCGGCGTGGAGATGTTCGCGCTGACCGGCACGAGCGAGCGTCAGCCGAAGCCGGCCGAGGGCGACCCGGGCACGCCGGGGAGCAACGCGGCACGGATCGACCTCGCCGCGACCGGCGTCCGCACCGTCGACGACGTCGTCCAGTTCGCCGTGGCGACCTACGACCGCCGGACGGTGCTGACCTACCCCGCCGAGTTCGACGTGTACGTCGACGTCGACGAGGACGGCACGGACGACTACGTCGTCTACAACGCGGAGGCCGGAGGGTTCGGCCTCACCGGGCAGTCGGTCGTCTACGTGCTCGACCTCGCGACCAACGCGGCGTCGGCGTTCTACTACACCGACGGCGGGTTCGACTCGTCCACCCAGATCCTCACGGCGCCGCTGGCGGCGCTGGGGCTCCAGGCGGGACAGACGTTCTCGTACACCGTCCTGGCGATCGACAACTACTTCACCGGAGCCGTCACCGACTCCATCGAAGGACAGCGGTTCACCGTCGGCGGCGAGAAGTACCTCGTCCCGGCCACGACCGAGGTCGGCCCGCGCGACCGCGTGAAGCTCGACGTCACCGCCAACCCCGCCGCGGGGGAGTCGACCCAGACCGGACTGCTGCTGCTGAACCGCAGCGCCGCGAAGGACGACTTCTCCCTCGTGGAGGTGCGCGGCTGACGCTCGGAACCCCCCCCGGAGCGGGTCGGACCTCAGGGTCCGGCCCGTTCCGGGTTTCCGGCCCGTTCCGGGTTTCCGGCCGGTACCGGCGCGGTTGCGGTCGCGTCTACAACGACGTGCGGACGGCGAACAGCTCGGGGAAGAACGTCAGCTCCAGTGCCCGCTGCAGGAACGGGGCGCCGCTCGAACCGCCGGTGCCGGTCTTGAATCCGATGATCCGCTCGACGGTCTTCAGGTGGCGGAAACGCCACAGCTGGAAGTTGTCCTCCAGGTCCACGAGCTCCTCGCACGTCTCGTACGCCGCCCAGTGCGCCGACGGGTCGGCGTAGATCGCGGTGAAGACGGGGACGAGCTCCTCCGAGAACGTCCACGCGCGGGTCACGTCGCGCGTGAGCACGGCAGCCGGAATGTCGTAGCCGGTCCGCGCGAGCATACGGAGGAACTCGTCGTAGAGGCTCGGGGCCTCGAGCGCCCCCTGCACGAGCGCCCGCGCCGCGGGATCGGCGTCGAAGACCCGCACCATCGCGGCGTTCTTGTTGCCGAGGGTGAACTCGATCGCGCGGTACTGCGCCGACTGGAAGCCACTGGAGTTGCCGAGCACGTCGCGGAACTGCACGTACTCCGCAGGGGTGAGGGTGGCCAGCACCGACCACTGTTCGGTGAGGGTCTTCTGGATGTGCTTCACCCGGGCGATGCACTTCAGCGCCGGCGGCAGGTCATCGGCCCGGAGCAGGCGCGCGGCCTCGCCGAGTTCGTGAAGGACGAGCTTCAGCCACAGCTCGGTCGTCTGGTGCTGGATGATGAACAGCAGCTCGTCGTGATGCTCCGGCTCGCTGAGGGGCTCCTGCGCCGAGAGCAGCGCATCGAGGCGGAGGTAGCCGCCGTAGCTCATCCGGTCGGAGAAGTCGGTGACGACGGTCTCCTCGATCCTCCGCGTGTTGTCCTCGACGCCCATCCGGCCAGACTACGACCGGCCGCGGCATCCGTCACCGGGGCGGCGGGGCGAGCAGGGAGCGGCGCGACTCAGATGAGGGAGAGCTCGCGCAGCTTCGCCTCGACGTCGGCGTTCGACGGCTCGACGTGGTGCGAGGAGTCCGGGTACAGCACGACGGGGATGTTCGTGCGGCCGGAGATGTCGCGCGCGACGTCGGCGGATGCCGGATCGGCGACGAGGTCGACGTAGGTGTACTCGACACCCAGCTCGTCGAGCTGCTTCTTCGTGCGGATGCAGTCGCGGCACCAATCCGCGCCGAACATGGTGATGGTCTTCGAGCTCATCCCCCCATTCTCGCCCAGCCTGCGCGGTGTCGGGGGCGGTTCGCGCCGTGCGAACATAGGGGCGATGCCGCTCTCGATCATCGTCCCGACGTTCAACGAGGCGCCGAACATCGCGGAACTCGTCCGCCGTGTGACGGCGGTCGTCGACACGTCCGACACCGAGATCGTCTTCGTCGACGACAGCACCGACGACACCCCGGACGTCATCGCCGAGGTCGCCCGGGCGGCTGCCCTGCCGGTTCGCCTGATCCACCGCGAGGCGCCCAGCGGAGGGCTTGGCGGCGCCGTCATCGCCGGAATGACGGCCGCGACCTGGGACACGTGCCTGGTCATCGACGGCGACCTGCAGCATCCGCCGGAGAAGATCCCCGAGCTGCGCGACCGGTTCGCCGTCGGCGACGTCGACGTCGTGATCGCGTCGCGGTACGCGGGCGGCGGCACGTCGAAAGGCCTCGCTGATCGCACGCGCGTGCTCGTGTCGAAGGTGTCGACCTCGGTGACCAAGGCGATGTTCCCGGTGCGGCTGCACGAGGTGACCGACCCGATGACGGGGTTCTTCGTGGTCGACCGCCGCGCGGTGGACGCCGCGACGCTCAAGCCCCGCGGATTCAAGATCCTGCTCGAGATCCTCGCCCGCCGTCCCCTGCGGATCGCGGAGGTGCCCTTCGACTTCGCGGGGCGTCACGCCGGCGAATCCAAGGCGTCGTTCCGCCAGGGTCTGCACTTCCTCGCGCAGCTGACCGCCCTGCGGTTCGGCAAGATGTCGCTGTTCGCCGTCATCGGCGGGATCGGCGCGGTGGCCAACCTCGGAATCGTGTGGGCGCTGACGCAGTTCGGCGTCGACTATGTCATCGCCGCAGTCGTCGGCGCCGAGGTGACCATCATCGGCAACTTCCTGCTGATGGAGCGCTTCGTCTTCCACGACATGAAGCACTCGGCATCCGGTGTCTGGTCACGCTTCGCGAAGTCCTTCGGGTTCAACAACGCGGAGGCGCTCGTGCGGATCCCGATCATGGCGCTCATGGTCGAGACCTGGCACATCTCGGCGGTGCTCGCCACCGCGATCACCCTCGTGGTCGCCTTCGTCGTGCGCTTCGTCTTCCACTCGCTCGTCGTCTACGCACCGCGGAAGGATGCCGCGCCCTCGCGCGCACGCCGCTTCGTCGAGCAGGTCGACGAGCAGGCGATGAGCCCCGGCGAGCTCTGAGCGCGTTCGCCGGCGTTGGCGGGGTTGTGGCGGGGTTCGCGGGGGTTCGGCGGGGTCAGCCGATGAGCGAGACGAGCGAATCCAGCCCCATGCCGTAATCGATCCGGACCACTGGAAGGGCGAGCTTGTCGGTGCCGATGGCGACGGTGCCCGGTTCGATCGTGCGCGCCATCTCCCAGCCGCCCTGACGGAGCGCCTCCTTGGCGGTGTCGTTGTAGTGGCCGAACGGGTAGGCGACGACCTCCTTGACGCCGAGGACGTCGGCGGAGGCCTGCATGTCGGCGATGATCTCCGGGATCCCCCAGTTCACGATGCGCCCCTGGCCGTCATCTCCCGCCTGGTGCATGTCGTGCGTGTGCGAGCGGCGGAGCACGTACGACGACGGCGCGGGATCCTGCCGGTAGGCGGTCACCATGAACGACGTGGAGAGGACGCCGTAGCGATCGACGACGGGCACCGCCAGGTCGAACCAGGTCTGGTCGGCGTCGTCGTCGGTGACGATCACCGACCGCTCGGGAAGCCACAGGCGGCCGTCGATGAAGGCCGAGAGCTCATCCCACGTCGGCAGGTAGAAGCCGGTCGTGGCGATGTGGTTCATGTGAGCGTCGAAGTCGCCGATGTAGGCGTAGTTCCCGCGCAGCCAGTGGTCTTCGCCCTCGGGGCGCTCGGTGAACTGGTGGTACATCAGGATCGGCACGCGCGTGGCGGCGGCGACGTTCTCCTCCGCCGTCATCCACGCGCCGTGGAGGGTGACGCGGCGGTCGTCGCACGCGACGAGCTCGGACCCGTTGACGCGGGCGGGGACGGCGCGGGCCGCGGCATCCTCCGCGGTGGAGTACCAGCCGGCGAACGCGTAGCCCTCGCGGTCGGGGATGGGGAGCGCGGCGTAGAGCGTGCCGGCGATCTGGAGCATCGGTGCGGCCGCGATCTCGTCGCCCGCGAACGACACGGCGCAGGCGGCCGGGTCGTCGGTGGTGGCGAGGAGCTCCTCCTCGGGGGTGAGGGGGGTCGGCGTCGGGGTGGGGGACGGTACCGGGGTGGAGGTGGCGGCCACCGTAGGCTCGTCCGCGCGCGGGGAGGTGAGGGCGATGACGCCCCACGTCACGCCGCCGACCAGGACGACCGCGCCGATCGCGGCGACCAGCGCCCGGCGACGCCGGACCCGGGCGGAGACGCGGCGCCGGCGCGCTCCGGTTCTGGTGCTCTCCATGCGGTTCCCCTTCGCCGTCGACGGGGCCTGTGGTCCGGCCCCGCGCGTGGCTACGCTGATCGTATGACAACCCTCGTGCTCACCGTGGTCGGCGACGATCGGGCGGGTCTCGTGGCGACCGTCGCCGAGATCGTGGGGGCGCACGGGGGCAACTGGGAGACCAGCGCGCTCGCCGAGCTCTCGGGGGCGTTCGCGGGGATCATCGAGGTCTCGGTGCCCGCGGCCCGGACGGACGAGCTGCGCGAGGCGCTGTCCGTGCTCGAAGGGCTGCTGTCCGTCGCGGTGCACGCGGGGGGCGCCACGTCGGGGCGCGACGAGACGGGGCGGCGGATCTCCCTCACCGTGCTGGGGAACGACCGCACCGGAATCGTGCACGAGATCTCCTCCGCGCTCGGGACGCAGGGCGTCAGCATCGAGCGCATGTCGACCGAGACCCGCGACGCCGCCATGGCCGGTGGTCGGCTGTTCGAGGCGACCGTCGTCGCGCGCGTGCCCGCCGGGGTCGACGTCGCCGACGTCGCCGCCCGCATCGAGCGCCTCGCCGACGACCTCCAGGTCGACGTCGCCTTCGAGGACTGACCCCCGTACCCAACTCCTCAGTCTCGGGCGGGAACGGGCCCGGGGGTGGGTTTCGGCGCGCCACGGGCCCGGATCGGAGGAGTTCGGCCCGCGCTGTGCCCGGCGGCGGGTTCGGGGCAAACGCATAGCCGTGGGAGGGCGGCGGCGGGGCGGCGCGGGCGTACGCTTCCTCTGCGCGCGTGCGCGACTCGGGATGCCGGTGGGTCTCACCTGCGGCGGCGGCCCGGGCCGGCCGCGCCCGAGTCCGGGAAGACACACATGCTGAACAACCTCACCGGGTGGCACGCCGTCCTCATCCTCGTCGTGATCCTGCTGCTCTTCGGCGCCGGGAAGCTCCCGGCCCTCGCCAAGAGCGCCGGGCAGTCCGCGCGGATCCTGAAGTCCGAGCTCCGCGAAGGAGCGACGGCGCCCACCCTCGCACCCGACGCGCCCTCGACGGCGACGGCCGAGAGCTCCGCCGAGCCGCAGCCCCGGGTCTCCTCCACACCGCCTCCGCCCTCGACGGCCTGACCGGCATCCGCCGCGATTACGATCGAGCGGGTGCCCGACCCCGATCGGGCCGCCGGAGGAGCGCCATGCGGAACCGTCACCTGTTCACCCCCCTGACGCTGCGCGGCCGCACGGTCCGCAACCGCCTGTGGGTCGCGCCGATGTGCCAGTACTCCGCCGAGGAGCGCGACGGGATGCCGACGGACTGGCACCTGGTCCACCTCGGGTCCTTCGCCCACGGCGGGGCGGGTGCGGTGCTGACCGAGGCCACGGCCGTGAGCCCCGAGGGGCGGATCAGCCCCCAGGACCTCGGCCTGTGGAACGACGCGCAGCGCGACGCGCTCGCGCGCATCGTCGACGCCCTCCACGCGTGCGGTGCGTCCGCCGGCGTGCAGCTCGCCCACGCGGGGCGCAAGGCCTCCACCCACCGGGCGTGGGACGACACCCGCGGATCGGTCGCCCTCGCCGACGGCGGATGGGAGACCGTCGCCCCCAGCGCGATCGCCTTCCCCGGGCTCGCCGAGCCCCGCGCGCTCGACGAGAGCGGCATCCGGGTGGTCGTCGACGACTTCGCCGCGGCGGCCACCCGCGCCAAGGATGCCGGGTTCGACCTCGTCGAGGTGCACGCCGCGCACGGATACCTTCTGCACGAGTTCCTCTCGCCGCTGTCGAACCACCGCACCGATGCCTACGGCGGCTCGTTCGACAATCGCGTGCGCCTCCTCCTCGAGGTCGTCGACGCGGTCCGCGCGGCGATCGGGGACGACCTCATCCTCGTCGTCCGGTTCTCGGCGACCGACTGGACCGACGGCGGCTGGAAGATCGACGAGACGGTGGAAGCCGTGCGCCTCGTCGCCGCGCACGGCGCCGACCTCGTCGACATCTCCAGCGGCGGCAACGTCGCCGACGCGCGCATCCCGGTCGGCCCCGGCTATCAGGTGCCTTTTGCCGCCCGCATCCGAGCGGAGACGGGAGTGCCGACGGCCGCGGTCGGGATGATCGACAGCGCGGCGCAGGCCGAGCAGATCCTCGTCACCGGACAGGCGGATGTCGTCCTGTCGGGCCGCGAGATGCTCCGCAACCCGCACTTCGCCCTGCGCGCGGCGCGGGACCTGGATGCCGATCTGTCGGCGACGCCGCCGCAGTTGACGCGCGGCTTCGCCTGACGCCGGTTCAGGCCGTCGGCGCCTCCGCGGCGGCGAGCTGCTGCTTCCACTCGCGGAAGCCCTCCTCGGTCCGCCCGCGCCGCCAGTAGCCCGAGATCGAGACCTGGCCTCGGGTCAGCCCGCGTTCTCCGTACAGATACGGACGGATGCCGTGCATGACCTCCGCCGCTTCGCCGTGCACGAAGGCGTGGACGCGGCCTTCCGGCCACTCCAGCGCCTTCACGGCGGCGAGCAGCGGATCGGCATCCGTCGCCGGCTCGCTGCGGTAGAGGTGGACGACCTCGGCGTCGTCGGGGAGGGGCAGCTCGGGCTCGTGTCCGGGCTGCTCCAGCTGCAGGATGACGCGGGCCACCGCATCGCCGGGCAGCGCCTCGAGGGCCGCGGTGATCGCCGGGAGTGCGGACTCGTCGCCGACGAGCAGGTGCCAGTCGGCCTCGGGGGAGGGGGCGTACGCGCCTCCGGGGCCGTTCACGACCAGGGTGTCGCCAGGTTCGGCGCGCGCCGCCCAGGGGCCGGCGATCCCCTCGTCGCCGTGGACGACGAAGTCGATCGCGAGCGTTCCGGCCTCGGCATCCGGATACAGCGCCGTGTACGTGCGGACGATCGGCATGTCCTCGGGCGGAACGACTCCCCGCATGGCGCGGACGTCCACGCCCTCCGGCAGGACGACGCCCGGGCGGGGGAAGACGAGTTTCACGTACCGATCGGTGAAGCGGCTGCCCGCGAACGCGGACAGGTCGTCGGAGCGGAAGTGCACGCGCCGCACGACGGGGGTGGTCCAGGACGTCGCGGTGACGACGAGCGTGGTCGGCATGGGAGCTCCTCCGTGCGGGCCCTGCCCGCGCTTGCGGGCGGCATCGATGGGTGCGGCCTTGGCGAGTGTACGACGACCGTCGCTTCGCCGCCCCGGGGTCGGGCGCTGCGCAATGGACGGCAGCTCGCGCGCTCCTGGCATCCTGGACGCATGCCCGCGACAGAGGATGCTCCCGACGTCGACGTCGAGCATGTCGGCGACGGCCGCCGTCTCACGCGCGTGACGCGCGTCCAGACGACCTCCGGGGACGCCGGGCGGCCGTTCGTCCTGGTTGCGGGCGTCGGCGTCGCGGCGACGTACTTCGAGTTCCTCGCGCCGACCCTCGCCGAGAGCGGGGACGTGTTCGCCCTCGATCTGCCGGGCTTCGCGGGGATGCCGCGGCCCGGCGATCAGCCGACGGCGGCGTTCTTCGCCGATCGGGTGGAGGAGGTCCTCGACCACTACGGCCTGGTGGATCCGGTCATCATCGGTCACTCGATGGGGACGCAGGTGGTCACCGAGGTGCTGATCCGTCGTCCCGAGGTGCGTCACGCCGTCCTCGTCAGCCCCGTCGTCAACGACCGGGAGTCGTCGTTGCCGCTCGTCGCCCTGCGATTCGCGCAGTCGGCGACGCGCGAGACCTTCCATCTGGCGATGACGGCGCTGTCGGCGTACATCCTCTGCGGCGTCGTGTATTTCGCGCGGGTGCTTCCGCATCTCCTGCGGTACCGGTTGATCGAGCGGCTTCCGCTCGTCGCCGCATCCGTCCTGCTGATCCGTGGCGAGTTCGACCCGACGTCGCCCCGGCGATTCCACTCGCGCCTGGTCGCGGCTGCGCGGGACGCCCGCCGGTGGGAGATCCGGGGAGCCGCGCACTCGATCATCAACGCCCACGCCATCGGAGCGGCCGACCTCGTCGTGCGACACGCGAACGACGCGATCGCTCCGAAGGGACGGATGCCGGCCGAGAAGGCGGTCGTTCCGCCGCCGCCGCATGCGGGTGTGGACATCGTCCTCAGTGCGTTGCGCGAGCGATTCGCGGAGTGGTGGTCCGCCGCGCGTGGCGACGAGGCAGGTGTCGAGCGGGCGAAGGAGCGGCACGCCCGCATCCTGTGGAGCGCCTACTCGCGGTCCGGTCGGGATCCGCGTCGCGCCGCGGGTGCCGAGAAGGCGACGGCGACCGAGCGTCCTTCCGGAAAAGACGAAACCCCCGCGATGTAGAAGCTACGCGAGGGTTCCTGGGATGACTGTAACGGTCATCCGTGTGGCTCCGACCGGCATCGATCCGGTGACCTTTCGATTTTCAGTCGAACGCTCTACCAACTGAGCTACAGAGCCGCGTGGCATCCGTATCGTGAACGACGCAATGCCACGTCCTAGACGAAAGGCCCTCTTTTCACAAAGGGCCTGTCGCTCGGAGCGACCCTGACGGGACTTGAACCCGCGACCTCCGCCGTGACAGGGCGGCACGCTAACCAACTGCGCTACAGGGCCATACGTTTTCAATTATATGTGCGGAGAGTGACCCCAACGGGATTCGAACCCGTGCTACCGCCGTGAAAGGGCGGCGTCCTAGGCCGCTAAACGATGGGGCCGAGCGAACCCGGAGGCTCACGCTTACCGACGCCCAAGCATACGTAATCTTCGGCCGATGCGCCAATCGAGGGCGTGTGCACCCCGAAAAAGGGCCGTGGGGGGCGCACACTGAGTTCGCGGATGCCGCGTCCCGACGTCGGTTGTGCCGGAAAAAACCGTTGCGAAAGTGACGTGTGTTGCTAGTGTGATCGATGTTTGCGACGCGGGAGGGAGGTTGCCGTGCACTCCGACGACGCATCAGACGATTGCGGCTGCGCCCCCACTGCCGCAGAGCGCGCGCGCCTCTGGCCCGTGGTCAATCGCCGCAACGCCCTCGGGCTCGGCCTGATCGGCGCGGTGACCCTCGGCACCCTCGCGGGACCGATGATGCCGGCCGCCTTCGCCGCCGACTACCCGACGTGGGACGACGTCAAGCGTGCGCGCGCGAACGAAGCAGCCAAGCGCGGCGAGATCTCCCGCATCGAGGGCCTCATCCGTTCGCTCGCCGATGACGTGACCGCCAAGCGCGCCGAGGCCGAGCGCCTCGCCGACGAGTTCTACGTCGCGCAGCAGGAGTACTTCGCCGCTGCCTACCGCGCGGACCAGCTCCAGGCCGAGGCCGACACGCAGGCGGCGGCCGCCGTCGATGCGGCCAACAAGGCCGGGCGCGTCGCCGCGCAGCTGTACCGCCAGGGCGGCGACGACACCTCCCTCGAGCTCTTCTTCGCCGGGTCCGCGGCATCCGCCGACGATCTGCTGTCGCGCCTCGGCACGATGGACAAGCTGATCCAGCGGAACCAGGCCGTGTACGCCGAGGCGATCACGGCGCGGGACTCCGCGCAGAACCTCAGCGACCTCGCGAAGCAGCAGCGCGCCGAGCGCGACCGTCTGCAGCGCATCGCGGAAGAGAAGATGGTCGCCTCGCAGCAGGCTGCCGCGGCCGCGGAGGCGGCGCTGCAGGCCGAGCAGAGCAACCGCGTCCGCCTCGAAGCGCAGCTGGCCGCGCTCCGCGACACCACGAGCAAGACCGTCGCTGAGTACGAAGAGGGCGTCCGCGTCCGCGAGGAGGCCGAGCGCAAGGCCCGCGAAGAAGCCGAGCGCCGTGCGCGGGAGGAGGCCGAGCGCCTCGCCCGCCTCGAGCGCGAGCGTCTCGCCCGCGAGCAGCGTGAGCGCGAGCAGGCCGCCAGCAACGGCGGGGGCAACTCCGGCGGCGGTGGCGGAGGCGGTGGCAACTCCGGCGGCGGCGGTGGAGGCGGCGGCAACTCCGGCGGCGGCGGTGGAGGCGGCGGCAACGGCTGGGCCCGCCCGTCGGCCGGGTGGCGCACGTCCGGGTACGGACCGCGGTCGGTGCAGTGCGGATCGGGCTACTGCTCCAGTAACTTCCATTACGGCGTCGACCTCGCGGCCGGCTGCAGCGCAGGGATCTACGCCGCCGCGGCGGGCACCGTGGTCTACTCCGGCTACAACGGCGGCTACGGCAACTACATCAAGATCGACCACGGCGGCGGCATCAGCACCGGCTACGCCCACATCCGCTCGGGCGGGCTGTTCGTCGGCTACGGCCAGCGCGTCGGCGCCGGGCAGCTCATCGCCGCCGAGGGCAACACCGGCAACTCGTTCGGCTGCCACCTGCACTTCGAGGCGTACGTCAACGGCGGCACCGTGAACCCCATCGACTTCCTCGCCGCCCGGGGCGTCTGGGTCTGAGCGTCGCCGCGTCTGCGGAAGGTTCGACGCCTGCGATCGGCGGGAGAAAAAGGGGCGCCGGCTCGCGCCGGTCACCCCTTTCCCGATCGGATGCCGATCAGAGCGTCGTGGGAGCTTCGCCCTCACCCTGGGTCTTGGTGCGACCCTCGTGCTCGTCGAAGCGCTCGAAGGCTTCGGCCACGAGGCGCTCGGCCTCGGCGGCGTTCGCCCACTGGTCGACCTTGACCCACTTGCCGGGCTCGAGGTCCTTGTAGTGCTCGAAGAAGTGGTTGATCTCGTTGCGGGTCCACTCGTCGATGTCGTCGACGTCCTGGATGTGGTTCCAGCGGGGGTCCTTGGCCAGGACCGCGACGACCTTGTCATCGCCGCCGGCCTCGTCGCTCATCTTGAGCACGCCGACCGGGCGGACCTTGGCGAGGACGCCGGGGTAGAGGTCGCGGTCGAGCAGCACGAGCACGTCGAGCGGGTCGCCGTCCTCGCCGAGGGTGTTCTCGAAGAACCCGTAGTTGCTGGGGTAGCCCATGGGGGTGAACAGGACGCGGTCCAGGAACACCCGGCCGGTGCCGTGGTCGACCTCGTACTTCACGCGGCTGCCGCGCGGGATCTCGATGACGGCGTCGTATGCGCCCATGCTGGTCTCCTTCGAAGAGGGGTGAATGCCGCGCATCAGCCTACCGTCGGCCTCGATCCGTCGAAGATGCGGGGGATCCGGGGGGTTCGGCGCGCGGCCGGTGGCCGAAAGGCGCCTCCGTCACGCGTTCTCGACGGCGCGGGCCGCTAGCGTGGGCGCGTGGACGAGCGACGACCGAGCCTTCATCCCGCCGTCGCCGAGATCCGGCGGGCGGTGCGCGCGGCTCTGGCCGACCTCGACCCGAAAGCGACGGTCGTCGTCGCGCTGTCCGGCGGCGCCGACTCCCTCGCCCTCGCCGCGGCGGTGGCCTTCGAGGCGCCGCGCGCCCGCCGCGACGCCCTCGCCGTCATCGTCGATCACGGTCTTCAGGAGGCCTCGGCGGCGGTCGCGGCATCCGCTGCCGAGAGGGCCCGCGGCCTTGGCCTCGCCGTCCGTGTCGTCCGTGTCGACGTCGGCGATGAGGGCGGCCCGGAGGCCGCAGCCCGGTCGGCGCGGTACGGGGCGCTCCGCACCGAGGCCGCCGAGCGCGCGCCTGCGGTGATCGTCACCGGACACACCCTCGACGACCAGGCCGAGACGGTGCTGCTGGGGCTCGCTCGCGGGTCGGGAGCCGCGAGCCTGCAGGGGATGGCGGCGGTCTCCGACCTCGACGGCGTTCCCCTCGTCCGGCCACTTCTCGACGTGCGCCGCGAGACCACCCGCGCCGCCTGCACCGCTCAGGGACTGTCGTGGTGGGACGACCCCCACAACACCGACGACCGATTCGCGCGGGTGCGCGTGCGTGAGCGGGTGCTGCCGGCGCTCGAGGCCGAGATCGGCCCCGGGATCGCCGTGGCCCTCGCCCGGACGGCCGCGCAGCTGCGCGAGGACGCCGCGGCGTTCGACGAGATGATCGCCGAGACCATCGAGGACATCGTCGAGCCGGCCGAAGCCGGGATCGCGGTGTCGGTGGCGGCGCTCGCGGCCAACCCGGCCGCCCTCCGCCATCGCATCATCCGCCACGTCGTGGCCGCCGAGTTCCATCAGAGCCTCACTCGCGCGCAGACCCTCGAGGTCGCGCGTCTGGTCACCCACTGGACGGGTCAGGGGCCCATCGATCTCCCCGGATGCCGCGCCGCCCGCGTCGGCGGTCGCATCGAGGTCACCGCCCGCTGACGCGCACCCGTCGCCGAACCGGCGTCCGTTCCTTAGACTCGGGGGATGCGCGCGGCCGACATCTCCGACGACCTGACCGACGTTCTGGCGACCGAGGAGGAGATCCTCGCCAAGCTCGACGAGGTCGCCGCCGCCGTCGCTGCCGACTACGAGGGCAAGGACCTCGTGCTCGTCGGCGTCCTCAAGGGCGCGATCATGGTGATGGCCGACTTCTCGCGGGCCCTCCCGACCCTCGTGCCCATGGACTGGATGGCGGTGTCCTCGTACGGCGCCGGCACCAAGTCGAGCGGTGTCGTGCAGATCCGGAAGGACCTCGACACCGACCTGTCAGGCAAGCACGTGCTCATCGTCGAGGACATCATCGACTCGGGCCTCACCCTCAGCTGGCTGCTGGAGAACTTCTCCTCCCGCGGAGCCGCGTCGGTGGAGGTGTTCGCCCTCTTCCGGAAGCCGGATGCCGCCAAGGTCGAGGTCCACTGCCGCTACGTCGGCTTCGACATCCCCAACGACTTCGTCGTGGGCTACGGCCTCGACTACGACGAGCGCTACCGCAACCTCCGCGACGTCGCGGTGCTCGCCCCGCACGTCTACTCCTGACCGGCATCCGCTCGGCCGGGATCCGCCCGGAGGGGCCCGGCGATTTCGCCACCGGCGAATGTTCAGGCCGGGCATAGGCGCCGCGGGATACCCTGAACGCACCGTCGCCGGGGCGTGGTGCCCCCGGAAGGACGTCGGCCGACGAAGGGACCGGGCACACGCCCGACTATGGACTTCAAGAAGATCGCGCGCAACCCGCTGTTCTACGTGCTGGTGATCGGACTCCTGCTGATCGTCGGGTTCTCCCTCATCTCCAGCCTCGGGGGCGCGAAGCAGATCACCACGCAGGAGGGCCTCGAGCTCCTCCGCGGCGACACCGTGACCGAGGTGGTCAACACCGACGGCGACCAGCGCGTGGACATGACCCTCTCCGACGCCTACGACGGCGCGACCGAGGTGCAGTTCTACTACGTCTCCGCCCGCGCCGACGAGGTGGTGCGCGCGATCGACTCCGCCTCCCCGACCGACGGCTTCAACGACGTCGTCCCCCGCGCGACGTGGTTCGACGGCTTCCTCTCCCTCCTCCTGCCGATCCTGCTGCTGGGTCTGCTGTTCTGGTTCCTGCTGTCCTCCGCCCAGGGCGGCGGCAGCCGGGTGATGCAGTTCGGCAAGTCCCGCGCGAAGCTCGTGACGAAGGAGATGCCGCAGGTCACCTTCGCCGACGTCGCCGGATCCGACGAGGCGATCGAGGAGCTCGAGGAGATCAAGGACTTCCTCAAGGACCCGACGAAATTCCAGAACGTCGGCGCCCGCATCCCGAAGGGCGTGCTGCTGTACGGCCCTCCCGGAACCGGCAAGACGCTCCTCGCCCGCGCGGTCGCGGGTGAAGCGGGTGTGCCGTTCTACTCGATCTCGGGTTCGGATTTCGTCGAGATGTTCGTCGGCGTCGGCGCGAGCCGCGTCCGCGACCTGTTCAACCAGGCCAAGGAGAGCGCGCCCGCGATCATCTTCATCGACGAGATCGACGCGGTCGGTCGCCACCGCGGCGCCGGCATGGGCGGCGGTCACGACGAGCGCGAGCAGACCCTGAACCAGATGCTCGTCGAGATGGACGGCTTCGACCCCAAGGCCAACGTCATCGTCATCGCCGCGACGAACCGCCCCGACATCCTCGATCCCGCCCTCCTGCGCCCGGGACGCTTCGACCGACAGATCGGCGTGGACGCGCCCGACCTCAAGGGCCGCAAGCAGATCCTCGAGGTGCACGGACGCGGCAAGCCCCTGGCCGACGGTGTCGACCTCGAGGTCGTGGCCCGGAAGACACCCGGCTTCACCGGTGCGGACCTCGCGAACGTCCTGAACGAAGCCGCCCTGCTGACGGCGCGCTCCAACGCCCAGCTCATCGACAACCGTGCCCTCGACGAGGCGATCGACCGCGTGCTCGCCGGCCCGCAGCGCCGCACCCGCGTCATGAAGGACCGCGAGAAGCTGATCACCGCGTACCACGAGGGCGGTCACGCGCTCGCCGCGGCCGCGATGAACCACACCGACCCGGTCACGAAGGTCACGATCCTCCCGCGCGGCAAGGCGCTCGGCTACACGATGGTGCTGCCGCTCGATGACAAGTACTCCGTCACCCGCAACGAGCTCCAGGACCAGCTGGCGTACGCGATGGGCGGCCGCGTGGCCGAGGAGATCGTCTTCCACGACCCCACCACCGGTGCCTCCAACGACATCGAGAAGGCGACGAGCATCGCCCGCAAGATGGTCACCGAGTACGGCATGACCACGGATGTCGGACCCGTCAAGCTCGGGCAGTCCTCCGGCGAGGTCTTCATGGGCCGTGACATGGGGCACGGCCGCGACTTCTCCGAGCGCATCGCCGAGCGCGTGGACGCCCAGGTCCGCGCCCTCATCGAGCAGGCGCACGACGAGGCCTACCGCGTGATCAACGCCAACCGCCACGTCCTGGACCGCCTCGCCCTGGCGCTCCTGGAGAAGGAGACGCTCGACCACCTCGAGCTCGCCGAGATCTTCACCGACGTGCAGAAGCTCACCCCGCGCCCGCAGTGGCTCTCCAGCAACGACCGTCCGGTCTCGCAGCAGCCTCCGGTCGAGGTGCCCAAGCGCGCCGTGCCCGTCGATGTCGCGGCATCCGTCGAGGCGGCGCCGGAGGGCGAGCCCGAGAAGGCCGCCACGCGGCAGCCGTCCGGTCAGGCGCGCCCCGCGACCGCATAGGCTCGGTGCGTGGCCGTCGATCGTGAACGGGTCTCCGCTCTGGTGAGGGACCTGCTGGAGGCGATCGGGGAAGACCCCGATCGCCCCGGGCTCAAGCACACACCGCAGCGGGTCGCCGACGCCTACGCCGAGTTCTTCGGCGGCGTGGGGGAGGACCCGGCGGCGCCCCTCGCCCACACGATCTCGGTCTCGCGCGGCCCTGCTCCCGAGACGCTGCCCTCGGGTGCGGTGATGCTGCGCGACATCCTCTTCCGTTCGGTCTGCGAGCATCACCTCCTGCCCTTCCGCGGGCACGCGCACATCGCGTACCTGCCCGGTGAGCAGGTCGTCGGCCTCGGTGCCCTCCCGAAGGTGGTCGACATCCTCGCCGCCCGCCCGCAGGTGCAGGAGCGCCTCGGCGAACAGATCGCCGACGTCATCACCGCGAAGCTCGACGCGCGGGGCGTCCTGGTCGTCCTCGACGCCGCGCACGAATGCCTCACGATGCGCGGAGAACGCCAGCCCGACGCCTCGACTGTCACCATCGCGGCACGCGGCGCGCTCGCCGAACCCGCCGCCCGCGCCGAAGTCGTCCTCCTCCTCGGAGCGCGCCCGTGACGGCGCTCATCATGGGCGTGGTGAACGTCACCCCCGATTCGTTCAGCGACGGCGGACGCTTCCTGGATGCCGAAGCCGCCGTCGCGCACGGGCTACGCCTGCGGTCCGAGGGCGCGGCGATCCTCGACGTCGGCGGAGAGTCCACCCGGCCCGGGGCCGAGCGGGTGACCCACGAGGTCGAGCAGGAGCGGGTGCTGCCGGTGATCGCGGAGCTGACGAGGCAGGGGGCGGTCGTCAGCATCGACACGCTCAATGCCTCCACGGCGGCCGCCGCCGTCGCCGCCGGGGCGCGCCTGGTCAACGACGTCTCGGGCGGCCTCGCCGACCCGGACATGCTGGCCGCCGTGGCGGAGTCCGGTGCCGACGTCATCCTCGGCCACTGGCGGGGGCCATCGTCCGAGATGTACGCCCGCGCCCAGTACGACGACGTGGTCGGCGAGGTCGTCTCCGAGCTCGGCGCCCGCATGGAGGCCGCGGCCCACGCCGGCATCCCGCCCGCGCGGGTGCTGGTGGACCCCGGCATCGGGTTCGGCAAGCGCGGCGAGCAGAACTGGGCGACGCTGCGCGGGTTGTCGCGCATCGTCGCGATGGGCCCACGAGTCCTCGTCGGCACGAGCCGCAAGCGCTTCCTCGCCGAGTCGCTCGCGGACGATCCCGGCGACGCGTCGATCGAGAGGCGCGACCTCGCCACCGCCGTCACGAGCGTCCTGGCCGCGCAGGTCGGGGTGTGGGGCGTGCGCGTCCACGACGTGGCCGCCACCCGCGACGCGCTCCTCATCGCCGAACGCTGGAAGGGAGATCACCGATGGACGTCGCCGATCGCATCACGCTGAGCGGGCTCCGGGTCTTCGGATACCACGGCGTCTACGACGACGAGAAGCGCGACGGACAGGACTTCGTCGTCGACCTCCGGCTCGACCTCGACACCCGCCCCGCCGCCGCGAGCGATGACGTCGCCGACACCGTCCACTACGGCGAGCTCGCGGCATCCGTCGCCGCGGTCGTCGCGGGCGACCCGGTCGACCTCCTCGAGACCCTCGCGCAGCGCATCGCCGACGTCGCGCTCGCCGACGACCGCGTCGCGCGGGTGGAGGTCACGGTGCACAAGCCGCAGGCGCCCATCGCCCTGCACTTCGACGACGTCTCGGTGACCATCGCACGCTCCCGGGCCGCGGCATGAGCCGGCGCCTGGCCGACGGCATCCCAACGGATCCGCCTCGCCCGGATCGCCCCGTCGAAACGGCGATCGTGGCGCTCGGCGCCAACCTCGGCGACCGCGTGGAGACGCTCGAGGCCGCGGCGGCCGACATCCGTCGCCTGCCGCTCGTCGACGGGATCCGCGTCTCGCCGGCGGTCGAGTCCGTCGCGGTCACGCTGGACGGGCCGGATGCCGAGGCCCCGGCCTACCTCAACGCGGTCGCGATCGTCCGCACCCGCCTCGCGCCGACGGTGCTGCTCGGGTACCTCCACGCCATCGAGGCGCGCCACGGGCGCGTCCGCCGCGAGCGGTGGGGCGACCGCACCCTCGACCTCGACCTCATCGCCTTCGGCGACGTTCGCAGTGACGCCCCCGCACTCCTCCTGCCGCACCCGCGCGCGGCCGAACGCGACTTCGTGCTCGAGCCGTGGCTCGCTCTGGATCCGGATGCCGTCCTCCCCGGTCGCGGCCGGGTCGACGCCCTGCTGGCCGACCTCCGGAACCGGCGATGAACCGCACCGGGGCGGGGGTGCTGATCGTCGCCGCGGTGCTCGGCGGTGCCGCGGGGTTCGTGCTGAACCAGGTGCTGACCGCGACCGGGCGGCCGACCTTCACCCCCATGGTGTCGCTCCCGATCCTCCTGCTCCTCCTCGGCGCGGTCGTGGTGGTGCTCGCCGTGCCGATCCGCCAGGCGACACGCGGACGCGGGCGGGCGGCGCTGAATCCCTTCCGGGCGCTCCGGATCGCCATGCTCGCCAAGGCCTCCAGCATCGTCGGCGCCGCGATCGGCGGATTCGGTCTGGGGCTCCTGGCCTTCCGTGCGACGCTCCCGGTGGCGCCGTCGGTAGGCTCGGTGGGCACGCTCATCGCGACCGCCGTCTGCGGCGCGGTCCTCATCGCGGCGGCCCTCGTGGCCGAGCACCTGTGCACCATCCGGAAGGACGACGATGACGAACAGCCCGGAGCCGGAGGCCCCGGTCCCCACGACCCCCTCGGAGCCGGACCCGGCGAACCGACCCACTGAGACCGCCGTGCCCGCGTCGACCACGGCGCCGGCGCCGACCGCCGAGCCCGAGACGTTCGACCGCATCGTCGAGTCCCGCTCGGCGTCGCGGCTCGTGCTCGCCGAGGGCGTCTGGCACCAGATCTCACCCCGCTACGTGTGGGTGCAGCTCCTGTCCTCGGGTGTCGTCCTCCTTCTCGCCGTGGCGGCGACCCTCGTCCTCGCGCTCGCCTTCGGGCAGCTGTGGGCGTACATCCCCGGGGGGATCTTCACGGTCATCATGGTGTGGACGCTCGCGATCCTCCCGCGCCAGGCGCGGGCGATCGGCTACCGGTTGCGCGAGGACGACCTCGTGTTCCGCCGCGGCATCCTGTGGCAGCGTTTCGTCGCCGTCCCGTACGGCCGCATGCAGCTCGTCGACATCACGCACGGTCCGCTCGACCGCGCGTTCGGCATCGCCCAGCTGAAGTTCGTCACCGCCGCCGCGGCGACCGGCGTCACGATCCCGGGGCTGCCGCAGGAGACCGCCGACACGCTGCGCGACCACCTCGTCGAGGTCGCCGAGAGCCGGCGCACCGGCCTATGACCGCTTTCGATCCGAACGTCGATCCGGACGCGGGTCCGGGCGCGGCACCGAGCGCGGGCCCCGGCGCCCCGCCGCCCGCGCTCGTGCGCTCACCGCTCAGCGACGGCGAGTGGCACCGGCTGCACCCCCTCACTCCGCTGCTGCGCGGCGGACTTTTCCTCCTCGTCGTCATCGGCATCGTCGTGGCGAACCTCCGCGACCGGCTGATCGCGATCTTCTTCCCATGGTCCGGTGAGGACGGCGTGGATGTCGACATGCAGGGCGACCCGGTCGACTTCGTCATCGACAACAACCTCTACCTCGTCGCGCTCCTCATCGTCGTCGGGGTGCTCGCCGTCCTCGTCGGCGGGTTCTACCTCTCCTGGCGCTTCCACACCTTCCGCATCACCGATGACGACGTGGAGGTGCGCAGCGGCATCCTGTTCCGCACGCAGCGCCGTGCTCCGCTGGATCGCGTGCAGGGCGTCAACCTCACGCGGCCGATGATCGCGCGCCTGCTCGGGATGGCGAAGCTGGAGGTGATCGGCGCCGGAGCCGACGGCAACGTGCGCCTGGAGTACCTTTCGACCGAGAACTCCGAGGCGGTCCGCGCCGACATCCTGCGCCTGGCCTCGGGGCAGCGGCTGGCGGAGGAGAGCGCACGGCGCGAGGCGGCCGGTTCGCGGGTCGCGGCGCTCGGTCAGACGGTCTCGCGAGGGCTGACCGGACTCGTCGAGGGCGAGGAGGCCCCCGTCGCCGAACCGGAATCGGTGGTGGACATCCCGGTGGCGCGACTGATCCTGTCGCACGTGATCAGCCCGACCACCGTGATGCTGATCGTCGGTGTCGTCGCCGTGTCCATCGGCGCCGTCCGCGGGACCCCGTGGCTGCTGTTCGCGATCGTGCCGGGTCTCATCGGTGTCGGGGCCTACTGGGTGCGTTCGATCATCCGCTCGCTGCGGTACTCGATCGCGCCGACACCCGACGGCGTGCGGATCACCTTCGGCCTGCTGACCACGATCACCGAGACGGTGCCGCCGGGGCGGATCCACGCGGTCGAGATCACACAGCCGATTCTGTGGCGCCCCTTCGGCTGGTGGGCGATCCGGATCAACCGCCTGAGCGGACGCAACGCCGCCGACACCTCGGCCGATCAGTTCACCACCGCACTCCCGGTCGGCACGGCCGCCGACGTCGAGCGTGTTCTGCGGCTGCTGCAGCCGGGCGTGCCGGCGGACGAGTGGCACATGATCGTCACGCAGGGGATGGTCGGGCCCGGCCGTCGACCGGCTCCTGTCGGTGAGGACGACGCCGAAGCGACGGATGCCGCCCCGGACGGGTTCCGGACCTCCCCGCGTCGCGCGTGGCCGCTGCGGCCCCTGTCGTGGCGACGCAACGGCTTCCGCGTCACCCCGGACCTGCTGCTCCTGCGTCGCGGGCTCATCTGGCGTCGCCTCGCGATCGTGCCGCTGGCGCGTCTGCAGTCGATCGGCATCGATCAGGGCCCCCTCGACCGTGCCCTGCGGGTCGCCGGGCTCCGGGCGCACATCGTGTCGGGTCCGGTCTACGCCTCGCTCGGGGCGATCGACCGCGATGAAGCCGTCGCCGCCTTCGACGACATCGCGCACGCCGCCGTCGCCGCGGCGGGTGACGACCGGTCGCACCGATGGGCGGAGTACCTCGAGGCACCGGTTGATCCGGAGCGCGGGTCGTGAACCGCGACGGCCGCCTCGGCGTCGGCATCGTCGGCGCCGGCCGCGTCGGGCCCGTGCTCGGTGCGGCGCTCGCGGGCGCGGGGCACGCGCTCGTGGGCATCACCTCGGGCTCCGATCGTGAACGCGTCGAGGCGATCCTCCCCGACGTACCGGTCCTCGATGCTCCGGAGGTCGTGCGGCGCAGCGAACTGGTCGTCCTCGCCGTGCCGACCGCCGAGCTCCCCGGGCTCGTGCGCGGGCTCGCCGAGACCGGGGCCTGGCAGCCCGGGCAGCTCGTCCTCCACACCGACCCGGCCTCGGGGGTCGGCATCCTGTCCGATGCGGCCGCACGCGGGGCCATCCCCCTCGCCATCCACCCCGCGATCGCGTTCACCGGCACCTCGATGGACCTCCGGCAGCTGCACGGCGCCTTCGCCGCGGTCACGGCACCCGGGCCGGTCCTGCCCATCGCCCAGGCCCTCGCGGTCGAGATGGGGTGCGAACCCGTCGTCATCGCCGAGGAGGACCGCGCGGCCTACGCGGAAGGCATCGCCACAGCGACGACCTTCTCCCGAGAGATCGTCCGGCAGTCCACCGGTCTGCTCTCCCGTGCGGGGGTGCCGGAGCCGGGTCTTTACCTCTCCTCTCTCGTGCATTCCACGATCGATCACGCGCTCGCCGGCTCGCGCGCCGCGCGGGATGCCGAGCCGCCGAGCGAGTCCTGAACGCGCGGGCCGCGGCATCCGTCGGCGCGGGTCCACGGGTCGCCCGCCGGTAGACTTGCCCGGTCTTCCGAGGAGCCCCCACATGTCTGACACCGCACCCGACGCCGCCCCCGCGCCCGAGCCGACCGAAGAGGACGTCTTCGAGCAGAAGGCGGTGCGCCTGGCCAAGCGCGAGCGCCTCATCGGCGAACGAGCGGATGCCGCGGGCGGTGCGTACCCGGTGACCGTCCCGGTCACCGACACGATCCCGGCCCTGCGGGCTCGTTTCGGCGACCTCGAGGCGGGTGCCGAGACCGGCGTGACCGCGTCCGTCGCGGGCCGCATCGTGTTCAGCCGCAACACCGGCAAGCTCTGCTTCGCGACGCTCCAGTCGGGCGACGGCAGCCGCGTCCAGGCGATGGTCTCCCTCGCACAGGTGGGCGAGGAGTCGCTCCAGGCGTGGAAGGAGCTCGTCGACCTCGGCGACCACGTCTCGGTCACGGGCGAGGTCATCTCCAGCCGCCGCGGCGAGCTGTCGATCATGGTCACCGCGTGGCAGATCGCGGCGAAGGCGATCCTGCCGCTGCCGAACATGTACAGCGAGCTGAGCGAGGAGAGCCGCGTGCGCTCGCGCTTCCTCGACCTGATCGTCCGTGATCGGGCGCGGGAGACGGTCGTCGCCCGCTCGACCGTCAACGCCAGCCTCCGCTCCACGTTCGCCGCCCACGACTTCGTTGAGGTCGAGACGCCGATGCTCCAGGTGCAGCACGGTGGTGCCTCCGCCCGCCCGTTCATCACGCACTCCAACGCCTTCGACACCGATCTGTACCTGCGGATCGCGCCAGAGCTCTTCCTGAAGCGCGCCGTCGTGGGCGGAATCGACCGCGTCTACGAGATCAACCGCAACTTCCGCAACGAAGGCGCCGACTCCACGCACAGCCCCGAGTTCGCGATGCTCGAGGCCTACCAGTCGTACACCGACTACCGGGGGATCGCCGACCTGACGCAGGAGCTCATCCAGAACGCCGCGGTCGCGGTCGCCGGATCCACCACCGTGACGTGGGCGGACGGCACCGAGTACGACCTCGGCGGCCAGTGGGATCGCCTCTCGATGTACGACTCGCTGTCGGCGGCGGCGGGCCGCACGCTCTCGCCCGAGACGCCGTACGACGACCTCGTCGCCCTCGCCGAGGAGCACGGCGTGGAGCTCCCGCCGCACCCCATCCACGGCAAGCTCGTCGAGGAGCTGTGGGAGCACTTCGTCAAGCCGACGCTCACGCGCCCGACGTTCGTCATGGACTTCCCGCTCGACACCAGCCCGCTCGTCCGTGAGCACCGCTCGATCCCCGGCGTGGTCGAGAAGTGGGACCTGTACGTCCGCGGTTTCGAGCTGGCCACCGGCTACTCCGAGCTCGTCGATCCCGTCATCCAGCGCGAGCGGTTCGTCGAGCAGGCCAAGCTCGCCGCCCGGGGCGACCTCGAGGCGATGCGCATCGACGAGGAGTTCCTCCGCGCACTCGAGCACGGCATGCCCCCGACCGGCGGCATGGGCATGGGGATCGACCGGCTGCTGATGGCGATCACGGGCCTCGGCATCCGCGAGACGATCCTCTTCCCGCTGGTCAAGTAGCACCGGCGGTCTCGCCGGGTCAACGCCGCCCGACGGCACGGAACGCCCAGTCGGGCAGATGCCCCGCCGCGACGAACGAGAGCACGATCTCGGCGAGCCCGTGTTCGGGATCGAGGTCGAGGGCGTGGCGCGCGTGCACCTCGGCGTGCGTCGAGCGCCCCAGGGCCCACGCGAGCCAGGCGCACACCGCGAGGGCTCCCGCTTGCGCGTCCGGCGGGGCGCACGCCGCGAGCCGGCGCACGACCTCCAGCGCGCGGACGAGTCGGCGGGGCTGGGGCTGCGCGCCCTCGCCCCACAGGTGCATCGCGAGGTGCGGCGGGTACTCCTCGCCCGATTCCCACCGGCGCTGCGCCTCGAGAGCCTCGTCGCCGCCCTCGATGTCGCTGCACCACTGCACGAGGGCGACGTCGCGCAGGGAGGGCCGCGCGAGGCACCACAGCAGCGTCGCGGCGGGCACGGCGTCCAGTGCGGTGGGATCCCAGTCGAGGGCGTCCTCGTAGAGGGTCGGGACGTCGTCGAGCGCGCACGCGGCCATGAGCGACTGCGGGTCGACGCGTGCCCAGGCGACATCGTCCGGATCGTCGGTCTCCGCCGGACTGTCGTCGCCGGCGGCCGGGCCGCCGCACAGGATCCGGAGCGCGCGGTGGAGGCCGGTGAGGGCCTGCGCGATGCGTGCGCGTTCGGCCGATGACACCGCAGGAAGCTCCGCGCCGCTCACCCCGTCCGTACGGAGGGCGGGGGCGTCGCGCGGGGCCGCGGCGTCCACGTCGATCCGTTCCAGCGGCAGACCCTCGGGCGGCAGCGGCTCCAGCGTCGTGGATCCCCAGCCGTCCGCGGCCACCACGAGCGCGTCGGGCAGGGCGAGACCACACGCGTCGGCGCGGCGGGCGACGGCATCGAGCAGCTCGCGATGCGGCATCCCCGCGGCATCCGCGAATCGCTCGTCGGTGTAGACGATGGGCACCAGGCCGTCGGCGCCGGCGACGCGGCACACCATGCCGACGACCGTCGCCGAGACGCGGTCGACCGCGTCGTGTTCGCCGCCGGGCAGGTCCACGCGCATGACTCCGAGACTTCGACCGCCGGTGAAGGGCACGACGACCAGGCTCCGCGACGGCGCGAAACCCATCAGGTGGGGGACGAGGGAGAGGAACCCGGCGGGGTCGCCGACGGTCACGGTGGTTGTCATGGATCGAGGATGCGGGCGGGCGCCGGACAGGATCGGTCTGTCCACAGCATCCGTGCCTCTGGGGGTCGATCCCTCCGGATCCGGGCACCTGGGGAGGAGCGGGCGCGTATCCTGTACAGGTGGAGAACTTCTGGCTCGCGGTGACCTGGTCGCTTCTGCCGACCATCGTCGTCGCAGGGGTGTTCTTCTTCGTGCTGCGCAGCGTCATCCGCGCCGACCGCAACGAGCGCAAGAGCTACGCCCGCATCGAGGCGCAGGAACGCGCCAAGCGCGGTCTCCCGCCCCGCGAACCCGCGGCATCCGCGACGGCGTCCGAGCGCTGAGCCCCCCGCCCACTACGCTGGGCACACGCGCGCGGCGCGGAAGGGGGGACGGGTGACCAACGTCACGATCGACGCGACCTGGTGGGTCATCGTCGTCTTCGTCGTGGACATCGTCATCCGCGTCACCGCGATCATCATCGTCCCCCGTAATCGGCGCCCGACGGCGGCGATGGCGTGGCTCCTCGCGATCTACTTCATCCCGCTGGTCGGGGTGTTCCTCTTCCTCCTCATCGGCAACCCGCGGCTTCCGCGCAAGCGCCGCCGCAAGCAGCGCGACATCAACGAGTACATCCACGACACGAGCGCCTCGCTCGACTTCGGCACACTCCGGCCTGATGCGCCGGACTGGTTCACCTCGCTGGTCACGCTGAACCGCAACCTCGGCGCCATGCCGCTGGCGGGCGACAACGGTGCGACGCTGATCGCGGACTACCAGGAAAGCCTCGACGCGATGGCCGACGCGATCCGCGAGGCCACGCGCTACGTGCACGTGGAGTTCTACATCCTCCAGTCCGATGCCGCGACCGACAACTTCTTCCGCGCCCTGGAGGAGGTCGCCGCGCGCGGCGTCGTCGTGCGCGTGCTGCTGGACCACTGGGCCAACCGGGGCAAGCCGTTCTACAAGCAGACCCTTCGACGGCTCGACGCGATGGGCGCGCACTGGAAGCTCATGCTCCCGGTGCAGCCGCTCAAGGGCAAGTATCAGCGGCCCGACCTCCGCAACCACCGGAAGCTCCTGGTCGTCGACGGTCGCGTCGCCTTCACCGGATCGCAGAACGTCACCGACTCCACCTACAACCTGCCGAAGAACATCAAGCGCGGGCTGCACTGGGTCGACCTCATGGCGCGCATCGAAGGACCGGTCGTCGCCTCGATCAACGCGGTGTTCCTCTCCGACTGGTACAGCGAGACCGACGAGATCCTCACCGACGAGATCGACCTGTTCTCGGTCGAGTCGGGACCGGGCGACCTCGACTGCCAGATCATCCCTTCCGGCCCCGGATTCGAATTCCAGAACAACCTCAAGCTCTTCGCGGGTCTCCTCTACGCCGCCCAGACCAAGATCATCATCGTCAGCCCGTACTTCGTCCCGGATGAGGCGCTGCTCCTCGCCGTCACCACGGCGTGCCAGCGCGGCATCCAGGTCGAGCTCTTCGTGTCGGAGGAGGGCGACCAGGCCCTCGTCTATCACGCGCAGCGCAGCTACTACGAGGCGCTGCTCCGCGCGGGCGTGAAGATCTGGATGTACCAGAAGCCGTACATCCTGCACTCGAAGTCCATGACGATCGACGACGAGGTCGCGATCATCGGCTCGTCCAACATGGACATGCGCTCGTTCGGTCTGAACATGGAGATCTCCATGCTCGTGCGCGGCGAGGAGTTCATCGACGAGATGCGCAAGGTCGAGGCGACCTACCGCTCGCTCTCGCGGGAGCTCACCCTCGAGGAGTGGATGCGGCAGCCGCTGCGCTCGACCGTCCTCGACAACCTCGCCCGGCTGACCTCCGCACTGCAGTGAGACGATCCGGCGGCGGGTGACACCTTCTAGAGGAGGATGCCGCGGCCGCGGCATCCGGCGCGATCGAGAGGCGAACGAGATGACGCGACGGCGGATGGTCCTTTCCGGGTTCGGGGTGGCCTCGGCTCTTGCCCTGGCGCTGGCGGGATGTGCAACGCCGGCGGGAACCGGGGGCACCGGGGGTGCGACGACGGAGCCGGCACCGGCCCCGGATGCGTCGGCGCCGGTCACGGTCGAGGTCGACGCCGCGTGGCTCGACGACGGCCGGTCGATCGGCATCGTCACCCAGGGCTCGTCGACGTGCATTCCGATGGCCGAGGAGCCCACGTTCGCGGACGGTGTGCTGACGGTGACGCTCGTCGAACCGGAGAACACCGCGTGCACGCGGGATCTCGTGCCGCGCGTGAGTCTCGTGGGCGTTCCCGAGGGGGTCGATCCCGCCGAGGACCTCGACATCGTGGTCACCGGCGAGGGGTACCAGGGGGAGGTCGAGCTCGACGGGGTGACCGGGCTCGCCGGCCCCGGGGGTGAGACGCAGTACGCGCCGAGCGCGGGCTGGACCGACACGGACGGCCAGTTCGTCATCCTGACCTGGGGTTCGTCGAGCTGCCCGCCGGTGTTCCAGGAGGTCGTGGCGACGGGCCCCGCCGAAGTCACCGCGACCGTCGAGGAGCCACCCGCCGACCAGGTCTGCACGATGGACATGGCTCCGCGCGCCGCCGTGCTCGTCGTGGACGGGGTGGAGGCGGACGACGGCGTCGAGCTCGTCCTCACCGGCTCGCCCGAGTTCGCCGACGCCCGCACGCCCATCCTGGGTTCGAACTAGCCCCGCGCCCCGCGCCCCGCGCCCCGCATCCCGCATCCCGCGTCCCGCGCTCCGCATCCCGCGCCCCGCGCCCCGCGCCGCCGAGCCGGCGGCTCCACCCGGCGCCCTGTCTTCACTTGTCGCGTCCTGCGGGTGTTGCAGCCTCGGACCCGCACATGGCGCCAAGTGAACAGGGGCGCGGGTCCTCCACAGGAGGTGCTCGCCGCCGGTTCTCCACCAAACGTGTCTGAAGGAGCGTTTGCGCGCTTCGGCGCTGTCAATCTCGCAGCGTGAAACGTTCCCCGCTCCCCGACGGCGTCACCGGTCCGTTCTCCGTCGCGGCGGCGCGGGATGCCGGTGTGCCCGCTTCGCGACTGCGCGCCTCTGATCTGCGCACGCCGTTCCGAGGGGTCCGCACTCTTCACACCGACACCAGCGACGATGCACGGGCATCGGTGCGTCGCCGAGTGCGGGAGTACGCCGAGGTGATGCCGGCGTCGCAGTTCTTCTGCCTCGCCACCGCATGCGTCCTCTGGGGAGGTCCGATTCCGCCCGGACTGCTGCGGCACCGTGATGGGGCGGGCGGCCTTGTTGAGCGACCTCTCGACGTCGGCGTCTTCCTTCCGGATCGTGCGTCGCGCACCCAAGGTGTCCGCGGGCGCTCCATCGCCCCCGGCTGGGCGGAGGTCGTCACCGCGCCGGTCGACGGCATCCGCCTGACGTCGCCGGCATCGACGTGGGCGATGATGGGGCAGGTGCTCTCAGAGGATGAGCTGGTGATCCTCGGTGACGCCCTCGTGCGGATGCCGGAGCGGGATGCCGACCCCCCTCCGCTCGCGACCATCGACGACCTCCGGCGCGCGGTCGAGGTGGGTCGTCGGCCCGGGGTCTTGCGGATCCGCGAGGCTCTCCCCCTCGTGCGCACCCGGGCATGGTCGCCCCAGGAGACGCGGACCCGTCTCGTTCTCGTGCGCGACGGCGGACTTCCCGAGCCCGAGCTGAACTGGCCCGTCCTCGTGGGCGGTCACCTGGTCGCGAACATCGATCTCGCCTACCCCGACTTTCTGCTCGGCTTCGAGTACGACGGCGAGCATCACATGACGGATGCCGAGCAGTGGGCCAAGGACATCCGCCGCGCCGAGATGCTGGCGGATCTCGGCTGGAGCATCATGCGCGTGACGAAGCGCGATCTCGACACCCTCCGCGGCCCGTTCATCGCCCGCGTGCGCTCCCGTGTGCTTGGCGCCGTCCGCCGTCACTCGATGTGACCCCCCCCGTCCCATCCCGTCCCCTCCGTTCACTTGTCTCCTCTTGCGGGTGTCGCGCCCTCGCACCCGCAAGAGGCGACAAGTGAACGGAAGGAACAGAAGGAGGGAGGGGTCAGGCGCGGGCGAGGAGGTCGCCTACCTCGCAGTCGAGGGCTCGGCAGATGGCGGCGAGGGTGGAGAAGCGCACCGCGCGGGCGCGGTCGTTCTTCAGCACCGAGAGGTTGACCACGGACACCCCGACGAGCTCCGACAGGCGGGTGAGGGTCATCCCGCGTTCGGCGAGCAGCTCGTCGAGCCGGCAGTGGATGCCGCTCGGGCCCTCGTCCTCGGCGGGGCTCACACCAGGCCCTCGGTCTCTCGCTGCAGCCTCGCCCCGACGGAGAAGACGGTGGTCGCGAGTGCCGCGACGAACGCCGCGACGATGAAGGTGAGCGGCTGGACCGTCAGGATCACGTTCTCGAACGTGCCGTCCGACAGCGCCGCGAAGGCGCCGTTGGCGGCCATGTTCCCGAAGAACGGGTACAGGGAGATCCCCAGGAAGCCGGCGACCGATGCGGTCCCGACGTAGACGGTGTGCCGCTTGCTGAACACCACCCCGCGCAGGATGCCGAGCGAGAGGAGCACCAGCATCGCCGTGACGACGATGACCACGGTCATGAGGACCAGTTGCTGCGCCGCCAAGGCCGCGATGGAGGCCGACGGCAGGTCGGGCACGCTCAGCACCGCGGTGTCGAGGCCGACCGTCACGGGAGCGCCGTCCACGCCGATCGGCGCCTGCGCGGGGGTGCCGGCGAACTCGGCCATGACCTCGATGGCGCCGCCGCCGAGCGCCTCCGAGAGCCGGATAACCGCGCCGATGACGGTGATCGCCGCGAGGATCACCCCGGCTCCCATCAGCACCACCACGCCCACGCGGTCGGCTCCCGAGAGGGCGCCGGGTGTTGCAGACGAGGACATCTCGCACCTCCATATCGATGAACGTTATTAACGACAATCGTTAACTTATCGATTTTCGATACGAAGTCAACCCTCGGATGCCGCATCCGCCCGCGACGGTATGCCCACGGCGAACACGGGCATGCGGCATCCGCCTGCTCGTTACCCTCGATACAAGCGCCCGGAAGTGCGCCCTGTGGCTCTGAGCCCGAAGGAGTGAAGCCGATGTTCGAGAGATTCACGGACCGTGCCCGTCGTGTGGTCGTCCTCGCCCAAGAAGAGGCGAAGATGCTCAACCACAACTACATCGGGACCGAGCACATCCTGCTGGGCCTGATCCACGAAGGCGAGGGAGTCGCCGCCAAGGCGCTGGAGTCCCTCGGCATCTCGCTCGACGCCGTGCGCGAGCAGGTGCAGGACATCATCGGTCAGGGCCAGCAGCAGCCCACCGGTCACATCCCCTTCACGCCGCGCGCCAAGAAGGTGCTCGAGCTCAGCCTCCGCGAGGCCCTCCAGCTCGGCCACAACTACATCGGCACCGAGCACATCCTCCTCGGCCTCATCCGCGAGGGCGAGGGCGTGGCCGCCCAGGTGCTGGTCAAGCTCGGGGCCGACCTGAACAAGGTGCGCCAGCAGGTCATCCAGCTCCTCTCCGGCTACCAGGGCAAGGAGCCCGCGGGCGTCGCCGCCGGCGCCGGCGAGCAGAGCGCATCCGGACCCCAGGGCGGCTCGGCCGTCCTCGACCAGTTCGGCCGCAACCTCACCCAGGCCGCCCGCGACAACAAGCTCGACCCCGTCATCGGGCGCGAGAAGGAGATCGAGCGGGTCATGCAGATCCTCTCGCGTCGCTCGAAGAACAACCCCGTCCTCATCGGTGAGCCCGGTGTGGGAAAGACCGCGGTCGTCGAGGGCCTGGCCCAGGCGATCGTGAAGGGCGACGTCCCCGAGACGCTGAAGGACAAGCAGCTCTACTCCCTCGACCTCGGTTCGCTCATCGCCGGGTCCCGCTACCGCGGTGACTTCGAGGAGCGCCTGAAGAAGGTCACGAAGGAGATCCGCACGCGCGGCGACATCATCGTCTTCATCGACGAGATCCACACCCTCGTGGGTGCGGGCGCCGCCGAGGGTGCTATCGACGCCGCGTCGATCCTGAAGCCGCTGCTCGCCCGCGGTGAGCTCCAGACGATCGGTGCGACCACCCTCGACGAGTACCGCAAGCACTTCGAGAAGGATGCCGCGCTCGAGCGTCGGTTCCAGCCGATCCAGGTGGCCGAGCCGAGCCTCCCCCACGCCATCAACATCCTGAAGGGTCTGCGCGACCGCTACGAGGCGCACCACAAGGTCCAGATCACCGACGGTGCGATCGTCGCGGCCGCGAACCTCGCCGACCGCTACATCTCCGACCGGTTCCTGCCGGACAAGGCCATCGACCTGATCGACGAGGCCGGCGCCCGCCTCCGCCTCAGCATCCTGTCGAGCCCTCCGGAGCTGCGCGAGTTCGACGAGAAGATCGCCAAGGTCCGCGAGCAGAAGGAAGTCGCGTCCGAGGAGCAGGACTTCGAGAAGGCCGCGTCGCTGCGTGACGAGGAGAAGTCCCTCCTCGCCGAGCGTCTGCGCCTCGAGAAGCAGTGGCGCAGCGGTGACGTCGCCACCCACGCGGTGGTCGACGAGGGCCTGATCGCGGAGGTGCTCGCCCAGGCGACCGGCATCCCGGTGTTCAAGCTCACCGAGGAGGAGTCCAGCCGCCTGGTCTTCATGGAGAAGGCGCTGCACCAGCGTGTCATCGGCCAGGAAGAGGCGATCGCGGCGCTGTCCAAGACGATCCGTCGTCAGCGCGCCGGCCTCAAGGACCCGAAGCGTCCCTCCGGCTCGTTCATCTTCGCCGGCCCCACGGGTGTCGGAAAGACCGAGCTCGCCAAGGCGCTCGCCGAGTTCCTCTTCGACGACGAGGGTGCCCTGATCTCCCTCGACATGTCGGAGTTCGGCGAGAAGCACACCGTCTCGCGTCTGTTCGGTGCCCCTCCCGGATTCGTCGGATTCGAAGAGGGCGGTCAGCTGACCGAGAAGGTGCGCCGCAAGCCGTTCTCGGTCGTGCTGTTCGATGAGATCGAGAAGGCCCACCCGGACATCTTCAACTCGCTGCTGCAGATCCTCGAAGAGGGTCGCCTGACCGACGGTCAGGGTCGCGTGATCGACTTCAAGAACACCGTGATCATCATGACGACGAACCTCGGTTCGTCGGCGATCGCCGGAGGCCCCGTCGGCTTCCAGGTGGAGGGCGACCAGGGCACGACCTACGAGCGGATGAAGGGCAAGGTCAACGAGGAGCTCAAGCGCAACTTCAAGCCCGAGTTCCTGAACCGCGTCGACGACATCATCGTCTTCCCGCAGCTGAGCAAGCCCGAGCTGCGCGAGATCGTGGGTCTGTTCACCAAGCGCCTCGGCGAGCGTCTGCTCGACCGCGACATGACGGTGGAGCTCAGCGACTCCGCGAAGGACAAGCTGATCGAGATCGGCTTCGACCCCGCCCTCGGCGCCCGGCCGCTGCGTCGTGCGATGCAGCGCGAGATCGAGGACCGCCTCAGCGAGAAGATCCTGCACGGCGAGCTCGAGCCCGGCGACCACGTGAAGGTCGACGTCGAGAACGGTGAGTTCGCGTTCGAGCACGGCCCGCGCGGTGACCGCGTCGCGATCGGCGTCGGCACGAACCCCGACATCGCCGTGACGCCGGATCTCGCCATCACGAGCGACTGACACGCTGACACGGGAAGGGGCGGATGCTGCGGCATCCGCCCCTTCCTCGTTCGGCGCACGCGAACCGTAGGCTGGGCAGATGAGCGACTTCACGGTCCGGCCGGCCACGACCCGGGATGTCCGCGGCATCCAGCGCATGCTCGAGCCGTTCGTGCAGCGCCGGATCCTCCTCGGCAAGGACCTCGTGGTGCTCTACGAGGCGGTGCAGCAGTTCGTCGTCGCCGAGGACGAGAACGGGACCCTCATCGGTTGCGGCGCCCTGCACGTCATGTGGGAGGACCTCGGGGAGATCCGCACGCTCATCGTCGTCGACGAGTGGCTGCATCGCGGCGTCGGCCGCGTCATCGTGGAGAAGCTCGAGGACGCGGCGCGCACGCTCGGGATCACGCGGCTGTTCTGCCTGACCTTCGAGGTGGAGTTCTTCCAGCGCCGCGGGTTCGCCCCGATCGGCGAGCAGGTGGTCGACCCCGACGTGTACTCGCAGCTCATCCGTTCCCCCGATGAAGGTGTGGCGGAATTCCTCGACCTCGCGCATGTGAAGCCGAACACGCTCGGCAACACGCGGATGCTGAAGCGCCTCTGACAGCCGGCCGCGCGCCGCGCGGGATGCCGCGCCCGACCGACCTACGCTGGAGGGCATGAGCGGTTCGCAGCCTCGGAAGCGTCCGTCGCCCGCGGTCTACCGCCGGCGGCGCCTGGTCGTGCTCCTTGCGCTCGTCGCGGTGGTCGCGGTCGTCTGGCTCCTCATCGCGCAGCCGTGGCAGGGCGCGGCATCCGCGGGGGAGAATCCCGCCGCGAGCGAGTCCGTCGACGGCGCCGACGCGCTCCCCGCTCCCGAATCGAACGCGCAGGACTCCACCGCCGCCCCGGAGGATCCCGCAGCCACCCCGACGCCGTCCGGCACGCCGGTCGCCCCGGCGTGCGCTGCCCGCAACGTCACCGTCGAGGCCGTCACCGATCGCGACGCCTACGGGTCGGGGGAGCAGCCGCAGCTGTCGATCCGCCTCACCAACACCGGTGACGACTGCATCCTGAATGTCGGCACGAGCGCGCAGGTGTTCACCGTCTCCAGCGGCGAGGACGTCTGGTGGCGATCGACCGACTGCCAGGCCGAGCCCAGCAACATGGTCGTGCTCCTCGCCGCCGGGCAGACGGTCACCTCCGCAGAGCCCGTCGCGTGGGACCGCACGCGGTCGGCCCAGGACACCTGCGACACCGATCGTGCCCAGGCGCCCGCGGGAGGGGCGTCGTACCACCTCGACGTCGAGATCGGCGGCATCCCGTCGACCGACTCGGCGCAGTTCCTGCTCTACTGACCTGACGGTCGCCACCCCCGGAGGGCCCGCCCGCGTGCCGTCTACGCTGGGGGGATGGCCAAGAAGAAGAAGCCGAAGGACGTCTCGGCCGAGTTCCGCAACACGCAGCTGACCGACGCCCTGCAGACGCAGGACATGGCCGCGGTCGCCTTCGCCCTCCGCCACGGTCCGACGGTCGTGCCGCTCCTGCGTCCGGGCTCGCGCGACGACCCGCGCGACTCGGGCGAGGTCTGGACCTATCGCGACCCCGCCACGGGGGATGTCGCGCTCCTCCTCTTCAGCGATGCCGCGCACAAGCCCGCGACCCTTCCTCCCCACGTCGGCCTGCACTCGCCGCTGTGGCTGCGCGACTTCCTCGCGACCCACGGCGAGGTCATCACGACGGTGTTCTTCGACATCGCCGGCCCTCACCCGCTCCAGGCGGCGCCGACCGACCTTCTGGCGGCCCTCGAGGCCTGAGCGGAAATCGCCGCGGACGTCATGTTCGCGCGCCGGACTCGACAATCGCGCCGCGGTTGCCTACTCTCGCGGGGTGGAGTTCGTCATGGTCGCTCTTGTCTGTGCCGCCGGTCTCGCGGTGCCGATCGCTCTCGGCACACTGCCGAGCCAGCGTCGTCGTCGCTATCGCGCACGGCGCTGACACGCTCGCCGCGGCTCTGCCTGCCGGACGGATGCCGCGGCCTCGAGCTGTTCGTCGTCTCGCCGTTCTGAGGCAGGGCCTCAGAAGCCCGGCGCGTTTTCCCCGGGGCGGGATCGCACACGCCGCCGCACGTCGCCGAGGGCGGCGCGCAGGGTGCCGGAACGGTTGTCGATGACGTCGGTGTAGCCGAGGCGGGCCGCTTCGCCGCGCCGCTGCGGTGCCTGCGACACCGGGCGCACTTCGCCGGCGAGGCTGAGCTCGCCGACCGCGGCGAGGGTTCGCGGGGTGGCGTGGTTCAACACCGCTCCCGCGACGGCGATCGCGATGGCGAGGTCGGCGGCGGGTTCGGTGAAGCGGATGCCGCCCACGGTGGAGACGTAGACGTCCTGGTTCGACGTGACGATGTCGGCCTTCTTCTCGAGCACCGCCAGCACCATCGCCACACGTGCGGCATCGACGCCGTTGACGATACGGCGTGGGTTCGGGGCGCCCGTGCTGATGGTGAGGGCCTGAACCTCGACCGGCATCGCGCGGCGCCCCTCCAGGGCGATCGCGACGCAGGTGCCGGGCTCGGGCTGGCCGTGTCCCAGGAACAGGGCGCTCGGGTCGGGGACCTCGGCGATGCCGTCCCCGGTCATGTCGAAGCATCCGACCTCGTCCGTGGGGCCGAAGCGGTTCTTCAGCGCCCGGATGAACCGGAGCGAGGTCTGCCGGTCGCCCTCGAAGTGGCAGACGACGTCGACGAGGTGTTCGAGGACGCGCGGACCCGCGATCGTCCCGTCCTTCGTGACGTGGCCGACGATGATGACGGGGAGGCCTCGGTCCTTCGCGATGCGGATGAGGGTGGAGGCGACCTCGCGCACCTGCGCCGGCTGACCGGCCATGCCGTCGGAGAGCCCCGATGCGACCGTCTGCACGCTGTCGACGATGAGCAGCTGCGGCTGCACCTCGTCGATGTGCCCGAGGATCGTCGCGAGGTCGGTCTCGCTGGCGAGATACAGCTCGTCGTGGAGCGCGCCCGTCCGTTCGGCGCGCAGACGCACCTGGGCGGTGGACTCTTCGGCGCTGGCGTAGAGCACGCGGCGCCCGGAGCGCGCGGACTGCGCGGCGACCTCGAGCAGCAGCGTCGACTTGCCGACCCCCGGCTCGCCCGAGAGGAGGATCGCCGCGCCCGGGACGATGCCGCCCCCGAGGACGCGATCGAACTCGCCGACCCCGCTCGTGCGGCGTGGAGTGTCGGAGGTCTCGACCCGGGTGATGGGCTGGGCGGCGCGCGCCGCACCGGGCGCGACCGGCGTCACGGCGCGGAGGATGCCGGTCTGCTCGGCGGCCTCGACGACCGTTCCCCACTGCTGGCATTCCGCGCAGCGCCCCGCCCACTTCGCGGTCGTCCACCCGCATTCGGTGCACCGGTAGGGAGCGGTCGGGGTGCGCTTGGTCGCCATCCCCTCAGCGTAGGCGGCGCCCCCGACACCGGCCGGATGCCGCGGGTCAGCGCAGCGAGTCGGCGACGCCCTTCAGTGCCTCGGCGCTGCGGTGCAGCAGCTCGAGCTCGTTCGGCGCGAACGCGGTCTCGATCACGGGGCGGGCGCCGGCGGCGCTGACGACGCTCGGGACGGAGAGGGCGACGCCGTCGATCCCGTGGAAGCCCTGGAGGACCGGCGAGACCGGCATGACGGCGTGCTCGTCCTTCAGGATCGCCTCGATGATGCGCGCGCTCGAGAGACCGATGGCGTAGTTCGTCGCACCCTTGCCCTGGATGACCTTGTACGCGGCGTCGCGGACGTCGACGGCGATGCTGTCGAGCTCCTCCACCGTCATGCGGTCGCCGCGCGGGGTCACCCAGTCGAGGATCGGGACGGTGCCGATGGTTGCCTTGGACCACAGCGGGAACTCGGTGTCGCCGTGCTCGCCGACGATGTAGGCGTGGACGCTGGAGGTCGACACCCCCGCGCGCTGGGCGAGCTTCCACCGCAGGCGCGAGGTGTCGAGCACGGTGCCGGAGGCGAAGATCCGCTCGGTCGGCAACCCGGTGGACTCCTGCGCGAGCACCGTGAGCACGTCGCAGGGGTTTGTGACGATGACGTAGATGGCGTTCGGGGCCACCTCCAGCAGCTGCGGCATCATCGACCCGAGGATGCCGGCGTTCGTGCCCGCGAGCTCGATGCGCGTCTGCCCGGGGTGCTGCTTGGCGCCGGCGGTGATCACCACGACGTGCGAGCCCTCGACGACGGAGATGTCGCTGCCGCCGGTGATGTCGCTCGTGCCGGTGAACTGCGTTCCGTGGGCGAGGTCGAGGACCTCGGCCTCCACCTTCTCGGTGGCGATGTCGTACAGCGCGACGTGGCGGGCCGAACCGCGGATGAGCGCCGCGTACGCGGTGCTGGAGCCGACGCTGCCGGCTCCGACGACGGTGACCTTCGAGTTCTCGATGACAGTCATGACACCAGTCTGGCAGGGCCGACGGGCGCTCGCGGCGGGACGAACGTCCCTCCCCGGCCCGCGTCGGCCCCGGCGTCGGCACCGCGCTCTACGATGGGTCCACTCGCGCCGGACGGAGGCGCCGGCGGGAGGGGAGGAGCGCCGCATGTCCGCCGAGGACCCCCTCGCCCACCGTCTCGACTACGCGCTCGACGCGCTGGGCGACGACGCCCGTGACGCCGACCCGTTCGAGCTCTTCCACCGGTGGCTGACGGATGCCGCGGATCTGCCTGAGCCGAACGCCATGGTCGTCTCCACGGTCGACGCCGCAGGCCGGCCGACCTCCCGCACCGTGTTGCTGCGCGGGGTCGACGACGACGGGGCGCTGTGGTTCTTCACCAACCGCACCTCGCGAAAGGGCCGCGCGCTCGCCGAGAACCCCCGCGTCTCGCTCCTCTTCCCGTGGTACGCGCGGCAGCGCCAGATCATCGTGCTCGGCGAGGCCACCCCGCTCGACGCCGACCGCGACGACGCGTACTTCGCCTCCCGGCCCCGGGGATCGCAGCTGTCGGCGTGGGCGAGCGACCAGTCGCAGCCGGTGGATTCGCGCGCAAAGCTGGAGGCGGGGATGGATGCGGCATCCGCTCGCTTCCCGGACGATGAGACCGTTCCGCGCCCGCCGCACTGGGGCGGGTACCGCGTGGTGCCG
Source organism: Microbacterium aurantiacum (assembly GCF_021654035.1). Lineage (GTDB taxonomy): Bacteria > Actinomycetota > Actinomycetes > Actinomycetales > Microbacteriaceae > Microbacterium > Microbacterium aurantiacum. Next base: position 167,037 of record NZ_JAJPDW010000002.1, read on the forward strand.
ACGGAGATCGAGTTCTGGCAGGGACGGCAGTCGCGCCTGCACGACCGCATCGTCTTCTCCCGGGACGGACCGGATGCGCCGTGGAGGTCGTTCCGGCGGCAGCCGTGAGGGTCGCCCCACACTCAGCCCCCGCGCCGGTCAGATCCCGCGCCGGTGCTCCGCGCCGTACACCGCCGCCTGAGTGCGTCGGACCATGCCGAGCTTCGCCAGCAGCCCGCTGACGTAGTTCTTGACCGTCTTCTCCGCCAGCCCGAGCCGCTCGCCGATCTCGCGGTTGGTGAGGCCGTCGGCGATGAGGTCGAGCACCTGGCGTTCACGGTAGGTGAGGTCGGCATCCGGTGACGCCGGTGCGCTCCCGGTGACCGGGGCGGCGGCGGCGGCCTGCGCGGCGGTGCGGAGCGCCTGCGCCGACTGCACGGTGCGTCCGGCGGCGCTCGCGCGGATCGCGTCGACGAGGGCGGCGCTGCGGATGTCTTTCAGCACATAGCCGCTCGCGCCCGCGAGGGCGGCCGAGCGCAGGGCCTCGTCGTCGTCGTACGCGGTGAGCATGAGGCACGCGATGTGCGGATGCCGCGACCGCACCTCGCGGCAGAGGTCGACGCCGCTGCCGTCGGGGAGGCGGACATCGAGCACGGCGACGTCGGGAGCTGTGGCCTCGATGCGGCGGAGGGCCTCGGCGATGTCGCCGGCCTCGCCGACGACGTCGAGGTCGGGTTCGGCGTCGACGAGCTGCGCGATGCCGCGGCGGACGATCTCGTGGTCGTCGACGAGGAAGACACGGGTCATCGGGTGATCTCTTCTCTTTCCGGTACGGTCAACGGCGCGCTCCATCGCAGCGTCGTGCCCGCCGCCGACGACGCGACGTCGAAGGCGCCGCCGCGCTGGCGGGCGCGTTCGGCGAGGTTCGCCAGCCCGCTCCGGCGGCTGTGCGGTGGGATGCCGCGCCCGTCGTCGCGGATCTCGAGGTGGACGCCGGCGTCGTCCGCGGAGACGGTGACGTCGACGGTCCGGGCATCCGCGTGCTTCGCGACGTTCGTGAGTCCCTCGCGGAGGACGCCGGTGAGCTCGTCGACGAGGGCGGAGGGGACGAGGCTGTCCACCGGGCCGCGGAAACTCACGCGCGGGCTCGTCTCCAGCGGGCGCCCCGCTTCGGTCGCGACCGAGAGGAGGCGGTCGCGGGCGCCCCCGCGTCCCGCGCCGCCGGCGCTGCCGAGCGCGAAGATGACGGTCCGGATCTCGCGGATCGCGGCATCCAGGGTGTCGATCTGCGTCGAGAGGTCGTCCGCGGCCTCCGGATGCCGGTGGGCGAGGGCCTGCAGCGACAGGCCCGCTCCGAACAGGCGCTGGATGACGTGATCGTGCAGGTCGCGCGCGATGCGGGCGCGGTCGTCGGCCTGCTCGAGGCGGCGACGGTCGTCCCGGCCGCGGACGACCTCGATCGCCACGCCCGCCTGGCCGGCGAAGACGAACGCCATCTCCAGGTCGGCGTCGGTGAACGCCGCCGCCCCGGGAGCGCGCGACACGGTCAGCACGCCGAGGACCTCGTCGCCGGCGAGCAGGGGAACGGCGACGGTCGGGCCCTGCGCGGCCTGGCCGGGGAAGACCGCATCCGCCGGCTGGGTGGGGGCGCTCACCGCGCGCCGCGAGGTCATCGCGCGGCCCGCTGCGGTGGCGTTGACGTCGTGCTCGCGACCGAGGAGCGCCTCGGCCGCGGCGCCGCGCGCGGCGACGATCCCGAGGGTGTCGGCATCCGTCGTCGGGACGGCGAGCGTCACGAGGTCGGCGTCGACGAGCGGGGCGATCCGGTCGACGATCACCTCCAGCGCGTCGTCTCCGCGGACGTCGAGCAGGGCGCCCATGACGTCCGCGATGGCGGCGCTCCACTCCTCGCGGATCCTCGCCCGTTCGTACAGGCGGGCATTCTCGATCGCGATCCCCGCGATCGCGGCGAGGGACACGACGAGGTTCTCGTCGGCATCCGTAAAGCGTCCGGCATCCGCCTCGGCGAGGTAGAGGTCGCCGTAGACGGCGTCGCGCACGCGCACGGGGACGCCGAGAAACGAGTGCATCGGCGGGTGGTGGGCGGGGAAGCCGACCGACCGCGGGTCGGCGGCGAGATCGCCGAGACGCACGGGCTCGGAGGCGGCGATGACCGCGCCGAGGATGCCATGGCCCCGCGGGAAGTCGCCGATGCGACGTGCGGTGTCCACCGGCATGCCGCGGTGGACGAACCGGGTGAGCGTGCCGTCGTCGCCGAGCACCCCCAGCGCACCGTATCGGGCGCCGACCAAGGACATCCCCGCCTCGACGATGCGGCCGAGGACCTCCTCGAGGTCGAGGTGCTCGACGACGGAGCTGCTCACGCGGAGGAGGTCGCCGAGGCGTCGCTGGGAGAAGCTCTCGTCGGCGGCATCCATGCCCGGCCTCCCGTCGGCGTCTCGGCGTGTGTCGTGTCGGGACCTCGTGGGGCGAGTCTAGCCAGGGGTGACGTGCTGTTCGGGGGCGGTGTCGTCAGCGGGGATTCGGCGCGATGAGGACCGGCGTCGAGACGCGCCCGAGCAGATCCTGCGCGACGGAACCCAGGAGGCCGCCGGTGACCACCCCGCGTCGGTGCGTGCCGAGGACGAGGAGCGACGACAGCGGCGCCTGATGCGCGAGCGCCGGCGTCGGGGCGGAGGAGACCAGGACGTCCTCGATCCGGAGTCCGGATGCCGCGGCCCGCGCTCGCTGCACGGCATCCTTCAGGATCCGCCGGTGCTGGTCTTTGACCTGCAGGGGCGAGGAGAGCAGGGCCACCGACCCCTCGAGCGTCGGCACCGGCATCGACCACGCGTGGACGACGCGCAGCGGTGCGCCCGCGGCATCCGCTTCCGCCGCAGCCAGGAGGATCGCCGACTGCGACGACGCGTCATCGTCGATCCCCACCGTCACCGGTTCGTCGTTCGGGGCCCAGTCCTCGGGGATGAACGCCACCGGACCGTGCGCGTGCGCGATCAGCCGCAGGGGCTTGCCCGCCAGGACCGCCTTGACCGGAGACCCGCGACGGATGCCGACCACGACGAGATCGGCGCTGCGCGCATCCTCGGCCAGCGCCTTCGGCATCGATCCGTCGATCCGGTGGGGTTCCACGTGGACGCCCGGGGCGATGTCGCGCACCCGGCGGATGGCGTTCTCCAGCATCCGGTCGACGCGTCGCGTGTCCGCGCCGATCAGGCTCGTGACGGTCGTGATGTGCAGTTCGGAGCCGTCACGCGCGGCTCGACGGGCGGCCCAGTCCAGCGCGGTTCGAGCGGCGGGGCCGTCGTCGTACCCGAGGGTGATGGTGCGCATGTCCGCGACGCTACGCGCGGCGGATCCGCCTGCCGAGGGCCGAAGGTCCCGGGTGCGCGGAGGGACCTTCGGCCCTTCCCGGTAGCACGGTCCTGTGTTGTGATCGACGCGAGGAGAACGCCATGGACGCCACCCGCACCGCCCCTCCCGCCGCCCACGCGGCACTCACCGCCGCGCCGCAGCCGGCCCGCCTCGCCGCGCACGCCGTGGAGACCCTGCGCGCACGCGACTGCTGGGCACTGCTTCAGGGCGGTGGTGTGGGACGCCTGGCGCTCGTCGCGGTCGACGGTGCGCCCGACCTGTATCCGGTGGACTTCACCGTCCACGACGGCTGTCTCTACGTCCGGTCCGGCCCGGGGTCCAAACTCGCGGCGCTCGCCGCACGGCCGCAGGTGGCGTTCGAGACGGACGGCCTCGATGACGGATGCCGCTGGAGCGTCGTCGTGCGGGGACAGGCGGCGCGCCTCGACCGCGACGACGAGATCGAGGCGTCCGGGATCCTCGATCTCGTCTCCTCTTCTCCGACGCCGAAGCACGACTTCGTGCGCATCACGCCGAACCGGCTTTCGGGACGCCGGTTCCGCGTGTTCCCCGCGACAGCTCCGCAGGGGGCAGAGCAGATCACGGGGTCCCCGCGGGTGCGATGACACCCGCGAAGACGCTCCGCCGGCGGCCCGGGACGCCGCCGGCGGAGCGGTCGGGGCGTCCGAGTTCGCGACATCCGGCGGTGTGTCGTAAGCTGGTCGGCGGTGACGTGTCCGAGCGGCCGAAGGTGCAACTCTCGAAAAGTTGTGTAGGGTAACCCCCTACCGTGGGTTCAAATCCCACCGTCACCGCCACCTGAAACCCCCGTCGAACCCTGGAAACACTGGGATCGCGGGGGTTTCTTCTTGCTCTTGGAAGCCAAGTGAGAAAGAAGCGAGAAAGACTGGCTTTCCCACCGGGCGCGCGTGAGGGCTGCGTGCCTCGAAGACGGTCAGCGAGAGTGCTGGCCGGGGCCGAGTTCCGGCCACCCACGAAGGCTTGTCGGGCGTCCGAAGCCGGCCTCGCCGATCATGATCGTCCGTTGGCTGTCTCGTGCTCGGCTCAGTGCCTGGGCGACGTAGTCAAGGTCGTCATCGAAGAGGTCTGCGTAGGTGTCGAGCGTCATGGCCGCACTAGCGTGACCGAGCATTCTCTGAATGGCCTTCACGTTTGCGCCGGCGCTGATCGCGAGGCTCGCTGCGATTACTTGCGAAGCAGGGATGCTCTACTCGCCCGAGCCTGACGCATTCATCGCAGCACGGTTCTTTCAGCGGAGAGCGCCATCCACATCCTTCACCGCGTACGAAGCGCCGTCTGAACCGTCACGCGAAGAGGATGCCACTGACGACGGCGTAGATCATGACGAACACCACTACCCCTTCGATGCTGTGGAGGATGATCGAGAACCAGATCGTGCGGTAGCGCCGCGCGGCCCAGCTGAAGGGGAGGCTAGTCAGAAAGATCAGCGGCAGAGCCCAGATCTTGTGAAGGTGATAGGCCGTGAAGAGAGCATTATTTGCCAGCCAATCCCACTTACCGAATACCCCTCGCATTTTGGGCAGCAGGACTCCGCGGAAGAGTAGTTCCTCGCCGAGCACGTAGTTGAAAGCGAAGCTCACGAGCGCGACGCCGAGAATCCACCACTGTCCTTTGAACTCCGGGCTTGCGAGCTGTCGCAGTTCGGTGCCTGCTGGGGCGATCCAACCCAGGCCGTCGAAGACGGGGGTGAGCAGGTCGCCGGTCAGGGTGAGCGCGGCAAACAGGGCGGTGATCGGCAGGATTGCCCACCATGAGCGGGGGGAGCGCAGCCCGGTTCGAGGATTCCTGGGTTGTTGGGCCCAGATGCGCGGTGCGACGACGGACCAGCGCAGAGTTCCTAGTTCGCGGTAGAGGATGACGACTGCCAGAACGAACTGCCACATCATTCCCGTCACCATGAGGAGCCAATAGAGCATCCCCGGGTTCAGGTCGGTGCCGTTCCTCAAAGACGGCCACACTATCCACGCAAGTGCTGCCATCGGGATCGTCGCAGCGGCCCAGATCCCCAGCACCTGCTGCACCGTGTACTGGCAGTCGGAGTTGCGCGCAGTGGGCGGAGGAGGTGTTTCAGCGTAAGTAGTCACGGTGCCACCGCTTCCTCGTCGGTCACAACCTCGGCGCTGCCCGCGACGACCTGCCAGCGGCCCCCGACGATCGCCCACGAACGGCGATAGGTCATCGTCGCCTCCGCGAAGCGCCCGCGGTCGACAACGTGAACGCGCGACCGCGACACTGTGCTCCCCTTCCCTTTCTGCTGCTCCGTCGTTCGATGCGTTTCCTCGATCTGCAGGAACCTCAGTGCTCCGGACGCGTGTGCGTGCAGATCGGCCGCGCGATCGACCACTGAACCGTCGGGCAGGCGGAAGCGCAGATCCTCGGCAAGCAGAGCGCGTAGGGCGTCGACATCGCTCGTGCGCATCGCTTCCAGCAGCGCATCCTCGGTTTCGTCGAGGCTGCGCCCGGTGACGTCTCGCACGGGTGCGATGAGGAGGCGCCGTCGGAAAGCGAGCATCCCCACCGCCGCGCCCACCCACGCCGCCCAGCCGAGAGCCTTATACACCCAGAACGCTGGATCGGGGAGTTGCGTCGCGGGTGTGACGAAGGCAGTCGACGCGAAGACGAGGACGGAATTGACCAGTGCATGGCCCCATGCAGCCGGCCACACGCTCCCGGAAAGCTCGCGCCCGGCGCCGAGGACGAGCGAGGCCACCAAGAGGTCGACCGTCGTTCCGAGCACGGTTCGCCAAGACAGGTCTCCCTGAGCGCCGTATGCGACGAGCAGTGGGAGATGCCAGGCCGCCCAGACGGCACCGATAGCGAGAGCGGTCCACCAGAACCCACGATTCCCTCGGACGCGGGTCCAGAGGAATCCCCGCCAGCCGAACTCCTCACCTGTTGCGGAGAGGAGGGCGAGCAGCGCCACGGGGAGAACGAGCAAAGCGGTTTCGCCGAGGGCGGGATCGGGTGACCACGAGACGACGCCCACGGCGACGCCCACAACGATCTGCGTCGCGGCGACACCGAGGATGGCGGCCGTGATGAGCCCGATGACGATCCAGGTGCGTGCCCCGCCGAAGGGTGAGGCGCGCCACAAGCTTCGTAGGGCTCGGCTGCCGCGCACGGGTCTGACCGCAAGAATGACCGCAAGTGCGGGAATCCACTGCGCAAGAGGCGTGGCAACCCCGAGGTAGTCGGCATCGACGCCGAGCAGCGCCGGGAGGCACAGCAGCAGGACAGCGCTGAAGGTGATGGTGAGGAACGTGCGCGCTTGTCGTGAGCGGGTCACTCGCGGGCTCACCCTCGCGCGTCCCGGGAGGTTCGGGTTGCCGCGAGGTCTCGCGCCGCGACCAGTGGAGTGTCCTTCCATCGGACCGCGACGGCGATGACCCCTGCGAGGAGTGCGAGCTCGATGCCGCTGGCAACGAGGTAGTAGCTCCACTCGCCGATCGCAGCGCCGATGATCGTGAGGGCGAACACTGCCGCGACCACGATTTGCATCAACCGATTGACCCTGCGCGGGATCAGGACCGACGCGGCGACCATCAGTGAGGGCGCTGCGACGTACAGAACGATGCCCAACATGAAGGCTTCGTTGATGGTGAACACGAAAGCGCGTCCTGCCTCGATCTGCTCCCGGAGGTCAGCGCGGTAGAACGCGAAGATGTCGACGAACGCGACGAGGAACATGACGCTCGTCCAGAGCGCGGCGAGCCGGACTCTCGGATCGAGCGGCCGGGACGGGGAAGAGTGGTCGACGGTCATACGGGCTCCTTGAGATTAAACTTACACGTGTAAGGCTTGCCGGCCAGATCCTACTCTTACGACCGTAAGTTACGCAAAGATGTCACAATGAGCCGACGAGGGACCCTGACCAGGGAACGCGTGATCGCTGCCGCAGCAGCTGTCGCCGACCGATCCGGTCTCGCCAGCGTTTCGATGCGGAGCGTGGGCGGCGAGCTCGGAGTGGAGGGCATGTCGCTCTATCACCATGTCTCGAGCAAAGATGCTCTCCTCGACGCGCTCGCCGAATGGGCCGTCGCCAAGATCGAGCTTCCCCCGCCGGACGCTCCATGGCGAGAGGCCATGGAGACGCGCGCCAGATCTGCCCGCGCCGTATTCGTCGCGCACCCGTGGTCGATCGCGATGATCGAATCACGTCCTGCGCCGAGCGCGGCCCTGCTGACTCATCACGACAGGGTCCTCGGATGGCTCTTCGCCGCCGGCTTCACCGCTCCACTGGCGACGCTCGCATTTTCAACCGTGGATGCCTTCGTTTACGGCTTTGCGCTCAGTGAGACCAATCTCCCGTTCCCGCCCAGCCCGGGCGCAGAAGCTGAATTCGCGGCAACCGTCTCACCCGACCCGCGCGCCTACCCGAACCTCGCACGGTCACTGACCGAACTGCTGAACAGCGGCGACTACGCTTATGCGAGCGAGTTCGACAACGGCCTCACCCTCATCCTCGACGCCATCCAAACTCAACTCGGCGCCACCCGGGTCGCATAGGACTCCGGAGCGCGGCTCGCCGCGGCGTTCGTGGGGTGAGCTGGTGCGTTAGCGTGCACTATGCACGCTTCTCTCGCGTCTCCAGTCGGCGGATATCAGGGCGCGTTCCTTGACCCCTTCTACAACCCCCGCCGCCGGCACACCTCGCTCGGTGATCTCAGCCCCGCCGACTACGAAGCCCTTCACACCGCCGCCGAGATCGCGGCATGATCAACACACAAGAACCGTCCGCGAAACCGGGTCAGGCTCCACGGAGCGTTTGAGTGCTGCGCGGTGCGACGGTGAAGCCTTCGATGTCTGCGACGAGTTCGTCGTTCGGTTCCACGGCGGGTCAGCCTCGGGCCGGATCTGGAACCGCCGCACACGTTGCGGCTAGTTGGGGGCGGATGTGTTGCGACGTCGGCTTCACATGTCGTCCCGCGGGTGCAGCCCTGAGAAAAAACGCGTCATCACTCGACCTTCCCGGCACATCTGCGAAAGCTCGAGATCCGCGTAAACATGGGCCAGAGTGAGCCGACACGCCCGCGAAACACCGGGGGACATGAGTTCAAATCCCACCGTCACCGCCAGAAAAGCCCCCGGGATCCGGGGGTTTTTTCTTTGCTTGTGCGCCTCGCGGCGGCCGGAGCCGTCGAGAACGCGGGAGATCTCGTGGCGCGAACGATGCGGTGACCGCTCCCAAGCCTGTATCTCCCGCGTTTTGACCGCGGCCGGGTCTGATTCCCGCCGTTGTCAGGCCCCCGCCGCTACCCGCGCACCGACGCGGTAGCGGGCGCCCCGGTGCTCGTCGGGGAGGCGGTCGCTGCGGCCGTGGAGCTTTTCGCGGAGCGTCCCGGGGGCGTACGCGTCGGGGTAGACCCCGCGCGCACGGAGCCATTCATGTTTGGTTAACCCCTTGACCACTCCTCCTAAGCGCTGCTACGGTCACTGCGTAACCGATTAACCACATCTCCTCTGCACGAGGTGATGTGGCGTTCCGATGCTCGACGATGAGGAAGTCCATGAACCAGCGAGGGTTCTTCCGCCCGCCCCAGGCTTGGGTCGGTGACGTCATTCCCTGGCAGGAAGACGGCACGTTCCATCTCTTCTATCTGCACGAGTCGCGCCAGGTGCCCAAGGTCGGCATGCCATGGCACCGCGTCGTCTCCGACGACCTCGTCGATTTCCGCGCGACGGGAATCGCGCTGGCATCCGGAGGGCCGGACAGCCCTGACTTCAATGTCTACACCGGCAGCATCGTCGTTGACGACGACGGCGTGCACCACGTCTTCTACACAGGACAGAATCCTGACCGCCGTGGTGCCGACGGCCTCCCTCTCCAGCTCGTGCTGCACGCAACGAGCCGCGACGGCATGGACACCTGGGAGCGACACCCGGAGCACACTTTCGGAGCGACCCCGGGCTACGAGACGGCAGACTGGCGCGATCCCTACGTCTTCCGCGACGCGGATGCCGGAGTGTGGCGGATGCTCGTGACCGCCCGCCACGTCGAGGGCCCCGCGCGGCGCCGAGGAGTCATTGCGCAGTGCGTATCCCACGACCTGCGAACGTGGGAACCGGTCGAGCCATTCTGGGATCCGCGCCGCTATCTGGCCCACGAGTGCCCTGAGGTGTTCGAGTGGAACGGCTGGTGGTATCTCGTCTGGTCCGAGTTCAGCGATTCGTTCATGACCCGGTACCGTATCTCGCGCGATCTTCACGGGCCGTGGCGCGTTCCCGAGAACGACACGATCGATGGCCGCGCCTATTATGCGGCGAAGTCGGCAGCGCGCGGTGATAGGCGCTTCTTCTTCGGGTGGATCTCCACTCGCGAGGGCGACACCGACGACGGCGCGTGGCAGTGGGCCGGGACCCTCGCCGTGCTGGAGGCAGAGCAGAACACCGACGGGACGCTTCGTTTCCACCCACCGCGCGAGCTGGCCGCGACGTTCGACGATCGCATCGCTGCGTTGACTTCTGGTGCGGTTCTTTCGGCTCCCGATGGCTACGCCGACCTGATCCTGCCCGAGGATGCTCCGCGGTCGTTCCGCGTCGACGCCCGGTTCGACATCGCCCCCAACACCACCGAGTGCGGCCTTCTGCTCCGCGCGACGGCGGACGGCGATCAGGCGTACGCGCTACGGCTCGAACCGAAGCGGGGGCGCCTCGTATTCGACCGATGGCCCCGTCTAACCACCGGGGGAGAGCAGTGGCAGATCTCGGGCGATGTTCCCTTCGCGGTGGAGCTCGAGCGGCCGGTTGCCCTCCCGCCGGGAGAACACCGACTCGAGGTGATCGTCGACGGCGACCTTTGTGTCGCGACCGTCGACGACGCGGTGAGCCTCAGTACTCGGCTCTACGACCGCACCGCCGGACACGTCGGCGCGTTCGTCGGAGAGGGAACAGTGATCGTGACTGATCTCGTCGTCAGCGCGCCTGGCGCGGCCGACGAGGCCCGACCACGAGTGCCCGTCCCTCTCGCCACGACAGCCTGAACCATTCACGGCGCCTCCTCGTCGAGCCCAGATCCGCCTTCACCTGACACCCCCTCCACCCGTAACCCTGAGATCAATGGAGATTCCACACATGTTCACCACCAAGCGCATCGCGACCGGGATCGCCCTGGCCGCTGCCGTCACTCTCGTACTCACCGGGTGCGGGAGCTCCAGCGGAGCCGGCGACCCCACCGACGTCGACCCCGAGGGCGAGATCGAGCCTCGTGCGATCTCCTGGCTCCTTTCGCGGCCCGCCGACGGCGGCGTCATCACCGCCATGGAGCAGATAGCGGAAGAGTACGCCGCCGAGCACCCGGGTTCGAGCTCGAACTCATCACGACGCCGGATCGCCCTTCCTACATCCAGAAGTACGAGACTCTGGCAGCCGCCAACCGGCTACCCGAGCTGTTCGACACCGACGCGACCCCCTTCGCGCAGAAGCTCGCTGAGCAGGGACGGATGGTCGACGTCGATCTGCTGCTCGAGGACCTCGGGTTCGCCGATGACTACCGCGAGGCGGCGCTCAACTACCAGCGCTTCGACGACGGCTCGCTGTACATGGTGCCGTTCGAATTCCAGCTGGAGTTCTTCTGGTACAACAGCGACCTCTTCGACCAGGCAGGTGTCGAGGTGCCCTCAACCCTCGACGACTTCGCGCCGATGTGCGAGGCCCTCCGGGCGGAGGGCATCACCCCCATCGCCCTCGACGGCGCCGACGGGTGGCCGCTCGAGCGTTACATGGCGTACTACCCGTTCCGTCAGGCCGGGCCCGAGTATGTTCAGGAGCTCAAAGTCGGCGAGGCGTCGTTCTCCGACGCGCCGGGTCGCGCCGCCGCCGAGTGGCTGTACGGCCTCGGTCAGGCGGGTTGCTTCCAAGAGGGATTCTCATCCACCGGCTACGCCGACGCCCAAGCTCAGTTCACGTCCGGCCGCGCCGCCGTCTACAACATCGGTACGTGGGAGCTGACGAACCTCGCGACCGACAACCTCGACGCCGGAGTGCGCGATGCGATCGACTACTTCACCCTCCCCACGATCGAGGGCGCGGTGACAGCCGACAACGAGTACGTCACTCCGTCCGGCATCGGTATGGCGGTCAACTCCAGCACCTACGACCCGCTCGTCCGCGACTTCCTTCGTTACGCGCTCGAGCGATACCCCAGCATGGTGGCCGAGAGCGGCGCCCTCTCGCCCACTGTCGGTGTCGACACGACAATTCCAGACAATGCCACGCCGCTTTACTCTCGCGCTATCGAGCAGGCCGACAACGTCGGCCCTGCCATCGCGATGCCCTGGGACACGCAGCTCGACCCGGCCACCAACACCCGCCTCCAGCAGGAGTTGACGTTGCTGGTGCAGGGCGACATCACGCCGGACGAGTTCATCGAGACAATGGACGCCGCGCTCACGGAGAACGTCGGCTGACATGGCGACCACCATGGTGACCGGTCGGCCTGGGGCGGCGCCCCGGGCCGACCGGTCCGGCACTCGACCGGCGACGAAGAGTGGTCTGCGCACCTCGATGCTGCCCCGCCGGTCCGGGCTGTCCGTCGTCGTCTTCCTCGTCCCCCCGCTGCTGCTGTACGGCGCTGCCGTGCTGCTTCCCATCGTCCAGTCGCTGGTCCTGAGCCTGTTCTCGTGGGACGGGATCACCGACCTCGTCTTCGTCGGCGTCGACAACTACATCAAGATGTTCACGCGCGACGACGTCTTCTGGACGGCGTTCGGCAACGCCCTCGGCTACCTCGCCATCTGCCTGGTGCTGCAGTTGGGGGGCGCGCTCGCCGTCGCCGGGCTCCTCACCGCGCTTCCCCGAGCCCGCGAACTGGTCAAGACGCTCTACCTGCTGCCCGCGGTCATCTCGACCGTCGCAATCGCTTTCCTCTTCGTCCGCATCTACTCGCTCGAGCCGGTCGGTCTGCTCAACCAGCTCTTGGCGTTCGTAGGCCTCGAAGGATTGCAGACGGCGTGGCTGTCGAACGTGCAGACGGTGCTCGTCGCCGTGTCGATCCCAGAGGGGTGGCGCTTCACCGGTCTGTACATGCTGATCATCTACGCGGCGCTCCTCGCGGTTCCCAAGGAACTCGAGGAGGCTGCCCGCCTCGACGGGGCGTCGTGGTGGCAGACGTTCTGGCGCATCCGGTTCCCCTACATCCGTCCCGTGTGGATCACCACCACGGTCATGGCCACGACGTTCGCCCTCCGAGGTTTCGACATCCCGTATCTCCTGACCAACGGAGGACCGGGCCAGGCATCCGAGCTGCTCACGACGTACATGTACAAGACAGCCTTCGTCCACACCGACTACGGCTATGCGAGTGCGATCTCGGTCTTCATCGTCATCGAGTGCCTCGTCGCCGTCGGCCTGATCTTCCTGCTCCTGCGTCGAAAGGACGCGTGATGTCAACGATTCTGACCCCGCCCGTGGTGTCGTCCGCCTCCGTGCCGGAAGCGGGTCCGAGCAAACCGCATCGTTCACCCCGCCTGCGTGTACAGCGGACGATCCTCACCGTGACAGTTGTGCTCATCGTCATCGTCCAGGTCTACCCACTGGCGTGGTTGTTCCTCACAAGCTTCCGCACCCCGGCGGACTTCGCCGGCGGAGATCCCTTCGCCATCCCGTCGGAGTTCACGCTCGACAACTATGCGCGCGCCTTCGAGACGGGGAACCTCTGGCTCAACATCGCCAACAGCCTGATCGTCACCCTGGGTGCGAGCGCACTCATCGTCGTAGCCGGGATGATGGCCGCCTACGCGTTGCAGGTTCTGGGATTCCGATTCAGCTCGCTCGTGCGCTCCGTCTTCCTCCTCGGAATCATCGTCCCGGTGCAGATCGCGCTGGTGCCGCTGTTCATCGACTATGCCCAGATCGGGCTGCTCGACACTCACGTGTCGATGATCCTTCCGCTCGCCGCCTTCTCCCTGCCGATGGGCGTGTACCTGTTCTCGTCGTTCTACGAGTACATCCCGCGCGAGCTGTACGAAGCCGCCTCGCTCGACGGTGCGGGTCCGTACCGCATCTTCCTGCAGATCACCGCGCCCCTGTCGGTCAACACGATCATCACAGTCGTACTCGTCAACAGCATCTTCATCTGGAACGATTTCATCTTCGCGAACACCTTCGTGCTCTCGGACGGGCTGAAGACCATCCCCCTGGGGCTGCAAAACTACATCGGAGCGATGGGCAACACCGACTGGACCGCCACCTTCGCGGCGGTGTGCGTCACCGTCACACCGCTGCTGCTGGTCTTCCTCGTATTGAACAAGGCGATGATCGCAGGCCTGGAAAGCGGAGCTACCAAAGGATGAATAGGTGACTCACTGATGAGCATCACAATGCGCGATGTGGCGCGTGCGGCCAATGTCTCGGTCGCGACCGTCTCGCACGTCATCAACGACAAGCCGGGAGCGCGCATCGGAGACGACGCGCGGCGGCGCGTGCTCGACGCGGTCGCGGAGCTCGGATACCGGCCCAACGCACTGGCCAAGACGCTCTCGCAAGGCGGTTCGCGATTCATCGGTCTCGTCGCAGACGCTATCGCCACGACCCCGTTCGCCGGCCAGATCATCCACGGCGCGCAGGATGAGGCATGGCGACACGGCTACGTGCTGCTCGTCGCGAACACGGAGGGCAATGCCGCCGCGGAGAACGATGCCATCGCGATGATGCTCGAACATCAGGTCCGGGGCATCCTCTACTCCACCTGGTACCACCGTGAGATCGAGGTGCCGGCTTTGCTGAAGCAGACCGAGACGGTGCTCGTCAACTGCTACTCCGAGGACGACGCCTACCCGGCGGTCGTGCCCGACGAGGAGCAGGGCGGCCGGACCGCCACTGAGGAGCTCATCGCCGCCGGGCACCGTCGGATCGCCATGGTGAACACGACGACGCCCTCGCCTGCACAGACGGGCCGGCTCGCCGGGTACGCGTCGGCGCTCGCCGCAGCCGGCATCGATTACGATTCCTCGCTCGTGTTCGAAGCGGAGTCGGCGCAGGAAGGCGGCTACGCTATCGCGCCTGCGGTCATCGCCTCAGGCGCCGAGGGTGTCTTCTGTCACAACGACCGTGTAGCGATGGGACTCTACGACGGTCTCCGGGAGCGCGGCCTGCGTATTCCGCAAGACATGGCCGTCATGGGCTTCGACAATCAGGACGTCATCGCAGCGCACCTCCGGCCGCCGCTGTCGACGGTGGCCCTTCCCCACTACGAGATCGGTGCCGCGGGTGTGCGAACCCTTCTGGGCCTCGAGACCATCACCGGATCCGATCGCCTGCATGTCACGTGCCCTCCGGTCGTGAGGGCCTCGCTGTGATCCCTCGCCCGCGGTTCCATCTCACGCCCGAGCGCAATTGGATGAACGACCCGAACGGACTCGTCCACGTCGACGGGGTCTGGCACGCCTTCTTCCAGCACAACCCGGAGGGCATCGACTGGGGGAACATGAGCTGGGGCCACGCCAGCAGCGTCGACCTCGAGCACTGGCGAGCTCATCCGGTGGCGCTGCGCTACGACGACAGGGAGCAGGTCTACTCCGGTTCGGTGGTGGTCGATGACCACGGCACACTGACCGCGATCTACACCAGTGCGTATGCACGAGGCATCCAGGCGCAATCGCTCGCTGTCAGCGATGACGGCGGCGAGACGTGGATTCCGCATTCCGGGAACCCGGTGCTCGATCGCCGCTCGAGCGACTTCCGTGACCCCAAGGTCGTGCGTGTGCCTTCTCAGTCGGGCCGCGAGCGCTGGGTCATGGTCGCCGTCGAGGCGGTGGAGCGCCGTGTGCTCTTCTACGCCTCGGACGATCTACGGACGTGGCGCGAGACCGGCTCTTTCGGTCCGCTCGGCCCCGACGGCGTCGTGTGGGAGTGCCCCGATCTCGTTCTCCTGCCGCAGGACGGCGACCCGGCGCAGACGCGCTGGGTCCTGCTGCTCAGTACCAACCCGGTCGGTACAGATCCCGATCCGGTGGGCTCGATGATGCACTACGTCGTCGGTTCTTTCGACGGGGAGACCTTCATCCCTGATCGCGAGCAGTTGGACCGGTTCGACCACGGCCGGGACTTCTACGCGGGCGTCACCTTTGACAGTGCGCCCGATGGCGAAGCCATCTTGCTCGCCTGGATGAGCAACTGGCGGTACGCCCACGCCGTGCCCGCGGCCACGTGGCGCGGTGCGATGTCGCTGCCGCGGAGACTAGCTCTCCGCACTGTCGAAGGCCAGCCGCGCATGGTGCAGCATCCCGTGGCGTCCATTGAAGGTCACCTTTCCCACGCGACACTCCGCGCCCCCTCGGAGCCGATCACGCTCATCCCCCACGCGCTGATCGAGGTGGGCTGGACCTCCCTCCCCGCCGGTGGCGTCCTGCTCCGCCTGACAGGAGATGGCGACGAAAACGTTCACATCGTCTGCGACCCGGCGAACGCGAAGCTGACCGTGACTCGCGGGGGAACAGCGGCGCGCGCACTGCACACCGACTTCCCATCCAGCAGCGGGGCTCCACTGCGCCGATCCCCCGGCGAGGGGCGACTCTTCGTGAGCCTCGATGGACCGCTCCTGGAGGTGTTCGCCGACGGCGGCGAGACCACCGTCTCGATCCTCGTCACGCTCGAGGGCGAGTCCATCACCCTGACCGCGCACGCCGACGTGCCAGGAGCCCTCGACAGCCTGACCCTGCGCGTCGCCGAGGTCGGCGCGCGCCAGGACGCGATCGAGCCCGGAATCGTCACCGCCCGCGCCTGACCTTGCTCCATCCCATTCATCACAAGGAAGTGATCGTCATGACGTTCGACATCTCTCGCCGCACTCTTCTGCAGGGAGCCGGAATCGGTGCTCTGGGGTTTGCACTCGCCGGGCACGCGCCCCTCGCGGCCTCTGCCGTCCAGGCATCGCAGCGCGCCGTCTACCACATGACCCCACCGACGGCTTGGCTCTGCGACCCACAGCGACCCATCGTCTCGGGCGGGCAGTACCAGCTCTACTATCTGCACTCCGACGTGAACAACGGCCCCGGCGGATGGGATCACACCACCACCGATGGCGTGAGCTTCACCCACCACGGCACCGTCATGCCCCTCACCGACGGCGTCCCTGTCTGGTCCGGATGTCTCGTCGT
This sequence comes from Microbacterium aurantiacum, assembly GCF_021654035.1. Lineage (GTDB taxonomy): Bacteria > Actinomycetota > Actinomycetes > Actinomycetales > Microbacteriaceae > Microbacterium > Microbacterium aurantiacum. The sequence continues at coordinate 183,524 of NZ_JAJPDW010000002.1, forward strand.
CGACGACGCGAACACGGCCGGGTTCGGAGCCGGCGCCGTCATCGCGCTGGCGACGCGCCCCACGGACGGCGTTCGGCGCTATCAGGAGCAGTACCTCTACTGGTCGACCGATGGCGGGTTCTCGTTCACGATGCTCCCGGATCCCGTGCTTGTGAACACAGATGGTCGTGCGGCGCAGACGCCCGCCGAGATCGACAACGCGGAATGGTGTCGGGACCCCAAGGTGCATTGGGACGCATCTCGCGCCGAGTGGGTGATGGCATTGGGGCGCGCCCGGTACGCCGGCTTCTACACGTCGCCCAACCTGCGGGACTGGGTCTGGCGCAGCAACTTCGATTACCCGACCCCGCAGCTCGGCGGCATCGAGTGCCCCGACCTCTTCGAGATGACCGCCGATGACGGCACCCGCCATTGGGTGCTGGGCGCGAGCATGGATGCGTACGACGTTGGACTCCCGATGACCTACGCGTACTGGATGGGCGAATGGGACGGTACCCGGTTCGTCGCAGACGACCTCACGCCCCAATGGCTGGACTGGGGGTGGGACTGGTACGGCGCGGTCACGTGGCCCATGAAGGAGAATCCCGAGACTCGTCGGCTCGCAATCGGCTGGATGAACAACTGGAAGTACGCTGCCCGCGATGTGCCCACTGACGTCACCGATGGCTACAACGGGCAGAATTCCATCGTGCGGGAGCTGCGCCTCGACCGTCAGCCAGGCGGCTGGTACAGCCTGCTCAGCAGTCCGATCGCTGCGCTCGAAGATCACGCGGCTTCGACGCTCACGCTTCCCGATCGCACGGTCAACGGCAGCGCAGTCTTGCCCTGGGCAGGACGCGCATACGAACTCGAGCTCGACGTCTCTTGGACAGACGCCACCAACGTCGGGGTGTCCGTCGGACGCTCGGCGGACGGCTTGCGTCACACCAACATCGGGAAGTACGGAGCCGATGTGTATGTCGACCGCGGTCCGTCCGACCGCAGCGGCTACAGCCTCGTTCCGTACACCCGGGCGGCCGCGCCGATCGATCCAAACGCGCGCTCGATGCATCTGCGCATCTTCGTCGACCGACAGAGCGTCGAGGTGTTCGTCAACGCGGGGCACACGGTGCTGTCGCAGCAGGTGCACTTCCTCGACAGCGACACCGGTATCTCGCTCTACACGGACGGCGGCTCTGCGCAGTTCACGGGGATCACGATTCGCGAGTACGTCAGTTCGGTGTGAGATCCGACGCTTGACCCAACACTGACTCCGGCGGGCCAGCCCCCCCCCCGCTCAGGCCCCCGCGCCGACGCGCGCACCGACCCGGTAGCGGGCGCCACGGTGCTCGTCGGGGAGGCGGTCGCCGCGGCCGTGGAGCTTTTCGCGGAGCGTCCCGGGTGCGTACGTGTCGGGGTAGATGCCGCGCGCTCGGAGCACGGGGATCACGTATTCGACGACGTCCTCGAAGGTGCCGGGGGTGATGGCGTAGGCGAGGTTGAACCCGTCGACATCCGTCTCCTCCACCCATTCCTGGAGAGTGTCGGCGATCTCCTCGCCCGAGCCGACGATGAGCGGTCCGAGCCCGCCGATGGCGCCGCGCTCGGCGATGTCGCGGACGGTGAACTCCTCGCCGTTTCGAGCGGACTCGGCGAAGTTCGCGATCACCGACTGGATCGCGTTCGACTTCACGTTGCCGACCGGCTCGTCGAGGTCGTACTGCGACAGGTCGATGCCCATCCACCCGCTCATGAACACCAGCGCCCCCTCGGCGCTCGCGTACTGCAGGTAGTCGCGGTGCTTCGCGTGCGCCTTCTCGCTGGTCTCGTCGGTGATGATCGTCAGCAGCGTGTAGATGCGGGCCGAGTACCGGTCGCGGCCGGCCGCCTCGAGGGCGTCGCGGATGCGGGCGACGGTCGACCGCAGCACCTCCTTCGTGGGGGCGGCGACGAAGATCGCCTCGGCGTTGTCGGCGGCGAATGCGACGCCGCGCGGCGAGGCGCCTGCCTGGTAGATCACGGGGGAGCGCTGCGGGCTCGGCTCGGAGATGTGGATGCCCGGAACGGTGAAGTGCTTGCCGTAGTGGCCGATCTCGTGGACCTTCGCCGGATCGGTGAAGACACCGGTTTCGCGGTCGCGCTGGACCGCGTCGTCCTCCCACGAGCCCTCCCACAGCTTGTAGAGCACCTCGAGGTACTCGTCGGCGTGGTCGTAGCGGTCGTCGTGCTCGAGCTGGTCGTCGTGCCCCATGTTGCGCGCGGCGCTGGGGAGGTATCCGGTGACGACGTTCCAGCCGACGCGGCCGTTCGTCAGGTGGTCGAGGGTCGACATCCGTCGGGCGAAGGGGTACGGGTGCTCGTACGCGGTGCCGGCGGTGATGCCGAAGCCGAGGTGCTCGGTGGCCAGCGCCATCGCGCCGACGAGGAGCAGCGGGTCGGCCACCGGAACCTGCGCGCCGTGACGGATCGCAGCCTCGTTCGTGCCGCCGTACACGTCGTAGGTGCCGAGGACGTCGGCGATGAAGATGCCGTCAAAGGTGCCGCGCTCGAGGAGCTGGGCGAGATGGGTCCAGTACGTGAGCTCCTTGTAGCGGTGCGACTGGTCGTCGGGGTGACGCCAGAGGCCGGAGGACTGGTGCGCGACGCAGTTCATGTCGAACGCGTTGAACCGGATCTGTCGCTTCGCGCCCGCGGGGGCGGCGGCCTCGGTCGCGGATGCGCTGTCGTGCGTGCTCATGCCGCCATCGTGCCGAGTCGCGGCGACGGTGTCGCGGGCGGCGTCACGCGGCGACGCGCGGCGTAACGCACCGTCACGAACCCGCTTGTACCTCGAGGGTGAACGTCGCGCCGTCGTCCGTTCTGCGGGGATGGTGACGGTCCGGAGCGGGGGCGGCCGGCGACGGGGTCGTACGTACTCGTATTACGCCGAAGTTGCAGGCCCGCGGGCGGAGGGGGATGGTCGAGGGACCGGAATTCGCCTGAGGTAGGGATCTTCGATGACTGTTGGCGCACACCCGTTTGATCGGATCGAGCGGGCTCGCCTCGATCGGCCGGAGAGTCGGAAGTGGAGCCTGCACCCCGGGGCGGTCGGCGCATGGGTCGCGGAGATGGACTTCGGTGTCGCCCCTCCCGTGTCGCGCGCCCTCCACCGCGCCGTCGACGAGGGCATCCTCGGATATTTATCGCCGCCGCTCGCCGCCGAACTCGGCGAAGCGACGGCGGACTGGATGCGGACCGAGTACGCGTGGGACATCGACCCGCAGCGGGTTCACCCCGTCTCCGACGTCATGGCGGCGCTCGGTGTCGCCGTCACCGAGTACTCGCCCCCAGGATCGGCGGTCATCGTCCCTACGCCGGCGTACATGCCGTTCCTGACCTATCTGCCGACGATCGGACACCCCGTCGTCGAGGTGCCCGGCATCACCGTGGACGGGCGATGGCAGCATGATCTGGACCGGATCGACGAGGCTTTCGCCGCGGGGGCGCGCACGCTGGTCCTCTGCAATCCGCACAACCCGACCGGCACGGTGTTGACCCGTGCGGAACTGACGGCGCTCGCCGCGATCGTCGAGCGACACGGCGGACGCGTCTTCGCCGACGAGATCCACGCTCCGCTGAGGTTCGGCGGGGTCCCGCACGTGCCGTATGCGTCGCTGTCCGAGGCGACGGCCGCGCACACGATCACGGGCACGAGCGCATCGAAGGCGTGGAACCTGGCCGGGTTGAAGACCGCGCAGTTGATCACTTCCAACGAGGCCGATCAGGCGGCCTATCGCAGGTTCGGATTCGCGGTGCAGCACGGGGCCGCCACGCTCGGGGTGGTCGCGGCCATCGCCGCGTACCGCGAAGGGCGCCCGTGGCTCGAGGGAGTGGTGGAGTACCTCGATGAGGAACGGCACGAGCTTCGCGACCTCATCGCCGAGCACCTCCCGAGCGCCCTGTACCGAGTGCCCGAGGCGACGTACATCGGGTGGATCGACACGTCCGCCCTCAGCATCCCGGGTCCTCCGGCGGCGTTCTTCCGTGAGCACGCCGGCGTCATCCTCACCGAAGGTGCGCTCCTGGGTCGGGGCTTCGACGACTTCGCACGGATCGTCTTCGCCACGCCCCGGCCGGTTCTCGCACACGCTGTCCGCGCCATGGGTGCGGCAGTTCGCAGTGCAGCCGCGGAATGATCCACCGCGCCGGTGCAGCCGCGGCGATGGTTCTCGACGCTGCGACGCGGGGGCGTCGCTCACCCTCCCGATGCGCTCGCGCAGGCCACGCAGCGGTCCGCGGTGGGGCGCACCTCGAGGCGCCCGGCCGGGATGGCACGGCCGCAGTCGCGGCAGATGCCGTAGGTGCCGTCGGCGACGCGGTCGAACGCCGCGTCGATGTCCGCGAGCTCGCGATCGACCTCCGCGCGCAGTCCCTCGAGTCGCGACCATTCCCCGGACAGCGGGGCTCCGTCCGGGTCGTGCTCGTCGTCGTCCGACTCGCCGGTGCGCGCACGACGCAACGCGGCGATCTGCGCGTCGAGGTCGTCTCGGCGCGACTGCGCATCACGCCGCGCCCGCTCGAGGTGCGCGGCAGGGCCGTCGGGTTCCGGCATCCGTTCCCGTTCCCTCAGTCGCGCGGGAGCACGGTGAGGACCCGCTCGATGTGGTCGCGGAACTCGGTCATGTAATCGCGGAGGAACCCCTCGAGCCCCTCGTCGTGAACCTCGCCGTCGGCGCCGAACTTCTCTTCCGAGAAGGTGATGTACGCCTCGGGGCTCGTCATCTGGCGGGCGTTGCAGAAGCTGAGCACGCCGCGGAGACTCTGCTGCGCGACGGCGGTGCCGATCTGGCCGATCGAGGCCCCGATGACGGCGGCCGGGATGTGGTCGAACGAGTTCTCCCCCCACGGGCGCGACGCCCAGTCGATCGCGTTCTTCAGCGCTCCCGGGATCGACCGGTTGTACTCGGGGGTGACGAAGAGCACCGCATCCGAGTCGGCGATCGCATCCTTGAGGGCGGTCGCGACGGGAGGGTAGTCGGCGTCGAAGTCCGGGCTGTACAGCGGCAGGTCGCCGATCGGGATCTCACGGAACTCCAGCTCCGGCGGCGCGAGACGGATCAGCGCCTTCGAGAGGGTGCGGTTGATCGATGTCGACGACAGGCTTCCGACGAAGTACCCGACGGTGTGCGTGGTCATGGGGTTCCTCTCTGCAGCGTGTGCCCCAGCCTGTCGGCGACGGATGCCGAGGGGAAGGGTCTTGCGCGGTGCGCGGAGGTGCGGCTATGCGGGGGTGTCGGCGGCCGTCAACACCGTGTCGTACGCCGGGAGTACCATCACGCGCATGGCGTTCATCGAAGCCCGAGGGCTCGTCAAGACCTATACGCCGAAAGGCGCGCCGGTGGTCCGCGCGCTCGACGGACTCGACCTGGATGTGCCGCGCGGAACCGTCACGGCGCTGCTCGGTCCGAACGGGGCGGGGAAGACCACGACGGTCAAGGCGCTCACCACGCTCATCACACCGGATGCCGGGACAGCGACGATCGACGGCGTCGACGTCCTGGCCGACCCGGAGCGCATTCGCCGGATGATCGGCGCGAGCGGGCAGTACGCCGCCGTGGATGAGAACCTCACCGGCTTCGAGAACCTCCTGATGGTCGGTCGGCTCTACCACCTCGGGGGTCGCGTGGCCCGGCAGCGGGCGACCGAGCTGATCGAGCTGTTCGACCTCACCGAGGCGCGGAACCGCCCGGTCAAGGGCTACTCCGGTGGCATGCGTCGTCGGGTCGACCTCGCCGGTGCGCTGGTGATCAACCCGCCCGTGCTGTTCCTCGACGAGCCGACGACGGGCCTCGACCCGCGCAGCCGCCTCGGTCTGTGGGACGTCATCCAGACCCTGGTCTCCGACGGCACGACGGTGCTGCTGACCACGCAGTACCTCGAAGAGGCCGACCGGCTTGCCGACTCGATATCGGTCATCGACAACGGCAAGGTCATCGCCAAGGGCACCGCCGACGAGCTCAAGGCGTCCGTCGGCGGGCAGCGCGTGGCGCTGACCCTCGTCGACGACGCTGACGGCGACGCCGTGCGCGCGATCCTCGCCGCGCACGGATCGGGCGTACCGGTGGTGACGGGAGGGCGCACGTGGGTCGTGCCCGTCGACGACGGGCCCGCCGCGCTCGCGGCCATCGTCGCTGCGGCATCCCGCGACGGCATCGCCCTGCACGACGCCGGAATGAGGCGGCCGACGCTGGACGACGTCTTCCTCCAGCTCACCGGGCGCGCGGCCGAGAACGACGCCGAGGAGACGGCGGCATGAGCGAGTCGCGATCCGCCGCGGGGACCGGCGGCGGTGCCGGCGCCGGCACCGCCCGCACGTCGTCGATGACCCTCCGTCCCCAGGCGGGGACGCCGCTGTCGAGGTTCCTCAGCGACGGGTGGGTGACCACGTGGCGCAACCTCATGAAGATCATCCGGGTGCCCGAGATCCTGCTCTTCTCGCTCATCCAGCCGATCATGTTCGTCCTGCTCTTCACCTACGTCTTCGGCGCCGCCATCGACATCCCGGGCGACGGCTACACGTCCTTCCTCATGGCCGGCATCTTCGCCCAGACCGTCGTGTTCGGGTCGACCTACTCCGGGTCTGCGATGGCGCAGGACCTCAAGGACGGCATCATCGACCGCTTCCGCACCCTGCCGATGAGCGGTGCGGCGGTGCTCGTGGGGCGCACCAACGGCGACCTCGTGATCAACGCGCTGTCGGTGCTGGTGATGATGGGGACGGGGCTCCTCGTCGGATGGCGGGTGAACTCCTCGTTCCCCGAGTTCCTCGCCGGCGTCGCGCTCCTCCTGCTCTTCGCCTACGCCTTCTCGTGGGTGATGGCGTTCCTCGGGATGGCGGTGAAGAGCCCGGAGGTCATCAACAACGCCTCCTTCCTCATCCTCTTCCCGCTCACGTTCATCTCCAACGCCTTCGTCCCCAGCGAGAACCTGCCGACTCCGTTGCGTATCTTCGCCGAGTGGAATCCCGTGTCCGCGCTCGTGCAATCGGCGCGCGAACTGTTCGGGAATGTTCCGCCCGGTACGCCCGTCGGCGATGCATGGCCGGCGCAGTACCCGATCGCCACGGTGATCATCGGCGTCATCGTGCTGCTGGCGGTCTTCGTGCCGCTGTCGATTCGGAAGTTCGCCACGCTGTCGCGTTGACCGGACGGGTGCCGCGACCCGCTAGAAGGGTGAGGACGGTGTCGTCAGCACGGAAGCGGGCGATACAGTGCGCGCGTAACTCGCCGCGCCCGGGTCGTCGCGGCGTCGGCAACCGTGGTCCCGTGGATCTCGGCAATCGCCAGCGCCGCCGTGTCGAGCGAATGCGTCTGCGCGCACTCGAGGGCGCGGTCGCGCCGCGGCCCGACAGACGCGACATAGATGCGGGCCGCAACCTCGATGAAGCCGATGGCATCATCCGCGAGGGTGACGACGTAGACGTCGTCCGCGAGGCGTTCCACGTGTGCTTCCGGCATCCGCGGGTGCGATGGTGCAGAGCGTGAGCCGGTGATGTCGACCCGATCCAGCGAAGCCTCCGACATGATGCTCATCGCGCCCCGCCTTCCGTGCCGTTCCGTACTCTCCGTTGTGGTCTGACGATATCCAGACAGGGTGTCTCCGGCCTCGGGGTTGACGGCCGGACGCGCGTTCGCTACCCGCGCGAGGCGGCGATGCGGAGCACGCAGGAGCATGACGCCGCGTGTCGCTCTGCGACGTTTCGTGTCATCGGACGCGCGCGGGAGCGGCATCCGGACGTACCGTCGGGGCATGACGACGACTCCGACCCTGCCGGCGACCCCCGTCGCGCCCCCGGCCCTCGCGCCTCGCCGCGCCCTGCGGGTGGTGGGCGTGTCCGGTTCTCTTCACGAGCCCAGCAAGACCACCGCTCTGATCGCCGAGATCCTCCGCCGCGTCGGCGCGCACCTCGACGTCGAGAGCTCACTCATCGAAGTGACGTCCATCGGGCCGGCCTTCGCCGGGGCGCTGACGCGCGAAGCGCTGCCGCCCGACGCCCGCGACGCCCTCGAGCAGATCGAGACCGCCGACCTCCTCGTCGTGGGCACGCCCGTCTATCGCGCGTCGTACACGGGCCTGTTCAAGCACCTGTTCGACTTCGTCGAGCAGTACGCACTCGTCGGGCGCCCCGTGCTCCTGGCGGCGACCGGCGGCGGCGAGCGGCACGCGCTCATCATCGAGCATCAGCTGCGTCCGCTGTTCGGGTTCTTCCAGGCGCTCACGCTTCCGCTCGGCGTCTACGCCAGCACGTCGGACTTCGACGGCTACACGCTCCGCGAAGGCGCCGTCTCCGACCGGATCGACCTCGCCGTCGAGCGGGCGCTGCCGATCCTCGAGCACGGCGGCCGGGCACGCCCGTCGGATCGCATCTCGACCTGGTGATCAACGAGCGCGACGCCGGTGGCCCGGCATCCATAGCGCGTTCATAGGTCCGCCCTACGGCGCCGAAAAGACCGCCGCGCATCCTGAAGTCCTCGCCGACGACAGGAGACCGAGATGAACCGCTTCCCCGACCCCGACGACACCCCCGACGGCCCGGCGTACGAGGGCAGGCTGCTCGCGCGACCCGACGACGAGGTCGTCGACCAGGGCATCGGGTTCGACCTCGGCACCCTCCTCAGTCGGCGCGGCATCCTCGGCCTCGCGGGTCTCGGGGCGGGAGCGGTCGCGCTCGCCGCGTGCAGTCCGCTCGCCACCTCGGCCGCAACGCCATCGGCATCGGCCACCCCTTCGGCGGCGGGGACCACGACACCGACGTCCACGCCCTCGGCATCCGCCGTCCTTCCCGCCGGGGAGATCCCGGACGAGACCGCCGGCCCCTACCCGGGCGACGGGTCCAACGGTCCGGACGTACTGGAGCAGTCCGGGATCATCCGCCGCGACCTCCGCACGAGCCTCGGAGGCACCGCCGTGGTCGAGGGGGTGCCGGCGGAGGTGACGCTGCGCATCACCGACATGGCGTCCGGCGACGCGCCGTTCGCGGGCGTCGCGGTCTACGCGTGGCACTGCGACGCCCAGGGGCGGTACTCGATGTACTCCGACGGGGTCGAGGGCGAGACCTGGCTGCGCGGCGTTCAGGTCACCGATGCCGACGGGCAGGTCACCTTCACCACGATCGTCCCGGGGTGCTACGCGGGCCGCTGGCCGCACATCCACTTCGAGGTGTACCCGGATGCCGCGTCCATCACCGATGCCGGCAATGCGATCGCGACATCGCAGCTCGCGCTCCCGCAGGCGATGCTCGAGACGGTCTACGCCCTGCCGGCGTACGACGGATCCGCGAGGAACCTGACCGGGGTGAGCCTGACCTCCGACAATGTCTTCGGCGAGGACGGAGGGGCGCTGCAGATGGCGACGGTCACGGGCGACGCCTCAGCCGGATACGCCGCATCGCTCGTGGTGCGCGTGGACACCGCGACCACGCCGAGCGCCGGAGCGGCCCCCGGACGTCCGTGAGACGCGGGGGCCGCCCGGGCTCTGTCGGCCGTCGTCAGACGCCGAGGTCCGGGTCTTCTCCCTGGACCGTGGCATCAGGGTCTTCGCCCTCGGCCTGGCTCGGGTGACCGGCGACGTCCTCGGGCGGCGTCTCGGCGATCGAGGCGCGGTCGGTGCCGGGATCCCCGGTGCCGCTGTCGTAGCCGTCAGCGCTGTGGCCGTCGGAGGTGTGCTCGTCGGGGCGGTCGTGGTGGGTCATGGCATGTCCTCTCGTGGATCTGCGGATGTCGCCGGGCGCGCTCAGCGCATGTCGTCGCCGGGCGACAGGTCGCCCTCGCCGTCGGGACCGAGGTCGATCATGGCCGGATCGGCGCCCTGCGACTCGGGCAGCGCGCTCGCGCCGGGGAGGTCCTCGGCGGGCACCTCGTCGAGTGGCGAAGGCAGCTCGGCCGGGTCTGCGCCCGTCGCCGTCTCCTCGTCGGCGGGCGCCTCCCGGATGTCGCGATCGGACGCCTCCCACTCCGCCTGGGCGGCATCCCACCCGTCGTCGGCGGTCGCATCGGTGCCGCGCAGCGCGGAGGTGAGGGTCTCGTTCGTGTCGGGGTCGCGCATGCGTCCCTCCTTTCCTCTCCGCCCACTCTCGGCACTGTCGCCGCGACAGCCGAGGGGCTTGCCTGCCGGGGCGCTGTCCGCTAACGCCGATCCGGATCCGCGAGCGCGATAACACTCGCGGCGAGCGAAGGCAACCCCCTGCGTCGCGAGCGGCGCGGGGGGAAGCATGGCAATCCCAACGAGAGGAAGGTCACGCAATGACCCAGATCATCGAAACCGTCGATGTCGATGTCGACGTGTCCACCGCCTACAACCAGTGGACGCAGTTCGAGACGTTCCCCCGGTTCCTGAGCTTCGTGAAGTCCATCACCCAGCTGGACGACCAGACCCTGCGCTGGGTCGTCGAGATCGCCGGCGCGGAGCGCGAGTTCACCGCGAAGGTGAGCGAGCAGCATCCGGACGAGCGTGTCGCCTGGGCGACCGTCGAGGGCGAAGCGCACCACGCGGGCGTCGTGACGTTCCACCGACTCTCCGACAACGAGACGCGCGTCACCGTGCAGCTCGACTGGGAGCCCGAGGGCGTGGCCGAGAAGATCGGCGCCCTCGTCGGACTCGACGACCACGCGGTGAAGAAGGACCTTAAGAACTTCAAGGAGTTCATCGAGTCGCGCGGCGACGAGACCGGCGCCTGGCGCGGCGACATCTCCTGAGTCGCAGGTCGACGATGCCCGTCCCGGTTTCGGGACGGGCATCGTCGCGTGCGCGGCGCGCGGGTACGCCTCCCCCCTCGCGCCTGTCAACCCCCTCCACTGTTGTCAGGTGCGCGGGAGAGGCTTCGCCTATGAAGGCAGTCACCTGGCAGGGGCGACGTCATGTCGCCGTCACCGATGAGCCCGATCCTCGGCTGGAAGAACCCACCGACGCGATCGTGCGCATCACCTCCACCGCGATCTGCGGCTCGGACCTTCACCTGTACGAGCTCTTCGGCCCGTTCCTCGACCGCGGCGACATTCTCGGCCACGAGTCCATGGGCATCGTCGAGGCGGTGGGCCGCGACGTGGTGACCCTCCGACCGGGTGACCGTGTCGTCGTGCCGTTCAACATCGCGTGCGGACGATGCTTCATGTGTCGCCGCGGCCTGCAGTCGCAGTGCGAGACGACGCAGAACGATCAGTACGGCACGGGGGCTTCGCTCTTCGGGTACACCAAGCTCTACGGTCAGGTGCCGGGTGGGCAGGCAGAGCTCCTCCGCGTGCCGCTCGCCGATGAGAACACGATCCCGGTCGGCACCGACCTTCCCGACGAGCGCTACCTGTTCCTCAGCGACATCCTTCCCACGGCCTGGCAGGCGGTGGAGTACACCGGTCTCGACGAGCCGTCGACTCTCGTGGTGCTCGGCCTCGGTCCCGTCGGGCAGCTGGCGGCGCGCATCGGCGTGCAGCGCGGGCACCGCGTGATCGGCATCGACCCGGTGCCCGAGCGTCGCGCGATGGCGGTCCGGCACGGCGTGGAGGCCTGGGAGGGCGACGACGACGTCTCGCGCGTCATCGCCCACACTCAGGGCCGAGGAGCGGATGCCGTCATCGACGCGGTCGGACTCGAGGCGCACGGCAGTCCCTTCGCCCACGCCGCGCATGCCGTGACCGCGGCGCTTCCGGACGCGCTCGCACGACCTGTGATGGAGAACACCGGCGTCGACCGTCTCGCTGCCCTCCACACGTCGGTGGACATGGTGCGTCGCGGCGGGACCATCTCCATCAGCGGCGTCTACGTCGGCGACAGCGATGTCATGCCGATGAAGACGATGTTCGACAAGCAGCTCACGCTGCGGATGGGCCAGTGCAACGTCAAGCGGTGGATCGACGATCTCCGCCCTTACGCCGAGGCCGACGACGACCCGCTGGGTCTCGACGACCTCGTCACCCACCGGGCCGGCCTCGCCGAGGCCCCGGATCTCTACGAGAAGTTCCAGAAGAAGGACGACGGGTGCATCAAGGTCGTCCTGCAACCGACATGAGGATCCCATGAAGACCGAACCCGTCCGCCACCTGGTGCTGGAGGCTCTGAGCGCGCGCTCGTGGCGTCTGTGCGACCGGTCGGCGGCCGCCAGCGATCCCTCTAAAGTGGTCGCCTACATCGAACAGCCCGAGGGCGGCGGCTATGACGCCGCCTGGGTGCGCGCCGGTGGCGTCGTGCGCCACTATCGGCGCCTCGACGACATCTTCACGGATGCCGCCGAGCTCGCCACGGGAGAGGCGATCCGCCCCGGTCGCAAGCCCGCCCCGATCCCCGCCCGCCCGCCGTTCACGCGGCGACCCGCCACCTGACGCGGACGTGCGCGCCCATTGGCCTAGCCCGCTGGGTGCCCTGCGTCAACAGGATGGTGCCCCCGCTCCCGGCCTGCCATCGTCGACGGAAACACCCCGGGCTGCTCTTCGCATCGCTTCTCGCACACCGCGGGCCCGGTTTCTGGACATCGAGGGGATCCTCATGGGCAAGTTCATCTACGACGGGTCGGTCAAAGTCGACTTCGAAGACCGCACCCTCGCACACCTGCAGCTGGTGATCGGCGCGAAGCTGCGCCGCGGCGAACCGTTCCATTTCACCTGGAAGGACGACTCCAGCATCGGTGACGGTCGCACCACGGTGTGGGTGCATCCGCGTTCGTCGCTCGTGTACAAGTACTACGGCAGTCGCAAGCCACGCTTGAACATGGCGTGGATCGACGCGCTCGCCTACACCGCCAACTCGCCCGCCGGGCTCTACCTCGTCCCTGAGCCGATGGACGTCGCACCGAAGGGGGCCACCGATGAAACGCATTGACATCGCCTACGGCGGCGACCACTACAGCGTCGGCGGGCGGTCGCTCACCGAGCTGCAGGACGAGATCCTCACCGGACTGGCACAGGGCACCCACTGGCTGCAGGTCAACGACGGGGAGGGGGAGCCTCGTCCGTCCTATCTCCTGATCTCAGCAGGAGTGCCGCTCGCCCTCATCCCGATCCCCGACGACGCCCCCGAAGTCTCGGGTGGCGAGATGTGGGACGACGAGGGGCACGAAGTCCATCTCTGAGCACAGGACGAGGCGCGAGCGGAGAGGCTGTCAACCCCCTCCGCGTTCCAGGTGACACGCGCGCAGACTGGCGGTCAGGAGGTCGAATGGAAGAGCAACTCCCGTTGCCGCCGATCGAGAACTGGTGGCCCTATCTCAGCGTCAGCGCGCGCCACGAGGTGCGCGGCGCGCCCGATGATGACCTCAGCCGTCACGTCCGCGCCGAGATCGAGCGTGCCCTCGGCATCCGCGTCCCCCTGCGTGCCCACCTCACCAGCGACGACCAGCGCTTCGTCGACTTCGACATCAACGCCGCCGACTGACCCGCCCCGCCCAGCGCGATCCCGCGGCCGCCGTCGGCTCGCGGGTCTCGCGTGCCGAACTCCTCAGAACCGTCGCCTAACCGGCCGCAACCCGGCGTGTGCGCGGGCGCACGCGGTGGATTTGAGGAGTTCGGCCCGCGCCGCGCCCGCGCCGGAGCGGCGACGGCACCGCCGTCCGCACGGCACCGGCCGGGTCCGGGCTGGGTGCTTCGCCGGGCCGAACTCCTCACAAACGTCGCCGAGCCGGCCGCAACCCGGCCTGTGCGCGGGCGCACGCGGTGGATCTGAGGAGTTCGGCCCGCGCTGGAGCCGGTACGGGCGAGCGGACGGGGGACGGTCGCGCGTGCCCGCGGGGCGGGCTAGACTATCGCGCGTGCTGACCTGTCGTTGTCGTCGTTGCTGTCTCTGAAGCGCTCGCTTCACCCTTTTCTTCCGCAACCCGACGACCGCGCCCTTCGGCGCCGACACCTCAGGAAACCACCGTGCGCTACGCCCACAGCGTCATCGATCTCATCGGTGACACCCCCCTCGTCCGACTGAACCGCGTCACCGAGGGCATCTCCGCCACCGTGCTCGCCAAGATCGAGCACGCCAACCCCGGCGGGTCCGCGAAGGACCGCATCGCCCGCAACATCATTGACGCCGCCGAGCGCGACGGACTCCTGAAGCCGGGCGGCACGATCGTCGAGGCCACGAGCGGCAACACCGGCGTCGGGCTGGCGCTGATCGCACAGCAGCGGGGTTACAACTGCGTCTTCGTCGTGCCCGACAAGGTCGCCGAGGACAAGCGGGCGATCCTCCGGGCCTACGGCGCCGAGGTCGTGGTGACGCCCACGGCGGTGGAGGCCGACGACCCGCAGTCGTACTACAAGGTGTCCGACCGTCTCGCCGAGGAGATTCCCGGCGCCTTCAAGCCGAACCAGTACGACAACCCCAACGGCCCCCGCAGCCACTTCGAATCCACCGGCCCCGAGATCTGGCGCGACACCGACGGGCGCATCACGCACTTCGTCGCGAGCGTCGGCACCGGCGGCACGATCACCGGCACCGGTCGCTACCTCCGCGAGGCGTCCGGCGGCACGGTCCGCATCGTCGGCGTCGACCCCGAGGGGTCGCTGTACTCCGGCGGTCCCGTCCACGGGTACCACGTCGAAGGCGTCGGCGAGGACATCTGGCCGAAGGCCTACGACCCGACGATCGTCGACGAGATCCACCGCGTCGGCGACGCCGAGTCGTTCGCGATGACCCGTCGTCTCGCCCGCGAGGAAGGCCTCTTCGTGGGCGGCTCCAGCGGCATGGCGGTGGTCGGGGCCCTCCGCGCGGCCCGCACGCTCCCCGCCGAGGCCGTCATGGTCGTGCTCCTCCCCGATCACGGCCGCGGCTACCTCAGCAAGATCTTCGATGACGACTGGATGCGCGCGCAGGGCTTCGATCCGGACGCCGTCATCCCGGCATCCGACATCCCGGGCCGCATCCCCTCCCTCCCGACCGACCCCCACCCCGAGACCGAAGCCGCCCCCGCAGGCGAAGGAGACCGAGCATGAGCGACACCCACGAAAGCGACTCCCGCGAGCGCGGATTCGGCACGCGCGCCGTGCATGCCGGCCAGGCCTTCGACCCCACCACCGGCGCGGTCATCCCGCCGGTGCACTTCTCCACCACCTACGCGCAGGACGGCATCGGCGGACTTCGCCAGGGGTACGAGTACGGGCGGAGCGGCAACCCGACCCGCACCGCACTCGAGACCCAGCTCGCCGCACTCGAGGGCGCCGCGCACGCCCTGTCGTTCTCGTCCGGTCTCGCCGCCGAGGACGCGCTGCTGCGCGCCGCCCTCGTCCCGGGTGACGAGGTGCTGCTCGGCAACGACGTCTACGGCGGCACGTACCGCCTGCTCTCCCGTGTGCTCGGCGGCTGGGGCGTGAAGCTCCGCGTCGTCGACATGAGCGATCTGGATGCCGTCGCCGCCGCGATCGCCGAACGCGCGCCCCAGATCGTCTGGGTCGAGACCCCGAGCAATCCGATGCTCCGCATCACCGACATCGCCGGTCTCGCGCGGCTCGGACAAGACGCCGGCGCCCTCGTCGTCGTGGACAACACCTTCGCCTCGCCGGCGCTGCAGCAGCCGCTCGCCCTCGGCGCGGACGTCGTGGTGCACTCGACGACGAAGTACCTCGGCGGGCACTCCGACGTCGTCGGCGGCGCGCTCGTCCTCAACGACGACGCGCTGTACGAGAAGGCGAAGTTCCTGCAGTTCGCCGTCGGCGCCGTCTCGGGGCCGCTCGACGCGTGGCTCACCACGCGCGGCATCAAGACCCTCGAGCTGCGGATGCGACGCCACTCCGAGAGCGCGCAGCGGATCGCCGAGCATCTCTCCGCCGACCCGCGCGTCGCCGCCGTCCACTACCCGGGCCTCCCCGGCCACCCCGGCCGCGCGCTCGCCGCCTCGCAGATGTCCGGCTTCGGCGGCATCGTGTCTCTCGAGCTGGCGGATGCCGCGGCGGCGCGCCGCTTCGCCGAGTCGACGCGGCTGTTCCAGCTCGCCGAGTCGCTGGGCGGTGTCGAGTCGCTGATGAACTACCCCGATGAGATGACGCACGCCTCCGTCCGCGGCACCGAGCTCGCCGTTCCGGAGCGCCTCGTGCGGCTGTCGGTCGGCATCGAGAGCGTCGAGGACCTCCTCGCCGACCTCGACGCCGCGCTCGCCGGTCTCTGACGCGCTGAGCCTCTGACACGCCGCGGCCGCGGTCCGGAGTAGTCCCGGCGCGCGGCCGCCACGCCGCCGCGCGCGCGATGGCATGCTGAGGGCATGGACCCCATCATCGCGACCCTCGTCATCCTGGCGGTCGCGGTCGTGGCGTTCATCAGCAACCGCGTGCCGCTCGCGGTGGTCGCAGTCGCCGTGGCGCTCGCGCTGTTCTTCACGGGTGTCCTCACCCTGCCGCAGGCGCTCGCCGGCTTCGGTGATCCCACCGTCCTCTTCATCGCCGCGCTCTTCGTCGTGAGCGAAGCGCTCGATTCGTCGGGGGTCACCGCGTGGGCGGGGCAGAAGGTCATCGGCCGGGCGGGCACGCGCCGCGGCATCCTCGTCGGGGTGATCTCGCTCCTCGTCGCCGTGCTGACCGCGTTCATCAGCATCAACGGGGCGGTCGCGGCCCTCCTGCCACTGGTCGTGGTCGTCGCCGCCCGCGCGGGCATCCCGAGCTCGCGGCTGCTGATGCCGCTGGCCTTCGCCGCCTCCGCGGGGTCGCTGCTCCTCCTCACCGGGACGCCGGTGAACATCATCGTGTCGGACTTCGCCGCCCAGAACGGCGGCCGTGCGTTCGGATACGCCGAGTTCGCGCTCGTCGGGATTCCGCTGGTCATCGGGACCATCGCGATCCTGCTCCTCCTCGGCGATCGGCTGCTGCCGGTGCGCGAGGGGGCGCTCATGCCCGTGGACCTCGCCCGCCACGCGCGGCTGCTCCGGCAGCAGTACGACCTGACCCTCGACACCGGCACGATCCTCGGTCCGCAGAGCGGTGTGACCGAGATCGTCGTCGGGCCGCGTTCGCCGCTGATCGGGGAACGGATCGCCCCCGGGATGAAGACCCCGGGCGGCGATCTCGTGATCCTCGCCGTGCGTCGCGGCGACGAACCGGCGCGCGGCCAGGAGCTCGTGCTGCAGATCGGCGATGTCCTCCTCCTGCAGGGCGAGTGGGACGACCTCGTCCGGCACGCCGCGCTTCCCGGCATGCTCGCCGTCGACGCGCCGGACCGACTCCGGCGCTCGGTGCCGCTCGGGCGGGGTGCGCGGCGGTCGCTGGTGATCCTCGGCCTCATGATCGTGCTCCTCGCGACCGGTCTCGTCCCGCCCGCGGCCGCCGCGCTCCTTGCCGCCGGCGCGCTTGTCGTCACGCGTGCGGTCAGCGTGAACCAGGCCTACCAGGCGGTGTCGTGGACGACGGTGATCCTCATCGCCGGGATGATCCCGCTCTCCACCGCCGTCTTCGAGACCGGCACCGCCGACCTCGTCGCCGGCTGGCTGCTCAGCCTCCTGGGGGACTCGGGTCCGCGCGTGGCGCTGTTCGCCCTGTGCGTGCTCACGCTTGTGCTCGGTCAGCTCATCAGCAACGCCGCGACGGTCCTCATCGTCGCGCCGATCGCCGCCGCGGTGTCGATGAGTCTCGACCTGTCGATCCAGCCGTTCATGATGGCGCTCACGGTGGCGGGCGCCGCGGCGTTCTTCACCCCGATCGCGACGCCGGCGAACCTCATGGTGATGGAACCGGCGGGCTACCGGTTCGGCGACTACTGGCGCCTCGGCGTGCCGCTGGCGATCTTCTTCCTGCTGATGGCGGTCTTCTACGTGCCGCTGATCTGGCCCTTCTGAGCCGCCCGCCCGCGTCTCACGCGGCCGACCATCCTCCGTCGCTCGGCAGGATGGCGCCGGAGACGTTCACGCCGTCGTCCGAGAGGAGGAAAGTGATGGATGCCGCGACCGCTTCGGCCTCGGCGGGGTCGGGCATCACCACCATGGCGGTCTGGATCCGCTCGGCGGCCAGCGGAGACGCGAAGGACGCCTCGATGTTCGTGATCGTCGGACCGGGGGCGACGGCATTCACCCGGATGCCGCTCGGACCGTAGACGAAGGCACTCGAGCGCGTCAGCCCGACCACGGCGTGCTTCGACGCGGTGTAGGCCGCTCCCGCCGCCGAGCCGCGCAGCGCCGCCTCCGAGGCGACGTTGACGATGGATCCCGCCGCCTGGGCGAGCATGGTGGGGATGACCGCGCGCATGAGCTTCATGGTGCCGTCGACGTTGACGCGGAAGACGCGCTGCCACACCACATCCGACACCTCGCCGACCGGGGTCATGTCGTCCATGATCCCGGCGACGTTCGCCAGACCGTCGATCCGGTCGCCGGCCGCTTCGACGATCCGGGCGACGTCGGCGTCGTCGGTGATGTCGGCCACGAGCGGCATCACGTCCGAGTCCGGAAGAGCGGCGGCGAGGTCGTCCAAGCGCTCGGCACTCACGTCGACGGCGATGACGCGCCCGCCCTCGCGCGCCACGCGCGATGCCGTGGCGCGGCCGATACCCGAGCCTGCTCCGGTGACGATGACGGTCCGCCCCGAGAATCGTCCGAGATCCACCCGCTCCGCCCACGCGGGGGCGGAGGCGGCGGAGGTCGGGGGAGCGTCCGGCGCCGGAGCGGTCGCGGCACGATCGGCCCCGGAGCCGATCGTTCCCGCCGGGCTTTCGCCCGCCTGCGCGCGGCGGACGATCTCGTCGAGCATCTCCTGCGTGAAGGCGCCGCGGCTGAGCGAGACCAGGCGCTTGATGGCGAATCGCCGTACCGGCTTGAACGCATCCGGCGTCTGCCCGGCCTGCGCGAGCAGATCCGTCAGGATCGCATTGCCGACGGGATCGGCGAGCCAGTCGGCGATGGAGGTGTCGGCGGTCAGCGGTCTGGGGGTGCCCATGGGGTCTCCTCGTCGTCGAGGCCACATCGTCCGGCCTGATCCGACGCTACGCGGATCGCGTCGGTGCCGGTAGAGGTTCCGTCCGCCCGGTCGCCCGTGGGGGATCCCCGCAATAGGCTCATCCCATGGGCAGGTTCATCTACGACTCCACCGCGACGTCGGTGGAGATCGACGACCGTACGCTGGCGCATCTGCGGATCGTGGTGATGAACAAGCTGCGCCGGTCGGAGTCGTTCATGTTCGACGCCGAGATGGGTGACGGATCGGGGCGACGCAGCTTCTGGATGCACCCGTCCGTGCCGATGCAGTTCCACTTCTACGGCGGCCGCAACCCGCGCATCAACCGTCACTGGGTGGAGGCGATGATGCTCGCGGCCAGCGGCCCGCACGGGCTGCACATCCTGCCCGAGCCGCCCGCCGACGACACCCCCGAGCGCGGCTGACCCCCGGGGCGCGCAACACGCGCGTCAGCTCTCGATCTGTCCTTCGCCGCGCGAGATGTTCTCGACGCTGAGCTTGTCGATCTCGAGGTGGTCGACCTCGACGTTGCCGAGGTTCACGCCGCCGTCGCCCGAGATGACTCCCGCGCCGTCGGCGGCTGCGTCGGACACGATCGGGACGGGCCCGGTGTCGAAGTGCTCGGCGACGAGGGCGACGCCCCCGGAGGAGTTGGCGGAGTTCGCGAGTTCCTCGATCCATTCGCGGCTCAGTTCCGTGGGCTCCGGATCGTCGAAGACGAACCGCAGCGGGATCGCCGGGTGCAACCAGATCGTGCTCCGGCCCCGCGGCTGATCGTCAGGATGCGTCCACGACAGAGTGAAGGTCTCGTCGCGACGGAGCTTCGTGGCGATGACGACCTTGAGGTGCGCCAGAGCGCGGTCTTCGATGTGGATCGGGGTGTCCGACCCGCCGTAGTAAATGGTTCCCACGGATGAACTCTAAACCCCCCGGGGGCATCCCGCGCGGCATCCGCGGACGCTTTTGGACACGTGTCTCCGAAGCGTTACAGGCGGGTCCACGCCTCGGTGAGGACGCTCCGCAGAATCTGCTCGATCTCGACGAATTCGCTCGGCCCGATGGTCAGCGGCGGGGCCAGCTGGATGACCGGGTCGCCTCGGTCGTCGGCGCGGCAGTAGAGGCCCGCGTCGAAGAGGGCCTTGGAGAGGAAGCCGCGCAGGAGCCGCTCGGACTCGTCGTCGTCGAACGTCTCCTTCGTCGCCTTGTCCTTGACCAGCTCGATGCCGAAGAAGTATCCGTCGCCGCGCACGTCGCCCACGATCGGGAGATCGGTGAGCTTCTCCAGCGTCTGCCGGAACAGGGGGGAGTTCTCGCGCACCCGCTCGGGCAGGCCCTCCTCCTCGAAGATGTCGAGGTTCTCCATCGCCACGGCGGCCGAGACGGGGTGACCGCCGAAGGTGTAGCCGTGATAGAACGCGCGGTCGCCGTGGGCGAAGGGCTCGTAGATCCGGTCGCTGATCACCGTTCCGCCGAGCGGGGAGTAGCCGCTCGTGACGGCCTTGGCGAAGGTGATCATGTCGGGCTGATAGCCGTAGGCGTCGCAGGCGAACATGTGGCCGATCCGACCGAAGGCGCAGATGACCTCGTCCGAGACGAGGAGGACGTCGTACTTGTCGCAGATCTCCCGCACCCGCTGGAAGTATCCGGGGGGAGGGGGAAAGCATCCGCCGGAGTTCTGCACCGGCTCCAGGAAGACGGCGGCGACGGTGTCGGGGCCTTCGAACTGGATCATCTCCTCGATGCGGTCCGCCGCCCAGACGCCGAACTCCTCGAGGCTGCCGGTGGGGGCGCCCATGTCGCCGGCGCGGTAGAAGTTGGTGTTCGGGACGCGGAAGCCGCCGGGGGTGAGGGGCTCGAACATCTCCTTCATCGCGGGGATGCCGGTGATGGCGAGGGCGCCCTGCGGGGTGCCGTGGTACGCGACGGAGCGTGAGATGACCTTGTGCTTGGTGGGCTTGCCCTGCAGCTTCCAGTAGTACTTGGCGAGCTTGAACGCGGTCTCGACGGCTTCACCGCCGCCGGTGGAGAAGAAGACCTTGTTGAGGTCGCCGGGCGCGTAGTCGGCGATGCGGTCGGCGAGCTCGATCGCGGCGGGGTGCGCGTACGACCAGATGGGGAAGAACGCGAGCTCCTCCGCCTGCTTCGCCGCGGCCTGGGCGATCCGCTTGCGGCCGTGTCCGGCGGCGACGACGAACAGGCCCGCGAGACCGTCGATGTAGCGCTTGCCCTGTGAGTCCCAGATGTGGTGGCCCTCGCCCTTGACGATGATCGGGACACCGGGGCCGTCGGTCATCACCGACTGGCGCGCGAAGTGCATCCACAGGTGGTCTTTCGCCATCTGCTGGAGTTCGGCTTCGGTTCGGGGGCGGCGGTCGGTGGAGATCGACATGGTGGGCCTTCCTTCGCTTCCTCCCGACGATACCCGCGCGCTCTCGGCCCCGGTGGGACGGATCGTCCGGTTCCGCTCGTGGCCCCGGCGAACCGTCCGCCGGGGCCACGAGCGGAGAAGGGCGGGTCAGCCGACGGAGACGGGAATCGGCGAACCCGCCGGCACGGCGTCGGAATCGACGTCGGCGGTGCGGGGGAGGGAGGAGACCACGGATGTCGCGACCCGGGGGTCATCGGCGTGCACGCGGTGGACGTCGCCGGTGATCGTGATGCGCGCGGTGGTCTCGCGCACCGCGCTGGAGGGCCCGACCCACAGGTCGACCTCGCCCGGCTCGACGATGCGGGTGTAGGAGCGGTCGCTGAACGCCAGCCGCTGCGTCGGGACCTCGAAGGTGACGCGCATCGACTGCCCCGGCTGCAGTGCGACGCGGCGGTAGGCCAGGAGCTGCGCGGTGGGACGCGTGATGCTCCCCACGAGGTCGTGGCCGTAGACCTGCACGACGTCGTCGGCGGCGACGGCGGAGTCGTTCCGGACGGTGACGGCCACGCGGAAGCTCCGTCCGGCGACGACCTCGGCATCCGTCGTGAGGTCCTCGTGCCGGAACGAGGCGTAGCTGAGGCCGTGTCCGAACGGGAGCACCGGGGTGCTGTCGGCGCTCGTGACGTCCGACGGGCCGCTCAGGAGCGGATGCAGGTACGAGTACGGCTGCGCACCCGCCGAGCGCGGGAGCGACACGGGGAGGCGCCCGGACGGCGACACGGCGCCGGTGAGGATCCGCGCCAGTGCGGTGCCGCCCTCTTCGCCCGGGAAGAACGCCTGGACGACCGCGCCGGGGCGCCCCTCGCCCTCCACGGCCCACGCGATCGCGTAGGGACGGCCGGTGAGCATCACCATCACGACGGGGGTGCCGGTCGACGCGACCGCCTGCACCAGCGCGCGCTGGGCGCCGGGGAGATCGAGCGACTCGACGTCGTTGCCCTCGCCCACGGTGCCGCGCCCGAACAGGCCCGCGCGGTCGCCGACGACCACGACGGCGACGTCCGCGCCACGGGCGAGGTCGACCGCCTCGGCGATCCCGGAGGTGTCCTCGCCCTCGACCGCGCAGCCGACGGCGTGGGTGATCTCGGCATCCGGCAACGCGGTGCGCAGCGCCTCGAGCACCGTCGGGATCTCGAAGCCCATCTCGGTCCCGGGGTGGTGGGCCAGGACGTGGTTGGCGAACGAGTAGCAGCCCATGAGCGCTTCGGCGCTGTCGGCGTTGGGACCGACGACCGCGATGCGACGCGTGTCCGGGGCGAGGGGCAGCACGCCGTCGTTGGTGAGGAGCACCGTCCCCTCTTCGGCGAGGCGTCGCGCCAGCGCTCGGTGGGCGGGGGTGTCCAGGTCGACGTCGGTCGGCGGGGTCGAGAAATCGGCGTCGAGGAGGCCGAGCTCCTCCTTCTGCACGAGCACGCGCGTCACGGCGAGATCGAGGACCTCGGGAGCGAGGATGCCGTCGCGGACGCGATCGGCCAGCGCCAGGAACGCGTCCCCGGTGGGCAGCTCGACGTCGATGCCCGCTTCGAGAGCGATCTGCGCGGCCTCGCCGAGGTCGGCGGCGACGGCGTGCATGGACTTCAGGAACGCGACGGAGAAGTAGTCCGAGACCACGACGCCGTCGAAGCCCCACCGCTCGCGGAGGAGCTCGGTCAGGTACTCGCGGGACGCGGCGACGGGGACGCCGTCGATCTCGGCATAGGAATTCATCACCGAGCGGACGCCGCCGTCGCGGACCGCCATCTCGAACGGCGGGAGGAACACGTCCTCGATCTCGCGCCGACCCGCGTGGACGGGTGCGTGGTTGCGTCCGGCCTGGGTCGCCGAGTAGCCGACGAAGTGCTTCAGGGTGGCGTGGACGCCCTCATCCTGCAGTCCGCGGACGTACGCGGTCGCGATCGTGCCGACGACGTAGGGATCCTCGGCGATGCACTCGTCCACCCGGCCCCAGCGGGGGTCGCGGATGACGTCGAGCACCGGGGCGAGGCCCTGGTGGATGCCGAGCTCACGCATCGAGGCGCCGATCAGCCGCCCCATCTCCTCGACGGCATCCGGGTCGAAGGCCGCTCCCCACGCCAGCGGCGTCGGGAACGTCGCGGCCTTCCACGCCGCGAGGCCGGTGAGGCACTCCTCGTGCACGAGCGCGGGGATGCCGAGACGCGTCTCGGTCTGCAGGCGCCGCTGCTCGGCCCACAGCCACTCCGCCCGCGCCTGCGGGTCGACGGGACGTGTCCCGTAGACGCGGGTGAAGTGGCCGATGCCGTCCGTGATGGCGTCCTCGAAGCGCGTCGAGGTCTTCATCTCGCCGGCCATGGGCGCCACGACGTCGTCGCCCTGGTCGATCCAGAAGCCCACGAGCTGGGCCACCTTCTCTTCGATGGTCATGCGCCCGAGGAGCTCGAGGACGCGAGGGGATGCCGGAACGGCGGGAGTTGTCACGATTCTGCTTTCTTGACGAGCCGAGGCGCTTCGCGAGCGGATGCGGCGCTCAGCCCTTGACGGCGCCGGTGAGCCCACCGACGATCCGACGCTCGAACAGGCTGAAGAAGATCAGCGCGGGGAGCATCGAGAGCGAGGTGAACGCGAGCACACGGGCGGTGTCGACGGAGTACTGGGAGGAGAACTGCTGCACACCGAGGGGCAGCGTGAACGCCGCCTCGTTGTTGAGGATGAACAGCGGGAGGAGGTAGGCGTTCCAGCTGCCGATGAAGGCGAGGATCGACACCGTGATGACGCCGGGGATCGCCAGCGGCAGCACCATGCGCCAGAAGAACGCCAGGCGTCCGCATCCGTCGATGTACGCCGCTTCCTGGATCTCGTCCGGGATCGCCCGCAGGAACGGCACCAGGATGATGATCGTGACCGGGAGTGCGAACGCGATCTGCGGCAGGATGACGCCCGGGAGGCTGTTCATCAGGCCGAGGTTGCGGATGACGATGTACAGCGGGGTGATGGCGACCGTGATGGGGAACATCAGTCCCGCGGCGAAGAGCGCGTAGAGCGCGCCGCGTCCGCGGAAGCTGTACCGGGCGATGACGTAGCTGGCCATGAGGCCGAGAGCGACCGCGCCGGCAGTGGTGGCGAGCCCGACGATCGTCGAGTTGCCCACCTGCGTCCAGAACTGCGGGGCCGTCAGGACGCTGGCGTAGTTCTCCCAGCGCCACTCGGTCGGGAACCCGGACGGGCTGACGGTGATCTCGGAGTTGCTGCGGAACCCGCCGATGATGATGTACAGCACCGGACCGAGCATGAGTCCGATGACCACGAGCGCGATGAAGTAGACGCTCGGCGGACCCCACGGCAGCTTCGGGCCGGGAGCGGGCCGGATGCCGCCCCGACGCTTGTCGGCGGCGCGACGGGTGGTGATGGTCATGGTGCTCATCCGGCACCCCTTTCGGTGATCGCGCCCGCGGTGTCGCGCCGCAGCACGTAGCGCTGGTAGACCAGGGCGACGACGAGCGAGATGAGGAAGATGACCACGGCGACCGCGTTGCCGTAGCCGAAGTTGCCGGCGTTGCGACCGGTGGCGACCATGTAGATGGCCATCGTGTTGGTCCCGGCGACGGAGGCGACGTACTGGCCCCAGATGATGTAGACGAGGTCGAACAGCTGCAGGGCGCCGATGATCGACAGGAACGCCCAGATGCGGATCGTGGGTCCGAGCAGCGGCAGGGTGATCCGCCGCTGGATCTGCCAGTAGGACGCACCGTCGATGGCGGCGGCCTCGTACAGCTCCTCCGGAACACTCTGCAAGCCCGCGAGGAAGAGGATGACGGCGAAGCCGACGTACTTCCAGGTCAGGATCGCCATGAGCGTCCAGATGGCGATGGCCGGGTCGCTCAGCCAGTCGGAGGCGAGGAAGCCGAGTCCGGCGTTCTCGAGGAAGTCGTTGAGGGCGCCGCGGGTCGCGAGCAGCAGGCTGAAGCCCGTACCGACGACGACCTCGGCGATGACGTAGGGGACGAAGATCAGGACGCGGATGACGGACTGACCGCGCATCTTGCGGTTGAGAAGCAGCGCCAGCAGGATCGCGACCGGGCCCTGCATGATCAGCGACATCACGACGATGAAGACGTTGTGCCCGAGGGCCGCCTGGAAGTTCGGGTCGCTGAAGATGACGAAGTAGTTCCGGAGGCCGACGAAGTCGATCGCCGGGCCGAAGCCCGACCAGCGGAAGAACCCGTAGTAGGCGGCCATGATGACCGGGAAGATGACGAACCCGACGAAGAAGACGACGGCGGGGCCGACCATGAGGAGGACTTCCAGGCGACCGGACCAACCCAGGCCGCGTGGACGACTCTTACCCCGCCGCACGGACGGGGGCGACGTGACGCCGCCCCCGTCGTGCTGCGCGAGATCGGAGTCCGTGGAGGACATCTCGCGTGTGGACATGCTCAGCCCTGCGCGCCCGCCGCGTTGACGGTCTGGAGGAAGCGCTCGGGGTCACTGTTCCCGGCGAGCATGTCGACGACCGCCACGTTCAGGGCGTTGCCGACGTTCTGGCCGAGGACGGTGTCGAGCCACTGCGAGACGAACGGGGCGTTGTTGTACGCCTCGAGGATCTGCTGCAGGTAGGGCTCGGTGACGGCCTCCTGGGCGACGGTGTTCACCGGCGGCGACTGGAAGGCCTCGTAGTAGAGCTCCTGCTGCTCGGCGCTGGCGACGAAGTTCAGGAAGTCGGCGCACTCGTCCGGAGCCTGTGCGGCGCACGAGTAGCCGTCGACGCCACCCATCATCGAGCCGGGGAGGCCTTCGCCACCCTCGATCTCGGGGAAGGGGAACCAGGCGAGGTCGGGGAGGGGCTGCTCGTCGGGCGTGAGCGAGGCGATGACGCCGGGGTTCCACGCGCCCATGAGCTCCATCGCGGCCTGACGGTTCGCGATGAGACCCGCCGAGCTGCCGGCGCCCTGCTGGGCCGGGGTGGTCAGGAAGCCCTGGTTGAACGGCTCGATCGCGGCGAACTCCTGCAGGTCTTCGGCGGCGCGCGTCCAGCACTCGTCGCTGAAGTCCTTGCTGTCGCCGGTCTCCTCGATGACCTCGGGGCTGCACTCGCGGATCGCGAAGAAGTAGTACCAGTGCGCGGCGGGCCACGCGTCCTGAGCACCCAGGGCGATCGGCTCCATGCCGGTGCCCTTGATGGCCTCGACGGCGTCCTCGAGCTCGGCGATCGTCTCGGGGGTCTCCTCGATGCCGGCCGCGGCGAACGCGTCCTCGCTGTAGAAGAAGCCTCCGGGCAGAACCGACAGCGGCATCGCCCAGACCTGGCCCTGGTAGGTCTCCGCGGCGAAGGAGCCCTCGGGGATCTCGGCGCGGACATCGTCGGAGATGAGGTCCGTGAGGTCCTTCAGCTGACCGGCGTTGACCATGTCGGCGAGCTTTCCGCCACCGCGCTGGAGGAAGATGTCCGGCGGGTCGCCGGCGTTGAGGGCGGTCTGGAGCAGGCCGTCCATGTCTTCGTTCTGGACCGACTGCATCTCGATCGTGACGCCCGGGTTCTCTTCCATGAACGTGTCGATCGCGTTCTGCCAGAACGCCTGACCGGGACCGGTCGTGGAGTTCTGCCACAGGGTCATGCTGACGCTGCCGTCACCGGCATCCCCGTCTCCGCCGCCGCCGGTGCAGGCGCTCAATACGAGCGCGCCGGCGAGCAGGGACACGGCGCCCGCTGCGAATCTTCTGGCCTTCATGTGACTCACCTGTTCTCTTCGTTGAGGTGCACGCTCGATCCTCGAGGTGCGCTGCGAACGCCCGATTGCTGTGGGTGGACCCCTCGGGCGGATCTCATTTTTCGCGGGCTTTCCAACAATGTCAAACGTTTTCGAAATCATTTTCAATCCGGGCTACGATCAGCGTTCATGAGTATGCGTCCCACCATCACCGACGTCGCCAAGGCGGCCGGTGTCTCGCCGGCGACCGTGTCCAAGGCGGTCAACGGCCGCTACGGCGTCGCCGCCGACACCGTCGAGCGCGTGCTCCGTGTCGTCGCCGAGCTCGGGTACGAATCGAGCCTCGTGGCGAGCAGCATGCGCTCGCGGCGCACCGGGGTCATCGGCGTGCTCGTGGCCGACTTCGAGCCGTTCAGTGCCGAGATCATGAAGGGCGTGGGACGCGCTCTCCGCGACACCCACTACGACCTCCTCGCCTACAGCGGCTCCCGGCAGCCGAACGGCGAGGGGTGGGAGCATCGCTCGCTCAGTCGCCTGAGCGGCACCCTCATCGACGGGGTCATCATGGTGACGCCCACCGTGCTCGGGGTCACCGCGGAGGTGCCGATCGTGGCCGTCGACCCGCACACCGGCCGTGCCGACCTGCCCACCGTCGAGTCCGACAGCTTCACCGGGGCGCGCGAGGCGACGCGGTACCTCATCGAGCTCGGGCACCGGCGGATCGGGTTCATCGCCGGACGCCCGGATCTGCGGTCGTCGATCCTGCGCGATGCCGGCTACCGTCGGGCGCTCTCGGATGCCGGCATCGCGTACGACCCCGCACTGGTGCGGGTGGGCATGTACCACCCCGAGACGGTGCGGGAGCAGGCGCGGCTGCTGCTCGAATCCGCCGATCGCCCGACGGCGGTCTTCGCGGCGAACGATCTGTCCGCCCTCGCGGTGATCGAGGTCGCCGCGCGCCTGGGCATCGCCGTGCCGCGGGATCTCTCGGTGGTCGGTTTCGATGACATCCCCGACGCCACGCAGGGGTCGCTCGCGCTCACGACCGTGCGTCAGCCCATGCAGGCTCTCGGTGCCACCGCCACCGGTCTCCTCGTCGCGCTCATGAACGGCGAGACGCCCGAATCGACCCACATCGGACTGGCGACGCGGTTGATCGTCAGGGAGACGACGGCGCCGCCCCGCTGACGAGGTCTCGCTCGGCATCCTCCGCGCTGGTCGGCAGAGCCGGATCGGCGAGGATGCTGGCGAAGGCGAGCTCGGCGGCCCCGATGAGCAGGCGGTCTTCGGCGAGGCACGCAGACCGCAGCTCGAGGGACTCGGTGGAGGCGGGCATGGCCTGCCCCCGCACGCGATCGCGCAGGTCGGCGACGTCGACCTCGGCGAGGGTGGCGAGGAAGCCGCCGAGGACCACGACCGACGGGTTCAGCACGTTCACCGCGTTGCCGAGCGCTGTCGCCAGGATGCGGCGCTGCCGCTCGACCTCGCAGCGGATCGGGTCGTCGGGGTCGTCTCCGGCCACCGCGGCGGCCACGGCGGCGGCGAGCGTCGGCTCGTCGGCCGACTCGAGGCCGACGGCGTCGAGGAGCCGAGCGCGGCTCACCTCGTCCTCGAGGACGCCGCCGGTGGCGCGGCGGTCGTTCTCGTCGGCGATGCCGGGGCGATTCTGGCCGAACTCGCCGGCGTACCCGTCGGCTCCGCCCACGGGGATGCCGCCGATGATGAGTCCGCCGCCGATGCCGCTCGCGCCGCCGTTCAGGTACACGACGTCGCCGACGTCGCGCGCCGCGCCGAAGAGGTGCTCGGCCATGGCGCCGAGGCTCGCGTCGTTGCCGACGCGGGTGGGAAGGCCCGCGGCATCCTCGACCAGTTCGCGGAGCGGTGTGTCGCGCCAGTGCAGGTGCGGGGCATCGCGGACGAGGCCGTCGGAGGCCCGCACGAGGCCGGGAACGGCGAGGCCGATGCCCACGATCAGCGCGTCGGGGATGGTGTTCGCGCGCCAGTGGGCGACGCGATCGGCGATGAGGCGCGCGGTCTCCTCCGGCGCGGGGGCGCGGGGGACCTCGTGGCGCTCGCGGAGGACGATGCTCTGATCGAGCCGGACGACGGCGAGGGTGATCGCATCGACCTCGGGGTTGACCGCGACGGCGACTACGCGCGGATCGATCGCGACGATGGGGGAGGGGCGTCCGACGCGGCGGGCAGGATCGGGGGCGCGCTCTTCGACGATGCCCGAGCGGGAGAGCTCGCCGACGAGGTCGGCGATGGTGGAGCGGTTCAGGCCCGTGGCGTCGGTCAGGGCCGCGCGGGAGAGGGGGCCGTTCCGGTGGAGGAGGCCCAGCACCGACGCCAGGTTCCGCTGGCGGCCGCCCGGCCCCATGAGATTCATCGCACCAGTGTAGGCATCGGGCCCGGCGAGCACGTGTCTCGCCGGGCCCGATGACCGGGTCAGCTGGTCATCCGCCGGAGCGTCGTCCCGCGCCGGACGGCGATGCCGCCGACGGTGAGGAGCGACAGGGCGGCCAGCAGGGCCAGGGCCCAGGGCAGCTCCACGCCGGTGGTGGCGAGGTGCGAGCCGGAGCCGGAGCCGGAGCCCGGGGAGGTGACCGCCGGGCCGTCATCCGAGCCACCGGGGGTGCCGGGCGTGCCCGGGTCGGTCGGGTCCGTCGGGTCGACCGGGTCGACCGGGTCGACCGGGTCGGTCGGATCCGTCGGGTCCGTGGGATCCGTCGGGTCGACGCTGTCGGCGGCCACGAGCTGCGCCACGCCCCAGCGGGCGGTGGACTGGTAGCCCGCTCCCGTCGGGTCGGCCCAGTTGCGGATGCCGGTGCGTGCGCCCTCGGAGGCGTCGTTGACCTGGAAGTCCAGGCCGTGGAACGTGCCCTCGCCGCCGGAATCCAGCAGGCTCAGACGCGCTTCGATGACGTACCCGCCGTCGACCCGGACCGCTGTCGACTCCACGCGTGCGCGCTGGAACGGCTCGTCTCCCGTGCCGAACGACAGCGTGTTGTCGGCGTTGATGCGCACCTGCATGTCGTCGTAGCGGTAGGAACCGTTCTTGACGTTGCCGGCGTCGAGGTAGAACTCCACCGAGTCCTGGATCCACGGGTCCGAGCCCGTGACGTCCACGATCGGGTCGGTGACCTCGGCGAGGACGAACAGGTTGTTGCCCTGCCAGAGCGTGCGCACCTCGGCGGTCGCCCCGCCCGTGCCCGAGACCTGGCGGTCGGTGGAGACCGACGGTGCGGCATCCCATCCGGCCTCGATCTCGCCGTCGATGACCGGAGTCTCGGCGGCTTCGGGGATCGCCAGGTACGACACCGGCTCGACCAGCGTCATGATGCCGGTCTGGCCCGTGGTGTTCCAGCCCTGCGTCGCCTCGCCGTCACGCACCCGCACGTCGAAGGCGAGCGTGTCGCCCTCCTGTGCACCCTCGAGCGGTACGGTGGTGACGACGTCGTAGCCGCCCTCGCGCTCGGTGACGACGGCCTCGCGGTCGCCTTCGCCCGATCGTGCGACGGAGTACACCGTGTCGCCGAGCTGCAGGTCGATGCCGTCGGCATCCTGCACCGTGGTGTCGTCGACCTTCACCAGCACGGTCGCCTCGTCGGGCTCCCAGCGCATCTGGAACTGCGCGATCGACTCCACCGGCAGCAGCGGCAGCAGCGACCACTCCAGAGCGGATGCCGCGTCGTCGGTCAGCGGCACCGAGCCGCCGAAGACGAAGGCGCTCCGCTGACGGGCGGGGAGCTCCTCGTCCACCGCGCCGTAGTAGGCGGGCTTGCCGAGGTAGCGGTCGTCGAACAGCAGCGGTGCGCCGTTGCCCGAGCGCCAGCTGCGGCCGTCGGTGAGGCCCCACACGGTGACGCTGAACAGCTCGTCGGTGTAGTCGCGGAACACGCGGAACGCGTCGCGGTAGTAGTAGCCCTGCTCCACCAGGAGCGCGTCGTTCACCGGGGTTCCGGTGGTGACGTCGAGCTCGGTGACCGCCTGGGTGAGGCCCAGGCCCGTGAAGCGCTCCAGCGCACCCTCGAGCGCCGAGACCGGCATCGCGAGGCTGACGTGGAACTGGTGGCCGACACCGTCGATCGGCACGCCGCGCGACAGCATCCGCTCGATGAGAGCGAGGTAGCGCGTCTGCTTGCCCGACTGCTCGGTGTTGTAGTCGTTGATGAACAGCGTCACCGGGCGGTCGCTGCCGGGGGCGGCGAACTCCTCGTTGAACGCCTCGTCGGCGTACTGGAACGACAGGTCGATGAACTCTTCACCCAGGATGCGGTACCACTCGCTGCGGCGCAGACCGTCTTCGAACTCCGAGCTGTCCGAGACGACCTCGTTGACGACGTCCCACGCCGTGATGGGGTTGCCCCCGCCGTAGGCGCCGT
The DNA here is from genome assembly GCF_021654035.1 of Microbacterium aurantiacum. GTDB lineage: Bacteria > Actinomycetota > Actinomycetes > Actinomycetales > Microbacteriaceae > Microbacterium > Microbacterium aurantiacum. The sequence goes on from NZ_JAJPDW010000002.1 coordinate 214,857, forward strand.
ACGTGTCAGCCAGGTATTCGGCGATGTTGAAGATGTGCGTGCGCATCCGGTCGCGGAGGATCTGGCGGTCGGTCTCACTGGTGGTGAGGGGCGAGCCGTCCTCGGCCTGGAAGAAGAACGCCGGGGTCTGGCTGTGCCACACGAGCACGTGGCCGTAGACGTCCAGGTCGTTGTCCGCCGCGAAGCGCATGATCGCGTCCGCCTCGGGGTTGGCGCGGAAGTTGCCCTCGGCGTCGTACCAGGCATCCGGCTTCATGTGGTTCTCGGCCGAGACCTGATCGAAGTGACAGAGCAGCAGCTCGGACGCCACGCCCGTGGTCTCGCGACGGTCGATCGCGACGCCCACCGGCATGTCGAGGGTGTCCATCAGCGGCGTGATGTCTTCGATGACCGCCGGCTCCGGCACCGAGACGACGATGTCGTCGAAGTACAGGTCGGAGGTGTTCGTGCCGTTGTAGTCGGTCTCGAAGTAGAGCCGGCCGCTGTCGAACGCGGAGAGCGGGAAGGATGCCCGCACCTCGGTCCAGCCGGAGTTCGTCACCGAGGTGAACTGCGCCAGCGTGGCGTACGTCGTCGCGCCCTCGAAGGTGCGCTCGAGCGTCATCCACACCGGGGCCGCGGGCTGACCCGCACCGAAGCGTACCTGCGCCGAGACTTCGTAGGTCGTCTCGGCCTCAAGCGACGCGATGTCGTGTCCGAAGCCCGAGCCCTGCGAGGTGCGCTCCGTGAGGGCGGCCGCGCCGGTGCCGGCGAACACCGGGTCGTCCACGAGGGTGACGACGGGTGCGCCGCTGCCGCTGTCGCGGGGGCCCCATCCGCCGAGTCCCTCTTCGAAGTCGTTTGACAGGGCGGTGTCGCTCGGCGGGGTTCCGCCGTCGCCGCCCCCGTCATCGCCGCCGCCGGTGTCGCCACCGACGTGGACGATCTCGAGGTCGTCGACGTAGTAGGTGTAGGCGGGGACGTCGGTGATGTCGCTCGTGCCGATGTAGAGCTGCAGCTCGGACGTGTCGGCGCCCTCGGGCACGGTGTAGCTGCCCTCGATGGTCGTCCACGCGTCGGCCGAGACCGGGGTGTTGCCGATCCACTCGTACGCGGGCTTCATCACCAGGCGGGCCGAGGTGGCCGGCGTCTCGGGGGCGAGCTTCACGCGGGCGGACAGGTCGTAGGTGGCGCCGGCCTCGAAGATGCCGAGGGGGCTTTGGATGCCGACGAAGTCGGCGTTGCGATCGGCGACCTGCAGCACTTTGCTGCCGTCGAGGTCGATCACGGAAAGGGTGGAGTCGTCTCCTCCACTCGCAACCCACTCCCCGATCGTGCCGTCCTCGAAGTCCACGGCCGAGAGGACGGAGTCCTCCGCGGCGGCGGGTACGAGGGGGGCGACGATCAGGGCGGCGGTGGTGAGAGTGGCGGCGACGCCCCATCGAACCCGATGTCGATTCACAGAACGCTCCTTCGCGTAGTTTGTGGTCTTCGCAAACTAATCCGCGAGGCGGCGTCGACGGCACCCCGTTACGGAACTGTTACGAAAACGCCCCGCAAGTTTCGAAAGATCGCGACGGTTGTCGATGCGGCACCGAACCCGCACGATGGGTGCCATGGGACTATCTGTCATTGCGAACGTGAATGATCTGGTGGAGATCGAGGCCGGCAGACGCACCTCGAAGCTTGCCGTTGCAGGCACCGGCGCGAGGGTCATCGTCTTCGCTCTCGATACCGGCGCCGAGCTCGCCGAGCACACCGCGCCCGGCCCGATCCTCGTGCAGGGACTCGCCGGTCGCCTGGAGTTCTCGACCAAGGAGGAGACCGTCGAGCTCCTGCCCGGCGGTCTCATCCACCTCGACGCCCGGGTGCCTCATGCCGTGCGCGCCACCGAGCCGTCGAGGATGATGTTGACGATCATCCGCCAGAACTGACCTCTCGCTCGCTCGGCCCTGGCGGACGGAACGAGATCGACCGGCACCCGTGCCGCGTCCAGACGACCGCCGACGTGTTTCCCGCCGGGCCGTCAGGCCGGAGGGGCGGTGCTGCCGCGCACGATGAGGTGCGTGGCGAGGTCCATGCGCATCGTGTCGGCCTGCTCACCGTCGGCGATGCGGAGGGCCAGGCGTGCCGCCTCCTCGCCCATGCGGCGGAGGGGCTGGTGCACGGTGGTCAGCTGGGGGCTCATCCACTTCGCGAGGGCGATGTCGTCGTAGCCGACGACCGAAAGATCGCGGGGCACGGAAAGACCCCGCGCTGCGGCGGCAGCGATCACCCCGAGCGCCTGAAGGTCGCTGCCGGCGAAGATTGCCGTCGGCGGATTCGGGCCGGCGAGCAGCTCGGCGCCGTGGCGCTCGCCCTCGCCGGGGAGGAAGTCGCCGAAGCGGATGTGGTCGGGGTCGATCTCGAGCCCCGCGGCATTCATCGCCGAGCGGTAGCCGTCGACGCGGGCGAGGGAGCACATCATGTCTTCGGGTCCGGTGATCGCGGCGATCCGGGTGTGCCCGAGCTCGATGAGGTGCCGGGTGGCGGCGAGTCCGCCCGCCCAGTTCGCCGATCCCACCGCGGGGACGTCGGATGCCGGATCGCCTGCGGGGTCGAGGATGACGAACGGGATTCCGCGTGAACGCAGCTTCTCGCGATAGCGCGGAGGGATGTCGCTGAAGACCAGCACGACGGCGAGCGGACGCCGGCGGAGCACACCGTCGATCCAGTCGGATGCCGGCGAGTGGCGGTCACCGCTGACGCTGAGCACCACGGACAGGCCCGCGGCATCCGCGACTTCCTCGACGCCCTCGATGACAGCGACCGACCAGCTCGGCTCGAGTTCATGGAAGACGAGCTCGATGTACTCGGAGCGCTGGCTGGCGTTGCGCCGTGTGTAGCCGTTCCGCCGCAGATGCTCCTCGAGGCGCTCGCGGGTGGCGGCGGAGACGTCCGCGCGCCCGTTGAGAACCTTCGACACCGTCGCGAGGGAGACGCCCGCCTCGGCCGCGATCGCGGCGAGGGTCACGCGCGTCTTCTCGGGCATCTAAGAATGCTAGCCCCGGCGGTATCCGAGCCCCGAACCCGCGTGGGAACAGGGATGGACGCGAAGCCGATCGTGAGATACGTTGTTAACCGCAACAATTACCGCGAAGGAGCGCCATGACCACCCAGGCTTCGGGCCCTGTCCCGACCCCCGCCGACAAGTTCACCTTCGGTCTGTGGACCGTCGGCTACAACGGAGCCGACCCGTTCGGCGGGCCGACCCGCCCCGCCCTCGACGTCGTCCACGCGGTCGAGAAGCTCGCCGAGCTCGGCGCGTACGGACTCACCTTCCACGACGACGACCTCTTCGCCTTCGGCTCGAGCGACGCCGAGCGTCAGACGCAGATCGATCGCCTGAAGGGCGCTCTCGCCGACACCGGTATGACCGTGCCGATGGTGACCACCAACCTCTTCTCGGCCCCCGTCTTCAAGGACGGCGGCTTCACCTCCAACGACCGCGGCGTGCGTCGCTTCGCGCTGCGCAAGGTCTTCCGTCAGCTCGACCTCGGTGCCGAGCTCGGCGCCAAGACCTTCGTCATGTGGGGGGGCCGCGAGGGCGCCGAGTACGACTCCGCGAAGGACATCCGGGCGGCCCTCGAGCGCTACCGCGAGGCCGTCAACCTCCTCGGCGACTACGTCACCGACAAGGGCTACGACATCCGCTTCGCCATCGAGCCGAAGCCCAACGAGCCCCGCGGTGACATCCTGCTGCCGACCCTCGGCCACGCGATCGCGTTCATCGACTCGCTCGAGCGCCCCGAACTCGTGGGCCTGAACCCCGAGGTAGGCCACGAGCAGATGGCGGGACTGAACTTCACCGCGGGCATCGCGCAGGCGCTGTTCCACGGCAAGCTCTTCCACATCGACCTCAACGGCCAGCGCGGCATCAAGTACGACCAGGACCTCGTGTTCGGTCACGGTGACCTGCACAACGCCTTCTCGCTGGTCGACCTGCTCGAGAACGGCGGCCCCGGCGGCGTCCCCGCCTACGACGGCCCCCGTCACTTCGACTACAAGCCCTCGCGCACCGAGGACGAGACCGGCGTGTGGGACTCGGCCGCGGCCAACATGCGCACCTACCTGCTGCTCAAGGAGCGCGCCGCGGCCTTCCGCGCCGACCCCGAGGTGCAGGAGGCGCTCGCCGCCGCCCGCGTCGACGAGCTGTCGGTCCCGACCCTGAACGAGGGCGAGTCGTACGACGACTTCCTCGCCGACCGCTCCGCCTACGAGGACTTCGACCCGTCGGTCTACCTCGGCGGCAAGGGCTTCGGGTTCGTCCGCCTGCAGCAGCTGGCGACCGAGCACCTCATGGGAGCACGCGGCTGACATGACGCTCGTGATGGGGGTCGATTCGTCGACCCAGTCATGCAAGGTCGTCATCACGGATGCCGAGACGGGTGCGATCGTGCGCGAAGGACGCGCGTCGCACCCGCCCGGCACCGAGGTCGACCCCGCCGCGTGGTGGCGCGCCCTGGAAGCGGCCATCGCGGATGCCGGCGGTGACGCCGACATCGCCGCGTGGGCGATCGGCGGTCAGCAGCACGGCATGGTCGTCCTCGACGCCGAGGGGCGGGTCATCCGCCCTGCGCTGATCTGGAACGACACCCGCTCCGCGCAGGCCGCGACCGACCTGATCGCCGAGTTCGGGGCCGAGGCGCTCGCCGAGCGCACCGGCCTCGTGCCGGTCGCGTCGTTCACGATCACGAAGCTCCGGTGGCTCCGTGACACCGAGCCCGACAATGCCGCCCGCGTCGCCGCCGTCGCGCTTCCGCACGACTGGCTGACGTGGCGCCTGCGCGGCTTCGGTCCGGTCGATGAGTCGCCGCGCGGCCCCGACCTCTCCGAGCTCGTCACCGACCGCTCGGACGCCTCGGGCACAGGATACTTCCGGCCCGCGGCATCCGTCGGCGATGAGTACGACCGCGACCTGCTCGTGGCGGCTCTCGGGCGGGACGCGCAGCTGCCGCGCGTGCTCGGACCGACCGAATGGGTGACGGATGCCGCCGGCCGACGCGTCGGCGGAGGAGCCGGAGACAACGCCGGCGCCGCCCTCGGCCTGAACGCCCGCCCCGGCGACGCCGTGGTGTCGATCGGAACGAGCGGCACGGTCTTCGCCGTCAGCGAGGAACGGACGATCGATCCCTCCGGGACGGTCGCCGGCTTCGCCGACTGCACCGGCCGCTACCTCCCGCTCGTGGCGACGCTCAATGCCGCGCGGGTGCTCGACGCGATCGCGGGCCTCCTCGCGGTCGACCACGCCGAGCTCTCGCGCCTCGCGCTCGCCGCCGAGCCCGGCGCCGGCGGACTCGCGCTCGTGCCGTACTTCGAAGGCGAGCGCACCCCTAACCTCCCGGACGCGACCGCGTCGCTCACCGGGATGACGCTGGCCTCCACGACGCGCGAGAACCTCGCGCGCGCGGCGGTCGAGGGGATGCTGTCGGGTCTGTCGGCCGGAATGGACGCCCTCCGCGCCCTCGGCGTCCCGATCGAGCGGGCGCTGCTCGTCGGCGGCGGGGCGCAGTCCGAGGCCGTCCGCCGCATCGCCCCCCTCGTCCTCGGCGTGCCCGTCGAGGTGCCCGACCCGGGCGAGTACGTCGCGCTGGGCGCCGCGCGGCAGGCCGCCGCGGTCCTTCAGGACTGACCATCGTCCCCGCCCGGCATCCGCGAGGGTGACCGGGCGGGGGTGGTCAGGCGCGGCGCCGCCGCGCAGAATGGGACCATGCCCCGCACCCGCGATGCCGACACCGACTCCGGTGACGCCGCGTCCGGGGCCGACATCGACGCCATCGCCGCCGAGCTCTACGCCCTCCCACCTGAGCGCTTCACCGCCGCCCGCAACGATCGTGCGGCACACCTCGGACGCGCGGATGCCGCCCGCGTGCGGGAGCTCCGGAAGCCCACCGTCGCCGCGTGGGTGGTCTCCCTCGCCGTCCGCGACGGACGTCTCGCCGAGGCGATCACCCTGTCGGCGGCGCTCCGCGAAGCGCAGGACGACGCGGATGCCGCCGCCCTCGCCGAACTCGGCCGTCAGCGTCGCCGCCTCGTCCAGGCCCTCGCCGGCGAAGCCGTGACGCTCGCGGAGGACGCGGGGGTGACCGTCAGCGCGAGTGCGCGCGACGACATCGCCGCCACGATCAACGCCGCCGTGATGGATGCCGCGGCCGCCACGGCGGTGATGACGGGACGCCTCGTCCGCCCGCTGGTGGCGGGCGGGTTCGATCCCGCCGACCTCGCCGATGCGGTCGGGGGATCCCTCCCAGGAGTCGCGCCGGCGCCGCCGCCTCCTGACGATCTCGCCGAGCGTCGGGCGCGGAAGGCCGCCGAGCGCGCCGCGCGCGAGGCAGACCGCGCCCAGGCGGACGCCGAGCGCCGTCTCGCCGCGGCCGAGGCCGACCTCGAGCGGCGTCGCACCCGACTCGCGCACCTCCGCGAGCGCGCCGACGAGCTCCGGCGGAGCCTGGACGACGTTGAGGCGCAGACCGAGGTCGCCCGCGCGGAGACGGAAGAGGCCGAAGCCGAGCACGCGGAGCTGACCACCGCCGTCACGCGCGCCGCCCGCGCTGCGGAGGCCGCGCGCGAGGCGCTCCCAGCGGGTTCGTAGCCGGCATCCGTAGCGTGGGAGGCATGGCGAGCCCCGCGGTGAACGCGTTCGACCCCGACCACACGACCCTCACCATCTCTCCGGCGGAGCTCCGCGAGATGCGCGACGAGCTGCAGCGCTTCCTCATGGGGTACCGCTTCGGGCTCCGTGAGATCGAGACGAAGATCGCGATCCTCCGCGAGGAGTTCCTCCTCCTCCACGACTACAACCCGATCGAGCACGTGACCTCGCGCGTGAAGAGCCCCGACAGCCTCGTCGAGAAGGTGCAGCGGAAGGGCGTGGAGGCCGACTTCGACTCCATCCGCCGGGCGATCACCGACATCGCCGGCGTCCGGATCACCTGCAGCTTCACCGCCGACGCCTACCGCCTGTTCGACCTGCTCACCGCGCAGGACGACGTGCACCTCGTCGAGGTGAAGGACTACATCGCCCAGCCCAAGGCCAACGGGTACAAGAGCCTCCATGCGATCGTCTCGGTGCCGGTCTACCTCTCCACCGGACGCCTCGACGTGCCGGTGGAGGTGCAGTTCCGCACCATCGCGATGGACTTCTGGGCGAGCCTCGAGCACAAGATCTACTACAAGTACGACGCGCAGATCCCGTCCGAGCTCTCCGAGAGCCTGCGGGATGCCGCGCACAGCGCCGCGGAACTCGACGCGCGGATGGAGCGGCTCCACCGCGAGATCCGCGGCGGTGGCATCGGGCCCGTGCACACGGTGTGACGGCAACCTCGCGGTCGCTACTCTGAACGCGTGGACGACCTCGAGCCGACGCTGCTGCTGATCCCGCTGGTCGCGGTGCTCGCGCCGCTGATCGCTCGCGGTCTCGGCCGGTGGGTGCGGATCCCCATCGTCGTGTTCGAGCTCATGCTCGGCATCCTGATCGGACCGAGTCTGCTCGGCTGGGCCGTTCCCGGCCCCTACATCGCGGCGCTGGCGGAGTTCGGCCTCGCGATGCTCTTCTTCGTCGCGGGCACCGAGATCGCGTTCGGATCCTTCCGCGGGCGCATCGGTCGTCGCGCCGGCCTCGGGTGGCTCCTGAGCCTCGGACTCGGCGTCGCCCTGGGCTGGACGCTCGACCCCGGCGAGGCGGCGATCGTCATCGGCATCGCCCTGTCGTCGACGGCGCTCGGGGCGCTGCTGCCGATCCTCCGCGACAGCGGCGACCTCCGCACCCCGTTCGGGCGGTCGATCGGCGCCATCGGCGCGGTGGGGGAGTTCGGGCCGCTGATCGCCATCTCGATCTTCCTCGGGGGGCGCGACCCGGGACTGTCCACCGTGGTCCTCGCGGTGTTCGCCCTGCTCGCGGCCCTCGCCATCTGGCTGGCTTTCCGCCTCCCGCGCGGGGCGATGCACCGCTTCGTCGACGCGACGCTGCACACGTCGGGCCAGTTCGCGATCCGGGTGATCTTCCTGATCCTCGCCGCGCTCGTGGCCGTCAGCATCGTGCTCGACCTCGACATCCTGCTCGGCGCGTTCACCGCCGGCATCGTCTGGCAGCTGATCATGCGGGATGCCGCGGAGCCGGCCCGCGAGGCGGTGGAGAGCAAGGTCGAGGCCGTCGCCTTCGGCCTCCTGATCCCAGTGTTCTTCGTCTACACCGGGGTGACCTTCGATCTGCAGGCTCTGCTCCAACAGCCGATCCTGCTCCTCGGCGTCCCGGCGATCGCGCTGGCGCTCCTGATCGTGCGGGGACTTCCCGCCTCGCTCGCGGCCCCGGCCGAGGCGGATCGGCGGGAGCGCGTCGCCGTCGGGTTCTTCGGCGCGACGGGTCTTCCGATCATCGTCGCTGTGATGGGCATCGGCGTCGACGAGGGCGTGCTCACCTCGGGGCAGGCCGCGATGTTCATCGGCGCCGGCATGCTCACCGTCCTCCTCTTCCCCCTCATCGGCATGGCGGTACGCGGCCAGCGGGTGCGGCGCGCCACCGCGCCGGTCGAGGACGACCTCCTGTGACCGTCTCCGTCGACGCGCTCTTCGACCGCGCTCGCGAGCGTCTGGCGCCGATCCCGCGGGACGGCCTCGGGGAGCTGATCATCCCGAAGCGGTTCCTCGGTGTGGGGAGGGCGCCGCGCATCGTCCCGCGCGGGGAGGCCTGGCACGTCGGGACGCTGCTCATCGGCGACCGCGAGGTCGCGGCGGTCGGCGACATCCTCCGCTCCCGCGCCGAAGTGCGGCGCGGGTTCACCGCCGAGGCGCAGCGCGAGCGCGCCGCCCTCCAGGCCGCCGCTTTCCGGGGCGGCTTCGCTGAGGGCGCGACGCTGCACATCGACTACATCCCGATCGACCTCGCCGCGGTCGAGGCCGGAGGGGCGTCGGGACCGCTCGCGATGCGCGACGGCATCCCTAGCATCCGGTGGAGTGCCGCCGGGGGATGGATGCCGCTCGAGACCTACCTCTCCGACCGCATCGGCCTGCTGCTGGACCCGCCCGGAGCCGCCGGCAACGTCTGATCCCTTCGGGCGTCGCATTGTCAAGGGGCGTGCGGGGGCGGCATCCGTTCGTACTCTCAGGGAATGAACGCCCCTCGCGACCTCCTCCGCCAGATCGTCGTGATCGCTGCGGTCGTCTTCATGCTGATCGCCGCGGCGGTGGGAACGGGCGCCTTCGGCGGCACCCCGGTGCAGGACCTCCAGGACGGCGCCCTCGACGCGGATGCCTCGCTCCTCGCCCCGGCGACGCCGGCGTTCTCGATCTGGAGCGTCATCTACATCCTCCTCATCGCCTACGCGATCTGGCAGGCCCTGCCCTCCCAGCGCACGCGTGACCGTCAGCGCGCGATCGGGTGGCTCGTTGCGATCACGGCGGTGCTGAACGGCCTGTGGCTGGTGCTCGCGCAGTTCACGACGCTGCCGCTCACCGTCGCCGGCATCGTGCTGCTGCTCGTGGCGCTGTGCGTGACCTTCCGCCGCACCGTGACCGAGCCGGGTCGCGGCGTGCTCGACTCCCTGCTCATCGACGGCGGGACGGGGCTCCACCTCGGCTGGGTGTCGCTGGCCACCGTCGCCAACACCACCGCGTGGCTGACCGTGACCGCGCCGGCCGAGTGGGAGGCCGCCGGCGAGATCGTCGCGGTGGCCGTGCTGGCGGTCGTCGCCGTCATCGGCGTCGGGATCGCGTGGGCGAGCCGCTGGCGCATCGCCCCGGGGCTGGCGCTGTCGTGGGGACTGTCGTGGCTCGCCGTCGGGCGGCTGCTGACGGAACCGCAGTCCGTCGTCGTCGGGATCGCCGCGATCGTCGTCGCGGTCATCGTGATCGCGGTGCCGCTCGTCGGAACGGTCATCGACCGCGCCGCCCAGGTGAGCAACGCCGGCGCCTGATCGGCTCCGCCGGTGCGCGGCGTCAGGCCCGCGTCAGGCCTCGCCGAACGCCTTCGCGAACGCGTGGAGCAGTCGCAGGGGTTCGGTGACGGATGCCGCGAGCACGCGGTCCGCGGTCGCGTCGAACGCGTCGGCGTCGAAGTAGCCGTCGTTCCGGTACACCTTCATCCGCTCGACGAAGTCGGCCGGAGTCGGTTCGGGGTGGAACTGCGTCGCGTAGAGGTGCGTCCCGACCCGGTAGGCCTGCACCGGGCATGCCTCACCGGTAGCGAGGAGCACGGCATCCGGCGGGGGAGCGCCCGTCCCCTCCTTGTGCGCGGTGAGCGCGGTGAAGCGGGAGGCGAGCGGGCCGAAGAGCGGGTCGCGACGGCCGGCATCGGTCACCTCGACCGCGACCGGACCGGTGCCCTCGGGGTAGGCGCGGGTGACGTCGCCCCCGAGGAGGCGCGTGACCACCCCGATGCCGAAGCACGTGAACATGCCGGCGAGACGCGCATCGGCGGCGGCCTGCGCGAGGTGCTCGAGGCCCGCCTCGACGGCGCGCTGCTGCTCGGTCTTCGTCTCCTCCGGGTCGGCGACGTTGTAGGGGCTCCCGCCGACGACGAATCCCGCGTACCGGTCGACCACATCGTCGGGAAGCAGCTCGCGCACGAGGTCGACGCGATCGAGGTGCTCCGGCGGCAGGCGCATCGCGCTACGGAACGACTCGTACTCCGCCGCCGCGGCATCCGCCTGCGGACGCACGCACACGTAGAGGAGCTTCGCGGAGGTCATGCCTGAAAGTCTAGGTCGGCGCGGTGCCGGGAAATCCTCGGGGGTGTCATGTATCAGTCCGCGCCTTCCGCTCTCTGTGGTCGTGTGGACACAATGGTCGTCATGACGCAACCCGGCGCCGAGACCTCCGTCGACCCTGCGGAACCCGCTCGGTGGCAACGCGCCGCCGCGCTGTTCGTGCGGTGGCGAGACGGCGACGCGCGGGCGATGGACGACCTCGTCCGGCTCATGACCCCGCCGCTGTGGCACATCGTGCGCTCCTACGGCCTCGACCACGCCCTCGCTCAGGACGTCGTGCAGACGACGTGGCTGACGCTCGTGCGCACCCACGCGTCGATCCAGGACCCGCAGGCGATCTCGGGGTGGCTCGCCATGTGCGCTCGACGCGAGGCGTGGAAGGTCGGCAAGGCCCACGGCCGAGCCGACGCCACCGACGCGCCGGCGCTCGAGGAGCGGCTGCCCGTGGCGGACTCCGCCGAGGACGTCGCCGTCGACGCCGACCGTTCGCGGCGGCTGTGGCGCGCTCTCGCGACCCTCGACGAACGGTGCCGCAGGCTGCTGCGCATCATCGCGTTCGACGACCGCCCTGACTACGCACGCATCGCGAAAGACCTCGCGATGCCCATCGGATCCATCGGCCCCACCCGCGGCCGGTGCCTGACCAAACTCCGCTCGTCGCTGGACCGCGACGGGTGGGAAGGGAACTGACGTGGACAACGACGACGTCGCCGCCGACGCGGCGCTGTTCGCCCGCCTCCGGCACGTGTGGGAGACGGTCGACCCCGTGCCCGCCGACCTGATCGACCGGATGGTCGCCGCCGTCGCGGTGCACGATCTGTCGCGCGAGTACGCGCTGCTCACACTCACTTCCGCCTCCGACCTCGCGGCGGTCCGGGGCGAGAGCGACACCGCCACGCTGCAGTTCAGCGACGGCAAGACCAGCGTGCTGCTGCACATCAGCGCCACCGAGCACGGGGCGCGCCGCGTCGACGGCTGGGTAGACGCCGATGCGCTCGCCATCCGCCTCGTCCGCGGGGACCAGGAGTGGACGCGGAATGCCGCCGAGCACGGCCGGTTCGCGTTCGATGACGTCACCCCGGGGCTCGTGCGGTTGATCCTCGTCGTCCGCACGGGCGACGGCATCCGTGAGTTCCAGACCCCGCAGTTCGAGCTCTGAGCCGCTTCAATTTCGTGACCTGACCTGCCCTGATCCGCCTCGCCCCGATCTGAGGAGACACCGATGTCCGACATTTCCCCGCCCGACGGTGGGCGCTACCCGAACTGGCGGGCGCGCTACGACGCCGCGCGCGATCGAGGTGCCTCGCTCGACCCGAACAGCGAGCCGGTCAAGGGGGTGCGCGCCTACCCCACCGACTACGCGCTCGACCACCTCCTCGTGAACGTCGGCGACCGGCTCGGCGACGTGCTGGACGTGCTGCGTCCCGCCGCGCAGGACTTCGGCTGGGGCGTGAAGCTCCACAATCTCGACGGGTCGCCGGTCGAGGTGGACGTGGCGGCGGACCGGGCGCGACGCGGCCGCGAGCGGTTCGGCATCCCCACCCTGTATCGCGTGGACATCTTCCCGCAGCCGAGCCCCGACCGGGACGACCAGCCGGTGCCGCCGATCGACGCGTGGCGCCTGCTGCAGCGGGCACGCGCCCGGACCGGCACCCTCGTGCCCGGCGTCGGCCTCGACCACATCCTGAGCATCGACCCGTACGGGAAGACCAACCCCTACGGCAAGACGAATCCCTACGGGAAGACCAACCCGTACGGAAAGACCAACCCCTACGGGAAGACGAACGCGCCGGGCACCGACAGCTACGCCGATCCGGGGAGCGGCGGGCGTCAGCCGGTGCAGTACATCGGGCCCGCGCCCGAGCGTCGGACCCGTGTGTCCGAGAAGGGGCGACGCCCGGTCGTGGCGGTGCTCGACACCGGATGCGGCACGCACGCGTGGCTGCCCGACGACATCGTCACGCGCAACCCGGTCGTCGACGGGCACGTCATCGGCATCGACGACCCGGCCACCGACCCCGAGACCATCGGCGACGTATCGGGCGCCTACGACGGGGAGCTCGACCTCGCGGCCGGGCACGGGACGTTCATCGCCGGTATCGTCCGCCAGGTCTGCCCCGACGCCGACCTCATCTCCGTGCGCATCGCCGACAGCCAGGGGACGCTCCTCGAGGGCGCGTTCGTCTACGCCGTGCGGTCGCTCGTGAAGTGGATGGCAACGCCCGCGGATGAGGGTGGGAAGAAGATCGACGTCCTGAGCCTCTCGGTCGGGTACTACCACGAGACCCCGGAGGACGAGCTCTTCGACCGGGCTCTGAGCGACCTGCTCGCCCTGGCGCGCTCGCTCGGGTGTGCGGTGGTGTGCTCGGCGGGGAACGAGGCGACCGATCGACCGACCTTCCCGGCGGCGCTGTGGAACTGGCCGGGGTCGGACTTCCACGTGGCCGAACCGTCGAAGGCTGCGCCGCACCTGTCGGTCGGGGCACTCAACCCCAACGACACGGTGGCCCTGTTCAGCAACATCGGCGCCTGGGTGCACACCTTCGCGCCGGGAGCAGGGGTGGTCTCGACGGCGCCGCCGATCATCGGCGGCGTGCAGGCGGGAACGCGGGACGACCGCGGAGGACTCCGCCGCGAGACGATCGACCCGGACGACTTCACCGGCGGCTTCGCCGTCTGGAGCGGCACGTCGTTCGCGGCGCCGTATGTCGCGGGACGCCTCGCCGCGGCGCTGTGCACCCCGTTGGCGGATGCCGATCTCGACGTCGCGAAGCGCGTGAAGGTGCTCGACGCGGAGTGGGCGTCGCTCGAGAAGGAGCTGCACCGCCGGCGTCGTCACGCCCGCTGATTCCACGCCGCGTCCCGCTCGCGCCATGATGAGGGGATGCAGAGCACGGGGGACGCGCTCCACGCCGACGCGGTGCGCCTGTCGAACGACGGGCGCTACGCCGACGCGCACGAGGTGCTGCTCCGCATCGATCTGACCGATGCGGAGCCGAATCTCCGCTCCCGCGTGCTCGGAACCCTCGGCTACGTCGCGGCGCGCCTCGGCGAACCCGAGCGGGCCGACATCCTGTGTCGTGACGCGCTGGAATGCGAAGGCATCGACCCCGCGACCTACGCGCTCGCCGCGGGGCAGCTGGGAAGCATCGCCGAACAGCGGGGGCGCTTCGACGAGGCCGACGCGTGGCTGACCCGCGCGATCGACGTGCTCGACGCCGACAGTCCCGAGGCGGCGAACCTGCTCGTGAACCGGTGCCTGGTGCGCATCCACCGGCGCGCGCTGCCGGAGGCGCGCGCGGACGTCCGCACCGCGGCGGCGATCTTCCGGGTCGCCGGTCTGGCCGTCGATGCCGCGCAGGCCCTGCACAACGAGGGATACATCTCGCTCCTGGAGGGGGATCTCGTCGGAGCCCTCCGCGACATGGCGCGGGCGCGGCCGGTCGCCGGAGCGGTGTCGCCCGTGGCCGCGGCCGTCGGTGACGCCGACCGCGCCGAGGCGCTGCGCGAAGCCGGCTCGGTCCGTGAGGCCGAAGAGCTCCTCCGCTCCGCGGCTGAGATCTTCGCCGCTGAGGGGATGCCGCAGGCGCGCGCGGAGACCGAGCTGCAGCTGGCCAAGTCGCTCCTCGTGCACGACGCGGATGAGGCGCGACGGGTGGCGGCCGACGCGGCGGACCGGTTCCGGGCGCTCGACAACGCGGCATGGGCGGCGCGGGCCGACGGCATCCGTGTGCTCGCCGATCTCCGTTCCGGCGCCGTGACCGAGAGCGGCGGCCGGGTCTCCGCGCCCGATCGTGTGCTCGAGGAGAGCGACGTCGACGCCGTGGCCGCTGAGCTTCACCGACACGGGTTTCGCAGTGACGCGGCATCCGTGCGATTGAGTTTCGACCTGTGGCGCGCTCGACAGCGGATGCCGGAGGGGGCGCAGCCGGTGCGGGCGGCGCGAGTTCCGCCGAGGGCGAGCCTGGATGTGCGGCTTCTCGCCCACGAGGTGCGCGCGGTGCGCTCGGCGGTGCGCGGGGAGCTGGGGCGGGCTCGACGGCACGCCGCGGAGGGGCTCGCGGAGCTCGAGAGCTGGCGGGCGGGATTCGGCAGCATCGATCTGCACACGTCCACCGCGATGCACGGGACCGGCCTGCTCGGGGCGGGGCTCGACGCGGCCGTGCGGTCGGAGCGGCCCGACGTGGTGTTCGAGTGGTCCGAGCGTGCGCGGCACGCCGCCGCCCAGGTCGTGCCGCTGCGGCCCCCGCCCGACCCCGCGCTCGCGCGCGACCTCGCCGAACTCCGGATGCTGCGCAGCGAGGGCCCGGAATGGCAGGCGGATCCGCGCGTGCGGGCGCTGCAGGAGCGCGTGCGCGAGCGACAGTGGGTCGACGTCGCGGCGGCATCGGCGCGCGCCCGCGTCTCGGTGGAGGAGGTTCAGGCGGCGCTGGATCACGAGACGGCGATGCTGTCGTACGTCTTCTCGGGCGACCGGTTGAGCGTGCTCGTCCTCACCGAAGCGGGGGTGCAGCTGCGGCCGATGCCCGGGTGGGACGAGGTGCGGCGGATGCTGCCCGGACTCCGGTCGGACCTCGACATGGCCGCGTCCATCCGCGGACGCATGGGCGAGGTCGTGCGGCGCTCGCTGGACGCGCGGCTTGCGCGGCTGTCGGCGCTTCTCGCCGACGACGCGGTCGCGGCCGCCGGCACGCGGCGGATCGTGCTCACCGCCCCCGGCGTGCTCAGCGGCATCCCGTGGACGATGCTGCCGGCGTTCCGCGGGCGCGTGACGACGCTCGCGGTGTCGGCGTCACGCTGGGTTGCGGACCGGGGGGTTCACCCGGCGGCGGCGGTGGTGCGGGCCGGATTCGCGGTGGGTCCGCGGACGCGGCGCGGGGCGGAGGAGGTGGCCGTCGGCGCGGCGGCATGGGGGGACGCGCGGGTGGAGGCCGCGGCATCCGTCGGCGATGCGATCGAGCTGGCCGGTGACGTCGACGCGCTGCACATCGCCGCGCACGGCCGGCACGCCGCCGACAACCCGCTCTTCTCGGGGCTCGAGCTCGGCGACGGCACCCTGTTCGGATACGACGTCGACCTCATGCCGCGCGTGCCGTCGCTCGTGGTGCTGTCCGCCTGCGAGGGCGGGCGGTCTGCGGTGCGCTGGGGTGAGGAGGCGATCGGCATGAGCCGGGTCTGGCTCCACGCCGGGGCGCGGAGCGTCATCGCCGCGCCCGTGATCGTCGCCGACGACGACGCGTGCGAGCTGCTCGGGGCGGTGCACACCGCGCTCGCCGAGGGCGAGGCGCCGGCGGAGGCGTTGGCTGCGGCATCCGCGCGGACGGGGATCGTGGCGCCGTTCCAGGTGCACGGCGCCGGTTTCTGAGGCGGCTTTGCGGACTTTCAGAAAAACTTTGGACAGGGTGTATCAGGGCCGTCCCGGGGTGCTCTTCCACATCGGAGCGGCTCACGCAGTTCGATGCCGGGGGGCATCGGATACTGGGGGCCGGAAGAAACCATGGGGGACGTGGACTTCCGAGGGCCGGCTCCGCGGGGGATGTCGCAGAGACCCAGGTCGGCGACATCCCCCGTCTTCGTCTGCGCGCGCGGCCGCGCGCGTACCTAACTCCTCCCATCCGCGCGCCGGAGCCTGGTTTCGGGGGTCGGGCCCGGTTTCAACGTCGTTTCTGAGGAGTTGGGTCCGCCCCTCCCTCCGGCCGTTCCACCCGGCGGCCGGCCCCCGCCCGGGCCCCACCGGGCCCGCCTGCCGCCGGGAGGGCGTACCGAACTCCTCAGATTCCTGTCTTAGTGCCCGGTTTCGGCGCCTGCGGCCCCGGATCAGTCGAGCTTTTGAGGAGTTAGGCCCGCGCTGCCGGCGCACCCTGCCCGGCGCCCTCGTGGTGGCCGCCGGCAACTGCAGCGGCAGCGGCGGCGGCGAGCCGGGTGGCGAGTTGCGGGTGGCGCGTGGCGGGGCTGACGCGTACCGAACTCCTTCGCTTCGGGCGACGGAGGCCGGTTTCGGGGGCCTGCTGCCCGGTTCGGCCGAGCTTTTGAGGAGTTAGGCTCGGGCGGCGCGCCGAACCCGGCGCACTCGGCCGGGCTGCCGGCGGCGGGGGTGGCAGGGGCTGGGTGTGCCGAACTCCTTCGCTTCGGGCGACGGAGGCCGGTTTCGGGGGCCTGCTGCCCGGTTCGGCCGAGCTTTTGAGGAGTTAGCCCGGGCCGCGCGCCGAACCCGGCGCACCCGGCCGGGCTGCCGGCGGCGGGGGTGGCAGGGGCTGGGTGTGCCGAACTCCTCCGATTCGGGCGACGGAGGCCGGTGTCGGGGCCTAGGGGCGGGTTCTGGGCCGGTTTTGAGGAGTTCGGCCCGGCGGGCCCGGGGGCCAGGGCGGGCCGGGGGCCAGGGCGGGCCGGGGCCGAGCGCGGGTCAGGAGCGGGACGAGTGGGCGGTGCGGCCGCGCACGATGCCGACGAATGCTTCGATCTCGGGCGTCGTCCGGTCGCGCAGCCACGCGAGACCCACGGGAGAGTGGGGCGCGTCGCGCACCGGGCGGTGGTCGACGTCCTTGCGGTGGTTCGCCCGGGCGAGTGAGAGTGGCATCAGGGTCACCCCGACGCCGGACGCGACGATCGCGACCGCCTCCGCCGTGTCGGCCGGCGCGGCGAAGCGCGGCGCGATCGCACCCGGCACCTGCGCGCGCAGCACGTCATCCGACGGCACCACGACGACTTCGCCCTCGAGGTCGGCGAGGTCGAGCTCCTCCGCGGCGGCAAGGTGCGAGTCGGCGGCGAACACCGCGACAGGCAGCTCCTCGTACAGCGGGATCACGTGCAGGTCGTCGGCGCCCGCAATGGGCAGACGCACGATCGCGACGTCGACCACACCGTCGACGAGGACGCGGTGCTGGGTGGCGGCGGCGACCTCCACCAGCACGAGCGGCGCGTGCGGCGCGCGGGCGTTCCAGATGTCGATCCACTTGCCCGGCGTCGCGCCCGGCACCGCGCCGAGACGGATCGGCCCGAGCGGAGGGGGAGCGGATGCCGCGACCTCGACGCCCGACGTCCTCCGGGGCGCGGGCTTCCCGGGGGCAGGCTTCCGCGCCGAGCCGGGCTTCCGCGCCGGCGCGGGACGACGCCCCGGCCTTCCGCCGGAACCCGTTCCTCTGCGTGAACCGCCGCCCGAGACCATGACGCACAGCGTAGCCCGCTCGTAAAGTTCCCCCATGATCGCTCTGCTCGCCACCGTCGTGGCCGCGCTCGCGGCGGCCCTGCACGTCTTCATCTTCGTGATGGAGAGCATCGGCTGGTCCAAACCGCGCGTGTGGCGTCGCTTCGGGGTGCGCGATCAGGCCACCGCCGACGCGACCCGGCCGATGGCCTACAACCAGGGCTTCTACAACCTCTTCCTCGCCATCGGGACGGCGGTCGGCCTTGTGCTGTGGTGGACGACGGATGCCGCGACCACCGTCGCCGGCTTCACGCTGGTGGTCTTCGCGCTGGCGTCGATGCTCGCCGCCGCGCTCGTGCTGGTCACGTCCGGCGCGCGATACCTCCGTCCCGCACTGACCCAGGGGACGCTCCCGGCGATCGGCCTCGTGCTCACGATCATCGCGGGGGTCACCGCGGGCGCACCCGCCCCGACCCCCTGACCGACACCGCCGCCATACCCCCCGCGGCCACACCGGCGACGCTCAGCGACACGACCCCCAGACCCCGGCATCCGCGCTCCGAGCGGATGCCTCGGCCGCCGCGAACAGATCGGCATACCGGGAGTTCGGCTCGACCTCGAGGGCGACGCCCGCGCCCGAGGCGACGAGCGCGTGGTTGACGAAGGTGCCGTCCTCGGTCCAGAGGTAGAGCAGGACCCGGTCGTAGCGGTCACGCGGCTCCGCGTCCACGGAAACCCAGGCGCGCGACCCGACCGGCAGCAGGTCCTCGAGCGCACGCGTCGCTTCCGCGCCGCCGCACTCGACCGAGGGTCGAACCTCGGGGGTGTCAACGCCGATGAGGCGTACGGGCACGTCGCGGTCGCGCGGCAGGACCCCGTCGTCGTCGACACCGCGCGCACGCACCGTGTCGCCGTCGGTGATCGACACGATCTCGACGCGTTCGGCATCCGCGGGTGGGGAGGGGACACCCGCGACCTGGCCGGACGATCGTTCCGCGCCGACGGTGGCGAACAAGACCAAGAGGACGACGATCACCAGCGCACCGGCAAGGAAAGAGGCGAGGAGGACCCACCGGCGCACGCGTCGTCGTCCGAGGGGGCTCACGGCGACAGGCTAGCCGCCGCCACCCCCACGGATGTCGTCAGGCGATGTGGCGCAGCCCGCGTCGATCGGTGATCAGCGTCTTCCCCGCGGCGACGGACTCGTCGTCGGGGAGGATCGAACCGGGCGCGACCTTCGCGCCGGCCCCGATCTCGCACCGGATGCCGATCTTCGCGTTTCCGCCGATGACGGCGTCCGGGCCGACGTGGGCGTGCGGGGCGATGCGGGCGCCGGGTCCGATGATGACACCGGACTCGATCCACACCCCCTTGCCGATGAACGCCCCTTCGGCCACGCGCACGCCGGGTTCGACGTAGGCGCCGGCTTCGACGAGCGCCGACGCGTGGACTTTCGCGCCGTGCGCGATCAGCCCCCGGCCATTGGCGTGCTTGCGGTAACGCAGGGTTTCACCCTGGTCGTTTTCGATGTCGATGTAGTTCTTACCCACGAGGCCCCTCCTCCGACGGATCGTGTACCGAGTACAGGAACAACCGATCCCTGTGACTATTCATTCCGGTGAATCAGTCTTCTCGGATGCACCTGATGCAAGGAATATTCGGTGCGGAGGGGAGAACGGATGCCGCGGCCCGCGCGGCGCCCGCGAACGGGGTCAGCGGGCGTAGGCGTCCGCGGCCGAAAGCGCCCGGTCGATGACGTCGAGACCGCGCGTGAGGTCGTCCTCGGAGATCACCAGCGGGGGCGCGACGTGGAGTCGGTTGAAGTGCGTGAACGGCCACACCCCGCCGCTCTTGCACGCCGCGGCGACCTCGCCCATGGGCGCGGCATCCTTCCCGCCGGCGTTGAACGGCACGAGCGGCTCGCGGGTCTCGCGGTCGCGCACGAGCTCGATGGCCCAGAAGAGCCCGCGGCCGCGGACGTCGCCGACCGACGGATGCCGCGCCGCCATCTCGCGCAGGCGCGGCTCGACGACGCGGGACCCGAGGTCGCGGACGCGCTCGAGGATGCCGTCGCGTTCGAACACCTCGAACGTCGCGACGCCCGCAGCGCACGCGAGCGGGTGCCCGGAGTACGTGAGGCCTCCGGGGAAGGCGACGGTGTCGAAGTGCGCCGCGATCCGGTCGGAGATGACCACGCCGCCGAGCGGCACGTACCCCGAGTTCACGCCCTTGGCGAAGGTGATCAGATCGGGGGCGACGTCGTAGGCCTGGAAGGCGAACCACTCGCCGATGCGCCCGAAGCCGACCATGACCTCGTCGGCGATGTAGATGATGCCGTAGCGGTCGCACAGCTCGCGGACGCCGGCGAGGTACCCGGGCGGCGGGATCAGCACGCCGTTGGTTCCGACGACGGTCTCGAGGATGATCGCGGCGATCGTCGAGGCGCCCTCGAGGATGATCGTCTGCTCCAGGTGCGCCAGTGCGCGCTCGGCCTCCTCCTCGTCGGCAGACGCGTGGAACGCGGAGCGGTAGGGGTAGGGCCCGAAGAAGTGGGCCACCGATCCGTCGCCCGGCTCGTTCGCCCAGCGACGCGGGTCGCCGGTCAGCGAGATCGCCGTGGTGGTGTTGCCGTGGTAGCTCCGATACGCCGAGAGCACCTTCCGGCGCCCGGTCACGAGCCGCGCCATGCGGACCGCGTTCTCGTTCGCGTCGGCGCCGCCGTTGGTGAAGAACACCTTCGACATCCCGTCGGGCGCGACCTCGCTGATGCGCCGGGCGAGATCGCCCCGCACGTCGTTCGCCATCGACGGCTGGATCGTCGCGAGCCGCCCCGCCTGCTCCTGGATCGCCCGGACGAGATCCGGATGCTGGTGCCCGAGGTTGAGGTTCACCAGCTGCGAGCTGAAGTCGAGGTAGGAGTTGCCGGCGTAGTCCCAGAACGTCGCGCCCTCCCCGCCGGCGACCGGCAACGGATCGATCAGGGCCTGCGCGCTCCACGAATGGAACACGTGCCCGCGGTCGTCGGCGCGCACGCGCTGATCGGTGTCGAGATCAGAGGGGAGGATGCTGGTCATGGCGGTCTCCGTGAGGTGTGGCTTCAGTGATGCCGGGGCGTCAGTGGTTGCTCGGGAATCCCAGGTCGACCTGGGTGGGGGTGTGGTCGGGCCACCGGGTGGTCACGACCTTGGAGCGCGTGTAGAAGTGGATCGACTCGGGGCCGTACATGTGCGAGTCGCCGAAGAGGGAGTTCTTCCACCCGCCGAACGAGTACGCACCGATCGGCACGGGGATGGGCACGTTGATGCCGACCATGCCGACCTCGATGTCGATTTCGAACTGGCGGGCGGTGCCGCCGTCCCGGGTGAAGATCGCGGTGCCGTTGGCGAAGCTGTTGGCGTTGATCAGCTCGACGGCCTCGGCGTAGGTCTGCACGCGGACGACCGAGAGGACCGGTCCGAAGATCTCCTCGTCGTAGACGCGCATGCCGGGGCGTACGCGGTCGACCAGCGAGACGCCGATGAAGAAGCCGTCCGAGTCGAACTCCGCGGTCGTGCCGTCGACGATGACCTCGGCGCCCTCGGCGGTCGCGCCCGTGACGTAGGAGGCGACCTTGTCGCGGTGCTCGCCCGTGATGAGGGGACCCATCTCGCTCTCGGGGTCGGTGCCCGGCCCGATGCGAAGGCCCTGCACGCGCTCGGCGACCTTCGCCACGAGCGCGTCCGCGACGTCGTCGCCGACCGCCACGAGCACCGAGACGGCCATGCAGCGCTCGCCGGCGGAGCCGTAGGCGGCCGAGACGGCGGCATCCGCTGCGCCGTCGAGATCGGCATCCGGCATGACGACCATGTGGTTCTTCGCGCCGCCGAGCGCCTGGACGCGCTTGCCCTGCGCGGTGCCGCGCTCGTAGATCGAGCGGGCGACGGGGGTGGACCCGACGAAGCTGATCGCGCGGACGTCGGGGGAATCCAGCAGTGCGTCGACGGCGACCTTGTCACCGTGGACGACGTTGAGGACGCCGGCGGGGAGCCCCGCCTCCTCGAACAGCCGCGCGAGGAAGATGGACGCGCTCGGGTCCTTCTCGCTGGGCTTCAGCACGACGGTGTTGCCGCAGGCGATGGCCGAGCTCATCATCCACAGCGGCACCATCACGGGGAAGTTGAACGGGGTGATCGCTCCGACGACGCCCACCGGCTGCTTGACCGAGTGCACGTCGACACCGCGCGACACCTGTTCGCTGCGCTCGCCCTTGAGCAGGTGGACGAGACCGGCGGCGAACTCGACGTTCTCGATGCCGCGGCTGATCTCGCCCTTGGCGTCGCTCAGGACCTTGCCGTGCTCGGCGGTGATGATCGCGGCGAGGTCGTCCTGGCGCTCGATGAGGAGCTGACGGAGCCGGAAGAACACGTCGGCGCGCCGGACGAGTCCCGTCGCGCGCCATGCGGGAAGGGCTTCGCGGGCGGCGGCGATCGCCGCTTCCACCTCGGTTGTGTCGGCGAAAGCGACTTCGCGGGCGACGGCGCCGGTGGCCGGGTCGTAGATGCGGCCGGTGCGGGCGCCCTCGCCCGCCTCGGCTCCGTTGATGTGGTGGCGAACGGTGCTCATCGACAGCTCCTGGGGTCTCCGGACAGATCGACCGGGCATGCAATAGGGTGAGTGCGTCCCAGCCTGTCAGAGCGGAAGATCCTCCTGTGATGCCCGAACGTCGCAAAGATCGGGCGATCCAGACGGATCGTCCGACATCCTGGTCCGACTCTCCGACCCTGCCCACGGTGCGCGAGGTCCTCGCGCTGGAGGCAGTCGCCCAGGGTGTGCCGGAAGTGCTCGTCGGCGATGCGGCACTGGACGCGCGCGTGCGCTGGCTGCACGTCTCCGACAGTGCGGGGGTTGCCCGGCTGCTCAACGGCGGCGAGCTGCTGCTGTCGACCGGATCGTCGTGGCCGTCCGAGCCGGCGGAGCTCCGCGCCTTCGTCGCGGGACTCTCGGATGCCGGATCCGCCGGCATCGTCCTCGAACTCGGCACGCACTACCGCTACCCGCCGACCGTCGTGCGCGAGGCGGCACGGGAACGCGGGCTCGCGCTGATCGTCCTGCACCGCGAGGTGAAGTTCGTCACGGTCACCGAGGCGGTGCACAGCCGCATCATCACCGGCCAGACCGATGCCCTCCGCGCCCGCGACGAGGTCCGGGAGCGCTTCACGGCGCTCGTGCTGCGCGGCTCGCCCGCCGACTTCATCGTGCACCAGCTCGCGCAGACTCTCCAGGCGCCGGTGGTGCTGGAGAACCTCGGGCACGAGGTCGTCGCCGCCGAGGTGCCCCTCGCGCTCGAGGAGGAGCTCTTCACCGACTGGGAGCTCCGATCGCGGTCGGCCCACCGCCGGGCCGAGCTCCGCGACGAACGGGGGCGTCCGGGATCGGGCGAGGACTGGCTGATCGTCCCGGTCGAGGCCCGCGGCATCCGTTGGGGGAATCTGATCGCACTGCCCGGTCCTGATCACGCCGCGGGACGCGCCGCGGTGCTCGAGCAGGGAGCGATCGCGCTCGCCGTCGGACGCCTGGCCGGAGCCGACGACGACGAGTGGGGCCGCGTCGGTCGCCGGCGCCTCGTCGACGGACTCCTCGCGGGGCGCTTCGCGGGTCTCGGGGGAGCGACGGCGCGTCTCGAGGCGGCGGGTCTGCCGCTGCATTCCGCGCACCTCTACGGTCTGGTGATCTCGGGCGCGGCGGTGACGGCGGAGGCGGCGGATGCCGCGGCCCGGGCGATCGGCGGTCGTGCGGTCGCCGGGTCCACCGCCGAGGGGGTGCCCGCGCCGTCGGCGACGATCCTCCTCTCCCTCCCCGCCGGGACCGTTCTCGACGACGATGCCGCGCGAGGATTCGCGCGCGCGGCGGCCGGGCCGGGTGCCGACGTCGAACGCCTCACCGTGTCGGTCGGCCGTGGCGGCGACGACCTCGAGCAGGCCCTCGCGTCGCTTCACGAGGCCGTCGATCTCGCGCGCGGACGGCGTCGGCGCGCCGGGCGGGAGGTTCAGCTGCGACGGGCCGAACATCGCCCGCTCGTGCAGCTCGTCACGGCTCTCCGCGACGATCCGCGGGTGCTCGAGCACGGCGAGAGGATGCTCGCCCCGCTCGTGATGCACGACCTCGGCCGCGGCGGCGACCTCCTCGATGTGCTGGAGGCGATGCTCGCGCATCCCGGAAACCGCACCGCCGCGGCATCCGCGTCACACCTCTCGCGCTCGGTGTTCTACCAGCGCATCTCGCTCATCGAGGAGCTCCTGGATGCCGACCTCGACGACGGCGAGACGCAGACCGCGCTGCACCTCGCGCTTCTCGTCCGCCGCTCGGCCGGACGCTAGGCCGCCGCGGCGACGTACTCTTCGACCACCACGCCCGAGGTGAACGAACGCGCCGCCACCGGCGTGAACCCACGCGACGCGTAGGGCGCAGAACCGAACAGGTGCACGCCGGATCCGAAGACGACGGGATGCCGTTTCAGAACGAGACGATCGATCTCGGGGAGCAGTGTCGCGGCGAGGTCGCCGCCGCCGCAGAGCCAGATGTCCGCTCCGTCGTCCTGCTTCAGGGAGCGGACGGTGCGGAGCGGGTCATCGGTGAGCGTGATCGACGGGTCGACCTCGCGCGCGTGCCGGCTCGCGACGATCTGGCGGAGGTGCGGGTATGGGCTGGCGATGCCTGCGTCGCGTGCGGGGCCGAGGGTGTTCCACCCCATGATCACGGTGTCGAAGCGGGTTCGCGGAGGCTCGGTTCCTCGCGCGGCGTGAACATGCGCCGGGAGCGCGTCGGCGTAGTCGCCGAACACCACCGAGGAGTGATCGCCGTCGATGAGAAAGGAGTCGTATCCCCCGCTGGGGTCGGCGATGTACCCGTCGATGCTGACGGCGACGTAGTAGACGAGGTTTCGCACGGTGTCTCCAATCACGACATGTGTCGTGGTTAATGTACAACAGCCGTCGTGGTTTGGCTAGCATGGCGTCATGGCTCGCAACGACGCACGACGCGCTTCTCTCGCCGACGCCGGAATCCGGGTGCTGGCGGAAGCGGGCGCGCGGGGTCTGACGCATCGTGCCGTCGACATCGCCGCCGGTACTCCGAAGGGCACGGCGTCCAACTACTTCCCCCGGCGCGACGACCTGATCGCCGCGCTCGTCACGCGCATCGGTGAGCGTCTCGCCCCCGACCCCGCTGCCGTCGCCGCGGAGTCCTCGTCCCTGCAGGATCGGGCTCTCTTCGCCGCCTACCTGCGTGATGTCGTCCGACGGCTCCGTGCGGATCCGCACGTGTCGCTGGCGTTGTTCGAGCTGCGCATCGAATCGGCGCGGAGCCCCGCCGTCGCGGCGGCGTTGGGGAAGTGGCGGCAGGAATCCTTCGAGGCGGACGTCGACTTCAACGAGAACGCGGGTCTCCCCGGGGGAAGGGCGGAGATCGCCCTGTTCCACTACGCGATCGACGGTCTCATGCTCGACCACCTCACCGCGCCGCTCGACACCGGTCTCGGGCTCGACGAGGTCGTGGACGAATTCGTGAACCGGCTCCTGCCCCGATCAGCGGAGTGAAGGCGGAGCTGTCGCCGCCCTCATGAGCGGTCGCCGTGCACCGGGCGCGCATGCGGCGGTGGGTCGCCGACCTCGGCGACCGAGTGGCCGCTGCACGCGGCGCGGGTGACGGTCGCCTTCTCGATGCGGGAGAGGGCGAACCAGCGCATCGCGTCGCGCAGGCGGCACCACCCGATGAGGTACCAGCGGCCGTTCGTCGAGGCGAAGAGGACGGGTTCGACGTCGCGGGTGGTCGCGGCCCCTGCGCCGGAGACGTACCGGATGCGCACGACCCGCTGATCGGCCATGGCTTCCTCGAGCGCCGAACGGATCGCCCGGGACGCCGGCGGCGGCGCATCGACCCAGATGCGACCGGCCAGCGCGTCCGCCCGGGCGCGCGTGCGGGGGTCGAGCACGTCGACGATCTTCCGGACGCCCGCGGCGGCGAGATCCGAGTACGGAGCATCGGATGCCGCGGCGACGGCGGCCAGGAGGCCCACCGCCTGCGCGGGGGAGAAGCTGATCGCGGGGAGTGACGTGCCCGCGGCCAGCCCGTAGCCGCCGCCGGGACCCGGGCGCGACCAGACCGGGGCGCCGCTCGTCTCCAGCGCGGCGAGGTCGCGCTTCACCGTGCGCACCGACACGGCGAACTCGCGGGCGAGGCGTTCGGCGGTCACGCCGCGTGTTCCCGCCCGTCGGAGTTCCTCGGCGAGCGCGTGGAGTCGCTCCGCGCGCTTCACGGCTGCTCCTCCAGGAAATTCATGTCAGAAATAGTGACACACCGGTGCCGCCGCCGTCGCGCACAGTGGACGCATGACGACGACGAACCGCCTTCCGGCCATCCTTCTCATCCCCGGGCACTGGCTGGGCGCCTGGGCGTGGGACGAGGTCGTCGAGCACCTCGATCCCGCGCGCGAGCGAACGGTGGCGATGACCCTCCCCGGGCTCGATCCCGCCGATCCCGCCCGCGCGACGCGCACCCTGGACGATCAGGTCGACGCGATCCTCGCCGCGCTCGCGGAGGCGGATGCCGCGGCACGTCCGGCCGTGATCGTCGCCCACAGCGGGGCGAATGCGCCAGTGAGCGTCGTGCTCGACCGGCATCCGGAGCTCATTCGTCGCGTGGTGTGGGTGGACTCGGGCCCCGCGGCATCGGACGTCGCGTTCGCGCCCGACCTGCCGGACGCGGTCGAGGACATGCCGCTGCCGTCGTTCGACGCCCTCGCGCAGCAGGCGAGCCTCGAGGGCCTGAGCGCCGACGGCCTCGAGCGCTTCCGCACGCGAGCGGTCCCCGAGCCCGGTCCGGTGCTCCGTCAGCCGATCGCACTGTCCAACCCGCGTCGCCACGCGGTCCCGACCACGCTGGTGTGCTGCTCGCTCCCGAGCGCTCAGGTCAGGGAGTGGGCGGGTGCCGGTCACCCGATGTTCGCGGAGGTCGCCCTCCTCGAAGACGTCACCCTCGTCGACCTCCCGACCGGCCACTGGCCGATGTGGAGCCGCCCCGCCGACCTCGCCGAGACCATCCGCGTCGAGGCCGCACGGCGCTAGCGGCGGATCGGCTCAGACCGTGAGCGCCTCGATCGGGGGAAAATCCGCGACGACGTCATCGACGTGCGGAGCGAGCTCGAGGTAGCTGAGTCGGCCGTCGTCGATGAAAAGCAGGAGCGAGGCGCCGGGGCCCTCGGCGGTCAGGACGATCCGCGCGCCACCGCTCGGGGTCACCCCGTCGGCATCCTGAAGCTCGATCTAGGGACAGGTGCCGCATCGGCACCGTGCTCCGGCGCGGGTCGCGGGGATCTGCTCGCGCAGGCGACGCCGCGTGTCATCGGGGATCGGTGGGTCGCCCGCGAACGGAACAGCGCGATCGACCATGAACGTCAGGACGTCCCGTTCGCGCTCCGTCAGGGCCCGCCCGCTGTCGTCGGGGCGCGGCGGCGGTGTCATGCTCATCGCTCCGTGCCCGTGTCGGGTCCACCGAGACCGAGGTCAGCGAGCGCGGCGTGCAGAGGCGCGCGCGCCGCCTCGTCCAGGCCGAGGATCGGCAGCGGGAGGCTTCGCGGGTGGACGAGACCCAGATGCTCCGCGACCGCTGCAATGACCCGCAGACTGCCGTGCTGCGAGAAGGCGTCCCACACCGGCTGCAGCTCCGACGAAAGACGCCGGGCCTCCTCCGTGTCGCCCGAGAAGCCGGCACGAGCCAGCGCGACGGCGGATGCCGGGAGCGTGCCCGCGATGACCGAGTACCAGGCGTCGCACCCCGCGTTCAGTTCCGCGGCAGCGTGCGCGTCTCCCGAGACGCCGATCGTGACGTGTGCCGGGAGCAGGGCCCGGAGCCGATCGATCCTCGCCCGCGCTGCCTCCACTCCGACGGGTACCCCGGGGATCTTGAGCGACGCGATGCCCGGCAACGCGCCGACGGCGGCATAGAGGTCGTCATCGAACGAGAAACGGGTCGTGGTCGGATTGTCGTAGACGATCACCGGAACGTCGCTGTGGCCTGCGACCGTCTCGAACAGGCGGTAGACGTCGTCGGGGGTCAGGGGCTGGTAGCTGACGGGGGCGAGCATCAGACCTCGCGCTCCGGCGTCCTGCGCATCCTCGGCGTGCTCGAGCACGTGGGTGGTCCGGAGAGCGCTGATCCCCACGAACACCGGGGTGGTGCCCGCCGTCAGGACGGCCCGCCGCGCCACGAGAGCGCGTTCACTCCGCGAGAGATAGGCGCCGGACCCCGTTGAGCCCAGCGCGGTCACCGAGTCGACGCCCGCGTCGACGAGGCGTTCGATCAGCCCGGCGAACGCGTGCTCGTCGACCGTGTCGTCGTCCAGGGGCGTGAGGGGGAAGGCGCTCAGTCCGGAGAAGATCGACATGCCGCCATCCTGCCTCGCCGATCGTGGGGACACGAGAGTCTGTGACCCTCGGAACGGATGTCAGCGCTCATTGGTCAGTCAGCATCGTCCGAACCGAGGAGGACGCCGATGGACTGCGCAGCGCAGAGGCCCCATCCGGTGATGACGGCGCGATGGTCGCTGCCCGCGATCGCGACGGTGCTCCACTCCAGGGGCGTCGCGCCGCGAGAGAAGATGTGGTCGATGGCCGTGAACGCGGGGATCGCCTTCTCTTCCGGCCAGGTGGGCCACGGGATCGGCCCCGCCGCTTCGGCGCCGGACCGCAGACCCGCAGCCAACCGGCGCAGCGCGGGGTGGGCGAACGAGGCGTTGAAGTCGCCCGCGACGATGAGCGTCTCATCGGGGGTGTCGCGCACCCAGCCGGCGATGTCGTCCAGGCCGTCGCGCCATGCGTTCGGCTGCCAGACCGGGGGCGGCGGGTGGACGGCGGCGATCCGGACGTCGCCGGCACCGGGCACGGTCGCGACAGCGCTGACCTGGTCGAACGCGCTCCCGGGGACGTCCTCCTCGTCGGACAGTGGATAGGCGGAGAGGATCACGCTTCCGCTCGCCGGCCCCGGCGAGACCTCGCGCGAGCGGTGGGGGAGCGCCTCGGCAAGGCCGTGCTCGGTGAGGACCGCATCGATCAACGGCTCGCTCGTCTCGAGCAGCACGACGGCGATCGGCTCCGTGTCGCGGATGAGATCGGACAGGGCCGCCGGGTCGGCATCCGCGAACTTCGCGTTGAACGACAGGATCGTCGCCGACGTGCGGACCTCGCAGCCCGCGCCTGCCCCCGCGTGCACGGGGGTGAGGGTCGGGATGGCGCTGATCACCGCGCCGAGCACGAAGGCCGCCGCTGCCGTCCACGATCGGAGCACCAGGGAGACGCCGGCGAGCACGAGGAGGCCGACCGCTCCGACCGGAACGAGCGCCTGCGCCACGGGGATCGCTGCGATTCCGCGGATCTCGAGGTGGGGCAGCACCGCGGCCGCCGCCGAGACCGCGATCGCGAACGTCGCCCAGGCGACCCTGCGCCTGTCGCGCGGACGCGCAGGACCGGTCTTCGAGTTCTCCATCGCTCGATCGTGTCAAGCCGCTCTCCGCCCCGCGTCGGCAGAGAGGTGTACGTCGGCGAGGGGGCATCATCCTCGAGACGGATGCCGCGCCCTGTGCGCGTCCGCGCCGCGGCGCCTCAGGGCGAGATGTAGACCTTCCGCAGCGTCTCGCGGACCGTCCAGGTGGTGCGCATCCCCTCGGACAGGCGCACGATGACACCCGGCGCGAGGGTGAGGGGCGCCGGCGCGTCCTCGCCGTCGAAGGTCAGGGTCGCGTCCCCGGCGAGCACGACGAAGACCTCGTCCGCCTCGACGTCGGTCGAGACGCCGGGGGTGTGCTCCCATACGCCGACGGTGCGGTGCGAGGTCTCGTCGAGGTCGACGAAGCGGGTGGTCGGGGTGCCCGAGACGACGAGGTCGGGATCGAGCGGGAAGAACGGGGCCGGCAGGGATGCGGCATCCGTCGCCTGCCCGGGAACGAGCCGCGTCACGAGTCGAATCCCAGCCCGAGCGCGTCGAGCGTCTTCAGCAGGATGTTGCGGCGCCCGCGATCGTGGTCGGCACGGTCGAGCGACCAGCGCGTCATGTTGATGCCGACGGCGGCGACCGGCTCGGGCGGGAACGGGAGGGGGCGTTTGCGGACCATCTCCAGCTCGGTGCGCTCGGTCGCCTCACCCTCCAGCAGATCGAGCATGACGTCGCCCGCGAATCGCGTCGCAGCGACCCCGAGGCCCGTGAACCCTGCGGCGTAGGCGACGCGACCGCCGCGCGCGGTGCCGTAGAACGCGCTGAACTGCGTGGACGTGTCGATCGCGCCCGCCCACTTGTGGGTGAAGCGCAGGCCTTCCAACTGCGGGAACGTCGTGAAGAAGTGGCTCGCCAGACGCTCGAAGGATGCCGGGCGGTCCTCGTAGCGCTGACGCACCTGCCGGCCGTAGTGGTAGACCGCGTCGTACCCGCCGAAGAGGATGCGGTTGTCGCGACTCAGCCGGTAGTAGTGGAACTGGTTCGCCAGGTCGCTGAGACCCTGGCGCGAGCTCCATCCGATCTCGGCGAGTTGCGCGTCGCTGAGCGGCTCGGTCATGAGCACGTAGTCGTACACCGGCACCGTCATCAGGCGGTTGCGGCGCAGCAGCGACGGGAAGACGTTCGTGGCGAGCACGACGCGCGGCGCGGTGATGCGGCCGCGCAGGGTGACGACCTTGAGCCGGTCGCCGTCGTCGTCGAGGGCGTGGACGGGCGACTCCTCGAAGATCTCGACGCCGGCCTCCTCAGCCGCGTGGGCGAGGCCCGCGGCGAGCTTCCCGGGGTGGACCATCGCCGTGGAGCGCTTTTCCCACACCGCCCCGAGGTAGGTGGGCGAGTTCACCTCGGCGCGGGTCTGCTGCTCGTCGAGGCGGACGACGCCCTCCTCGCCGCGGGAGGCGGCATCCTCCGCCCATTCGTCGAGCCATTCGAGCTGGTGCGGCTCGATCGCGACGCCGAGCGAGCCGGTGCGCTCCCAATCGGCGTCGATCTTCAGGCGCGCGATGTCGTCGCCCATCGCGTCGAGGTTCGCCAGCCCCATCTCGTCGAGTCGGTCGATCTCGTCCGGCCACCGGGCCAGGCCGTTGTCACGTCCGTGCGTGAGGCTCGCCTCGCAGAATCCGCCGTTCCGACCGGATGCCGCCCAGCCGACCCGCTTGCCCTCGAGGATCACGACGCGCGCGGACGGGTCGCGTCGCTTCGCGGCGAGCGCCGTCCAGAGTCCGGTGTACCCGGCGCCGATCACGACGAGGTCGGCCGTGGCCTCGCCGGTGAACGATGCGCGCGGACGGGAGGCGGGGAGGTCGTCGAGCCAGAAGACGCTCTGCCGGGTTCCGGCGAGCGCGTGCGCGATGACGCGGGGAGCGGGCGGGGTTCGTTCGAAGACCGTGGTGCCCACGGGTATCACCCTTTCTCGGGTTCTGAGTGCTTCCATCCTGATCGCTCGGCGGCGGTCGTGCGCCGTCGTCCCGTCGCGACAATCGGTGCCCGTCGGACGGGTCGTCCGAGCCTCACGCGTCGTCGGCGGCGTAGACCCGCTCGCCCTCGACGAAGGTCTGGAGCACGCGGGTCGCCCCGATGAGGTCGGCGGGCCCGGCGAAGGGGTCGCGGTCGAGCAACGCGAGATCCGCGTATTTGCCCACCTCGATCGTGCCGGTGTCGGCCTCGAGGTGGTTCACCCACGCCGACCCGGCGGTGTACGCCGCGAGGGAGGTCGCGAGGTCGATCGCCTGCTCGGGGAGGAACGCGTCGTACTCGCCCTCCTCGTGACCGGGGGCCGCCTTGCGATTCACGGCGGTGTGGATCGCGGCCATCGGGTCGGGGGACGACACCGACCAGTCGCTCCCCGCGGCGAGGACGGCGCCCGAACGCAGCAGATCGCCGAACGGGTACTGCCACGCGCTCCGCGGCTCGCCGAGGAAAGGCAGGGTGAGGTCGACCATCTGCGGCTCGTACGTCGCCCACAGGGACTGCATGTTCGCCGCCACGCCGAGCTCGCGGAAGCGCGGGATGTCGTCGGGATGGACCACCTGGATGTGCGCGATGTGGTGCCGGTTGTCGCGGCGTCCGTTCTTCTCCACGGCCCGGGCGACGGCATCCAGGCACTCGCGGACGGCGCGGTCGCCGATCGCGTGGAAGTGCACCTGGAACCCGTCGGCGTCGAGCAGCGGAACGGCCCGGGACAGGATCTCCGGGTCGACGAACGAGATGCCGGAGTTGTCCGTCGGATGCCCGTGCCCGTCGCCGTACGGCTCCAGCATCGACGCGGTGAAGTTCTCGGCGACGCCGTCCTGCATGATCTTGATGCTCGTCGCGGCGAAGCGTCCGCCGCGGTAGCGCTCGCGACGCTCCTGCAGGATCGGGATCTGCTCCAGCCCCGCCGACCGGTCCCACCACAGGGCGCCGACCACCCGGGCGGTGAGCGTGCCCTCCGCCGCGGCGCGGAGATACGCCGGCCCAGGATCTCCGGCGTCGCCGTAGGGGCCGACGATGGCGTCCTGCCACGCGGTGATGCCGAACGAATGCAGGTACCGCTGACCGACGAGGAGGGCCTCCGTCATCCGTTCCAGCGGCTCTTCCGGGAGGAGCCGGTTCACCAGCGCCATCGCCCCTTCGTGGAGCGTGCCGCTCGGGGTGCCGTCCGGGTTCCGCTCGATGCGCCCGTCCGCGGGGTCGGGGGTGTCGCGGTCGATCCCCGCGGCCCGGAGCGCGGCGGAGTTCACCCACGCGCCGTGCCCGTCACGGTTCGGGAAGAACGCCGGGCGGTCGCCGGTCACGGCATCCAGCGCCTCCGCCCTGGGGGTCCCACCGGGGAACGCCGACATCTGCCAGCCGCCGCCGAGGATCCACTCGTCGTCGGGATGCGCGGCGACGTAACGGCCGATCGCGTCGAGGTACTGCGGCGCGTCGCCGTACTCGGCCAGGTCGCACCGCAGCATGTCCAGCCCGCCCCAGACGGGGTGGACATGCGCGTCCTGGAATCCGGGGACGAGGAGGCGACCGCCGAGGTCGACCACCTCCGTCCGCGGACCGATGAGGTCGCGGACCTCGTCGCCCCCGACGGCGACGATCCGCCCGCCCGACACCGCGACGGCGTGCGCGCGCGAGCGCACCGTGTCGGCGGTGAAGACCGGACCCCCGTGGAGGACGAGATCGGCGTGGTGCATCGGGTTCCTCCGCGGGTGGCTGTCGGCGTGCGGGCGGGCTCAGCCGCCGGTCATGGTGCGGGCGATCTGCGTCGCCGAGTCGCCGGCGCGCCGCAGGACCAGGGCGACGACGGCGAGGGCGACCAGGGTCAGCAGCAGCATGATCGTCGACACCGCCGCGATCTCGGGACGCAGGCCCGAGCGCAGGGCGCTCAGGACGTACACCGGCCACGGCGTCGTGCCGGAGACCTGCACGAACGCGGCGATGATCGTGTTGTCGAGGCTCAGCGTGAACGCCAGGAGGAACCCGGCGAGGACGGCGGGCATCGCGAGCGGCAGCGTGACGCGGCGGAACGTCGTGAAGGGCGTCGCGTAGAGGTCGCCGGAGGCCTCCTCGAGGTTCGCGTCCTGGCCCACCAGGCGCGCCCGCACGATGTACGACACCACCGCGGTGGCGAACAGCGACGAACCCACCGACAGGCGCACGATGCCGTCGTTGAACATCGCGATCCCGGCATCCTGTCCGAGGAAGACGAACCACGGCAGCAGGGCGACCGCGTCCACGATCTCGGGTGTCACCGACACGAGCAGCAGCAGCGCCAAGAACCACCACACCCACTTGCCCGGGTAGCGCGACATCGCGATGCCGGCGAGCGTTCCGAGCACCGTGGCGATGATCGCCGCGATGAACGCCGTGACTATCGACACGCGCACCGCGTTCTGGATCTGGGGCTTCTCGAAGATCGTGAGGAAGGCGTCGAACCCGAACCCGCCCCACGACACCAGCAGCCGGCCGGTGTTGAACGAGTAGATGACGATGACGATGATCGGCGCGAACAGGAAGAGCATCACGAGGATGCCCCAGACCCGCAGGGCGATGTCCGACCCGGTCATGCGGGTGCGGCTGCGGCGGCCGCGCGCGGTCGACTGCGCGCGGAGCATCGTCTCGGTGGTCGTCTGCGTCATGACCGCACCTCCTCGCGGACGGGCTGGGCGGGAGCGGCGGGCGGTGCCTGCTCGGGCTCTGCTCCGAGCACCAGGCGGTTGCGGCTGCGGAACGGCATGCTCACGAGCCAGATGAGGGCGGCGGCGACACCGATGGTGAGGGTGATGATGAGCATCAGAAGGACGGCCATGGCCGATCCGAGCGCCCAGTTCTGCGCGGTCTGGAACTGACTCGCCACGAGCTGGCCGACCATGTTCCCGCGGGCTCCGCCGAGGACCGTAGCGGTGATGTAGTCGCCCATGAGGGGGATGAACACCAGCAGCACGCCGGCGATGATGCCCGGCTGCGACAGCGGCAACGTCACCCGGAGGAAGGTCATGACCTTGCCCGCCCCCAGGTCCTTGGACGCTTCACGCAGGGCCGGACCGACACGGTCGAACGCGACGAACAGCGGCAGGATCATCAACGGCAGGTAGTTGTAGACCACGCCGATGAGCACGGCGGTACGGGTGTAGAGCAGGGCCAGCGGCCCGTCGATGATGCCGACGCTCTGCAGGATCTGCGACATCCAGCCCTCGGGAGCGAGGATCACCTGCCAGCCGATCGTGCGGACCAGGAAGTTCGTCCAGAACGGCACCAGGACCAGCGCGATCAAGAGGCCGCGCCGCGCGGGGTTGACCTTGAACGCCATCCAGTACGCCACCGGCATCCCGATCGCGAAGCAGAGGATCGTGCCCAGGATGCCGACCCAGAGGGTGTTGGTGAACGTCGCGAAGAAGGTCGGCGAGAGCGCTTCGACGTACCGGTCGAACGAGAGGATGTCGTTCGCGTGGGTGCCGAAGACGCCGGGCTTGTAGCCGAAGCTGAACCAGATCACCATCCCCACGGGGGCGACGAAGAACAGCAGCAGCCACGCCCACGCCGGGACGGCGAGCGCGGCGCCGGTCGGTCGACTACGCACCCGCGGCGGCCTTCACTTCGTTCCAGATCTCGACGCGCGTAGTCTGGGAGTCGTTCAGCACCTGCTCCCGCATCGTGTCGAGCTGCTCGGGAGTGAAGAAGATGATGTCGGTGTACTCGAGCCCGGCGTCGATCGCCTCGGTCTCCATGTCCTTCCCGCCCACGTGGTAGCCGATGTAGTCGAGGTTCAGGAAGAGGTTCTCCGGGGTCATCGAGAAGTTGATGAAGGCGTGGGCCGCTTCGGGGTTGGGCGCGCCCTCGGCGATCGCCCAGTTGTCCATCCACAGCTCGGTGAGGGGGCCGGGCAGGACCCACTGCCAGCGCTCGGGGTCGGGCGACTCGAGGATGCCGAGGCGGGAGTCGCCGTTCCACCCCTGCGCGAGCACCTGGGTGCCCTGCGGGATCGCGTTGGTGCCCGGGTAGGAGTCGAATGCCGAGATGTGCGGCGCGATCTCGTTGACGAGGAACTGGCGGCAGGCCTCGAGCTCATCGGGGTCTTCGGTGTTCCAGTCCATGTCGTTGGCCCAGAAGTAGGAGCCGATGATCGCGGCGGGGTCATCGGACATCGAGGTGCGCCCGCTCGCCTCGTTCTGCGCCGCGTCGAAGAAGTCGGCCCACGTGGTGAGCTCTCGCGTGATGACGGTCTTGTCGTAGGTGTAGCCGGTCGTACCCCACGCCTTGCAGATCGTGTACTCGTTGTTCGGATCCCACGCGCGGCCGAGGTAGGCCGGGTCCATGTTCGAGATGTTCGGCAGCAGGTCCTTGTTCAGCGGCAGGAGCAGCCCGTTCTCGATCATCTGCGGAACGAAGACGCCGGTCGGGACGACGATGTCGTACCCGGAGGTGCCACGGGCGGCGATGAGCTTGGCGATGAGCTCTTCGTTCGAGGAGTACGAGTCGAGGGTGACGCGCGGGCCGAGGTCGGCGGTGAAGGAGGAGATGACCTCGGGGGAGTCGTAGTCGCCCCAGGTGTACACCGACAGGCTGCTCTCCAGCGCGCCGCCCGTGGCCTGCGGGGCGGGCGAGCTGCCGCCGCCCGGCGCGCACGCGGCGAGGAACGCGGCGCCGCCGGTGAGGGCGGCGAAGCTCAGGAAGCGACGGCGGGAGACCTCACGCATGATGATGGGCGCGGCGGCCTCCGGGGCGAGGATGCGGATGGGGGTGCGAGAGGCGGGCATCGGGTCTCCAGTCGTGTCGCGTGTCGGGTTCGGGTGGTGTCGGGTGGGTGCTGGACGGGCGTTCGGGTGCGGTGGGTTCGGGTCTTCTCGGATGTCAGAGCGAGGTCGGGGGTGCGACGTAGCCGCCCTGCACGGCGGAGTCGTCGGCGGGGAACAGGAGGACGTGGTGCGGGGCCCACGTGCAGACGACGGGGTCGCCCACGCGGAGGGACGGTGCCTCCGGGGTCGGGCGGCGGACGAGCATGCTCTGGTCGCCGCCCAGCTCGACGAGGTACTGCATCGTGTCGCCGAGGTGCGAGACCCCGATGAGCGAGCCCCGGGCGACATTGGTGTCCGCGACGGGGGTGCCGGCATCCTTCTCGATCCGGATGTATTCCGGACGGACGGCCGCTTCGCCCTGCGCGACGCCCGCGAGCGTCGCATCGGGGGACTGCACGGTGGCGTGCGGGCTCGAGATGGCGGCACCTCCGGCGGCGACCGGCCCACGGAAGAAGTTCTGCTGACCGACGAACGCCGCGACGTAGGCGGATGCCGGCCGGGCGTAGACGGTGTCGGCGTCGGCGAGCTGCTCGATGCGGCCGGCGCGCATGATCGCGATGCGGTCGCTCATCGACAGCGCCTCGCCCTGGTCGTGCGTGACGAAGACGAACGTGATCCCGAGGCGCGCCTGGAGGAGCTTCAGCTCCAGCTGCATCTCCTCGCGCAGCTGGCGGTCGAGGGCGCCGAGCGGCTCGTCGAGGAGCAGGACGGCGGGACGGTTCACCAGGGCGCGCGCGAGCGCGACGCGCTGCTGCTGTCCGCCGGAGAGCTGCGTCGGCTTCCGGTCGGCGAAGCGGCGCATCTGGACCAGGTCCAGAGACTGTGACACGCGTTCGCGGATCTCATCCTTCGGCGTACGGCGCTGCTGCAGTCCGTAGGCGACGTTCTCCGCCACGCTCAGGTGGGGGAAGAGCGCGTATGCCTGGAACACGGTGTTCACGTCGCGGCGGTACGGCGGGGTGTTCAGCACCGACGTCCCGGAGATCAGGATGTCGCCCTCGTCCGGGTGCTCGAAACCGGCGATCATCCGCAGCGTCGTGGTCTTGCCGCAGCCGGACGGACCGAGGAGCGAAATGAACTCGCCAGGCTGGATCGCCAGGGACAGATCGTCGACGGCGACCTGGTCGCCGTAGCGCTTTGTGATCCCGTCCAGCCATACGCGACCGCGTTCGTCGTCTGTCGGACGTGTGGGCGGAGCGTGGTCCGCGTCGGTCGCCGTCGTCACCTGGGGGACTCCTCCTGCTGACGGTCCGCGCGCCGGTGCGCGGACGGGTGGGTGTGTGGGGTATTCAATAGGGCGCGCCGTCATGGTCGCAATGGAGGGGTCCGCGAACCGGACGAAACGCGGTGCCCGAATGCCCTGTCTGACAGATCGTCCGGGGTTATGTAACGGTCAGGAAACCGCGGCGTTTCGGCATGCGCATCGCCGGAGTCGGGCGTGTGTCGTGAGGGGCCTGACAGATCGTCGGCCCCGTCGGGGTCAGGAAATGGGGACGGCCGCCGTGACGTCGGGCGCCGGCTGGCACCGCGGGCACCAGAAGACGATCCGCTCGCGGGTGGGGTCGGCGCCGAGGGTGCCGCCCTCGATCAGTGTGCCGCAACGGCGGCAGGGACGTCCCTCGCGCCGGTACACCCAGGTGGATCGGCCGGGACGGGAGTCTCCGGTGAAGGTGCGCCCCGAGCGGTCGCGATTCGCGCGGATCATGCGCGTGCCGAGGTCGATGGCGGCGGCCACGTCGACCTGCGAGCTGGGGGTGAAGGGATGGACGCCGCGGACGAAGAGGATCTCGTTGGCGTACTCGTTGCCGAAGCCCGCGACGGAGCGTTGATCGAGCAGCGCCACATGGATCTCGCGCGGATCAGCCGACACCCGGCGGGTCGCCTCGACCGGATCCCAGTCGGCGGCGAGGGGATCGGGGCCGAGATGCCCGACGAGCGAATCCTCCTCGCGCGTCGGGACGACGGCGATGTCGGCGAGGTCGAACCCGACCGTCTCCCACTCCTGACCGTCCGGAGCGCGTCCGCCGATCACGGCCCGGGCCTTGAAGCCCGCCGCCCGCCACCGCTCCCCGCGACGGTAGACGTGCCACTCACCCTCCATCTTGAGGTGCGAGTGGACGGTGGTCTCCCCGATCCGATGCAGCAGGTGCTTCCCCCGCGGCACCACCCCGTGCACGCGCTGGCCGGTCAGGTCGACCGTGGCGACCTGCGGCACGCGCAACTCGAAGCGGGTCACCTCCGCGCCCGCCAGCGCGGCATCCAGCCGGTGAGCCGCGCGGAAGACGGTGTCCCCCTCAGGCACGCGCGCGATCCTCGGGCGGCGCGTCGGCCGTGGAGCGCGCGCGCCTCTCCGACTCGCCGGGAGTGAGGCGCCGTAGCGTCAGACCGCGGGGAGACTCCACGAATCCGGCGTCGCGCAGCGCCCGGCCCCATTCCGACCCGTGGATGAAGACGCCGTTGACCTGCTCGATCGTCAGGGTGTCCAGGCGTCGGGCGCGCGCCGTCGTGGCGAGGTCGGCGGCCGCGGCGGAGAGGAGGGCGGGGTCGTCGGCGAAGGCCAGGGCGGTCTTGCCGCCGCGCTCCAGATAGAGCACGAGGGCGCCGTCGACGAGGACCACCAGCGCGCCCGCCTTCCGGCCCGGCCGGTGGGAGATGCCCTCCAACGCCGGCCACGACAGGGCCGCGCCGTACGGGTTCGCGGGGTCGGTCGCGGCGAGGGTGACCGCGCGCCGCGGGGGCGGGTCGGCGAGGCCGGCGAACTGGCGCAGACGGTCGACGGTCGTCGACGCGGCGAACTGGGCGGCGCCGAGCTTCTCGACCACGTATCCGCGGCGGCAGTGGCCCGCCTCCTCGAATCCGGCGAGCACGCGATACACCTGCGCGAAGCCGCCGGGAACGCCCTCGGCCTGCACGGAGCCCCGGGTCACGACGCCGTAGCGGTCGAGCAGCAGGCTCGCCGTGGCGGTCGCGCGCACCGCGGCATCCGTCTCGGGCTCGGGAAGCCGCGACCAGCGCCCGCCCGACGGTGGGGTGCGGGCCGGCGTCGGCGTGCGCGTCGCCCCGACCGACGCGCCGCGGTACATGCGGGCGCGCGGCGCGCGACGGGCGACCCGGTGCGCCTGACCGCCGCCGGAGACGAGCGCGCGGACGGGGGCGAACGTGTCGTTCGTCACGAGCCCGGCCCACGCGAGACGCCACAGCGCCTCGACGACCTGCATCTCGTTGTCCGCTCCCGCGAGGGTGCGCAGCTGCGCGGCGAAGTAGGCGCCGCCGCCGTCGAGAGCCGCCAGGAGTCGCGCGTCGAGCGAGTCCGGCGCCGGGGCATCGGCATCCGGGTCCCGTGTGACCGTGATCGGGGCGGCATCGGCGGGGTGCAGCGCGATCCAGCCGTCGCGGCCCGCGAGGCTGCCGTGACCGGACCACACGACCTCGCCCGTCGCGGTGAGCTCGTCGAGCATGCCGGGGGTGTAATCCTTCACCCGCGCGGGGAGCACGAGCGACTCCCACGCGCTCGCCGGGATCGGCACGCCGGCGAGCTGCTCGACGACCGCGAGGACGCCGTCGACGCCCTCGAGCGGGCGCGCGACGTGCTGCCAGACGGGGAGGAACCGCCCGAACGCCTGCTGCGAGACCGGCTCGACACTGCCGCGGATCGCCGCGAGCGAGCGCATCCGCAGGCGCCGCAGGACCTCCGCGTCGCACCACTCGACCTCGTCGGCGTTCGCGGCGCGGCCGGCGCCCGCGGTGCGCGCGGCATCGGGGAGGAAGTAGCCGCTCGAGACGCGACCGGCCGACTCGAGACGCTGCAGCGTCAGACGCGCGACGGCGACCCCGATCCCGAGGCGCTCGGCGACATCCTGCGCGGTGAAGGGCGCGTGCGTGCGGGCGTGCCGGGCGACCAGGTCGCCGAGCGGATCGGGGAACGGCTCCAGGAACACGTTCGGGATGCCGACGGGGAGGGCGACGCCGATCGCGTCGCGGAGGCGCCCGGCATCCTCGATCACCGCGACCCGGGACGCGCCGGCGATGCCGACGGGGATCGCGCGGCGGGCGGTGATCAGCTCGTCGAGGAGCGTCTGGGCCTCGGCCTCGGTGGCCAGGTCGGCGCCCTCGGCGGGCTCGAGCCGGACGGCGACCTCGGCGGCATCCATCGGTCCGAGGATGCGCAGGAGATCCGCGACGCCCTCGAGTCCGCGGGCGCGGCGGTCGGGAGCCAGGCGCTGCGCCTCGCGCTCGAACTGCGCGATGACCTCCGGATCGAGCAGCTCCCGCATCTCGATCGTCCCGAGGAGCTCGCCGAGGAGCGCCGGGTCGACCGACAGGGCGGCGGCGCGACGCTCGGCCAGCGGCGAGTCGCCCTCGTACATGAACGCGCCGACATATCCGAAGAGCAGGTCGCGGGCGAACGGCGAGGGCTGCGGCGGCTCGGTCTCGACGAGCCGGATGCGGCGCTCGCCGATGCTGCGGGCGAGACGCAGGAGCGACGGGACGTCGTACACGTCCTGCAGGACCTCGCGCAGGGTCTCGAGGATGATCGGGAACGTCGGATGCCGGCGCGCGACCTCGAGCAGCTGCGCCGAGCGCTGGCGCTGCTGCCAGAGCGGGGTGCGCTTGCCGGGATTCCGTCGCGGCATCAGAAGGGCTCGCGCGGCGCACTCGCGGAAGCGGGCCGCGAAGAGGGCGGAGCCGCCGACCTCGGCCGTGACGATCTGCTCCAGCTCATCGGGGTCGAAGACGAAGAGTTCGGCGCCGGGAGGTTCGGCCTCGGCATCCGGGATCCGGGCGATGATGCCGTCGTCGCTCGCGACCGCGGACCCTTCGACGCCGAGGCGTTCGCGGATCCGGGCGTTGACGGCCAGAGCCCACGGAGCGTGCACCTGCATGCCGTACGGGGAATGCAGGATCACGCGCCAGTCGCCGACCTCGTCGCGGCCGCGCTCGACCGTGAGCTGACGATCGGTGGGCAACGTGCCCGTGGCCTCGCGCTGCTCGTCGAGATAGGCGAGGAGATTCGCGCGGGCGTAGTCGTCGAGACCGGCCTCGATGAGGCGCTCGTGCGCCTTCTCGGGACCCGCGGCAGACACCTCGCGCGAGAACTTCCCGAGAGCCTCGCCGAGCTCGGCGGGGCGGCCGATGCCGTCGCCGTGCCAGAACGGGACCTTGCCGGGCTGCCCGAAGGCGGGGAGGACGTTGACGCGATCGTGGGTGATCTCCACGATCCGCCAGCTGGTCGTGCCGAGCGTGAACACGTCGTTGACGCGCGATTCGTAGACCATCTCCTCATCGAGCTCGCCGACGCGGGCGTTCTGCGACTCGCCCGCGATGAAGACGCCGAACAGCCCCCGGTCGGGGATCGTTCCGCCGCTCGTGACCGCGAGGCGCTGCGCGCCCGGACGCGCGGTGAGGGTGCCGTGATCGCGGTCCCAGACGAGGCGCGGGCGGAGCTCGGCGAACTCGTCCGAGGGGAACCGGCCGGCGAGCAGATCGAGGGTCGCCTCGTAGGCCGAGCGGGGGAGGGCGCGGAACGGGGCGCTGCGCTTGAGCGTCTCGAACCACGTCTCCACCTCCAGCGGAGCCAGCGCGCACGCGGCCACGGTCTGCTGGGCGAGGATGTCGAGCGGATTCTGCGGAACGGCGATCGCCTCGATCTTCCCCGCCAGCATCCGCTCGGTCACGATCGCGGTGTGCAGCACGTCGCTGCGGTGCTTCGGGAAGAGGGCGGCGCGGCTC
This sequence comes from Microbacterium aurantiacum, assembly GCF_021654035.1. Taxonomy (GTDB): domain Bacteria; phylum Actinomycetota; class Actinomycetes; order Actinomycetales; family Microbacteriaceae; genus Microbacterium; species Microbacterium aurantiacum. The sequence continues at coordinate 256,742 of NZ_JAJPDW010000002.1, forward strand.
ACCTCGCCCACCTGGTGGCCGGCGCGGCCGATGCGCTGGAGTCCGGATGCCGCGCTCGGCGGCGCCTCGACCTGGATGACCAGGTCGACCGCGCCCATGTCGATGCCGAGTTCGAGGCTCGAGGTGGCGACCACGCAACGGAGCACGCCGGACTTCAGCTCGTCCTCGACGATCGCCCGCTGCTCCTTCGACACCGAGCCGTGATGCGCCTTGGCGAGGACGGGGTCAGCCCCCGCGGTGGCGCCGGCCTGCGCCATCATCTGCGCCGGGACGGTCGGATCGGGCAGGTCGAGACCCAGGCGCTCGGCGTAGATCTCGTTCAGGCGCCCGGTGAGGCGCTCGGCGAGACGGCGGGAGTTGCAGAAGACGATCGTCGACCGCTGCTGGAGGATCCGGTCGACGATCGCCTCCTCCACGTGCGGCCAGACGGAGCCTGTGATCTCGGTCGTCGGCGAGGCCGTGGAGCCGTCGCCGAACCAGTCCTCGTCGATGGGTGCGGCATCCGTATCGGCGGTCTTCGCGGTCGGGGGCGGGTCCGAGCCGGGGGCAGGAGGCGGGTTCAGCATGTCGTCGACGGGGACGATGACCTTCATGTCGAACGCCTTCGACGCAGGAGGGGCGACGATCTCGACCGGCGCAGCGCCACCGAGGAAGCGCGCGACCTCGTCGATCGGACGCACCGTCGCCGACAGGCCGATCCGTTGCGCGGGGGCGTCGAGCAGGGCGTCGAGGCGCTCGAGACTCACGGCGAGATGCGCGCCGCGCTTGGTGGCGGCTACCGCGTGGACCTCGTCGACGATGACCGTGTGAACCCCGCGCAGGGTCTCGCCCGCGGCGCTGGTGAGCATGAGGTACAGCGACTCGGGGGTGGTGATGAGGATGTCGGGCGGATCCTGCACGAGCGACCGCCGCTCGGAGGCTGGGGTGTCGCCCGAGCGCACCCCTACCCGCACCGGGGGGACCGCGATGCCGTGGCGCCGCGCGGACTGCTCGATGCCGACGAGCGGGGAGCGGAGGTTGCGCTCGACGTCGACGCCGAGGGCCTTCAGCGGCGAGATGTAGAGGACGCGGGTGGCGGGGGTGTCGTCTGGCCGTGGGCGCTTCTTCCGGCCGGTGGCTTCTTCGGGCGCCGGGATGGGCTTCTCGCGGAACACCCGGTCGATCGCCCAGAGGAACGCCGAGAGGGTCTTCCCCGAGCCCGTCGGGGCGACCACCAGCGCGTGGCGTCCGGCCGAGATCGCCTCCCACGCCCCCGCCTGCGCGGTGGTCGGCGCCGCGAAGGCGCCACGGAACCAGTCCCGGGTCGCGGGACCGAACCGCTCGAGCACGTCGCTCATCCCCCCATCTTCGCCCTCCCCGCCGACATCCGGGCGGGGTTGCGCGGCCCGCCCCGGGCCCAACTCCTCCGATCCGGCTGGTCTGGCCCGGTTTCGGGGCCCGGGGGGCGGGGTCGGCACGGCTTTGAGGAGTTAGGCCCGCCCCGGCGGCGTGACCCGGCCGGGCCGGGCGGGTCACCGCTCGCGCAGCGACCCGTCCGGACCGAGAGCAAGGGTGAGGTCGGGCGCCAGCCGGGCGAGGAACTCCTCGTCGTGGCTCACGACGAGGAGCGCTCCGCGGTACGCGGCGAGCGCGTCGACGAGCTGGTCGAGGGTGTCGAGGTCGAGGTTGTTCGTCGGCTCGTCGAGCACCAGCAGCTGCGGCGGCGGATCGGCCAGGAGGAGCCGGGCGAGGGCGACGCGGAAGCGCTCGCCGCCCGACAGCGCCGCGACCGGGCGCTCGACCATCGCGCCACGGAGCAGGAACCGGGCCAGCCTGTTGCGCATCTCGACGTCGCCGATCCCGGGCGCGGCGGCGCCGACGTTCGCAATCACCGACGCCGCCTCGTCCAGCCCGTCGAGGCGCTGCGGGAGGTATCCGATCCGGTCGGTGTGCGCGACACCCTGGGCCGAACTCCTTCGATCCGACCCGCTCAGCGCGGTTTCGGGGCCTCCGGGCGGGATTTGGTGCGTTTCTGAGGAGTTCGGCGCGGCGGCCGAGGCGACCAACCCCTCGAGCAACGTCGTCTTCCCGACGCCGTTGGGCCCCACGAGCGCGACGCGCTCGGGCCCCTGCACCACCCACTCGCGATCGCCGTCGCCGAGGGTGGCGATGCGTCGGCCGGCCGGCACCGCGGGATCCGGCAGGTCGATGCGCACCGACGCGTCGTCGCGCACGCGCCGCTCGGCGGAGGCGAGCACCTCGCGCGCGGCGTCCTCCCGCGCTGATGTCTCCACGCGGAGCTTCCCCGCCGACACCTGCGCCGCGCGCATCTTCCCGCCGGCGACGATCGGGGGCACGCGCGCGTTCCGCTGCGCCTTCTTCCCCATCGCGAGGCGACGCGCGAGGGTCGTCTCGGCCTGGATCCGGTCGCGCTTCTCCCGTCGCACCGCTTGGGCCGCCGTGCGCTCGGCCTGCCGGGCGGCATCCTGTTCGGCGTCCAACCACTCCCGCCACGCCGAGTAGGGCCCGCCGAACACCGAGAGCGTCCCGTCGTGAAGCTCGGCGGTGTCGTCCATGAGATCGAGCAGCGCCGTGTCGTGGCTGACGACGATCAGCGTCCCCCGCCACGCGCGCACCATGCCGTACAGCCGCTCCCGCGCCGCCCCGTCGAGGTTGTTCGTCGGCTCGTCGAGCAGCGTGATGCCCGTGCGACGGAGACGGATGCCGGTGACCGCCGCCACGATCGCCTCACCTCCGGAGAGGGAACCCACGGTGCGATCGAGCATGGCGGGCGACAGGCCCGCCTCGGCCAGCGCCACCCCGGCGCGGGCCTCGATGTCCCAGTCGTCGCCCACGGCGTCGAAGTGGCGCGGATCGACGTCGCCGGATTCGATCGCCCGCAACGCACGGAGTGCTGGCCCGACGCCGAGGAGATCGGCGACCGGCCGGTCGACGTCGAGCGTCAGGCGCTGCGGAAGGAACGCGGCATCCGCGGTCCGGTGGACGACGCCGTCGTCGGGGAGGAGGTCTCCGGCGATGAGGCGCAGGAGCGTCGTCTTGCCGGCGCCGTTGCGGCCGACGAGGCCGGTGCGCGCGGCGCCGAACGCCCCCGAGACGGCGTCGACGGCTCGCGATCCGTCTGGCCACGAGAAGCCCACGCGGTCCAGAACGACGGCGGGTGCGCCCGCGGAAGCGGGGGAAGGAACAGAGGAAGCAGATGACATGAGGTCTCCGGTGTCGTCGTGCGCTGACACCGGAGCGCGCCCGAACACCGGAGATTCCGGAGGGAAGCGAGGTCGACGGCTCAGCGCGGAAGAAGGGCGCGGCACGTCGGGGTTCGACGGGGCAGCGCGATTACAGCGCGGATGCGTCGATCAGCTTCACCGGTTCGTCCTCACGATCGGGAACAAGGTCACCCACGGTACCAGCCGCACCGTGCCACGACCAGGCCTCGGCCGCGTACCAGCCCGCCGGACCCGGCCCGCTCCTCACTCCGCGTCGTCGGCGAGCCGCTTGGTCAAGAACACGTGGACGTCGGCCAGCTCGTCCGCCGAAACGCTGTGGGTGAGGCCGGGGTAGACCCGCCCGCTGAGGTCGCTGTGCTCCGGCAGCCACGCGGTGGTGTGCGCGACGAGCGCATCGGGGATGACGTCGTCATGCGTCCCCCGACCCCAGAAGATCGGCGGTCGCTCGTCGCGCAGCACCTCGTCACCGGGAAGGATGCCGGGGGTGACGTAACCGGCGAGGTTGACCCCGAACGCGAAGCGCCCGGGCGCCAGGCGCATCGCCTGCATCGCCACTGCCGCACCCTGCGAGAACCCGAGCAGCCCCACCCGCGAATGCCCGAAACCCTGCGCGTCGATCCACGCCAGGACGGCGCGAGCGGCCGCGGTGACGGCGGCGGGGTCACGGCTCTCCAGCCCCTCGATCGGGTACCACGAGTACCCGGGCGCCGGCCACGGCGGCGCGAGGGGCGCGCGCAGTGCTGCGACGGTGAAAGCCTCCGGCAGATGCGGGACGAGCCCGAACAGATCCGCCTCGTCCGACCCGTAGCCGTGCAGCAGAACCAGCAGCGGGCGATCCGTGCGGTCTGCGGCATCCGTCGACCAGCGCACGGCGTTCTCATCAAGGACCGGGTCGGACATACCGTCCAGTGTCCCACCCGCCGCCGACATCGCCCCGCCGCCGGCCGCCCCGAACCCCCGCCGCCCGTGGGGTATACAGGACTCATGCCGGTCCGTACGCCTGATCCCGACCCCGACGAGCGCGGCGAGGGTGCCGCGAACGATCCCCTCCGCTTCGGTTCGGGGCCGTCGTCCGGGTCCACCAACCCCGGATGGCTGAGCGACGTCGAACTCGCCGAGGCCCGGCGACGGATGCCGATGCTCTACGTCGAGGCGGTGCCGGTGCGCACCGACGGCGTGGGTGCCGTGACGCAGGTGGGCATCCTCCTGCGCGCGACGCCGGTGGGCGAGATGACCCGCACGATCGTGTCGGGGCGGGTCCGCTACGGCGAGACGGTGCGCGACGCGCTCTTCCGGCACCTCGAGAACGACCTGGGCCCGATGGCCTTCCCCCTGCTTCCGTTGCAGCCGGTGCCCTTCACCGTCGCGGAGTACTTCCCCATCCCGGGCCTGAGCGCCTTCCACGACGATCGCCAGCACGCCGTGTCGCTGCCCTTCGTCGTCCCGGTCACGGGCACGTGCGAGCCGCGTCAGGATGCGCTCGAAGTGACGTGGCTCTCGCCCGAGGAGGCGGCATCCGACGCGCTCGCCGCCGAGATGGAGGGCGGCCGCGGCACCCTGATCCGTCTCGCGCTCGCGAGCGTCGGCGCCCTCCGCTGACCCGTACCTGACCCGCACCCGCACCGCCTTCGCCCACCCCCCACCCCTGCCCTCGATCACGGACTCCGGATGCCGCACAGCCCGCTCCTCGTCGAATTCGCCGTCGCCCTGCCCGTCGTCCTCCTCGTCGCGTATGTCGTCGCGCGGGTGATCCGACGCCTGTTCGGGCGCCGCATCGCGCTGGAACTTCGCACGATGACGATCGTGTCGTTCCTCGGCGTCAGCGTCGGCCTGCTGCTGTCGGGGATCTTCTTCTACGGCCTGCGCCTGTGGATGCCGACGACGATCCTGCTCGCGTTCGGGTGCAGCGTCGGCCTGTCGGCCCTGGTCGCGGGCATCGCGGCGTGGATCCGCCGGGGACGCGTCGACGTCGATGTGCCGGCCGTCCTCGCGGCGGGCGAGAGCGACCGGGTGGAGTTCAAGGAGACCGCGCGGTGGAACATCCGCGAGAACCGCAAGGATCCGCGCATGGAGATGGCGATCGCCAAGACCGTCGCGGCGTTCCTCAACAGTGCGGGCGGCGTCCTCGTCATCGGTGCGTCCGACGAGGGGCGCGCCGTCGGCCTCGACCGCGACCTCGCGACGCTCCGCACCCCCGACCACGACCGCTTCGAGCTCTGGCTGCGCGACCTGCTCTCCACGCTTCTCGGACGCAACGCCGCCGCCCTCCCGCGCCTGCAGTTCACCGTCGTCGAGGGCGCCACGGTGTGCGCGGTGATCTGCCCGCCCTCGCCGAAGCCGGTCTTCCTCACGGTGGCGAAGGACGGCGGCTCCACCGACCTCTGGGTGCGTGTGGGCAACTCCACCCGCTCGCTCGGCGTGGACGAGGCCGTCGACTACGTCGCGCGGCACTGGCGGCCCTCCGTCCTCGGGGCCCTCACCGGCACCGGCCCCACCCGCTGAGTCTTCGCTGTGACCCCGGTCGGCGCGCCCAGACCGGCGTAGCCTGACAGCATGTCCTCCGGTCGTCCTCTGCCCTCCCGTCGGGCACTCACCTGGACCGCCGCGGTCGCCGTGCCCGCCGCGGCCGGTGCCGCCGTCCTCGTTCCGCTGGCCGCGAGCGGCAGCGTCGATCTCCCCGACCTCACGCCCGAGCAGCTCCTCGCCCTTGCCGCCGACAGCGATGTCGACCAGTTCTCCGGCACCCTCGAGCAGACCTCCGCGCTCGGACTCCCCGACCTCGGCGCCGTCACCGACGCGCTCGGCGGCGGGTCGAGCGGCGGGTCGAGCGGAGACCCGGGAACGGATGCCGACTCCCGCGCCGCCGACGTCGCCGACCTCCTGGAGCTCGTGACCGGCACGCACACCGCGAAGGTGTACCTCGACGGAGATCGCGCTCGCCTGCAGGTGCTCGACGAGCTCGCCGAGCGCAACGTCTACGTCGACGGCGCAGCCGGGGAGGCGTGGTTCGTCGACAGCGAGTCGCAGACCGCCACCCGCTTCGTCGCCCCGGAGGGGTCCGGCGAGAAGCCCGAGGACGCGCCGCAGGCCGAGCTTCCCACCCCGCAGGAGATGATCGACCGGGCACTCGCCGACCTCGACGAGTCCACCGAGGTGTCCGTCGGGACCGACGGTCGGGTCGCCGGGCGAGACGCGTACGAGCTCGTCCTCACCCCGCGCACCGACGACACGCTCGTCGGCGAGGTCCGCTTCGCCGTCGACGGTGAGACGGGCGCAGCGCTCGCGGCATCCGTCACCGCACGCGGAGCGAGCGAGCCGGCGTTCGAGATCACCTTCACCGACGTCGATTTCGCCGCTCCGGATGCCGCCGCGCTGACCTTCGCGCCCGGCGCCGGGATCACGGTGGAGGAGAAGGAACTCCCCGCGTGGACGGATGCCGATGCCCGCGACCACGCCGACAAGCCGGCGCCTCCGGCCTCCGCGCAGCCGCGGGTGAGCGGAGAGGGGTGGGCGACGATCGTCGAGATCCCGGCGCCCGCCGGGGAGCGCGACCCGATCGCGGGGCTCGCCCCTGACCAGGCGGCGCTGCTCGACGCGGTGACCACCGCGGTCGACGGCGGTCGGGTCCTCGAGACGGCGCTCGTGACGGTGCTGCTCACCGACGACGGTCGCGTCTTCGCCGGCGCCGTGCCGGCGGATGCGCTCGTGGCCGCCGCGGCCGCGGACGCACCCGGCCGGTGACCGCAGACGGCGCGGTGCCTGCCGGCGCCCCCGCTCGTGACGCCGCGAATCCGCACGACGCTGACGCGGACGCCGGCGACCTGGCGATCGCCACACGGGGTCTCACCAAGCGCTTCGGCGCGCAGACCGCCGTCTCCGACCTCGATCTTCGGGTTCCACGCGGGGCGGTGTTCGGCTTCCTCGGGCCGAACGGTTCAGGGAAGACCACGACGATCCGGATGCTGCTAGGCCTGATCCGACCCAGCGCGGGGGACGCCCGGGTCCTCGGCACCGCCGTGCCCGCGGGACTCGACCGTGTGCTCCCGCGCGTCGGCGCCCTCGTCGAAGGGCCCGCGTTCGCGCCCTTCCTCACCGGGGCGCAGAACCTCGCCCGTCTCGACGCCGCCGACCGTCGGAGCGACCCCGCGACCCGCGGTGACCGCGTCGCCACGGCGCTCGAGCGGGTCGGGCTCGCTCACGCGGCGCGGAAGAAGGCGCACGCGTACTCGCTCGGCATGAAGCAGCGCCTGGGGCTCGCCGGCGCCCTGCTCGCCCCGCGGGAGCTCCTCGTCCTCGACGAGCCCACCAACGGCCTCGACCCCCAGGGCACGCGCGAGGTGCGCGCCCTCGTCCGCGCGCTCGCGGCGGAGGGTGCGACGGTGTTCGTCTCCAGCCACCTTCTCGCCGAGGTGGAGCAGCTGTGCTCGCACGTCGGCGTGATGAGCGGCGGGCGCCTGGTCGCGCAGGGGACGCTGGACGACTTCCGTCGCACCGGCGCGCAGCCGCGCGTCCACGTCCACACCCCCGACACCGCTCTCGCCCGATCCGCCCTCGCTTCGCTCGCGATGTCGCCGGATGCCGAGGCCGCGGCATCCGATCGCGATGTTGTGGTCGCCGCCCTGCCGAAGGACCGGGCGCCCGAAGAGATCGTCGCGGCGCTCGTGTCGGCCGGTGTGCGGGTGCGCGGGTTCGAGGTTGTCGGGTCGAGCCTCGAACAGCGCTTCGTGGAGCTCACCGGGGAGGGATTCGATGTCGTCGCGTGAGATCGCCGTCCGTCCCGGAGGGACGCTCCGCCTGTTCGCGAACGAGCTGGCCACCCAGTTCCGTCGCGGACGGACCCTCGCGATGCTCGGTGCGCTCGCGCTCATCCCGATCCTCCTCGGCGTCGCGATCCGGATCGCCGGCAGCTCGTCCCCGGGCCGGGGGCCGGCGTTCCTCGACCAGATCACCGGCAACGGCCTCTTCGTCGCGCTCGCCGCGCTGACGGTCGCGATCCCGCTGTTCCTGCCGCTCACGGTCAGCGTCGCCGCGGGCGACGCGATCGCGGGGGAGGCGGCATCCGGAACCCTCCGCTACCTCCTCCTCGTGCCGTCCGGACGCGCGCGGCTCCTGGCGGTCAAGTACGCGTGGGCGGTGGTGTTCTGCCTGACGGCGGCGGTGCTCGTGGTCGTCGTCGGCACGATCGTCGGGTGGATCCTCTTCCCTGTGGGCCCCGTCACCCTCCTCACCGGCACGGAGGTCTCGGTGGTCGAGGGGGTCGGCCGCGTGCTTCTCATCGCCGGATACGCGGCGCTGTCGCTGTGCGGTCTCGCCGCGATCGGGCTGTTCTTCTCGACCCTCACCTCGGTGCCGATCGGCGCGATGGCCGCGACCGCGATCCTCGCTGTCGCCGCACAGATCGTGGGCGCCATCCCGCAGCTCGAGGCGCAGCATCCGTGGCTGTTCACCGACCGATGGCTCGACTTCGGCGACCTCCTGCGCGCGCCGATCGTGTGGGACGGCTTCGCCCAGAACGCCCTGCTCCAGGGCGCCTACATCGTGGTGTTCGTGGGAGCGGCGCTCTGGCGCTTCGCCCGCAAGGACATCCTGACCTGACCCGCGGGGGGTGAGTCATACTGTCGGTATGACCACGACCATCAAGGTCAGCGATGAACTTCGCGACCGGCTGAAGGAGCAGGCATCGCGCGACGGCGTGACCCTCGGCGCACACCTCGCTCGTCTGGCGGATGCCGAGGACCGGCGGCGTCGACTCCGCGACCTGGGGGAGGCCATCGCTGCGTCTGCGCCGGAAGTGCTCGCCGCACACGCCGCGGAGACTGCTCACTGGGAGCGGACCGAATTGATCGACGGTGCTGATGAACGGCGCGCGTGACCGCCTCTGAGCTCGCTCCGGGCACGATCTCGTGGGCGCAGCTCGAACCGGTTCAGGGGCGCGAGCAGGGCGGTCACCGACCGATCCTGGTGATCTCCTCGGCGGGATACCTCGAGGCCGTCACGACGCTCGTGGTCGTCCTGCCCATCACCACGACCGACCGCGGATGGCCCAATCATGTTCGGGTGGCGGGGCCGAGTGGTCTCGATCGACCGTCATGGGTGATGACGGAACAACCGCGGACGCTCGCTCGGTCGCGGATCACCGGGATCGCGGGCGTCGTATCCGATGCGTGCCTCGCGAGTGTCCGAGTGTGGCTCGGGGACTTCCTGGATCTGTGAAACGCGGCGGGTCGCTCAGGCCGTCTCGCGCGCGATCGCCGCGATGAAGGCGTCGATGTCGGCCTCGGTGGTGTCGAAGCTGCACATCCAGCGGACCTCGTTCTTCTTCGCATCCCAGTCGTAGAAGCGGAAGGACTCGCGCAGGCGGTCGGCCACGCCGTCGGGAAGCGTCGCGAACACGCCGTTGGCCTGCGTCGCCTGGGTGAAGCCGACGCCGCGGATGGATCCGTCGGCTATGCCCGCTTCGACGCCGGCGCGGAGGCGCGCGGCCATCGCGTTGGCGTGCCGGGCGTTGCGGAGGTACAGGTCGTCGCTGAGGAGCGCGACGAGCTGCGCCGAGACGAAGCGCATCTTCGACGCGAGCTGCATGTTGAGCTTCCGCAGGTAGATGAGGCCGTCGGAGGCTGCGGGGTCCATCACGACGATGGCCTCGCCGAGCATCGCGCCGTTCTTGGTTCCACCGAAACTCAGCACGTCGACACCGGCGTCGCGGGTGAAGGCGCGCAGCGGCAGGTCGAGGGCGGCGGCGGCGTTCGAGATGCGGGCGCCGTCCATGTGCAGGCGCATGCCGCGAGCGTGGGCGTGGTCGGCGATCGCGCGGACCTCGTCGGCGGTGTACACGGTGCCGAGCTCGGTCGACTGCGTGATCGACACGACGAGCGGCTGCGCGCGGTGCTCGTCGCCCCAGCCCCACGCCTCGCGGTCGATGAGCTCGGGGGTGAGCTTGCCATCTTCGGTCGGGACGGTGAGGAGCTTCAGGCCACCGACCTTCTCGGGCGCCCCGCCCTCGTCGACGTTGATGTGGGCCGTTCCCGCCGCGATCACCGCACCCCAGCGGGGGAGCATCGACTGGAGGCCCGTGACGTTCGCGCCCGTGCCGTTGAACACCGGGAAGGCCTCGACGCCGTCGCCGAAGTGCGACGCGAAGACCTCCTGCAGGCGGGCGGTGTACGCGTCCTCGCCGTAGGCGACCTGGTGGCCCTCGTTGGCCGCGGCGATCGCGGCGAGGATCTCCGGGTGGATGCCGGAATAGTTGTCAGAGGCGAAGCCGCGGACGGCGCGGTCGTGCAGGGTGCTCACTTCGTCCAATCTAGTCGGGGTCGTCGGCGCGGGATCAGCCGAGGGTGATCGGCGCGGCGAGGTCGTCGGGTGACGCGTCCCACAGTCCGACGACGGCGCGGGCGAGGTCGTCCTCGAGTCCGTCGAGGCTCTTCACGCGGAAGATGACGGATGCCGCCCGCGGCGCCTCGCCGGCATCCCGCGCGGCCTTGGCGTAGCCCTGGCCGACCGCGCGGGTCCAGGTCTCCGCCGCCGCCTTGAGGGCGACGTAGTTCGCCGATCCGGCGAGGGGACGCTCGACGGAGGTGCTCGAGACGATCGCCAGGCGCCCGGCCGCGGAGGCTTTCAGGTCGTCGTCGACGGCCCGCGATACGTGGCGGAGGCTCGTGAGCGCCGGCTCCAGCGCGCGGTAGTCCTCCTCGGTCTGACCGGCGAGTCCGCCTCCGCCGCGCCATCCTCCGACGAGGTGGACGACGCCGTCGACGGGCCCGCCCGTGGCGTGGACGCGTGCGACGAGGTCGGCGACCGCGGATTCGTCGGTGAGGGCGCACACCTCGGCCGAGATCGCGCACCCGGTTGCGGCGCGGACGTCGTCGACGAGCGCGGCCAGGCGTGCCGCATCCCGCCCGACGGCGATCACCTCGGCGCCCGCGGCGGCGAGCTCACGCGCGCAGGCGAGGCCCGAGGCGCTCGTGGCGCCGGCGATCACGACGCGGCGCCCGCGGACGGCGCGAGCTGCCGCTTCGGTCTCTCCGGCCTCGCTCACGCGGGGGTCCGCCCGGTGATCCCCGTGGTGGAGGCGATGACCGGGCGCATCTTCTTCTCCAGGGCCTCGAAGAACATCGACAGGGGGAATTCGTCCGGCAGGACCGCGTCGGTGTAGCCCTTGGGGGCGCCGGCGAGGATCTCGTCGCTCAGCCCGCGCGCCCACACCGAGGCCGGGTGCGGGGTGACGACGCGGCGGACGAGGTCGTAGGCGGCGAGCCAGTGGGCGACCTTCGGGCGGTCGATCGAGCGCCAGTAGAGCTCGTCGATCGCGTCGCTGAGGGCGATGACCGCCGCCGGTACGTCGTCCCAGTCGAAGGCGAGCGCGGTGTCGGTCCAGTGCAGGACGCCGCGCTGGTGCAGCCACGCGAAGAGCAGCTGTCCGCCGAGGCCGTCGTAGTTGCGCACGCGCGAGCCGGTGATGGCGAAGCGGAAGATGCGGTCGAAGATCACCGCGTACTGCACGAGGACCGCATGCTGGAGGGTCTCCGCCTCGGTCGCGTCCAGCGTCTCGCCGGCCTCGACGCGGGCGCGCAGACGTGCGGCGATCCCGACGCACTCGCGGAACGCCGTCAGGTCGCAGCGCAGCTCCTCGAGGGAGTACAGGAAGAACGGCATCCGCTGCTTGATCATGAACGGATCGAAGGGGAGGTCTCCGCGCATGTGGGTGCGGTCGTGGATGATGTCCCACATCACGAAGGTCTTCTCGGTGAGCTCCTGGTCGTCGAGCATGGCCGCGGCGTCGGCGGGCAGCTCGAGCTTGGTGATCTCGGCGGCGGCGCGGACGACGCGGCGGTAGCGCGCGGCCTCGCGGTCCTGGAAGATCGCGCCCCACGTGAAGGTGGGGATCTCCCGCATCGCGACGGTCTCGGGGAAGAGCACCGCGGAGTTGGTGTCGTACCCGGGGGTGAAGTCGATGAAGCGCAGCGAGACGAAGAGGGCGTTGCCGTAGTCGCCCGCCTCGAGCTGCGCGATGAACTCCGGCCAGATGGCCTCGACGAGTACCGCCTCGACATGACGGTCGCTCGAGCCGTTCTGGGTGTACATCGGGAAGATCACCAAGTGACGGATGCCGTCGACGCGGTGCTGCTGTGGCTGGAACGCCACGAGGGAGTCGAAGAAGTCCGGGACACCGAACCCCTCCTCCCGCCAGCGGGCGAAGTCTGCGGCCGAGGCGCGGAGGTAGGCGTCATCGTGGGGGAAGGAGGGGCGGAGCTCGTCGAGCGCCGCAATGATCGCGTCGACGTGGGCGGTGGCGGCGGGGTGGTGCGCGGCATCCGGGATCGAACCGTCCGACGCCTGCAGGGGCTGCAGGGCGGTCGCCGCCGCCTTGAGGCTCAGCCAGGCCGGGGAGTCCTCGACACCCGCGGCGGAGTGCGTGGTGGTGGCCTGTGCGGTGGTGAGGGGCATGGGGCCTCCGATCGACATGGGCGGGGACGGATCTCGTCGCCGCACCATGCTACGGGAAGAATTCCGGTCGAATCAAACAAGCGCAGGATAATTGTCGGCGCCGGCGGAAGTGGCTGATACCGTCGCCGCATGACTGATCAGCGGGTCGACCCCCCTGCCACGGAGCGCTCCTCGGCCCGCCTCGAGGACGACACCGATGCCGCGATCGTCGCCGAGGTCACCCGGGACGGGCGCGCGACGCTCGCCCACATCTCCGCGGCGGTGGGGCTGTCGGTCTCGGCCGTGCAGTCGCGTCTGCGCCGGCTGGAGGCCCGCGGGGTCATCACCGGCTATCGCGCGGTGGTCGACGCCGAGGCGGTCGGCAAGCCGCTGGCGGCGTTCATCGAGATCACCCCGCTCGATCCCGGACAGCCCGACAACGCACCGGAGCTGCTCGAGCATCTGCGCGAGATCGAGGCGTGCCATTCGATCGCCGGCGACGCCAGCTACATCCTGCTCGTCCGAGTCGCGACGCCGCGGCACCTCGAGGAGCTCATCCGCGAGATCCGCCAGACCGCGTCGGTGAACACCCGGACGACCGTCGTGCTGCAGACCTTCTTCGAGCACCGGCCGGTTCTGCCCGCCTGACGGGCCGCGTGCGGGTTGTGCCGCCCGCGCGCAACCCCCCGGCTCGCGGCATCCGTGGAGAGTAGCCTCGACCGATGACGGACGCACAGGCCGACGGGCGCACTCCGCACATCGGACCGGACGGCGCGGGCCTTCTGGTGCTCCGCAATCGTCGCGCGGGCGCCTCGACGCTGCGGGCGGACCGGGGCGCGCGGCTCCTGCGCGAGCTCCCCGCGGCGCGCGTCCGCGAACTCGAGCCGGACGAGGACATGGCGGATGTCGTCGCCGAGGCGGTCGCGGGCGATGACCCGCCCCGCATGCTCGGGGTGCTCGGCGGTGACGGCTCGGTCTCGGCCATGGCCCACATCGCCCGCACGGTGGATCTGCCGTTGTGGGTGGTGCCGGGCGGGACCTTCAACCACTTCTCGCGCGCGCTCGAGATCGACGGTCCCGATGCGGCGATCGCCGCGCTCCGGGGCGGTCGGGTCCGCGCGATCGACGTCCTCGAGGTGCGCGTCGACGACGGCGAGCCGCAGACGGTGCTCAATGCGGCGTCGCTCGGCCTGTACGCGGGGCTCATCGACGAGCGCGAGCGGCGGCAGTCCCTCGGCAAGTGGCTCGGCGCGTTGGTGGCGGCATCCGACGAGATCACCGAGGCCCAGCCCACCGAGATCGTGGTGGACGGTCGCCGCGCGCGCGTCTGGTCGGTCTTCATCGGTGTGGGTCTGCACGCGTCCGACCAGGTCGCGGCGTTGCAGCGTTCCGCGGCGGATGCCGGCACCCTCGACATCCGTATCCATCACGCCCGCGGTGGGCGCCTGCGGGCGCTGGCGTCGTTGGCCTTCGGGCGGCGGACGCGGGCGGTGCTGCACGCGGTGCGCGTCTTCCCGCCCGCGCGCGACGTCGAGCGGCGGCTCGTGGACGCGCTCGAGCTGCGCGTCCGCCCGGTCGATGCGGACCAGGCCGCCTGGGTGCACGACGGCGAGCTCGAGAAGGCCCCGGAGTCCGGGTTCACCCTCCACCTCCGCCGCGTCCCCGCCGCCCTGTCGGTCGTGACATCCTGACCCCCCGTCCCCCATTGACCGCGAGACTGCATCTCCCCGTCGAGACTGCGTGCGCGGCGTGCAGTCTCGACCGGAGGATGCAGTCTCACGGCCAGGGGTGGGGGTTCGGGGTCAGCGGGTGAGCTGGACGCCGAGGGTGGCGAGGACGCCGAAGGCGATGCCCCACAGGATGATCGAGACGATCTGCCAGAAGACGACGGTGTTGCGGTTCGCGCCGAACGACACCATCGCCGCCGACGTGATCTGGCTCGGCAGGATCGTCTGCCCCAGCAGGCTCACCCCGGCCACGCCGTAGCGGTCGAACGCGCGGCGCAGCTTCACGCGCCGCGGCGACTCCTCGGGCGCGGCATCCGCTCCACCCCGTCCGGCGATCACCTTCGTGCGCACCCCGTGCGCCGAGAAGACGAACGCGAGCATCGAGGCGACGTTTCCGACGACCGCGACGCCGATCGCGACCGGCGTCGGCAGGCCGATGAGCACCCCGATGACCGACCCGAAGTACGACTCCACGAACGGGATCGCCGAGACGAGCATCACCCCGAGCCAGGAGATGTACTCGGGGAACGAGGCGGCGAAGTCCTGCAGGGCGGCGATCATGGGGGAGTCCTCTGGCTGTCGGGAACGGGTGGTCTGCGGCGCCGTGAGCGCCTCGATGACCATCCTTCGCGAACGGATGCCGCGGCGGCAGTGCGCCGGGATCACCGCCGTCCGGGTGTTCCCGCATGTCCGACCGTGACAGATGTCACTGGTCTACCCTCGGGGACGTGACCGTCGACCATCACCGGAACGTGCGCACGACGTGGCTCTACACCCTGGGCTCGATCGTGGCGTTCGTGGGCTTCTTCAGCGGGTTCATCGCGCTGATGATGCTCGCGGCCCTCGCCGTGGCGCCCACGGCCGCGCTGTCCGTGGCGATCGTGCTGCAGCTGGTGGCGGGCGTCGTGCAGATCCGCTTCTGCTGGTACCTGCGCGGCGGACGCGGGGCGGGGATGCCGGGCCTCGGCCCCACGCTGGCGCTCTTCCTCCCCGCGGCGGCGGTGTGGGTGCTGACCCTTTTCGCTCCGGGCGTCGCGCTCGTGGGAGCCGCCTCCCTCTGGGTGGCGCTGTGCCTGGCGGCCTGCCTCGTCGGCCGCCGACGCCGGTGGGAGCTCATCGCGCTCGGCGCGATCCTCCTGGTCGGACACACGGTCCTCGCCGAGCGCATCACCCCACCCGTGCCCGGGGAATCCCTCGTCGAGGCCGGCACCGCATGGGCGACGGTGATCTACGCCGCGTTCGTCCCGTTCATGCTGCTGACGAGCGTGTGGTTCTGGGAGGTGGTGCTCGAGCTCGACCGGCACCGCCGGACGGCCGCGGCGCTCGCAATCACGCGCGAGCGCCTGCGGTTCGCCTCCGACCTGCACGACATCCAGGGCCACCACCTGCAGGTCATCTCGCTGAAGGCCGAGCTCGCCGAGCGCCTCCTCCCGGTCGACGTGGAGGCGGCGCGCGCGCAGCTCCGCGACGTCCGCACGATCGCCCACGAAGCGCTCGCCGAGACCCGCTCGCTGGTCGCCGGCTACCGGCAGGTGTCGCTCGACGACGAGCTGTACAACGCCCGCGAGGTGCTCGGGGCCTCCGGTGCGCGGTGCACGCTGCGCGTGGAGGCCCTCCCCGACGACGACGCGACGCGCAGCGCGCTGGCGCTGACGGTCCGCGAGGCGACGACCAACATCCTGCGCCACAGCGAGGCCACCGAGGTCGAGATCACGGTCGTCGCCGCGGTCGGCGGATGGACGCTCACGATCGCGAACGACGCGGCCGCGCCCGCGGCGACCGATTCCGTCGACGCGGGCAGCGGCATCGCCGGCCTTCGCGAGCGCATGGTCGCGCTCGGCGGGAGCCTGGATGCCGCGCACGAGGGGGACCGGTTCGTGCTGCGCGCGATGGTGCCCGCGGTCGCGCGGCCGTCGACGAGCGGGGTGCGCGCGTGAGCGGCATCCGTCTCCTCGTCGCCGACGACGAGCACCTGATCCGGGGCGCACTCGTGGCCCTGCTGCAGCTGGAGCCCGACATCGAGGTGGTCGCGACGGCGGAGAACGGCATCCGTGCCGTCGAGGAGGCGCAGGAGCATCGGCCGGATGTGTGCCTGCTGGATCTCGAGATGCCCGAGGCCGATGGCCTGGAGGCGGCCGCGAAGATCCTCGCCAGCGTGCCGTCGCGGGTCGTCATCGTCACCCGGCACGCCCGCCCCGGCGTCCTGCGACGGGCCCTGGCGAGCAAGGTGTCGGGGTTCGTGCCGAAGTCGACGCCGGCGGAGCAGCTCGCGGACGTCATCCGCACCGTCGCCGCCGGGCGCCGCTACATCGATCCCGAGATCGCCGCGGTGGCGCTGACGGCCGAGCGGAGTCCGCTCACCGATCGTGAGCTCGACGTCCTCCGCCACAGCCGCTCAGCCCACAGCGTGCAGCAGATCGCCGATCGCCTGCACCTCGCGCCCGGCACGGTGCGCAACTACCTCTCCGCGGCGATGATGAAGCTCGACGCCTCCACCCGCCACGAGGCCGCCGACCGCGCCTGGGAGCAGGGCTGGATCTAGCCCCCCGCCCCCATTTGCCCGCGAGACTGCATCCTCCCGTCGAAACAGCGCGCGCGGCGTGCAGTCTCGACCGGAGGATGCAGTCTCGCGGTCAGGGAAAGGGGGAGGGGGGGCTACTGGCCGCCCTCGGTGAGGGTCACCTCGATCGGGGTGTAGGTGCCGGCGACCTCGACGCCCTCGTCCTGGAGCTCGGCGAGCGCCTGCTCGATGTACTCGTTCGAGAAGGCGGATGCCGGGGGCTCGGCCGTGATGAGGTTCAGGCCGTCCTGGTTGACCGCCACGAGGGCTCCGGCGACGGTCTGATCCCATGCGGCCTGGTCGATGACACCGAACTCGCCCCCGGTCCAGATGAGCTTGTTCACCTCGTTCATCTGCCACAGCTGGTGGGTCGGACCGACGGGGAAGGCCGCCTCGGCGTTGATCGCCGCGTCGTACGTGATCTGCGCGGCCTCCTCGGGATTGTCGCGGGCGAAGACCCAGCCCTTGACGACGGCCTTGAGGAAGCGCACCGCCGCGTCGGCGTACGCGGGGTCGCTCTCGAGGCGCGCGGTGTCGGCCCAGATCGCGTCCTGCAGCATGGCGCCGGCGGTGTCCTGGTACGACACGACGTCGAAGTCCTCCGGCTGGTACAGCTCGCCGGTGTCGGGGTTCACGACCTCGAGGATCTGCGCCCACTCGTTGTAGGTCATCGCCTGCGCGGCATCCACATCGCGGTCGAGCAGCGCGTTCATGCTGAAGTCCTGCGTGACGATCGACACGGTGGAGGCGTCGAGCCCCTCCTCGGCCATCGCCGCGAAGATCTCCCACTCGTTCCCGAAGCCCCACGATCCGATGCGCTTGCCCTCGAAGTCGGCGACCGACTCGATGCCGCTGTCGGCCCACGACACCTGCAGGGTTCCGGAGTCCTGGAAGACCTGGGCGATGTCGGTCAGTTCGGCGCCGCTGGCCTCGAGGCTTCCGAGCACCTTCGGCACCCACGCGATGGCGAAGTCGACCTCGCCCGCGAGGAGCGCGTCCTGCGGCACGATGTCGCCGCCCGAGGGGAGGATCTCGACGTCGGTGAAGCCCTCGTCCTCGAAATATCCCTGGTCGAGGGCGACGTAATAGCCGGCGAACTGCGCCTGCGGCAGCCACTGCAGCTGGAGCGACACCGAGGTCAGCATCTCGGTGTCGCCGGAGCCGCCGTCGGCGGGTGGGCCGGAGTCGGACGATCCCGCGCAGGCGGAGAGGGCGAGCGCGCTGACCGTGACGACGGATGCCGCGGTGAGCGTGCGACGGGTGCGGTGTCTCATGCTGTTCCTTTCTCGGGTGGTGCAGGGGTGGTGCGGATCTCGGGCGGCGCTGTCAGCCCGGCGACCGCCGCGTCGCCCAGCGCTCGAGGAGCGAGGTGACGAGGTAGAAGGCGAGCCCGATGAGCATCCCGCCGACGACGAACGCCCACGCGAGAGCGGCGCGTCCGGACTTGGCGTAGGTGGCGATCGCGGTGCCGATGCCGTCCGCGGGCCCGCCGAAGTACTCCGCGACGAGCGCGGCGATCACGGCGAGCGAACTCGCGATCCGCAGGCCCGTCATGAGGTACGGAAGGGCCGTGGGGAGGGTCAGGAACCGGAAGGTCTGGGCGCGTGAGGCCGCCGAGGCGCGGAGGAGGTCGCGGTGCACCGGTCGGGTCTGCCGGAATCCGCGCAACAC
Organism: Microbacterium aurantiacum; assembly: GCF_021654035.1. GTDB lineage: Bacteria > Actinomycetota > Actinomycetes > Actinomycetales > Microbacteriaceae > Microbacterium > Microbacterium aurantiacum. The sequence continues at coordinate 275,350 of NZ_JAJPDW010000002.1, forward strand.
CGTGACGAACACGGGGATGAAGGCCGCGATCATCGCCACCGCCTGCCGCCCGAACTGGCTCGACGCGCCGTACATCGTGTTGAGGATCGGGGTGATCGCCACGATCGGGATCACGGCGAGGGCCGAGACGAGCGGTGCCAGCATCCCGTCGATGGGGCGGATCGTGGCCGCGAGCGCCGCCAGGATGATCGCGAGGAGCGACCCCGCGACGAGCCCGACGAGGGCGTTGGTGGCGGTGACGGCCATGTCCTCGGCGATGATGTTCCACCGCAGCACGAACTCCGCCGCGATCGCGATCGGACTCGGCAACATGCGGGGCGCGGTTCCGAGCACGTCGACCCAGAAGATCCACGCCGCGAGGATCACCAGCCCCACCCCGACGGGCGCGACGACCTTCCCCCATCCCGGCAGGTCCCGCCCGGCGCGGGGCGACGTGCGGCGCGGCGCGCTCCCCGCGTCGAGCCCCGACACGACGTCGGATGCCGGAGCGGATGCCGGAGCGGATGCGGATGCCGGTGCGGTCATCGCTCGTTCGCCCTCTCCACCGGGGCGCCGTGGAGGGCCTCGCGGACGGCCGTGACCCGCGCGAAGTACTCCGGGGATTCGCGCAGGGCCTCGGCGCGGTCCTCGCCGAGGTCGGTGACGATGACATCGGTGATCCGGCCGGGGCGCGGGCTCATCACCACGACGCGGTCCGAGAGGAACACCGCCTCCGGGATCGAGTGGGTAACGAACACCACCGCCGCTCCGGTCTCCACCGCGATGCGGGCGAGCTCGGACTGCAGGTACTCGCGGGTCATCTCGTCGAGGGCGCCGAACGGCTCGTCCATCAGCAGCAGCTTCGGGCGCGACGCGAGGGCGCGGGCGATCGCGACCCTCTGCTGCATCCCGCCGGAGAGCTGGTCGGGGTAGCGGTCGACGAAGTCGGTGAGGCCGACCAGTTCCGCCAGCTCCGCCACCCGGTCGGCGCGGGCGGCCTTGCCGGTGCCGTGGAGCTCGAGCGGCAGCGCAATGTTCGCCGCGACCGTCCGCCACGGGAGCAGCCCCGCCTGCTGGAACGCGATGCCGTAGTCCTGGTCGATCCGGGCCCGGCCGGCGGGCTTGCCGAAGATCCGCAGGTCGCCGCTCGTGGCCTGGTCGAGGTCGGCGATGAGGCGCAGGAGCGTCGACTTGCCGCATCCGGACGGTCCGATCAGCGAGACGAACTCGCCCGCCGCGACCTCGAGGTCGACGCCGGTGAGGGCCACGACCTCGCCGGTCTTGGTGGGGAAGACCTTGCCGACGTCGGTCGCGCGCACGGCGGCGTCGACGGATGCCGGGGCGAGGCCGGCGGCGGCGGGGGTGTGCGCAGTCGTCATGCCGCGGCTTCTCCTCTGCGGTAGGTGGCGAGGGCCAGTCCGATCAGCGCGACCGAGCCGGCGGCGATGAGTCCGAGGGCGATCGCGCCGAAGGTCGGGCCCCAGGGGGCCGCGGGATCGCTGGATGCTTGACCGGCGAGCTGGATCAGCATCCGTCCGATGCCGCCGCGCATGCCGATGGAGACCTCCGCGACGACCGCGCCGAGCACCGCGTTGGCGGCGGCGAGACGCAGCGCCGGCAGCAGGTACGGCACCGACGCCGGAAGCCGCAGGCGCAGGAGCGTCGGCCAGTAGCCGGCGGCGTAGGTCCGCATGAGGTCGAGGTGGATGCGGTCGGGCGATCCGAGTCCCTTGAGGACGCCGATCGCGACGGGGAAGAACGCCAGATACGAGGCGATGATCGCCACCGAGAGCCACTGCGGCCACGGCGTCCCGCCCCGGTCGATCTGGATGCCGATGGCGTTGACGACCGGCGCGAAGGCGATGAGCGGCACGATCTGGCTGATCACGATCCAGGGGAGGAGCCCCCATTCGACCAGTCGCCAGCGCTGCATGAGCAGCCCGAGGAGCGCACCGACGGTGACTCCGATCAGCCAGCCGACGGCGGCGATGCCGAGCGTCACGAGCGCCGCGCTCATCACCGACACCACGAGCGGTGGCGTGTCGCCGCCGCTCGTGGGCTGGAAGAGGCGCGCGACCATGTCCCACACGTGCGGCATCGCGCGGTCGTGGGTCCGCGGAAGGATCAGCAGCCCCGACCCCGCCTCCCCCTCGATGGCACCGATCGTCACGCCCTCCGCGGGGCCGAGGAACTTGTACCCCTCCCAGATGAGGAGCACCACCAGGATGCCGAGGGCGCCCCATCCGGCGGCGACCCACCCTCGCAGCTCGCGCTCGCGGCGGGCACTCCCGCGCACCCCGCGCACCCCGCGGCGCACGCCCCCGCGCGCCGGGGTGCTCGCAGGGGCCGTCGTCACGACTTCGCCGTCAGGTGGGACTGGAGGGCGGGGATCACGGTCTCGCCGTACACGCGCATCGTCTCCTCCTTGTTGTCGTGCTGGAGGTAGCCGGCGAACTGCGTGACCCCGATCGCGCGGAGTGCCTCGAGCTTGGCGATGTGCTCGTCCGCGGTTCCGAGGATGCAGAAGCGCTCGACGATCTCGTCGGGGACGAAGTCGACGTGGTCGTTGTCGGCCTTCCCGTGGGTGTTGTAGTCGTACCCCTGGCGGCCGGCGATGTAGTCGGTCAGCGCATCCGGGACGGCCCCGTGGTGTCCGTACTTCGCCACGATGTCGGCGACGTGGTTGCCGACCATCCCGCCGAACCAGCGGCACTGGTCGCGCATGTGCTCCCGGTCCTCGCCGATGTACATCGGGGCGGCGACGCAGAACGCGATCGTGTCCGGATCGCGCCCGACGTTCGCCGCGGCATCCCGCACGGTCTTGATCATCCACGAGGCGATGTCGAGGTCGGCCAGCTGCAGGATGAACCCGTCGCCGACCTCCCCGGTGAGCTTCAGCGCGAGCGGACCGTACGCGGCGACCCACACGTCGAGCGCGGATCCCCGGCTCCACGGGAACCGGATCGTCGCGCCGTTGTACTCGACGGGGCGGGAGTTGCCGAGTTCGCGGATCACGTGGATCGACTCCCGCAGCTCCCTCATCGTGACCGGCTTGCCGTTGGTCACGCGGACGGCCGAGTCGCCCCGCCCGATGCCGCAGATCGTGCGGTTGCCGTACATCTCGTTGAGCGTGGCGAAGACGGATGCCGTGACCGTCCAATCGCGCGTGGCGGGGTTCGTGACGAACGGCCCCACCGTCACCCGGTTCGTCTCGGCGAGGATCGCCGAGTGGATGACGTACGGCTCCTGCCACAGGAGGTGCGAATCGAACGTCCACACGTGGCTGAATCCGTGCGCCTCGGCGAGCTTCGCCAGCTGCACGGTGCGGGCGGCGGGCGGGTTGGTCTGGAGGACGACTCCGAAGTCCATGCGGGATCCCTTACGTGAGGTACTGCGTGAGTCCGCGCTTGATGAACCGGCCGTCGCCCTTGGCGCCGAGGTAGGCGCCGTCGTCGACGATCACCTTTCCGCGGGAGATCACGGTGTCGACGTGCCCGTCGATCTCGTACCCCTCCCACGCCGAGTGGTCCATGTTCATGTGGTGGGTGGCGTTGATCCCGATGGAGGTGTGGCCGTTCGGGTCGTAGACGACGATGTCGGCATCCGCTCCCGGCTGGATCACGCCCTTGCGGCCGTACATGCCGAACATGCGCGCCGGAGTGGTGGAGGTGAGCTCGACCCAGCGTTCGAGCGTGAGGCGGCCGGTGACGACGCCCTGGTACATGAGGTTCATGCGGTGCTCGACCGAGCCGATGCCGTTGGGGATCTTGCGGAAGTCGCCGAGGCCGAGCTCCTTCTGATCCTTCATGCAGAACGGGCAGTGGTCGGTGGAGACCATCTGCAGGTCGTTGGTGCGCAGGGCCTGCCACATGTGGTCTTGGTGGCCCTCGGCGCGGGAGCGCAGCGGCGTCGAGCACACCCACTTCGCCCCCTCGAATGCGCCCCACTCGTCGCTCTGCGCGCCCAGCTGCTCCTCGAGCGAGAGGTAGAGGTACTGCGGACACGTCTCGCCGAAGACGTTCTGGCCGCGGTCGCGCGCCCACGCCAGCTGCTCGACGGCCTGTTTCGCGCTCACGTGGACGACGTACAGCGGTGCGCCGGTCACGTCGGCGAGCATGATCGCGCGGTGGGTGGCCTCCTCCTCCATCTGCCAGGCGCGGGCGATGCCGTGGTAGTACGGGTCGGTCTTGCCCTGGGCGACCAGCTGCGCGGCGAGGACGTCGATGGCGGGGCCGTTCTCGGCGTGCATCATCGTGAGCAGGCCCGTCTCGCGGCTCACCTGCATCGCCCGGAGCACCTGCGCGTCGTCGGAGTAGAAGACGCCGGGGTAGGCCATGAAGAGCTTGAAGCTCGAGATGCCCTCGTCGACGAGTCTCGGCATCGCGGCGAGCGAGGCGTCGTCGACACCGCCGATGATCTGGTGGAAGCCGTAGTCGATCGCGCAGTTGCCGGCGGCGAGCTCGTGCCAGCGCTCGAGGCCCTCGAAGACGTCCCCGCCGTAGGTTTGAACGGCGAAGTCGACGATCGTCGTCGTCCCTCCCCACGCCGCCGCCCGCGTCCCGGTCTCGAACGTGTCGCTGGCGGAGGTGCCGCCGAACGGCAGCTGCATGTGGGTGTGGGCGTCGATCCCTCCGGGGATGACGTACTTGCCCGTCGCGTCGATCACGCGGTCGACGGATGCCGCGACATCCGTTCCGAGGAGGGCGGAGCCGGGCTGGAGCACGGCGACGATCGTCTCGCCGTCGACGAGGACGTCGGCGAGCCCGCGCCCGGTGGCCGAGACGACGGTGCCGCCGGTGATGAGTGTCGTGGTCATGGCATATCTCCGGTGATCGAGCCTGTCGAGATCACGGCTTCGCGATCCGGGTGTAGGAGTCGGGGCGGCGATCCCGGTAGAACTGCCAGTCGTCGCGCATCTGCAGGACCATGTCCATGTCGAGGTCGCGGACGAGGATCTCGGTCTCGGTGCCCGACCCGCGCTCGCCGACGAAGTTGCCGCGCGGGTCGATGACCTGGCTCGTGCCGTAGAAGTCCACGGCGAGGTCGCCGTACTCGTTGTCCTCGCGTCCGACGCGGTTCGGCTGGAGCACGAAGTAGCCGTTGGCGACGGCCGCGGCCGGCCCCTCGACCTCCCACAGGCGGTTGGACAGGCCGGGTTTGGTGGCGTTGGGGTTGAACACCATATGCGCGTCTGCGAGGCCGAGCTCGCGCCATCCCTCGGGGAAGTGGCGGTCGTAGCAGATGTACATCCCGACGCGTCCGACGGCGGTGTCGAAGACGGGATAACCGAGGTTGCCGGGCCGGAAGTAGAACTTCTCCCAGAACCGATCGAGGTGGGGGAGGTGGTGCTTGCGGTACTTCCCGAGCACCGTGCCGTCGGCATCCACCAGGACGGCGGTGTTGTAGTAGACGCCCGTCTCGGCCTCCTCGTAGATGGGGAGGACCATCACGGTGCCGAGCTCCTTCGCGAGGGCGGCGAAGCGCTGGACGATCGGGCCGTCGGCCTGTTCGGCGTAGCGGTAGTACTTCTTGTCCTGCGTGATCCCGAAGTACGGGCCGTAGAACAGCTCCTGGAAGCACACGACCTGGGCGCCCTGCGCGGCCGCATCGCGGGCGAAGCCCTCGTGCCGGTCGAGCATGGAGGCCTTGTCGCCCGTCCAGGTGGTCTGGGTGATGGCTGCACGTACCGTCGTCATCGTCTCTCCGTCCGCGGTGCCCGAAACCTGATCCTGACGCGAACACGTTTCCCGTCGGTTTCGGCCTGTGTCGTGACAGTAAAGCCTCCCGGGACGCCTCGGCAATGGTTTCCGCGTGCGCCCCCGTCCCATTGGCCGCGAGACTGCATCCTCCGGTCGAGACTGCATGCGGCGCGCGCTGTCTCGACGGGAAGATGCGGTCTCGCGGTCAGGGGATACATCGGGAGACGGATGCCGGGGAGCGGGGGACGGCATAGCGTGGGGCGGGTGTTCCGTGTGCTGCCCGTCCGATCCGTCGTGATCGACATCGTCATCGCGGTGGGCTTCCTCGCGATCGCGCTGCCCGTCGAGGTGCAGATCGTGCCGTGGGCGGGGCTCGAACATCGCGTCGGCACCACACTCGCCGCCGTCCCGGGGATCGCTGTCGCGTTCGTGTTCGCCGGCGCCCTCGCGTTCCGGCGCCTCGCCCCGGGGCTCGCGCTCGGCGCCGCATGGGCGGGGGCGGTGCTGCAGATGGGCTTCGGGCGGCCACCGAGCTTCTCGGATGCCGCGGTGTTCGCCGTCCTCTACACCGCCGCCGCTCACGGGACGCGTCAGGTCTTCTGGACAGGGCTCGGCTCCGCGATCGCCGGAGCCGGCATCGGCACCGTGTACCTCTTCGTCGGTCCGCTCTCGGGCGGCGCCGCGGTGTCGTGGGAGACCCTCCCCTTCGCCGCGATCGTGCTGGTCGCCGCGGTCTTCGCCCTCGGGCTGTCGTGGACGATCGGCGCCCTCGTCCGCACCTCCCGTCGCGCCCGCGAGACGCGGCAGGAGCGCGAGGTCGCCCGCGCCGAGACCGCCGCCGAGGCCGAGCGCGTGCGGATCGCCCGCGACATGCACGACGTCGTCGCGCACTCGCTCGCCGTCGTGATCGCCCAGGCCGACGGCGCGCGGTACGCCACGGCCGCCGACCCCGCCGCCGCGCCCGCGGCGTTGGCGACGATCTCGGCGACCGCCCGCGACGCGCTCGCCGACGTGCGGCTGCTGCTCACCCAGCTCCGCCACTCCCAGTCCGAGGGACCGCAGCCGACTCTCGCCGACCTCGAAGGGCTGTACGGGCAGGTGCGGGAGGCCGGCGTCGACCTGCGGGTGGACGTCGACCCGATGCCGATCGGCGACCCGCCCGCCGGTGTCCAGCTGGCCGTCTTCCGCATCGTCCAGGAGGCGCTGACGAACGCCCTCCGGCACGGGGACCACACCTCCCCTGTCGAGGTGGGGCTGCGCTGGCTGCCCGAGCGCGTCGAGGTCGAGATCGAGAACGTCGTCGCCCCCGCGGCATCCGCTCCCGCTCCCGCTCTGACGGATGCCGCGCCCGCCGGCGACCTCCCGCGCGGCCACGGACTCATCGGCATGCGCGAGCGCGCGCAGCTCGTCGGGGGAAAGGTGGATGCCGGAGCCGACGGGTCGGTCTTCCGTGTCCGCGCCGTCATCCCCGTGCCCCCGGCACCCGGAAGCCCCTCGTCCGCTCCCGGAGACCCCTCTCCGTCCCCCTTCTCCCCGGAAGAGTCATGACCGCACCCATCCGCGTCGTCCTCGTCGACGATCAGGCCCTCTTCCGCGCCGGCATCCGCATGCTCGTCGACTCCCAGCCCGACCTCGCGGTCGTCGGCGAAGCGTCCGACGGGGCGGAGGCGCTCACGGTCGTCCGTGCCACGCGGCCGGACGTCGTGCTCATGGACATCCGGATGCCGGTGATGGACGGGCTCGCCGCCACCGCCGAGCTCCTGCGCGACGACGCGCCGCCGCGGGTGGTGATGCTCACCACTTTCGACCTCGACGAAGCCGCCGCGCGCGCGATCCGCCAGGGCGCGAGCGGGTTCCTCCTGAAGGACGCCGATCCGGAGTTCCTCCTCGCCGCCGTCCGGACCGTCCACGCCGGATCCGCCGTCATCGCCGCGTCGGCGACGCGGGAGCTCTTCGCCCACGTCGCCACCGACGCCGCGCGCCCGGCGCCCGCCGTTCCCGAGACCTACCGGCAGCTCACCGAGCGCGAGCGGGAGATCTTCGCCCTCGCCGCCCGCGGGCTCTCGAACGCAGAGATCGCGGCGCGGGAGTTCCTGTCCGAGGCGACGGTGAAGACCCACATCAGCCGCATCCTGACCAAGCTCGGCCTCCGCGACCGCGTGCAGCTGGTGGTCTTCGCCTTCGACCACGCCCTGGTGTAGCCCCCGCCCGCGTCGCGCCGCCCGCGGAGATCATCCTTCCGACGTACGCGGATGCGACCCGAGACCGACGCGGCGGACGGATGCCGATTCGTAGCGTCGAAGCATGCGAACGACGATGAACGAGCTGGGCCTCGCTGCCCGCGTATACCGACTGACGAAGACCTACGGCGGCGGATCGGCCGAGGTCCGTGCCCTCGACGGGGTGGACGTGGCGATCCGCCGCGGGGAGTTCACCGCGATCATGGGGCCGTCGGGGTCGGGCAAGTCGACCCTGATGCACATCATGGCGGGCCTGGACGCACCGACCGGCGGCGAGGTGTGGCTCGGCGAGACCGAGATCACCGGACTCAGCGACCTCGAGCTGACGATCCTCCGTCGGCGGCGCGTCGGGTTCGTCTTCCAGTCCTTCAACCTCGTCCCCACCCTCACCGCGCTCGGGAACATCCTGTTGCCGTTCGACCTCGACGGGCGCGCGCCGAGCGCCCTCGAGCGTGGCCGCATCGACGACCTCGTCGACCGGCTCGGGCTGTCCTCGCGCCTCCACCACCGTCCGCACGAGCTCTCCGGCGGGCAGCAGCAGCGCGTGGCGATCGCGCGCGCCCTGGCCACCGGCCCCGACCTCGTCTTCGCCGACGAGCCGACCGGAAACCTCGACAGCCGCAGCGGCGAGGAGGTCCTCCGCCTCCTCGCCGACGCGAGCCGCGCGCACGGCCAGACGATCGCGATGGTCACCCACGACCCGGTGGCCGCGGCGCACGCCGACCGCGTGCTGTTCCTCGCCGACGGACACCTCGTGGCCGACAAGCCGCGCCAGACCGCCGAGCAGATCTCCGCCTACATGCTCGCCGCCGAGGCGGAGACGGAGCCCCGGACGGATGCCGCGCCCGCCGCATCCGTCGCCTCCGCCGGAGCGCTCCGGTGAGCGCCGGCATCCGGGAGAGCCGCGGCACCGGGGCGAGCATCCTCGTGGCGGCGATCTCCACCGCGTTCGGCGTGGTGCTCCTGAGCGCGACGGGGTATCTGGCGGCGGTGCTCAGCGCCGACCCCTATCTCGGCGAGAGCGACACGCTGGCCCTCGTCCTCGGCATCCTGTCGGCGCTCCTCCTCGGGGTGGCGCTGTACGTCGCGGCGATCGTGACGGCCAACACCTTCGCCACCGTGGTCGCGGGGCGCACGCGCCGCATCGCGCTCCTCCGCCTGATCGGGGCCTCGGCCCGCTCGCAGCGCTCGGAGATCGGTCGCCAGGGTCTGTCGGCGGGCCTCTGGGGCGCGCTGATCGGACTCGCCGCCGGCATCGGCATCGCGGCTCTCGGCATCATCGCGGCCGAGACGTTCCTCGGCGTGCCGTCGGTGGACTACCCGGTCGTGCAGCCGGTGCTCGTGCTCCCCGCGATCGCGGTGACGCTGACGACGTGGGCCGCGGCGTGGGCGGGTTCGCGCCGGGTGCTGACCGTCACCCCGCTCCAGGCGCTCGGCGGTGCGGTCGAGCAGCCCTACCGCGAGGCCCGAGGGAGCCGGGCCCGGACCGTCGGGGCGCTCGTCCTGCTCGGGTGCGGAGTCGTGCTCCTCGCCGGCGGCATCCTCGTCGGCTTCGTCACCCCGTTCGGGGTGGTCGTGGCCTTCTTCGGCGGTGTCCTGTCGTTCTCCGGGCTCGCCGGTGCGTCGACGCTGTTCATGCCGCCGCTGCTGCGCGCCGTCGGCCGTCTGTTCGGGCGCTCGGCGATGGCGAGGCTCGCGGCCGAGAACGCCCTCCGCCACCCCGAACGCTCCAGCCGCATGACCATCGGCGTCGTGATGGGGGTGGCGCTCGTGACGATGTTCGGTGTAGCGGGCGAGACGACCAAGAGCGTCATCGCCGCCTCGGGCGAGGGCGAAGCGCCCGCGGAGCTGACGACCCTCCTCGACACCTTCAGCGGCATCATGATGGGGCTCGTCGCGGTGGCCGCCGTCATCGCCGCCGTCGGGCTGGTGAACCTCCTGACCCTCGGGATCCTGCAGCGCAGACGCGAACTCGGACTCCTTCGCGCGCTCGGCGTGACCGACCGCCAGGTGCGGCGCCTCGTGCTGCTCGAGGCCGCGCACGTCACGGTGACGGCGACCGTCACGGGCCTCGTGCTCGGCATCCTCTACGGCTGGGTCGCCGCGCAGTCGCTGTTCGGGGCGATCCCGATGCCGCCGGCGTGGTCGACGCCCACCTTCGTGCTCCCCGCGGTCCCGTGGGGGCCGGTGGCGGTCATCGTGGTGGCGACGGCCGTCCTCACCCTCCTCGCCGCGGTCGCGCCGACCCGGCTCGCGACGAACGTCACGCCTGTCGAGGCGCTGCGCGAGGACGGGGGAGCGCCGGCATCGCGCGAGAAGCAGCGTCCGCGCGGCATCCGTCGCTACCGTCGCCGCGGTGCCCGCACCGCACTGAGCCCCGCGGGACGCTGAGCCCCGCGCGTTCGTGTGGCACTCGTGGCCGCGTCCCCCGTCGGGAGGCGGCCACGACCGCCACATGAACGCGCGTCAGCTCTCGCCGGATGCCTCGTCGCTCGCCCGATCGGATGCCGGGTCGTGGGCCCAGGTCGGGGCGAGGGCGCGGATCCGCGCGCCGCGCCACTGCCACACCGTCCACAGCATGGGCCACAGAGCGGGGGCCGCGGCCCCGCCGATCACGAGACGATCGCGCCAGAGGGCCTGATCGGGACGACCGGGCACCGGCGACACCGCCATCTGGTGATCCCACACGTCCAGCGCCGCGAGCGGCCCGGTCAGCGGGATGCCGCTGTCGCGGAAGATCCGCGCCCGGCCCGCGGGTTCGTCGACGACGCGCTCCGAGGCGTGGATCAGCTGCCGGCCGAGCGGGATCGCGCCGAGGGCGGTCAGCTGCACCGGGATGTCGTCGCCGGGCGAGAAGGTGGTCGGCAGACCCTCAGGGGCCATCGGCTCCATGTCGACCATGGGCCCGTACAGCTCCGACACCGCTCGGGGGGAATGCAGCGCCCGCCAGGCGGCATCCGGATCGCAGTCGATGGTGAACTTCAGCAGCACCCGCATGCGCTCAGTCTGTCATCCGGCGTCATCGGGAGGACCCGCTGGCGGCGAGGGGGATCGTAAGGTATCGGGGTGTCGTCATCGTTCGATCAGCATCGCTACCAGGTCCGCTTCGACTGGGGGGTCGCCGGGCTCTCACGGCTCGCCCCGGCCGACCTCGTCGTCGTCGTCGACGTCCTCGGCGCCGGCACCGCGGCCTCCGACGCGATCGAGGCCGGATCGCCCCTCGCCCACGCCGCGCTCGATCAGCGCTTCCCGGATGCCGCGGTCGTGGTGCGCGCCGCCGTCGACGCCGGCGCGGGGGTGCTGCTCGGGAGCCTCCGCACGGCGCGTGCGGTCGCCGAGGCCGTGGCCGCCGTGCAGCGGGCCCGCGGCGAGCGCACCAGTGTGTCGCTGATCGCGGTCGGTGAGGCGACGCCTGCGGGAGGCATCCGCTTCGCCGTCGAGGACGAACTCGGCGCCGGCGCGATCATCGACGCCCTCGCGGCCTTCGGCATCGACCACACCTCGCCCGAAGCAGCCGCCGCGTGCGCGGCCTTCCAGGGGCTGCGTCCGGCGGTCCGGCACCTCCTGACCGCCGCCGGATCGGGTCAGCAGCTCATCGCGGACGGCGCGCGCGACGACGCGATTGCCGCGGCGATGGTGGATGCCGCATCCGCCGCACCGCGCCTGATCGACGGAACCTTCTCCGCCGCCGCGATCAGCGGGGAGTGAGGGCCGCGTCGCGTGCCGCGCGGGTGATCTCCCGCCGCGTCCACGTGAACGCGTGTGCCGGATCGAAGCGCGGAGCGCACTTCGCGCAGGAGGTCGGCCGGCTCGCCCGGCGGTGACGGTACGCGACGTGGCCGGCGGGGCACACCCCGACCCAGGGGGCGAGCTCGACGGCGGTTTCGCCGTGGTGCGTCGTGCCCCCGACGTAGCCGAGATCGCGCGCCACCCTCTTCCACTGCGGACCGTGGCCCGCCTGCGGGCCGGCGAGGGCGTGCGCGACCTCGTGGAGGAGGGTCTGATGGTTCTCATCGTCGCTGTAGCGGGCGGCGAGGTAGCGCGAGACGCTGATGCGACGCGCGCGGTAGTCGCAGAGCCCGGCGCGGCGCTTGGCGTTGTCGAACCCGAACGTCCAGCTCTCATCGAGATGGAGGGCGATCAGAGCGTGCGCCCACCCGCGCACACGGTGCAGTTCCGACATGGGGGAAGGCTAGATCCGGCCTCGGACACCGGGCTCAGCTGGCGACGGAACCGGCGACCGCCCCGACCACCCGGCGCCGGTCGGCGGCGTCGATGGCGAGCAGCGTCGACTCCAGCTGGTCGTCAGGGACGCCGGACTCCTGGCGCAGGAACAGCGCGCTCTTGAAGTCGCGACGGGCGCTGTCGTAGTCGCCCTCGTCGTAGTGGACCTTGCCGCGGTGCTGGTAGGCGAAGGCGGCGATCGCCGACCAGCCCTGGCCTTCGGCTTCGTCGGCGCACGCGGTGAGCTCCTGCTCGGCGGCCGCGTACGCGCGGAGAGCCTGGAGCACGGTGGCGTGCAGGATCCGGGCGCGCAGCAGGTCCTTCCGGGTGCCGGCCATGCGGGCGACGCGGACCGACTGGTCCGAGATCGACAGGGCGTCCTCGGGTCGGCCGAGCACCTTCAGCAGCCATACGCGCTCGAGCAGCGCCGGAAGGCTCCGCTGCTCCCCGATCTCCTCGAGACGTTCGCTGCAGTGGCGCGGGTCGACGATCTCGCGGAGGGTGTCGGGGTCGTATCCCTGGATGTAGCTCACGATGCACTCCTCCCGTTCGATCGGCTCCCACCAGTGTGCAACGCCGGTCGTCGAACGCCGGTCGTGCCACGCCGGGTCACCGCTCGAAGAGCGACGACGACGGCTTGGGCGACGCCGTCGCCGAGGCGTCCGTGACGATGCGACCGGCCCGGGCGAACTCCGAGACCTCCGTCCCCTCGGCGATCTTCGCGGGGTGCGGTCCCGCCGCGAGCAGACGCGGAAGCCAGGCGGTCGGAAGCGGCCGAGCGGATGCCGCGACCACGAGGTTGCCGAAGCGCCGACCCTTCAGCACCTGCACCTCGGCGAGGACGATGACGTGGTCGAGCACGTGCGCGATCGTCGCCACCTGGCCGCGGGCGAATTCCAGACCCGCCCCGTCGGCGACGTTGACCAGCAGCACGCCGTCGGGGGCGAGGAGCTCCGCGGCCTCCCGGTAGAACTCCACCGTGGTGAGGTGGGCGGGGGTCTGCGCGCCGGAGTACACGTCGGAGACGACCAGATCGGCCTGCCCCCGCATGCTCGCGGGGAGGCGGGCGAGGCCCGCCCGGGCGTCGCCGATCCGCACGCGCACCGAGGCGCCGCGGGGGAGCGGCAGCTCCTCGCGCACGAGGTCCCAGAGCTCCGCCTCCAGCTCGATGACCTGCTGGCGCGAGCCCGGCCGGGTCGCCTCGACGTACCGCGGCAGGGTCAGCGCCCCCGCGCCCAGGTGCACCGCGGTGAGCGGCTGCCCCGGCATCCGGAGCTGGTCGATGACCGCCCCCATGCGGGCGACGTACTCGAAGTGCAGGTGCGTGGGGTCGTCGAGGTCGACGTGGGACTGCGGAGTGCCGTCGACGTCGAGCTCGAAGCCGCCGGCGTAGGCCGAGGGGATCACCCGGGCGAGAGTGCCGTCGCCGAGGCGCCGCGACGGCGTCGGCTGCTCCCGCGTGCGTCCCATGGGCTCCACGGTAGTCGGCACCGCCGACCGGTCGCGGGGATACCGTGGAGGCATGGCCGTCATCGACCTGAACGCCGACCTCGGCGAGACGATCGCGGGGGTGCCCACCGCCGACGACGAGGCGCTGTTCGCCGTCGTCTCCAGCGCCAGCGTCGCGTGCGGCGGGCACGCCGGCGACGCCGTATCGATGCGCGCCTCGGTCGAGCGCGCCACCCGGTTCGGGGTCGCCGTCGGCGCGCACCCGTCGTACGCCGATCCGGAGAACTTCGGCCGCGTGGCCCTCCGGGTCCCGACCGATGAACTCGAGCGCAGCATCGGGTCGCAGCTGGACGCGCTCCTCGCCGCCGGCGCCGACCTCCGCTACGTCAAGCCGCACGGCGCGCTCTACCACGCCGTGCGCGCCGACCCCGCGCAGGCGGGCGCCCTGGCCCGTGCCGTCGCGGAGCGCGCCGAGCGCATCGGGCGGGCGCTGCCGCTCCTCGGTCTGCCGGGCGCGGTGTCCGACGCCGCCGCCGCGCACGGCCTGCCGTTCCTCGCCGAGGCGTTCCTCGACCGCGCCTACCGCCCCGACGGCGCCCTCGTCGCACGCGGCGAACCCGGCGCCGTGCTGCACGATCCGGCCGAGGTCGCCGCGCGCGCCGTCCGGCTCGCGCAGGAGGGAACGGTGATCGCCGTCGACGGCGGCGTCCTCGAGACCGGCGCCGTGTCGCTGTGCCTCCACGGCGATTCGCCCGCCGCCCTCGCGATGGCGCGCGCCGTGCGGGCGGCCCTCGACGCGGCCGGGGTGAGCGTGCGGGCGCCGTGGTGAGCGGCGCGACCCCGTCCGAGGCCGCCGGAACGGATGCCGGCCTCCTCCTCGCCGCCCGTCCGATGGGCGAGGCCGCCGTGCTCCTCGACGTCGCACCCGGCGGCGTGGGGGAGCTCCTCGCGCGGCTCCAGGCGACGCCGCCGGACGGCGTGCTCGACCTCATTCCGGCGGCGCGGACGCTGCTCATCCACGTCGATCCGCGCGTCCTGCCGCTCGCTCACGCCGCGCGGTGGGCGCGCTCGGCCGCGGCATCCGTCATCCCTCCCGAGGAGGGAGGCGAGGCGCCGGCGGTCGACCTGGACGTCGTGTACGACGGCGAGGACCTCGCCGAGACGGCGCGGCTGCTCGGGCTGAGCACCGAGGCGCTCGTCGCCCGTCACCGCGATGCGCGATGGCGGGTCGCCTTCACCGGGTTCGCGCCCGGCTTCGGCTACCTCGAGAGCCCGGACTGGCCCTTCGACGTCCCGCGCCTGGACACCCCGCGCACCCGCGTGCCGGCCGGAGCGGTCGGCCTCGCGGCGGGCTTCACCGGCGCCTACCCGCGGGCGACGCCGGGCGGCTGGCGGCTGATCGCGCGGACCTCCGCCGCGCTGTTCGACCCGTTCGCGGATCCGCCCGCCCTTCTCGCGCCGGGGCGGCGGGTGCGCTTCCGCGAGGTCGAGGCCCTCCCCGTCGTGCGGACGGCGGGTACGCCGGTTCCGCGGGGCGCGGCGGCCCGCGCGGACATCCGCGTCACCCGCGCCGGCATCCTCTCCACGGTCCAGGATGCCGGGCGGCCCGGCCGCGCGAGCATCGGCGTCTCAGTGTCCGGAGCCGCAGATCGGGGTGCGCTGCGTCTGGCGAACCGTCTCGTCGGCAATCCCCCGGACGCGGCGGGCGTGGAGGTGACCCTCGGCGGCTTCCGCGCCGTCGCCGCGCGCGACGTCTGGGTGGCGGTCACCGGAGCCGGACGCGCGCTCTGGATCGACGGACACGCCTGCGATCCCGCCGCCGCGCACGCCTGGCCCGCGGGGACGACGCTCGAGATCGCGCCCCTCACCGCCGGGGTGCGGGCCTACCTCGCCGTCCGCGGCGGCATCGCGGTGCCGCCCGTCCTGGGCTCCTCCGCCACCGACACGCTCTCCGGCCTCGGGCCCGCCGCGCTCGCCGACGGCGACGTCCTGGCGCTCGACACCGAGCCGGAGTCGCCCATCCCGGTCGCCGAGGTGATGCCCTTCGACACCCGAGCCGGCGACGACCTCGTCGTCGAGGTCCACCCCGGACCCCGCGCGGACTGGTTCACCGCGGCGGCGCAGGAGGCCCTCTACGCGGATGTGTTCACCGTCACCGCCGACACCGACCGCGTCGGCATCCGCCTCATCGGACCCGACCTCGCGCGCGCCGTCCCCGGCGAGCTGCCGAGCGAGCCGATGGTCCCCGGCGCCCTGCAGGTCCCGCCCGGAGGCCGCGTGGTGGTGCTCGGGCGCGACGGACCGGTCACGGGCGGATATCCGGTCATCGCCGTGGCGACGGATGCCGGGCTCGACGCGCTGGGTCAGGCGCGCCCCGGGACCAGGGTGCGTTTCCGCCACGCGCGAGGGGGATGACCGCCGGCGCGCGCGGAGTTATACCGCAGCATCCGGTCCTTTTCAAGGATCCTGCTGGACATGGCGCGTCGCGCGACGTATAGTGGGCCTTTGCGCTCTTGGATTCCCCCTGCCCTCATATGGTGGTCGGCGGTGCTTGCGTGCCCGTGCCTTGCGACACGGCGTGACGCGCGGGTTTTCGGGGAATGATCGAGCACTCCACCTGACGACAAGGAAACGAGCCCACTCGGGCCCACGGAGGTAATCCCCTTGGTTGCTGCGCCCAACGCATCCACCCCTGCCACCACCCTCAAGAACGGACGCGGAGCTTCCCGCCTCTCGTTCGCCAAGATCTCCGACACGTTGACGGTCCCCGACCTCCTCGCGCTGCAGACCGAGTCCTTCGACTGGCTCGTCGGCAACGAGTCCTGGAAGGCTCGCGTCGAAGCGGCGAAGGCCGCCGGCCGCACCGATGTCCCCGAGATCAGCGGACTGGAGGAGATCTTCGAGGAGATCTCCCCGATCGAGGACCTGAGCGAGACCATGCAGCTCTCGTTCACGAACCCCTACCTCGAGCCCGAGAAGTACTCCATCGAGGAGTGCAAGGAGCGCGGCAAGACGTACGCCGCCCCGCTCTACGTCGAGGCCGAGTTCATGAACCACCAGACCGGTGAGATCAAGACGCAGACGGTCTTCATGGGCGACTTCCCGCTCCAGACCGACAAGGGAACCTTCATCATCAACGGCACCGAGCGTGTCGTGGTCTCCCAGCTCGTCCGCTCGCCCGGTGTCTACTTCGACAAGACGCCCGACAAGACCTCCGACAAGGACATCGTCTCGGCGCGCATCATCCCCAGCCGCGGTGCGTGGCTCGAGTTCGAGATCGACAAGCGCGACCAGGTCGGCGTGCGCATCGACCGCAAGCGCAAGCAGTCCGTCACCGTGTTCCTCAAGGCCCTGGGCCTCACGAGCGAGGACATCCTCGCCGAGTTCGCCGGCTTCGACTCCATCGAGGAGACGCTGTCCAAGGACACCATCCTGAGCAAGGAAGACGCGCTCCGCGACATCTACCGCAAGCTCCGTCCGGGCGAGCAGGTCGCCGCCGAGGCCGCCCGCGCGCTGCTGGACAACTTCTACTTCAACGCCAAGCGCTACGACCTCGCGAAGGTCGGTCGCTACAAGATCAACCAGAAGCTCGGCCTCACCGGCCCGCTGTCCGACTCGGTGCTGACCGTCGAGGACATCGTCGCGACGATCAAGTACCTCGTGCGCCTGCACCGCGGTGACACGACGTTCGACGGCACCCGCGCCGGCAAGCCCGCCGAGATCCGCCTGGACGTCGACGACATCGACAACTTCGGCAACCGCCGCATCCGCGCCGTCGGCGAGCTCATCCAGAACCAGGTCCGCACCGGTCTGTCCCGCATGGAGCGCGTCGTCCGCGAGCGCATGACCACGCAGGACATCGAGGCGATCACCCCGCAGACCCTGATCAACGTCCGCCCCGTCGTGGCGGCGATCAAGGAGTTCTTCGGCACCTCGCAGCTGTCGCAGTTCATGGATCAGAACAACCCGCTCGCGGGCCTGACCCACAAGCGCCGCCTCTCGGCGCTCGGCCCCGGCGGTCTGTCGCGTGAGCGCGCGGGCGTCGAGGTCCGTGACGTCCACCCCTCGCACTACGGCCGCATGTGCCCGATCGAGACCCCCGAAGGCCCGAACATCGGTCTGATCGGCTCGCTCGCGTCCTTCGCGCGCATCAACGCGTTCGGGTTCATCGAGACGCCGTACCGCAAGGTCGTCGACGGTCGGGTCACCGACCAGATCGACTACCTGACCGCCAGCGAAGAGGCCGACTTCATCGTCGCCCAGGCCAACGCGCCTCTGAAGGCCGACGGCCACTTCCAGGAGACCCGCGTCCTCGCCCGCAAGATCGGCGGCGAGGTGGACCTCATCCCCGCCGAGGAGATCGGCTACATGGACGTCTCGCCGCGCCAGATGGTGTCGGTGGCGACCTCGCTCATCCCGTTCCTCGAGCACGACGACGCCAACCGCGCCCTCATGGGTGCGAACATGCAGCGTCAGGCCGTCCCGCTGCTGCGCAGCGAGTCGCCCGTCGTCGGAACCGGTATGGAGGGCTACGCGGCCATCGACGCCGGTGACGTGGTCACCGCCGACAAGGCCGGTGTCGTCCTGGAGGTCTCGGCCGACGTCGTCACCGTCCAGCTCGACGAGGGCGGCACGCAGGAGTACTTCCTCCGCAAGTTCGACCGCTCGAACCAGGGCACGTCCTACAACCAGCGCGTCGTCGTCTCCGCCGGCGACCGCGTCGAGGCCGGCGAGGTCATCGCCGACGGCCCCGCCACCGAGAACGGCGAGCTCGCGCTCGGCAAGAACCTCCTCGTGGCGTTCATGACGTGGGAGGGTCACAACTTCGAAGACGCGATCATCCTCAGCCAGGACCTGGTGAAGGACGACACGCTCTCCTCGATCCACATCGAGGAGTACGAGGTCGACGCCCGCGACACCAAGCTCGGCAAGGAGGAGATCACCCGTGACCTCCCCAACGTCAGCCCCGACCTGCTGAAGGACCTCGACGAGCGCGGCATCATCCGCATCGGCGCCGAGGTCCGTCCCGGCGACATCCTCGTCGGAAAGGTCACCCCGAAGGGTGAGACCGAGCTCTCGGCCGAGGAGCGCCTGCTCCGCGCGATCTTCAACGAGAAGAGCCGCGAGGTCCGCGACACGTCGCTGAAGGTGCCCCACGGTGAGCAGGGTACGATCATCGCGGTCAAGGAGTTCAACGCCGAGGACGGCGACGACGAGCTCGGCTCGGGCGTCAACCGCCGCGTCGTGGTCTACATCGCCCAGAAGCGCAAGATCACCGAGGGCGACAAGCTCGCCGGCCGCCACGGCAACAAGGGTGTCATCGCCAAGATCCTGCCCGTCGAGGACATGCCGTTCCTCGCGGACGGCACCCCCGTCCAGGTCATCCTGAACCCGCTCGGCATCCCGGGTCGAATGAACTTCGGCCAGGTCCTCGAGCTCCACCTCGGCTGGATCGCCCAGCAGGGCTGGAAGGTCGAGGGCACCCCCGAGTGGGCTGCCAGCCTCCCCGAGGCCGCCCGCGAGGCGGCGCCGGGCACCAAGGTCGCCACCCCGGTGTTCGACGGTGCGTACGAGGACGAGATCGCGGGTCTGCTCGACTCGACGCTCCCCACGCGCGACGGCGAGCGCCTCATCGACCGCTCGGGCAAGACGCTGCTGTTCGACGGCCGCTCCGGCGAGCCGTTCCCGGCGCCCATCTCGGTCGGCTACATGTACATCCTGAAGCTCCACCACCTCGTCGACGACAAGATCCACGCGCGCTCCACGGGTCCGTACTCGATGATCACCCAGCAGCCGCTCGGTGGTAAGGCGCAGTTCGGTGGACAGCGCTTCGGTGAGATGGAGGTGTGGGCGCTCGAGGCATACGGTGCCGCATACGCCCTCCAGGAGCTTCTGACGATCAAGTCCGACGACATCCTCGGCCGCGTGAAGGTCTATGAGGCGATCGTCAAGGGCGAGAACATCCAGGAGCCCGGCATCCCCGAGTCGTTCAAGGTCCTCATGAAGGAGATGCAGTCGCTCTGCCTGAACGTCGAGGTCCTCTCGGCCGACGGCACCGCGGTCAACCTCCGTGACACGGATGACGACGCGTTCCGCGCTGCGGAAGAGCTCGGCATCAATATCTCCAGCCGCTTCGAGTCCTCGTCGATCGACGAGATCTAAGCCGCCGGGTCCGAAACAGAATTCTTCACAGGAGAACTGAGAACTAGTGCTCGAATCAACTACTTTCGATCAGCTTCGCATCGGCCTGGCCACCGCTGACGACATCCGTCGTTGGTCCTTCGGCGAGGTCAAGAAGCCCGAGACCATCAACTACCGCACGCTGAAGCCGGAGAAGGACGGCCTCTTCGGCGAGCAGATCTTCGGACCCTCCCGCGACTGGGAGTGCGCTTGCGGAAAGTACAAGCGCGTCCGCTTCAAGGGCATCGTCTGCGAGCGCTGCGGCGTGGAGGTCACCAAGAGCTCCGTCCGCCGCGAGCGCATGGGCCACATCGAGCTCGCCGCGCCCGTCACCCACATCTGGTACTTCAAGGGCGTGCCCTCGCGCCTCGGGTACCTGCTGGACATGGCGCCGAAGGACCTCGAGAAGGTCATCTACTTCGCCGCGTACATGGTCATCTCCGTCGACGAGGATGCGCGTCACCGCGACCTCGCCACGCAGGAGAACAACATCCGTCTCGAGCTGAAGACGCTCGCCGACCGCCGCGACGCCCGCGTCGCCGCGCGCCTGCAGAAGCTGGAGGACGAGCTCGCCGCCCTGGAGGCGGAGGGTGCCAAGGCCGACCAGAAGAAGAAGGTCAAGGACGCCGCTGAGAAGGAGATGACGTCGATCCGCAAGAACGCGGACGACCAGATCGCCCGTCTCGAGCGCGTGTGGGAGGAGTTCCGCACGCTCGAGGTCGGCTCGCTCAAGGGCGAGGACGAGATCTTCCACGAGCTGCAGGACCGCTTCGGTCAGTACTTCGAGGCCCACATGGGTGCGGAGTCGATCAAGCGTCGCCTGGAGACCTTCGACCTGCAGGCCGAGGCCGACAGCCTCCACCTGCAGATCTCCGAGGGCAAGGGTCAGCGCAAGATCCGCGCGATCAAGCGCCTGAAGGTCGTCAACTCGTTCCTGCAGACCGGCATGAGCCCGGCATCCATGGTCCTGGACGTCGTCCCGGTGATCCCGCCGGAGCTGCGCCCGATGGTGCAGCTGGACGGTGGCCGCTTCGCGACCAGCGACCTGAACGACCTCTACCGTCGCGTGATCAACCGCAACAACCGTCTTCGTCGTCTGATCGACCTCGGCGCCCCCGAGATCATCGTCAACAACGAGAAGCGGATGCTGCAGGAGGCCGTCGACGCGCTGTTCGACAACGGCCGCCGCGGTCGCCCCGTCACCGGTACCGGCAACCGCGCCCTCAAGTCCCTGAGCGACATGCTCAAGGGAAAGCAGGGTCGCTTCCGCCAGAACCTGCTCGGAAAGCGCGTGGACTACTCGGGCCGTTCGGTCATCGTCGTCGGTCCCCAGCTGAAGCTGCACCAGTGCGGTCTGCCCAAGCAGATGGCGCTCGAGCTCTTCAAGCCGTTCGTCATCAAGCGCCTGATCGACCTCGGTCACTCGCAGAACATCAAGGCTGCCAAGCGCGCCGTCGAGCGCACGCGCCCCGAGGTCTGGGACGTGCTCGAGGAGATCATCCGCGAGCGTCCGGTTCTGCTGAACCGTGCGCCCACGCTCCACCGCCTCGGCATCCAGGCGTTCGAGCCGCAGCTCGTCGAGGGCAAGGCCATCCAGCTCCACCCGCTCGTCTGCGCGGCGTTCAACGCCGACTTCGACGGTGACCAGATGGCCGTCCACCTGCCGCTGTCCGTCGAGGCCCAGGCCGAGGCCCGCATCCTGATGCTCGCCTCGAACAACATCCTGAAGCCGTCCGACGGCCGGCCGGTCACCCTGCCCTCGCAGGACATGATCATCGGCCTGCACCACCTGACCACGGTCAAGGAGGGTGCGACCGGTGAGGGCCGCGTGTTCGGTTCGGTCTCCGAGGCGATCCTGGCCAAGGACGAGGGCACCCTCGACCTGCAGGCCAAGGTCCGCATCCGCGTTCCGGGTCTCACCTTCCTCGAGGGCGACGCCCCCGAGGGCTACGAGCGCCACGGTCTCCTGGACGCCTCGCTCGGCCAGGCGATCTTCAACGACGCGCTGCCCAAGGGCTACCCGTTCGTCCGTGAGCAGGCCGACAAGGGCAAGCTCAGCCAGATCGTCAACAAGCTGGCCGAGGAGTACCCCAAGGTCGAGGTCGCGGCGACGCTGGACCGCATCAAGGACGCCGGCTTCTACTGGGCCACCCGTTCGGGTGTCACGGTGGCGCTGAGCGACATCCTGACCCCGCCGAACAAGGCGGAGATCGTCGCGGGCTACGAGAAGCAGGCCGCGAAGGTCCAGGGCCAGTTCGAGAAGGGTCTCACCACCGACGCCGAGCGTCGTCAGGAGCTCATCAAGATCTGGACCGCCGCCACCGACGAGGTCCAGAAGGCGATGCGCGCCAACTTCCCCGAGGACAACACCATCAACCGCATGGTGTCCTCCGGTGCGCGTGGTAACTGGCTGCAGATCCGGAACATCGCCGGTATGCGAGGCCTGGTGAACAACCCCAAGGGTGAGATCATCCCTCGCCCGATCATCTCCTCGTACCGCGAGGGTCTGTCGGTCGCGGAGTACTTCATCGCCACCCACGGTGCCCGCAAGGGTCTGGCCGACACCGCCCTCCGTACCGCCGACTCGGGCTACCTGACCCGTCGTCTGGTGGACGTCTCGCAGGATGTCATCATCCGCGAAGAGGACTGCGGCACGACCAAGGGTCTCGAGCTGCCGATCGCGGCGCCCGGTGCCGACGGCGAGCTCATCAAGGACGCCAACGTCGAGAACTCGGTGTTCGCGCGGACCCTGTCGGCGGATGTCGTCAACCCCGCGGGCGAGGTCGTCGCCGAAGCCGGTGACGACGTCGGCGACGTGCTGATCAACCGTCTGGTGGAGTCGGGTGTCGAGAGCATCAAGGTGCGCTCGGTCCTCACCTGCGACTCGGCCGTCGGCGTCTGCGCGAAGTGCTACGGCCGTTCGCTGGCCACCGGCAAGATCGTCGACATCGGCGAGGCCGTCGGCATCATCGCCGCCCAGTCGATCGGTGAGCCCGGTACCCAGCTGACGATGCGTACCTTCCACACCGGTGGTTCGGCATCCGCGGATGACATCACGCAGGGTCTTCCCCGTGTGCAGGAGCTGTTCGAGGCGCGTACCCCCAAGGGCGCATCGCCGATCGCCGAGGCCGACGGCCGCATCACGATCGACGAGACCGACAAGAGCAAGAAGGTCATCCTCACGCCCGACAACGGCGACGAGCCGCACGTGTACCCCGTGCTCAAGCGCGTGACGCTGCTGGTCGAGGACGGCCAGCACGTCACGGTCGGCCAGCCCCTGCAGGTCGGCACGCTCGACCCCAAGGAGGTCATGCGTGTCATGGGTGCCCGCGAGGTGCAGAAGTACCTCGTCGGCGGCGTGCAGGGCGTCTACCGCTCGCAGGGTGTGCCGATCCACGACAAGCACATCGAGGTCATCGTGCGCCAGATGCTGCGGAAGGTCACCGTGGTCGACCACGGTGACACGACGCTGCTTCCGGGTGAGCTGGTGGACTTCAAGCGCTACCAGCAGATCAACCGCGAGGCCGTCGGCGAGGGCAAGCGCCCCGCGTCGGGTCGTCCGGAGCTGATGGGTATCACCAAGGCGTCGCTCGCGACGGAGTCGTGGCTGTCGGCCGCCTCCTTCCAGGAGACGACCCGCGTGCTCACCCAGGCGGCGATGGAGGGCAAGAGCGACCCTCTGGTCGGCCTCAAGGAGAACGTCATCATCGGAAAGCTCATCCCCGCCGGAACCGGACTTGCGAAGTACCGCAACGTCACGGTCGAGGCGACGGAGGAGGCCAAGAGCGAGCGGTACCCCAACCGCATCTTCGCCTCGGACGGCGCGTACAGCGACGCCGACCTGAGCTACGTCGACTTCGACAGCTTCTCCACGGACGACTTCACCCCGGGCACCTACAACTGACCTGAGGCACGTCCCGAAGGGCCCCGGCTTTCGCCGGGGCCCTTCGTCGTTCCCGCCCGGAGTTCGGCCCGCCCCGCGAGCCGAACTCCTCCGATCCGGCGCGGTGGGTGCCTGTGGGGCCGGTTCCAAGCCTTTCGGGGCCGGATTTGAGGAGTTAGGCCCGGCCAGGGCTGACGAGGTCCCAGGGTCTGGCGCCGGGCAGGCGGGCGACCCGGTTCCGCGAGACGCGTCCGCCCCGGCGTACCGAACTCCTCTGATTCGGGGGTGCGGGGGCCTGTGGGGCCGGTTCCGGGCCCTGTGGGGCCGGATTGGAGGAGTTCGGTTCAGCCGGCGGCGGGGAGGGTGAGCGCGGCGGGAACGACGAAGCGCCGGCGGATCGAGATCCGCCGGCGCTTCGTCGTGGGGTGTTAGGCCCGCTGGCGTCGGATGCTGCCGATGCGGAGGGCGGCTCCCGCCCCGATCATCAGCATCACGGCCAGCCACAGGCCGGTCAGGTCACCGGGCTCGCCACCTGTGACGGCGAGGCCACCGGTCTGTCCGCCGGTCGCGGGCTGTCCACCCGCGGCGGGGATGTCGAGGTCGTACCAGACCAGGACGCCGCCCTCGACATCCAGGATCACCAGGCGGTGCTCACCCGACACGTCGTTCGGGAGCGTCACCGAGATGGTGCCGTCCGCCTGCACGAGGTGCCAGCCGCCGAGCTGCTGCGGCGTGGAGTACAGCCACGCAGTGACCCACTGGCCGGCGTACTGCTCGCCCACCAGCACCGTGACGGTGCCTCCGGGGACGACGTCACCGCTGATGCCGGCGTTCGAACCTTGGAGCGCCGGGGTCAGCTCCTCGACACCGGGTGCAGCCGGGGTGGTCGCCGGAGGCTCGGTGCCCTCGCCGGGCTCCTCCGGGTCGACCGGCTCGAGGATGTCGCGGACCGCGAGCGACAGACGCACCTCGGTGCCGCTGTCGGGCGCCGTGAGAACCACGGTGGTCGCCGCGGGGGCGTCCAGCGGGATGGTCATCGTCACCGTCGCCGCGCCGTTCGTCACCGCGACCGGAGCGAAGGTCGCCGCGCTTCCCTCCACGCTCGGGACGAGCGTGGTGTTGGCGGGGCTTCCGAGCGACGTCAGGTCGAGACCCGAGACCTGGAACGAGACGTCGGTGAGACGCTCGGCGGATGCCGGGACGCCGGTCACCTGCACACCCCGCGAGGCGTGGTCCGGGCTCAGCGGCGAGTTGGCGCGGATGTACTCGATCCACGCGTCACGGTCGACCAGACCCGAGTCGCGGGTGTCTGCTCCCTCGCGGAAGGTGGTGAAGTTGTCGCCACCCTGCAGGAGGAAGTTGAACGAGCCGATCCGGTACTCCCCGGCCGGGTCGATCGGCTCACCGTCGATCCAGACACCGGTGATGCGCTCACCGCGCGCCGCGCCGGCGTCGAACGTATACGACACGTTCGACGACAGGCCGAGCTGCAGGTAGGAGCGGCTCGAGCCGTCCGGCTGCCACTGCTGCTCGAGCACCTGGATGAACTGCTCCCCGGTGAGGGTCGTCGTCCACAGGTTGTTCACGAAGGGCAGGACCGCGTTGGCCTCGGCGTAGGTGACCACGCCGTCCGGCGCGTAGAACAGCTCCGCGCGCAGACCGCCGGGGTTGACGACGCCGATCTCGGCGCCGCCCCGCTCGGGAGCGGAGAGGCTCGACACCAGCGACTCGGCGACGAGGTTTCCGAGAGTGGACTCGCTGGCGCGGTCATCACGGGTTCCTCCGACGTAGACGCCGTCGACGTAGCTGCCGCCGGAGAAGGCGCTGGTGATGTCGGCGGTCACCGATCCGATCGGCTCGTTCCCGATGACAGCGGCCTCCGCGAGGGCGTCCGCGACGATCGCGGAGACCTCCGCGACGCGGGGGTACTGCTCCGCGAGCTGCGCGTCGGTCGGGGCGTCCGCTCCGCCGATGCGCGCGACGTTGCGGCCCTCGTACGAGATCACCGCACCGTCGACTGCGTCGAGCTCCAGCTCGATCTGTCCGATGAACTCGCCGTAGTTGCCGGTCTGCACGATCGGGCGGGTGGTGTCGGTGCCAGGCACCGGACCGTCCCACACGTACTGCTTGTGGGTGTGGCCGGTGAAGATCACGTCCACCGCGGGAGAGGTCTCGGTCACGATCTTCGCGAAGACGCCGCCGGCGGCGACCTCTTCCGCAAGCGTCGAGCCCTCGACCACGCCGTCGCCTGCGCCCTCGTGGAACTCGGCGATGATGACGTCCGCGACGCCTTCGAGCTCGGCCGCGACGCGGTTCACCGCGTCGACGGGGTCGCCGAACTCGATCGTCTCGATCCCGCCGGGCGAGACGAGCGCATCGGTCTCCTCGGTCACGGTGCCGATGACGGCCACGGTCAGACCGTCGACCTCGAACAGCGCGTACTCGTCGAGCACGGGCTCCTGCGTGCCCTTGGCGTAGACGTTCGCGCCGAGGTACGGGAAGTCCGCGACGTCCGCGACGCGACCGGTGAGGTCGTCCAGGCCCCGGTCGAACTCGTGGTTGCCGACCGCCGATGCGGCCATCTCCAGCGCGTTGAGAACGTCCAGGGTCGGAACGTCCTCGGCCACCGCCGACGCGAACAGGGAGGCGCCGATGTTGTCGCCGGCGGAGAGGAACAGGGTGTTCTCGTCGCCGTACTGCGCGCGTAGCTGCTCGACCGTTCCGGCGAACTTCACCGTGTTGGCGTCGATCCGACCGTGGAAGTCGTTGATGTTCAGCAGGTTGAGGTCGACCGTTCCCGGCTCCTCGTCTTCGGGGAAGGCGAGGCCGACGACGACCGGGTCGTGGTCGGAGGAGCGGTAGGGCGAGGCGTCGTAGAGGTTCGTGACGTTGTAGTTGAACCGGCTGTACTCCAGCGCGATCGACTCGGCGGCGTTGATGTTCCAGATGTCGACGCCGGTGACGAGCTCATCCGCGGCCGGGGAGGCCAGGATGTGGTCGAGCGAGCCGCTCTGGCCGGAGAACGAGTAGGTGTACTTGTCGGTCTTCTCGGCCCCCTGGTTGACGTAGCCGGCCTCGTAGAAGACCTGCATCGGGTCTTCCTGCGTGTAGGAGTTGAAGTCTCCGATGAGGAAGACGTAGTCGGTGTCGACGTCGACCTTCAGCTCCTCGGCGAAGTCCACCAGCGCTTCGGCCTGGGCCACGCGCGAGGCGTTGGATGCGCCCTGCCCGTCGCCCTGGTCGGCGTCGGCGCCCGAGCCCGATCCCTTCGACTTGAAGTGGTTGACGATCGCGACGAAGACGTCGTCCTCGCCGCCGTCCACCGGGGCGAACGCCTGAGCGAGCGGGTAGCGGGCGTTCGAGAACGCCGCGTCGCCGTCGATGACCGCGTCGCCGACGAGCTCGACGGCATCCTTCTTGTAGATGAACGCGGTGCGGATGACGTCTTCGCCGGACGGAACGGATGCCGGAGACGGCGCGAACGCCCACACATCGTCGCCGAGCGCGGCGTTGAGGGCGTCCACCAGGGTGGACACCGCGACGTCGCGGTCGGTGCCGGAGATGAGGGAGTTCTCGATCTCCTCGAGCGAGACCACATCGGCGTCGAGGCCGTTGATCGCCGCGACGATCTTGGCCTGCTGGCGCTCGAGGTTGGCGTCGTCGGCGGCACCGCGCGGGGCGGGGCCGTTGCTGCAGGTGTTCACCGTGACGGGGTTGCCCGCGCGGTCGTTGTAGAACCTGCAGCTCGCACCGGCGGCGATCGCGTCGGCGCCGGTGGTGGTGAAGTAGTTCAGCACGTTGAACCCGGCGATGCGGATGTCGCCACCCACCTCGGCCGGAGCCGCGGTGCGGGTGTTCTCGAACGTCACCGGCTGCACGTCGGCGGCGTTCTCCGCCGTCAGGTGCCGCGTGGGCTGGAAGTTCCACAGGTCGTTGCGGAAGTCCAGCACCACCGGAGCGGTGAAGGTGACGGCCGCGCCCACGCGCACCGGATCGGTGGTGGAGAGGTAGGTCAGCGGAACCGACTTGTTGGCGTTGCTGTTGAAGTTGATCGAGGCGCCGTCGTCGAGGGTGACCTTGCGGGCGGCGTTGTCGGCGACTGCGGCGTCGTACTCCGGCGAGCCGGGTGCGGCGACCTCGGTCGGGGTCAGCAGCGGCTGCGTGCCCGCGGCGAGACCGATCGAACCGTAGAAGTTGGTCGAGTACACGTCGCTGACGGTGTACGCGCCCTGCGGGGCGAGCAGCATCGACTCGAGCGTCTCGCGCTCGGCATCCGTGCCGGGCCAGACGACCTCGGCCGGGGTGACCGGCTCGGCGGGTTCGTCGAGCACCGTGACGGCGTCGGCGGAGGTGGGGGAGATCTCGGTCAGACCGTTGAACTCCACGACCGGACCGGTGACCTCGACGTGGTCGCCGATCGCGACCTTCGCGGCCGCGGCTGAGGAGAAGACGTAGATGCCCTCGGAGGCGGTGTGCGTCGCCAGGTCGAGCGGTCCGCCGGTGCCGGGGGTCTGAATGGCGAAGCCGTTGTAGCCGCCGGTGGTGTAGGCGGCGGTCACGACACCGCGCGTGGTGACAGTCGATCCGACGAGCGGGCTGGCGGCGCCGGTGCCCTGGATCTCGCGAATGGGGGTCAGCGCGGGGGTTCCAGGTTCCGTCGGCTCACCGGTGGGCGTCGGCTCTCCGGTGGGCGTCGGCTCTCCGGTGGGCTCGGGGTCGCCGGTCGGATCCGGGGTCGGCTCCGGGTCGGGCGTGACGGATGCCGAGGCCTGCGGAGTGATCGTGGCCGGGTGGCTGAAGTCCGCGGCGTTGTCACCGGTGTCGACGAAGCCGGTCCGGGCGAGGGAGTTGGGGACGGAGTTGCCACCGGTGACGGGGGCGGCGGCGCCCTCGAAGGTGTTCGCGGTGCCGGTTCCGAGGAGGTCGACGACATTCACGACACCGGCGATGTCGCCGGTGGGAAGGCCGAGGCGCTCGGTGGTCGAGGCGAGCCAGACGACGCCGTTCTCGCCGCCCGGGTTCATCGACCCGGTGATGTCCGGCGTCGGGAGGGCGGCGCCGACGGCGTTCGCGCCGCCGTTGCCGGGCAGACCGATCAGGTAGTAGTCGCGCGCTGCGATCTCGCCGGAGAGGGCGACGGTGTTCGAGGTCGAGGGCTGTGCGCCGGCGTTGCGCGTCGCAGGGCTGTACTGGACCGACCAGCCGTCGAGGCTCTGCGCCACGTCGCTGTCGTTGTAGAGCTCGATGAACTTGCTCGAGTAGGCGGCGTTGGCGCTGCCTCCCTTGAAGTACACCTCGTTGATGAGGACGCGGGAGCCCTCGGCAGCTGCGGCCGGCAGCGGCGCCAGTGTGCCGGCGGCGGCGAGAGCTGCGGCGACGACGGTCGCGAGGAGCGATCGCCTCCCGGAGCGGGGTGGGACGGACATGAATCTCCTCGGTGTCAGAACGCAGGTTTCGGTGACGGCTGAATCAGCGCGATTGTGCGACCGTAGGCTCGCAAAACGCACGAATTCTGACGCTCATGTGTCCAACAGGTGAAACCGCCGGCGCACGGGCGCATGAGACGCGATCCTAGACACATCGGCACGCGGTGCCGGACCGCCTGTGGATAACTTTCCGCGGCGCGCAGGCTTCCGCGCGCGTGCCGCGCGAGCGGTGCGGGACCCCGCGCGTACCGTGGGAGAGGACGTTCGGGAGGGCGGAAGATGACGCGGGTCGCGGGACGCAACCGCTGGATCGCGGTGCCGGTCGGCATTCTTTGCGCGGCGGTGGTGGGCGCTCTGGTGTGGCTGGCGGCGCCGATGATCCCGGTCTCCGTCGCCTGGGTGGGAGACACCCTCCGCGACGCGAGCGCCCGGCAGGCGGCTGCTCTCGACCGCGAAGACGGCGAGGTGCGCCGCGCCCTCGCCGAGGGCGGCGTCGACTGCCGCGCGGCCTACCCTGACAGTCTCTGGAGCGAGCTCACGTGGCGCGGCGGGTCGCTGCTCGACCAGAGCACCGACGCCCCGCCGACGGGCGCCGACGCCCTCATCGACGCGCTCGGTCCGGACGTGGTCGTCACATGCGCCTGGAGATCGGATGCCGGGGCCATCACGACCGCGTTCACCCGCGTGGGGGAGGATGCCGCCGGTCTCGTCGACGCGGCGCTGCGCGGTCAGGGCTTCACGTGCGTCCGCGCCGATGACGCGCTCCGCTGCGACCGCGGGAACGCGGCGGGCGAGGCGGGGGCGAGCGAGCACCACATCGTCCGGGACGGCATGTGGATCGTCACCTCGGCCGACGGTGCATACCCCGAGGAGTTCGACGCCCGGCTGGAGAAGCACATCTGGGGATGGTGACCCGTCCAGGCCTCCGGCCGGTCAGCCCCAGATTCCGGCGATGATCGCCGAGGTGTATCCGGACGGCGCCAGGTTCGAGAACGTCGTGTCGATGAGGATGCCGTCGCGCCAGAAGAGCGTCCGGCCGTCGGTGACGGGATACGTCTCGTTCTCCCACGTCTTCTCGCAGCGGGTCCCGCCCTCGGGCGTGTAGCAGGTGAAGTCCTGCTCGTCGGCGAGGTCGTTGAGGAGATCGAGCGCCGGCCCCCGTGCGAGGCCGCTGATCGTCGTCTGCAGGAACGTCGTGTCGGCGCCCGGGTCTCGCCAGAGGCACACGAGTGATCCGTCGGGACGCGGCCCGGTCGACACACCGGCCTCGGGGTCGTTGAGCGGGATGTCGTCGAGCTGCGAGAGCACGGTCTCGGTGAGCATCGACCGGCAGTCGTCGGGGATCTGCGCGAGCGGAGTCGGGGTGGCGTCGGGGGTGAGGGTCACGATGGGCGTCGGCGTGCCCGACGGCGTCGGGCCGAGCGTCGCGGAATCGTCGGGCTCGGGGGCGCAGGCCGCCAATGACAGGACGACCAGGACGGATGCCGCGGACGCGACGATGCGCGCGGGGAGGGAGTCCATCACCACACCTTAACAAGGTCGTCGTCCCGCGCGGCGCGCCCGACATCCCGCGACGCGGCACGCCTCCGCGGTCCCGGGGGTGCCAGAGGCTACCCTGCAGGAGCGGAACCGAACCCGCGTGAGGAGTGCTTTCGATGAGTGACCCCAAGTCGTCCTACGGCGAGCCGGTCGAGGAGCCGACCCCGGCCGACGGTGACGTCGTCGGTCGCGCCAACGAAGGCCTGGCCGAGGCCGAGGCCGCGGCATCCGCCCCGCCCGCCGTCCACCAGGATCCCGTCCACCACGATCCCGTCGTTTCCGAGGGGGCCGCCGACCCGGCGGACGCGCACATGGCGCACAGCCCCGCGTCGACGGATGCCGCACCCGCCGACTCTGCCCCCGCGGCCGAGCCCGACCCGTGGGATTCGCCGGAGGCCTCGTCGCTGTCGTACGACACGCCCGCCGCCGCACCGGCGGCGACGTCCTCCGCGTACGACGACACGACCGCCGCCGCGCCCGTCCACGACTCGTCCGCGGCGACCACCGCCTACGCCACGGACCCGGATCGGGACGCGCCGACGGTCACCGCGAGCGAGCCGGGCTCGGGCTACGGCGCCGCGGGTGCCGCCGCCGGCGTGGGTGCCGGCGCCGCCGCCACGACCGCCTTCGCGCCGCAGCCGATCTTCGTCCAGGCGCCGGAGGCTCCTCGCCCCCGGGGCAACCGCGCCGCCGCCGGGGCGATCGGCCTCCTCGCCGCGCTCGCCTTCGCCGTGCTGTACCTCGGCGCGTGGATCGGGTTCCGCGCGATCGCGGGCGAGGTCAGCGGAGAGAACATCGGCACCGAAGCGCTCGCGATGCTCGGCACGTGGTCCCTCTGGGTTCCCACCGTCGTCTTCTTCGTCGCCTTCTGGCTCCTCGGCGCGATCATCAACCGCGGTCGCTGGGGACAGTGGGTCATCTTCGGCCTGCTCGTGGGCGCCGCCGCCTACGCCGGCCACATCCTCGGCCAGCTCTTCCAGGCGCCGTTCTGGATGCTCACCGCCCGCGAGGGTGCGGCCCTTGCGGAGGAGCAGCTGCTCGCACCGGGTGCGATCGCGGCGTTCATCATCGGCCGCGAGCTGACGATCTGGTTCGGCGCGTGGGTCGCGGCGCGCGGCCGCCGTGTGACCGAGCTGAACGTCGAAGCGCAGCGGGAGTACGAGCGGACGCTCGAGGCAGGACCGCAGCTGGTCCGCGCGTGACCTCCGAACACGACCATGACCGGGGTCAGCCGGGGCCGATGAGCCCTCGGCTGGCCCTGGTTCTGTCGACGGCGACGTTCTTCGCCCTGGCGGTGTTCGCGCTCGGGATGACGAGCCTCCTCCTCGACGCGAGCGTGATCGCCGAGCCCGGGCTCGGCCAGATCCCCGGCATCCTCGCGATGGCGGGGATGACGCTCGCCTTCCTGCTCACCCTCCGCCCGGGGCTCGGTCGTCCCCAGCCGAGCTACGCCTCGGCGCTGTGGACGGCCCTGGCCTGCTTCCTCGCCTACCCCCTCGTGGCGGCGCTCGGCATCCTCATCGTCGGCGGCGAGCTCGGGGTCGCCACCGCGGTCGTCCTCCGTCACGTCACCGGAGCATTCGGGCTCGCGGTCGCGACATCCGCCCTGCTCGCGGCTGTGGCCGCCATCGCGATGGTGCGCACCCGCGGCGGACGTGCCCAGTGGCCGTGGGAGCGGGAGTCGGACGAGGAGTGAGAGCGCGCCGAAGCCCGGAATCCCGCGGATGACACGCCCGACGGGCTACCGTGGAACGGTGGAGCGCTCGCTCGAGACGCAGGTCAGCCAGGCCGTGGACGCCTGGTTGGCGTGGTTGCCGCGCTGGGAACCGGCCACGCACCGCGGACGCGTCGCCCCGTGCCGGCGCTGCTTCGGCTCGCCGGTGCTCTCAGCCGTGGGGCTCGGCGCCGATGTCCCGCACGGCGTGCAGCACGGACTCTCCACGCGCGTGAAGACGATCGTCGACCGCTCGGTCGCGGAATACACCGCTCAGAACCTGCCCATGCTGCAGGCCGAGCTCGACCAGCAGGCAGCCCGCAACCGCGCGCGCACCTACCTCCCCTCCGAAGGGCTCGAGCCCGAGTTCGAGGGATTGCCGTTGGACCCCGAGCCGCAGCCGGGCGCCCCGTTCCTCTTCACCATCGCGGGTCTCGCCGAGGAGGTGGATGCCGCGATCCCGGCCCTCCCGCCGCTTACGGACGAAGCGAAGGCGGCGCTGCGGCAGGAGGTGTCCCTCGCCGACGACTTCGCGAACATGGTCGGCCGGGAGGTGTGCACGATCCTCCTCCACCACCGCGTGCGCGTGCAGGCGGCGGTCACCCAGTACGTCGAGCCCCAGATCGCCGCGATGCTCGACGAGCTCACCCGCTCGCTCGATGCGCCGTTCGACCCGCGGGACCCACACGCGTGACGGGCCGGTCGCGGCGCGGACGTACCCGCGGGCGCGGTTTGTTAGCATGTCCGGGTTTCCCCGGCGAGTGCTTCCGCGCGCCGGCGGGCGTCCGAGCGAGGAGGTGACGTGTCCACACGCCTCCCGTCCGCGCCCCCGATCCTGCCCGGCCTGACGTACGTCCGCCCTCTCGGATCGGGTGGATTCGCCGACGTCTTCCTCTATGAGCAGGACATGCCGCGCCGCAATGTCGCGGTGAAGGTGATGCCGAGCGACGTGCGCGACCCGGAGCTTCGTCGCATGTTCAACGCCGAGGCGGATGTGCTCGCGCACCTGTCGGCGCACCCCGCGATCGTCACCGTCTACCAGGCGGGGATCTCCGCCGACGGTCGCCCGTACATCGTCATGGAGTACTGCCCCGGGTCGCTCGCCCAGCGCTATCGGCTCGAGCGGATCCCGGTCGAGGAGGTCCTCTCCACCGGGGTGCGGATGGCGGGTGCGCTGGAGTCCGCCCACCGTGCCGGCCTCGTGCACCGCGATGTGAAGCCCAGCAACATCCTCATCACGACCTTCGGGGCCCCTGTCCTCGCCGACTTCGGGATCTCGTCCTCGCTTCTGCGGCTGGAGGCCGAGGAGGTGCTGGCGATGTCGATCCCGTGGAGCGCGCCCGAGGTGATCGCCGAGCAGACCGCCGGGACGATCTCGAGCGAGGTGTGGAGCCTCGGCGCGACGGTGTACTCGCTGCTGGCGGGGCACAGCCCATTCGAGCGTCGCGAGCGCGGGCAGAACACCAAAGAGCAGCTGCGCCGCCGTATCGCCCGCGCGGCATACACCGACATCCCCCGGACGGATGTGCCGGCCTCGCTCCAGGTGGCGCTCGCGACGGCGATGGCGCGCGACCCCGGGAAGCGGTTCGACTCGGCCCGCGCGTTCGCGGAGGCGCTCCAGCGGGTGCAGGCCGAGCTCGGCCTGTCGATCACCCGCCTGGAGATCCCCGACGAGGAGTGGGCTCCCGCCGGGGCGCCGGTGGACTTCGCCGACTCCTCCCTCCGCGGCCCGGTGCGATCGCAGCTCGAGCGCGACGACCGCCGCAAGCGCCGGCCGGGCGCGGACGTCACCTCCCTCGCGCGTGACGAGGACACCGACATCTCCACCCCGGTTGCGCGAGGGCCGCGCGCGAGCACGACCGTGCCGTGGATCGCGGCGGGTCTGTCGTTCGTCGTCGCCGTCGGCGCGGTCATCGGGGCCCTGTGGGCCGTGGGGGTGTTCTGATGCGTCGCCGCACGATCGCCGCCCTCGCCGCGAGCGTCGCCGCCGGAGCCCTCGTCGTGGGGATCGCCGTGGTGTGGCCGGGCCTCGACGCGCAGGAGACCCCCGAGGCGTCGACGTCGGTGTGGGCGCTGCAGACCGGCGACGGTCGCCGCTACGCGCGCGTGAACACCGCGGTCGGCGAGCTCGACACCGTTCGGAGCATCAGCAATCCCGATGCGGTGGTCTCCTCTCCCGCCGGGGTCTACCTCTTCAGCGACTCCTTCAGCAAGATCACCCGCATCGACGAGGCCCTCCCCGCCGATCTCGACGAAGAGGCCCTCCGGGCCTCGGATTCCACGCCTCCCGGCACGATCGACGTCGCCGCATCCGGAAATCGGGTGGCGTACCTCACCGATTCCGGCACCGTCTACGTCGGCATTCTCGGCGGGGAGCAGCCTCGCGCGCTCGACCCGTTCCCCTCCACCGACGAGGATGCCGCGGCGTACACCGCCGACGCCGTCGCGATCGACGACCGCGGCGTGCTGTTCGCCTACTCCCGCGCGGATGCCTCGGTGCTCCGCTACGACATCGGCCGGAGCGAGGTGCGCGGGCGCGACGCCCTGGAGATCGACGAGATCGCCGCGCCGGCGGTCACCGCCGCCGGCGACACGTGGGCGGTGGTGGACGGCGAGTCCGGCCGCATGTGGCTCCGCGACGCCGAGGATGCGCCGCCGCTTCCCGCCACCGGGGCGATGACGGTCGCCGAGCCCTCGTCCACGGCGGAGGAGATCTACGTCGCCACCGAGACGGCGCTCGTGCGCGTCGCGCCGGACGGGTCGGGTGCCGACATCGCCTTCGGCACCGGGGCGACCGTCCTCGGCATCCCGGCTCGGCCCATCCAGCGCGACGGCGAGGTGTACGCCGCGTGGCTGCCCGAGGGGACGGGCACAGGCATCCTCTGGGGATCGGATGCGGAGCCCCGCACGCTCGACTACGGCGGCGAGTCGCTGGGCGATGAGCGCCGGCCGGTGTTCGTTGACGGCGGGGGATCGATCATCCTGAACGAGACGCGCTCGGGGTGGGCGTGGACCGTGCCCGACGGGCAGCTCGTGCCGTCGAGTCAGAACTGGTCGCTCGACGATCGTGTGGATCCGGATGCCGTTCCCGCCGAGGAGCAGCTGCCGGTGCAGCTGGACCCGAAGCCGCCGGTCGCCGAACCCGACGCATTCGGCGTGCGGGCGGGGAGCCTGTCGACCCTCCCGGTGCTGATGAACGACCACGATCCGAACGAGGACGTCCTCAGCATCGATCCGACCTCCGTCACGGGCCTCGACCCCGGCTTCGGCACCGTCACCGTCACGGACGACGCGCAGCGTCTCGCCGTCCGCACCGAGCCGGGCGCGACCGGCTCGGCCACCTTCAGCTACCGCGTGACCGACGGCACCACCGCGGACGGCCTCGCCTCCGAGCCGACGACGGTCACGCTCACCGTTGTGGGCGAGGATGCGGATTCGGCCCCCGTCTGGTGCGGGGTGGAGCGGTGCCTCGTCGAGTGGCCGGCGCCGGAGGTCGCGCGCGGCGGCACTGTGACCGTTCCGATCCTCCCCGGCTGGGTCGACCCCGAGTCCGACCCGCTGCTCCTCCTCTCCGTCGTCAACCGGTCGGGCATCGGCAGCGTCGCCGCGACGCCGTCGGGCGACGTCGTCTATCAGCACTCCGACGACGGCGCGGGCGGGGAGCAGCTCATCGACCTCGCCGTGACCGTGTCGGACACCGCCGGCAACACCACCGAGCGTCAGCTCGTCGTCCGCGTCTCGCCCCAGCCGCGCCTGGCCGTGGAGTCCTTCGCGGTCCGCGACGTCGTCGGCGGCGCGATCAACGTCGACGTCGCCCCGCACGTCTCCGGGACGACGGGGTCGCTGTCGCTGGAGTCCGTGCGCGTCCTCGACGACGCCGCGGCGACGGCGACGGTGACGGGCGGGACGACCGGCTTCGACTTCACCGCGCGCGAGCCCGGCACGTACCGCGTCGACTTCACCGTCACCGACGGCTCCACCGAGGCCACCGGCACGACCCGCATCACGCTTCTGCCCGCCGACGCGCCGGCGGAGCTGGCGACCTCCCCGGTCGTGGCCTTCGTCCACCCGCAGGAGGATGCGACCCTCGACATCTTCGCCGCGGTCTCCAACCCGACGCGCCGCGTGCTCCTCCTCAGCGACGTCACCACCGCCGCCGACCCGGGCGCGGTGCTCTCGGTCGACGCGGTCGGCCAGAACCAGCTGCGGGTCTCCGGCTCGACCGCGTCGGGCGAGCCGGGCCGGCTCGGCACGGTCCGCTACGTCGTCAGCGACGGCACCGAGGACCAGGGGGCGAGCGTCGAGGGCGAGGCGACGGTCTACCTCCTCCCACCGGCTCCCGAGCTCGCCCCGATCGCGGTCGACGACCGCGTCGTCGTGCGGGCCGGGGCGCAGATCGACATCCCTGCCCTCGCCAACGACGTCGCCCCGGCGGGTGGGCGCCCGACGCTGAACCCGGCATCCGTCGTCTCTTCGTCGCCCGACGCGCTCGCCTTCGCGTCGTCCGATGTCGTGCGCTACCTCGCGCCGCAGGAGCCGGGCGACTACACGATCACCTATTCGGTCTACACGACCGGCGCCCCCTCCCTCGCCGACGACGCCACGGTGCGCGTGCGCGTCCTCGACGAGGAGGCGAACCGCCCGCCCGTGGCCGACACCATCGAGGGCCGGGTCCTCAGCGGCCAGACGACCCGCATCGACTTCGACGGCTTCGGCGTCGACCCCGACGGCGACGGCGTGACCCTCGACCGGATCCTCGAGCAGCCCGAGCGCGGCGCGGCGACGATCGCCGCCGACGGCGCGGGCATCGTCTACACCAGCGTCCCCGGCGATCGCGGCCAGGTCACCTTCCGCTATCGCGTCGTGGACGCCTTCGGGGCCACGGGCGAGGGGACGGTGCGCGTCGGCGTCCTCGACGGACAGACCAACCCCAGCCCGATCACCTACACCGACTACGTGCAGGTCCAGGCGGGCGAGGGCAACAGCATCCGCGTCTCCCCGCTCGCGAACGACGTCGATCCGACCCTCGGCTCGCTGACCCTCACCGACGTGCGGCCGGATCTCCCCGAGACGGATGCCGACGGCGCGGTCACCGCCGAGTACACGCGGCTGGCCGAGCGCATCCTCTCCCGCGACGACACGTCGCTGGAGATCGAGGCGGGGACCGAGCCGGCGACGATGTCGTTCCTCTACGACCTCGAGTCGAGCTCGGGCAACACCGCGCGCGGACGGATCGTGGTGCGGGTGGTGCGCGAGAGCGTGCCGGACTACCCGATCGTGTCCGACACCGTCCTCACGGCCGAGACGCGCGAGGACTTCGTCGAGGGCGTGGACGTCCTCGACGGGAAGGCGACCTGGGCGTCGGGCGACGTCGGCGACCTCGACGTGGCCCTGTGGGGCGACATCGACGACGTCGACGTGGCCGGCACGCGCCTGCGCGGCGAACTGCCCGAGCGCACCCGCCTGATCCCGTTCCGCGTCTCGGGGGAGGGGGCGTCCGGCGAGATCGAGACCTACGCGTTCCTCCGCGTCCCGGGCGACGCCGATCTGACCCTGGCCCTGCGCGCCGGCGCCGTCCCGCCCGAGGTGAACGAGCTCGAGTCGGTCGTCTTCGACATGGCCGACCTCGTCGCCCGCCCCCGCGGCAGCACGGTCGAGATCGGGCCCGACATCCGAGCGTCCGGCGCCCGCGGAGAGGCGGTCTGCTCGCTCGACGGCGGCACCCGCATCCGCTACGACGCCGGGGCGGGCGCCCCGTGGTCGGATTCGTGCCGTGTGCCGGTGCGGCTCGCCGGGACCGAGGACTTCTCCTACCTCTCCGTGCCGATCATCGTGGTCGCGCTCGACCCGCAGCCGGAGCTGCGCGCCGGGTCGCTCACGGTCGGCCCGGGCGAGACGGCGACCTTCGACCTGCGGACCCTCACCACGTGGCAGCTCCGCGAGGACTGGGACGGCATCCAGTACGCCCTCGACTACGGCGGGGTGTCGTTCGACGTCTCGCTCGCGGGGAGCACCGTCACCGTCACCGGCAAGGACGACGCCGTGCCCGGTCGCGACGAAGCGGCCGTCGTCACCGTGCCGAGCCACGCCGAGACCGCGCCCGGTCGACTCATCCTCCGCGTCGGGGCGGCGCCCTCGACCCTGCCGCGCGGCGGATCGGTCGCCCAGCAGTGCTCGCAGGCCGCCGGCTCGTCGTGCAGCATCTCGGTCGTGGGGGCCTCGGGCGAGGTCAACCCGCTGCCGCGGACGCCGCTCGAGCTCACCGGCGTCCGGCCGACGGGCGAGTGCATCGGTGTGAGCTTCTCGGTCGCCTCCGCCACGACGGTGACGGCCTCGTGGAGTGCGGATGCCCCGGGCGCCACGTGCTCGGCGGCCTTCACCGTGCGTGACGCCCAGGGTCGCGCCACGGCCGGCGACCGCGAGGGTCGTCTGCTGCTGGACCTGCAGGGCTACCCCAAGGCGCCCGCGAGCATCGGACAGGTCGGCTTCGAGAACGGCTCGGTCACTCTCCGCATCGACCCCGGCGCCGCGCGGTCGGCCTACCCGGGGCTCAGTGGCTTCGTCGTCCGCAGCGGGGGCGCGGTCGTCGCCCAGTGCTCCAGCGACGGCGTCTGCCCCTCGATCCCCGCACCGAACGGCGAGCAGCGCCAGTACGACGCCGTCGCGGTCAACGCGGTCGGCGAATCGCGCTCGGGCGTGCGCACCACCGCGTGGGCGTACGCCGCCCCCAACACCCCCGGTCAGGTCCAGGTCGCCCCGGTGCAGACCCGCGACGGCTCGGGGAACATCGTCTCGCTCGTCATCGACGGCGTCGACCCCAACGAGACCGGCTATCTCGAGATCACGAGCCCCGCCGGCGAGACCCAGCGCCTGAGCGTCCGCCGCGGCCAGACTCGCGTCGAGGTCGGCAGCTACCGCATCGGCACGAACACGACCTCTCCGATCACCATCACGCCGTTCTCGCGCTTCGACCTCCCTCCCGGGCTCGGCGGCAGCCCGTCGGGCGGGTCGATCACGGTCTCCGGAAACGGCGTCGGGGCCCCGCGGGATGCCCAGCTGGTGCTGGACTCGGTCTCCAACGGCGACGGGACCTCGACCGTCACTGCGCGGGCGACCGCGCGCCTGAACGGGGACGGGTCATCGCTCCGCTACGGCGTCGTGCGCGAGGGCGACCGCTGCCAGACCGGACCCGACGGCGCCACCGCCTCGTTCCCCGGCCTCCCCGACGGTGAGGAGTACCGCTTCGTCGCATGCGTGGAGTCGGTGTTCGACGACCGGGTGTTCGGCCGCACCGAGGCGACGGCATCCGTTCGCGCGCAGCAGTCCGGCCGCGCGCCCCGCGGCTACACCTTCGCCGTCGATCCGGCCCCGAACGTCACCGGCCAGCGGGCGGAGTGGCTGATCCGCGCCGAGCCGACCTCGGACGAGCGCGTGCCCAACCGCAACCGCGTCGAGTTCGGCGGCTACCCGAGCACACGCTTCGGCGCCGACCCCGAGATTGCCGTGCGCTACGTCCACGAGTTCTGGGGCACGGCGAGCGACTGGGCGCGGGTCACCCCGCGCTCCGGCAGCGCGCCCTACCAGGTGCAGGCGACGTGGGGCATCTCCTCGTGCGTCGGCGGCGGCGAGCTCGGACGCACGTGGGACTCCTCGAACGCGCCCGGTGGCGGTCGCGCGGCGGTCACCTTCAGCAACGCCGACCTCCGCTTCTACGATGCTTCCGGTGCGAGGCTCGAGCGCACGGCCGACAGCTGGACCGTCCCGTATGCCGCCACGCGCATGGAGACGACGGTGACGGTCGACTGGAGCGCCCAGGGCTGGGGGCTTCAGAACGCCACCGGCACGGTGACGGCGGACTGCACCCCGACCGAGGCGCCGCCGCCCCCACCTCCGGCCGAGCCCGAGCCCGAGCCCGCGCCGAACCCCTGAGCGGCATCCGCCCTCCCGACCGCCCCGACGACCGACACGACGCAGGACGAGGAAACATGACGATCACGCAGGAGCAGGCGAACTGGTTCGCGCAGACCTTCTCTCAGCTCGCCGACAACGTCGAGCGGGCGGTGCTGGGGAAGCGCCACGTCGTGGAGCTCGTGCTCACCGCGATGCTGAGCGACGGCCACGTGCTGCTCGAGGACGTCCCCGGGACGGGGAAGACCTCGCTCGCGCGGGCCATGGGGCAGTCGGTGCAGGGCACCAACACCCGCATCCAGTTCACCCCCGACCTCCTCCCCGGCGACATCACCGGCATCAGCGTCTACGACCAGAAGCAGGGCGTGTTCGAGTTCCACGCCGGGCCTGTCTTCGCCAACATCGTCCTCGCGGACGAGATCAACCGCGCGAGCCCGAAGACCCAGTCGGCGCTGCTCGAGGTCATGGAGGAGGGCCGCGTCACGATCGACGGCGTCACGCGCCCGGTGGGCGAGCCGTTCCTCGTCCTCGCCACGCAGAACCCCGTCGAGCAGGCGGGAACCTATCGGCTCCCCGAGGCGCAGCTGGACCGCTTCATGATGCGCACCTCCCTCGGCTACCCCGACCACGCTGCCACCGTCCGGATCCTCGACGGGGCGGCGATCGACACCGCCGAGCTCACCCCGATCGTCACCCCCCAGGTGCTCGCGGGGATGGCCGACCTCGCCGCCGAGGTCTACGTCGACGCGCTGGTGCTGGACTACATCGCCCGTCTCGTGGACGCCACGCGCGCCGCCGACGAGGTGCGCCTGGGCGTCAGCATCCGCGGCGCGCTCGCCCTCACCCGCGCCGTCCGGACGCGTGCCGCGTCGCAGGGGCGCACCTACGCCACCCCCGACGACGTCAAGGCGCTCGCCGTCGCGGTGCTCTCGCACCGCCTCATCCTCCAGGCCGAGGCCGAGTTCGACGGCGTCACGCAGGAGGCCGTCATCGGCCAGGTGCTGCTGGATGTCGCACCGCCCCGCCGCCGAGAGGCCGTATGAGTCTCACCGAGTCCCGCCTCACCCGCACCTCGGCCGCCACCGGCACCACCGGTCGCGGCGAGCTGACCGCCACCTCCGCGGTCAGCGGGCGCGATCGCGCGCTCCTGCGCGCGGCGGTGTGGGCAGCGGCGGCGTGGCGGACGACCGTCCGCGCGCTCCGCCGCGCCGCGGCGTGGCTCGGACGCACCGTCCGCCCCGCCGGTGCGCTCATGCTCGTCGCCGCGACCGCGGGCCTGGTGCTCGGCATCCGCTTCGGGTACGTCGAGTGGATGATCGCCGGCGTCGCCGCCCTCGTGCTGCTGATCGTGGCGATCCCCTTCCTCTTCGGTGCCCGTTCCTACGCGGTCGACCTCGACCTCGCGCACGAGCGGGTCGTCGCCGGGACCGGGGTGGCCGGCCGGGTCGTGGTGCGCAACGTCGCTCCCCGCGCCGCCCTCCCCGGGCGCATCGACGTCCCCATCGGGCAGGGCCTGGTCGAAGTCGGGGTGCCCTTCCTCCGCCCCGGGAACGAGGTCGCCCAGGAGCTGTCGCTCCCCGGCCTCCGCCGCGGCGTCGTCACCGTCGGACCCGCCACCACGGTGCGGGCCGACCCCCTCGCCCTCCTCCGCCGCGAGCACGCGTTCGAGGACGTCCACGAGATCTACGTCCACCCCCGCACCGTCGCCCTCCCCTCCACCAGCGCGGGCCTCATCCGCGATCTCGAGGGGAGCCCCACGCGGCGCCTCGTCGACGCGGACATGTCCTTCCACGCGATCCGCGAGTACGCCCCCGGCGACTCGCGCCGTCACATCCACTGGGCCTCCACGGCCAAGACCGGCCGCCTCATGGTGCGTCAGTACGAGGAGTCGCGCCGCTCCCGCATGGCGGTCATCCTCTCCGCCGCGCGCGGCGAGTACGCCGACGCCGACGAGTACGAACTCGCCGTTTCGTGCGCCGCATCGCTCGGACTCCGTGCGATCCGGGATGCGCGCGACGTCGCGGTGGTGACCGGATCCGAGATCCCCCGGGTCGTCCGCGGGCGCCTCCGCGCGATCCGCCGCGTGCCGGCAGCCGCTCCCCGACCGATGCTCGACGGCTTCAGCGGCGTGGAGATGCTCGAGAGCACGATGGCCCTCGGCGACGTTTGCCGCCTCACCGCCGAG
The DNA here is from genome assembly GCF_021654035.1 of Microbacterium aurantiacum. Classification (GTDB taxonomy): domain Bacteria; phylum Actinomycetota; class Actinomycetes; order Actinomycetales; family Microbacteriaceae; genus Microbacterium; species Microbacterium aurantiacum. Next base: position 317,776 of record NZ_JAJPDW010000002.1, read on the forward strand.
AGCGAGGAGCGCCTGTCCGTCGCCGTGCTCGTGACAGGTTCGACAGTGCCGCTCGCTGCGCTGCAGAAGGCGGCGCTGGCGTTCCCGGTCGACACCGCGGTGGTCGCGGTCGTCTGCGACGAGCGCGCACACCCGCGCATGCGGGCGCTGACGGGGATGACGGTCCTCACCGTCGGAACGCTCGACGACCTCTCGGGCCTGCTGCTGCGCGGAGCGACCTCGTGAGCCGTCGCGCGACCGCGCGCGCCGCCGTCGTGGCCGGCTCCGTCTTCTCAGCAGCGATCGTCGTGCTCGCCGCCGTCGCCGCGTGGCCCATCTACGCCGGTTCCGCCTTCGTGATCCTCGTGGCCGTCTGCGCGCTGGTGGCCGCCGGCATCGCGATCGGAACCGCGCTGCTGCGGTGGCGCTTCGCCGCGACGGCCGCCGTCACGGCCGGTGCCCTCCTCGTCCTCGGTGTACCGCTCGCCGTCCCGGGACGCCTCGGCGGTCCCGCCGACCTCCTCCGGGGTCTCGGCGAGCTCGGGACCGGTCTCGTCCTGGCGTGGAAGGACCTCCTCACCGTCGACCTCCCCGTCGGCGACTACCGGAACCTGCTGGTTCCGGCGCTGGTCGTCTTCCTCGTCGGCACCGTCGCGCTCCTCCGCCTGTCGTGGCGGGAGGGGCGCGTGGCCCTCCTCGCCGTGCCCCTCGGTCTCGTCATGCTCGGGTTCGGGCTGTTCTTCGGGCGGACCGTCGTGAGTGCGCCCCTGGCCCTCGGCCCGATCACCCTGGGTGCTCCCCGGGAGAGTGCACTGGGACTCGCCGGTCTTTTCGTGTGCTTCGCCTGGCTCGCGTGGCGCACGCACCACGAGCGGGTGCGGGCCCTCGCCCGCGCCGCCGAATCCGGCGAGGTGCAGGTCGGGCGTCGCGCCCGCGGATCGGACCGTCGCCGCACGGCCCTCGGCGCGGCGATGCTCGCGGGAGCGGTCGTCATCGCGGGTGCCGTCGTGCCGATGACCGCGGCGGGTTCCGAACGGCAGACCCTCCGCTGGGCGGTCGGCCCCGAGATCTCCCTCACCGCGGCGACCAGCCCCCTCGCGGAGTACCGGGCCCTCTTCACCGACGAGCGCATCGACGACGTCCTCTTCACCGTCGAGGCGGGCGGCGCCGCGCCCGAACGCGTGCGCCTCGCCGTCCTCGACAGCTACGACGGCGAAGTCTTCCGCACCGGTTCCGGTGCCCCGTCGCGCTTCGTCCGCGTGCCCGCGGTGCGCCCCGCGGGGGAGGGGGCCGAGGTCGAGGCGACGATCGTCGTCGGCGACCTCCCCGGGATCTGGATGCCGTCGGCCGGCCGGCTGGTCGAGGCCGAGTTCCAGGGCCCGCGCGCGGTGGCGCTCGCCGATCGGTTCTACTACAGCTCGGGCGCGGATGCGGCCGTGCAGACCGTCGAGGGCGGCTGGCAGGACGGCGACCGCTATCGCCTGCGTGCCGTCGAACCCACCCCGCTGGAAGTCAGCGCGGCGGTCGCGCCCGGCACGGCATCCGCTGCCGTCGAGGCGCCGGAGAGCCTCCGCACCTGGGTCGAGCGGCATCGCGTCGGCGAAGACGGGGCGGCCCTGGAACAGCTCGTGACGCTCCTCCGCGAGCGCGGCTACCTCAGCCACGCCCTCACGGTGGGCGAGGAGCAGCCCGCCTGGGCTGCGGAGCTCGGGGACTACCGCTTCCAGCCCAGCACGTCGGGACACTCGCTCGCCCGCGTGGATCAGATGTTCACCCGCCTGCTCGAGCGCGAGGACGATCCTCGGGCTCAGGCGTCGGGCAACTACGTCGCCGCCGTCGGCGACGACGAGCAGTTCGCCGTCGCCGCCGCCCTCATCGCCCAGGAGCTCGGCTTCCCGTCGCGGGTCGTGGTGGGGACGCGCCTCAGCGCCCCCGCAGGACTCAGCGCGTGCGAGGACGGGGTCTGCCGCGCGGGCGACCTCGCGGCGTGGGTGGAGGTGCAGGATGCCGGCGGCGCATGGGTGGCGCTGGACGCCAGCCCCCAGTACGCGCAGTCGCCGAGCCTCGACGTCACCGAGCAGCGCGACCCGGAGGTCGTCACCGACGTGCTCCCCGACGCCGTCGAAGACGTCGTCCCGCCCGACCCGGTGCAGGAGGACTCCGCCTCCGAGGATCGCGACGAGGAGGAGACCGGCACCGATCTGTCGTGGCTGTGGCCTGTGCTCCGCGTCGCGGGACTGATCCTCCTCGCCCTCCTCCTGCTCCTCGGGCCCTTCGCCCTCGTCCTCGGCGCCAAGGCCGCGCGTCGTCGCGCGCGGCGCCGCGCCGCCGACGGGGCGGCGCGCATCGCCGGAGGCTGGGAGGAGTACGTCGACGCAGCCGTCGATGCGGGCCGCTCGGCGCCCGGCATCCTGACCCGCTCCGAGCTCGCGTCCCGCTGGGGAACGCCGCACGGGGACGAGCTCGCGGTCGCGGCCGATCGCGCCGCGTTCTCCGGCGGCGAGCCGACACCGGCCGAGACCACCCGGTACTGGGAGACCGTCGACGAAGAACGCCGACACCTGATGCGCGAGGGCGGCGTCTGGCGCAGGATCGTGCGGACCGTATCGTTGAGGTCATTCGTGCGTCAGGTGTCACCCGATGCGGGTGCACGAGATTCCGAGAGGGGGAGACGCCGGGACCCGATACCCGCGCGTCAGGCATCATGAACGCCACCGCAGACTCCACCGCCGTCGTCTTCGGCATGATCACCCTCGTCGTGGGCGTCGCCGTCTACGTCTGGACCGCCCTCGCCCTCGCGGCCGTGTTCCGCAAGACCGGACGCCCCGGCTGGCAGGCCTGGGTGCCGATCCTCAACCAGGTCGTGCTGCTGCGCCTGGCGGGGATGTCGGGCTGGCTGCTGCTGCTGTGGCTGCTGTTCCCGGTCGGCCCGATCTTCGTCTGGGTGGCGATCATCGTCGCCTGCTACCGCATCGGGATCGACTTCGGTCTTCCCGCGGGGATCACCGTCCTCGCGGCGTTCCTCTTCCCCGTGTGGGCCTCGGTCGTCGGCTTCGGCTCAGCACGCTGGCTCGGCGCCGCCGAGCACGCCGCGCCGGCGGGGCCGCGGCGTACCCCGCGCCCCGAGGAGCGCCCGCTCTTCCCCGCTCCGGATGGCGCCTCCCGCGGCGTCGACGCGGATGCGTCCGCTCCGCTCCCCGAGGTCGAGCCGTGGCCGTTCCCGGCTCCGCACCGCGCGGATCGGGAGGACGCGGTGGACGGGGCGACCGAGGTCGGACGCCCCGCGGCCGCGGCGTGGTGGCAGCCCGTGACCACCCCGGAACCGGAGGCGCAGGTCGCGCCGGAACCCGAGCCGGCGCCGGAACCCGAGCCGTCCGTCGAGCCCGAGCCCGATCCGGAGCCGTTCGTGGAGCCGGAGCCGTTCGTGGAGCCGGAGCCGGAGCCGGAACCGGTCGTCGAACCGGAGCTCGAGCCGGAACCGGTCGTCGACGTGGCGCCCGATCCCGTCGAGTCGGCTGCGCCGACCGCGGCGATCCCGGTCTCACGGACCCGCGTGGAGGAGCCGGTCGATCCGGCGGCGGCGGATCCCCTCATCGCCTGGCTGACCGGTCCCGTCGAACCGCTGCCGGCGACGTTCGCGCCGCCGGCACGGCCTGAGCGGGCGCCGGAGCCGGAGCCTGCCCGCGCGTCCGCCCCCGCTCCGGAGCCCGAGCCGGAGCCCGCCCCGGCGCCCGAGCCCGAGCCCGAGCCCGACCCGGAGTTCGAGCCGGAGCCCGCTCCCGAGCCGGAGCCGGTCTCCCGCAAGCCCTGGGAGGGGTTCGCGATCTCGGCGAACGACGAGTTCACCGGCGAGGTCACGGGGGCCGTCACCGACGCCCCGGCCCCCGTCTCCGCCGGCGCCGCGCCGGGCGCCCCCGTCCCCCCGCTCACCTCCCCGCCGGTGACGCGCCTGCCTGCCGCCTCGGACGGCGGGTCGGACGACGGCTCCGACGAGCCGTGGGCACCGCGGCGGTCGCGTCTGCCGGCATCCGACTCCTTCCCGGAGCTGTCGGGCGAGGTCTCCGCCATCGTCGGCGCCCCCGACGCCGGCGCGCCGCGGTCGGCGCGCACCTCGGTCTCCGCGCTGCACGTGCGCCCCGAGATCCCCGACGAGCCCGCCGACGAGACGATCATCGCCCGACGCCGCCGCACGCAGTGGTCCCTCGTGCCCCCGCGCGGGACGCCGGTGACGATCGCGTCCGACACCGTGCTGCTCGGTCGGCGCCCGGCTCCGGATGCTGCGTACCCGCGCGCCCAGCTGATCGCGATCGACGACGGCACCGTCTCCAAGACCCACGCCCGCCTGGTGCTCCGCCAGGACCGCTGGTACATCACCGATCTCGGCTCGACGAACGGCGTCGTCTTCGCCACTCTCATGGGCACCGAGGTCGAGGCGACCCCCGGCGAGGAGATCGAGGCGGGTGATCGCTTCCTCCTCGGCGACGCCGAGATCCGGCTCGTGCGGAGCGACGCGTGAGCGATCTACCCGAGGAGCGGACGGCGCCCGGCCGCCGGACCTCGACCGCGGCGGACATCGAGGCCACGGAGATCGCCGCCCGCCGCGCGCGCGAGGTCCCGCTCCCGGACGTCGAAGAGCAGACCGAGGTAGCGTCCCGCCGCGGCTCCGCGGCTCTTCCCGCGGAGCCGCCCGCGGAGGACACGCGGATCGCGGCCCGCCGGGCCGGCGCACCCGCATCCGCCCCGGTGTCGGAGGAGACCGCGCTGTCGACGCGTCGGGTCCTCGATCCCGCGCCCGCCGCGCCGCCGCCGTCGCGCGGTTCGACGCCGTCGCCGAACGCCCCCGCCGAGATCTATCGCGCGCGTCCCGTGCGCACGGCCTTCGCCGAGCGCACGGCTCCCGAGCGGCATCCGCTCCAACCCGTCGTCGACACCGCGGCGTCGGAGCAGCGCCGACGTCGTCGCGCCCGCCGCCGCCTGGCCGTCGGGATCGCGATCGCGGTGGCCGTCGTCGTCGCGGCCGGGGCCGCTGCGGTCGTCTTGCTGACCCTCCGCTGAGTACTTGCCGCCCGCGTTTGCCCGCCCCGCCCCCGACGCGTATCATTGAGCGGGTGTGCGCGCTGCGCGCCGTCCGCCGTGCCACCGGCGCGGATGCCGGTCGCAGAGCCTCACGACCGGGACCGGTCTGCGAACAGGCCACCCCCACGGCATATCCACCGCTACGACGCGCGCCGATTCCGTCGCGCACCGGGTGGATCTGTGGTGAAACCACAACGCTGTCACCGTGCAGCACCCTGCGCGGGAGGATTCCCGCGCAGCCGAGAAGGAGAGAACGTGCCAACCATTCAGCAGTTGGTTCGCAAGGGCCGTTCGCCGAAGGTCACCAAGACCAAGGCGCCGGCACTGAAGTCGAACCCGCAGCAGGCCGGTGTCTGCACCCGTGTGTACACCACCACCCCGAAGAAGCCGAACTCGGCGATGCGCAAGGTCGCCCGTGTGAAGCTCCGCAACGGCACCGAGGTCACCGCGTACATCCCCGGTGAGGGCCACAACCTGCAGGAGCACTCGCTCGTGCTCGTGCGTGGCGGCCGTGTGAAGGACCTCCCGGGTGTCCGCTACAAGATCGTCCGTGGAGCCCTGGACACCCAGGCTGTCAAGAACCGCAAGCAGGCGCGCAGCCGCTACGGCGCGAAGAAGGGCTGAGTCAGATGCCTCGTAAAGGACCCGCGCCCAAGCGCCCCGTCGTCAACGACCCGGTATACGGTGCCCCCATCGTCACCCAGCTCGTGAACAAGATCCTCGTCGACGGCAAGAAGTCGCTCGCCGAGTCGATCGTCTACAACGCCCTCCAGGGCGTCGAGGCGAAGAACGGCCAGGACGCCGTCGCCACGCTCAAGAAGGCGCTCGACAACGTCCGCCCCACCCTCGAGGTCAAGTCCCGCCGCGTCGGTGGCTCGACCTACCAGGTGCCGGTCGAGGTCAAGCCGCACCGCGCGAACACCCTCGCGCTGCGCTGGCTCGTGAGCTACGCCAAGGGCCGTCGTGAGAAGACGATGACCGAGCGTCTGCAGAACGAGATCCTCGACGCCTCGAACGGCCTGGGAGCAGCGGTCAAGCGCCGCGAAGACACCCACAAGATGGCCGAGTCGAACCGCGCCTTCGCGCACTACCGCTGGTAACAGCACCCCTGTCGCCGGCCGGAGGCGAACCCTCCGGCCGGCACAGTCCGACACCAAGGTAAGGAAGACACCCCGTGGCACAAGAAGTGCTCACCGACCTCAACAAGGTCCGCAACATCGGCATCATGGCGCACATCGATGCCGGAAAGACGACGACGACCGAGCGCATCCTGTTCTACACGGGCGTCAACCACAAGATCGGCGAGACCCACGACGGCGCCGCCACCACCGACTGGATGGAGCAGGAGCAGGAGCGTGGCATCACGATCACCTCCGCCGCCGTCACCTGCTTCTGGGAAAAGAACCAGATCAACATCATCGACACCCCCGGTCACGTCGACTTCACCGTCGAGGTGGAGCGCTCGCTCCGCGTGCTCGACGGCGCCGTCGCCGTCTTCGACGGCAAGGAGGGCGTCGAGCCCCAGTCCGAGACCGTGTGGCGTCAGGCCGACAAGTACGACGTCCCCCGCATCTGCTTCGTCAACAAGATGGACAAGCTGGGCGCCGACTTCTACTTCACCGTCGACACGATCGTGAACCGCCTCAAGGCGAAGCCCCTCGTGATCCAGCTCCCGATCGGTGCCGAGAACGACTTCATCGGCGTCATCGACCTGGTCTACATGCGTGCGCTGGTCTGGCCCGGTGACGCCAAGGGTGATGTCACCATGGGCGCGAAGTACGAGATCCAGGAGATCCCGGCCGACCTCGTCGACAAGGCGAACGAGTACCGCGAGAAGCTCCTCGAGACCGTCGCCGAGTCCGACGACGCGCTCCTCGAGAAGTACTTCGGTGGCGAAGAGCTCACCCACGAGGAGATCAAGGGCGCCATCCGCAAGATGACGATCGCCAGCGAGGTCTACCCCGTGCTGTGCGGTTCGGCGTTCAAGAACCGCGGCGTGCAGCCGATGCTCGACGCGGTCGTGGACTACCTCCCCTCCCCGCTGGATGTCCCGGCGATCGAGGCGAAGGACCCCAAGAACGAAGAGATCGTCATCGAGCGCCACGCCGACCGTGAGGAGCCCTTCGCGGCCCTCGCGTTCAAGATCGTGACGCACCCGTTCTTCGGTCGCCTCACCTACATCCGCGTCTACTCGGGTCACCTCGACTCCGGCGCGCAGGTCGTCAACGCGACCAAGGGCAAGAGGGAGCGCATCGGGAAGATCTTCCAGATGCACGCCAACAAGGAGATGCCGGTCGACTCGGTCACGGCGGGTCACATCTACGCCGTCATCGGCCTGAAGGACACCACCACCGGTGACACGCTGTCCGACAGCAACAACCAGGTGGTCCTGGAGTCGATGACCTTCCCCGAGCCGGTCATCGAGGTTGCGATCGAGCCCAAGACCAAGGCCGACCAGGAGAAGCTGGGTCTGGCGATCCAGAAGCTCGCGGAAGAGGACCCGACGTTCCGCGTCGAGCAGAACGCCGAGACCGGCCAGACCGTCATCAAGGGCATGGGCGAGCTACACCTCGACATCCTGGTCGACCGCATGAAGCGCGAGTTCAAGGTCGAGGCGAACGTCGGAAAGCCCCAGGTGGCCTACCGCGAGACGATCCGCAAGAGCGTCGAGAAGCACGACTACACGCACAAGAAGCAGACCGGTGGTTCCGGCCAGTTCGCGAAGATCCAGTTCACCATCGAGCCCCTCGAGGTCACGGCGGACAAGATCTACGAGTTCGAGAACAAGGTCACCGGTGGTCGCATCCCGCGCGAGTACATCGGACCCACCGACCAGGGCTTCCAGGACGCCATGAACGTCGGCGTGCTCGCCGGCTACCCCATGGTGGGCGTGAAGGCGATCCTGCTCGACGGTGCCTCGCACGACGTCGACTCGTCCGAAATGGCATTCAAGATCGCTGGCTCCATGGGCTTCAAGGAGGCCATCCGCCGTGCGAACCCCGTCATCCTCGAGCCGATCATGGCCGTCGAGGTGCGTACTCCGGAGGAGTACATGGGTGACGTCATCGGCGACCTGAACAGCCGCCGCGGACAGATCCAGTCGATGGAGGATGCCGCCGGCGTCAAGGTCGTCCGAGCCAACGTCCCCCTGTCGGAGATGTTCGGCTACATCGGTGACCTGCGCTCGAAGACCTCGGGCCGTGCGGTCTACTCGATGGAGTTCGACTCCTACGCCGAGGTGCCACGCAACGTCGCCGACGAGATCGTCCAGAAGAACAAGGGCGAGTAACACTTCCGGATGCCGGGACGCAAGCCCCGGCATCCGGGCCTCATAACTTCACAGAATCAGCAGTACCCCCACCCACTAGGGTGGAAACCAATCCCGTAGAAGACCGGTCGCAATCCAGTGCCCGGAGGATCTACACGACTGTCCTAGGAGGACCCAGTGGCTAAGGCCAAGTTCGAGCGGACCAAGCCGCACGTGAACATCGGAACGATCGGTCACGTCGACCACGGCAAGACCACGCTCACCGCAGCGATCTCGAAGGTGCTCGCCGACAAGTTCCCGTCGGCCACCAACGTGCAGCGTGACTTCGCGTCGATCGACTCGGCTCCCGAGGAGCGCCAGCGCGGCATCACGATCAACATCTCGCACGTCGAGTACGAGACCCCGAAGCGTCACTACGCTCACGTCGACGCCCCCGGTCACGCCGACTACATCAAGAACATGATCACCGGTGCCGCTCAGATGGACGGCGCGATCCTCGTGGTCGCCGCCACCGACGGCCCGATGGCGCAGACGCGTGAGCACGTTCTGCTCGCCAAGCAGGTCGGCGTGCCGTACCTGATGGTCGCGCTGAACAAGGCCGACATGGTCGACGACGAGGAGATCCTGGAGCTCGTCGAGCTCGAGGTCCGCGAGCTGCTGTCCAGCCAGGGCTTCCCCGGCGACGACGCTCCGGTCATCCGCGTCTCGGGCCTGAAGGCGCTCGAGGGCGACGAGAAGTGGGTTCAGTCGATCCTGGACCTCATGGACGCCGCTGACGAGTCCATCCCGGACCCGGTGCGCGACAAGGACAAGCCGTTCCTCATGCCCATCGAGGATGTCTTCACGATCACCGGTCGTGGCACCGTCGTCACGGGCCGCGCTGAGCGTGGAACCCTCGCCATCAACTCCGAGGTCGAGATCGTCGGCATCCGCCCGACGCAGAAGACCACGGTCACCGGTATCGAGATGTTCCACAAGCAGCTCGACGAGGCGTGGGCAGGCGAGAACTGTGGTCTGCTCCTTCGTGGCCTCAAGCGCGACGACGTCGAGCGCGGCCAGGTCGTCGTGAAGCCCGGTTCGGTCACCCCGCACACCAATTTCGAGGGCACGGCGTACATCCTGTCCAAGGAGGAGGGCGGTCGCCACAACCCGTTCTTCACGAACTACCGCCCGCAGTTCTACTTCCGCACCACCGACGTCACCGGTGTCATCTCGCTCCCCGAGGGCACCGAGATGGTCATGCCCGGCGACACCACCGACATGACGGTCGAGCTGATCCAGCCCATCGCCATGGAAGACGGCCTCGGCTTCGCCATCCGTGAGGGTGGCCGCACCGTCGGCGCCGGCACGGTCACGAAGATCCTCAAGTAAGGATCCGTTCCGCACGAAGGCCCCCGGGGATTCCCCGGGGGCCTTCGTCGTTCGTCACGCGCGGTCGGTCTTGCGGGGGACGATGCGCATGACGGCCGTCCCCGCGGCCATCAGTGCGAAGGCGGCGAGAAGCCACCAGACGCCGTTCGCCCCCGCGACGAGAGCGCCGCCTCCGGTGGCGGCCAATGCTGCATTCGGGTTGTACATGTGCTCCCCATCCTTTCTTTCACCAGCGCCGGCGGCGCCGAGTCACGGCGTCTAGGTACGCCTTGCGCTGGACGAGCTGAAGGAATCCGTCGAGGACGAGCTCGTACATCGTCGCCGCGGCGAGCATCTGCTTCCAGCCGCGGTATCGGACCGTCACAACCCGTTCGATGATGAATACGCCCGTGAGTGCGAACCACACCGGGTGCACCTCGAACGACGCGGACACGATCGCGATCACGACCGTCGCGACACACAGCAGGGTGACCAGGACGCCGAGCATCCCCAGGAGCTGCCTCCCCCAGTACCGCCATGTGATGCGCGTGAGGCCGTACTGCACGCAGTTCTCGACGGCGCCGCGCTTCCATCGCAGACGCTGGTCCCAGAGCGCTCCCCAGGTCGGCATCGTCTCGGTCACGAGGGTGCACGCGCTGGGGGAGATGATGCCGTAACCGAGGTGCATGATCGCGAAGCTGATCTCGTCGTCCTCGGTCAGGACGGTCGTGTCGTACACCCCGCCCTGCCCGTCGCCGCGGGGAAGGACGCCGGACACGGGTGCCTCGCTGATCCGTCGCAGCGTCGCCACACGGAACAGCGCCGCGGTGCCTGTCACGACGAGGCACCGCCCTCTCAGGCGGGCCACGTCGCGCGCGTAGCGCGCGTATTCGTTCCGCTGGAGGGGCGCGACGAAGCCCCGATGCGCATCTCCTCGGAACACGCCACCCACCGCGCCGTAACGGGGGTCGGCCAACCGTTTCATCGCCTCTTCGATGAAGGGCGGGTCCAGAAGGGAATCAGCGTCCTGCACCAGGACGACGTCGTCGTCGTCCAGCTCGGGCAGGAGGATCTGCAGAACCTGATTGAGGGCGCCCGCCTTCTTGTCCGCGTTGCCGCGCGTGGGGTACACGTCCACGTCCTCGCCGCGCGCGATCTGCTCGGTCTCGTCGGTTGAGTTGTCGGCGATGACGACGATGGCGTCCGGCGGACGCGTCTGAGATCGGAATGCGGCGATCGCCGCGCGGATCGTGCCGGCTTCGTTGTGCGCCGGAAGCAATGCGGTGATGCGGCTCGGGCGGACGGAAGCAGACGCTCGCGTCGGTGCAACACATGTCATGACGGTCCCCAGTGCTCCGTGCCGCACGCCCGTCGGTCGCGCGGCACGCCCCATGTCGCCGGGTTTTCGGGTCACCCGGCCGTCACGTTCCCGCTCCCCAGCGGTCCGGTGTGAGAAAAATACGCCTAGGAGGACCGAGGCGGTCGCGGCTTGAGGAAAACGTTCGGCAGGTCTGAGGTGGCTGCGTCGCATCTGCGCGTTCCCCGAGTCGACCGTGAGTGTGATCGCTCTCAGTCGCGGCCGAAAACTGAGAAACCCTTAGGCGAAAAGGGCAGGGAACCTTTGGATACGACGTCCGATCGTCCGGTAGCGTTCCCGATGGATCACCGCGATGCGGACCCGCGACGCCACCCGAAGGCGACGCGGGATGGGGCCGCAGGGTGATCCCTGAACGGACCTGCGTCCCACACCCGAGGGGCGCAGGATGGGGCCGTTCTGTATGCCTGTGCCACTGGGGGGCTCATGCAGATCAGCAATGGTGCGACGCGCGCCGAAAACCGACGTTCGATGGAGCGTCGGCGCTCGAGGACGCGCACTGCGCTCACCTCGGTCGCCGGTGCGGTGATCGCGGCGCTCGTCGTCGTCGGCGCCGCGCCGGCGATCGCGGCCGACGCCACGCCGACTCCGGCTCCGTCCGCGACGGCGTCCTCGGCGTCGACGGACACCGCGACCACGACGCCCGACCCGACGCCGGCGGAGGGCACGTCGCCCGCTGCGACCGAGACGCCGGTCGCGACGCCGGAGCCGACGCCGACCGCGCCGACGCGCGCGGTGCGCTCCACCATCGCGACCACACAGACGGTCGCGCCCCTGACCGTGACGACGTCGTCCATGAGCGTCGTGGTCCGAAAGCGCGCCCTCGCCAACCCGACCACGCTCGCCGGCACCGTCGCCGAGACCATCGGGACCGACTACTCGGGCACCGTGGGCGCACGCTTCCGCCTGTGGACTTACACGACTTACGCGGCCGGCCCGCAGTCCTCCACCGACTACACCTGCACCGTCACCGCCGGTGGCGCGTGCACCATCACCATCCCCGACGCGGGCGGTGCCAACAAGGGCAAGCGCTTCTGGGTGGTGGAGGACACGCCCGTCGCCGGCTCCGACGCCGCCAAGACATACATCAACCCGCAGCTCCTCCTCGGCAGCTACCAGGGCCCGACCGCCCGCCAGAACCTCGTCGGCCTGACGACCGCCGTCGCCGCGGACGCGTCGATCACCGTCCCGATGACGTCCACCACCACCAACGGGGGCACGCAGATCTCCTCGAACGAGCTGGGCAACGGCATCACCACCTCCCAGGGCGCCTCCTTCGGCGCCGTCGCGAACTCGTGGAAGAACCCCGCGGTCGCGGCCAAGTGCGAGCCCGAGCGCCTGCGCATCTCGCTGGTGCTGGACCAGTCGGCGTCGATCACCGATGCGCAGTGGACGCAGTTCCGGAGCGCGCTGGTCAGCAGCGGCGGGGTCCTGGAGCTCCTCCGCAACGCGAATGCGGAGGTGTCGATCCTCGGCTTCGGCACGAACGCGAGCACCAACGGCAACGGCTGGCACTACGGCTCGACGGGTCCCGCGCTGCTGCCGTCGAACTACGCCTCCTTGATCCCGACCAGCCGTCCCGGCGGATCGCAGAACGCCACGAACTGGGATGCCGCGCTGTCGACGATCCAGAACGTCAACGGCACCCACGACTACGACCAGGTCCTGTTCATCACCGACGGCGCGCCGAACTACATCCTGAACGGCTCGTCCGTCAGCTCCTTCGACGTGACCCTGCGCTCCCTCGAGGCGCCGCTGTACGCGGCGAACGCGTTGAAGAGCGCCGGCACGCGCGTGGTCGCCGTGGGCGTCGGCAACGGCATCACCGGCGCGGGCGCCAACCTGCGCGCCGTGTCGGGGGAGACCCTCGGGTCGGACTACTTCCAGACCGCCAGCTGGGACGACGTGAAGAAGCAGCTCGCCCAAATCGTGCAGGCGGCCACCTGCCAGCTGCCGATCGAGGTCAGCAAGACCACGATCGACGCCGGCGGCAAGACCACCACCACGGCAGGTGGCTGGGCCTTCACCGCCGCGAAGACCGCCGGTGACGGCACCCTCCAGGGCACGGCGACCCAGACCACGACCGCGGGGGTCAACGGCACCGCCGACTGGACGCTGCGCTTCACCCAGCCGACGGGACAGTCCGCCTCGGTCACGCTCACCGAGACCCTGCAGACCGGCTGGACCCTCTCGAAGGTCCAGTGCGCGATCGGGGCGGGTCCCCTCCAGGACCAGACGGTCGTCGACGGCAAGAGCGTCACCGTCGCCGGGCTGTCGACGGCATCCGAGAAGCTCTCCTGCGTCTTCACCAACACGGAGAAGAAGAAGGAGGCGACGGTAACGGTCGACAAGGTCTGGCAGGTCAAGGACTCGTCGGGTGCCGTGATCGGCACCTACCGCGAGCCGGCCGAGCCCGGCGCGGCAGCTCTCCCCGCGGGCCTGTCGGCGTCGCCGACGATCGGCGGGCAGTCGGCGCAGTGGGGAGTCGCCCGGACCGGATACGTCTCCGGCGCGACCGTCGCCCTCGACGAGACCGTCACGATCGACCGCGCCGCTCTCCCGGGCTGTGTTCTCACCTCGAAGGCCCTCACGCGTGCGGCGGGGAAGGACGTCAACGCCTCCCTGCCGTACACGGCCACCCTCGCCGAGGGAGCCAACGCGTTCACGATGACGAACGTCGTGACCTGCACGCAGACCCTCAGCCTGGTGAAGACGGTGGGCTACGGCTCGGCGGCCACCGACGCGTGGACCCTGTCGGCCACGAAGCCGGCGGGCAGCAGCGCGCTCGCGGGACCCTCGGGCACCTACCGCGCCGACAAGCCCGTCTCGGGCGCCGTCTCCACCTCAGTCGCCTACACGCTCGGCGAGGCGGGCGGCCCGAAGGAGTACGTCGCCGCCGGCGTATGGACGTGCGTCGCGGGGTCCGCCACGGTGCCCGTGACCGCCTCCACGGTGACCGTCCCGCTCGGGCAGACCGTCGAGTGCACGATCGTGAACACCACGGCGAAGCTGACCATCCTCAAGGAGGTCGTCGGTCAGGCCCTTCCGCCCGGTGACTGGACGCTCACGGCCGATCCGGGCGCGGGCTCGGGTCTCGCGGCCAAGAGCGCTGTCGGGGCGTCGCAGGCGAGTGCGGCCAACACCTTCGAGATCAAGCCCGGAACCGTGTACACGCTGTCCGAGGCGCCCACCGCCGGCGACGGCGCCATCGCCTACCGTCAGCTCGCGCTGGAGCGTCAGCTCGACGACGGCAGCTGGGTCGCGGTCGACAGCGACCGGGTGACCGTCCCGGCCGGGACGCACGCGACCTACCGGTTCGTGAACGACCGCGTGCCCGCGGTGGTGCTGCCCCTCACGGGCGGCGCGAGCACGGATGCCTTCCTTCTGGGCGGTCTCGCCGTCCTCCTGCTGGCGGGAGCCCTCGCCGCCTGGAACCTGCGAAGCAGATTCGCCCTCCGCCGGAGCGTGTGACGCGGCATCCGCTCACCCCTCACGACGATCACACACGTACGGCTCGGTGCAGCCGTCGACTTCACACCCGAACCCGAATCACCCGCACCATCACCTGTCTGAAGAAGAAAACTGGGGAGTACAGACAATGACAACCAACACCAACGGCGGCTGGGGACGCCGCGTGGTCGCCGCCGTCGGCGCGGTCGCGATCGCCATGATCGGAGCGGTGGCCCTCGCGGCGCCCGCCTCGGCCACGGAGACGCCGAACGGTCCGAACATCGACCCGAAGGCCAAGGGATCGGTGACGATCCACAAGTACGCCGAGCCCGACCAGGCCACCGGCCTGCCCCACGATGGGACGAAGCTCACCGAGGAGCAGCTGAAGAACCTCACCCCGCTGAAGGGTGTGACGTTCTCCATCGCGAAGGTGGACGGCATCGACCTCACCACCAACGCCGGGTGGACCACCGCCGCGACGCTCAAGGTCTCGGCCGACGGCGTGGTGACCGGCGGATCGACCACCTACCCGACGACCGAGGTGACGTCGGGCCCGACGGATGCCGCCGGCATCGTCGGATTCGCGGACCTGCCGCTCGGCGTCTACGTCGTCTCCGAGGTCGACGCGGGTGCCAACCCAATCGCGATCTCCACCCCGCCGTTCCTGGTGACGGTGCCGCTGTCGACGGAGAAGAACACCTGGCTCTACGACGTCAACGTGTACCCGAAGAACTCGCTCACCGGCGTGACGAAGACCGTCGACGACGCGAAGGCCACGGGCCTCGGCAGCGAGATCAGCTGGACCGTCGCCGCGCAGATCCCGAACGTGGGCGAGGGCCGCTCGCTGAACCGCTTCGAGATCGTCGACACGCTCGACGCCCGCCTCGGCTACGCCGGCGCCTCCGTCGCGGTCACCGACCGCACCGGTGCACCCGTCACCCTGTCCGACGGCTCGTTCACCGTCACGGCGCCCGCGACCGGCGCCGCCGGAGACCTGAAGGTCGTCTTCACCGAGAAGGGCCTTGCCGAACTTCAGGCCAAGGCGCTGGGCGGAACGGTCACCGCGACCGTGAAGACCACCGTCAAGGAGATCGGCGACGGCTCCATCGAGAACACGGTCACCCTCTACGTCAACGACGCGAAGGTCGTCTCCGAGGACGTCACCTCCTGGGGTGCGCTGAAGGTGTTCAAGTACGCGAAGTCGGACCGGGTCGAGACCGGACTGAAGGATGCCGAGTTCCAGGTGTTCACCAGCGAGGCCGACGCCATCGCCCGCACCAGCCCGGTGTCGGTCAACGGCAAGACCACGTTCGTCTCCGACGCGTCCGGCAACCTCACCGTCGGCGGTCTCTTCGCCGGCGTGAAGGGCGCGGGCAAGGACTACTGGCTCGTGGAGACGAAGGCCCCCGTCGGTTACACCGCCGACACGACCCCGATCAAGGTCACGGTGAAGCCCGGCTCGATCGAGAAGGCCGAGGTCGTCAAGGCGCTGAACACCCAGGTGCCCCCGCCCATCCTGCCCCTCACCGGTGGTGACGGAGCCGTCATGTTCGGCATCGCCGGCGCAGCCCTCGTGCTCATCGCCGCCGGCGCGGCGGTCGTGATCGCCCGCCGCCGCGTGCGCGCCTGACGCACGACCCGCTCTCCGCGGCGGGGGCGCTGAGCCCCCGCCGCGGAGTACCACGTTCTCCACGAAGGACTCCCCGATGACACTCACCGCCATCCGCCCCGAGGCTCCGGCCGATCCGCCGCCGACCCGTCGCGCCCGCCGCGCGCGGTGGCGGCTTCCGGTCGTCCCGCTCGTGATCGCGGTGGTGTGCTTCCTCGGGGTCGGGGTGCTGCTGTACCCCGCGGCCGCGGCGTGGATGTCGCAGTACCAGCAGTCCCTCCGCATCGACGAGTACGCGCGCGAGGTTGAAGTCGCCGGGCCCGACGCGCTCGCGGCCGAGCTCGCCCGCGCGGCCGACTACAACGCCGCCCTGACCGGCGGAGCGTTCCTCGACCCCGACGAGCGGATCCCGCAGTCCGACGACGCCGGCGCGGGATACGAGGGGCTGCTCGCCGCGGACGACGACGGGTTCATGGCGCGCGTGCGCATCCCCGCGATCGACGTCGACCTGCCGATCTACCACGGCACCACCGAAGACGTCCTCGAGCGCGGTGTCGGCCACCTCGAGGGGACGGCGCTCCCGATCGGGGGGACGGGAACGCATGCGGTCCTCACCGCGCACCGGGGGCTCGCCTCGGCGGAGCTGTTCACGAACCTCGATCGCGTCGTGGTCGGCGACACCTTCACCGTCGAGGTCTTCGGCGAGGTCCTCACCTATCGGGTGCGCGACACGCAGGTCGTCGCGCCCGACGAGACCGAGACGCTGTACCCGTTCGCGGGGGAGGACCTGGTGACCCTCGTCACCTGCACCCCGCTGGGCATCAACAGTCATCGGATCCTCGTCACCGGCGAGCGGCTCCTCCCCACCCCGCCCGAGGACGTGGCGCGCGCGGGCGCGACCCCCGACATCCCGGGCTTCCCGACCTGGATCGTCGGCCTCGCCGGTGCCGCCGCGCTGCTCTCGCTCTACGTGTGGTGGAGCGGTCGTCCGGCGCCCGTGCGCGCGGCCGCCGCGCCGGCGCGGCGTGCCTCGTGGCGACCGGGCGAGTTCGACGGCGGAACCTCTTCCCCCGGCGCGTCCGCACCGGGACAATGAACCCAGCTGCGCGGGGGTCGCGCACCGAAGCGAAGGAGGGGCCATGGCCATCGACGACCTGGTCAATCAGGGCAAGCAGTTCCTGGAGCAGAACAAGGACAAGATCCAGGAGGCGGTGAAATCCGACAAGGCCGAGGAGGTCTCGGACTCGGTTCTGGGCGCCGCGGCCGAGTTCGTCAAGAAGGTCGCTCCCGAGAGCGTGCACGAGCACGTCGACAACGCGCGAGACGCCGCCGACAAGGCGATCGGGAGCGAGTAGACGCCCGTTCCGAGCACGAAGGGTCCGGTGCGAACCGGGCCCTTCGTCGTCGGATCGGACGACACGCCGAGGCGACACGCCCGAGTTTGCGACACGCCCGGGCCGCACGTAGACTAGCGAGGTTCCACATTCCGGGGTGCCCACTGGCGCGTCTCGGATCACTGCCAGGGCAGTGCATAGGCGGCGCACGACTCCTCCGGGGTCTCGCGCAAGGTCCTAGGCCGCGGGCAGCAGAACCACCACATCCACACCCCCCTCACGAACGCCCTGCGATCGTGCGCGGGCGGGAACGGATGCCGGGATATGCGGCGCTTCGGCGCGGCATCCGGATTGACATCAGAACAGCGGTGCAGCAACGCACTGCGCAAGCGGTGCAGAAGTGCCCTGGCGCGAAAGCGCCATCGTGCGTCCAATGCCCTCGAGGTATGACGCGGAAAGAGAGTGAGCAGACAATGGCGGGACAGAAGATCCGCATTCGCCTGAAGTCGTACGATCACGCCGGCCTCGACTCGTCGGCCCGCAAGATCGTCGACACCGTGACCCGTGCGGGCGCAACCGTTGTGGGCCCCGTGCCCCTGCCGACCGAGAAGAACGTCGTGTGCGTCATCCGGTCGCCCCACAAGTACAAGGACAGCCGCGAGCACTTCGAGATGCGCACCCACAAGCGCCTCATCGACATCATCGACCCGACGCCCAAGGCCGTCGACTCGCTGATGCGTCTCGACCTGCCCGCCGATGTCAACATCGAGATCAAGCTCTGAGGCGATCGACATGGCACACATCAACGAAAAGGTTTCCAAGGGCCTGCTCGGCACCAAGCTCGGCATGACCCAGGTCTGGGACGAGAACGGCAAGCTCGTTCCCGTCACCGTCATCGAGGTGGCCCCCAACGTGGTCACCCAGGTGCGCACCCCGGAGAAGGACGGCTACAACGCCGTGCAGATCGCCTACGGGCAGATCGACCCCCGCAAGGTGAACAAGCCCCTCACGGCCCACTTCGAGGCCGCCGGCGTCACCCCGCGTCGCCACCTCACCGAGATCCGTACCGCGGATGCCGCTGACTACTCACTCGGTCAGGAGCTCACCGCGGAGGGCGTCTTCGAGGCCGGCCAGCTGGTCGACGTCGTCGGCACCAGCAAGGGCAAGGGCACCGCGGGTGTCATGAAGCGCCACAACTTCAAGGGCGTCTCCGCCTCGCACGGTGCGCACCGCAACCACCGCAAGCCCGGCTCGATCGGCGCCTCGTCGACGCCGAGCCGCGTCTTCAAGGGCATGCGCATGGCCGGCCGTATGGGTGGCGAGCGCGTGACCGTCCTCAACCTCACGGTGCACGCCGTCGACGCCGAGAAGGGTCTGCTGCTCGTCAAGGGCGCCGTCCCCGGTGCGCGCGGCCGCATCGTCTACGTCCGCAACGCAGTGAAGGGTGCCTGACCATGGCTGACTCCACGCTCGCGCTCGACGTCGTCACCACCGACGGCAAGAAGGCCGGTTCCGTGAACCTGCCCGCCGCGCTGTTCGACGTCAAGACGAACATCCCCCTCATCCACCAGGTCGTCGTCGCCCAGCGCGCCGCCGCCCGCCAGGGAACGCACTCGACCAAGCGTCGCGGTGAGGTCTCCGGTGCCGGCCGCAAGCCCTTCAAGCAGAAGGGCACGGGTAACGCCCGTCAGGGCTCGATTCGCGCGCCGCACATGACCGGTGGTGGCATCGTCCACGGCCCGAAGCCGCGCGACTACGGCCAGCGCACCCCGAAGAAGATGATCGCCGCCGCCCTCGCGGGTGCGCTCAGCGACCGCGCACGCGGCCAGCGTCTGCACATCGTCGACTCCTTCGGCATCGAGGGCGCGCCCTCGACCAAGGCTGCCGCCGCGGTGCTGTCCGGCCTCGGCGCCGTCAAGAACGTGCTGGTGGTCATCGACCGCACCGACGAGCTCAGCGTCCTGAGCGTGCGCAACCTCGCGTACGTCCACGTGCTGACCTTCGACCAGCTCAACGCCTACGACGTGCTCGTCTCCGACGACATCGTCTTCACCAAGTCCGCCTACGACGCCTTCGTCGCGTCCAAGACGGCGACCGAGGAGGTCTCCGCATGAGCGCCGACAACGTTCTGCAGACCGCGGGCAACAAGGACCCGCGCGACATCATCCTGAAGCCGGTGGTGTCCGAGAAGAGCTACTCGCTCATCGACGAGGGCAAGTACACCTTCCTCGTGGACCCCCGTGCCTCCAAGACCGAGATCAAGCTCGCCATCGAGAAGATCTTCGGTGTCAAGGTCGCCGCGGTGAACACCATCAACCGTGTCGGCAAGGCACGCCGCACCCGCTTCGGTACCGGCAAGCGCAAGGACACCAAGCGCGCCATCGTGACGCTGAAGTCGGGCACCATCGACATCTTCACGGCCGTCGGCTGACCCCGCGGAACAGAGGACCAAGAACATGGCTATTCGCAAGTACAAGCCCACGACCCCGGGTCGCCGCGGCTCGTCGGTGGCCGACTTCGCCGAGATCACCCGATCGACGCCCGAGAAGTCGCTCCTCCGCCCGCTGAGCAAGACCGGTGGTCGCAACAACCAGGGCCGCATCACGACCCGCCACATCGGTGGTGGGCACAAGCGCCAGTACCGCGTCATCGACTTCCGTCGCAATGACAAGGACGGCATCAACGCCAAGGTCGCGCACATCGAGTACGACCCCAACCGCACCGCGCGCATCGCGCTGCTGCACTACTTCGACGGCGAGAAGCGCTACATCCTCGCGCCGAACAAGCTGTCGCAGGGCGACGTCGTCGAGTCGGGCGCCTCGGCGGACATCAAGCCGGGCAACAACCTGCCGCTGAAGAACATCCCCACCGGTACCGTCGTGCACGCCATCGAGCTGCGCCCGGGCGGCGGCGCGAAGCTCGCCCGTTCGGCCGGCACCTCGGTGCGTCTCGTCGCCAAGGACGGCCCGTACGCGCAGCTGCGTCTGCCCTCGGGCGAGATCCGCAACGTCGACGCGCGCTGCCGCGCGACCGTCGGCGAGGTCGGCAACGCCGAGCAGTCGAACATCAACTGGGGCAAGGCCGGACGCAAGCGCTGGAAGGGCGTCCGCCCGACCGTCCGCGGTGTCGCGATGAACCCGGTCGACCACCCGCACGGTGGTGGTGAGGGTAAGACCTCCGGTGGACGTCACCCTGTGTCGCCGTGGGGCCAGGCCGAGGGCCGCACCCGTCACGCGAACAAGGAAAGCGACAAGTACATCGTCCGTCGTCGCAACGCCGGCAAGAAGCGGAAGTAGGAGTAGAGGAAGATGCCTCGCAGTCTTAAGAAGGGCCCCTTCGTCGATGAGCACCTGCTTCGCAAGGTGGTCTCGCAGAACGAAGCCGGCAGCAAGAACGTCATCAAGACCTGGTCTCGTCGCTCGATGATCGTCCCGGCCATGCTCGGCCACACGATCGCCGTGCACGACGGACGCAAGCACATCCCCGTGTTCGTGTCCGAGACCATGGTCGGCCACAAACTGGGCGAATTCGCGCCCACCCGCACCTTCCGCGGCCACGTGAAGGACGACAAGAAGGGCCGCCGCCGCTGACGCGGCGGTGCGAAGAGGAGAGAGAAATGGTGGAGTCCATCGCACGTGTGCGACACATCCGCGTGACCCCTCAGAAGGCTCGTCGTGTCGTCGCCCTCATCAAGGGCAAGCAGGCCGAGGAGGCCCTGGCCATCCTCAAGTTCGCGCCCCAGGGTGCGAGCGAGCCCATCTACAAGCTCGTCGCCGCCGGCATCGCGAACGCTCGCGTCAAGGCCGACAAGGACGGCGAGTACCTGAACGAGTCCGACCTGTACGTGAAGAACGCGTACGTCGACGAGGGCACGACGCTCAAGCGTTTCCAGCCCCGCGCCCAGGGTCGGGCCTTCCAGATCAAGAAGCGCACCAGCCACATCACCGTCGTGCTGTCCACCCCCGAGGTGGACGAGACGGTTTCGGCATCCACGAAGAAGGCGAGCAAGTAATGGGCCAGAAGGTAAACCCGTACGGCTTCCGCCTCGGCATCACCACGGACCACGTGTCGCGCTGGTTCTCCGACTCGACGAAGCCGGGCCAGCGTTACGCCGACTACGTGGCCGAGGACATCAAGATCCGCAAGCTCCTGCAGTCGAACCTCGACCGCGCGGGCGTCAGCAACATCGAGATCGAGCGCACGCGTGACCGCGTCCGCGTCGACATCCACACCGCGCGTCCCGGCATCGTGATCGGCCGCCGCGGTGCGGAGGCCGAGCGCATCCGCACGGACCTCGAGAAGCTCACCGGCAAGCAGATCCAGCTGAACATCCTCGAGGTCAAGAACCCCGAGGCCGACGCTCAGCTGGTCGCGCAGGGTGTGGCCGAGCAGCTCTCCGCTCGTGTGGCGTTCCGCCGCGCGATGCGCAAGGGCCTCCAGGGCGCCCAGCGTGCCGGAGCCAAGGGTGTCCGCATCCAGGTCTCGGGCCGTCTCGGCGGCGCCGAGATGAGCCGGTCGGAGTTCTACCGCGAAGGCCGTGTGCCCCTGCACACGCTGCGCGCGAACATCGACTACGGCTTCTACGAGGCCAAGACGACCTTCGGCCGCATCGGCGTGAAGGTGTGGATCTACAAGGGCGACCTCACCAACAAGGAGCTCGCCCGCGAGCAGGCCAACGCGCCGAAGTCCCGCGGTCGTGACGACCGCGGCGGCGACCGTCGCCGTGGTCCTCGCAACGAGGCCCCCGTGGCAGAAGGAGCGTCGGCGTAATGCTCATCCCCCGCAAGGTCAAGTACCGCAAGCAGCATCACCCCAAGCGTGACGGCCAGGCGACCGGTGGCACGAAGGTCTCCTTCGGCGAGTTCGGCATCCAGGCCCTCACCCCCGCGTACGTGACGAACCGACAGATCGAGTCGGCGCGTATCGCGATGACCCGTCACATCAAGCGTGGTGGAAAGGTGTGGATCAACATCTACCCCGACCGCCCGCTGACCAAGAAGCCCGCCGAAACCCGCATGGGTTCGGGTAAGGGTTCGCCGGAGTGGTGGGTTGCAAACGTCAAGCCGGGTCGCGTCCTGTTCGAGGTCGCCGGTGTCAACGAGGAACTCGCTCGCGAGGCCCTGACCCGTGCCATCCACAAGCTGCCGCTGAAGGCACGCATCATCAAGCGCGAGGAGGGCGACGCGTAATGGCGATCGGCACCAAGACGCTCGCACCGAGCGAGCTCGACACGTTCGAAGACCAGCGCCTCGTCGAGGAGCTGCGCAAGGCCAAGGAAGAGCTGTTCAACCTGCGCTTCCAGTCGGCCACCGGCCAGCTGGAGAGCCATGGTCGCATCCGCGCCGTCAAGCGCGACATCGCGCGGCTCTACACCGTGATCCGTGAGCGCGAGCTCGGCATCCGTGCCACTCCCGCGCCCGTGGAGACCAAGACCAAGGCCAAGAAGACCAAGGCCAGCAAGGCGGACTCCGCCGAGGCCACCAAGGAAGAGGGGGCTGAGTGATGGCCACCGCCAAGAAGGCAGACCAGGCCGTCGAGCCCGGTCACGAGCACGCTGAGCACGACGTCCGCGACGCGGACGCCCGCGGGTACCGCAAGTCCCGTCGTGGGTACGTCGTCAGCGACAAGATGGACAAGACGATCGTCGTCGAGGTCGAAGACCGCGTGAAGCACCCGCTGTACGGCAAGGTCATCCGCCGCACGTCGAAGGTCAAGGCGCACGACGAGGGCAACACCGCCGGCATCGGCGACCTCGTCCTCATCAACGAGACCCGCCCGCTCAGCGCCACCAAGCGCTGGCGCCTGGTGGAGATCATCGAGAAGGCGAAGTAACCCATGATTCAGAATGAATCCCGCCTCAAGGTCGCCGACAACACCGGCGCCAAGGAGCTGCTCACCATCCGCGTGCTCGGCGGCTCCGCCCGGCGCTACGCGGGCCTGGGTGACATCATCGTCGCCACGGTCAAGGACGCGATCCCCGGCGGAAACGTCAAGAAGGGCGACGTGGTCAAGGCCGTCATCGTCCGCACCGTCAAGCAGACCCGTCGTCCCGACGGTTCCTACATCAAGTTCGACGAGAACGCCGCCGTCATCCTGAAGAGCGACGGGGAGCCCCGCGGCACCCGCATCTTCGGACCGGTCGGTCGTGAGCTTCGCGACAAGAAGTTCATGAAGATCGTCTCGCTCGCCCCGGAGGTGATCTGACCGCATGGCCAAGATCAAGAAGGGTGACCTCGTTCAGGTCATCACTGGCAAGAAGCAGGACAAGGGCGGCGACCGCGGCAAGCAGGGCAAGGTCCTCGAGGTCCTCGTCGAGCAGAACCGCGTGATCGTCGAGGGCGTCAACTACGTCACGAAGCACAACCGCGTCGGCCAGAGCCAGCGTGGAACGAAGACGGGCGGCATCGAGACGATGGAAGCCCCGATCCACATCTCCAACGTCGCCGTCGTCGACCCCTCGACCAAGAAGCCGACGCGTGTCGGTCACCGGGTCGAGGAGCAGACGAAGGACGGCGTGAAGCGCACCGTGCGCGTCCGCTACGCGAAGAAGTCAGGCAAGGACCTCTGATGAGCAACACCGCGACTGCCGCGGCGGCTGGCAAGACCCAGCCCCGCCTCAAGCAGAAGTACAACTCCGAGATCAAGAAGGCTCTGCAGGACGAGTTCGGCTACGCCAACGTCATGCAGATCCCGGGCCTGGTCAAGGTCGTCGTGAACACCGGTGTCGGCGAGGCCGCTCGTGACAGCAAGGTGATCGATGGTGCGGTCGACGACCTCACCAAGATCACCGGTCAGAAGCCGATCGTCACCAAGGCCCGCAAGTCCATCGCGCAGTTCAAGCTGCGTGAGGGCCAGGCCATCGGCGCGCACGTCACCCTCCGCGGTGACCGCGCGTGGGAGTTCGTCGACCGCCTCGTCAACCTGGCGCTGCCCCGCATCCGCGACTTCCGCGGCCTGTCGGGCGACCAGTTCGACGGCAACGGCAACTACACCTTCGGTCTGCAGGAGCAGTCGGTCTTCCACGAGATCGACCAGGACAAGATCGACCGCGTCCGCGGCTTCGACATCACGATCGTCACCACGGCGAAGACGGATGCCGAGGGTCGGGCGCTGCTGCGTCACCTGGGCTTCCCCTTCCGCTCGGAAGACGCCCAGGCCTGAGAACCCCCGCCCCCGGGGCTCGGGGGCACCCATGGAAGGTCGCCCGTCGTGGAACGGCGCGGCGAAACCTCATGAACGAAAGAAGCTATCCATGACGATGACAGACCCGGTCGCAGACATGCTGACCCGTCTGCGCAACGCGAACTCGGCGCACCACGACACCGTGTCGCTGCCGAGCTCGAAGCTCAAGACCCACATCGCCGACATCCTCAAGCAGGAGGGCTACATCGCCGACTGGCGCGTCGAGGACGCGCGCGTCGGCCAGACCCTCACGCTCGACCTGAAGTACGGCCCGAACCGCGAGCGGTCGATCGCCGGCATCAAGCGCGTGTCCAAGCCCGGACTCCGCGTCTACGCGAAGTCGACCGAGATCCCCACCGTCCTCGGTGGCCTCGGCGTCGCGATCCTGTCCACCTCCTCCGGTCTCCTCACGGACCGTCAGGCCGAGCAGAAGGGCGTGGGTGGGGAAGTCCTCGCCTACGTGTGGTGATCTGACATGTCGCGAATCGGACGTCTTCCCATCGACATCCCCGCGGGCGTGACCGTCGAGGTCGCCGGCCGCGAGGTCTCCGTCAAGGGCCCGAAGGGCGAGCTGAAGCTCTCCGTCGCCAGCCCCATCGAGGTCTCCGTCGACGAGGGACAGGTGCTCGTCACCCGCCCCGACGACGAGCGCGAGTCGCGGTCGCTCCACGGCCTGACCCGCACCCTCATCAACAACAACATCGTCGGCGTGACCCAGGGCTACACCAAGGGCCTCGAGGTCGTCGGCACCGGGTACCGCGTCGCTCAGAAGGGCAGCTCGGTCGAGTTCGCCCTCGGCTTCTCGCACCCCGTCCTGATCGAGCCGCCGGCCGGGATCACCCTCACGGTGGAGGGCAACAACAAGCTCACCGTGAGCGGGATCGACAAGCAGGCCGTCGGTGAGGCGGCTGCGAACATCCGCAAGATCCGCAAGCCCGAGCCGTACAAGGGCAAGGGTGTGCGGTACGCCGGCGAGGTCGTGCGTCGCAAGGCCGGAAAGAGTGGTAAGTAACGATGGCTGTCAAGACAAAGTCTCAGGCGCGTTCGCGTCGTCACGCCCGCCTGCGCAAGAAGATCGTCGGCTCTGCCGAGCGGCCCCGTCTGGTCGTCACGCGTTCCGCACGTCACGTCTTCGTGCAGATCGTCGACGACTCCAAGGGTCACACCGTGGCCAGCGCCTCCACCCTCGAGACCGACCTGCGCGGCTTCGACGGTGACAAGACCGCCAAGGCCCGCAAGGTCGGCGAGCTCCTCGCCGAGCGCGCGAAGGCCGCCGGCGTCTCCGACGTCGTGTTCGACCGTGGTGGCAACCGCTACGCCGGTCGTGTCGCGGCGATCGCGGACGGCGCCCGTGAGGGAGGTCTGAACCTGTGAGCTATGCAGTGAACAACCAGAAGGTGGAGAACGAAGTGACCGCTACCGAGCAGGCAGCGGCGCCCGCCGCCGATGCGCCCGCCGAGCGCGAGCCGCGCCGCGGTGGTCGTGAGCGCAACCCCAACCGCGAC
The DNA here is from genome assembly GCF_021654035.1 of Microbacterium aurantiacum. Classification (GTDB taxonomy): domain Bacteria; phylum Actinomycetota; class Actinomycetes; order Actinomycetales; family Microbacteriaceae; genus Microbacterium; species Microbacterium aurantiacum. Next base: position 343,904 of record NZ_JAJPDW010000002.1, read on the forward strand.
CGCGGTGGCCGCGACCGCAACGAGAGCCAGTTCCTCGAGCGCGTCGTGACCATCAACCGCGTGTCGAAGGTCGTCAAGGGTGGCCGTCGGTTCAGCTTCACCGCGCTCGTGGTCGTCGGTGACGGCAACGGCGTGGTGGGTGTCGGCTACGGCAAGGCCCGTGAGGTCCCCCTGGCGATCTCGAAGGGTGTCGAAGAGGCCAAGCGCAACTTCTTCCGCGTTCCGCGCACCGGCTCCTCCATCCCGCACCCCGTGCAGGGCGAAGCCGCTGCCGGTGTCGTGCTCCTGCGTCCGGCTGCCGCCGGAACCGGTGTCATCGCGGGTGGTCCCGTGCGCGCCGTGCTCGAGTGCGCCGGTATCCACGACGTGCTGTCGAAGTCGCTCGGTTCGTCGAACACGATCAACATCGTCCACGCGACGGTGGAGGCCCTGAAGCAGCTCGAGGAGCCCCGTGCGGTCGCCGCGCGTCGCGGTCTCGAGTTCGACCAGGTCGCCCCCGCCCGTCTCGTCCGTGCCGAGGCCGAGGCCACGGCGTCCGCGAAGGCAGGTGTCTGATGGCCGCGCGCCTGAAGGTGACCCAGGTCAAGTCCAAGGTGAGCGAGAAGCAGAACCAGCGTGACACGCTGCGTTCGCTCGGTCTGAAGCGGATCAACGACTCCGTCGTCCGCCCCGATGACGCGCAGACGCGCGGCTACATCAAGACCGTCGCGCACCTCGTGAAGGTTGAGGAGATCGACTGATGGCCGACAAGGCTGAGAAGAAGGACGACGTCGTCGAGGCGACCGAGCCCAAGAAGGCCGCCGCCAAGAAGCCGGCAGCCAAGAAGGCCCCCGCCAAGGCGGAGGCGAAGAAAGATGTCGCGGCATCGCGTCCCGGCGTCCTGAAGGTCCACCACCTGCGTCCCGTCCCGGGTGCCCACACCGCCAAGACCCGCGTGGGTCGCGGTGAGGGGTCGAAGGGTAAGACCGCCGGTCGTGGCACCAAGGGCCAGAAGGCCCGCTACCAGGTCAAGGCCGGCTTCGAGGGTGGGCAGATGCCGCTGCACATGCGCACCCCGAAGCTGCGCGGGTTCAAGAACCCGTTCCGCGTGGAGTACCAGGTGGTCAACCTCGAGAAGCTCGCCGAGCTCTACCCGAAGGGCGGAGACGTCACCGTCACCGACCTCGTGGCCAAGGGTGCGGTGCGCAAGAACGAGAAGGTCAAGGTGCTCGGCACCGGCGACATCGACGTGGCGCTGAACGTGTCCGTCGACAAGGTCTCGGGCTCCGCAGAGCAGAAGATCGTCGCCGCCGGCGGCACCGTCAAGTAATGACGATCGGGGGTCGGAGAGTTTCTCCGGCCCCCGTTGTCGTCCCCGGCGAGAACCGACGCTGACGCGTGCGGGACCGGCTGGGCTAGTCTTGTGACGGTGCGCCCGCGAGCGCGCCGTCATCCCCACTGGAGGAACGCTCTTGTTCAGCGCCATCGCGCGGATCTTCCGCACCCCCGACCTGAGGCGGAAGATCGGCTTCACCCTGGGCATCATCGTGCTGTATCGGCTCGGTGCCCACGTCCCGACGCCGTTCGTCGACTTCCCGAACGTCCAGTCGTGCCTGGCGCAGTCCGGCGGCACCGACGGTCTGCTGTCGCTGGTCAACCTGTTCTCCGGCGGCGCCCTGCTGCAGCTGTCGATCTTCGCCCTGGGCGTCATGCCCTACATCACCGCGACGATCATCACGCAGCTCCTGCGCGTGGTCATCCCGCACTTCGAGACCCTTTACAAGGAGGGGCAGGCGGGCCAGTCGAAGCTGACCCAGTACACCCGCTACCTCACCATCGCCCTCGCGCTGCTGCAGTCGACGACCCTGGTCACCGTCGCCCGGTCCGGCCAGCTCTTCGGCGTCACCGGCATCCCCGAGTGCGAGCAGCTCCTCACCAACGACGTGTGGTGGGCGCAGCTCCTCATGATCATCACCATGACCGCCGGCACCGGCCTGATCATGTGGTTCGCCGAGCTCGTCACCGAGCGCGGCATCGGCAACGGCATGTCGCTGCTGATCTTCACCTCGATCGCGGCCACGTTCCCCTCGGCCCTCGGCTCGATCTGGCTGGCCCGCGGCTTCGAGGTCTTCCTCCTCGTGATCGCCGTCGGCATCGTGGTGATCGCCCTGGTCGTCTTCGTCGAGCAGTCCCAGCGCCGCATCCCGGTCCAGTACGCCAAGCGCATGGTCGGACGCCGCACCTACGGCGGGACGAACACCTACATCCCCATCAAGGTCAACATGGCCGGTGTGGTGCCCGTGATCTTCGCCTCGTCGCTGCTGTACATCCCCGCCCTCATCGCGCAGTTCAACCAGCCGCAGCCGGGCGAGGAGATCCCGGGCTGGGTCGCGTGGATCCAGCAGTACTTCACCAACGGCGACAGCTGGATCTACATGCTCGTGTACTTCCTGCTGATCATCGGCTTCACGTACTTCTACGTCGCGATCACCTTCAACCCGGTCGACGTCGCCGACAACATGAAGAAGTACGGCGGATTCATCCCCGGCATCCGTGCCGGGCGTCCGACGGCCGAGTACCTGGACTACGTCCTCACGCGCATCACGGCGCCCGGCTCGATCTACCTCGGTCTGATCGCGCTCCTGCCGCTGATCGCACTGGCGACCGTCGGCGCGAACCAGAACTTCCCCTTCGGCGGCGCCTCGATCCTCATCATCGTGGGTGTGGGGCTTGAGACCGTCAAGCAGATCGACGCGCAGCTGCAGCAGCGTCACTACGAAGGGCTTCTGCGATGACCGCGCGTCTGCTGATCGTCGGGCCGCAGGGCTCGGGTAAGGGCACCCAGGGGGTGCGGATCGCGGAGGCCTTCGGCATCCCGGCGATCTCGACCGGCGACATGTTCCGCGCCGCCGTCTCCGGCGGGTCGGAGCTCGGCGAGCGGGTCAAGGCGATCATCGAAGCCGGCGATCTCGTTCCGGACGAGCTCACCAGCGCCGTGGTCCGCGAGCGCCTGTCGGAGGGGGACGCCGCAGGCGGATTCCTCCTCGACGGGTATCCGCGCAACCTCGGACAGGTGGGCGACCTCGACGCGTTCCTCACCGACCGCGGCGAGCAGCTGGATGCCGTCATCGAGCTCGACGTCCCCCGCGAGGAGAGCATCGCGCGGCTGTCGCAGCGCGCCGCCGAGCAGGGGCGCAGCGACGACACCGAGGAGATCATCGCGAACCGTCTCGCCATCTACGAGCGGGAGACCGCCCCGATCCTGGACGTGTACCGCGAGCGCGGAGCGGTCGTGGCGATCGACGGCGTCGGCTCCCTCGACGAGATCACCGAACGCATCGTCGCCGCCCTCGAGGCGCGCGGACTCGCGCGCGTCGGCTGACCGTGGTGCTGCGCCGTTCCATCTACAAGTCGCCCGCTCAGCTGCGGGCGATGATCGAGCCGGGACTCATCACCGCGGCGGCGCTGGACGCCGTCCGCGAGGTCGTCGCGCCGGGCGTCACCACGGGTGAGTTGGACGCCGTCGCCGCCCGCGTGATCGCCGAGCGCGGCGCGACGAGCAACTTCCAGCTGGTCCGCGGCTACCGGCACACCATCTGCGCGTCGGTGAACGAGCAGGTCGTGCACGGCATCCCGGGGGAGCGGGTGCTGCACCCCGGCGACATCCTCTCCGTCGACTGCGGAGCGCTCTTCAAGGGGTGGAACGGCGACTCGGCGTTCACGGTCGTGCTGGACGACCCGACTCGGCCGGATGTCGTCGCCGAACGCGAGCGGTTGTCGGAGGTCACGCGCGGATCGCTGTGGGCGGGCATCGCAGCGCTTGCGTCGGCGCGTCACCTCGGGGAGATCGGTGCGGCGATCGAGGGATACATCGAGACGCACGCGCCCGACGGCGGGTACGGGATCCTCCGCGACTATGTGGGTCACGGCATCGGACGCAAGATGCACGAGTCTCCGTCGGTGTTCAACTACCGCGTCGACGACGAGGGCCCCGAGGTGCGCCCGGGACTGGTCGTCGCGATCGAGCCCATGGTCGTCATCGGCGACCAGGAGACCGACGTCGAGGACGACGGCTGGACGGTGTCGACCGCCGACGGCACCGCCGGTTCACACTGGGAACATAGCGTCGCCGTGCATGATGGCGGAGTGTGGGTGTTGACGGCGCCCGACGGCGGTGCCGAGGCGCTCGCGCCGTTCGGCGTCACCCCCCAGCCGATCGCCTGAGTCCCGGCGTTCGGTTCGACGAGGTTCGGAAGAGGAAGATGATGGCTGCTGCCGCGCGCAAGGTCAATTGGTTCGCCGTGTGGGTCAGTGCGGCCGTGGTTGTGGCGATCGTCGCCGTCGGCGGCCTCGTCGTGGTGCTGAACAACGCTGCGACCGGTCCGGGGGAAGCGCCGCAGGCGGCGAACGTCAACGCCGAGACGGGTGCGATCTCCGTCGGGGACGGCGAGAACACCCTCGCCACCTACATCGACTTCATGTGCCCGGTCTGCGGTGACTTCGAGGCCGCCTACGGTCCCGAGATCGACGGGCTCGTCGAGGACGGCTCGACCACTCTCGAGATCCACCCGATCTCGATCCTCGACCGGGCCTCGCAGGGGACGGAGTTCTCCACCCGCGCCGCCAACGCGATGTACTGCGTCGCGGTGGCGGACGAGGACGCCGCCCTCCCGTTCCTGCAGGCGATGTTCGCATCGCAGCCCGCGGAGGCCACCGCGGGGCTCACGGACGAGGAGATCCTCGCCATCGCGGCATCCGTCGGCGTCGACGGGGTCGACGCGTGCGTGACCGATCAGACCTACTCCCGCTACGTCGGTTCGATCACGCAGGAGACCCCGGTGCAGCCGGGCGCCGCCGGGATCGCGACGCCGACGCTGGCGGTGAACGGCGAGGTGATCTCCAACTCCGAGATCCCTGCGCCGGGTCAGCTCGCGACGCTCTTCGGCTGATCGGGTGTGAAAGGATGCGGCCCCCATTTGCCGCGGCATCCACTATCACGTATGCTTGATCTTTGGTGCGTTGCGCCTTCATCGGCGTGTCCACAGCACCGACTCCCATCCACCGCAGACCGACCGGTCTGCACGAAGTGTTAGCGAGCGTATGGCGAAGAAAGACGGTGTCATCGAGATCGAGGGCGTGATCTCCGAGGCCCTGCCCAACGCGATGTTCCGCGTCGAGCTGACCAACGGACACAAGGTCCTCGCAACGATCTCCGGCAAGATGCGGCAGAACTACATCCGCATCATCCCCGAGGACCGTGTTGTCGTGGAGCTTTCGCCCTACGACCTCACCCGTGGACGCATCGTCTACCGCTACCGCTAGACCGGTCGAGAAGTAACGCCTCCGCAGGCTCTGCCGGCGGAGGCGAAGACAGCGAAGAGAAGAAATCATGAAGGTCAACCCCTCGGTCAAGCCCATCTGCGACCACTGCAAGGTCATCCGTCGCCACGGGCGCGTCATGGTGATCTGCAAGTCCAACCCGCGTCACAAGCAGCGCCAGGGCTGACGCGAGTCGGATCACCGCGGCCCAGCCGCGCTGATGCGACTCGGGTCAGGATCGAGTGCCGCGCCTCCGGCGCGGTGTATCGAGATCTAGCCCCGACAGCCCCCGCCGCCCAGGCGACCACACACAACTGAACACATCCGGCAGTATCAGAACCCGCGCAGCGGGGGACACCTCGGGACGAAGGCCCGGGCACCGATACTGCTCCACACCTTCGCACGACTCCTCAGGAGAACGACATGGCACGTCTTGCCGGCGTCGACATCCCGCGCGACAAGCGCGTGGTGATTGCGCTCACCTACATCTACGGCATCGGCCGTACCCGCTCGCACGAGGTCCTCGCCGCCACCGGCATCGACCACGACATCCGCGTGAAGGACCTCACCGACGACCAGCTCGTCGCCCTCCGCGACCAGATCGAAGGCACCTACAAGGTGGAGGGTGACCTCCGTCGCGAGGTCGCCGCCGACATCCGCCGCAAGGTCGAGATCGGTTCCTACGAAGGCCTGCGTCACCGCCGTGGGCTCCCCGTGCGCGGTCAGCGCACGAAGACCAACGCGCGCACCCGCAAGGGCCCCAAGCGCACCGTCGCCGGCAAGAAGAAGGCGCGCTAAGCGCGGCCCCAGGGTTTAGGAGAACACGCACATGGCACAGGCCAAGTCCGCAGCGCGCAAGCCGCGCCGCAAGGAGAAGAAGAACATCGCCGTGGGTCAGGCCCACATCAAGTCGACGTTCAACAACACCATCGTCTCGATCACCGACCCCTCGGGCGCCGTGATCAGCTGGGCGTCCTCGGGTGGCGTCGGCTTCAAGGGCTCGCGCAAGTCGACCCCGTATGCCGCCGGTATGGCCGCGGAGTCCGCCGCCCGCCAGGCGCAGGAGCACGGCGTCAAGAAGGTCGACGTCTTCGTCAAGGGACCGGGTTCGGGTCGCGAGACCGCGATCCGTTCGCTGACCGCTGCCGGCCTCGAGGTCGGTTCGATCCAGGACGTCACCCCCCAGGCCCACAACGGCTGCCGTCCCCCGAAGCGCCGCCGCGTCTGACATTCCTTTCCGTCCCGCTCCGCCGTCGCGCGGCGATGTTCTTCGCCCGCGCGACGGCGGAACGGGACTCGAGAACAACTCAACACCTCATTCACCGCACGTGTCATATAGCGGGCACGTGATCGAAAGGAACACATCGTGCTCATCGCACAGCGTCCCACTCTGACCGAGGAGAACATCGGGGAGTTCCGCAGCCGGTTCATCATCGAGCCGCTCGAGCCCGGTTTCGGCTACACGATCGGCAACGCGCTGCGCCGCAGCCTGCTGTCGTCGATCCCCGGTGCTGCCGTGACGTCGATCCGCATCGACGGCGTCCTCCACGAGTTCAGCACCATCCCCGGTGTCAAGGAGGATGTCACCGAGATCATCCTGAACATCAAGCAGCTGGTCGTCTCCAGCGAGCGCGACGAGCCGATCACGGCGTACCTGCGCAAGACCGGTTCCGGCGAGGTCACCGCGGCGGACATCTCCGCTCCCGCCGGTGTCGAGGTGCACAACCCCGACCTGGTCATCGCGACCCTCAACGACACGGCCCGCTTCGAGCTGGAGCTGACGATCGAGCGTGGCCGCGGCTACGTCTCGGCCACGCAGAACCGCAACGAGTACGCCGAGGCCGGTCAGATCCCGATCGACTCGATCTACTCGCCGGTGCTCAAGGTCAGCTACCGCGTCGACGCCACCCGAGCGGGTGAGCGCACCGACTTCGACAAGCTGATCCTGGATGTCGAGAGCAAGGCGTCGATGGCCCCGCGCGACGCCGTGGCGTCCGCCGGTCGCACCCTCACCGAGCTGTTCGGTCTCGCCCGCGAGCTGAACGTCGAGGCCGAGGGCATCGAGATCGGTCCCGCCCCCGTCGAGCAGGTGCTCTCCAACGAGCTCTCGATGCCCATCGAGGACCTCGACCTCTCGGTGCGCTCCTACAACTGCCTCAAGCGCGAGGGCATCAACACCGTCTCCGAGCTGGTCGCCCTCTCCGAGACGCAGCTGATGAACATCCGCAACTTCGGCCAGAAGTCGGTCGACGAGGTGCGCGACAAGCTCGTTTCGCTCGGGCTGTCGCTGAAGGACTCGGTTCCCGGGTTCGACGGCGCGCACTTCTACGGCGGCTACGACGACGAGAACGCCTGAGTCTTCCGACTCACTTGACCGACTTTTCCCACTGGAGTAATTGACAATGCCCAAGCCCACGAAGGGACCCCGCCTCGGAGGCGGACCCGCACACGAGCGTCTGCTGCTGGCGAACCTGGCCGCGGCCCTGTTCACGCACAAGTCCATCAAGACCACCGAGACCAAGGCCAAGCGCCTGCGTCCGCTGGCCGAGCGCCTCATCACGTTCGCCAAGCGCGGCGACCTGCACGCCCGCCGTCGCGTGCTGAGCGTCATCGGTGACAAGGAAGTCGTGCACGTCCTCTTCACCGAGATCGCGCCGCTCGTCGCCGACCGTGAGGGTGGCTACACGCGCATCACCAAGGTCGGCAACCGCAAGGGCGACAACGCCCCCATGGCCGTCATCGAGCTCGTCCTCGAGCCGGTGAAGCCCAAGGCCAAGGCCACCAAGCGCTCGGCTGCTCCGGCTGCCGCCGCCGAGGAGACCCCGGCCGCCGAGGAGTCCGCCGCTGACGACACCGCCGCCGACGCCGGCGCGGAGTCGCCGGAGGAGGGCGCCGCCGCGGAGGCCGCTGCCGAGGACGCCGTCCAGGACGACAAGGCCTGACGCCACTCCACGCGTACGCACGAGACCCGCAACCCTGTTCAGGGGTGCGGGTCTCGTGCGTACGCTGGAGGGATGACGATTCGCCTGCGCCCCGCCACCGTCGACGACCTCGACGGCATCCACGCCGTGGTCGTCGCCGCCGACCGGATCGATCACCCCACGTGGGTGACGCCGCGCGAGGATCTCGAGGAGGTCTTCGAGCTCTCCCACGTCGACCCCGCCCTCGACACCCGCGTGGCCGTCGACCCGGACGATGAGATCATCGGCTTCGCGTGGGCCATGGTGCACCCGGACACGTCGGCCGGCATCCACGGGTACCTCCACGGGACCGTGCACCCGGACCGGCGACGGCAGGGCATCGGCCGCGAACTGCTGGCATGGAGCCACGACCGCACCCGCGAGCTCATCGCGGCCACCGGAGCCGAGGGGCCCGCGGCGATCTTCCAGTACGTCGACGAGACGAACACGGATGCCGTGCGCCTGGGAGAGCGGCGGGGTCTGCGCACGGAGCGCTGGTTCAGCTCGATGCAGCGCGACCTGTCCGAGCCGGCGGCGGAGGTGGCCTCGCCCGACGGGGTCGAGCTCGTGCCGTACACCCCCGAACGATCCGAGGACGTGCGCCTGGCCCGCAACGACGCCTTCCGGGACCACTGGGGGAGTCTGCCGAGCACGGCGGAGCGCTGGTCGAAGTTCGTCGACGGTCCCTTCCTCCGGCCGGATCTGTCGACGTTGGCGCTGCGGGACGGCCGCGTCGTGGCGTTCTGCCTGGCGTCGGTCAACGAGGAGGACTGGGCGGCGCTCGGCGCCCCGAACACCTACATCGACCTCATCGGCGTCATCCGCGACGAGCGGGGGAGAGGGCTCGCCCCCGCCGTGATCGCCCGCACCCTGGCCGCTGCCCGCGACGCGGGGCTCGAGCAGGCCGTCCTCGACGTCGACACGGCCAGCAAGACCGGGGCGAACACGCTGTACGAGCGCCTGGGTTTCCGCGCGACGCACCGCCAGCAGGCGCTCGTCGAGCGCTTCTGATCCGTCGTCGCTCCGCCGGCGCGCCCGCTCACTGCGGGATGCGGACCTCGGCGTGGTGCAGACGGCGGTACTCGCGCATTTGCGCGTCGTGCTCCGCTGCCGCGCGGGCGTGCTCGACGGCGGTGACGCCCGCCTCCACCGTGCGGGCGAACAGCCGGCCGCCCTCCTCACCGGGGTGGATGCGATCGCCGGCGAGGAGTTCCTCCCGCGGGGCGATCGCGCTCGACCAGTCGGCGACGCTCACGCGGGGATGCGCGGCGGCGAAGGCGTCGAGATCGGCGTTCACCTGCGGGATCCAGTCCCGTGGCGCATGGGCGTTGACGAGGATGACGTCCCGCTCGGGACCGGCGATGTCGACCATCCGCTCCAGGACGCCGGTGTCGACCGGGCCGTTGGTGCCGAGTGCGAGGACCACGTAGCGCCGCAGCTGACCCTGCGCGGCGAGGGATTCAAGGATGCCGGGGCCGGCCCAGACCGACCGCGACACCGCGGCATCCACCTGGATGCCGGGGAGCTCCTCGAGGAGCCCGGGGACGGCGGCGAGCATGACCGAGTCGCCCACGGCGGTGATCTCCTCGCCGGCGACGGGGGTCGGTGACGGCGCGCTCACCGCGGGGGTCGGCGGCGGCGTCGGCGTGCGGACCGGCTCGGAGCGGGGCGAGGCCTCCTCGGCCGCCTCGAGCGCGGCGGCGCCCGCGGCCACCGCCGCCTCGGAGGAGGTCTCACCCGGGGCGGCGGCCAACGCCGCGCTGGATCCGCCGAGGAAGAGCGCGGTCACGGCGACGGCGCCCACCGCGCGGGCACGCACGCGCGCCGATCCGCGGAAGGCCGCACCGAGGCGTGCCGCCGTACCGCGGAAGCCGTGGCGGCGGAGCGGGGTCTCCACGAAACGGTGGGAGAGCTCGGCGGCGGCGAGGGTCGTCAGGAGGACCCCGATGCCCACGCCGACGGGGACGCCCGCGTCGGGGCCGGTGCCGCGCAGCCACGCGAGCGCGAGGACGAGCAGCGGCCAGTGCCACAGGTAGATGCCGTAGGACCGGTCGCCGATCCACCGCAGCGGCGCGATGTCGAGCATGACGCCGGCGCGCGAGCCCGGAACGGCGGCTGACAGGATCGCCACCGCCGTCAGGGCGCTGGCGGCGAGGAGGACGCCCGGGAAGGTCGCGATGCCGTCGCCCGGGGAGAGGAGGGCGAGAGCGATCACGCCGCCGACGGCGATCGCGCCCGCACCCGTGGCGAGCCCCCCGCGGCGCTCGCCGATCCGGTCGAGGAGGGCGGGAAGTGCGAAGGCCAGAGCCACTCCGAGGAGGATGCCGAACGCGTGGGTGTCGGTGCCGAAATACGCGCGCGTGACGGCATCCGAGAAGGCGGTGGTCGCCGTTCCCGCACTGCCCGAGACCACGATCGCCATGACCGTCGCGCTCCCCAGGGCCAGGATCGCGGCGGCCGCGGCACGCCACGTCCGCCGCGGTAGCAGCAGGAACAGGGGCAGGATGAGCGGCCAGAGGAGGTAGAACTGCTCCTCGACGGCGAGGGACCACACGTTCCGGAAGAGCTCCGTGGTCGTCGCGGCGAAGTAGCCGGTGTCGCCGGCCAGGGCGAGCCAGTTGTAGCTGAAGGTGAGGGCGCCCAGCACCTGCCAGCCGAGTCCGCTCAGGACGTCGCCGCCGATCAGTCCGGCGATGCTCGTGCAGACGGCGAGGACCACCAGCAGTGCCGGCAGCAGGCGCCGCGCGCGACGGCGCCAGAACTCGACGAGACGGATGCCGCCGGTCGCGGCGATCTCGCGCAGGAGGAGCGAGGTGATGAGAAAGCCGCTGATCACGAAGAAGACGTCCACGCCGAGGAAGCCGCCCGGCAGGAGCGCCGGGCCGAAGAGGTGGTAGACCACGACCAGGATCACGGCGACGGCGCGCAGACCGTCCAGTCCCGCATAGCGGGCGGCGGTCGGGCGGGGCGCGGTGAACGTCATCGAAGGGGGAGTGGCCGGGGACGAACGGCGCCTGTCAGTGTACGACCGGACTCTGGGAGTTCGGGGGCGACGCCGGGACCAAGGTCCCCGCGCGGCGGAGGGGTGCGGACGTAGCGTGGAGGAGACCGGAGGAGGTCATCATGAAGGACACCATCGTCGTCGGCGTCGCGCTCCACAGCGAGGCGGGCAGGCGCTCCGGACAGCGCGCGATCGCGTGGGCCGCGGAGCGCGCCATGGACCGTCATCAGCGTCTGGAGCTCCTCTCCATCGTGGGCGGAGCAGTGGGGATGGTCGGTGAGGCGCACCTGATCGATCAGGCCCGCGACGACCTCCGCTCCCAGCTCGAAGCGGAGGCGCGGACGCTCACGGACGCCCACCCGGATCGCCTCGACGTCCGGGTCCGCGTGGACCACGGCAATCCCGTCGCGAAGCTCATCGACGCCTCGAAGGATGCCGCCCTGCTCGTGATCGGCAGTGATTTCCGCGGCGACGCAGGACCGGCGCGCGGGCCGCACGGCATCCGCATCGCCGCCGGATCCCACGCCCCCGTCGTCGTCATCCCCGACGCGGACCCCGGTGCACGATCGGGAGTGGTGGTCGGTGTGGACGGCTCGGACCTGTCCGAGCGGGCCATCGCCTTCGCCGCCGCGGAGGCCGACCGACTCGGCGAGGCGCTGATCACCGTGATCGCGTGGAGCCCGATGGAGGTCTCGCGGAACCCCGGTCTGTACCCGCCGGAGTACCTGGACGCGCTGGCGCGGCTGTCGGAGGAGAGCCTCGGGCTGTCCCTGGCCGGACTGTCGTCGACGTATCCCGACCTGCGCATCGAGCGCCACGTCGAACGCGGGTACCCGTCGGAGGCCATCGAGACGTACGCGCGCCGTGCGCGGCTGACGGTCCTCGGCTCGCACGGCCGAGGCGCCATCGCCCGCTTCCTGCTCGGGTCGGTCAGCGAGGAGGTGCTGCGCCGGCTGCCCAGCGCCGTCGCGATCGTGCGCTGAGCGGGCCCTACACTGTCCGGAGGCCCCTTACGGACGGACGACCATGCGCACTCCCCGCCTTCGCGTTCCCCTCGCGTTCGCCCTCGCCCTCGTCACAGGCGCGGCGCTGACCGGATGCGGCACGCCGCCCTGGGAGGACGGAGGCGGGTCCGCGCCCGACGGCAGCGCCACGCCGACGGCGACGGCTCCCGCTCCGGTGCCCAACGACCTCTCCAGCGGCTCGACGCAGCGGGAGCTCCAGGCGGGCGCCGTCTCGGCCACGGTGGACTACTGGTCCCCGTTGTCGATGGACCAGTGGACACCGGGCGCGCTGAAGCCGCTCACCATGTCGCTGACGACCACCGTGACCCCGGATGACGGCAAGAAGGTGTATCTGCAGCAGGCGAGCGTCGTGGCGATCCCCGCCACGGCCACCGGCCAGCTCGCGCCCCTCGCGGCGCAGACGGACACGGCGACCGTCAACCCGGGCTACCTCGTGCTGAGCCCGCAGAGTTACTCGCAGACCTTCCAGATCGGCGCCGTCCCCGAGGAGGCGGATCGGGTGATCCTCCAGATCACCTACGACTTCCTCATGCAGACGGCGCCGGACTCGGCCGACTACGCCAAGCAGACCGCCACGGACGTGCTCACCGTGGCGCTCACCGCTCCTCCAGCCCCGTGACGAGCCGCTCGATGAAGGTGCCGTCGGCGCGCTCCCACTGATCGCCCCCGCGCTCCTGTGCCACTTCGGCCGCGCCGCGCGCGATGAAGAGCAGGGCGTCGAGGTCGTACCCGCCCACGGTGGTGGAGCACCAGCCCGCGCTCGCGGACGGCTGCACGGGGATGCGGGTGTCGAACTCCAGGTCGCCGACGCTGCGGAGGATCCGCCGGAGCAGGTCGCGGGTCGCCCCCTCCGGTTTCGCCACGAGCACGACCAGGTCACTGTCGGCGGTCATGCCCACGAGCCCGCCGGTACCGACCACCTCGCGCACCTTGTCTTCGAACGCCTCCACGAGGTGGGTGACCTGTGCGGGCCCGGTCGTCGCGAGCACCTGCCGTAGGTCGTCCAGGCGCAGGACCAGGACGGAGCAGAGTTCGCTGGCCGGCAGTGCGCGCGCCAGGCGCTCGCGGGCGGCCTCCTGGAACTCCCGGTATTGGGCCTCGCGCCGCGGATTCTGTCCGCGCCGGGTACGGCCCACGCTGAGCCCGAGGATCGCGATGAGGGCGCTGGCGATGTAGACGAGCATCCCGACCGACGCCAACGGTCGTGACACCGCGAAGTCGACGTCCACGGGCTGGAAGGCGACCGACACGATGACCCCCGCGAGGCCCGTCGCGACGAAGATCACGGCAGCCACGCCGAGCGGCCAGATCACCGCCTCGCGTCGCTCCGGCATCCGGACCCATTCCCACAGGAAGAGCCCCGCCGAGATCGCGGAGAGGAAGTACAGCGCACGGTAGGTCGTGGCGAAGGCGGGGCCGGCCGCCACGAGCGCGAGGGTTGTGGCCGCCAGCAGGGCGAACGCGGGGCCCACCCACACGAACGTCCGCACGCCGCGGTGGGCGCGGAAGCCCGACCACAGGAGCGCCGGAGCCCCGAGCAGGAGGCCGAGCATGAAGGTGCGCGCGACTTCGTTCTGGTTCGACTCCGCGGCGATAACGCCGAAGGTCGAGATCATCGACAGGGTGAACGCGTAGCTCCAGTAGAGCGTGGCGCGGCTCGGTGCGCTGAGGAACGCGATCCCGACGGTGACGATGGTGGCGACCGCCGTGAAGAACGCCTGCCAGATGCCGAGGTTCGAGGCCGCGAGTGCGGCGAGCAGATCGGTCACGCCGTCGCCTCCGATCCGCGGGCGGCTGGGGGGGCGGGCAGGCGCACCGTGAACACGGTCCCTTCGCCCAACACGCTGTCCACGGAGAGGACGCCGTCGTGGGCGTGGACGATCTCCTGGGTGATCCCGAGCCCGAGTCCGGTGCCCCCCGCAGTCTTCTTCGCCTCGGCGGTGCGGAAGTACGGCGTGAGCACGCGGGGGAGGTCGTCGGGGGCGATTCCGATGCCGGTGTCGGCGACCGAGATCACGACGTCGTTTCCCTCCTTGCCCGCACTCACGTCGACGGTTCCGCCCGCGCGGGTGTACTTGACCGCGTTGCTGACGAGGTTGTCGAAGACCTGCCGGATGCGGAACCCGTCCACGACGGCGGCGAGGCGCCCCGAAGTCGACAGGCTCACGCGCACGTCCTTCGCGTGACCGGCTTGCTCGTAGGACGCCACGGAGTCGACGAGGATCGGGGTGAGGTCCGTTTCCTCTCGCGGGCAGGCGTCCTCGACCACGGTGCCGGATCGGACGGCGGAGCGCGGTCCGAGCATCTGCTGCGTCATCTCCAGCATGCGCTCGCTGGCGTCGAGGAGCTTCTGGAAGCGTTCGACGGCCTTCGGTGACATCGCCTCGTCCTCAAGGGCGAGCTCGGCGGTGCCGATCATCACGGTGAGCGGATGCCGCAGCTCGTGCGAGGCGATGGCGGCGAGGCGTTCGCGATCGCGCTGCGCCTGCACGACGGTGGTGACGTCGTGGACGAGGAGGAGGATCGTCTCGTCCTCGTGCGCAGAGGAGCGCAGACGCTTGGCGGTCACCGAGAGGGTGCGCCACTGGCCGTCGATGGTGAAGATCCACACGCGCTGATCGTGGAAGGTCTCGCCGCGGCGGGCGCGGGCGAGGGTCCGGTCCGCGGGAGGCACCGGCATCCCGCGGTAGCCGGAGTACTCCACGGAGCGGGCGGGCTGCTCGGGATCGCGCGGATCGATCCCGTACAGGCGTGCGTAGGTGCTGTTGATCGACAGCGCCGGTCCGCTCGTGGTGACCCGGGCGACGCCGATGTCGACGACGTTGAGGATCTCGTTCGTCCGTCGCTCCTGTTCGGAGCGGCGCTCCACCGTGGCATGGAGGCGACGGGACTGTCGGGCCATGAGCCGCCGTGACGCGCGCACCTGCCGCATCGCGAGATGCGCGGTGATCCCGATGAACGACAGCGTGGACAGGACCACGAAGACGCGGAGTGCGGTGTTGCTCGCGCTGCCGTAGAGGAGCTCGAGGGCGATCATGAGCCCGATGAGGCCGAGCATCGCACCGAGGACGGTGAGACGGAAGTGCATCCCCGCCCACATCACGGGGAAGGCCCACAGGAAGCTCAGGCGGAGGTCGGTGGTGTAGGCCAGCAGGCCGATGGCGATCGCGTCGAGGAACGGGATCGCGATGACGGCGTTCTTCGGCATCCGTGCCCACGGCGCGCCGATGGTGAAGGTGGTCAGCGCCAGGACCAGCGCGGTGCCGACGAGGAAGTGGGGCTGCCCGAAGAGGGCGGGGTCGAGGACCATCACCAGGAGCGCGATGACCACCACCGCACCCGCCAGGGAGAGCTGCGTCAGCCAGATGGAGCGCGTGCGTCCGCTGATCTGGATCGGGGTGCTCACGATCGTCCCCTCGTCGCCGGCGGACTCATCGCGGGATTGCGGTCGCGTTGAGGTTTCCTTGCGGAACCGTTCGCTCGCGCTCGGCGGCGTCTTGCGGTCGGCCCGGAAGAGTGGAAGCCATGACGACGACTCCCTCCACCACGCTGGTGCGCCGCGGCGCGCTCGCTCGCACGGTCATCGAGCAGCTCGAGGAGACCGAGCCGATCGAGCGCGAGATCGACCGCGAGTTCGAGTCGGTCCTCGACGACGCGATCGTCGGCCGCTCCACGATCGGCTGCGTGATCCCCGCGTACAACGAGGAGGAGTCGATCGCCGACGTCATCGAGTCGCTGCTCGGGCAGACCCGCGTTCCGGATGTCATCCACGTCGTGGTCAACAACACCTCCGACAAGACCGTGAAGATCGCGTCGCAGTACAGCGGCCCGCACGAGGTCGTCACCGACCTCGGCGAGCAGTTCACCGAGGTGTTCGTCCACGACATCGGCAAGAACCCCGACAAGAAGGTCGGCGCCCTGAACTACGGCTTCGCGCTCGTCGAGGGCTACGATTACCTGCTCGGCGTCGACGGAGACACGATCGCCGATCCGAAAGCGGTGGAGTACCTCGAGAGCGAGGCGATGTCCGACACCCGCATCGGCGGCATCTCGGCGATCTACTCGATCGACGACCGTCCGATCAAGGGGGCGATCGCGAAGTTCCTGATCTCGGGTCAGCGCACCCAGTTCGCGGCGTTCAACATGCAGAACCTCCTGCGCGGCCGGAACATGGCCGTGCTCGGCGGTCAGTTCTCGATCTTCTCCACCGCCGCTCTGCGCGACGTCATGGTGCAGAACCACCAGTCCACCCCCTGGGTGAAGGATAGCGAGGTCGAGGACTCGCTCCTGTCTCTGCAGATCAAGAGCGCCGGATACCTCACGAAGATCAGCCCCTTCGCCCGCGCGGATGTCGGTGGCATGACCACCCTCCGCTCGTACGACGCGCAGCAGGTGAAGTGGACCTACGGCGCCATCGAGCTCATGTGGCCGGGGCAGCGCGGCGACACCAAGGGCCAGCCGCTGCACCCGAACCTGCGCCTGCGCTGGTTCGAGAACGTCGGCATGCTCACGAACTTCTTCGTCCGCGTGTCCTTCCTCGTGCTGCTCGCGGGCTCGCTGTCGATCGGGGCGTTCGTGTTCTCCCCGTGGTGGCTCATCCCGCCGGCGATGGCGGTCGCGCTGAACATGCGCATCGCCTTCACCATGAAGGACCGCACGGCGCGCGACGTCCTCTTCGCCGGGCTCGTCGCCCCCGCCGAGGTCTTCATGTGGGTGCGGATCAGCCACTTCCTGCGCTCGTGGACCCGATTCCTCTCGCGCAAGAAGGTCGACAACTGGGCGATGCAGGCCAAGGCCGAGAAGGGCGGCGGCAGCACCTACTGGGTTCCGCTGGTGCTCCTGATCGCGTCCCTCGTGGCGATGGCCGTCATCTGGGTGGTGCTCCCGCCGGTGGCGCAGTCCACGATCCTGTGGGTCGGCTGGCCGATCGTCGGCGTCATCACGGTCCTGCAGACCCTCATGATGTTCTTCAAACTGATCCGTCGTCACCAGGGCTTCCAGGTATGAGCGCCCGGGCCGCGAGCGGCCCGGCGTCACGCCGGCGAGCCGGCCTCCGCCGTCAGGCGGTAGCCGACTCCGCGCACCGTCTCGATGTAGCGCGGGTTGGTGGGGGAGTCGCCGAGCTTGCGCCGGAGGTTGGTCATGTGGGCCTCGATGGCGCGCTTGTCGGCCTCGCCCACGAAGTAGCTGGTGACGTACGACTCGCCCCGCAGGACCAGGGTGAGATCGGCTTTGGTCCGCACACGACGCTTGGACTCCATGAGGGTGGCCAGCAGGTCGAATTCGGTGCGGGTCAGATCGACTTCGCGATCGTCGATCAGGACGATGCGCGAATCAGGATCGAGCACGAGGTCGCGGTGCCGCACCGCGGTCGACCCGACGTGCTCGAGGGCGCCGTCGGAGGCAGGCGAGGCGGGGACCTCGCCACCCGACTCCGCGATCACCATGGTCGCGGAGGCCCCTGACGGCGGGGGAGGAACGGCATCGGTGTCGCCGTGTCGCGACACCGGGTGCCGCCCACCCGGGAACGACGGCCCGACCTGCTCCTGACGAGGAGCGGGCGCGGCCGTCGTTCCCGCACCGGCCGACTGCGCGGTTTCGCGCCGGCGGAGGATCGCATCCAGGCGGGCGCGCAGCTCGCGCGGACGGAACGGCTTGGTGAGGTACTCGTCGGCTCCGGCGCCGAGTCCGAGCACGAGGTCGGCCTCCTCCTTGAGCCCCGTGAGCATGATGATGTACGTGTCGCTCTGCTGGCGGATCCGCCGGGCGGCCTCGAAGCCGTCGATGCCCGGCATGTTGATGTCGAGCGTCGTCACCGTCGGCTGATAGCTGATGACGGCCTGCACGCCGTCGATGCCGTTGCCGACCGAGACGGTCGAGAACCCGGCCCCTTCGAAGACCTCGACGAGGAGGTGGCGGATCTCTGCGTCGTCTTCGACGATGACCGCGGTCTTGGGGACGCCGCTGGAGTCGTTCATGGGGATCTCTCGATGGTGAGGGGAGTGGAGCGCGGTAGCGCCGCGGGGTGCGAACACCTCAGGAGCCATGGGTCAGCGCCATGGTACACAGCAGACGGGCGCCCCCACCCGATTGTTATGGACTTGCGGTCCACGTCCTCGTCAGCCTAGCGGCGCACGCGCTGTGGATTCAGCGCACGTCGCGCGTGAGTTCCACCGCCGCCTCGGGCCACCATGCCCCCGCGGGCGGACCCCCGTTGCAGGTGCCGTCGCTCTCGCCGGGCGGCTTGATCCACAGGTTGGCGTCGATCACATCGTCGCCCCAGGTCCCCGAGGGCACGCCCACCCGGAGCCCGGGGACGTTGCACCACTCCGACCCCGTGTGCGGGGCGCCGTTGCGGGAGGTGTCGATCACGGCGTGCAGGTCGTCGAAACCCCACGCCTCCAGCTGCCCGACGAGCTGCCGCGCGTAGGCGGTCTCATCGGCGTCGGAGTTCGCGTTCGAGACGTTCGTGGCGAAGCCGCGGAGCGCACCGGGGGCCGCCTCGGCGACCTCGGCGATGAGGGTCGCCATCTCCCGAGGGGAGCGCCAGTTCGAATGGCCGCCGTCGACGTAGAGGAACGTGTCCTCCGCCGCGAGCCGCGAGGCGGCGTCGGCGATCTGCGCCGCCCGCACTTCCGGGCGGTCGCAGTCGAGCGCGAGGGCATCGGGTTCGAGGATGACGACGGTCGATCGCGCGGGCTCGGCGGCGAGCCCCGCGGCGATGGCGTCGATCCAGCCGGGGTAGTCTGCTGCATCCAGCCCGCCGGCGGAGAAGTTGCCGCAGTCGCGATCCGGCAGGCCGTAGACGGCGAGGACGGGAACGGCGTCCTGGGCGCGGGCCTCGGCGAGGATCTGCTCGACGGCGGCGGTGACACTGTCGGTCGGGTACGTCTCCGGCGTGAGCCACACCGCGGTCGGCTGGGCCGCGAGGTACGCGGCGGCCTCGGTCGCGGCATCCTCCCCGCCCTCCGCGGCGGCGCGGGCGGCGAACGAGTCGGGGGAGACGAAGAAGGCGTCCCCGGGCGCCGGGGGGCGCGGACCCTCGGCCGGCGCGAACAGCATCTGCCACAGGACGAATCCCGCCACGACGACGCCCGCCGTCCCGAGCACGGCGACGATGACGGCGCCGATCACCGTGCTGAGGCGTCGCCTGCGCTTTTCCACCCTCGGACTCTACCCGCGCCCCGCCGTAGGCTGAACGGGTGCGCCTCCGCCTGGACATCTCCTACGACGGCACCCACTTCCGCGGCTGGGCGCGGCAGCCGGGCCTGCGCACCGTGCAGCAGACGCTGGAGGAGGCCCTCGCCCGCGTCCTCGGGGGCGAGGGCCGTCTGGTCGTCGCGGGGCGGACGGATGCCGGGGTGCACGCGACCGGGCAGGTGGCCCACCTCGACCTCGACGACGCACAGGCGTCGCGCCTCGCACGCGGGCGCGCGCGGGAGGGAGAGGACGACGGCGGCATCGCTGCTCTCGCGCGCCGCGTCAACGGTGCGCTCGGGGCCTACGCGGACGTCACCGTGCGGCGCGTCCGCCGCGCTCCCGACGGATTCGATGCGCGGTTCTCCCCGGTGTGGCGGCGCTACGAGTACCGCATCGCCGACGACACCTACGACCCGCTGGAACGTCACCGCACCACGTTCGTCCGCGGCCGACTCGACGCCGACGCGATGGACGCCGCCGCCGGATCGCTCATCGGCCTCCACGACTTCGCCGCCTACTGCAAGCCGCGCGAGGAAGCCACGACGATCCGCACCCTGCTCGCGTTCTCGTGGCGGAGGGACGACGAGGGTGTTCTCGTCGCCCATGTGAAGGCCGACGCGTTCTGCCACAGCATGGTCCGCGCGCTCGTCGGGGCGTGCGTCGCGGTCGGGGAGGGGCGGCTGTCCGCCGAGGACGTCGTGCGCATCCGCGACGCCCGTGAGCGGGTGCCGGAGGTGAAGGTCCTCGCCGCGCGGGGCCTCACCCTCACCGAGGTCGGATACCCCGCCGACGAGCTGCTGTCCCTCCGGGCCGAGCAGACTCGGGCCCGCCGCGAGCTCTGACGCCGGCGGATGCCGCGACCTGGGAGTACACGACGGATCCACGTGCGCGATACCCGATCGTCACGCGGGAGTCCTAGGCTGTCCCCGTCATGAAAGTCATCTCGTACAACCTGCGCAAGCACCGCGCTGTCGGGGAGCTCGCCCACCTCGTCGAGCGCCACGCGGCCGACGTGCTGTGCCTGCAGGAAGCGGACACGAAAGACATCCCCGAGCGGATCGACGGCCTGCGCCTGGCGGATTCGACGCAGCGGAACCGCCTGGGCCTGGCGGTCTACTACCGGGAGAACACCTTCCGCGCGGTGGACGTCCGGATGATGGCGCTGAAGAAGTCCTTGCACGACCGGGTGCTCAAGCCCGCCGAGGAGCGCCTGCTCGGGGTCAAGCTCTACGACATCGACGACGGCCACGAGGTGGTCGTCGCGTCGTTCCACGCGGCCCCGCTGACGGCGCTCAACTCCCTCCGCCGCTACCAGATCCGCACCGCCCTGTCGGAGCTGCAGCTCATGGGCGACGGACTCCCCACCCTCATGGTCGGCGACTACAACTACCCGGTCTTCAAGGAGAACCTGGGGCAGCGCGTCCGCGATCAGGGGTACGAGCTGAATCTCAGCGATTCGCGCACCTACACCCGCTACCGTTTCTTCCGCGGCCATTACGACTTCGCCACCTCCATCGGGTTCGAGATCGATCGGGTCCGCACCCTCCCACAGGGGGACAGCGACCACCTGCCGATCCTGGTGACGGCGAGGCCGCTGACGGGGAAGGCGACGAACCTCAACGCGGGATCAAGAGAAGGCCAAGATCGGCGGTAACGCCCTGCGCGGCGGTGCAGTTCGGCCCTAGAGTCTGATCGGCCGTGACCGTGAAGCGGCACCCTCCTCGCGAAAGTGAACACCGCCGATGGTCGATCTCGCCGACGATCCGACGCGCCTCCCCGACGCCGACAACCTGTCCCCGGCGGTTGCGGCGATCGAGGACGACGCCCCGCCCACCGCGCCGCCCGTCGCGTCCCGACGACGGCGCCGGCAGTGGGGCACGGAACGCCCGCGGCCCCCGCTCCCCGCGGTTCATGCCCGTCCCTCGACCGCCAAGCTCATCTGGGGGCAGGTCGCGATCTGGGTGACGGTGGCCGTCTGGGCGCTGTACATGCTCACCGTCGCCGTGACGCTCCTGTTCGCGGGCGCCTTCGACTCCACCTGGCGGGTCATCGAAGCCGTCTCCTACCTGCTCGTCATCAGCGTGCTGACCTTCTCGGCCCTGATGTACCTCGTCGCCCGGCAGGGTGCCTACGAGCGCTTCGCCCGTCATCGGCGCGCTGACCGCGCCGAGCTCGATCGGCACTTCTCGTTCAGCCACGGTCCGCTCACCGTGCTCGTGCCCTCGTACGCGGAAGAGCCCGGCGTGATCCGCACGACCCTCTGGTCGGCGGCGCTGCAGGAGTACCCCTCGATGCGGGTGGTCCTCCTCATCGACGACAACCCCGACCCCGCCGACCCGGCCGTGGCGGCCAAGCTCGCCGAGACCCGTCGGATCGGGCCCGAGATCACGCGGGCGCTCGCCGGTCCCGCGGCGGACTTCCGCGAGGCCCTTGCGCACTGCGAGGCCGAGATCGCGGCATCCGGACAGGCGGACGAAGACCTGATGGTCAGGCTCGTGGACGTCTACACCGCCGCCGTCGACTGGCTCCGCGCCCTCGCGGCGACGCACGCGCGCGAAGACCACGTCGACGACTTCTTCGTCGACGAGGTGGTGCTCGGCCTCGCCGACGACCTCGACGCCACGGCCGGGGCGGTCATGACCGCGCTCGACGAAGGGGCGGTCGTCCCCGCCGAGCGCATGCGCGAACTGTTCCGGCGCCTCGTGTGGATCTTCTCCGCCGAGGTGACCTCGTTCGAGCGCAAGCGCTACGCGTCGCTGTCGCACGAGGCGAACAAGGCGATGAACCTCAACTCCTACATCGGTCTGCTCGGGGGGCGCTTCGCCGAGCAGCAGACCGAACTGGGCCTGCTCCTGCGCCCGGTGACGACTGCCGCCGAAGCGGACCTCGACGTGCCCTACTCGGAGTTCGTCCTCACCCTCGACGCCGACTCGGTCCTGCTGCGCGACTACTGCCTGCGCCTGGTGCACTTCCTCGAGCAGCCCGAGAACGCCAAGGTCGCCGTGACCCAGACCCCGTACTCGTCGTTCCGCGGGGCTCCGACCCGGGTCGAGCGGCTCTCGGGCGCGACGACCGACGTGCAGCACATCCTCCACCAGGGGATGACGGCCCACAACGCCACCTTCTGGGTCGGCGCAAACGCGGTCATCCGCATGGAGGCACTCGACGACATCCTCGAGATCGACACCGTCGACGGGTTCGAGGTCCGCCGCTATGTGCAGGACCGCACGGTGATCGAGGACACCGAGTCCAGCGTCGATCTCGGTGAGCACGGGTGGACGCTGGTGAACTACCCCGAGCGGCTCAGCTACTCGGCCACGCCGCCCGACTTCGGCACCCTCGTGGTCCAGCGGCGGCGATGGGCCAACGGCGGCCTGCTGATCCTGCCGAAGTTCTGGCGGCAGATGCGCGCGCACCGCCTTGCCCACAAGCCGATGGCGATCGGCGAGATCGCCCTGCGCGCGAACTACATGGCCTCCATCGCGTGGGCGAGCCTCGGCCTGG
This sequence comes from Microbacterium aurantiacum, assembly GCF_021654035.1. Classification (GTDB taxonomy): domain Bacteria; phylum Actinomycetota; class Actinomycetes; order Actinomycetales; family Microbacteriaceae; genus Microbacterium; species Microbacterium aurantiacum. Next base: position 366,892 of record NZ_JAJPDW010000002.1, read on the forward strand.
TGTTCCTCCTCGCCTACCCCTACGACAGCCGCCTCGTCAGTCCGCTCGTCCTCATCGGGGCGCTCCCGTACTTCCTGGCCATGGCGAGCGACCTGCACTACTGCGGCTACAAGCGCACCGACATCTTCCGCATCTACGGGTTCAACCTGATCCTGCTGCCGGTGAACATCGCCGGCGTGCTGAAGTCCATCCAGCAGGGGCTGACGGGCAAGAAGATCCCCTTCGCCCGGACGCCGAAGGTGAAGGACCGCACCGCCACACAGGTGCTCTACGTCGTCGCGCCCTACGTCATCGTGGGCTTCTCGCTCTTCGTCGCCTGGCGCAGCTGGCTCGACGGCGCGTGGGGGACCCTCGCGTTCTCGGCGTTCAACGCGTTCTGCTGCTCGTGGGCGATCCTCGCCAACATCGGCATCCGGAACTCCCTCGTGGACACCTGGATCGGGCTCACGGACTGGATGTGGGTGGATGCCGCTCCCGCGTCGTCCCGCGCCGGCGACGGCGAGGACGACAGCCCCGACTGGCGCACGGTGCTCCGGCAGGGCCACCCGGCGCCGGGGGGTCGGTCGTGAGGGTCGCGACGCGCGGTCGGCACGCCGGCAAGCGCCTGTCGCCCTGGCGGGTCGGAACGGCCGTCGCCGTGGTCGCCGCGATCGTCGCGGCCCCGTTCGTCGTGGGCGCGGTCCTCGGCCGACAGGCGGCAGCGGAGGCCACCGTGGCCGGACCCCGCTGGTTCGGCGGCTACTTCGACGTCCCCGCCGCGGCGGTGTCGGACACCCCGACGGTGGGGGAGGACGCGGCGATCGTCCTCGCGTTCGTCGTGGCGGAGGCCGAGGACGTCTGCGAACCGTCGTGGGGCACCTTCTACGGCCTCGACGAGGCCGAGCGCGAACTCGACCTCGATCGCCGGGTCGCACGGCTTCGGCAGGGCGGCGCCGACATCGTGGTGTCCTTCGGCGGCGCGATCAACACCGAGCTCGCCAGTGCCTGCCAGACCTCCGGCGAGGTCGCGGCCGCCTACCGCGACGTGATCGAGCGGTACGGGGTCGGCACGATCGATCTCGACCTGGAGTACGCCAACCTCAGCGACGAGGCCGCCGGCTACCGTCGCGCCGCTGCGGTCGCGCAGGTGCAACGGGAGCGTGAGCGCGCGGGACAGCCGTTGGAGGTGTGGCTGACCCTCCCGGTGGCGATGGACGGTCTCACCGACGAGGGCCTCACGGTGGTGCGTCAGATGCTCTCCTCCGGCGTCGACCTCACGGGGGTCAACGTCATGACGATGAACTACAACACCGACCTCGGCGACCGGTCGATGGGGGACATCGCCATCGACGCGGTCACCGCCACGCGCGGACAGCTGACGACCCTGTACGACCGCATGGACGTCGACCTCCCGCCCGAGGGGGCGTGGGCGATCCTCGGGGTCACACCCATGATCGGCCAGAACGACGTCGCCGGCGAGGTCTTCACGCTCCGCGATGCCGAGATGCTCCACGACTTCGCCTCCGATCACGCGCTGGGCCGTATGTCGATGTGGTCGCTCAATCGCGATCGCACCTGCGGGGCGAACTATCCGGACATCCAGATCGTGTCCGATTCGTGCAGCGGGATCGACCAGAAGGGGGAGAGCTTCGCCGCGATCCTCTCGGAGGGGTTCGACGGCATGCCGGCCGCCCCGGCGGCCCCGACGACGGCTCCGACGCCCGTGGCGGACGACCCCGAGACCAGCCCGTATCCGATCTGGTCGCCGGACACGGCGTACTCCACCGGCGTGCGGGTGGTGTGGCACGGCAACGTCTACAGCGCGAAGTGGTGGACGCTCGGCGACGCCGAACCGGACGACCCGACGCTGGAGGGCGACGAGACCCCCTGGACGCTCGTCGGCCCGGTGATGGCGAACGATGCGCCGTATGCGCCGCCGACCGTGCCGGACGGGACCTACCCCGTCTGGAAGCCCGAGGCGGTGTACACCGCGGGCGACCGGGTCCAGCTCGAGGGCATCCCGTACGTCGCGAAGTGGTGGACGCAGGGAGACGACCCCGCGCTCGGCCTCACCGACCACGACCGTTCGCCGTGGCGGGTGCTCCCGCCGACACCCACGGCGACGCCCACGCCGACACCCACCCCGACACCGACTCCGAGATGACGCCGAGGCCCCGGCATCCTGATGCGGATGCCGGGGCCTCGGGTCTCGGGGGCAGCGGGGGTGCGGTCAGTCGAGCGCCGGGTACAGCGTCGGCGACGTGCGGTGACCGGTGGCCTGCTCGTAGTCGAACGCGAACCCGAGCAGGGCGCCCTCGGAGAAGTCGCGACCGAGGAACTCGATGTTCGCTCCACCGCCGGGGATCTGCTCGCCCTCGACGGCCTGTCCCATCGGCACCGTCACCGCGGGGAGACCGGTGTTCGGGCTCAGGCGCATGTTCGTCCCGATCGTGCCGTACGGGTTTCCCGTCGGGTAGACGAGGGCGTCCAGACCTTCGGCCTCCATCATCGCGGTGACGATCTGCTTGCCGCGCGCCAGCTGCAGGGTGTGCGTGCCCTCCGGCCCCGCCCACGCCTCGTACGCCTCGGGGGTCACGCGGGAGCGCGAGACGTAGGTGGCGTTGTTCGGGTTGCTCGCGGTGATGCCGCGGTTCGGGATGATGTTCGGCGACTCGCTGATCTGCGCGAGGCTCCGCGTCGTCACCGCGGGGTTGAGGTACGCGTCGATGTAGATCTGCAGGTCGTGGTTGAACTCCGGGCCCGAACCGCTGCCCTCGGCGAGGATCGCCGCCCAGCCCTCGGGGGTGGCGACCTCGACGACCTCGGCGCCCTGCGCGCGCAGGTCGGCGATCGCGGCGTCGAACAGACGCACCGTGCTGGTGTTGGAGCCGATCATCGCCGTGACGTAGCCGATCTTCGCGCCCTCCAGGGCGGTCGACGACAGCCCCGAGGTGTACGACGCGGGAACCAGACCGCTCTGGCGGGCGGTGACCGGGTCGCCGTCGTCGATGCCGACGACCGCGTCGAGGGCGACGGCGGCATCCACGACCGAGCGGGCCATGGGGCCCCCGGTGTCCTGCGACAGGGCGAGCGGCACGATGCCGTCGCGGCTGGCCAGGCCCACCGTGGGGCGGACACCGACGAGCTGGTTGTAGTTCGACGGGATGCGGATCGACCCGCCGGTGTCGGTGCCGAAGCCGAGAGCGGCGAAGTTCGCCGCGATCGAGGCGCCCGTGCCGCCGGAGGAGCCGCCGGCGTTGCGCGCGGTGTTGTACGGGCTCGACACGTCCAGCGTCGATCCCGCGGCCTGCCCGGCGCTGAAGGTCGAGGACAGGTTGACGGCGAACTCGTCCATGCTCGCCTTCGCGAGGATCACGGCGCCGTCGGCCCGGAGGCCTTCGACCATGAACGCGTCGGTGGTCGTCTGGTTGCCGTCCCAGCATCCGCAGCCGGCGGTGGTGGGCATGTCGAGCGTGTTGTAGTTGTCCTTCAGCGCGACCGGGATGCCGAGCAGCATGCTCGTGAGCCCCGACTCGGCGCGCACGGCGTCGGCGGCGGCCGCGGCGGCGAGCGCCGGCGCGGAGCCGACCGTGACGATGGAGTTCAGCGCCCGCTGACCGTCGCCCTGCGCGACCCGGTCGTACGCGGCGATCCGGTCGATGTAGGCCTGGGTGATCTCGACCGAGGTGGTGACGCCGGCGTTCATCGCCGCCTGCATCTCGATCACCGACGCCTCGACGAGCTCGAACGGTCCGTCGTCGTAGATGATGCGCTGCGAGGCCGCGGCGAGGTCGGCGACCGTGATGACGCCGTCGGTGTCGAGGTCGACCTTCGACACCGCCGCCCATCCGGCATCCGTCGATGTCGTGCCGAAGGCGGAGGCGATGACGTCGAGATCGTCCGCGGTGACCTGGTGGTCGCCGGTGAGGTCGAGCTCGGTGTAGTACGGCATCAGGAACGGCGCGGATGCCGTGTCGTCGGCGACGGCGGTCGCGGGGAGCGTCACCGCGCCGGCCGTCAGGGTGCCGGCGATCGCGAGGGTCGCGATCGCTCGGGAGGTGGGGGTCTTCACCGCGGGGGTCCTCCGGGTCGTGGGGGCGGATGCGAGAGGGGTCGAGGAGGCGGAGCGGGCGCTCATCGGGTCACCGCCCGACGACGGAGGACGATCACGACGCCCACGGCGATGACGCCCGCGGCGAGGACGCCGAGGACGATCCAGACGGCTGCGTCCTGACCGGTCACCGCGAGCGGCGGGCCGGCGGTGTCGGGGGCGGGGGTGGCGTCATCGGTCGGCGGCAGGGGGGAAGTCGTCGCCGAGGACGTGGGCGTCGGCGACGGGCTCGGCGGCTCGGGCGCGGCCGTCAGCGCCGTGGTCGCCGAGACCACCGCGCCTTCGGGGAGGCCGATCGCTGTGCCGGAGGCGCTGAGGAACGTCGCGTCGGACACTGCGATCTCGGCGGTGCCACCACCGAGGGCGGTGAACGAGAAGGTCACGAGCTCCTGCGCACCCGACAGGCCGGGTGAGGTGCCCAGGCGCGTGTGCGTGAAGGTGGCGGTGCCGGCGTCGTCGGCGACGGCGTCGAAGCCGCCGGTCGGGAAGGTGCTCTCCCCGTCGACCAGGCCGAGCAGCGCCGGGTCGTAGGTGACGGCGAGCTCGTAGGCGAAGACGTCGGCGGAGGCGTCGACGGCGATGACGACCTCGACGGTGTCGCCTTCATCCGCGGCGGCGGGGGCGGTGATGCTCACCGCACCGATGGTCGGTGGCGCCTCGGCCGCGACCGCGGACGGTGCGAGGGCGAGGGAGCCGCCGAGGAGGGCGGTGGCGGCGGCGAGGGCCGCGACGGCGCGTGAGCGTCGTTGGAGCGGACGCCGTGCGGGGGTGTTCTCGGGCATGCGGGAGCGGGTCCTTCCGGATGGGGGGGATGCACCGGGTGTCGGGATGCCGCCCACCCTGGCACCGGCGGATTTCCCGACGGTTGCCCGGTGTTGCGCGCCCGTGTCGGGCAGTGAGACACCGGCGCATCCCGCGCACCGCATGCTGTGGCCGCGCGCGGGTTTCGCTTACCCTTGAGGGGAGGGTGTCCCCAGCATCCTCACCTCCCCGTCGCCGACGGCTTGCTTCGGGTGCGAGCCCCGGCATCTTTACAGACGGGTGTGCGGTCCGCGGTCTCCCCACCGCGGGCCGCACCACTTTCTGCGCCCGGCGCGAGAATTCACGCGCCGGAAACACGATGCCCTCGAGGGGACCCGCGGCGCGGATAGGCTCGGCGGGTGCCGCACCGCTCGAGACCCGCCGCCCTCGTGCTCCTGGCCTACGCCGTCGCGCTGGCGGCCATCGCGTTCTGGCCGGTGCCGGTGGACAGCGGGGCGGGCCCGCTCCTGCATGCGATCACGCGGGTGTTCCCCGTGCTGACGTACGACCGGATCGAGTTCGCGGCGAACATCGCCCTCTTCGTCCCGTTCGGCGTGCTCGTCACCCTGCTTGTACGGCAGGCGTGGCTGGTGCTCCCGCTGGGGTTCCTCACGACCCTCATGATCGAGACTGCGCAGGCGCTGCTGCTGGACCGTCGGACGCCGAGCGTCCTCGACCTCGTCGCGAACATGGCCGGGGTGTGCGTCGGCCTGCTCGTCGTGGTCTTCGTCCGCTGGCTCCAGGAGGAGCACCAGATCGCGGCGCCCGTCACGGCGATGCCGCCGCGTCCGCGGGTTCCGGCATCCCGCCGCTGAGGGTGCGGGACCGGCAGGGGCCGCGCGTCAGAGGCTGTCGCGGCGGCGGCGCACGACCGCCACGACGCCGAGGGCGGCGCCGGCGACGAGGAGGAGGCCCCCGCCGATCCAGAGACCGGTCATCGTCGCACTGTCGAAGCCGGTCACCGGGAGGCTCCCGTCCGGGTTCGTGACCGAGACCGCGGAGGTGCCGCCGGCCGAGGTCGAGGAGAACGCCGCGATGTTGTAGGTGCCGCGCGCATCGGCGGGGAAGGTGATGCGGACCCCGGCGAGCGAGCCGTCGGCGGTCGAGACGGCGTTTCCGCTCGCGGTGGAGACGGTGCGGATCATCCCGATGACGGCATCCGAAGCGTTCTCTCCCGTGACGGTGATGGTCACCGGTTCGTTCGCGGAGAAGGTGGCGGGGTCGCACGCGAAGAGCGTCGTGCCCCCCGGAACGGCCGTGGCGGGCGTCGCGGTGCACGACCCCGACGGCGGATAGATGGTCGAGGCGTGGGCTGCGGCGGGCACGCTCAAAGCCGCGACGGCGGCGATCGTCGTGGCGGCGAAGAACGTGGGGAGTCGTCTCATGGCTCGCCAAGTCTAAGCGGCACCTGTGACCGCCTCGTGTCGGGGGGATGAGAGAACGGTCACGATCGGGTCAGGGCGCGGCGCTCCCGCACGCCGCGGTGGGGACCGCCGATGCCGTCACCCCGGGGGTCTGGACGACCTCCAGCACGGATGCCGACGGCTCGGCGGTGTCGGCCCGGACGGTCGCGGTGGCGCTCTCTCCAGGGGCCAGGTCGACCGAGAACGTGAGGACCCGGCGGCCGTCGTGGACACCGCCGCCGAAGCCGCTCCCGTCGCTCATCGTCGCATCGGCGAGGGTGAAGCCGGCCGGCAGGTAGAGGTACCCGACGGTGCGGGCGACGCCCGGCGGCACGCCGAAGCTGCCGCCGCCGGTGATGTAGCCCGGAAGAGTGGCGGCATCCGCCGGAGCGTCGTTGCGGACCGTCACGGTGAGCTCGGCCTGACCGGTGACCCCGCGCGGGCCCGCCATGCAGGACGTCCAGTCAACGGTGGTGTCGGCGCCGGCGTAGTAGGTCATCTTCGACCCCGTGCCGTCGTTCAGGTACACCCCGAATCGTGCGACATCGGCATCCGTCCGGGGAAGACCCCCGGCCAGGGTGGTGTCGGCGAGCAGCGTCTGGTCGTCCTCGTGGGCGCTCCACAGCAGCAGGCGGCGCTCGTCGCCGGCGCGGGCCAGGGCGCTCACGAGGTCGGCGGGGCTGAACCCGCCGGTGGAGAGGGCATCGAAGACGGATGCCGCGGCGAGCGCGAAGAAGTCGTCCTGATCGGACGGGTTCTCGTAGCGGAGGTAGACCTCGTTGAGGAGAAGGGGGACGGCGTTCTCGCTCGTGAGGACGTCGCCCGTGGGCAGCTCGACTGGTCCGGTCGCCTCGAGGAGGTAGGACAGGGCGACGGGATCCATCGCGATCACGCCGTCGACGACCTGGCCGTCGTGCCCGCGCGCCCACATCTCCTGCGCCAGCTGTGCGGCGAGGGGGAAGTCGGGGACCTGTGTGACGTTCTGGATCCAGCGCCCGGGACGCTCGCCGTAGATGCCCTGCACCTCCGGGCCGAGCGGCAGGACCGAGGTGTCGTAGGTGGGGAAGTCGCCGGAGGACTCCTGCGCGGCCAGCGACATCCGTCCGTCGTCGGTGGAGAGGAGGGCGACCGCGCCCGGGATCCCCCCGAGGGAGCGCCACTCGGCGTTGTTCTGGAACAGGATCAGGTAGTTCCGCGGGCCGTCGGCGCCGAGCATGCCCGGGATGAGTGCGGTGGCCCGGGCGAGGGCACCGGCACCGAGCTGGACCTCGTCGAGGAGGTCGGAGACCTCGTCGACGGCGTCGCGGAGCGGCGCGAGGAGCGCAGGGCGGTCGAGGCCGTCGAGGGCCGCGGCAGCGTCGCGCACCCCGGCGGCTCCCGCGGCGGCCGGCTCCTCCAGTGCGGTGAACGCGGCGAGATCGATGCGTCCGTCGACGGGTGCGAGGGAATCCACCGAGAACGACGACGCCACGTCGACCAGCGGTGCGAGGGCGGATCCCGCGACGTCGTCGAGCGACGCCGCCACCGTCGAGACGGCGCGCAGCTGCGGGCCGATCCAGGCCACGCCCTCGGCGGCGCGCCACACCGGATCGCTCGTGAGGCGGTGCGCGGCGGCGGTTTCCGCGGAGATCTCCGCGATCGCGTCGGCGGCGGTCGCGGGATCGGCGAGCGACGCGCGCGCGGCGACCGCAGCGGTCTGAGCGTCACGCAGGTGGCCGTAGGCGAGGGCGCCGCGGATGCCGATCCACGCCGCAGCCAGGACCGTCAGGCCCACGAGCACGGCCAGGACGATCACGAACACCCGTCCGGCGGTCCGTGCCGGGCGGGGGAGGGTGGGGGTCGTCACGAGCCCAGCCTACGGAACCGTCAGGGGCGGCCCATCCCGGTGTAGGTGAAGCCGGCCGCCCGCCAGGCGGCGGCATCCAGGCAGTTGCGTCCGTCGACGATGACCCGCTGGGCGACGAGGGACGCCGCGTGCGTGGGGTCGAGCTCGCGCCGGTACTCGTCCCATTCGGTGACGACGATGACGGCATCCGCGTCGCGCAGCGCCTCGTCGAGGTCGGCGACGTAGGTCAGCTGGGGGTGGATGCGGCGGGCGTTCTCGATCGCCTCGGGGTCGGTGACGACGACGTTCGCGCCGAGGCCCTTCAGGCGGACGGCGACGTCGAGGGCGGGGGAGTCGCGGATGTCGTCGCTGTGCGGCTTGAAGGCCGCGCCGAGGACCGCGATCTTCCGCTCGAACACCTGGCCGTCGAGGGCGTTCACGACCAGCTCGACCGCGCGGTCGCGCCGCCGGAGGTTGATCGCGTCGACCTCGCGGAGGAACGCGATCGACTCACCGCGGCCGAGCTCTTCGGCGCGAGCCGAGAACGCGCGGATGTCCTTGGGGAGGCAGCCGCCGCCGAAGCCGATGCCGGCGCCGAGGAAGCGGCGTCCGATGCGGGCGTCGTGCCCGATCGCGTCGGCGAGCGTGGTGACGTCGGCGCCGGTGACCTCGGCGATCTCGGCCATGGCGTTGATGAAGCTGATCTTCGTGGCGAGGAACGCGTTGGCGGCGACTTTCACGAGCTCAGCGGTGGCGAGATCGGTGACGATGAACGGCGTGTTCTTCGCGACCGAGGGGTGGTAGACCTCGCGGAGGATGTCGGCGGCGCGCTCGCCGGCGGCGCCCTCGGGGACGCCCGCGACGAGCCGGTCGGGGTCGATGGTGTCCTGGACGGCCCAGCCCTCGCGGAGGAACTCGGGGTTCCACACCAGGGTCGCGCCCGTCGGGGCGACCTTCTCGGTGAGCGCGGCGGCGGTGCCGACCGGAACCGTGGACTTGCCCGCGACGATGTCGCCCTCGGCGAGGAAGGGGACGAGCGCGTCGACGGCGGCGTTGACGTAGGTGAGGTCGGCGGCGTAGCCGTCCTTCTGCTGGGGCGTGCCGACCCCGACGAAGTGCACCGCGGCGCCGCGGGCCTCGGCCATGTCGGTGGTGAAGCGGAGCTTCCCCGACGCGATCCCCTCGGTGAGGATCTCCTGCAGGCCCGGCTCGAAGAAGGGAGCCTCGCCCTTCGAGAGCGCGGCGATCTTGTGCTCGTCCACGTCGATGCCGACCACGTCGTGGCCGATCGAGGCCATGGCGGCCGCGTGGACGGCGCCGAGGTAACCGCATCCGATGACGGAAAGTCGCACGTGATCTCCTGGGGTGAGGGTGCAGAGGAAGCCCGCGAGGGCCGGGACAAGCCTTACATCTCTACCAGACCCGCATGACACGGACGTTTCGCCGGCGCCTATCAGCCTCGCGCGCGCGAGGCAAGGGACCGGCGCGTCCGGTCGTGGGCGTTCAGGCTGGACGCATGGCTCGTTCATCGTTCCCGCTCCGTCGCGCGCTCGCCGTCGGTCTGGCCGCAACCGCCCTCGCACTGACCTCGTGCTCGCCGCCCGAGCCCGTGGATCCCGTCGGTCCGGCTCCGTCGGCGGAGGGTGCTCCCGCCGAGGACGCCTCGCCCTCGGCATCCGCTCCGGCCGCCGGGTCGGGGTCCGACGCCGACGTCGTCGCGCAGTACGAGGCGGCGCGCGCCGCGGTCGACCTCGCCGAGCGCACCGCCGGGGGGATGGCCTTCGAGCTGGACGACGAGGACGGCGGCAACTGGGAGGTCCGCGTCGCGGTCGAGAGCGAGGAGTTCGAGGTCGTCGTGGATGCCGCCGGCACCGAGGTGCTGCGCAGCGAGCGCGACGACTCGCTCGACGGAGAGGACGCGGGACGCCTGAATGGTGTGCAGATCAGCCTCTCCGAGGCGATCGGGATCGCCGTATCCGAGTACACCGGCACCGCGCGTCTGGACGACGCCGACCTCACGACCGAGGGCGACACCGTGGCGTGGGAGATCGGCTTCGCCGACGACGTGGAGATCTACCTCGACGTCCTCGACGGCCGGGTCATCCGCGTCGACTGACGGCCGGCGCCCGGTCGGCGGCGGCCCGCCACCCGTCGAAAACGCGGGAGATCCGGATGCTGAGGGCCGATCTGAGGGCCGCCGGCGTTGGCATTTCCCGCGTTTTTCACGGCGATGTCGTCACAGCGGCCGCTTGCACGGCAGCGATGGCCACGTCGACGGCCAGCGCGAACCCCGCAGACGCACGCGAGGCGTCGTCCTCACGGGCCGCCGCGGCGAACAGCTCGGGGTTCTCCGCCGGGTCCGCCTGCCACAGCGGCACCGGCGATCCTGCATCCACCGCCGAACCGAGGACCACCGCGTCGATCATGGCGGCGAAGGCCATTCGGCGGTCCACCGGGGTGCCGAAGTCACGGAGGATCTCGAACAGCGCCTCGTAGATCGCCAGGGTGAGGGCGTCCTGCACGGGGGAGGAGACCAGGACGATCACGACCCCGGGGGCGGTCGCGAGGGCCGCGCGCACGTCGCCCATCCAGGAGCGGAGGCGCTCCTCCGGAGACCGGGTGCCGTCCCGCAGCGCCTGCACGTCGATGCGCGCGTACAGCTCCTCCCGCATCCGATGGATGATCTCCAGCCGTCCGCCCGGCAGGTGGTGGTAGAGCGAGGAGGGGTTCACCTTCAGTGCCCGCGCGATACCGGGGATCGTGAAGTCGCCCTTCTCCTCGACGAGCGCGAGCGCCGCGCGGGCGATCGCGCTCGTCGAGAGGATGTTCTGCGAGGGACGGGGCATCCGTTTCCGATCGGATCAGAGAACCAGGACGCTGCGTCCCTTGGCGCCGGCGCGCATGAGGTCGAAGGCGTCGTTGACGTCGGCGAGCGCGAAGCGGTGGGTTATGAGCCGATCGATGGGGAGTTTCCCGTCGAGATAGAGGCGCGAGAGCATCGGGAAGTCACGCGCCGGCACCGTTCCGCCGTAGTTGGACCCGAGAAGTGCCTTCCCCTCCTCGGCGAGCGCGAGCGCGTCGATCGGGACCGGGCGGTCCTGCGGCGGAAGACCGACGATGACGGCGGTTCCGCCGCGCTGGAGGGTGGTGGGCATCAGGGCGATCGTATCGGGACGGCCGATCGCCTCGAAGGCGAAGTCCGCCCCGTCCGCGACGATCTCGCGCACCCGCTCGGCGAGGTCGGGACCGGAGCGCACCGTGTGCGTCGCTCCGAACTCCTTCGCGAGGGCGAGGGCGTCGTCATTCACGTCGGCCGCGATGATCGGGCTCGCGCCGGCGAGGGCCAGGCCCATGATGATGCTGAGGCCGACACCTCCGGCCCCGATCACGACGGCCGAGCGCCCCGCCTGGACGCGGGCGTCGTTGACGACCGCGCCGACGCCGGTGGCGATGGAGCATCCGATCAGCGCGGCGACGTCGAACGGCACCTCCGCGGGCACCCGGATCGCGGCCTGCTCGGCGACGACCACCCTTTCGCTCATCGATCCGACGGCGAGATAGGGGTAGACCCGGGCGTCGTCGATCGTCGTCGGGGTGGAGCCGTCCGGGAGGAGGCACTCTTCCGACCGCGAACCGGTGCACACCCAGGTGCGCCCCTGTCGGCAGCTTGCGCACGTGCCGCACGGGTAGAACCAGGTCATGATGACGTGGTCGCCGACCGCGAGGGACGTGACGCCCTCGCCGACGGCCTCCACGACACCGGCGCCTTCGTGGCCCATGATCGTCGGGGTCGGCATCTGCCAGTCGCCGTCGAGGACGTGGCGGTCGGATCCGCAGACACCGGAGGCGCCGATGCGCACGCGCACTTCGCCGCGACCCGGAGCGCGCAGGGTGACCTCGCGGAGGTCGAGTCGCTCGGATCCGGTGTAGACGGCGGCGGTGGTGGTGAGGACGTCGCTCATCGGGTGATCTCCAGAGGGCGGGTGCGGTAGAACGCCGCGGTGAGGGCGAGGTAGGCCACCGCCGCGACGACGGCGGCGGGAACGGATGCCGTGATCACGAGGAAGGCCGGCTGCGTTTCGAGCGTGATCGGGTTGTACAGCCACAGGTAGAAGATCGCGCCGAGGAGCAGGGAGATCATCCCGGCCCAGTTCACTCCGCCTCGGAACGCGTACAGCGTGCCGCGCTGACCGAGGTGGATCTCGCGCAGGTCGATCCGCTGCTTCCGCAGGAAGAAGTAGTCGGCGAGGGCGACACCGCAGACGGATGCGAGGAAGGCGCCGGACAGCGTGACGAAGACGATGAACTGCTCGTACATGAACTGCGGGAAGAACGTCATGATCGCCGGCAGGACGAAGAACGCCGCGGTCAGCACCTTCCAGGGGACGCGCGCCAGAAGCCTCCCCGACGACTGACGGATCGCCAGGATCGTCGAGTAGACGATCGACGACATCGAGGTGATGTTGGCGAAGGCGATGAAGATGAGCACCGCCACGCCCAGCACGGCGCCGCCGAAGGGCACCATCCAGACGGTCGGGTCGGAGTCTCCGAGGGTGAGTGCCGCGGCCATCCCGACGATCTGCGCGACGAGCGTGGCGATGAGGAGACCGCCGTAGGCCGGCCACACGGCCGCCTTGCGCGTGCGCGTCATGCGCGCGAGCGACCCCATCACCGGGTACCAGGAGACGCCGACGCCGGCGTTGAACTCGACCGCGATCATGAAGTTCAGCACGTCGTTGTCGAAGGGGGCGAGCGGGGCTGCGGTGAAGAGGGTGCCCCACGAGGTGTTGATGACGAGGAACACCATCATGATGACGGTGATCACGGCGAGACCCGGGGCGATGTAGGCGTTGAAGCGCCCGATCGTCACCGGCCCGCGCGAGAGCACCCACCAGGCGAGGAGGATCGCGACGAGCCCACCGGCGGTGACGAGAGGACCGTACTGGTCCAGTTCGGCGCCGGTGAGGGTCGCGGCGACCTGGCTGGTGGCGCGACCGGCCATGACGGCGAGGAGCGAGGACCAGCCCATCTCGGTGATCAGGATGACGGTGAAGACGAGGATGCCGACACCCACCACCCCGAAGGCGCCGCGGAGGAGGGTGTACTGCTCGGACCCCCAGCGCTGAGAGGCGACGACGGAGGCGAGCACCATGATGCACAGGCCGATCGCGTTGCCGATGAGCATCGCGGCGATGCCGGCCTGGAAGCCGACGAGGAGGGCCGTGGACCCGCCGACCAGGAAGGCCCAGGTCGCGATCGCGAGCGCGGTGTTCACCCACGTGAAGTCGAGCGCGCTCCAGGTGCGTTCCTTCTTCAGCAGCGGGAACGTGCCGAAGACGTGCTCGCTGGAGAGCATCGGGTCGGCGAGGGGTGCGCGGTCTCGGGCGGCCGAGCGGCGGGCGGCGGCGCGGGAGCTCGTCGCCTTCGCATCGCGCGCGCTCACAGGATCACCATCACAGCGCCGATGGCGACGGCGGCCACGGTCACGCCGACGTAGACGGCCAGCTCGGCTCCGGTGAGGGGGAGGCGCGAGGAGTCGTCCTTCTCCTCGGATTCGATGACCGCGATGCGTCGTTCGAGCTCCGACGCGACGGCGGGCTCGGTGCCTCCGGCGATCATGGCGCGTTCGAACTCGACGCCGGTGGTGCCGGCGGCGGCACGTCTCTGTGTCGACATGGGGATCCTCTGTTCGGGTGAGGTGGACGGATGTGGAGAGCGGGGGGCTAAACCAAATCCGTTTTGGTTTGTGACATCATGGCGGCGTCAGGACGCGGGTGTCAACGATGATTGCGTCAGGAGGACGAAATGGATGATCTCGTGGCCCCCGTGGTGGCCGTGGCGCAGTCCGAGGCCGTCGTCGATGACGTCGACCGGAACCTGGTGACCCTCGCCCGCCTGGCCGCGCGAGCGCGCGATCTCGGTGCGGACCTCGTCGTGACCCCGGAGCTGTTCGCGACCGGATACGCCCCCGACCGAGCGTGGCGTCACGACGGCGCGGCCGTACGCGATTCTTTGGCGGCCATCGCGCGCGCCGAGCAGATCGCATTGGTCGCCTCGAGCGTCGAGTCCGTCACCGGCGTCGAGGGCGCCGCGCACCGCATCACCGCGTCGCTGTTCGATCCGGATGCCGGAGAGGTCGTCCGATTCGGCAAGCGACACCTGTTCGGCGAGACCGAGCGGGCGTGGATGACACCAGCGGACGCCTATGCGCCGCCGTTCACGTGGGCGGGTGTCTCCTGGGGCGGTGGCATCTGCTACGACGTGGAGTTCCCCGAATTCGCCCGAGCGCAGGCGCTCGCGGGCGCCGACATCCTCTTGATCCCGACCGCCGTGCCGGTCGCCGAGGAAGGCGTCGTCGGGCTCGGGGAGGCGTGGCGGTACTCCGCGTCGCTGACGTCGACGCTGCAGGTGCCCGCGCGTGCTCTGGAGAGCGGCGTCGCCATCGCGTACGCCAACCACTGCGGCCCGGGTTTCACCGGCCGCAGCTGCATCGCGACACCGTTCGGTCGTCACGCGGTGCTCCTCGGCGACAGCGAGGACGTCGCGGTCGCGCGGATCCCGCTGGATGCCGTGCGCCACGCGCGGGCCGTGAACACGTACGGCCCCGATCTCGCGCGCGGGTGAGCGTCCGCCTCTTACAGCGGGACGGCAAGGAAGCCCGACAGGATGCGGCGGATCACCGCGGATTGATGTATGCCGGAGTCGGTATAGAGAGCTTGGAGTTGGAGGCCGTCGGAGAGGGCGACGTACGTCCGAGCCGCGTCGGCGGGGAGCATGTCGCCCCGCAGCAGGCCATCGGCTTGCAGTTGGAGGAAGCTCGAGAGCACGTTGTCGTAGATCAGTGCGTATCGATCCTGGAAGTACTCGTGCATCGGATGATCGACGTCTGTGGCCTCTGCGGCGATGATCGCGAACATGCGAGTCAGGTCTCGGTCGGCCTCGTCGCGTTCGGCGATCGCGACGAGCCCTCGCAGGAGGTCGAGGCCACTGCGCCCTTCCAGACGGGTCTGCGCGTCGAGGTCACGGCGCTCGAAAACGGCCTCGAGGAGCTCGGTCTTGCTGGCGAAGTGGTGGGTGAGACCGGGCGCGGTCATGCCGGCGCGCTTGGCGATCTCCGCGACCGTGGCGCCGCTGAAGCCGACCTGCGAGAAGACGGAGAAGGCGGCGTCGACGATCTGCTCTCGACGCTGAGCGGTCTTGCGGTACTCCCCGCGGGCTTTCACCGATGTCGCCATCGCATCAAGATAACAACACGATAAAAACCTTTGCCCTCTAAGAAATTGGTGTTAGCGTGACGACGTTGGCACGACGCCGCAGTCGCAATCACCCGTACCCGGAAGGACGTGCGATGACGCACCGCAAGACCGCCCTCACCCTCGCCGCACTCGGCACCGTCTCCGCGCTGGCTCTCGCCGGCTGTTCCTCGACGCCGGGAGGTGGGGCCGACGACGCGGAGCTTCGTCTCGGAATGGTCACGCCGCTGACGTCCTTCGCCCCGTGGGAGGCGTCGTGGGCGAACCAGTCCCCGTATCTCCAAGCGGTCTACGACACGCTGCTGCGTGCCGAGCCGGACGGCACGGTCGTCCCCGGCCTCGCGAGCGAGTGGGTGTGGAATGACGAGCGCACCGAACTCACGCTCACGCTCCGCGAGGGTGTGGAGTTCAGCGACGGCGAGGCCCTGACCTCGGAGGTCGTCGCGGAGTCGCTCACGCGCTTCCGCGACGGAACCAGTGAGAACGCCGGCTTCCTCGCGGCGGTCGAGAGCGTCGAGACGCCCGACGCCGGCACCGTCGTCATCATCCTGTCCGAGCCCGATCCGGCGATGGAGACATATCTGACCCAGAACGCCGGACTCGTCGGCGGGTCGGCGATGTGGGATTCTCCGGACGCGCAGACGACGCCGATCGGCACAGGACCGTACACGCTGGACGCCTCGGGCACCGTCCCCGGTTCGACCTACGTCTTCGAGGCGAAGGAGGACTACTGGGATCCCGAGTCCGTGCACTATGACGAGATCATCATGAACGTCTACGGCGACGCGACGGCCCTCATGAACGCCGTCAAGGGCGGCCAGGTCGATGCGACGAACACCCAGACCCCCACCCAGATCCCGGAGGCCGAGGCGGCCGGGTACACGGCGAACCTCATCGAGCAGACCTGGACCGGATTCGTCCTCGCTGACCGCGACGGCACGCTCAATCCGGCGCTCGGAGACCCCCTGGTGCGTCAGGCGTTCAACCTGTCGCTCGATCGAGAGGGTCTCGTCCAGGCGCTCGCCGGGGGCTACGGCACCCCGACGACCCAGGTCTTCTCGACCACGTCCGGCGCGTACGTCGACGCGCTCGACGACGCCTACCCCTACGACCCCGAGCGCGCGCGGGAGCTGCTCGCCGAGGCGGGGTACCCCGACGGCGTGACGATCACGATGCCCTCGACCGACTTCGTGCCGGAATCGACCTTCGCGCTCTACTCCGAGCAGCTCGGCGAAGGCGGCTTCGACATCGTGTGGGAGATGTCCGGAGACGACTTCTTCGGACAGCTCCTCGGCGGCAGCTACGAGGCCTTCTCGATGCAGCTGCAGGTCGACCCGACGCCGTGGCAGACGATGCAGTTCTCGATGCTCCCCTGGTCGACGTGGAATCCCTTCCGCGTCGAGGACCCGCAGATCATGGAGTACATGACCGAGCTGCGCACCGCGGAGGGTGCCGAGGCCGAAGCGATCGGCGCCGAGCTCAACACCTACATCGTGGAGCAGGCCTGGTACGCACCGGTGTTCCGCAACCAGAGCGCCTTCCTCACGAACGCGGACACCGTCGTTGAGATGCAGAGCGACAACGCGGTGCCCTACCTCTGGAACATCACCCCCGCACAGTAGACCGCCCGCCGGAGCGGGAGGACGCACCTCCCGCTCCGGCCAACGGAAGACACCCATGATCCCGTACATTCTGCGCAGGCTCCTCGAGGGAGCAGTCACGGTCGTGACGCTCGCCGTCGCCGCCTTCTTCCTCCTCTACCTCGGTGCGCGCGACACCGCGCGCAACATCGTCGGTCAGACCGCATCACTGGAGATCGTCGCTCGCAAGGAGGCCGAGCTCGGACTCGACCGGCCGATCGCGGTGCAGTTCGCCGACTGGGCCGGATCCGCGCTGACCGGCGACTTCGGTCGCTCCTGGTTCACCGGCGAGCCGGTGGCGGATGCCGTCGTCGGGCGTTTGCCGGTCACCCTGTCGCTCACCATCGGTGCGGTGGTGCTCTCCGCGATCGTCGCCATCGTCATCGGTGCGCTCGCCGCCGGGCGCCGAGGAGCGGCCGATCGCTCGGTGCAGATCCTCTCCGTCGTCGGGGCTTCGATCCCCGGATTCCTCCTCGCGCTGATCCTGGTCGTGATCTTCGCGCTGAACCTCGGGTGGTTCCCGGCCACCGGCTACGTCCGGCCCGAGGCATCGGTGCTGGGGTGGCTCGCCACCATCACCCTCCCGGTCATCGCGCTGTCGGTCGGGGCGATCGCCGCCGTCGCCCAGCAGGTACGCGGCTCGATGATCGACGCGCTGCGTCTGGACTACGTCCGAACGCTCCGCGCCCGTGGGCTCCCGGACCGGCGCGTGGTCTATCGCCACGTCCTGCGCAACGCCGCAGGGCCCGCCCTCAGCATGCTCGGCCTGCAGTTCGTCATCATCTTCGGCGGCGCTGTCGTCGTCGAGCAGGTGTTCTCCCTCCCCGGCCTCGGGCAGTCCGCGATCTCGGCGACATCGCGGGGTGACGTTCCGCTCATCATGGGCGTCATCCTGGTCACCGCTGTGATCGTCGTGCTCGTCAACCTCGCCGTCGACCTCGCGCAGGCCTGGCTCAATCCGAAAGTGCGGCTCAGCTGATGACCACCACTTCCATCCCCACCCCGCCGGCGCCGCGCGGTTCGATCGCCGCCCGGATGCTGCGCAATCCGCTGGGCGTCATCGCGGCGAGCTTCCTGCTCCTCGTCCTCCTCGTGGCCGCGATCGGGCCCTTCCTGGTTCCGTTCGACCCGACGAAGTCGGTGCTCGCAAACGTGTTCCTCCCGCCGGGTACGGAATACCTCCTCGGTGGCGACAGTGCGGGCCGCGACGTCCTGTCTCGACTGGTCGTGGCCACCTCGGTCAGCCTTGCGGGCGCGACGATCACCGTCGTCGTCGCTGCCCTGCTCGGCATCCCCGCCGGTCTCATCGCCGGATACCGCGGCGGGTGGGCCGACTCGATCATCGCGTGGGCGGCGGGTCTCCTGCTCGCGCTGCCCGGGATCGTCGTGCTCCTCGCTGCGCGCGCGGTCATCGGCCCGTCGATGTGGACCATCATGGCGATCTTCGGCGTCATCGTCGCGCCCTCCTACTACCGCGTCGTCTTCAACGCCGTCCGCGCCGTGCGCGAAGAGCTGTACATCGATGCCGCGCGGGTCGCGGGTCTGAGTGACTGGCGCATTATCGGGCGCCATGTGCTCACCGCGGTGCGCGCCCCTGCCATCCTGCTGACGTCGGGTGTCTTCGCAGTCGGCATCGGCATCCAGGCCACCCTCGACTTCCTCGGTCTCGGGGATCCGTCGCTGCCGACCTGGGGAGGAATGCTCTCCGAGGGCTTCTACAACATCTTCCGCGCGCCGACCCTGCTCATCTGGCCGACCGTGGCGATCGCGCTGACCTGCATCGCCTTCACCCTGTTCGGCACGGCGCTGCGGGACGAGCTCGAACTCGCGGGCGACAAGGTCCGCCGCGCATCCGCGGGCTGGGTCGAACCGGATGCGCGACCGGAACCGCCGATCGTGCACGCCGAGAGCCCGGACACCGCGTCGGCGCCGCTACTCGACGTCAGCGACCTCTCCGTCGCCTACCCGGTGGAGGGCGGGTGGAAGACGGTGGTGGACGCGATCTCGCTGCGCATCCGCCCCGGCGAGGTGCACGCCCTGATCGGAGAGTCTGGGTC
This sequence comes from Microbacterium aurantiacum, assembly GCF_021654035.1. GTDB lineage: Bacteria > Actinomycetota > Actinomycetes > Actinomycetales > Microbacteriaceae > Microbacterium > Microbacterium aurantiacum. The sequence goes on from NZ_JAJPDW010000002.1 coordinate 385,961, forward strand.
GGGCAAGACCCAGACCGCATGGTCGATCCTGGGCCTCCTCCCGCAGGGCGGCACCGTGGTCTCGGGCAGCATCGTGTTCGAGGACACCCAGCTGGCCGGTGCGGACGCGGCGACGCTCGCCGGCCTGCGCGGACACCGCATCGGGTATGTGCCGCAAGAGCCGTTGAGCAACCTCGACCCCTCGTACACCGTGGGGCATCAGCTCGTCGAGCCGATGCGGGTCGTTCTCGGACTTCCTCGTGGCGAGGCGAAGGCGCGTGCCCTGGAGCTGCTGCGCAAGGTCGGGATCCCCGACCCCGCGCGGACTTTCCGGGCCTATCCGCACGAGATATCCGGGGGGATGGCGCAGCGAGTGCTCATCGCCGGTGCGATCGCGTGCGAGCCTTCGCTCATCATCGCCGATGAGCCCACGACGGCGCTGGATGTGACGGTGCAGGCCGAGATCTTGGAACTCCTGCGCCATGCACAACGCGAGACCGGGGCGGCGATGCTCCTCGTCACCCACAACTTCGGCGTCGTCGCCGACCTCGCCGACCGCGTCTCGGTCATGCGCACCGGGACGATCGTCGAGACGGGGCCGGTCCTGGCGGTCTTCGACGAGCCTCGTCACCCGTACACCCGGGCTCTCTTCGGCGCCCTCCTCGACGATGCCCCGCCGCGCGAGGACCTGACCACCTCGGAGGTGTCGCGATGACCGCGTCCTCGTCGCTGCTCGAGATCGAGGATCTCGAGGTCACCTATGTCGCCCGTGGCCTCCGGTCACGCTCCTTCCGCGCGCTCGCGGGGGTGAGCCTGGATATCCGGCCGGGCGAGACGGTGGGACTGGTCGGCGAGTCCGGCTCGGGAAAGAGCACGCTCGGCCGCGCCATCCTCGGCCTCGCGCCCGTGACCGCCGGCGTCATCCGCTACCGCGATCGCGACATCGCGCACCTCGGGAGAAGGGAGCGGCGCGCGCTCTCGAGCGACATCCAGGTCATCTTCCAGGACCCGTATTCCTCGCTCAGCCCCTCCCTGACCGTGGGAGACACGCTCGCCGAGCCGCTGCGCGCGCAGGGGATGGCCGGCCGCGACGCCACGGCGCGGATCGCGGAGCTGCTCGATCTCGTCGGGATGCCGTCGGATTCGGTGCGACGGCTCCCCCGTGAGTTCAGCGGCGGACAGCGCCAGCGCGTGGCGATCGCTCGCGCTCTGGCGCTCGAACCGGCACTCATCGTGTGCGACGAGCCCGTCTCCGCACTCGACCTGACGACCCAGGCGCGCGTGCTGGACCTGCTGAAGGAGGTGCAGCAACGGACGGGTGTGGCGTATCTCTTCGTCTCGCACGATCTCAACGTCGTCCGGGTCATGAGCCACCGCGTTTCGGTGATGTACCGAGGAGAGATCGTCGAACACGGTCCGGCGGCGCAGGTCACGACCGCCCCGGCCCATCCCTACACCCAGCGCCTGCTGCTGGCTTCACCCGTGGCGGATCCCCGCGCGCAGGCCGAGCGCCGCGCCGAGTTCGCCCGCACCCGACCCCAGACGGAGAACGCCGCATGACCGGCACCACACTGAGCCCCGCCATCTCATCATCGACCGACATCGACGTGCGCGCACGCACGATCGTCGAGCGGATGACCGTGGCGGAGCGCGTCGGACTGCTGTTCCACCCCATGATCTTCGTGGGCTCGCCCGTCGAGGTCGACCAGCCGTCACCCCTCGGACCCTCGCTGCGCGAGCTGATCGTCGAGCGCGGCATCCGTTACTTCTGCCTCGGCGCGATTCCCCCGGTGGCGCATGTCCGCGAGGCGCTCGACGATCTCCAGGCACTCGCCCGGTCGACCGGGTCGCGATTGCCGATCGTCTTCTCCACCGACCCGCGTCACTCGTTCGTCCAGAACGACGGCGCGAGTCACCGGGCCGACGGCGTCTCGCAATGGCCGGAACCCATCGGGCTGGGCGCGATCGGCGACGAAGACCTCGTCCGACGCTTCGGCGAGGTCGTGCGTGCCGACTATCGGGCCCTCGGTATCCGGATGGCGCTGCACCCGCAGATCGACCTCGCCACGGAGCCGCGTTGGGCGCGCCAGGCGCAGAGTTTCGGGGCCGACCCCGAGCACAGCGCCCGTCTGGTCCGCGCGTACCTCGAGGGGCTGCAGGGGGCGCATCTCGGACCGGAGAGCATCGCCGCGACGACGAAGCACTTCCCCGGCGGTGGGCCGCAGAAGGACGGCGAGGATCCGCACTTCGTGTATGGCCGCGAGCAGGTGTATCCCGGCGGTCGGTTCGAGGATCACCTCGTTCCCTTCCGTGCCGCGATCGAGGCGGGAACGGCCGCGATCATGCCCTACTACGGCATGCCGGTCGGACTGGACCTGCATGGAGAGCGGATCGAAGAGGTCGGCTTCGCCTTCAACCGTCAGCTGATCACCGGGCTTCTGCGTGAGCGGCTCGGCTTCGACGGCGTCGTGCTCAGCGACTTCGGTCTCGTCACCGACGCGACCGTATTCGGCAAGCCGTTCCCCGCGCGGGCGTGGGGAGTGGAGCACCTGTCGCCGATCGAGCGCGTTCGGCGCCTCTTCGACGCCGGCGTCGACCAGCTCGGCGGGGAGAACGACCCGGCTCTGGTCTTGGAACTGATCGATCGCGGCGAGATCGACACGGCCCGCGTCGACGCGTCGGCGACGCGACTGGTGCGCCTCCAGCTGCAACTCGGTTTGCTGGATGAGCCGGATGGCGACGGGCGCGCGAAGGCGGAAGGCGATGCGGCTGCCGGGGGTGCGGATGGGTTCGTCGCTTCCCCCGAGCACATCGCGCTCGGGATCCGCGCGCAGTCGCAGGCCATGACGGTCCTCGCCGAGCGCGAGGGGATCCTGCCCCTCGGTCCGGAGCTCCGCGTGCACCTGCGCGACCTCGCGCCGGCCGCTGCCCCGGCGGGATGGCAGGTCGTTGCTCCCGAGGACGCGGAGATCGCCGTGGTTCGTGTGGGCGCGCCTTTCGAGCCCCGTGACACCTACTTCCTCGAGAGTTCGATGGAGCAGGGGTCGCTCGCGTTCGACACCACCGTCGTCGACGGCATCCGCGCGCTCGCCGAGCGGATGCCGGTGGTGCTCGTGGTCACGCTCAGTCGCCCCGCGATCCTCACCCCTCTCGCCGACACGGTCGCCGCTCTGGTCGGCGACTTCGGTGCCGGAGACGCCGCGGTGATCGCGGCGCTGACGGGCGAGGTCGAGCCGGTCGGACGCCTGCCGTTCGAGCTTCCGCGCAGCATGGACGCCGTCCGATGCAGCAGCCCCGACGTCCCCTCGGACACGGAGGACCCGCTCTTCCCGATCGGATGGAGCGCGCGCGGCGGGAGTGTGCGCTCGTGAGCGCGCGCGTGGCAGCGCTGCGGGCCGAGTATCGGCGCGACAGTCCGTTCGTGGCGGTCGCCGAGCCGCGGCTGAGCTGGATCGTCGATGCCGCGGATCAGCCCGGCTGGGAGCAGGGGGCTGCGGAGATCCGCCTCGACGGAAAGGCGACCGCGCGCCTCGAGGGTTCCGATCACGCGTTCGTCGCCTGGCCCTTCCCGCCGCTCATGCCGCGGTGCGTGCATCGTGTGGAGGTTCGCGTCTCGGACACCGTCGGAGAGTGGTCCGACTGGAGCGCGCCCCACGAGGTTCGCCTCGGGGCCCTCGCGCCCGGGGAATGGCGGGCGCAGTTCATCGGCCTCGCCGCCCCCGAGCGTCCGGCGCAGCCGGCGCTCCTGCGCCGGACGATCGAGGTCGGCGCCCCGGTTGCGCACGCGACCCTCTACGCCACCGCGCTCGGCGCCCTCTCGGTCTCGATCGACGGACGCGACATCGACGACACCGTGCTCTCGCCGGGATGGACGACGTATGGAGAGCGCATTCTGCACGACGCCGTCGACGTCACGGCGCTGCTCACCGCCGGCGCGCACGAGATCCGCATCGCGCTGACCGGAGCCTGGTACACCGAGGAGTACGGGTTCGGCGGTGAGGGCACGCGCATCTACGGCGAGCAGCCGGCCGCGGCGCTGCAGCTGCATGTGCACTACGCCGACGGATCCGAAGAGATCATCGTCACCGATGCCGGGTGGGAGGCGTCCGCCGGCGGTGAAGTCACGGCATCCGGTATCTACGCCGGGGAGACGATCGACCACCGGCGCCGTCCCGATGCGTGGGCTCCTGCCGCCGTCGTCGCGCACGATGTCGTCCCGGAGATGCGGGCGGCGGAGCCGGTGCGCCGCGTCGACGAGATCGCGGTGCAACAGGTGTTGCGCTCGCCGTCGGGGGCGGTGCTGCTGGACTTCGGACAGAACCTCGTCGGACGCCTGCGGGTGCGCGTCGCGGGGCCGGAGGGCACCGAGGTCGTGTTGCGGCACGCGGAGGTGCTCGAGGACGGCGAGCTCGGCATCCGCCCCCTCCGCCGCGCCGCCGCGACGGATCGGCTGATCCTCGCGGGCGGGGGCGCGGACGAGGTCTTCGAGCCGAGCGGGACGTTCCACGGATTCCGCTACGCGCAGGTGGACGGGTGGCCCGGAGAGGTCGATCCCGCCGCGATCACCGCCGTGGTGCTCCGTACGGACATGGTGCGCACGGCCTGGTTCGACAGCTCGCACGCGCTGCTGAACCGCCTGCACGAGAACGTCGTGTGGAGCATGAGCGGCAACTTCCTCTCCATCCCGACCGACTGCCCTCAGCGGGACGAGCGCATGGGCTGGACCGGTGACGCGCAGGTGTTCGCGCCGACGGCCGCGACGCTGTTCGACTGCGACGCGATGCTGGGGAGCTGGTTGCGCGACCTCGAGATCGCGCAGAACGCCCTGGGTGGTGTGGTTCCCTTCACGGTGCCGGACGCCCTCCGATTCCCCGTCGGGCCGACCGCGGCGTGGGGAGACGCTGCGACGATCGTCCCCTCCGTCCTCGCGGACCGCTTCGGCGACCGAGCGGTCATCGCCGGGCAGTACGACAGCATGCGCGCCTGGACCGATCGCCTGATCGCGGCGGCAGGACCCGATGGTGTGTGGCAGGGCGACTCGCAGCTGGGGGACTGGTTGGATCCCTCGGCGCCGCCCGACCAGCCCGGCGCATCCAAGGTCGACGCCGCAATCGTGGCTACCGCCTACCTCTTCCGCTCCGCGCAGCTCACCGCGCGGGCGGCACGCGAGCTCGGGCTCGTCGACGATGAGACCCGATACGCCGCGGCGGCCGAGCGAACGCGCGAGGGGTTCCTCCGGACGTTCGTCACCGCGGCGGGAAGGATGATGTCCGACGCGCCCACGGCGTACGCGCTCGCGCTGACGTTCGGAATCGTCGATGAGCCCGCGCTGCGCACAGCCCTGGGCGATCGATTGGCCGAGGTCACCCGGCGCGAAGCGTTCCACATCGCGACGGGATTCGTCGGCACCCCGCTCATCCTCGACGCGTTGACGGATGCCGGACACCTCGACGCGGCTGCCCGTCTGCTGCTGCAGGAGGAGTCGCCCTCGTGGTTGCACCCCGTGACGATGGGAGCCACCACGGTGTGGGAGCGGTGGGACTCGATGCTCGAGGACGGATCGATCAACCCCGGAGAGATGACTTCCTTCAACCACTACGCCCTCGGCGCGGTGGTGGACTGGTTCTACCGACGGCTGGTCGGCGTCGCCTCGACCGAACCCGGGTACCGCCGGATCAGGTTCGCACCGGTCTTCCTGCCCGGTATCGACCACGCCTCCGCGCGCATCGACACCGTCGCGGGCAGGGTCGCGGCCGGATGGAGGAGGACGGACGCGGGCATCGAGGTCTCGCTCGAGGTTCCGGCGCATTCCCGCGCCGAGCTCGATGTACCCGGCCTGCACGGCGAGGACATCGGGTCCGGTCAGCACACGTGGGTTGTGGCGAACGCCGGGGCTCCGGCATCCGGTCCCGAAGGAGGGTGGAACCTCGGCACGCCCGTGCGGGTCGTGGCCGATTCCGCAGCCGCCTACCGCGCGGTCATCGACACGCTGCGCGACGCCGACCCGGAGTTGGCGGCGCGCATCCGCAGCCGCACGGATTGGACGCTGCGGAGTCCTCTCGCCGCCGTGCTGTTCGACGTCCCCGGTCCCGTGATGGGGCAGATCGCCGGAGCCCTCGCTCGCCTGGGATCAGGGGGGCGCTGAGCGTGGCGGCGATGCCGACGCCCAGAACGACGCCGATCTTGGTGACGGGGTGCACGATGCGGACGCTCATCCACCCACGCTAGGTCGGCGCTGCGCGGACGACTACCCCGAGACCGCGTGAAGAACGCGGGGAAATCGACACCAAGAGCCGGTTCAGGAGCGGAAAGTGTCGAAATCTCCCCGGCGTTTGACCGGGACGGCGGCTGGCGCGAACGCCCGGCGGCCCGGAGGATGGTCTGATGCGCCCCACCCTGCACTTCACCGCGAGCACCGGCTGGATCAACGACCCGCACGGCATCACGTTCCGGAACGGGCGGTACGAGGCGTTCTACCAGTACGTGCCCGGCAGCACCGCGTGGGCGCCGGGCTGCCACTGGGGTCACGCGAGCGGGCCCGACCTGCTGTCGCTCGCCGAGGGGCCGATCGCCCTCGCTCCGGGCGACGGCGACGGCGGAATCTGGACCGGCTGCATCGTCATGACGGAGGACCCCGCCGACACCGTCGCGTTCTACACCGCGACGTCCGAGCCGAACTTCGCGATCGGGCGCGTGCGCGCGGCGTACCCCCTCGACGAGGGCTGGACGCACTGGCGGAAGGGTGAGGTCGTCGTCGAGGCGCCCCCCGGTGTCGACCTGACCTCGTTCCGCGACCCCGTGGTGCGCCGCGAGGGCGAGGGGTGGCGCATGTTCCTCGGGGGTGAGCACCGCGAGGGCATCGCGATGGCCCTCTCGTGGACGTCTCCCGACCTCCGCACCTGGACCTACGACGGCGTGACGCTCGAGCGCTCGCGCGACGAGACCGACCCGGTCTGGATGGGGGCGCTGTGGGAGTGCCCGCAGTTCGTCACCATCGACGGCGTCGAGGTCATGGTCTCTTCGGTGTGGGACGACGACGTCCTGCACTACGCCGGGTACGCCACCGGCACCTACGCCGACGGTCGCTTCGCGGCGGGATCCTGGGGGCGCCTCACCTACGGCGAGGGCTACTACGCCCCGTCGCTCTTCATCGACGCGGAGGGGATGCCGTGCCTGGTGTTCTGGATCCGCGGCATCTCCGACGAAGCGGCCGGCTGGGCGGGCGCGCACAGCGTCCCCTTCCGGCTCTCGGTCCCGGACGGGCGCCCCGACGGCGCCCTCATCGCGACGCCGCACCCGGATGTCGACGCGCACCGCGGACCGCTCGCCGCCGACGGCGCGGTGGACGGACTCGCCGCCGACATCGTCTGGGACCGCGCGGACGGGGAACTCACCGTCGTCTCCGCCGCGGAGGTCATCGTCTCCGTGACCCGGATCCCGGATGCCGTCGTGGTCCGCATCGGAGATGCGACGTCGACGGTCCCCGCCGCCGGGACCGTGCGGGTGATCCTCGACGGTCCCGTCCTCGAGCTCGCATCCGACGCCGGGCTGTACGCCGCCGCGATCGCTCCCCGGGGTGCCGACCTCCGGGTCACGGCATCCGCCGGCGAACTCGCCGTCTACCCCCTGACGGCCGGACGGAGCGACCGATGACCCGCGCGGACGACACCCTCTCGACGACGCCGCTCGTCAGCGGCGCACCCGTGATCGCGCAGATCCGGACGCTGCTGTGGACGGCCTTCCTGGCATCGATCCTCTCCTCGGTGCTCACCGTGGCGTCGAAGGCCGGGTGCTCGCCCGGCCGTGATGCGTCGGGCCGCATGGTGGACGGGAACGGCACGGCCACCGATCTCGAGCCGGTGTGCACGCAGATGACCCTCGCGCCGAGTCCACTCGTCTTCCTCTTCTTCATCGGTGCCGTCCTGTGGGCGATCCGCCGGGTGCTGCGGCGGTCGCCGAACGATGTCGACGCGATCCGCACGCTCCGCCGGACGGCACGGACGATCGTCATCGTCGCCGCGGTGGCGGTCGTCGTCGCGCAGGTCTGGTTCTGGGTGCTGCCGCTGTACGGGATCGACGGCCAGGGAACCTACGTCTTCCCCTTCCCGTTCGGGTCGGTCGACGTCGTCACCACGCCGATGCCGACGTCCTGACCGGTCAGCTGCGGGCGCTGACGAGGAAGCGGATGAACACCGCGATCCAGCCGAAGATCAGGGCGAACACGACGATCTCGAACGTGCCGACTACCTCGTCACCGATGAGGAGCCCAGCGAGGAGCTGGCGGAGGAGCTGCAGAACGCCGGAGTGACCGTACTCACTCCGTGAGCGAGGCGCATCCCCCTCTCTCTCCGCCGTCGGGCGTGCATGATGGTCCCATGAGTGCGCGCATCGCCGTCGTGTGGAACCCGTCCAAGACCGAGAAGGACGTCCTCGCCGACGCCCTGGCGGAGGTGCAGGAGAAGGCGGGCACCGTCGGTGACGCCGAGGTGTCCTGGTTCGAGACCACCGTCGACGACCCCGGTCAGGGTGCCACCACCCAGGCGCTGGCCGCCGGAGCCGACCTCATCCTCGTCGCCGGCGGTGATGGGACGGTGCGCGCTGTGGCCGAGGCGCTCGCCGATGCGAAGGCGGACGCCGACCTCGGCATCGTTCCCCTCGGCACCGGGAACCTCCTCGCCCGGAACCTCGGCGTCCCGATCAACGACGTGCCCGCCGCGGTCGAGCGGGCCCTTTCGGGCGACGCGCTGCCGGTCGACGTGGGCTGGGTCGACGTCGACCTGGAGAACGGGCGGGAGCGGCACGCGTTTGTCGTGATGATCGGCTTCGGCATCGACGCGCACATGATCGCCGAGACGAACGAGGACCTCAAGGCCCGGGCCGGGTGGCTGGCGTACGTCGAGTCGCTCGGGCGTGCGCTGACCGCGAGCGACATCGTCCCGTTCCACCTCGCCGCCGACGACCTCCCCGGTCGCGACGAGGAGGGGCACACGCTCCTGATCGCCAACTGCGGCACCCTGCAGGGCGGTCTCACCCTCATGCCGGATGCCGATCCCTCCGACGGCGAGCTCGACTACCTGCTGCTCAGCGCCGAGGGGCTCGGCGAATGGCTCGGGACGCTGAAGACCATGGTGTGGGACAACGGTCTCGGGCGTCTGATCGGCAACAAGGACGAAGCGACGAACTCGGACGCCGTCACCCACGGCCGGGCCCGCCGCATCCGGGTGACCCTGCCCGACCCGCGCGAGTTCGAGATCGACGGTGAGGGCATCGGCAAGACCGGCGAGTTCGAGGTCACCCTGCAGCCGGGCGCCATCCGCGTGCGCTGACCGCGGGCGCGGCATCCGCCGGTCTCAGCGGTTCGGTGTCCGTCACCCCAGTTCGCGCCGGCGACGTCGAGAACGCGGGAGATCCGGAGCCTTGGTGGCCGCGCGGGCCTGGTCCGTGCGCGTTCGTCCCGCGTTCTCGACGCGTCGACGGCGCCCTCGACGGGATGTCGCGGCTCTGGCACACTCGCCGCATGCGGTTCGAGACGACGCTGTCGCAGATGGGCAACAACACCGGCATCGTGGTGCCGTCCGAGATCGTGGAGGCGCTCGGCGGCGGCAAGCGGGCCGCGGTGACGGTCACCGTCAACGGGTTCACCTATCGGAGCACCCTCGCGGTGATGGGCGGTCGGCACCTCCTGCCGTTCTCGTCCGACAAGCGCGCCGCGACGGGACTCGCCGGCGGCGACCCGATCGTCGTGGACCTGGAGCTCGATACTGCCCCGCGGACCGTCGAGGTTCCGGACGACCTCGCCGCCGCGCTCGCCGAAGCGGGCGTCGCCGCGGCTTTCGACGCCCTGGCGCCGAGCGCGAGGAAGGCGCACGTCACGAACGTCGAGGGCGCGAAAGCGCCGGAGACCCGCGCGCGCCGCATCTCCGCGATCGTCGCGAAGCTCAGCTGACCGACTCCGCGTGAAAGCGTGGGGAGATTCGGGCGTGTCGGGGCGCTTCCGGGGGTGGAAACGTTGATTCGTCCCCGGCGTTTGACGTGAACGTCCGGTCACCGCATGCGCCCGCGCTTGCGCGGCTCTGTACGGTCGTACAGGATGCTGTACATGCGTACAGTAGCTTCCACAGACCCGCTCGCCGACCGCACGGCGCGCGCCCGGATCGTCGACGCCGCGTTCGCGTGCTTCACCACCGCGGGGTACGCGTCGGCGTCCGTGCGGCAGATTGCTGCGGCGGCGGGCGTGAGTGCGGCTCTGCTGACGCACCACTTCGGCTCGAAGGCCGCGCTGCGTGAGGAATGCGATGCGCGCGTCGAGTCGGCGATCAGCGCGAAACTGGCCGGCGACCGTGAGTCGCTCGACGCCGTCATCGACACGTACGGGCCCTACCTCGCGGCGACCCTCGACGACGACACCGACAGTGCGCGGCGGCTGTTCGCGCGCCTCGTCGCCCTCGCGCGCGCCGCGATCGACGACGCCGGCAGCGGCATCCGACCCGCCGAGGATCGCAACGGCCAGGCCGTTGCCCTGGTCGTCCTGGCCCTCGCGCCGTTCGCGTGGCGGCGCCGTTTGGACGAGTGGGCGGAGGGAACGGATGCCGGGATCCGCCGGATCGCGGGGCCCCTCGCCGAGGTCTTCACTCGAGGGTTCATGGTGGACGACAGGCTGGAGGGCGCGCGATGAGGATGCTGCTGGTGACGGCGGGATCCCGCGGCGATGTCGAGCCGTTCGTCGCTCTGGCCCGGGCCGCGCAACGCGCCGGGCACACGGTGCGCGTCGTCGCGCCCGACAACTCCGGCGTGGCGGCCGACGGTGTCGACGTCGCGAGTCTCGGCGTCGACTACTCGCACCTCATCCAGGCTCAGGGGGTGTCGATCCGCGCCGCGATCGCGAACTATCGTCGCGCGGTGAAGCCCGCGATGCGGAAGGTGATCGTCGAGCCCGCCCGCATCGCCCGGGACTTCCGACCCGACGTCGTCGTCGCCCACCCCAAGGTGCTCTCGGCGCCGCTGATCGGCGAGGCGCTCGGCATCCCGCACGTGCTGGTCGAGATGGTCCCCGCCGTCACGGCGACGCGCGCGTTCGCGGCCGCCGGCACCGTCAGTGCCGACCTCGGCCCGCTCAATCGGCTCACCTACCGTGCTGCGTCCGGCGCCGCTGCGCTCTTCCGTCGCGACCTGCAGGAGGCGACGGGAGTCCTCGGGATCCGGATGCCGCGGCACGCGACCCCGCCGGCGGCGACGCTGCTCCCGATCAGCCCCGCCCTCCTCCCGCGCCCGGTCGACTGGCCCACCTCGATCCACCTCACGGGGCCCTGGCGCGACGCGGCCGCGGCATCCGTTCACCTCCCCGCGGAGATCGCCGACTTCGCCGAAGCGGGGCCGTTCGTCTACGCGGGATTCGGCTCGATGGCCGCCGGCGACCCTCGGAAGCGGGGGCAGATCGTCGTGGAGGCCGCGCGCCGTGCCGGCCATCGCCTCCTCATCGCGACGGGACTCGGAGGGCTTGCCGTCGCCGACGACCTGCGGGGCGACGATCTTCTCGTCGTCGACACCGTGCCGCACGACCTCGTGCTCCCGCGCGCGGTCGCGGCGATCCATCACGGCGGGATCGGCACGGTGCAGGCGGCGCTCCGCGCGGGGACCGTGTCGATCGTGGTCCCGTTCATCGCCGATCAGCCGTTCTGGGGTGCCGTGCTGCGCCGTCGGGCTCTCGGTCCCGCGGCGATCCCCGCGCGCCGGCTGACCGCCGACCGGCTCGCGGACGCGCTCGCCGCGGCCCCGCGATACGCCGCCGCGGTCGCGGAGGTCGCCGCGCGGATGCCGCACGATCGCGGAACGGATGCCGCCCTCGAGGCCATCGCGAAGCTCCGCGACTGATTCCGCGTGAAAACGCGGGGAAATTCGGGCGTCCTGAGGGGCGGGGGAGGCCGAAAAGGTCGATTCGTCCCGCGTTCTTGACACGGCGACCGCCCGCCGACCGCCCGACTAGGCGACGAGCTCGCGCACGGGGGTCATCGTGGCGTAGCTGTCGGCGAGAGCGGCCATGAACGCCGCATGCACCTGACGACCCGGCACTGTTTCGCCCTCGAAGGTGAGATCGGGTGCGGCGCACGCGTCGTGCGCGACGGTGACGACGTACCCGAGGTCGGCGGCGGCGCGGACGGTCGCATCGACGCAGAGGCTGGACATCATGCCGCAGACGACGAGCTCGCGGGTGTCGAGCCGCGTCAGGATGCCGTCGAGCGGGGTGTCGCGGAAGGCGTTCGGATGCTCCTTGATGATGACGGTCTCCTCGCCGCGCGGGGCGACGAGCGGATGGATCTCGGAGCCGGCGGTGTCGGGCCGCATGAAGGCGGCATCCGGTCCTTCCCACACGTGCCGGACGTGCACGACCGGAGCACCGCGATCGCGCCACCCGGCGAGGAGCTCGCCCGCGCGTGCGGCGGCGTCGTCCGCCCCGACAAGGGGGAAGGCGTAACCGGGGAAGTAGTCGTTCTGGATGTCGACGATGACGAGTGTGGCGACCATCTTCCGAGCCTATGACTTGACTGTGTTCTGAGAACACGGTGTCCACTGAGGGGTTCCTGCGCGCCGGGAGCGGCTGAGTCGAAGTCAGTCCTCTGCGGCGAGTCTGTGCGCCAGGATGCTCGCGCGCGCCAGCACTTCGAGCTGCGCGGGGTTGTACACCTCGCGCATCGCGTCGACGACCGTGTCGCGCGTGGCCTGTTCGCCCCGCGTGAGGCGGTCTCCCGGATCGAGCAGCCAGGGGTAGTCGCGGAGGTTCTGGGCGAGGCTCGGCGCCAGGCGCTCGGCGAGGTCCCGGCGGGTCTGCTCGTCGGCATCCGCCGGCAGTCGATCGATCTCGAGGGTGACGGGGTCGTCGTCGTGCGCGACGATCTCACGGAGGTCGGTGAGGGACTCCTCGTCGTAGAGGCGCGTGTAGAGGTGGATCATCGAGGAGTCCGCGCTCGACAGGCGCGACCCCACGGCCTCGAAGCCCGCCGGGGTGTCGGCGGGTGCGTCCGTCTCGAGGATCGTGGCGATGGCGGCGCGGGCTTCCTGGAGGCGTTCGATCTTCGCCTGAAGGTCGGCATCCACCTCCGCCAGGGCCTCCGCCGCGGTCAGGCTGTCGGCGCCGACATCGCCGACCTGCGCCAGCGGGACGCCGAGGTCGACGAGGCGACGGATGCGCAGGAGTGCGACGAGGTGCTCGGTGCGGTACTGCTTGTAGCCGTTGTGCTGCCGGTCCGGCTCGGCGAGCAGACCGAGGCGGTGGTAGTGCCGGACGGTGTTGACGGTCGTGCCGGCGAGGTCGGCGAGTTCGCGCGTGCTCCAGTCCATCAGCGCGCGAAGTAGCGCCGCGCGTTCTGGGTCGACAGCAGGATGAGGCCGACGATCGACAGGAACGATCCCGCGAGCACCGACCAGAATCCTTCGCCCGAGAAGAGGCTCACGATCCCCAGGATGATCGTGATCGAGAACACGATGATCGCGACGGTGCGGGCGGTGGGGTTGCCCTTCCAGAGGCCCACACCGACGACCAGTGTGATGATGCCGATCGCGAGGCTCAGCCAGCCGATGAGCGCGACCGGCGTGATGAGCAGTCCGCCGATGACGACGAAGATCGCGCCGATGGTCTGGAAGAAGCCGTTCAGCCACGCGACGATGGCGACGAGGGTGACGCCGAGGGGACGGTTCATGCGAGCTCCCATGGGGTCGCGCCCGCCGTTCGCGGGCGACTGCTCACACGCTAGCGGCTGTCGCCGTTCGCGTCATCGTCCGCGACGGCGTCTTCGGCATCCGCCATCGCCGCCTGGCCCTCTTCGGGCGATTCCGAGCCGGCGGATGCCGCGTCGTTGTGGTCGTTCTCGTGCTGACGGTCGTCGTTCATGGAGACCTCCGGGGTGGTGGATGCTGCTCCTACCGAACACCCCTCTCGGCTGGTGGGCGAGGGGCTTGCCGTGCGTCCGCACGTGTGTGCATGGGCGGGACGGGGAGAGCCCCCGACGCCGAAGGGGCGCCAGGGGCTCTCGTGGATCCGGACTCAGACCGCGCTGCGGGTGGCGCGGATGCGACGCACGTACCAGAGACGGGCGCCGACGCCCCCGGCGAGGAGCACCAGCGCCAGGAACACCGCCCGCAGAGCATGGGCGAGATCCGCGCCGGTCACGGCGAGCGGGTCGTCGGAGGACGAACCCACCGCCGCGCCATCGCCACCGGTGTCGCCGACATCGGTGCCACCGTTTCCGGGCGCGGGTGCGGGCGAGGCGGAGTCCGTCGGCGTGGGCGTCGGGGTCGGGGCGGGTGTGGGGTTCTCACCCTCGCCGGGCTCTTCGCCCGACCCCTCGCCGGGCTCTTCGGGCTCGCCCGGCTCCTCCCCGACGACCGACACCGCGACGGTCTCGGTGACGCCGTTCACCGTCACCGACAGCGATGCCTCACCTGGGGCGACGGCCGTGACCTCGCCCGTCGCCGGGTTCACGCGCAGTGCGCCGGCGGCCGCCGCTTCGAGTCCGGAGGTCAGACCGCGTGCGGTCGCGTCGACGCCCGAGGCGCCGACCACGTCCACGCCCTCGCCGCCCCACTCTGCCGACACCGGCCAGGTGACCGGGACGACGCGTGCGCCATCCTGCATGAGGGACGCCGACACGGCCGCCGTCTCGCCGACCTCCATGACGGACGGAGCCTGCAGCGTCACGGACTCGACCCGCGGCTTGGTCTCGGCCTGCATCCATCGGATCCGGTCCGCGACCACCTCCGGCGACGACCCGACGACGCCCGAGCCGGGGTTGACGCCCAGCATGGTCCAGCCGGTGAAGCCGCCGGCATCCGGAGTGCCCGAGGGGCCCTTGCCGGCGTTGCCGCCGAGGATGCGGCTGACGCCGTCGTAGCTGGTGGCGTCGAAGACCCCGACGTGACCGTTGACCATCGCGGCCGACTTCCCCGTCTCGGCGCGGAAGCTCGTCAGCGTCTCGACGAACTGCGCCGCCTCCGTCCGGTCCGACAGCTGGCTGGCCTTGGTCGGCAGCGGATCGTCGACCGGGTGGTGCGAGAACACGAGCACCCCGGTGACCGTCGGGTCGGCGGCGGCGTCATCCAGGCGCTCCTCGAGGAAGCGCAGCTGGTCCAGCCCCGACGCCCGGAACGAGCCGGCTGCACTGTTGAGGGTGATCATGCGGGTTCCGCCGAGGTCCATCGACCGGTACGGATCGCCGAACGCGTCGATGAAGTTCGAGATCGCGCCGCCCATGATCTCGTGGTTCCCCGGCACGTAGACGTAGGGGATCCGGTCGCCGACCTCTTCGTCCAGGATGCGTGCGGCCAGCTCGAAGTCGGCGACGGATGCCTCGTCCACGAGGTCGCCGTTGATGACGAGGTAGTCGGGCTCGGCCGCGACGATCTCGCGCAGCGTGTCGCGCGTGGCCTGGACGAGGTCGCTGTCGGGGTTGCGGGCGACGAACTGCGCGTCGCTCATCACGGCGATGCGCTGCGCCCGGTCGTCGACCGAGCCGTCGGCGACGATCGCCGGGTCGAACACGCGGGCTGCGACGGGCTGGTCGACGTCGGGGGCGACCACCGACTCGAGCGAGGCGATCGTGATCTCGCCCTGGTAGCTCGCCGCCGGGCGCGTCTCCATCATGCGCACGCGCTGGAAGGTCAACGGGTACGCGGTGCCGGCGGGAACGTTGAAGCGGGCCTGGCGCCATCCGGTCCAGTCCACCATCGGTCCGTCGAGGTTGATGGTGGTGCCCACGCCGGTCTTGAGCTGCAGCCGTGGCCAGGCGCCTGACCCGTCGCCGTGCATCCAGAGCGTCAGCGCCTGCGGCTGTCCCTCGAGGACGCGCCCGCCGGTGGCGGCCTCACCCGGGACGATCGCGTAGTACCCGCGGGTGCCGGTGGAGGTGGTGAAGTCGTACGACATCGTCAGTGCCGGCTGCCCCTCGGGTCCCGTCGCGGGGGTGAGAGTGCCCGTCGCGCGCGCGACACCGGCGGTCCACTCGGCGGCATCGGCGAAGTCGGCGATCCCGATGGTGCGGTAGCCCACGGTCACGGCGACATCGACGCTGCGTCCACCGGCGGTGAAGGTCACCGTCGCCGATCCGCTGTCAACGACGGGCGCGACGGTGAACTCACCGAGCCCGGTCGCCTCGACGGTGACGTCGGCGCCGTGCTCCACGGTGACGTCACCGGTCTCGATCGGGGCGCTGAAGCCGTCGGCGTCGAGGCCGGTCAGCCGCACGGTCGCCGTCTGGCCGGGCTCGGACAGAGCGACCACGGTCGCGCTCGGGCGGATCCGCTCGAGCTCCCCGAGGACGCGGAGCTGAGTGCTGGCGGTCTTCCCCTCGGCGGTGAACGAGACGGTCGCCGTGCCGGGCGTGAGGCCTTCCAGCTGCGCCGAGGCCTCGGTCGACGACGCCACGCGCACGGCGGCATCCGTCGACGCGGAGAACGAGCCCGCGACGGCGACCCCGGTGAGGTTGTCGTCGACCCCGGTGCCGGAGACGGTGCGCTGCAGTCCGGGGAAGACCGCATCGGCGTCCGTCACATCGAGTGCGGGAGCGACGCGGACGTCGGAGACGACACCCGTCTCGGCGGTTGAGAAGAACGCGAGGCTGTTCGCGACGACGCGCTCGCTCCCATCGGACGGCCGGTTGTGGATCGATGCGTCGGTCTCGCCCGGCTCGCGGACGGCGAGCATCGTGGAGCCGCCGCCGTCGAGGTTGACGGCGTTGTGCACGTTCAGGTCGAGCATGAGGTCGCCGAGCTCGCGGAGGGTCATGCCGCGGCTGTCGCCCGCGCGGCCGTCGATCGTGACGACCGTGATCTCCGTGCCGTCGCGGTTGACGCCGATGGCGGTGCGCGATGCCTCGACCTGGTCGGCGTCGGTCTGCTCACCGTCGATGATGAGGCGCTGCGATCCGCTGACGGCGAGGTCGACATCCGCGGATGCCGACACGGTGACGTCGACGGTGTCGCCGACCTCGAGCATCGCGAGGGTGGCGGCACCGGCTTCCCGGCCGATGAGCACACCGGTGCCCTCGGCGATCGCGGCGTCGCCGTCCACCGAGGCCGGATCGGTGCTGACTTCGGTGACCACGCCGTCCGCGACGGTGACCTTCGTCATCGGGGTGACCACGGTGGCGGGGGCGCCGAGCGGTCGGGCGAGGGTGTGGGTGCCCCAGGCCGGGGTGTACCAGCCGATGCCGCCGGTTCCGATGGTCGGGCTGTTCACCCCGGTGACGTCGTGAGTCGTGCCGTCGATCGTCACGGTCGCGGCGGAGGTGAGTGCCTGCACGGCGGCGAGCCCGTCGGCGATCGTGAACGCCGGACGCGTATCGGGTGCGAGGGTGCGCACTCCCTGAGAGGGGGAGATGTTCGTGCCGACGGGGGCGGTGGAGTTGTTCATGTCGAAGTAGTCGCCGTTGACAGCGGCGACGGCGCCGGTGCCCGCGATCTGATCGCTGAGGGTGGCGCCGCCCGTGACGGATCCGGCATCCAGGACATCGAGCGACAGTGTCGGGGTCGTCAGATCGGCGCGCATGACGTGCCCGGTGACCCAGCCGGCCGGCTGGAGGCGACGGAAGTCGGTGAGCTCCAGGCCAGGGGCGAGGGTCTGCGACGACGACGTCAGGAGCGTCGAGTCGCCGCCGCTCAGGTCGAGGTCGACGGCGGAGGCGGCGAGGGCAGGGGGCGGTGCGAGTGTGCCGACCCCCACCGCCGAGACGGCGACGATGGTGGCGAGGAGAGCCGCGCCCGTGCGACGGCGTCGGGATGAGGGCAGCGAAGAGCGTCGAGTATCGAGCGCAGGCAAGTGGAACACCTTCCGGTTCGAGTGGGGGAGTGGTGCCGAACCTCACTCGGTCACGGAGGCCGACGCGGCGACCCTACGTATCGACCCGACCCATCCGGTGACCTCCAGGTGAACGCGCGGTGCTGCTCCCCTCCTCAACGGGAAGGGAGCGCGACGTACGCTCGAGGGATGACCCCGACCGCCCGGACCGCGCCCGCGACGCTCACGCACCGGTTCGCCGACGCGGTGCCGGAGATGGCGGTCGCGTGGCGGGCAGATGCACCGCCGGCGCCGGCGCTCCTCGTCCTCGACGATGCGCTCGCGACCGAGCTCGGCCTCGATCCGGCATTCCTCCGCACCCCGGCGGGCCTGGCGTTCCTCACCGGCACCGCCCTGCCCGACGGCGCGCAGCCGGTCGCGCAGGCCTACGCCGGGCACCAGTTCGGCGGCTACAACCCCCGGCTCGGTGACGGGCGCGCCCTCCTCCTCGGCGAGCTCACCGCGCGCGACGGCGCGACCCACGACCTCCACCTGAAGGGCTCCGGACCGACGCCCTTCGCCCGCGGCGGCGACGGGTACGCCGCGGTCGGGCCGATGCTCCGCGAATACGTCGTCAGCGAGGCGATGCACGCGCTCGGCATCCCGACAACGCGCGCGCTCGCGGTCGTCGCGACCGGCCGGGATGTCGTCCGCGAGCAGATCCTCCCCGGCGCCGTCCTCGTCCGCACCGCCTCCAGCCATCTCCGCGTCGGCAGCGTCGTGTTCGCGAACGCGACCGGCGACCGCGACGTGCTCGAACGCCTCGTCGACCACGCGATCGAGCGCCACGACCCCGGCATCGACCCCGAGACAGCCGCCGCCACCCCGACCGACCGCGCCCGCGCGCTCCTCGACGTTGTCATCGCCCGCCAGGCCGACCTCATCGCGCGGTGGATGCTCGTCGGCTTCGTCCACGGCGTGATGAACACCGACAACATGACGCTCTCGGGCGAGACGATCGACTACGGCCCCTGCGCGTTCCTGGACGCCTTCGACCCCGGCGCGGTCTTCAGCTCCATCGACCGTCAAGGCCGTTACGCCTACGGCAATCAGCCCGGCATCGGCGAGTGGAACCTCGCCCGCCTCGCCGAGGCCCTCCTCCCACTCCTCGCGGACGACACGGATGCCGCCATCTCGGTCGCGCAGGACGCCCTCGACGCCTACCGCCCCGCGTACAACGAGGCGTGGTCGGCCGGCATCCGCGAGAAGCTCGGCATCGGCGCCCCCGATGCGCGTCGCGACGAGGACGCCGTGCCGGCGCTCGTGTCCGACCTCTTCGACCTCCTCGCCGTCTCGCGCGCGGACTACACGCTCTTCTTCCGCCACCTCGCGACGGCCGCCCGCGGTGACGCCAAGCCGCTCCGCTCCCTCGTCGCCGACGCCGGCCCCCTCGACCTCTGGCTCGCGCGCTGGCTCGCCCTCGCCCCCGATCCGGAGGCGATGGACCGCGTCAACCCGCTCTACATCCCCCGCAACCACCTCGTCGAGGAGGCGCTCGCCGCGGCATCCGACACCGGCGATCTGACGCTGCTCCACCGACTGACGGATGCCGTCCGCTCGCCGTTCACCGAACGCCTCGGTCTCGAGCGCTACGCCGAGCCCGCTCCCGACGCCTTCGGACCGTACGTCACGTACTGCGGCACCTGACCGGACCTGCCGGCGCCTCACGGCCGACTCGAGATGACCCCCGCGATGACGAGGGAGCTCGCGACACCGGCGATCACCGTACGGGCGACGGCGGATGCCGCGGCGGCGGCGCCCCAGTCGCCCTGCTCGAACGCCTTCCCCCGGGTGTACACGGCCGAGGTCCACGGGATCTCGCGATCGAACCAGGGGAGGGTGTCGCTGGCGGAGAGGAGTCCGGCGAGCGCCGCCGTGCGGGCGTCGGGGTTGGCGCCGTCGACGAGTGCCGCGCGCACCGCATCGAGGAGCCGGGCGCGACGATCTCCGCCGAGCGTGTAGTGCGTCGAGGAGAAGACGCCGAGGGTTCTGCGGGTCTCGGCCCGCAGCTCGCCGCGCGCGACCAGGCGCTCGAGGGTCGGTTCGCGCAGGTTCGGCCCGACCGCCGCGAGCACCGTCTGCACGTCGCGGGGCTTCTTCTGCAGGTCGTCCCAGACCGGGGCGAGAAGCTCGTCCGCCGGTCGCTCGTCCGCCGTCGTCGAGACGGGCCGAGCGAACAGTCGCGTGTCGTCGACGTCGACGGCCCCGGTCAGGGCGAGGTCGGCGACGGCGGCGCCGCCGAGGACGTAGTAGAGGATGTTCTCCCCGGCGATGGTTCCGGAATCCGGTTGGAACAGCAGCAGCAGCACGTCCTCGACGAGGGAGGGCTCGGTGGGGATCGGCTCGGCGGAGGGGGATCGGTCAGCGCTCATGACTCCAGGGAACACCGTGTTCCCACCACAGGGTCAAGCTGCGCGCAACCCCCTGCAGCCGTCCGGCCTTGCGAGTAGGAAGAGATAGGAGAGACTCTCGCCCACCGCGCCCGACGGCGCCGCTCGCCCGAGCTGATCGACCCAGAGGAGCCACCCGTGTCCACGACAGCGAAGACGCGCGCCGACCGCCGCGACAGCACCCTCCCCTCGCGGGGGATCGCGCAGCAGATCATCATCCTCGTGAGCTCCGTCCTCGCGATCGTCGCCGCCTTCATCGGGTCGGGCGCGTTCTTCGGGACGCCCATCCAGGAGGCGGCGGGCGGGTTCCTGAACTCCGACTCGACGCTCATCGCGCCCGGTACCGGCGCATTCCGGATCTGGAGCGTCATCTACACGGGCATGCTCGCCTACGCGATCTGGCAGGCGCTCCCCGCGCAGCGGAACGATGCGCGGCAGGCGCGCATCGGCTGGTGGGTGGCGGCATCCCTCATCCTCAACGCCATCTGGATCGGTGTCGTCCAGGCCGACCTCCTGTGGCTGAGCCTTCCGGTCATCGCCGCGCTGCTGGCGGTCCTCTGCCGCATCTTCGTGATCCTCCGCCGCACCACCCCGAAGAACAAGGTCGAGATCGTCGTCGCCGACGGCGCCATCGGCCTCTACCTCGGGTGGGTCATCATCGCCACCGCCGCGAACGCGACCGCCATCCTCGTCGCGACCGGCTTCGACGGCTTCGGCATCGCGCCGGAGTTCTGGTCCTCGCTCGTGCTCGGTGTCGCAGCGATCATCGGCATCGCGCTCGCCTTCTGGGGCGGTGGCCGCATCGCGCCGGCCCTGTCGCTCAGCTGGGGTGTCGCGTGGGTCGCCGTCGCGCGGTTCACCGACGAGCCCTACTCGCCCGCGACCGGTGTCGCCGCGATCGTCGCGGTGGTCCTCATCGTCGTCGCGACCGTGGTCGCCCGCATCCGCCACGACCGCACCCACCGCGCACGCGCACGCGCAAGCGCCGCTGCCCGCTGACCTCGGGCCCAGCGTGAGGCCGGTTGCCGAGCAGGCGGATGCATGCGAAAATGCATGCATGGTTGCTCTTCAGGTCCGCCACGTGCCCGACGCGGTTCGCGAAGCGCTGATCGAGGCAGCGCGCACACAGGGCGTTTCCCTGCAGCAGTACCTTCTCGGCGTGCTCGAGCAGGAGGCCCGAAACGCCCGGCGTCGACGCTGGCTCACCGACGTCCGGCCGGCTGCGCCGGGTGATGGGCGGGGTGAAAGCGCGACCGAGCTGATTCGTCGGGATCGGGACAGCGCCGCGTGACCGTCATCGTCGACGCCTCCGTTATGGCGGAGGCGCTGGACCCTTCGTCGCCGAGGAATCTCCGCGCGCTCGACGCGCTCGCCGATGACGTCGTCTGGATCGTGCCGGCGCACTTCCTCGTCGAGGTGGCGAGCGCCCTTCGCGGGCGACGACTCGCCGGGGCGATCACGACGGAGCAGTTCATCCACGCCGTGGCGGCGCTGCGGGCTGCGGACGTCGACGAACACTCGGTCGCTCCGCTCCTCGCACGCATCGCCGAACTCGCACTGAACGCCACGGCGTATGACGCGGCCTACGTCGCCCTCGCGGAGCGGGTCGGGGCGGATCTGATCACCATGGACGCGAAGCTCGCACGCATTCCGGGTGCGACCTGCACGGTGCGCGTCCTCTGATCGAGGGCGGAAGAACGGTCGTCAGCGCGGGGCGATGACGCTGAGGCCCGCCGCCGTGGCCGCCGTCGAGAGCTCGGGGTCGTATGTGACCACCTCGTCGGCGCCGATTCTCAGGGCCGTCGCGAGATGGATCGCGTCGTTCGACCGCAGGGGCGCGTGCGTCCCGGCGCTGAGGAGATCACCGCGCGTGATGTCGACCAGTGTGACCGTGTCGAGGAGGAGCGCGATGGAGTCGAGCGGGATGTCGGAGGGGTTTCGCCCTGCCGCGCGGTGCAGCTCGGTGTGAAGCAGCCACGACGCCGCGAGACGTCGGCCGGAGCCGACGAGGGTGAGCGAGAGCGCCTCCGACTCCGGTTCGTCGATGAGAAGCTTCATCGCGGCTGAGGTGTCGAGGTAGGCGGTGGTCACCAGTGCCCTCGGGCGTCGTCGACGAGGTCCCGCGAGCAGCGTGCGGAGATGGAGCGTCGGAGGTCGGAGAGTGCGTCGATGCTGCGCCGGGCGCCTCGCGCCTCACCGTGGGCGATCAGTGCGTCGAGAGACGCGTCACCCGGTGGGACGATCCGCGCTGCCGGGCGCCCGTGATTGGTGATCTCGAATGACTCTCCGGCTTCGACGCGGCGCAGGATCTCGCCGCTGCGGTTGCGCATCTCCCGGTGGCTGATCCTCTCCATGAGGGGAGCGTAGCACCGTGTCGCACGTTCGCCATCGGGTTCTCCACAGTGGGACCACGCTCAACGGTCGGCGGCCTACGCTGGGGTCGTGAACGACGACGCCCGCGTATCTCCCGACGACCCGTTCGATGATCCGGAAGTCCAGGCTTTCCTGGCACGGGAGGGGATCGTTCGCACACCGGGTATGGCGGCGAAGCTCATGCGAGATCTCGGCCCGCTCGTCGCCGACGAGGGCTTCGATCTTGAGAACCTCGGCGAAGCGGACGTCGACGGACTCAATGCGGCCCTGGCGCGCGCGACCGAACGCCACAATCTCACTCTGTTCACTCCCATCGGTGACCGGCGGCAGCAGGCTCTGGCCGTCTTGGTGCGGGTCGCCCGTGCGGTCGCGGACGACGACGAGGTAGCGGCGCGCCGGGAACTCGGTCGGATCTCTCCGGAGGCGACCGTGGACCTTCCCGCGATCTCGGATGTCATGGGAGTGAGCATCGGGTTGCTCGACCGCTGGTACTCCGACCCCGTTACCGTCACCGGGCTGTCCGCGGCACGATTCCCCCGCTGGGCGGCATCTGCCCGGAAGGCGGGCACCGACATCGTCGGGCTTGCGCGCAAGGGGCGCGGGTTCGACTCGCTCGACCGTCTGCACTTCGCGCACTCAGGCCTTGCGCTGTATGAAGCGGGTGCGCTCGCGGTGGCCGCGGCGCTGACCGCGTGGTCGCGTCGCGAGAATCTGGCCGTGGAGGTCGTCGCCCGGCGGGAGTTGGACCTCGACGCGGAGACGACCCTGGAGGCTCCCATGCTCGTGGCCGCCGCGACTGAGGCGCGCGGCGCTGCGTTCGGTATCGGATCGACGAGACCCGAACGTGGTTCTGACACGTCAGAAGCGTTCACCCGCTGGCTCGCCACTCAACCGGATGGTCACGACCGCATCGAGGTGGGAGAGGTCGAGCTCCTCCAAGATCTTCTCGCTCTGGCCGTGAGGGTCGATCTCGATCTCTCCGACCCGGACGACGTCGATCCCTTCATCGAGACGCTCTTCGGTATCTCGGACCCCGACGACCCCGAGCAGGAACAGACCCTCGGCAACGCCCTCGAGGTGCTTCATGACTATGTGCATTTTCGGCTGGAGCGAAGCGCCGAGGGGTCAGCAGCCTGGAAGGCTGCGCATGCCGCGGTCGAGTCAGCCATCGACGAGCTCGACGAGGTCGATGAAGACGCTCCGATGCCGCCGCACGTCGCTGCCGCGTTGGAGGCGTCCGCTCATGTCGGCGACGTCGCGCAGAGGACCGCGCTGTCGGCCCTCCCCGTCGTTCGATCCGTCTCGCCGTTCCTCGACTGGATCGGCGCCGGTCGCGCCCTCACCTCCTCGGGAATGCTCCGCCGTGTCGACATCCCCGACGCCGCCGCGTTCCTCGGAATCGACGCGCTGGGCGTCCGATCCCGGGCCGCCGCCGATGATCTGCGGGGGCCATCGGGCCGGCGGTACGTCCTTTCCCTCCGTGAAGTGCCCGAGTTCATGGCCTGGTGGAACGCCCTGCACGCCGCCGATATCCTCGAGTCCAGCGCCACACGCGTGCGTCCGGGCCCGGCGGCCATGTCATGGCGAGGTGAGACACCCCCTTCGCTCGCACTCGCCGAACAGATCACGACGATGTGCTCGGCCTTCCTCATCACCGGCGGTGCCGAGCGGACCTTCTTCGACGAGCTCGCCGGTCGTATCGTCGTCGCTCGGCTCTTCTCGACGGTCGCCGAGGATTCCGATCCGATCGATGTCGATGTCGATGTCGAGGGTGAGGAGCAGTTCCTCGCTCCCCGCGTTGCCCGCGTGCTCGAGCAGCTCGCCCTCACGGGACTCATCACGGTGAAGGACGGCGCGATTGACGTCGCTCCGGGTCTCGAACCCGCCGTGACGACCAGCGCTCTGGTCGCCATCACTCTGCTCATCCGAGACGTCGGGTAGCACCCCGCGCGGTTCCCCTACCGCACGGTCACCGTCACCGGAGCGGATGCCGTCTCTCCGGCGGCGTCGCGGAACACCGCCACGAGCTCGTGGGTGCCCGCCGTGACGCCCTCGAGTTCCACCCGTACCCGCTGGGCGGAGGGTGTCGCGGCGGCGAGCTCGCCGGAGTCGACGACCTCGCCGTCGAGCAGAAGGTCGTACGCGTCGGCGTTGGTGCCCCACCAGAGGTTCGCCGTCACCGTGAAGTCGCCGTCCCGATCCCCGTTGTCGTGGGACACGACCGGCTTCCCCGGGGCTGCGGCGTTCACGACGACCGTCGTCGACGTCGTCTCCGTCACACCCTGCGCGTTGACGAGCTCGGCGGTGTACACGTAGCGGCCGTTGGGCTTGCCCTCGATGCGGAGCCCCGTCGTCTGCGACATCCCCGCGGTCGGCTCGAGCGCGCGGGTCTCGATCAGCTCGCCGTTCTCGAACAGGCGGAACACCGTCCCCGGCACGCCCCACCACAGGTTCATGACGACGTCGTAGTTCCCGTCGTGGAGGCCGTAGTCCCACCCGCTCGTGTTCGAGAGGGCGCCGCGTCCGGGAGCGGCGGTGAACGGATCACCGGGCACGAGCAGCACGGTCGAGGTCTCGGTCGCCTCGAGCCCGGCGTTGTTCACCGCGGTGGCGGTGACCTCCACCTCGCGCCCGTCGCCCTCGATCCCGAGCTCGGACAGGATCACCTCGCCGGATGCCGGCACCTCGACCCCGTCGACGGTGACCACCACGGTCCGCACACCGCTCTCCGGGTCGTCCGCGGTCACCGCCAGGGCGAGCGGGTCGTCGACCGAGACGATGCCCCACGGCATCCCGTCGATCACCGGCGCGGACTCGTCCGCCGCGGGCGCACCGACGTACGAGATGGCGGCCGTGGGCGGCTCCTCCATCCCGGCGCCGAGGAAGAACGACGGGTTCGGCGGCTGGTTGTACGCGGAGTTCTGGTTCGCCACAGCCAGCCGATACTGCGAGTCGTGCATGAGGGTCGGGATCCGCGTGTCCGCGACATCCGTCGTCGTGTGGATGCGGATGCCGCTGCCGTCGGCGAGCCGCACCGCGACCTCCTCGCGCCAATCGCCGAAGAGGTCGGCCTGGATGACGGGATTGCCCTTCGTGGTGTTGTTCGTGAGGGTCCCCTCGAAGCGGGCGATCTCGACCTCCTCCTGCGCCGCCGGGTCCCACTTCGAGATCGTCGGGACGCCCGCCGAGATGGCGGTGTCGTAGTCGTGGTCGGTGATCTCCCGTGTGAGGTCGCCGTCCCACCAGGTGACGAAGTTCGCCGCGGGGATGTCGTTCGACAGCACCGTGCCGTCGGCGGCGTTGAGGGTCCCCACGCGGGAGTTCCACGCGAAGTCCCCGCCGATGTTCCACGCCTCCGCGCCGGGCGAGGTGGGGTCGATGTCGGCGGCGGTCCCGCGGCCGGTGTCGCGGCTGCCCTCGTTGGCCCAGAGGATCTCACCGGTCTCGGCGTCCCGCATCGCGGCGATGATGCCACCGTTGCCGCTCGGGCTCTCGAAGACGCTGTAGACCTCCAGTCCCGGGCGATCGATGACGAAGTCGCCGACGTGCTGCGCGTCGCCGTGGAAGAGGCGCGAGTTGTACAGCGGCGTGCCGTCGTCATCGATCGTCAGGGCGCCGAAGACGATCTCGTCCAGGCCGTCCCGGTCGACGTCGGCGACGGTGAACTGGTGGTTGCCCTGCCCCTCGTACTGCGCACCCGCCGCGTCGGAGTCGAACGTCCAGCGCTCGACGAGCCGCCCGTCCACGAGGTCCCACGCGACGATGACGGAGCGGGTGTAGTAGCCGCGGCTCATCACCAGCGACGGGTTCTCGCCGTCGAGGTAGGCCACGCCCCCGAGGAACCGGTCGACGCGGTTGCCGTATCCATCGCCCCACGCAGCGACATTGCCTCGGCCGGGCAGGTAGTCGACGGTGTCGATCGCGGCGCCGGTCTCGCCGTCGAAGACGGTGAGGTACTCGGGGCCGGTGAGGATGTAGCCGCCGGAGTTCCGGTGGTCCGCGTCGGGGTCGCCGATGACGGTGCCCTCGCCGTCGATCGTGCCGTCGGCGGTCTTCACGGCGATCTCGGCACGGCCGTCGCTGTCGAGGTCGAACGCTTCGAGCTGGGTGTAGTGCGCACCGGCGCGGATGTTCCGCCCGAGGTCGATGCGCCACAGGCTCGTGCCGTCGAGACGCACCGCTTCGATGTAGACGTTGCCGGTGTAGCCGGACTGGGAGTTGTCCTTCGCGTTCGAGGGGTTCCAGAGGAAGATCAGCTCGTACTGCCCGTCGCCGTCGAGATCGGCCACCGTGCCGTCGCCGGGGGCGTAGGTCGCGGTGCTGCCGTCGGGCATCGTCTGCGGCGCCGGGGTGTCCAGCGCGATGTCGAGGTACCCGGATGCCCACAGCCCGAACTCGTCGGTCACCGAGACCTCGCGGTCGCCGATCTGCGCCGTGACGAGGTAAGTCGAATCGGCCGTGCCGTCGGGGTCGACGAGGTTGGTGGTCTCGGTGATCGGGGCGTCGGTGATCTTCACGCCGTCGCGGTAGACGGTGAACCCGAGGTCGCGGTCGTCGAGGCCGAGGAGGCGCCAGCCAAGGTAGACCCCGGCATCCGTCGTCACCGCGACCGGGGAGCGGTCGAGGTACTCGACGTTCCGCACCAGGGTGGTGGCGGCATCCGTCGCGTGCACCGCGGACTCCTCCGACGCACCGCCGGCGTTCACCGCGACCACACGGTAGAGGTACGGGCGCGTGGTGAGGACATCCGTGTCGGTGTAGGTCGGCTCGCCCACGCGTGCGATCTCGGTGAAGGGGAGATCCTCGCGCGTGGAACGGAACACCCGGTAGAGCGCGGCGCCCTCGACGCTGTCCCACGCGATGGTCACGCTGTTGCGCTCGATCGACGTCGTCACCAGCCCGGAGGGCTGCGCGGGTGGGGCAACCGAGGCGTCCGTGACCGAGGCCGTGACGCGCTCGCCGGTGCGGGAGGTCCGTTCGCCCTTCACCGTCGCCACGGCATAGTCGTAGCTCTCGCCGAGCTCGACGTCGCTGTCGACGTACGTCGGGGGAGTCGCCGCGTCGAAGGGCGCCGCCACGGTGGCGATCTCGGCCAGGTCTCCGTCGGGGGCGGCGCGATAGATCCTGTAGCCGGTGGCGCCGGCGACCGGCTCCCACCCGAGCGCGACGACGGGGACGTCGGCGTTCACGGAGGTGGCCAGCGCGAGCGGTGCGGGCAGGGGCGTCTGCACGAGGATGCCGTTGATCCGTCCGTCGCCGGATGCCGAGATGGTGAGCTGTCCGTCGGCCACGACGATCTCGGGGAAGAACTCCTCGTGCACGTCGCCGCTCGCCGTCCGCGGGCCCGAGAACGCGGTGCCTTCGATGTCGAACGTCGTGCGGTTGCCGGCGATGAGGTCGCCCGCCCACGTCGTGACCTCGTAGGTGCCGTTGGGGACGTCGACGGCGAAGGTCGAGCTGCCGGCGATCGTGAAGTCGCGTGCGACGAGGTCGTCGCCGCCCCGGTCGCGGAACGCCCCCGGTGCGACGGTGAATCCGTAGCCGGTCTCGGCGCTGTAGGCCGATCCGGGGTGCACGCCGGTCCACCCCTCGGCGACAGGGGAAGCGGGTCCGCCGAAGTCGAAGCGCAGATCGATCTCCTCGTTCGCGGATGCCGGAGCCGTCACGATCCCGCCGGAGACGACGATCGCGCCTCCCGCCAGGGCGGCGATCGCGGTGCGGAACCTCATCGTACGTCGCAGAGCAGTCACTGAATCTCCCTCGAGTCAGTTAAGGAAAGCGTTTCCCAAGCCGTGTCCCATTTTGGCCCGTTCCGCAGTTTCGCGTCAAGGAATCCGCGGTTTCTCCCGCAGTTCTCATCCGCGCAAGAATCGAGCCATGACGTTCCTCCCCGCCGATCTGTACGCCCGGATCGAGGAGTCCATGCCCATCGCCTGCGTCGACTTCGTGCCCGTGCGCGAGGTCGACGGACGTCGCGAGATCGGTCTCATCCTGCGCGATTCTCCGCACGGTCGCGTGTGGTGCCACCTGGGTGGTCGCATTCAGCGCGGCGAGACGATCGCCGTCGCGATCCGTCGCCACTGTGTCGACACCCTCGGCCTCGAGCCCGTCCTGCCGCTGAACCCGCAGCCCGCGTACGTCTACGAGTGGTTTCCGCCCTCCGTTGCTCCGACGGACGGCACCGTCTTCGGCGACGATCCCCGCAAGCACGCGATCGGCCTGTCGTTCACGATCGCGCTCGAGGGCGATCCGCAGCCCCAGGAGGAGGCCCTCGACTTCGCCTTCTTCGCCACGGATGCCCTGCCCGACGACCTCTGGCCCGGATGCCGCGTCCTGTTCGAGCGGATGGGCCTGGGCTGACCGGCCTGTTCCCGCAGGGGCGCCCCGGTGCGTCAGACATCGATAGCGTCGGGGTGTGACCGCCGAAGGCCCCACCCCGTCGTGGCCGCTCGACGCGCGCCCCGATCTCGTCGACGACGTCGTGCGGCGGATGAGCGCTCGCCCCTCGCGCGCCCAGCTGCTGTCGGGCGGCACGGGGGTCGGGAAGACAACCCTTGCTCGCGCGATCGTCGCCGCGGTGCAGTCTGGGGGTCGGGTCGTGGTGCCGATCATCGGCGTCGCCGAGCTGCAGGGTGTTCCGGCGGCAGCGCTCGCCCCTGTGCTGACGACGAACGTCGGCGACGACGACGAGTCGGTCACGATCGGTGATCGCGTGCACCGCTTCGTCGCCACCGTTGGGGCGGGTGCGTCGCGGTATGTCCTCGCGGTCGATGACGTCTCGCTCGTCGACGACGTCACGGCCGGTGTGGTCTATCAGCTCGTTCGCGTCTTCGGGGTGCCGGCCGTGTTCACCGACCGCGTCGAGCGGGCGCTGTCGGCGACCGTCGCGCGGCTCGACGCCGAGGGGTTGCTCGATCGCGTCGATGTTCCCCCACTGGCCCCGGCGCAGGTCGTCGCGCTCGCGGAGGAGTACCTCGGTGACCCTCTGCATCCGGATGCCGCTCGCCGCCTCGCGGACGCCAGTGCGGGCAATCCGCTCGTGCTCCGCGAACTGCTGATGACCGCCTCGCGGGAGGGACGCGTTCACCCCACCCCGGTCGGCCTGGCCATCGAGGAGGTCCGACTCGCACCGCACGTCCTCGACTCCGCCCGTGCGCACCTCGCCCCGTTGTCCCCGTCCGAGCGGGAGGTCGCCGAACTGCTGGCGCTGGCGCAGCCGTGGACCGTGGACCTCGCATCCGCCATCGACGATCGGGCGCTCCGGAACCTCGTGTCTCGTGCCGTCGTTCGGGAGACCGTCGATGCCGGCCGGCGCCGGGTGCGCCTCGCGCACCCTCTCCTCACCGAGGCGCTTCTCGCCGATCTCGATCCCGAGCGGCGCATCCAGCTCGTCCGGCGCGCGGCGGAGGCGCTCCGCTCCACCGGGGACCAGGACGATCGCCGCACGGCGATCCACCTCCTCCGTGAGGGGGACGCGGATGCCGCAGAGCTCGAGTGGGCCGCTCAGGCGGCCGCATCCGCGGGCGACCCCGAGACGGCACTGCGCCTGGCCGACGCCGCCGATCGTCTCCGCCCCACGGCTGTCGCCGCTCTCGTCCGCGCAGTGGCGCTCTCGGCGCTCGACCGCGCCGCCGACGCGGCGTTCGTCGCGGCGTCCGACCGGGCCGACAGTGATGAGGTGCGTGCCATCGTGGCGTTGCGGCACGGACAGCACCTCGCCTACCGCCGTCGCGACCCGCGTGCCGCGGCCGATTTGGCTCGCGGGGTCATCGATCGCATCGATCCGGAAGCGAGTGGTGCCCTCGCCGCCGAAGCCGCGAAGTGGCGCGCAATGGCCGGCGACGTGGCGTCCTATGAGCCGTCGGCCGTGCAGTCCTCCCTCGCGCAGCTGGGCGGTGTGCTCACCGAGGCGATGTTCGCGACGATGGGCGGGAGCATCGCGCAGGCGCAGGCGGCGATCGACCGCGGCCGGCCGCTGGCCGACCGGCATCGCGCCGAACTGCCGCACGCCGAGAGCCTGCTCGCTCTCTCGCAGTTCCTCGTCTTCGTCGGGTCCGGCGACATCGGCAGTGCACGGGTGCTCGCCGAGGGGCGGCGGCTCGACGGAGAGGCGGATGCCGCCGGTCTGTGGACCTACACACTCGCCCTCATCGCCCTCCACGGGGGGCGTCACGATGACGCGTTCGATCTGGCACGGCTCGCGGTGCGACTGCTGGAATGGCGCGATTTCACCGGTCTGGTGGACGTGGCTCGAGCACTCGCCCGCACCTGCGCGGCCATGAGCGGTGACGACGCGTCCGCGGTGCGGGACTCCTCCGGCGGCCCCGCGCCGACGGAGGTGAAGGCGGTGCTGCAGCTCGCCGAGGCCGACGCATGGACGGCCGCGCGTGCCGGTCGCGAGGACGAGGCCGTCGCGATCCTCCGCGCCGCGGTGGAGGAGGGGGTGCGCCAGCGCCACCATGTCCTCGCCGCGCTCACGGCGTCTACGGCGATCCGGCTGGGTCGCGCGCGTGATGTCGTCGATCTCCTCGAGAGCGCCGCCGATGCGGGGGGAGCACCGCTCTGCGTCCTTCTCGCCGATGTCGCGCGCGCCCGGGCTCGGGGTGATTACGCGCGCTGCGTGGACCTTCTTCCGTCGCTTCGTCGCGCGGGCCTCCTCGGCGTCGCGCGCCGCATCGCGGAGGATGCGGGGGTGCGGGCGGGGCAGGGTCGGGCGCGCACGCAGGGGCGGATCGCCGCGGCCGACCTCGCGGCGCTCACGTCCGCGGATCCGCTGCGCCTTCCCGGCACCGGCCGAAGCGTGGACGAGATGATGCTGTCGCCCCGGGAATGGCAGATCGCGCGTGCCGCGGCGATGCGACGGCGCAGTCGCGAGATCGCCGCCGAGCTCGGCCTCTCGGCGCGAACGGTCGACAACCACCTCGCGCGGGTCTACCGCAAGCTCGGTGTCTCCGGACGCGACGACCTCGCGACGCTGCTCGATGCGGACGATCCCTCGGCTGCGCGCTGAGCGCCGCCGCCCCCCGGGCGGCGCTCAGCGGGTCTCAGGTCCGCTCGCGATCAGGAAGTCACGGGCGTGATCGTGTACGAGACCGTGATCCCTTCGTCGGAGACGGTCCATCCGTAGACGACGCTCCACGCGGCGGACTTCAGGACCAGCCCCTTCAGCTCGCCGTAGTCGGTCTCGCTGAGGACCTCGAAGCCGGACGCGGCGAGTTCGTCCGCGGTCGCGCGCGCGGCGTCTTCGCTGTCGACCTCGACCGACAGGCTGAAGCTGTCGCCCATCTTGATCGCCGAGAAGAGGCGCCCCTCCGGCACTGGGAGTCCCGGCCAGTCCGCCGGCAGCGTGACGCCGTCGCCCGTGGCGTCGACATCCACGTCGAGGTCTTGCCCGCTCTGCTCGGCCACCTGTTCGACGACGCCTTCGACGATGTTCTCCGGCGTCGGCACAAGTGAGGCGCATCCGACGAGTCCGGCCAGGAGGACGGGGCTCATCACGAGGAAGGAGAGGAGGCGACCGCGCGCCGGTCGGGCGGGGGTGAGGAGATGTTCGGGCATGTGTCCGATCGTGCGCGTGACCGCCCCATCCTGCAATGAGTAGAGATTGCTCATCCGGCTACCCAAGCGCCACGGGTTCGACGGAAACTACTCGGTCGCCGTTGCCGCCACGCCTGCTGCCGGGGCCCGGCCGGTGATGAGCCGCAACGCGGTGAAGAACGCGGGAGATTCGGTCGTGTCGGCGCGTGTCGCGCCCGAAAACGTCGATTTCTCCCCGGGGTTTCACATCACGGTCTGATGCGATCGGATCCCCGGAGACCCCTCACGCCTCCGAGGTCGTCGCGACGTAGACGGTGTTCGCCGATGTCCCGCCGGTGAGGTGGTTGGCGAATCGCACCTCGTGTGCCTCGGCCGCGCCGAACACCGTCTCGAGGTCGCGCAGGAACGGCTCGTCGGTCGGGTCGTCCGACCACAGCGCGAACACGCCGCCGGGTCGCAGATGTCCGCGGAGCGCGGTGAGTCCGGCGACGGTGTACAGGTCGGCGTGGCTCGGGTCGAGCGTGTGGCGCGGCGAGTGGTCGACGTCGAGCAGGATGACGTCGTACACCCGGTCGTCGGCGCCGGGCTCGCGCCGGGCGACGGCGAAGAAGTCGTCGTGGATGAGCGTCGTCCGTTCGTCCCGCACGAGCGTCGCCGACACCGGCAGCAGTTCGCGCCGATGCCAGTCGATGACCGCCGGCAGGGCGTCGATGACGTCGACGCGCTGCACGCGCGCATCGGCCAGCGCCGTCACCGCGGTGTATCCGAGTCCCAGTCCACCGACGAGCACGTCGAGGCGGTCGCCGGATGCCGCGGCCAGCCCGAGCGTCGACAGCTCTTCTTCAGCGACGGTGAACAGGCTCGACATCAGGAACTCCTCGCCGAGCTTCACCTCGTAGATGAGTTCACCCGTCGCGGGATTCGTCCGTCGCCGCAGGGTCAGGTCGCCCATGCGGGTCGGCTGCCAGTCCAGTTCTTCGATCCGCGCGATCATCGCACTCCTCATCCGTCGCAGGGCTCCACGCTACGCCCGAGGCGTGACCGACATCAGAATGCTCCCTGCCCGAATTATGATTTAGCAATAGAATTCATAATTTAGACAGAGGTCGTTATGAACAGGTCAGCCCTCGGGAGGTGAAGGCAATGGCAGATACAGAGATCACCTGGCCCGCGGTGGAGTGGGAGACGCGAACGTGGACGCCTGCGGCGCAGTGGGGCATCGACGCGGAGCTTGGCGCGCCAGTCGTCGACTATGAAGCCGCGATACCCCCGTTCATCGCAGGGCTGACTCCACAGCTCGACGCCACGTCGATGGCGGCGGCGGAGGAAGCCACCCGCGAACTCAGCCGATTCGACGCAGAGCTGGGCGCTCGGGTCCACTCCTTCGCGCCGGTGTTGCTTCGCTCGGAGTCCGCGTCTTCCTCCCAGATTGAGAATCTCACCGCCTCGGCCCGCGCGATCTTCAGCGCGGAACTCGGCGCGAAGTCGGGCCGGGACGCAGAGCAGATCGCGGCGAACACCCGCGCCATGCAGGCCGCGATCGAGCTCGCCGACGCCGTCTCGCCGGACTCGATCCGCCGAATGCACGAAGCGCTGATGGTCGGACAGCCGCGGCACGCTGCAGGTCGCTGGCGCGAAGAGGCAGTGTGGATCGGAACGCGCGGGGACTCCCCGGTGGGTGCAGAGTTCGTCGCACCCTGGCACGAACGCGTCTCCGAGCTGATCGTGGACGTGACCGAGTTCGCCCGGCGGCGCGATGTGGCGCCCCTCCTCTCCGTGGCCATCGCCCACGCGCACTTCGAGACCATCCACCCGTTCACGGACGGGAACGGGCGTACTGGCCGCGCTCTCGCGCAATCCATGCTTCGGTATCGCGGGGTGACGCGGTCGGTTGCGGTACCGGTCTCTGCCGGGCTTCTCGCCGATGTCCGCGGGTACCACGCTGCGCTCACGGCGTACCGCGGGGGTGACCTCGCCCCTATCGTCCGCGCCTTCGCGGACGCGTCTCTCCGAGCTGTGCGCAACGCACGCCGGCTGGTGGCCGAGATCGACGCGATCCGACGGTCGTGGGATGACGTTCTGACCGCCCGCCGAGACAGCAACGCGTGGAAGCTCCTCGATATCCTCCTCAGCCGTCCCGTACTCGATTCCGCCACGGCCGCTCGTGAGGTCGGGGTGAAACAGCCCAACGTCTACCCACCGCTGCGTGCGCTCGTCGAGGCGGGGATCCTGAAGTCGAAGGCGGAGCACCGCCTCGGTCCGTTCTGGCGCAGTGACGAGATCTTGGGTGCCATCGATCGTTTCGCTGAGCGGGCGGGGCGACGCGAGGCGATCTGACTCGTCCACCCCCGCCTACCCCTACCCGCGCCAGAATGGGTCACGACCCACCCCGTCGGGGAGGCGTCCGAGGGAGACGAAATGACCGAGCAGTTCGATGTCGCCGTCGTCGGGGCGGGACCTGCGGGCATCGCCGCGGCTCTCCGCGCCGCCGAGCTGGGGGCCTCCGTCGTCCTCATAGAGCGAGCCGATCACGTCGGCGGCACCTGTGTGAACACCGGCTGCGTGCCGACGCGCGCGCTCGCGAAGGCTGCGCGCTTGATGCGCGAGATCCGCGCGGCGGGGGCGTACGGCATCCGCGTGTCCGATCCCGAGCTCGACTGGTCGGCCACCGCCACCCTCGTGCGCGAGCGGGTGGATCTCGTCCGTGAGAGCAAGGCCGACCTGAACCGACTCGAGAAGGCCGGTGTCGACGTCCGCCTCAGCACGACGGCCGAGTTCACGGATGCCGACACCCTGCGACTCCGTGATGACAGCGCCGACGGCACCGACGCCGAGCCCACCGAGGTCTCCGCCTCGTCGGTGATCCTGTGCGTCGGCGGCCATTCCCGCGTCCTCCCGATCCCCGGCGCCGAGCACGCGCTCCTTCCTGAGCACATCCTCACCGTGACGGAGCTGCCGCGGTCGGTCGCGATCATCGGCGGAGGCAACACCGGGGCGCAGGTGTCGACGATCCTGGACTCGTTCGGGGTGCAGGTGACCCTCCTCGACGTCGCTCCGCGGATCCTCATGCCCTCCGATCCCGATGTGAGCGAGGCGATCACGCACGAGTTCACGCGCCTCGGCATCACCGTGCGCACGGGTCTCGCCGGCGTCGACTCCCTCGAGAAGCAGCCCGACGGCACCATCCTCCTCACCTGGCGTGACGCTGAGGGCGATGATCCGACCACCGCGGTGTTCGACGTCGTGATCATGGCGGCGGGGTGGCCGGCGAACGTCGAGGGACTCGGCCTCGAAGAGGCCGGCGTCGAGATCGAGCGCTCCGCGGTCGCCGTCGATCGCTACTTCCGCTCCTCCGCTCCGCACATCTTCGCCGTCGGCGACATCACGGGGCAGGACATGCTCGTCCAGGCCGCCCAGTTCGAGGCCGAGGCGGCGGCCGAGAACGCCGTCCTCGGTGCCAACCGCGCCACCCCGCACCACCTCCTGCCGGTCGGCGCGTTCACGGACCCCGACTACGCCTCGGTCGGTCTCACCGAGGAGCAGGCGCGGGACCGGGATCCGCAGTGCGTCGTCGCCCTCGCGCGCTACGACCGCCTCGAGAGGGCGATCATCGACGACCGCGCGGTCGGTTTCCTGAAGCTCATCGCCGACAGTCGCCGCTCGCTCATCCTCGGCGCCCACGCGGTCGGCGAGAACGCCGTCGAGGTCATCCAGGCCGTCACCACCGCGATGGCCGCCGGAGCCGACGTGTCCTCGCTCGCGGCGGTGAAGTTCGCCTATCCGACCTACACCGCCATCGTCGGCGTCGCCGCCCGCGACCTCCTCAAGACGGTCCCGACCGAGGGGTCACCTCGGGAGGGCGACCTCGCCCGTTCGTGACGGATGTCACCCCTCGACGTGACAGGCGGCACTCCCGCCGCGGGGGCGATTCGGGTGCGATGGAGACATGCCCACGCCCTCGAACCGCGCGCCGTCGTGGCGAGCCCGTCTCGCCGAGCGCCGCGCGAAGCCCGGTGACGGTCGTCCGCTTCCGCCCTACCGCTGGTGGCACACGCTCACCCGGTCGCTCTTCCTCCTCGATCGGCCGGCCGGCGTCAGCCCTGCCGGAATCCCGGTCATGACGACGTACGCCGTCGATGTTCGCCAGCTCGGCGATCGCGACGACGGTGAGGTCCGCGCGCGTCTCTACCGCGACGGCGTGCAGACGGCAGTGTCGCGGCTTCCTGCCCGCTTCGCCGTCCTCGGCGGGCACATCGAGGTGGCTGCGCGCACCACGGGGCTCCGTCGCTGTCATTTCGTGACGGATGCCGGCGACGAGCGTCAGCTCGACCCGCACCCTCGTTCGGCCGAGGGTCTGCGCGCGCGTCTGCATCATCGGCATCCGTCGCTCAGCCGCGCGATCGGAACTCTCGCGACCCTCATCGTGCTCGTCGGGGTGTGCATCGCGGTGCCTCAGCTCGTGGAGACGCTGACGCAGATCCCGCAGGTCGCCGACACGGTCGGGACGTTCACGTCGCCGTTCCGCCTGTCGACGGCCGGGAACGTCGCGGTGACCCTCGCGGTCGTGCTCGCCACGACAGAGCGCGCCCTCCGGTTGCGGTCGTCGTGGCTCGACGACCTCGCCGGATGAGCGCGCTCGATCCTGCTCGGTTCTTCAGCTCTGACCGCGTCCCGATGCGGCCTGGAGGCGTTCGATCTCTTCGGATGCCTGCGC
The DNA here is from genome assembly GCF_021654035.1 of Microbacterium aurantiacum. Taxonomy (GTDB): domain Bacteria; phylum Actinomycetota; class Actinomycetes; order Actinomycetales; family Microbacteriaceae; genus Microbacterium; species Microbacterium aurantiacum. The sequence continues at coordinate 422,778 of NZ_JAJPDW010000002.1, forward strand.
CTTGGTGAGGTCGGCGGGCACCTGCTCCCCGGCTTCGCGGGCGAGGGTGTCGAGGTAGGACCGCTGCGGGCCGGTCATGGGCTCATCGCCCGTGACCCACGTCGACGGGTCCTTCTCGGCGGAGTTGTCGGAACCCGCGTCGGGCTCGGTGGCGCCGAGCATCTCGCGGTCGTCGTCGGGGGTGGGGTTCGTTGTGGACATGGGTTGAAGGTAGGCCCGCCCGTCGACACCCGGTCCGGGGTTGACAGGCCCGGGTTGACAGACCCCGCGGGCTCAGTCGTCGACGACGGTGACCGTGACCTCGATGTTGCCGCGGGTGGCGTTGGAGTACGGGCATACCTGGTGCGCCGCGTCCGCCAGCTGCTGGGCGACGGCGTGGTCGAGCTCGGGGATGTTCACTTCGAGGGCGACGGCGAGGCCGAATCCGCCCTGTCCGTTCGATCCGAGGGCGACGCGGGATCCGACGCTCGAGCCTTCGATCGAGACCTTCTGGGCGCGCGCGACGCTCTGGAGGGCGCTGTGGAAGCAGGCCGCGTAGCCGGCGGCGAAGAGCAGTTCGGGGTTCGGTGCGCCGCCGGCGCCGCCGAGCTCCTTCGGGGTGCGGACGTCGGTGTCGAGGATGCCGTCCGCGGTGCGGACGTGACCGTCACGGCCTCCGCCGGTGGCGAGCGCTTCTGCGGTGTAGAGAGTCTCCATGGGGGAGTTCCTTTCTTTCGGGGGAGGGGTACGAGGGAAAGACAGGGGAGTCAGGATGCCGCGCGCAGCCCGCTCGCCAGCGCGCGCATGTTCGCCGTGATGGCCGTGAGCTGCTCCAGCAGTTCCGGCAGGCTGCGGCCGCTGTCGACGAAGGCGGGCACGAGGCAGCCCACCGCGCCGATGACTTCTCCGTGCACGCGTCGCCCGTCCTCGCTCAGCGAGACTCGGACCACGCGCTCGTCCTGATCGTCACGGCGACGGTCGACGAGTCCGCGGGTTTCCAGTCGGCGCAGCAGGGGCGACAGGGTGCCGGAGTCGAGGGCCAGTTCCTCGCCGAGGGAGCTCACGGTGCGCTCGCCGGTGGCGAGCACCACCATCGCGAGGTACTGCGGGTACGTCAGCGACCACGGCTTCAGCACTTCGCGGTACGCCTGCGTCGTCGCGTGCGACGCGGAGTACATCGCGAAGCACACGAACTCGTCGAGCGTGGTGGCTGCCATCGCAAAAGCATTGCACACAACTCAATTGCCCACAACCTAATGCCGAGACGCGCCTCCCCCCCAACCCGCCCCGGATGTGACACTTTCGGACGATGCCCTCGCCCGACCCCGCTTCCTACGCTGGATCCATGACCGCGACCACACCGGAGCCCGCGACCGCCCTCACGCCCGCGTCCTCAGAGAGAACCCGCGCCCGCCGCGTCGGACGCGAGATCGCCGCGATCGTCTCCGTCACCCTCGCGGGCGCCCTGATCTTCATCATCAACTTCGGCCTCAGCGTCGACTCCGGCGCCGATGACACCACCCTGCGCTTCGCCGGTATCTTCTTCCTCGACATCCTCCTCGGCCTCCTCGCCGTGGGGCTCGTCACTCTCCGCCGCCTCGCGCCGCTCACGATCGCGATCCTCCTCGCGGTCATCGCCGCCGTGTCCTCGTTCGCGGTCCCGGCGGCTCTGCTCGCGCTCGTGTCGCTCGCCACCCACCGCCGCACGCGTGACATCGCCATCGCGACCGCGGTCTGGCTCGTTTCCGGCGCCGCCGCCGCGCTTCTCGGCCTCGACCTGATCGGCGTCCCGCTCGCCCCCGTCGATCTCGCGATCACCCTCGCGGTCACGGCGCTCCTCCTCGCCGTCGCGATCGCCATCGGCGTCTCGATCGGATCCCGCCGCGCCCTCGTCGCCTCCCTCCAGGAGCGCGCGATCCTCGTCGAAGAAGAGCAGCGCCTCCGCGAGGATGCCGCGCGCGACCACGAGCGCGCCCGCATCGCCCGCGAGATGCACGACTCGCTCGCGCACCGCCTGTCCCTGACGGCGATGCACGCGAGTGCGCTCCGCTACCGCGACGATCTCGACGCCGACGAGCGCGCTGCGGTCGTCGAGACCGTCCACGACAACGCCCGCGCGTCGCTCGGTGAGCTCCGTGACATCCTCGCCGTCGTCCGCGCTCCCGGGTCGGCCGAGTCCGACCACCCGCAGCCGACCCTCGACGACCTCGAGGCCCTCATCGCCACCGTCACCGCCGCCACCTCGGTCGACACCCGCATCGCCGTCGACACCGCGTCGCTGTCCCCGACGGTCAGTCGCCACGCGTACCGCATCGTGCAGGAGTGCCTCACGAATGCCCGCCGTCACGCCCCCGGTGCGCCGGTCACCCTCATCGTCGCCGGCACGGTCGGCGACCGCCTCGCCCTCACCGTCCGCAACTCCCTGCCCGCCGACGCCCAGACCCCCACACACGGCCAGACCCCCACCCCCGGCTTCGGCCTGATCGGGATCGATGAGCGCGTCCGCGCCGTCCAGGGCACCCTCGACATCACCCAGGGTCCCGACGAGTTCCGCGTGGAGGTGAGCCTCCCGTGGTCGATCAGCGCATGACGGATGCCGTCACCGTCGTCCTTGTCGACGACGACCCGCAGGTGCGATCGGCGCTGCGTCTCGTTCTCGGAACCGACACGGCCCTCACCGTCGTCGGCGAGGCGGCGGACGGACTCGAGGCCGAAGCGGTCATCGCCCGTCACCGCCCCGATGTCGTCCTCATGGACATCCGGATGCCGCGCTGCGACGGCCTCACCGCGACCGCCCGCGAGATCGCGCGCGATCCGTCGCAGGCGATCATCGTGCTCACGACCTTCGATGCTGATGAGGATGTCGTCCGCGCGCTCCGCGCCGGCGCCCGTGGATTCCTCCTGAAGGATGCGCCGCCGTCGGAGCTCGTCGCCGCGATCCGCGCCGCGGCGGAGGGTCGCCCCGTCCTCGCGCCGGGGGTGCTCGACACCGTGATGCGCCTGGCCGCCGACCACACCCGACTCCCCGACGCCGCCGATCAGAAGGCTCTGGCGTCCCTCACGCCGCGCGAGCTCGAGATCGCGCAGGCCGTCGCGCGCGGCGCCTCGAACGCCGAGATCTCCGCCGAGCTGTTCCTCTCCATCCCCACGGTGAAGACCCACGTCAGCCGGGTGCTCGGCAAGCTCGGTGTCGAGAGTCGCACCCAGGCCGCCGCTCTGATCCTCCGCTCATCGCCTCGCGAGGATCGCCCCCGTGACCGTCGACGTTGACACCATCTCCCGATACGCGCTCCGCTGGGCCGAAGAGCATCTCGACTCCACGGCGTACACGACCCGGTGCCTTGCCTTCGTCGAAGACGCGATCGAGCGGGCGAACGAGGTCGAGATCTTCGGTGGCGGTTACGCCGGCGAATCCGCCGACCTGTACGGAGCGACCCATACCGCCGATCCCGCGCCTCCCGGTGCCTTCGTCTTCTACCGCAGCGTGCGAACTTCTCGCTCGTCGACCTCTCCGAAGAGGGCTTGACGGCGACGACGGATGCCGTCCGCGAGGTCGCCCCCGACGCCAAGCTCCTCACCGTCACCGCCGATGTCTCGAGCGAGGAGGACACGCAGCGCTACGTCGACGAGACCCTGTCGACGTTCGGGCGCATCGACGGCTTTTTCAACAACGCCGGCATCGAGGGCAAGCAGAACCTCACCGAGGACTTCAGTGCCGACGAGTTCGATCGTGTCGTCTCGATCAACCTGCGTGGCGTCTTCCTCGGTCTCGAGAAGGTCCTGAAGGTCATGCGTGAGCAGGGGAGCGGCGCTGTCGTGAACACCGCGAGCGTCGGTGGTATCCGCGGCATCGGTCGCCAGTCCGGTTACGCCGCCGCGAAGCACGGCGTCGTGGGCCTGACGCGCAACTCGGCCGTCGAGTACGGCGAGTTCGGTGTCCGCCTGAACTCGATCGCCCCGGGTGCGATCTGGACGCCCATGGTCGAGAACTCCATGAAGCAGCTCGACCCCGACGACCCCCGCGGCGCGGCCGAGCAGTTCATTCAGGCGAACCCCACCAAGCGCTACGGCGAGGCTCCCGAGATCGCGGCGGTGGTCGCCTTCCTCCTCTCCGACGACGCCTCCTACGTCAATGCCACGGTCATCCCGATCGACGGTGGCCAGTCCGCCAAGTACTGAGGCTCACGCCCCCGTGATGACAAGAGACCGCCCCAGCCCCTACGGGCTGGGGCGGTCTCGGCGTCTCTCTTCCCAGGCCCCGTCAGCGGGACTTGCGCGGCCGCGCCGGCTCTGTGGCGGCCTTCGAGCGCTTGGCTTCGCGCTTCTCCTTGAGGCTGAGCTTCGGTTCCTTCTTCGTGTTGGCGTTTCGAGGCGACTTTCCAGACATGGCGATGCACGCTTCCTTTCCTTCATTGGCGTCGTCGGGCTCTCGAGGCCCGCGTCGATCAGCGGGGGTCTGCTGATCCGTCACAGAGGTCTTTTCGTGGGGTCAGCCGAGCGCGAGCCACTTCGCGGACGGCATCCTCTCGTCGACACGGCCTGCGTCGATCCGGCCTGCGACGACCGCCCGGCGGCTGTCCGTTCTCCGTCTTCGGAGGAACGCGGGTCCCCATCCGCGGGTCTCGGTCGAGGTCGGGGGAGTGGTGAACATGGTGTGCTCCTGAGTCGTGGGGTCAGAGGTATTCGTTCATGCCGGCGGCGCCGATCGAGGTGTGCGCGATCTCCTGCCAGCGCAGCGCGACTCCTGCGTCGAGGGATTCGCGCTCTCGAGCGCGGGTGATGACGCGTTCGGCGAGGCGGTCGCGGTCGTTGCACCGTTCGGCCAGGACGGCCGTGATCACGACCGATCGCGCGTATGCCTGCTCGAGTCGTGTGTGGATGCGTCGTGTGGCGCTGTCGCAGATCCGCAGCACGCTCGGCTCCGAGACGACGGGCGAGCCGTTGAGGACGAGAACGATGTGTTCGAGTCCTCGCAGCCGCGCGCAGAGCGCGGCGCATTGGTCTTCGATGTCGCGAAGTGCCGAGCGCAGGTGTCTCCGCGTGCGCAGTGCACGGATGTCGATGCCGATGACCACCGCGCGAGGGTTCCCTGTCACGGCGTCGACGCCGGGGAAGTGTTCGACTTCCGGCGCCGCGGCCAGCGCCGCCAGGCACGGCAGCGGGTCGCCGATCACTGCGATCAATGGTGTTCGCGAGGGTTCCGTGCCGAGGGTCACCGCATCGGTGACACCGACCGCTGCGTCAACGTTTATCGACACTGCGCTGGCAATCGATGCAGTTCTCGGCGTACGGCATGATCTCCAGCCGTGCCGCGACGATCGGTCCACGACAACGGATGCAGCGGCCGTAGGTTCCGGCGTCGATGCGCTCCAGTGCGGCGGTGATCTGGTCGATCACGCGCTGGGTCGCTTGGCTCGTCGCCCAGGAGACGGGGTCGACGTTGGGTGCGGAGGTCGGGCGGGATTCGCGGATGGCGGCTTCTCGCTCTTCGAGTTCCTTCTGCAGGAACTGGCGAGTGCGCGAGTAATCCACGGTCGGTGCGGACGGAAATGCAGTGTCTACGGACATGAGAACTCCTGAAAGTGGGCGCGACGAATAATGGTGCAATTCAGGCACCGTCGTGCGAATACAAAAAAGGCGCCGCATATGCGACGCGCTGGGATAAGAGAAAGAGCCGTGAAAACACGGGTCCATCTACGGTGGCGCGCGACGGGTGAGGAGCGGAAGCGATCCGGCTTCCGCTCCCGTCTTCCGGGGCGGAAGCACCTCGTGCCGGGCTCCGGCGATGTCCAGGACATATCGCACGGTTCGAGCGCTGCGCAAAAGCGCTGCGCTGACAAAGGGTGCGGTGACGGACATGCCCCTCACCATAGCCCGAAAAGAAAATAAAGCAAGTCGCCCAGATTCCCCCGGAATGTCCCGTCCCTTTTCTTTCCCCCTTTTTCCCCACCCCGCCCGCACGCCACCTCGCCCGCCGGCGCTCCGCCCTCACCCGCGCGGCACCCTCACCGCTCGCGCAGCCCGCACTCTTCCGGTGGTCGAGTAGCCCGCGCAGCGGGCGTATCGAGACCCGGGCGGCCCGCGACGCCAGTCCCGGCCCAGCCCCGCGTCGTCACCCCTGACGGATGCCGTCCCCCTCCGGCTGCGTCCCCTCCGGCGCCGCCTCAGCCGCGGATGCTGCCGGCCCCGCCTCCACCCCGTGACCGGCGTGCCAGGTCCCAAGCCATGCGAGGTACACCGTCAGTTCGGCGAGGATCGCGAACCGCCAGGGAGCCGATACCCCAGACGCCTCGAGTCCCACCGCGCTGAGCACCCCGAGCACGATGATTCCGACGAGGAGCGCGACCACGCCTCCCGTTCCGGTTTCGCGTTCCGGGCGGTGCCGTGCGAGCACGGTCGGCAGCAGTGTGAACAGGATGATCGCCCACAGTGCCCAGACGAATCCCCACGCCCACGCATCCGCGATCGCCACGAGTGCGGTCGTGCCGACGACGGCGCCGATTACGACCACGAGCTTCCCGCCACGCGCGCATGCGCGCCAGGCGAGGACGAACAGGGTTGTCGCGACGATGATTCCGAGGGCGAGCAGGATGATGCCCGCGAGTCCGCCGAGGGAGTTCCGGAACTCGATGATGACGAGGGTGGCGGTTCCGAGTGCGGCGATGGTGGCGAGGCTGACGTTGACCAGGTTCGCGGTGTCTTCGCCGATGTATGCGCGGACCGGTCGGATCGATGTGATCACCGCCGCCAGGGTGACGATGCCGACGAGCGCCAAGAAGACGTTGAGCGACGTTGTCGCATCGCTGAGGTCCACCGCACGACTCTAGCCACACCTCTTCCCCGGTCCGACGTGGGTTACCCCCGTCGAGGGCAAGGGTTCGCGGAGCGAACCCGCGGCAGCCATCCCAGGGGCGCGCGGACGCCAGTGATCAGAACGGCGGAAAGATCGAAGACGATTCGCGATCCGGTTCGAGGCCGGGACCCGGATCCGGCTCCGGGATGAACATCACTCGCGGTGGTGGATCCTCGATGTAGACCTTCCCCGACGGTGCGGTGAACTTCAGCCTCCCGCCGGGGAGTTGTTCGACGGCCCATCCCGCGGCGTGCCTGGTGACGTGGTGTCGGGTGCAGCACGGACCGAGGTTGTCGCCGTCGGTCTTCCCACCGTTCGCGTACTCCTGATGGTGATCGATCTCGGATCGCATCGCGGGTCGGCGGCATCCCGGGAACGCGCATCGCACGTATCGGGCTTGCAGGAACCTCTTGATCCCCGCCGTCGGCGTGTACCGATCCGTGGTCAAGACCTCCGCGGTGACGGGGTGGAGGAACACCCGGTCGAACCCGGGAGCATTCCCCGTGAGGATCCGCACCGTGGCCGGGTCGATCGCGCACTTCCCGTTCAGCTCCGCCCCACCCGAGGTGGTTCCGGCGAGGGTGGTGGCGGGGATGCTGACCTGCACGCTCGCACGGATCGCTGCGAGCCCACCCCCGGTGGGGTCAACGGTGGGCGCGGCGGTGAGGAGCATGTCCATCACGACATCCGCACGGATCTGATCCAGGGTGCGCTCGTCGAACCACGGTTCCTCGGCCTCTTCGCCGCGTGCCCGTCGCTCGGCGTACTCGCGCCGGGCCCGCAGGTCGGCGGCCTTGATCTCCCGCGCCACCTGGGTCGCGCGGTCGTACGCTCCGTGGACGTAGGTGGTGGGCGCGATCGTTCCGAGCATCGACATCCCGTCGGGCAAGTCTTCGACGAACACCCGCTGCTTACACGCCGCGACCTCGTGCCGCTCCTGCACCGTCCGCGGGTTGAGCTTGTCGGCGACCTGCTGCGCATACGGACGCAACCGGCCCGTCGCAGTCTTCACCGCGTAATCCAGAACATCCTTCTCATACGCGGCCCGCGCAGCCGGGTCGGGCAGGTCCGACCCGAACTCCACGATCACCTTCGTGTGCGCCTGGGACACCTGCCCCGCCCGCCACGCCTCGAACGTCCGGGAGTACTCGGTTACGAGCCGGTGGCATTCGAACAACCGGTTCTGCACCGTACTGTCATTCACCCGAGTGGCCGCGCCGATCTCGGCCGCCATCGCCCGCAACGGCATCTCCCGCGCCTTCGCCGTCGCCGACCCGAGACACGCGGTCTGCTCCTGCGCGTACGCATACGCCTTCGCCATCGCCATCGCCTCACCCGCTTGCGCCTCGGCCATCAGCCGACGCCAGCCCACGATCTCATCGACGAATTCGCCCGTCTTCCGCGCCGCGACATCACCATCATCGCTGTCGCCCACCGGCTCCGAATTCTCGTCCATGGCTTCTCGTCTCGATCGATGTTCCGTCCTCATAGTATAGAACACAGCTACGACATTGAGTGGGGGATGATCCCCAATGTGGATAACAAATATCGAACCTAGATACGCCCTTCGCGACCCCACCCGCCCGGAATCCCCGTCCTCCCCCCCCCGCTTTCGGATGGTCGAGTGTCCGCGTAGCGGCCGTACCGAGACCCGGACGACCCGCAACGCCGGCCCCACGCGACCCCGGCGACCCCGGCGACCCGCGCGTGGTCGAATAGGCCCATGCCCGCCCCGCAGAACGCGATCTCTCTCACCCTCGATGGAACCCCCGACTTCCCGAGCGTGGTTCTCCAGGCGCTCTACCGCATCACGCGGCGCTCCACCCCTGAGCTGCGCCGCGCGATCCGCGCCGGCGAGCCGATCTTCACCGCTGCCCTCTTCGGCACCGATCACATCGATGTCGTCCCTCGCCTTGAGAAGACGGTCGACTACCTCGGCGGGCTCGGCATCCCGTTCACGCTCCACGAATGGGTCGACGGATCCCGCGAAGAGATCGCCGTCCAACTCATGCGCGAGATCATCGAGGCCGCCGACGGCTCCTCCGCCTGACCTGCGCACCCGCGCGATCGGCTCGCGACGTCAAGCGGTCGCTATCGAAGTCGCTCGATTTCGTTTGCTACCAGGCGTTCGAGTCTGGAGTGGTCGACCATAGCCACGACGAAAACAACCACTCCAATGAGCAGTACTACCCCGAGTGCGATTGACTCCGCGAGCAACCATCCGACGGGCACGACGTCTACCGTGAAGAGGAATGCCATACTCCCGGCCATCAGGCCGAGCGTGACGGCAGCGACCACACTGAACGCGAAGTAGTTCGGCCACCCCTTCATGGCGCGCTGTCCGCCGAACTCGCGCCAGGAGTCGAAAGCGGACGGGTTACTCGTGCCCAAGAGCATGACGGCGCGAGCCTCGCAGAAGTCTCTGAACGCACTGAGGATGAGGTGTTCGTGAAGCATCCGTGCAGCGATCGCCCAAAGGAGCAAGCAGATGATTGGGATGAACGCGAAAAATTCGTACCGGGAGTAGGAGATGGCTACCCCGGACAACGCCGACACGGCGGTGAGGCCTATGGCTATGAGCTCGAACACCTTGGTCTGCAGGATGCGAGCTTGATTGTCGTACTGAATGAAACGCTGCTGCCAAAGGTCCCCCGCCGTCACGAGTAGAAACCTACTAGGTGGCCATCTCCCGTCGGCACCGCCATCGCCCCACCCTGTGACACCCCTCCCTCCCGGCACCCTCGCCCCCTAGGCTGGCGCCATGACGGATTCCTCCGCACCCCAGACGGATGCCGCGGCGCCGTCCTCCCCGCTCATCGTCGTCGGCATCCGCCCCGACACCGTCCGCCGCGACCCCGAGGTCCCCGGCGCAGCCCGCCCCGAACCCACCGAAGCCCACCCCGTCCTCGCCTGGGCCGTCGAGCGCGCCCGCGCCACCGGAGCCGACCTGAAGCTCGTGGCCGTCGTCGACCCGAAGGCCGAAGGTCTCGACGCCCTGGCCATCGCACCTCTCGAGGCCCTCGCCATCCCCCTCCGCGCCACTGGCCTCACGGTCACGGTCGAGGTCATCGACGACCGTCACGTCGACCGCGCCCTCCCGGATGCAGCAACGGATGCCGCCCTCCTCGTCATCGGCACCGACCACGTCCCGGGTAGCCGACGTGAGCGCGGGCACCTGAGCCGTCACCTGGTCTCCCACGCCCACTGCTCCGTCGCCGTCGTCCCCGACCTCGACCAAGCCCAGCGACGCGAAGGTGTCGTCGTCGGAGTCGACGGCTCCGACGTCTCCCACCGCGCTCTCGCCTTCGCCGCCGACGAGGCCGCGCGCCTGCGCGAGCCGCTGACCATCGTGTCGACGTGGATGCCGGTACCGGTGTCCCTCGACGTGAACCTGACCTACGACCCGACGCCCTACGACCTGCAGGCACCCACCGAGGCCTTCGCGCAGTCGGCGGTCGATGAGGCGCACACCCGCCACCCCGGCCTCAACGTGCGCACGCTGGTCGCCGAGGGAGACGCCGCCATCGCCATCACCGACGCCTCGACCTCCGCGCGCCTGACCGTCGTCGGCACCCACGGCCGCAGCGGCCTCGCCCGCCTTCTCCTCGGCTCGACCAGCACCGCGGTGCTCGAGAACGCCACCGCGGTCACCGTCGCCGTCCGCTGACAGCACCCGCCGCGTCTGACACACCCGCCCGACACCACCCCCCCCGGTGGTCGAGTGTCCGCGGAGCGGACGTTTCGAGACCCGCCGAACCTCCCAGCAACCCACCCCCCGCACCCCCTCACGAGTGCGCCGCCCCCTCCCCACCGTGCGATTCCGTCTCCAACTGGAACGTCGCGTGCTCGATGCTCACCGGGAAGTGTTCGGCGACGCATTCCTGAAGCCTCCGCAGCAACCTCGCCGACTCCTCCGGCGCAAGGGTGTCGTCGACGACGACGTGCGCGGTCAGGATCGGCAGGTCGGTTGAGACGAGGGTGGCGTGCAGGTCGTGCACGGCGACGACGTGGGGGAGCTCGAGGATGTGGCGGCGCACGTCCGCGAGGTCGAGACCGGGTGGGGTGGCTTCCAGCAGGACGCTGCCGGACGCGCGGAACAGGATGATCGTGCGCGGAATGATGAGCAGGGCGATCAGGATGCCGGCGACCGCGTCGGCTCGGTACCAGCCGAGGGTGGCGATCAGGATGGCGCTGGCGATGACCCCGACCGAGCCGAGTGCATCGTTGAGGACTTCGAGGAACGCGGCCCGCATGTTCAGGTTCCGTGCGCGGTCGCTCATCAGAACGAGGAGCGCGGCGATGTTGGCGACCAGGCCGATGATGCCGAAGAACAGCAGGCTGCCGGACGCGATCTCGGGCGGCTCGAACAGGCGACGGATGCCCTCGACCAGCGCGAAGAGTCCCACGCCGAGCAGCAGCGCGGCCTGAGCGAGGGCCGCGAGCACTTCCGCACGCCGAAGCCCGAACGTGTACCTCTCCGACGGCGGCCGGTTCATCAGGTGGGCGGCCGTGACCGCCATTGCCAGGCCGATCACGTCGGTGAGCATGTGGGCGGCGTCGACGAGCAGGGCGAGGCTGCCGGTGATGATCGCGCCGATGACTTCGATCACGAACACGGATGCGGTGATGGAGAAAGCGATCACGAGCTTCTTCCGGGGCGTCGCGTCCCCGGCGGCGTGGCTGTGTCCTGCACCCATGGTGGTTCCTCTTCTACACCCGATTGATGACGGGTACCCCATCCGACGCGATGACGGATGCCGGAGCGGCGACGGGGCCCCTCGCGATACGTCGCGCCCGATGAGCCTCGCCGCTCAGGCGCGGATGCCCTCTGCTTTCATGTCGGCGCCGAGATGCCCGCGAAGACTCTCCACCGCGTCGCCCGGCGTGAACCCTGTTGCGATCAGCTTGTCGGTGTTGAGGAGGCTGTTGTGGGGTCGGGGTGCGATGGGTCCGGTGGTGTTGGCGTAGTACTGCTCGGTGGTGACGGGGGTGACGCGGTCGGGGTTGTGTCCGGTGTGTTGGTAGACGTGTCGGGCGATGTCGTACCAGGTGGTGGGTTGGCCGGTGCCGGTGAGGTTGTAGATGCCGTAGGCCGCCGAGGCGGTGAGGAGGTGGTGGATGCCTTGGGCGAGGTCGGTGGTGAAGGTGAGGCGTCCGGTCTGGTCGTTGACGACGGTGGGGTTGATGCCGCGTTCGGCGAGGGATGCCATGGTGCGGACGAAGTTGTTGCCGTCGCCGATGACCCAGCTGGTGCGGATGATGTAGTGGCGGGGGACGGTGGCAACGATCGTGTCGGCGGCGGCTTTGGTTTGCCCGTACACACTGAGAGGACTGACCGGGGCCTCCTCTGTGTATTCGCCGGTGTGGGTGCCGTCGTAGACGTAGTCGCTGGAGACGTGGACGAGGGTGATGCCGTTGTCGGTGGCGATCCGGGCGAGCGCTGCGGTCGCGGTGACGTTGCTGGCCCACGCGGTGGTGCGGCCGGTGGGTGTTTCGGCGGTGTCGACGGCGGTGTAGGCGGCGGCGTTGATGATGGTGTCGTAGTCCCGCCACCGCCGGTCGGTCGCGAGGGTGGGGGAGGTCAGGTCAAGGGTGTCGCGGGTGGTGTATTCGACCTGCGGGGAGTCGCCGTAGAGGTTTCGGAGGGCGCGTCCGAGCTGCCCGTTCGCGCCGGTGATGAGGGTCTTCTTCCCCGCCATCGGGACCACGTCCGCCAGGCGCGGGTGGTTCTTGTCTTTCTCGCTGATCTCCACCTGGTCCAGCGGGATCGGCCAGTCGATCCCGGCGGTCTCGTCGGCGAGGTTCAGGAACGTGTAGGTCGCGGTGGGGGACCAGTGGTCGTTGACGAGGTAGGTGTACGCGGTGTCCGGTTCGAGGGTTTGGTAGGAGTTCCCCACCCCTCGGGGCACGAAGATCGCTTTCGACGGGTCAAGTTCCGTGGTGAACACCGCCCCGAACGTCGGGCCCTCACGAAGGTCCACCCAGGCGCCGAAGATCCTGCCGGTGGCGACGGAGACGTATTTGTCCCAGGGTTCGGCGTGGATCCCCCGGGTGGTGCCGGCGGCGTCGTTGAAGGAGATGTTGTTCTGCACCGGACCGAAATCGGGCAGGTCCACCCCCGCCGCGGTCATCTTCTCCCGCTGCCAGTTCTCCTTGAACCACCCCCGCGCATCCCCGTGCACGGGAAGATCCACCACCACCAGCCCCGGGATCGGGGTGGGGGTGACCGTCAGGGCTTTACCGAACTGCGTCATCACTGGCCTTTGCTGGCGTAGAACGCTTCCACACCGTCTTTGGTGGGTGCCCACCACGCTTCGTTGTGCCGATACCAGTCGATGGTCGCAGCGAGCCCCGCTTCGAAGTCGGAGTACTGGGGTGCCCAGCCGAGGTCGGTGCGGAGTTTGGTGGAATCGATCGCGTACCGCAGGTCGTGACCTGCCCGATCAGTGACATGGTCATACGCGTCCGCGGGCTGACCCATGAGCGTGAGGATCAGTTCCACGACGTCCTTGTTGTTCTTCTCCCCATCCGCCCCGATCAGATACGTCTCCCCGATCACACCCCGATCGAGGATGGTGAGGACGGCGGAGGAGTGATCGTCCGCGTGGATCCAGTCGCGCACGTTCTCCCCGGCCCCGTAGAGCTTGGGGCGGATCCCACGGATCACGTTCGTGATCTGCCGCGGAATGAACTTCTCCACATGCTGATACGGCCCGTAATTGTTCGAGCAGTTGCTGATCGTGGCCTGCACCCCGAACGACCGCACCCACGCCCGCACCAACAGATCCGACCCGGCCTTCGTGGACGAATAAGGGGAGGAGGGGTTGTAGGGGGTGGTTTCGGTGAACCGGGCCGGGTCATCGAGTTCCAGGTCGCCGTAAACCTCGTCGGTGGAGATGTGGTGGAACCGCTTCTCGTGCCGACGGACGGCTTCCAGGAGCGTGTAGGTGCCGATGATGTTGGTGTCCAAGAACGGACGCGGATCATGCAAGGAATTGTCGTTGTGAGACTCCGCGGCGTAATGCACCACCGCATCCACCCCACCCACGAGATCATCCACCACGCCGGCATCAGCGATGTCACCCTGGACGAACCGGAACCGGCCCGCAGGCAACCCGTCGAGGGAGGCGAGGTTTCCGGCGTAGGTGAGTTTGTCCAACACCACCACCTGGTGGTCGGTGTGGTCGAGGACGTGGTGGACGAAGTTCGATCCGATGAACCCGGCCCCACCGGTCACAAGCAGACGTGCCATCAGCGGCCTCTTTCCAGGGTCTCCAACAGGTACGTCCCGTACCCGGACTTCACCAGCTTCTCCGCCCGCTCCCGCAACTCCGCGTCCGTGAGGAACCCCTGCCGCCATGCGACTTCCTCGGGCACCCCGATCGACAGCCCCGTGCGGCGTTGGATCGTGCGGACATAGTCCGCCGCGTCCGTCATCTGATCAAACGTGCCCGTGTCCAACCAGGCGGTGCCGCGGGGGAGGACTTCCACCTGCAGCTTCCCGCGCCGCAGATACTCCGCGTTTACATCCGTGATCTCATACTCACCCCGCGCCGACGGCTGCAGATTCCGGGCGATCTCGACCACGTCGTTGTCGTAGAAATACAGGCCCGGCACCGCGTAGTTGCTTTTCGGGTTCGCGGGTTTCTCCTCCAACGACACCGCCCGACCGGCATCATCGAACTCCACCACCCCGTACGCAGAGGGCTCCGCGACCCAGTACGCGAACACCGCACCACCGTCCACGTCCGCATACCGCTTCAACTGCGAGCCCAGGCCAGGACCGTAGAGGAGGTTGTCGCCGAGGACCAGGGCGACCTTGTCATCCCCGATGAAGTCCGCACCGATCGTGAACGCCTGCGCCAACCCGTCCGGAGACTCCTGCACCGCGAACGACAACTCAATCCCGAACTGCGACCCATCCCCAAGAAGACGCTGAAAGAACGGCGCATCATGCGGAGTCGTGATGATCAGAATCTCCCGCACACCCGCCAACATCAACGTCGACAACGGGTAGTACACCATCGGCTTGTCGAACACCGGAATCAACTGCTTCGACACACCCAACGTGATCGGATGCAAACGCGTCCCAGACCCGCCGGCCAAAATGATGCCCTTCACAATGACGTCCTCCCTGCATCCGGCGGTCGTCGCACGACGCTGACATCCGGCATCTTGAACCTGCTCTCACCTCGTTGACTCCAACTGCGTCCATCGGCGTGCGCGGCTGAACCGACCTCAGGTGTGTAGCGGTCAGCCTGGACAGGAGATCGTGGCGAGGATTGACGCTCAACTCGTGATCTAAAGCTAGCCGTCTTCCGGCCTCCATAGACGAGTAACCACACGGCCACCGCGATTAGCGATGGTGCGGCGATGTTCGCGAGATCTCCGCGGACGACATTGACGAACCTCAGCGTCAAGAGCACTCCAAGTGCCCAGACAGCGAGGTCTTCGCTAGCGAGCAATCGCTCCAGGATGATGAGGAGCGTCGCCAGGATTAGTCCGCCAATTATTCCTCCGGTGAAACCGAAGTTTATGAAGGCCTCACCGAGGAGACCTGCGGTGGTCTCGGCGCCGGTCAATTGATATCGGTCTGGCGTAAGAATGACGCTGGAGACCACGTTTCCCGGCAGAGGCTTTTCGGGCCAAAGTGAGCGAGGGATAAGAGTAGTGATGCCGGCCAGGTAGGTCGAACCCATAGCGGGCGCTTCACCCTCTGCAATCAGCGCAATAAGCACATCTGCCTGCGAAACATCCGTGCTTCGAAAGAAACCCTCCGAGGTTGACACTCCTCGAAACTCCGAGAGATACCAGGCGCCCCCAAATGCAACGAGAGTTCCAGTCGTAACGATTAGAGTCAGGCGGAGGATGTCTCTGCCCACCGCCGAAGCGCGGCGGCCGACAAGCCGCCAGAGCACGATGCCAGCAGGCAACAAGGCGCTGAGAAATAGGCCAGAGCGGCTCCCCGTGAGAAACGTAGCGAGCAATGCGGCTGTTATAGCAAAGCTAAGCACGACTCTCGGCACTAGGCGCGCTGCGGGAAAAGAAGCGACCGCGAAGGGCACGAGGACCGGAAGTGCGAAATATGCAATTAGTGTGACCGCGTCATCGCCAAAAACCGATTGCCTCAATGCGAGAGCAGCATCGATACCGACGGCAAGGACGCGAGAGAAAACAACGCCACCGAGCACAGCGGCGAGTCCAACGATAACAAGGGTGCGGCCGGATCGCAGGGCAAGTAGCGGATTGCCTGGGCGTAAGGGAGGTGGAAACAGGGCGAGAACGCAAGTTGCCGTGACCCAGGCGAGAAGGATGGTGAGGGTTGCGTAGACGAAGTCCGTTTCCGACGTTCTAGCGGACCAGTAGATCGTGGGGGTTAGATAAACCTCGTCAGAAATGGCGACTGCGAGGAGATCTGCAGGATAACACACGAGGAAGACGGCCATTATGAGACTGCGAGCGAGAAGACGCCGGAGGGCCCATGAGATTACCTGCGTGAGTCCTGCAAGCAGAAGTAGAATCAGAATCAGAGCGCTTAGTTGCATCGAGGTCTCGCCGTCACAAAGGCGGCCACCAACAATCCGGCGATCAGGACATTCTCGACCACCAGTGCTATCTGCGGCGATGTGCCGAGAGTAAGAAGTGCAAGAAGCGACACCACGCCCAACGTCCCAGCGAGGTATGGCGCCCAGTTCAGCCCCATCGCGTGGACAGCCCCGGACAGTAGGCCAACCGCGACCGCCAGCCCTGCCGCGATCACTATGGCGGCGGCGGCGGGTAGTGCTGCCGCGAGGGCGATGCTTGCGATACACAACGCAAAGAACAGGATCACGATCCGACCGCGATAGCGCGTGGCGACCCCGAAGAACCACTGTTTCGCGTCTCGACGTTTTGAGAGGAGTTTCTGGATGACAATGAATCCCACAATTCCTTGAACCGCGGTGTACGCAACTAAGCCTGCGTTCCAGACTAGGAAGTCTTCCGTCGATGCAAGTGAAGCGCGAAGCCAGGTCGTGTCATTACGGTAGAACAATGCTGCGCAGAGCCCAACTACAACCCAAACCGCTTTCCCAGGTGGGTAGTTGGGAGCGTGGACGCTTCTGGCCCGGCGGGGCAGTAGAGAAGAAGCGGCAGAGTAGATGCTGATCACCACCGCGAGAGCGATCGCGCTCAGCTCTGTGAGCTCCGCCTGGGCGAGCCACGTGCAGGCAAGAGCGCCAGCTAGAATCGCGGATGATCGAGAGGCCTGGAAGCGCTGATACGCCGTGCCACCCTTGTCGTCCAGGACGGCGAGCGATTGCATGCCGAGCGGTATCCCCAAGAGTGCGCCGGATACTGTTGCTACGCCTGCGGAGAGAAACTCGCCCTCCACAATAATCGCTGTGCAAGCAACTGCGATGGCGCCTAAATGCCAGGCCCATAGCCAGTACCGCGAGTTCTGGTTTCGAGGGGCTACCTGCACGACCGTAGACTGCGCAGATTGTATACCGACGATTGTTGCCGCGATCATGATCGTGGTCCGGGGATCCACTCCGAAAAACGGCGGAAGCAGCACTGAGAGAGAGAGCAACGCCCAGCTTGTGGCGGCGAGGCCAGAGGAACCTAAGAGCTTCACCGTGTTTGAGCCGCCCGGACGACCACCTGGGCGGAGACGTCTCTCGTTACAGTTGCATTGGCGCCAATCACGGCATGATCACTTATCGTCACGCGCCCCGCTATGACGGCGTTGGAGTAGACCGTTACATCGTCACCCAGACTTGGATACTCACCGCGCCGGCTCGAGCCGACGGTCACGTTTTGAAACAGGCGAACTCTCGAGCCGAACGATGCGCCCTTTCCGATCACAATACCGACGGGATGGGGCAAATCAATCGGGCCCGCGAATCGAGCGCCCGGCGAAACATCGCACGAGAACGTGGTGAGAAGAAGCCACCTCGCCAGAAAGCGGGTGAGCGGGCGTTCACTCGCCGCAACCCTGAACAATAGTGCGGCTGCGAGGGAAGGGTTAGCTATTCGGCGGAGGACGGAACGCGGCGCTGTTCTCGGTGAATAGTGGAAAGCGGCGTCCTCGGACCAATGCGCCATGATTCTCTTCATCGTTGCTCCAGAACCGACGAGTAGGCGGTGACGAGGTCGTCACCGCACAGGTCCCAATCGCGTCGTTTCGGCATTGGAGCCAAACGTGCCGTGTCGACAATGTCCCGAAGTGCGTCGCCCCTGGCTAGAGCGACCTCTCGCGGATCCAATCGCGCGACACCGTTCCCCAAGGCGTCCTCGATGTAGCTGTGCATCGTGGTTACGATCGGCATGCCCAGTGAAGCGGCCTCGACGTCCGCTTGGGAGACCACCTCGAACCAGGCCGCGTTCACATACACGCGGGCACGCCGCATTTGGTGGGGAAGCTCCGAGTGATCCACTCTACCCGCGTATGTCACATACTTTGACCTTTCCGCGAGCTGATGAAACTCGCTCACGTACTCGGTATGGAGCGGGTTTACCGCCCCGAGGATCAGGATGCTCATTTTGGCGGCGTCCGCGGCGCGAGCGAGCTCCAGGGTGTTCTTTCGAGGCTCTACTCTGCCCACGGCTACTAGGTCGAATGTTGCGTCCGGGGACCCTAATGTCGATTCAGTCGCGACGGTGAACGACTGCCCGTTGCGGACTACGTAGGTGAATTTGGGCAACGAGAAGTCTCTCTCGAGCGCCGATCTTTCACCCTCGGCCATTGGAAGAACCGCGTCGACGGTCGTCAAGAGGTTGGCCTGCGCCTGATGAAATCCGTGAGTCGTGAGCGCGGCGCGGAGGTTGCCACGTTTAGCGAGCTTTAGCTGTTCACGAAGTGCGACCGCGCGATTAAAGGGCACTTTAGCCAGCCGAGTCCGCCTGTACATGCGATCCGCACCGTGGTCATACATGGAGCGGACTCCGTCGACCGGATGCCTTATTGAGGACAGCACGACGGGGCTGCCTGACCGCTTCGCTTCTCGCGTGTAGGCAAGATTCTCGAGGGGGAGGTCCAGGTTGACGATATGAACAATATCGGCGCGGGAGTCACGGAGTTCGTGACTTGATGTGACGGTGTTACTATCCCAGCCTCGCGACCGCAGAGCTTCTGCATAGCGTGCGACCTTTGTGCTGTCGCCACCCGGCTTTGTTATTGCGTCGCCGCGCAGCGCAAACGTGACCGTTGGCATCAAATTCGACCCGTCGTGGACGAGGCTCGAACCCATTCCCACTGATGCGCAAGGCCCGCGGCCACAGAGGTTTCAGGGCTCCATTCGAGAAGATTGGCGATCAATGAATTGTCGCCGCCAGTTCGTCGTACATCACCTGGGACAGTATCGTGGTACTCCACATTGAGACTACGCTGAGTTATCTGCTCGATAGTTTGCAGCACCTGGTTGACGGAGACACTGCTGCCGCCACAAACGTTCATCACGGCGCCGTTCGGGGTGGGCATGGTTGCCGCCCGCACGTTTGCCTCCACAATATCGTCGATGTAGGTGAAATCGCGTATCTGCTCTCCGTCACCATAGATCGATATGGTGCCACCCGTATTTGCAGCGTGGAGGAATCGGGTAAACGCCATATCCGGGCGCTGACGAGGGCCGTAAACAGTGAAGTATCTGAGTGACGTGGTCGGTACGTCGTAGTTCTTGGCGTAGAGGGTGCACAAATGTTCGGCCGCGAGCTTGGTCACGCCGTACGGGCTCATGGGTGCGGGACGTAGGGACTCGCTCGTTGGGTAGCTCTCGGCGTCCCCGTATACGGAAGACGAGGATGCATAGACGAACCGTTGGAGATTAGGGCTAGCTTTCGCTGCCTCAAGAAGCTTCTGTGTCACCTGGATGTTCGCGCGAGTGTACTGCGCGAAGTCGGTGCCCCATGACTTCCTAACTCCGGGTTGTCCCGCTTGATGAAAAATCACATTTGTAGATGCGAGCAGCGGTGTGAGGTCGACCTCCATCAGATCCGCCTCGACAAGCGTGAATCGAGGGTTGCGGGCGAGATTGCGAAGATTCTCCCTCTTCAGCGCAGGAGCGTAATAGTCGCTAAATGCGTCTACCCCGACGACTTCCCAGCCTTGTGCAATGAGTCGCTCAGAGAGGGTGCTGCCCACAAAGCCGGCTGCCCCTGTAACAAGTGCCTTCATCTGATTTCTTCGCCTTTTCGTTTTTCTAGGATTCGGTTTGGTCGCGGGGTGTGAATGACATCTTTGCAGGTTTTCGGGACGGCGGAAAGGCAAGCCTCGGATACCGCGCGTAGAAGCGAATCATCGACCGTATCTCGAGAATCCAGGGTCGCATTCTAAAGCCTTTGGTGTCCCGAGCCCACCCGTGTTCCCAACGATGGTTGCCCAATACGAAAGAATCGCCACCGACCAGGGCGTTTCGAAGCCCCAAATCTGAATCTTCGTAGTACACAAAGAAGCGGCTGTCCCATGGGCCAATAGAGTCAAGATGTTGGCGCAAGCCCATAACGACTGCGCCGATCAGCCAGTCAACCTTGACGGTAGCTGAGTCCTCAGCGAACATCCTGTATGTGCCGTCCAGCGCCTCGGGCTGAAGACGATGCATTACCTTGTGGGCAAGGTATGGTAAGCCTCTCCCGTTCGGCTGCAGGGTCCCATCGGAGTTGAGGAGCTGAGGAGCGACAAGTGAGCGAGGATGCGCGTCTATGAACTTCTCAATCGCCCCTAGCGACTCGATATTGGGTGAGACGTCAGGATTCAGGAACGCGACATACTGACCTGCACTTGAGTTGAAGCCGATGTTGTTTGCGGCGGAGAAGCCGAGGTTTTTCGGAAGCGCTATACACTTTGCGCCCAGGCGACGTGCTGCGTCCACCGAATCGTCGGTCGAAGCGTTGTCTACAACGATCCATTCAACCCACTGGGGCAGTTTTATGTCTGACCAGTGATTCCTGATCGCTGCGGAACTGTTGTAGCTCACTGTGATGAACGTCCAACGGGGTGAAAGGTCATTCACGATGGAGCCCTGCCCAGTGTTTGGCGAGAAAGCTAGGCATGTTTGTTCCTTCGGGTTGATATTCGACAAGCGGAGGTCAGGCTTCGGTGGGGCGTGCCACCCCGAGTGCTTCACTCAGTGCGCGCTATCCCCTGGGGCGATGACGGCTCGTGCTGTTTTTGCAAGGATTGCGAGATCTCCAAAGAGGCTCCAGTTCTCGACGTAGTACAGGTCGAGGCGAACGGCATCCTCCCAGTTGAGTGTCGAGCGGCCGCTGACTTGCCACAGTCCGGTCAAACCGGGGCGGGTCAGCAGTCTTCGTCTTGCCGCGTCCGTATAGAGTGCGACCTCAGCTGCAATCTGGGGTCGGGGACCAACCAGACTCATGGTGCCCCCGAGTACGTTGAACAACTGAGGGAGTTCGTCCAGGGAGTACTTGCGAATGAATCTCCCGACAGGGGTGATCCGCGGATCGTTCCTCACCTTAAAGAGCGGTTCCTCGCTCGTTCCCTGTGCTTCGAGGAGTGCCTTCAGCTCCTTGTCCGCACCAACTCGCATTGAGCGGAACTTGAGCATGAAGAAGGGCTTTCCATAGAGGCCTATCCGCTGCTGTCTGTAGAGGAGAGGGCCTTGGCTCGAGCTCGCCACCGCGGCAGCCACAGCGATCAGGATGGGAGATAGCACGAGGATGAATGCTGCCGCTGCGACAAGGTCGAAGGATCGCTTGACGAACTTCTGGCCAAGCGTAAACCGGGGTGTCTCGACGTGAATAAGCGGGAGGCCAGCTACCGGCCGCGTATGAAGCCGCGGGCCTGCGATATCAGTGATGCTGGGCGCAAGCACGAGGTGCTGCTGTCCGGGCTGCAAGCCCCATGAAATTTGCTTGACCTTGTCGGGCGGCAGCTCGTCCGTGCTCGTTACGGCGACGGTGTCTGCGCCTGTTAGCTCCATCGCGCGCTCGACGGCGTTGACGCTTCCCATCATGGGGATGGACGTGCCGGGGACGACATCGCCGACTGTACCGCTCGGCGTGCAAGCGCCTACCACGGTGTACCCGGCGCGAGGCGCGCGTTGGAGTTCACGCGCGACCTGCGCGACGGAGTCGACCGAGCCTACAAGGATCATGCGGGCGGAGTAGTTGCCGCGCATGCGCTGCGCGATCAGCCACTGGCGCCATAGCCAACGTGTGATGAGCAGCGCCAGGACTCCGAGGGGGAGCGCGATCAGCAGATATCCGCGGGCGACATCCACTCGTGTGAGAAACGCAATGATCGCGATCGCTCCGAAGAGTCGGAGGCTCGAATCGACGACGCGAACGTATTCCGCGTTTCCGGTTCCGACGGTTCGATGGCTGCGCGAGTCAACGAGGGCGAGCACCCACATCCACGCGACGACGAGGCCGCCGGAGAAGAGCCAATAGGAGAACTCGGTGATGCGAGAGTCGGCGCGGATCGCGACCTCGACGTTGCCGAAGCCGAACCACAGCAGTTGCGAACCGTACACGGCCCAGATCAGGACGAATAGGTCGCTGAACCAGAGAATCCGGCTGTACGTGCGGCGCCATCCCGCGGTGTCTCCGCGCGCGGGCGCACCGAGATTCGTCGGGGTGGGGCCCGGTGCGGGAGTCGATTTTTCGCTCGTGTTGCTCGAAGCGGTCGTTGCTTCGGCGACGCGTGTGTCTGACGTCAACTCCACCTGCCTCTCTGGCGCCCAGCCTTCGTGCAGGTTACTACGAGCGCTGTTACCGCTCTGTTGCGTGACGGCGTCGGTTACGCGACGTTCCCCACTGTTCACTTCGTCGATGCCCCCCGGCTCGTTCACGGTGCTGCGACCTCACTCACGGCGTCGCCCGACCAGGCGCGTATGGCTTCGCCATCGCGTGTGATCGCGAGCGGCGCCGCCGGGTCGGCCTCGGGGAGGCACCCGACGAGCGCCGTGGTGTCGGCGACCTCGGTGATCGCGAGACCGGGGCACGCGGCATCCGTGTGGGCAACGAGGAGCGACGGAGGAGTGGCCGCAAGCGCGGTCGCCCCCGCGACCTCGACCGGCTGCCAGGATCCGTCGATCCAGCGGTGCGGAGTGCCGTCACAGATCAGCGCGACGACGTCGCCGCTTGCGCGCAGACCGACCGGATTAGCGCACGGGGCGTCGGTCGTCTGGCCGCCGCCGATGTGGACGACGGCGGGGTCGAGCGGGTCGATGTAGCGGATCGCGGGGAGGACGTCGGGGTACGAATCCCAGTAGGTGCCCTGCGTGTAGGTGCGGAGCGCCTGCGTCTCGCACGCCTCACCCATCGAGCTCACCATCTCGGCCTCGGTGCCGGCGAGCGGATCGAGGCTCGCGATCTGACCGATGTTCCGGTAGCGCGGGGTGACGTCGGTCCAGCTGGCCCCGGCATCCGTCGAGCGCTCGAGGAGCGGCTCGGTGGTGCCGCACGATCCGGCGGTCGCGCGCCACCAGGCGCCCTCACCGATCGCGAAGAAGCGCTCCTCCGAACGCGCGATCGCCTCGGCGGTCTGCGTCACCTCGGGCGTCGGCTCGGCCGTCTCGACCCCGAGGTCGAACGTCGGCGCGGGCTCGGCCGCGAGATCCGAGAGGTCAGGGTTCGCGTGCTGGTATGCCGCCACCGCGAGCACGCCGACGCCGACCGCGAGGACGCCGGTCAGCGCGATGGCAAGCCATCGCGCTGAGCCAGACCTCGAGGTGGCGCCCATGTCCTCGGGTCAGGGACGGTCGGAGCGGAACGCCGGCGTGGGCGGTGCGGCATCCGTCATCTGCGGGGGAGTGTCGCCGAAGCCGAGCTGCGCGGCCATGGCGGCGTCGTTCTGCACCGGGTCGGCGGCGCGCTGGCCGCGGCGGGCCTGCTTGGGGCCCTTCGCGGGCTTCGGCGCCTTGGCTGCCTTAGCCTTCTTCGCCGGCTCCTGCATGTAGCCGTATCCGTATCCGTACCCGTAGGCGTACGAGTCAGGACCGCGGGTGGGGACCATCGACATGACCAGGCCCGCGACCTTCGCGTCGACCGTCTCGAGCGCGTCGATCGCGCCGCCGAGCTGGTGACGGGTCGGGCGCCCGGACGACACGACGACGATCGCGCCGCTGGTCGCCTTGGCGAGGATCGCGGCATCCGTCACGGGGAGAAGCGGAGGAGCGTCGCAGATGACGACGTCGAAGTCGCGCTCGAGCACCTCGAGCAACGTGTGCATCTGCGGCGAGCCGAGCAGCTCGCTCGGGTTCGGCGGGATCTTGCCGGCGGGGAGCACGAAGAGGCTCCGCTGACCCCACGGGAGCATGACATCGCCCACGCGGGTGCGGCCGATCAGCACGTCGGTGAGGCCCGCGCCACCCTCGATACCGAGGTACTCGGCGACCTTGGGCTTGCGGAGATCGGTGTCGAGCAGGGCGACGCGCTTGCCAGCATCCGCCAGGGCGATCGCGAGGTTGATCGCGGTCGTCGACTTGCCTTCGCTGGGGAGGCTGGAGGTGACGACGAACGACGCGCGGCCGCCCATGTCGAGGAACTGGAGGTTCGTGCGGAGCGCGCGGAACGACTCGGCCCGCGGGCTGAGCGGGTCGGCGTGCACGATGAGCGGGCGCTCCTTGGCCTTCGGGTCGTACGCGATCGCGCCGATCATCGGGCGGTCGGTGACGAGCTCGACGTCGCGGGGCGAACGGACCTTGGTGTCGAGCACCGCGCGGAGCACGGCGACACCGACGCCGAGGGCGAGACCCACGAGGGCGCCGAGGGCGATGTTCAGCGGAACGTTCGGGCTCGAGGGGCTGAGCGGCGGGATCGCGTCCTTCACCCGCGTGAGGCGGACGGGGCTCGTGTCGGTGCCGTTCGGCGTCTCGATCGCCTCGACCGCGGAGGTGAGGCTCGCCGCCATCGCGTTGGCGATGTTCGCCGCGAGGATCGGGTCGGCGTTCTCGACCGTGATCGCGATGAGCGTCGTGTTCAGCGGGCTGTTGGCCGAGACCATGCCGGCGAGCTGGTCGGCGGTGACTCCGAGATCGAGCTCGGCGATGACCGGGTTCATCACGATCGGCGTCGAGACGAGGTTCGTGTACGTCGTCACGCGGGCCTGCGTGAAGCTCGACCCCTGCTGCAGATCCTGAATCGTGTTGCCGGCCTGCGACGACACGAAGACAGTGCTCTGCGCCTCGTACATCGGGGTGCGGGTGAGCGAATAACCGGCTGCTGCGCCGACGCCGAGAACGGTCGCCAAGACGATGATCAGCCAGTTCTTGCGCAGGATGCGGATGTAATCCGTGAGCTCCATGCCCACCTCTCGTGTTGCGTCTGTGGTCACAGCCCCAGTCGGGACATCTTCTCACAGCTCATGTTTCGCTCAGGAGTCGCTTATATGGCGTCGGAGGAAACGGGGGTGGGTGGGGGAGGTTGCAGTGGCTGTCACGTCGGTGCGCGGCGTGGGTGCGGGCCTATGCTCCGATCTGCAGTCCGAGGGGAAGCATCGTGGAGTCAGCCGGACGCGTGAGGTACTGGATCCCGCGCGGTGAGAGCACCTGCTCGATACCCGAGACCATTCCGCCGATGAGGCCGGCCTCGTTTCCCAGCGAACTGTGCGTGACGGAGAGGTTCCGGGTTGCCAGTGGCTGCGCCTGTTGGTAGACGACGCTTCGAATCTGCGAGAGCACGTCCTCCGTGCACTCCGTGACATCGCCCCCGATCACGATCCGAGCCGGATTGCAGAAGTTCACAAGGTCGGCGATCGCGCGCCCGAGGGTCGCGGCGGTCTCGCGCACGACGCTCACGGTCGTGGCGTCGCCGAGCACGAGTCTGCTGATGAGTTCCTTGGAGTCGATGGGAGTGCCAAGCGTCTTCGATACGCGATCTGCCATTGCCCCGACCGACGCGATCGCTTCGAGGCACCCGCGGTTCCCGCAGCTGCAGAGCACGTCGCTCATGTCGCGCATCTGGATGTGCCCGATGTCAGCGGCCGCACCATCCGCCCCGTGCAGCAGCAGGCCGCTCTCGCTGACAAAACCGGCGCCGACTCCCGTGCTGATGTTGATCATCAACAGGGGGAGGTGGGCGCCGCCGTAGGCGCGTGCCTCGCCCAGCGCCATGAGGTTGACGTCGTTGTCGACGATGACGTCGCAGACGAAGCGTTCCGCCATGAACTTGCAGACGCTGAAGCCGTCCCACCCCGGCATGAGCGGAGGGCGGACGGCGAAGCCGAGATGCGAGTCCACCGGCCCGGGGAGTCCGACGGATATCGCCAGGGCATCGTCCGCGGCGAGCGAGTTCGCATGGAGCATCTCGGCGAAGGCGTCGCAGATGGCGCCGAGCAGCACCGTGGGCCCCACCTCGACGTGCATGTCGATGTCGCGCCGCTCGACCACCACCTTGTCGAGGGTGGTCAGCGCCAGGCGGGTCACCTCGATCGAGACGTCGGCCACCAGTACGACGCCCCTGGCCGCACTGACCTTGAAGACCTGCGCGGGACGGCCCCGGAGATTGCTCCCGCCGAGACCGCCGTCCTCGATGAGGCCGTTCTCGAGCAGAACGCCCAGGTGGCCGTCGATCGTCGACCGCGCAAGTCCCGTCACCTTCACGATCTCCCGCCGGCTCACAAGTCCGCCGTCGGCGATCATCCGCGCGATGACGCTGCGGGCGGCATGGGCATCGGGTGCGAGGTTGCGGTCCGGCTTCAGAAGCTGAACTTCTGTCCACAGTGTTCCCATTGGCGTGGAATCGACCCTTCACTGGTCCCGATTTATGCAGAAAACAAAATAATTCGGGCGTCTTTTTTCTGTTTGTGACCTTATCTACGGTAGATCAAAGTCAGCAAGACAGCCACAGACGACTGCCGAACGAAAGAGGTCGACGATGACGCTCAGACTCGAGGTGAAGGGGCTCTCGAAGCACTTCCTGGGAGTCCAGGCACTGGACGACGTGAGCTTCGGGATCGAGCCCGGGCAGGTCGTCGCTCTGATCGGTGAGAACGGAGCCGGCAAGTCGACGCTGATCCGCATCCTCTCGGGAGCCCACGCTCCGGACGCCGGCGAGATCTTCGTCAACGGACGACGCGCGACGATCAACGGCCCCGCAGCCGCCGAGGACCTCGGCATCGCGACCGTCTACCAGGAGCTCAGCCTCTTCCCCGACCTCT
This sequence comes from Microbacterium aurantiacum, assembly GCF_021654035.1. Lineage (GTDB taxonomy): Bacteria > Actinomycetota > Actinomycetes > Actinomycetales > Microbacteriaceae > Microbacterium > Microbacterium aurantiacum. Next base: position 449,708 of record NZ_JAJPDW010000002.1, read on the forward strand.
CGGTCGCCGAGAACCTCCTCTTCGGCGCGTACCCCGGAAAGGGGATTATCAACTGGCGGGCGGCCAACAAGGAGGCCGCCGCGTTCCTGAGCGATCTCGGACTGGCCGTCGACGTCACCATGAAGGTGCGTCAGCTTGGCATCGCGGAGAAGCAGATGCTCGAGATTGCGAAGGCGCTCCACAGGCGCGCGCAGATCGTGATCCTCGACGAGCCCACTGCGGTTCTCGGAGGCGAGGACGTCGACCATCTTCTCGCGCTCGTCCACGGTCTGAAAGAGCGCGGGGTGAGCGTCATCTTCGTCTCGCACCGCCTCGAGGAGGTCTTTGGCCTTGCCGACCGCTACGTCGTGCTGAAGGACGGGACGCTTACCGGCGCCGGAAAGATCTCTGAGACCGACCATGACGACCTCGTCTCGAAGATGGTCGGACGGGAGTTCACCCGGGCGCCTCGTGCGGTCAATCAGACCTTCGGCGAAGTAGCGCTGGAGGTGAAGAACCTCTCGCGCGCGGGCGTGCTCGATGACATCTCGTTCTCCGTCCGTGCGGGGGAGGTGCTGGGCATCGCGGGCCTGCGCGGCGCGGGACGCACCGAGCTCGCGCGCGCCATCTACGGCGCGGACGCCATCACGAGCGGCACCGTCGCTGTCGCCGGTACCAAGACCACGATCAACAGCCCCCTTCGGGCGATCCGTGCCGGGATCGGGCTGGTCCCGGAGGAGCGGAAGAGTCAGGGCCTGTTCATCGCGCTCTCCACCGCCGCCAACATCCCGATCGTGCGAATGCTCAAGCGCGGAGCCGCGCGGTCTCGCCCCGCGGCTGATCGCCGCACCGCCGCCGAGTACGTCACGAAGCTGCGTATCAAGGCCGGCGACGTCGGCGCACCGGTCGGCACCCTGTCCGGGGGCAACCAGCAGAAGGTCGTGCTTGCGAAGTGGCTGGAGGCGGGGGCCGACGTGCTCATCCTCGACGAGCCGACACGCGGGATCGACATCGGTGCGAAACAGGAGATCTACGAGCTCATCCAGACTCTTTGCGAACAGGGTCGTGCGGTGATCGTCATCTCCTCGGAGCTGCCCGAGGTGCTGGCGCTGAGTCACCGGATCCTCGTGATGTATCACGGCGGGATTGCGGCCGAGCTCGACGGCGCAAGCGCAACCGAAGAAGAGATCATGTTCCACGCAGTGGGAGGAAACCGATGAGCACGTTTACAGCAGGCAACGGCGCCTTGAATTCTCTGTCGATGAAGGTGCGCGGAAACTGGCTCCCCATCGTGATCTTCATCGGGATCATCGTGCTCGTCGCGGTCTTCGTCCCGGCCTTCTTCCAGCCCAACAACCTCCTGAACGTCGGCCGCCAGTCGGCCATCGTCGGAGTGATTGCGATCGGGATGACGTTCGTCATCCTCACCGGCGGGATCGACCTCAGCGTCGGATCGATCCTGGCGCTCTCGGGTGTCACGACCGCCATCTTGATCAACAACGGAATGGTCGTTCCCCTCGCCATGATCGTCGCGTTGCTCGTCGGTGTCGGCGTCGGCATCCTGAACGGGATCGGCGTCGCGGTTCTGGGCATCCAACCCTTCATCATGACGTTGGCGACGATGGTTGCCATCCAGGGATTGTCGCTGCGCCTGACCAACGGGGGACCCCAGCAATTCAACAACGCCGCCGAGATCTTCCGGGTCATCGGAAGCGGAAACGTGCTCGGGATTCCCGGCCCCTTCCTCGTGTTCGTCATCGTCGCGATCGTCGGCATCCTGGTGCTCCGCTATCTCTCCTTCGGTCGCTACATCTACGCAATTGGCGGAAGCCTCGAAGCTGCACGTCTCTCGGGCGTACGCACCAAGCGCACGCTGGTCATGGCCTACGCGATCAGCGGCCTCTGCGCGGGTCTCGCCGGAGTGATGACAGCCTCACGACTCGGCGTCGGCGACCCCACCGCGGGCAGCCTTGCGAACCTCGACGCCATCACCGCGGTCGTCATCGGCGGAACCAGCCTGATGGGCGGCACCGGCGGCGCTGTCGGGACGGTGTTCGGCGCGCTCTTGCTCGCAGTGCTCTCGAACGTCATGAACCTGATCGGCATCTCGCCCTTCGACCAGCAGATCGTCAAGGGCGTCGTCATCGTCATCGCGGTGCTCGTCGCGGTGCAGGCGACGAGACGACGACTGAGCGAGAGGAAGCCGTCCGCGCCGAAATCGGGAGCGAAGCCGGCCTCCCCTCAGTCCGGTTCAGGCGACACGCGCGGCGCCATGGCAGGCACGTAGCAAAGCATCCCTGTGCCCCGGGCTCATCAGAAGATCCCCACCACCACCAAGAAGAAAGGTGCAACGATGCACGCCCTGAGAAAGAACAGAGGAAGTCGGCTCGTCCTGGCGGCGGCCATCGGTTCCATCGCCCTGATGACCGCGGGTTGCACGTCGACCGGGTCTGCAGGAACCACATCGGAGAATGAGGCAGTCGGTGACGAACTCGCTCCGAGTATCTACTGCGGCGATGAGTGCCAGGAGCAGCTCGCGCTCGAGGTGGACCCCGCGTCGATCGACTGTTCCGTCGGCGTCTCGTGGAGTAGCGCCTCCTTCCCGTACGGCGCGAAGTCGACACAGCAGATCCCCGAGTTCGCGGAGGCATTCTTCCCCGGCATGAACGTCACCGTGAGTGACGGTCAGGGGGATTCCACGGTCCAGTCCGGTCAGGTCGATGACATGATCGCTCAGGGCATCGACGTGCTGATCATCTCCCCGCAGGACGCCGCGGCCTTGGCCGGTGCCGTCGATCGAGCGACCGCTGCCGGCATCCAGGTGATCGCGGCCGATCGTGCCGTCGACACCGAGGTCTCGACCTACATCGGGTCCGACAACGTCGAGGCCGGGATCGTGAGCGGCGAGGCCATCGTCGCCGACTTCCCCGACGGCGCGAACGTCGTCGAGCTCGCGGGCAGCCTGGGCGCATCGCCGACGATCGATCGCGGCGATGGATTCCGACAGGCCCTCGAGGGCTCGGACGTCGAGATCATCGCTACTCAGACGGCGAACTACGATCGCGCCGAGGGTCTGCAGGTGATGGAGGACTTCCTCCAGCGTTTCGGATCCGGCGAGATTGACGCCGTCTACACGCACAACGACCAGATGTCCTTCGGCGCCATCCAGGCCATCAAGGAGGCCGGTCGAGAGGGCGAGATCAGCGTCTACGGGATCGACGGCGAGTCGGGCGCCCTCGACCTCGTCCAGGCGGGGGAGTACGCGGCGACGGTCGGATACCCGCTCGTCGTGAAGGAGTCGGTCATCGCCGCCGCGAAGCTGTGCGCCGGCGAGCCCATCGACGAGCGCATCGTGCTCGACTCGACCCTCATCAACGCCGAGAACGTCGACGAGTACATGGGGCGCGCTCCCCAGTGATCGGCCCGGGGCCGGGTACGCCGGTGAGTGCCCGGCCCCACTTTTCTTCCTGACCTTGAAAGGACACACGCAATGAAGATCTCCTACAACACCTGGGCCTACTCCAGCTTCTTCGTCTGGGTTCCGGCATACACCCTCGACGAGACGATCAAGCGCATCGCGGGACTCGGCTACGACGGAATCGAGATCGGCGCCGCTGCGCCGCACGCCTACCCTCCGCACCTCGGCGCAGACCGGCGCAAGCAGGTGCGGGAACTCCTCGACGAGCACGGCCTCCAGCTCTCCAGCATGCTGCCGGCTCCCTCCGGAGGGCCCGGGAACAACCCCGCCTCGCCCTACATCGAAGAACGCCGCGCGACGGTGGAGCACTACAAGGAGCTTGCCGAGATCACCGCGCAATGGGGCGGCAAGACCCTCATCTACCTGCCCGGCTGGATCATCTTCGGCACCACGCGTCGTCAGGCCTGGAAGTGGAGCCGCGAGGTTCTCACCGAGGTCGCCGACGCGATCGCGCACACCGGGGTGACGCTCGTGATCGAGCCGACCTCGCACGACACCAACCTGTGCATGAGCGCCGACGATGCGATCGAGCTGATGGAAGACGTCAACCGCCCCAACGTGAAGCTCATGTTCGACACCTTCCACATCATGTACAACAAGGAGGTCTTGAGCGACTACGCCTACAAGATGGGCGAGAACCTCAAGCACATCCACATCTCCGACAACGACCGGCTTCCCCCCGGGTCTGGTGTGGGCGACTTCCCGTCTCTGATCGACGCACTGATCGATGTGAAGTTCGACGGGTTCCTGACGATGGAGACCGGATTCCACCGCCGTGGCATCGAGCCCGACGAGGACGCGCGTACCTCCATCGAGTACTTGCGTCCGCTCGTCGAGCAGAAGCTGGCAGCCCGCGCGAACCCCAGCGCGTAGTCCGAACGACGAAAGGCAGTGATGATGACCGGGTCGACGTTTCACCCCGACTTCGCCCTTCTCTTCCTGAATCCGCGGGAAGCCGCGACCATCGACGCGATCGTCGGCCAGATCATCCCCTCCGAGGAGGGGTCGCCGGGGGCGCGGGAAGCCGGGGTCACGGAGTACATCGACCGTGCGTTGTCGGGATTCATGCGCGACCTTCAGCCGGTCTACCGCGAGGGGCTCGCGGAGTTCGAGGCGTTCGCCGTGGAGACCGCGGGAGCCACATATCTCGACCTCGACGGCGAGCAGCAGCTCGCGGTCATCGCAGAGCTCGACGAGCTCAGCGGCGCTAGACCGGACGCCTTCTTGGGGCAGTTCTACCGCATCGTCCGTGAACACACCGTCCAGGGGTTCTTCGGTGATCCGGCCTACGGCGGCAATCGCGACGTCGTTGGTTGGAAGCTGGTGGGATTCCCCGGGGCGCAGTGGGGCTACACGCCCGAGCAGATGCGCCCGGGGGTCGATTCGTCGAGCATCCCCATCCTCACGGTGAAAGATCTTTACGCCCGGATTGGAAGTATGAAATGAGAGCGGAATACGACGCGATCATCGTCGGAATGGGCTCGGCTGGAGGAATCATCGCCGAGCAGCTGACCAAGGCTGGTGCGCACGTGCTGGCACTCGAGAAGGGTCCTGACTATACGCAGGAGGACTTCATGGTCAAGCAGGACGAACTGCGGTACTACCAGCGCGGGGCGATCGTGGCCGGCGTGAACGTCGATCCTGTGACGTGGCGTTCGAACGAGTCGTCGACCGCGCGAGTGCTGCCGTGGTCGGCGGGCGCGCTCGGGACCGACGAGCCGCTCTACGGGCTGCCTTCGATCGGCACGGGGGGCGGGACCCTGCACTGGGGATGCGCCGCGTACCGGTTCCGGGAGGCGGATTTTCGGATGCGGTCGGCGATCGCGGAGAGGTTCGGTGAGGCCGCGCTGCCGGAGGGGTCCTCGCTCGCGGACTGGCCGATCAGCTACGCCGACCTCGAGCCATACTACGAGCGGGTCGAGCAGGAGCAGGGCCTTTCCGGACGGGCAGGGAACGTCGGCGGCGTGCTCCAGGAGGGCGGAAACCCCTTCGATCCGCCACGTGAGCGCGACTACCCGATGCCGCCGGTCGCGCAGGGGCCGGGAGATGTGCCGTGGGTGGCAGCGACGAAGCGCCTCGGTCTGCATCCGTTCCGTCAGCCCCTCGCCATCAACTCCGAGGAGTATCGGGGTCGTCCGGCCTGCGTGAACTGCGGGTTCTGCCATGGCTTCCCGTGCCATGTGAAGGCGAAGTCCACGACACAGGTGACGTCGGTGCCCGCGGCCAAGGCCACGGGCAACCTCGAGCTTCGCGCGCGCAGCCGGGTGCTGCGCATCAACCGCTCTCCCGACGGGCGCGAAGTGCGCGGGGTGACCTACGTCGACGCGCTCGGTGAGACGCATGACGTGTTCTCGAAAACCGTCGTGCTGACGGCGTATGCGCTCGAGAACGTTCGGCTGATGCTCATCTCGGGCATCAATGCGAACGGTCAGGTGGGTCAGCACTTCATGACGCACAACTTCGGCTGGTTCACCTCGGTGCTCCCGGAGGTCACCAACCCGTTCATGGGGACCTTCAACGCATCCAGCGCGATCGACGACTACACCTCCGAGCTCGTCCCCGACAACGATCTCGGCGTGCTCTGGGGATCGCCGATCATCAGCGTCACCGGTGATCTTCAGCCTATCGAGGCATACCACAACATGAACCCGGGCGTCGCGAAGTTCGGCCTCGAGTTCAAGCACTGGATGCGGGACAAGTACCGTCACATGCACCGCATGTACTCGCAGACGACCAACTTCCCCTATGCGCGCCACTACGCCGACCTGGACCCGGTGGTCAAGGACCGCTGGGGTCAGCCGGCACTGCGCATCACTCACGATTGGGAGGATCACGACGCCAACTCGGTGACCCTGATGGGTCGGTACAAGGAGCGCATCGCGAAAGAGATGGGTGCGACGGAGTACTGGATGGACTCGCCGCGGCCGCCCTACCACCTGTCGACTCACGATGTGGGGGTGCATCGGATGGGCCTCGACCCCGCGACATCGGTGACGAACGTCTACGGCGAGGTCCACGAGTGCCGCGGCCTGTTCGCCGTCGGCGGGGGCCAGTTCGTCAGCTACGGCGGGTACAACCCGAACCAGACCGTGCAGGCACTCGCATACCTGAGCGCCGAAAACCTGCTCGCCTCCAACGGCCTCCGGCTCGCCAGCTCGACGCCGATGGTCGCATAGTGGGCGACCGCTTCAGCGGCCGGGTCGCGTTCGTGACGGGCGCGGGTCGCGGGCAGGGTCGCAGCCACGCGCTTCGGCTCGCCCGCGAGGGAGCGGATCTCGCACTCGTCGACCTGGGAGGTGCCGGGGCGATCGATCACCCGCCTTATCCGACCGCGACAAGCGCCGATCTCGCTGCCGTGGCCGCGGAGGTGCGCGCGATCGGTCGCTCCGCCGCGGTGTTCGAGGTCGACGTGCGCGATCCGGCGGGGCTTCAAGCGGCCGCCGATGCCGCCGCCGAGAGGCTCGGCGGGATCGACCACCTCGTGGTGAACGCGGGCATCACGGACGGGTTCCACAACGTGTGGGAGCTCCCCGTCGAGAACTGGCGCACGATGATCGACGTCACTCTCTCGGGGGCCTTCTACACCTGTCGTGCGGTCGTGCCCCATCTGCTGCAGAGAGCCGAGACCGCATCCGTCGTCCTCATTGGCTCGGGGGTCGCGATCAGGGCGGTGCCCGGACTCAGCCACTATGTGGCGGCCAAAGCCGGTCTCGTGGGATTGGCGGAAGCGCTCGCCGCGGAACTCGGACCCTACGGCATCCGCTGCAACTCCGTTCACCCCGCCGGGGTCGACACGGACATGACGACCGCGATGGTCGAGCTGAACGGAATACCACGCGAGGAACTACTGAGCGGGTTTCGCGAGCGGCAGCTGATCGCGCGGAACGTCGAGATCGACGACGTCACGGCAGCGGTCACCTGGTTGCTGTCGGACGAGGCACGCCGCGTCACCGGGCTCGCGATGACCGTCGACGCGGGAGAAACGAAGAAGTGAGCAGCTCCGTCGGAGCAGGAAAGGACGAGAACATGGCCATCAAGGACGTGTACCGAGTGGGCATCGTGGGACTGGAATTCGGTGCGGAGTTTATCCCCATCTACCAGCGTCACCCGAATGCCGAGATGTACGCCATCTGCCAGCGCACGCAATCGAAGCTCGACGAGGTCGGTGACCGCTACGGCGTGGAGGTGCGCTACACCGATTACGACCGGATGCTGGCCGACGCATCCATCGACATCATCCACATCAACACCCCATTGCAGTTCCATGCCGACCATGTCGTCGCGGCGCTGGAGGCGGGCAAGCACGTCGGCTGCACCATTCCCATGGCGATCTCCGTCGAAGACTGCAAGCGCATCGTCGACGCCCAGCGTCGCACGGGCCTGACCTACATGATGATGGAGACGACGGTGTACAGCCGTGAATTCCTCTTCGTCCAGGACCTCTATCGCTCCGGCGCGCTCGGCAAGCTCCAGTTCCTGCGCGCCTCGCACCACCAGGACATGACCGGGTGGCCGTCCTACTGGGACGGCATGCCGCCGATGTACAACGCGACGCACGCGATCAGCCCCACGCTCGCACTCGGCCGCCACCAGGCCGAGTACGTTCAGGCGCTCGGGTCGGGCTCGGTGTTCGAGCGGATGAAGTCCGCCTACGGATCGCCGTTCGCGATCGAGTCGACCCACATCAAGTTCCTCGACGCCGATCTGGGCGCGGAGGTCACCCGGCATCTGTGGGCCGTCGCCCGGGAGTACCGAGAGAGCTTCGACGCGTACGGTGCGATCCGTTCCTTCGAGTGGTCGCAGACGGAGGACGGCGCGCACGTGGTCTACCTCGGCGAGCGTGCGGAGCGGGTCGAGGTGCCCGACTTCGCGAGCCGGCTGCCCGCCGAGATCCAGTCGTTCACGACCGCGGGCGTCTACACCGATGAGGGGGAGTCGGAGCACCGGTCGTTCGTGCAGGGCGGCGGGCACGGGGGATCGCACCCGCATCTCGCCCACGCGCTGCTGATGGCGGTCGCCGGTGAGGGGGAGGTGTTCCCCAACGCGGTGCAGGCGGCGAACATCACGTGTGCGGGCATCCTGTCCCACGAGTCGGCCATCAACGGAGGCCAGAAGACCTACCTGCCGGAGTGGACGCTGAGCGATCAGAAGCCGTTCGACGTGGCTCTCGACGAGGGACGCGAACCGGCCTGGGAGGGCGAGACTGAGGTCGTTCCACAGCGGTAAGTTGGTCTCGAGCACGCTCCGCGTTCGCGGAACCTCTCCGGAGAAGCTGCCGAACGCGTCGGTGTCGAGCCCGGCCGGCGCGACGACACGCGCACCGAGCACGTCGTGGATCGCGTCGCGCGCGAGATGCTCCTTGCCGTGCATCGTGGCGAAGGCGATGACCTCCCCGCGGTACGGCGACGCCGTCACTGGAAGTACTCGGGCCTGCTCACGAAGGTCTCGGTGACGAACATCACCCCGCTCCGGGTGGTGAGGAGCTCCTTCGCCGCGCCGATCAGGTCGTCCGCGCGCTCGGGCGGGAGGACGGTGATCAGCATCGTGAGGGTGTCGTAGTCGTTGAACAGCAGCGCGCCCGAGTGCGGGCCGTGATGGCCGAGGCCCGACACTCCGGACACCGCGGTGTAGCCCGTCGCGCCGGACGCGGTGATCAGCGATCGGATGGGGGCGGCATCCTTTCCGGGCACGACGATCTCGACTTTGATCATCTTGGTGAGTCCGTGCATCACGGGGTCTCCGTTCTCGTGAGGGTGGGGGTCGCGGTAGGGGTTGGGTCCGGTGTCGTGGTGGGCGTGGGCGCCCAGCCGAGGGCGGTGTAGGTCCGCCAGGGGTCATCGGCGGTGGAGCGCGCGGTGAGGCTGATCCACTCGTTGTCGAACAGGTCGCGGAGCACCTGGTTGCCCGACACGATCGCCGACACCCGGTCGATCGGCGCCTGGACGATGACGCTCAGGCGGAGCGGCTCGTGCAGCAGCTCGTCGCCCACGGCGACGGACTGGCGGGGGAGCCCGCGCCGCAGGTCGCCGCTGTGCCCGGCGAGCACACCGATGCCGCCGATGGCGTTGTGGATCGTCTTCGTGCCCGCACCCAGGGTGTCGGGGTTGAGGGTCGAGAAGTAGTACTGGTGGTTGATCCACTGGGCGACGACGACCGGGGCGGTGAGGATCGTCTCGAGCCCCGTGCCTTCCGGGTCGAGGGCGGCGTCGTACGAGTGCAGGAAAACCCGCCGGCGCAGGTTCGCGCTCTGGGTCATCTCGCGCGGGCCGATGATCATCGCCGCGTTCCCGGCGAGACCGAGCTCGGGATACACCTCCGCCCAGTCGTGGGCGCGCGCCCGGAGCTTCGCGAGCGAGTCCATCGGGTCGGCACCGGGAAGGTCGGCGGCGCGCTCGCGGACGAGGCCATCGGCCGCGGCATCCGCCCGGGTGGTGAAGTCGTCGACGAGGGTCGCGTGCGTGTCGGGAATGAGGTGCCGATCGAGGATCGTGACGCGGTCGGCGACGGTGTCGTGGAGGGCCGCGACGAAGTGGGTGCCGGCGGGGATCTCGAGGCCCCGCGTGGCGAGGATCTCGCGCACCTCGGGGTCGTTGAAGATCTCGGCCGCGGCCCGGGCGTTCACCGCCCCCGGGTTGCCGCCGCACGCACCGCAGTCGAACGCTGCCTGGTAAAGGTTGTTCGTGCTGACCGAGCCGTGCCCGGCGAGGACGACCAGCGGCGCGAACCGCCCGAGCCCCATCATCCGGAGCCCCGCCTCGGCGAGCGTCGCGCGCTCCTCGACGGTGACCGCCGCCGCGATCGTGACGCGCGAGTCGACAGGCGGGGCGATGCGGTCGCGCCACCGGCGGGTCAGCGTGTGATGCAGCGTCGGGGCGAGGGTGCGGACCACCGACGACACCCCGAACAGGAACCCCGTCGCCTCCGCGAGCGCGAACGGGGTCGCCGTGGCGTTCTCGGTCACGTGCAGCGAGTGGGATGCGGCATCCAGCGCCCGGAGGCCGCGCGTGCGGGCGCGCGCCCGGTCGGCATCCGCGGGCTCCTCCGTGACGGCGTGCTTCGGCTGCAGCAGCGCCGGGAGCGAGTCGATCGAGCCGCGACCCTCATACGTCGCGAAGCGGACCGGGACGCCGAAGAACCCGGCGAACCCGAACGTCTCGATGCCGGCATCCGTCTCGAGGTGCCGCCGGAGTCCCTCGGACCGCGGGTCGATGCACAGCACCACCTGCGTATGCGGGGCGGTGGGCGCGAGGGGGTGCGGTGTCAGCGACGCAAGGACGTCGCGGCGGTAGTGGCCCTCGTACGCCGCCTGCCACGTGAACGGGTGATCGGCGAGCGGATGCAGGGCGAGCAGCCGCGCGAGCGTCGCGACATCGGCGGGTGCCGCCTCGGGGGCGAGCGTGTCGGCGAGGCGCCCGGCGCGGGCGTGGACCTCGGCGCCGGGCGTCGGCGTGGGCGCGGTCGTGGCGGCGTCGGGGTCGGCGTCGAGCTGGGCCTCAATCGGGGGGAGGTCGAGGAGGAGGCGGACGGTGAGCCGCACCGCGAGGTACTCGGTGAGGTCGATGTCGCCGTCGTGCTCGCCGCGCCACTTCAGGTAGCCCGTCCATCCGGGGAGGGCGGCGAGCTCGGCCTTCAGGAGCGCGACGCGGTCGGCGTCGTGCGTGCCCCACGCGGTGAAGCATGCGGCGATCGCCGCCGAGGCCTGCTCGGGGGCATCCCGAAGCCGGCGCCGCGCGGGCCGCGACATCCGCGGGTCGTGAGTCGCGAGTGCGCGCCACGCGGCATAGAAGCCCCGGTCGCGCTCGGGGAGCTGCCACTGCGGGTCGGGGTCGAGGAAGGCGGCGAGCCACGGGACGACGAGGTCGGCGACCGGGTCGGTCGGGGTGGCTGGCGCCGGCGCGGGTGGGGCGTCGGCGTGGAGCATGTCCTCGATCAGGACGTCGTCGGGCGAGAGATGGGCGAGGGCGCCGGTGAACGGGGGTACCTCCCGCAGCTCTGCTCCGCGTGCCCGGAGGGCCAGGACGAGGTCGTCGCGCGTGATGCGTCCGGAAGCGAACGCGGCGCGGTACGCCTCGACGGGCAGGGTGAGATGCGTGCCGCGCGCCGCCGCGTGATCGAAGCGCGTCGCCTCGTACGGCGCGAGCGGGTTCGTGGCGATGAACGACGCGATGGGCCAACCGGCGACGGTGTCGCGGGCAGCCTGCGCCACCTGCGCCTGGACGAGCAGGGTCATCGTGCGACCTCCTTCGTGAGTGACGGGGTGCGCGGGCGGGTCGCGCCGCCCGGGTCGGGGGTGGGGACGGTGGATGCCGCGAGGGCGCGGGCGTACACCGCGGACGAGAGGGCCGGGGCGAACCGCGGTGAGCGACTCATCAGCTCGATGGCCATGAGGAGCGCCGCGGGGATGACCAGCAGCCACGGCGACGGCGCCTGCGTCCCGGTCGGGGTGGGGATCAGCTGCTCGAACCAGCCGACGGCGGCGATGTACGACAGACCGAGGGCCGCGACGACCACGGCCGCCGCGGCGACGGTGCGCAGCGACATCCGTCTCCGGAGTCCCGCGGCGACCGCGACGATCGCGGTGCACGCGAGGAAGGCGAGCAGGGCGAGGCTCACCGGGGTCGTCGCGGGAGCGATCACGGCCTTGCCGACGGCCAGGACGCCGATCGTCAGCGCGGAGCCGATGAGGACGGCCGCGGTGGTGGTCTTCGCGGATGCGGGGGACGGGGCCGGCCACGCGCGCTTCTCGGCACCCGCGGCCACACCGGTGCCGGCGGAGAGGAACAGGGTCGACTTGTACAGACCGTGCGCGACGAGGTGGAACACCGCCGCGGCGAAGGCGCCGAGCCCGACGGCCATCATCATGAAGCCCATCTGCCCCGCGGTGGAATGGACCAGCCGGCCCTTCACGTCGGTCTTCACCAGGCGGAGCACCGTGGCGTACACGAGCGTCGCCGCGCCGGTAGCGAAGACCACCGCCATCGCCACCGCCGCCGGGGCGACCAGAGGCGAGAACCGGATCAGCAGGATCGCGCCGGCGTTCACCACCCCGGCGTGCAGGAGCGCGGAGACGGGCGTCGGCGCCGACAGCGTGGCCGGCAGCCAGCGGTGGAAGGGGATCTGCGCCGAGCGGCCGAGAGCGGCGATCACCACGAGGAGCGCGAGGATCACCGCGGTGGCGTCCGGAAGGGCGGCCGCGACGGTGGCGAGGTCGTCGAGGCGGGCGTCCCCGCCCGCCGTGACAACCAGGACGACGGCCGCGATCACGAGGGGTGTGTCGGCGAGCGCGAAGCTCCACGCCGCACGCCGCACGCCCTGGCGCGCCTGCGGCAGTGAGCGGTAGGTGGCGAGCAGCAGGACGAGCGAGAGGCCCGCGGCGACCCAGGCGAGGGTGAAGACCACCACCGTCTGCGCCGTGACGAGCGCCGCGGTGCTGCCGGTCAGCGCCCCGGCCCACACGGCGAACCACCGCTGCCGCAGATCGCCCCGGAGGTAGCGCAGGGCGTACGCCTGGATGAGCGCGCTCAGGCCCAGCACGAGGATCAGCATCACGTGGGCGAGCGCATCAGCGGGCCCGCCGGGGGAGGTGAGGCCGAGGGTCGCGGCGAGCCCGGCCGCGACGGCGGCGACCGTTCCGCCGCCGGCGGCCCACGCGGCGGCGCGCGCCCCGAGGCCGGCCGGTCGAAGGGCGGCGGCCAGGACCGCGCCGACCCACGGTGTGGCCAGCGCGACGACGATCAACACCAGTTCCATCAGACGCCTTTCATGACCGGATACTCAAAACACGAAAAACATAGCAGGTTTTGATAGTCGTGTTTTCACCATCCGGTCTCAGAGGGCGCGCGGGTAGGCTGAGCGGATGGCGCAGTGGACCTTCCTGACCAACCACGCGCACGTGCTGCTGTGCGTGGCGGCGAATCCGGAGATCCTGCTGAAGGACATCGCGACCCTCGTCGGCGTGACCGAGCGCGCCGCGCTCCGCATCGTCGGCGAGCTGGAGGCCGAGGGTTACCTCTCCCGTGAGCGGGTCGGCCGGCGCAACGTCTACCGGCTGAACCCGGACCGACCGCTCCGGCATCCGCTCGACAAGGGGCGCCACATCGGCGAGCTCCTCGAGGCGTTCGCTGCCGAGCCGGTCGACCCGGACGGCGCGGCGTAGCGGTACTCCCGTCGGCTATGCGGCGGTGACGGTGTCGCGCCCGCGCACGCGGACGTTGAGCCGCTCCGACATCACCAGGCCCAGCGCCACGAGGAGCAGGATGTAGACGGGGAAGATCCCCAGCCCCGTCACGGCGGCGATCGCCCCGAACAGGGGTGGGGCGAGGGTCGATCCGGCGTAGGCCGCCGCCATCTGGATGCCGATGACGGCCTGCGAGTTCTCGCGGCCGAAGTTCACCGGGGTGGAGTGGATGATCGCCGGATAGATGGGGGCGGACCCGAGGCCCGCGACGACGAGTCCGACGAGGGCGACGGCGTCCGTCCCCACCGGGAGGGCGAGCATCACCGCGCCCACCCCGACCGCGATGAACCCGCCGCGGATCATCCACCGGTCGCCGATCCGATCGGCGACGAACCCGGCGAGGAACCGCCCCGCCGTGATCCCGAGCACGAACAGCGAGGCGAAGGCGGCGGCGGTGGCCGGGGAGACCCCGCGATCGGCGACGAGGTAGCTCGACGCCCACAGGATCGCGGTGGTCTCCAGCGCGCAGTACGCGAAGAACGCCGCGAGGATGAGCGGTACTCCCGGGATCCGCACCGCGCGGGACAGCGGGACGTGCGCGCGCGCCGGGGCGGGGGAGGACTCGGCGGTTTCGGCATCTGCGGCATCCGTTGACTCCGGCGGGCGGACGGGGTTCACCTTCCCCCACAGGGGGATGCTCGACAGCAGCGCGAGGGTCAGCGCCACCTGGATGACACCGATGATCAGGTACGCGCTCGTCCACCCGAGCCCGGCGGTGAGCGACCAGCTCATGACGAACGGACTGATCGACGCCCCGAGTCCCCAGCACGCGTGCAGCCAGTTCATGTGGCGGGCGGCGTAGTGCACGGCCACGTAATTGTTCAGCGCCGCGTCCACCGCGCCGGCACCCAGGCCGTACGGGATCGCCCAGAGGCACAGCATCCAGAACTCTCCGCTGACCGAGAAGCCGATGAGCGCCGCCGCCGTCATCCCCACGCTGACCGCGGTCACGAGGCCGACGCCGAACCGGCGCGTCACCCGCTCGGAGGCGAGCGAGGAGAAGATCGTGCCACCGGCGATGATCATGGTCAGGATGCCGGCGACGCCGATCGGCACATCGAGGTCGCGGTGCATGACCGGCCAGCCCGCGCCGATGAGCGAGTCGGGCAGCCCGAGGCTGATGAAGGCGATGTAGATGATCGCCAGAAGGAGCGAGTACACGGCGCGTGCGGGCCTTTCCTGGGGGCGCGGGGGAGCGGTCCGCGCGACGGTTCCCGATCGTACACAGACGCCCACGCATCCGATCGAGCCGCAACCCCGCCGCGACAAGCTCGAGGCCGCGCGGCCGATCATCCCACCCGGGTTCGCATCGCGGCGGCGATGCGCGCGTCGAGATCGTCGAGCTCGGCCATGAGATCGACGGCCGCCCAGACGCGGTCCCGCTTGCGTCCGGTGATCTCCTGGACCACCCCCGCTCCTTCCAGGCGATCGAGGGCGGAGTAGAGCCGAGGCGATACCGGGCCCGCGATGCGTTCGATCTCGGCGACGCCCATCACCGGGTTGTCGAAGAAGGCGGGAATCAGCCGGGCGGCCATCGATCCCCGCCGGGCGTCGGCCTGCATCTCCCACCGCCCGGGGAGGCGAGCGATCCTCTGCACCGACACGCGCCCCTCTTCTGCCGCGACGACCGCCGAGCGGAGCATCAGCTCGAGGAGCGGCCGCACGCTCCCGCGTCGGTAGCTCCCGAGCGCGTCGAAGTACTCGTCGCGTCGGGCGAGCAGGCCGCTGGCCACGGGCACCACCGTCCGCGAGGTGACGCCCCGGCGCCGGAGTATCGCGCCGATCAGGGCGCGACCCGTCCGACCGTTGCCGTCCCCGAAGGGATGGATCGACTCGAACTGCGCGTGCGCGATCGTCGCCTGTGCGAGCGTCGGCAGATCGTCCCTGTTCGCGAACGCGAGCAGGTCGTCGAGTAGCTCGGGAACGCGTGCGTGGTCGGGGGGAACGTACAGAGCCGAGCGAGGGCTGTGGTCGCTGCCGCCGATCCAGTTCTGGCTGTCACGGATGCTTCCTGCGTACGGGCCCTCGCTCGGGTCGTCCCGCATCAGCGCCCTGTGGGCGAGAAGGATGTCGTCGCGGGTGATCGCTCCGTTCTCGCCCGCTGCCGCGATCATCGTCGACAGAGCGGAGCTGGCCGCGACCATGCTCATCGCCGAGGAGTTCGACCTCTGGCCGGCCAGGGCGCGCGCGAAGTCCTCGACGCTCGCCGAGACGCGCTCGATCCGGGAGGATGCGACCGACTCGCTGCGGATCATGAATCGCGCCATGGCTGCCGGCTGGTGTGCCGCCTCGCTGTCCATGGCGCCGAGAGCCACGAGGGCACGCTCGCTCAGTCCGGTGAGATCCGCAGGGACGGCGTAGTCGAGATCCGCGATGAACGGCGGGACGGAGGTCGTCACCTCGGTGAGGGTGCGGTCCTCGCGACTTCCTCCACGGCGCTCTTGGCGCCAGGGAACGACGTCATGACCGTGCGGGGGCCAATCGCCCGTCCCGGCCCCGTAGCCCGTCATCTCGCCCTCCACTGTTTCCCTTTACAGGGTACAAGTGGAAATAGTGCGATGGATAGTTCTGATTTGCTACGCGGCGCTGACGGTGACGCGGTCCTTGCCGGCGCGCTTGGCGTCGTACATGGCGGCATCCGCCCGGACGAGCAGCTGCGCACCGGTCTCGAGGGTGTCGACGGCGGGGTCGTACAGCGACAGGCCCACGCTGACGGATGCCGAGATGACGCCGCTCGGCACGGCGATGGGCTTCCGACAGACGGCGAGGATCCGCTCGGCGATCGCTTCGGCCGCGATCGCGTCGGTGCCCGGGCAGAGCGCGACGAACTCGTCGCCGCCGATGCGGCCGACGACGTCGCCGGCGCGGACACCCTCGCGCAGACGCGTGGCGAGCTCGATCAGGACCATGTCGCCGGTGGCGTGCCCGAACGAGTCATTGATGCTCTTGAAATCGTCGATGTCGAGGAACAGCACCGCGAGTGGATCGCCCGCCGTCGTCGCAGTGACCAGAGCCTCGTCGAGCGTGAGCTGCAGCAGCTGGCGGTTCGCGACGCCGGTGAGCTGGTCGTGGAGGGCCAGCACCGCGAGTCGGCGCTGGAGACGCACGCGCTGCAGGGTCTGCGACGCCTGACGGCCGAGCGCCTGCTGCAGGTCGAAGAAGTGGGCGTCGAAGTCGGTGCGGGCGGCGAAGAAGCACACGAGCACGCCCAGGCGCTCGCCCTCGGCCGACAGCGGCATGACGCTGAGGCTCGCGAGCTCCTCGTTCCTGAGTGCACGGGCGACGTCGGGGAAGTTCTCATCGTCGTCGTGGACGACGGTGACGAGGGTGGTCTCACGCAGCTCCCGGACGGGCGCGACCTTGCCCTCGAGCGGGTTCGCGCCGGCGACCAGCGCCAGCTCGCCGTCGTCGTCGAGGAGGAGCACCGCGGTGTCGCGCGCGGAGAGCGCCTCGCGCGCGACGGCGGCGAAGGTCTGCGCGACGTCCTCGTCGGTGGCGCTCACCCCGAACGCCGTCGACACCTCCTGCAGGATCCGCACGCGCTGCGCGGACTCCTCGGCGATCCGGCGGGCGGTGACGAGCTCGCGCTCGTACTGCACGCGCCCGGTGGCGTTGAGGATCGCGAAGCGGATCAGCGCGGCATCCTCGTCCCGAGCGGCGTTGACGAGCACGGGCAGATCCTCACCGGCCGTCGTGCGGATGGTCAGCGACACCTCTTCGACCGCGCCTTGAAGGTGCAGGAGCTGGCGGTGCCGGGTCTCGAAGAACATCTGTCCGCCGCGGTCGAGCAGCAGGGTGAACGGCTGACCGATCAGCTGGGCGCGCTCGTATCCGGTCCACCGGAGCAGCGTCTCGTTGACGTCGACGATGGTTCCGTCGAGGTGAGTCGAGATGAGGCCGCAGGGTGCCTGGTCGTACCACGCGGCATCCGTCGTACTCATGTCATGAACTCCCGGATGCTGCGGACCACCTGGTCGGGGGCGGAAAGGATCGGCACGTGGCCGGTCGTGTCCAGTTCAACGTACCGGCTCGCGGGGATCGATTCGTGGACATAGCGGCCGACTGCGGGCGGCGCGATGGCGTCCTGCCGGGTCTGCAGCACGAGGGTGGAGACCGACACGCGACCGAGGTCATCGCGGTTGTCGGAGGTGAAGGTCACCCGGGCGAAGTGCGCCGCGATCGCGGGGTCGACACGGCAGAAGCTGTCGGTCAGCCGGTCGCCGAGCGCCGGGCGGTCGGGCGTGCCCATGATCATCGGCGCGGTCTGCCGCGACCAGTCGAGGTGGTTCGCCTCCAGCGACTCGAGGAGCGCGGTGATGTCGTGCGGTTCGAACCCGCCCTGGTAGGAGCCGTCGTTGAGGTAGCACGGTGAGGGGCTCACGAGGACGAGTCGGCGAAACCGCTCGGGCGCGCGGTTGGCGGCGAGAACGCCGATGGTCGACCCGACGGAGTGGCCGACGAAGGTGACCTCGGCCACATCGAGGGTCTCGAGGATCTCGACGACGTCGGCGGCGTACCCCTCGAGGGAGTTGTACTTCACCCGGTCGTACGCGTTCCAGTCCGAGTTGCCCGCGCCGACGTGGTCGAACACGACGACGCGGTGGTCGGCTTCGAAGTGCGGGGCGACGAGGTTCCAGGTCTCCTGACTGCATCCGAAACCGTGCGCGAAGACGATGGTCGGCCCGGCCACGTCGCCGGTGATGGTGACGTTGTTGCGGAGCAGGGGATCGCCGCTGGGCGCTGCGGAGGTGAAGTCGACTTCCGTGATGGTCATGACGATCGTCTCTCTACCCAACTCGGAGAGACGCACGGTGCGTCCGACGGGTCACGTGGGATTCACTGTACGCGGTGGCACCTGACCGTCGCCGCTTACGCGACCGCGATCAGTCGGGCCATCTCGTCGCGGGGGACGGGACGGCTCCAGAGGTAGCCCTGGCCGCGGTCGCAGCCGAGCTGGCGCATCCGCTGCAGCTGTGCCGTGGTCTCGACGCCCTCGGCGACGGTGCGGAGCTCGGCGTCGCGGGCGAAGGCGACGGCCTTCGCGATCTGCGCCGTGGTCTCGGGGGAGTCGTCGCCGGTCAGGTGGCGATCGATCTTCAGCTCGGTCGCGTGCAGGCGGCGAGCCTGCGCGAGTGACGCATGGCCCGCGCCGAAATCGTCGATCGCGATGCCCACGCCGTGCCTCCGAAGGCGGTCCAAGCGGGCGACGAGCGGCGGGACGTCGCCCAGGTCGCGGCCCTCGGTGATCTCCACCGTCAGTCGCTTCGCGGGGTGACGGAGGCGTGCCAGCGAGTCCTCGAGCCAGAGGGTGAACTCCGCACTCTCCAACTGCACCGGAGACACGTTCACCGAGATGTCGATGCCCCACTCGCCGATCGCTTCGAGCGCGTGCTCGGTCATGCACTGACCGATCTCGTCGATGACGCCGATCTCTTCGGCCAGCGGGATGAAGTCGTTCGGACGGACGAGGCCCCACTCCGGGTGGTCCCACCGACACAGCACTTCGGCGCCCACCAGACGGTAGGTGCGCAAGTCGTACTGCGGCTGGAACCAGGGCACCATTTCGCCACGGTCGACGGCGCCCTGGAGGGCGTCGGACATCTCGGCGGTTCGCGTCATGGTGGATTCAACCTCGGCTCCGGCCTCGGCCGCGCAGGGTGCGGGTGCGGAAGCGTGGAACCAGATTCGCAGTCACCGCGGATCGGTGTTGCGTCTTGACGCGGAGGCGAGGAGGAGGTAGCGGGGCTGGCTTCGGGGGGTTTGGGGCGCGTTCCTGACGTTGGGGCGCGGAATGTGCGCCCCAACGTCGCAAACGCGCCCCGAACCAGCGGCACACGCGTGGCCGCGTACACAAAATCGCGCGCGGGCGGCATCCGTTCGGATATCGCCCGCGCGCGGCGCGGCATGACTGCGGGTGTGTGTCAGGCCTTCTTGCGGCCGAAGATGAGGCCGTAGATCAGCAGGACGATGAGCGATCCACCGATCGCCAGCGCCCAGGTGGAGAGCGAGAAGAACTCATTCAGGCTGACGCCGAAGATGAGTCCGCCGAGCCATCCGCCGAGGAGGGCTCCGACGACGCCGAGGATCAGCGTGATGAACCAGCCGCCGCCCTGCTTGCCCGGGAGGATCAGCTTGGCGATCGCGCCGGCGAGAAGTCCGAGGATGAGGAATCCGATGAATCCCATGGTGTTGCTCCTTGTGATGTGCCTGGTAGGTGGTGCGGGTGCTGCGGTGCTGCTGCGGACGGATGCCGCGTGTCAGCGGCTCATGCGACGGGCGATGCCCGAAGCGACGACCGCGATGGCGACCGCGCCGATGACCTTCGTCAGCGTCGGGTGGTCCTTCACGAAGCCGGTCGCCTTGTCGATCACGGTGTCGACGGTGTCGTTCTTGCCCTTCAGGGCATCGGCGGCGTCGGAGATCCGGTCGGCGACCTTCGCTCCGGCATCCGCCATGTCGTCGCCGAACGACTCGGTCGACGCGGCCGCGTCACGGGCGGCCTTGCGGATGCTGTCCTTGGCGGTGGCGATGGTGTTGTCTGCGTTGGTCATGATGCTCCTCAGCTGAACTTCTTCTTGAGCTTCTTGGACTTCTTCTCGAGGTCCTTCGTGGTGCGCTTGTACTTCTTGGCGAGCTTCTTCGCCTGACGCTCGCGCTCCTTGCGGACCTCGGGGTCGTTCCAGCGGCCGAGGGCGTACGCGCCGAGCGCGACGACGCCGACGATGATGATGGTGTTGCGCATGGGTGGTGCTCCTTGTGTCAGTTGAGGCGCCGCTGGTCGTGCGCCAGGCGGGCCCGGAGTCCGGAATGGACCGAGATGTAGGTCGGCAGCTGCCGACCGGTGAGGGCGGCGAGGTTCGAGACCAGCTGGTCGACCGTCTCGGCGACGGCGACCGGCGAGGTGTTCTGCCGCGGCGTGACGCTCACGTGCAGCACCGGCTGCTTCTTGATCTCGCTGGCGGTCACCTTCGCGGTGAGGATCTCGTCGCGCTCGGTGAGGGCGTTTCTCAGGAGGTCGCTGGCGAACCCCTCGGTCACGGTGACGCGACCCGCCTCGCCGTTCGAGCCGGTGGCGCCGAAGGCGGTCTGGCGACGGCCGCGGACGCCCCGGACGACGAGCGTGATCAGCAGGGCGATCAGCAGGACGAAGGCGGCGAGGAGGGCCACGGCCACCCAGGTCAGCTGCGTGCCGGCGATCTGCGTGGACTCCCACGCGCCGGTGGCCCACTGCTGCACGGCCTCGGCTGAGGTGGCCCACGTGTCGGCGACGACGGGAACGGATGCCGCGGTGGCGACGATTCCGCCGATGCCCACCAGGACGATCCCGAGGATCAGCAGGACGATGCGGTTGAGGGCTCGATTGGTGCTGTTCATCGCACGACCTCTTCCTTCTTCTGCTCGACCCGCACCGAGGTGCGGACGGCCGGGGCGAGCCCGTACGACTGGAGCTCGGCATCCGTCACTCGACGGATCTCGTCACGGTCGATCTGTTCGCCGAACCCGGGGGTGATGGTCACGTCGACCCGGCGGTGGGCGACGCCCACCCGCACCTGGTCGCGCATGAGGCCGGTGTTCTCGCTGATGCGCTGGGCGACGGATGCCGCGATCACGCCGTTGTCGGCCACGATCGCGCGGTCCTCGCGCGCGTCACCCGCGGGGGTGAGCGCGTGCTTGGGGAGGCGCCCGGGCTTCACCGCGAGAACGATGAGGATCAAGCCGATGAGGGCCATCACCACGCCTACGGCGATGCTGATGCCGGCCGGGACGTCGGTGGGAAGACCCACGACACCCGTGAACGCGGCCGCCGGGCCGAGGAGCAACGCGGGCTGACCGAGGACGCTCAGGACGATCTCGGTGCCGACGTAGACGAGCGCGAGGATCACCACGATCACCGCGACGATCATCGCGACCGTGCGGGGCGAGTGGGTCTCGCGGCGCACGACCCGTCGGAGGACGGGACTGCTCATCGGACTCTCCTTCTGGTGGGGGTGACGGCACCGGTGATGGTGACGTCGACCCGGACGACGTTGCGGCCGAGGATCTCGGCGAGGCGATGCGCGACATCCGTCTGCACCTCCGCCGCCCGGTCGAGGACCGGGCCGGCGGCGGCGATCGCAGCGGTGTCGTCGAGCGGCGGGACCGGGAACGGGGACCGCAGCTGCACCCCGAGGGCTCCGCGGGAGCCGCTCACGGTGGCGCTGACCTGGTCCCGGTCCACGCCGATGATCGATGCGGCAACCGCCTCGGTGACCTTCTGAGTCACCCGGTCACGGACGACGATCCGGCCCGGGGCGGCCCCGCTCACGACGACCGGCGTCCGGTCAGGGCGTCGGTCAGTCCGCGGACATCGACCTTGCCGGAGGCGAAACGTCCGACCAGCGCGCCGACTCCCATGAACAGGGCGACCAGGAGGAAGCCCCAGAAGCCGAACACGAGCGCGGCGAACGCGAGGACTGCGCCGATCAGGGCGCCGACGACGGTGGCGTTCACGCGACACGCGCCTCGGTGTCGTCGTCGTCGTTGTCCTCACCCGGAACGTGGATGTCGTTGACCTCGATGTTGACCTCGACGACCTCGAGGCCGGTGAGGCGGGTGATCGCACCGGCGACCGTGGAGCGGACCTCGGCGGCGACGGAGTGGATCGGCATCGGGTACTCGACGACGAGGGTGATGTCGGCCGCGGCCTGGGTCTGGCCCACCTCGACGCGGACACCCTGCGTCAAGTCGGTGGCGTTGACGGCGTCGCGGATCGCACCGAAGGCACGGGCTCCGCCGCCACCGAGCGCGTACACGCCGCGGACCTCGCGAGCTGCGATTCCGGCGACCTTTGCCACGACGGAATCGGCGATGACGGTCGAGCCGCCGTTGGTGGTCTGCGTGGTGCCGGCCGCAGCGTTCGCGCCGGCCGGACGGTCGACGCGGGTCGCGGGGGTCGCGGTGGTGACCTCGGCGGGGGTCGGGGTGGTGGCGTTCGTGGTGTCAGCCATGAATCTCTCCTCTTTCTCGTGTGATGTCTGAGGGCGCGGCGTCTGGCGCCTGCGCCTCGAAGCGGCTGTTGTTCGCTTCGGGAATAGGAGTCACCGAGGGAGGGAAACGTCACAAAAAAGTTCCCGGCCGAGGGTGGCGGCGGGAACTTTTCGCTGGTGAGAGGGGCTTTTCGAGGTTGGAAGTTTCTGTCGAGCGGGTCAGGCGGGGGCGACGGCCAGGCGCACGGCGCGGACCACCTCGGCGACCGCGGGCGTCAGCTGCTGCGACGACAGCTGGTAGGTCTGCCACGACCGGCGGTACGGGTCGATCACGTCGTTGTCGGCGGGGTCGGCGAGCGGCTCGGCCACCCCGCGGTATGCCGCGACGGCCGCGGCCATCGCGCGCACCCGGTCGCGGGGGTCGGGGCCCGCGGCATCCGCTGCCTGTGTGATCGTGGCGTCGTCGAGCTGTGCGGCCAGGCGAGCGAACTCGCGCACCGTGAACGTGTGGCGGAGGCGCCCCGGCGCGTACTCCGCGAGGGTGCGGCGGTGCTCGCGGGTCATCGCGAGGAGCAGATCGGGCTCGTCCGCCATCGCCTCGGTCAGGTAGCGGGCGCGGTGGGCGGTCGCGGATTCGAGGGGGATTCCGGCATCCGTCGCCAACTGCACGGCCTCGGGCGTCATGGTCGCGCCGGCGGCTCCGCGGGTGCCGGCGCTCGAGACGCGCGCGCCGAGCGGGGCGAGCTGCGCATCGAGCAGCAGCTGCGCGAGGGGCGAGCGGCAGATGTTGCCGGTGCACACCGTGAGGATCTCGAACATGGCGGTGTCTCCGGGGCAGGGTAGCGTGGGCGCGTGCCGGACCAGACTAGCGAGGCGATCGAGACCGACACCGCCGTGGAGGCGGGCATCGACGCGGAGACGGATGCCGGGGCCTCGCGCTCGCGGCGACGTCGCGTGCGTCGCAACGACTGGCGCCAGGGCGGGTCGACCGTCGCCCGCTGGCGCGAGGGCCTCCTCGCGATCGCGCTGTTCTCGCTCGGCGCGGGGCTGCTCGGCTCGGCCGTGATCGGCGTCGTGCTGCCGGGAGCGACCGTGCTCGCGGCGGTCGTGCTGTGGATCGCGCTCGCCGTCCCGATCGTGTGGGGCTTCGCGCGGTCGCGCCCGGCGGGGCTGCTGCGCTTCCGCGCCGTCGACCTCCTGTTCGGCGTCGTCCTCGGCGTGCTGATCCGGTTCATCCAGGGTGGCGTCGCCGCGAGCGGGGGTGACACCGCATTCCCCTCCTATGCCGTGTTCGACGGGCAGCTACCCTCGACCTGGCTCATCGTCGACGGCTTCGGCGCGGTGCTCATCGCCCCGGTGCTCGAGGAGTTCTTCTTCCACGGCGTGCTGCTCGTCGCCCTCTACACCGTGCTCCGGCGTCCGGTCGGGCGTCTGGCCGCGGGTATCGGCGCGCTGCTCGTGACGACCGGCGCGTTCGTGCTCGTCCACGGCCTCGCGGGTGCCCTCGGTGTCGACGCGATCATCGGACTCGTGCTCGTCGCCGGCGTCGGCGGCGCCCTCGTGCTCCTCACCGGCCGCATCTGGGCCGCGGTGCTCCTGCACATCACGTACAACGCGGTCTTCGTCGCGCTCGCGCTGGTCGGCACGCTCTTCGGCTGAGAGTTCCCCGGCATCCGGTGTTGTTTACCGACATGTAACACAGGCGGCATCCAGCTGCCGCTAAGGTTGGGCGTGGGCCACCGTAGTCCCGACCGTACTGATTATCGAAGTACACCTCCCCAGCAATCAGCACTCTCGAGACTCAGAGGAGTCCCATGCTCAAGAAGACAGCCGCCGCTCTTGCGGTTGCCGGCGTCATCGCGCTCGGCTCCGCAACCCCGGCATTCGCCTACCCCGTCGCCCCGGCTCCCGGGTGCACGGTCTCGCCCGCTGCGTTCACCGCGGGCGTCCCCTCCACCATCGCGTGCGTCGGCCTCCCCGCCGGACCCACCACGTTCACCGTCGTCGGCCCCGGGGTCACCCCCGGTGTGATCGCCTCGGTCGCCTCGGCTTCGGCATCCGCTTCCGCCTCGGTCACCAAGACCGCCGGCGAGGACGGCGCCGTCTCGGCCACCTTCACCCCGCCCCAGACCGCCTCGTACTCGATCACGGTTGTGGACGCCGAGGGGGCGACCGTTGTTTCCGAGACCCTTCCGGCCGCGTCCGGCACGGGCACCGGTGGCTCGGCCTCGGGTGGCGGCCTGGCCGTCACCGGAGGCTCGGTCGCCGGTGAGGTCGTCTGGCTCGGCGTCGGGGCCCTCGGCCTCGGCGGTATCGCCGTCGCTGCCGCCGTGGCACGTCGCCGCGCGGCATCCGTCGCCGGCTGACGCTTCTCGCGTTTCCGACGAAGCCCCCGGGAAAACCCCGGGGGCTTCGTCGCGCCCGGGGTGGTGCCGGAGCTTCGGCGTCGAAAACGCGGGGCGGATCGGCCCCGCGGGGTGCGGCGCGCCGCCGGGGTGTCGGCTGGGCCCGCGTTTTCGACGCGGGGCCGGGCTGCCGTGCCCGGTCTGGGTCGTCGGGGGCGGGGCCGGTCGGCGTGAAACCCCGGGGTGAAATCGACACCTCCGTGCGCGAAACAGCCCCGAAATGACCGAATCGCCCGGGGCTTTCACACGAACGGGCGGCGCCGCCGGGGGCGCGTGGCTATGATCGCGGCCATGAGCGAGCGGAGCGACGACGTATCGCCCGACGGGCGCGACGAATCGGCGAACGAGCGGGCCGACCGCAACTGGAACGAGATCCTTCAGGAACTGCGGGTGACCCAGACCGGAACCCAGCTGATCAGCGGTTTTCTGCTCGCGGTGGCGTTCCAGTCGCGGTTCGAAGACCTCGACGCCTACCAGCTCGGCCTGTACCTGACGCTGGTGGCGCTCGCCGCGACGGCGACCTTTCTAAGTCTCGTGCCGGTCGTGCTGCACCGGTCGCGGTTCCGGCGGCACCAGAAGGTCGACGTCGTCCGGATCGCCAACCGGTACCTCATCGCGAACACGGTCGTCGTGAGCCTCCTGGTCGCCGGGGTCTGCAGCCTCGTCTTCGACTTCACCCTGTCGCGCGTCGCCGGCTTCGTGGCCCTGGGCCTCGGGGTGGGGGCGGGCATCGCGTTGTGGGCCGTGACCCGGCCCGGCCCGGTGGCCTCGGCGGCGGGTGTCGACCGCTCGGTGTGAAAGCCCGGGGAGAAGTCGACACTTCCGGGCTCGAAACAGCGCCGAAGTGACCGAATCGCCCCACGGTTTCACCGGGCGCGGGAGCGCGGAATCCGCTAGACGATGCCGGCCGTGTTCAGGAGCGCGCCGATCGCGAAGGTCGCCGCGAGGGCGATCGCCCCGCCGATCACGACGCGCAGCGTGCCGCGCAGCGGCCGCGCCCCGCCGAGCTTGGCGCCGAGCGCTCCGGTCGCCGCCAGGGCGAGCATGACGAGGATGAACGTCACCGGGATCCGATAGGGCTCCGGCAAGAGGATGGTCAGGAACGGCAGGATGCCGCCGCTGACGAACGCGAGTGCCGACGCCATCGCCGCCCGCCACGGGCTCACCAGGTCGTCGGGATCGATGTGCAGCTCGGCGGCGAGGTGCGCCCGAAGCGCGTCGCGCTCGGTCAGCTCCACGGCCACCTGGCGCGCGGTCGCATCCGTCAGCCCCTGCGCGCGGTACAGCTCGGTGAGCTCCTCGAGCTCCTGCGCCGGCATCGTCCGCAGCTCTTCGCGTTCCTTCGCGATCAGGGCCTTCTCGCTGTCGCTCTGACTGCTGACCGACACGTACTCTCCGAGCGCCATCGAGATCGCCCCGCCGACGAGTGCCGCCGAGGATGCCGGGACGATCGCGGCGAGGTCGGGCGTCGCCGCGGCCACACCGACGGCGATCGCCGCGACCGACACGATGCCGTCGTTCGCGCCGAGAACGGCGGCCCGCAGCCAGTTCAACCGTCCCGCAATGCCCGCCCCGTGCGGCTCGTCCGCGTGCCCCGCCATGCGCTCAGGATAGACCCGCGGCGGTCGGCGCGGCATCCCCCGGGCGTCCGTCTCCCGCATCGGTCGTGAAGAACGCGGGACGAATCGACACTCGGGGGCCCGGAAACGCTCCGAACCCCCGAAATCTCCCGCGTCTCTCGAAGGAAAGACGGGGAAGTCGCGTGCGGCTGGCCGTGAAACCGCGGGGAGGAACCGACGAATTCGGCGTCTGAGACCGGGGTTTGGGCCTGATTCACCCCGGGGTTTCACCGCGGCGTCTCTGGCGGCGCCCCGTCAGCTGCCGTAACCGCCGACGTTGCCGTTGCGGCGCTGGTCGGTGGCCGGGTCGTAGTGCGGTTGTGGGGTGCTGGGCTCGGCGCCGCCGGAGCGCCGGGTGTCGTAGGTCTCGGTGGCCGGCCAGAAGAACTGCCGGATCCGGCTGATGAGCGACGGCCGGCGCGGGTCGGAAGACATGCCGCGAGAGTAACCCGGTGGGGCGCGCGGGGCCAGGGGCCGCCCACCGGACCACCGGACCACGCGGAGAAGAACGCGGTGCGAGCGGCCGTTTCGGGCCGTATGGCGGGGTGCCGGGGTCCGGATATCCCGCGTTCTCGACAGGAAACGACCGAGATGAACCCGCGACACCGGCCGCCGTGGAGTGCGGCCGGGGTCCCGCGCGCGGGGGCGGTCTCGGCCGGTCCGCGTGAAACGCCGGGGAGAAGTCGACGTCCCCGGCCACGACACGCCGCCGGCACGACCGAATCTCCCGCGCTTTCACCGCGTTGCGACTCCCGTCCGACCGGCCGACCCCCGGCATCCGGAGCATCGGTAGGGTGGAGCGCAACACGTGACACGGGGTGCCCCACGGGGCTGAGATGACACCCGTCGAACCTGATCTAGTTCGTACTAGCGAAGGGATGTCGCGCATGACGCGCACGCCACAGCACCTGCTCGAGTTCTCCGTCGATGCGTTGCAGGAGGTGCGGAGATCCGCGCCCCTCGTGCACTGCATCACCAACAGCGTGGTGGTGAACTTCACCGCGAATGCACTGCTCGCCCTCGGGGCGTCGGCCGCGATGGTCGACATCCCCGACGAGGCGGGGCCCTTCGCGGGCATCGCCTCGGGGCTGCTCGTGAACCTCGGGACCCCCACCGCCGAGCAGCGCACCGCGATGCGCGAGGCGGTGGCGTCGGCGACGGATGCCGGGACCCCGTGGGTCCTGGATCCGGTCGCCGTCGGTGCGCTTCCGGTCCGGACCCCGCTCGGGTTCGAGCTGCGGGATGCCGGGCCGACGATCATCCGGGGGAATGCGTCCGAGATCATCGCTGTCGGCGGTGCCGGTGCGGGCGGACGCGGTGTCGACGCCGACGACGACCTCGCCGCCGCCGAGCCGCACGCTCGGGCTCTCGCCCTCCGGACCGGCGGCATCGTCGCGGTCTCGGGGCCGGTCGACCTCGTGACCGACGGGCGGGAGAGCGTCCGGATCTCCAACGGGACCCCGCTCCTGACCCAGGTCACCGGCGGCGGCTGCGCGCTCGGCGCGGTCATGGCGGCTTTCGCGGCCGTGGACGACGACCGCCTCGCCACCACCGTCGCCGCGATCACGGTGTACACGGTCGCCGCGCAGCGCGCCGCGGCCCGGGCGAGCGGTCCCGGTAGCTTCGCGGTGGGATTCCTCGACGCGCTCGCCGAGATCGACGGCGACGCGCTGCGGCGCACGGCGGTCCTTGCGACGGACGCGACGGACGCGACGGACGCGACGGACGCGGCGTCATGACCCGCCTCGACCTCTCGGTCTACCTCGTCACCGACACGCGGCAGGCGACGGATGCCGGGCACGACCTCGTCGACCTCGCCGTCGCCGCCGCGCGAGGCGGTGTCACCGCGGTCCAGGTGCGGGAGAAGGATGCCGCGGCGGCGGGGTTCCTCGACACCGTCGTCCGTCTCGCCGAGGCATTGCCCGACGAGGTCGCGCTGCTCGTCAACGACCGCGTCGACGTGTATCTCGCCGCGCGCCGGGCGTTCCCGCGCGGGTTCGCCGACCGCGCCCACGGTGTGCACGTCGGACAGTCCGATCTGCCCACGCCGGTCGTCCGCGAGCTCATCGGCGCCGACGCCGTGCTCGGACTCAGCGCCGCGACTCCGGCGCAGCTCGCGGAGGCCGCCTCCAGCCCGGCGCGCATCGACTACGTCGGGATCGGCGCGCTCCACGTCACGCAGACGAAGAAGGATGCGCCCGCACCGCTCGGGCATGCGCGGTTCGCCGAACTCGCGGCATCCGTCGCGGTGCCGTCCGTCGCGATCGGGGGCGTGACCGTCGCCGATCTGCCGCGGCTGCGAGCCGCCGGGGCAGCCGGTGCCGCGGTGGTGTCGGCGGTGTGCGCGGCGGCGGATCCGGCATCCGCTGCCCGAGAGCTGCGACGCGCGTGGGAGGTCGGCAAGTGAGCGCGTCGCCGCGGGTCGCGCCGCGGGCCGTGCCGCGGGTGCTGAGCATCGCGGGGACGGACCCGACCGGGGGCGCAGGCGTCCACGCCGACCTGAAGAGCATCGCCGCGAACGGCGGCTACGGGATGGCAGTGGTCACCGCCCTCGTCGCGCAGAACACACGCGGGGTGCGCTCGGTGCATATGCCGCCCGTGGAATTCCTCACGCAGCAGCTGGATGCCGTCTCCGACGACGTCGCGATCGACGCGGTGAAGATCGGGATGCTCGGCACGGTCGAGGTCATCCGCGCGGTCGAGGAATGGCTGGGGCGCGTGACGCCGCCGGTGGTTGTGCTCGATCCGGTCATGATCGCGACGAGCGGTGATCGCCTGCTCGACCGGGCGGCGGAGGAGGCGCTGCGGACGCTCGTGGCGCGGGTGGACCTGGTGACGCCGAACATTCCGGAGCTGGCGATCCTCGCCGGGGAGCCGGTGGCGACGGGCTGGGACGACGTGATCGCGCAGGCCATGCGGGTCGCCGAGCGGCACGGCGTGCGGGTGCTCGCGAAGGGCGGCCACCTTGCGGGCGCCGGGGCGGGGGCGCGCGCCAGGGCGGGGGAGCGGATGCCGGATGCGCTCGTGCATCCGAACGGTGACGTGGTCGAGGTCGCGGGCGTCCGCATCGAGACGACGAACACCCACGGCACCGGATGCTCGCTGTCCGCCGCGCTCGCGACCCGTGTGGCGCAGACCGGCGACTGGGTGGCGGCGACCACGGAGAGCAAGCGATGGCTCGCGGAGAGCATCCGTCACGGCGCGGCGCTCGAGGTCGGCGGCGGGAACGGTCCGGTCAGTCACTTCGCAGGGCTGTGGGCCCGGGGCGGGCTGTCGACGCGGCCGACGCCCGAGGCCGTGCGGACGGCGTGGTGGGAGGAGATCGCGTCGGAGCGGGCGGCGATCGATGCGTTGCCGTTCGTCCGCGGGCTCGGTGACGGCACGCTCGCGCGGGAGGAATTCACGACCTACCTCGCGCAGGATGCGCTGTACCTCCGCGACTACGCGCGGGTGCTCGCCGAGGCCAGCAGACTCGCGCCCGACCAGGATGCGCAGGCGTTCTGGGCCCTCGGCGCGCACGGGGCGCTCGCCGCCGAGATGCAGCTCCACGAGAGCTGGCTGGCGGAGCCGGGCGGTGGCCGACGACCGGGTGCGGAGCGCGCGGATGCCGTCGCCCCGGCGCCCGTCACAGTCGCGTATCTCGACCATCTCCTCGCCGTCGCCGCGCGGGGAGACTACGCGGTACTGATCGCGGCGCTGCTGCCCTGCTTCTGGCTGTATCAGGATGTCGGAACCCGCCTGCATGCTCTCTCCCATGCCGAACACCCCTATCGCTCCTGGCTCGACACGTACGGTGACGCGGCGTTCGCGGCATCCACCGCCCGGGCGATCGAGATCGTGACGACGGCCGCGGCGACGGCGGACGAAGGAACGCGCGCGGCGATGCTCGAGGCGTTCCGGAGGTCGTCGCGCCACGAAGTCGCGTTCTTCGCCGACGCCGGGCAGGCTCCGGGCGCGGCCGGGTGAGTTCGCGGCGCGGCCGGCGGGCGGCATCCGTTGTGTCCTAGCGGATGTTAGCGGGAACGCTATGGGAACGGCGCGCTATCGTTACCAGCTTGTAACTGCGCTGATTCTGCGTTTTTCCTGACAATCGCTATGGTTGCTCGAACATAGACCTGCCCGAGGGTCGCTACACAACCACTCCCCAAGAGATACGGAACTCCCCATGAAGAAATCCCTCGCGGCTGTTGCAGTTGCCGGTGCCATCGTCTTGACCGGCGCCTCTGCGGCCCACGCCTACCCCGTCGACATCGAGTGCGTCGCCAACCCCACCACGGTTGCCCTCGGCGGCTCGACCACCATCTCCTGCACCGGCCTGAACGACGACTTCGACGCCACGTTCAGCGTCACCGGCCCCGGAGTGCAGCAGGGCGTGACCCTCACCTCCGTCGCCGCTTCCGCCGCGACCGGAACGGCATCCGTCACCAAGCCCGTCGTCGGCGGCGCGACCTCCGCGACCTTCACCCCGCCGACCGCGGCCGACTACGCGATCACCGTCACCCAGGGTGACGAATCGTTCGGCACCTTCACCGACACAGTCACCGTCACCGTCGTCGAGGGCTCCGCATCCGGCGGCACCGGCTCGACCGGCGGCCTGCCCGCCACCGGTGGCGACGTCCCCGGTGCAGCCCTGTGGCTCGGCGTCGGCGCGCTCGGCGTCGGCGGTATCGCGGTTGCGGCCGCGGCGGCGCGTCGCCGCGCATCGCGCGCCTGATCTCGCTGAATCCGCGCACTCCGCGGTGACAACGCTCACGAAAGACGGCCGGGTGGCCTACACCCGGCCGTCTTTCGCGCTTGCCGTAGCGGCGGGGGCGTGGCTCGTCACCGCGGGGCTCTTGCTGTGGACCGACGACGGTGCGGGCGCGGACGGAACGGGCCCCGGCTGGTTCTGGATGCTCGGCGAACTCGAACGCCAGCTTCTCGCGCTCGCCTTCGTCGCGGTCCCGCTCACCGCGGGTGCCCTGGTCGCCGCACGGTGGGCGGGGCGCGGCGCGATCGGACGGGTGCTCGGCATCCGTCCGTGGCGGTGGAGTGACGCCCTCGCGGGCGTGGCGATCGCGCTCGTGGTGCGCGCCGCCGTCGAGGTGGTCGAGCCGACGACCGGGACCCTGGGTGGACCGTTCGGTGCCCCGCCCGGCGTCGTTGCGGTCAGCGTGCTGGGGGCGGTGGTGGTGTCGCCCGTCGTGGAGGAGGTGTTCTTCCGCGGGGTGATGCTGCGGGCCCTCATCGATGCGCTCGGCCGACGGGGGCGCGCGCTCGCCGCCGTCATCGCGGTGGCTGTGTCGACCGCGGCGTTCGTGGTGCTGCACCTGGTCACGCTCGGGCCGTTCGCGCCCGCGGGCCTTCTGGTCGGGACGATCGGGATCGGAGTCGGATGCGGGGTGCTCGCGGTGGTCACCGGACGCATCGGTGGCGCCCTCGTCGCGCACGTCGTCTTCAACGCCCTCGGCATCCTTCTCATCGTTCTCTAACCGTTTTCGTGTGTTTTGTCCCCCGAAAGGCCTACAGACGTCGGCTGTGACGCCTGCGTAGGCTGGAGCTCGAGAGTACGGACCCCAGCCTGCTCTTCATGTCCGTCCCAGATCGTCGCTTCGGGTGCGACTCGTATCATCCGGACGGACAGCGGCCCGCGGCCCCCCACCGCGGGCCGCTTCATTTTTGCCCGAGGGCGGCGCCCGCCGGCTGATCCGGCCCCGTGCCGCGCCGGCGCCGGGCGTCCGATCCGGCGCCCTGCCGTGCCGAACTCCTCAATCCCGGGGTGTCGGGGGCGCTTCCGAGGGGTTGGGCGGGCTCAGCCGACGTTTCTGAGGAGTTCGGCCCGGCTGGTCGCGGGCCCCGGCTCATCCGATCCGGCTGCGCCGTTCCCGAGCTCGACGGTTGTGGTGCGCGGTCCCGGGCGCCGTCACCCCGCTGGCCCGTGCCGAACTCCTCCATCCCGGCGTGTTGGGGGCACTTCCCAGGGCTCTCGAGCGCGCCACCGCCGCATTTCGAGGAGTTCGGCCCGCGCTGCCCGCGTTGCCCGCGTTGCCCGCGTTGCCCGCGTTGCCCGCGCTGACGGCCACGCGGAGCCCCGCGGGCAGCGCGCACGTCACCGGTCTCGGCGACGGACCATGCCGCCTATCAGGATGCCGACGATGACCGCCGCCGCGAGCCAGAGCGCGATCGCGGCGGTGATGACGATGACTGTGGAGACGACGTCGTCCATCACAGATCCCCCTCCCCAGGGGTATCCAGCGGGAGGATCGGGCATCCTCCGTGCAAGAACTGTACGCCCGGACGGCCGGCCCGCGGTGCGGGAATCGATCCGATATCGACCTCCGTGCGTACCGAACTCCTCCTATTCGGAGCGAAACGGGACGCGTAGGCGCGCTGCGGCGCCGGGATGCCCGGATCTGAGGAGTTCGGCCCGGGCTGATGCCGGTACCTCACCTCGCCCCGCCCCGCTACTCCTCGTGTCCGCCGGACGCAAGGGTGCGGCATCCGTCGATGGCGCGGGAGAGGATCGACGCATGAGCTCTTCCACCCGCGCCACTTCCGGAACCGACGCGCGGCGGAGGGGATGGTGGGCGCGGGTGACCGAGTCGATCGAGTCGCGGCTGTGGCCGGTGCCGTTCACCATCGTCGTGCTGGCGGTCCTGCTCGGCATCGTGATGCCGCAGCTCGACATCGCCGTCGACGAGTCGTTGCCCGACACCGTCGATTCGCTCGTCTTCAACGGCGGAGCCGAGACCGCCCGCACCGTCCTGTCGTCGATCGCGGGATCGCTCATCACCGTCACCTCGCTGACGTTCTCCCTCACCGTCGTGGCGCTGCAGCTGGCGAGCAGCCAGGCTTCCCCCCGCGTGCTGCGCTTGTTCGCCCGCGACCGGCAGGTGCACTGGACGCTCGCCGCCTTCCTCGGCACCTTCGCGTACTCGCTCACCGTCCTGCGCTCGGTGCGATCCGATACCGAGCAGATCCCCGAGTTCGTCCCGCGGATCGCGGTCACCCTCGCCTTCGTGCTGACGCTCGTGAGCGTCTGCACCCTCGTGTTCTTCCTCGCGCATCTGGCGGCGCAGCTGCGGGTGGAGACGATGCTCAAGGACATCCACGCCGAGACCGACCGCACGATCGATCGCGTGTCGGCACGCAACCGTGCGGCGTCGGCGGCGCGTGAGCCCGGCATCCGTCCCGATGAGATGCACGTCACCAAATCGACGTCGAGCGGCTTCATCACCAGTCACGACCACGCGCGTCTGGTCGAGATCGCGAGCGAGCACGGGCTCGTCATCGAGGAACGCGCCCGCGTGGGGGCGAACATCGTGGCGGGGATGCCGCTTTCGGCATGGTGGGATGTCGAGCCGCAGCCGAATCGAGGTTCTGAGCGCCGGGCGGGGGAGCGTCAGGCCGAGATCGACGAGGCGATCCGCGCGGCGTACGGAGTCGGCTACGAGCGGACTGCCGCCGAGGACATCGACTACGGGGTCCAGCAGATCCTCGACATCGGACTGAGGGCACTATCGCCGGGGGTGAACGACCCGACGACGGCCGTGCACGCGCTCGGCCACCTCAGCGCCATCACGACCCGCATCGTCGACATGCCGGCGTTCCCGCGCGTGCTCACGGGGGATGACGGTTCGCCGCGCGTGGTGACGATCGCCCCCGGTGCGGCCGAGCAGGTCGACGCCGCGCTCAGCCCGATGCGGCACTACGGGGCTGAGCATCCGGCCGTGGCTGCGCGGTTCGTGCAGGCGGTCGACGAGATCGCCACGCTCAGCACGGATGCCGCGGTGCGCGCCGCGCTCACCCGCCAACTCGATGCCCTCGCTGCGCAGATCGGGCCCGGATCGGGCTCGGATCCCGCATCGACGGAGCGCGGGCTGTCTGCGATCGCCGCGGTCCGGGCGCGGCACGGGCTGTGACCTGCGGCAGGGCGCGTGAGCCGGTCAGTCACGGATCCGAGGCGAGCCGAACTCCTCCTTTTCGACAGTGAGGGGGCCGGAGAACCGGTTTTCGGCAGTTTTCGGTCCGGATCGGAGGATTTCGGTACACGCCACTCGGCGCACCCGCGGTCGTCGCGGCGGACGGCGTCGCGTCCGTCTCCCCGCATTCGCCGGCCGGCCACGGCGTCGAGGCGAGCCGAACTCCTCCTCTTCGGCGGTCAGCGGGCCAGAAGACCGGGTCTTGGGGCTATTGCGTTCGGATCAGAGGAGTTCGGCACGGCGTGCGGAGGACACCGGCGCCGCGTACAAGGCTGACGACCGGAAGGGAGGAAGGGGATGGGACCGCAGATTCCCCGGGGGATGGCCGCCTTCGCGGTGCAGGCGGTGCCCGCGGTGCCCGCGGTGCAGGCGCTGGCCGGAGCGTCGGCCGAGTCGATCGAGGACCTCGCCGCCTCCTCGCGTGCCGCGCAGTACCTCCTCATGGCGGCGTCGTCGCTGAGCGGGACGGCGCCGGAGGGTGACGCGCTTGATGCGCCCGCCGTCGCCCCGGCTGCTGCGCGCGTGACGCGACCCCCGACGGACCCGATCGACCTCGCGGCTGCCGCGGCGCTGTACGCGGAGGTCACCACCACCGGCGACCCGACCACTCTCGCCCGTCTGCTCGCCGGACGCCTCCGCGCCGCCACCCCCGTCGAAGCCGCGGCGGCGTCCGTGGCGCTGCACGCGATGATGCCCGATCACCCCGGGGCGGTGGCCGCGCTGGCACGGCTCGTCCGTTCCGCGGATCCGCTCGCCCGAGCGATCGCCCAGACCGTCGCCCCCGCGGCACCACCCGCCCCCGGGACACCCGCCCCCACGGCCGCACCCACGCCACCGGCCCCACCGGCCCCCACCCGCTCGCGTGCCGCGGTCAGCACCACGGTCCACGGCACGTTCGCGATGCTCGGCGACACCGGCTCCCGCTGGTACATCCCGGGCGCACCGCTCCACGACCACCTCGAGGCCCGCGTCGGCCGAAACCTCTACGATGGCCCCGGCTTCTTCACCTGGTCAGGGCAGTATTCCGATTCTGCGCGCCGCGCCGCCGGCGACGCGCTCGTCGCGTGGACGTCCGCCGCAACGGATGCCGACACCCTCGACGTCGTCTACGCCCACAGCCACGGAGGGACGGTCGCGCTGAACGCGGCATCCGTCGGCCAACGCATCCGGGTGCTGGTCTTGATTCACGCACCGGCGGTCGAACGGATGCCGGGGCAGTGGGCGACGATCCGTCGCGCCGTCGATCGGGTCATCGTCCTGCGCACCCGATTCGACCTCGTCGTCCTCGCCGACACGCTCGCGAGCCGCCTCCGCCCGCCCCGGTCGCGGACGACCTTCGCGCAGACCGACCTGCCGCACGAGCTCGTCGATCCGACGCCGTCCCAGGTCGATGCGCCGATCGACCTCTTCTCGCACGACTACTTCCTGCGCGTTCCGACCTGGGAGCGCGAGCGCCTCGCGGACCTGGTCCGACGTCAGTCGAGTAGCTCGGCGTAGCGCCCGATCACGGGCCACGCGCCCTCGGACGTGTTGGCCAGGATCGACACCGTCACGCGCGTCGCGGGGTCGAACCGGGACCGGCCCGAGACTCCGGCGTCGTATCCCTCGAGCAGGATGCCGGGCCCGTCGAGGTCGAGCCAGAACCCCGCGCCGTACCGCAGGTCTTCGTCGTCGACGGTCTCGCGCGGACGGACGAGGTCGTGCACGGCATCCGTCGGCAGCAGCGTGCCGTCCGTGAGCGCCCGCCAGAACCGGCTCAGGTCGGCGGCGGTCGTGTAGACGCCGCCGTCGCCGCTGCCGCGGACGGGCAGGTGCAGCACGTTGGTGCGGTCGTCTTCGTCGTCGAACAGGTAGCCCCGCGCGGCGTCGCCGGGGAGGTTGTCCATGCGGAGGTAGCCGGTGCGCGTCATCCCGGCGGGGGCGAACACGCGCTCGGCGACCAGATCATGGAACGGGACGCCGCTCGCCCGTTCGGCGATGAGGGCGAGCACGACGTATCCGCTGTTGTTGTACGCGAACGTCGTGCCGGGGGAGGAGACCTGCGGGCGCCCGTCGAGCACCGCGAGGAACGCCTCGGTGGTGTCGAGGCGGTGCGTCGGCACGTCCAGGACGTAGTCGGTGATCTCGCCGTCGCCGGACTCGTCGAGGTAGTCGCCGATCCCCGACGTGTGTGCGAGCAGCTGCTCGACGGTGACGGCGGCGTCGATGAGGGGCAGATCGTCGCGGAGGATGCCGCGCACCGTCGTGTCGGCGGCGAGCACGCCGTCGCGGATCAGGGCGCGCACCGCGACGGCGGTGAACCCCTTGGCGATGCTGGCGACGCCGAACCGCGTGTCGACGGTGTTGACGACGCCGTATGCGCGGTCGGCGAATCCGTAGGCACGCGCGCCGACGAGGTCGCCGTCGACGTCGACTGAGACGACGCCGTCGAAGCCGGAACCGCGCGCGGCGTCGTCGAGGGTGGCGAGCAGCGTCGGGAAATCTGTGGTGGCCATCGTCCGACCCTATCCAGAAAGGGTTTTCCGATTCCGGGGCGCCGGACGGGACGTACCGAACTCCTCCGATCCGGGTCGGGAGGCGCCGCTAGGCGCCCTCCCGGCCCGGATCGCCGCGTTCTTGAGGAGTTAGGTACGCCGCCCGACCCGCAGACGGTCGCCGGGCCGCGGCCGGCCCGACCCGCACACGCCCGCCGGGCCGCGCCCGCCCGCCCGCCTCGACGCGGTTTGGCCCGCACCCCGGGATGCCGTAAGGTTGACCTTTGGTGTGCGGCTCAGCTGACCCGGCACCACGAACGTGAGCCCTCCACTGGTTTTCTTCCCCACCGGAAGGACCCCGGAGTGGGATTCACGAACCTCTCCGTTCGATCAAGAAAGCAGCACTATTGTGACGCGCACCTACACCCCGAAGACTGGTGAAATCCAGCGCGAGTGGCTGGTCATCGACGCGAACGACGTCGTCCTCGGACGTCTCGCCTCGCAGGCGGCCGCTCTCCTCCGCGGGAAGCACAAGCCGACCTTCGCTCCCCACGTCGACACCGGCGACTTCGTCGTCATCATCAACGCCGACAAGGTGGCCCTGACCGGCCAGAAGCTCGAGCAGAAGAAGGCCTACCGCCACTCGGGCTACCCGGGCGGCCTGACGTCGGTCACCTACTCCGAGCTCCTCGAGAAGAACCCCGTCCGCGCCGTGGAGAAGGCCGTCCGCGGCATGCTCCCCAAGAACAGCCTGGGTCGCCAGCAGCTGTCGAAGCTCAAGGTCTACGTCGGTGCCGAGCACCCGCACGCGGCTCAGCAGCCCAAGACGTACACCCTCGACCAGGTCGCCCAGTAAGCGCCGCACAGACAAGGACATACTCGTGGCGAACATCGAAGAATCCACCAACTTCTCGACCGAGACCCCGGCCGACGAGACCGCCGTCGCGACCGAGCGCCCCGTGCTCTCGGTTCCCGGTGCGGC
Source organism: Microbacterium aurantiacum (assembly GCF_021654035.1). Taxonomy (GTDB): domain Bacteria; phylum Actinomycetota; class Actinomycetes; order Actinomycetales; family Microbacteriaceae; genus Microbacterium; species Microbacterium aurantiacum. The sequence goes on from NZ_JAJPDW010000002.1 coordinate 487,809, forward strand.
CGTCGGTCGCCGTAAGCAGGCCATCGCGCGCGTGCGCCTGGTCCCCGGCACCGGCACCATCACCATCAACGGCCGCTCGTTCGAGGACTACTTCCCGAACAAGCTCCACCAGCAGCTGGTCACCGACCCGTTCACGGTCCTGAACCTCACGGGCGCGTACGACGTCATCGCGCGCATCCACGGCGGTGGCCCCTCCGGCCAGGCCGGTGCGCTGCGTCTCGGCATCGCCCGCTCGCTGAACGGGATCGACGAAGAGAACAACCGCCCGACGCTGAAGAAGGCCGGCTTCCTGTCGCGCGACGCGCGCGTCAAGGAGCGCAAGAAGGCCGGACTCAAGAAGGCCCGTAAGGCGCCTCAGTACTCGAAGCGCTGATCACGCGGGTTCCGATGCCTCTCTTCGGCACGGACGGTGTGCGTGGCCTCGCCAACGGCGAGGTCCTCACCGCCGAACTCGCACTCACCCTGGCCCAGGCGACCGCGGTCGTCCTGGGCCAGGGGCGTACGGCCGAGGCGCGCCGGGCAGCCGGCAAGCGCCTCACGGCCGTGGTCGCGCGCGACCCGCGCATCTCGGGACACTTCCTGAGCGCCGCGGTCGAAGCGGGCCTCGCCTCGTCCGGCGTCGACGTGCTCGAAGCCGGAACGCTCCCGACCCCGGCCGCGGCCTTCCTCGTCGGTGACGTCGACGCCGACTTCGGCGTGATGATCTCCGCATCCCACAACCCCGCCGCCGACAACGGCATCAAGATCTTCGCGCGCGGGGGAGTGAAGCTCCCGGATGTCGTCGAGAAGCGCATCGAAGAGGCGCTGACCCAGCCGAAGCTCCAGCCGACCGGCGCCGCCGTCGGCCGCATCCGTCGTTTCGCCGACGCCGAGGACCGCTACGTCGTCCACCTGCTCGGATCGCTCCCGAACACCCTCGAGGGCCTGCACGTCGTGCTCGACTGCGCGCACGGTGCGGCATCGGGGGTGTCGCCGGAGACGTTCCGCGACGCCGGAGCCGAGGTCACGGTCATCGGCGCCGACCCCGACGGCCTCAACATCAACGACGGCGTCGGATCGACCCACCTCGACCAGCTCGCCCGCGCGGTCGTCGACGCCGGTGCCGACCTCGGCATCGCGCACGACGGCGACGCCGACCGGTGCCTCGCGGTGGACGCCGAGGGGCGCATCGTCGACGGCGACCAGATCATGGCGATCCTCGCGGTCGCCCTCAAGGACCGCGGACGCCTCGTCGACGACACGCTCGTCACGACCGTCATGAGCAACCTGGGTCTGCATCGCGCGATGGCCGAGCGCGGCATCCGCGTCGAGACGACGGCCGTCGGCGACAGGTACGTCCTCGAGCGCATGAACGAGGGCGGCTTCTCGCTCGGCGGCGAGCAGTCGGGTCACGTCATCATGAGCGACTTCGCCACGACCGGCGACGGGCTCCTCACGGGTCTGCACCTGGCGGCCGAGATGGTGCGGCAGGGGAAGACCCTCGCCGAGCTCGCCTCCGTCATGACGGTGTACCCGCAGGTGCTCATCAACGTCTCGGGCGTCGATCGGACGCGCGTCGCGGATGACCCGGGAGTGACGGATGCCGTCGCCGCCGCCATCGCCCAACTCGGCGATGCGGGGCGCGTGCTGCTGCGTCCGTCCGGCACCGAGCCGCTCGTGCGCGTGATGGTCGAGGCCGCGTCCGAGGACGACGCGAAACGGCACGCGGAGACCCTCGCCGCGGTCGTGCGCGAGCGCCTCGCCCTCTGACGGACCGAGTCCCATCCGTTCACTCGTCGCCTCTTGCGGGTGTCGCGCTCCGCGACCCGCAAGAGGCGACAAGCGAACTGTGCTCGGCGGCGCCTTCGCGCGGTCAGCGGCTCAGCACCCCCTCGTGCTCGGGGGCGCCGGCGCGCGAGACCGGGATCTCCTCGCTCAGGCCCGCCACGAGCGCCCAGAACGCCGTCGCGACGAGCGACCAGGGCACGTCCTCGCCGTCGAGTCCCGGGCCGCGCAGGTCGTCCGAGAACGACTCCGAGCCGATCAGGGCGCGGCTGACGAGCCCCTCGACGACGGATGCCCCGGCGGTGACCAGCTGGCGATAGGTCACGCCCGGGCGCGGACGGCGGTGGACCACGGCGAAGATCTGCTCGTAGAACCGCGCCATGCGCTCGAGGAAGACGGTGTCGGTCTGCTGCAGCGTCTCGCGGACCACCTGACGCCGCTCCTCGGGGAGGCTGTTCACCGAGACCGACAGGGCCATGTAGCTCTTCCACTCGGGTGAGGCCATGGTGTCGTGGAAGTTCCGCACGAGGGCCACGCGCACCGCCTCACGGAGCACGACGGTGCCGCCGGCGGGGTCGGGTCGGCCCGCGGCATCCGTCAATCGATGGGCGTTCTCGATGAGGATCCGCCGCACCTCCTCCACGGATCCGTCCGAGACGATCGACAGCGCGCCGCCGTCGACGAGGCGGGGGCGCAGAGTGTCGACCATGAGGTCGGCCATCAGCTGCTCCTTGCCGCCGAACGCGGCGAACGCGGATCTGCGCGGCACCCCCACGCGGCGGATGAGCTCCTCCATGTTGAGGTGGTGCAGGCCGACGGTGAGACCGTCGTCGCCGAGCATGTCGTGAGCGGCGGCGAGGACGCGGGTGCGCAGTTCCTCGCGGCTCATACGTGGTGGGCGTTCGGCGCGGGCGGGCCGGTCGGTGGTGGGCGTGCGGGGTGCGCGGGGGGACGCGGAAGAGACCATTCGGTGGATTCGATTCGGGTGCGTGGAACGTCGGGCGAGGGCGTTCCGCGGGGGTTTCGGGTCGCCCGCGGTACGAGAACCGTAACCCGACGTCATGTATGTATGGACTGTGAATCCAAAGTCTTGAACCGGGGCGGTTCTTCGTCTAGTCTCGTCTCTGCCGATGTTTGCTGTCTACGCGGTCGAATTCGACGCGTAGGCCTGGGGGTGAGTATTCGGCCGCGTTGCTGACCCGGCGTGATGACCGGGGGGCCATCGCGCCGGGTCGGCTCTTTCTGTGCGAGCGCGACCGGTGTGCCGGTCGGCGGGTCAGCCGGCGACCGGCGAAACCAGGTAGGTCAGGCTCGGCGACGTGCTGGTGTCGCCCTCCTCCGGCAGGATCGCGGACAGCGACACCCGCCACTCGGGCCCCGCGAGGATCCAGATCTTCATCTGCCCCATGTCGGTCTCGCCCTCCATGACATAGCCGTCGGCGACGAGCTGATCCTTGATCCGCTCGCCCTCCGCGGCATCGGCCACCTCGAAGGTCGCCTGGTAGCCGCCCTCGGCGGCCATGGAGAACATCGGGCTGCCGTCCGGAACCGGGATCTCGGCGGGCCACCCCTCGGGGAGCGACGCGCCTCCGCCGGTGTTGACTTCGATGTCGGACCCGGTCTGCTCCTCGATGATGCGCTCCACACCGTCCTGGATCCCGCCCTGCACGAGCTGGTCGATGGGGTTGGTGCATCCGGCGAGGACGAGAACGGATGCCGCCGCCGCCGTCGCGGCGACGAGGAGACGCGCGGGGCGGGGGCGGGCGACGGAACGGGCGAGCGGGTCGGGTGATCGCATGAGGGCTCCTGATTCGGCGGGGTGCGGCGAGGTGCGGCGAGGTTCGGCGCCATGGCAGCCTCGCCGTTGAGGAGCATTGTGGCACCCGGGTGATACCTCGCGGCAGGCCTTCGTCCCGCCGGACCTGAGCGCCGGCACAAGATTTCCGCAGGTCGGCGCCGCACCATTGCCCCGAGGTGCCCGGGTCACCTACTCTCAACGAGCCGTGAGTCGCGCCCGACCCCCGATGTGGAGTCCCGGGCACGCAGGGGAGTAAGACTCATGAGCGGCTGGTCCGGTGTTCTCTGGGGAGTGGATGCCGGGCCAGCCCCCGTCGCGGCATCCGTCTGCGCGGAATCAGACCGCCTCGGTCATGCCGTCCACGAGCGCCATCAGGGCGACCGCGGACAGGTGCCACTGCACCTCGGCGCCGCCGATGCCGGGGAGGGCCACCCACTCCGCGGCGAGCGGCTGCCCGAAGGCCGGACCCGTCGCCACACCCTCGAGCGTCGAGGAGGCCGCGCTGACGAAGTGCGTGATCGACAGGCCGGGCCGCATCCGCACGCCGAAGCGCTCGAACGTCGCCTCGTAGGCGCGCGACATCGTGTCGAGATAGATGTCCTGGATCGTCCCGAGGCGTGCGCGGAGCTCGTCCCGTTCGGCCTCCGGGAAGCTGTCCAGCGACATCGACAGCGCGCGGAACGTCCGCCACCGCGGAGCGCGCACGAGGGTCTCGTGCATCGGCGGGAGCGCGCGTCGCACACTCTCCCGCAGCAGGGCGCGCCGGCCCGCGGCATCCGTCATCAGCGTCTCGTGCTCGGCGACGACGGCGTCGGCACTCCCGGTCAAAAGGGCCGCGAACCGCATGGCCAGGGGGCTCGAGGGGGAGAGGAGGCGCAGGGCGAGCTGGAAGAAAAGGTTCTCCTTGCTGCCGAACGCGTGGAACGCGGAGCTGCGCGGAACCCCCACCTGGCGGATGAGGTCCTCCATGTTCAGCGGGTAGGCATTGACGCCGAGGCCTCGGCCGTCGAGCATCCGCTCGGCTTCGGCGAGGAGCCGCTCGCGCAGCTCCTCCTGCGGGATGCGTGCGGCGCGGGGACGGCCCGAGGCTGCGGCCGGCGTCGACTCAGCCATCGGTGGGGCGGGACGAAGAAGAAGTGGGCATGCGGTCCTCTGGTGGATTGTGTCTCGATGGAACCGTGGGCGGAGTCGTCACGCGGATGACCCATCCTAAGACCATCCGCCCGCGCGCATCAGGGGGTGGTGACGGCGACGGTCGTGTGGTGCGGGAGACGCCGAGGCCCCTGCGTTCAGGTGTTGAGGTCGCGGATCAGGATGCCGGGTGCCACGACAGCGACTCGATGTACCGCAGCAGCACCCCTTCGCGCAGCGCCCAGGGTGAGGTCTCGAGCTCGTCGATGTCGAGTGCCTTCATGGCCTGATGCAGCACCACCGCGCCGGCAACGATCTGGAACGTGCGATCGGCGGTGATTCCGGGGAGTTGCTGCCGCGCCTCGGCGGGGATGCGCGCGAGGCGCGGAATCCATGCCTTCAGTTCTTTACGCGGCAGCACCATGCGCTCGATGCCCGACCAGCCGGGCATCGGGACGCCGGCGAGCTTCGCGAGCGAGCGGATCGCCTTCGACGATCCCACGACGTGATCCGGTCGCGGGTGGTCGCGGAGCATGTCGACGACCGGCTCGAGGGTGGCCGCGGCATGCTCGCGCAGACGCTGGATGTCGTCCATATCGGGCGGGTCGGACGGCAGGAACTCCACGGTCATGCGCCCCGCGCCGAGCGGGACCGATATCGCGGCATCCGGGAGTTCATCCGCCCCCGCGGCGATCTCGAGCGACCCGCCGCCGATGTCGAACAGGAGGATCTGCCCCGCCGACCATCCGAACCAGCGGCGGACGGCGAGGAACGTGTACCGCGCCTCGGTCTCGCCGCCGAGCACCTGGAGGGGCTGACCGAGCGCGGCCTCGATGCGCGCGATGACCTCGACGCCGTTGGCGGCTTCCCGCACGGCGCTGGTGGCGGTGGCGAGGAGCTCGTCCACCCCCTCTTTCGTCGCGGTGGCGCGGGCCTCGGCGACCGCGCGCTCGAGGGCGGCGACCCCCTCCTCGACGATCTCGCCGTCCGGACCGAGGTACCGCATCAGGCGCAGGACCGTCCGCTGACTGGTCGTGGCGAGCGGCCGTCCGCCGGGCCGGACGTCGGCGACGAGCAGATGGACGGTGTTCGAGCCGATGTCGAGGACTCCCAGGCGCACGCGCTTCAGCGTAGTGGGCGCGGCATCCGTCGCCGGTCCGGTGCCGGGGGCCGGGGGTCGGGGGCCGTCGTGATCCGGCATCCTTAGCCGCGCGACTACGATGGGCGCGATGTCGACAGAAGACGCGCTCGCGAGCGCCCCCGCGCCCACGGCGCTGTCGCTGTACCGCGAGATCGCCCGGGACGACTGGGCGCGGCTGGCCGCGGGGATGGCGCAGCCGCTGTCCGAGACCGAGCTCCTCCAGATCCGGGGCCTCGGCGACCGCCTCGACCTCGACGAGGTCAAGCACGTCTACCTGCCGCTGAGTCGCCTGCTCTCGCTCTACGCCGAGACGACGAAGCGACTCGGCGCCGACACGTCCGAGTTCCTGCGCGAGCCCGATTCGACCACGCCGTTCGTCGTGGGCGTCGCCGGGTCGGTGGCGGTCGGGAAGTCCACGATCGCGCGCCTCCTTCGCGAGCTCATGAGCCGGTGGCCGGGAACCCCGCGGGTCGCCCTGGTCACCACCGACGGGTTCCTCTACCCGAACGAGGAGCTCGAACGGCGCGGGCTGATGTCGCGCAAGGGCTTCCCCGAGTCGTACGACCGGCGCGCGCTGGTCTCCTTCCTCACCGACGTCAAGAGCGGGGCCGACGAGGTGCGTGCGCCGTTCTATTCGCACATGCAGTACGACATCGTGCCGAACGCCTCCATCACGGTGCGTCGGCCGGACGTCGTCATCGTCGAGGGGCTCAACGTGCTCCAGCCGCCGCCCGCCCCGAACGACGTCGCCGTCAGCGAGCTGTTCGACTTCTCGGTGTACGTCGACGCCGATCCCGCCCACATCGCCCAGTGGTACGTGGAGCGCTTCATGAAGCTGCGCAGCGGCGCGTTCGCGAACCCCAACTCGTACTTCAACGTCTACGCCGAGCTCGACGACGCCGAGGCCGAATCCACGGCCCTGGGGTTCTGGAACTCGATCAACCTGCCGAACCTCGTCGAGAACGTCCTGCCGACCCGGCATCGCGCGTCGCTGGTGCTGCAGAAGGCCGCCGACCACACCGTCGAGCGGGTGCTGCTCCGCAAGCTCTGACCCCGCCGGGGCGTACCGAACTCCTCCGATCTGCGCGCGATGCGCCGGTATCGGCCGGTTTCGGGGCTGCGCGCGCCGGATCGGAGGAGTTACGCACGGGGTACCCGGGCCACGCGCGCGGGCATGCGGCAAGCTCCCACCCGGGTCAGATCTAGGATTGTCCCCATGTGCGGAATCGTCGGTTACGTGGGCCCGCGGCCCAGCCAGTCCATCCTCCTCGCGGGTCTGTCGCGCCTGGAGTACCGGGGGTACGACTCCGCCGGCATCGCCGTCATCGATGACCAGGGCGACCTCGGCATGCGGAAGAAGGCCGGCAAGCTCGCCGTCCTCCGCGACGACCTCGAGTCCCACCCGCTGCCCGCCGGCACGACCGGCATCGGCCACACGCGCTGGGCCACCCACGGCGGCCCCACCGACGCCAACGCCCACCCCCACCTCGCCGACGACGACAAGCTCGCCGTCATCCACAACGGCATCGTCGAGAACTACGCCCCCCTGAAGGAGGAGCTCCTCGAAGAGGGCCACACCTTCCTCAGTGAGACCGACACCGAGGTGGCCGCCGCGCTCCTCGCCCGCGAGTACCGCGCCCACGACGGCGACCTCGAGGCCGCCTTCCGCGCGACCGTCGGGCGTCTCGAAGGAGCCTTCACCCTCCTCGCCGTCCACACCGACCACCCCGGCCTCGTCGTCGGCGCGCGCCGCAACTCTCCGCTCGTGATCGGCCTCGGCGAGGGCGAGAACTTCCTCGGATCGGATGTCGCGGCCTTCGTCGAGCACACCCGCAACGCCCTCGCGATCGGCCAGGACCAGATCGTCGCGATCACTCCCGAGGGCGTGACCGTGACCGACTTCGCAGGCGACGCCGTCGAGGTCGAGCCGTTCGAGGTGACGTGGGACGCCTCTGCCGCCGAGAAGGGCGGCTGGTCGAGCTTCATGGCCAAGGAGGTCTCCGAGGAGCCCGAGGCCGTCGCGAACACGCTGCGCGGCCGCATCCGTGACGGCGCCGTGGCGATCACCGAGCTCGACGGGCTCGACGACCTCTTCCGCGGGATCTCACGCATCGTCATCATCGCCGCCGGAACCGCCGCCTATGCCGGCATGGTCGGCAAGTACGCCCTCGAAGAGTGGGCGCGCGTGCCGGTCGACGTCGACCTCGCTCACGAGTTCCACTACCGCAACCCCGTCATCGGTCCGGACACCCTCGTCATCTCCATCAGCCAGTCCGGCGAGACGATGGACACCCTCATGGCGGTCAAGTACGCCCGGGAGCGCGGCGCGAAGACGCTGTCGATCTGCAACACGCAGGGCGCGACGATCCCGCGCGAGTCCGACGCGATCGTCTACACGCACGCCGGACCCGAGGTCGCCGTCGCCTCGACGAAAGCCTTCGTCGCGCAGATCACCGCGCTGAACCTCCTCGCCCTCCACATCGCCACGGTGCGCGGCGAGCTCTCCGCCGATCAGGTCGCGGAGCAGGTCGCCGAGCTCGAGCAGATCCCCGCGAAGATCCAGCACATCCTCGACGACGAGCAGCCGCACATCGAGCAGTTCGCGCACTGGATGGCCGACACCCGCTCGGTGCTCTTCCTCGGTCGCCACGTCGGGTACCCGATCGCCCTCGAGGGTGCGCTGAAGCTCAAGGAGATCTCGTACATCCACGCCGAGGGCTTCGCCGCGGGCGAGCTCAAGCACGGACCGATCGCGCTCATCGAGCCCGGCCAGCCCGTCTTCGTCGTCGTGCCGTCGCCGCGCGAGTCGCCGGTGCTGCACTCGAAGGTCGTGTCGAACATCCGCGAGATCCACGCCCGTGGCGCCCGTGTCATCGCGGTGGCGGAGGAAGGGGATGCCGCGGTCCTGCCGATCTCGGACGAGGTCCTGCGCATCCCGCTGACCGGCGCCATCACGCAGTCGCTGCTCACCGTCGTGCCGCTCCACATCTTCGCGATGGGACTGGCCACGGCCAAGGGCCTGGACGTCGACCAGCCGCGCAACCTCGCCAAGTCCGTCACCGTCGAGTAACGCGCGGTCCCCGCGTTTCACCGTCCGCCGCGCCGAACCGGCACCGCGGTCACGCGTCGAAAACGCGGGATGACACGCGGCCGTCGGCCCCGGCGGCCGGCCCAGAGGCTCGGATCTCCCGCGTTTTCGACACGCGAGCCGGCGGACGCGGCGTTGGGGAGGCCGCGCACGTGACGTTGGCGGGGCGTTCACCGGCGGTTCACCGCGCCGACCGCTCCCGGTGGACGGGATCCCTAGCGTGACGGGAACCCCCCACACGAAAGCGATTCATGTCACGCCTGCGTTCCCGCTCCGCCCGCTCGATCCTGTCCGTCACTCTCGCCCCGGCCCTCGTCCTCGGCCTCGTCGGGCTCTCCGTCCCGGCAGGCGCGGCCGCGGCCGAACCGGCCGCCCTTCCCGACCTCCTCGTCACCGAGATCGTCGGCGACAACGTCGGCTACGACGACTACGAGTTCTTCGAGGTGCACAACTCCTCGGACCGGACGATCGACCTCGACGCCGAGGGTGTGGGCTTCTCGTACATCTTCGGCGACACCGACGACCGCGGTTCCGACGTCCGCCTCACCGTGCCGGCGGGCACCACGATCGACTCCGGCGAGACCACCGTCTTCTGGGTCAGCTACTCCACGACCACCGTCGACAGCTTCGCCCGCTCGGTCGACGACTTCCGCGCGCACTTCGCCGCCACCCAGCCGGATGCCGCGTACGACGTCGTGCGCGTCGAGGGCCAGGCGGGTATCGCCAACGGCGGCAATCGCGGCATCCGCATCGCCTCGACGGATGCCGAGATCAGCCGCTCCTTCGTCCCCTCCGGCGGGTTCGCGACCGACATGGGCACGACCTTCCGCGCCCCCGCGTCCGGCACGAGCGCCGCGGTCCTGCAGGCCCTCGCGGCGCCGACCCCCGGCATCCTGAACGACGGCACGCTCACCCCGCCCGCCCCCGAAGAGCCCGAGGAGCCCGTCGCCGAGCCGCTCGTCGTCCGCGACCTCCTCGTCACCGAGTTCGCGCCCAACAACGTCGGCACCGACGCCTACGAGTACGTCGAGATCGTCAACACCACCGCGCGCGACATCGACCTGACGGATGCCGGGGTCCGCGTCGTCTACGACTACCTCACCGCAGAGAAGGACCTCGCCTACCCCGCCGGCGCCGTGGTCCCCGCGGGGGGAGTGGCGGTCCTGTGGCTGCAGTACTCCCCGAACACCGACGGTCTCACCGACGAGGACTTCCGCGCCTTCTACTCCTCGGAGGTCTCCTACACCGTCATCCCGATCACCGGTCAGGCCGGCTTCGCCAACAGCGCCGAGCGCGGCATCCGTCTCCAGGCCGGCGACACCGTCCTGAGCGAGGCGCGCTACCTCGCGGCCCAGGTCGGCAACGGCCTCGGCGTCGACTACCGCCTGCCCTCCGACGGCGCGTCCACCGCCATGGCGACCCTCCGCGAGCTCGCCCCCGCGACCCCGGGCATCGTCGACCCCGAGGCGCTGGTCCCGGCCCCGATCGTCCGCGACCCCGATCCGGACCTCGTCACGGCGCCCCTGCAGATCACCGAGGTCGCGCCCGACACCGCGAACATCGCCGGCGCCGACGCGTACGAGTTCATCGAGGTCTACAACGCCACGACCGAGGCGATCGACTTCCGCGACTACAGCCTGAAGTACCTGTATCCGCTCGAGGACCTCACGAACTCCAACGCGGTGCTGTGGCCCGCGACGAACCGGAACGCCGTCATCCCCTCCGGCGGGACGATCGTCTTCTGGATCAAGAACGGCGCGAACGACGCCCTGACCGCCGCCGACTTCAACACCCACTTCGGCAGCACCCTCATCGCCGACGAGTCGCTCTTCGAGATCGCCTCCGGCGGCATGGCCAACGGCTCGCCCCGGGGCCTCGAGATCGTCACCAACACCGGCTTCAGCGTCAACCGCGCCTACTACAACCTCGGCGGCGTCGACGACACGGCCGCCGACCAGCCGGTGCAGTACGCGGCCGGACGCGACGACCTCACCATCCAGACGAAGCTCGGCACCGCCGCCGCAACGCCCGGCGCCGTCTACGCCGAACAGGTCGAGCCCGGCCTCATGGTCGCCCCCGCCGACTCCACGGCGCCGACCGTCACCGACACCACGGCCGCCGAGATCGCGCCCGGTGCGGACTTCCCGATCGTCCACACCATCACCGACGACACGCAGGTGCGGACGGTCACGCTCGAGGTGAAGAGCAACCTCGACGAGGCGCCGATCCGCTTCGACCTCCTCGCCGAGCGCGACGGGCAGACCTACCGCTACGTCATCCCCGCGGTCGATCTGACCGGCAAGGCGTGGTTCGAGTACCGCGTCATCGCGCGGGACGGCCGCAACCAGACCGAGGGCGAGACCACACGCGTCGCCGTCGCCGGCGTCGACACCTCCCCGGTGCGTCTGCAGCTCGAGGACGGCCAGTGGCTCGCCGGACAGGTGGACGTCGCCGCCGGCGGCACCACCTACCCGACCGACCTCCGCCTCTCGATCGACGGCACCGAGGTCGCGGCCGATCCGCGCATCGAGCTCCCCGCCGTGTTCGCGTTCGAGGCGAGCGGCACCGACAACCTCTTCCGCAACGGCGTGCTCATCGGCGACGACATCCTGCACATCTTCGAGCGCGGCACCTACGCGAACTGGGAGACGATCTCGGTCGAGGTCCCCGTGTCGTACCTGGAAGGCGACGAGGTCACGATCGGGGTGTGGGCGGGCACGAAGGCCAAGCCCGGCATCGACCTGAACGAGAACAACGACGACTTCTCGATCCGCGGCGTCCGCCTGATCCTGCCCGACGGTCGCACGCTGACCCCCGCCGGATACGACGACCCCACCCGCATCCTGCCGATGGGTGACAGCACGGGGCGCCTCGACAACTTCGACGGCACCTTCACGATCCCCGCGGACGCGCGCACCGCGGTCGGCTACACGTGGGACACCACGACCGTCGCCGACGGCCCGCACCGCGTGGCTGCGGCATCCGGTGAGAACACGGTCGAGGTCGGCGTGAACGTCGACAACACCGCGCCCGAGATCACCACCGATCTCGAGGAGGGCCGCCTCTACCAGGGCGAGTTCGTCATCGACGGTCAGGCGACGGATGCCGGAGCCGGCGTCACCGCGCTCTCCGCCACCCTCGACGGGCGCGCGATCGAGTTGCCGTACCTGACCGGGTCCCTCTCACTCGGCGACGGCGACCACACGGTGCTGTTCCGGGCGACGGATGCCGCGGGCAACGTCGCCGAACGCACCGTCGTGTTCGCGACCCCGGTCGAGGAGCCCGGCAACGAGCTCCTCTCGCCGGAGGACGGGGCCGTCTTCACCGAGGACGACGAGATCGACCTCGCCGCCCGCGCGACCGACCCGACCGGCGACGTGTTGGACGTGGCGTTCCGCGAGGCGTATCGTCCCGCGATCGGCGAAGGCATCCAGGCCTTCACCGGCGAGACCGGCACGGCGCTGTCGACCGACCGCACGGCCGCACGCGCGCTGACCACCGAGGAGGCCGCGCAGATCGGCCGCTGGGACGAGGATGCCGCGACCCAGACGTCGGACACCGCGTTCCCGTACCAGCTGTTCGAGGTGGAGGTCCCGGCCGAGTCCGGCGATGACGCCCGCGTGCGCGTGCGCTGGGACGGCTCGGCCAACGCCGACGCGAAGGTGCTCCTGTACGTCCTCGGCACCGACGGCGCGTGGCACGAGTTCGACCGCGCGCTGACCACCGGCGGTGCGCCCACCGCGTTCACGCTGGAAGCGATGGTGCCGGTCGCCGGCCACGTCGCCGACGGGATCGTGACCGTGCTCGTGCAGCACTCGGAGGGCTTCGCCGGGGAGAACCTCTCCGCGCGCGACAGCGCGATCGAGCCGAACCACCCGGAGGACACCCCGCGGTCGGAGTACGACTTCACCTTCGCGTGGGAGTCCGACACGCAGTACTACAACGAGACCTTCTACCACCACCAGCTCGCCATGCACGAGTACCTGCTGGCGGAACGGGCCGACCTGAACCTGCAGTACCTCTTCCACACCGGCGACGTCGTCAACGTCGCCGAAGACCTGGCGCAGTGGGAGCGGGCCGACCCGGCCTACGCCATGCTCGACCAGGCGGGACTGCCCTACGGCGTCCTCGCCGGCAACCACGACGTGGGCGCGTTCGACGCGAACTACGACAACTACAGCCGGTACTTCGGGGCGGCGCGGTTCCAGGACAACCCCTGGTGGGGCGGCGACTACCTCGACAACCGCGGACACTACGACCTCATCACCGCGGGCGGCATCGACTTCCTCATGCTGTACATGGGCTGGGGACCGGCGGATGCCGAGATCGACTGGATGAACGAGATCATCGCGCAGTACCCCGAGCGCACGGTCATGCTGAACCTGCACGAGTACATGCTGACCACCGGCGGACTCGGGCCCATGCCGCAGCGGATCCTCGAGGAGGTCGTCGCGCCGAATCCCAACGTCCGGACGGTGTTCTCCGGCCACTATCACGACGCCTTCACGCGCATCGACACGTTCGACGACGACGGTGACGGCATCGAGGAGCGCGAGGTCTACCAGATCCTCTTCGACTACCAGGGGCTCGCCGAGGGAGGCATGGGCTACCTCCGTCTGATGCACTTCGACAACGCGGGGCAGCAGGTCATCTCGCGCACCTACAGCCCGTCACTCGCCGACTACAACGCCGACGACCCGACCCTGGAGCTCGAGCACCAGGAGTTCTCGATGCCCTATGCGGGGCTCGGCATCCAGCCGATGCAGAAGGTGCTCGCAACCGACGCGTTCCGAGCCGACATCCTGACCTCGACGCCGATCGCGGAGCTCGCCGACGTCGAGAGCGGTGCGGACGTCACCGCCTCGTGGCAGCCGGGTCTCGGCACGCACGGGTGGTACCTCACCTCGGTCGACCCGTACGGGGCGACGGCGGATTCGGAAGTGCGGACGCTGATCGTCGAGGCGGCCGAAGGGCCGGGTGACGGCGAGGGCCCTGGTGACGGTGAGGGGCCCGGTGACGGTGAGGGGCCCGGTGACGGCGAGGGACCCGGCGACGGCGAGGCCGGCGACGGACGTCCGCAGACCCCGTCGGTGCCGGTCGCGCTCGACGACATCGACCCGGCTCTCGAGGGCGCCATCACGGTGCCGGATGCCGTCCGCATCGGCGACCCGTTCACCGTCCGCATGGATGCTGCGCTCGCCGGGACCTGGGTCCAGCTGTGGCTGCACTCCGACCCGGTCGCGCTCGGGACGTGGACCCAGGTCGGCGCCGACGGCACCGTCTGGGCCGTGGTCCCGGCCGGTACCGCCACCGGTGCGCACACGCTCGTGGTGCAGACCGCGGACGGCGTCCTCGGCTGGGCGGGCCTGGAGGTCCTCCCCGCCGCCGGCGGGGCCCCGATCGACCCGGTCGACCCGCCCGTGACCGGCGCGCCGGCCGACTCCGGGAACGCCGCCGGGCCGGGGGCGCTCCCCGCCACCGGCACCGACGGGCTCGCGCTCGGGCTCGCCGCGGGCGGCGCGCTCCTGCTCCTCGCCCTGGGGGCGCTGCTGGTCATCCGCCGCCGCGCCGCCTGAGGCGGACACCCCGGAGGCCGGCACCGCGGTCTCGCGTCGAAAACGCGGGACGACACGCGGTCGCCGGCCCCGGCGGTCGGCCCCGACGCCCCGATCTCCCGCGTTTTCGACGCGCGAGCCGGTGCCCGCGCTTTCACCGACTCCGCGCCGAAGGCTCGGGGCACGGCGCGCGATAAAGTGGCGGATGCCGCGCCGCGGCGCGGAGGGAGGCCCCGGTGATCGTCGGGATCGGCATCGACCTGGTCGACATCGACCGCTTCGAGCGCACCCTCGCGCGGACCCCGCGCCTCGCCGAGCGCCTGTTCTCGGCATCCGAGCGCGAGCGCAAGCCCCGCTCGCTCGCCGCCCGCTACGCCGCCAAGGAAGCGCTCATCAAGGCTCTCGGCGGTTCGGACGGCGTCCACTGGACCGAGATCGAGATCACCCCCGAAGCGTCGGGGCGTCCGTGGTTCACCCTCACCGGGTCGACCGCCGAGGTCGTCGCCGCCCGCGGGATCACGACGCTGCACCTGTCGATGTCGCACGACGCGAACCTCGCGACCGCGTACGTCGTCGCCGAAGCGGGACACGCTCCGCCGACCGTTCCGGGAGAGCACGCATGAGCCTCCCGGCCACGCCGCGCTTCCGCGAAGCGCTCGTCGACGTCTCGGCGATCGAGCACAACGTCCGCCACCTCCGCGCCCTCACCGGGTCGGAGGTCATCGCCGTCGTCAAGGCCGACGGGTACGGCCACGGCGCGGTGCGCTCCGCCGCCGCCGCGCTCGCGGGCGGCGCCGCCCGGCTCGGCGTCGCCGACGTCGGCGAGGCGCTCGCGCTCCGCCGCGGCGGCATCGACGCGCCGGTCCTCGCGTGGCTGCACGCACCCGGCGAGGACTTCCGCGAGGCCGCCGCCCACGGCATCGAGCTCGGGATCTCGCGCTACGAGCAGCTGCAGCAGGCCGCGGCCGCGGCATCCGCCGATCATCCCGTCGCCGTGCACCTGAAGCTCGAGACGGGCCTCTCGCGCAACGGGGTCGCCCCGGCCGACTGGCGGGTCCTCTTCGCCGAAGCCGCACGGCTCGAGCGCATCGGACACCTGCGCGTCCGCGGGATCTTCTCGCACCTCTCCAACACCTCCGTCGACGACGACCGGGCAGCCCTCCGCCGGTTCGAAGAAGGCCTCGGCGCCGCCGCGGTCGCCGGCCTCGCCCCGCCCCTCCGGCACCTCGCGGCCTCGCACGCGGCGATCGCCCTCCCCGAGGCGCGGTTCGGCTGCGTGCGCCTGGGGGTGTCGATCTACGGTCTGTCCCCGTTCGACGACAAGACCTCCGCCGACCTCGGCCTCCGCCCCGCGATGACCCTCCGCGCGCCGGTCGCGGCGGTCCGGCGCGTGCCGGCCGGCGCCGGTGTCTCGTACGGCTACACCCACCGCACGGATGCCGAGACCACCCTCGCGCTCGTGCCCCTGGGCTATGCCGACGGCGTCCCGCGGCAGGCCTCGAGCGCCGGTCCGGTGGTGATCGGCGGACGCCGCTTCGCCGTGAGCGGCCGGATCGCCATGGACCAGTTCGTCGTCGACGTCGGCGACCATCCCGTCGCGGTCGGCGACGAGGCGGTGCTCTTCGGCGATCCCACGCTCGGGATGCCGTCCGCCGACGAGTGGGCGCGCGCCGCCGACACGATCAACTACGAGATCGTCACGCGCATCGGACCGCGCGTCGTCCGCACGCCGGTGACGTCGTGACCGGCGACAGCGTGAGGCCGGGCACGGGGGAGGAGCGCACCATGGCCGGACTCGACGCGCTGATCGGCGAGCGCGAGATCGCTTCTCCGGAAGCGATGGAAGACCTCGGGCGCGAGATCGGCGCCCTCCTCGGACCCGGCGACCTCGTCGTCCTCACCGGCCCTCTCGGGGCGGGGAAGACGACCCTCACCCGCGGCATCGCCGAGGCCCTCGGCGTCCGCGGTCCGATCCAGAGCCCCACATTCGTCATCGCGCGGACGCACCCGTCCCTCGTCGGACGGATGCCGCTCATCCACGTCGACGCCTACCGGCTCGGCTCGCCCGCCGAGCTGGACGACCTCGACCTCGACCTCGACGGTTCGGTCACGATCGTCGAGTGGGGACGCGGCATGGTCGAGGGCCTCCGCGACACGTGGTGGGACGTGGAGATCGGTCGCGAGTGGCACGGACACGGTGTCGACAACGCGTGCGGCACGATCGGGCGCGAGGACGAACTCGACGCGGCCGCCCCGCGGCTCGTGACGGTGACCCGGCGGCCCTGACCGGCGGCCCTGAGCGCACCGCCGCGGGCACCCCGACTACCCTGGGAACCGTGATCCTCGGCATCGACACCTCCCTCGGCACCGCCGTCGCGGTGATCGACGACGACGGGCACGTCCGCGCCGAGGTCGAGAGCGTCGATCCGCGCGGTCACGCCGAAGTCATCGGCTCGCTCCTCGAGCGGGTCCTCGCCGAGGCCGGCGCGGTCTCCGCCGACATCACCCGCGTCGCCGCGGGCATGGGTCCCGGGCCTTTCACCGGCCTCCGGGTCGGCATCGCCGCCGCGCGCGCCTTCGCCCTCGGCGGTGACCGCGGGCGCGGCATCCGTGTGGTCCCGGTCGTGAGCCACGACGCCGTCGCCCTCGAACTCCTCCTTCACAGTGCGCTCACCGGCGGACTCGACGATGCCGACGACGAGGCGTTCGCCGTCG
Organism: Microbacterium aurantiacum; assembly: GCF_021654035.1. Classification (GTDB taxonomy): domain Bacteria; phylum Actinomycetota; class Actinomycetes; order Actinomycetales; family Microbacteriaceae; genus Microbacterium; species Microbacterium aurantiacum. The sequence goes on from NZ_JAJPDW010000002.1 coordinate 505,001, forward strand.
TCACCGACGCCCGCCGCCGCGAGGTCGCGTACACCGTCTACCGTGGCCTCGACGACGACGGCCTCCCGCGCCGACTCGCCGAACCGGCGCTCGCCCTCCGCACCGAGATCGACGGGCTGCTCGCCGCCGGCGGCATCCTGCGTCGGGATGCCGAACGGATCCCCGCCTCCCTCCTCGCCGTCGCCGCCGCCCGCGCCGTGGCCGCCGGGCGCGTGATCGGACCGGACGACGCGCTGTACCTCCGCTCGCCCGATGTGACCCTGCCGGCACCCCGCAAGAAGGTGATCGCGTGAGCATCCGCACCGCCGAGGCATCCGATCTCGACGCGATCATGGCGCTCGAGCGGGCGTCCTTCCCCTCCGACGCGTGGAGCGCCGAGATGATGCGCGCCGAGCTGGTCTCGCCGCACGGACGCTACATCGTCGATGAAGAGGCCGGCCGCGTGGTCGGGTACGCAGGCCTGCGCGCGGTGTCCGGAGCGGCGGATGCCGACATCCAGACCATCACGGTCGACGGTGCGGCGCGCCGACGAGGGCGCGGCCGGACGATGCTGCGCGAACTCCTCCGCACCGCCGACGAACGCGGGGCGCGGACGGTGTTCCTCGAGGTGCGCGCCGACAACCCGGTCGCCCAGGAGCTCTACCGCAGCGAGGGGTTCGTCGAGATGGGACGCCGCCCCCGGTACTACCAGCCCGACGACGTGGACGCGATCATCATGCGACTCGACCTCGCCGGCTGGACGGTGCAGGGCGCGGGCGCGGGCGCCGGTGCGGATGTCGGTGCCGGCGCGACTGCCGGCGCGACGCAGGGGGCGTGCTCATGAGCGGGGACGCCGGCGCGGGCGTGGCGCGCGAGCCCCTCGTCCTCGGTATCGAGACCAGCTGCGACGAGACCGGGATCGGCATCGTCCGCGGGCGGACGCTCCTGTCGAACACCATCGCGAGCTCGATGGACGAGCACGCCCGCTACGGCGGCGTCGTGCCCGAGGTCGCCGCCCGCGCGCACCTCGAAGCCCTGCAGCCGGCGATCGACGCCGCGCTCGCCGAGGCCGGAGTCTCGCTCGCCGACCTCGACGCCATCGCCGTCACCAGCGGACCGGGCCTCGCCGGGGCGCTCATGGTCGGCGTCGGCGCCGCCAAGGCGCTCGCCGTCGCGCTCGACAAGCCCCTCTACGCCGTCAACCACCTCGTCGGACACATCGCCGCCGACATCCTGCGTCCGATCGGCGACAGTGCTCCGGAGACGGATGCCGCGCCGGTGGAGTACCCGACCGTCGCCCTGCTGGTCTCCGGCGGGCACACCTCGCTCCTCCTCGTGCGCGACCTCACCTCCGACGTGGAGATGCTCGGCGAGACGATGGACGACGCGGCGGGCGAGGCGTTCGACAAGATCGCCCGGATCCTCGGCCTCCCCTACCCCGGCGGACCCGAGATCGATCGCGCGGCGGCGTCCGGCGATCCCCGTGCGATTCCGTTCCCGCGCGGGCTGTCGCGTGCCTCCGACATGGCCGCGCACCGCTACGACTTCTCCTTCTCGGGCCTCAAGACCGCCGTCGCCCGGTGGGTCGAGCAGCGCGAGGCGGCAGGCGAGGAGGTGCCGGTGGCCGATGTCGCGGCATCCTTCCGGGAGGCGGTCGTCGACGTCCTGGTGACGAAGGCGCTCGCCGCGTGCCGCGACCACGGTGTCCCGCGCCTGCTGCTCGGCGGGGGAGTCATCGCCAACCGGCGTCTCCGCGAGGTGGCGCTGGAGCGCGCCGCCAAAGCCGGAGTCGCGGTGCGCATCCCGCCCCTGTCGCTCTGCACCGACAACGGCGCGATGATCGCCGCGCTCGCCGCCGAGCTCATCCGCTCGGGGCGACCGGCATCCACGCTCGAGTTCGGGGCGGATTCCACACTGCCCGTGACCGAGATCCAGGTTGCTGCGCGCGAAGCCGCCGAGGCGCACCCGTGACGGATGCCGGCGACCCGCCCCTCCGCCGCCGCTCGCGCGGTGCGCAGCCGACGCCCGTGCCCTCGCTTCCCCCTCTCGTGACCGGCCCGATCCCGCCGCTGGCGACCGGTCCTATTCCGGCGGCCGCGCCAGAGGCGCCGGGCGCGCCGATGGTGCCCACCGCGCCCGCGGAGGCCGCACCCGCCGCGCCGATCCCCGCGCGCCCACCGGTCCCGCCGCTGCCGCCCGGCATCCCTCCCGCTGTCTCCGCCGTGGTCGAGCCGCCGTCGCCCGACGTCGCGCTCGCCGATGAAGCATCGCCTCTCCCCGGTGCGCACCGGGGCGGATTCCACCGACTCCCGACCGCGCCGGTCGGCATCACCGAGCAGATCGCGCCCCGAGAGCCGGGCACCGAGTCCGGGCCCACCCCGACCGTCACCGCGCAGTGGCTCATGGCCTCGCCCGCACCGCCTCGTCGCGGACTCGCGGCCTGGGCGCTGGTCTTCGCCCTCCTGGGACTCGTCGTGTCGCTCTTCGTCGGTTTCGGCTTCCCGCTCGGGCTTGTCGCGATCGTCGCGGGGCTCCTCGCCCTCCGTCGCGCGCTCGAGAGCACGGCGCTGGCCTGGTGGGCGATCGGCCTCGGCGCCCTGTCGCTGGTCTACAGCGGCGGTTGGCTGTACTTCGCCGCCACCCAGACCAACCTCTTCGACTGACGTTGCGGCAGGCGGCCGCCCCGGGCCCCGCCCGGTCGAGAACGCGGGAGATTTCGGCGCGGCGGGCCCGGGGGAGGCCCCGGCGTCGCGTGTCGTCCCGCGTTTTCGACGCGGAACCCGGGTGAGCCCGGCTGACGATCAGACGCGGTCGGCGAGGATGGCGCGGCGCGTGGTGCCGACCCGGGTCAGGAGGAGGGTCGCGGACTCGTCGCCGCGGAGCTTCAGTTTCGTCCGGAGGGCGGCGGGATCGACGTCGACGCCCCGCTTCTTGATCTCCAGCGTCCCGATCCCGCGCTCGCGGAGCGCCCGCGCGAGCGCCTTCGCATCCGTCGGCAGCTCCTCCCGCACCCGGAACGACTGCACGAACGGACTCGTCAGCGCGGCGTCCGACGTGAGATACGCGATCTGCGGGTCGAGCATCCCAGCCTTGAGCGACCGCGCGACATCGCCGATCAGCCGCGCGCGGATCACCGCGCCGTCCGGCTCGTGCAGGAACGCCCCCAGCTCGCGCGCGGGCTCGTCCGGGGAGTCCTCCGCGGCCCGGATCTCGTTCACCGTCTTCCCGCGGAACACCAGCGCTGCGCGACGCACACCGTCCCGGGCGAGCGCGCCCGACCAGAGGACCAGTTCCACGGTCGACCCGTCGACGCTCACCCACTGCGCCTCGACGTCGTCGGGGATCAGCGCTCGGTCCAGGCCCGGACCGAGCTTGATCCCGGCGGGCACCCGCGCGGCGAGGTCGAACGCCCACTCCAGCGACGGCGACCAGTCCTCCGGGCGGGTGCGCGCGGTCTCGGAATGCCCCGCGGTCCGCCGCGCCGGGTCCAGCCACACCGCCGTCGCCTCGGGTGCCGCGGATCCCAGGTCGGCGACAGCGTCCTCGGCGCGCGCGTGTCGCACCCGGACGTCCTCGCCGAACGGGGCGAGGTTGTACGCGGCGATCGCGGCCGTCACCTCATCGGCGTCGACCGCGTCGACCGTCATCCCGAGCGCGGCGAGCCCGAGCGCATCACCGCCGATCCCGCACCCGAGATCGAACACGTGACGGATGCCGGCATCCTGGAAGCGTCCGGCGTGCGCGGCCGCGATCGACAGACGCGTGGCCTGCTCGAGCCCCGCGCGGGTGAAGAGCATGCGTGAGGCGAAGTCACCGAACTTCGTCTTCGCCCGCGCGCGGAGCCGCGCCTGCCCGACGACCGCCGAGACCAGGTCGGGGGAGTGGCCGGCGGCCCGCAGCCGAGACACGGTCCGCGCCACATCGTCGGCCGATCCGACGGTCGGGATCTCGTCGAGGAGGCGCAGACCGTCGGGGGTCAGCAGGGCGGTGAGTTCGGCCATGTCCACCCGTCCCACCCTAGGCTCCGCGGTTCGTGAGGGGATTTCCGATCCCCCTCCCACCCCGCACCCCGTACCCCGAAACCCCGGGGGTGCCCCGGGGGATCCCCGTAGGCATCCCCGATGTGGGGGGCGAGGTGCCGGTCATACCTTGTAGCTACCAACCGCACATCGGGGCCGTGACCCCGGGAACAAAGGACACACTCATGGCCAACGACATTGGTTTCGTCAACGAGTCGCTCGTTGCTCAGGACAACTCGGACAACTCGGTCAACACCGCCGTCGGCATCGCCGACTCGGGCAACGTCGCCTCGGGCAACTCCGCCACCGACTCGTTCAACTCGGACAGCTCGACCAACACCGCCGTCGGCATCGACGTCGACGCGACCGCGACTGACTCGTTCAACGACAACTCGGACAACTCGGACAACTCGGACAACTCCGACAACTCCGACAACTCGGACAACTCCGACAACTCCGACAACTCGAGCAACGCCACGGACTCGTTCAACGACTACTCCGACAACCTGGCCGTCGACATCGCGGACTCGTTCAACGACAACTCCACGACGGACAACTCAACGAACGTCGCCATCGACGCGTCCGACAACTCGGTGAACGACTCGTTCAACACCGACAACTCCTGGACCGACGAGTCGATCAACGCGGGCGTGCGTCAGTACAACACCGGTGTCAACTTTGACGGTGGCGCCGCTGCCGCCGCGACCGGCGCCGCGCACGTCACGTCGAACTCGACGATCGTCGACCAGTCGGTCAACAGCAACATCGTCGCGGGCGACAACGTCGTCATCGGCTCCGCGTCGGAGGCCGTCGTCGCGTCGGCCGAGGGCGCGGTCGCTGCCGGCGGTGACGTCGACGCGTCGGTGAACCTGGACCAGTCGACCAACATCGGCAACGGTGCGGGCGGAGACGTCAACGTGGGCAACGAGACCTACACCCAGAACATCGTCGGCTCGTTCAACGACTTCTCGGACAACTCGGTCAACACGCTGAACTCGATCGACGTCGACATCGACGACTCGTTCAACACCTGGGAAGCCAACCTCGACGTTGCCGACTCGTTCAACACCGCTGACCTCACCTTCACGGAGCTGAACACCGACATCGATGTGACGGACATCGTCAACAACATCAACGTTGCCGGAGACGACATCATCGACTTCTGATTCGAGCCCTCCCCGGCACGAAGAGGCCCGCTCAGCGAACCCCAATCGCTGAGCGGGCCCCTCCCGTCTTCCGCCCTCTCGGCGTAGACTCCCCACGACCCGAAAGCGACCGAAGCCATGGACATCGACGACCCGCGCGACCCGCTCGCCGACGGCTCGTTCGACGATGTTCCGGCCGCTGACGCCGCCTTCTCCGACGTCTTCACGTCGGACCTCTTCACCACCGACCCTTTCGCGGAAGAACTCGCCGGCATCGACGCCGGCGACTGGACCATCGATGCCGACCTCATCTGGGGCGCAGACGTCACCGGGCCTTCCTCCGCCGACACCGATCAGGACCTGCCGCTGCCGTGACGTCTTCCCCACGATCGAACCCCGGACCCCTCGCCGTTCCGACCGGCGGCACCACCGATCCCTCCGCGTTGGTCACGATCGTCGAGCGCACCAAGCTCGTCTCGGAGCAGATCGGGCGCGGTGACCTCGCCCAGCGTCTGGACCACACGAAGGCGCGTCTGCTCGACCCCGACATCCGCGTCATCGTGGTGGGGCAGTTCAAGCAGGGCAAGAGCAAGCTCGTCAACGCCCTCATCAACGCGCCGATCTGCGCCGTCGACGACGACGTCGCCACCAGCGTCCCCACCGCCGTCGGCTACGGCGAGGAGCCAGAAGCGTTCGTGGTGGTCAAGACGGAGTCCGGTGAGGATGTCGTCGTCGACCGTGTCCCCGTCCCGATCGACGACCTGCAGCGCTTCCTCGCCGAGCACCAGGAGCCGAAGGACGGCCAGCACGTCGTCGGCGCCGAAGTGTCCCTCCCGCGGGAGATCCTCAAGGGGGGCCTCCGCGTCGTCGACTCCCCGGGTGTCGGCGGACTCGAGTCCACCCGATCCCTCAGCACCCTCGCGGCCCTCTCCGGAGCGCACGCGGTGCTCCTCGTCTCGGATGCCTCGCAGGAGTACACCGAGCCCGAGGTCCAGTTCCTCAAGCACGCGATGCGGATCTCTCCGAATGTCGCGGCGGTGCTGTCCAAGACCGACGTGTACCCGCAGTGGCGGGAGATCGAGCAGATCGACCGGAGCCACCTCGGCGAGGTCGGCAAGATCCCGCTCTTCTCCATCTCGAGCGACCTCCGCCTCCTCGCCGCGGGTCACCAGGATCGCGAACTCAACGAGGAGTCCGGATTCCCGGCGCTCGTGGCTCACCTGCGACGCGACGTCGTCGGCCGCGCCGAGGTCATCCAGCAGCGCGCGGCCTCCCACGACCTCCTCTCGGTCATCGACCAGCTCACGCTCTCGCTGTCCACCGAGCTCAACGCCCTCCTCCACCCGGAAGAGACGCCGCACCTCATCGCCCAGCTCGAGTACGCCAAGGAGCGCGCGGACGAGTTCCGCGGTCGCTCCTCCCGCTGGCAGGTAACCCTCAGCGACGGTATCGCCGACCTCATCTCCGACACCGAGCACGACCTCCGCGACCGCCTCCGCAAGGTGCAGCGCGAAGCCGAGAACTCCATCGACGAGGGCGATCCCGGTCCGATCTGGGAGCAGATCGCCGAATGGCTCGATCAGCGGGTCGCCGCGGCCGTCTCCGAGACCTTCGTGTGGACCGACGAGCGATCCACGTGGCTCGCCGAACAGGTCGCGCAGGAGTTCGCCGCCGGCGAGCTCGAGATCCCCGCCATCGAGGTCTCCGCGATGGACGGGGTCCTCGATCCCGTCGAAGACATCCGCGGGCTCGACGAGGGACGCCTGTCGGCCGCCGAGAAGATCTACATCGGCGTCCGCGGCTCCTACGGCGGTGTGCTGATGGTCGGCCTCGCGACGAGCGTCGTGGGCCTGACCCTTCTGAACCCCCTCTCGCTCCTCGCCGGTGTCCTCGTCGGGCGCCGCGCCTACAAGGAGGACATGTCGTCGCGGCTCGCGCGCCGTCAGATGGAGGCGAAGAACATCGTCCGCCGGCACATCGAAGACGTCGTCTTCCAGGTCGGCAAGCAGCTGAAGGACCGCCTGCGGTTCGTGCAGCGCGCCTCGCGCGATCACTTCGGCGCCCTCGCCGAAGAGCTGCACCGCTCGCTCTCCGACTCGGTGCTCGCGGCCAAGCGCGCGGCGGCGATGTACGAGAACGACCGCGATGCCCGCGTCCGTCAGCTGCGCACGCAGATCGAGCGCATCAAGGCCCTCCGCGCCGAGGTCCCCGGCTCCCGCGACGTCCCCGCCGCGGAACTGCGCGCCGCGCCGACGGCGAAGGCGGTCGAAGCGGGGCAGGAGGGCCGATGAGCCGGAGCGACATCGCCGATGTGGCCGGGCTCGTCGATCGGGCTCGCGAGCTGTACGCCGACGACCCGGAGGCGATGGACATCCTCGACGCCTACGACCAGCGCATGCGCGAACCCCTGCGGCTCGCGCTCGCCGGCATCGTCAAGGCGGGGAAGTCCACGCTCCTCAACGCCCTCATCGGCGAGCAGATCGCACCCACCGACGCGGGGGAGTGCACGCGCACCATCACCTGGTACCGGTACGGTCGCACACCGAAGATCACGGTGCACCTGCACGAGGGCGAACCGGTACGGATGCCGGTGCGCCGCGTCGACGGTCGTCTCAGCCTCGATCTCGGGAAGCGGAAAGCGGACGAGGTCGCCTGGATCGACATCGAATGGCCCTCCGAGCACCTGCGTCAGACGGTGCTGATCGACACCCCGGGAATCGCCTCCCTGTCGACGCAGACCTCGCAGCGCTCGACCGACTTCTTCCTCCCGCAGGACGCTCCGAGCGTCGCCGACGCCATCGTGTACCTGCTGCGACACGTGCACGCCGAAGACCTCGGGTTCCTCGAGGCGTTCCGCGACACCGCTGCCGGCCCCTCACAGACCGTCAACGCCTTGGCGGTCCTCTCCCGCGCCGACGAGATCGGGTCCGCCCGCATCGACTCGCTGCTCTCCGCGTCTCGGATCGCCGACCGCTACCGCCGTGACGGCGAGCTGCAGTCCCTCGCGCTCGATGTCATCCCGGTGGCGGGTCTCCTCGCCGAGGGGGCGCGGACGCTCCGCGAGAGCGAATTCGCCGCGCTTCGTCAGATCGCGGATCTCGACCGCGACGTCCGCGAGCGGCTCCTGATCTCGGTCGACCGGTTCTGTCGCCGCTCTGACGAGGTCGGCGTCAGTGTGCCCGACCGCCGACGCCTCCTGCAGCGCTTCGGGCTATTCGGGGTGCGCCTGTCGGCGGCCCTCATCCGCGCGGGCGCCACGACGTCCACCGACCTCGCCGAGCGGCTGGTGCAGCAGAGCGGACTCCTCGAGGTGCAGCGCTTCATCACCGCACAGTTCCGCGCCCGTGCCGCCGCCCTGAAGAGCCGCGGAGTCCTGACGGGGCTCGATGCGCTCGTCCGTGCCCGCCGCCGCGACGGCGACGCCGAGCTCCTCGCGGGTATTGAGCGGCAGATCGCCGCCACGCACGAGCTGCGGGAACTGTCCCTTCTCGCCGGACTCCGCACGAGCAGCGGAGTGCTCCCGGCATCCGACATCCCCGAGGCGGAGCGGATCGTGGGCGGCTCCGGCACCGATGCGCTCACGCGGCTGGGGCTCCCCGAGACCGCTGACGGCCCCGACATGGCCGCGCGCGTGGAAGAGCTCCTCGCGCGCTGGCGCACCCTGGGGGAGTCGCCGCTGGCCACCCGCGCCACCGCCGAGGCGTGTCGGACGGTCGTCCGCAGCATCGAGGGGGTGGCGTCAGAACTCGCCGCCCGAGGAAAGCTCCGATCCGCGCCGGACGTCGTGCTTGCGGGCGGTCCAGCGTAGAGCACCCGGCAGGATGCTCAGCAGGATGCCGAGCACCAGCAGTGCGAGCTGGATCAGCAGGATCCGTTCGAGAGGGACACCGCGCTCGGTGACCATGATGATCTCGCGGGAGAGCACGAACACGATGCCGAGCAGGATGGTGCTGCCGAAGATCCACCACCGCATGCGCGGCCGACGGTTCGAGAACGCCACCAGGAGCGTGATCTGGATGAGCAGGACGGCCACCAGGACGCCGAACACACTCCAGAACACGATGTCCGCGGCGAGCTCGTAGGTCTCGTCCGCCCGGTCCGGTTCGACCTCGCGGAAGACATCGGCGATCTCGGGGAGCTGCGGGATGCGGATGATGAACAGATACGCGGCGCCTGCGGCTCCGGCGACGAGGCTCAGGATCCAGCAGACCATCGCCAGCCGCACCGAGGCGGGCGGCGGCATCTTGACGAGGACCGGCATGCCCTCCTTGTTGTAAAGGGCCGGGCGGAGGGGTGCATCGCGTGTCGGAGCCGCAAACGGGGGACGCGCCGGCGTCACCTTCACCACGGGCGCCGGCGCGGGCGAACCCGCCGAGGGCACGATGTCCGTGCTCTCGGCGGGTTCGGTGGCGCCCGACGCTTTCGCGGGGCTGTCGCGGGGTCCCGTGACGTCAGAACTCGTCATCCGCGACGTACTCCTGGGTCATGGCGCTGTCGTCGGTCTCGAAGACGGCGGCGTCGCTCTCCGCGGAGACCGCGACCTCGCTGGAGTTGTCGACCACGACGGTCGTTTCGGCCGAGTTCACCGTGGTGTCGACGACCGCGGTGTCGTTGTACGACCCCTCGGTGTTCGTCGTCTCGGTGCTCTCGTTGAACGAGCCCTCGACGTCGATGTCGGCGTTGTTCTCGGTGTTGGTCGAGTTGTCGGACTCGTCGTTGAAAGAGTCGTCGATGACCACGACGTCGGTCTCGTTGCCGACGTTCACGTCACCTTCTGCACCGTTGCCGATGTTGGTCGAGGCGTCGAGGTTCGTCGAGGCGTCGACGTCGTCGCCGGCGGCGATCGACTCGTCACCCGAGGCCACGATGGCCTCGTTGTCGAAGACCTGTGTCACGTCGCCGCCCGCCCAGATGTTCTGGTTGACGGACTGGTCGACGATCGTGTCGCGGTCGTCGATCCACGTGAGGTTGTTCTTGATGTTGATGATCTCGTGGACGGCCGGCGGCTCCGGGGGTCCGGGAGGCTTCGGCGGTCCGGGCATCGGGTGGTCGGGCGCCGGCTTGGGCGCGACCTGCGGGCGGTCGGCGATGATGGGCGCCACGGCGCACACATCCTCGGCCGTCACGCCACTCAGACCATTGCTGGCCAGCGTCGCCTCGGGATCTTCATCGAACTCATCCGACAGCGCGGGGTCGCGCAGCAGGCTGAGGATGAACTCGATCAGGGCGTCTGCCACCGTCGCGAGCGTCATACTCATGGTTGGCTCCTTCGATATTGGTCTGATTTAGACAGTAAGACGGGTACGGCTCTCACCGCGTCGGTGGATGTCCCCTCGTCCGTCCTCCCCCACTAGGGGGTGGGGGGAGGGGGATCCGGGGATCGACGGGGTTCGGTCCGAACGGGTGTCGGATTCGTCGTCCGCGGGGTAGAGTGCGCTGCTCGCGTCCTCCCCGGCGAGGGCCGCCCGGAGCTTGGCCAGCAGGTCCGAGCGGGAGGTCGCCCCGAGCCGCCGGCGGATGCGCGCGATGTGGTGCTCCGCCGTCCGGGGGGAGATGAAGATCGTCGCCCCGATCTCGGTGTACGTCTTGCCCTGGAGCACGAGTTCGGCGACTTCACGTTCGCGCGGCGACAGCGGTCCGTTCGGCTCGACGGCGGTGCTCGCCGCCGGTGCCTGGGTCGAACCCGTCTCGACCGGGCCGTGCTCCTCGCGCGGGTGCAGCTGACGGGCGCAGGCGAGCAGACGGGCGGCGATCCGCTTGTCGTCGGTCCGGCGCGCACCGTGGCCGGCCATCCGTGCCCCGTCCCACGCCAGTCCCACGGACGCCAACCCCATCGCCGCCGACTCCACGGCATCGGCATCCACCTGGCCGGCGAGGACGGCGATCCAGACCCGCCCGGCGTGCGCCATCATCGCCGCGATGCGGTTGCGTGCCGCAGCGGCGACGAGGACCCGCGCGTGCGGCGGCAGATCGTCGGGTTTGCTGGAGAGGATGCCGCGTTGGATGCCCGCCCAGTGCAGGTGCACGCTCCAGCCGATCGGCGCTCCGAGCCCGTCGACGAGTGCCTCGGCGTCGGTGAAGAAGCCCGCGACGCGCGCGGGGTCCTTCACACGCGCGGAGGCGACGACGAACTCCGTCAGCGGCAGCAGGCTGAACAGGTCGAAAGAGGTGCGCAGGAGGTCGTCGCGCGCGGCGTTCCATGCGATCGTGAGGTCGGTCGCGTCGCCGTACCGACGCGCGGTCGCCAGACGCAGCGCGTCGGCCAGGAGACGGTCGCGCGGGTCGAGCGGGCGGGTCGACCCGACGGCGTCGGCGAGGAACGCCTCGGCGTCGTGCGGCCGCTCGCGCTGAAGCGCCACCCACGCCGACCACAGGCGCAGACGGTCACGACCGGCGATGCCGCCCTGCCCGCCGCGGAGCGCGTCCGCGAGGACCGAGCGCGCGACGTCGAGCTCGCCGACGTTGATCGCGCACTGGGCGGCGATGACGGCGGGGAGCTCCGGCAGAAATCGTCCGCATCCGGCCGCCGTGCAGAGGTCCGAGGCTCGGGCGAGGTCTCCGAGCGCGGCGGCGGGAGTGTCGCCGAGCGTTGCGGCGAGGCCCCGCAGCAGGAACTGCGCCGCGGTGTCGGCGGTTGAGAGCGATGCGGGCGCCTGCTCGGCGGTCAGCGCGTCCAGCGCCGAACGGTCGCCGAGGGCAAGCGCCGCAAGGGCGGCCTGGACGCGGCCGCCGAACGACCGCGGCGGACGCGTCCGATACGTCGCGTCGGCCTGCGCCGCCATTCCCCGTGCCATCCAGTGCGCCGCGGCGAGATCGGTCACCGTCTCGTCGGGATCGTTGAGCGCAGCGTCCAGCCCCGCGCTCACCGCGTCGAGGTCGCCGAGCAGGTGATGGGCGACGAGGATGCCGCGGCTCGTCGCCGCGAGCGGGGCGTGCGCGGCCTGCGCGTCACGGTAGAGCCCGATGGCGCGCTGCGGATCGGTCGGCAGCATGGACTGGGCCCGGTCGAGGAGGAACGCGGCCACGCGCTCGTCGCCGACGCCGGCGAGGGCCTCGCCCATCTCTCCGTCGGCGGTGTCACCATGCCACCCCGCCAGCACGCGCTCGGCGGGGGCGCTCGCGCACACGGCGGCCTTGACCGTCGGCGGCGGCGTACCGTTCCGACGGAGCAGACCCGCGGCGTGCCCGCGCTCGATGAGCTCGTCGCCGCCGAGAGGCGCGTCGGCGAAGCAGGCCGCCTCGAGGAACGCCCGGAGGTCGTCGGCGAGGGACGCCACGCGGTGCGCGATCGCGTCGGCGAGGGCCTCATCGATCCCGTGGTGATCCGCGGGGCCGGCGCAGTCGTCGTCGTGAAGGGAGAGGGAGGTCGACACGAGCCAGGCGAGCCCGCCGGACCGATCGATCATCGCCTGGACGCACGCGCGGGAGAGGTGCGCGGACGCGGGGTCCGCGAGCACGTCCTCGACGCGGATCGTGCCCAGGACGAGCGGCGGGTGCGACCGCTCGAGCTCCTGCGTCAGGGCCGCGAGCTCGGACCGCGTGGGGTCCGGCCGCACCGCGACCACGAGTGCGGCATCCGTTCGCGCCGCCCGCCCGCGCACGGCTTGCAGGGTCGCGTCGTCGAGGAGGTGCGCATCGTCGACGACCAGGACCGTGTCGGCGGGCACGTCGTCGAGCGGTCCCGCCGTGCCGAGGTCGACGACACGGATGCCGTCCTCCCGGAGTGCGGCCGACACCGAGCGTACGAGCGAAGACCGACCGGATCCAGCGGGCCCGAGGATGAGGGCCCGCACGGGCGTCTGGTCGGCGTCGGCGAGGAGGTCGTCGACCTGGCGGCGCACGAGGCGCGGGAGCGGAGTGACGGTCGCGGGCGCGACGGAGCGCGAGTGGAGAGTGATGCTCATCGTCCGTCCCTTACTCGGCGCCGGGTGTGGCGTCGGGCGAGCCGGTCGGCTCCGAGGTGGGCTCGCCGCCGCCGGTGTCGCCGCCTCCGCCGGTGTCTCCGCCTCCGCCGCCGGTGTCGCCTCCGCCGCCGGTGTCGCCGCCTCCGCCGGTGTCTCCGCCTCCGCCGCCGGTGTCTCCGCCTCCGCCGGTGTCTCCGCCTCCGCCGGTGTCTCCGCCTCCGCCGGTGTTTCCGCCGCCCGCGCCGCCGCCGGTGTCGCCGCCTCCGCCGGTGTCGCCGCCGCCGCCGGTGTTTCCGCCAGTGTCTCCGCCTCCGGTGTTCCCGCCGGTGTCTCCGCCTCCGCCGGTGTTGCCGCTGCCGGTGTCGTTGTCGCCCGTGCCTCCGGTTTGTCCGGGCGTAGGCGTTACCTGCCCTGGAGCCGGCGTTGTCTGTCCGGGCGCCGGAGTCGTCGGAGTTGTGCTCGGCTTCGTCGGCGAGGCGGACGGCTTCTTCGTCGGCTGGGACGACGGGCTCTTCGACGGCGATGACGACGAGCCGCCGCCGCTGCCACCGCGCGGAGCGGCGCTCGGAGTCACTCCGCGGCCCTGGAAGGGCGTCGCGCGCGGGTTGGCGCGCTCGCGGGGCGGGTCGATCCGTCGGAAGGGCGACTCGACGACCGGTGCGAGCGGCGCCGGAACCTCGACCTTCTCGACGGGCTTCGCCGCCTCGGCCTTCTTCTCGGCATCCGTCGTGTCACCCGTGAAGAGCGCACCGTCGATGCGGAGGGGAGCGGCGAGGGCGTCGCTGGTCGGCAGCGGCGCGCCGATGCTGTAGCCCCCGCGGTCGAGGCCGTTCTCGCTCGCGAGCTGCGCGTCGCCGCCGAAGACCTCCGGGGCGTACACCGCGGCGGCGCCGCTGACGGCGACCACAGCGGCCAGAGCGACCGCTCCGCCCGAGACGTAGGCGGCCGCGGGCACGCGCCGGAGCCAGGGCAGGCGCGGGCGAGCCGGCGGTGCCTCGTCCTCTGCGGCGGCGGCTGCGGCCGCGGCGTCGGAGGCTTCGGCCTCGGCCGCGGCATCCGCTGCGGAGACGATAGCCGCGTCGGCGGCCTCCAGCGCGGCGCCGAGGGCGATGACCGCCTTCGGGTCGGTGTCGACGGCGATCGGCCGGTCGAACCGCTCCGACAGCAGCTGCGCCACGCGGGGGATCCGGGAGGACCCGCCGGTGAGGAGGATCGCGTCGAGATCGGATGCTTCCACCGCGGCGGCTTCCATCGCATCGCCGAGCACCTCGATGGTGCGCTCGATGTCGTTCTCGATCATCGCCTCGAACTCGTCGCGCGTCAGGCGGACGGCGGTCGAGGTGCCGCCGAGGAGCACGGGGACCGTGGCCTCGGAGTCGAAGGAGAGCGCCTCCTTGGCCTCGACGCATTCGCGCCGCAGCCCTGCGAGGGCGACCCGCGCCTCGGCATCGCCGAGGAGCGTGGCGACGTCCAGCCGCGCGGCGGACAGGACGTGGCGGAGGACCGCATCGTCGAAGTCGGCGCCGCCGAGGTCTTCGATGCCGGTCGGCGAGCCGATGATCGTCAACGAACCGGATGCGGTCTTGCGGAGCAGGACGGCGTCGAAGGTGCCGCCGCCGAAGTCGTAGACGGCGAGCGTCGACCCGGGCGCCAGCGGATTGGTCGCCTCGTAGTGGCGCGCTGCCGCGACCGGCTCGGCGATGATCTCGACCTGGCCGATGCCGGCGCGCACGAGGGCGGCGCGGATGAGGTCGGTGCGGTATGTGCCCCAGGCGACCGGGACGGTCACGACGACCGACGACGGCAGGCGCCCGAAGCGCTCCGTCGCCACCGTCGACACCCAGTCGACGAGGAGGGCGAGCAGGTCTTCGGGTGCGAAGGTGCGCCCACCGACGTTGACCGGAACCTCGTCGCCCACGCGGCGCTTGACCTCGCGGACGAGACGTTCCGGCTGCACGAGTCCTCTGCGTTCTGCGGCATCGCCGAAGAGCACGTCCCCGGCGGAGACGTAGATCGAACTCGGTGCCGCATCAGCATGCCTCCCCAGAGGCAGGATGTGTACCTGCGGTTTCCCCTCATCTTCTGTTGTGTGCGATATTGCGGCTGCGGTGCGGCTTGTGCCCGCGTCGACAGCCAATATGTAGGGCCTCGGCATTTCGTCCCCCATGACGATTCGGCGTCGGCCTCCCCCGGGAACTGTCTACCACGCCTGCCCCGTCCGCGCGAGGCCCGATCGGATTCTTTCGTCACCGATCGACATGGGAGAGGGAGGCCTCTCGCAAAGGGAGGAGGCTCGGTGGCCGCGCCTGATACCCGGCGTCATGAAGTTGGCACTCACGTTGCATGAGTGCCAGCGGTTTGCCTACACTTGCGTTAGCACTCTCACCGTGAGGTTGCTAACGAGTCTTGAGTCTCACAGGAAAGCAGAGGTAGACCCGTGTCGGTTTCCATCAAGCCGCTCGAGGACCGCATCGTCATCAAGCAGGTCGAGGCCGAGCAGACCACGTCCAGCGGTCTGGTCATTCCCGACACCGCGAAGGAGAAGCCCCAGGAGGGCGAGGTCGTCGCGGTGGGCCCCGGTCGCATCGACGACAACGGCAACCGCGTCCCGCTCGACGTCGCCGTCGGCGACCGCGTGATCTACAGCAAGTACGGCGGCACCGAGGTCAAGTTCGGTGCGGACGAGTTCCTCGTCCTGTCGGCGCGCGACGTCCTGGCGGTCGTCGTCCGCTGAACCGCGTTCTTCGCGTTTCTCGCAAAGAGGGTCGGATGCTTCGGCATCCGGCCCTCTCTCGTTCGTCTACCCCCCGGTTCACTTGTCGCCTCTTGCGGGTGTTCGCGCCAGCGACCCGCAAGAGGCGACAAGTGAACCGAAGAAGAATCGCGTCAGGGGAGGAAGGCGACCGCGCGGACGGGCGCGCCGTCGCCGTCGATCCGCAGGGGGAAGAACCCGACGCGCACGAGGCGCGGGAGACCCTCCAGGCCGCAGACGTTCTCCACGATCAGCCCGTCCGCGCCCAGCACGACCTCGTGCACCGGGAACGTCTCCGTCGCCGGCTCCGTCGGGTCGGGGCTCAGGGTGTCGACGGCGAGCACGCGCATGCCGCGCGCACGCAGCTCCCGCGCGGCATCCGGATCCAGGAACGGATGCCGCACCGCGGCGTCCTCGGCGAAGTGGGCCGCCCAGCCGGTGTCGATGATCACGATCGGCGGGACGTCGGCGGGCAGCGGCCCCGCGGCCTCCAACTCCGCCAGTCCGTAGCGCTGCCCCGCACGGAGTCCAGGCGCCCGCAGGACGACCGCGTCGCCGACGAGTTCGTCCAGCGCCACCTCCGCCATCGTGCGGCCACCGGCGACGGTGTGCGCGGGCGCGTCCACGTGCGTCCCCGTGTGCGACCCGAGGTGCCACGACGTCACCGCGACCCCGTCGCGCGACAGCGTCAGTGCCTCCTCCGACGACACCGCGGGGTCGCCCGGGTAGACCGTCATCCCCGCACGAACCGGGTGTGACAGGTCACGCACGTTTCGCCGCCCGTCGCGGGCCCGTCTCCGGCTCCGATCCCGACGCCTCGTCGACGGCATCCGCGAGATGGACGGCCGGCCCGAACGGCTCAGCCGACCGGCGGGGGAGGGAGGCGAGCAGATAGACGACGAAGGTGAGGATGAACGCGGGCACGGTCGCGCCGAAGGGCAGCGGCCACACGTACGCCCAGACGTAGGCCGAGGTCGCGCCGACGACCCACGACAGCACGGCCCAGACGTTCACGCCGCCGGTGTACCAGAACGACCCGCCGCGGGCGGAGAGGATGTCGGCGCCGTAGCGGCCGCGCCGGATCACGTAGTAGTCGACGATCATGATCGCGAACACCGGCGCGAACAGCGCGCTGATCGTCACGAGGAAGGTCGTGAACTGGTCGAGGAGCCCGAAGAAGGTCGCCCCGATCACCGAGATCACGCCGAGCACGAGCGCGGTCGGAAGGAAGCGGACCCGCTTCCCCGGCAGGGCGTTGACGACGCTCGTGACCATCCCGTAGACGACCATCGTGTTCGTGGCCATCACCGACAGGAAGATCGCGACCGCCAGCGGTGCGCCGAAGGGCTCGATGATCGTGACCGGGTCGAAGGGGATGACCTCCAGCCCCTGCAGGGCGACGTAGCCGATCGCCGTGGCCCCGAGGGTCATGGCGATGACGGTGGACAGGGTGTAGCCGATTCCCGAGCCGATGACCCCGCGTCGCGGCGAGCGGGCGAAGCGGTTGAAGTCGGCCGAGAGCACCGTCCACGAGATCGCGGTCGCGAGCACCACGTCGAACGCGAGACCCGGCGTGTAGAACGGCTCCGTCGGCGCGGCGAGGGACGCGAAGTCCGCCGGGGCGTACGTGGTGAACGCGACGACGAAGATGTAGGCGGCGAGGGCGAGGATCGCCGCGGCGAACCACGGCTCGACGCGGGCGACGCCGGCGTGGCCGAAGATCGCGAGGATCACCACGATCGTCTGGCACAGCACCGCGAAGAGGACGGGGCTCGAGAAGCCTGTGAGGGTCGCCACGAGGAAGTTGAGGGCGATGCCGGCGAGCATCGCCTGCACCCAGCTCCACCCCATGAGGATGACGACGTTCGCCGCGACGGCGAGGAGGCTCCCGCGGATGCCGAAGGGCCCGCGCGTCAGGGCCATGGTCGGAAGACCCGTGCGGGTGCCGATCGCGCCGATCGTCACCAGGACACCGGCGCCGAGCACCGTACCGGCGACGATGAGCCCGATCACGAGCGGGTACGACACGTCGGGGACGAACAGGGTGCCGGTCAGGAGCGTCGTCACCACGAGGTTCGCGGCGAGCCAGATCATCAGGATCCGGCCGGTGGAGGAGGTCCCCCGCACCGGGCCGGCGTCATCGGCGTTGCTCTGGAGGCGGGTCTCCAGTCGGGAGTAGAGCGACATCTTCGGGGCTCCTCAGGGAATCGGGTCGGGTCGGCGAGAGGTCAGGGCTGGGGGGAGAGGTGTTCGTGCACGGCGACGAGTCGCCCGGCATCCGTCGTCCGGAAGACGATGGTCTCCCGCTCGATCGAGGACTCCGGCCCCTCGGCGGTGTCGACGGTGGTGTGGACCGTGTGGGTGAAGACCGCACCGCCGGGGAAGGTCTGCACGCGGGCGTCGCTCGAGCGGCAGGACGCGACCCGCCAGCCCTCTGCGATCCAGGCGCGCCAGAGATCCTCGTACGCCGAGCGGATGTCGAGGCGCGCGGGTTCGGTGTGGAAGACGAAGGTGGCGTCCTCGCTGAACAGCGAGAAGTAGGTGTCGCCGTCGTTCGCGGCGAACGCGCGGACGATGGACTCCGCGGCCGCGCGCACGTCGTCCTCGGTCGGGGCCGGAAGCGCTGCGCCGGTCATCGCGCACCCCCGCGGGGAGCCATGGCGCTCAGCAGCTCGTAGACGACGTGGCTCGCTGACACCGCCGTCAGCTGCGCGTGGTCGTACGCGGGCGCGACCTCCACGACGTCGGCGCCGACGATCCGCCGGTCGCTGAGGGCGCGGATCATCCGCAGCAGCTCGCGGCTCGTGAGCCCGCCGGCTTCGGGGGTGCCGGTGCCGGGGGCGTGCGCGGGGTCGAGGACGTCGATGTCGATCGAGATGTAGAGCGGCGCGTCGCCGATGCGCGCGCGGATGCGCTCGATCGCGGCATCGAGCCCGCGCTCCTCGACGTCCTCGCAGGTGACGACGGCGAACCCGAGCCGCGCGTCGTCCTCCAGGTCGCCCTTCGAGTACAGCGGGCCGCGGATGCCGACGTGCATGCTCGCCGTCATGTCGATGAGGCCCTCCTCCGACGCGCGGCGGAAGGGGGTGCCGTGGGTCGTCGGAGCGCCGAAGTACGTGTCCCACGTGTCCAGGTGCGCGTCGAAGTGGAGGACGGCGACGGGGCCGTGCTCGGCGTGGACGGCTCGTAGGAGCGGGAGGGCGATCGTGTGGTCGCCGCCGATGGTCACTAGGCGGTCGGCGCGGGTGCGGAGCGCGCGGGCACCGGCCTCGACGGCGGCGACGGCCTCGGTGATGTCGAACGGGTTCGCGGCGATGTCTCCGGCATCCGCGACCTGCTGGCTGCCGAAGGGGAAGACATCCTGCGCCGGGTTGTAGGGGCGGAGGAGGCGCGAGGCCTCACGGACGTGCGCCGGACCGAAGCGGGCACCCGGGCGGTAGCTGACGCCGCTGTCGAAGGGGACGCCGACGACGGCGATGTCGGCGTGCGCGACATCCTCGATCCGGGGCAGGCGCGCGAAGGTGGCGATCCCGGCGAACCGGGGCACGACGCTGGCGTCCACCGGGCCGATCGGTGTGGACGCGTCCGACGAGGAGGGGTGTTGCATATTTGGCAACCTTCGATACTCTATGGTCAACTATCGCGATCACCGTACGCGCGGTGCGCCACCGCCGTCAACCCGTTCAGGAGTTCCGTGCGCGCCATCCACCCCGCCGCCGACGCGGCGCAGACCCCCATCGGCGCGAAGCTCCGCGCGGCGCGGACCGCGCAGGGGATGTCGCTCGCGCAGGTCGCGCAGACCACCGGGCTCAGCAAGGGGTTCCTCAGCCGGGTCGAGCGCGACGAGACCTCGCCGAGCGTGGCCACCCTCGTCCAGCTCTGCCAGGTGCTCTCCCTGCCCGTCGGCGCCCTCTTCGCCGCGCCCGACGTCCAGCACGTCACGCTCGCGGATGCGCCGCGGATCAATCTCGGCGGGGTGAACGCCGACGAGCGTCTGCTCTCGCCGCGCGGGGAGCAGCGGGTGCAGCTGCTGCGCTCCGACCTCGCGCCCGACGCGCACGGCGGCGCGGACCTCTACACGATCACCTGCGAGGTCGAGACCCTGCACGTCGTGTCGGGCACCGTCAGCGTCCGCTTCACCGATCGCACGATCACGATGACCGCCGGCGACGCCCTCACCTTCCCGGGGCGCGAGCCGCACACGTGGCGCGTCGAGGGAGGCGAGCCGGCGGTCGCGCTATGGGTGATCGTCCCCGCGCCCTGGAGCGGCTCGGCGTGAGCAGCACAGCGCCTAGGCTGATCCGGTGAACGCGGAATCGGCTCGGCCCGGCGCGCGGGACGCCGCCCCGAGCGACACCCCGCGCGAACGCACCGTCGGCGGGATCTACGCCTTCAGCGCGTACCTGCTGTGGGGGTTCCTGCCGCTCTACTTCGTCCTGCTCGTCCCCACCGGGCCGTGGGAGCTCGTCGCCTGGCGGATCGTGTTCTCGCTCGTCTTCTGCGCGCTGCTGCTGTCGGTGACGCGGTCGTGGGGGCGACTCGCACGGATCGTCCGACAGCCGCGGCTCCTCGGGCTCACGGCGCTCGCGGGCGGGCTCATCTACGTCAACTGGCAGGTCTTCATCATCGGCGCCCTCACCGGGCACGTGATCGAGACGAGCCTCGGCTACTTCATCAACCCGATCGCGACCGTGCTCCTCGGCGTCCTCGTCTTGCATGAGCGGCTGCGGATCACGCAGTGGATCGCGATCGGCCTCGCCGCCGTCGCGGTGGCCGTGATCATCGTCGGGTACGGGAGCTTCCCCTGGATCGCGCTGACCCTCGCGGCGAGCTTCAGCCTCTACGGCCTGGTCAAGAAGCGGGTCGGACCGACGGTGGATGCCGTCAGTGGTCTCACGCTCGAATCGGCGTGGCTGATGCCGGTGGCCGCGGTGCTCCTCACCGATGTCGGTATGACGACCGGCCTCACCCTCGGCACCGCCGGGACCCTGCACACCGTGCTCCTGGTCGGCGTCGGTGCCGTCACCGCGGTGCCGCTGCTCTTCTTCGCCGCCGGAGCGCGACGCGTCCCGCTCACCGTCATCGGCCTGCTGCAGTTCGTCGCGCCGATCCTGCAGTTTCTCATCGGCGTCTGGGTCCTCCAGGAGCCGATGCCGGTGGAGCGGTGGATCGGATTCGCCCTGGTCTGGGTCGCGCTCGCCGTCCTCACCGTCGATTCGCTCGTCAACGCGCGTCGACGGGGGGTCTCGGATGTCGCCGAGCTGACCTGACCGGCCGGCGACCCGGGTCCCTCAGCGGACCAGGCGCGCGATCGCCTGCGTCGCCTCGGTGATCTTCTCGTCGGCCTCGGGGCCGCCGAGGCGCGCGGCGTCGACGACGCAGTGGCGCAGGTGATCCTCGAGCAGCCCGACGGCGACCGCTTCGAGCGCACTCGTGAGCGCGCTGATCTGGGTCAGGATGTCGATGCAGTACTTCTCCTCGTCCACCATGCGGTGGACCCCTCGCGCCTGCCCCTCGATGCGCTTGAGGCGAGCGAGGTACTTCTCCTTGTCGGTGATGTACCCGTGGTGGGCGTGGTCGTGCGTGGGGTCGGGGGCGTCGGTCACGAGGGTGCCTTCATCGGGGCGGGCGAGGGGGAGGGAGCGTGCGAGACGGTGGGCGACGGGACGGTGGGTGACGGGACGGCGGGCAGTGCCCGGAACGAGCGGAGCCGTGCGCTGTTCGCGACGACGAACGTCGAGGACAGCGCCATGGCGGCCCCGGCGATCATCGGGTTCAACAATCCCAGAGCCGCCAGCGGCAGTGCGGCGACGTTGTACGCGAAGGCCCAGAAGAGGTTGGTCTTGATGGTGCGGAGCGTGGCGCGCGAGAGGCGGATGGCGTCGGCGGCGCTGCGCAGGTCACCGCGGACGAGCGTCAGGTCCGACGCCTCGATCGCGGCATCCGTTCCCGTTCCCATCGCGATGCCGAGGTCGGCCTGCGCCAGGGCGGCGGCGTCGTTCACGCCATCGCCGACCATCGCCACCACGCGACCGGACTCTTGGAGCTTCCGGACCACGTCGACCTTGTCGGCGGGGAGGACGTCGGAGACGACCTCGTCGATCCCGACCTCGCGGGCCACCGCCTGAGCCGCCCCGGCGTTGTCGCCGGTGAGGAGGATCGGAGTGAGCCCGAGGGCGCGGAGGTCGGCGACGGCCTGACGCGCGTCGGGCTTCGGCGCGTCGGCCACGACGATCAGCCCCGCCGCGATTCCGTCGAGGGCGACCAGCACGGCCGTTCGTCCGGCGGCCTCGGCCGCCGTCTGCGCTTCCAGGAGCTCGTCCGGTACGGCGACGGCCCACTCCCGCAGCAGGGCGGCGCGTCCGACGAGCACCGCCCGGCCCTCGACCTGTCCCGAGACGCCGAGCCCCGGGATGTTCTGGAACGCCTCGACCGCAGGCAGCGGAGTCTCCCCGGAGGCGGCCGCGGCGATCGCACGCGCGATCGGATGCTCCGAGGAGTCCTCGAGCGCCGCGGCGGCACGGAGAAGGTCGGCCTCGGTGGCGGGGGAGAAAGCGCGGACCTCGGTGACCGACATCCGCCCGGTCGTCACCGTCCCGGTCTTGTCGAGCACCACGGTGTCCACGCGTCGCGTGGACTCGAGCACCTCCGGACCCTTGATCAGGATGCCGAGCCGCGCGCCGCGGCCCGTGCCGACGAGGAGCGCGATGGGGGTCGCGAGACCCAGCGCGCACGGGCACGCGATGATCAGCACCGTCACCGCGGCGGTGAAGGCGAACGACGCGGGGGCGCCGAGCACGAGCCAGGTGGTCAGGGTCAGGGCGGAGAGCACCAGCACGATCGGGACGAAGACGCCCGAGATCCGGTCGGCGAGGCGCTGGATGCGGGCCTTGCCGGACTGGGCCTCGTTGACGAGCCGCGCCATCTGGGCGAGCTGGGTGTCGGCGCCCACCCGGGTGGCGCGCACCACGAGGCGGCCGGCGGTGTTCACGGTCGCGCCGACGACGGCGTCGCCCGGCGCGACGTCGCGGGGGACCGACTCGCCCGTGACCATGGAGACGTCGACCGCGGAGGTGCCCGCCTCCACGACTCCGTCGGTGGCGACCTTCTCGCCCGGGCGCACGATGAAGCGGTCGCCGACGGCGAGGGTCGCGATCGGCACGCGGGACTCGACCAGGACGCCTTCGGCGTCCGGTCGGAGGACCGCGGCGTCCTTCGCACCGAGATCAAGGAGCGCGCGGAGTGCGGCCCCGGCGCGACGCTTCGCGCGCATCTCGATGTAGCGGCCGGCGAGGACGAACGTGGTGACCCCCGCGGCGACCTCGAGGTAGATGTCGCCGGCGCCGTCGCTCGGCTGGACGGTCCACTCGAAGGAATGCGTCATGCCCGGCATCCCCGCGTGTCCGAGGAAGAGGGCGTACAGCGACCACAGGAACGCCGCCGTCACACCCATCGAGATGAGGGTGTCCATGGTCGCTGCGCCGTGGCGCAGATTGATCGCCGCCGCCCGGTGGAACGGCCACGCGCCCCACACCACCACGGGGGCCGCGAGGGCGAGGCTCGCCCACTGCCAGTACGTGAACTGCAGCGCGGGCACCATCGCGAGCACGATCACCGGCACCGACAGGACGACGGCGCCGATGAGGCGCTGCCGGAGGGCGCGGAGCTCGGTGCCCTCGCGCGGAGCCTCGTTGCCGGCATCCGCACCGGGCGCGGGCTCGGCGGATGTGCCGGCGTCTCCGGGGGCGGCGGGGAGCGTGGCGGAGTATCCGGTCCGGCCGACCTCCGCGACGAGGTCGGCCGGGTCGAGATCGACCGGGGCCGTGACGACGGCGCGCTCGGTGGCGAAGTTGACGGATGCCGAGACCCCCGGCATCCGGTTCAGGCGCTTCTCGATCCGCGCGGCGCACGAGGCGCACGTCATCCCGCCGATGTCGAGCCCGATCCGGGCGCGCGGCTCGGTGAGGCTGTCGGGCGGGACGACGCTCACGAGGAGCGGACCGCCTCGTAGCCGGCTTCGTCCACGGCGGCGAGGACATCGTCGTCGGTCAGGGCTGCGTCGCTGGTGATCGCGAGGACACCGGTGCCGGCGTCGACGGCCACGTCGCGCACGCCGTCGATCTTCGTCACTTCGGTGCGTACGGCCGCTTCGCAGTGGCCGCAGGTCATACCGGTCACCTGGTACGTGGAGGTCTGGGTCATCGGTGGACTCCTTCGTGGGGAATACGGGAGGGGGGGTGCAACGCACCATCGTATACCCCTCCTGGGTATCGGGTGCGGGAATCGAGCGATCTGCACAATCTCGGCCCGCGAAGTAACGATTCGGGTGCGTTACACATCGTTAACGAATGGCAACATTCCCGACGCGGGGCCCGCACTAGGTTTAGGGCACTGGGTCGGCGCCCGAGCCGTTCCCGCGATCACAACCCACAAGGAGCAAGATGAGCGTCTTCACCCGCTCGCGCAAAGCAGCCTTCGGCGGCATCGCGCTCGCCGGCGCCAGCGCCCTCGTCCTCGCCGGCTGCGCCGGTGGCGACTCGGGCGGCGGAGCCACCGGCGAGCCCGTCGATACGCGCGACCTCACCCTCAAGATCGGCACGATCCTCCCGCAGACCGGTGCGCTGGCCTTCCTCGGCCCGCCCGAGGAGGCGGGTGTCGGCCTCGCCGCCGCCGACGTCAACGCGTACTCCGAGACGACCGGCCTCACCATCGACGACATCGTCTGGGGCGACTCGGGCGACGCGGCGAACAACGCGTGGCAGACCACGAGCCCGCGCCTCATCTCCGAGGGCGTGACCGCGGCCATCGGTGCGGCGTCTTCCGGTGTGACCAAGCTCTTCCTCGACGACCACGTCGCCGCGGGCGTCATCACCTTCTCGCCGGCGAACACCTCGGCCGAGTTCACCACGTGGGACGACAACGGCCTGTACTGGCGCACCGCTCCCTCGGACGTGCTCCAGGGTGAGGTGCTCGGCAACCTGGTCGCCGAAGACGGCCGCCAGAACGTCGCCACGATCTACCTCAACGACTCGTACGGAACCGGCCTCAACCAGTTCTTCACCGACGCGTTCACCGCCGCCGGCGGCACCGTCGTGGCGTCCGAGTCGTTCAACGCCGGTGACACCACGTTCGACGCGCAGATCTCGGCCGTCCTCGCCGAGGACCCGGACGCGATCGTCCTGATCACCTTCGACGAGGTCTACACGATCGCCCCGGCGCTGATCAACGCCGGCTTCCCCGGTTCGGACCTGTACTTCGTCGACGGCAACCTCGCCCAGTTCGGCGAGTCGGAAGACTGGCCCGAGGGCGCGAGCCTCGAGGGCGCCAAGGGCACCACGCCCGCCGGCCCGAACACGCCGGAGGACTTCCAGGAGCGCCTGAACGAGTGGTGGGTCGGCGAGGGCAACTCGGATCTCGCCGAGTTCGCGTACGCCAACGAGTCCTACGACGCCGTCGTGCTGCTCGCCCTCGCGGCCCTCGCCGCGAACTCCACGGATGCCGCCGACATCGCCGGCAAGCTCCAGGAGGTCTCCGGTGGCACCGGTGACGGCGAGACCTGCACCACGTACGAGGAGTGCGCGGACATCATCCTCGGTGGCGGCGTGGCCGACTACGACGGCTACTCCGGACCGATCTCGTTCGACGAGAACGGCGACCCGACGGGTGCCACGATCGGCATCTTCGAGTTCGACGCGGACAACATGTTCAACCGCATCGACCTCTGAGTCTCACTCACGCAGGAAGAGAGGAGCCCCCGGGAATCATCCCGGGGGCTCCTCTCTTGTGTCGTGTGCGTGTGCGCTCAGTCCTCTTCGGACCCGAGCGTGCCGAGGTAGAGGCCGATGACCTTCGGATCGTTCAGCAGCTCGCGGCCGGTGCCCTCGTAGGCGTCACGACCCTGGTCGAGGACGTACCCGCGATCGCAGATCTGCAGGCACCGGCGGGCGTTCTGCTCGACCATGATCGTGGTGACGCCGGCCTTGTTGATGTCGGAGACGCGGATGAAGGCGTCGTCCTGGCGCACGGGGGACAGACCCGCGGACGGCTCGTCGAGAAGCAGCACCGAGGGGTCCATCATGAGGGCGCGCGACATCGCCACCATCTGGCGCTCGCCGCCCGAGAGCGACCCGGCGCGCTGCTTGAGGCGCTTGCCGAGCTCCGCGAAGATGCCCGTGACGAACTCCAGGCGCTCGGCGTAGGCTTTCGGATTCTGGTAGAGCCCCATCTGCAGGTTCTCTTCGATCGAGAGCGATGAGAACACGTTGTTGTTCTGCGGTACGAAACCGATGCCCCGGGCGACGAGCTTGTCGGACTTCAGCCCGACGACGCTCTTGCCGTCGACGGTGATCTCGCCCTCGCGCACCTTGACCATGCCGAAGATCGCCTTGAGCAGCGTGGACTTGCCGGCGCCGTTCGGGCCGATGATCCCGATCAGCTCGCCCTTACGGGCGGTGAGGTTCGCACCGTTGATGATGTTGATTCCCGGCAGGTAGCCCGCATAGAGGTCCTTGACGTTGACGACCAGGTCCTCCGTCGCCGTCGAGGCGGCGGGCGGAGTGGGGGAGGCGGTGGGATCGGCGGTCATTTCTGCTCCTCTTCGGCCTCGTGCACGGCGGCCTCCTCGGCCTCCTTGATCTCTTCCACCAGCTGGATCGCCTCGGTGTTCATCTCGCCGGCGACACGGCCGGTCACCACGCCGAGGTCGACATCCTGATGGCTGCCGAGATAGGCGTCGATGACGGCCTGGTCGTTCATGACCGTGTCCGGCGGACCCTCGGCGACGACGCGGCCCTCGGCCATGACGACGACCCAGTCGGCGATGTGGCGGACCATGTGCATGTCGTGCTCGACGAACAGCACGGTCATCCCGAGGTCCTTGAGGTCGAGGATGTGATCGAGCAGCGACTGCGTGAGGGCCGGGTTCACACCCGCCATCGGCTCGTCCAGCATGACCAGCTGCGGGGCGCTCATGAGCGCGCGCGCCATCTCGAGGAGCTTGCGCTGACCGCCCGAGAGGGATGCCGCGTAGTCATCGGACTTGGCGTCGAGCTTGAAGCGGGCGAGGAGCTCGCGCGCCTTCGCCTCGATGTCGTTCTCCTGCTTGCGCCAGATCGCGGGGATGATGCTCGCCCAAAGGCTCTCGCCCTTCTGGTGCGCGGCCCCGAGCTTCATGTTCTCGAGCACCGTCAGCAGCGACAGCGCCTTGGTCAGCTGGAAGGTGCGCACCTGACCCATACGGGCCACCTTGAACGACGGGATGCCGGAGAGCTGCGTGCCGTCGTAGGACCAGGTGCCCGAGTTCGGCTTGTCGAAGCCGCACAGCAGGTTGAACAGGGTCGTCTTCCCGGCGCCGTTGGGTCCGATGAGGGCCGTGATGGCGTTCCGCGGGATCTCGAGGTGCTCGACGTCGACGGCGGTGAGACCGCCGAAGCGTCGCGTGACGTGGTCGATGACCATGATCGGATCGGTCTTGGCGACGCCGGGGACCGCCTCGCCGGTGGCGAGGCCCGTGGTCTTCGGGCGACGCGCGCCCGGAGCAGGGCTGGATGACGGGTTACTTGACAAAGGTCAGCTCCCTCTTGTTTCCGAAGATGCCCTGGGGGCGGAAGATCACGATGAGCATGAGCGCCACACCGACCAGGATGAATCGCAGGGTCGCCGCCTGGATCGAGGTGATCGGCAGGACGCCGACCGCGGCGAGGGCCGGGAGGAAGGCGTCGAGGAACGCCATCAGCACCCAGAAGATGACCGCGCCCACCACGGGGCCGAACACCGTCGCGGCGCCGCCGAGGAGCAGGATCGTCCAGATGAAGAACGTCAGCGACGTCTGGTAGACGGCGGGGACCACCGCCGACGGGAGGGCGAAGACCACACCGCCGAGGGCGCCGAAGACGCCACCGATCATGAGGGCCTGCATCTTGTAGGCGAAGACGTTCTTCCCGAGCGAGCGGACGGCGTCCTCGTCTTCGCGGATGCCCTTGAGGACGCGGCCCCAGGGGCTGCGCATGAGCGCCCAGACGAGGTAGACCGCGATGCCGAGGAGGACGAGGCCGAACACGCGCACCCACAGCTGGTCGGCCGAGTAGGTGAACGGGCCGAAGCCGTACGTTCCCGGCGGGAAGGGGTTCGCGCCGCGGAAGCCCGCGTGATAGCCGCCCAGACCGTCGGCGGAGTTGGTGTACTCGTCGAAGACCTGCGTCGTGAAGAGGAGGCGCACGATCTCGGCCGCGGCGATCGTCACGATGGCGAGGTAGTCCGCCCGAAGTCTCAGCGTCGGTATACCGAGGATGAACGCGAAGATCATCGCGCCCACGCAGCCGATGAGGATGCCCACCCACCAGGGGAGGCCGAAGCTGAGGATCGAGATGGCGTACCCGTAGGCGCCGATGGCCATGAAGCCGGCCATGCCGAAGTTGAGCAGGCCCGCGTAGCCGAAGTGCACCGCCAGGCCCACCGCCGCCAGCGCGTACGCGATGGTGACCGGGCTGAAGATGTAGCCGAGGCTGAGGTTGATGATCTGTCCGAAGTCCACGGTCGGCCCCTACCCGAGTCTCTCTTTGCGACCCAGGATTCCCTGAGGTCTCACCAGCAGGATGAGGATCAGTACCACGAGGGCCCCCACGTACTTGAGGTCCGACGGGATCCAGAGGGTGGACACTTCCACCAGGATGCCGACGATCAGCGAACCGATCAGGGCGCCGAACGCCGTCCCGAGACCGCCGAGGGTCACCGCGGCGAAGATGAGCAGCAGCACCTGCATGCCCATGTCCCACTTCACGCCCGGGCGGAAGTAGGCCCACAGCACGCCGGCGATCGCCGCGAGCGATGCGGAGAGCATCCACACGACCCGGATGACCCGGTCGACGTTGATGCCGGATGCCGCGGCCAGTCCCGGGTTGTCCGAGATGGCCCGCGTCGCCTTGCCGATGCGGGTGCGCAGCAGCCAGTACGCCACCCCGGCCAGTGCGAGGACGCTGATGCCCATCGACCACATGTCGATGACGGAGAGGCTGATCGGGCCGATCAGGTCGATCTTCGGCGAGCCGGCGCCAGGCAACTGGTAGGTGCCGCCGCCGATGAAGAACTGGAAGACGTAGCGGCCGGCCAGCGACAGACCGATGCTGACGATCATCAGCTGCACGAGCCCGATGCCGCGCCGTCGCAGCGGTTTCCAGAGCCCGGCATCCAATCCCCATCCCAGGGCGACGCCGGCGACGAGGACCAGGGGGATCACGATCCACATGGGTAAGCCGAACCCTGCGAAGAGCAGAGCCATCACCGCGCCGAAGGTCAGCATCTCGGCGTGCGCGAAGTTCGTCAGGCCCGTCGTCCCGAAGATGAGCGAGACGCCGACGGCGGCGAGGGCGAGGAGCAGGCCGAAGTTGATGCCGTTGACGATCCGTTCGGTGAACTGGTCGACGAACGACGTGGTGACGCGGGTTCCCTCGCCGAGGAAGAGGTTCAATACGCGAGAGTTGGTGAGTCCGAACTCCACCTCGAACGACGCCGAGGTGCCCTGCACCGGCGCGATGCCCTCGGGCAGGAGGGTCGGGTCGACGATGACGCCCTCCGGGAGCGTGTCCTCGTCGACGATGAAGGTGTAGGTGTCCTTTTCCGGCACGTACAGGCGCCAGCGGCCGTCGGCGTCGGTCACGGTCGTGGCGTCGAATCCGCCGCCCTCGATCGAGACCTCGACACCGGGGACGGGGTCGTCCTCGAAGTTGATGAGTCCCGAGAAGTAGAACTGCGTCTGCTCCTGGTCGCCGCCCGGTTCATCGGGAGCGACGAGTGCCATCTCGGTGTCGGCGGACGCGACGGCGTCGGCGGATGCGGGAGGAGCGGCATTCGCTCCGGTGGGGGTGGCCAGCAGCATCATGGCCGCCGCCATCAGTGCACCGGCCATGATCACCACCCGATGCAGTGGTCGACCGCGCGACAGCTGCTTTGCGGTCACAGTCGTAGGACCCACGGAACCTCCAGTTCAGCACCACGCGCACGCCGAAGTCCGGGTCGCATCGGCCGTGATGAACGACGGTACGAGGTTACTGTTTCGTCGGTGTTTCGCCTACTTTCCGATCGATGCGGATACCGAGATGTGATCTGGGAGCGGTGCCGCACGGGCAGAGTGCATGGCCGCGACTCGCCGGGAATAGCGGCGGGGTGCCGACGTTAGAATCGTCAGCACGACCCGCGCACGCGCGCGAGCGTGCCCGCGATGCCCCCGAGCGCAGGAGAACCATGGATCAGCACGACCCCTTCGGCTTCGTCGGTCTCACCTACGACGACGTGCTGCTCCTCCCCGGGCACACCGACGTGATCCCGAGTGAAGCCGACACCTCGTCGCGGGTCACGCGCCGCATCACCGTGGCCACCCCGCTGATCTCCAGCGCCATGGACACCGTGACCGAGGCGCGCATGGCGATCGCGATCGCCCGCGAGGGCGGCCTCGGCATCATCCACCGCAACCTCGCGATCGCCGAGCAGGCGTCCATGGTCGACCGCGTCAAGCGCAGCGAGTCGGGCATGATCACCGATCCGATCACCACCACCCCCGACGCGACCATCGAAGAGGTCGACGCGCTGTGCGCGACGTACCGCATCTCGGGGCTTCCGGTCGTGGACGAGGACGGCATCCTCCTCGGCATCATCACGAACCGCGACATGCGCTTCGTCTCCGGGTTCGAGCGCCAGACGACGAAGGTCCGCGACGTCATGACCCGCGAGGGTCTCATCACCGGTCGCGTCGGCATCGGCGCCAACGAGGTGATCGCGCTGTTCGCGCGGCACCGCGTGGAGAAGCTGCCGCTCATCGACGACGACGGCAAGCTCGCCGGACTCATCACCATCAAGGACTTCGACAAGAGCGAGAAGTACCCGCTCGCGACCAAGGACGAGCACGGACGACTCCGCGTCGGCGCGGCCATCGGCTTCTTCGGCGACGCGTGGGAGCGTGCCGAGGCGCTCCGCGACGCCGGTGTCGACGTCCTCGTGGTCGACACCGCGAACGGACAGTCCGCCGGCGTCATCGACATGCTCCGTCGCATCAAGGCCGACGCGTCGTTCGAACACATCGACGTCATCGGCGGCAACGTCGCCACCCGCGAGGGTGCGCAGGCGCTCGTCGAAGCGGGCGTGGATGCCGTCAAGGTGGGCGTCGGGCCCGGCTCGATCTGCACGACCCGCATCGTCGCCGGTGTCGGCGTGCCCCAGGTCACCGCGATCTGGGAGGCGTTCCAGGCCGCCCGCGAGGCCGGCATCCCGGTCATCGCCGACGGTGGACTGCAGTACTCGGGCGACATCGCCAAGGCGCTGGTGGCCGGAGCCGACACCGTGATGCTCGGCTCGCTCCTCGCCGGCACCGACGAGTCGCCGGGGGAGATCGTCTTCCAGGGTGGCAAGCAGTTCAAGCTGTACCGCGGGATGGGCTCGCTCGGGGCGCTGCAGACCCGCGGCAAGAAGACCTCCTACTCCAAGGACCGGTACTTCCAGGCCGACGTGCCCAGCGACGACAAGCTCATCCCCGAGGGCATCGAGGGGCAGGTGGCGTACCGCGGCCCCGTCTCGGCGGTCGCCTACCAGCTCGTCGGGGGACTGCGGCAGTCGATGTTCTACGTCGGCGCGCGCACGATCGACGAGCTGAAGGCGAAGGGCAAGTTCGTGCGCATCACGGCGGCGGGTCTGAAGGAATCGCACCCGCACGACGTGCAGATCGTCGTCGAGGCGCCGAACTACAAGCGGTAGCCCTCGACGCCCGCGGGTCGGACGCTACCCTGGTCGCGTGATCAGGTCGCGGCGGCATCCGGAGTCCACGCAACGCACCACGCGCCTGGAGGCCTTCACCGACGGGGTGTTCGCGATCGCCGCGACCCTGCTGGTGCTCGACCTCACCTCATACTCCCTCGGGGCCGTCACCTCCGACGCCGGAATGTGGTCCGCGCTGACCGGGATGACCGTGCAGGTGTTCAACTTCGTGCTCAGCTTCGTCCTGCTGTGCCTGCTGTGGATGGTGCACGTCTCGCAGTTCGAATACATCGCGCGGGTGGACGCGGTCATGCTGTGGCTCAACAACGGCCGCCTGCTGTTCGTCGTCCTCGTCCCGTTCGCCACCAATGTCACCACCGAGTACTCGGAGTGGTTCGCGGGGCGCCTGGCGATGCCGGTGGTGTTCTTCGGCGCGGTGCTGTTCAGCCGGCTGCAGTTCGTGTGGGCGCGGCGGCGGCGCGAGGAGCTGATGCCGGATGTCACCGGCCGCGAGGCCGCCGTCATGGGGGCCGATTCGGCCAGCGCGCTCACCCTGAGCGCCGTCGTGCTCGTCGCCGCGCCGTGGATCGGCTCCATCGCCTTCCTCCTCTTCGCCCTGGATCCGGCGCTCTCGCGCGTGTTCGCGCGTCGGACCGAACGCCGGTTCCCCGTCGCAGGCGCCGGGTAGGCTGGAGGGCGTGACCATGGAGATCGAGATCGGCCGCGCCAAGCGCGCCCGTCGCGCGTACACGTTCGACGACATCGCCGTCGTGCCCTCCCGGCGCACGCGCAACCCTGAGGACGTCTCGACGGCGTGGTCCATCGACGCCTTTCAGTTCGACATCCCGGTGCTCGGCGCCCCCATGGACTCGGTCGTCAGCCCGCGCACCGCCATCATGCTGGGGCAGCTCGGCGGCCTCGGCGTCCTCGACCTCGAGGGGCTGTGGACCCGGTACGACGACCCGGAGCCGCTGCTGGCCGAGATCACCGGCATGGAGAAGTCCGCGGCGACCCGCCGCATGCAGGAGCTGTACGCCCAGCCCGTGCGTCCGGAACTGGTGCGCGACCGTCTCGCCGAGATCCGGGCCGCCGGTGTCACCGTCGCCGGATCCCTCACGCCCCAGCGCACGCAGGAGCTGTACGAGACCGTCGTCGCCGCCGGGGTCGATCTCTTCGTCATCCGCGGCACCACGGTGTCCGCCGAGCACGTGTCGAGCGTGGACGAGCCGCTGAACCTCAAGAAGTTCATCTACGACCTCGACGTCCCGGTCATCGTGGGCGGCGCCGCCACCTACACCGCCGCCCTCCACCTCATGCGGACGGGCGCCGCGGGCGTCCTCGTCGGCTTCGGCGGCGGAGCGGCATCCACCACCCGCGCGACTCTCGGTCTCCACGCGCCGATGGCGACCGCCGTCGCCGACGTGGCCGGGGCCCGCCGCGACTACCTCGACGAATCCGGCGGGCGCTACGTGCACGTCATCGCCGACGGCGGTGTCGGCACCTCGGGCGACATCGTGAAGGCCCTCGCCATGGGAGCGGATGCCGTCATGCTCGGCGTCGCGCTCGCCCGGGCGACCGACGCGCCGGGTCAGGGCTACCACTGGGGTCCCGAGGCCCACCACCCCAAGCTCCCGCGCGGCCGCCGCGTGAAGGTCGACCAGGTCGCGCCGCTGGAGGAGATCCTCTACGGCCCCGCCCCCGTCGCCGACGGCACCGCGAACCTCATCGGCGCGCTGAAGAAGTCGATGGCCACGACCGGCTACTCCGACCTGAAGGAATTCCAGCGCGTCGAGGTCGTCGTCGCTCCCTACGGAACCGGATGAGCACGACCCGCACCCCGGACGCCCCGCCCGCGGAGCCGGGTGACGCGGAGGTGTTCCCCCCGACCCTCCGTGAGGTGATGCTGCGTCCGCAATGGATCGCGCTTCTCGCGCTGTGCCTCGTGATCGCGGGGATCTTCGCGTGGCTCGGTCAGTGGCAGCTCTCGCGCGCGATCGACACCGACCCGCCGCCGCCCGGTGCGACCGAGCAGGTCCAGCCGCTCGAGGAGATCACCCAGCCGGGCGAGTACCTCCCCGAGCCGTTCGTCGGTCAGCGCGTCGAGACGCGCGGGTCGTGGGTGCCCGGCGACTTCCTCATCGTCTCCTCCCGCTTCAACGGCGGCGTCGAGGGGTACTGGGTGACCGGGCAGCTCCGGCTCGCCGACGCGGCCGTCCCCACCTCGATCGCGGTGGCGGTCGGCTGGGCGGCGGACGCCGCCGTCGCCCAGGACGCGGTCGACGACCTGACCGCCGCCGCCGCGGCATCCGAGGGGGAGGTCGTCGACATCACGGGACGCCTCATCTCCGACGAGGGTCCGGCCCTTCCCGACAGCGGCGACGACCCGCAGACGATCACGCGGATGTCGCCCCCCGCGCTCCTCGCGCAGTGGAGCGACACCGACGGGCTCGCGGTCTACCGCTCCTTCATCGTCGATGACCTGGCCGCTCCGGGACTCGTCGAGATCGACTCGCCGGCGCCCGAGGCGTCGTCGCCGGTCAACTGGCTGAACATCTTCTACGCGCTGGAATGGGCGATCTTCGCCGGCTTCGCCTTCTACCTCTGGTACCGCCTCGCCCGCGACCAGTGGGAGAAGGAGCTCGAAGACCTCGAGGACGACCCCGACGGCGCGGACGCCCCCGACCCCGACGCCCCACCCGGTTCACTTGTCGCCTCTGGCGGGTCTGAGGCCTCCGCACCCGCACTTCGGGACGAGTGAACGGGGCTAACCCACCGGTTTCGGCGAATGCGGGCCTCATCCGCGCGACAGGCGCCGCATGTCTTCGGTGGGCGGGACCTGGTAGGCCGCGCGGTAGTCGCGAGAGAAGTGCGCCGCGCTGAGGTAGCCCACGGCCGACGCCGCCTGTGACGCAGATCGCCCGTCAACGAGCAGCACACGACGGGCCTCGCCCAGACGGAGACGTTTCAGGTAGCGCATCGGCGTGAGCCCGGTGACGTCGCGGAATCGCCGGGTCAGGGTCGCGGTGCTGATGTGGCAGAGCGCAGCCACGTCGTCGATCGTCCACGCCCGTGCCAGATCGGCGGAGAAGTGGTCGATCGCGAT
Source organism: Microbacterium aurantiacum (assembly GCF_021654035.1). Classification (GTDB taxonomy): domain Bacteria; phylum Actinomycetota; class Actinomycetes; order Actinomycetales; family Microbacteriaceae; genus Microbacterium; species Microbacterium aurantiacum. Next base: position 539,644 of record NZ_JAJPDW010000002.1, read on the forward strand.
CGAGACCGAGTCCGCATGCGCGTGTTGCGCTGCGGCGTGAAGACGTGGCGCTTGATCGCTGCGCATCAGTCGCAGTGTGAGTTCCCGAGTGATGAGCGGAAGCAGGACCGGGGCGTCCTCCGGGGCGTCGAGCAGGCCGAGAAGCCGGTCGACGGCGTCCGCGATCTCGGCTGTCGTCGTCCCCAACCGCTCGGGCGGCGCGGTTCGAGCGTCCCGCTGAAGGGCGCCGGCGACTTCGCTGACGACGGCGGGATCGAGCCGCCAGTTCAGCGAGAGGAAGTCGCCCTCCTCGCCCACCTCCATCACCCGTGCGATGACGGGCAGGTTGACCGGGGTGATCAGAAAGCTCTCCGGTCCCCATTCCGTCTCGAGGCTGTCGGCGTCGAGTGTGCGCTTGCGACCGCGGAGCACCATCGCGAGGCAGGGCGGGTACCGCACGAACAGCATCGGCGTCGGCGCTGTTGTGCGTCCGAGCGTCAGCGACAGTGTCTCCGCGCGGGCAGGGTTGCCGACGTGGCGGCGAGCCTTGTCGGCCGCTCGCTCGAGGATCGTCGACGTGCGAGCATCCATTCGACCATTCAATCCCAGACGGTTTCCGTCAAGGTCGTGCCGACGAAGATCAAGCTGCCCGTCATGTCGAGCGGGAGTCTTGAACCATGACGCTTACCTCCTCTCCTCCTCCTCTTTCCCGCGACGACCGTCTCTCCGGTCGGACAGCGATCGTCACCGGCTCCTCCAGTGGGATCGGTGAAGCGATAGCGCACGTCCTTGCCCTGTCAGGCGCACACGTCGTCGTCCACGGACGGAGCACGGCGCGCGCCGCGGCCGTCGCCGCCGACATCACCGGGCGCGGCGGCAGAGCGAGCGTGGTCACAGGAGATCTTGCCGAGAGTCCCGCCGCCGCGCGAGACTTCGCTGCACGTGCGGTCGAGGCGCTCGGCGGGCAGGTGGACATCCTGGTGAACAACGCGGGGATCTTCCCGGTCGGCCCGACCGCTGATCTTCCCGATGCGGATGTCGCGGCGCTCCTCGCGACCAACATCCGCGTCCCGCATGACTTGGTGGGCGCTCTCGCTCCCGCCATGGCGGCGCGTGGTGGGGGTGTCGTGGTGAACATCACCTCGTGGATGGCGAACGTGGGAACCCCGGGCGTGGCGCTCTATCCCGCGACCAAGGCCGCGCTGAGCCATCTCACCAAGGCTTGGGCGGCGGAGTACGGTCGGCACGGTGTGCGGGTGAACGCCGTCGCCCCCGGCGCCACCCTGACTCCCGGCAACGCCGACGCTGTCGCGATACTCGAAGCGATGACCAGTGGATCGCCGGCCGGCACACCCGGTCGACCGGTCGACGTCGCGTTCGCCGTGCGCTTCCTGGCCTCGGACGAATCGGCCTACATCCACGGCGCGACGATCGATGTCGACGGAGGGATCATCGCCGCGCGCGTCTGACCCGACGCGTGTCGCCCGGTCCTCGCGGGGCAGGGTGGCGCTCGGTGGCGCCTTCCGGCGGGTCCGAGCCGCCCGCGCCCGCATCACGGCGCCACTGAGCACGCCCCTCCTCGATTCACTTGTCGCTTCCTGCGGGTCGGAGGCCTTCGCACCCGCAGGAGGCGACAAGTGAACGGGATGGAATTGGGGGAGCCTCCCGCGGGGGCGGGGCGATACGCGCGCGCGATTACACTGGGGGCATGCCCCGCGCCCCCAAACTCGCGTCTTTCCCTGCCATCCGCGGTGCGCTGAAGTTCTATCAGATCGCCTCGATCATCACCGGTGTCGGTCTGCTCCTCCTCGTGGCGGAGATGATCCTGAAGTACACCCCGATGCACATCGAGCTCTTCCTCGGGGGAACGGGCGGGTTCCTGTGGTTCGCCCCGGTCATCGCCGGCGCCGACTGTCAGTGGTGGTCGCTGTTCCTCCCGAGCACGAACTCCTGCGAGATGATCTCCACCGGCGACGGATTCAACATCTCGCTGTTCATCCTCGTCGCGCACGGCTGGTTCTACGTCGTGTACCTGTTCGCGTGCTTCCGCATCTGGAGCCTCATGCGCTGGCCGTTCCTGCGCTTCATCACCCTGGCCCTCGGCGGCGTCGTGCCGCTGCTGTCGTTCTTCATGGAGGCGCGGGTGGCCCGTGAGGTCCGCCGCTACCTCGCCGATCGCGAGGCCGCAGCCGCGGCATCCGCGTCGTCCACCGTCCCCGCTTCGGAAGGCACCCGGTGACCGAACAGACCGAGACGTCCCAACGTCCCGTCCTCGTCGTCGACTTCGGCGCGCAGTACGCGCAGCTGATCGCACGTCGCGTCCGCGAGGCGGGGGTGTACAGCGAGATCGTCCCGCACACCGTCTCGGCCGAGGAGATCTCGGCGCGGAACCCCGTCGGCATCGTCCTCTCCGGGGGGCCGTCGTCGGTGTACGAAGAGGGGGCGCCGCGCCTCGACCCCGGCGTTTTCGAGCTCGGGGTCCCCACGCTCGGCATCTGCTACGGCTTCCAGGTCATGGCCCGAACTCTCGGGGGAGAGGTCGCCAACACCGGTCTCCGCGAGTACGGCGCGACCGACGCCACGATCATCACCGAGAACGTGCTGCTGGAGGGCCAGCCGGTCGAGCAGAACGTGTGGATGAGTCACGGCGACCAGGTCGCCGAGGCACCCGCGGGATTCACGGTCCTCGCGCGCACGGCTGCGACCGCGGTGGCGGCCTTCGCGAACGACGAGCGCCGGCTCTACGGCGTGCAGTGGCACCCCGAGGTCAAGCACTCCGATCACGGTCAGCAGGTGCTGGAGAACTTCCTCCACAAGGCCGCGGGGCTTCCCGCCGACTGGAACAGCGGCAATGTCATCGCCGAGCAGGTCGAGAAGATCCGCGCGCAGGTGGGGTCCGGCCGCGTGCTGTCGGCGCTGTCCGGCGGCGTCGATTCCGCCGTCTCCACCGCGCTCGTGCACGAAGCCGTCGGCGACCAGCTCACCGCGGTCTTCATCGACCACGGACTGCTGCGCAAGGGTGAACGCGAGCAGGTCGAGAACGACTACGTCGCCTCCACCGGCGTGCGCCTCATCACCGTCGACGCGCGCGAGACGTTCCTGAACGCCCTCGCCGGCGTCAGCGACCCCGAGGAGAAGCGCAAGATCATCGGGCGCGAGTTCATCCGCGCATTCGAGAAGGTGCAGGCCGACCTCATCGCCGACGCCGCGGCCGAGGGCGATCCGATCCGCTTCCTCGTGCAGGGAACCCTGTACCCCGACGTCGTCGAGTCCGGCGGCGGCAGCGGGACGGCGAACATCAAGAGCCACCACAACGTCGGCGGACTCCCCGAAGACCTCCAGTTCGAGCTCGTCGAGCCGTTGCGGACCCTCTTCAAGGACGAGGTCCGTGCGATCGGGCGCCAGCTGGGCCTTCCCGAGGCGATCGTGGGTCGTCAGCCGTTTCCGGGGCCCGGCCTCGGCATCCGGATCGTGGGTGAGGTCACCGCTGACCGTCTCGAGATCCTGCGTGAGGCCGACGCCATCGCCCGCGCGGAGCTGACGGCGGCGGGCCTGGACAACGAGATCTGGCAGTGCCCGGTCGTGCTCCTCGCGGACGTCCGCTCGGTGGGCGTCCAGGGCGACGGCCGCACGTACGGTCACCCGATCGTGCTGCGCCCCGTCTCCAGCGAAGACGCGATGACGGCCGACTGGACGCGCCTGCCCTACGACGTGCTGTCGAAGATCTCCAACCGCATCACCAACGAGGTCCGCGACGTCAACCGCGTCGTGCTGGATGTGACCTCCAAGCCCCCGGGCACCATCGAGTGGGAGTGATCCCGCGGCAGGATCCCGCCCCGCACGCGACATTCCCGGATGCCGCGTACCTGGTGCTGTCGAGCCGGCTCATCCCCGATCTCGACGGGGGGTTCACCCTGGCGACCCTCGCACGGGCACGGCAGATGGCGGATGCCGGTGTCGCCGGCGGCGCCGGTCCGCTCCTGCTGACGGTGGATCCGGGGAGCCCGGCCGATCACGCGCGACACCGCGCGATCTTCGCCGAGCGGGGTCTCGTGCGGCATCCGGAGCGGATGCGGAACCTCTTCGACGAGGCCGCCGATCCGGACGGGGGCGCGGCCGCTTGGCTTCGGGAGGCGGCGGTCGCCCGCGGGACCGACGCGGATGCCGCGGCTCCCGTCGACGCCCCGGAGTACCGCGCGATCACCGGCGCTGACGGGGCTCCGGTGATCGGGCTGCCGGTCATCGCCTGTGACCCCGACTGGCACACCTCGACCGCTGCCGTGCGGGTGCACGGGCGGAACGGCTCCGTCGTCGGCACGCTCGCCGGTTTCGGCGCCCTGTACCGAGCATGGCTTGACCATGTCGTCGCGGGAGAACGCGCGATCGCACCCTCCGGCCCGCGGCCGGTCGTCGTCGTGTGCGAGTCGCGTCAGCTCGGCGAGCTCCTCGTGCCGTGGTCCGATCCCGGGGCGCGCATCGTCCACGCGATCCACACGATCCACCTCGAGCCGCCGTACACCCCGGATGCCCCGATCAACGCGCTGTGGAGCCGGTGGTTCGCCGTCGCCGACCGGTTCGACGCGATCCTGTGGCCGACCGAGGCACAGCGCTCGGACGTCGCGCGCCGGTTCGGAGACGCCCCCGGGTCGGTCGTCGCGCCGCACGGAGTGGAGATCCCCGCGACCGCGATCCCCGCGCCCGGATCGACCGGACACGCGGGCCGCGTCGTGATGCTGAACCGTCTCGCCCCCGGCAAACGCGTCGACCACGCGATCCGGGCGTTCGCGGACGTGCGGGCGGCGGTGCCGCATGCCACCCTCGACGTCTACGGCGAGGGGGCCGAGCACGCGGCACTGGAGCGTCTGATCGACGGCCTCGGCCTGGCCGGGGTCGTGCGCCTCCGGGGGCGCACCGACGACCCCGTCGGCATCCTCGCCCAGGCCGCCGTGTTCCTGTCGACCTCCGCGTATGAAGGGCAGGGCCTCGCCCTCGCCGAGGCGCTGGCGACCGGATGCCCGGTGGTCTCCTACGACGCCCCGTACGGCCCGCGCGAACTCCTCGCGCGGGGAGGCGGCGTGCTCGTGCCCGACGGCGATGAGCACGCGCTCGCCGAGACGCTCATCGGCGTGCTTCGGGATGCCGCGCTCCGCGATCGGCTGTCGGCGGAGGCGGTGCCGTCGGCGCGCGCGGTCGACCCCGCCCACGCCGCCGCCGCCCTCGCCGCGGCGTGCGCCCTGGCGCTCGCGCACCCCGCACGGAGGCTCCCGGGCTGATCCCCTATGCCCGGAGGATCGCGTCGGTTCCCCTGAGGTTTTCCTGCGGCCGCCCCGGGGTGCGGATTCCGCCACTAGCATTCCCTCATGCGGGCGGTCGTCGTCGGGTCCGGATTCGGTGGTCTTGCCGCCGCCATCCGGCTGTCCGCCGCGGGTCACGACGTGACGATCCTCGAGAAGCGCGACCGCATCGGCGGAAGGGCGTACCAGTACGAGCTCGAAGGCTTCCGGTTCGACGCCGGACCGACGGTGCTCACCGCGCCGTTCATGTTCGAGGAGCTGTTCGCGCTCGCGGGGGAGACCCTCGCCGACCACGTGACCCTCGTGCCGCTCGATCCCTTCTACCGGGCTTTCGACGGTGACGGTGCGCCGTTCGACTTCCACGCCGACGACGACGCGCTCCAGGCCGAGGTGGCTCGCCGCAGCCCGCGCGATGCCGCCGGATTCCGGAGGCTCCAGGAGCACATCCGCCGGATCTTCGACGTGTTCTACCCGTACACGGAGCGGCCGCTGATGCAGCTGCGCGCCATGGTCCGGATGCTGCCGTACCTCCTCCGCCACGGCGCCGCGCTCGGGGTGCGGCGCGTGGTCGACCGCTGCATCCGTGACCCGTTCCTCCGCCGCACGCTTTCCTTCCACCCGCTCCTGATCGGCGGCGACCCGGCATCCACTCCGGCGCTGTACGAACTCATCGCCGAGTTCGAACGCCGCTGGGGCGTGCACTACGCCGTCGGGGGGACCGGCGCGCTCGTCGACGCCCTCGGAGACCTCTTCACCCGCCTCGGCGGCACGATCGTCTGCGACGTCGACGTCGAGCGCATCCTCGTCGACGACGGTGCGGTGCGGGGTGTCCGCGCGCGGGACGGGCGGGAATGGGAGGCGCATGTCGTCGTCTCCAACGCCGACCCGGGTTACACCTATGGTGAGCTGCTGCAGAAGGCGCCGGCCTCGGCCGCGCGTCGCCCGTCGTCGCGTCGCCCCGTCGAGCCGAGCATGTCGCTGCACGTCCTCTACTTCGGCGCCGATCGCACGTGGCCCGCGTCGCCGCTCCACCACCACAACCTGCTCTTCCGTGGCGATCCCGACCGGGCACTCCGGCGGGTGTTCGGTCGCTCGGGCAGCGGCCGCCGCGCGGCCCCCGACGCCACCGACGACCTCTTCCTCTACGTCCACGTCCCGACGCGCACCGACGCGAGCATCGCCCCGCCCGGGTGCGAGGCGCTCTACGTGCTCGTCGCGTCGCCGCCGCTCCCGTCCCGACCCGAGGGTCCGGATGTCGCCGCCGCCGTCGACGCCCGGGTCCGCGACCGCGTGCTCGACGTGCTCGAGGCCGGCTACCTCCCGGGCCTGCGTGACCATCTCGTCGTCGAACACGCCATCGGCCCCGAACACTTCCGCGACGTCTTGAACACCCCGCGCGGAGCGGCGTTCTCCCTTCGACCGACGCTGTTCCAGTCCGGATGGTTCCGACCGCACAACCGCTCGCCGAAGGTGGACGGTCTGTATCTCGTCGGCGCGGGCACCCACCCGGGTGCCGGCGTCCCCGCGGTCCTCGCCTCCGGCAAGATCGCCGCGACCCTCATCGCCGAGCGCACGGGCGCGGGCACTTCCGCCCGTTCGGCCCGATCCGCTCGGAGCGCCTCGTGACCACCCCGGATTTCCTCACCCACGGTTTCGGCGACAGCCCCGAGGTCGAGCTCGACGACGTGCCCGTGCGCGGCATCCTGCCGGACTGGCTCGAGGGCACGCTGCTGCGCAACGGTCCCGGAACGTTCCAGGTGGGGGAGCGCCGGTACCGGCACTGGTTCGACGGACTCGCGATGCTGCACCGCTTCACCCTCCAGGGCGGCCGCGTGTCGTACGCGAACCGGTTCCTCGAGACGAAGGCCTACTCCGCCGCCCGCGACGACGGACGCATCGCGTACCCCGAGTTCGCCACCGACCCGTGCCGGTCGCTCTTCGCCCGCGCGATGGCGGTGTTCGACCCGCAGGTCACCGACAGCGCCAAGGTCAACATCACCCGCCTCGCCGAGCGCTACCTGGCGCTGGCGGAGACGCCGGTGCAGGTGGAGTTCGACCCGCAGACCCTGAAGACCGTCGGTGTCGACAGCTGGGACACCTCCACCTTCGGGCGGATGACGACGGTGCACCCCCACGTCGATGGCGACCGCGGCGAAGCCGTGAACCTCGTGGTCCGCTACGGCGCCTCCAGCCGATACGTCTTCCGTCAGGTGGACCTCGCCGACGGCGGGGCGCTGGACGGCACCGATCTCGCCACCCGGCGGGTAGCCAAGCCGTCGTACATCCACTCGTTCGGGATGTCGGGGCGCTACCTGGTGCTCGCGGAATTCCCCCTCGTGGTCAACCCGATCTCGCTCCTGCTGTGGCTCCGTCCCTACATCGAGAACTTCCGGTGGGAGCCCCCCCGCGGCGCGCGCTTCCACCTGTTCGACCGCGAGACGGGCGCCCACGTGCGGACCCTGCGTGCCCCGGCGTTCTTCGCGTTCCACCACGTCAACGCGTACGACGACGGCGACGACGTGGTCGTCGACCTCGTGGGCTACGACGATGCCGACATCATCGGCGCGTTCTACCTCCACCGTCTGGAGGAGCCGGATGCGCGGATCCCGCCGGGGACGCTCCGGCGGTTCCGGCTTCCCGTGCGCGGGGGTGACGGTACCGTGACCGGCGAGGAGCTCTCGCCCACGGGGATCGAACTGCCGAGCCTCGACTACGACCGGATGAACACCCGCCCCGATCAGCGCTACGTCTACGGCGTGGGCCTGAGCGGGGAGCGCGGGTTCTACGACCGGCTCGTCAAGATCGACACCGGTGCCGCCGACGGGAGCGGCCGGTCGACGAAGATCTGGTCCGAGCCCGGATGCTACCCGGGGGAGGGCGTGTTCGCGGGCCGCCCCGGACGCGAGCGCGAAGACGACGGCGTCGTGCTGTCGGTCGTCCTGGACTCCGAGCGCGGCACCTCCTTCCTCCTGGTGCTCGACGCCGAGGGTTTCACCGAGATCGCCCGCGCGGAGCTGCCGCACCCGGTGCTCCTCGGGTACCACGGGCGCTACGACACGAGCGCCTGAACCGCGTCGATCGCCGCGTCGGGGGTGCCGCGCCACGGAGCTCCGTGCCCGGGCAGGATCCATTCGGCGTCGGTGCCGCGCAGTCGGTCGAGGATCGCGACGGCCTGCGCGGGCTCATCGGTGAAGGGTGCCGGTCGGGGCCCACGATCGCCGGTGAGGACATTCCGGGTCGTGAGAGCATCGCCGACGAAGAGCGCGCGGACGTCGGCGCTCAGGATGGCGACGCTGCCGGGTGAGTGCCCCGGGAGGCCGATCACCCGCGGCGATCCGGGCAGATCAAGCACCTGGCCGTCGGAGATGTCGGTGGTCTCGGTGACATAGGTGGTACGCGCGGCGCCCTTCCTCAGCGCGTACGCGGCGAAGGAGACCACGGGGAGTGCGCGGAAGCGGCCCAAGGGCGTCTTCGGCTTCTCCCCTCCGCGCGCGCGGTCGGCATCGGCGGGGTGGATGTGGATCGGCGCGCCGGTTTCGCGGCGCAGGCGCTCCGCGAAACCCAGGTGATCGCTGTCGCCGTGGGTGAGGATGATGCCGCGGATGTCGGCGAGCGACCGATCGAGGGTGACGAGTTCGCGTTGCAGGTCTCGCCAATGACCGGGGAGGCCGGCGTCGATGACGGTGATGCCGTCGGGCGTGACGATCAGATAGGCGGCGACGATGTCGTTGCCGATGCGGTGGAGGTGCGGCGCGATCTGCATGGAATCCTCGGGTGTGTCGGATCTATGATTGCTACGGATGCTAGCTATCATAGCTATGATTCTTAGCTTTGGAAAAGGACGATGCCCACTCCCGCCCGCACGACGCGTGCCGACATCATCTCGGCGGCGCGCGCCCTCCTCGAAACCGGCGGCGTCGAGGCCGTGACCATGGCCGCCGTCGCCTCCCGGGTCGGCGTACGTGCTCCCTCGCTGTACAAGCACGTCCGCGACAGGGAGGAGATGCTGGTGCTCGTCACCGATGCGGCGGTCGATGATCTCGCCGAGCGCCTGCGCGATGCCCAGGGGACGCTTGCCGCGCTCGCCCGGGCCTACCGCGCCTTCGCGGCGGAGAATCCCGGGGCCTTCGCGCTGATTCTGGGTTCCCGCGCCTCGGTGGACCGCCTCGCGGACGCTGCAGCTCCGGTTCTCGCAGCCGTCGCGGCGCTGGTCGGGGATCGCGACGCTCTCGCGGGAGCACGCTTGATGACGGCATGGATGACCGGCTTCATCGCGATGGAGCGGGCCGGCGCCTTCCGGCTCGGCGGAGACGTCGAGGCGGCATTCTCCTGGGGCCTCGACCGGCTCCAGTCCGCCCTGCGGGGGCAGCCGCGCGCGTGAACCGCGCCCTCTGGGTCAGAGCATCAGCAGGCCGCGGGCCAGCAGCCACAGTGTGAATCCCAGGGAGGCGACCGCCGACGCGGTGACCGCGATCCGGTGCGCTCGGGTGCCCTCCTCGAGGATCCACGCGCGCACGACGAGCACCGCCAAGAGGATGCCCGCGCCCGCGGCGACGAAGGGGATGAGCAGAACCGGCCAGACCGCCGGCGGGAGGCCGAAGGCGAGGGCGAGCGGGTCCGCGTTCGCGGCGATCAGCACGAGGATGCCGGCGTAGAGGAGGTTCCCGCCGGCCGCCGCGCTCGCGGCGAGGATTGTCCCCGGAGGCGCATCGCCCGACCGGCGGGCGCTGCCGCGGAGGACGTACAGGCCGGCGTAGACCAGCGTCCCGACGCTCGCGAGGAGGGCGGCGCCGAGGATCGCCAGCGGCAGCGGCGCGCGCTGCTGCACGAGGTCGCGATCGGCCCGGAACAGCGCCGTCGTCGGATCGATCTGCGCGGTGGTGAGGAAGGCGGGCGGCCGCAGCGACACGGTGCACTCCGCATCCGGCACCTCGGCGGGGTCCCGGAGGAAATCCGCGGCCACGCGGGCGGCGCAGCTGCGGGCCAGGGAGTCCGCGCGCGTTCCGGATCCGGTGAGGATGCCTTGCCCGGCGTGGGGGACGCGCACGACCGTTCCGCGCTCGAGGCCCTCCGCCGCGGCATCCGACCAGGCGGGTGTCGCGACGGAGTCGTACGTGCCGGTCAGAAGGAGCGTCGGGATGCCGCTCGTCACCCGCTCCGCTTCGCTGCCGTCCCGTGCGGGGACACCCCAGGCCTCGCACTCGGCCGTGAGGGCAAGCCCCTCGGCGGCGGTGAACGGCACCTGCTCGGCGCAGACACGCGTGAGGCCGAGCCCGGCGCCGGTGGCCGTCAGGGCGTCCAGCCGACGCTGCAGGAGCGGGACGATCGCCTCGGCGTTGCCGGAGGCGAGCTGGTCGATGACGAACGGCACCGCCCGGACCGTCGCCGCGTCGGCGGTGGCCCACGCGAGCGTCCGGGCGACCTCGGCCTCGTCGAGGACGACGTCCAGGCGCCCGCCGTCCCCGGGGGAGACGGCGGTGACGGTGGCCGGGTCGGATGCGGCGCTCGAGAGCACCGAGGTGAGCGCCGACTCCAGACCGGGAGCGCGTTCGCGGCACTCCGGTTCGGCGCCGCAGGCCTCGATGACGCTGCTCGCGGCGGCGCGGAAGGCCGTGGATTCTTCGGCCAGGGCGTCGACCCCGGGCGGCACGGTGCCGTCGAGGACGACGGAGCGGAGTCCGTCCGGGGCGAAACGCATCGTCGACAGCGCCAGACGCGTCGCCCGGTCGGACGCGTAGAGGTTCCAGCGGTCGTAGCCGAGGGTCGCCCGCAACTCCGCGAGATCGTCCACCATCGCGCGCGTCGAGTACGCCGCGATGTCGATCCCCTCCTCCGTCAGGCGCTCACGGCACGCGGTGATCTCCGCGATCCGCTGCGGCGTCGCCTCGGCTCCGGTGAGCAGACGGCCGTCCTCGACCACCAGGCCGCGCCCGATCTCGGGGCAGTCCAGGGTCGGACGTGACAGCTCGGTGCCGCGGTGCCCCACGAGGATGACGTCGCGGTCGCCGGTCCACCCCGCGCCGGTGAAGGTCCGGAGCGCCTGGGCGAAGGCATCGGCATCGCCGAGGACGGGCACGACCAGCGGGTCGTCCGACGGCGACTCGCTCACGCTGTCGATGACAATGATCGGCAGCGCGACGGTGTTCTCCGGGTCGCCGGCACCCCGTTCGGGCACGGTCAGGACGCCGCACGTGAGGCGTGCGCCCTGCCCGTTCGGGACGGGCACCGGGCAGCGGACCTCGTCGAGCTCCTCCGTGACGGCGGTGGGTGCGGCGACCGTCTCGGCGGCCGGTGTCGCCGCGGCCGCGGATGCCGAGGGCGCGCCACCGAGGACCAGAAGGGTCAGAGCGACGGTGGTGCGCAGCAACGCGGCCATTCTGACACTCTAACCAGCGCCTGCCGCCCCGACGGACGCGGGCGAACGACGAGGGGGCCGCCCGGAATGGGCGACCCCCTCGTACTCGCGACCCGAGGATCGCGCGGGATGTCAGTTGCTGCCGCGGATGATCGCGATCATCCGGAGGATTTCGACGTACAGCCAGACGACGGTGACCATGATGCCGAAGGCCCCGAGCCACGCGTACTGACGCGGCGCGCGGTTGCGGACGCCGCGCTGGATCATGTCGAAGTCGAGCACCAGCGAGTACGCGGCGAGGATCACGACGAGGACGCCGATGATGAGGCCCAGCGGGATGCCCATGATGCGAGCGCTGTAGAGGCCGAAGGCCTGGTCGGCGGGGAGGACGTTCGTCCACATGAGGACCAGGTTCAGCAGGGCGAAGACCATGTAGCCGATCATCGCGATCATGAAGATCTTGGTGGCCTTCTTCGACGCGCGGACCTTGCCGCTGGCGAAGAGGGCGAGGGTGACGCCGACCACCGCGAAGGTCGCAAGGGTCGCCTGCATCACGATGCCGGGGTAGAGGACCTCGAAGAACGCCGAGATGCCACCGATGAAGAGGCCCTCGAACGCGGCATACGCCCAGATGAGGGCGGGGCGCACCTTCTTGCGCGAGGTGAAGATGACGACCATCGACAGGATGAAGCCGCCGGCGAGACCGATGAGCCACGGGGCCATCGAGATCTGCTGCGCGGTGTCGCCGGTGATCGTGAGACCGCCGAGGGTCCAGACCCAGCCGACCGCCGCGGTGACGAGGAGGATCGCGAAGAGGCCGACCGTCTTCATGACGGTGTCCTCGACGGTCATCCGGTCGGTCTCGGTCGCACCGGCGGTGGGGGCGGCGTACATGCCCTCCAGGCGGGCGTTGGCCGCGGCATCCGTTCCCGCGCGCTGCGCGGTGGCGAACTGCGTGGGACCACCCAGGTTCGCCGCCTGCGCACCACCGGGATAGGTCTGCACGGCCTTCGGATCCTGGAACGCGGGGTTGTTGAACGCGGGGTTGTTGAGGGCCACTGCTCTCACACTCCAAAGTCGGGGTTTTCTCACAGCGCTGTGCTGTGGATCCACGATATCCGAACGTCGCTCGAAACGCCTTTGTTCCCGCTGGGAGTGCGCTCGACGCGGGCCGCCCGCGGGTACTGTGTGAGCGTGTCGCGACGATCCCGCCCGCTCGTCATCGGCCATCGGGGTGTCCCGGGGTATCGCCCCGAGCACTCGCGGTCGTCCTACGACCTCGCCCTGGAGATGGGGGTGGATGCCGTCGAGCCCGACGTCGTGGTCACGCGCGACGGGGTGCTGGTGGTCCGGCACGAGAACGAGATCTCCGGCACCACGGATGTCGCCGACCGGCCCGAGTTCGCCGACCGCCGTACGCGCAAGCGCGTGGACGGGGAGGAGCTCGAGGGGTGGTTCACCGAGGACTTCACGGCGGCGGAGCTGCAGAGCCTGCGCTGCCGCGAGCGGATCCCCGGCATCCGCTCCACCAGCGCGACCTTCGACGACACCCAGCCGGTGCTGCTCCTGCGGGACGTGCTCGACCTGGTGCGGCGCGGGTCGCTCGAGGCGGGACGCGAGATCGGCGTGGTGCTCGAGATCAAGCACCCCACGTACTTCGCCGCCCTCGGCTGGGACGTCGCGCGCCTCGTCGCCGACGAGCTGCACGCGGCGGGATGGGGGGCGGGGCAGCTGCCGCTCACGATCGAGTCGTTCGAATCGACCGTGCTCGCCGACCTCCGCGCCCGCGCGGTGCCCGCCACGTACATCTACCTCCTCGAAGCCTCCGGGAGTCCGTTCGACCTCGTCGCCGCGCAGGGGAAGGCGGCGCCCACCTACGCGCAGACAGCGGCGCCCTCCGGTCTCGACGCCCTCGTCGGCACCGTCGACGGCATCAGCGTCGACAAGCGCATGATCCTCGCGCCCGACCGGCTCGGTCGCGCGACGGGACCGTCGCCGATCGTCGCCGACGCCCACGTACGGGGCCTCCGCGTCTTCACGTGGACGGCGCGGTGCGAGAACGCCTTCCTGATCCCGCAGTTCCGCACGCGCGGCGGCAAGGCCGCGTTCGGCGACTGGGAGGGGGAGTGGGCGCTGCTGGCGGCATCCGGCATCGACGGGGTCTTCGTCGACCACGCCGATCTCGGGGTGCGGTTCTTCGGCGCGGACGCCGACGACGGCGAGGACCGCCGCCTAGGGTGAGCGCATGACCAGCGCCGGAATCGTCGAGAGTCCCGTCGCCGAGGGGATCGTCGTGACGGGGGTGCGCCGGTCATTCGGATCGGTGCACGCCGTTCAGGACGTCACCCTGCACGCCCGACCGGGAGCCGTGACCGGCCTCGTCGGCCCGAACGGCTCGGGGAAGACGACGCTCCTGCTGATGCTCGCCTCGCTCCTGGCCCCCGACGCGGGCGAGATCCGGCTCGATGGCGTCGATCCGATCGCCGACCCGCACGCCGCGCGCGCTCGCACCGGGTGGATGCCGGACGCACTCGGTGCGTGGGGGACCCTCACCGCCCGCGAGACGCTGGTGATGACCGGGCGCCTCTACGGGCTCACGAAGACGGATGCCGCGGCCCGCGCCGAGGTGCTCCTGCGCGAGGTGGGGCTCGTCCCGCTCGCCGACGCCCCCGCGCGCGTGTTCTCCCGCGGGCAGAAGCAGCGCCTGGGCCTCGCTCGCGCGCTCGTGCACGACCCGCGGATCCTCCTCCTCGACGAACCGGCCTCGGGCCTGGACCCCCAGGCGCGGGTGGAGCTGCGCGTGCTCCTGCGCCGCATGGCCGCCGAGGGGCGGACGATCCTCGTCTCCAGCCACATCCTGTCCGAGCTCGAGGAAGTCGTCGACGACGCCGTGTTCCTCGTCGAGGGGCGGAGCGTCGACGCCGACCGCGTCGCGGCCGCATCCGCCCGCACACGGCCCTGGCGTCTCCGGATCGCCGGGGATGCCGCCGGTGCCGAGGCCGCCGTGGCGAACAGCGCCGGGTGGATCGCCGAGGTCCTCGGACGCGACGCGGAGACGATCACGGTCGACCGGCGGGATCTCCTCGTCCCCTTCGCGTCGGAGTCCGAGGCCGCCGCGGCCCTTCGCGCCCTCGTCGCCGCCGACGTCCCCGTCGTGGAGTTCGCCGCGGCGCAGGGGAGCCTCGAGCGGACCTTCCTCGACCTCGGGACCACGAGCGACGAGGACCCGCCGACGAACCCCGTCGGGGACTCCGGCGCGGACGGAGAGACGGCATGAACGCGCAGCGACTCGGCACGATCGTCCGCCTCGAGCTGATGCAGCGGACGCGGAGTGTCGCCTGGTACGTGCTGCTCGGCGTCTTCGCCCTCGTGCTCGTGCTCGTGACGGCGCTGTCGTTCCTCGCGTGGGGCGTCGTGCCGCGGGACGCCGGGTCCGGGGTCTTCTCGACCATCGTCTACATCACGTTGCTGTTGGTGGTGCTCGTCTCACCGACCCTCAGCGGCAATGCGATCAACGGCGACCGGGAGGCCGCGACGCTCGCGCCGGTGCAGGTGACCCTCGCCACGACCGCCGAGATCCTGATGGGGAAGTTCCTCACCGCCTGGATCACCGGACTGGCGTTCGTCGCGGTCTCGATCCCGTTCCTCCTCATCGCCACCCTGGCCGGCGGCACGTCGGCGGCGACGATGCTGGTGGCGCTCGCCGTCCTCATCGTCGAGATCGGCGTCGTCGCGGCGATCGGGGTGGCCATGAGCGGCATCCTGGCGCGTCCGCTCTTCTCGGTGGCGACGACCTATCTCGTCGTCGCTGCCCTGGTGATCGGCACACTCGTCGCCTTCCTCCTCGTCGGCGCCTCCGTTCGGACCGAGGTGACGAACTCGTACCGCTCCTTCGAGTACACCTCGGTCGATCCGGACGGCATCCCGCCGTGCTTCCCCGGGGAGAGCTCGTCGCCGGCCTACCCGTGCGACGAGGAGGCGGAGATCACCTGCGGACCCTGGCAGACGAGCACATACGAGGCTCCGCGCTTCGACACCGTGTGGTGGATGCTGGCGGCGAACCCCTTCGTGATCCTCGCCGACGCCACCCCCACGGCGTTCGACAGCTCGGGCTACCCCGTGGACCTCTTCGGGCAGATCAAGCTCGGCATCCGTGCCGCGCAGGAGGCACCGGAGACCGAGACGCGCTGGGACGACTGCGCGCCGACGCCACCGACCGATCAGCCGACGCCGGAGGAGATCATCGCCGGGTCGACCCCCAGCTGGTTCGTCGGCCTCGCGCTGCAGATCGCGCTCGCCGCCCTGCTGCTGTGGTGGGCGTGGCGTCGCACCGACACCCCCGCGCGCCGTCTACCGCCCGGCACGCGCATCGCCTGACGCGATTGGTGCGCCCGTGACCTCCCGTCTCCTCCTCCTCGCCGACACCCACATCCCGGCGCGGGCGCGAGCCCTTCCGGATGCGGTGCGGAGGGCCGCGGATGCCGCCGACCTCATCGTCCACGCCGGCGACTGGGTCAGAGAGTCCGTGCTCGACGACCTCGCGCAGCACGGCGAGGTCGTCGGGGTCTGGGGCAACAACGACGGTCCGGACCTTCGGGCTCGGCTCCCCGAGATCGCCCGCCGCGACGTCGAGGGCGTGCGGATCGCGGTCGTGCACGAGACCGGCGCAGCGTCGGGGCGGGAGGCGCGGATGGACGCCGCCTTCCCCGACGCCGACGTCCTGGTGTTCGGTCATTCGCACATCCCGTGGGACTCGCGAACGCCCGCCGGCCTCCGGCTGCTGAACCCCGGTTCGCCCACTGATCGCCGCAGGCAGCCGGAGTGCACGATCATGACCGCGGTGGCGGATGCCGGCGTCCTGCGCGACGTGACGCTCATCCCCGTCTCCCGTGAGGCGACGGGGGGATGAGCGTCGACGACGAACGCTGGCTCGTCGTGAACGGCCGCCGTTGGCGCCGCACCGACCCCGAGCTCGCCGAGGAGACCGTGCGTGCGCTCACCTCCCACCTCGGTCGCGGGCGGTCCGGAGTGCGCGCGGCGAAGTCCGCCGGCGACGACGATGCCGTCGCTCTCGCCCGCCGACGGGTGGGGCTCGCGAAGCACGGTCTGGGCGAGCGCGGCGACCCATGGTGGGAGATCACGCTCGCGGACCGCCGCCGGCGCGCCGAGGATGCGCTCGCCGAGCTCGACGCCCTGGACGACGCCGCGGACTGACCCGCGCTCAGCGGTGCGCGTGCGCGGCGCGCTGACCACGAGCAGCGCCGATCAGGACCCAGACCAGCATCCACGCCGCCGTCCCGAGCACGACCACGACGGTCGTCAGCAACGCCACCCCGGACGGGAGCGGCGCGGCGACGATGGCGACGAGTACGGCGGCGCCGATGAGTGTGCCCCATCCTGCGATCTCATTCGCCGAAGCGGATGCCCTCTGCGCGGCGTACCACGCGGCATCCGACGACAGCGTCAGCGCCGTCCGGATGCCGGCGATCTGATTGCGCGGCAGGCGACCGTCGCGGCTCCGGCGCGCCAGGATGACGAGCGCCACACCTGCGGCTCCGAGACCCACGACGGTGACGAGCATCGCCCAGAGGGGAGTCGTCGGATCTGTCACGGCTCCAGCCTAAGAGCATGTGCGCATGGTGACGAGCCTGTGTCGACGCGACGGCGGGAGTCGAACCCGCAACACCGCCGGGTATGAGCCGGGGTCCGGGACCACCCGGATCGCCGCGATGTCCTCCACGCTAACCCGGGTCGCCGACACGGACCAGGGGGGTCGCGGTCGGCGCGTCATCCGTCGTCACGATCGGTCACGGGACGTCACGCGGACGACGTCGGCCGCTCAGCGACGCGAGGCGAGGTGCGCGCGCAGGTGCTCCACGACGAGGGCGTGGTCGTCGGCCTGGGGGAGGCCGGAGACGCCGACGGTGCCGACCATGCCGACGCCGGTGACGAGGATCGGGAAGACCCCGCCCGCCGCGGCGTAGACGCTCGGGTCCAGTCGCGAGTGCGTGTCGAAGTCCTGATCGCGGCTGCGGAAGAGCATGCCCACGCCGTACGACGAACGTCCGTACCGCCGGGCGACCCGCGCTTTCCGCTCGAGCCATTCGTCGTTGTCGGACGACGAGCCGGGGAGAGCGGTGTGGAACACCCGCGCCTCGCCGAGCGAGATGCCGATCACGATCGGAAGGCTGCGCTCCCGCGCGCTCTACCGGAGCGCGGACCCGAGGATCCAGGCATCCTCCAGGTCGAAGCGGGGGAAGACGAGCTCGCGCTCCTCGTCCTCGATGCGGGATAGGGTCGCGGCGGCCTCGAACATAGGCCGAATCTAGCGCTGTTGCGAGCCGTTGCGGTCCGGATCGTCTCCCCGGTCAACGCACAGGTTCGATCGGAGTAACTTTGACCCATGGCGCGGGCGACACAGCGGATCATTCTCGCTGTCGCCACGGCCGGATTCCTTCTCGGCGTAGGCCTGTTCCTCGGCGTCCTCGCCGCGGGCGCGTTCGCCCCGACCGTGCCGGAGCCGACCGGCCTACGCGATCCGGAACGCAACGCGCTGATGACCTGGTTCGCCCGCGGTGTGCTCGTCCTCGCTCTCGCGTGGCTCGTCATCGGCATGCTCGCCGCCCGCACACGGCTCGTCGCACGGCCGGGTGCGGCTGCCGCGCGGGCGTCCTGGCTGTCCTCCACCCGTCCGTGGCGCGCGCGGGAGTCGACGCTCGGGATGCTCGAGCTCGACCGCTGGCTGATGTTCGCTGTCCCTTTGGCGCTCCTCATCGCCACGCGCCTCATCGAGGCGTCGTTCGTGCTCTGGATGCCGCTCCTCCTCACCGCCGCGGCGCTGATCCCCTTCGCCGTCGTGCTGCGACTGTTCATCTGGCATCGCTCGCCGTGGCCCGCGATCGCGTCAGCCGGCGGCGTCGTCGTCCTCCAGTGCGTGGTCGAACTCGCGGTGATCGCGGTCTCCGGCCCCGAGGTCGCGTGGACGGTCGTGTGGGCGGCTCCCGCGACCTCGACCCTGGTCGTCGCCGTGGGTGTCGCGCTGTTCGGATGGCTGTTCATCGCGATCGGGTGGGCACTCGAGGCGCAGATCGGCGCGCGCCGCGCGGCCGGCGCCGTCCTCGCGGCTTTCGGTGCGGGCCTCGCCGTGCCGGCCGTCATCCTCGGGTTCGTCGGCATCCGTTTCGCCGCCGCGACCTCCGCCGACGTCGAGCTCCTTCCCGCAGGTCTGGCACGCGTCCTCGACGCGATCGCGCTGCTCCCGGTGGGAGCGCCGTGGATCGCCGCGGGCGTCGCCGTCGTGATCGCCGTCGTCGGCGTGGTGCTCGCACGGATGCCGGAGCCGCAGCGCCTTCCCGTCCCGTGAGGTCCGGACCGCCGGCGCTCGCCGCGGTCAGCGCGCGGTGAGGGTGCGGTCGAACGCGCCGCGGCGGGTCGAGACGATGTCTTTGCCGAGCGGCATGAGGGACACGGGGACGAGTTTGAAGTCGGCGATCCCGAGCGGGATGCCGATGATCGTGATGCACAGGGCGATCCCCGAGATGATGTGGCCGAGCGCGAGCCACCATCCGGCCAGGATGACCCAGACGACGTTGCCGAGGAAGGACCCGACGCCCGCGGTCGGCTTGGAGACGACCTCGCGGCCGAACGGCCACAGTGCGTACAGGCCGACCCGGAACGAGGCGATGCCCCAAGGGATGGTGACGATGAGGATGCACAGGAGCACCCCCGCGACCATGTAGCCGACGAAAAGCCAGAAACCGGCGAAGATCAGCCAGATGATGTTCAGGAGGGTGCGCACGCGCTCATTGTGCCAGGCGCTCCCGACACCCGGCTGGGTGCCCGTGGGGGCGTCAGTACTTCTCGAGCGGGTCGTACTCGTCCATGGCGAAGCAGGCGCTGAAG
Source organism: Microbacterium aurantiacum (assembly GCF_021654035.1). Classification (GTDB taxonomy): domain Bacteria; phylum Actinomycetota; class Actinomycetes; order Actinomycetales; family Microbacteriaceae; genus Microbacterium; species Microbacterium aurantiacum. The sequence goes on from NZ_JAJPDW010000002.1 coordinate 559,174, forward strand.
CCCGAGATCTGCAGGACCGTGTTGCCCTCGAGGGCGGCGATGCCGATCGAGAGTCCGTCCTCGTGGGCGAGATCGAGCGTGGGTGCCCCGCCGGACGTCGCACCCCGCTCGGGGGTCCAGCCCCCCTTCGCGGCCCACTCGTCGGCGATCCCGTCGAGCACGGCATCCGTGTCGGTGACCGGGGCGATCGACACCGTCATCGCGCCGGGCCAGATGAACCGCTCCGGATCGGTGTCGCACGGCAGCAGGGTGGCCGTCTCGACGGTCCCGAGATCCTCGAGCGCGACATCCGCGGGAATCGACGACCGCAGGTCCGCCTGCGCCGCCAGGTACTCGGACTTCGCTTCGTCGAGGGTCATGGGGGTGCCTTCCGTGGGCTGCTGACAGGCGGTCAGCGTCGCGATCAGCACGGCCGCCGCCGCGACGAGGGTCACCCGCCTATTCATGGATCTCCCTGTAGAGGTCGCGGAGGACCTCGCTGTTGCGCCGCGGCCCCTCGGTCACCCGCACGTGGTTGTCGAGCTCGTTCTGGATACCGAGGAAGGACGACGGGGTGTACTCGTGCTGTACGAACGCGGACGATTCCTGCGGGGTGTCGTAGAACGGGTTCAGGTAGTTGATGGCGTCGAATCCGTACTGGTGATGAGCGTAATCCGTGCCCTCGCGTGCGCTCCACCCGTCCTGGAGCCAGGACCCGGCGAGGGATTTCACCTGGTCGTACTCGGCTCCCGCGACTTCCGCGCTCGACAGGACGCTCATCCCGGCGCTGTGGGCGATGCCGACGCGGGTCGCCGAGGCGAGCTGCGCGTCGCTGCGCAGCCCGTCTTCGAACCGCGCGAGTTGAGCGCCCTCGTCCCTCGCGAAATCGCGGTTGGCGTTGCTGGTCTCTTGGAAGGGCAGGCCCCACGACGCCCACGGCCCGTCCGTGTACACGAAGGCGACGGAGCGACCGGTGGTGTCCTGCTCGACCAGGTACTGCGCGACGGACTGCACGCCGCCGGAGTAGTAGCTCGCCATGTTGGTGCCCGTTCCCGGGACGTACGTGATCGAGTAGGCCGCGCGTGACGGGTCTCCGATCATCTCGATGATCCGCTCCCGCCGCGGGTCGTAGAGGTAGAGCGACCGCTCGCCGGCGGCGACCCGTTCGAGATAGGCGATCTCGGCCTCCAGCGCCGTCCGCTCGGACGCGTTCGAACGCAGGACGCGTCCCTGGTGGATGTACGCGGGGGTGTCCTCGAGCTCGGCGCGGGCTTCGGCGAGCCGCCGTGCGGCCGTCTCTCGATTGGCGGCCACGCGCGCGGGGGCGGGGATTCCGTTCAGGCCGCCCACCGCGAGCGACGCGCCGGAGATGAGCGCCGCGGCGAGCGGGGAGCCGGGGACGACGTCCGACTCCCACCACGCGGCCACCGCGGCCGGATCTGCGGTGCCGGCGGCGAGGACGTCGAGGTAGTCGGGGTGGGCGGCGAGGAGAGCGGCGACCGCGTCGGCGTCGGCATCCGTTCCGGCGGCGCGGACGAGCGCGTCGAGGATCGCCGCCGCCACCCGGTCGTCGAGAGTCGCGATGCCGGTCGGTCCGAGGGTCGACAGCGGCGCGGGAACGGATGCGGGCGGGAGGGAGGTGGTCGGGCCCGACACGGCGCCGAGGTCGCTTCGGCAGGTCTCAGCGGCGATGTCGAGCATCGCCGCGACGTGCTGGCAGCGCGCGCGGAGATCATCGTTGTAGACCAGGTGCGACGGGTCGAACAGCAGGTGGCTCGGCAGATCCTCGCCGTCGGGCGCGAACTGTTCGCGCTGGGAGCGCTGGAAGGAGCGGAGCCCCGCGAGGAAGCCGGAGATCTCGCGGTGCAGCTGGTCGATCTCGCGCTTCTGCTGCTCCAGGATCTCGGCGTAGTCCTCGAGCGCGCGGGCGATCGCGGTGGCCGCGGTGGCCCATTCGGCGGCGGCGTCGTCGACCGGCGAGAGGCTCGCGACGGCGGTGGCGGTCTCCGGTGTCTCGTACGCCGCGACCAGGCCTCCCCAGCGGCGGACCGCGTCGCGACCGGCGTCGGCGACGCCGTCGACGGAGGCGCGGACGGCCGTCGCGGCGGCCGCGACGCTCGCGGGATCTGCCGGGAGGTCGGGGATCATGCTCACGCCGACCAGCGCGATCGTCGCGCTCGCGGTCACCGCAGCGACCTCTGCGGACCGGTGGACCCGAGGGGGCCGAAGCCGCGGCCGGGGAGCGGGGGCGCGGGGAGGGCGCCGGAGGCGGATGCCGTGTCCGCGGATCCGGTCGATGACGCCATCGTCTCGTCGGCGTCGATGTAGGTCACGAGGTTCGCGCCCACCGCGGACACACCCGCGTGCACGAGCGATGCGATCCGCGCGCCGTGCCCGTCCCACTCCTCCGCGAGACCGGACACGGCGGACCCGACGCCGTCGACACCGGCCAGGGCGGAGGCGGCGTCCCGCAGTGCCTGCTCGCCGCGGGAGATCGGCGTCGCGGCGTCTGCGGCGGCGTCGAGCACCTCGGTGAGGAGGGTGTGGGTGGAACCCACGTCGATGCGCCACCGCGTCATGGGCCCAGCCTACGCACAACCCCTCCGTGATCCCCAGGGCGGTGTCGGAGCCCGCGCCTACACTGGGACCGACATGACCGACGCCTCTGCGCCCGCGCCTCGCGCGGCATCCGCCCCTGTTCTCGTGGTCGGCGACGACCGTTCCCCGCGCACGGGGGGCGCCGCTCCCGGGAGCGGACCGCGACCCGACGACGACCTGCTCGAGGGGCTGAACCCGCAGCAGCGCGAGGCGGTCACCTACCGCGGACCCGCCCTGCTCATCGTCGCGGGTGCCGGGTCGGGCAAGACGAGCGTGCTGACGCGGCGTGTGGCGTCGCTCCTGCGCACCCGCGAGGCGTGGCCGAGCCAGATCCTCGCCATCACGTTCACGAACAAGGCCGCCGGCGAGATGCGCGAGCGCGTCGGGCAGCTGATCGGTGAGAGCGCGCGCGGCATGTGGATCTCGACGTTCCACTCGGCGTGCGTGCGGATCCTTCGTCGGGAAGCTGCCCAGTTCGGGTTCACCACGTCGTTCACCATCTACGACTCGGGCGACTCCCGCGCCCTCATCAAGCGGCTCGTGAAAGAGCACGAGGCCGACGCCTACGGGCTCACGCCGGCGGCGACGCAGGGGCGGATCTCCAAGCTCAAGAACGAACTGGCGGATGCCGAGTCCTACGCCCGGTCGGCGAACATGAGCGACCCCGCCGAGCGCGTGTTCGTCGAGGTCTTCAGCGCCTACCAGCGCGAACTGCAGCGCGCCAACGCCTTCGACTTCGACGACCTCATCGGGCAGACCGTGTTCCTGTTCCGTGCGTTCCCGCACGTCGCCGACGTCTACCGGCGGCGGTTCCGGCACATCATGGTGGACGAGTACCAGGACACCAACCACGCGCAGTACGCGCTCATCCACGAGCTGACGCGACCGGTGTCGAGCGGCGGCGGCGACGAGTATGCCGACAGCGGAATGATGATCTTCGACGCGCCGGCCGCCGATGCTCCCGAGCCCGCGTCGCTCACCGTGGTGGGTGACTCCGACCAGTCGATCTACGCCTTCCGCGGCGCCGACATCCGCAACATCGCCGAGTTCGAGAAGGACTACCCGGGCGCGAAGGTGGTGCTGCTCGAGCAGAACTACCGGTCGACGCAGAACATCCTCTCCGCCGCGAATGCCGTCATCAGCCACAACTTCGATCGGAAAGACAAGAAGCTCTGGACCGATGTGGGGGCGGGCGAGCCGATCGTCGGCTTCACCGGCTACTCGCAGCACGACGAGGCCCAGTTCATCGCCGACGAGATCGAGACGCTGCATCGCGCCGGGGTCGACTACAACCAGATCGCGGTGTTCTACCGGACGAACTCGCAGTCCCGCGCTCTGGAGGAGATCTTCATCCGCGCCGCGGTGCCCTACAAGATCATGGGCGGCACGAAGTTCTACGAGCGCGCCGAGATCAAGGACGCGCTGGCCTATCTCGTCGCGATCGCCAACCCCGCCGACGAGATGGCGCTGCGCCGCATCATCAACCGGCCGCGCCGCGGCATCGGCGACGTCACGATCGAGACGATCGCGCGCTACGCCCAGGGTGAGCAGATCACGTTCCGCGACGCCCTCGCCAACGCCTCGGCGATCGGGGTCGGGCCCAAGATCCAGCAGGCGATCTCCCGACTGGATGCCGTGCTCGCCGAAGCGGCGGAGATCATGCTCCCGGCATCCGGTGAGCTGGCCCCGCCGACCGCCGTCTCGGAAGGACTGCAGCTGCTGCTGAACAAGAGCGGCTACTACGACGCCCTCCGCGCCAGCAAGGACCCGCAGGATGAGGCGCGCGTGGAGAACCTCGACGAGCTCGTCGCGGTGACGCGGGAGTTCGCGCGCAACAACCCCGAGGGGACGCTGCTGGACTTCCTCACCGAGGTCGCACTCGTCTCGGATGCCGACGACCTCGAGGACGCCTCGGGCTCGGTCTCGCTCATGACCCTGCACACCGCCAAGGGGCTGGAGTACGACGCGGTGTTCCTCACCGGCGTCGAGGAAGACCTCATCCCGCACCGCATCTCGGCGGGGGAGCCGGGTGGTCCCCAGGAGGAGCGACGCCTCTTCTACGTCGGCATCACGCGCGCCCGGAAGCGCCTGTACCTCTCGCTCGCGATGACCCGCGCGCAGTTCGGCGAGGTCACCGTGGCGATGCCGAGTCGGTTCCTCCAGGAGATCCCGTCGGATCTGCTGGAGTGGCGTCAGTCGCCCGGAGACGTCAACAGTCGGGGGGGAACGCAGTCGCGCGCACTCAACGCGCGCCGACCCGGCGGGGGCTCGGGCTTCGGGACCGGCAAACGCTACGGCGACGACCTGGTCCCGCTCGCGAAGCGCTCACCGTCGGGCTCGGGCGGATCGATCGACAAGTTCGCCAACCGGATCCCGGCCAAGGTGCGCGACAACGGCGACCTCGAGCTGGCGCAGGGCGACCGCATCCGTCACGACGACTTCGGCGAGGGCCGCGTGGACGCCGTCACCGGCGAGGGGGCCAAGCGCGTCGCGCACGTCCGGTTCGACGGCGCGGGCATGAAGAAGCTCCTCATCAAGATCGCCCCGATCACCAAGCTCTGACCGGCGACTGGCGACCGGCGCCGCGGCCCGTTCGGGCGCCGGGGCGATTCCGTTCACTTGTCTCCTGTTGTGGGTTCCGGCCGTCCGCACCCGCAACAGGCGACAAGTGAACGGAGGGGGAACGGAACCGCGGGGACAGGACGGGACCGTTAGGCTCGAGCGATGGCTCTCTTCTCGCGCCGACCCAAAGACCCCACTCCCGACGACGACGCCGCCGTCCCGGCCGACGATGCCGTGACTGCGGACAGCGACGCGACCGGCGCGACGCCGTCCGGCGACGCCTCGGCGGAGGCACTCACGGCCGAGCCCGCGCCGTCGGTGTCGATCTCGATGACGTCGTTCGGGGGACTCGGCTCCGGCCCCGCGACTCCGCCGCCGGCAGCCCCTCCGGCCGCCCCCGAGGGAGCGACCAAGCGCGTGCTCGGGCCCGAGACGGCGCCCACCGAGGGCGTCGAATCCGTTCCCGGGCTGCGCGACAACATCCTCGTGCGCACGGCGCTGGCCGACCTCAGCACGCCCCCCGCAGCCACCGAGCTGCTGCAGGTCGCGCGTCAGCTGATGCAGGGGCACCTCTTCCTGCGCGTGAAGGGCGACGCGCGCGCCCTCCTGTCCGAGGGGCGCGAGATCCCGCTCGCCGTCGCGACCGTGGGGGAGCGCCGGTTCGTCATGGCCTACTCCTCGGGTGCCGCGCTGCAGGCCAGCATCCAGGCCGACGGCGACGCCGAGACATCGGCTCTCGCGCAGCCTTCGCTCAGCATCCTCCGGCACGTGCTCGCGCAGGGGTACGACGGTCTCATCGTCGACAACTACTCAGCGCCCGCCCGCGCCGTGATCCCCATCGAGCTCCTCACCAAGGCCCTTGAGACTCACGACGCGGATGCCGCGGTCAAGACGCTGCTGGCCGGTGCGCGCACCGACCAGACGCCGTCCGCCGTCGCCGACGCGCTCACCCGCGCACCGCTGTGGGTTGCGGTCGGCCAGACCCCGGACGGACGCCCCGGCCTCGCGGAGGCGCGATCGGCCGAGGGCGAGCGGTTCCTCGAGCTCTTCTCGCACCCGCTCGAGCTCGCCGTGCTGCAGCGCAAGGACCGTGCGGCCCCCGTCACGGGCGCGCAGCTCGCCGCGGCCCTCCGCCGCGACACCCAGCTCGCCGGCGTCGTGATCGACCCGGCCGGCCCGTGGATCCGACTGCGACGCGACGACCTCGCCCCGGTGCTCGCGCTTCCGGACGAGACGCCCGCTCCCGGCTCGGCTGCGCCCGCCCCCGACGCCGGCTGAGGTGACGGCTCGGGCGCACCGCGTGGTCGATTCCGCGACGGGGCTGTGCTCGGCATCCGCACGTCCTAGGGTCGGACCATGGCGTCCGAGCGCATCACCCTGACCGTTGCGGGACCCCACGGCGACCGTGAGGTGGGACTCTCGAGCCCGAACCGCGTGCTGTGGCCCGCGCTCGGGATCACCAAACGCGAGCTGGCGGAGTACATCGTCGCTGTGCAGGGGCCGTTCCTCGCGGCGAACGGCGATCGGCCGGTGTCCCTCGAGCGCTTCCCGGAGGGGATCGAGGGGGAGCGCTTCTACTCGAAGAATCCGCCGAAAGGCGCGCCGTCGTTCGTCGAGACGGTGACCGTGACCTACAACAGCGGGCGCCGGCACCCGCAGCTGGTCCTCACCGAGGCGGCCGCGGCGGTGTGGGCGGTGCAGATGAACACCGTCGTCTTCCACCCCTGGGCCTCACGCGCCGCCGACACCGACGACCCGGTCGAGCTGCGCATCGACCTCGACCCGCAGCCGGGCACGGACTTCGCGGATGCCGCGCTGGTGGCGCCGGTGCTGCGCGACGTCCTCGCGGAGGCGGGGCTGACCGCGTTCGTGAAGACGAGCGGCAACCGGGGACTCCACGTGTTCTGTCCGATCGAGCCCACCCACGAGTTCCTCGAGGTCCGTCACGCGGTGATCGCCGCCGGACGCGAGGTCGAGCGACGGATGCCGGACCGCGTGACCACCGCGTGGTGGAAGGAGGAGCGGGGGGAGCGCGTCTTCATCGATTTCAACCAGGCCAACCGCGACCGCACGATGGCGGGTGCCTACAGTCCGCGGGCGCTGCCGGATGCGCGCGTGTCCACGCCGCTGGAGTGGGACGAGCTCGTCGACGTCGACCCCGCCGACTTCACCGTCCGCACGGTGCCGGGTCGCCTCGCCGAGCGCGGCGACCCGTGGGCGACGATGTTCGCGGCCCCCGGACGCATCGACACGCTCCTGGAGTGGTGGGAGCGCGACCTCGCCGAAGGCCTCGGGGAACTGCCGTTCCCGCCCGAGTTCCCGAAGATGCCGGGGGAGCCGCCGCGGGTCCAGCCCTCGCGCGCCCGCACCCCGGATGCGGAGTGAGCTGACGGGCGCTCGGTGCCGGATCGGTCTCAGACCAGGACGTCGGCGAGGTCGTAGGCGGCCACGCTCTCGAGCTGGTCGTAGGTGCACGAGCGGGGGTCGCGATCGGGTCGCCACCGGTCGAACTGCACCGTGTGCCGGAACCGCCGCCCCTCGAGCTGGTCGTACCGCACCTCGAGCACCCGCTCCGGGCGCAGGCGCACGAACGACACGTCCTTCGAGCCACTGAAACGGGAGCGGTCGGACTCGGCGGTCACCGCCGCGCCGTCGGCGTCTCGCTCGACCCACGGTTCGAGTTCGGTCGCGAGCTCGCGTCGGCGCCGGTCGGTGAACGCGGACGCGCCGCCGACCGAGACTAGCTCGCCCGCGTCGTCGTACAAACCGAGCAGGAGCGACCCGACGCCGGAGCCCGAGCGATGGATGCGGTAGCCGAGGAGGACGACGTCGGCGGTGCGGGCGTGCTTGACCTTGAACATCGCCCGCTTCCCGGGCGCATAGGCTGCGGCCAGGGGCTTCGCGATGACACCGTCGAGACCGGCGCCCTCGAACTCCGTCAGCCATCGCTCGGCGACGGACGGATCGTCGGTGGCGCGGGTGACGTGCACCGGGTGCGGGACATCCGCGAGCAGATCGACCAGCGCGGCACGACGCTCGGCGAACGGACGCCCCATCAGATCGGCATCCTCCCGGGCCAGCAGATCGAAGCCGATGAACATCGCCGGGGTCTCGGCGGAGAGCGTCGCGACCCGTGAGGCGGCGGGGTGGATGCGCTGGCTGAGCGCCTCCCAGTCCACACGCTGCGCTCCCGCGGGTCCGGTCGGCACCACGATCTCACCGTCGATGAGGCACGGCGCCGGGAGGAGCTCCCGGAACGCCGCGACGAGCTCGGGGAAGTACCGCGTCAAAGGCTTCGCGCCACGTGATCCGATCTCGACGTCCGTGCCGTCCCACGACACGAGGGCGCGGAAACCGTCCCACTTCGGTTCGAAGCTCAGCCCGCCGGGGGTCTTCGCCGGGTCCGGGACCGCCGGGACGGCCTTGGCGAGCATCGGCTGGGGGATGTCGTACGGCATCCCCTCATCCTGCCCGCGGTGTCGGTTGCCCGGTAGGGGGCTCGGCGGCCGGGTCGGTCAAGCGTCGACGGTCTTCTTCGGCCGCGCCCAGCGTGCCGGCGTGTTCGGGCCGTCCCACACCTGGATGACGCCCCACACCGCGGCGGTGATCGGCACGGCGAGGACCGCGCCGACGATGCCGCCGAGGACCGTGCCGATGGTCAGGGCGATCAGGACGACGAAGGCGTGCAATTTCATCGCCCGGCTCATCAGCACCGGCTGAAGGAGGTTCCCCTCGAGCTGGTTCACCAGCACGACCACGCCGACCACGAGGAGGGCAGTGACGAGGTCGTTGGCGACCAGAGCCACAAGCGCGGCGAGGGTGCCGGCGAGCGTCGCGCCGACGATCGGGATGAAGGCCAAAAGGAACACCAGGACGGCGAGCGGGACGGCCAGCGGCACCTGGAGGATGAGCAGACCGATCAGGATGCCGATCGAGTCGACCAGGGCGACCGTCGCCGTGCCGCGGACGTAGGAGCCGAGGACCGTGACCGTCTTGTCGCCGATGCGGCGGCCGCGGGCGTAGTGCTCGCCGCGGAACGGGCGGAGGAGGAACTCCCACAGCTGCGGGCCGTCCTTCAGGAAGAAGAAGAGGGTCACGACCATGAGGACGAGCCCCGTGACGAAGCTCGCGAGGGCACTCACGCCGGCGAGCGCGCCCGAGCCGAACTGCGCGCTCGTGACGAAGTCGACGAGCGTGTCCAACCACTCGTCGAGCTGCGCCTGCGTAGGTGCGAACGGCAGCTGCTGAGCCCAGTCGATGAGGGATCGGAGGCCGTCCTCCGCCTGCGCGTAGAGGTCGTCCCACTGGTCGCGGACCGCCCAGACGATGAGCCAGCCGACACCGGTGAGGAGGAGGACGATCGTCAGCAGCGCCAGGATCGTCGCGAGGAGCGACGGGACCCCCTTTGCCCGCATCCACCTCATCACCGGGGCGAACGCGCAGGCGAGGATGAGGGCGATCACCACGGGGATCGTCACCAGCGTGAGCTGTTGGATCGCGAAGATGATCCCCGCCGCGACGGCGACGACGAGGATGACCTGCAGCGCCCGGGTGGCGAGGATGCCGAAGCCGTCGGCCCATTGACGCAACGGCGGCTGCGACGCCTTCAGCTCGACGCCCTCGCTCTCGATGCGGACGGTCTTCGGCTCACCACGGAACAGGCCCATGGGTGCGAGAGTAGCCGTCGCGCGGACGTCGTCTCGACGGCTTGCCGCGCTCGACCCGCGGTGATAGTCCCGGTCGCGTCGGTCGCGTCGGGCCGCGGCATCCGTTCCGAGAGCCTCAGGCGAAGGCGCTCATCCCGGTGATGTCCCGCCCGATGAGGAGGGCCTGGATCGACTCGGTGCCCTCGTAGGTGTGGATCGCCTCGATGTCGGCCATGTGCGTCATCACGCCGTACTCGATGAGGATGCCGTTGCCGCCGAGCAGGTCGCGGGCGGTCTGCGCGATCCGCCGCGCGGCGCGGGTGTTGTGGTACTTCGCCAGCGACGCCTGAGTCGGGCGGAGTCCGCCCGACCGCTCGAGGTCGGCGAGGTGGCGGCAGTACAGCTGCATCGCGGTGAGCTCCTCGAGCATCTGCGCGAGCCGCTCCTGCACCATCTGGAACCGGGCGAGGGGCTTGCCGAACTGCGTGCGCTGCTGCGCGTACGACAGCGCCGCCTCGTAGCAGGCCGTCGCGTGACCGAGCGCCGACCACGCCACCCCCGAGCGGGTGGCGTACAGCACGCGCGAGGCGTCCTTGAAGCTCCGCGCGCCCGGGAGGACGGCGTCCGCGGGCAGGCGCACGCCGTCGAGGGTGATGAGGGCCTGATGGATGCCGCGCAGCGACGCCTTGCCGCCGATGACGGTGCCGGTGTACCCGGGCACCGACTGCTCGACGAGGAAGCAGCGGACGGCGTCGTGCTCGGGGGCATCGGGGTCGTCGACGCGCGCCCAGACGAAGGTGACGCCGCCGGACGCGCCGTTGCCGATCCACTTCTTCGCGCCGTCGAGCACCCACTCGTCGCCCTCGCGCCGCGCGGTGGTGGCAAGGCCCACCGAGTCGGAGCCGTGGTCCGGTTCGGTGAGGGCGAAGGCGCCGGGCACCTCGCCGCGGGCGAGGGGGGAGAGCCAGCGCGCCTGCTGCTCGGCGCTGCCGTAGGCCGCGAGGGTGCGGAGGGCGAGGCCGCCCTGGACGGCGACGACGGTTCCGAGCGAGCCGTCTCCGCGGGAGATCTCCATGTTCACCAGACCCGCGGCCAGCGGGGAGAAGAAGGTGAGGTCGGGGTGCTCGATGCCGTCGTTGAAGAGATCATGCGCGCCGAGGCTCATGGCGAGATCCAGCGGGTACTCCGCGGCATCCCAGGCGCGCTGCATCCGGTCGCCGAGGCCGTCGACGAAGGCCTTCGCGCGGTTCCACACCTCGCGGTCGGCCGCGGGGATGTCGGCGAACACGGCGTAGTAGTCGGTGTCCAGACGTTCGGCGAGGTCGTAACGGGGAACGCTCTGTCCGGGGCGGGGCTGGAATTCGTCGCTCATGCGGGGGACTCCTGGGGTCGGCGGGCGCTGGCTAGTCTAGTGGTACCGAGTCTCAGTGAGGTGTGGACTGAGTGCCGCGCTTTCGCGTGCACCGAGGTGGGCGCGTCCGGGGGCGGTGAAACCCCTGGGTGATATCGACGTTTCCGGCCCCGACACGCCGCGCGGGCGTCGGTTTCTCCCGCGTTCTTCACACGGAGGGCGGGTGCCCTGCGTCGCGCGCGGGCAGGCGGCCACGCCGAGGGAGCGGCGGGAAGGGAGTCAGCCGTCGAGGCGGGCGGCGAGGCGGCGCGCGATCTCGGCGCGCGGCATCGTGCGGGGGAACGCGGCGACGACCAGGTCGTCGGGGGCGGCCTCGGCGTCCGGGTGCACGCCGAACCGGCGGCGGGCGTCGTCGAGGGCACCGCGGAGGACGGATGCCGGCACACGCTTGGATCCGCGCAGCAGCTGCCGCAGCACGTGGTTGTGCACGGCGGTGACGACGGCGGAGAAGCCGACGGCATCCAGCGGGTCGAGCCCGGGGATCGCCGCGCGCAGGTACTCGTCGAACAGGCGCTCGTAGCGGAAGACCGTCACGATCTCGCGATCGCGGAGCGCCGGCACCCCGCGCACGACGGTGTACCGCCGACGCGCGAGCTCGGGGTCGGCGGCGAAGTGGGAGTAGACCAGGAGCGAGGCCTCGCACACCGCGTCCCACGGATCGTCGTGCGGTCCGGCGAGGAAATCGCGCACCTGCGCGAGCAGGAGTTCGTGGTCGGCGAAGACCACGTCGTCCTTCCCGCCGAACTGGCGGAAGAAGGTCGATCGCGAGACACCGGCGGCCTGGGCGATCTGCTCCACGGAGGTCTGGTCGAAGCCCTGGCGTGCGAAGAGGTCCAGCGCGGCAGCCACGACATCGTGACTCGCGCCACCCGCCGGTGGCATCTCGATCATGCAGTGAGCATAGCGCCGGGGCCGCCGTCCGCCCGATCCCGGCGGGACGGACCCGTCTGCGCGCGGTAGTAGGCTGGGAGACCTGTCGATCTCTCGACATCGAGATTCTTTCGGCGTCACCCACCCACATTCGCCCCACCGAAGGACTGCACTGTGGATCTGTACGAGTACCAGGCACGAGACCTCTTCGAGAAGTACGGGGTGCCGGTTCTTGCCGGCATCGTCGCGGACACCCCCGAGGAGGTGAAAGCGGCCGCCGAGAAGCTCGGTGGCGTCGTCGTCGTCAAGGCCCAGGTCAAGACCGGCGGTCGTGGCAAGGCCGGCGGCGTCAAGGTCGCCAAGACCCCCGACGAGGCCTACGAGGCCGCGAAGGCGATCCTCGGCCTCGACATCAAGGGCCACATCGTCAAGCGCGTGATGGTCGCCGCGGGCGCACGCATCGAGGAGGAGTACTACTTCTCCGTACTGCTCGACCGCGCCAACCGCTCCTACCTCGCGCTCGCGAGCGTCGAGGGCGGCATGGAGATCGAGCAGCTCGCGGTCGAGAAGCCCGAGGCGCTCGCGCGTGTCGAGGTCGACCCGCTCACCGGCATCGACCAGGCCAAGGCCCTCGAGATCGCCCGCGCCGCGCGGTTCAGCGACGAGCTGGCTCCGAAGGTCGCCGACGTCTTCGTCAAGCTCTACGAGGTCTACACCGGCGAGGGCGCGACCCTCGTCGAGGTGAACCCGCTCATCCTCGACGGCGACGGCAACATCGTCGCCCTCGACGGCAAGGTCACCCTCGACGAGAACGCCTCGGAGGTCCGTCACCCCGAGCACGAAGAGCTCGAAGACAAGGATGCCGCCGACCCGCTCGAGGCGAAGGCGAAGGCCTCCGGTCTCAACTACGTCAAGCTTGACGGCGAGGTCGGCATCATCGGCAACGGCGCGGGCCTGGTCATGTCCACGCTCGACGTCGTCGCCTACGCCGGCGAGAACCACAACGGCGTCAAGCCGGCGAACTTCCTCGACATCGGCGGCGGCGCCTCGGCGACGGTCATGGCCGCGGGCCTGGACGTCATCCTCGGCGACCCGCAGGTCAAGAGCGTCTTCGTCAACGTCTTCGGCGGCATCACCTCCTGCGTCGCGGTCGCCGAAGGCATCGTGAAGGCCCTCGAGATCCTCGGCGACACCGCCACCAAGCCGATCGTCGTCCGCCTCGACGGCAACCAGGTCGAGGAGGGCCGCGAGATCCTCGCCGGCGCCAACCACCCCCTGGTCACCCTCGCCGCCGGTATGGACGAGGGCGCCGACAAGGCCGCCGAGCTGGCCGCCGCCTGAGCGTCACCACGAAAAGGACCAGAACATGTCGATCTACCTCACCAAGGACTCCAAGGTCATCGTTCAGGGCATCACCGGCGGTGAAGGCACCAAGCACACCGCGCTGATGCTCAAGGCCGGCACGAACGTCGTCGGCGGTGTCAACGCCCGCAAGGCCGGCACCACCGTCTCGCACGTCGACGCCGCCGGGAACACCGTCGAGCTCCCCGTCTTCGCCTCCGTCGCCGAGGCGATGGAGAAGACCGGAGCCGACGTCTCGATCGCGTTCGTGCCCCCGGCCTTCACGAAAGACGCGATGATCGAGGCCATCGACGCCGAGATCCCGCTCCTCGTGGTCATCACCGAGGGCGTGCCTGTCGGCGACACTGCTGAGGCCTGGGCGTACACGAAGAGCAAGGGCGAGAAGACCCGCATCATCGGGCCCAACTGCCCGGGCATCATCACGCCCGGCGAGGCGCTCGTGGGCATCACCCCCGCCAACATCACCGGCAAGGGCCCGATCGGCCTGGTGTCGAAGTCCGGCACGCTGACCTACCAGATGATGTTCGAGCTGCGCGATCTCGGGTTCTCCACCGCGATCGGCATCGGCGGCGACCCGATCATCGGCACCACGCACATCGACGCGCTCGCGGCGTTCGAGGCCGACCCCGAGACCAAGGCCATCGTCATGATCGGCGAGATCGGCGGCGACGCCGAGGAGCGCGCGGCCGAGTTCATCAAGGCCAACGTCACCAAGCCGGTCGTCGGCTACGTCGCGGGCTTCACCGCCCCCGAGGGCAAGACCATGGGCCACGCCGGCGCCATCGTGTCGGGCTCGGCGGGCACCGCCCAGGCGAAGAAGGAGGCCCTCGAGGCCGCCGGTGTCAAGGTCGGGAAGACCCCGTCCGAGACCGCGTCGCTCATGCGGGAGATCATCGAATCCCTCTGATCCGCGTACCCCGCGGACACCGCGCGAACGCCCCGTTCGGCTCCGGCCGGCGGGGCGTTCGCCGATCCGCCGCGGCATCCGCGCGGGTAACGTGGGGACCATGCCGCTGACCGGAGAATACAAGCCGTCCACGTCCGAATGGGCCCGCACACAGGCCGAGCGCTATGAGGCCTCCGGCGGCACCGAGGACAACCTCCTGCGGGGCGTCCCCATCATCGTCCTGACGACGGTCGGGGCGAAATCCGGCGGGCTCCGCAAGACCGCGCTCATGCGTGTCGAGCACGAGGGGCGCTACCTCGTCGTCGCCTCCAAGGGCGGCGCACCCGAACACCCCGCGTGGTACCACAACGTCGTGAAGAACCCGCACGTCGAGCTGCAGGACGGGGCCGACAAACGCGACTACCTCGCCCGTGAGCTCGACGGTGCCGAGCGCGACGAGTGGTGGCAGTGCGCGACCGCCGTGTGGCCGGACTACGACGCCTACCAGGAGCGCACCGAGCGCCGCATCCCGATCTTCCTCCTGGAACCCTTCACGGACTGATCACGGTCCGCCCGGGATCGGTCCGGGCGTCCGCGTCACCCCCTACACTTCCCCCCATGGGCGGAGGCGCGAAGGCAGCGACGACGGATGCCGCGCCCGCCGCCACCGGCCCGGAGAGGCCCCTCCGTCCGTCGCCCGGGTGGGCGATGGGTGCGGCGATCGTCGGTGCCCTGCTGGTGGCCGCGGTCGTTGCCGTGGGGGCGCTCATCGCCGTGCCGCCCTCCGTGGCCAACCTCGCCAGCTCCACCGCGGACGGGGTCGCCGCCGAGCCGCTGGGCGCGGGCGCGGACGCCGGGGCCGCGGTCATCGTTCCGGCCGGCTGGATCGTCGTGCGCGAGAGCGAGGAGGAGATCCTCGTCCGCACGCCCGACGCCGCCCTCGAGGCGCGTGTGCGCACGGCATCCGTCCCGGCGGAGGAGGCGCTCGCCGCCGCGGTGCCCGGCATCGCCGACGAGATCGGGGCGGCACCGGGCGCGGAGCGACGCGAAACCCTCGCCTCGGGGACCTTCGCGGTCCACGTCGACGTCGACCCGTCCGTCACCGTAGCGGCCGTCGCGGAGTCCGCCGAGGCGCGCGGAAGCGTCGTGGTCGAGACCCGCATCCGCGACGATGTCGATCCTGCGCGCTACCGCGCGGCACTCGCCCAGCTCCTCGACGGGGTGCGCCCGTGACGCGCCCCGCCGGACGCGGAGTGCTCGCCCTCACGGTCGCGGCGCTTCTCCTCGCGGGGTGCGCCCCGGTCGGCGACCCCCGATGGACGCCCCCGGACTGGAGCGCGGCGACGGTCCGGGTCGTCGCCGAGCCCGACGTCGTGGACGTCGACACGACCGCGGTGGCGGCATCCCTCACGGCCCAGCGCATCCGCAACGACGCCGTCGGCATCCAGGCGCGCTGGTCCCAGCTCCCCGGCCGGGGCGCCGTCGTCGACCGCTTCAACGATGCCGTCGAGGCGATCGTCCGCGACGCGGTGGCCGCGCAGAGCGCGACGGCCGGAGTCGCCTACCGGCCCGCCGCGCACCCCGAAGGGGCCGGGCTGGAAGACCGCACGTGCGTCGCCGGATCCACCACGCGCACGGCAGCCGAGATCCTCGCCGACCCCGCGTTCGGCCCGGACGGCGGATCGGGGACGGCCGTCGTCTGCGACGTCGTCGTGGCCGCGGGGTCGATCTTCGCGCAGCGGATGCGGGTCGTCTCGGGTACCGCGGATGCGGTCGCCGCCGACCGCATCGAAATCCTCTACGTCGACACCGTGACGGGGGAGGTGTCGCCCGCGTCCGGACTCTGGCAGGACGACGCGCTCGATGCGCTCGGTGCCGACATCGTCGACGCGCTGCGGCGCGATGCCGGGGCCCTGAGCCTCGCGGCGGCGACGTTCGAGGGCGATGAGCAGCGAGAGGTGCTGCGCACGGCCCTCGCGACGACCGTTCCGGGGCCGGACGGCGGGCTCGCGTTCACGATCCCCGCGGGCTTCCGCGCTCCCGAACTCGCCTCGCTCGGCGCGGCGGAGACCTCCGAGCCGCTCACCGTCGCCGTTCCCGCCGACCGCGCCGCCGCGCTCGTGACCCCGCTCGGGTCCGCCGTGCTCGCCGCGGTCGGTCAGCCGTACTCCGGCCCTCCCGCGGTTCCCGCCGGGTTCGACCGCCTCGACTGCGCCCTCGTCCCGTGCGTCGCCCTCACCTACGACGACGGGCCGACCGTGCATACGCCGCGACTGCTCGACGAGCTCGCCGAGCTCCGCGCGAGCGCGACGCTCTACGTCCTCGGTCAGTACGCGGCGGGTGCCCCGGACACGGTGCGCCGCGCCGCCGTCGAGGGCCACGAGATCGGCAACCACACCTGGAACCACCCGTCGCTGCCCTCGCTCACGGCGGAACAGGTCCGCGACCAGCTGGGGCGGACGACGACGCTCCTCCGCTCGCTCTCGGGTCAGCCGGTGGCGACCTTCCGTCCGCCCTACGGCGAGTTCACCGCGGAGGTGCTCGCGGCCGCGGGGGAGCCGGCGATGATCTGGACCGTCGACACGCGCGACTGGGCGGGGCCGGCGGAGTCCGAGATCATCGCGCGGTCGGTGGAGGGGGCGACGGTCGGCGGGATCATCCTCCTGCACGACACCCAGGAGCGGTCCGTGTCGGCGACGCCCGCCATCGTCTCCGGCCTCCGCGACCGCGGCTTCTCCACCGCGACGATCACCCAGCTCTTCGACGGCGACCTCCCGGCATCCGGAGCGTGGCGCGCCGCACCGTGAGCGGCACGCCCGTGGGTAGGGTCGATCGGGCATGTATCGCCTCACCATCGTCCTCCTCGCCGCCTTCGACGCCGTCATCGCCGCCGTCGTGGGCCTTGCCGCATCCCTCGCCCCGTTGACCCTTCTGTGGGTGTTCGGCTTCGACGGCCTTCCCGACCTCGGGACGCTGTGGCCCGCCGCGGGGACGGTGTGGCAGCTGGGGCACCTCGTTCCGCTGGCGATCACCCTGCCGCCGGAGTACGTCGCGGCGATCGGCGTCGACCCCGCCGCGGCATCCTTCCCGCTCTCGCTCGCCCCGCTCGCCTTCGCGGGGTTCACCGCGGTATTCGCGGCACGATCCGGGCGCCGGGCCGCCGACGCCGGCTCGGGGCTGGTCGGTGCGAGCGCCGGCAGCGTCGTGTTCGCCGCCATCGCGACCCTCGTGGCCCTGAGCGCCCGCACCGACGTCGCGGTGGCCGACCCCGCGCTCGCGATCGTCCTGCCCGCGCTCGTCTTCGCCGTTCCCGCCGTCGTCGCGGCGATCGTGGCGCAGTGGGACGACGCGGATGCCGGTCCCGTCGCCGTCGTCCGCGACCGCCTCGAGCGTGCTCGCGCGGAAGAGGCGGTGCGCGCGACCGCCGCCGGTCTCGCCGTCATCGCGGCCGGTGTCGTCGGGCTCGGCGGTCTCGTGGTCGTCGCCGCCGTCATCGCCGGGATGGGGGAGGTCATCTCGCTCACCCAGGCCGCCGGCGTCGATCTGGTCGGATCGCTGGTGCTCGCCCTCGGGTCCTTCCTCTACCTCCCCACGCTCTGGGGCTGGGGGGTCGCCTTCGCCGCGGGCCCGGGCTTCACGCTGGGGGAGGGGACGGCGATCGCACCGGGCGGAACGGATGCCGGAATCGTGCCGGGCATCCCGATCCTCGGGCTGCTCCCCTCGGGCACGTCGCCGTGGCTGCTCCTCCTCGGTCTCCTCCCCGTGGGGGTCGGCGCCCTCGCGGGGCTCATCGTGCGCCGCCGTCTGCGCGACGGCGCGGTGGAGGACGCCCCCGTCGCCACCCGCGCGATCGTCGCCGGGGTGCTCGGTCTCCTCGCCGCCGGCATCGGCGCTCTCCTCGCCGTCGTCACCTCCGGCGGCATCGGCCCGGGCCGTTTCGAGCGGGTGGGACCGGAACCGGGACCCCTCGCCCTCGTCCTCGGACTCGAAGTGGTCGTCGGCGCGGCGATCCTCCTGCTCTCCCCGCGCGGGCTCGACGGCGACGAGACGGACGAGGCGTACCGTGACGAGGATCGCGGCGCGTTCGACCGTGCGCCCGCCTCCGTGGTGTTCGCCGACCCCGCGCCCGATCCCGCGGACGACGTCACGGAGGATCTCTCCGATCTCCGCGGATCCGGCGGCGAGGACCCTCCCCGCTAGACTTGCCCGGTGCTCACCGTCGCCGTCCTCATCTCGGGCGCCGGGTCGAATCTGCGGGCTCTGCTGGAAGCGGCGGCCGAACCGGATTTCCCCGCGCGCGTGATCGTCGTCGGCGCCGACCGCGAGGCCGACGGCTTCGGGCACGCCGAGTACTTCGGCATCCCGACCTTCCTCGTCCCGTTCGAGCAGTTCGACTCCCGCGAGGCGTGGGGCGCCGAGCTCGGCGCGCAGCTCGCGGTCTGGCAGCCGGATCTCGTCGTGCTCAGCGGGCTGATGCGGCTCCTCCCCGCTGACCTCGTCGCCGCGTGGAGTCCGCGGATCATCAACACCCACCCGGCCTATCTGCCGGAGTTCCCCGGCGCCCACGGCGTGCGCGACGCCCTGGCCGCGGGCGTCGATCAGACCGGCGCGAGCGTCATCCTCGTCGACGCCGGTGTCGACTCCGGGCCGATCCTCGCGCAGGAGCGCGTCCCGGTACTCCCGGGTGACGACGAGCACGCCCTCCACGACCGCATCAAGCCCGTCGAACGCCGCCTTCTGATCGACGTGGTCCGCCGCGTCGCGACGGGCGACCTCGACCTCGCCGCCGCCGGCCGGGCGTCGGCATCCTGACCTCCCGTCCGATCCTCCGAGGAGACCGCCATGGCAGGCCCCACGCACGACCCCGCCCTCTACACCCCCCGCGACGTGGTCCCCATCCGTCGCGCGCTGCTGTCGGTGAGTGACAAGACCGATCTGCTCGTGCTCGCCGCGGCCCTCGCCGAAGCCGGCGTCGAGATCGTCTCGACCGGCTCGACGGCGGCGACGATCCGGGATGCCGGGCACGACGTCACCGACGTCTCGGCCGTCACGGGCTTCCCCGAGTCGCTCGACGGCCGCGTGAAGACCCTGCACCCCGGCGTCCACGCGGGCCTCCTCGCCGATCTCCGTCTGGACAACCATCGCGCACAGCTCGGCGAGCTCGGCATCCAGCCCTTCGAACTCGTCGTGGTGAACCTCTACCCGTTCGTCGAGACGGTGCGCTCGGGCGCCGAGGGCGACGCGGTCGTCGAGCAGATCGACATCGGGGGCCCCGCGATGGTGCGTGCGTCGGCGAAGAACTACGCCAACGTCGCGATCGCCGTCTCGCCCGAGAGCTACCCCGCGATCATCGACGCCGTCCGCGCGGGCGGTACGAACCTCGATCAGCGTCGCGACCTCGCCGCGCGCGCCTTCGCCCACACGAGCGAGTACGACCGCGCCGTGGCGACCTGGTTCGCGGAGGAGACGCTCGCCGGCGAAGGCCTGCCGAACCACCTGACGATCACCGCCGAGCGGCTGGAGACCCTGCGCTACGGCGAGAACTCGCACCAGCGCGCCGCGATCTACACCCGCGTCGGCGGGCACGGCATTGCGCAGGCGACGCAGCTCCAGGGCAAGGCGATGTCGTACAACAACTACGTCGACGCCGACGCCGCCCTCCGCGCGGCGTTCGACATGGTCAAGCCGGCCGTGGCGATCATCAAGCACGCGAACCCGTGCGGCATCGCCGTGACCGCGCCGAACGCTCTCGACCCGATCGCCTCCGCGCATCTGCGCGCGCACGAGTGCGACCCGGTCTCGGCCTTCGGCGGGGTGATCGCGGCCAACCGCACCGTGACGCTGAAGATGGCCGAGAACCTCCGCGACATCTTCACCGAGGTCATCGTCGCACCCGACTTCGAGCCGGAGGCCCTGGAGGTCTTCCGCCTCAAGCAGAACCTGCGCGTCCTGCAGCTGCCGGCGGACTGGCAGCAGGAGCGCATGGACGTCCGGCTCGTCTCGGGCGGCCTCCTGCTGCAGGACGCCGACCGTTTCCCCGACGACATCGAGTCGGTCGCGGAGAACTGGGAGCTGGTCTCCGGCGAGCGCCCCGACGCCGAGGAGATGACGAACCTCATCTTCGCCTGGAAGGCCTGCCGCGCGGTGAAGTCCAACGCGATCGTCCTGGCGAAGCACTCCGCCACCGTGGGCATCGGCATGGGCCAGGTGAACCGGGTGGACTCGTGCCGCCTCGCCGTCGAGCGCGCCGGTGATCGTGTGCGGGGCGCGGTCGCGGCATCCGATGCCTTCTTCCCGTTCGCCGACGGACCGCAGGTGCTGCTGGATGCCGGGGTGTCGGCGATCGTGCAGCCCGGCGGATCGGTGCGCGACGCCGAGGTCATCGAGGCGGCTCGCCAGGCCGGCGTGACGATGTTCTTCACCGGGGAGCGCCACTTCTTCCACTGACCCCCGAGGCGGCGGTCACCGTCGTGTCCGATTTCCGCCAGCCGGTGTCGGCGGGGCGTGTCAGGCTGGGGGAGTGCACCCCGGAATGACCTTCGACGAGCGGTACCGCGCGATCCACGCGCGCGACCGCCGCTTCGACGGGCAGTTCGTCACCGCGGTGCGCACGACCGGCATCTACTGTCGGCCGAGCTGCCCCGCCCGCACGCCCCGCGCCGACAACGTGACGTTCTATCCGACGTCGGCCGCCGCGCACGAGGCCGGGTACCGCGCCTGTAAGCGCTGCCTGCCCGAGGCGGCTCCCGGGTCTCCCGCGTGGGATCTCCGGTCGGATGCCGCGGCCCGCGCCATGCGACTGATCGCCGACGGGGTCGTCGACCGTGAGGGCGTCCCGGGTCTCGCGCGGCGCCTCGGGTACTCGCCGCGGCATCTGACCCGACTCCTCACGAGCGAGCTCGGCGCCGGTCCCCTCGCCCTGGCCCGCGCGCAGCGGGCGCACACCGCACGCACGCTCCTCGTCGGCACGGAGCTCTCGGCCGCGGAGGTGGCCTTCTCGGCCGGGTTCTCCAGCATCCGGCAGTTCACCGAGACCATCGGCGAGGTGTTCGGGATGCCGCCCACCGAGCTGCGCGCGCGGCGTCCGCGTGCGGCGACCGAGGCGCCGGTCGCGGGCACGATCGATCTGACGCTGCCGCGGCGCGACCCCGTCGACACCGCCGGGCTCTTCGGGTGGATGCGTGCGCACGCCGTCCCGGGGGTCGAGCACGGCGATACGACGAGCTTCTCGCGCACGGTGCGACTCGCGGGCGGGCCAGCCTGGTTCCAGGTGCACGAGACCGCCGACGGCCGACTCCGCCTTCGGGCGCGACCCGCGGTGCTCGCCGACCTCGCGCCGCTCCTGGCGCGGGTGCGGCGGCTGTTCGACCTGGACGCCGATCCGCTCGCCGTCGACGAGGCTCTTGCGCGCCATCCGGAGCTCGCACCCGCGGTGGCCGAGATCCCCGGCGTCCGCGTCCCCGGCGCGATCGACGCTCCCGAGATGCTCCTCCGGGCGATGATCGGCCAGCAGATCAGCGTCGCCTCCGCCCGCACCCTCCAGGGGCGGCTCGCGGCGGCGCTCGGCGATCGGATCGAGACGGGGGAGGAGGCGTCGATCCTCTTCCCCGACCCGGCGGTGATCGCCGATCGCGGCGCCGAGGTCCTGCGCGGCCCCGGTGCCCGCATCCGGGCGATCATCGACACCGCCGCGGCGCTCGCCGACGGCACCCTCGCGCTCGGTCCCGGCGACGACCCTGTCGAGCAGCGCGCGCGGCTCCTCGCCCTCCGCGGCGTCGGTCCATGGACCGCGGACTACGTCCGTATGCGGGTCCTCGGTGACCCCGACGTGCTGCTGCCCGGCGACGTCGCCGCCCGCACCGGCGCCGGGCACCTCGGGCTCCCCTCCGATCCGGCGGGGTTCACCGCGTGGGCCGGGCGCACCGCCCCCTGGCGCAGCTACGCGATGGCCCACTTCTGGTACGCCGCGCCCGTGACGCGCTCCTGGCGCGCGCCCGTCCCCGTCCCGCCCGCCGGCGCCGCCGCACCCGCCGCCGCACCCGCCCGCGTCGCGACCGCCGATCCCGTCCCCCAAGGAGCACCCGCATGACCTCCGCCCTGTTCCAGGTCGTCGACACCGCCGACGGCCCGTTCGCCCTCCTCGCGGACGCCGTCGACGGGGCCGTCCTCGCCTCCGGGTGGACCGACGACCGCGAGGCCCTCGTCGCGCGCCTGTCGCCGGCTCACCGTCCGGTCGCGATCCACGACGGTGTGACGGATGCCGCGACCGCCGTCGCCGACTACTACGCCGGCGACCTCCGCGCGATCGACGGGGTGGCCGTCCGCGCGTGGGGGACGCCGCTCCAGCGGTCCGGGTGGGACGCCCTCCGCCGCATCGATCCCGGCGCTCCTCTGACCTACACCGGACTCGCGGCGGCCCTCGGCGCCCCGCGGGCGGTGCGGGCGGCGGCCTCCATCTGCGCGCGGAACGCCCCGGCGCTCTTCGTGCCGTGCCACCGGGTGCTCCGCGCCGACGGGTCCCTCGGCGGCTTCGCATGGGGCGTCGCGGTGAAGCAGAGCCTCCTCGCGCGTGAGAAAGCGCTTGCGCAGACTGTCGCCGCGGGCGTACGGTAGAAGGCTGTCGCGTCCGCTCCGGGCGCGCTCGGGCTCTGCCCGTTCACCTGAGGAGGACGCCATGATCCAGGCCGCCGACGTCGCGAAGACCGCCGTCCTCCTCCCCGCGGGTGCCCCCGCGTACGGACCGGGCTCCGGCCGCTAGGCCCCCCCGGCTCTCCCGCCCGCGGGCATAACCCGCTCACTTCGGCGTTCTCCTCTGGGGGACTCCGCTCCCGCGCTCGCCCGCGCCCACCTCGCCCGATCCGGGCCCGCTCCACCTCCCCACAAGGATCATGACCGCTACCGCCAGCCCGAAACGGCCGACCGTCTCCACTCCGCGCGCGCTCGCGCGCCTCCTCCCCTTTGCACGACCGGTGCTGCCGCGCCTCGCCCTCGGCGCCGCCAGCGCGTTGGTCGCGAGCCTGCTGGCCCTGGCGATCCCGCTCGTCCTCGAGCAGGTGGTCGCGGGTCCGCTCGCCTCCGGCGACATAGCCCTGATCGCGTGGGGCGCCGCGGCGATCCTCGGTCTCGGCCTGACCGAGGCGCTCATGGTGTGGCTGCGCCGATGGTTCGTCCTCGGCCCGTCGACGAAGGTCGAGTACGGGCTGCGCACGAGCTTCTACGCCCGCCTCCAGCGCCTCCCCGTCTCGTTCCACGACCGCTGGCAGTCCGGCCAGCTCCTCAGCCGCATGATGCAGGACATCAGCATGCTGCGGCGCTGGATGGCGTTCGGTGTCGTGCTCCTGGTCGTGAACACTCTGACGATTCTCGTCGGCACCGCCCTGCTCTTCCGCTGGCACTGGGCGCTCGGCACGCTCTTCCTCCTCGTCTCGGCACCGCTGTGGTACGCCGGCTACCGCTTCGAGAAGACCTACGGCACCCTCGCGCGGCAGAGCCAGGACCAGGCCGGCGACCTCGCCACGAGCGTCGAGGAGAGCGTCCACGGCATCCGTGTCCTGAAGGCGTTCGGGCGCGGCACGCACGCCCTCCGCAAGTTCGCTCGCCAGGCCGAGACCCTCCGCGAGACCGAGCTCGACAAGGCCCGGGCCGTCGGGTGGATCTGGTTCTGGCTGGTGCTCCTTCCCGACATCGCCTTCGCCCTGTGCCTCGGACTCGGCATCTTCCTCGTCCAGCTCGGTCAGCTGGAGACGGCCGAGCTCGTGGCGTTCTTCGCCATGGCCGTGGTCCTCCGCTGGCCGATGGAGTCGATCGGGTTCCTCTTCTCCTTCACCCTCGATGCGCGCACGGCCACCGACCGCATCTTCGAGGTCTTCGACGAGGAGAACACCATCACCGACCCCGCCGCGCCGGCGACCCTCGCCGCCCCGCGCGGAGAGCTCGCGTTCGAGGGCGTCCACTTCCGGTATCAGGATGCCGCGCCGCACGAGCGCGACCTCCTCGACGGCATCGACCTGCAGCTACGGCCGGGGGAGACGATGGCTCTCGTCGGCCTCACCGGGTCGGGGAAGACGACGCTGACGACGCTGCCCACCCGCCTCTACGACGTCACCGGTGGGCGCGTGACGCTCGACGGCGTCGACATCCGCGACCTGTCGCTGCGCGAACTCCGCACCCACATCGGGATGGCGTTCGAGGACGCGACGCTGTTCTCGCAGACCGTGCGCGAGAACGTCCTCCTCGGCCGTGAGGACCTCGATCCGGCCTCGCCCGAGGGGGAGGCGATCATGCGGGAGGCGCTCGCCGTCGCGCAGGCGCACTTCGTCGACGACCTCCCCGACGGCGTCGACACCGTCATCGGTGAGGAGGGACTCTCCCTCTCCGGAGGGCAGCGTCAGCGCCTCGCGCTCGCGCGTGCGGTCGCGGCGCGCCCCGCCGTCCTGGTCCTCGACGACCCGCTGTCCGCGCTCGACGTCGACACCGAGAAGCTGGTCGAGGACGCGCTCCGCGAGGTCCTCCACTCCACTACAGCACTCGTGGTCGCCCACCGCCCGTCGACGGTGACCCTCGCCGACCGGGTGGCGCTGCTCGAAGCCGGTCGCGTCACCGCCGTCGGCGCCCACTCGGAGCTCCTCCGCGAGAGCGAGCACTACCGGCACGTCATCTCCAGCCTCGAGGAGGCGAACCCGTGACCCCCACCACCGTCTCCGGCACGAGCGGCGAGGACCGCTCGGACTACACCCGCGAGGAGAGCCGGGCGATCCGGCGGCGCTCGCTGCGGCTCCTCGGCTCGCTCATCTCGCCCGTGCGGGGCCAGCTGATCCTCGCCGGCATCGTGCTCGTCGTCTCCACGGCCCTCCGGGTGATCGGCCCCGCCCTCATCGCGTTCGGCATCGACAGCGCTCTCCCGGCGGTCCTCGACGAGATGGACTGGATGCCGACGATCGGCGTCGTCGGGCTCTACCTCCTCACCGCTGTCAGCGGCGCCGCCCTCATCGGGTGGTACGTCGTCGTCGCGGCCCGCCTCACGCAGGCGATCATGCTGGACCTCCGCAAGCGCATCTTCCTGCACACTCAACGGCTCAGTCTGGAGTTCCACGAGTCGTACACGTCGGGCCGGATCATCTCGCGGCAGACCAGCGACCTCGACACCATCCGCGAGCTCCTCGACGGGGGCCTCAACGAACTCGTCTCCGGAGTGATGTTCGGCCTGTTCACCCTCGTCGCCCTCCTGCTGCTCGACTGGCAGTCGGGCGTGATCCTCGCCGTCATGGGCATCCCGCTGTTCCTGTTGATGCGCTGGTTCTACCTGCGCTCGCAGCGGGTGTACCGCGAGTCGCGGGTGGTGAGCGCGTCGGTGATCGTCAAGTTCGTCGAGTCGATGACCGGCATCCGCGCCGTCAAGGCGTTCCGCAAGGAGCCCCGCAACGACGAGGAGTTCGGCGGTCTCGCCGAGCACTACCGCGACGTGAACATGCGCTCGATCCGCCTGTTCGGAACCTTCGAACCGGGACTCATGGCGATCGCCACCGTCTCGCTCGCCCTCATCGTGCTGTGGGGCGGCATCCGTGTCGCCGACGGCGCGATCGCGGTCGGCGTCCTCACGGCGGCCGTCCTGTACGTCCGGAACTTCTTCTCACCGCTGCAGGAGGTCGCGTTCTTCCTGAACTCGTACCAGTCGGCCACGGCGGCGCTCGAGAAGGTCTCCGGCGTCCTCGACGAGGAACCGACCGTTCCCGACCCGGACGAGCCGGTCGACCTGTGGGCCGCGCGCGGGCACGTGGAGTTCCGTGACGTCACCTTCGGGTACGCCGACGGGCCGACGATCCTGCCGCACTTCTCGCTCGACATCCCCGCGGGGCAGACCATCGCCCTGGTCGGGACGACCGGGGCGGGCAAATCGACGCTGGCCAAGCTCGTCTCCCGCTTCTACGACCCGAGCGTGGGCGCGGTCACCCTCGACGGCGTCGACCTTCGCCGACTGCATCCGAAGGACCTCCGCCGGGCGATCGTCATGGTCACGCAGGAGGCGTACCTCTTCAGCGGCACGGTCGCCGACAACATCGCGCTCGGCAAGCCCGACGCGACCCTCGAGGAGATCAAGGATGCCGCCCGCGCCGTCGGCGCGCACGCGTTCATCGAGGCGCTCCCCGACGGGTACGCCACCGACGTGAACAAGCGCGGCGGTCGCGTGTCGGCCGGTCAGCGGCAGCTGATCTCATTCGCGCGCGCGTTCCTCGCCGACCCCGCGGTGTTGATCCTCGACGAGGCGACGGCGTCGCTCGACATCCCCTCCGAGCGGCAGATCCAGCAGGCCCTGCAGACGCTGCTCGCCGACCGCACGGCGATCATCATCGCGCACCGGCTGTCCACCGTCGCGATCGCCGACCGGGTGCTCGTGATGGAGCACGGGCGCATCATCGAGGACGACGAGCCCCGCGCGCTCATCGAGGGATCGGGCAAGTTCGCCCAGCTCCATGCGGCGTGGCGGGAGTCGCTCGTCTGACTCTGCGCGCGCATCCCGTGCGCACGATCGCGGAGATGTGCACGATGACGGATGCCCCGTGGGCACCCCGTCCGCGATCGTGCGCATCTCCGCGATCCTGCTCGGGGCATCGGGAGCGAGCGTGACAGAAGCCGCCGTCTGATGACGGCGGCTTCTGTGGGGAGTGGGGGGACGAAGACGGCGAGGCCCCGATGGGGGAGGGGTATCCGAGGCCCCGCCGCCGGTCTGCGCGGAGGTCAGAGACGGGTCTCGGCGATGACCTCGCCGTACTCCGTCTCGCCCACCGGCTCGAAGCCGACACGGTGGAAGAACGCCTGGGGCCCACCCTCACCGGCTTCGTAGATGACGTTCACGTGCGACATGCCGCGCTCGCGGGCCTCGCCGAGCAGACCCTCGACGGCGAAGCGGCCCACGCCGCGCCCCTGGTCATCGGCGTCGACGTTGATGCGCCACAGGACCGAGCGGAAGTGCTCCTGGGGGAAGTCGGGGTCGAAGTTGCCGCTGATGAAGCCGACGACGTCGTCGCCGTCGAGGACGACGCGCTGCCACGAGGTCTGAGGGTTCACCACGGTGGCGGCGATGCCGTAGCTGACGGGGGAGAGGAACTCCTCCTGCCCGGGCTTGAGGGACATGTTGTTGACGGCGACGATCGTCGAAGCGGACAGTTCCTCAAGTCGCAGTTCACCCATGGCCCCAGGCTAACGGCAATGCCCGTCGGGGTCACGCGCGGGTGTGGACAGAGCGTCACACGGGCGAGCCGGTGACACCGAAGATATCTCGACGTCGAGATACTTTGAGGTCGGTGCGATAAGGTGGCCGGGACTGAAAGAAGGACGACACAGGTGACTGACTCGACCATCATCTACACGTACACCGACGAGGCGCCGGCGCTGGCGACGGCATCGTTCCTCCCCATCATCCAGGCCGTGACCGGTCAGGCGGGCGTCGACGTGGAGATCCGCGACATCTCGCTCGGCGGCCGCATCCTCGCCGCGTTCCCCCAGAAGCTCACCCCGGAGCAGCAGGTCGGCGACGCCCTCGCCGAGCTTGGCGGTCTCGCCACCCTGCCCGAGGCGAACATCATCAAGCTGCCGAACATCTCGGCGTCCATCCCGCAGCTGAAGGCCGCCATCGCGGAGCTCCAGGCGCTCGGATACGACATCCCCGACTACCCGGACGACCCGCAGAGCGTCGAGGACAAGGACATCCGCGCCCGCTACGACCGCATCAAGGGCTCCGCCGTGAACCCGGTGCTCCGTGAGGGCAACAGCGACCGGCGGGCCCCGCTCGCGGTGAAGAACTACGCCAAGAAGCACCCGCACCGCAACAAGCCGTTCGCCGAGGGATCCAAGACCCGCGTCGCGACGATGGGCCACGACGACTTCAAGAGCAACGAGAAGTCCTGGGTCGCCGCGCACGACGACGTCCTGACCATCCGCCACATCGCCGAGGACGGCACCGAGACCGTGCTCAAGGAGGGCCTGAAGGTCCTGCCGCGCGAGATCATCGACGCGACGTTCCTGTCGGCGGCGGCGCTGGACGCCTTCCTCGCCGAGACGCTCGCCGCGGCATCCGCCGACGACGTCCTGTACTCGGTGCACCTCAAGGCCACGATGATGAAGGTCAGCGACCCGATCATCTTCGGGCACGTCGTCAAGGCGTACTTCGCCGACGTCTTCGACCGGTTCGGCGACCGCATCGCCGAGGCCGGCCTCACGCCCAACAACGGTCTGGGCGGCATCCTGTCGGGTCTCGCGACCGTCGAGGGCGGCGACGAGATCGTCGCAGCGATCGAGGCCGCCATGGCCGAGGGTCCGCGCCTGTCGTACGTGAACTCCGACAAGGGCATCACCAACCTCCACGTCCCGAGCGACGTGATCGTCGACGCCTCGATGCCCGCGCTCGTCCGCAACGGTGGCAAGCTCTGGGGTGCCGACGGCGGCGAGGACGACACCATCGCCGTCATCCCCGACTCCTCCTACGCCGGCGTCTACCAGGCCGTCATCGAGGACGTCATCGCGCACGGTCCGCTGGACCCCGCCACGATCGGCACCGTCCCCAACGTGGGCCTCATGGCGCAAAAGGCCGAGGAGTACGGCAGCCACGACAAGACCTTCGAGATCGCCGCACCCGGAACCGTCCAGGTGCTCGACTCGGAGGGCACCGTCCTCCTCGAGCACGTCGTCGGCGCCGGAGACATCTGGCGCGCCACGCAGACCAAGCACATCCCCGTCATGGACTGGGTGAAGCTCGCCGTCACGCGCGCCCGCGCGACCGGGGTGCCCGCGGTCTTCTGGCTCGACGTCAACCGCGCGCACGACGCCCAGCTCATCGCCAAGGTCCACCAGGGCCTCGCGCTGCTGGACACCGCCGGCGTGGAGATCGTGATCCTGCCCCCGGACGAGGCGACGAAGTACACCCTGGAGCGCATGCGCCGCGGCGAGGACACCATCTCCGTCACCGGGAACGTGCTCCGCGACTACCTCACCGACCTGTTCCCGATCCTCGAAGTGGGGACGAGCGCCAAGATGCTCTCGATCGTCCCGCTGCTCGCGGGCGGCGGCCTGTTCGAGACCGGTGCCGGCGGATCCGCGCCCAAGCACGTGCAGCAGCTCGTGGAGGAGAACTACCTCCGCTGGGATTCGCTGGGGGAGTTCTTCGCCCTGGCCGCGTCGCTCGAGCACCTCGCCACGACGACCGGCAACGCGCGCGCCCAGGTGCTCGCCGACACGCTGGATGCGGCGACGGGGACGTTCCTCGAGAACGACAAGTCGCCGGGCCGCAAGCTCGGGTCGATCGACAACCGCGGCAGCCACTTCTATCTGACGCTCTACTGGGCTCAGGAGCTGGCGCGGCAGACGGCGGATGCCGACCTCGCCGCGATCTTCGCGCCCGTCGCCGAGAAGCTGGCCGCGAACGAGGAGACGATCGTCGCCGAGCTGGCCGCCGTCCAGGGGCAGCCGGCCGACATCGGCGGCTACTACCGTCCCGACACCGCGCGCGTGGACATCGTGATGCGTCCGTCGCACACGTTCAACGGCATCATCGACGCGCTCGCCTGAGCATCGCGTCCACAGGACGTGGAAACGGTCGCCCGCATCTCGTGGGCGACCGTTTCGCGTCTTGGTCGATCGATCGGCGCCGGTCAGATCCTCGCCGCGAGGAATTCCGCCTGCTCCCACCACTGACGGCTCTGACCGCCCTCGTGGTCGTTGAAGGGGTACACGCGGATCTCCTTGTCGGATGCCCCGTACCGGTTGTACGCGGCGAACACCGTCGAGGGGGGACAGGTGAGGTCCATCAGCGCCGCGGAGAACAGCGCCGGCGCCGTGGCCCGGGCGGCGAACGCCGCGCCGTCGAAGTAGGACAGGGTGCGGAAGACGCGCTCCTCCGCGCCGCGATGCACGGCGAGATAGCGGACGATCTCCTGGTACGGGTCGTGATCGGTGAGCCCCACCGCGCGCGAGAAGTGACACAGGAACGGCACATCCGGCATGCAGGCGCGAAGGTCCGAGCTCAGGCCCGCGACCGCCAAGGCGATGCCGCCGCCCTGGCTTCCTCCCGTCACGGCGACGCGCGTTGCATCGATCTGCGGGAGTGCGCGGGCGGCGTCGACGGCCCGGACGCCGTCCGTGAAGACGCGGCGGTAGTAGTAGTCGGCGGGGTCATCGATCCCGCGGGTCATGAAGCCGGATCCGGAGGGGCCGGTGCCGTGCGGGTCGGGGGTGTCGCCCCCGGTGCCCCAGCCGCTTCCCTGACCGCGGGTGTCCATGAACAGGTGGGCGTACCCGGATGCCGCCCAGGCGAGGCGCTCGACGGGAAGCCCGCGTCCTCCGCCGTAGCCGTTGAACTCCACGACAGCCGGCAATGGTTCCTCGGCACCCGCCGGAACGGTCAGCCACGCGCGGACGGGGTCGCCGGCGAATCCGGGGAAGGAGACGTCGAAGACCTCGAGCTGCGTCAGCGGCGTCACGTGGGGTGTGATCGTCCCGGGCGCGTCATGGCTGCGTGCGGCGGTCAGCGTGTCCGTCCAGAACGCGTCGAAATCCGACGGCTCGGGGATGTCGGGGCGGTAGGACTGGAGCTCGTCGAGCGGCAGGTCGAATCGGGGCACCCCGCCACTCTAGGGGTCAATAGTGCACCCAGACCTCGGTGCCGGTGGGGGTCCAGTCGAAGAGATACTTGGCGGTCGCGACCGGCAGGTTGACGCAGCCGTGGCTCATCTGCTGGCCGAAGTTGTTGTGCCAGTACGCGCCGTGGAAGGCGATGTCGGGGGAGAAGTACACGACCCACGGCACGTTCTCGGTGCAGTACTCGGCGCCCTCGAAGCAGCCCATGTCCTGCATGGACACGTGCGCGAAGACCTCGAAGCGACCGGTGGGGGTGGGGGTTCCCGGCAGACCCGACGAGATCGGGAACGATCGGACGACCTCGCCGTTCTCGAACATGTAGGTCATCTGCGAGCTGAGGTTGACCTCGATGGTGCGGGCGATCGCCGTCGTCGCGAACTCCGTCTCGGTGACCGGCAGGGCGAAGGCGCCCTCGCCCGCGGCGAGCTGCGCCGCGTAGTCCTCGGCGATCCCGGTGGTGTCGCCGAGCTCGCGTCCGGTGACGCCGGCGATCTCTTCGCGCAGGACGTCACCGCGCGAGTTGGTGATGATGCGGGCGTCGACGGCGGCGCGGTTGACGGCTTCCGGGAGGCCGCCGATCATGCCCTCGATCGCCGCCGCGTCGGCGGAGATCGCGAACGATCCGCTGTCGTCGGGGGTGACGGTGAGCCACGAGGCGGCGACGGCGCGGTCGACGGGGACGACGCGCTCTTCGCCGACGTAGAAGCCGGCGGTGTCGAGGATGCCGTTCAGGCGCGCGGCGACCTCGTCGGCCGCCGCGGTGGTGGTGATCGCGTCCACGGGGGCCGTGACGGCCTCGACATCGACGCTGGTCTCACCGGCCGCGAAAGCGTCCTGCAGGGCGACGCGGACCGTCTCGACGTCGATGCCGGCGCCTTCCGCGGAGGGGGTGGTGACGTAGGAGGTCGATCCGGCGTCGAAGGCGAGGGTCGCCTCGACCGGATCGGTGTACAGCTCGGGGACGGCCTCGCGAAGGGCCGCGGTCGCCGCGATCGGGTCGATCTCGACGGGAGCGTCGACGGATGCCGGGAACCAGGCGGTCGGGTTCCAGGCGGGGGAGGCGGAGTACGCGGCGTCGACGAGCGCCGCGGCGTCGACGGATGCCCCGAGATCGGCTCCGGTGACCTCGACGTCTCCGCCCGCTCCGGTGAGGACGACGGTGGTCTCGGCGAGGCGCTGGTTGACGGCGTCGACGGCCGCACCCGGGGTGTGCAGTCCCACGCCCACGCCGCCGACGGCGGCGCCGGGGGCGACGAGGAAGATCGAGGAGACGACGAGACCGACCGCAGCTACGGCGGCACCGACCCCGATCCACAGGCCCGTACGACGCTTGCGGGGCGCGGGTTCGGCGGGGGCCCACGCGTAGACCGGCGCATCGGCGTCGCCGCCGGAGCCGTCCGCGGGCGGGGTCGACGGACGGTCGTCGATCGGCTCGGTCTGGTCCGATGCGACGCGGTCGACGGAGTCGTCCGCCTCGGTCCTGGTCGTGAGATCTGTCACGTCATTCACCCCCCGGTTCTGCGCGCAGTGTCGTTCCATGGTAAGGGACGGCAGGTTACGGCGAGATCACGGTGCTGCAGGGGCGAAGACCTTCCCCGGATTGAGGATGCCGGCGGGATCGAAGACCGCGGTGATCTCCCGCTGCAGGCGCCACTGGTCCTCGCCGAGCTCGTCGGCCAGCCACCGGCGCTTGAGCACACCGACGCCGTGCTCGCCCGTGAGGGTGCCCCCGAGCCGCAACGCCGCCCGGAACAGCTCGTCCGCCGCCTCCCAGATGGCGGCCGGCACCTCCACGACCCCGTCCGGCCCGGGCGCGACGTCGAAGACGAAGTTGGGATGCAGGTTGCCGTCGCCCGCGTGGGCGACCGTGGGGATCCGCAGGTCCCGTTCGCGCTCGATCCGCGCGATCTCGTCGAACATCGCCGGCAGGGCGCTCCGCGGCACGCAGACGTCTTCGATCAGGGTCGTGCCGAGGCGCTCCATCGCCGGGTGCAGCGACCGGCGGATCGCGAGGAGGCGTTCGCCCTCCGCGGCGTCCACGGCGACGACGACGGTTCCGCCGCGCGTGCGCAGCACCTCCGCGATGGCCCGCGCCTCCTCATCCGCCGCCGGCCCGTCGGTCTGCACCGTGAGCTGCGCGCCGCCTTGTGTCGGTGCGGGGAGGGCGAGGAGATCGTGCACCGCGGCGAGGGCGGCGGCATCCATCAGCTCCATGACGGCGGGCTGGAGACCGGCGGCGGTGACCGCGGCGGAGGCGCGCGCGGCGTCTCCGACCCGCGTGAAGGTCGCCGCGAGGGTCCGCGTCTCGCCGGGAACGACGCGGCGCAGCTTCAGCGTCGCCCCCACGATGACGCCCAGCGTCCCCTCCGAGCCGATCATCAGCGCGGTGAGATCGAGGCCCGTGACCCCCTTGACGGTGCCGCGGCCGAGGTGGAGGAGGCGGCCGTCGGCGAGGACGACGTCGACGCCGAGGACCGCGTCGCGCACGACGCCGTACTTCGCGCAGAGGAGGCCGCCGGCGCCGGTGGCGATGTTGCCGCCGACGGTCGAGATCGCCCGACTCGCCGGATCCGGCGCCCACCAGAGCCCGTGGGGGAGGAGCGCGGCGTTCAGGTCGGCGTTGATGATGCCCGGCTCGACCACCGCGACGAGGTCGTCGGGACGGATGCCCAGGATGCGGTCCATGCGGCGCACCGAGAGGGCGATCTCGCCGGCACCCGAGTTCGCTCCACCCGCGAGGCCCGTCCCGGCCCCGCGCGTGACGACGGGCGTGCCGGTGGCGGAGGCGATGCGCAGGGTCTCCTGGACGTCGGCGACACTCTCGGCGTGGACGACCGCGAGCGGTGTGCCCGCGGCGGCGTGCCCGGATTTGTCCGCACGTACGGAGCGGAGGACGGCGGGGTCGGTGTCGACGCGCTCGCCGAGCGCGCTCTGCAGGAGGGCGACGACATCCGCGGGTCGGGGGGCCCGGGCGTCGGGGGTGCTCATGCCAGGCGGCGGCGTCCGGAGATCACGCCCACGGTGACCGCGATCACGGCGAAGATCACACCCACCCAGGGCTGGCCCATGCCCCACCACGCCACGGTGGCCGAGGCGTACACGAGGAGCTCGACGAAGCCGCGGACGAACGGGTGCACAGGGATGACCGCGCGCGGCGAGACGAAGAGCGCCCAGACGAGGATCGCGGCGACGGGTGCGCCGATCCCGACGACGATGTTCCACGGCAGCGGCCACATCGCGAAACCCCAGATGGCGAGGGTGACGAACGCGAACAGCTCGCACACGAAGGCGAGGAGATCCACCGCCGACAGGGGTGCGCGCGTACCGGCCGGGAGCTCCGGGGCCGCGGGCGGCTGCGGCTGCACGGGTCGCGCCGTCGCGGGGGCCGCGGGCGAGGCGGCCGCGGGAGCGGGTTCCGGCTGCGCGGGGACCGAGGGGCGAGCGGCATCCGACATGCCCACCAGTCTACGGCGCGGTGCCGTCGCCGATCCCGGAGTCGTCCGGTCGCTCCTCGACGCCCGCGATCCACACCCTCCGCACGCGCAGGTCGGAGTCGAGGAGGACCGCGTCGGCGGGCGATCCCGCGTCGAGGTGCCCGAGATCCGGGCGTCCGATCGCGCGCGCCGGTGTGGAGGTGAGCGCCGTGACGACGGCGGGCAGGGGGACTCCGGCCGCGACCGCCCGCCGGAGGGCGGCATCCTGCGTCAGCGTCGATCCCGCGATCGTGTCGGTGCCCCGCACACGCGCGACGCCCTCGCGCACCTCGATCGCGAGCGAGCCGAGGGCGGAGGGGCCGTCGCCCGTCCCGGCGGCGGCGGTGGCGTCCGTGACGAGTGCGATGCGTCCGGGCGCGGCGGTCACGAGGAGGGCGACGACGTCGGGATGCACGTGCACTCCGTCGGCGATGACCTCGAGCACGACGCGGTCGTCCCGGAGTGCGGCGACGACCGGACCCGGATGGCGGTGATGGATGCCGCACATCGCGTTGAAGGCGTGGGTGAGGATCCGTGCGCCGGCGTCGAACGCGCGCGCGGCGGTGATCGCGTCCGCGTCGGTGTGCCCCACGGCGACGACGACGCCCGCGGCGCGGAACTGTGCGAGGGCGGCCTCCGCTCCGGGGAGTTCGGGGGCCAGGGTCACTTGGCGGATGGTGCCCCTGCCGGCGACGAGGAGCCTGTCGATGTCCGCCCGGCTGGGGAGGCGGAGGAGGGCGGGGTCGTGCGCGCCGTGGTGACCGGGGTCGAGGAACGGGCCCTCGAGGTGGCTTCCGAGGATGGTCTCGTCGCTCGCGGCGAGGTCGGCCACCGTCGCCACGCGTTCGACCAGGCGCGGGAGCGGCGCGGTGACGAGGGAGAGGACGGCGCGCGTCGTCCCGTGCCCGCGATGGAACGCACGGGCGCGCGCCGCGGCGGCATGCCCGTCGTCGTAGGCGGCACCTCCGCCGCCGTGGCCGTGGATGTCGATGAACCCCGGAGTGAGGACACCGCCGTCGCCGTCGACGACGCGCACCCCCGGACCGGGATCACGGGGGGTCCCGCGGCCCGTCGCGGTGACGCGTCCGTCGGCGAAGCGGACCCACGCGTCGTCGACGACCTCGTCGTGGTCGACCAGGCGCACGTCGCGGACGAGGACGTTCACGGGCACCCGGGCAGCTCGACGTGCATGGAGGAACCCTAGCGAGGAGCCTGGGGCCCGCGGCATCCGTTATGCTCGTGGGCGTCGCGACTGGCGTTGAGGTGGGTACCCACCGGGGAGCGACCGACACGGCATCGACCGCACGCCTGGGCCGGGCCTCGATCGCCGTCGCCCCGCGACGGCCCTCGACACACGCCCACCGTCGTCAGGAGTTCGCCATGACCGATCCGTCCTTCACCGCCCCCCTCTCCGAGGTCGATCCCGAGATCGCCGCCGTCCTCGACCGTGAGCTCGCCCGTCAGCAGGGCTTCCTCGAGATGATCGCCTCTGAGAACTTCGTGCCCGTCTCGGTGCTGCAGTCGCAGGGGTCCGTCCTCACCAACAAGTACGCCGAGGGCTACCCCGGTCGTCGGTACTACGGCGGCTGCGAAGAGGTCGACGTCGCCGAGGAGCTCGCGATCGAGCGGGCGAAGTCGCTCTTCGGCGCCGCGTTCGCCAACGTCCAGCCGCACTCGGGCGCCACGGCCAACGCCGCCGTGCTGCACGCTCTCGCACGCCCGGGCGACACGCTGCTCGGGCTGTCGCTCGACCACGGCGGTCACCTCACCCACGGCATGAAGATCAACTTCTCGGGCCGCCTCTACGACATCGTCGCGTACGGGGTGGATGCCGAGACCTCGCTGATCGACATGGACGAGGTCCGTCGCCTGGCGCGCGAGCACCGTCCCAAGGTCATCGTGGCCGGTTGGTCGGCGTACCCCCGTCAGCTCGACTTCGCCGCCTTCCGCGCGATCGCCGACGAG
The DNA here is from genome assembly GCF_021654035.1 of Microbacterium aurantiacum. Classification (GTDB taxonomy): domain Bacteria; phylum Actinomycetota; class Actinomycetes; order Actinomycetales; family Microbacteriaceae; genus Microbacterium; species Microbacterium aurantiacum. The sequence goes on from NZ_JAJPDW010000002.1 coordinate 595,555, forward strand.
GTCGGTGCGTACCTGTGGGTCGACATGGCGCACTTCGCCGGTCTCGTCGCCGCCGGTGTCCACCCCTCGCCGGTGCCGCACGCGCACGTCGTCTCCTCGACGGTGCACAAGACCATCGGCGGTCCCCGGTCGGGCATCATCCTCACCAACGACGCCGACCTCGCCAAGAAGCTCAACACCGCCGTCTTCCCCGGCCAGCAGGGCGGACCGCTCATGCACGTCATCGCGGCGAAGGCCACGGCGTTCAAGCTCGCCGCGACGCCGGAGTTCCGCGACCGTCAGGAGCGCACCCTCCGCGGCGCGAAGCTCCTCGCCGATCGCCTCACGCAGCCCGATGTCGCCGCCGCCGGGATCTCGGTCCGCTCGGGCGGCACCGACGTGCACCTCGTGCTCGTCGACCTCCGCGAGGCCGCGATCGACGGCAAGCAGGCCGAAGACCTCCTGCACGACATCCGGATCACCGTGAACCGCAACGCGGTGCCGAACGACCCGCGGCCGCCGATGGTGACCTCGGGCCTGCGCATCGGCACGCCCGCGCTCGCGACCCGCGGGTTCGGCGACGCCGAGTTCACCGAGGTGGCCGACATCATCGCCCAGGCCCTCCTCCCGGGCGCGGACGTCGAGGCGCTCCGCGCGCGCGTCGCGGTGCTCACCGAGGCCTTCCCGCTCTACCCGGGCCTGCAGCAGTGACCGCGACGGTCCTGGACGGGAAGGCCGCGGCCGCGGCCATCAAGGCCGAACTGACCGAGCGGGTCGCCGCACTCCGCGCGCAGGGCGTGGTCCCCGGCATCGCCACGGTGCTCGTCGGGGCGGACCCGGCGTCGCAGCTGTACGTGGGGATGAAGCACCGCCAGTCCGAGGCGATCGGCATGAACTCGATCCAGCGCGAGCTGCCCGCCGACGCCACCCAGGCCGAGGTCGAGGCCGTCATCGACGAGCTGAACGCCGACCCGACCTGCCACGGGTACATCGTGCAGCTGCCGCTGCCGAAGCACCTCGACACCGATGCGATCCTCGAGCGCATCGACCCGGCGAAGGATGCCGACGGGCTGCATCCGACCAACCTCGGCCGACTGGTGCTGAACGTCAATGCGCCGATCACGACGCCCCTGCCGTGCACGCCGCGCGGTGTCATCGAGCTCCTCGTCCGCAACGGCTACGACCTCGACGGCGCGCACGTCGTCGTCGTCGGCCGCGGGGTGACGATCGGCCGCTCGATCGGCCTCCTCCTCACGCGCCGCGAGTACAACGCGACGGTCACCCTCGTCCATACCGGGACGAAGGATGCCGGGCAGTATCTCCGTCAGGCGGACGTCATCGTCGCCGCGGCGGGCGTGAAGCACCTCATCACCGCCGCGGACGTGAAGCCCGGAGCCGCCGTCCTCGACGTCGGCGTCACCCGGGAGGACGACCCCGAGACGGGGAAGGCCAAGGTCTTCGGCGATGTCGCACCGGATGTCGCCGACGTCGCCGGATTCGTCTCGCCGAACCCCGGCGGGGTGGGGCCCATGACCGTGGCGCTCCTCATGACCAACGTCGTCGAGGCCGCCGAGCGCGCCGTCACCGCCGCCTCGGCCTGATCCGATCCTGCGGCGCGGGCCCCGGCATCCGTCGGCGGGTCCGCGTCGCCGGGCCGCGCTCAGGCGGTGAAGCGGGAGAGGAACGCGCGCGTGCGCGCCTCGCGCGGTGCCCGGAAGACGTCCGCGGGCGGCCCCTCCTCGACGATCGTGCCGGCGTCGAGGAACACCACGCGGTGCGCGACGTCCCGCGCGAAGGCCATCTCGTGCGTCGCCATGAGGATCGTCGTGCCCTCGGCGGCGAGCTGGCGGACGAGCTCCAGCACTTCGCCCACCAGCTCCGGGTCGAGGGCCGAGGTGATCTCGTCGAGGAGCAGCACCTCGGGATCCGTCGCGATGGCGCGGACGATCGCAGCGCGCTGCTGCTGCCCGCCGGAGAGCCGGTCGGGATGGTCGCGCGCCTTGTCGGCGAGACCGACGCGCTCCAGCAGTGCCAGTGCGCGCTCCTCCGCCTGACGCTTGCCGGTGCGGTGGACGACGCGCGTGGCGAGGGTGACGTTGTCGAGCACCGACAGGTGCGGGAACAGGTTGTAGCTCTGGAACACCGCCCCGAGGCGCGCGCGGATGCGGTTGGCGTTCACCCGCGGGTCGGAGATGTCCTCGTCGCCGAGGAAGATCTGCCCGTCGTCGATCGGCTCGAGGAGGTTGAGGCACCGGAGGAGCGTCGACTTCCCCGAGCCGGACGCGCCGATGAGGGCGACCACCTCGTGCGCGGCAAGCTCCACGTCGACGCTACGCAGCACCTCGCGCTCGCCGAAGGCCTTCCAGATGCCGGTGGCCCGCAGAACCGCGCTCATACGATCGCTCCGCTCTGCTCGCGGGCGCGCAGCTTCGACGCGTACCAGTCGGTCAGGCGGATCGTGGGGATCGCCAGAAGGATGAACAGGATGCCGGCCACCACGTAGGGGGTGAAGTTGTACGTCTGCGACGACTCGATGCGCGCAGCGAGGACCGCGTCGGTGATGCCGAGGATCGAGATGAGCCCGACGTCCTTCTGCATCGCGACGAAGTCGTTCATGAGGGGCGGGGTGATCTTCCGGAGGGCCTGGGGGAGGACGACGCGGCGCAGGGTCTGGGTGTACCCGAGCCCCAGCGCGCGGGCGGCGAGCCGCTGCGACGGATGCACCGCCTCGATGCCCGCGCGGATCACCTCGGCGACGTACGCCGAGTAGGTCAGGGTCACGGCGAGCGTGCCGAGGAAGATCAGGTTGAGGCGCTCGTTCATGAGGGTGGGGATGCCGAACCCCACGAGGTAGAGCACGATGATGAACGGCAGTCCGCGGAAGATGTCCGTGTACCCCGCCGCGAGCACGCGCAACGGCAGGAAGACGGGCCCCGGGAGCGTCCGGATCACCGCGATCGTGACCGCGACGACCGACACCGTCACCAGCGACCAGCCGAGCACCTGGAGGTTGAGCAGGAACCCCTCCCACACCTGCGGAAGGGACGCCAGGGCGATCTCGATGTTGAAGAACGACTGCTGGACGGCGGCCCATCCGGGCGTGTTCACCACCGTCAGCCAGACGATCGCGGCGAACGCCAGTGACGACGCGATCGCCACCAGGACCGACCGTTGGGACTGCCGGGCCCGGAAGGCCCGCCGTTCGAGCTCGAGGGCGCTGGGGGTGTGCGTCACTGCAACAGTGTGACGCCCTGGCCCGCGCCGAGCCACTCGTCGGTGATCTCGGCGAGCGTGCCGTTGTCGCGCAGCGTGTCGATCGCGGCGGACACGCGCTCGGTGAGCGGCGAGTCCTTGCCGAGGACGACGCCCCACTCGTCGGCCACGCCGCCCGCGGGGAGTTCGCCCACGATGAACGAGTCGTCGATGTACAGCGCCGTGGCGAGGTACGCCGTCGGGAGGTCGATGACGAACGCGTCGAACTGGCCGGCGTTGAACGCGGCCACGGCGTCCTCGTTCGAGCCGTAGAGCAGGGGCTCGGTGTTCGGCTGGATGACGTCCTCGATCGTCTGGGCGCTCGTGGACCCCGCCATCGCGCCGAGGGTCAGGTCCTTCAGCCCGTCGATCGAGTCGACGCCGTCGGCGGCGCCGCCGTTGATGCCGACCACGGCCTGGCTGGCGGAGTAGTAGGGGGAGGAGAAGTCGACGGCCTGCTTGCGCTCGTCGGTGATCGTGTACTGCTGGATGTTGAAGTCGAAGTTCTTCGGCCCCGGGGCGATCGCCGCCTCGAAGCTCGTCCGCACCCACTCGACGTCCTCGGGCGCGAAGCCGAGCTCGTCAGCGATCGCGTAGGCGATGGCGGCCTCGAAGCCCTCGCCCGAGGCCGGGTCGTCGTCGACGACGTAGGGCTCGTAGGCGATCTCGCCCGTGGCGATGGTGAGCTTGCCCGGCGTGAGGTAGCCCTCGTCGGCGGCGGGGGTCTCGTCACCGCCTGCCCCGGCATCCGTTCCGCCGGCGCAGCCGGTCAGGGCGAGAGCGGTGAGCGCGACACCCGCCAGGGCGGCGGACAGGGAGCGACGACGGTGCATGGGGGCCTCCAGATCGGGGTGGGCGGGCCGTGCTGTCGGCGCCGAGCCCACCCTCCATCTTCCCTGCCCCGAGCGGATCCGGCGCACGCGGGAGACGCTCTGTTACAGGTTCTTCACACGTGAGGGGCTCAGTTGATCTGCGTCAGGGTGTCCAGATCGTCGTCGGGGAGCACATCGGCGACCGCGGTGACCGTCATGTCGACGAGGTTCACGCGACCGGACACCACGGTCAGGAACGCCGTGTCGGCGGCATCCCGTCCGGTGGCGATGCGCACGAGCGTCGAGCGCGGCGCGAGGGTCGTCGCGTCCACGACGTGCCAGCCGCCCTCGACCCACGCTTCGGCCACCGCGTGGAAGTCCATCGGATGCAGGCCCGGCGCGTAGACCGAGACGAGGCGCGCGGGGATGTTGAGCGCGCGCAGCAGCGCGACGGTCAGGTGCGCGTAGTCGCGGCACACGCCCTGGCGGCCGAGAAGGGTGCGGACCGCGCCGTCGGTGGGGAGGCTCGAACCGCTGACGTACGCGAGGCGGGTGCCCACCCACGACGAGACGGCGGCGAGGAGCTCGGCCGGATCCGTGATCGCGCCGAACTCGGCGAACGCCGTCGGTCCGAGCGCATCCGATTCGGCGTATCGGCTGGGGCGGCGGTAGGTGATGAGGTCCGTCGCGGTGGCGACGGCGGAGGAGGCGAGTCCGTCGAGGGAGGCGTCGTACGAGGCGACCAGGCGTCCGGCGGGACTCGCCACGGTGAACAGGCGCGTGCCGTGCGCATCGGGGATCCGCTCGAACGCGACGGCCTCGCCGTCGACCGTGAACGACACGTGCTCGGTGACCGGGGTGTGGTGGCCGCTGACCGCCGTGGAGAAGACCAGCTCCGCCGGTTCGGTGACGTCCAGCTCGATCCGGCTCGCGACATCTCTCTTCATGCCCGCCAGCATGGCACGTCCGCGCCCCTCTCGCCTGCCCGGCGAGGCGGATCGTGTGGGGCAGACTGGAAGGATGGGCCAGCACCGGAACACGCCGTTCGAACCGGCGTCCACGTACCTGGATGCCGCCCTCGTTCCTCGCCGTGGGACTCCTCTGGTCAAGGCGCTCCGCACCGCCGCGAGCATCGCCGCGAGCCTCCTCACGAACGACGTGGAGGCGGGCCCCTCCGCGATCGATCTGGTCGTCTCCCGCCGTGAGTCCGGGGGAGAGGTGCTGAGGGTGACCGCCGGCGGTGCCCAGGAGGCCGATGCCCTGCTCCTGCGTGTTCGGCGCGATCTCGCCACGAAGGACGTCGCGGAATTCGTCAGCGAGTGGCGGGTCGCTCCACAAGAACCCGCGTCCGCAGACGACTAGGAGTTCACGAGGTCGGCGAGTCCCATGAGCCTCCGCCGTCACCGGTGGTGGGCACGATCGTCGCGTCGGGCCGGGCCCGTGCGGCGCCCGCGACGCTCGGGAAGCCGAGCCCGATCGACGGGATCCGCGCGGCAGACCAGCATGCCAAGTCCGCGCCCGCGGGCGTGTCAGGCGTCGGCGACGAAGCGGGCGGCGAGGGCCTCGGAGCCGCGCGCGAGGAGGGCGACGTCCGCCCCGACGAGGACGAAGGACGCCCCGGCGGCGAGGTATCCGTCGGCGACGTCGGGGTCGAATGCGTTCACGCCGACGGGCTTTCCCGTCGCCCGCACCGCGTCGAAGGCGCGCAGGACCGCGGCGCGGACCTCCGGATGCGTCTGCTGACCGAGCAGCCCCATCGACGCGGCGAGGTCGGACGGTCCGACGAACACCCCGTCCACCCCGTCGACGGCGGCGATCTCGGCGGCAGCCTCCACGCCGTCGGCCGTCTCGATCTGCACGAAGAGCGACACGTGCCGGTCGGCGTCGTCGAGGTACCCGTCCACGCGGTTCCAACGGGCGGACCGGGCGAGGGCGGATCCCACCCCCCGGATGCCGCGCGGGGGGTAGCGCACCGCGGACACCGCCCGCTCGGCATCCGTCACGGACGAGACCATCGGCACCAGGATGTTCTGCGCCCCGAGGTCGAGCACCTGCTTGATGACGACGACGTCGCCGATCGGCACGCGGACGACCGGCGTGATCGGGTAGGCCGCGACCGCCTGCAGCTGCGCGAGCACCGAGTCCAGGCTGTGCGAGGAGTGCTCCATGTCGATGAGCGTCCAGTCCAGGCCCGATCCCGCGCAGATCTCGGCGACTAGGGGCGAGCCGGAGCAGACCCAGATCCCCGCCAGCGGGCGGGACGCGGCGGCCAGCACGTCGCGGAAGGTGGGGTTCAGACGAAGCGGCATGCGATCACTCCCAGGGGTCCGAAGTCGCACTCGACGCTATCGCCCGCCTGCACCCACATCGGGCGGGTGAAGGAGCCGGCGAGGACGATCTCTCCCGCCTCGAGGCGCGCGCCGTGCTGGTGGAACTTGTTCGCCAGCCACGCCACGCCCCGCACCGGGTGCCCGAGGACGCCGGCGGCGACCCCGGTCTCCTCGATCTCGCCGTTGCGGCTGAGCACGCCGGGCACCCAGGGCAGGTCGACCTCGCCGGGCGCGACGCGCCGGGGGCCGAGCACCATGGCGCCGTACGCCGCGTTGTCGCTGATCGTGTCGACGATCGTCCGTCCCTCGAGCTCGATGTGGGAGTTGAGGACCTCGAGGGCGGGCACGACCGATTCGATCGCGGCGAGGGCGTCCTCGAGCGTGCAGTCGGGACCCTCGAGGGGGCGGCCGAGCACGAAGGCGAGCTCGACCTCTATGCGGACGTTCGAGAACCGCTCGACGGGGATCTCGTCGCCCGAGCCGTACACGGTGTCGTCGAACATCACGCCGTAGTCCGGTTCGGTGATCCCCGTCGCCTGCTGCATCGCCTTCGAGGTGAGGCCGATCTTCCGGCCGACGAGTCGGCGCCCCTCGGCGATCATGCGGTCGCGCCACACCCCCTGGATCGCGTAGGAGTCCTCGACGGTCGCGTCGGGGTGCCGCGCGGTGATGCGGGGGATGAGCGTGCGCGTGCGGTCGGCCTCGGCGAGCTCCTCCGCGAGCTGCGCGATGACCTCGGGGGCGAGGCTCACAGCTGGTTTCCGAGCTTGTACTCGGGCATGGATGCCGCGCCCTCGGCCGGACGGGTGTAGGAGAACCCGTCGGCGCCGATCGTGACCGCCATCTCCGAGCTGTCCGTCCGGGCGACCACGGGCTGCGGATTGCCGTCGAGGTCCAGCACGAGCGAAGCCTCGGTGTACCAGGACGGCACCACGGGGTTCCCCCACCAGTCACGACGCTGGTTGTCGTGCACGTCCCACGTGATGACGGGGTTGTCCGGGTCGCCGGTGTAGTAGTCCTGCGTGTAGATCTCCACGCGATGCCCGTCGGGGTCGCGGAGGTACAGGTAGAACGCGTTGCTCACGCCGTGCCGGCCCGGCCCGCGCTCGATCGCGTCCGAGCGGCGGAGCGCGCCGAGCTTGTCGCAGATCGCGAGGATGTTGTGCGTCGAGTGCGTGGCGAACGCGACGTGGTGCATGCGCGGGCCGTCGCCACCGGTCATCGCGGTGTCGTGCACGGTGGGCTTGCGCCGCATCCACGCGGCGTAGACGGTGCCCTCGTCGTCCTGGATGTCTTCGGTCACCCGGAACCCGAGCGACTGCATGAAGTTCACCGCGCGCGGCACGTCGGGGGTCACTTGGTTGAAGTGGTCCAGGCGCACGAGCTCGCCGGGCGTGTGCAGGTCGTAGCGCCACGACAGCCGCTCGACGTGCTCGGTCTGGAAGAAGAACTCGTACGGGAATCCGAGCGGGTCGGTCACGCGCACCGCGTCGCCGATTCCCTTGACGAAACCCTCCCCGCGGCGTTCGACGCGGCATCCGAGCTCCTCGTAGAACGCGACGGCGCGATCGAGGTCCTCGGGCGTGCGTACGCGGTACGAGAACGCCGCGACGGCGGCGACCGGCCCCTGACGGAGAACGAGGTTGTGGTGGATGAACTCCTCGGTCGAGCGGAGGTAGATCTCGTTCTCGTCCTCCTCCGTGACGTACAGGCCCAGCACGTCGACGTAGAAGACGCGGGATGCCGCGAGATCGGTGACGACCAATTCCATGTACGCGCAGCGGAGGATGTCGGGCGCGGGCGCGGAGGGGGTCGGGATCGGGTTGTCGGAGTGGATGGGCGCCTCCTGGGAGACGAAGAATCCCGAGGAGGTGAGGGTCTTGTCGGTCATGTCAGGCTTCCTTGCCGAAGGTGGGGTTGTGCGGTGCACCGAGGGTGATGTGCACGGCCTGCTGGTTGGTGTAGAAGTCGATCGAGCGGTAGCCGCCCTCATGCCCGAGGCCGGAGGCCTTCACGCCGCCGAAGGGCGTGCGGAGGTCGCGCACGTTGTTGGAGTTCAGCCACACCATGCCCGCCTCGACGGACTGCGCGAAGGTGTGCGCCCGGCGCAGGTCGCTCGTCCAGACATAGGCGGCGAGGCCGTATTTGGTGTCGTTCGCGAGCGCGAGGGCCTCTTCGTCGGTGTCGAAGGGCGTGATCGCAACGACCGGGCCGAAGATCTCCTCCTGGAAGATCCGGGCGTCGGGGGCGACGTCGGCGAAGACCGTCGGTTGCACGAAATTGCCGGTCTCGAATCCGTCGGGTCGACCTCCGCCGGCGACGAGACGCCCCTCCGTCTTGCCGATCTCGACGTAGGACATGACCTTGGCGTAGTGCTCGGGATGCACGAGGGCGCCGACCTCGGTCGACGGATCGCTCGGGAGACCGACGCGCACACGCGATGCCTGCGCGGCGTAGCGGTCGACGAAGGCGTCGTAGACCTCCCGCTGCACGAGGATGCGGCTGCCCGCGGTGCAGCGCTCGCCGTTGAGCGAGAAGACGCCGAAGATCGTCGCGTCGATCGCGGTGTCCAGGTCGGCGTCGGCGAACACGATCGCCGGCGACTTCCCGCCGAGCTCCATCGAGAGCCCCTTGAGGTGCGGGGCGGCGTTGCCGAAGATCAGCTGTCCGGTCGAGCTCTCGCCGGTGAACGAGATGAGCGGGACGTCGGGGTGCTTCACGAGGGCGTCTCCGGCCTGCTCGCCGAGCCCGTTGACGAGGTTGAACACCCCCTGCGGCAGGCCCGCCTCCTCGAAGATGCCGGCCCACAGCGAGGCCGACAGCGGCGTGAACTCGGCGGGCTTGAGGACGACCGTGTTGCCGGTCGCGAGGGCCGGTCCGAGCTTCCACGATTCGAGCATGAAGGGGGTGTTCCACGGGGTGATGAGGCCCGCCACCCCGATCGGCGTGCGATTGACGTAGTTGAGCTGCTTCCCCGGCACCTTGTAGGCGTCGTCGGCCTGGGCGACGATCAGGTCGGCGAAGAAGCGGAAGTTCTCGGCCGCGCGCCGGGCCTGTCCGAGCGCCTGCGTGATCGGCAGACCGCTGTCGAAGCTCTCGAGCTCGGCCAGGCGCGCGTCGCGGGACTCGACGATGTCGGCGATGCGGTGGAGCACCCGCGAGCGCTCGCGGGGGAGCATCCGAGGCCAGGGACCGTCGGTGAACGCCCGCCGCGCCGCCGCGACGGCGCGATCGATGTCGGCCGCGGTGCCGGCGGCTGCCTGCACGTACGTCTCGTTCGTGACCGGATCGAGCACGTCGAAAGTGCCGCCGTCGATCGAGTCGACGAACGCGCCGTCGATGTAGTGCCGGATGCGGGGCGGGAGGTCGGCCGGCGGGCGATGCTCTGTCATGGCGGTCCTTCGGATCGGAGGGTGGGTCGGACGACGGAGGGTCGGATGGCGGGCATCCCGAGCGTCTCGTCGGGGTGCTCGTGGATCAGGTAGGCGTCGAGGGTCGCCGCACGGTGTCGCCGCGCGGCGGTCTCGATCTCGCTCAGCGGCGCGCCGTGCTCGATGAGGGCGACGATCTCGGCGTGCTCCTGGACGGACTGGGCTGCACGACCCGGGACGAAGCTGAACGTCGAGTCGCGGAGGTGTCCGAGACGCGCCCATTCCGCTTCGACGAGTTCGAGCATGCGCGGGTTCGCGCATCGGGCGAAGAGGATCGCGTGGAACTCCTGGTTCAGCGCCGTGAACGACTGCGGGTCGAAGTGGTCGAGGGTCTCGACCATCAGCGCGTTGACATCGCGCGCACGGCGCAGGTCGTCGGCGGTCAAGCGGCGGGCGGCGAGCGCGGTCGCGGCGCCCTCGAGGATGCTCAGCGCCTGCATGCTGAAGCGGTACTGCGAGTCGTCGACCATCGACACGTGCGCGCCGACGTTGCGTTCGAACGTCACCAGCCCTTCCGCCTCCAGCTGGCGGATCGCCTCGCGCACGGGCACGACGCTCATGTCGAGCTCCTTCGCGATCGATCCCAGCACGAGGCGGTAACCGGGGGTGAAGTCCTGGTTCGCGATGCGTCCCTTGATCCAGTGGTACGCGCGCTGCGACTTGCTCTGCGTGCCGGCCGCCGCGGTGCCGCCGGCGGCGAGCCCTGCCGCATCCGTCGTGTTCATCGCGTCCGGCGCCATGCGTCGTACCTCGCCTTCCATTCGGCGTTCATCGGGAAGAGACCGTCGACCGGATGCCCGGCACGCACCTGCTCGGCCACGTACGCGTCCTCGTCCTCCTGGGCGAGTGCCGCGTCGGCGACCTCTGCGGCGAGGACCGGCGGCAGGACGATCACGCCGTCGCCGTCGCCGACGATGATGTCGCCGGGCTGGACGGTCGTGCCGCCGCAGCCGATCGTCACGTCGTGCTCCCACGGCACGTGCTTGCGGCCGAGCACGGCCGGGTGGGCGCCGGCGGAGAAGACGGGGATGCCGATCTCGGCGACCGCGTCGTGGTCGCGGACGCCGCCGTCGGTGACGATCCCCGCGGCCTTCCGCGTGAGCGCGCGGAGCGCGAGGACGTCGCCGAGCGTGCCGGATCCGGTCTCGCCGCGCGCCTCGATCACGATGATCTCGCCCTCCCCGACGGTGTCGAACGCGCGCTTCTGCGCGTTGTAGCCGCCGCCGTGGCTCTGGAAGAGGTCTTCGCGTCCCGGCACGAAGCGCAGCGTCTTGGCGGTGCCGACGATCTTGGTGCCGGGGTGCATCGGCTGTACCCCGTCGATCGTCACGTTGTTCAGGCCCCGCTTGCGCAGCTGCGCCGAGAGGCCCGCGACCGGTACCCGCAGCAGCTTGTCGCGGAGAACCGGGTCCAGCACAGGCGATTCGGCGGAAGAGAGCCCCGCAGCCTCCGCGGAGCCCCAGGCCTCCGCCCGCTGGGTGTCGTCGACGGAGGGGAGCGACCCGATCATCGGATCGAAGGATGCCGTGCCCTGCGCCACCGTCGTGACGAGGCGGCCGGAGGACAGTCCGGTGCCGGGGGCGTCGACCTCGACCTCCACCACGTCACCGGGGACGACGACCGAGGACCCCGCCGGCGTGCCGGTGAGGATGACGTCGCCGGGCTCGAGCGTGAAGTGCTGCGACAGGTCGGCGACGAGCTGGGGGAGCGGGAAGATGAGGCCCGCCGTGGTGTCGTCCTGGGCGAGGGTGCCGTTGACCCACGTGCGCACGCGCAGGGCTCCCGGATCGACCGTGCGGGCGTCGATGAGCTCCGGGCCGATCGGGGTGAAGCCGTCGCCGCCCTTCGAGCGCACGTTGGACCCCTTGTCGTTCGCGCGCAGGTCGTAGAGCCCGAAATCATCGGCCGCCGTGACCCAGGCGACGTGGCCCCATGCGTCCGCGACGGTGACGCGGCGGGCGGGGGAGCCGAGGACGAGGGCGATCTCGCCCTCGAACGCGAGCAGCTCCGTCCCCGCGGGGCGCTCGATCGTGCCGCCGGACGCCGCGACCGAGCTCGACGGCTTGAAGAAGTACGAGGGCGTCGCCGGGCGCCGTCCGCGCTGGTCGGCGCGCGAGGCGTAGCTGAGGTGAACGGCGATGATCTTCCCCGGCCGGTTCGGGAGGGGCCCGAAGCGCGCGGTGTCGGCATCCGTCGAAAGTGTCATGAGCTCCCTCGCTCTTGCGTCGTATTCGAAATCGTATATGATCGCTGGCATCCTTGCAATGCACGTCCCCGGCGGACGAGCATCACGCGCCGACGATCGACACTGGAGTCCTTCATGTCCACACGCACACCGGCAGGGTTCACCCCCACCGGCACCATCGCCACCGCTCGAGACCGCCGTCGCGTGATCTTCGCGACCGTCGTCGGCACCACCGTGGAGTGGTACGACTTCTTCATCTACGCGACCGCCGTCGGGCTGGTCTTCGGGCAGCTCTTCTTCGCCCCGCTCGGGGCCAACAGCGCCCTCGTCGCCTTCGCCACGGTCGGCGTCAGCTTCCTCTTCCGCCCGCTCGGAGCCTTCCTCGCCGGGCACTTCGGCGACAAGTACGGCCGCAAGGTCGTCCTGATGTGGACCCTCATCCTCATGGGTGTGGCCACCGCGCTCATCGGCGTGCTGCCGACCTACGAGGCGATCGGCCTCACGGCACCGATCCTGCTCGTGCTTCTGCGCATCCTGCAGGGGATCTCCGCCGGTGGCGAGTGGGGCGGCGCCGTCCTCATGGCGGTCGAGCACGCCCCTCGCCCGCGTCGCGGCGCCTTCGGTGCGGCCCCGCAGATCGGCGTACCGCTCGGACTCCTCCTCGCCTCCGGGGTCATGGCGCTGATGGCCATGATCGCGCCGGGCGATGCGTTCCTGGAGTGGGGATGGCGTGTGCCGTTCCTCCTCAGCGTCGTGCTGATCCTCGTCGGCTACTACGTCCGCCGCCGCGTCGAGGAGAGCCCGGTGTTCGCCGAGCTCGCCGAACGCAAAGAGAAGGCGCGGATGCCGATCGTCACGCTGTTCCGCAAGCACCTCCTCCTTGTGGTCATCGCCGCTGTCGTCTTCGCCGGCAACAACGCCGTCGGCTACATGACCACCGGCGGCTACATCCAGGGCTACGCCACGAACCCGGACGGGCCGCTCGCGCTGGAGCGCGGTCCGGTGCTCTGGGCGGTCGCGGGCTCCGCCGTCACCTGGCTGCTGTCGACCCTGGCCGCCGGATTCCTCTCCGACCGCATCGGCCGGCGCATGACGTACATCATCGGCTGGATCCTGCAGCTGGCGGGCGTGTTCACGCTCTTCCCGCTGGTGAACACCGGCGACATCGGGCTGCTCTTCGCGGGGCTGGCGATCCTCACCATCGGCCTGGGCCTCACCTACGGCCCGCAGGCCGCGCTGTACTCCGAGCTGTTCCCGGCGTCGATCCGCTTCTCCGGCGTGTCGATCTCGTACGCGATCGGCGCGATCCTCGGCGGGGCGTTCGCTCCGACCATCGCCACCGCGCTCGTCCAGGCGACCGGCTCGACGATGGCCGTGACGTGGTACCTCGCCGGGATGACCCTCATCGGACTGGTGGCAACGCTGTCGCTCCGCGACCGGTCCGGCATCCCCCTCGGACCAGACCACGAGGCCGAGCAGTCCGTCTCGCCCATCCGCGGGTTCGCGAAGGTCTGACCTCCGCGCTCCTGAGCCCCGTGCCGATCGGTGCGGGGCTCAGGAGTTCACGCGGATGATCTCGTGCTGGTAGGGCGCGATCACCCGGCCCGACACGCGCAGGTCCAGCAGCAGGAACGGGCGGTCGTAGGCCGGCATCCGCGCCCACTCCGCGAGCCGGTCGAGGTCGGCCAGGGTGCGCACCACGACCCCCTCCGCACCGAAGCCGCGGGCGACGGCGGCGAAATCGACCTCGGGGATCAGCATCGGCTCCTCGGCGAGGCCCTTCAGTCCGTACAGGTTCACCTCCGCTCCGTACGCGGCATCGTTCCAGACCACGGCGAGGCCGCGCCCACCCGCGACCCGCACGGCGGATTCGAGGTCCGCGAGGGCCATGAGGCCGCCGCCGTCGCCGGTGGTGAGCACGATCGTCGCGTCCGGCCGCGCCCGTGCCGCGCCCGCGACGCTCGGGAAGCCGAGTCCGATCGACTGGAACGCCGTGCCGATCATCACCATGCGGTCGGGGGAGGCGACCGGCCAGTACATGTTCGCCCAGCCGATGAAGTGGCCGCCGTCCGAGACGACGACGCGGTCCTCCGGCAGCAGCTCGCCGATCCGGCGCGCCGCCGACCGCGGGTCGAGCCGACCGTCGGGCGCGACGTCGTCGCCGGCGTCGTAGGACCGGGCGGATGCCGCATCCACGCTCTCCCGCCATCCGCTCGGCGCGGCACCCATCGCGGCCAGTTCGTCGGCGATCGCGCGCGCGACGAGTCCGGCATCCGCGCGGATGTACGCCCCGACGTGCGGGTGGCTGGCCGTCGCCGCGAGATCGACCTGCACGACGTGGGTGCCCGGCGCGAAGAGCGCGCCGAAGCGCATCGTGAAGGGATTGAGCGACGCACCGAAGACCACGGCGACGTCGGCCTGGGCGACGAGGTCCATCGCGGCCTCGGCGCCGAATCCGCCCGTCACGCCGAGGTCGAACTCGGGCCGGGGGAAGATGCCGCGGCCGAGTGCGGTCGAGGCCGTGAGGGCGCCCGTGGCGTCGGCGACGGCACCGAGCGCGTCGCCCGCGTCCGCGAGCCACGCGCCGCGTCCGGCGATCAGCAACGGGCGTGACGCTGCCGCGAGGGCCGCCGCAGCGTCACGGATCGCCCGGGCGGCGAAAGGCCCGGCGGGAGCCAGGGGGCTGGGAAGCCGCGGGGCGGGGGCGTCCGGCACCGGACCCGCCTCGAGCGACGCGACGTCGTAGGGGATGGCAAGAACCGTCGGCACCCGGTAGGTCAGGGCGTGCTCGATCGCGATGACGGCCGTGGCTGCGGCATCCGTGCGTCCCACCGTGTAGGTGCGCGCGCCGACGGCGGAGGCGAGGGCGATCTGGTCGACGCCCCAGGGCCGACGGCCCGACGTCGGCTCGTCGCCGACCACGAGCACGAGGGGCACGTGCGCCTGCACGGCCTCCGCGAGCGCGGTGAGGGTGTTGGTGAACCCCGCGCCGTACGTCGCCGTCGCGGCGGCGAGGCCGCCGCCGGCGCGGTGGTGGGCGTCGGCGGCGACGACCCCGCCCGCCTCGTGTCGGACGGCGGTGAAGCCGACCTCGGTGGAGCGCTCGAGGGCGTCGAGGAAATAGGCGTTGCCGTTGCCCATCACCCCGAAGACGTGGTCGATGTGGTCGGCGAGGGCGGCGGCGACGTGGGCGGAGACGGTGGGCATGACAGAACCTCGAGACGGGACGGAGGGAACAGGATCCGTATGTGTCTCGCGCACCGTCATGGTGGCTGCGTGCCCATTTTCCGAGCACCGGCGGCGCTGTCGCGGCCGGACAGCACGAGTATAGGCATCCGCAGTGCCAAGCTGGAGGGATGAGAACAGTTCAGCTGCGCCGGTACACCCTCGTCGACGGAGAGTACGACGCCTTCCTGTCCTGGTGGAACGAGTGGATGCCCCGCGTGCGTTCCGAGGCGGGCTTCCGCATCGACGTCGCCTACGGCATCCCCGAGACGAACGAGTTCGTGTGGGCGGTCAGCGCCGAGGGTGATCAGGACGCCTTCCTCGAGCGCGAGCGCATCTACATGGCCTCGGCCGCGCGCGCCGAGGCCTTCGACGGCGTGCCCCAGCGGGTCGCGGAGTACAACGTGCGCCTCGTCGACAGCATCGTCTGACCCGGATTCCCGGAGCCGCCTCCGCGCCCCGTGGGGCGATGGGGCGTTCAGCCGCCGAGCGCCTCTCGGATGAGCGCGGCGGACCGGTTCAGGCGTTCGGCGATGCGGGCGGGGTCGTGCGCGGTCGCGAGATACACGACCGCGATCGCCGCCGGCTCGCGCCCGCGCAGGGCGAGCGGGACGGCGACCGCGTGCAGGCTCGGGATGACCTCGTCGTGACTCGTCGCATACCCGTCCGTCGCCACGGACGTTGCCGCCGCGCGCAGCTCGTCCGACGCGCCGGCCGGCCAGCGTCCCTCCGGCAGAAGCGACAGGATCGCCTTCCCCGGCGCGCCGACCGTGACGGGATGCCGCGTGCCGGGGCGCTGCGCGACGGAGGCCACCGCATGTCGGGGCTCGACGCTCGCAAGGGTGATCGCGTCGTCGTGGTCGCGCACCGAGAGGAAGCACGTCATCCCGAGCTCGTTCGCCACGGCGGTGAGTTCGGGGAGGGCTTCGGCCTGCAGATCGTGCGCGACGCCGGCGGCGAGGGCGGCGAGCCGTGAGCCGAGCACGACCCGGCCGGCGGCATCCCGCGCGGTGAGCCCGTGGTCTTCGAGCGTGCGCAGCAGGCGGTACGCGACCGACCGATGCACCGCGAGCCGCCGCGCGACCTCGTCGATCGACAGGGACTCGCGGGCGTCGGCGAGGATCTCCAGGATCCGGATGCCGCGGCTGAGGGTCTGCGACGGTGCGGTCGCGGCATCCGGCATCGATCTCTCCCATTGTCGGTGTGGGGTGGAACGTATACGATCTGTTCATCAGTAGAACGGTGCGTTCGAATATAGAACGCGCTGGATGCTCACGCAAGACGTGAGACCTCGACACCGCCGTCCGAGGAGGACACGATGCAGTTCCATCACCACGGGTACGTCTCGGCCGATCCGCGTGTCCAGGAGCCCGCCGGTGCCGGTGTCGACCGTCCGGCCGAGCTGCCGGACGAGATGGATGTGCTCATCGTCGGGTCGGGGCCTGCCGGCATGCTCCTCGCGGCGCAGATGTCGCAGTTCCCGGATGTGACCACCCGCATCATCGAACGCCGCGACGGCCGCCTCGTCCTCGGTCAGGCGGACGGCATCCAACCGCGCAGCGTCGAGACCTTCCAGGCGTTCGGATTCGCCGAGCGGATCGTCGCCGAGGCCTACAACATCGCCTACATGAACTTCTGGGGTCCTGATCCGGAGAACCCCCGCAACATCGTCCGCACCGCCCGCACGGAGGACTACGCGTTCAAGATCAGCGAGTTCCCCCACCTGATCGTGAACCAGGCCCGGGTGCTCGACTATTTCGCCGAGGCGGCCGCCCACGGTCCCGGTCGCATCGTCCCCGACTACGGCGTCGAGTTCGTCGGCCTCACCGTCGACGATGAGGGGGAGTACCCGGTCGAGGTCCGCGTCCGCACCGCCGGCGTGGAGCGCACGGTGCGCGCGAAGTACGTCGTCGGCAGCGACGGCGCGCGCAGCGGCGTGCGCGAGGCGATCGGTCGCACCCACGTGGGCGCGTTCGCCGCACACGCGTGGGGGGTCATGGACGTCCTCGTCAACACCGACTTCCCCGATTGGCGCACGAAGTGCGCGATCAATTCCGAGGCGGGCAACATCCTGCACATCCCGCGCGAGGGCGGGTATCTCAGCCGCATGTACATCGACCTCGGAGAGGTCGCCGCCGACGACGATCGACGTGTGCGGCAGACGCCGGTGGAGGAGATCATCCGCCGTGCGAACGAGATCCTCCACCCCTACTCGATCGACGTGAAGCAGGTCGCCTGGAGCAGCGTCTACGAAGTCGGCCACCGCGTGACGGATCACTTCGACGACGCCGCCGACGAGAGCGGCCGGGCGCCGCGGGTGTTCCTCACCGGCGACGCGTGCCACACCCACAGCGCCAAGGCGGGGCAGGGCATGAACGTCTCGATGCAGGACGGCTTCAATCTCGGCTGGAAGCTCGGGCACGTGCTGACCGGACTCGCGCCCGCCTCGCTCCTGTCGACCTATTCGGCGGAGCGTCAGCCCGTCGCGCAGCAGCTGATCGACTTCGACCGCGAATGGTCCTCGCTCATGGCACGCAAACCCGAGGAGATCTCCGACCCGACCGAGCTCGCGACGTTCTACCTCGGCACCGCGGAGTTCCCCTCCGGCTTCATGACGCAGTACGGCCCCTCGGCGATCGTGACGGATGCGGGCCACCAGGAGCTCGCCGCCGGCTTCCCCATCGGCAAGCGGTTCAAGAGCGTCGAGGTCGTCCGCGTGTGCGACGGCAACGTCGTCCACCTCGGCCACCATGCGAGAGCGGACGGCCGTTGGCGCGTGTACGCGTTCGCGCCGGCCGGCGACGCGACGGCGCTGCACACGTGGGCGGACGCGGTCGCCTCGACGATCGCCCGGTTCACTCCCGACGGCGCCGACGTCGACGCCGTGTTCGATGTGAAGGCGATCTACCGGCATCCGTTCGAGGAGATCGACATCACCCGGGTGCCCGAGCTGTTCCTCCCGCGCACCGGGCCGCTCGCCCTGACGGACTGGGAGAAGGTGTACGCCGCCGGCCCGAGCGCCTGGACGGATGCCGACATCTTCGCCGAGCGTGGTCTCTCCGATGACGGGGTAGTGGTGGTGGTCCGCCCGGATCAGTACGTCGCCGGTGTCTTCCCGCTGGCCGCGACCGAGGAGCTCTCCGGCTTCTTCGAGACGGCGCTGCTTCCGCAGTCTGCGCCCGCGCCCCTCGGCTGACCCGCCTGCGCGGCGAGGTCGCCGGGCAGCTCTGTACACGGTGTACATCGTCCCGGCGCCGAGTCCCGACCAGAATGACACGTGAACCCTGAGCACGAAGGAGCCCCGATGACCGAGAACCGCGAGTCCGCGCTGCTGGCTGACGTCCCCGACGGCCTGTTCATCGGCGGCGAATGGCGTGCAGCGAGCGAGGACAAGCAGCTGCGCGTCTTCGACCCCGCGACCGGGCGGGTGGTGAAGACGATCGCCGATGCGTCTCCCGAGGACGGCAAGGCCGCGATGGATGCCGCCGTCGAGGCGTTCCCGGCGTGGTCCAAGACTCCGGCGCGGGAGCGTGCGGAGATCCTGCGCCGCGCATTCGACCTGCTGCAGGAGCGCAAGGAGGACTTCGCGCTGCTCATGACGATCGAGATGGGAAAGCCGCTCGCCGAGGCGCGCGGTGAGGTCGGCTACGGCGGGGAGTTCCTGCGCTGGTTCAGCGAGGAGACCGCGCGGGTGCAGGGGCGTTACGGGGCGAACCCCGAGGGCACCGGCCGGATGATCGTGTCGCAGCATCCGGTGGGCCCGTGCTTCCTCATCACCCCGTGGAACTTCCCGCTCGCCATGGCGACCCGCAAGATCGCCCCCGCGCTCGCCGCGGGCTGCACGGTGGTCATCAAGCCCGCCGAGCTCACCCCTCTCACCACTTTGTACTTCGCCAAGCTGCTGCAGGACGCCGGCGTCCCCGACGGGGTCGTGAACGTCTTCACCACCTCCACCTCCGGGGCCGTGTCGGAGCCGATCATCCGCGACCCGCGCCTGCGGAAGCTCTCCTTCACCGGGTCCACCGCGGTCGGACAGAAGCTCCTCGAGCAGGCTGCGCAGGGGGTCCTCCGCACTTCGATGGAGCTCGGCGGGAACGCGCCGTTCGTGGTCTTCGAGGATGCAGACCTCGACAAGGCCGTCGACGGCGCGATGCTGGCGAAGTTCCGCAACATCGGCCAGGCGTGCACGGCGGCCAACCGCTTCATCGTCCACCGCTCGGTCGCCGACGAGTTCGCCCGTCGCGTCACCGAGCGCGTGCAGGGGATGAAGATCGGTCGCGGAACCGAGGAGGGTGTCGTGATCGGTCCGCTCATCGACGACCGCGCGGTCGCCAAGGCCGACACGCTGGTGAAGGAGGCCGTCTCGCGCGGCGCGCAGGTCCGCACCGGCGGGACCGCCCTGGACGGCCCCGGCACCTTTTACGAGCCGACCGTCGTCACCGACGTCCAGCCGGGAAGCGACATCCTCCGCGAGGAGATCTTCGGGCCGGTGCTCGCGATCGTCCCGTTCGACACCGAGGACGAAGCGGTCGCGATCGCGAACGACACCGAGTACGGGCTCGTCTCCTACGTCTTCACCGAGTCGCTCGCGCGCGGTCAGCGCATGATCGACAGGCTCGAGACCGGCATGATGGGCCTGAACGTCGGG
Organism: Microbacterium aurantiacum; assembly: GCF_021654035.1. GTDB lineage: Bacteria > Actinomycetota > Actinomycetes > Actinomycetales > Microbacteriaceae > Microbacterium > Microbacterium aurantiacum. The sequence continues at coordinate 615,417 of NZ_JAJPDW010000002.1, forward strand.
GTCGTCTCCAACGCCGCTGCCCCCTTCGGCGGATGGAAGATGTCGGGTCTCGGCCGCGAGGGCGGCGCCGAGGGCATCCACGAGTACCTGCAGACGAAGTACACCCTCACCGCCAACCCGTACGCCTGACCCGGGCGTCGGGCGACTCGCGCGCCACTCCCGTCGAAAACGCGTGACCGAGCCGCCTCGCCCGCCTCCCCGGGGCTTCCGGGGGCCGGTTCGTCCCGCGTTTTCGTCCGTCGACGCGGGTGAGTCGGCGGCTCAGCCGTTGGCGTGCCGGTCGAGGAAGGCGTAGACCTCCGCCTCCTCGACCCCGGGGAACGTCCCGCGGGGGAGCGGCGAGAACATCTGCATGTGCACGCGCGCGCTCGGCCAGGCCTTGCCCTCCCAGCGGGCGGCGATCTCGGCGGGCGGGCGACGGCAGCACGATTCGTCCGGGCAGGTAGAGGAGGCCCGGCTCGCCGTCTCGCGCCCGCGGAACCAGCGCGCGTCGTCGAAGGGCACGCCGACGGTGATCGAGAACTCCCCGTCCGTCGTCGTCCCCGTCTGGGTCGAGCACCAGAAGGTCCCGGCGGGGGTGTCGGTGTACTGGTAGTGCTCGGTGGTGCGGTTCTGCTCCTCGAACGCCGAGCGCGCCGAGAAATGGCGGCAGACGACCTGGCCCTCGATCGCGCCGGTGACGTCCATCGGCAGGGGCAGGTCGTCGTTCTCGTAGACGCGCGAGATCGCCCCCGATCCGTCCACCCGCAGGAAATGCAGACGGATGCCGAGGTGCGCCGTCAGCAGGTTCGTCATCCGCATCCCGGCGGCTTCGTGGGTGACCCCGAACGCGTCGCGGAAGTCCTCGACTGCGAGATTCCGGTCCTTCTTCGCCTGCTGGAGGAAGGCGACGGATGCCGTCTCGGGCATGAGGCAGCATGCGGCGTAGTAGTTGATCTCCAGGCGCTGCTGGAGGAAGTCGGCGTAGTCGACGGGGCGCTGATGCCCGAGGAGGCGGTGCGCCATCGCCTGCAGCGCCATGGAGCGGAGGCCGTGGCCGCCGGGGATGGACGCCGGAGGCAGGTAGATACGACCGTTCTCGAGGTCGGTGACCGACCGCGCGGAGTGGGGGAGGTCGTTGACATAGAGCAGCTCGAAGCCGAGCTGCTCGGCCATGATGCTCACGGTGCGGTGCGTGAGCGCGCCGGTCGTGTGCCCGGCGGCCTTCAGCTGCTTCTCGGCGAGACGCTCGATGTCGGCGAGGTAGTTGCCCTTCTCCCGCATCCGCAGGCGCAGCTCGGTGTTCGCGCGCCGGGCCTCCTCGGGAGTGGCGATCGTCTCCCGCTCACGCCGCTGCAGCTCGCGATGAAGACCCAGGATCGACTCGATCGTCTCGTCGCTCATGCTCTTGGTGACGCGCACCGGCGCGATTCCGAGACGTCGGAACACGGCACCGGACTGCGCCCGCTCGAGCTCGATCTCCAGCGCCGCGCGCCGGTTGGGCGGTTCGGGGGAGAGGAGGTCGGTGACGTCCACTCCCGTTGCGGCGGCGATGGCTTGGAGGAGGGAGAGCTTCGGCTCGCGCTTGCCGTTCTCGATGAGGCTCAGCTGGCTGCCGGCGACTCCCACACGCTCGCCGAGGTCGTCGAGGGTGAAGCCGTGGGCGAGGCGCTCGTGACGGATGCGGTGTCCGAGGGTGGACAGTTCGAGTGCGGTGGCGGCCATTGTTTGAGAATAGCGAAAGAAATGCAACTCTTGCCATCGATTGCGGGTGGAAAAGGAGGTGACAGGGGCGGAAAGTGAAAGGAGACCCCGATCCGGCACCACCGATCGCACAGGAGCGACACCCATGGCTCTCGCCGACACCTTCACCCGCCCCACCGCTCTCACTCCGCGCCGCGCCTCCGAGACCTACGGCGGGATGCCGCGCATCGACGGCGCCGGCATGCGCGCCCTCATCGAGTGGGTGGACGAGATCGCCGCGCTCACCACGCCCGACCGCATCCACTGGGTCGACGGATCCCGCGCCGAGAACGACGCCCTGCTGCGCGAGATGGTCGACGAGGGCAAGCTCATCAAGCTCAACCCCGAGTGGCGCCCCGGCTCCTACCTCGCCCGCTCGCACCCGAGCGACGTCGCCCGGACGGAGGCGCGCACCTTCATCGCCTCCGAGCGGGAAGAGGATGCAGGTCCCACGAACAACTGGGCGGCCCCCGACGACATCCGTGCGACCATCACCCCGCTCTTCGCGGGCAGCATGCGCGGGCGCACGATGTACGTCGTGCCGTTCTCGATGGGCGCGGTGGGCGGACCGCTCTCGCACATCGGCGTGCAGATCACCGACAGCGCCTACGCCGTCACCTCCATCGGCATCATGACCCGCGTGGGCACCGAGGTCCTCCGTGAGATCGCGGGCGGCGCGCCGTGGGTGAAGACCGTGCACTCCGTGGGTGCGCCCCTCGAGCCCGGTCAGGCCGATGTCGCGTGGCCCTGCAACGACGAGAAGTACATCGTCCACTTCCCCGACACCCTCGAAGTCTGGTCGTTCGGCTCCGGCTACGGCGGCAACGCGATCCTGGCGAAGAAGTGCTTCGCGCTGCGCATCGCCTCGGTCATCGGGCGCGACGAGGGCTGGCTCGCCGAGCACATGCTCCTCATCCGCGTGATCGACCCGAAGGGGAAGAAGTACCACGTGGCCGCCGCATTCCCGTCGGCGTGCGGCAAGACCAACCTCGCGATGCTGCGCCCCACCATCCCCGGATGGCGCGTGGAGACCCTCGGTGACGACATCGCGTGGCTGCGTCCGGGAGAGGACGGCCGCATGTGGGCGATCAACCCCGAGGCCGGCTTCTTCGGCGTGGCCCCCGGGACCGGCGAGTCGACCAACGTCGCCGCCGTGGAGACCCTCTGGGGCAACACGATCTTCACCAACGTCGCGCTCCGTCCCGACGGCGACGTGTGGTGGGAGGGTCTCACCGACACCCCGCCGGCGGAGCTGACCGACTGGGAGGGCAACCCCTGGACGCCGGCATCCGGTCGTCCGGCGGCGCACCCCAACTCGCGCTTCACCGTCGCCGCGGCGCAGTGCCCGCAGATCGCGGAGGACTGGGATGCCGCGGAGGGTGTGCCCCTGGACGCGATCCTCTTCGGCGGGCGCCGTGCGACGAACGTCCCGCTCGTGCTGGAGGCGACCGACTGGACCCACGGCGTCTTCCTCGGGTCGAACATCTCCTCCGAGCGGACGGCCGCGGCCGAGGGCACGGTCGGGGAGCTCCGCCGGGATCCGTTCGCGATGCTGCCGTTCTGCGGATACAACATGGCCGACTACTTCGGGCACTGGCTCAAGGTCGGGCAGGCGCTGCGCTTCGACCGCGCCCCGCGCATCTTCCAGGTCAACTGGTTCCGCAAGGGCGCCGACGGCCGGTTCCTGTGGCCCGGTTTCGGCGACAACGCCCGGGTGATCGACTGGATCGTCCGTCGTCTGGACGGGACGGTGGATGCCGTGCCGAGCCCCATCGGACGGCTGCCCCGGACCGAGGACCTGAACCTCGACGGCATCCACGTGCCGCAGGAGGACCTCGACGAGCTCTTCGCGATCGACACGGAGTCGTGGCTGCGCGAGGCGGACCTCACGGAGGAGTTCTACCGCACCTTCGAGGGCCGCGTCCCCGCGCCCCTATGGGCCGAGCTCGCCGCCCTCCGGTACCGCCTGCAGCGCGCCTGACCCCGAGCGCACCACCCGACCGGCGCCCGGCCCTCTTCTTGGCAGAGGGGCCGGGCGCC
>NZ_JAJPDW010000003.1 GCF_021654035.1 Microbacterium aurantiacum
CCCCCCCCCCCCCAACACGCGACAAGCGAACATCAGCGGGAGCCGGCACCGGCGGCGATCAGACCAGGAGCTGGTGCTTCGCGAGGTCGCGGTACAGCGGCGTCGAGGCGACGAGCTCGGAGTGCGTCCCCTGCCCGACGACCCGGCCGTGGTCCATCACGACGATGAGGTCGCTGTCGACGACGGTCGAGAGGCGGTGGGCGATGACGATGAGGGTGCGACCGGCCGCGACCGCGTCGATCGCCTCCCGCATCCGCTGCTCGTTCAGGCCATCGAGCGACGAGGTGGACTCGTCCAGAAGCAGGATCGGCGGGGCCGCCAAGAGCGCCCGTGCGATGGCGAGCCGCTGGCGCTCGCCGCCCGAGAGCATGACGCCTGACTCGCCGACCGCGGCATCCAGCCCTTCCGGACTCCGATCGAGCACATCGCCGAGGTTCACCGCGCGGAGCACGCGCTCGCAGTCCGCGTCGGATGCCGCGGGCGAGGCCAGCCGCAGATTGTCGCCGATGGTGCCGGCGAGGGTCGGGGCATCCTGCTCGACGTACCCGAGCTGGGCGCGCAGCGCGTCGCGGGCGACGGTGCGCACATCAACACCATCGAGGAGGATCGCCCCCGCCGTCGGGTCGTAGAACCGCTCGATCAGGGCGAGCGTGGTGGACTTGCCCGCCCCCGACGGCCCGACGAGCGCGACCCGCGCGCCCCGCGGAACCGCGAACGACACCCCGCGCAGCACGACGCCGACGTCGGGTCCCTCCGCGCCGCCGCTGTCGTCGGCGTCGTCCCCGGCCTCGGCGAGCGCCCGTGCCGCGTCGTCCACGCCGGCGCTCTCGAGCACGGCGAGGGCCTCGGTCTCGGCGGCGCGACGGGCGCGGACCACCGTCTCGGGGTAGGAGAAGTGCACGTCGCGGAACTCGATCGCCGGAGATGCCGCGTCCCGCGCCGCATCGGCGGCGGGAACGGCCTCGGCCCGCGCGGCGGCGGCGAGCTCGGCGTCGCGGTCGGTCTCATCCGGCAGGTCGAGGACCTCCTGGATGCGGCCGAGCGCGCCGAGCGCCTGGTTCACCGAGGTGATCGCCCCGAACGTGGAGGCGAGCGGCTGGATGAGGAGGAAGAGGAAGAGGACGAACGACACCAGCGCCGCGATGGTGATCGCACCGCTCGCGACGCGGAACCCGCCGACCCCGAGCACGACCAGGAGGGACAGCTGCAGGGCGATACCGGCGACGGGCACGACGAGGGCCGAGACCTTCGCGATCCGGACCCCCACCGCGTAGGCGTCCGAGGCCATCGCGCTCACCGCGGTGATCTCGCGCTCCGTCGCACCCGACGCGCGCACGGTGCGGATGGATCCGACGGCCCGCTCGACGCCCGAGGAGAGCTCGCCCACCTTCACCTGCTGCTCGGCGGAGGCGGTGCGGATCCGGCCGCTGAGGAGCACGACCACGACGACGGAGACGCCGATGACGATGACGATGAGACCGAGCAGCGCGGAGTCGATCACCGCCATCGCGATGAGGGCGCCGAGGAAGATGAGGGAGTTGCCGACGGCATCCGCCAGTCCCTGGGTGAGGACCGCGTACAGCAGCGTCGTGTCGGTGCCGACACGCGACACGAGGTCGCCCGTGCGGCGGGCGTCGAATTCGCTGATCGGCAAGCGGAGGATCCGGGCGATGAGCTTGCGCCTGCTCGAGTAGACGACCGCCGTGCCCGTGCGCTGCAGCAGGTAGTGCTGGTAGCCCGAGATGACCGACGCGATCACGACGAACGCGACCAGCAGCCACACCAGGATGCCGAGGGTCTCGCCGATCTGGACGCGCTGGATGACCTGTCCGACCAGCAGCGGCTGGGCGAGCGTCGCGCCCGCCCCGAGGACGCTGAGGATCGCCACGACCACCAGGGTGCGCTTGTGCTCGAAGAGGAAGGGCAGGAGCTGGCGGAACGTCGCGCGCGGACCCTCGGGGGCGCGGCGTCCGCGGCGTCGGCTGCGGGCCGGGATCTCGGGGGCGGTGGGGCTGTCGGGGGCGGACATGGGGGAACCTCGTTCGTGGGGGCGTCTGCATCGACCGTACTTCGTCTCGGCCACCGCTCGCTCCGATGTCCGCGACCGGGACTAGGGTGGTCCGGTGCCAGAAGCCGTCATCGAAGCCCGCGACCTCGCGAAGTCCTACCGGGTGAAGGGCAAGCCCGATTTCGTCGCCGTCGACGGGCTGAGCTTCGAGGTCGCTCCGGGCGAGTCCTTCGGTCTCCTCGGCCCGAACGGAGCGGGCAAGTCCACGACGATGAAGATGATCGGCGCGGTCTCCTCGCGGACCGGCGGGTCGCTGTCGATCCTCGGACTCGACCCCGACCGGCACGGGCCCGAGATCCGCTCCCGCCTCGGCGTCGTGCCGCAGCAGGACAACCTCGACGGCGAACTGAACGCGCGCGAGAACCTCTACATCTACGGCCGCTACTTCGGCCTGCCGGGCCGCGTCTGCCGCGAGAAGGCGGCGGAGCTGCTGTCGTTCGCGCAGCTGGAGGACAAGGCGACCAGCAAGGTCGATCAGCTCTCCGGCGGCATGAAGCGCCGACTCACCATCGCCCGCGGACTCATCAACGATCCCCGCATCCTGCTCCTGGACGAGCCGACGACGGGCCTGGACCCGCAGGCCCGGCACGTGCTGTGGGACCGCCTGTTCCGCCTCAAGGAGCGCGGCACGACCCTCGTCCTCACCACGCACTACATGGACGAGGCCGAGCAGCTGTGCGATCGCCTCGTCGTCGTCGACAAGGGGCGGATCATGGCCGAGGGCACCCCGGCCTCCCTGATCCGCGAGCACTCGAGCCGCGAGGTCCTCGAGGTGCGCTTCGGGTCGGACCGCAACGAGCAGGTCGCGGCATCCCTCACGGGGATCGGCGAGCGCGTCGAGGTGCTCCCCGACCGGATCCTCGTCTACGCCGCCGACGGCGAGGCGGCGCTGGAGGCGGTCACCGCGCGGGGCCTGCATCCGATCACCTCGCTCGTGCGGCGCTCGAGCCTGGAGGACGTCTTCCTCCGCCTGACCGGGCGGTCGCTGATCGAATGAGCGAGTCCACCACCGGCGCCGCCGAGACGACCGCGCCCACCCTCGACGAGCTCCGTGCGGAGGCCCTGGCGTGGGGGCGCCGGCCCCGTCGCCGCGGCCTCTGGTACGTCACCGAGCACATGGTGCGGGCGATGCGCGCCTACGGCTGGACGATCATCGTCGGCGCCCTCGGGCAGCCGATCCTGTATCTCCTCGGCCTCGCGCTCGGGCTCGCGGCGATCATCGACGCGCCGGTGGAGGATGCCGGGCAGACGGTGCCGTATCTCGTCTTCGTCGCGCCGGCGCTGCTCATGACCGCGGCGATCTCGGTGGCGACCGAGGAGTTCACCTACCCGGTGATGTCGGGGTTCAAATGGCGCCGCTACTTCTTCGGGTTCAGCGCGTCGCCGCTGTCGCCCGGGCAGATCGCCGGGGGCGTGGCGATGGGCGCGGCCGCGCGCATGATCGTCACCGTCACTCTGTACTTCGCCTTCATCGCGCTCTTCTTCGCGGTGCTCCAGCCCGGTGACCTCGTGCCGCAGACGGCGTGGCTCGCCATCCCGATCGGCCTGCTCGCGGGACTGTCGTTCGGCGCGCCGCTCATGGCCTACGCCGCCTCGATCGTCGACGACAAGGGGCAGTTCGCCCTCGTCCAGCGGTTCATCTTCATGCCGATGTTCCTCTTCTCCGGCACGTTCTATCCGATCGCGATCTCGCCCGCGCCCCTGCAGTGGGTCGCGTGGATCTCGCCGCTCTGGCACGCCAGCGAGCTCGGGCGCGCGGTCACCTACGGCAAGGAGATGAGCGCGGCGATGGCCGGAGTGCATATCGGCTACCTCGTCGTGCTGAGCGTCGCGGGGCTTCTCCTGGCCCGCGTGCTGTTCGAACGGAGGCTCGCCCGATGAGCGCGCCGGCATCGCGCGCGGCGACCCTCCAGGCCGAGCAGACCGCACGGATGCGGGGCGGCGGCGTGCGGGCCCTGTGGGCCGGGAACCCTCAGGCGGTCGTGCAGCGCGGGCTCCTCGCCGCCCGCTCCTCCAGCTGGGCGGTCGTGCTCTCGGGGTTCTTCGAGCCGGTCTTCTATCTGCTCTCGCTCGGTATCGGGCTCGGCGTCCTCATCGGCGACGTGCAGACCAGCGGCGGCACCGAGGTGCCCTACGCCGCGTTCATCGCGCCGGCGCTGCTGGCGGTCTCGGCGATGAACGGGGCGATCTACGACTCGACGTGGAACGTCTTCTTCAAGCTCAACTACGGCAAGCTCTACGAGGGGATGCTGGCCACTTCGCTCGGGCCGCTCGACGTCGCCCTCGGTGAGATCCTCTACGCGTTGCTGCGCGGCCTCGTCTACGCCACCGGGTTCATGATCGTCATGCAGGTGCTGGGGCTCAACCTCGCCCCGACCGCGATCCTCGCCCTGCCCGCGGTGGTGCTGATCGCCTTCGGATTCGCCAGTGTCGGCATGGCCGTCACCAGCTACATGAAGACGTTCCAGCATATGGACTGGATTAACCTCGTGCTGCTGCCGATGTTCCTCTTCTCGGCGACGTTCTACCCGATCACCGTGTATCCCGAGTGGGTGCAGGGCATCGTCATGGCCTTCCCGCTGTGGCACGGGGTCGAGCTCATCCGAGGCCTGACGACCGGCATCCTGAGCCCGGTGATGCTCGTCCACGTGGGGTACTACCTCGTGATGATCGCGCTCGGGCTGCTCTTCACCACGAAGCGCCTGCGCACCCTGTTCCTCGACTGACGCTCGCGCGTATCCCGTGCGCACGATCGCGGAGATGTGCACGATGACGGATGCCTCGCGGCGGCCCCGACCGCGATCGTGCGCATCTCCGTGATTCTGCACGCGCCACACGGGCGACGGTGGGCTAGTGAGAGGCCCCCACGTCGTCGGTGTAGTCCAGGTCCTTCGTCTCGGGGGAGAGCACGAGGGCGATGAAGGTGAGCACCCCCATCGCTGACAGGTAGAGCCCGACCAGCACGGGACTGCCGTCGGCCGCGGCCCACAGCGCGACGGCGATGAGCGGGGCGAGGGCCGCGCCGAGGATGGAGGACAGGTTGTACGAGATCGCCGACCCCGAGTACCGCACGTTCGTCGGGAAGAGCTCGGGGAGCACCGCGCCCATCGGCCCGAAGGTCACGCCCATCAGCATGAAGCCGAACACCAGGAACGCCTGGACCAGGGCGCCGGTGAACTTCGGGTCGGACTCGGGGGAGAGGAACACGGTGAAGGTGAAGCCGAACACGATGATGAGCGCGGTGACGCCCAGGAGCAGGCGCCGGCGGCCGATCGCGTCGGCGACGGGCCCCGAGAGCATCGTGAAGATGCCGAAGAACACCACGCCGATGATCTGCATGATGACGAAATCGGTGTACCCGAACCCGAGACCCGGCACGTAGGAGCTCGCGTCGAACGGGGTCCCGGCGGCTTCGGCGGCCGCGCGCGCCCCCTCGGTCGTCGCGGTCGTGCCGTACGAGAGGGTGAAGCTCGTCATCAGGTAGAACAGCACGTAGGTCGCCAGCATGATGAACGTGCCGAGGACCAGGTGCTTCCCGTGACGACGGATGACGGTCCCCAGCGGGAACTTCCGGATCGCGCCGGCGGACTCGGCCTTCACGAACGTCTGCGATTCGACCAGGCGCAGACGCACCCAGAGTCCCACGATCACCATGACCGCGGAGAAGAGGAACGGCACGCGCCAGCCCCAGGCGAGGAACTCCTCCGAGCGCTGTGCGGGGCCGTCGGGGTGGGGGAGCAGGAAGTAGATCGCCAGGAAGATCGAGTTGGCGATGATGAAGCCGAGCGGGGCGCCGAGCTGCGGGAAGGTGCCGTACCAGGCGCGCTTGCCGGCGGGGGCGTTCTCTGTGGCCACGAGCGCCGCGCCCGACCACTCGCCGCCGAGGGCGAAGCCCTGGGCGAGGCGCAGCACCAGGAGGAGGAGGGCGGCCCACCAGCCGATGTCGTTGAACGTGGGAAGGCATCCGATGAGGAACGTCGCGATGCCCATCGTCAAGAGCGATCCGACGAGAGTCGCCTTCCGGCCGAACCGATCGCCGAAGTGGCCGAAGATCACGGCGCCGAGCGGGCGGGCGACCATCGCCGCACCGAAGACGCCGAAGGATGCGAGGAGCGCCGTGGTGTCGTTCCCGGTGGGGAAGAACAGGATCGGGAAGACGAGCACCGCCGCGGTGGCGTAGACGTAGAAGTCGTAGAACTCGATCGTGGTGCCGATCAGGCTCGCGGTGATGACACGCGAGCGGGGATTGGCGGGAGCGGCGGTCTGCGGGGAGGAGGGAGAGGTGTCCGGCACGGGCGTCGAGTCTACGCCCGCGCCGGACCGAGGTTTCGCCGGTCGGTCAGCGCCAGAGGACCGCGAGTGCGGCGTTGACGAACGTCAGGATGCCGATGAGCCAGAAGACCGCCGCGGGGACGCCGGTTCCCTTGCGCTGACGGGCCGATCCGATGCCGAGGAGTGCGCCGATCACCAGCAGGATGACGAGCTTCACGGCGATCTTGGTGTAGTTCATCTCGTACGACACGCCCCACGGGGCGGCGAGCGCGAGCCCGGCGACACCGGCGACGAGAAGCCCCCAGTTCATCAGTCGGGTGATCTTCAGGCGGCGGTTCACCGCCTCCACAGCCCACGCGCCGAACAGCAGCGCGAAACCGACGAGGTGGACGAGCACGACGACGTGACGAAGAGTCTCCATACCCGTCACCGTATTGCCCGCGTCACTCGGGCGCCACCAAGGCGGACCTCAGCCGGCGGTGGCGCGGATGTCGCGCAGGACCAGGGCGGTGCGCAGCGCGGCATCCGCTGCTTCGTGGCCCTTGTCCTCGCGTGAGCCGGGAAGGCCCGCGCGGTCGAGTCCCTGCGCCTCGTCGTCGAGCGTGAGCACGCCGAATCCGACGGGCTTGCCGGTGTCGAGGGCGACGCGGGTGAGGCCGTCGGTGGCGGCGGAGGAGACGAACTCGAAATGCGGTGTGCCGCCGCGGATGATCACCCCGAGGGCGACCACCGCGTCGGCGCCGGACTCGAGGGCGGCGCGCGCCACGACCGGCAGCTCGAACGAACCCGGAACGCGCACGAGGGACCACTCCGCGCCGGAGGCGTCGAGCACCCGTGCGGCCCCGGCGATCAGGCCGTCGGAGATCTCGGTGTGCCACGTGCCGGCGACGACGGTCACCCGCAGGCCCGTGGCGTCGATCGTTCCGGTGCTCTCGGGTGCACCCTTTCCACTCATCGCTGTGCTCCTTCGTGCATCTGCGCCAGTGCGTCGGCGAGGTCGCCGTCGGCGATTACGTGCCCCATCCGGTCGCGCTTGGTCTCGAGGTACTGGTGGTTGTTCGGGCCGACCCCGACGAGCAGCGGAACCTGCTCGACGATGTCGAGACCCAGCTCGCGCAGCTGCGCGACCTTGTCGGTGTTGTTGGTGAGCAGGCGCACCCGCTCCACGCCCAGATCGGTGAGGATGCCCGCGGCCGCCGCGTAGTCGCGCGCGTCGGCGGGGAGCCCGAGGGCGAGGTTGGCGTCCACGGTGTCCAGTCCCCGCTCCTGCAGGCTGTACGCGCGGAGCTTGTTGATCAGACCGATGCCGCGCCCCTCGTGTCCGCGCATGTAGATCACGATGCCGCCGTCGCGGTCGATGCGATCGAGCGCCGCATCCAGCTGCGGACCGCACTCGCACTTCGACGAGCCGAAGGCCTCGCCGGTGAGGCACTCGGAGTGCACGCGGACGAGAGGTGCGTCGTCGATGTCGCCGGAGACGACCGCGAGGTGGTCGGTGCCGGTGACCCGGTCCTTGTACGCGAGGAAGCGGAACTCGCCGTGCGAGGTGGGGACCTTCGCCTCGGCACGGAGGCTCACGCGTCGACGGTGCGCCGGGGCGACCGCGCTGTCGCGAGGCTCGTGCTCGTCGAGGTAGGCCACGAGCTGCTCGATCGTGATCACCGGCACGCCGTCGCGCTCGCCGAGCTCCTCGAGCCCCGGCATCCGCATCATGGAGCCGTCTTCGGCGACGACCTCCGCGATCGCGCCGACGGGGGACAGCCCCGCCAGGCGCATGAGCTCGACGGCGGCCTCGGTGTGGCCGGCGCGCTCGCGGACGCCGCCCTCGACCGCGCGGAGCGGCAGCACATGGCCCGGGCGGATGAGACTCGTGGGCACCGATTCCGGATCGGCGAGCACGTTGAGGGTGTGCGCGCGATCGGATGCGCTGATGCCGGTCGAGACGCGATCGGCGGCATCGACGCTGACGGTGTAGGCGGTGCCGCGCGCGTCCTGGTTGACCTCCACCATGGGCGGGAGGTCGAGGCGGTCGGCCCACTCGGCCGGCATCGGCGCGCAGACGAATCCGCTGGACCAGCGCACGGTCCAGGCGATCCACTCGGGTGTCGCCAGCTGGGCGGAGATGATGACGTCGCCCTCGTTCTCGCGATCCTCGTCGTCCGCGACGATGACGGGGCGCCCGGCCCGCAGGGCCTCGAGCGCGTCGGGGATGGTGGCAAGGCTCATGCGGAGCCTCCTTCCGTGGGTGCGGGCGATGCCGCGGAGTCGGGGGCCGCCGGGGCGGCGAAGGCCATGAGGCGCTGGACGTGACGGGCCAGGATGTCGGTCTCGAGGTTCACGCGGTCACCGACCGCGCGGTCGCCGAGCGTGGTCGCGGACAGTGTCTCGGGGATCAGGGAGACCTCGAACCAGTCGGGCGACGCGCCGGGCGCAGAGACCGCGCTGACGGTCAGCGACACACCGTCGACGGCGATCGATCCTTTGTCGACGACGAGGGGCGCGAGCTCGCGAGGGAGGGCGATGCGCAGCACCCGCCACTCGGCACCCGGACGCACCTCGAGCAGTTCGCCGGTCCCGTCGATGTGCCCCTGCACGATGTGCCCACCGAGACGCCCGTGGGCGGCGGTCGCGCGCTCGAGGTTCACCGGACGCCCCTCGGCGACGCCCGCGAGAGTCGACATCGCGAGCGTCTGCTGCATGACATCGGCGGTGAACCAGTCCTCTCCGCGGTCGACGACGGTCAGGCACACGCCGCTCACTGAGATCGAATCGCCGTGCCCGGCATCCGACACGGCGCGAGGGCCGCGCACGCGCACGCGCACGCCGTCCCCGGAGGGCTCGACGGCGACGACCTCACCGATCTCCTCGACGATTCCGGTGAACATCAGGACTCTTCTCCCTCGGGTGTGCGGGTGTCGTGCGGGCGGGCGACGATCAGGAGGTCGTCGCCGAGGCGTTCGATGCGCGCCACGTCCAGCCGCCGGGCCTGGTCGATGGACGGGACGCCGAGATCGGTGAGCGCGAGGCGTGAGCCGCCGAGGAGGACCGGCGTGAGGTACACCAGCATCTCGTCCGCGAGCCCGGCGCGCAGGAACGCGCTGGCGATGGTCGGACCGCCCTCGACGAACACCCGGTGCACGCCGCGCTCGCGGAGGTCGGCCAGCGCTGCGTCGAGATCGCCGTCGTACTGCAGGAGGGAGTGCGGATGCCGTCGGACCGCGGCATCCGCCGGGACCTCGGAACGCCCGAGGACCACCGGGATCGGCTGATGCGGCCGGAGTCCGCCGTCCTCCTCGCGCGCGGTGAGGGACGGGTCGTCGGCGAGGACCGTGCCGGTGCCCACGACGATCGCATCGGCGCGCCCGCGTCGCCGGTGCACGTCGGCGCGGGCCTCCGCGCCGGTGATCCACTGGCTCGTGCCGTCTTCGGCGGCGGCGCGTCCGTCGAGGCTCTGCGCCCACTTCACCGTCACGTGGGGGCGCCCGAGGCGCTGGACCGTGAACCACGACGCCAGCAGGTCCGCCGCCTCGTCGTGGCAGACGCCCTGCGCGACCTCGACGGCCGCGGCGCGCAGGCGCTCGGCGCCCCCCGCCGAGCGCGGGTTGGGGTCGGCCACGGCGTAGACGACGCGGGCCACGCCGGCCTCGAGCAGGGCCTCGCTGCAGGGACCGGTCCGACCGGTGTGGTTGCAGGGCTCAAGGGTCACCACGGCGGTGGCACCCCGGGCCGCGCCGGGGGCCAGCTGGGACAGCGCATCGACCTCCGCGTGCGGGGTCCCCGCACCACGGTGCCACCCCTCGGCGATGATGTCGCCCTCGGGGGAGAGGAGGACGGCTCCGACCTGCGGATTGACGCCGCGCGGTCCGTTGCGGGCGATGTCGAGCGCGCGCCGCATGGCGTCGTGCTCGATGGTGGTCGCCGTCATCTTGTTCCCCTTCACCGTCGCGGTGCTCGGGGAACGGGGGCGACCGAGGGCGAGCGCGCATCGCCCACCCTCGTGCTGCCTCCTATCCGGACTCGCGAGGCCTGGGCCTCGCATCACCGTCGGTTCCGGAATTCCACCGGATCAGCCCGTGTCCTCTCCCCGAGGGGAAGGGGGCGCGGGTTCGCGGACTGTCACCGCCGGTTCGGATTCTCACCGACCCCGGAGCACGTTGATCTTTCTCGAGTGTAGTCAACGTGCCCCGGCGCGGATCATTCCCGTGACCCCGCACGACACGCAGCGACTCACGGCGCCGGTTCGGAGCCCGCGAGCTCCCGCGCAGTGGACTCGTCGAGGATGAGGTCGGTGATGAGGCCGGCGCGGAGCGCGCCGCGCAGGCTCGGGACCTTTGCGCGCCCCGCGACGATGCACACGCGCCGCGGGGCGCGGCGGAGGACGGCGAACGTCGGCCCCGTCGCGCGGTCGTTCAGCGGGATGCCGTCGGTGCTTCCGTCTGCCCGGTAGAAGACGGTCGCGACGTCGCCGACGACGTCCTCGCGGCTGAGGGCGGCGTAGTCGGCGGCATCCAGATATCCGCCCTGGTAGACGTGGCTCGGCACCTCGGCGAACGGGGACCCGACGCCGAAGACCGCCAGATCGAGTCCGCCCTGCAGCTCCAGTACGCGCCGGATCGAGCGCTCCCGCCAGAACGCCTGCTTCGTGCGCGGGTCGTCGAAGAACGCCGGAACCGGGAACTGATGCACCTGCGCCTCGAAGGCGGCGCCGAAGCGGGTCAGCAGCTCGCTGGCGTACATGATGCCGGTCGTGCGCATGTTGCCGGCACCGTTGAGCTGGACCACGTCGGTGTTGTGGGTGGTCCGGTGGGGGAGGTGCCGGCCGACCGCCCCGATCGTCGATCCCCACGCGATGCCGATCCGCTGATTCGAGTCGACGAATCCCGCGAGGATGCGCGCGGCGGTGAGGGCCACGCGCTCGAGGCGTTCGACGTCGCTCGTGTGATCGGGGACGGGGACGACGTGGGCGGTCACGCCGTGGCGTTCGCGGATCTGCTGCACGAGACGCTCGGGTCCCTCGAGGGGGGAGTGGATGAGGATCTCTACCAGACCGCTGTCGCGCGCATGGCTGAGCAGCCGCGACACCGAGGAGCGGGAGGTCTTCAGCTCAGCGGCGATGGCCTCCATCGTGAGGTCCTGCATGTAGTAGAGCTGTGCGGCGCGGAGGGCGTCGCGGGTCTTCGCGGGGATCGCCTCGCGAGTCGGGGACGCCGTCATCTCTCTCCTCACTGGATCTGCACATATGTGCAGATCGCTTGAAAGTCTGTTCTGAGCGCTTCAGGATGAATTCATCCACATGGTGCGACGCAGCGCAAGGGGCGTCGCCGGCGAAGGAGAAGCCATGAGCGAGGTCACCCCCACCACCCCCGAGTCCCGCACGCGCGACGCCGTTCAGGCGATCGCCGCGGATCCGAGTGCCGACGTCATCATCGTCGGCGGAGGCATCAACGGGATCGCGACGTTCCGCGATCTGGCCCTCCAGGGTGTCAAGGTGATCCTCGTCGAGCGTGACGACTTCGTCGCCGGAGCGTCCAGCGCGTCCTCGCACATGATCCACGGCGGCATCCGGTATCTGGAGAACGGCGAGTTCCGCCTCGTCCGCGAATCCGTGGTCGAGCGCAACGCCCTCGTCAAGACCGCGCCGCACTACGTCCGCCCGCTGCCGACGACCGTTCCGATCTTCTCGACCTTCTCCGGCATCCTCTCCGCGCCCCTGCGCTTCCTCACCCACAAGCAGGGGAAGCACACCGAGCGCGGTGCCCTGCTCATCAAAGTGGGCCTGGTCATCTACGACTTCTTCTCGCGCGACGGCGGCGCCGTGCCCCGGCACCGCTTCCACGGGCGTGCCCGGACGCTCAGCGAGCTGCCCGCGCTCAACGACCGGGTGAAGTACACCGCCACCTACTTCGACGCGAGCATGCACGACCCCGAGCGCCTCGCGCTCGACGTCCTCTACGACGGACTGGATGCCGGTGACAACGCCCGCGCCGCCAACTACCTCGAGGCCGTCGGGATGGGCAAGGGAGGTCTCCGGGTCCGCGACCGCGTGAGCGGCGAGGAGTTCGACCTCACCGCGCCGGTCATCGTCAACGCCTCCGGTCCGTGGACGGACCTCACGAACGAACAGCTCGGCAAGCCCACCACCTACATGGGCGGCACGAAGGGCTCGCACATCGTGCTGGACAACCCGGAGCTGCTGGAGGCGACCGGCGGCCGGGAGATCTTCTTCGAGCACGAGGACGGCCGCATCGTCCTCATCTACCCGCTGAAGGGTCGGGTCATGGTCGGCACGACCGACCTCGACCACGACATGCGCGAGCCCGCGGTGTGCACCGAGGACGAGATCGACTACTTCTTCGACCTCGTCGGGCACGTCTTCCCCGACATCCGCGTCGACCGCGAGCAGATCGTCTACCGGTTCTCCGGCGTCCGCCCGCTGCCGCGACACGACGACACCCAGCCGGGCTTCGTCTCCCGCGATTACCGCATCGAGGAGGCACCGGCCGCGGGCCGCCCCGGCACCACGGTACTCAGCCTGGTCGGCGGAAAGTGGACGACGTTCCGCGCCCTCGGCGAGCAGCTCTCCGACCGTGTCCTCGAACACCTCGGGCGTTCGCGCACCCGGTCGACGCAGGGCCTCATGATCGGCGGTGCGCTCGGCTACCCGCGGACGCAGCGGGCCCGGTCGGCGTGGGTCTCCGACCACGCCGACGGACGTGACCACGCGCGGGTGGACCAGCTGCTCGAGCGGTACGGTACCCGTGCCGCCGCGCTGCTCGAGAGCCTCGACGACAGCGACGCACCGCTCGCGAGCCTGCCCGACTACAGCACCGGCGAGATCCGCTACCTCGTCGAGACCGAGTACGTCGTGCACCTCATCGATGTGCTCCTGCGACGCACCAGTGTCGCGTTCGTGGGCAAGACCTCCCTCCCTGCCCTGCGGGAACTCGCCGACGTCGCCGGCGACGTCCTCGGATGGGATGCCGCGACCCGCGACGAGGAGGTCGCCGAGACCGCCCGCATCCTCCGCGAGCGGCACGGCGTCGAGCTCAGCGAGGACAGCGTCCTGGCCTAAGACCCCGCGCCCGTCCCATGACGGGCGAGGTCCCCGCCCGGGGGTGCTGTTCGTCGCGCCCTCCGGCATCCCCCTCCCCTGATCGCGGCACCGATGCCGTGGAAAGAAAGAAGGTCAACGTGGACAATCTCGGGATCGTCTTCATCTCCGAGCTGATCGGCACATCACTGCTGACACTGCTCGGATGCGGAGTCGTCGCCAACGTCGCCCTGGCGCGCAGCAAGGGCCTCGGCGGCGGCACCCTCATGGTCAACTTCGGCTGGGGCCTCGCGGTCTTCGCCGGTGTGACCGTCGCCTACGTCTCCGGCGCGCACCTGAACCCCGCCGTCACCCTGGGCCTCGTCGCCAACGGCACCACCGAATTCGTCGAGGGCGTTCCGGTGGACGTCCTCTCCGTCCTCACCTACATCGGCGCGCAGCTGATCGGTGCGACCATCGGTGCCGTGATCGCCTGGGCGACCTACAAGAAGCACTTCGACGCCGAGGAGGACCCGGCGACCAAGCTCGGCGTCTTCGCCACCGGCCCCGCCATCCGCTCCACCGGCTGGAACCTCGTCACCGAGATCGTCGGTACGTTCGTTCTCGTGTTCGTCGTCATCGGCTTCGGCCGCAACGGAGACCCGTCGGGCCTCGCCGCGCTCGGGGCCCTCCCGGTCGCCCTCCTCGTGGTCGGCATCGGTGCGTCGCTCGGTGGTCCGACGGGCTACGCCATCAACCCGGCCCGTGACCTCGGACCGCGTCTGGCGCACGCCTTCCTCCCCATCAAGGGCAAGGGCTCCAGCGACTGGAGCTACTCGTGGGTGCCGATCGTCGGTCCCGTCATCGGCGGTGTCGCCGCGGGACTCGCCGCCATCCCCCTCATGCCGATCCTCGGCTGAGGCATCCTGAACACCATCATCACCATTCACGACGACAAAGGAGTATCGACAATGGCCGACTACGTACTCGCCATCGACCAGGGCACCACATCCACCCGCGCGATCATCTTCGACAAGAGCGGATCGATCATCGACAGCGGGCAGCTGGAGCACCGCCAGATCTTCCCCAAGGCCGGGTGGGTCGAGCACGACCCCATGGAGATCTGGAACAACACCCGCGAGGTCATCGGCCTCGCCCTCTCCAAGGCCGACCTGACCCGCCACGACATCGCCGCGATCGGTATCACCAACCAGCGCGAGACCGCCGTGGTGTGGGACAAGAAGACCGGCAAGCCTGTCTACAACGCCATCGTCTGGCAGGACACGCGCACCCAGTCGATCGTCGACAAGCTGGCGGGCGACGACGGCCCCGACCGGTTCAAGGACATCGTCGGCCTGCCGCTGGCGACCTACTTCTCCGGCACGAAAATCGTCTGGATCCTCGACAACGTCGAAGGTGCGCGCGAACGCGCCGAGGCCGGTGACCTCCTCTTCGGCACCACCGACTCGTGGGTGCTGTGGAACCTCACCGGTGGCGTCGACGGTGGCGTGCACGCGACCGACGTGACCAACGCGTCCCGCACGATGTTCATGGACCTGGAGACGCTGTCGTGGCGCGACGACATCCTCGAGGCCTTCGGGGTTCCGCGCTCGATGATGCCCGAGATCCGCAGCTCCTCCGAGGTCTACGGACACGCGGAATCCTCGAGCCTCCTCCGGGAGACGCCGATCGCCGGCATCCTGGGTGACCAGCAGGCGGCGACCTTCGGGCAGGCGGCCTTCGAACAGGGCGAGGCCAAGAACACCTACGGCACCGGCAACTTCCTCATCTTCAACACCGACACCGAGATCGTCCGCTCGCAGAACGGGCTCCTCACCACCGTCGGATACAAGCTGGGCGACGAGCCCGCGCACTACGCGCTGGAGGGATCGATCGCCGTCACCGGATCGCTCGTGCAGTGGCTGCGTGACAACCTCGGCATCATCTCCTCGGCATCCGAGGTCCAGACCCTCGCCGAGACGGTGGAGGACAACGGCGGGGCCTACTTCGTGCCTGCCTTCTCGGGCCTGTTCGCGCCATACTGGCGCTCGGACGCGCGCGGTGCGCTCGTCGGACTCACCCGCTACGTCAACAAGGGGCACATCGCGCGCGCCGTGCTGGAGTCGACGGCGTACCAGACCCGCGAGGTGCTCGACGCGGTCAACGCCGACTCGGGTGTGCCGCTGACTGAGCTCAAGGTCGACGGCGGAATGACCGCGAACGACGTGCTCATGCAGTTCCAGGCCGACATCCTGGGTGTCCCGGTGGTGCGCCCCGTCGTCGCCGAGACGACGGCACTCGGTGCCGCCTACGCCGCGGGTCTCGCCGTCGGATTCTGGTCGGGACTCGATGACCTGTCCAAGAACTGGCAGGAGGACCGCCGCTGGGAGCCGCGCATGGACGAGGCCGACCGCGAGCGCCTGCTCCGCAACTGGAAGAAGGCCGTCACCAAGACCTTCGACTGGGTCGACGAGGACGTCTCCTGACCCCACTCCCGCAGAGGGCGCGGCCGGCGCCGGGGAACATCGCGCAGCGGCGTTCCCCGGCGCCGGCCGCGTCCGTCATTTGAGCAGGCGGGACAGACGCCGATCGGCGAGGATCTTGCCGTCGGTCTGGCAGGTTGCGCAGTACTCCAGAGAGTTGTCGGCGAAGAAGACGCTGCGCACCTCGTCGCCGCACACGGGGCAGGGTTCGCCCCGGCGGCCGTGCACGCGCATGCCGCGACGCTTGGCGTCCTTGAGTTCGGCCGGCAGCTTTCCGGATGCCGCGGCCACGGCATCCGTCAGCGTCTCGGTGAGCGCGGTGAAGAGGCGGTCGACTTCGCCGTCGTCGAGGCCGGCGGCCAACGCGTACGGCGACATCCGCGCGACGTGGAGGATCTCGTCGGAGTAGGCGTTGCCGATCCCCGCGATGACCGACTGGTCGCGCAGCACACCCTTGATCTGGGTGCGGCGTCCGGCGAGGAGGCCGGCGAAGACGTCGCGCGTGAACGACGGGTCGAGGGGATCGGGTCCGAGGCGGGCGATGCCGGGGACCTCCTGCGGATCGTTCACGACGTAGACCGCGAGGGACTTCTTGGTACCCGCCTCGGTGAGGTCGAACCCGAAACCGTCGTCGAACACGACCCGGAGCGCGATCGGCGTCTTCCCCGGGCGGATCACCGTCGCGGGCACCTCGTCGTACCACCGGAGCCACCCGGCCTTGGCGAGGTGGAAGACCAGGTGAGGACCGGTGGTGGAGAGGACGACGAACTTGCCGGAACGCTCGGCGCCGGTGACGGTCCGGCCCGCGAGGGCGTCGACCGGAGGATCGAAGGTCTTCAGCGCCGCGATCGCAGAGACGGTCGCTCGCGTGATCCGGTGCCCGGTCAGGCGTCCCCTCAGGACATCGACCAGGCCCTGGACTTCGGGCATCTCCGGCATGCGGCCATCCTGGCACGGCCCCGGCACGCTGTCGCGGGGTTGACGGCCGTCCCCGGCGCCGTGCGCAACTCCTCAGATCCGGGGCCCGGGGGCGCGACGCGCCGCGCGCGGGGCGTCGGGGAGGCCGGATCGGAGGAGTTCGGCCCGCCCGGCCCGGGGCACGCGGGCTGCGGCCGGGTGGGTGGCGCGGCGGTCGGCCCGGCGAGGGCGGGGGCCGGGTGCCGTGCGCAACTCCTCAGATCCGGGGCCGGCGGGCGCGACGCGCCGCGCGCGGGGCGTCGGGGAGGCCGGATCGGAGGAGTTCGGCCCGCCCGGCCCGGGGCACGCGGGCTGCGGCCGGGTGGGTGGCGCGGCGGTCGGCCCGCCGGCGGGGGCCGGGCGCCGTGCGCAACTCCTCAGATCCGGGGCCGGCGGGCGCGACACGCCGCGCGTGGGGCCGGTGAGCCTCCGGATCGGAGGAGTTCGGTACGCGCCCGCCGGGGCCGAAGCCGAGCCACACGCCCCGCCGGGCCCGGGGTCAGCGACGGCGGAGCAGGCCGATCTTGTCGTACACGTCGCCCAGGGTGCGCCCGGCGACCTCGGCGGCGCGGTCGGCGTTGGCCGCCAGCACCCGGTCGAGCTCGGCGGGGTCGTCGAGCATCTCCAGCGCGCGGGCGCGCACGGGGCCGAACTCGTTCACGACGACCTCCGCGAGACCCTTCTTGAAGTCGCCGTAGCCGCGACCCGCGTACTCGTCCTCGATCGCGGGGATCTGACGACCCGTCAGCGCCGCGTAGATCACCAGCAGGTTCGATACGCCGGGCTTCTGGTCGCGGTCGTAGCGGACCGCGCCCTCGGAGTCGGTCACGGCGCGCATGATCTTCTTCGCGCTCTTGGCCGGGTCATCCAGCAGCCACAGCACGCCGGCATCCGACTCCGCCGACTTCGACATCTTCGCGGTCGGGTTCTGCAGGTCGTAGATGCGCGCGGTCTCCTGCTGGATGACCGGCATGGGCACGCGGAACGTCTGCCCGTAGCGCGAGTTGAAGCGCTCGGCGAGATCACGCGTCAGCTCGACGTGCTGCTTCTGGTCGTCGCCGACGGGCACGATGTCGGTCTGATACAGCAGGATGTCGGCCGCCATGAGCACCGGGTAGGTGAACAGGCCGACCGAGGTCGCATCGGTCCCGTAGCGCTGGGACTTGTCCTTGAACTGCGTCATCCGCCCGGCCTCGCCGAAGCCGGTGAGGGTGGACAGGATCCACGCGAGCTCGGCGTGGGCGGGTACGTGCGACTGCACGTACAGCGTCGACTTCGACGGCTCGATCCCGGCGGCGATGTACTGCGCGGCGGTGCGGCGCGTCTTCTCCCGGAGCTCGGCGGGATCGTTCGGCTGCGTCAGCGCGTGCAGGTCGACGACGGAGAAGAACGCGTCGTAGGACTCCTGCAGATCGCGCCACTGCATCAGGGCCCCGATGTAGTTGCCGACCTGGAGGGAGTCGGCGGAGGGCTGCATACCGGAGTACAGGCGGGGCTTGGTCACCTGTCAATCCTAGGCGCGACCGGCGCCGCCGACCCGACCGGTCAGCCGACGGTGTAGTCGACGATGACAGGGGAGTGGTCGCTCCAGCGGGTGTCCCAGGATGCCGCACGCTCGACGCGGTAGTCGGTGACGCGTTCGGCGAGGGCTGGGCTGGCGAGGTGGTAGTCGATCCGCCATCCGGTGTCGGTGTCGAAGGCGCGGCCCCGCATCGACCACCACGTGTAGGGGCCCTCGACCTCGCCGGCGGCCCGTCGACCGACGTCGACCCATCCGAGACCCGTCCCGCGTTCGCCGTCGGCCGTGTCGACCTCGACCCCGTCCGGCGCGAGGAAGCGGTCGAAGTACGCCCGCTCACGGGGGAGGAACCCGGCCTTCTTGCGGTTGCCCTTCCAGTTGCGGATGTCGAGTTCGCGGTGGCCGACGTTGAGGTCGCCGGTGACCAGGGCGAGGGGGGTGGCGGCGGTCATCTCCGGCATCCGCTTCTCCATCGCGTCGAGGAAGGCGTACTTGGCGTCCTGCCGGGGAGTGCCGGCCTCGCCCGTGTGGACGTAGGCGCTCACGACCGTGACGACCTCCGCCCCGACGGTGATGTCGGCTTCGATCCAGCGCCCCGCGGCGTCGACGGTGTCGTCGGAGAAGCGGGCGCGCGCGGCGGTCACCGGGGTTCGGGTGGCGATCGCCACACCGGCGCGGCCCTTCGCCAGCGCCTCGTCGCCGACGGTCTCCCACCCCGGCAGCGCGGCCCGCAGCTCGGCCTCGGTCGCGCGCACCTCCTGCAGGGTCAGGACGTCGACGTCGGCGGCGTCGAGCCACTCGTGCATGCCCTTCCTGGCGGCGGCACGGATGCCGTTGACATTGACCGAGGCGATGCGAAGGCGGCGAGGCACGACGGACAGCCTAACCGCGGGTCAGGACACCCGATCTCAGGACTCGTGCTCGGCGCTCAGCGAGTGCACGTGCGCCACGTGGGCGGCGTGACCGCGCGTCACGGGAGCAGCGGGGGTCGACGCCTCGACCTCGGCGAGCTCGGCCCGCGCCGCGCGGAGGTGCCGTGCGGTGATCGGCCGGCGGTACCAGGGTGCCCCGGTGTGCGCCTCCTCGGCCGTCCGCAGGCGCACGTGCGCGGCGGTCAGCAGCGCCCGGTGCTCGAGCGCGAGGCGCTCCTCCTCGGAGAGCTCGATGAGCGGGACGTCATCGTCGGATGCCGCGACGGCGATCCACGCGGCCGCGGTGAGGATGATGATCCCGATGATGCGGAACCACAGCAGGAGCCCCACGAAGATCGCGAAGGTCGCCAGAAGCGGATTCGAGGGGGTGTAGAGGAAGAGCCAGCCGGTGAACAGCTGCAGGACCGTGATCGCCCCACCGCCGAGGAGGGCGCCGGGAACGATCCGCCGCCACCGGAGCGACGTGCCGGTGAGGAACCGGATGAGGGCCGCGAGGGCGGCGGAGAAGACGAGGAACGAGATCGCGATCGACCCGAGGCGCACCGCGACCTCGTACCACCCGGTCGCCTCGGTCCAACCGAAGAGGGAGAAGATCAGCTGCAGCGCCCAGGTGCCGAACGACGTCGCGGCGAACCCGAGGATGAGCGCCACCGCGAACAGCACCGCCCCGAACAGGTCGCGGCTCTTCAACATGAAGTAGCTGCGGAGGTCGGGACGGAGCCCGAAGATGTCGCGCACGGCGCGGCGGGTGAAGGTGACGAAGCCGATGGCGGTCCACAGCAGCGTTCCGAACGCGATGGCGCCGGTGATGGACAGCAGGCTGGTCGATCCGGTGGCGATCGCCGTCACCTGGTCGGGGGTGAAGAGTCCCTCGTCGGAGATGAGCCCGGGGATGTAGGAGTTGATCGCGCTGATCATCGCGTTCACGACGTCCTGATTGCCCCCGAGCCAGAGCCCCAGGACGGCGAAGGCCACGTAGATCCCGGCGAACGTCGCGAACAGGGCCTGGTAGCTCACGCCCGCCGCGAGGAGGAACCCGTTGTGCTGCAGGAAGTGACGCCAGACCCGCACCGGGAACCAGGCCAGCGTCCGTCGGGTGATCTCCGTCGCCCGGCTGATCGGCTCGTCGAGGCGCTCGCGCAACTGCTCCTGCGTCGTCTCCCACCGCGCACGGAGCGTCTGCTCGTGCGCCGCGGCCGCCGCAGCCTCGGCGGCCGCGGCGCGGGAGCCGTCGACGCGGCGAGGAGCGGAACTCACCTCAGCAGACTAGCGACCGCTGAGGACCGCCTGCTTGACCTCGGCGATCGCCTTGGTCACCTCGATGCCGCGGGGGCACGCCTCGGTGCAGTTGAAGGTCGTGCGGCAACGCCACACGCCCTCCTTGTCGTTGAGGATGTCCAGACGCACGTCGCCGGCGTCGTCGCGCGAGTCGAAGATGAAGCGGTGCGCGTTGACGATCGCGGCGGGGCCGAAGTACTGCCCGTCGGTCCAGAACACCGGGCACGACGAGGTGCAGGCGGCGCAGAGGATGCACTTGGTCGTGTCGTCGAAGACCTCGCGGTCGACGATCGACTGCACGCGCTCCTTGCCCTTCTCCGGGGTGGAGTTCGCGATGAGGAACGGCTGGACCTCGCGGTAGGAGGCGAAGAACGGTTCCATGTCGACGATGAGGTCCTTCTCCAGCGGCAGGCCCTTGATCGCCTCGACGTAGATCGGCTTGGAGATGTCCAGGTCCTTGATCAGCGTCTTGCAGGCGAGCCGGTTGCGACCGTTGATGCGCATGGCGTCCGACCCGCAGATGCCGTGGGCGCACGAGCGGCGGAACGCGAGCGAACCGTCGACCTCCCACTTGATCTTGTGGAGGGCGTCGAGCACGCGGTCGGTGGAGTACAGCTCCACGTCGTAGTCGACCCAGCGCGGCTCGGTGTCGGCTTCGGGGTCGAAGCGGCGCACGATGAAGGTGACGAGGAACGACTGGATGCCGGTGTCGCCGGCCTCCTCCGGGGCTGCGGGAGCTTCGGTGGTCTCGTCGACGACGGCGAGGCTGGCCATCAGTACTTCCTCTCCATGGGCTGGTAACGCGTGATCACGACCGGTTTCCAGTCGAGACGGATGTGGTCGTCCGCCTTCGAGGAGTGCGGGTCGCCCGACAGGTAGGTCATGGTGTGCTGCATGAAGTTCTCGTCGTCGCGCTTCGGGTAGTCGTCGCGCATGTGTCCGCCGCGGCTCTCGCGCCGGTTGCGGGCGGCGACGACGACGACCTCGGCGATGTCGAGGAGGAAGCCGAGCTCGACGGCTTCGAGCAGGTCGGTGTTGTACCGCTTGCCCTTGTCGTCGACGTGGATGTTCTTGTAGCGCTCGCGCAGCTCCTCGATCGTGCCGAGCATCTCGGTGAGCGACTCCTCGGTGCGGAACACCTGCGCCTTGAAGTCCATCTCGTCCTGCAGCTTCTTGCGCAGGACCGCAATGCGCTCGGTGCCGCTTCCGGCCCGGAGGCCTTCGATCATCTCGCGGACCTCCTTGGCGGGATCCTCGGGGAGAGCGACGAAATCGGCATCCTTCACGTACTCGACCGCGTAGCGGCCGGCGCGCTTGCCGAAGACGTTGATGTCGAGCAGCGAGTTGGTGCCGAGGCGGTTGGAGCCGTGCACCGACACGCACGCGCACTCGCCGGCGGCGTACAGGCCCGGGACGACGGTGTCGTTGTCGGCGAGGACCTCCGCCTTGATGTTGGTCGGGATGCCGCCCATCGCGTAGTGCGCGGTCGGCATGACCGGCACGGGCTCCACGACCGGGTCGACGCCCAGGTAGGTGCGGGCGAACTCGGTGATGTCGGGGAGCTTGGTCTCGAGCACCTCGGCACCGAGGTGGGTGCAGTCCAGCAGCACGTAGTCGCGGTGGGGGCCGGCGCCGCGGCCTTCGGCCACCTCTTGCACCATGCACCGCGAGACGATGTCGCGCGGGGCGAGGTCCTTGATGGTGGGGGCGTAGCGCTCCATGAAGCGTTCCCCGGAGACGTTGCGCAGGATCGCCCCCTCGCCGCGGGCGCCTTCGGTGAGCAGGATGCCGAGGCCGGCGAGCCCGGTCGGGTGGAACTGGAAGAACTCCATGTCCTCCAGGGGCAGGCCCTTGCGCCAGATGATCCCGACGCCGTCGCCCGTGAGGGTGTGGGCGTTGGAGGTCGTCTTGTAGATCTTGCCGAAACCGCCCGTGGCGAAGATGACGGCCTTGGACTGGAAGACGTGCAGCTCGCCGGTGGAGAGCTCGTAGGCGACGACGCCGGCGATCTGGGTCTTGCCCGCGGCATCCTTCACCGTGATGAGGTCGAGCACGTAGAACTCGTTGAAGAAGTTGATGCCGAGCTTCACGCAGTTCTGGAACAGCGTCTGCAGGATCATGTGACCCGTGCGGTCGGCGGCGTAGCACGCGCGGCGCACCGGCGACTTGCCGTGCTCGGCGGTGTGGCCGCCGAAGCGGCGCTGGTCGATCTTGCCGTCCGGGGTGCGGTTGAACGGCAGACCCATGTTCTCGAGGTCGATGACCGCGTCGATCGCCTCTTTTGCCAGGATCTCGGCCGCGTCCTGGTCGACGAGGTAGTCGCCGCCCTTGACCGTGTCGAAGGTGTGCCACTCCCACGAGTCCTCTTCGACGTTCGCGAGGGCCGCGGCCATGCCGCCCTGCGCGGCACCCGTGTGGGAACGCGTCGGGTACAGCTTGCTGATCACGGCGGTCTTCGCGCCGGGACCGGCCTCGATGGCCGCCCGCATCCCGGCGCCGCCGGCGCCGACGATGACGATGTCGAACTGGTGGTAGTGGACGCCGTCCTTGACGTAGCTGTCGGCGCTGTCGGTGCTCTGGGTGCTCACAGGGAGGATGCCTTCGTTTCGTGCTGCTGCGTCGTCGGGAAGGAGGGGGCGATCAGCGCGCCGGTCACAGGGCCGCGCACGTCTCGATCAGCCAGTCGGTGCTGGAGCTCTCGATGCCCAGGCACGGGTCGAAGGTGAACACGACCAGCGTGCCGAGGACGATGAGGAATCCGGCCGAGAGCCACAGGGCCCACACCAGCACGCGGCGGGTGGTCTCGTGGGTGACATAGTCGTTCACGATCGTGCGCATGCCGTTGGCGCCGTGGATGAGCGCGAGCCAGAGCATCAGCACGTCCCACCACTGCCAGAACGGGCTGGCGAACTTGCCGGCGACGAACGCGAAGTCGATGCCGCTGATGCCCTCGCCGAGCATGAGGTTCACGAACAGGTGGCCGAAAATGAGGATGATCAGCGCGACGCCGGAGACGCGCATGTAGATCCAACCCCACTTCTCCAGGTTGGGTCCGCTCTTACGGGCGGGGGTGCGCGGAGAGCGCGGGGCGGCGATGGTGTCGGCGGTCATCAGTTCCCCCCTCCGACCTCGGAGAAGACGAACATGAGGTGGCGGACCGTGAACGGGATCATCGTCACCGCCCACAGGCCCAGCACCCCCCACCACAGCTGTCGCTGGTGGCGGGTGGCCCAAGCCCAGAAGTCGACCAGGATGATGCGCAGCCCGTTGAAGGCGTGGTACACGACCGCGGCGACGAGGACGACCTCGCCGATGCCCATGAGCGGGTTCTTGTACGTGCTCATGACCGCGTCGTACGCCTCGGGCGAGACCCGGATCAGCGCCGTGTCCAGGATGTGGACCAGCAGGAAGAAGAAGATGGCGATTCCGGTGATGCGATGCAGCACCCACGACCACATGCCTTCGTTGCCGCGGTAGAGCGTCCCCCGCGGCACCTTCGACGTGGTCGCGGATGCCGGCGGTGTGACGCGTGCTGGTGCAGACACGGCCGTCCTCCCTGGATCGAGCGAGCGGTCCGCATGAACCCGGCGCTCGTGGCCGAATCGCGGAACCGGCACCCTGACGGTGCTGACTTCATCCTATTCCCGTCAGAAGGGCGGGGGCGACGGCGGCGGGATTCGCCTCCTCCATTCCGGGGGGATCCTGCCCGGGCGCGAAGATCGGCGCTTCTTTCGCTCCTCGGCGCGACACGCGCCGGACACGTCCTCGTCATGGGCGCGAGACACCGCTCGTTACCCTGGGTCTCATGCCAGAGCCGATCGAGGACTTCTACGCCGTCATCCCCGCGGGAGGCATCGGGAGCAGGCTGTGGCCGCTGTCCCGTGCCGACGCGCCGAAGTTCCTGCACGACCTCACCGGTTCGGGGCACACGCTGCTCCGCGACACCTGGAACCGGCTCGAGCCGCTCTCCGGCCCCGACCGCATCGCCGTGGTCACCGGTCGCGCGCACCGTGCCGCGGTCGAGAAGGAACTGCCCGGCATCCCGGACCACAACGTCTTCCTCGAGTCCGAGCCGCGCGACTCCGCCGCGGCCATCGGTCTGGCCGCCGCGATCCTCTCTCGGCGGGATCCGGACGTGATCATCGGCTCGTTCGCCGCCGACCACGTCATCCGCGTGCCGCACCTGTTCGAGTGGGCCGTGCGCCAGGCCGTCGCGACCGCGCGCGAGGGATACATCTGCACGATCGGCATCCAGCCGTCCGAGCCGTCCGTCGGCTTCGGGTACATCCGGAAGGGCAGCGAGCTGGTCGTGGACGGCGCCCCGGAGGCGGCGCTCGTGGACAGCTTCGTGGAGAAGCCCGACCTGGAGCTGGCCAAGGAGTACTTCGCCGACCGGTCGTACCTGTGGAACGCGGGCATGTTCATCTCCCGCGCGGACGTGCTGCTCGGCGAGATCGCCGAGAACCAGCCCGAGCTCTACGCGGGCCTCATGGACCTCGCCGAGGCCTGGGACGACCGCGACCGCCGTGGTCCCGTCGTCGATCGGGTCTGGCCGACCCTGACGAAGATCGCCATCGACTACGCCGTCGCCGAGCCCGCCGCCGAGCGCGGTCGTCTCGCGGTGATCCCCGGCCACTTCGACTGGGACGACGTGGGGGACTTCGCGAGCCTCGCGAAGCTCAACTCCCACGGGCGCAAGAACGATCTGGCGATCCTCGGCGAGAACGCCCGGATCCTCTCGGATGCCGCCAGCGGCATCGTCGTCAGCCAGACCTCGCGCGTGATCAGCCTCATCGGCGTCCGCGACATCGTGGTGGTCGACACCGACGACGCCCTGCTGGTGACCACGAGCGAGCACGCCCAGCGCGTGAAGGGCGTCGTCGACGCACTGAAGCTCACCGGGCGCGGCGACGTCCTCTGACCTCGCGCACCACCACCGGGGACCGGTGTGGGATTGCGTCCTGTGTAACGAGAGATTGCGTCTTTGTAACCTTTCGCTCTCACAAGCCTCGCACCACTGCAACCGGGGCGTCGCAGTAGGTAACTTTGTGCAGTCCCCGTGAAAGTCTCGGGGCCGATCATGTGGAGGCTGAGTTGACCATCTCACGCACCAAGAAGCTCGTCGGTGTCACAGCCGCCGCGGGCATCGTCGCATTCCTCGCCGGCTGCGGCGCGGCCCCCGAGGCCGACACGTCCGACAGCGCCGCACCCGAAGCGGCTGACGACTTCATCCCCTGCCTCATCTCGGACGAGGGCGGCTGGAACGACCGCTCCTTCAACCAGTCCGCCAAGGAGGGCATGGACCGTGCCATCGACGAGCTGGGCGTCGAGGGCATCGAGCTCGAGTCGACCACGCCGAACGACTACGGCCCCAACCTCGAGCAGCTCGTCGCCGAAGGCTGCACGCTGATCGTCTCGGTCGGCTTCAACCTCGCCGCCGCGACCGTGGAGTCGGCTCTGGCGAACCCCGAGATCAACTACGCGATCATCGACGACTACGCCGACACCGACTTCGACGGCACCACGGATGCCCCGAACATCAAGCCGCTCGTCTTCGACACCGCGCAGGCGGCCTACCTCGGCGGATACGCCGCGGCATCCTGGTCCGCCGAGAACGGCGTGAACAAGGTCGGCACCTTCGGCGGCATGCAGATCCCCTCGGTCGCGGTCTTCATGGACGGCTACGAGCTGGGCGTGCAGAAGTACAACGAGGACAACGGCGCCAACGTCGAGGTCTTCGGTTGGGACACCGCGGCCCAGGAGGGTTCGTTCACCGGTGGCTTCGCCGCGAACGACACCGCCAAGCAGACCGCACAGGGCGTGCTCGACCAGGGCGTGGACGTCATCCTCCCCGTCGGCGGACCGATTTACGTCAGCGCGGCCGCGGCCATCGCCGAGGGCGGCGGCGACGTCGTCATGCTCGGTGTGGACAGCGACCTCGCCGTCGCCGACCCGGACGTCGCCGACGTCACCCTCGTGTCGATCATGAAGGCGATCGACGTCGCCGTCTACGACGCGACCGTGGCCGCCGCCGGTGGCGACTTCGACGTCGCCCCCTACATCGGCACGCTCGAGAACGAGGGCGTCAAGCTCTCCGGCTTCGGTGCGTTCGAGTCCGAGCTGCCCGAGGGCCTCATGGACGAGCTGATGGCGCTGCAGGAGCAGATCGTCTCCGGCGAGATCGTCGTGGAGTCCCCGAACTCCCCGTGATCTGACATCACCCGACGGGGCGAGCAGCGAATGACGCTGCTCGCCCCGCTGGGTGTCGAAGAACTTTTTCCGCCCTCCGCCCTGCGGAGCGGCCACAGGTAGGGTGCATTTATGAAGCTGGAGCTGAGGGGGATCACGAAGAGATTCGGCTCCCTGGTCGCCAACGACCACATCGATCTCGTGATCGAACCGGGTCAGATCCATGCCCTGCTCGGTGAGAACGGGGCCGGCAAGAGCACGCTGATGAACGTGCTCTACGGCCTCTACCAAGCCGACGAAGGCGACATCCTGCTGGACGACGTCGTCCAGCACTTCCGGGGTCCGGGAGATGCGATGAACGCGGGCATCGGCATGGTCCATCAGCACTTCATGCTGATCCCGGTCTTCACCGTAGCCGAGAACGTCATGCTCGGACACGAGAACACCAAGGGACTGGGCGTCCTCGACCTCGCCGCCGCGCGGCGGCACGTGCGAGAGGTCGCCGACCGCTTCGGGTTCCAGATCGATCCCGACGCGCTCGTCGGCGATCTGCCCGTCGGCGTGCAGCAGCGCGTCGAGATCATCAAGGCCCTGTCCCGTGACGCCCGCGTCCTCGTCTTCGACGAGCCCACCGCCGTCCTCACGCCCCAGGAGACCGACGAGCTTATGGCGATCATGCGCCAGCTCCGCGACGAGGGCACCTCCATCGTCTTCATCACCCACAAGCTCCGCGAGGTCCGCGAAGTCGCGGACGCGATCACCGTCATCCGTCTCGGAAAGGTCGTCGGCGAGGCCTCGCCCACCGCGAGCAACACCGAGCTGGCGTCGCTGATGGTCGGCCGCGCGGTCGAGCTCACCGTGCAGAAGGACGCGCCGCGTCTGGGCGACGGCGGACTGAGGGTGAAGGACCTCCGGGTCCTCACCCCGACGGGAGCCGTCGTCGTCGACGACATCTCGTTCGACGTCCGCCCCGGCGAGATCCTCGCCGTCGCCGGCGTGCAGGGCAACGGCCAGACCGAGCTCGTCGAGGCCATCGTCGGTCTCGCCGCGCGCGTCGAGGGCTCGATCGAGCTCGACGGCACCGAGCTCGTCGGCAAGAGCGTCCGTGGGATCCTCGACGCCGGTGTCGGGTTCGTCCCGGAGGACCGCAAAGAGGACGGCCTCGTCGGGAACTTCTCCGTCGCCGAGAACCTCATCCTCGACCGGTCCAGCGACCCGGAGTTCGTGCGCGCAGGGACCATCCGCCGTCAGGCCGTGGACACCTTCGCCCGCGAGCGGATCACCGAATACGACATCCGCACGCAGGGGCCCGAGTCCCCGGCGGGGGCGCTCTCCGGCGGCAACCAGCAGAAGGTCGTCATCGCCCGCGAGATGAGCCGCGACCTGCGTCTGTTCGTCGCCGCCCAGCCCACCCGCGGCGTCGACGTCGGCTCGATCGAGTTCATCCACAAGCGCATCGTGCAGACGCGGGATGCCGGCATCCCGGTCATCGTCGTCTCGACCGAGCTCGACGAGGTGACCGCCCTCGCCGACCGCATCGCCGTGATGTACCGCGGTCAGATCGTCGGAATCGTGCCGGGGGACACCCCGCGCGACGTGCTCGGGCTCATGATGGCCGGCGCGAGCGAAGCGGAGGCAGCGGCATGAGCGGCACCACCCCCGGAGCCGAGGACGCCACGCGCCCCGGCGAGCAGCTGCCCCGCGCGAGCGGGCCCCTCACCGGGCAGGAGACACCCGAACCGCCCCGCGCGAACGTCCTGATGAAGGAGATCCTGCGCGGAAGCGCCGTGACGACGATCCTCGCGATCGTGCTGGCGATGATCGTCGGCGGCATCCTCATCGCCCTCACCGACGAGGACGTCCAGGAGTCGTCGGCGTACTTCTTCGCACGGCCCGGTGACACGCTCGCCGCGATCTGGAACGCCGTGTACGGCGGGTACGAGGCGCTCGTCCGCGGCTCGATCTTCAACGCGCGCGCCGACGACTTCGTCGGGCAGATCCGTCCGCTGACGAACTCGCTCGGCTTCGCCGCCCCGCTCATCGCGGCCGGCCTCGGTGTGGCGCTGGCGTTCCGCGCCGGTCTGTTCAACATCGGTGCCCGCGGTCAGATGCTCATGGGCGCGATCTTCGCGGCGTTCTTCACCTTCAACCTCGACCTCCCGATGTGGATCCACCTCCCCACCACCATGCTCGCCGGCATCGTCGGCGGAGCGCTGTGGGGCGGCCTCGTCGGTCTCATCAAGGCCGTGACGGGTGCCCACGAGGTCATCCTCACGATCATGACGAACTACATAGCCTTCTACCTGCTGCTGTGGATGATCCGGACCCCCGGTCTCCTTCAGCGCGAAGGCACCAACCAGCCGATCACGGCGCCCACGCCGGCATCCGCGCAGTTCCCGAATCTGCTGGGGCCCGCCTTCCCGGCGCTGGACTGGGGCTTCCTCATCGTCGTGGCGATCACGGTGCTCGTGTGGTGGATCCTTGAGCGCTCGAGTCTGGGCCTGCGCATCCGCGCGGTGGGGGAGAACCCGCACGCGGCGCTCGCGGCGGGCATCAACGTCAAGCGCATCTACGTGTACGCGATGCTCTTCGCCGGAGGCCTGGCGGGCATGGCGGCGATGAACCAGATCCAGGGATCGGTCACCACGGGCTTCTCCGGCACGATCGACGCGGGGATCGGCTTCGACGCGATCACGGTCGCCCTCCTCGGCCGCAGCCGGGCGTGGGGCACGTTCGCGGCCGGCATCCTGTTCGGCGTCCTGAAGTCGGGATCCTTCGCCATGCAGGCGCAGGGCATCCCGGTCGACATCGTCCTGGTCGTACAGTCGTTGATCGTCCTCTTCATCGCCGCGCCGCCGCTGCTGCGCACCATCTTCTTTCTCCCCAAGTCGGATGCCGAGAAGGCCGCCAAGGCACGCGCCAAGGCCGCCAAGCGTCGACCCGAGGACACCCGCGGAAAGGCGGTGTCGGCATGAGCGCGCTCGCAGCCTCGACGGCCGATGACGGCACGATCCACCTCGCCACGGTGAAGGTGCGCAGCTTCAAGGTTCCGATCGTCCTCGGCGTGGTGACGGTGCTGCTCGCGGCCCTCTTCCTCTTCGTTCCGCGATCGGGCGAGAGCACCTTCCGCCTCCGCGACTCCTCCTCGGCCATCGCTCTTCCGGACGTGGTGCTGAACACCGCACTCACGTCCTGGGTGATCGTGGTGCTGCTCGCCCTCCTCACCGCCTATTCGGCGTGGCTCGCGTGGAACTACGAGCGGACACCCTTGTGGCTGACCGTGGCGTTCGGATCGTTCGGCGTCTTCGCGTTCCTCGTGTGGGCCGGAGCGGGCGGCCTCGTGCCGGTCTCCAGCCTCCTCGTCGGTGCCGTGTCGCTGTCGGTGCCCCTCGTCTTCGGCGCCCTCGGCGGCGTGATCGGCGAGCGCGCGGGTGTGGTCAACGTCGCGATCGAGGGTCAGTTCCTGCTCGGCGCGTTCTCGGCGGCGCTGCTGTCGAGCATCACCCAGAACCCCTTCGTCGGCCTCATCGGGGCGATGATCGGCGGCGTCCTGGTCGCCTTCGTGCTCGCGGCCTTCGCGATCAAGTACCTGGTGGAGCAGGTGATCGTCGGTGTCGTCCTCAACGTCCTCGTGACCGGCCTCACCGGGTTCCTCTACGGGGCGCTCCTCGTGCCGAACGAGACCGAGCTGAACCGCCCCGTGGTCTTCGAGCGCATCAAGATCCCCGTCCTCGGCGACATCCCGATCCTCGGGCCCGTGCTGTTCAACCAGACCTTCATCGTCTATCTCATGTTCATCGCGGTCGCCGTGGTGTCGTGGGGCCTGTACCGCACCCGCTGGGGCCTGCGTCTGCGCGCCGTCGGCGAGCACCCGCAGGCGGCCGACACGGTCGGCATCCGGGTGAACCCGACGCGGTTCTGGAACGTCTCGCTCGCGGGCGCGATCGCCGGCATCGGCGGCGCATACTTCACGCTCGTGTCGGTGCCGCAGTTCGGCAAGGAGATGACCGCCGGCCTCGGCTTCATCGCCCTCGCCGCCGTCATCTTCGGCCGCTGGGATCCGATCCGGGCGAGCCTGGCCGCGCTGCTCTTCGGCTTCGTGACGAACCTGCAGAACCTCCTGACCGTGCTGCGGACCCCGATCCCCAGCGAATTCATGCTGATGCTGCCGTACGTCGTGACGATCCTCGCGGTCGCCGGCTTCGCGGGTCAGATCAAGGGCCCCGCCGCCGCGGGCAAGCCGTACATCAAGGGGTGAGTGTGACCGACATCCACTGGGACGAGCTGCGCGCAGCCGCCACCGACGCCATGGAGCGCGCCTACGCGCCCTACTCGCGCTACAAGGTGGGGGCCGCGGCCCTCGTCTCCGACGGGAGGATCGTGACCGGCTGCAACGTCGAGAACGCGTCCTACGGCGTGGGCCTCTGCGCCGAGTGCGGTCTCGTCAGCGACCTGCAGATGTCCGGAGGCGGCCAGCTCGTCGCCTTCGTGTGCGTCAACGGTCACGGCGACACGATCATGCCCTGCGGGCGCTGCCGTCAGCTGCTGTACGAATTCGCCCTGCCCGGGATGCTGCTCGAGACCGTCTCCGGCATCCGCACCATCGATGAAGTCCTTCCCGACGCGTTCGGGCCCCGAGACCTCGAGGAGGCGGGCCGATGAGCGTCGAGCCCTTCGACGCCGTCGACGTCATCCGCATCAAGCGCGACGGGGGCACCGTCCCCGACGATGCGCTGCGGTGGATGGTCGACGCGTACACGCGCGGATACGTCGCGGACTCGCAGATGGCCGCGTTCGCCATGGCGATCCTGCTGAACGGCATGGAGCGGTCCGAGATCCGGGTCCTCACCGACGCGATGATCGCCTCCGGGGAGCGGATGAGCTTCGCGTCGCTCGGCAAGCCCACGGTCGACAAGCACTCGACCGGCGGCGTCGGCGACAAGATCACGCTGCCGCTCGCGCCGCTCGTCGCCGCGTTCGGCGTGGCCGTGCCGCAGCTGTCGGGCCGCGGGCTCGGACACACCGGGGGGACCCTCGACAAGCTCGAGTCGATCCCCGGATGGCGCGCGGCGCTGTCGAACGAGGAGATGCTGGCGCAGCTCGGCGATCCCGGCGCGGTCATCTGCGCCGCAGGCTCCGGGCTCGCGCCCGCCGACAAGCGCCTGTACGCGCTGCGGGATGTCACCGGCACCGTCGAGGCGATCCCGCTCATCGCGTCCAGCATCATGTCGAAGAAGATCGCCGAGGGCACCGACGCGCTCGTCCTCGACGTGAAGTTCGGCTCGGGCGCGTTCATGCAGGACGTCGACCGGGCCCGCGAGCTCGCCCGCACGATGGTTGCGCTGGGAGAGGACTCCGGGGTGTCCACCACGGCCCTCCTCACCGACATGAACACCCCGCTGGGGCTCACGATCGGAAACGCCAACGAGGTGCGCGAGTCCGTCGAGGTGCTCGCCGGCGGCGGGCCGGCCGACGTGGTCGAGCTCACCGTCGCGCTGGCGCGGGAGATGCTGGCCCTCGCCGGGCAGCCGGATGCCGACGTCGAGGCAGCGCTGAAGGACGGACGCGCCATGGACGTCTGGCGCGCGATGATCCGCGCGCAGGACGGCGACCCGGATGCCGCTCTCCCCACCCCCCGCGAGACGCACACGATCGCGGCGCCGACCGCCGGCATCCTGTCGCGTCTCGACGCGCTGCCTTTCGGCATCGCCGCGTGGCGGCTCGGAGCCGGTCGCGCCCGCGCGGAGGACCCGGTCCTGCACGCTGCCGGCATCGACCTGCACGTCAAGCCCGGAGACACGGTCACCGCCGGTCAGCCCCTGTTCACCTTGCTCGGGCACGACGACTCCCGCTTCGAGCGGGCACTGGACGCCCTCGAGGGTGCGTGGGAGATCGGCGGGCAGGAGCCCCCGGCCGCCCCGCTCGTCCTCGAGCGCATCACGGCCTGACGCTCCGGCATCCACGATCCCCCCACGCCCCCACCTCCAGGAGACACACCATGTCGATCGACCAGCACGGCGACACCGTCATCGAGGGGCTCTCCGTTCGCGGACTGCCCAAGATCTCGCTCCACGATCACCTCGACGGCGCACTCCGCCCGGCGACGATCATCGAGCTCGCCGACGCCGCCGGCGTCGACGTGC
The DNA here is from genome assembly GCF_021654035.1 of Microbacterium aurantiacum. Taxonomy (GTDB): domain Bacteria; phylum Actinomycetota; class Actinomycetes; order Actinomycetales; family Microbacteriaceae; genus Microbacterium; species Microbacterium aurantiacum. The sequence continues at coordinate 32,872 of NZ_JAJPDW010000003.1, forward strand.
CCGAGGACGACGCCGACGCGCTCGGCGACTGGTTCGCCGAGAAGAGCGACTCCGGATCGCTCGTCGAGTACCTGAAGACCTTCGACCTCACCACCGCGGTGATGCAGACCCGTGAGGGTCTCACCCGCGTGGCGCGGGAATTCGTCGAGGATCTCGCCGCCGACGGCGTCATCTACGGCGAGGTCCGGTGGGCGCCCGAGCAGCACCTCGCCGGCGGGCTGTCGCTGGAAGAGGTCGTCGACGCCGTGCAGGAGGGCATCGAGGAGGGCGAGGACCTCGCCGACAGCCGAGGGCACGACATCCGTGTGGGGCAGCTCATCACCGCGATGCGGCACACCGACCGGTCGCTCGAGATCGCCAAGCTCGCGGTGGACTGGCGTGGGCGAGGAGCCGTGGGATTCGACATCGCCGGCCCGGAGGACGGGTTCCCGCCGTCGAAGCACCGTGCGGCGTTCGACTACCTGGCCGCGCAGTTCTTCCCGGTGACCGTGCACGCCGGTGAGGCGGCCGGGCTCGATTCGATCCGCTCGGCCCTGATCGACGGGCGCGCGCTGCGTCTCGGCCACGGTGTGCGTCTCGCCGAGGACCTCGAGGTCATCTCGCGCGAGGGCGAAGAGGTGCTCGTGCAGTTCGGCGACCTCGCCCGCTGGGTGCGCGACCGCGAGATCCCGCTCGAGCTGTCGCCGTCGTCGAACCTGCAGACCGGCGCCATCGAGCGCTGGGGCACGACGATGGAGGACCACCCGTTCGACTTCCTGTACCAGCTCGGCTTCGCCGTGACGGTCAACGTCGACAACCGCACGATGAGCCGCACGTCGCTCACGCGGGAGCTCGCGCTCCTCGCCGCGACGTTCGACTACGGACTGGACGACCTCGAGGCCTTCCAGCTGAACGCCGCCGCCGGCGCCTTCCTCGCCGTCGAGGAGCGCGAGGAGCTCATCGAGCTGATCGCCGAGGGCTTCGAAGCCTGACCCGGGTTTGGGTCGGGTCGGGTCGGATCCGGCGGGCGTGCGTAACTCCTCCGATCCGGCCCGGTTCCGCCCGCCCGAGCCGTTTTCGCGCAGGTTCGGCCCGGATCTGAGGAGTTCGGCTCGCCCGGCAGGCGGCACCCGCGGGTGGGCTTCCGGTGCGGGGTCAGCCCCGGACGCCCGCCTGCCGCGGGCCGAACTCCTCCGATCCGGCCCGGCGGCGTCCGAGGGGCGTGTTTCCGGCCGATCGGCGCGTAGATCTGAGGAGTCCGGTACGGCCCGCCGCGGCTCCTCCCCAGCGTCGGAGTCCGGCGGACTCTCCACACATCGCCGTGACGACGGCTGCCGCGTGCGCACGGGCGGCCAAGGTGACCTCATGCGCACCCGACAGCCCGCTTCTGCTCAGCGTTCCGCGCCGCGTCTGTGGACGACGGCGGAACTGCGTGCCGAAGGCATCTCCCGTCGCTCGCTGGCGCACATCGTCGCGACCGGCGGTCTGCTGAGAGTGCGGCGAGGTCAGTACGTCGCCTTCGACACACCCGCGGCGATCACGGAGGCCGTACGGCTCGGCGGCCGCCTCGACTGCGTGTCCCTCCTCGCCCTGCTCGGGGTCTTCGTGCACCACGGGTCCGGTTCGCATATCCAGATCACCCCGGGCGCGAGCCGCCTCCCCGCGCCCGGCCCCGCAAGCTGCCGCCATTGGCGCGACTCGGAAGCGGCCGAGAGTGATCTGTGCGTACCGATCGTTGAAGCCCTGGCGCAGGCGTGCCGCTGTCAGCCGACGCGCTCGGCGATCGCGACTCTCGACAGCGCGCTGCATCTCGGGCTCATCGACGACGACGGTCTCGGCGAGGTGTTCGCGCGACTTCCGGTGCGGTTCCGTTCAATCCGCGGACTCATCGACGGTCGGTGCGAGTCGGGCCCGGAGACCCTCGTGCGCCTCATGCTGCGGATGCTGGGGTGCACCGTCGACGTGCAGGTCGAGATCCTGGGCGTCGGCCGCGTTGACTTCATCGTCGACGGATGGCTGATCATCGAGTGCGACAGCGAGGCGCACCATGCCGGCTGGGACCAGCAACGCAGAGACCGGCGTCGCGACCTGGCTACCGCTGCGCTGGGTTTCACCACGATTCGTCCGCTGGCGGAAGACGTGCTGTTCCACGCCGACGACGTGTTCGGGCAGCTGCGGGACATTGTCGCGACGGGCGGGGTCGGTCGCGGGCGCGTACCCAATTCCTCAGATTTGCGCGGCGGGCGCGCGCGGAGGGCTGCATCCCGCGTTTCGGCGCCGGATCGGAGGAGTTCGGTACGTCGGGCGGCGGCGCCGGCGGCGTGAGAGCGCCTTCCGGAACTCGCCGCGGGTCGACCCGGGCCTAGCGCTGGGGCGTACCCAACTCCTCAGATCTGCGGTCGGCAGGTCGCGGGAGGGGCGGATCCGCCGTTCCGGCGACGGATCGGAGGAGTTCGGTACGCGGCGCCCGCGCGGGGCCGCGCCGGCGGCGTGAGGCCGCGACCGTGGCCGCGCCGCCTGGTGGCCGCGCCGCGTCGGGGACGACGCCGCGTCGTGGCCAGGCAACCCGGGGGGAGCTGTACCGAACTCCTCAGATCTGCGGGGTCGGGGGATGAGCTGGGCGGGATCCGCCATTTCGGCGCCGGATCGGAGGAGTTCGGCCCGCGGCCCGCTCGGGGCCCGTCTGCGCCCTGGGGCGAGCACCCGGGCGGGCCGGGCCCGGCTACAGGGCGAGGAGGAACGGGGCGAGGGCGGCGGTGATGTCGGCGCGGATCTGCTCGTCGGAGATCGTCGCGGGGTTGTCGCCCGCCTGCGGGCCGTACGCGCCGAACCCGGCGTGGTTGCCGCCGTCGATCTCGACGAACTCTGTGTCGGCCGGGAGGAGGGGTGCCGATTCGGCGATCTTCTCGGGAGTGGACAGCCCGTCCTCGCTGCCCGCGATGCTGAGCACCGGCAGGTCCGACCCCGACAGGTCGTTCGCGCAGTAGCTCGCGAACAGCACGAGTGCGTCGGCGTCTTCGGCCAGCTGGCACGCGCGCACGCCGCCGAGCGAGTGCCCACCGACCGCCCAGGTCATAACGTCCGGGGCGAGCGCGGTGAAGTCGGACAGCGGCCGGAGATCGAAGAACGCGAGGTTCAGGGTCGGCTTGGTGATGACGACGGTCGCGCCGTCCTGCACCGCCCCGACGAGCGTCGCCGCGTACGCGTCGGCTTCGACCTTCGCGCCGGGGATGAACACCAGCCCGGTGTCGAACCCGCCCTCTGCGGGCGCGAGCACCCACGCGGACCCTTCGTCGGTCAGCGTGACGGCGGGGTCGGACTCGACCGCGGCGAGAGCTTCCGGCTCCGCAGCCATGACCCCCACGTTCGCCCAGACGAGGAACGCCACGACGGCCGCGACGATCAGCGCCCCGATCGACCCGAGGATCCACCACAGGACGCGCAACCCGCGGCGACGCGGCGTCTTCCGCGCTGACGCGTTGGCCGACGCGTCTGCGCCGCCCGTCGATCCAGCGCCAGGGGTCTCATCCGGTGCGGAGTTCACCCTTCCAGGCTACGCGTCGGCACCTGCTCCGAGGTCCCGCTGCCGCGCCGCGACGGCCGCCTCGACCCGCGCGAACAGGGGATGGTCGGCTTCCAGTCCGGTCACCTCCGCGGTGACGGATGCCGCATCCTGGGTGCGCAGCATCCGCTGGAGGTCGACGGACTGGGCGTCTTCGTCGTCGTCGAACGCGAGCGCCGCCGAGATCGCGTCGAGGAGCCCGTCCACGCCGAGCCCACGCTCGATCGCCTGCGCGGCGGGACCGATGAACCGCTCGTGCCGGGAGAGTTTCCGCAGCGGCTGACGTCCGACGCGCCACACCGTGTCCGGGAGGACGTCGTTGCGGAACCGATCGAGGATCGTCGCGCGGTAGCCCGCGAGCTCCTCGGCGTCGAGCCCGTGCTTGACCTCCAGCAGCGCCGACGTTTCGCGGAGCGCGGCATCCACGCGTCCGGCGATGGTGTCGTCGGCGAGCGCCGCGGCGATCGTGTCGGATCCGGCGGCGGCACCGAAGTAGGCGGCGGTGGCGTGCCCGGTGTTCACCGTGAAGAGCTTCCGCTCGATGTACGGCGTGAGGTCGTCGACGAAGTGCGCCCGGGGGATGATCGGCGGCTCCACGCCGAAGGGGGCCCGCTCGATCGCCCACTCGAAGAACGGCTCGACGGTGACGTCGACTCCGCCGCCCTCGGGCTGGGCGGGGACGATGCGGTCCACCGCGGTGTTGGCGAACACCGCACGCCCTTCGAGTGCGTCCCATGCGCCGCCCGCGGCGACCTTCATCTCCTCGCGGAGGACGTCGGTGGCGTTGATGGCGTTCTCGCACGCCATGATCTGCAGCGGCGGCGACGAGGGGTCGCGCAGGGCGAGTCCCGCGATGATGTGCGGGGCGACGAAGCGCAGCACGGTCGGTCCAACCGCGGTGGTCACCACGTTTGCTCCCGCGATCTCCTCGATCAGCTCGTCGGCGTTCTCGGCGGAGTTGATCGCGCGGAAGCCCGTGACGACGGTGTCCACGCCCCCCGGACCGGCCTCGTGCACGGTGTAGCTGTCGACGGCGTTGATCGCATCGACGAGCGGCGCCGCGACGTCCGAGAAGACCAGCTCGTACCCGCCCTCGTGGAGGAGGAGGCCGACGAAGCCGCGACCAATGTTGCCGGCGCCGAAGTGGACGGCCTTCATCCGACGCCCGCCGCCGAGACGAGCGCGTAGAGCTCTTCGGGGGTCTGCGCGGCCTTGAGCTTGGCGACCTCGTCCTCCTCGGAGAACAGGATGGCGATCTGCGAGAGGATCTCGAGGTGCTCGTCGCCCTTGCCGGCGATGCCGACGACGAAGCTCACGTGCTCTCCGCCCCAGTCCACGCCGCCGTCGTAGCGGACGACCGACAGGGCCGACTCGAGGATGGCGTCCTTCGTCTCGTTCGTGCCGTGGGGAATGGCGAGCTCGTTGCCCATGTAGGTCGACACGGTCTCCTCGCGCTGCTGCATGGCGTCGAAGTAGGCGCCGGTGACGGCGCCGACCGACTGGAGGATGTCGGCGGCTTCGCGCATCGCCTCCTCGCGGGTCGCGCTGCCGGAGTGGATGCGCACCTGTCCGGTGCCGAGAACGTCACGTGCCATGTCGTCGCCTTTCGTCGCGAGCGGATGCTCGATTCCTGCGTGTCGGATGATCTCCCGAACGGATGCCGCGGCATCCGGTGTCCGGAAAAGCCGCGGGGCCGGGGGCATCGCGCCTGCCCGACCCCGCGGCCGCGGGGATGCCTACACCCCATCCTCGTGCTGTGCACGGACGAGGTCTACGACCTCGTCGTACTTCGGGGAGTTCATGAAGTTGTCCACCGAGACGTGGATCGCATCCGGCGTCTGCTGCCGGGCGCGGTCCGTGAGCTGGTTCTGCGTGATCACCAGGTCGGCGGACGAGTCGAGATTCGCAATCGCCTTGTTGACGACCGTGACATTCTCCACTCCTGCCTTCTTGAACTTGTTGCGCAGGACGCTCGCGCCCATCGCCGACGATCCCATTCCGGCATCGCAGGCGAAGACGATGTTCTGCACCGACTTCTTCGTGAGGATGCCGCCATCGGCGCGGCCTCCGGTCTCCACCTCGGTCTCGAGCTTGTCCATGGCTGCGTCCGCGTCGCGGATCGCGGACCGGTCGTGGCCGTCGGAGGCGCGGAGGGCATCCATCGCCGCCGAGGACTTGCCCTTGTTGGCCTCGGTCTGTGCGATGGCGGCTCCGAACGCGTCACCCTCGGCGAGGAGATCGCGCTTGCGAGAAGCCCGGAGGATGACGCCGGCGACGAGGAAGGTCACGAGCGCCGCGAGGACCACCGAGAGGTAGACCACGAGGAGGTTGCCGATGCCGCCTGCTGCCGGGCTCACCGCGGCAGCGGTCACCGCGATGATGCTGCCCGGCGCGGCGGGGAACGCAAGTCCGCCGTTCAACAGCATGTTCGTGGTGACACCGGTCGCCCCACCGGCGATCAGGGCGAGGATCGTCATCGGCTTGGCGAGGGCGTACGGGAAGTAGATCTCGTGGATGCCGCCGAAGAACTGGATGATGATCGCGCCGGGTGCCGATGCCTTCGCCGCACCGACGCCGAAGAACGTGAAGGCGAGCAGCAGACCGAGGCCGGGGCCGGGGTTCGCCTCGATGAGGAACAGGATCGACTTGCCCGTCTCCGTGGCCTGCTCGATACCGAGCGGTGTGAAGACACCGTGGTTGATGGCGTTGTTCAGGAACAGCACCTTGGCCGGCTCGACGATGATCGACACGATGGGCAGGAGGCTGAGGCTGACGAGCCAGCCGACCGCCGCGCCGAGGACGTCGCTGAACCAGATGATCGCCGGTCCGAAGACGAAGAACCCGACGATCGCCAGCAGCATGCCCAGGATGCCGGCCGAGAAGTTGTTGACGAGCATCTCGAAGCCGGGCTTGATCTTGCCATCCCACAGCTTGTCCATCTGCTTGGTGACCCAGGCCGCGAACGGACCCATGATCATGGCGCCGAGGAACATGGGGATGTTGGTGCCGACGATCACACCCATCGTGGCGATGCTCGCAACGACTCCGCCACGCTCGCCGTAGACCATGCGGCCACCGGTGTTGGCGATCAGCAGGGGCAGGAGGTAGGTGATCATCGGGCCCACGAGGCCGACGAACTGGCTGAAGGGGTCGCCGTTCTCGTCCAGGGCGATCGCAGTCATCGCACCGGGCCAGTTGATGACGTCGGCGTTGCCGAAGCCGCCCAACAGCGGCGCGACAGGGCTCCAGCCGCCGAGCCAGCCCACCGCGATGAAGAGCATCGTGATGAAGCCCCAGGCGATGAAGGCAGCGATATTGGGCATGATCATGCCCGAGAGGAACGTGCCGAAGCGCTGGACCGCGATACGCGCGCCTCCTGGCTTCTTCGTGGGTGCGGACGCCGTTGTCATTGCTGTGTCTCCTTCTGGTGGGTCCTCGCCGCGGCGGTCATCGCCGCGGCTCGTGCGGTCGCCGCGTCCGTCGCGGCGAGGGTGGCGTCGGCGATGGCTCGGGCATCGTCGAGGGTGTGCTCGAGCAGCGTCGCCCGAACATCGGCGAGGGCCGTGGGGGCCATCGACAGGGAGGTCGCGCCGAGGCCGACCAGGACGACCGCGAGCAGCGGGTCGGCGGCGGCCTCGCCGCAGATCCCGACGGGCTTGCCGCGCGCAGCGCCCGCGCGCCCGACCTCGCGGATGAGGCGGAGGACGGCGGGGTGCCAGGGGTCCTGGAACGAGGCGACCGAGCCGAGGAGGCGGTCGGCGGCCAGGGTGTACTGGGTGAGGTCGTTCGTGCCGATGGAGGCGAAGTCGGCCGAGGCGAGGATGTGGTCGGCCAGCAGCGCCGAGGAGGGCACCTCGACCATGACGCCGGCGGTCTTGACGCCGTACTCGCGCGCCACGGCGGTGAAGTACTCCGTCTCCTCGACGGTGGACACCATCGGCGCCATCACCCAGAGATCGGCATCCGTCGCGGCATCCGCTTCCGCCAGCGCGGTCAGCTGCTCGCGCAGGATGTCTTCGCTCGCGCGGAGGGCGCGCAGGCCCCGGAGGCCGAGCGCGGGGTTCTCCTCGTGGGCGTCGTTGAGGAAGGGGAGGGGCTTGTCGGCGCCGGCGTCGAGCACGCGGACGACGACCTTCTTCCCCGGGAAGGCCCCCAGCAGCTGCGTGTACGCCTCGCGCTGCTGCTCGACGGTCGGCGCCTGCGCGGAGGAGAGAAAGAGGAACTCGGTGCGGAACAGCCCCACACCTTCGGCGCCGAGCGCGACGGCCTCGGCGGCCGCAGCCGGGTTCCCGAGGTTTGCCAGCAGCGGCACCGCGGTCCCGTCGGCGAGGGCGCCGTCGGTGATCGGAGCGGATGCCGCGGACGCGCGGGCGTCGGCCCGGTGCTGCGCCTGGGCCCGCTCCTCGTCGGTGGGGTCGGTGGTCACGACGCCCTTGGCGGCATCGACGATGACCGTCTCGCCGTCCACGAGGTCCTTCGCCGCGCCCGCGCCGACGATCGCGACGATCGACTTCTCCCGCGCGAGGATCGCCGTGTGCGAGGTCGGCCCGCCCTCGGTGGTGACGAGCGCGAGGACCTTGTCGAGGTCGAGCAGCGCGGTGTCGGCGGGGGCGAGGTCCTTGGCGACCAGGACGAACGGATGCCCGGGGTCGGGCACGCCGGGAGCCGCGACGCCGCGCAGCCGCGCGATCACCCGCTGCGCCACGTCGTCGAGATCGGCGGCGCGCTCGCCGAGGTAGCCGCCGAGCGCGGTGAGCTGCTCGCGGAAGGAGGCGAAGGCGTCGTGGACGGCGAACTCGCCGGTCTTCCCCGCGCGGATGCGGGTGCCGACCTCGTCGGCGAGGGTCGGGTCCTCGGCCATCATCGCCTGCGCTTCGAGCACGTCGCGCGCGGCGCCGCCGGCCTGGGCCCCGCGCTCCTCGAGCTCGCGGGCGACGGCGGCGACGGCATCCGTCACGCGCGCGGTCTCCTCATCGGGGGTGAGCGCGCTCGGCTCGTCCAGCGGGGCGGGCAACGGCTCCGCCATGCGGGCCACGGGCCCCTGGGCGACTCCGAGCCCGATTCCGACTCCTCTGATCTCCGTCATCATGCCTCCGCGTCGTGGTCGGTGGTCAGCAGTTCGCTGAGCGTGTCGATGGTCTTCTCCGCCGTGTCGCCCTCGGCCGTGAGGGTGACGTAGTCGCCGTACTCGATGCCGAGCGCGATCACTCCGAGGATGCTGGCCGCGTTGACGGGGGATCCGGCATCCTTCGCGATGGTGACGGGGATGCCGGCGTCCTTCGCGGCCTGCGCGAACAGTTTCGCGGGGCGCGCGTGCAGCCCATGCGACGAACCGATGCGCACGGTCCGGGTGATCGGGGGCATGGGGTGACCTCTCTGTCGGTACGGCGGGTCTGGCAGGTGAAGCGGGTGAAGCGGGTGTCAGGGCGAGGCGGCGGCCTGGACGAGCGCGAGGGTCCGCGTGCCGTCCCGGTCGGTGAAGATGTCTTCCGGCAGCAGGACCACCGGGATGTTCCGCTCGGCCGAGTCCCGCTCGAAACGCGACAGCGCGGGAGCGAGATGCGGTCCGAGCAGGACGACATCGGCGGCATCGACGTCGATCGGGAACGACTGCTCGGTGCCGGCGAAGGCGGACCATGACAGCCCCTGCTCATCCGCTGCACGTCGCACGCGCTGCGCGACGAAGGTGCTGGACGCACCCGCACCGCAGACGATCAGGATCCTCATCGACCCGCCTCCTTCGATCCCATCTTGTGAGAACGCTGGGAGCGGGACAACCAGTCCTTCTTCCGCGGGGGCGGAAAGCGCGTGTCCGACGTGGTTGACTGGCACGCATCGACGCGAGACGAGGGCGGGGGTGAGTCGGTGACACGGGCGCGACAGGACCGGTTGCTCAGCCTCCTCGTCCGTGACGGCGACTGGTCCACCGCCGCGACCCTCGCCGACGCGCTCGGGGTCACCCCGCGCAGCATCCGCTCCTACGTCACGGCGGTGAACGCGCGCGTCGCCCCCGGCATCGCCGTCGAGTCGGGTCCGCACGGCTATCGGGCGGGTCCGGATGCCGGGACGGCGGTCCGCGCGGGCACCGAGAGCGGCACCCCGCGCGATCGCCTGCACCGCCTCGTGCGGGCGCTCCTGGACACCCCCGACGGCATCGACGTGTTCGAGACCGCGGACGCACTCCACGTCAGTTCCGCGACCCTCGACGCCGACCTCGCGCGCGTGCGCGGGCTCCTCGGCGGCACGGACCTCACCCTCGAGCGGTCGGCCTCGACGGCACGCCTACGCGGCACGGAGGCGGCGCAGCGGCGCCTGCTGAGCCGGCTTGCGCACGACGAGATGGATGCCGGGTCGTTCGACCTGCAGGCCCTGCGCCGCACGCTCGGCGAGGAATCGGTCGGCCAGAACGCCTTCGGCCCGTTCAAGACCGAGCTCGTCTCGCGCCTCGGCGAGCGCGGGTGGTTCGTCAACGAGCTCGGCATGGCGGATGTCGTCATGCACATCGCGATCGCCGCCGATCGCGTCGCCCAGGGGCGGGCCCTCGAGGGCACCGGGGCGGCATCCGGCGACTCCCACGCGGAGGTCGAGCGCATCCTCGCCGAGCTCGCCGAACGGCACCTCGGCGTCCGGCTCGGCGCGGGCGATCAGCAGCATCTCGCCACCCTCGTCCTCACCCGCATCGTCGCCCCCGGAGCGCCCGGCAGCGGCTCGGACCTCGACACCGCCCGCGAGGGCGCCCGCGACCGGGTGGAGCCCGAGGTGGAGCGCGCGGTCCGCTCGGTGGTGCAGCAGGCGGCCGCGGAGTTCCTCGTCGACATCGCCCACGAGGACTTCATCCTCCGCCTCGCCCTGCACGTGCAGAACCTGCGCCTGCGGGCGCGCGAACAGGCGTGGTCGCGGAACCCCCTGACCCGCTCGCTCAAGGCGACGTACCCGATGATCTTCGACGTCGCGGTCTTCATCGCCAACGGCCTGCACGAGCAGCTCGGCATCCCGCTGATGGACGACGAGATCGCCTACATCGCCATGCACGTGGGCGGACGGCTCGAGCGCAGTCGCCGGGCCGATCAGCTGCTGACGGCGACGATCGTCTGCCCCGGCTACTACGAGCTGCACGAGCTGCTGCGTTCGAGCGTCGACCGCTCCCTCGGGCAGGCGATCGAGGTGGTCGGGGTCGAGACCCGCGTCGACCCCGACTGGGCGGCGATCGACAGCGATCTCGTGCTGACCACGATCGATCCGCCGATGCCGGGGGACCGGTTCGTGCGCATCCAGCCCTTCCTCACGGATGCCGACGTGGAGCGTGTGCAGGCTGCGGCGGGCCGCCTCCGCCGCGGCCGTCGCCTCGCGCGCCTGCGCACCGAACTCGAGCGCTACTTCTCGCCCGACGCGTTCGTGCGCGGCTTCGCCGATGTGCACGAGGATGCCGGGAACGCGGCATCCGTCATCCGCCGGCTGGGGGCGACGCTCGTCGCGCAGGGGGTCATCGACGAGGACTACATCGAGCGGACGATCCAGCGCGAGGAACTGTCGTCGACGGCGTTCACCGACGCGCTCGCGGTGCCGCACGCGATCGGGATGACGGCGACGCGCACCGCGATCGCGATCGGCATCGCCGACCCCTCGATCCCGTGGGGCGACGGACGTGTGCAGGTCGTGGCGCTCGTCGCCTTCTCGGAGACCGACCGCGAGGCGTTCCAGACGGTCTTCGAGCAGTTCGTCGAGGTCTTCTCCGAGCGCGACAGCGTGCAGCGCATCGTCCGACGCGCGGTCGATTTCGGCGGTTTCCTGGACGAGCTCGTCGCCGTCATCGACGGGTAGCGGGGCCGGGGCGGCTCACCGCCGCTCAGGTGGCGGTAGTGGCCGCTTCGTCGAGCTCGAGGCGGCGACGACTGCCACCCGAACGACGAAACACCCGCGCGATCAGCGGGTGAGGCGAGCGCGGAGGCCCATCTGCACGGCGGGCCACTCGTGCGGGAGGATCGAGAAGACGACGGTGTCGCGGAGGGTTCCGTCGGGTCCGAGGCGGTGGTTTCGCAGCACGCCGTCCTGCTTGGCCCCGAGCCGGGCGATCGCCGCGCGCGACTGGCGGTTGTGCCAGTGGGTGCGGAACTCCACCGCGATCGCGTCGCAGTCCTCGAACGCGTGGGCGAGCAGCAGCAGCTTCGCCGCGGTGTTCACCGCCGTCCGCTGGGCGTCGACGCCGATCCACGTGTGCCCGATCTCGACGTGCCGGTTCGGCTGGTCGATGTTGCAGAACGTCGTCACCCCGACCACGCGTCCGGTCTCGAGCCGCCGCACGGCCCACGGGTTCATCGTCCCCTCGTCGCGCCAGGCGAGACGCTGACGGATGTCGTCCTCGACCTCGTGCGGATGCGGCACCTGCGTGTACCAGGCGTGCTCCAGACCTCGCGCGGCCTCGGCGAGATCGGGCGCGTGGTCGGGGGACAGCGGTTCCAGACGCACGTGGTCGTCGGCGAGGGTGACGGGCTCTCTCAGCAGCACCCCTCCACCGTAGGCGCCGTCGCTGGTCGCCTCAGGCCGAGAGGGCGTCCACGAGATCGCGCATCGCCGTGGTCACGGCGTGGATGCGTGCCGCGGCGTCGTCGGCCGAGTCGCCGCGGACATCGAGGTACACCTTCAGCTTCGGCTCGGTCCCGCTCGGACGCACGATGACGCGCGAGCCGTCCGCGAGCCAGTACCGCAGCACGTCTCCGGGAGGCAGCTCGTCGACGCCCGTCAGCAGGTCGTCCACGCGGTCGACCTCGACCTCGCCGATGCGCGCCGGCGGGTCGGCGCGCAGGGCGCTCATGACGCGTCCGATGACGCTCAGGTCGTCCACGCGCACCGAGATCTGGTCGCTGGCGAAGAAGCCGAACGTCTCGTCGAACTCGTTCAGCAGGTCACGGATGCCGCGGCCCTCGGTCCGGGCATCCGACACCATCCCGAGGAAGGCCACGGCGGCGGAGATGCCGTCCTTGTCGCGCACGGTCTCGGGGTTGACGAGGTACCCGAGGGCCTCCTCGAACCCGAAGACGATCCCGGGCGCGCGGGAGATCCACTTGAATCCCGTCAGGGTCGCCGCCGAGCGCAGACCGAAGTGCTCGGCGACCGTCTGCAGACCGGGGGAGGAGACCAGGGAGCACGCGAGCGTGCCGTCGGTGACGCCGGACTCCGCCGCGAGGCGGGCCGCGCGCCAGCCGAGCAGCAGCCCGATCTGGTTGCCCGTGAGGCGACGCCAGCCGCCTTCCGCATCCTCGTCCGGAACCGCGACGGCGAGGCGGTCGGCATCCGGGTCGTTGGCGATGACGAGGTCCGCGTCGTGGTCGCGGGCCGTGGCGAACGCGAGATCCATCGCGCCGGGCTCCTCCGGGTTGGGGAAGGAGACCGTCGGGAAGGTGCCGTCGGGGTCGCGCTGGGCGTCGACGGTGATCGGGGCCGGATACCCGGCGCGCTCGACGATGCGCTGTACTGTCTCCCACCCGACGCCGTGCATGGCGGTGTACACCCACCGGAGCCCCTCGGCCCCGGCGGATGCGGGGGCCACGGCGGCGGTCGCCTCGACGTACGCCTCGACGACCGACTCGGGTGCCGTCTCGAACGCGAGGGACCGGGGGAGGGCGGCCGCATCCGCCTCCGCGGCGATGCGGTCGATGTGCGCGGCGATCTCGGCGTCCACCGGCGCGACGATCTGCGCACCCTCGTCGGCGCCTCCGAGATAGACCTTGTACCCGTTGTCGTTCGGCGGGTTGTGGCTCGCGGTCACCATGACTCCGGCATCCGCGTCCAGGTGACGGACGGCGAAGGCCAGCACCGGGGTGGGGAGGAGGCGGGGCAGGAGGATCGCGCGGAGTCCCGCGCCGGCGAAGATCTGGGCGGAGTCCTCGGCGAACACGCGCGAGTTGCGGCGCCCGTCGTATCCCACGACCACCGTGGGGACACGGGCCGGCTCGGCGTCCGCGTGGGCGTCGCCGTCCGCGTGCCCGTCCGCGTCGGTGTCGACGTCGGCCGGGTCGGTCTCGCCGAGGCCCGCCCGCTCGCGGAGGAAGGCCGCGAATCCCGCGGCGGCCTGCGCCACGAGCACCCGGTTCATGCGGTTGCTGCCGGCCCCGAGCTCTCCGCGCAGCCCCGCGGTCCCGAAGGCCAGGCGCGCGCCGAAGCGGTCGGCGAGGTCGGCTGCGGCATCCGCGTCTCCGTCGTCGGCCGCCGCGAGGAGCTGCTCGAGCTCGGCGCGGGTCTCGGGGTCGGGATCCTGCGCGAGCCAGGCGCGGGCGGCCGCGACAGCGCCCTCGGCGGTGCTCACAGCGCCTCGATCACACGGGCCAGCAGCGACGAGATCACCGGCTCGGCCTCGCGGCCGGCATCGATGACCTCCTGATGGCTGAGCGGGGTGGTCTGGATGCCGGCGGCGAGGTTCGTGATGAGCGAGAAGCCGAGGATCTCCATGCCGGCCTGACGGGCCGCGATCGCTTCGAGCGCCGTGGACATGCCGACGATGTCGCCGCCGATCGCGCGGGCCATCCGCACCTCGGCGGGGGTCTCGTAGTGGGGTCCGCGGAACTGGCAGTACACGCCCTCGTCGAGCGTGGGGTCGACCGAGCGGGCCACCTCGCGCAGGCGCGCGGAGTACAGATCGGTGAGGTCGATGAAGGTCGCGCCCTCCAGGGGCGACGCGGCGGTGAGGTTGATGTGGTCGCTGATGAGGACGGGCTGACCCGCCTTCCAGCCGGCCTTGACGCCGCCGGCGCCGTTGGTGAGGACCATGGTCTTCACGCCCGTCGCCGCGGCCGTCCGCACGCTGTGCACGACCCGGCGCACGCCGTGGCCCTCGTAGAAGTGGGTGCGCGCGCCGATGACCAGGACGCGGCGGCCCTTCGGGGTCAGGATGCTGCGGATCGTGCCGGCGTGTCCGGCGAGGGCGGGGGCGCTGAAGCCGGTGACCTCGGTGGCGGGGAAGGATGCGGTGGTCTCGCCGATGAGTTCCGCAGCCTTGCCCCAGCCGCTGCCGAGGGTCAGGGCGATGTCGTGCTGCTCGACCCCGGTGAGGCGAGCGATGTCCTCGGCGGCGACGCGGGCGACCTCGAAGGGGTCGGCGGCGGGGTCATCGAGGGGGTGGGCGATGGTCTGTGACATGGACCCCACCTTAGATTCCCGGCGGGGCACCGGGCCACATGGGCGTTCGAGTCGTGAGGGCCGCCCCGGAGGAGACAGAATGGAGGACATGTCTGTGAGCTTCGAGCGCACTCAGCGGGTCGCCATCCTCGGTGGCGGGCCCGGAGGCTACGAGGCGGCGCTGGCTGCCGCCCAGCTCGGAGCCGAGGTGACCGTCGTCGAGCGTGCCGGGATCGGCGGATCCGCCGTCATCACCGACGTCGTCCCGTCGAAGTCGCTGATCGCGACGGCAGACGCCGCCGTCGCGATCGCGGGGGCGAGCGACCTGGGAGTGCAGCTCTACGCCCGCGGCGACGACGGGAAGCCGCTGAAGCCGCAGATCGCGATCAACCTCGCCGCCGTCAACCGACGCCTCCTCGCGCTGGCGCGGCAGCAGTCCGACGACATGCGCGCCTCGCTCGCCGAGGCCGGCGTCCGACTGATCTCCGGCCACGGGCGTCTCGAGGGCGACAACGCCGTCGTGGTGTCCACGGGCCCCGGCGGCACCGACTTCGACCGCGTCGAGGCCGACACCCTGGTCGTGTCGGTCGGCGCCTCCCCGCGCGAGCTGCCGAGCGCCCCGCCGGACGGGGAGCGCATCCTCACCTGGACCCAGCTGTACGACATGAAGGCGCTCCCCGAGCACCTGATCGTCGTCGGCTCCGGGGTCACCGGTGCCGAGTTCGCCGGCGCCTACATGAACCTCGGCTCGAAGGTGACGCTGATCTCCAGCCGCGATCAGGTCCTCCCCGGTGAGGATGCCGATGCCGCCGCCGTCCTCGAGCGCGTGTTCACCCGCGGCGGGATGACGGTTCTGTCGAAGTCCCGCGCCGAGCACGTCCAGCGCCAGGGCGACGGGGTCGTGGTCACCCTCTCCGACGGGCGCACCGTCGAGGGCAGCCACTGCCTCATGGCGGTCGGATCGATCCCCAACACCGCGGGGATCGGTCTGGAGGCCGCCGGCGTCCAGATGACCGAGTCGGGCCACATCCAGGTCAACCGCGCCGCGCGCACCTCGGTGCCGAACATCTACGCCGCCGGCGACTGCACGACCTTCATCCCGCTCGCCTCGGTCGCGTCGATGCAGGGGCGCACGGCGATCTTCCACGCGCTCGGCGACGTCGTGATTCCGCTCGATCGCCGCCGCATCGCGTCGAACATCTTCACCGCGCCCGAGATCGCGACGGTCGGATGGCAGGAGCGCGACATCGACGCCGGCGTCATCGACGGAGTCGTCCACAAGATGCCTCTCGCGGCCAACGCGCGAGCGAAGATGATGAGCATCAAGGACGGCTTCGTCAAGCTCATCGCCCGCCAGGGCTCGGGCACCGTCATCGGCGGCGTCATCGTCGGGCCCCGGGCATCCGAGCTCATCTACCCGATCGCGATCGCCGTCGAACGCCGCCTCACCGTCGATCAGGTCTCGCGGGTATTCGCCGTCTACCCGTCGCTCTCGGGCAGCATCACCGACGCCGCACGGGCCATGCACGTGGTGGATCACACGGTCTACGGGGAGTGATCCCGGGCGCCGCGACACCCCTTCCCGGGGCGCGACGGCGCAGGGAGGGGCGCGTCAGCTGATGGTGAGGAGCTGGTGCCCGGCCGAGACGGTGCTGCCCGGGTCGGCGTTGATCGCCCCGATCTGACCGTCCTTGTGGGCTTGGATGGGCTGCTCCATCTTCATCGCCTCGAGGACGACGACGAGATCGCCCTTGACGACCTGCTGGCCCTCCTCGACGGCGACCTTGACGATCGTCGCCTGCATCGGGGCCTTCACTGCATCACCGGATGCGCCGGCCATGACCGTCGTGGCGTGCGAGCGGCGCGACGGGGGAACGGCGGCGGGGCGGCCCACGGTGCTCGGCGAGACCGCGATGCGGTCGGGGAGGCTGACCTCCAGCCGCTTTCCGCCGACCTCGACGACCACGGTGTGGCGCGCGGCCTCGGCGCCGGGCGCCTCCAGCTCGCCGTCCCACGGTGCGATGTCGTTGACGAACTCGGTCTCGATCCACCGCGTGTAGACGCCGAACGTGCCGTCCTCGGCGGTGAAGGCGGGGTCGCGGACGACCTTGCGGTGGAAGGGCAGCACCGTCGGCATGCCGGCGACCTCGAACTCGTCGAGGGCGCGGCGCGCGCGCTCGAGGGCCTCGTCGCGGTCGCGTCCGGTCACGATGATCTTCGCCAGGAGCGAGTCGAACGCGCCCGAGACGCTGTCGCCGGCGGTCACACCGGAGTCGAGACGGATGCCGGGCCCGCCGAACGTCTTGAAGACGTGGATGGGGCCGGGCTGGGGGAGGAAGCCGCGACCGGCATCCTCTCCGTTGATGCGGAACTCGATCGAGTGGCCGACGGACGCGGGATCGTCGTAGCCGAGCTCCTCGCCCTCGGCGAGGCGGAACTGCTCGCGGACGAGGTCGAGGCCGGTGACCTCCTCCGAGACCGGGTGCTCGACCTGGAGGCGCGTGTTGACCTCGAGGAAGGAGATGGTGCCGTCGGCGCCGATGAGGAACTCGCACGTTCCCGCCCCCTGATAGCCGACCTCGCGGAGGATCGCCTTGGAGGAGTCGTAAAGGATGCGGTTCTGCTCGTCGGTGAGGAACGGCGCGGGGGCCTCCTCGACGAGCTTCTGGTGGCGGCGCTGCAGCGAGCAGTCGCGCGTGGAGACCACGACGACGTTGCCGGCGGCATCCGCGAGGCACTGGGTCTCGACGTGGCGGGGCTTGTCGAGGTACTTCTCCACGAAGCACTCGCCGCGGCCGAACGCCGCGATCGCCTCGCGCGTGGCCGACTCGAACAGCTCGGCGACCTCGCCGAGCTCGCGCGCGACCTTGAGGCCCCGTCCGCCGCCGCCGTACGCGGCCTTGATGGCGATGGGAAGGCCGACCTGCTCGGCGAAGGCGATGACCTCGTCGGCGCCGGCGACCGGGCCGGGGGTTCCCGGGGCGAGCGGCGCGCCGACCTTCTCGGCGACGGCGCGGGCGGTCACCTTGTCGCCGAGGGCCTCGATGGCCTCCGGGGACGGGCCGATCCAGATGAGCCCTGCGTCGATGACCGCGCGGGCGAAGTCGGCGTTCTCAGCGAGGAAGCCGTAGCCGGGGTGCACCGCGTCGGCGCCGGAGCGGCGCGCGACGGAGAGGATCTTCTCGATCGAGAGGTAGGTCTCGGCGCTCGTGGAGCCGTCGAGCGCGTAGGCCTCGTCGGCGAGGCGGGCGTGGAGGGCGTCGCGGTCCTGGTCGGCGTACACGGCGACGGATGCCTTGCCGGCATCGCGAGCGGCACGCATGACGCGGACGGCGATCTCACCGCGGTTGGCGACGAGGACCTTGGCGATCTGAGGCATGGATGTCAGCCTACCCAGGCCGCGGTGCCCCCTTTTGACCAACTCGTACAAGAACCGTGGCGATTCGTGTCACTCCCTCGACAACCCCGCGGGGGACCCGTTCCGTTCACTTGTCGCCTGTTGCGGGTGCGCGGGCGCGCGACCCGCAACAGGCGACAAGTGAACGGGCGCCGGAGGCGGATCAGGGCGCGGGCGCGGTGAGGGAGGGGTCGACGGTGTGCCAGAGGGTCGTCCAGTCGCCGCCGACCTCGCGGATGAGCGACCGCAGCGTCGACACCGACATCCCCACGACCGTCGACGGGTCGCCGTCGATGCGGCGGATGAACGCCCCGCCGAGGCTGTCCACGGTGAACGCGCCGGCGACATGCAGCGGTTCGCCGGTGGCGACGTACGCGTCGATCTCGGCATCCGTGATGTCGTCGGCGAAGGTGACGGATGCCTCGGCCACGGCGTGGACCTCGCGTGACGGCGCGCCCGGCGACACCCGCACGACGGCGTGCCCGGAGTGCAGCACCCCGGTGCGCCCCCGCATCGCGTGCCAGCGGGCCGTGGCGTTCTCCGGCGTGTAGGGCTTGCCGAGGACGGCGCCGTCGATCTCGAACATCGAGTCGCCGCCGATGACGATCCCGTCGAAGTCGGGGATGTCGTCGGCGAGGCGCGCCGCGACGTCGGCGGCCTTGCGCCGCGCGAGGAGCAGGACGTGCTCGTCGGGGGCGAGCTCGCGGCCTTCGCCCGCGGCGACGGCGGCCACCACCGCGTCTTCGTCGACGTCGGGCGCAATGGTCAGCGGACGGATGCCGAACTGCTGCAGCAGCATCAGGCGGGCGGGGGAGGTCGAGGCGAGGCACACGCGCATGCCCCCAGGGTAGGCGTCGCCCTCGCGGGGCGAGCACGTGCCGGGCGAGCGCGTGTGGAACCATCGAAGGATGCAACCCGGTGATCTTCTCGACCTCGACGTCTCCGGCGTCGCCCACGGCGGCGTCTTCGTCGCGCGCCACGAGGGACGCGTCGTGTTCGTCCCCGACACCCTCCCCGGCGAGCGCGTGCGCGTGCGGCTGACCGACACACGCAAGTCGTCGTTCTGGCGCGGCGAGGTGCTCGAGGTCCTGGACGCCGCACCCGAGCGTCGTCCGCACGTGTGGGCGCAGGCCGACGTCGACGTGGCGCCGGAGGACCGCCCGGGGGGCGCCGACTTCGGCCACATCGACCCCGCGCACCAGCGCGAGCTGAAGCACCGGGTGCTCGTGGACGCCCTCGAGCGCATCGGCCGGCTGGATGGCGCATCCCTGGCCGCGGAGCCCGTACGGACGGTGGCCGAGATCCTGGGTCAGGGCGAGGGCGCTGACGATGCGGATGCCGATGCCGACGGCATCCGGTGGCGCACCCGCGTGTCGCTCCACGTCGACGACGCCGGCCGGGTGGGCCCGTACGCCGCCCGCTCCCACCGCGTGATCGAGGTCTCCGAGCTGCCGCTGGCCACGGCGTCGATCGAGCGTGCGGCCCTCGCCCTCCGCGGTGGCAACGCGGGACGCATCGACCTCGTGCAGCCGGCCGACGGACGGGTCCGCATCCTGCACCGGCCCGAGCCGGCCTCCCCGCGGGGTCGCGGTCGGGGGCGGCGGCCGGCGGGCGCGGCATCCGACGGTCCCCGACGCGGTGCCCCCGAAAACGAGACGATCCGCGAGCGCGTCGGCGACCGCGAGTTCCGCGTCGACGCCGGTGGGTTCTGGCAGGTTCACCGCCACGCGGCGGCGACCCTCACCCGTGCCGTCACCGACGCCTTGACGGGCGCCGACGCAGCGCCGGGAGTCGACCCGGACGCGTGGCACCTCGACCTGTATGGCGGTGTGGGGCTCTTCGCCGCCGCGCTCGCCGACATCGGCGGCCCCGCCACGCGCGTGACGAGTGTGGAATCGGATGCCCGGGCCACCGAACACGCGGGGGAGAACCTCGTGGAGTGGATCGGCGCCCGCGCCGAGACCGACCGCGTCGACCGGTGGATCCGACGCCTCCGCGCCGAGGCGTCGCCGGCGGAGCGGGAGCGGCTCCAGCGCGGCGTGGTGCTCCTGGATCCGCCGCGTGCGGGCGCCGGTACGGGCGTCGTGGCCGACATCGCCGCGCTCGAGCCCCGGACGGTCGTCTACGTGGCGTGCGATCCGGTCGCTCTCGCCCGAGACCTCGGGGCGTTCCGGGACGCCGGGTACGAGGCCACGTCGCTGACGCCGATCGACCTCTTCCCGAATTCGCACCACCTCGAGGCGGTCGCGACGCTCTCCCGGAGCGACCCGCGCGGATAGAGTTGCGGCATGACGCGCGTGGCCCTGATCGACGACCACGAATCGGTGCGATTGGGCCTGCAGGGGGCGTGTGCGCGCGCGGACGACCAGCAGGTCGTGTTCTCGGGCAGCACCGTGACGTCCTACCTCGACTGGCGCACCTTCAGCTCCTCCCCGCCCGCCGACGTCGTCGTGCTCGACCTCACCCTCGGTGACGGCACGACCGTCACGGAGAACGTCTCGCGCCTTGTCCGGGACGGCTCGAGCGTCATCATCCACAGCGTCGCCGACCGTCCCGCCGCCGTGCGCGAGGCGCTCGCCGCGGGGGCCGCGGGAGTGGTGAGCAAGTCCTCGCGCATCGACGACGTGATCTGCGCCATCCACACCGTCTCGCGCGGCGAGCAGCTCAACAACGTCGAGTGGGCGAGCGCCGTGGAGGGTGATCGCGACTTCGCCGACGCGCAGCTGTCGGCCCGCGAGCGCGACGTCCTGCGCCTCTACGCCGCGGGACTCCCGCTGAAGGTCGTCGCCGAGCGACTCGGTGTCGCCTACTCGACCGCCAAGGAGAACATCACCCGCATCCGTGTGAAGTACGTCGACGTCGGACGCCCCGCGCCCACGAAGGTCGACCTGCTCCGCCGTGCGATGGAGGACGGCATCGTCTCGCCCACGGGTCTCGAAGTTGAGACCGTGACCACGGGAGGCGACGGTGAGCGCTGAGGCGTCGTCGACCGTCCTCGACAACGCGTGGGGACAGATCCCGTCCTCGCGGGAATCCACGTCCGGCATCGGTTCGTTCACCCGCACCCGGGTCGAGCGCATCATGGCCCTCGTCGCCGGCCTCGGCTCGATGATCCTCGGCGCCCAGGCGCTCGTCAGCGCACTCGGACCGCCGGTGACGCTGCCCGGCTGGGACCTGCCCTACAAGGTCGTCATCTTCGGCACCCTCGCGCTCATGATCGTCGCGTGCCTGTGGGGCAAGGGGGTCCGCGTCGCCGCCGGTACGTTCGCCGTCGTGTACCTGATCGGACTCGCCTTCTGGCCGCTTGCCACGGCGGGGCTGCCGACCGGAACCCGCGACCAGCCCTGGATCTGGTACCTCGTCAACATCGCGACCCTGGCCGCGGTGCTGGCGTTCCCCTTCGCGATCCAGGTCGGCGTGACCCTGTTCGCGCCGATCCTGTACGGGTACGGCCGCCTCATCCAGGGCGACTTCGCCCCGGACTTCTGGTTCGCCGTCGCGCTGGACGCCACGTTCGGCGTCATCCTCGGCGGGGTCATCCTGACCCTCGGCTGGCTGTTCCGCAAGATCGCCGCCAACGTCGACGAGACCCGAACCCGGGCCGTGTCGTCGTACGCCAAGGCGGCGGCATCCGACGCGTCCGAGCAGGAGCGGATGGCGGTCGCCGCCCTCATGCACGACAGCGTGCTCGCGGCGCTCATCGCCGCCGAGCGCGCGGTGACGCCTCGCGAGGGGATTCTCGCCGCGGCCATGGCGCGCGAGGCCCTCACCCGGCTCGCGAACACCGAGCAGGACGCCCACGAGGGCAGCGACGAGCCGCGGGATGCCGAGACCATCGCCGACGACATCGAAGCGGCCGCCATGGAACTCGGCGAGACGCTCAGCGTGCACCGGCGGGTGAATGCCTCGGCCCGCCCGGTTCCGGGGCGCGTGGCGCGGGCGCTCGCGCTCGCCGCCGCGCAAGCCGTGGCGAACGCGCTGCAGCACGCCGACGGGGAAGGACTCGTCGCCGAGCTCGCGGGCGACGACGACGGCATCCGCATCGAAGTCCGTGACGCGGGCGGCGGGTTCGACCTCGGCGCGGTTCCGGCGGATCGCCTGGGAATCCGCGCGTCGATCATCGCGCGCGTCGCCGCCGTCGGCGGCAGCGCCGACATCGACAGCGGCGACTGGGGAACCCTCGTGCGCCTCACCTGGCAGGAGGGGGCGGCATGATCCGGGTCCGTTCGGTCCTGCTGGCGCTGGCCTTCGCGATGACCGCCTACCTTGCCGCGACGGGTCTGTGGTGGCGAGGCCCCGTCGACTACCCCATCCTCGCCGTCGCGACCCTCGTGCTGTACCTCGCCACGACGTGGCTGTGCATCTTCTGGTGGCCCAAGACGGATGCCGCGTCCGGCGGTTCCGAACGCGGCGCCGGAAAGCTCCCCGGCCTCGCGCAGGGGCTCGCGCTCGCCGCCGCGGCGATCGTCCCCACCGCGATCGCGATCGCCGTCGGCGAGGAGAGCCGCCTGCAGTCGTACGGAACCTGGTACCTCGGCGGCATCGGGGCGCTCATGACCGTGGTGATGGCGCGCCGCCGGCCGTGGGCCGCCTGGATCGGCATCGGCATGCTCGCGGCCGGGTCGATGACGTGGATGGGGCCGGCGAACGCTCTGGCGCAGGGACTCGTCGGTTCGGTCGTCTGGGTGCTCGCCGCCCAGCTCCTGGTGCTCTCGATGGACCGCGCAGCCCGCGACACCGATCGTCTCGCGCAGCTGCAGCGCGCAGCATCCGGGTGGCAGGCCTCGCAGCTCGTGCGCCAGCGGGAACGTCGCGTCCAGGTGCAGCGGGCGCTGCAGGTCGCCGGTCCCGTGCTGACGCGCACCGTGGCCTCGGGGGGTGCGCTGACCGAGGACGAACGCCTCGAGGCGCGGCTGGCGGAGGGGCGTCTGCGCGACGAACTGCGCGGTCCGCGGCTGCTCGACGACGACGTCCGCGCCGAGCTGGAGCGGGCGCGCCGGCGGGGTGCAACCGTCACCGTCCTCGACGAGGGGGGCCTGGACGCGCTCGAGGAGCACGAGCTGGCCGCCATCCGCGCGCAGCTGGCCGAGACGCTGCGCTCGGCCGGGTCGGATCGCCTGTACATCCGCACGTCGCCGCACGAGACGGTGGCGGTGACCGTTGTCGGACGCTCGATGCCGTCCGACGGGCGGTCCGCAGGCCCGTCCGACGAGGACGCCGTCGATCTGTGGCGCGAGATCCCGCTCCCCGGGCGCGCTTCCGTCGACGCCCGCTGACCCGCCCCGGCCCCTCCCGCGCCCGGGCCGAACTCCTCCGTTTCGGCGCCCACGCGCGCGTGGGCGCGCGCACACACGCCCTTCCGGCCCGAATCAGAGGAGTTAGGTACGGCGGTACGGCGGTACGGCGGCCGTGCCGCGGCACTCCTCCCCGCCCCGGCGGGGGAGGAGAGTGCCGAGGCGGAGAGAGTGAGAGGAGGCGGGGAGCGGCGAAACGCACGCCCCCCGCCTCACGCGATCCGTTACCCGAAAACAGACCGCATGGCCGAACCCTGGGCATTCGCGAGGCGAAAGCGGGCCGACCGAACGCAGAAGCGTTCCAGCTCCTTCAGTATCCGACGCCTTCGGACGACCTGTCTGTAGGTATTTCGGGGGACAAGACCACGGGTCAGAGTGCCCGCGCGGTCACCACCCGACGCGCGGAAGGGAAGTCCGCAGGCCGCGCTGCGACACCGCCCACGCCGAACGGCAGGGCTCTTCCTCGACCACCGCTGTGGCCGCTTCGGTCGCGTACGCCTCGCTGACCACGGCGATGAGCGCCGCGAGCTCCTCCTCCGTGGGATTGCCGCGGCGCACGTCGATCGTGATGTCCTCGCGGGGGATCTCACCGGTCATAGCGGGATGTTGCCGTGCTTCTTCGGTGGCAGGCTCGCGCGCTTGCCGCGGAGGGCGCGCAGCGCCTTCGCGATCGACACACGGGTCTGCGCGGGCTCGATGATGCCGTCGAGCTCGCCGCGCTCGGCGGCGAGGAAGGGGGAGGCGACGTTGTAGGTGTACTCGTTGGCGAGGCGGGTGCGGACGGCGGCGACGTCCTCACCGGCCTCCTCCGCCTTCTTGATCTCGCCGCGGTAGAGGATGTTCACCGCACCCTGACCGCCCATCACGGCGATCTCGGCGGTCGGCCAGGCGAGGTTCACATCGGCGCCGAGCTGTTTGGAGCCCATCACGATGTACGCGCCGCCGTAGGCCTTGCGGAGGATCACGGTCACGAGCGGGACGGTGGCCTCGGCGTACGCGTAGAGCAACTTCGCGCCGCGGCGGATGACGCCGGTCCACTCCTGGTCGGTGCCGGGAAGGTAGCCGGGAACGTCGACGAGGGTGACGATCGGGATCGAGAACGCGTCGCAGAACCGGACGAAGCGGCTCGCCTTCTCGCCCGCTTCGATGTTGAGCGTTCCGGCCATCTGCGAGGGCTGGTTGGCGATGATGCCGACCGAGCGGCCCTCGATCCGGCCGAAGCCGATGACGATGTTCGGCGCGAAGAGCGGCTGCACCTCGAGGAAGTCCTCGTGGTCGACGATCCCGCGGATGACCTCGTGGATGTCGTACGGCTGGTTGGGCGAGTCGGGGATGATCGTGTTCAGCGCCCGATCGGCATCCGTCGTCTCGAACTCGAATTCGTGCTCGTACAGCGGGATGTCGGACATGTTGTTGTCGGGCAGGAACCCGAGCAGCGTCCGGACGTAGTCCAGCGCGTCGTCTTCGTCCTCGGCGAGGTAGTGGGCGACACCCGACCGGGTGTTGTGCGTGTGCGCGCCGCCGAGCTCTTCCATGCCGACGTCCTCGCCGGTCACGGTCTTGATGACGTCGGGGCCGGTGACGAACATCTGGCTGGTCTTGTCGACCATCACCACGAAGTCCGTCAGCGCGGGGGAGTACACCGCACCGCCGGCGGCGGGCCCCATGATGATCGAGATCTGCGGGATGACACCGGATGCCGCGGTGTTGAGTCGGAAGATCTCGCCGTACTTGCCCAGGGCGACGACGCCCTCCTGGATGCGGGCCCCGCCGGAATCCAGCATGCCGACGATCGGGATGCCGCTGCGCAGGGCGAGTTCCATGACCTTGATGATCTTGTCGCCGGCCACTTCGCCGAGCGATCCGCCGAAGGTGGAGAAGTCCTGCGCGTAGACGGCGACGTTCCGGCCGTGGATGGTCGCGGTGCCGGTGACGACGGAGTCGCCGTAGGGGCGCGAGCGCTCCATGCCGAAGGCGGTCGTGCGGTGGCGCACGTATTCGTCGAGTTCGACGAAGCTGCCCGGGTCGACCAGCAGCGCGATGCGCTCACGGGCCGTCATCTTGCCCTTGGCGTGCTGCTTGTCCTGGGCCGTCTGCTCTGCGTCGACGACCGCTTCCTGGTAGCGCGCGCGAAGGTCGGCGATCTTGCCGGCGGTCGTATGGAGATCGGGCTGGTCGGTCACGGCATCCACCCTATCGGCGGGATGCCCGGCGAGCTTGGAGGGTTCGTACAAAGGACCGGCGGATTCCTCCACCCGCGCGAACCATCGGTTCCCGGCGGAGTATGAGCGCATAGGGTGGCCGCATGCCGATTCCCGCCGAGGGGTACCCGCTCACCGCCGCCGTCAGCCCGCGCGTCCAGGTCGTCGAGAAGACCGACTCCACGAACGCCGACGTCCTGCATCACCTGAAGGAGGAGTCCGCGGAGTGGCCGCACCTCTCGGTGCTGCTGACCACCGATCAGCGTCACGGACGCGGCCGAATGGACCGCTCGTGGACCGCACCCCCCGAGACGGCCCTCGCGGTGTCGGTGGTGCTGCGGGTGCGCGATCTCCCGGTCACCGCGCGCGGCTGGATCCCGCTCCTCGCGGGTGCCGCGATGACGCGCGCCGTCGCCGCGCAGATGCCGTCTGAGGCGCACGCTGTGGGGCTGAAGTGGCCGAACGACGTGCAGGTGGATGGCGGCAAGATCTGCGGCATCCTCGCCGAGGTCGCTCACTCGGATCCGGATGCCGTCGTGGTGGGTGCCGGGGTGAACACCCGCATGGCGGCCGTCGATCTCCCGGTGTCGACGGCGACCTCCTTCGAGGCGCTCGGCCTCGAGTGCGACGACGACCGACTCCTCGCCGACTTCCTCCGCGATCTTGACGAGCAGGTGCAGGCGCTGACGAAGACGGGCGGGAGCGCGGCCGGTGCGAGCCTGCACGAGAAGGTCGAAGAGCTCTGCACGACGATCGGCAGCCGCGTACGCGTGGCCCTTCCCGACGGGTCCGCTCTCGAGGGCGTCGCGACCCGGCTCGACTCGGACGGGCGGCTCCTGGTGCAGCGCGACGACGGATCGGCCACCGCGGTCTCGGCCGGCGACGTCGTCCACGTCCGCTGACCCCCACGTCCGCTGACCGACGTCCGCTGCCCGCGACGTCCGCTGACCCTGCGCGAGCGACGTCTGAGACCCGCCGTCGCCCGCGAGGCGCCGCCGTGTGTCCGCCGGCGTCCCCCACAATGGGAGGCATGACGCAGCCGACGGCCAGCTACGGGGGGCGGCCCCTGATGCCGGCGCCCGGTGCGCCGACGCCGGAGCTGCGCGTCGCGCGCTTCCGTCCGCACGCGCGGCGGCTGGTCTGGTCGGCGCTCGTCGTCATCGCCGTCGCCGGTGCGACCGGGTACTTCTTCGACAATCTCCCTGCGGGTTTCGAGAACTGGATGCTGGTGGCGGCGGCCAGTGCGGTGGTGTTCCTCTTCGCGCTCCTGCCGTTCCTGGCGTGGTGGACGCACGTCTACACGATCACCACGCGGCGCGTCATCGAACGCACCGGGATCGTCGTCGCGCGCCGGCGCGAGCTGAGCCACGTCCGTGGATACACGATCGGCATGCGCCGCGGCATCCTGCAGCGGATGTGGGGTGCGGGCACCCTCACGCTCTCGAACGGGGTGGATGCGCCCCTGCGTCTGGTGAACGTCCCGAGCGCCGCGCTGGTGCACGAGGTGCTCGTGGATCAGGTCGAGGTGAACCAGATCCTCGCGCACCGTGACGCGCAGCCGCTCCCGCCCGGACCGCCTCCGCCCCTCCCTCGCCGCTGACGGTCGAATCCGCTCCGACGGTGCGGAAAGATGGACCCCGGACACGGGCGGCCTCCGGGCGCGCCGAGCATCGAGGAGGTCGGGCATGGTTCTGCGTGTGGGAGTCGTCGGCGGCGGACAGCTGGCGCGCATGATGATCGCCCCGGCGGTCGAGCTGGGCGTCGAGATCCGGGTCCTCGCCGAGGCCGAGGGGATGTCGGCCGCGCTCGCCGCGACCGCGGTGGGCGATTACCGCGAGGTCGAGACCGTTCGCGCGTTCGCCCGCGAGGTCGACGTGCTCACCTTCGATCACGAGCACGTGCCGCACGACGTCCTCGTCGGTCTCGTCGACGCCGGCGTCGCAGTGCACCCGGGACCCGACGCGCTGCGGTTCGCGCAGGACAAGCTGCACATGCGCGCCCGGCTCGCCGAGCTCGGGATGCCGCAGCCGGACTGGGCCGCGGTGTCGGATCGCGCCGGGCTTCAGGACTTCCTCGACGCCCACGGCGGTCGCGCGGTGGTGAAGACCCCGCGCGGCGGGTACGACGGCAAGGGCGTCCGCGTCGTATCGGCCGCGACCGAGGCCGACGACTGGTTCACGGCGCTCGCCGAGGATGCCCGCGGCGGCGATCTCCTCGTCGAGGAGCTCGTCGATTTCTCACGGGAGCTCGCCCAGCAGGTGGCGCGGCGCCCGTCCGGTGACGTGGCCGTGTACCCGGTCGTCGAGACGATCCAGCGCGGCGGCGTGTGCGCGGAGGTCCTCGCCCCGGCGCCCCACGCCGGAGAGCGGATGTCGCAGGTCGCCGCCCGCGTCGGCGTCGACATCGCCGAAGGCCTGGGTGTCACCGGCATGCTCGCGGTCGAGCTGTTCGAGACCACCGACGACCGCATCCTCGTCAACGAGCTGGCGATGCGCCCGCACAACAGCGGCCACTGGTCGCAGGACGGTGCGGTGACCGGTCAGTTCGAGCAGCACCTGCGCGCGGTCCTGGACCTGCCGCTCGGCGCGACCGATCCGATCGCGCCGTGGTCGGTGATGGTGAACATCCTCGGCGGCCCCCGTGAAGGAGGACTCGTCGAACGTTTCCCGGCGGCGATGCGCGAGCATCCGACGGCGAAGGTCCACACTTACGGCAAGGACCCGCGTCCGGGCCGCAAGGTCGGGCATGTCACGGCGATCGGCGCCGACCTCGACGACGTCGCCTACCAGGCGCGGGCGGCGGCGTCCCACTTCCTCGACGACTGACCGCCGACGCGCCCCCCGCTCAGCGGGAGGGGAGCCCGCGCGCCTCGAGCCACGCGCGCATCGGCTCGCGCCCGTGGAGGCCGGCGACGCGGCTCACGCGTCCGACGACCGCTCGCACCCAGCCGGATGCCCGGCCCTGGGTGGCGTTGTACGCCGCGAGTTCGCGCTCGTAGGCCTCGACATCCGTCGGCGCCACGGGCCGGTAGGCCTCCACGCCGTGGACGACGTGCGGGGCGAGACGCGGCTTGATGCCGGCGCGGTCGGTCGGGTCGGGATGCCCGACCGCGACGCCGAACGCAACGACGGCGCGCGGGGGGAGCCCCGCAATCTCCGCCGTGACCTCGGGGTGGTTGCGGAGCGACCCGAGATAGCAGGTGCCGAGCCCGAGGGCCTCGGCGGCGACGACGGCGTTCTGTGCGGCGAGGGCGGCGTCCACGAAGCCCACGAGGGTCGACTCGAGGTAGTCCGCGGCCTCCGCAGGCTCGCCGTGCTGGTCGGCGATCGCCGCCGCGCGCGCCCAGTCGGCGACGAACAGGAGGATCACCGGGGCATCCGCCACGAACGACGACCCGCCCGCCTCGTGAACCAGCCGGGTCCGGGCGGTCTCATCGCGGATCTCCACGACGCTCCACACCTGGTTGTTCGACGACGTCGCGGCCGACTGCGCAGCGGCCACGAGAGCGGTGACCGTCTCGGGCGTCACCGGCTCGGTGGTGAACCGGCGGACGGAGCGGTGCTGGAGCAGCTGCGCGAGCACCGGCGAATCCAGGAGGGCGGCCTCGGTCAGCGCGGGAGCGGCGTCGCCGTAGCGGGCGCGCAGCAGGGCGTTCACGTCGGTGTCAGTGGTGGTGGCCGGGGTCACGGGCGCTCCTGCGATCGGGGGATGGGACGGGGCACTCGACGGGCCAACGCCGCCGCGGGTCGGATTCTTCCCCGGGTTCGCCGGTCTTCCGCGCCGTTGCGGGGATTGTCCAGCCTCTCGCCCTAGCCTTGACGGGTGACCCGGCCGCTGCACTCTTCCGACGAGCCGCTGGTCGGCGTCGTCATGGGATCCGATTCCGACTGGCGCGTGATGAGCGATGCCTCGCAGATCCTCACCGATCTCGGCATCCGTCACGAGGTGGAGGTGGTCTCGGCCCATCGCACGCCCGACAAGCTCATGTCGTACGGCCGTTCGGCGCGCGCCCGTGGGCTGAAGGCGATCATCGCCGGTGCCGGAGGTGCGGCGCACCTTCCGGGCATGCTCGCCTCGGTCACCCCGCTGCCCGTCATCGGCGTGCCCGTGCAGCTGGCGACGCTGGACGGTCTCGACTCGCTCCTCAGCATCGTGCAGATGCCCGCCGGCATCCCGGTGGCCACCGTGTCGATCAACGGCGCGAAGAACGCCGGTCTCCTCGCCGCGCGCGTCCTCGGCGCGGTCGATCCCGCGGTCGCCGACGCGCTCGAGGACTACGCCCGATCGCTGGAAGCGCAGGTCGAGGAGAAGAACCGGCGGCTCAAGGAGTCCCTGTGAGCGTCGCCGACATCACGCGCCCGCGCGCCGGGGCGTCCCGCACGCGCCTCATCCAGGAGCGCCCGATGCGCTTCCCTGACACCCGTTCGCGCGCGCTGATGTCGCGCCGCGGCTGGTGGCTCGTGGGGCTTAACTTCCTCATCCCCGGCTCGGCGCAGGCCGTTGCGGGCGGACGCCGCCTCGCGCGTATCGGTCTCGGTGCGACCCTCGCGATGTGGCTGCTCGTCATCGTCGGCGTCGTCACGGCGGCCCTGTGGCCCGGCGTCCTCTTCGTCCTCGGCACGAACCCCTTCTTCCTCCTGGCCGCGCAGGTGCTGCTCGCCGGCTACGCCCTCCTGTGGGCGGTCCTCACCGTCGACACGCTGCGGCTCGTCCGCCTCGTGAAGACCGCCCCGTTCGCGCGGGTGGGGATCGCCGTCCTCGCCATCGTCCTCCTCGTCGTCTCGGGGGGCACCGCCGCGTACGGCGCGACGCTCGCCGGGACCACGCGCACGACGCTCGGCGACATCTTCGGGCAGAGCGGTCCGGTCGTCCCGCCGTCGAACGGCTACTACAACATCCTCCTGCTGGGCGCCGACTCCGGTGAGGGGCGCGACTCCATGCGCTTCGACAGCATCTCGGTCGTCTCGGTCAACGCCGAGACCGGCGCGACGACGATCACCGGCATCCCGCGGGACATGCCGAACTTCCCGTTCGCTCCCGGCCCGATGCAGGACAAGTACCCGAACGGACACGAGGGTTTCGCGCACCCGACCTGCGGATGGGGGAGCGGCGTCAACCAGCTCCGTACCGAGGTCGAGGTCTGCCAGGACGGCTCGCTGCTGTATCCGGATGCCGCCGACAACGGCTCCGCGCCGGCGATCGAGGCGACGAAGGATGCCGCGGAAGGCATCCTCGGCATCGAGATCCCCTACTACGTCTTCGTCGACATGCACGGTTTCGCGTCGCTCGTCGACGCCCTCGGCGGCGTCGAGATTGATGTCGCCGAGCGTCTGCCCAAGGGTGGCGGCCCGGCCTATGACGGCCAGCCCGTAGACGAGTGGGCGATCGGCTGGATCGAACCGGGCCTGCAGCGCATGGATGGCGACACCGCGCAGTGGTACGCCCGCTCGCGCTACACCACGAGCGACTTCGACCGTATGGAGCGCCAGCGCATCCTCCAGCAGGCGATCCTGGCTCAGTTCACCCCGCAGACGGTGCTCGCGAACTTCCAGCAGCTGGCCGTCGCCGGGGCGGATCTCGTCGAGACCGACATCCCCGACGCGCTGCTGCCGACGCTGTCGGAGCTGGCGCTGAAGGCGCGGGAGCTGCCGGTCACGACCATCGAGCTGACGCCCCAGGGTGGCATCGACGAGTACAACCCGGACTACCCCTACATCCGCGAGCTGATCCAGCAGGCGCTGTATCCCCCGACCCCGACCCCGACGCCGGAGGGCTGAGCGATGGTGGCCACCCTGCGCGTCATGCTCGATCAGGTCGTCGCGCCCACCTCCCCGGTGCTGGCCGAGGCGTCGCGCGAACTCGCGCGGGCGCTCGTCGACGGAGCGCCCAGCGGCTGCGTCGTCGAGGGGATCGTGCCCGGCGGAACGGATGCCGAGTCCTCCGTGGTCGCCGGACTCGCGGACGTGCGTCGTGTGGGATTGCCCCGCCGCGAACTGGCGACAGCTCTGCAGCTCGGTGCCCCGACCGGGATCGGTGGGGGCATGATCCACGCGCCGACGCTCTTCGCACCGCTCGTCAAGCACGACCGCACGCATGACGGCGATCAGACCGTCGTCACGGTGTGGGACCTGCGGGCGTGGGAGGCGCCGGATGAGCTCTCCCGCCTCGCGGTCGGCTGGCAGAAGGCGATGCTGAAGCGCGCTGCGAAGCACGCCGACGCCATCGTCGCCCCCACCCACTCCATGGCGGAGCGCCTGCGGTCGCTTGCCAAGCTCGGCGATCGGGTGCGGGTCATCGCGGGCGCCGCACCCGCCGGGTTCGCCGTCCCCACCGACGAGGTAGGTCGGCGACGGGAGATGGATCTCCCCGAAGGGTTCGTGCTGCTGAGTGGCGACACTCACGCGTCATCAGGTCTGGCGGCCGGGTTCGCCGGAATCGCGGCATCCGGTGTCGATCATCCCGTCGTGGTCGTCGACGTGCCCGAGGGTCAGGAGCCCGCCGTCGCCGAGATCGCCGAAGCCGCGGGAATCCCGGAGCGTCGCGTCCACGTGCGCGGCGCGCTCGAGATCGCCGACCGCGCCGCCGTCTACGGTGCCGCGCTAGCTTTTGTGGCCCCGTCCACGCGCACGGCGTTCCCGTGGCGCGTCGTGGATGCTTTGGCACTCGGGGTCCCGGTGCTCGCCGCCGACACCGCCGTCCACCGCGAAATCATCGCCGACGGGGGAGAGCTCGTTGACGTGGCGGATGCCGAGTCCGCCGGTGGCGCGTTCGGCGACGCGCTCGCCCGGGCGCTGGGGTCGACGCATGCGGCCGAGCGCCTCGCCGTGATGGCCGACGACCGCGGCCGCGCCTTCTCATGGAGCGAAGCGGCCGACAAGGTCTGGCACCTGCACGCCGAACTCTGAGCGGCGTCCGCGAGAACGCTGACTTCGGCGTGTCGAACACGCCCGATTTCGGCGATTGTTGTACTCATCCGTCACATCCGCCACACTGTTCACATGCCTGGCGCCCGACTCCCCGCACGACGCAGAGCTGTTTCCCGATGGATCACGGTGGTTGTCGCCGGAATCGCGCTCATTGCCGGGCCGCTCGTGGCGGTCCCGACAGCGGTTGCCGCGCCCGTCACGTACACCAAGTCCGCGCACGTGCCCACCGCGGATCTAACCAAATTCCAGCCGGGCAACATCATCTCGGACGCCGCCTTCTTCAACAGTTCGACGATGACCGAGGGGCAGATCCAGGCCTTCCTCGAGGCGCGTGTTCCGAACTGCCAGTCCGGATACACCTGCCTCAAGGACTGGTACGACACGTCGCGCACGACGACGGCGGACGCCATGTGCGGCGCCTATTCGGGCGGCGTGCGCGAGCGGGCGTCCCGCATCATCTACAAGGTCGCTCAGGCGTGCGGTATCAACCCGCAGGTGATCCTCGCCACTCTCGAGAAGGAGCAAGGTCTCGTCCGACACACGTGGCCGAGCGAGTGGCGCTACACGATCGCGATGGGTCAAGGGTGCCCCGACACCGCCGCGTGCGACACCCGCTATTACGGCTTCTTCAACCAGGTCTACGGTGCGGCCTGGCAGTTTAAGCGCTACGCAAACCCGGCCGGCACCAGCCAGTACTTCACCTGGTACGCCCCGGGGAAGACCTGGAATGTTCGATACAACCCCAATGAGTCGTGCGGCTCTTCGCCCGTGTACATCCAGAACCAGGCCACGGCGAACCTTTACTACTACACGCCGTATCAGCCGAACGCCGCCGCGCTGCGCGCCGGCTACGGCACAGGCGACGGCTGCTCGGCCTACGGCAACCGCAACTTCTACAACTTCTACAACGACTGGTTTGGGTCGACGCAGGCAATGACGCCGGTGCTGGCGCAGTATGGAAACCCCGTGTACCTCGTGACCGGCACGAACCGTTACCTGATCACGAAGGAAGACTTCCCTGAGTTCCGAGAGGCGTTCGGGTCTCCGGTCCCCGTGACTCTCGACTTCGTGAACAGACTCGCTCACCGCGGCAACGCCAGCTTGTTCCTCCGGAATTCCGCCACTGGCTCCGTGGCACTTCTTCAGTCAGGCAAGAGATACGTCTTCGGCTCCTGCGCACAGGTCAACGCATGGGGATCATCGTGCGGTGCAGAGACTTCGATCGATTCTGGCGTCTACTCTCGTGTGCCATCGGGTGGTGCGGTCTCAGCGTTTGCCGCCGTAGGTTCTCCCGCAGTCACGCACATACTTGAAGGGACGGTCCTCCGACCCGTGTATGACGGCGGCACCGCCGCTCTGCTGAACGGGGGTAAGACACCCTTCGTGGGAAACATGAAGGCCGACGTAGCGTCGCGCTACAGTCGAGGACTGGTCCGTTTCGCCACGGCCCACTTCCTCCGCACCGAGAACTCAGGAAGCGTCCGCCTGCCGACCACGGACGGGCGACTGCTGGGACTCTCCAACTGGGCTCACGCCGCCGAGTTCGGGCTGCCAGCAACGACCTACCGCGTCAACGTTCCCAACCAGTCGGTAGCAGGGTATGACCAAAGCGGCTCGCTCTCGCTCTTTGCGCGTTGCTACGAGCGAACCTTCTTCGCTGCAGGAGGAGCCTTGAACCCGGTTGAGCCCTCCGCAGCATCCGGGTTCGCCGTGACGACGCTTGATGGCGCTACGTGCGACCAGCTTGAGATTGTCGACGCGGCTCCGGCCCCACGTGTCTTTGTTCAAGCAGCGGGCTCGAACGGCGTATATCTTGCGGTGGATGGCATGTTGCGACTCTTCCCTTCCCGGGACTTGCTGACGACGCTCAATGGCGGCGTGTGGCCGCGAGTGCTCACCGTCAGTGCGACGACGCGCGCGTCGCTCCCACAAGGTGCAGTCTTCTCCTGGAACGATGCCTGGCCCGTGATCGGCACTGAGACCGGCTCCCTCGTGCGCGCCAGCGACGGCGTGGCTGTCAGCCTCGTCGACAACGGACGTGGCTTCACCCTCCCCAACTGGGCCGTGGGCGACGAGTTGGGCATCTCGAACAGACTGCGCGTTGTGACCCCCCAGGTCATGTCCGCGCTCTCGGTTCAAGCGGAGCATCTTCGGCCGCTGGTCAGATGCGAGGGTCGCAATTGGGTCGGTTCGGCGGGTGTGCTCTACTCGGTCTCCGACGGCGCCCGCGCAGGCCTTCCCGTGACGGAACTTGCCGCGGAAACCTGCGACACTCTGAATCGCAGTGGCGGCGACGTAGGCGCGCGACTGTTCGTATCCGTCTCCGGGCAGATCTACCTAGCCGAGAACGGCATGTTCCGCCCGCTGACAGCATCTGAGACTCCCGCACAGCTCAATGGAGGCGTGGAACCGACCGTCCTCCCGTGGGCAGCGGGCGCGTTGGCTGCTATGAAGCCGTAGCGGCGGCAAGATCCTGAGACGGAGACTCGCGGTGATCCTGTGAGCTGCACGTTGAAGCGACTCCCAGTGACGCCCGACTAGGATCGTGCAGTGCGTCTTTCTCTCGCGTTCGCGCGCCCGATAGTGAAGGACTGGAATTGACGTCCATCGATCTCTCCCGATATGACATACCCGGGCGCGGGCTCGGTATCCTCGACGTCTTCCGTTGGCGGTACCTTCTGCGGCTCCTCGTCCGAAAAGGCACCGCGACTCGATACCGCAACTCGGTGTTGGGATGGACCTGGTCGTACGTCAAGCCCGCGGCGCAGTTCGCGGTCTACTACTTCGTCATGGGGTTCATCCTCGGCGGCCATGGCATCGACAACTTCGCGATCTACCTCTTCAGCGGCATTGTGATCGTCAACCTGTTCAATGAGGCCTTCGGTAACGCGACGACCGCGATCGTTGACAACGGCTCCCTAGTGCGGAAGATCTATCTTCCCCGCGAGCTGTTCCCCATCGCCGCAATCATCGTGGCGTTCGTTCACTTCCTTCCGCAGGTAGCCATCCTCCTACTGGTGTGTCTCCTCGTTGGGTGGACCCCCTCACTCCTGGGCATCGGTGCGATCCTGCTGGGCGTGCTGATCGTTGTCTTGCTTGCGCTTGGCTTGGGACTCTTCTTCAGCGGGATCAATGTCCGCTTTCGTGATGCCCAGAACGTCGTGGAGATCATCCGGATGTTCTCCGTGTGGACTTCGCCGGTTCTGTACCTCTGGACGCTTGTCGCAGACAAGCTCCCGGCGTGGGCCTTCGGTGCCTACATGTCGAATCCCTTAGCGGTAGCGGTGGAGCTCTTCCATCTCGGCTTCTGGTCCCCGACTGCCGAGCTAAACCACGGACTTCCACCGAACTTCGGTCTGTATATCGGTATCGCGCTGACGTTCTGTGTCGTCTTCCTCCTTCTCGGACAGTCGACATTCCGCCGCTTCGAGCGCACGTTCGCACAGGATCTCTGATGGCTACACCGATCATTGCCGAGACGGCGACCCCGCCCTCGATCATCGTCGACCACGTCTCGAAGGTCTTCTTGAAGCGAAATTCGCATTCGTTCAAAGAAGCGTTCATCGGATGGGTCCGCAAGAAGAAGGTCCGTGCCGATTCCTTCCGCGCGCTCGACGACCTGAGCTTCCAGGTGGGTCAGGGGGAGGCCGTCGCAGTTCTCGGGCTGAACGGCTCGGGCAAATCGACGACGCTCAAGCTCGTGTCGGGTGTGCTCGAGCCTGACGCGGGTCGGGTGTTCACCCGGGGGCGCGTGGCCGGCCTCATCGAGGTGGGCGCGGGCTTCCATCCGGACCTGTCGGGGCGCGAGAACGTCTACCTGAACGCAGCGATCCTCGGGATGAAGCGCGAGGAGATCGACGCCCGTTTCGACGACATCGTGGCCTTCAGTGAGATCGGTGAGTTCATCGATCAGGAGGTCAAGCACTACTCCTCCGGGATGTTCATGCGCCTCGCGTTCTCTGTGGCGATTCACGTCGAACTCGACGTCCTCCTTGTCGATGAAGTGCTCTCCGTCGGAGATGCTCCCTTCCGGGCCAAGTGCGCGGAGAAGATCAAGGAACTGACCTCGACGGGCGTGACGATGCTGGTCGTGAGCCACGACATGAATATGGTGAAGGAGCTCTGCGAGCGAGGCATCGTGGTCGCCAAGGGCAAGAAGATCTTCGACGGCCCCGTCGACGAGGCGGTCTCGGTCCTG
Source organism: Microbacterium aurantiacum (assembly GCF_021654035.1). GTDB lineage: Bacteria > Actinomycetota > Actinomycetes > Actinomycetales > Microbacteriaceae > Microbacterium > Microbacterium aurantiacum. The sequence goes on from NZ_JAJPDW010000003.1 coordinate 69,541, forward strand.
CAGGGGAAGTAGCGGCCTACCGCCGGCGTCGGATCCGACGCTCGATGCGGCGACCGAAGCTCAAATTGTTCTCGCTCCCACGAGCCACTTCCTCACGGATGCCGGTCTCGACGTCTACGAATCGCTGATCGATGAACTTCGTCAGGTAGAGCAACAGGCCCATGCCGTTCGCATCCACGTACTGACGGAGGGCCTCGTCTCTGATGAGGGCGTCGTACTTCGCGTGGTCGCCGCGGGAGTCGATGACGCTGTTGCCGTGGCTGCCTTCTACGCCCTCGCGCTGGTGCCAGTATGCATAGGGCACATCCCCGAGGTAATCCAGAGGCCCGCGCGCGAGGACTTTGAGGTTGAAAGCCCAGTCTCCGACGACCGGAAGCGAGTCGTCGTACAGTCCGAGTTCTTCGTGCAGTCGTCGACGGTAGACGAACGCGATCGGAACGAACCGGTTGTAGAGAAGCGTGTCTGCCAGCGTCGGCGCGCTCAACTGGGGCTGGAACATCTCGCGTCGTGTGACGCGGAACCCGTCGGGCTCGCGCTTCTCCCAGAGAATCTCGATTCGCGACACCACGCCGTCGCGCTCCGGTGCGGCCTCCAAATACTCGACAGCCCGGCTCAGAAACTCGGGATGCCACGAGTCATCGTCGTCGTGCAGCACGAGAAGCGGCGCGGAGGTCGCCAGTACCCCGGCATTCGCGCTGACCCACCGGCCCCGGGACTCCGGGTGGTGCATGGCCCGCACCCGTGAGCGATGCTCGACCGGTAGGTCCTCCACGACAGCATCGACAGCCGAGGCATCGCCGCCGTCGTTGACGATCACGCACTCCCACTCTGTCATGCGCTGCCCGCTGATGCTGGACAATGCGCGCCGCAGAAGATCCGGCCGATCCTTCGTGCGCACGACGACCGCGACAACCGGCGAGACCGGCGTGGCGTTGCTCACGAGGTCCCCTGCGCCAGGTAATTCTCGAGGAGCTTCGCCGCGTTACCTGGCGTGAATCCTGCCTCGGTCAACTTGTCGACGTTGAGGAGGCTGTTGCGGGGGCGAGGCGCGATCGGTCCGGAAGTGTTGGCGTAGTAGTCGTGGGTGCTGACGGGTGTGACGCGGTCGGGGTCGTGTCCGGTGAGCTGGTAGACGTGGCGGGCGATGTCGTACCAGGTGGTGGGTTGTCCGGTGCCGGTGAGGTTGTAGATACCGTGAGGCGCCGACGTCGTGAGGAGGTGGTGGATGCCTTGGGCGAGGTCGGTGGTGAAGGTGAGGCGTCCGGTTTGGTCGTTGACGACGGTGGGGTTGATGCCGCGTTCGGCGAGGGATGCCATGGTGCGGACGAAGTTGTGGCCGTCACCGATGACCCAGCTGGTGCGGATGATGTAGTGGCGGGGGACGGTGGCGACGATCGTGTCGGCGGCGGCTTTGGTTTGCCCGTAGACGCCGAGGGGACTGACCGGGTCCTCCTCCGTGTACTCGCCGGTGCGGGTGCCGTCGTAGACGTAGTCGCTGGAGACGTGGACGAGGGTGATGCCGTTGTCGGTGGCGATCCTGGCCAGCGCGGCGGTTGCGGTGACGTTGCTGGCCCACGCGGTGGTGCGGCCGGTGGGGGTTTCGGCGGTGTCCACGGCGGTGTAGGCGGCGGCGTTGATGATGGTGTCGTAGTCCCGCCACCGCCGGTCGGTGTGGAGGGTGGGGGAGGTCAGGTCAAGGGTGTCGCGGGTGGTGTACTCGACCTGCGGGGTGTCACCGAGCAGGTCCCGGAGGGCGCGTCCGAGTTGCCCGTTCGCGCCGGTGATGAGGGTTTTCTTCCCCGCCATCGGGACCACATCGGAAAGGCGCGGGTGGTTCTTGTCTTTCTCGCTGATTTCCACCTGATCCAGCGGGATCGGCCACTCGATGGCGGCGGTCTCATCGGCGAGGTTCAGGAACGTGTAGGTCGCGGTGGGGGACCAGTGGTCGTTGACGAGGTAGGTGTACGCGGTGTCGGGTTCCAGGGTCTGGTAGGAGTTCCCCACCCCTCGGGGCACGAAGATCGCTTTCGACGGGTCCAGTTCCGTGGTGAACACCGCCCCGAACGTGGGGCCTTCACGAAGGTCCACCCAGGCGCCGAAGATCCTCCCGGTGGCGACAGAGACGTACTTGTCCCACGGTTCGGCGTGGATCCCCCGGGTGGTGCCGACGGCGTCGTTGAAGGAGATGTTGTTCTGCACCGGCCCGAAATCGGGCAACTCCACCCCAGCCGCGGTCATCTTCTCCCGCTGCCAGTTCTCCTTGAACCACCCCCGCGCATCCCCGTGCACGGGAAGATCCACCACCACCAGCCCCGGGATCGGGGTGGGCGTGACCGTCAGCGCCTTACCGAACTCCGTCATCACTGGCCTTTGCTGGCGTAGAACGCTTCCACACCGTCTTTGGTGGGTGCCCACCAGGCTTCGTTGTTCCGGTACCAGTCGATCGTCGCGGCAAGCCCCGCCTCGAAGTCGGAGTACTGGGGTGCCCAGCCGAGGTCGGTGCGGAGTTTGGTGGAGTCGATCGCGTACCGCAGGTCGTGTCCTGCCCGATCGGTGACGTGATCGTACGCATCCGCGGGCTGGCCCATGAGCGTGAGGATCAGTTCCACGACGTCTTTGTTGTTCTTCTCCCCATCGGCCCCGATCAGATAGGTCTCCCCGATCACACCCCGGTCGAGGATGGTGAGGACCGCGGAGGAGTGATCGTCCGCGTGGATCCAGTCGCGCACGTTCTCCCCGGCCCCGTACAGCTTGGGGCGGATCCCACGGATCACGTTCGTGATCTGCCGCGGAATGAACTTCTCCACATGCTGATACGGCCCGTAATTGTTCGAGCAGTTGCTGATCGTGGCCTGCACCCCGAAGGACCGCACCCACGCCCGCACCAGCAGATCCGACCCGGCCTTGGTGGAGGAGTAGGGGGAGGAGGGGTTGTAGGGGGTGTGTTCGGTGAACCGGGCCGGGTCATCGAGCTCCAGGTCGCCGTAGACCTCGTCGGTGGAGATGTGGTGGAACCGCTTCTCGTGCCGGCGGACGGCTTCCAGGAGCGTGTAGGTGCCGATGATGTTGGTGTCCAGGAACGGACGCGGATCATGCAGGCTGTTGTCGTTGTGGGACTCCGCGGCGTAATGCACCACCGCATCCACGCCGCCGACGAGCTCATCCACCACCGTGGGGTCGGCGATGTCACCCTGGACGAACCGGAACCGGTCCGCAGGCAACCCGTCGAGGGAGGCGAGGTTTCCGGCGTAGGTGAGTTTGTCCAGCACGACCACGTCGTGGTCGGTGTGGTCGAGGACGTGGTGGACGAAGTTCGATCCGATGAACCCCGCCCCACCGGTCACAAGCAGACGCGCCATCAGTGGCCTCTCTCCAACGTCTCCAATAGGTACGTGCCGTACCCGGACTTCACCAGCTTCTCCGCGCGCTCCCGCAACTGCGCGTCCGTGAGGAACCCCTGCCGCCATGCGACTTCCTCGGGCACCCCGATCGAGAGCCCTGTGCGGCGTTGGATCGTGCGGACATACTCCGCCGCGTCCGTCATCTGATCAAACGTCCCGGTGTCCAACCAGGCGGTGCCGCGGGGGAGGACCTCCACCTGCAGCTTCCCGCGCCGCAGATACTCCGCGTTCACATCCGTGATCTCATACTCACCCCGCGCCGACGGCTGCAGATTCCGGGCGATCTCGACCACGTCGTTGTCGTAGAAATACAGCCCCGGGACCGCATAGTTGCTCTTCGGGTTCGCGGGCTTCTCCTCCAACGACACCGCCCGACCGGCATCATCGAACTCCACCACCCCGTACGCGGTCGGCTCCGCCACCCAATACGCGAACACCGCACCACCATCGACATCCGCGTACCGCTTGAGCTGCGAACCCAAACCGGGACCGTAGAGGAGGTTGTCGCCCAGGACCAGGGCGACCTTGTCGTTCCCGATGAAGTCCGCACCGATCGTGAACGCCTGCGCCAACCCGTCCGGAGACTCCTGCACCGCGAACGACAACTCAATACCGAACTGCGACCCATCCCCCAGAAGACGCTGAAAGAACGGCGCATCATGCGGAGTCGTGATCACCAGAATCTCCCGCACACCCGCCAACATCAACGTCGACAACGGGTAGTACACCATCGGCTTGTCATACACCGGGATCAACTGCTTCGACACACCCAACGTGATCGGATGGAGTCTCGTGCCGGACCCGCCGGCCAAAATGATGCCCTTCACGACACCCATCCTGCCATCGAGTGCTTAGACGGAAAGAACCGCCCTGAAGTAGTCCACCGTCTTCGCGAGTCCGCCCTCGAGCGCGATCGTCGGTTCCCAGCCGAGTTCTCGGCGGGCGAGGGTGATGTCGGGCTGTCGCTGTTTGGGATCGTCCTGGGGGAGCGGGCGGTGCTCGATCTCCGACTCGCTCCCCGTGATCCGCAGAACCGCCTCAGCGAGCTCGAGCATCGTGAACTCTCCGGGGTTTCCGACGTTGATGGGTCCGGTGACGTCGTGCCCGGTGTTCATCAATCGGACCATGCCGTCGACGAGATCGTCCACGTAGCAGAACGACCGCGTCTGCGACCCGTCACCGTAGATCGTGATCGGCTCGCCGCGAAGCGCCTGGACAATGAAGTTCGACACGACGCGACCGTCATTGGGATGCATCCGCGGGCCGTAGGTGTTGAAGATCCGTATGACCTTGATGGCCAGATCGTGCTGCCGTCGGTAGTCGAAGAACAGGGTCTCCGCCGCCCGTTTCCCCTCGTCGTAGCAAGAGCGGGGACCGATGGGGTTCACATTCCCCCAGTACTCCTCACGCTGGGGGTGTACGGCGGGATCGCCGTAGACTTCCGACGTCGACGCTTGGAGGATCGGCACGCGCAGTCGTTTCGCGAGTCCGAGCATGTTGATCGCGCCCACCACGCTTGTCTTCGTCGTCTGCACCGGATCGTGCTGATAGTGCACCGGGGAGGCGGGGCACGCGAGGTTGTAGATCTCGTCGACCTCGACGTACAGAGGGAACGTCACGTCGTGGCGGATGATCTCGAAGCGCGGGTTTCCGAAGAGGTGCTCGACATTCTTCCGGCTACCCGTGAAGAAGTTATCCACGCAGATGACCTCGTGGCCCTCGTCAAGGAGCCGCTCCGACAGGTGGGATCCGATGAAGCCGGCACCGCCGGTGATCAGGACTCTCTTTGACACCTCCGTAGCCTAGCTCAGCGGGTTGTCGAGACCATCCGCTTCTGGCCGAACGTCCGCCCGATCGTGCCTTCGAGCCGCCCGACGAACATCGGCCACCCATCTGTTGCGCGGATGGGCTCCGGGTTGCGGACACCATAGAGTAGCCCGGCGGCGACGAAGGCAGCGCGCCACCAGAGCGGGTACGCGTGGACCGCGAATGCCCGCCCGGTCCCGCGGCCGTACGCGCGGAGCTTCCGCCGACGGTCGGCGTCCGTCAGGCCGAAACCCGTCGAGATCCCGTCGACGTGCACGTCGGGGGGGAGCCATGAGAAGCGATCGATGACCTCGGGGTGCGCGCGCATGACGCGCAGAAGTAGGTCGGTGCCCTCGGCAACCTGCCACGGGCTTGAGGAGCCCGGTCCTATGGCCTCGTCGAAGCCCCCAACGGTGTCGAAGAGCGACCGGCGGAGAAGGATGCCCATTTCGATGATCGACCAGACGTTGTAGCGGTCGAGGGGAGTTCCGGCGGTGGGAAGCGTCGTCTTCGGGCCGCGTTCGTCCCACGAGGTGAATCCCCCCGCGACGAAGTCCGGGTTGTCTATCGCGTCGTGGAGTGCATCGAGAGTACCTGCGGGGAACACGGTGTTGTCGTTCGGAAACGCGAGGACGAACTCGCCGGGCGGAAGAGCCGCGACGCCGGTGTTGCGGCCGAGGGAGGCTCCGCGTGAGGAGGCTGTCGCGGCGACGGGAAGACCTCGCGCGGCGAACTCAGCCGCCAGTTCAGCTACCTCCTCCTCCTTCCCTTGCGCGACGAGGATGACCTCGTCGCCGTCGCGCAACTGTCCCTCGAGCGATGACAGGAGCGTGCGAAGCGCATCGATACGGCCAAGCGTCGTAACCGATAGTCCGATGTTCACGATGAACCTTTCGCGTCAGGGGAGTTTCTCGAAGGCCACGTAAGCGGGGTCGGGTGCGTTTCTCCCCAACTTCCAGCCTGCGATGACGTATCGTGCACCGGGCATGTCGCCCTTGACCGTGCAGAGGGCGACCTTTGCGCCGAGTCGGGCGAGCCCCGTCACCGTGCCGGCACCGCCATGAAGGCGCAAGAAATGCCGGAACGCCTGGCTGGAGTAGGCGAGGATCCGGGAGCCGGCGCGCGAGTGCGAGGAGGACACGGCGTGAATCAGAACGGCGTCGGGAACCTCCGAGAACCGCACTCCTGCCTCCCTCAGCCGGAACCCGAACTCGACATCTTCCCAGTACATGAAGAATCGCTCGTCCAGGAGGCCCACCCGCTCGAACGTGCTCCGCCGCACCAGCACGCAGGCCCAGGTGAGGAAATCGGGGTGTTCGCCGGGCCGAGGCTGCCGAATGCCCCAGGTGAACCTGTTGACGATGCCGCCGGCGGAGAACTTCGTTCCCGTCGGTGTTTCGATCCGAGGACCCACGATCCCGAGGCCGGGATCGCCATCCAAGGCGGAGACGAGTCGATCGATGTCGTGATGGGTCAGGGTGGCGTCGTTGTTGATGACCAGGAACTCGTCGAGTGACGGGTCGTCCAAGAGCTGTCGCAGCCCGGAATTCACGCCCACCGCGAAGCCGGTGTTCGACGTCAGTTCGACGATGTCCAGACTCGGGTTCGGTTCGAACGCTGACGCGATCGAACCATCCGCCTCGTTGTCGACGACGATCACTCGAGCGACCCTCGGGTGGCCGACGAGGCGTGCAACGCATGCGGCCGTCAGCTCCCGATCGCGCCACGTCAGCACAACGGCGCCGACGGTCGCGGGTGTGGGGGTGGATCGGGACGCACTCATGACAGGGCCTTCGGGTCGTCATCCAGGGGTGGTATCGGCTCTGCGCGTTCGATCGCACGCACCGCCGAGGCGCAAGGGCGCCAAAGGAGCAGGGTAGCGGCCGCTTCCGTGAAGGCGTAACCGACGGCGGCTCCGAGGGGGCCGATCACGTTCGCGGCGATGATCATCACGGGGATGCCGACTGCGGTCGCCGCGAGCGTTGCACGCATGACCGTCTTCGCTTTGCCGGCGGGGAAGAGAACATGCCGCGTCATCGACGTGCGGAGCGAGAGGAAGGCGAAGACGATTCCCATGGCGATGAGAAGATCGACTCCGGCGGCCGCCTCGCTTCCGAAGAGCAACATGCTCACGCTGTCGCCGAGGCTAGCAAGGACAACGCCGCCCACGATTCCGAATCCTGCGTGAGCGCTCATAGCAAGACGCATGCGACGTGCGCGTGGCGGACCGGAGACTTCTCCCACCCAGCTTTGGAGCGCGCTGGCGAGCGTGAAGGGAAGTACGCTTCCGAGCTTGAACATCTTGTCGGCAGAAGCGAAACCCGCGGCCTCTACCGGGGGTGATGTCACGTTGACGAGGGGGGCGGGCACGCTGGAGTACGCGCTGAGCGCAGCGTCGTTCAACGCAACCGGGAATCCGGCGCGAAACAGACCGGGGAGCTCGCGCGCGCGTGGCCACGACCCCGGGTGGCGCCGCAGGAGACGGTTCGTGAAGGCGCTCGTGCCGAGAACCGTCACAAGTATTCCGCTCAGTGGGTAGACCTCGACGATGCCGGTCGCCGCGATCGCGAAAGCCGCCACGATCGTGGCGACGAGGCGCGGCACGGCATCGAAGATGATGATCGTGCGCGGGTCGCCCACCCCCGCGCAGTACCACGTGAACGACAGGGCGATGAGAGCGCCCTGCACGCCCATGAGGATCGTCAGCCATTCGGCGCCCGGGGAGGAGATGAGCCAGCAGATGACCGCGAGCACCGGCAGCGTCACGAGAGCCACCGCGGCGCGCACGACGATCGATTCGCGGTAGAGACGCGCACGTCGATCGTCGTCTGCGGCGATCGAGATCAGGGCGGGGCCGATTGCCGCCCATCCGTATCCGATCACGATGGCGGCGAACGTGCCGACGGATTCTCCGGCGATGGCGCTCGCCCATCCGCCCGGCCCCGCGGTGCGAGCGACGAGGGGGAGGACGACGAGAGGAGAGACGGCGGCGAGGGCGGGGAGGAGCATGAACCCCACGAGACGGCGTCGGAGGCTGAGGTCTGTCATCGGCGTTCGGAAACGGTCGTTGCAGCCAAGAGATTCTGCAGAACGTCCGCAGTCCGCTCGGCCGTCCTCTCCCAGGTGAAGGTCTCGGCCCACGCCCGGCCCTGCGCGACCTCACCGGGGGAACGGCCACCGCGGACAGCGGAATCGATGGCTGCGGCAAACAACGCGGGCTCGGTCGCATCGGCGTAGCGCGTCGTCGTACCACCGACCTCGCGGAGGACCGGGATGTCGTTCGCCAGGACCGGAGCGCCCCGCCGGAGGGCATCAACGACCGGGAGGCCGAATCCTTCTGCCAGGGACGGACAGACGTACAGATCTGTAAGTGCGTAGAGGGCCTCCAACTGCTCGACGCTGACCCAACCGGGCAGAACCACGTCTTCGCTCAGGCCGAGGCGCTGGACCTCCGAGCTCAGCGGATCAGGGAGGCGGCTACCGGCGATGACGGCGAGCGGCCTCTCCTCACGCGGGATCTGCGCGAGTGCGGCGAGAAGGCCGACGAAGTTCTTGTGAGCCATGCGGTTGCCGGTGCTCAACACGATCGCCCGGTCCGCAGGGATGCCGAGGGAGGCGATCGCGCTCACGGGATCTGCGACAGCCACGGGGCTGCTGCTGCCGTTGTGAATGACGTGAATCCGCTCTGACGGGAGCCCGAAGGTGCGGCTGATGCTGTCGGCTGCCGCGGAGGAGACGGTGACCACAGCGTCCGCGGTCCGCGCGGATCGTGCCATCAGCCACGACGTCGCCGCGCGCTGCACGCGAGCGGCGGCGCTACCCGGCACCTCGTCGTAGATGGCGTCGTGCACCGTGACGACGCGTGGTGTCCCACGAAGGATGGGGCCGAAGTTCGCCGGCGCCCAGATCGCGTCGGCGCCGTTGCGGCGCGCGAAGACCTCTGTTCCGACGACGGCTCCCGCCGCCCAGGACGCAGGATCGGGTCCGACCCACGGCACGGTGTGCACACGGCCGGGGAAGAAGTCCGACACCGGCCCCGATCCGGCGCGCCCTGTCAGCGCACTGAAGCGGACCTCGGGGAGCAACGCGGCCAACCGCGGGAGCAGCTCGCGCGCATATGTCTCGGTGCCTCCCCGTGAACCGGTGTATCCGAGAAGGTCGACGAGAAGGCGCCGCTTCACCGTCAACTCTCGATGACGGCGTCGGCGGGGATCGTCCGTCGCGGCGTCGTCAGAACGCCGGAGAAGAAGCTCATGAGGATCGTCTGGAACCCGAGCATGATCCCGAGCGCGCTCGGGATCGCGACACGGACGACCTCCGTGGCATCGAGGGGACCGAAGTCGACCCCGCTCCATCGAACGACCTGCGCAACGCCGATGACGATTCCGAGCACGAAGAGGGCGAGCCCGACGAGGAGCCCGCGTTCTGCGCTCCACTTCGCGACGATCGACCGGTAGCGGTCACTGGCGGGAAGGAACTGCTCCGCGGTCGCGAACAGTTTCGTCAGCCAGAAGAACATGAGGGACTGATAGCCGATCACGCACAGCGCGCTGGCATAGACCATCGTCGTGACGCCGAAGCCGACGCCACCGATCTCGATACCCCCGAACGCGAGGATACCCACCGCGATGGCTCCGAGCAGGAACGCGACGAGGCCGGGATACACGAAGAGCCAACGCGGCGCGAAGATCAGAAGGAACCGCAGGTGACGCCACCCATCGTGCCAGCTCCGCAAGTGCGGCGGGCGGGAGCGGCCGTCCTTCTTGAGCGTGGTCGGAACCTCCTCGATCCGGTACTTGGGCCGGGCGAGCGTCGCCTTGACGACCATCTCGGAGGCGAACTCCATACCTGTGGTCTGCAGACCGAGCGCAGCGATGCGGTCCCGGTTGAAGCCGCGGAGGCCGCAGTGAAAATCGCCGACGTTCGGCCGGAAGAAGAGCTGTCCGATGCCCGACAGCACGGGGTTGCCGAGGTACTTGTGGAGGGGAGGCATGGCCCCGGGGGCCACCCCGCCCTGGAACCGATTGCCCATCACAAGGTCGGCGCCGCCGCGGAGACGATCGACGAACGGTTGAAGATTCTCGAAGTCGTAGCTGTCATCGGCGTCGCCCATGATGATGTACCGGCCGCGAGCCGTCTCGATCCCGTTGATGAGCGCGGCGCCGTAGCCGCGGCGCGGAGCGTGGGTGACGCGTGCACCGAGGCTCTCCGCGAGGGCTTGAGAGCCGTCGGTGCTGCCGTTGTCGGAGATCAGTACTTCACCGACGATGCCCGAGCGTTCGAGGAATCCTCGCGCCTTCCGGATGCACACCTCGAGGGTTTCCGCCTCGTTCAGGCAGGGCATCAGGATCGTCAGTTCGACGTCGGTGGTTTCGGCGGGGCGGTTCACGTGTTCTCTGCTCTCTGTCTGCGACGGCGAGGGGAGCGGGACGCACTTTTCGCGTCGACGCACTCGAGTATCGCGTCGATGGTGCGGGCGATCGTACGGTTCTCGACCGCGTCGCCGTACCAGTGTCTCGTTGTTTCTCTCAGGACCGCGCCACCGGTGACGGCGCGTGCGATCGCGGATCCGAGGTCGTCCGCGTGTGTCGAGGGCGCGATGAAGCCGTTCCGTCCCTCGTCGATCAGCTCGGTGGAGGCGTTCCCTTCCCCCGAGACGAGCACGACGGGCGTTCCATGTGCGGCGGCCTCGACGACGACAAGCCCATACCCTTCCCTCCGTGACGGGTTCACCAGCACGGCCGCCTGCGCCATCAGGGTCTCGAGGTCGGTCTGGGCGACGAACCCGCGCAGGTCGCACCAGTTGCGCCCATCGACGGCATCGATCGCCCGCTCGACCTCCGGCGTCGAGGATCCGGATCCGAGGATGACGAGCCGGAGGTCGGGCACCGTGGCCCGCGCCTTCGCTACGGCGGCCGGAATGGTCTCCACCTGCTTGTCGGCGATGTGGCGCCCCGCGTAGAGCGCGAACGGGGGGTGGGTGGGGGTCGCCGCGTCGGATGCGGTCGTGATGTCCGCCTCGATGAGGCCCGGGCTGACGAGCAGATCACCACGCAGACCTTCGGCGCGGAGTCGCTGAGCGCTCAGCTCTGAGTGGCATGTGGCCACCGGTGTGAGCGCGATCGCGGCCCGTTGCAGGGCCCACGCTACTGTCCCGGTGATGTGACCGGCGTACTGGAGCCACTGGCGGCGCCGCCAGACTTCGAGGTAGTCGGCGATGACGACGGTGCGGCTTCCCCACAACGCCGCGCGAGCGGCGAAGACGTTGAGGACGGGAAGCGCGCTGACGACGACCGCGTCGTAGTCGTGGCGAGAACGTCTGAGCGCTGTGAAGAGGTGCCATGCGAACGACAGCGCCGCTGCAGAACGGCGGACGCCGTGCACGTCGTAGAGGTTGAGGCGCGGACTCGTCGCCCGAACACGGAATGGCTCGTCGGTCGGAGGCTTTCCCTCCCATTGGAGGGCGGTGAGGTATTCGACTTCGTTCCCACGTGTCGCGATCTCACGGGCGAACGCGCGGTACTGTCGTTCGCCGCCACCCGTGGTGAACGGGTACAGACAGTCGTACGCGATCGCGATCCGGCGGGGCACGGTCAGCACCCCACGATCTGGAAGAGACGGGCGTCGTCGCCTTGCGAATCGACGAGGACGAGCTTGTCTGAGGGGTCGAGGTCGTTGAGGCCCGCTCGCTCACCGCCCGCAGCCTTGTTGTTCCAGACGTTCTGGCTTCCGAAGTCCAGGACGTACTCCACGTCGAGTCGGTCGACCACGGTGCACACCTCGGGGTCGGAGCCGATGTTCTCCAGGTTGGCGTCGATGAACTCCTCGTCGGCGCTCCGGGCGGAGAAGACATGACGGGTGAGAACGTCCCGCTCGCCGAGAGCGTAGGCGAGCGAGCCGCCGGTCCACGGGTTGACGACGATCACCGCGTCGTCGGGGACGGTCTCGTCCAATCGGTCGATGAGCGCCTGTTCGTCTTGGGTGAGGAGAGGCGACGAGTCGCTGAGGCGGTAGGAGCCCTGAGCACGCTCGATCATCGCGGTGACGTTCGGGCCCGTCGCCGCGAGAAGAAGGAGAAGTGCGGTGAGCCCGGTGACCAGAAGGAATCGAAGCAGCTCGGGCCACGATCGACGGTGGAAGATGCGGGATACCGCATCCAGCAGCACCAGGGCCCCGACGACCGCGACCGGGATCCCCGCGATGGGGAGGATCGCTGCGAGCCGGTAGGAGTCGTTGTACCAGGGGTTGGTGATCAGATCGCGGAGGGTTGTCCCGGTGGGGATTCCGCTCACGACGATGAAGAGGAACGCCGCCGTCGCGAAAGGCAGGGCCACCCGGAGCCAGCGCACCGGCCGCCGCACAATTGCGATCATCCCGACGAGCAGCAGGACCGATGTCGCAATCGTGATCGGATACCCACGTGGTGCGATCAGGGCGGCCTCGCCGAAGGCCTGGGCGGTGCTCTGCCATGCGCCCCAGACCGACATGCCCGCATTCGTGCGTCCGAAGCGCCATAGCCCGACGAGAGCGACCGTCATGACGACGATGACGAGGAGCGGAGCGAGCCGCGCCCGTCGGGTTTTCGCGGCCCAGGCCGCGAGGGCCGACTCGGTGATCACCACGGCGAATGCGAGCGCGAACAGAGCGAGGAAGGCATTCGGGTGCGAGATCCCCACGGCCGCGCACGTGACGAGGAGAAGTAGAAGGGCCCTGACTCGATCCCGTCCTCGCACAGTCAGCAGCATCCACACCGCGGCGAGCCCAGCGGGGAGCACCGCGTACCCGGTGGCGTTGGGGTAAAGCACCCCGAAATCGAGGAGAAGAAGGGGGAATGCCGCGAAACCCGGGGTGAGCGCGGCGGTGACGGCGAGGGCTGCGGGCCGTGCGGCGAACAGCGTCGCACCGAGCGCGAGCGCAGATACCGGCCATGCGATCGCGAAGATGGCGATGTTGGCGGCGTTGACGGCGAGGGGGATCGAGCCGCCGCCCAGCTGAGCAACGAGCGTCACGATGCTGTGCCACCCGTTGGGGTAGAACGCGATGTCGGACGTGCTCCCGATGGCGACGACGGAGGCATCGCCCAGATCGAGCGCGAGCCGGATGGCGTTGAGATGCACGATGTTGTCGAAGGTCTGCGAGATGTTCTCGGGGCTGCCGAACGCCGTCATCAGCTGCACGCTGACTGCCACCGCGGCCGCGACGGCACCGACACCCGCGGCGTAGAAGGCGCGAGCGCGGCCCTGGTCCCAGGGCTGTGGATCGACGCTGTTGTCGCGGGCTACCCATCGCGAGACGGCCCAGGCGACAAGCGCAGCGATGGCGGTGACGATGGCGACAGGCAACAGCGACCATGTCAGACCTACGAGCGGTCCGACCGAAGAAGCCACCGCAATGATGGCGATCGATATCGCCGGCGCGAACAACCACGCGATGAGGGATCGAACACCCCAGCCGGCCACGACGACCGCGGCTCCGGGGAGGAGGACGAGCGCCCCCCCGATCAGGATCGACGGGACTGCACTCAGCCAAGCATCGTTCATCTCGACTCCCGGCCTCTGAACAACAGTGAGTTATCGTAGTAGACCGTCGCCTGGAGACTTGCCCTACGCACCGGTGCGGCCGGTTTCCGCCGCTTATTCGCCCGCCGTTCCGTCTCAGAAAGCGCACGCAATGGATCTTCTCGTCGTCGGTTCCGGCTTCTTCGGCCTCACCATCGCGGAGCGCGCCGCGGCCGCGGGGCGCAAGGTGACCGTCATCGATCGACGTCACCACATCGGTGGGAACGCGTACAGCGAGGACGAGCCCACCACGGGCATCGAGGTCCACCGGTATGGCGCGCACCTCTTTCACACGTCCAACCCCGGCGTGTGGGAGTACGTGAACCGGTTTACGTCCTTCACCCCCTACGTCCACCGCGTGTACACGAACCACGGTGGCGTGGTCTTCCCGATGCCGATCAACCTGGGCACGATCAATCAGTTCTTCCGCGCCGCGTACACGCCCGACGAAGCGCGTGCGCTGGTCTTGGAGCAGGCCGGCGAGTTCGATGCGAAGACGGCGGCCAACCTGGAGGAGAAGGGCATCGCTCTGATCGGCCGCCCCCTCTACGAGGCGTTCATCCGGGACTACACCGCGAAGCAGTGGCAGACCGATCCGAAGGAGCTGCCTGCGGAGGTCATCAGCCGCCTCCCCGTCCGATACACCTATGACAACCGCTACTTCAACGACACGTGGGAGGGGCTCCCCACCGACGGCTACACCGCGTGGCTGGAGCGGATGGCCGATCACCCCAACATCGAGGTCGCCCTCGAAACCGACTTCTTCGACACGACCCAGCCGCTGAACAAGCGCGACACCGTCGGGCAGCTGCCGGTCGTCTACACCGGGCCGGTCGATCGCTACTTCGACTACACCGCGGGGGAGCTGTCGTGGCGCACGTTGGACTTCGAGGAGGAGGTCCTCGACGTCGGCGACTTCCAGGGCACGCCCGTCATGAACTACGCCGATGCCGACATCCCCTACACGCGGATCCACGAGTTCAAGCACTTCCACCCCGAGCGCGCCGATCGCTACCCGACCGACAAGACGGTCATCATGCGTGAGTTCTCCCGCTTCGCCGAGCGCGAGGATGAGCCCTACTACCCGGTGAACACCCCGGACGACCGGCAGGGACTGCTGGCCTACCGTGATCTCACCCAGGGCGAGAAGGACGTGCACTTCGGCGGACGCCTCGGCACCTACCAGTACCTCGACATGCACATGGCGATCGGCGCCGCGATGTCGATGTGGAACAACCAACTCGCCTGACGCGCGAGCCGTAGGATCATCGGGTGACCACTGCGACCGTCGGTGCCCCGGGCTCGCCGCGGCGCTACCTCCACTCGTTGTGGCTGCTGTCCGCGCGCGATCTCAAGGTGCGCTACGCCACGAGTGCGCTCGGCTACCTGTGGTCGGTGCTCGATCCGCTGGTGATGAGCCTCATCTACTGGTTCATCTTCACCCAGGTGTTCCAGCGCTCGGTCGGACACGACCCGTACATCGTGTTCTTGATCACCGCACTTCTGCCGTGGGTGTGGTTCAACGCCGCCGTCTCCGACTTCACGCGCGCGTTCAATAAGGACGCGCGCCTCGTACGTTCCACGGCGATTCCGCGCACGATCTGGGTCAATCGCATCGTGCTGAGCAAAGGAATCGAGTTCCTCTGCTCGCTGCCCGTGCTCGTCGGCTTCATCGTCGTCGCCGTGTTCACGAGCGAGGTGCCGATCGCGTTCAACTGGGGGCTGTTGCTCTTCCCGGTCGCGGTGCTGTTGCAGACGATGCTTCTCGTCGGGCTCGGGCTCTTGGTCGCACCCCTCTGTGTGATCTACACCGACCTCGAACGGACGACGAAGCTCATCCTGCGGGTGCTGTTCTACGCGTCGCCGATCATCTATTCCGTCTCGGACCTCCCGGGCGTCTTCCCGGAACTTGCGGCGTTCAACCCGCTATCGGGCATCTTCACGCTCTATCGCGTGGGCTTCTTCCCCGAAGTCTGGGACACCCTCAGTGTCGTCGTCGGGGCTGCCATGAGCGTCGGCTTCCTCGTCATCGGCGTCCTGGTCTTCCGTCGACTCGAGCGCCCCGTTCTGAAGGAGCTGTGATGAACGGGCTCGCCATCCGCGTCGACGTTCTCGGTGTCCGGTTCCGCCGCAACAGACGCGGTCGCCGCAGTTTCAAGGACCTGTTCGCGGGGGCCCAGCGGCGTACGCGGCCGGGGGAGTTCTGGGCGCTCCGCGACGTCTCGTTCACCGTCGAGCACGGTGAGGCGATCGGCGTGGTCGGGCGCAACGGGCAGGGCAAGTCGACGCTCCTCAAGCTCGTCGCCGGCGTCCTCCTCCCCGACGAAGGCGCCGTCACGGTGTCCGGCGGAGTCGCACCCCTCATAGAAATCACCGGCGGCTTCGTCGGCGACCTGACTGTGCGTGAGAACGTCCGCCTGACCGCCGGACTGCACGGGATGCCCCGCGCCGAAGTTGCTCGTCGGTTCGACGGGATCATCGATTTCGCAGAACTCCACGACTTCGTCGATACGCCGTACAAGCACCTCTCCAACGGCATGAAGGTGCGTCTGGCGTTCTCGGTCGTCTCGCAACTCGAGGAACCCGTTCTCCTCGTCGACGAGGTGCTGGCCGTCGGCGACAAGGCCTTCCGCGAGAAGTGCTACCGCCGCATCGACGAGTTGCTCGCGGAGGGACGGACGCTGTTCTTCGTCAGCCACAACGAGCGTGACCTGCGTCGCTTCTGCACGAGAGGGCTGTACCTCGACAAGGGGAAACTGGCGATGGACGCCCCGATCGGCGACGTGCTCGACCGCTACAACGCCGACCACGACATGCTCTGAGGAAAGGCCCGGGGCTCGATGACTAGACTGTCCCAGTCGTGAGCGCGGTTGGACGTCCAGATTGCCGCCGCGATTGCGACATGGAGTGCTCTTGAGGTAGGAGCGGATAGGAGACTTGCGGGTGGCGAATAGAGCGACGAGATTCGTCCGAAAGCTAGAAGCGTCGCCTCGCCTCTCTCCACTTCTGGAAGGCATGCTGGTTCCTCACTCACCGGCTGCTGGTGGTGCCAACATGGTGATCCGCCAGCACGTCGGTATGCAGGTGGGTCGCAAGTTCGACACCGATGCCGCCGCGGCGAGGTTCTACTTTCGCGAAGGATGGCGGCTTGGAATCGTTCCGAACCCGCTGATTGACGCTCCGGCGGCACGATTCTCGCTCGCGTCGGCGCTGCTGTTGCGAAACTCGCTCGCTGCAGCGACGTTGAATGCTTCGATTCCGTTCTCGTACTCTGCCAGCCGGTATGCGCCGCGCAACGGTGAATCGCCGGTCTCGTTGACTCGCTTTGCGGCGGACGCTCCGGACAAGGCGACGATCCGGATCGCGGGAACGAGCATGACCTGGGCACGCTATCTCACTCTGTGCGAAGAGCTGGGGGACACTGTTCGTCGAACTGTCGAGTTCGGGCTGTTCGACGTCGATTTCTACCAGGACCAAATCGGTGGCGCGCGCGTTCTGTCTGCCTATGCCGCCGTCGATGACTACATCGCCAACGGCGAGTTGGACGGACGAACACCACACCCCTTCTTCGAAGCGGAGTGGTACCGCACGCACGAGAAGTCGTTACTCCAGCGAGACCGTCCAGTGAACTACTTCTTGGACTTCATCCGGCGCGGGGAGGAGTCTCAGGCGTCTCCACATTTCTCAGGGCACAAGTACCTCAGCTCCCTCGACTCCGAGCGCCCACCCTCGCCGCTCGCGCACTTCGCCAGATCGGCGCCCGCCGACTCCGTCACGCCGTCGTGCGACGGTGTTCGCCCCGTCACGCGAGGCGTGGCCGAAACAACGGTCAGAGCGCGCGTTGGCGAGTACCACGCCCAGCAAGCGTTGCTCAAAGCGGAAGGTGCCCCTCTGTCGCGCCATCGCCGAGTGGGCGCAACGCAAGCGACCTCGACGGGGAGTTGCGTCGTATTCGTTGACGAACGGCACCTCAGCTCACGTGGCGCCGCGACCGCTCTGCGGGAGGTGCTCGGCCAGACGTTGAAGGACCTGCGCGTCGTCGTCGTAGAGCAGGATGACGTACCCAGGCTCCCCGAAGTTGAGGCGCTCCTCGACGAGTTCCCGCAGGTGGACAGTGCCGCACGAATGACGGTCGACGAGTCCTTTGGCGCCGTGATCCACCGACATGTCCTTGACGCTTCACCAACCGGTTGGACGGTGTGGACACCTGCGCAACGGTGGTCTGAGGACTACCTCGCGATCGCGACGGGCGCGCTTGTCCAAGACTCGGAAGCTGCAGCGTTCGCGGTCGTTGCCGGCACATTGCCTCAGCCCTGGCTTCGAACCACGGACGCAACGTGGGTCGATGTTCACGACGGATCGGGAGTCGTGTTTGCAGGCTCGAAGGGCTGGGGTTCGCGCATTCCGCTTGATCTGGACATGGGAGTGGCCTGGCGGATGCTGCTCGAGATCGTCGATGACGGAGCACGGTGTCTGTTCGTGGAGGCCCCGCTTGTGCTCGAGGTAGCGACGGAAGATGTCGGACCTCTTGACGCAAGAGCCGGCGCGAACGTTGCGCGGCGTTCCCGGCTCGCGCCATTCTCTGACGATCCACGACCCGGCGTGGCCGTCGTGATCCCGACGTTCGACGACTGGGTGCTGACCCGAGCGGCGGTGGATCGGGTGCTACAAAGCACGGAGGACAATGTAGTCGTCCAGATCATAGATAACGGCTCGCGCCGACCGGTGAGTACTGTTCTTGCTTCGGTGTTCGCTGCAGAGGACCGTGTGACGGTCCGCCGGCTGCCCCTCAACACCGACTTCGCGCTCGGATCAAATGTCGGGGCGTCTGACGCCGCACGCGACACAATCGTGTTTCTCAACAACGACACGGCCGTGCAAGACGGCTGGCTCGATCCGCTCCTCAACGTGCTGCGAGAGGACGACAATGTGGCCGCGCAGCCGCTTCTCCTCTACGGAGACAGGACGGTCCAAACCGCAGGTACCGTCTTTCTTGGCGCGATGGCGATGCCGAAGCACTTGCTTGCCGACGTTCATCCACTCGATGTCGACCCGCGGCTGGAGGCCTACGAGTTCTCTGCGCTCACCGCGGCTTGCATCGCACTAAGGTACGACGACGTCCGTGCTCTCCGTGGGTTCGACGCTCACTATGTGAACGGCATGGAAGATGTTGACCTCTGCATGAAGCTGAAGGAGCGCGGGAAGCTTCGCGTCTGCACGACGTCCCGGGTAATCCACTACGAGAGCCGGACCCCAGGACGCCACGTCCACCACTTCGCGAATCGTGCGCGCTTCGCGCGTCGGTGGCGGTCCGCGCTCGTCAACGACCTCGACGATCGAGACATTCTTGAGGGCGGCGACGTGTTCATCGAGGATGTTCGCTGGAAGCTGCCGCCGGGCAGCCCGATGTGGGAAGCCGACGTCATCTATGCGCAACGTCCGGTGATCGATGTGAACGAGTCGTCGCCGAGATTGCGCTGGGCGATCAAGACTGCTGCCACCGGCGACGTGTGGGGTGACTCGTGGGGGGACACATTCTTCGCCGAGTCGTTGGCGGCTGCGTTGCGCCGCCTCGGGCAAGACGTCGTCATTGATCGTCGAACCGCCCATGACCGCCCGTCCTCTGCCTCCTGGGACGACGTCACGCTCACGTTGCGTGGATTGGAAAGGTACCTACCGCAGCCGGGTGCGATCAATCTCCTCTGGGTGATCAGCCACCCAGACCTCGTCACCCGATATGAACTGGAAAGCGGGTTCCAGCGCGTCTACGCTGCCGGCGATGTGTGGGCTGAGCAGGTTAAATCGCACTGGGGAATCGACGTCACAACACTGCTCCAGGCAACCGACATCAGCAAGTTCCACCCTGATGCGGGAGGGGACGCACGTAAGGAGGGCGTCACCTTCGTCGGGCGGACGCGAGGCGTCCCAAGGCAGATCGTTGCCGATGCCATCGCGGCCGGGGCGCGGCCCCGGATTTTCGGCGACGACGGTTGGGAGCAATTCGTCGATCCAAGTCTTGTGGTTGCCAAGGTGCTTCACAACGATGACGTCCCTGCGGAGTATGCGTCTGCACAGATCGTCCTCAATGATCATTGGCGCGACATGGCTTCCTTCGGATTTCTGAGCAATCGCCTCTTCGACGCGGCTGCGGCAGGCGCCCGAATCATCAGCGATGAGGCGGCTGGGCTGAATGCAGTCTTTGGTCAGCAGGTGCAAACGTATTCATCCATCAATGAGTTGCGCGGCCTCCTGGATGCGAATTCTTCGAGGTGGCCTTCAGACCTTGAGATCAAGGCCTCAGCACACGATATTCGCCGCGAGCATTCATTTGACGCTCGAGCCCGCGTGCTGCTCTCCGATGTGATTGCTATTCGAAACCACGAAGGTGCCTGATGCGCAACCCAAAAATCGTTATGACACTCATGGTTCGCGACGAGGCCGACGTCATTGCGGCCATGCTCGAGCATCATCTCGCTGAGGGGGTCGATATCGTGATCGTTACAGACAACGGCTCGGTGGACGGCACTCGTGAGATCTTGGCGGACTATGCCGCTTCCGGCCGCGTCGAAGTCCACGATTATCTCAAGCACGACAAGAACCAAGCCGCTGTGGTGTCCTCGATGGCGGCGCGGGCAGCCACCCATCATGGAGCGACGTGGGTTGTAAACGCCGATGCCGACGAATTCTTCGTGGCGCAAGATCCGCACAAGACGCTGCGCGACGCGCTCGTGGGGATACCGACGGGAATCGGCTCATTCGAGGTCCCCGTCGTCAACATGACGGGACCGCCCGCTCGCGAGGGCGGTGCGCTGAATCGTCTCGTTTGGCGCGATCACCGAGAAGAGTCATCGCTGATGGAGACTGTCGCGCTTCATTCGCATCCCACTTCAGACGTGATCCATGTGGGCAGCGCGGATGTGATCGTCGTTCAAGGTAACCACGGCGTGAATATCCAGAGTCTGGGTTCGCCGCCCCCCGGCTGTGAAGTTGAGGTCTTGCACTTCCCGTGGCGCACCTTCTCGCAGTACGCCACGAAAATCGAGAACACGGGCAAGTCATACGATGCGAACCCGCTTCTGAACCCGAGTCCTCGGCACCATGGAATGCGCGACTATCGATTCCTCAACGCTGGGGTCCTGGAGCCGATGTACCTTATTCGTCACCCCGGCGAGGAGCCGGGTCCGGAGTTCGTTCATGACTCTCGCGTCGCGGACAGATTGACGCGGCTTCTCGAGAACGGGCTGGCGCAGGTGCCGTCCCGCCTTGAGGAGGCTCTTTCTCCCGCTTGGTCGGAGTACAGCGAAGCGGATCGTGTGAGGGCGCAAGAGATTGCTCGCTTGGTGATCCCGCTTGAGATGGAGCATCTTGCAGCGAGCACAAGATGGCGGGACATGTATCGAGCTGAGGCCGCTGGGCGCCGACGGGCGGAGGAGTCCGCCCGGAGTGCCGAGGCGGAAGGGGATCGTCTCGCGCGATTGCCTGAGCTTCGATTCCGGCGACTCGTCGGTCGTGCCAAGCGAAAGATTTCGCGGGTACTCTCGTCCCTCAATCGCTGGCGTTGACGATCGCGAAACCCTATCCATCCACGCGCGGCCCAGTGTGGTGCGACTCAGATAGAAAACACAATGATGACCCAGCCAGACCTCACCGTGATCGTTCCTACGTTCAACGAGGCGCCGAACGTCAGCGAGCTTGTCGACCGCGTCTCCAACGCGACGCAGGGCCTTGCGATCGAGATCATCTTCGTCGATGATTCGCGTGACGAAACCCCGAGGGTAATCGCCGCTAAAGCACGCTCCGCGACGGTGCCCGTTCGGCTCATTCACAGAGATGCGCCGGTCGGCGGACTGAGCGGCGCGGTGCTCGAAGGCATGAAGCACGCGCGAAGTACGGTCTGCGTTGTCATGGACGGCGACCTGCAACACCCGCCCGAGGTGATTCGAGATCTACATCGTCAGTTCGCGGGCGGAACCGCTGACGTTGTTGTCGCCTCTCGGTACGCCGCCGGCGGATCATCTGACGGGCTCGCAAACATCGTTCGAGACTTGGTCTCAAGAACGACCACGCTTCTCACGAAGGCGATGTTCCCGCTTCGCCTCCGTGACTGCACGGACCCGATGACCGGGTTCTTTCTCATCGATGTGTCGAAAGTCGATCTGGAGCGCCTCGCCCCCCGCGGGTTCAAGATCCTTCTGGAGATTTTGGCGCGCACGCCCCTGCGCGTCAGGGAGGTGTCGTTCACCTTCGCCGAGCGGGGAGGGGGCGAATCGAAAGCAAGCATCCGGCAGGGCGCCCATTTCCTCCTTCAGCTCACCGCGCTTAGGTTCGGCAAGATGTCGGCCTTCGCTCTGATCGGGGCGATCGGAGCGGTAGTAAACCTCGCGATCATGTTCGTTCTGACCCAGCTTGGTATGGGCTACATCTGGGCTGCAGTGATCGCAGCAGAGTCGACGATTATTGGCAACTTCCTGCTTCAGGAGCGCTTCGTGTTCCGCGAGATGCTCGACCAAGCGTCAAACGCGTGGGCCAGGTTCGCGAAATCATTCACGTTCAACAATGCCGAGGCCCTCGTAAGGATTCCACTTCTTGCGCTGTTGGTCGAGTCGTGGCATATCAGCAGCGTTCTCGCTGCTGCTATGACGCTCGCGCTGGCGTTCGTTGCGCGTTTCGCATTCCACGCTCTCGTTGTCTATGCGCCGAAACGGCCGCGTGGTGCGAAGGCCGAGCGTTTCCTGAGAGAGCTTGATTCGGAACTTTCAAAGCCCGGAGAGCTCTGAATCAGCGGTCGATGAGCTCGCAAGGTAAAACCGAGCGCCATCCGCTGTGAGGCAGGATCTCCACTCCAACAACAGTCGCGTCCGCGCGGCTGCACTCTGCCTTCGCGTTTGAAAGGCCGTCTGACCAGGTGATGCCAGTCAGGACCGGCGAGCCGGCCTTATCTGGCGAATAGCCGATCTGCCATGCCACGGACGTCAGGAGCACAGACCCCAACAGCACGCCGGCCGTAAGCCCGAGTGCGGACTTTCGTCGCCAGATCGAACCGACAGCGACTATTGCCGCGGAGACGAGGAGGAGCGCGGGAAGCGCAGAGTAGCGCGGAGTCCGAAGTTCTGTGGCGACGACAAGGAAATCCCGCCAGTTGGAGTAAAGCGAGAGTGCTACAACGAGCAAGCCAAGTGTCGCCATAAGGATAATGGCGAATCGTTCACTCGGATGTCCACAGACTACGCCAACGGCATAGGCCGCAAGCAGAGCGATGCATGCGACTGCCGTGGCTATCGTCACGTACTTCGCGCCGCCGAGGAGGATCAGCTCCATCACCCCCTGGGGCCCGATGAGCGCGGCGAGAGGGCCGCGCACCGCTGAGGCTCCCAGCAGATCGAGTAGAGGCGCGGTGTCTCGAGGCCTGTCTGATGCGAGAACGGAGCCGGTGACGGCCAACACGCAAAGCAAGAGGGTGAACCCGCCTACTCTGTCGCGCCATCTGGGAAGGAACAACCTCATCACGGCGAGAGGAGCCAGCACGACAGCCAGAGGGACACTCAAGGCGGCCAAGGCGATGAACGCGGTTGCCGCCGTTGTCGCGATGCGTCCTGCTGGGCGATAGAGCATCGCCCACATCAAAGTGAAGAACAGGAACCAGTGTAGGTTCGCTGCGTTGTTGATGGTGTCCCAGTTGCCGGCGGGGAGAAGGACAATCGTCGAGGCCATGGCGGCGCGCGTGTACGGGGACTTCACGTGAGCCCTAGAGAGGGTGAATACAGCGAGCGCGCATGCCACTCGGACAGAAGCGGCGAGGACCGCTAGCCCGGCTGCCCACCCGCCTGTCGGCAACGTCGCCACCGTCACCTCAGCGAGGAGCCGAGGGATCACGTGGAAGTAGCCGCCGAGAGGCTCGAACAAGTTGGCGAGGGGCGGGTTCAGTGCGGCGTCGCTGATCCAGTCCGCGCCATCTTCCGCCCACATCCGCTCGAGGTGGGGACGACCGGACGGGATGAGGAGCAAGAAAGTGAGGCCTGCAGCGAAGGCGGCCAGGTACATGGCGAAGTGTGCAGGCGTCCGACGGGGCCGAGGGGGGTGCCCGGGAAACGCCGCGCCGATCAGCTGAGCTACAGGGCGCCGGCCAGTCGACGGCGCGGTCGTTGTCGTCGGTGTTGTGCTCACCTGGAATTCGCTCTCATGTCCGGTCCAACGGCGGCATGGGCTTCCACGACCGATCGCGCGAGATCTTCCCGCCGTCGCGGAGGCCGCGGAAGAGGTTCGACGTGCCCCGCACGGTCCGCTCGACGAAGAAGAGCCGGATGAGCTCCTTGCCGAAGGTCAGGGCGGTGCCGAGCGCGAACGGCACGGGGCGGTAGACGCCGAGCTCGCGGTAGTAGTGCTTGATGTATGCCCGGTTGCGCATGATGTAGTACCGGTACGCGTTGCTCGAGGCGTTCATGTGGCGGATGCCCATGTCCCACTGCTTGATCTCGCGCGTCCGGCGTAGGACGAACTCGTCCACGATCACCGATGTCGTCTGGCGGGAGGCCAACCAGCCGTAGAGCTGGTCGTCCCAGTAGATGAAGAACCGCGGGTCGGGGAGGCCGATCCGCGACACGATGTCGCGGTGGATGAACATGCCCTCGAAGCATCCGGAATTCATCTCCTTGTACCCGGAGGCACCGAAGCCGGCGGGAGCGAAGGGAATCGGGATGGCGAGAGGCTCGGCGACGCGGTACTGCCAGTAGAACTCGCTGCCGTCGTAGTCGTAGCGCCGCCCCTGGATGCTCTGAAAGCGCGGGGCCCACTTGCCCATCTTCGCCAGGCCGTCGGGAATGACCTCGACGTCGTCATCCATGAGCCAGATCCACGTGGAGCCGATCTCGTGCGCGACCCGCATGCCCTCGCTGAAGCCGCCGGAGCCGCCGGTGTTCGTCTCCATGCGGCGGTAAACGAGCTCGGCGCCGATCTTCTCGCGGAACGATTCCACGACGTCGCCGGTGTCGTCGGTCGACGCGTTGTCGATGATGACGACGTGCCCGGGCTTCGGGTCCATCGACGCGATGCTGCCGAGGAGGCGCGTGAGCAGACCCGAACGGTTGTAGGTGACGATCGCGATCGTCGCCGATGCCGGGTCGAACGTTCGGTGAGCGTTCACGAGGCCTCTCCGAAAGTCCGCCGCCACGCGTCGACCGAGCTCAGCTCCGTCGCTGCCGCGCGGTACTTCGCCGACAGGGCGGGCCACTCGCGCCGGAGACGACGGTGGAGGAGGACGGTGTCGCGCAGCATCCGTCGGTACTGCGCTCGATCGCGGGTGTAGATGTTCTTGCCCGACCCGTCGGCGGCGCTGACCAGCGCACTGTCGTAGAGCGGAACCCGCCACCAGTGCGCGTCCAGCTTGCCGAACTCGACCTCGGGGTGGCTGACGTTCTCGGGCTTCGGTGCATGCAGCCAGTGCGCGATGAGCGTGGTCGCCGTGAACCAGCGCAGCCGCATGCCGCGAGGGCTGTCGAACTCGTGGTTCTTGAGCTTCTTGAACACCACGCGCCCGCGGCGGGCGCGCAGCGGCACGCCAGCGTCTTTGTGTACCACGGTCTCGGGGAAGGACTTCGCGAGGGCGCGCGCCGCGGGCATCGCCGTGGCGAGGTTCGCGCGCATGTGCTGGGGTCCCGAGAGGATGTCGCGCAGCGCCCTGTGGCGGAGCGCGACCGGGTAGTACTGCATCATCATCAGATGCTTGAGGTCGACGCGGCGGCTGTGCCGGAGGAGCGTGCCGCCGTCGGGCACGGGGGAGTGCAGGAGCGCGGCGACGATGCGGTTCCGGGCGTGGAAATAGGCCTGCCAGTCGATCGAGTCGTCCTTGCCGACCCACGAAACGTGCCACAGCGCGACACCCGGCATCGAGACGGTCGGGAAGCCGGCGTTTCGCGCGCGAATGCAGAACTCTGCGTCATCCCACTTGATGAATGCGGGGAGGGCGAGGCCCACCTCGCGGATGATCGAGAGGGGGATGAGGCACATCCACCAGCCGTTGTAGTCGGCATCCAGTCGCTGGTGCAGAATCGGTGACTGCCGCAGGTTGGCGACGCTGAAATCGTGCGGCAGCTTCTCCTGGTAGAGCGCCCGCCACATGAAGGGCGCGTCGTCGATGACCTCTGCCCACGCGTGCAGCTTCGGCCGGTCGAGGAGGTCGAACATGTGCGCGCCGACGATGGTCGGTGTGCTCGCAAAGCGGCCGAAGACCACCGAGCGTCGAAGCGACTCGGGTTCGATTCGCACGTCATCGTCGAGGAGCTGCACGAAGTCGCTCTCGGGGCGCTCGAGCGACTCCGACATCGCGCGGGCGAATCCGCCCGACCCGCCGAGGTTCGGCTGGGTGATGACCTGCAGCGTGTCGCCGAGGGACGCGGCGACGTCGGGATACTCGGCTTCGGCGTCGACGCGTCGGTCGCCCTGGTCGACCAGGAAGATGCGGTCGATGAGTTCGAGCACTTCCGGCTCGGCCGCGAGCGCCTGCAGGGTGGCGACGCAGTAATCGGGCTTGTTGTACGTGGTGATGCCGATCGAGGCCTTGCCGGCGCGCGCGGGCTCCTGCTCGGTGCTGTACCGGGCGCCGCGGAAGATCGCCGTGTCGTCGTCGGCCACGATGTCGAACCAGATGAAGCCGCCGTCGCTGTACTGGTCGAGCACGAGATCGAACGTCGACTGTGCGACTCCTTCGACCTCGCGGGTCTCGAGGCGCTGGCGGACGCCGGCTCCGTTCGAGCGGTAGACGAGGATCGTCGCCGTGCCCTCGGTGTCGACGGTCAGAGTGACCTGCCGCACCGCGGTCCAGTGCTGCCAGTAAGACGCGGGGAAGGCGTTGAAGTAGGTGCCGAACGACACCCGTCGGCCGGCGACGATACGGGCCGTGGTGCGGCCGAGGATGTTCCCCAGCTGTGCGCGGTTCGATACGCGCACAGGCTCCTCATCGATGACCGACCAGGTCTCGGGGTCGACGTACAGGGGCAGCAGGTCCGGATCGCGGTCGGTCGGGAAGACGACGTTCTGCAGGACGTGGGGCACGGGGCTTCTCCGAAGGGCTCGCGGGGGCGCCGAGGGCGTCGGGCCGAGGCGTAAGCCTACCGTGCCCTCTCTCGTGTTCCCCGGGCAGACTCTGTGACGGATGCGGCCTTCACAGCCCCGGTGCGGCGGGCGGGAGGCTCGGGTCGAGGCGCTCGCCGATGCGCTCGCGCCACGAGCGGGACTGGCCGGCGCGGACGGCGCAGAGGACGAGCATGAGCCAGCCGAGGCCGGTGAGGGTGAAGCTCTCGAACATCGAGTCGACGAGGAGGGCGACGAGGATGAGGGGCGTCCAGGCGTAGACGACCGAGCGGCGTTCGGTCGCCACCAGCCACGAGCGCACCAGCGCGATGCCGGCGAGGGCGAAGAAGAGGAGGAGGCCGAGCCAACCGAGCTGGAGGAGCACGTCGAAGTAGGCGTTGAGGCCGGTGGCGTGTTCGGAGCGCAGCGCGAAGTTCAGCGCGTTGAAGGGGAACTCGCCGTCGTCCCACGGGCCGTACCAGCCCCACCCCTGCACGGGGCGGAACCGCAGGTAGTCGACCATCAGGTTCCACAGGTCGACACGCATCGAGAAGTCGGTGCCCGCGCCGAGGAGCGCGACGATCGGATGCCGCAGCGCGTATCCGACGGTGATCCCGACGACGACCACCCCGCCGAGGCTGAACTGCACGGCACGTCGGCGGTCGGGGCGGACGCGGCGCACCAGCACCAGCGCGAGGACGGCGAGACCGACGGCGACGGCGAGGACGAGGACGGTGGGGGAGTCGCTGAACGCGGCGAGCGATCCCGCGAGGATCACCGAGGCGACCGACACCCCCGTGCGCACCGACTGCGTGCGGTACTCGATGAGGAAGGTGATGAGGGCGAGCACCGCGACGAAACCCAGCAGGTTGCGGGTGCCGAAGATACCCTGCACCGGCCCGAGTGAAGCGAGGTTCCCCTCGACGGCGAGGAAACGGAAGGGCGTGTCCAGGAGGATGCCCGACAGGATCTCCACGCCCAGCGAGATGCCGAGGAGCGTCCGCAGCACGTCGCCGAGCGCGCGAACGGTCTGCAGGGTGTCGCGGATGTGGCCGATGACGACGGCGAGGAGCCCGATCCCCGCGAGGGCGAGGGCGTTCCGCAGCGTGGCGGCGGCATCCGTGCTCCAGACCGCGCTGATCGTCGCCCACGCGATGAACGCGAGCACCGTGAACGGGACGAGCCGCAGCAGCGCGATCTCGTCGCGCCGCGCGATGAGGATCCCGATGCCGAGGAGGCAGAGCCCGGCGACGATCGTCACGTACGTGGTCGGGCTCATGAGCCGCTCGATCGCGAACGACGAGAACACCGCCGCGAAGACGGTGAGCGTGTAGGCGCGGGCGAAGGATGCCGAGGCGAGGAGAGTCGTCACCCACCCGGAGGAGGGGGTGCCCCCGCCGCTCACGGGGCCTGCTTCGCCGGTTCGCCGCGCTCGATGGCCGCGCTCTGCTCGGCGGGGCCGACGCCGACGTGCGGCGACTGCTTGATCTTCGCGCCGAACATGACCACGAACATCCATCCCCACAGCAGCAGCGGCGTGGACTCGGCGAAGCCCTGGACGAGCACCACGGCTCCCACGAGCGTCGGCAGGAGGGTGAGCGCGGAGTAGGGGCGGTCGGCGCGGAGGTCCCAGCGGGGGCGGTCGACGGCGAAGAACCACGCCCGCCACACGAAGGCCAGGTATACGAGCCCGAGCAGGGCGAGGCCGATCGCACCGAGCTGCAGGTAGACGTCCACCCACACGTTGTGGGCCTGCATCACGGTCTGGCCGTGGTCGACGATCCAGCGGTCGAAAGCGGGGTCGGAGGGGAGCCAGGGCGTCGCGAAGCCCCATCCGATGACGGGGTGCTCGTTCGCGCGGGCGAGCACCTGCTCCCAGATCTGCTCGCGCCCGGTGAGGTCGGAGTCGCGACCGAGCGCGCCGAAGATCGCGTCGCGGAGGGTCCACAGCGTGATCCCGCCGCCGATCGCGATCACGGCGTAGGCGATGTAGTAGCGGGTGCGCTCGCCGGGGCGGCGTGCGCGGCGCATGAGCAGCACGGTCACGAGCACGACGACGACCATCGCGCCGGCGACGAATGCGGTTGCCGACGAGGACCGCACCAGCAGGTAGGCCGACACGGCGATCCAGATCCACAGCGTGACCCGTCGGGGCGCGCGTGCACCCAGGCGCACCGCGAAGACGATGATGGCGAGGAGCGCGACCGAGCCGAGGAGATTGGCGTTGCCCATGATCCCCTGGATGCGTCCGCCGTCGAACAGGTTGTCGCGCGACCAGTACAGGATCGGATCCGCCGCCGGCTCGCTCGGGATGACGAAACCCGGGAGGAGCGGTCCGCCGATGAACAGCGACACCCACAGCTCGAAGGCGAGCGAGAGGCCGATGACCCACTTCAGCGCCGACGCGACGGCGCGCACGAGCTCGGCCCACGTCAGAACGGTGCCGACGAAGAGGGCCTGCACGGTGGTGATGTAGAGCAGCAGCAGCGTCAGCGCCGTCGTCCCCGGCCATGCCGACCAGAGGAGGGAGGCCGTCGCCCATGCGACATAGGCCACGGCGAACCACGGCAGGCGCCGCCAATGGACCGGCGGCCGCACGATGAACCAGAGGATCACCGACAGGATGCCGGAGGCGATCGCCCCGACCGCGGCGACGGTCTCACCGAAGGCGTTGACCCACGCGGTGCCGCCCAGGGCGAGCACGAGCACGAAGATGCACCAGCCGCGGAGCAGGAGGTGTCCGGTTTTCTCGCGCACCGGAGCGGTCGGCGGTGCCGATGCGGGGTGCTTCGAGTGGACGGCCATCGCCCCTCAGGGTACCCCCGCCGCCCGCGCCCATCCTGCGCGCGCGACGGGCGCGCGAGAGGTCGTTGGAGTTGCGTAGGTGGAGGGTTGTAGCCTCGGTGAGAAGTGACAAGGGGGTCCACTATGCGGCTATCGGTTCGCACCGGGCAAATCATGAGCGTTTGCGTAGGGTTGTTCATCGGGGGGATACCCGCGGGCGCAGTTGCGGAAGTAGAAGACCCCACTATCTGGGACAAGACGCCGCCTTCGATCACATCGGTGTCCCTTGTCGAGAGCGGCCCGTTCTCGTACGGCGACACTGTCTCTGTGGCGTGGGCGGCTACGGACGGCGGCGCCGGCGGGGGGTCTGGCGTCTGGTTGTTCCGCGTGAGTGGTATCGATAGTGCCAACAACGGCTTCTCGTTCGGAATGTCGTTGCCAAGGGGCAATACGTCCGCTAGTGGTGTCGCTACGTTCGTACTGGACGCGAGGGCGACACACTTCAACGGGCCGCTCGCGGACGGTCCGGTGCACATCTGGGAAGTCATAGTTGAGGACCATCAGGGGAACCGAAGCAGCTGGGGTCGAATAGATGAGCTCCGTTTCGGCGTCAACGCCCCCGCTGCCTTTCGTAGCAAGGAGATCTCGCTAGGCCAAGACCTTGCGAGAGGCTACCTAACCCTCCAAACGTCCTTCTCTCCGCAACCTTCGGACCTCAGGTACATATGGCGCCGGGATGGCGAGCTTGTTGCTGAGGCCACGGGTGCTACATACGACATCGGTGCAGAGGACGCGGGGTCGCGGATCACGGGGCAGGTCCTCGCCACACGTGCCGGATTCGAGTCGATCGACTTCACAAGTGGTGAGGTCGTCGTGCCACATGCGACAGTTCCGATCTGGCGCTTCTACTCTCCCGTGTATGGCGGGCACTTCTACACCGCGAGCGCTAGCGAACGTGACCGCCTGGCAGCCGCTGCAAACGGGCCTTGGAGATTTGAGGGTGAGGCTTACAGTGCCTTCGACGTTCAGCATCCCGGCTCCGTTCCGCTTTACCGCTTCTGGAACGCGGGGATCAAGGCGCACTTTTATACGACGAGCGAGGCTGAGCGTGATCGCGTACGCCGGGAGCTAGCGCACGAGTGGCGGTACGAGGATGTCGCCTTTTACGTCTATCCGCTCTCCTCCCAAGTCGAGCAAACGCGCATCGTGTCCCGCTTCTGGTCCCCATCGGGTCGACGACATTTCTACACAGCATCGATCGAGGAGCGCGACAGTGTGAGAAGCAAGTACTCTCCGCAAACTTGGCGATACGAGGGCGATAGCTACCGGGTGCCTCAGTCGACAGCGCTGCTCTTTCCGGCTGGATGACTCGGGTCTTCGTCGCCGATGGGCGCCGCGCGCCCTCTGGCGTCTGCAGGCCCCGCCGCCCGCGCCCACCCTGCGCGCGCGACGGGCGCGCGAGGACCCGCGCAATAAAGTGGGGGGCATGCTGGCACCCCTCCGCAATGAACCGCGCGATTACGCCTGGGGCTCGACGACGCTGATCGCCGAACTCGAGGGACGCGAGCCCTCCGGACGCCCCGAGGCCGAGGTGTGGTTCGGCGCCCACCCCGGCGACCCGGCCGAGACCCCCGACGGGCGCCTCGACGAGGTCCTGGGGGCGACGGATGCCCAGGAGCAGGCGCTGCCGTACCTGCTGAAGCTCCTGGCGGCGGGGTCGCCGCTGTCGATCCAGGCCCACCCGTCGCGTCCGCAGGCGATCGAGGGCTTCGCGCGGGAGGAGGCCGCCGGCATCGACCGTGACGCGCCCACGCGCACCTACCGCGACGCGAACCACAAGCCCGAGCTCATCGTGGCGGTGAGTCCGACGTTCCGGGCGCTCGCCGGCATCCGCGACCTGGACGCCACGCGCCGCTTCATCGCCGAGCTCGGCCTGTCGGCGGCGCCGCTCGCCGAGCGCCTGGCCACGGCGGTCGATTCGCTCGCCGACGTCATCGAGTGGGTGCTCGCGCCCTCCTCCGACGGCGACACCCGCGCCGTCATCGACGCCGCCCTCGCGGCGACTTCGGAGGAGTTCGCCGCCGAGCTCGCCCTCGTGGCGGAGCTCGAGGCGGCCTACCCCGGCGATCCCGGGATCGTCGTGGCGATGCTGATGAACCTCGTCGAGCTCCGCGAGGGGGAGGGGCTCTTCGTCCCCGCCGGCGTCCTGCACGCCTACCTGTCCGGACTCGGCGTCGAGCTGATGGCCGCGAGCGACAACGTCCTCCGCGGCGGGCTCACCCCGAAGCACATCGACATCGATGAACTCCTGGGCGTCCTGGACGCCCGGCCCTCCGCCGCGCCCACCGTCGCCGCCGAGACCGTTTCGGCCGGGCTCGTGCAGTACCCGGTGCCGGTGTCCGACTTCGCCCTCGTGCGCGCCGACGTCACCGGCGGCGACGTCGAGCTTCCGGCATCCGGCGATGCGATCGCGCTCGCCGTTGCGGGCGACGTGGAGGTCTCCTCTGCGGGATCGGATGCCGTGCGCCTCCGCCCCGGACAGGCGGTGTTCGCGAGCGCCGACGAGGGGCCGCTGACCCTCCGCGGGGCCGGCACCGTCTTCGTCGCGACGCCGGGACGGTGAGGTCGGACCGTTATCGAACGGTTCGACACGCCCGGCGCGTCGCAAAGGTTCAATACCGGGTTGAGGATTTACTATCCGCGACTTGACCTCCGGGAATGACACGGGTGTAATTACTCAAGCGCAAAACGCGTGATGGGGGATTCCCAGGGGGGAGAACGAGAGATGACGACTTCGCACTATCGTTCCGGCGTTCCAGAAGACTGGTTCGTCGATCCGGTCAATCTCGGTGTGCCGGGCGTGCGCCGACCGGCCGTCGAGGACGAAGAGAACGCCCTCGCCTGGCAGACCGACGCACTGTGCGCCCAGACCGACCCCGAAGCCTTCTTCCCGGAGAAGGGCGGATCGACCCGCGACGCCAAGCGCGTGTGCACCACGTGCGACGTGCGCACCGAGTGCCTCGAGTACGCGCTGGCCAACGACGAGCGATTCGGCATCTGGGGCGGCCTCAGCGAACGCGAGCGTCGCAAGCTCAAGCGTCGCGCGAGCTGAGCGGCAGCCGCTCCCGCCTGTACCGCGCTCTGCGCGCCACGGCGCGTGCGCCACGACCCCGCGCCGCCGCCGCCTAGGCTTTCCCCGTCATGCCCCTCCGAGTTCACGCCCTCCTCGTGGTGCGCCCCGACGGGCGCACGCCGGCCGCGTACCACCTGCGCCGTACCCTGGCGTCGCTGCGCGCACAGACGCGCCCGGTCGATGTCCTCACGATCGTGGTGTGCGGCGATGATCCCGGCGTCCGCGACGTCGTCTCCGCGGCGCCCGCGGAAGGCGTGATCACCGCGCCGGCATCGACCCGCTATGCCGAAGCCGTCGCTCTCGCCACCCGGCGCCTGGACGGCGATGCGGTGTGGCTCCTCGCCCAGGACACCGCCCCCGAGCCGGATGCGCTCGAGCGGCTCGCCGGCATCCTCGAGCTCTCGCCGACGGTCGCCTACGTCGCCCCGAAGGTCGTCCGTTGGGACGACCGGACCGAGATCGTCTCGCTCGGCGTGACGATGACCCGCGGGGGACGGGCCGTGGGGGTCTCCGACGGCGAGCTCGACCAGGGCCAGCACGACGCGCGCGAGGACGCCCTCGGCGCCGATGTCCGCGGCATCCTCGTCCGATCCGACCGCTGGCGCGCGCTCGGCGGCCTCGACCGTGCGCTCCTCGGGGCCGACGAGGGCCTCGACCTCGGCATCCGTGCGCGCCTCGCCGGAGATCGGGTCTCGCTCGTCTCCAGCGCGGTCGTCGCCACCGCCGGCGACGGCGTCGCGGGTGAACCCGAGCCGCTGACGGCCGGTCGACGTCGTGCCGCGGCCCTGTCGTCGCGCACCGCGCAGCTGCACCGCCGCCTGGCCTACGCGCCCTGGTTCGTCGTGCCGCTGCACTGGCTGTCGCTGCTCCCGCTCGCCGTGGTGCGCTCGCTGCTGCACCTCGTGCGCAAGGACCCCGGTCTCATCGTCCCCGAGTGGGCCGCGTCGATCCTCGTCACCGTGCGCCTGGCCGCCGTCTTCCGTGCGCGGCGCCGGATCGCGAAGAACCGCATGACGTCGTGGCGGCAGTTGGACCAGCTGCGGATGTCGCGCGCCGAGTTCCGCGAACGACTCGACCATGAACCCGTCGACGACCTCGTCGCGGGCGCGCACCGCCGCGGCGAGCTCCGCTTCTTCTCGGGCGGCGCGCCGTGGCTCGTCCTCGGCGCCCTCGTGGTGTCGATCGCCGCGTTCCCGGCGCTCCTGGCCTGGCCGGTCCTCGGGGGTGGAGGAGTGCTGCCGCTGAGCGCCGACCTCGGCCAGCTGTGGGCGCAGACGCGCTTCGGGCTCCGCGCCGAGGGCTTCGACACGATCGCGCCTGCCGACCCCTTCGCCGCCCTCGTCGCGATCGTCGGATCGTTCACGCCGTGGGCGCCCTCGCTGTCGCTGGTGATCCTGTGGGTCGCCGCCCTCCCGCTCGCCGCGCTGGGCGGCTGGTTCGCCGCGACCCGCCTGACCGAGCGGTCGTCGCTGCGCATGGTCGCCGGCGTCCTGTGGGCCCTCGCCCCGACCTTCCTCGCGGCGCTGACCACGGGGCGTCCGGCGGCCGTGCTGCTGCACCTGCTCCTCCCGTGGCTGTTCGTCGCGGGGTCCGTCGCGCACCGCTCCTGGACCGGCGCGGGCATGGCCTCGCTCCTCGTGGTCGCCGTCGCGGCGGCATCCCCCTCTCTCGTCCCCGCGCTCGTGGTGCTGTGGTTCCTGGCGATGCTCGTGGTCCTCACCGCCCTCGGCGGCCGCGGCGCCAGCCGGCTGGTGTGGGTCATCGTGCCGCTCGTCGTCTTCGCCGCGCCTCTGATCTGGCGCGCGATCGCCAACGGTGACGGGTGGGCGCTCCTCGCCGACCCCGGCGCGGTGTGGACGGGAGCGCAGGTGGCCGCCGATGCGGCGGGCCGCACCCTGCTCGTGTTCGGCATCCCCGCGCCGGATCTCCTCGGCTGGACGTCGTTCCTCGGTGACGTCCCGTCCTGGTGGGTTCCGCTCCTCGCCGCCCCGGTGCTGGTCCTCGCCCTCCTCGCCCCCGTCACCCGTCGGTGGCCGCAGGGCGTTGCGATGCTCGTGATCACGACGCTCGGCCTCGGCACCGCCTTCGCCGCGGTGGGGATCGCGGTGTCGTTCGCGCAGTCCATCCCCGTGGCGATCTGGCCGGGAGCGGCGCTCAGCCTCGCCTGGCTCGGGCTGGTCGGCGGAGCGACCGTGACCCTCGAAGCAGGGCTGCCCGCCCCCGCACGATGGACGCGGGTCCTCGTCGGTGCGGCGGCGTGCCTGAGCATCCTCGTCCTCGCCGTTCCTGCCCTCACCGCCGTCGCGCGCGGCACCTCGAACCTCACCGACGGCCCCGCCTCGACCCTCCCGGCCTACGTCAGCGCCGAGGGGCGCGGCGACCCGAACGTGGGCACCATGATCCTCACGCCGCAGAACGACGGCGGCCTCTCGGCGCGCGTCGTGTGGGGCGCCACCGAGACCCTCGACGGTCAGGCGACGTCGCTGCGCACGCGGACCACGGCCGCGCCGGCGGACGTCCTCGTCGCCGAGATCGCCGCCGACCTCGTCACGTCGTCGGCGGACGGCGCCGTCGAAGCGCTCGCCTCCCGCGGCGTCGGGTTCGTCCTCCTCGCCTCGGCCGCGCCGCCGGAATCCGACATCGCCCGCGGCACCCGCCTGTCGGCGGCGAACGCGATCGCGCAGCGCGGCACGCTCGACGGAGTCGGCGAGACCGCCCGCGGCACGCTCTGGCGCATCACCCCCGAGATCACCCCCCGCCCGGCCGAGCCGACCGCGATCCGCGACATCGCCACGGGGATCGCCATCTCGCAGCTCGTCGTCGTCGGCATCGCGCTGCTGCTGGCCGTCCCCACCGCCGCGTCCCGGCGCGAGGCGCGTCGGACACCGCGCACCGTCGGCACCACGACAGGAGCATCCGCATGAGCGAGGGACGGGGTCGCCGGGCCGCCCGCACCGGTGCGCGCCTGATCGCCGGAGGGGCAGTGGCGGCCGGTGTGGTGGTCGCCGTGGTCGCCGGGCTGACCGCGCCGTGGCCGACGATCCAGCGCGAGCCGGCCGAGATCGCCGCGGTCCCCGCGCCCGCTCCCGTGGTCCTCGCCTGCGGCGGAGGGCTCCTCTCGCTCGGGCGCGACCCCGTCGCCGCCGACGGGCTGAGCATCGCCGCGACGGCGTCGGTCACGGCGGGTGCGCGCGCGGAGGTCGCCGTTCCCGATCCCGTCGCGCTCGATGCGCCGTTCCTGACCGAGGGCGACGGAGGTGCCGCGTTCACGGCGCTCCCCGAGGGGCGCACCCGCGCCGACATCGCCGCCGCCTCCTCCGCGCAGATCGCCGAGCCCGACCTCGCCGGGTACGCGGCATCCGCGTGTCGTCCGCCGCTGCTGGAGTCGTGGCTCGTGGGCGGCTCGGCTGCCACGGGAGCCGCCGACCTCGTGGTGCTGAGCAACCCGGGGGACGTCGCCGCGACCGTCGAGCTCGCCGTGTTCGGCGCGGAGGGACTCACCGTCCCGCCCGGCGGTGCGGGCGTCGTGGTGCCGCCGCGTTCGCAGGGTGTCGTCCCGCTCGCCGGCCTCGCCATCGGCGAGGAGCGCCCGGTCGTGCGCGTGCAGGCGACCGGTGCGCCGGTGCAGGCGTCGCTGCAGTCGAGCATCACGCGCACCCTCACCGCCGGCGGCGTCGACCAGGTCGGCGCCCTCGCGCAGCCGGCGACGGATGCCGCGATCCTCGGCGTCACGGTCACCGGCGGAACGGTCGACGCGGCCCAGGTGCCCACCGTCGTGCGCGTGCTCTCGCCCTCCGCCGACGCCACGGTCCGCGTGACCGTCACACCGGTGGGATCCCCGACCCCCGCCCTCACCCCGACCGAGGTCGACCTCGTCGCCGGCGAGCCGATCGAGGTCGACCTCGGCGGGCTCGAGAACGGTACCTACACCGTCGATGTCGCGGCCGATCAGCCGGTCGTCAGCGCCGTCTGGCAGGCCACGGGCTTCGAGGCGGGCGACGACTTCGCGTGGTACACGCCCGCACCGCTCGTCGACGTCCCGAGCGTCTTCGCCACCCCTGCCGGTCCCGAACCCGTGCTGACCCTGCAGAACCCCGGCGACCAGGACGCCACGGTCGTCCTTGCCGCCGCGGACGGCGGTTCCCGCGTCGAGGTCATCGTCCTGGCGGGGGAGAGCACGACCCTGCGGTTGGCCCCGCAGACCGTCTACACGCTGGACGCGGCATCCGTCCCCATCCGTGCGGCGGTGTCGCTCGCGGGCGACGGCGCCCTTGCGGGCTACCCCGTGTGGCCGGCGGATGCCGCGGCTCCGCCGATCATCGTCTACCCCTGAGACGGGTTCGTCGTGTCAGTGGAAGCGGTCGTGACCGAGATCCCACGGATCCCGGTCGAGGTACTGCGCGGCGGCACGGAAGACGGCACCTTCGACGATCATGCGCCGATGCAGGTCGTCGTCGCGGTGCGGGTGGCCGAGGCGCTCGATCGGCAGCCGGTAGAGCACGATGCGTCGCTCGTCCGACAAGACGCTCCAGCGCGGGATGCCGTCGGCATCCGCCGCCGTGGGCATGTCCGCGATCTCGAAGCGGACCTCGCGCAACTCGGGCCACGCCGAGCGGAGGAACTCCACCGCGGTGCCGACGGCGAGGTCGAACCGCTCAACGCGCGTGTCCAGCGGCGGGAGCGGGGGACGGACGACGGCGCTGCGGCCCTCGCGTCCGTGCCGGCCGTGCCGGGAGCGACGGGCCGGAGCCTTCTCCGGGGTGCGCGTACGCCGCCATGCCATGGACACAGCCTACGTCGTGCGGCGCGGCATCCGTCCGACCCGGGTCCTCCGCGACTAGGGTCGAGGCGATGCGCGAGAGACTGTGTTCCAAGGTCGGGTGCGCCCGCGAGGCCGTGACGACCCTGACGTACGACTACGGCGACCAGATGGCGGCCCTCGGCCCGCTGGGAGCGGGCAACGACCCGCACGCCCACGATCTGTGCGCCATCCACACCGACCGGCTGTCGGTCCCGCGCGGATGGGTCGTCGTCCGCCACGAGACGCTGCGCGTCTGACGCACGCCGCCGGCCCCGATCCGGCGCGTGGGAGAATGGTGGAATGTCCATCGACACCGCCGCTGCTCCCGCCGTTCCCGCCCTCGACTTCGAGGTCGCCGATCTGAGCCTCGCCGAGGCCGGACGCCATCAGCTCCGCCTCGCCGAGAACGAGATGCCGGGCCTCATGGCCCTCCGCGAGGAGTTCGGTCCGCTGCAGCCCCTGAAGGGCGCGCGGATCGCGGGGTCCCTGCACATGACGGTGCAGACCGCCGTCCTCATCGAGACGCTCGTGAGCCTCGGCGCGCAGGTGCGCTGGGCCAGCTGCAACATCTTCTCCACGCAGGACGAAGCCGCCGCGGCCGTCGTCGTCGGCCCGACCGGCACGATCGACGCTCCCGCCGGCGTCCCCGTCTTCGCCTGGAAGGGCGAGACGCTCGAGGAGTACTGGCGCTGCACCGACCGCATCTTCGACTGGAGCGCCGAGGGCGCCGACGGTCCGAACCTCATCCTCGACGACGGAGGAGACGCGACGCTCCTGGTGCACAAGGGTGTCGAGTTCGAGCGCGAGGGGGCGGTGCCGGATGCCGCCGCAGGCGACTCCGGCGAATACCGGGTCATCCTCGACATCCTGCGCGCGAGCCTCGCCCGCGATCCGCAGCGTTTCACCCGCATGGCAGAGGGACTCATCGGCGTCACCGAGGAGACCACGACCGGCGTCCACCGCCTCTACGAGCTGTTCGCCGCGGGCGACCTGCTCTTCCCCGCGATCAACGTCAACGACTCGGTCACCAAGTCGAAGTTCGACAACAAGTACGGCATCCGCCACTCGCTTCCCGACGGGATCAACCGCGCCACCGACGTCCTCGTGGGCGGGAAGGTCGCCTTCGTCGCCGGGTACGGTGATGTCGGCAAGGGCGCGGCCGAGGCGCTCCGCGGTCAGGGCGCGCGGGTCATCGTCAGCGAGGTCGACCCGATCTGCGCGCTCCAGGCCGCGATGGACGGCTACCAGGTCGCGCGTCTGGCCGACGTCGCCGACCAGATCGACATCCTCATCACCGGAACCGGCAACAAGGACGTCGTGACGGTCGATGACCTGCTGTCGCTGAAGCACCTCGCGATCGTCGGCAACGTCGGCCACTTCGACAACGAGATCGACATGGCCGCTCTCGAGTCGCTGCCCGGTGCCGAGCGCATCGAGATCAAGCCGCAGGTGCACGAGTGGCGCCTGCCGAACGGCCGCAGCGTCCTGATCCTCAGCGAGGGACGTCTGATGAACCTCGGGAACGCCACCGGCCACCCCTCGTTCGTCATGAGCGCGTCCTTCACCAACCAGGTGCTCGCCCAGCTCGAGCTGTACACCAAGCGCGAGGAGTACCCCACCGGGGTCTACGTGCTCCCCAAGCACCTCGACGAGAAGGTCGCGCGCCTGCACCTCGACGCCCTCGGCGTGCAGCTCACCGAGCTCACCCGTGACCAGGCCGCCTACATCGGCGTGCCGGTCGAGGGACCCTACAAGCTCGAGCACTACCGCTACTGACGCCTGCGGAGAGCCCCGGGCACAGAGTCCGGGGCTCTCTGCGCGTGCGGCTCAGCGGACCAGACGCTCAGCGGGTCAGCGCGCGGGGAAGCCGCGGGGCGGATCGCCGGCGTGCCGGGCCAGGGTGTCGACGCGCTCGGCGCGCAGCTGCAGCGCCCGCTCCTCGCGCTCGCGACGGACGGCGGTGATGCCGCGCAGCACGGTCTCGGCATCCATCGTGGGAAGCGGTGAGACGAACGCGCGCGACTCCTCGACGAGGGATGCGGCGAGCCGCGCACGCACGGCCGGATCGAGGTTCGGAGCCGACACCGCGAATCTCGCGATGCGGCGCGCGAGCGGGTCGGGGAGGCGCGCGACGTCGGCGATCTCGGCCCACGCGGCCAGCGGCGGCGGGACGGGGAGCGGGGCGTCGACGAGCTTCGGCGTCCGCGTGCGCTCGGAGTAGGTGCCGGCCAGTAGATCGCCGAGGCGCTGCGACCGCGGCGTGAAGGCCCCCACGATCGCCGCGAGTGCGCCGAAGGTGAACCACAGCTCGAGGACGCCGGTGAGCGCCCGGATGAAGGCCTGACGGAATCCGGATGCCCCGCCGTCGGCGCGGACGATCCGCCCGCCCACCGCGAGTCGGCCGAGGCTCCGCCCGCGCGTGGTCGTCTCGACGACGGTGGGGAGGACGACCAGGACGAGGACCACCATCACGATGGTGAGGATCGGCACGACGGTCTCGTCCACGACGCCGGCGCCGACCATCCAGGACGCCACGAGCGCGAAGAGCAGGAGGAGCACCAGGCTCGCCAGCATGTCGATGAGGACGCCGAGGGCCCGCAGGAAGAAGCCGACCGGCTGTACGTTGAGGGCGACGGCCTCCCCGGTGAGCACCTCGTCCTGATGGATCTGGACGAGGATCGGGTCGGCGGCCATGGGTACAGTAAATCAAATGGACCTCGACGCCCTGACCTCCGCACGGCGCGAGGAGTGGGCGCGCCTCGACGCCCTGAGTCGGCAGCGTCACCTCACCGGAGCCGAGATCGACGAGCTCGTCGAGCGGTACCGCGCGGCATCCGCGGATCTCGCCGATCTGAAGACCTCCGCCGGCCGCACCACGCAGGGCGACTACCTCTCGACCGTCCTCGCCCGCGCCCGGCTGAAGCTCACCGGGGCGCCGGAGAACGTCATGCGGCAGATCCCGCGCTTCTTCGTGCTCCAGCTGCCCGCGGCGCTGTACCGGGTGCGGTGGACCACACTCGTGATCGCGCTCGCGTTCATCGCCACAGGCGCCGTCGTGGCGTTCTGGGTCTCGGGCGACCCGGCGCTCGTGGCGAGCCTCGGACCGCAGCTCCAGCTCGAGCAGTACGCCGAGGAGCAGTTCACCGACTACTACAGCGAGAACCCCGCGGCGGTCTTCGCCGGGACGGTGTGGACCAACAACGCCTGGATCGCCGCGCAGTGCGTGCTGTTCGGCATCACCGGCATCTGGCCTCTGATGGTGCTGGTGCAGAACGCCGTGGGCGTCGGGACCGCCGCCGCCATCATGCTCGCCTTCGACCGCGGCGACGTGTTCCTGCTCTTCATCCTCCCGCACGGGCTGCTCGAGCTCACCGCGATCTTCGTCGCGGGGGCGGCGGGTCTGCACATCTTCTGGGCGTGGGTGGCGCCCGGCCGGCGCTCGCGCGGAGAGGCCCTCGCCGCGGCCGGACGATCGCTCGCGACCATCGCGATCGGCCTCGTCATCGCGCTCGCCGTCTCGGGTCTCATCGAGGGTTTCGTGACCGCCCAGCCGTGGCCGTGGCCGGTCAAGATCGGCATCGGAGCGCTCGCCCTCGCCCTGTTCCTCGTCTACATGCTGGTCGTGGGGCGACGTGCCGTCCGGCTGGGGGAGACGGGCGATCTCGAAGAGGCCGACGCCGGCACCCCGACCCTCGTCGCCGGGTGATCCGGCATCCGCTCTTCTTTTGATCTGATCAAAAAAGCGCTACGCTGGCGGGGTGCATGACGACCACTCCGGACCCGACGCGAGCGCCGTTCTGCGCGACGCGGGCCTGAGGGTCACCGAGTCGCGACGAGCGGTGCTCGACGCGCTCGCGGCACGCCCGCACTCCTCCGTCGACGAGCTCTTCCCGCTCGTCGTCGAGCGGATGCCGGGCGCCAGCCGCCAGTCGGTGTACAACGCCCTCGGCAACTTCACCGACGCGGGCATCGCCCGCCGGATCGAACCGGCCGGGCGCGCGGGGATGTACGAGCTCCGCGTCGGCGACAACCACCACCACCTCGTCTGCTCGCGCTGCGGCGCGGTGGAAGACGTGGACTGCGTCGTCGGCGAAGCGCCGTGCCTGACCCCCTCCCACTCCCGCGGGTTCACCGTGGCCTCCGCGGAGGTCACGTTCTGGGGGGTGTGTCCCGCGTGCGCGGGCGCACCCGTCACCTGAACCGGCATCCGTCACCCCACCCCTCGAGGAAGGAACACCATGTCCCATCACGATGAGGCCACCGCCGGCGTCGGCGGAGAGGTCGAGCCCGAACAGTCCGTCACCGTCACCGACGAGCCCGAGGCCGCGGCCGGCGGCTGCCCGGTCGTCCACACCTCGATGCCCCACCCCACCGCGGGCGAGGCCAACCGCGTCTGGTGGCCGAACAAGCTGAACCTGAAGATCCTCGCGAAGAACCCCGCCGTGGCGAACCCGCTCGGTGAGGACTTCGACTACGCCGAGGCGTTCGCGAAGCTCGACCTCGCCGCGGTGAAGAAGGACATCGAAGAG
The DNA here is from genome assembly GCF_021654035.1 of Microbacterium aurantiacum. Lineage (GTDB taxonomy): Bacteria > Actinomycetota > Actinomycetes > Actinomycetales > Microbacteriaceae > Microbacterium > Microbacterium aurantiacum. The sequence goes on from NZ_JAJPDW010000003.1 coordinate 111,618, forward strand.
CTGATGACCACCTCGCAGGACTGGTGGCCCGCCGACTTCGGACACTACGGCCCGCTCATGATCCGCATGGCGTGGCACTCCGCGGGCACCTACCGTGTCACGGACGGCCGTGGCGGCGGCGGCGCCGGTCAGCAGCGCTTCGCGCCGCTGAACAGCTGGCCCGACAACGTCAACCTCGACAAGGCCCGGCGCCTCCTCTGGCCCGTGAAGAAGAAGTACGGCCAGTCGCTGTCGTGGGCCGACCTCATGATCCTCGCCGGCAACGTCGCGCTGGAGTCCATGGGCTTCAACACCTTCGGCTTCGCCGGCGGACGCCCCGACGTCTGGGAGCCCGACGACGACGTGTACTGGGGTGGCGAGACGGAGTGGATGGGCAGCGACCAGCGCTTCACCGGATCCGACCGCAAGCTCCGTGGCCCCCTGGGCGCGACCCACATGGGTCTCATCTACGTCAACCCCGAGGGCCCCGAGGGCAACCCCGACCCGCTGCTCGCCGCGCACGACATCCGTGAGACGTTCGGCCGCATGGCCATGAACGACGAGGAGACCGTCGCGCTCATCGCCGGCGGGCACACCTTCGGCAAGACCCACGGTGCGGCATCCGACGCGCACCTCGACGTGAACCCCGAGGCCGCCGGTCTCGAGGAGCAGGGCCTGGGCTGGAAGAGCTCCTACGGCACCGGCAAGGGCGACGACACGATCACCTCGGGCCTCGAGGTGACGTGGACCTACCACCCGACCCGCTGGGACAACGAGTTCTTCCACATCCTGTTCGCCTACGACTGGGAGCTCACCAAGAGCCCGGCCGGGGCGCACCAGTGGCGTCCGAAGAACGGCGCCGGCGCCGACATGGTCCCCCTCGCCCACGACCCGTCGCAGCGTCGTGAGCCGCGCATGCTGACCACCGACCTGGCGCTTCGCATGGACCCGGCGTACGAGAAGATCTCGCGCCGGTTCCTCGAGGACCCGGTGGCGTTCGGCGACGCGTTCGCGCGCGCGTGGTTCAAGCTGACCCACCGCGACATGGGGCCCAAGGCCCGCTACCTCGGCCCGGAGGTCCCCGCAGAGGACCTCATCTGGCAGGACCCGATCCCCGCGGTCGACCACGTCCTCATCGACGACGCCGACGCGGCAGCGCTGAAGGCGCAGATCCTGGACTCCGGGCTGACCGTGGCCGAGCTCGTCTCGACCACGTGGGCCGCGGCATCCACCTTCCGAGGCAGCGACAAGCGCGGCGGCGTCAACGGCGCGCGCGTGCGGCTCGCCCCGCAGAAGGACTGGGCCGTCAACAACCCCGCCCAGCTGCAGAAGGTGCTGGGCGTCCTCGAGGGCATCAAGGCCTCGTTCGACGCCGACCGCACCGACGGCAAGAAGGTGTCGCTGGCCGACCTCATCGTGCTCGCCGGCAATGCGGCGGTCGAGAAGGCGGCGGCGGATGCCGGTGTCGCGGCCGAGGTGGTCTTCCACCCGGGCCGCACCGACGCCTCGATCGAGCAGACCGACGTGGAGTCCTTCGACTGGCTCGAGCCGGTCGCCGACGGGTTCCGCAACTACTACGGCCCGCTCGCCGAGCTGCCGGCGGAGTACCTGCTGGTCGACAAGGCGAACCTCCTCACCCTCAGCGCGCCGGAGATGACGGTCCTCGTCGGTGGACTGCGTGTGCTGGGCGCCAACTACGACGGTTCGCAGCTCGGGGTCTTCACCGAGCGTCCGGGAGTCCTCTCGAACGATTTCTTCGTGAACCTCCTCGATCTCGGCACCACCTGGAAGCCGCTCGACCCGGGAGCGCACGCGTTCCAGGGCACGAAGGACGGCTCGGGCGAGGTCGTCGGCATCGGCACGCGTGCTGATCTGCTGTTCGGCTCGAACTCCGAGCTGCGCGCGCTCGCCGAGGTCTACGCCTCGGACGACGCGAACGAGAAGTTCGTGCGCGAGTTCGTCAAGGCCTGGGGCAAGGTCACCGAGCTCGATCGGTTCGACCTGCGCTGACACCGCGCTCAGGTGTGAGCGACACGACAGGCCCGCCCCGGAACCTCCGGGGCGGGCCTGTCCGCACGTGCGGTGCCGTTCACTTGTCGCCTCTTGCGGGTTCGAGCGCCGCGCACCCGCAGGACGCGACAAGTGAACGGACGGGGTGCGGGCTACTTGACGCGCGCTTCCTTGGGAGCCGGGGGCACCGAGCCCTTGGGCTCGAAGAGCGCGCGGTGCAGCAGACCCGCGACGAGCGCGCCCACGATCGGGAAGACGAGGAACACCCACAGCTGGAGGAGCGCCTCGCCCCCGCCGTACAGGGCAGTCGCGATGGACCGGGCAGGGTTCACCGAGGTGTTGTCGATCGGGATCGAGGCGAGGTGGATCAGGGTCAGGGTGAGACCGATCGCGATGCCGGCGAAGCCCGCCGCTCCTCGCTGCGGGTGGGTGACGCCGAGGATGATCAGCACGAAGATCGCGGTGAACAGGATCTCGGCGATGATCGCCGCCCCCAGACCGAAGCCGCCGGGGGAGGCGCCGCCGAAGCCGTTGCTGGCGAAGCCGCCGTCCTGCGCCGCGGTGAGCCACCCCTCCGGTCCGAACAGGCCGATGAGGACGATGAGCGTCGTCCCGAGCGCCCCGCCGATGATCTGGGCGATGATGTAGCCGGGGGCGTCCTTCCAGGCGAAACGTCCCGCGGCGGCGAGCCCCACGGTGACCGCGGGGTTGAAGTGGCCGCCCGAGATCGGGCCCCACGCGTAGATGCCCGCGAGGATCGTCAGGCCGAAGGCCAGCGAGATCCCGAGCACTCCCACGACCTCGCCGGCGACGAGCGCCGCACCGATCGCCCCGAAAACCAGCAAAAACGTCCCCAGGGCCTCCGCGACGAGCTTGGTGGCCGTAGACGGGGTGGTTGCGGCATCCGACATGGCGGACTCCTTTCTTCGACGTGAGAGTACCGAGGCGCCCAGGTTTTTTCCCAGACTCGGCGCGCGAAATGACCTCGCGTGTCGATGCCCAGCTACAGGCGGCCGGCGGCCTTGAGCGCGAGGTAGCGGTCGGCGATCCGCGGGGGGAGGTCGTCCGGTGAGCCGGCGATCGCATCGGCCCCCGCACGGACGACCGCCGCGGCCACCGCGGCGGCATCCCTCTCGGCACGCGCGGCAGCGGCCAGCGCGTAGAGGTCGTCGACATCGGGGCGGTCGGGAACGGATGCCGCATCCTCGGTGACCGAGCCCACGAGAACCACCGCATCGCGGGTCAGCGCGGGCAGCGTCGCGAGGAAGCCCCGCGCGGCACCCACGGCGTCCTGCGCGGTCAGCAACACCACGAGCGAGGGTCGGGAGGTGAGGGCGCGGACCTGCGCGATCGCGGCGTCCCAGTCGGTGTCGATGAGCTGCGGTTCCACCGGTGCCATCGCGTCCACGAGCGCGGGCAGGAGCGCGGGGCCGTCCACGCGACTCACCCGGGCGCGGACGGCGCGATCGAACATGACCAGGTGCACGTGATCGCCCGCGCGGGTCGCGAGCGCCGAGAGCAGCAGGGCCGCTTCCATCGCGGCATCCATGCGCACGCCGTCGCCGACGCGCGCGGCGGAGGTGCGCCCGGTGTCGATGACGATGACGATGTGCCGGTCGCGCTCGGGCCGCCAGGTGCGGAGCATCGTCGTGCCCGCGCGTGCGGTGGCGCGCCAGTCGATCGAGCGGACGTCGTCGCCGCGGACGTACTCGCGCAGGCTGTCGAACTCGGTGCCCTGTCCGCGCACCTGCACGCTGGTGTTGCCGTCGAGTTCGCGCAGACGCGCGAGGCGCGAGGGCAGGTGCCGGCGGGCGTGGAAGGGCGGGAGTGCCCGGATGACACCGAGGGCGTCGAGGCGGCGCTGGCGTCCCGCGATCCGCAGCGGCCCCTCCGCGCGGACGACGACGAAACGCGAGGTGAGTTCGCCGCGGCGGCGGGGGAGCAGCGGGATGCCGAGGGTCCTCGCCTCGCCGGCGGGGATGTCGATGCGCGGTCGATCGGCCGGCGCGCCCGCGGTGGGTTGCCAGGCGTCGCGTGCGCGCCCGCGGATGCGCCGCGATCCGGTGTTGCGGAGGGTCAGGTCCGTGGCCACCGGTGCGCCGAGCCGCGCCCTGCTCGGCAGGGAGCGCTCCACGCGCAGGTCGCCCGGATCGGGGGCGGCGACCGCGTCGACGAGCGTTACGGCGATGCACAGGAGCAGCCACGCCCCGGCGGCGATCCAGGCGTCGACGCCCGCGAGCGACAGCAGCACCACCGGCACGGCGCCGGCGGCGACGAGCAGGGGGAGGCGGGCGGTGACGAACACGGCGGGTCAGACGGGGACGCGGGTCTGCTGCAGCACCGAGGTGAGGACGGCGTCGACCGAGACGCCCTCGAGCTCCGCATCCGCCCGGAGACGGATACGGTGACGCCACGTCGGCACGAGCATGGTCTGCACGTGATCGGGGGTGATCGCGGGGTAGCCGCCGAGCCACGCCCACGCCTTCGCCGCGGCGAGGAGGGCCGTGGTCGCGCGGGGGCTGACGCCCACCTGCACCGAGGGGCTCCGGCGCGTGGCCTGGGCGAGGTCGACGACGTAGCCGAGCAGATCGTCGGAGACGTCCACCCGCGCCGCGGCGCGCTGCGCGGCGTGGACCTCGTCGATGCTGGCGGCGCGCACGAGGCCCGCCGCAGCGAGGTCGCGCGGGTCGAAGCCGCTCGCGTGGCGGCGGAGCACCGTCATCTCGGCCTCGCGGGACGGCGCCTCCACGATGAGCTTCAGGAGGAACCGGTCCAGCTGCGCCTCGGGGAGCGTGTAGGTGCCCTCGTGCTCGATCGGGTTCTGCGTGGCCGCGACGAGGAACGGATCGGGGAGGCGTCGCGAGACCCCGTCGGTCGACACCTGGCGTTCCTCCATCGCCTCCAGGAGGGCGGACTGCGTCTTGGGCGGGGTCCGGTTGATCTCGTCCGCGAGCACGATGTTGGTGAACACCGGTCCGTCGCGGAACTCGAACTCGCCGGTTCGCGCGTCGTAGACGAGCGAACCCGACACGTCGCCGGGCATCAGGTCCGGGGTGAACTGGATGCGCTTGGTGTCCAGCCCCAGGGCGGTGCTGAACGCGCGTACGAGAAGCGTCTTGGCCACCCCCGGCACACCCTCGAGCAGCACGTGGCCGCGAGCCAGCAGCGCGATCAGGAGCCCGGTGACGGTGCCGTCCTGTCCGACGACGGCCTTGCCGACCTCGGTGCGCACGCGGTTCATGGCCTCGCGGAGCGCCGCGTCGTCGAGGGGGGAGCCGGCGACGGATGCCGCGACATCGGCGGCGGGGGTGAGCGGGGAATCGGTCACGGGGTGTTCCTTTCCGGTCGGACGGCCGCGTGCACGGCCTCCTCGAGGTCTCGCAGGGACGCGGCGACGGCGACGAAACGCTCGTCGGTGCCGGGGAGGTCGTCGATCAGGATGCCGCGGGCGACGCCGCGGTCGGTGCCGGTGCGCAGCGCCGCGGCATCGGCGATCTCCGCAGCAGAAGCCGCGGGGCCGAGGCCGAGCGCGCGGGCCAGGCGCCGGAGGGCCGCGATCCGCAGCTCGTCGAGAGCGTGGGTGCGGTCGCGCGTCTGGGCGTAGAGTCGCGCGCGTCCCTGGGTCGTCTCGGCGGCGCGGACGGTCACGGGAAGCCGCTCGGCGACGAGCGGGCCGAACCGGCGCCCCTGCCAGATCGCCGCCGCGACGCCCGCCGCGAGGAGCAGCACGATGACGGGGCTCACCCACGGGGGAGTGAGCTCGCCGAGCGACAGGTCGCCGGGCGCCAGGTCGGAGTCGGCGACGTTCGGGACGTACCAGACCGCCACCGGGTTCTGCCCGAGGAGAGCGAGCGACAGGGCGGCGTTGCCCTCGGCGGCGAGGTTCTCGTTCGTCATGATCGACCGGCCGTCCACGGCGCTGCGCGAGGCGTCGCCGTCCGCGGTGACGAGCAGGGCGTGGGCGTCGTCGACCGGATAGCAGGCGGTGGCGGCATCCCCCGCGAGATACAGGACTCCGGGCGTGATCGCGCCGGCGCGCTCTGCGGCGGGCAGCGCGCAGGCGGGGGCGACCGCGTCGCCGTCGGCGACACCGCCGGGTGCGGCATCCGCGAGGAACATCGACAGGGTGCGCGAACGGGGCTCGATCAGCACGACGTCCGCGGCCTCGTCGACGAGGGCTTCCAGCGCCTCATCCGACAGGGCGGGGGCATCGGGCAGGACGAGGGTCGCCGCCCCGGCCGCGAGCAACTCGGCCGCATCGTCGCGCGACCGCGCGACGCGCACGTCCACACCCTGTTCCCGCAGGATCTCCACGACCGCGCGGGTGCCCTGCGGGCCCGCCGACTCCGGGTCCAGGACTCCGCGCTGGCTCCACTCGGACAGGCTCGAGATCGCGGCGCCGGCCGCCCCGACCAGGAGCAGGACGAGCGCGATCACGACCCACGTGCCGATGCGCCGCCCGCGCGTGGTCGTCCGCTCGGAGACGGATGCCGCGCTCATGCCGGGACCGCCGCGGCGGTGCGGGGCGTGGCGCGGCGGATCTCGTCGTCGACCTCGCTCACGCGGCGGTACGCCTCGGCCGACCCGGGCTTTCGGAGGTAGCGCACGTCGTCGAAGTCGTCGGCGACCCGATCCAGGCCCTCGCGGGAGGCGGGGAAGGATGCCGATGCCGCGCGCGCGAAGGCGTGCACCGTGGCACCGGGCGGGAGGTCGACGACCCCGCGCTCGAGGCATGCGCGCGCGAGGGCGCGGAAGCGCAGGACCACCGCGGCGTCGAAGTCGCCGGCGCGGGCCCGCTCGTCCGCTGCCCGTCGGAGGTCGTCGGCGGATCGGTCCTCCCGCTCTCCGAAGAGGATCGTCGGTGCCGCGGGTGCCCGGGGGCGCCGGCGCGGCATCCCCCATACGGCGAAGGCGGCGCCGATGAGGAGCACCGCCACGATCGCCGCGACGAGCGCGACGGTCGGGCCGAGGCCACCGTCCAGCGGCGTGGAGAAGAGGTCGGTGAAGAAGTCCACGACCGCGCGCGCGGCACGATCGAGCGGTGTCGGTTCGGCGATCCGATAGGCGGGGCCGGTGAGCTCGCGCTCGGCCCACTCCCGTGCCTCGTCCCCGTCGGGGAGGAGTGGCGGCACGGCCGTGACGGTCAGCGGCGGTCTCACTCGCGCGGGGCCTCGGATCCGGAGGTGCCCGGAGCCGCCCACTGGGTCGGTGCCGGCGCGGCCGGAGACTCCGGCGCCGGGTCCGGAGTCGTCGCGGCGGGCGCCTCCGACGTCGGGGGAGCGGGCGCCGCTGCCGGTGCGTACCCGGCGGGGGGTGCGTACGTCGCACCCGGGGCCGTGTACCCCGCGCCGGGATATCCGGCCGCGGGCGGGTAGGGCGCGGCACCGGGCACGGGCGCCGGCGCAGCCGCACGCGGGGCGATCTCGCGGCCGATGTGGGCCCGGTAGGGGTCGCCGAGGCCTGTGGCACCCGCATCTCGCTGCTCGACGTAGGCCATGAGGTCGAGGTCGAGGCCCTCGCGCCGCATCCGTGCGTCGATGTAGATGAGCGCCGTCGCGGTGGAGGTCACCACGACCGCGACCGCCTGGATGAGGAGGGTGAGCACCTGCGCGAGGAGCAGCGTCACGATCGTGCCGATGATCACGGCCGGGGCGGGGTCACCCGTGGGGGAGATGATCGTCGTCAGGCCGCTGGAGAGAAAGGTGAAGGGGATCGAGATGACCTGTCCCACGGCTCCGAAGACCAGCGGGATGAGGAAGATCACGCCCAGGGCGGGCCAGAAGCGCCCCTTCGTCAGGCGCCAGGACCGGCCGATGGCCCGACCGATCGTGGCCTGCTCCATGAGGATGACCGCCGGCACGAGGAGGAGCTTGATCGTCAGCCACCAGGCGAGCGGGATCATCCCGAGCACGATCAGGATGCCGAGGATGACCGCGACCGGAACGGCGACGAGCGCGAGCGAGACGATCACCAGCGCCACGATCGCCAGCGCGCCGACGATCACGACGAGGATGAGGGCGGTGTAGCCGATGAGCCGCCAGGCGACGGGCTTCACCCGCTGCCACAGCTGTCCCAGGCGCAGCTTCTCGGCGACGGCCGCGTGGGTGACCTCGGTCACCACGATCGCCTGCACCAGGACCCCGAGGGCTCCGGCGGCCAGGCCCAGCACGAGGGAGGCGATGGCGGTGATCGCGATCGAGCCGACGAGGATCGTCTCGAACTCCTCGCTTCCCGGTCGGACCGTGTCCAGGCGGGCGAAGGTCGCGAACGCCACGCCGCCGATGGCGACGAGCACGACGAGATAGGCCACCGTCTGCACGACCAGGGCGAACCCGAGCAGCACGCGCGGGTTCTGCCGCAGCGCCGTGAACGAGCGGCCGAGGATCGTGCCGAAGGAGAGCGGATGCAGGGGGATGATCCCCGGGCGAGAAGCCGGCGTCCAGGCCGGGTACGCGGTCACGGTGCCCCCTTGTGCATGGTTTCCCTGTGCTCGGATGCCGTCCTGTCTCGGGGACCGGACGGGTGGTCCTATCGTGTCACACGCGCCGCGGCCGGGCGGCGACACCGGCCCGGTGTGCGGCGGGTATCCAGACGGGTCGACTACTCTGTGACAAGCGCACGGGGACCGCTTGATCGGCGACCCCGCCGAACGTGGAGGACGAACCCGCGAGATGACCTCACGCATCCTGGTGGTCGATGACGACACCGCTCTCGCCGAGATGATCGGCATCGTCCTGCGCACGGAGGGTTTCGACACGGCTTTCTGCGCGGACGGCGGGCAGGCGGTCGAGGCGTGGCGCACCGAGCGGCCCGACCTCATCCTCCTCGACCTCATGCTCCCCGGCATGGACGGGATCGAGATCTGCACCCGCGTGCGCGCGGAGTCCGGCATCCCGATCATCATGCTCACCGCGCGCACCGACACGGCCGACGTGGTGAAGGGCCTGGAGTCCGGCGCGGACGACTACATCGTCAAGCCGTTCAACCCGAAAGAGCTGGTCGCCCGCATCCGCACGCGTCTGCGTCCGGCCGGTCAGCCCGCGAGCGACACGCTGCGCATCGGCGACCTCACCGTCGATGTCGCCGCGCACGAGGTCCGGCGCGGTGACGAGGTCATCCCGCTCACGCCTCTGGAGTTCGAGCTCCTCGTGGCCCTCGCCTCGAAGCCGCAGCAGGTCTTCTCGCGCGAGATGCTCCTCGAGCAGGTCTGGGGCTATCACTACAAGGCCGACACGCGACTGGTGAACGTGCACGTCCAGCGCCTGCGCGCCAAGGTCGAGCTCGACCCCGACAACCCGCGGATCGTCACGACGGTGCGCGGTGTGGGCTATCGAGCGGGCACGGTCGTGTGAGGTGACGCTGTCGTCCACCCCGGGCGCGGATCCCGCGGGGACCGTCACTACCGGGGTGATCACCACCGCGACACCCCTCAGCCGCCGTGTGCGATGGCGGGTGTGGTGGCGGAACCTCCGGACCCTCTGGCGACGGAGTCTGCGGTTCCGCACGATCCTGGTGACGCTCGGTCTCACGGCGCTCGCGGTGACCGTGGCCTGCGTCTGGATGGCCCTGGCGATCCAGAACGAGCTCTTCGAGTCGCGCAAGGACCAGGTGCTGCGCGACGCCCAGCGTGCGACCGTCGCCGCGCAGCGGACGATCGACGCGTCGGTGCAGGGTGACGGCGTCCAGCTGCAGAACGTCTGGACGGTCGTGCGCAACACCCTGGCACAGCAGTCGGCGAGCACGGTCAGCGCGGCGTTCCGCATCGGGCCGCCCACCGCCGACGCCCCGCAGGACTTCACCTCCCTCCTCGGCATCGAGGACATCGTCACCGACGGCCTGCGCGATCGGGTGCAGCTGGATCCGGATCAGCAGTGGTGGCAGTCGGTGGCACTCCCGGCCGGTGACGGCACCACGGTCCCCGGCATCCTCGTCGGGCAGCAGCTGTCCGTCCCCGAGATCGGTCCGTACGAGCTGTACCTCGGCTACGACCTCGCCGGCGCACCCCAGACCCTGGGCTTCGTGCAGAGCACCCTGTGGATCGTCGGCATCGGACTGGTGCTGCTGATCAGCGGCATCGCATGGTTCGTCCTTCGCTCGGTGACCACGCCGATCGGCGAGGCCGCCGACACCAGCGCGAAGCTCGCCGCGGGCGAGCTCGGTGTGCGGCTTCCGGTGCGGGGTGAGGACGAGCTGGCGACGCTCGGGCGCTCCTTCAACGCGATGGCCGACAGCATCGAATCGCAGATCAAAGAGCTCGCCGATCTCTCCCTCGTGCAGCAGCGCTTCGTGTCGGACGTCTCGCACGAACTGCGGACGCCGCTGACGACGATCCGCCTGGCCGCGGACATGATCAACGACCGACGCGAGGAGTTCGATCCGGCCACCGCCCGCGCCGCCGAGCTCCTGAACGCCCAGGTCCAGCGCTTCGAGACCCTCCTGACCGACCTCCTGGAGATCTCGCGCTACGACGCGGGGTCGGTGCAGCTGGAACTCGAGCCGACGAGCCTCGCCCATCTCGCGGAGGATGTCATCGCCTCGATGCAGCAGCTCGCCGACCAGAACGGCACTGACGTCCGTCTGGTCGCTCCGGGAGGATATTCCCCGGTCGACATGGATCCGCGCCGGGTGCGCCGGGTGGTCCGTAACCTCCTCGGCAACGCCATCGAACACGGGGAGGGCCGTCCCATCGTCGTCACCGTCGACAGCGACCAGCAGGCGGTGGCGCTCGGGGTGCGCGACTACGGTCTCGGCATGAAGGCCGCGGATGCCGAGCGGGTCTTCGACCGGTTCTGGCGCGCCGATCCGTCCCGGAAGCGGACCATCGGCGGCACGGGTCTCGGACTGTCGATCTCGCTCGGCGATGCGCGCCTGCACGGCGGCGACCTGGCGGTGTGGACCGAGGTCGGCCGCGGTTCGCACTTCGTCCTCACCCTTCCGCGGCGCGGAGGAGTGCTCACCGGGCCCTCGCCGATCGCGCTCGATCCCGGCGACGACTCCGCGGCTCCGCTCGACGCCCTCGGCGGCACGCAGCCGATCGACGTGCTCCTGCCCGACGGTTCCCAGACGGAGGGCGCACGATGACCGCGGGACGTCGCCTCTTCGCGTGGCTCGGCGCCGCGCTCCTCGCCGTCGTGCTCACCGCGTGCGCCGGTCTCCCCACGAGCGGCCCGGTCAATCCGGGACGCGCGCCCGGTGAGGCCGAGGGGTCGCAGGAGGTCTTCTTCCGGCCGGTCGGTCCGCTTCCCGGCGCGACGCCGCAACAGATCGTCGAGGGCTTCATCCGCGCCGGGTCCGCCCCGGGCGCGGGCGCCCGGTGGGAGCGCGCGCGGGAGTTCCTCGCGCCGGGCTTCCGGTCGGCGTGGCGTCCGTCGGCGGGCGTGATCATCGACCTCGAGAACGACCGCGTGCCGGTCGAGACGGGGGAGGGCCTCGTCTCGGTGTCGTTGACGGTGGTGGGCACGACCGACGCCCGCGGCTCGTACCAGCAGGCCGATGAAGCGGCGACCACCCTGTCGTACGAACTCGCCCAGCAGGACGACGGCGAATGGCGGATCACCGCCGCCCCGGACGGCGTGGTCCTCGACCGCGCGCTGTTCCCGAGCGTCTTCCACGAGTACGCGGTGATGTACTTCTCGCCCGGGTGGGAGTACCTCGTCCCCGACGTGCGGTGGTTCCCCACCACGACCGCCGCGACGAGCATCGTCGACGCGCTGGTCAACCGCAGCAAGAGCGACTGGCTCGACGGCGCCGTGTTCTCCGCCTTCCCCGAGGGCGTCGAGGCCCGGCCGACGGTGCCCGTGTCCGCGGGCGTGGCCGAGGTGGAGCTCACCGAGAGCGTCCTCGCGTCCGACACGCAGGCACTCGATCGGATGCAGGCCCAGCTGGAGGCGAGTCTCGCGACGGCGAACGTCACGGCCGTGCAGATGAGCGTCGACGGCACGCCGCTCGAGGCGACCGCCGCGCCCGTCCGCTCCACGCGCATCCCCGGCGCCCCGCTCGTGCTGACCGAGCTCGGCTTCGGTTACCTCGCCGGTGACGAGCTCGAGCCGGTCGCGGGACTGAGCGACGTGATGACGACGGTAGACCCCGTGGCGATCCAGACCTCCGTCGATCGCGATCTCGCCGCGCTTCTGCTCCGGACCGGTGAAGTCGCGCGGGTCCGCGACGATCGGACCAGCGTGGTCCTCGACGAGCGCGCGGGCCTCCTCGACCCCACGATCGGTCCCGGCGGCGGGGTCTGGAGCGTCCCGCGCGAGGACCCGTCGGCGCTGCGCGTCTTCCCCCTCGCGGGGGAGCCGATCGACGTCGAGGGTGCATTCCCGGACGCGACCGGCATCGAAGCCTTCTCGCTCTCCCGCGACGGCACCCGGCTCGCCGCCGTGGTGACCGCGGGGGGCCGGTCCGTGCTGTGGGTCGCGGGGGTCGGACGCGGTGCCGACGAGGGCGCCATCGTCCTGGACGAGCCCCTGCTCCTGTCGGTCCTCGGCGGGTCGGGCGTCGACGTCGCCTGGCTCGACGACCAGACCGTCGGCGTCCTCGTGCGACAGGACGACACGACCGTCGTCCTCGAGCAGGCCGTGGGGGGTCCGGGTACGACGGTGGTGGCGCCACGGGACGCAGCCTCCCTCGCCGGCGGAACGTCGCTGTCGAATGTGCGCCTGCGCGGCGAGGACGGCGCGCTGTACGTTCGGCGCGGGTCCACGTGGCAGCAGGCGGCCGCCGGCATCCGTGTCCTCGCGACGCAGCAGGGCGCACCGCAGTAACCCTTCACCGGCGCCCTCCTCCCCAGGCGCGGCCCCGGCGCCCCGAGGCCGCGTTCTTCCACGGATGCCGCACCCGCGCGGCGTGAGGAGCACACCGGGCGCGAGGCTCGGCGGATGGATGCCTCGCGATGGTCCGCGACGGTGCGCGGCGCGCTCGCCGACGCGCTCACCCTGCTGCTCCCGGTCGAGTGCGCCGGGTGCGGCGCCGAGGACATCGCCCTCTGCGCGACGTGCGAGGCCGCCCTCGCGCCCGCCGTGGTGCACGGGCGCGTGCCCGGTACCGACCTCGCGCTGGCGAGCGCCCTGCGGTTCGAGGGGATCCCCGCGCGCGTGATGCGCGCGTTGAAGGAGGAGGGGAGGACGTCGATCGCGCGCGCGCTGGGACCCGCTCTCCGTGCCGCCGTCGATTCCGTCGCGCACGACGCGACGGTCTTCGCGCCCATGCCGACCTCGCGAGCGGCGTTCCGGCGCCGCGGCTACCGGGTTCCGGAGCTTCTCGCCCTCCGCGCCGGCCTCCCGATCCGGCGCTGTCTGCGGCTTGCGCGGGCAACCGCGGACCAGCGCGGGCTCGATGTCGAGGGGCGGCGCCGGAACGTGCGGGGAAGTCTCGTGGCGGCGGGTGTGCGAGGGCTGCCCGTGATCGTCCTCGACGACGTGGTGACGACCGGCGCGTCGCTCGAAGACGCGGTGCGGGCCCTGCGCGCGGAGGGGGCGCATGTCGTCGCCGCGGTCGCCCTCGCGGCCACGCCGCGGCGTTACGGCGCCTCCGCTCGAGACGGGACGGGTGGGCTCGGTGCATCGGAAACTGCCAGGTGACTTCGGCCTCCCGCGGCACTAGCGTGGAGTGCACAAGGCGACTGAAGGTCCGCCCTTGACCGGGTGGACCGGAACAAGGAGGTCAGGGATGGAAACCAGCATCGTCGGCGTGGGTGTGAGCATCACCGAGCGATTCCGCTCGGTCGTCGAAGACAAGGTCACCCGGATCGAGCACCTCGCTCCCCGCGCGCAGCGCGTGGACGTGAAGGTCACTCACCGCGCGTACCACAATGGCCGGGTCGAGGACGACACCGTCGAACTCACCGTGACCGGCAAGGGACCCATCGTGCGGGCGGAGGCCACGGACGGGGACAAGTTCACCGCCCTCGATCTCGCCGTGGACAAGCTGTGCGAGCAGCTGCGTCGCGCGAAGGACAAGCGCATCGACGCGCGGAACCACCCGCGCGGGGCGAAGTTCGAGAAGGAGAGCGGCGAGCTGCACGGCATCGACGTGCAGCCGGCATCCGTGGAGATGCTCCGCGCCGTGGCCACCGGGGAAGTCCCGGTCGTCGCGGCGGAGGAGGAGGCGGATTACACCCCGGTCGTCATCCGCACGAAGAGCTTCGACGCGGAGTGGATGACCGTGGAGGATGCCGTCGACCGCATGGAGCTGGTCGGGCACGACTTCTTCCTGTTCATCGATGCCCGGAGCGACCAGCCGAGTGTGGTGTACCGCCGCAAGGGATGGGACTACGGTGTCATCGCGCTGACGACGCAGACGGCCCCGGAGGTCGTGGCGTCCTGACAACCCGCGTGTGCCCCGGCCGTGTGCCGGGGCACACGCGCGTCGGGGCGTGGACGCCCGGACGGTACGCCGACGCCGGGGTCAGTCGAACATGCCGTCCAGGAGGCTGCCGATCACGAGGCCGCCGAGGAGGCCGCCCATCACGCCCGAACCGCCGTCGCGGCGTCCGCCACCGCCCCAGCCGGGTCCGCCGCCCCACGAGTCGGGGTTCTGCGGACGGGACTGGTCGATGTCGCGCTGGGCGAGCTGCAGCGCTTCGCCGGCGAGGAACGCCGCGCGCCGGGCGTGCGCCATCGCGGGCTCGCGGTCGTCCTCCGCGATCGTCACCGCGGTCGACGCGCTCGTGCCGAGGGCGCGATCGAGGTCCTGCCGGACGCGCTCGGCCTCGGCCAGGCGGGTCCGGGCGTCTGCGCCGATCCATCCGCGGTGGCCCGCGATGACGTCGCGTGCGACGGCGAGCTGACGGTCGGCGTCGTCGATGGCATGCCGGACGTGCTCGAGAGGCGGGATCGGGCGCGCGGCGCGCTCGCGGGCGGCGGCGATGGCGGCATCCAACCCGGAATTGGCCTCGCGGAGGCGGGACAGCTGCTCGAAGGGGTCCGTGTTCACGCCCGCCGCGGGCAGGGCGGCGAGGGCGGCCTGCAGATTCCCGATCGCGGTGCTCACCGCGGGGGAGTGCGGTTCACGCAAGGCCACGGCGATGTCCTCGCGCGAGTCCTCGATGATCGCGGCGAGGAGGGATTCGGCCCGGAGCGCTTCGACCTCGAACGTCTCGACCGCATCGATCAGGGTCTCGGCGCGACGCACCGATTCCGTCGCCGCTTCGAGGGCCATGTTGGCCTGCTCGCGGTTGCCGGCGTCGCGTCGACGCTCGGCGACCGACGCGCTGTGCTCGGCGAAGCCGAGGAGCTGATCCGCTTCGGCGGGGTTCGAGCGCACCTGGGCGAGGGCGTGGTCGGAGTAGCGGGCGGCCAGGCGCTCCACGGTGTCGCGCGCGTGGGGGAGACGGGTGCGCAGGGTGGCGGCATCCGCGCGTACGCGCGCGATGATCTCCGGGGCCCGTCGAGCCCGCGCGATCGCCTCGGACAGTGCGCCGGTCCGGTCGTCCAGCAGCGCACCGGCCCACTCGCACAGCTGGACGATGCGGGCGTTCCGGGTGCGGAGCTCCTCTGGCGTGTCCGGGATCTCGTCGTGGTTCAGCTGGTGGAGGTGGAAGGCCTCCTGCAGGTGCGTGCGCACGGCGTCGAGGGCGTCGCGGAGGTCCTTCGTGGCGTCGTTCCCGAGCTCCGCGACGGCGAAGACCAGCTCGTCCGACGTGGTGCGGATGCGCTCGTCCGCCTCGACCAGCGCCGTCTGCGCGTTGCGTGCGAGGTCGGCGTCCGCCGCGGCGAGCTCCTCGCGCTCTTTCTTACGACTGCCCCAGAATCCGGCCATGCTCTCGATCCTATGCAGGCACCCGCCCACTCGGCGGGACCGCCCTCGCGCTCTCGGCGAACGTGAAGGGGCCCTGCCGAGGCGGGGTGGCGTCGTCAGTCGCGGGAGCTGCCGTGGCGGCGCTTCCGGCCGCGCGCATCGTCGTCGCGGTCGCCGTCGCGTCGGCGGGGGCCCCCGGTGTCGGGGCGCAGCTCGATCAGTCGACCCGAGATGCGGGTGTCGCTGAGGCGCTCCAGGGTGCCGGCGGGCAGGGGCGACGGCAGCTCGACGAGCGAGAAGTCGGGGCGGATCTGGATCGCACCGAAGTCGTCGCGACGCAGCCCTCCCTCGTTCGCGAGCGCGCCGACGATCTGGCGGGGCTCGACACGGTGGCGCTTGCCGACCGCGATGCGGTACATGGCGAACCCGCCGCGGGGCGCCTTGCGCGGGCCGCGCTCGCCGCCGCGGTCCCGGTCCGTGCCGCGGTCGCGTGCAGTCCCCGGGCGCTCGCCGTCGCGCGCCGCGCGGGCAGGACGCACGGAGGGCTCGGGATCGGGCTCGAGCAGCAGCGGGGTCTCTCCCTGCGCGACGATCGCGAGCGCGGCCGCGACATCGACCTCGGGCACATCGTGGTTGCGCACGTAGTGGGCGATGATGTCACGGAAGCGGTCCACGCGCTCCGTCTCGGCGAGCGCGGCCGTGATGCGGTCGTCGAACCGAGTGAGGCGGGTCTCGTTGACCTCGTCCACGCTCGGCAGCGACATCTCGGTCACCTCCTGCCGCGTGGCCTTCTCGATGGCCTTGACGAGCCAACGCTCGCGCGGCGTGACGAAGCTGATGGCGTCGCCGGTGCGGCCCGCGCGACCGGTGCGTCCGATGCGGTGCACGTACGACTCGGTGTCGGTGGGGATGTCGAAGTTGACGACGTGGGAGATCCGCTCGACGTCGAGCCCGCGGGCGGCGACATCGGTGGCCACGAGCACGTCGAGGGCGCCGGTCTTCAGCTGGTTCACCGTCTTCTCGCGCATCGGCTGCGCGACGTCGCCGTTGATGGCGGCGGCGGAGTATCCGCGGGCGCGGAGCTTCTCGGCGATCTCCTCGGTCACACTGCGCGTGCGGCCGAAGACGATCATGCCGTCGAAGTTCTCGACCTCGAGGATGCGGGTCAGGGCATCCATCTTCTGCTGCCACGAGACCATGAGGTAGCGCTGGCTGATCGTCGCCGAGGTGGTCGTCTTGGTCTTGACCGTGATCTCGGCGGGATCGTTCAGGTACTGCTGCGACATCCGTCGGATGGATGCCGGCATCGTCGCCGAGAAAAGGGCGACCTGCTTGGTCTTGGGCGTGTCGGCGAGGATCGTCTCGACGTCCTCGGCGAAGCCCATCTTCAGCATCTCGTCGGCCTCGTCGAGCACGAGGTAGCGCAGCTCGGAGAGATCGAGCGTGCCCTTCTCGAGGTGGTCGATGATGCGTCCGGGGGTGCCGACGACGATGTGCACGCCGCGGCGGAGGGCCGACAGCTGCACCCCGTAGCCCTGCCCGCCGTAGACGGGGAGGACGTGCACGCCGTCGAGGTGGGAGGCGTACTTCTCGAACGCCTCGCAGACCTGGAGGGCGAGTTCGCGGGTCGGCGCGAGCACGAGGGCCTGCGGCGTCTTCTGGGTCAGATCGAGACGATCGATGACCGGCAGGGCGAACGCGGCGGTCTTGCCGGTGCCGGTCTGAGCGAGGCCCACCACATCGCGGCCGGCGAGCAGCGGCGGGATCGTGGCGGCCTGGATGGCGGAGGGGGTTTCGTATCCGACGCCGCGGAGCGCTTGCTGCACCGCGTCTCCGAGACCGAGGTCGGCGAAGGTCGGCGAGGCGGGCTCCTGCGGAGCCTCGGCCTCGATCTGGGGGTCGGAATCGGGCGAAGGCTGTGTTTCGGTCACGCTTCAGGGTAGTGTGCGCGGCCTGTGAGGCGACAGCATGCCGTCCGAGGACCGGTGTGCTCAGGCGACCGAGGCGGTCACCGGACGCCCGCGCTTTGGCGTCTGCGTCGACAGGGACAGGCCCATCGCGGGGGTGGGATGCTGCGCCAGGAGGCCGGCGAGGTGGTCCAGCCAGCGCACTTCGGCCTCGGCTTGGAAGACCACCGCCTCTCGGACGAGCGAGCGGGCGAAGTCCTCCGCGTCGTCGGTCGCGGCATCGAGGAGGTGCGATGCGCGCAGCTCCTCCAGGATCCGGGCGGAGACCTCCCGCTGACGGCGGACGAGGTCCGCGGCATCCACTCCGGGGAGTGTGGCGGCGACGGCGAGTTTGATCGCGAGCGCGTCGCGCGTGCCGGCGGTGCGGACGACGGGTTCGTCGAGCCAGGCCCGCACTTCGATACGGCCCGGATCAGTGATGTGCCAGTAGACGTGCCCGAGCTCGTCGGCCTCGCCGCGGCGGACCAGACCGTCGCGCTCGAGCCGGTCGAGGGTGTTGTAGATCTGCCCGACGTTCAGAGGCCAGGTCGATCCGGTGCGGCGGTCGAACTCCGCGCGCAGCTGATAGCCGTAGCAGGCGCCCTGATCGAGGATCGCCAAGAGGCTCTGACGCACCGACATCGACGACTCCTCGACTCCGCCGTCGCGGCGGTCTGCATACCGGGTATGTGTTTTCCGAGTATAGGGATGCGTCCCCGCTCGCCCCGTCCAGCACACCTCAAGGTCACAGGTGGATAACATGGGCGAGTGTGCCCGGGCGTCGCCCGGGGGCCCGACGCCTCGCGTCGCACCCGACAGATGGAGATCTTTTCGTGGCCAACCCTCTCGAGAAACTGCTTCGCGCCGGCGAGGGACGGATCCTTCGGCGGCTTCACCAGGTCGTCAAGGCCGTCAACGCCCTCGAAGAGGACTACGAGGCCCTCACCGACGAGGAGCTCCGGGGCGAGACGGCCGAGCTGCGCGCCCGCTACGAAGCCGGGGCGACGCTGGACCAGCTGATGCCGGAGGCGTTCGCCGCCGTGCGCGAGGCCGCCAAGCGCACGCTCGGGCAGCGCGCCTACGACGTGCAGATCATGGGCGGCGCCGCCCTCCACCTCGGCAACATCGCCGAGATGAAGACCGGTGAGGGCAAGACGCTGACCGGTGCCTTCCCGGTGTACCTCAACGCCATCGCCGGCCAGGGCGTGCACGTGATCACCGTGAACGACTTCCTCGCGTCCTACCAGTCCGAGCTCATGGGTCGCATCTACCGCGCCCTCGGGATGACGACCGGGACGATCGTGTCCGGGCAGACTCCGGAGGTGCGTCGTGAGCAGTACAACGCCGACATCACCTACGGCACGAACAACGAGTTCGGCTTCGATTACCTGCGCGACAACATGGCGTGGCGCAAGGAGGATCTCGTTCAGCGCGGTCACTTCTTCGCCATCGTCGACGAGGTCGACTCGATCCTCATCGACGAGGCGCGTACGCCGCTGATCATCTCGGGCCCGTCGTCGGGTGAGGCCAACCGCTGGTTCGTGGAGTTCGCGCGGATCGCCAAGACGCTCGAGGCGGGTGTTGACTACGAGGTCGACGAGAAGAAGCGCACCATCGGTGTCCTCGAGCCCGGTATCGAGAAGGTCGAGGACTACCTCGGCATCGACAACCTCTACGAATCGGCCAACACGCCGCTGATCTCGTTCCTCAACAACTCGATCAAGGCGCTGGCGCTGTTCAAGCGCGACAGCGACTACGTCGTCATGAACGACGAGGTCATGATCGTCGACGAGCACACCGGTCGCATCCTGGTGGGCCGCCGGTACAACGAGGGCATCCACCAGGCCATCGAGGCGAAGGAGGGCGTGCCCGTCAAGGCCGAGAACCAGACGCTCGCCACCGTCACGCTCCAGAACTACTTCCGCCTCTACAACAAGCTCGCCGGCATGACCGGTACCGCCGAGACCGAGGCGGCGGAGTTCATGTCGACCTACAAGCTCGGCGTGGTCCCGATCCCCACGAACAAGCCGATGGTCCGCAAGGACATGCCCGATCTCGTCTACAAGAACGAGCAGGCGAAGTTCGAGCAGGTCGTCGAGGACATCGTCGCGCGTCACGAGAAGGGCCAGCCGGTGCTGGTCGGAACCGTCAGCGTCGAGAAGAGCGAGTACCTCTCGCGGCTCCTCGCGAAGAAGGGCATCAAGCACGAGGTCCTCAACGCGAAGAACCACGCCCGCGAGGCCGAGATCGTCGCTCGGGCGGGACGCCTCGGGGCCGTGACGGTCGCGACCAACATGGCCGGTCGTGGCACCGACATCATGCTCGGCGGGAACGCGGAGTTCCTCGCGGTCCAGGAGATGAAGTCCCGCGGCCTCGACCCGGTCGAGACGCCCGAAGAGTACGAGGCGGCCTGGGACGAGGTCTACCAGTCCACGAAGGCCACGGTCGACGAGGAAGGCGCGCAGGTCGTCGCCGCCGGCGGGCTCTACGTCCTCGGCACCGAACGCCACGAGTCGCGCCGCATCGACAACCAGCTGCGCGGCCGTTCGGGTCGTCAGGGTGACCCGGGGGAGAGCCGGTTCTACCTGTCGCTCACGGACGACCTCATGCGCCTGTTCCAGTCGGGGGCGGCCGAGGCGATCCTGGCGCGGACGAACTTCCCCGACGACGTCGCGATCGAATCCGGCATGGTCTCGCGTGCCATCAAGAGCGCGCAGAGTCAGGTGGAGTCCCGCAACGCCGAGATCCGCAAGAACGTGCTGAAGTACGACGACGTCCTGAACCGGCAGCGCGAGGCGATCTACTCGGATCGTCGTCAGATCCTGCACGGCGACGACATCGCCGACCGCGTGCAGCACTTCATCGAGGATGCGATCAACTCCCTCATCGACGACCACACCGGCACCGGTCACAACGAGAGCTGGGACTTCGACGCGCTGTGGACCGAGCTGAAGACGCTCTACCCCGTCGACGTGTCGATCGACGAGGT
The DNA here is from genome assembly GCF_021654035.1 of Microbacterium aurantiacum. GTDB lineage: Bacteria > Actinomycetota > Actinomycetes > Actinomycetales > Microbacteriaceae > Microbacterium > Microbacterium aurantiacum. The sequence goes on from NZ_JAJPDW010000003.1 coordinate 132,279, forward strand.
CGTGGCGGAGGGTGCGGGACGCAAGGGCGGCATCACCCCCGAGGGGCTGAAGCGCGAGATCCTCTCCGACGCGCGGATCGCGTACGCCAAGCGCGAGGAGTCGCTCGGTGAGCCGGCCATGCGCGAGCTCGAGCGTCGCGTCGTCCTGCAGGTGCTCGATCGTCGCTGGCGCGACCACCTCTACGAGATGGACTATCTCAAGGACGGCATCGGATTGCGCGCGATGGCACAGCGCGACCCGCTGATCGAGTATCAGCGCGAGGGCTACCAGATGTTCCAGGCGATGATGGGCCAGATCAAGGAGGAGTCGGTCGGCTACCTCTACAACCTCGAGGTCGAGGTGCGCCGCGCCGACGCCGGCGAACCGCAGGTCGAGGCGAAGGGTCTGGGTGCCACCCCCGTCGAGAACGCACGGCTGGAGTACACCGCCGCCAACGACGCGGGCGAGGTCGAGGTCCGCAACGAGCGCGGCCAGGTCCAGCAGGCATCGACGAACCGGATGCGGCAGGCGGCCGCAGCGTCGGCGCCCGGCGCCGCTCCTGCGGAAGAGGTCCGAGGTGCGTTCGGGCAGAAGGTCGAGTCCGGCGAGGACGCCGGTTCGGGTGCCCTGAATCGCGCCCAGCGACGCGCTGCCGACAAGAAGAAGTGATCGCGGTTCTCCGCTGACCGCGAGCGAGCGGGCCACCGTCGGTCGATTGGCCCGGTGGCCCGCTCGATATCCTGGGGCGATGAGCCCCCTGCGTCCGCTCGATCAGTCGAGCAAGCTGAAGAACGTCCTCTACGAGATCAGAGGGCAGGCGCTCATCGCCGCCGACCAGCTCGAGGCCGACGGGCACACCATCCTGAAGCTCAACACCGGCAACCCCGCCGTGTTCGGATTCGAGGCGCCGTTCCAGATCGTGCGCGACATGATCGAGGCCGTGCCGCAGGCGCACGGCTACAGCGACAGCCGGGGCATCATGCCCGCGCGGCGCGCGGTCGTCTCGCGGTACGAGCAGGAGCCGGGCTTTCCTCACGTGGACCCGGATGACGTCTACCTCGGCAACGGTGTCTCCGAACTCATCACCATGACCATGCAGGCGCTGCTCGACGAGGGCGACGAGGTCCTCATCCCGGCTCCGGACTATCCGCTCTGGACGGCGATGACGAGCCTCGCCGGCGGCGATCCGATCCACTACCGGTGCGACAACCTGAACGGGTGGCAGCCGGATCTCGACGACATCCGCTCGAAGGTCACGCCGCGCACCAAGGCGATCGTGGTGATCAACCCGAACAACCCCACCGGCGCCGTGTACACGCGCGAGGTGCTCGAGGGCATCGCCGAGATCGCCCGCGAGCACTCGCTGCTCCTGCTCTCCGACGAGATCTACGACCGCATCGTCTTCGACGACGCGCGCCACATCCCGATGGCCACGATCGCACCGGACCTGCTCTGCCTGACGTTCAACGGCCTGTCCAAGACCTACCGGGTGGCCGGGTATCGCTCCGGCTGGCTCGTCATCACCGGTCCGAAGGCGCACGCCGCGGGCTTCCTCGAGGGGATCCAGCTCCTCGCCTCGACGCGTCTGTGTCCCAATGTCCCCGCGCAGTTCGCGGTGCAGGCGGCGCTGTCCGGCATCCAGTCCATCGATGCCCTCATCGCCCCCGCGGGCCGTCTCCACGAGCAGCGGGATGCCGCGTGGAATGCCCTCGAGTCGATTCCGGGCGTCGCCTGCGCCAAGCCGCAGGGCGCCCTGTACGCCTTCCCCCGGTTCGACCCGGAGGTCTACGAGATCCCGGACGACGCGAAGTTCGTCTACGACTTCCTCATCGCCGAGCATGTGCTGCTCGTGCAGGGGACCGGTTTCAACTGGCCGACCCCCGATCACGTCCGCATCGTCACCCTTCCGGAGGCTCGCGTGCTCACCGAGGCCATCGAGAGGCTCGGGAACTTCCTGGCGTCGTACCGGCCGTGAGGCGCCGGGTGCGTCGTCTGCCGATAGGCGGACGCCGATTCGGCGCCTCCGCGGCCGGCCGGGGCTGATCCGGGGTCAGGCGACGCGGAGCGGGATCCGGCCCTCAGAGCACCGCGAGGGAGGGCGAGCGCCAGCGGCCGTCCATGCCCTCGAGGCGAAGGGCGACCGCGCGCGTGCGCGCCGGTCCCTGGACGATCACCACGGCTTCGACGACACCGTCCGCCGGGCGGGTGGCCCGGACCGAGAGGATCGTGTGCACCGGCCGCATCGCCGGGACGCCACGGGCACTGCGCGCACGCGTCGCCATGGCCGCACGGGTGACGAGCTTGCGGTACGCGTCCTCGGTGAGCCAGCGTGCCAATTGCTCCACCTCGCGGACACCGGCGAGGACCTCGAACACTCCGACGGTGATGTTCCGGAGGAACGGTTCAGGCTCCGGGAGCGCGTGGGAAGAGGTGCGCTGCGGGGCGAAGAACTCCGAGAGCTCGGCCGCCCCCGGAGCGAAGGAGTCGCGGGGTCGTTCGGCGGGCGAGGGTGACATGTCGGCCAATCTGGACGGGGAGGTTTGTGCCGGTAGTAGAACACAGAGGCAACTCCCAGGAACATGCCCCGACGGCTCCTGTGGACAACTTCTCATCGACTCCTCACGATTGGCCTAACCTGCCCAGGTGCGATGGGATCGCTTTTTCGACGACCTGGAAGACCAGGTCGCTTCGGAGTGGGAAGCCGAGCGGGCCGCGCTCGACACGGAGGCGGAACGGCTGCGTCTGTCGACCCTCGGCTTCGCCGCCCGCCTCCGCGCGCTGGCGCCGGGCTCGCCGGATGCCCGGGGTGTGGAGGTCACGATCGACGCCGCGTCCGACCGGCTTCGCGGCACGGTCACCTCCGCGGGATCGGACTGGCTGGCACTCGATCTCGCCGAGTCCGCAACGGTCGCCGCGCTCGTCCCCTTCGCAGCCGTGCGGGGCCTCGCCCTCACCCACGCCGCGATGCTCGCGACCGCCCGCCCCGCCGACCGTCCGCCGGGCCTGAGGGATCGCATGTCATTCGGGTTCGTCCTGCGCGACCTCGTCCGTCGCCGCCTCGCGGTGACGGTCCACCTGCGTGACGGTGCGGCGCTCAGCGGCACGATCGATCGGGCGGGAGCGGATCACCTCGACCTCGCCCTCCACGACCCGGGATCCCCGCGGCGGGCGGCATCCGTCACGGGGTTCCGCATGATCCCGTTCGACGCCGTCGCCTGGGTGCGGCTCGAGGCCGCCGCCGTCCTCCGCTGACGGTGGTCAGTCCGGGTTGCGCACGATGCCGGTGCCCCAGAGCTCCGGGAAGCTCGCGGTCTGCGACTGGTGCCACAGCGCGATGCGCCGGGCCTCCTCGGCCTGATCGTCGAGATATGTCGAGATGCTGGCCTCGTCGACCCGCCACTGCGCGGGCGCACCCACGCGCATGCCGCGCAGTCGACCGTCCATCACGAGGGCGATGACCTCATCGACGCCCACTCCGAGGATCTCGGCCACCTGGCTGGGCGCGAGAAGGCGCACGGCAGGGGTGGAGTTCTCGGGCATGCCCCCATTATCGACCCGCCGCACCCGCTGTCCAGGGGCACGAAACACCCCCTGTGGATAACGCCGGAGCGGAATCATCGCTCTGCGCGAACATGGGGTCATGACCGCCGCCGTCTCCTCGCGTCCGACCCGGGCCTCCGCGCGCCCCGATCTGCGTCTGATCCTCGGGATCATCCTGGTCCTGGCCTCGATCCTCGGGGTGTGGTTCACGGTGCAGGCGGCGCGCACGACCGCACCCGCCTACGTCGCGACGCGCACCATCGTCCCCGGTGAGGCGGTGACCGCCGACGTCGTGCGGAGCGTCGAGGTGTCCCTCGGAGGCCTCTCCGAGAGCTACCTCTCCACCGCCGACGTGGAATCGGGCCTCGTGGCGACGCGCACGATCGAAGTCGGCGAGCTGGTTCCGGCCGCTGCGGTCGGCAGTGCGGATGCGGCCCGAACGACCCGCGTGGTGGTGCGCAGCGCCGTCGACGTCCCGGCATCCGTCGCCGCGGGAACCGTCGTGGAGGTGTGGGCCGCGCCTCAGCGGGAACGGGGGGTCTACGACGCGCCGCGGATCCTCGTCGCGGACGCCACCGTCGTGTCGGTCGCGCGCGATGAGTCGATGATCGGCGGGGGAGCGGCGCAGCTGGAACTGGTGATCCCGCGATCGGATGTCGCCGCGGCGCTCACCGCCATGAGCGATCAGTCCGCACTGTCGGTGGTGCCGGTCGCGGGAGCAGGCTCATGAGAGCGCTTGTCGCGGTGGTCGACGGTGATCGGCGGGCCGTCGAGCTGATCCACGAGGGCATCGAGGTGGTCGGCGTCCTCGCGCCGGAGGCGCTCGGCCTGCTCGCCCGCGACGACCTCGCCGAGCCGGACGCCTCGCAGGCTCTGCGCGCGCTCGCCGACGCCGACGTGGTGATCCTGACGGTCGACCGGACGCACACCGACGTCGCCGTGGTGGCGCTGTGCGACCGTGCGCGCACGCGTATCGTGCCGTTCGCGGCGACTGCGGACGACCTCCGCACAGCCGAGGCGCTGGGCCTCGAGAGCCCGCTCGCACCGGACGTGCCCGTGTGGCGGCTGTGCGAGGTCCTCGCGGCCGAGCCGGTCAGCGCCGCCGCCGCGCCCTCGACGACCGGGCCGGCGGTCATCGCGGTGTGGGGCCCGGCGGGAGCGCCCGGACGGTCGACCGTCGCGGTCGGGCTCGCCCTCGAACTCGCGCGGGGCGGGCGACGCACGGCGCTCGTGGACGCCGACACCGCAGCGCCTTCCCAGGCGCTGAGCCTTTCGCTCCCCGACGAAGGTCCGGGGTTCGCGGCGGCCTGCCGCAGTGCCGAGCGGGGCGCGCTCGACGCCGCCGAACTCACGCGGATCGCCCTTCCGCTCGGCGATACGGGAGTCGAGGTGCTGACGGGGCTGAACAGGCCGTCGCGGTGGCCGGAGCTGTCCGCTGCGCGGGTGGGGGCGGCCCTGTCGGCCTGCCGCGGGTGGGTCGATCACGTCGTCGTGGACGTCGCCGCGCCGCTCGAGCGCGACGAGGAGATCGTCAGCGACCTGGAGGACGGTCCGCGTCGCAACGCCGCGACCGTGGCCGCGCTCCAGGCGGCGGACCTTGTGGTGGCCGTCGGCTCGGCCGACCCCGTCGGCATCGCGCGGTACCTGCGTGGTCACGCCGAGCTGAGAGCGATCGTCGGCTCCACCCGGGTGGTGTCGCTGATCAACCGTGTGCGCCCGGGAGTCCTCGGTATCGATGCGCGGGGCCAGGTCCGTCGAGCCCTCGACCGGTTCGGCGGCATCGAGGACGTGTGGTTCCTCCCGCACGACGGCAGATCTGCGGATGCTGCGCTCCTCGCCGCACGACCCCTCGGCCTCGTGGCCCCGCGGTCGGGCGTGACCCTCGGCATCCGTCGCTTCGTCGGCGAGGCGGTCCTCCCACCGACCCCGACCGGGCCCGCAGGCGCGGACGCTCCGACCCGCCGGGTCCGGGCGGCCAGGCGCCGCCGACCGGAGCGCGCGGCGCTGCCGACCCGGGGCTGAACCCTAAGCTGGAGGGGTGTCCACGCTCAGCGATCTCGTCTATGCCCAGGGCCGTTCCAGCGCGCAGGACGTCGAGTGGCTGCACCGGCTCGCCGGCGACGGTCAACTGCTCGCGGACCTCGCCTTCGCCGACATCGTGCTGTGGGTTCCGACCCTCGACGACTCGTTCGTCGCCGTGGCGCACACCCGGCCCAGCGGCGCGGCGACGCTGTTCTATCGGGACATCGTCGGTGACCGGGTCCGGCCCCAGTGGCGGACGCAGGTGCGCGACGCCTTCCACACCGGACGCATCGTCGATTCCGCGTCGCCCGATTGGTTCGAGGAGACCCCGACCCGGGTGCGCGCGGTGCCGGTCGCGCGTTCCGGCGGCGGGCGCAGCGAGACGATCGCGGTGCTCACCCGTCACACCAACCTCGGAGAGGCGCGGACCCCCTCTCGGCAGCAGATCACCTTCAACGACTGCGCCGACGACCTCTTCGGCATGATCGCCTCGGGTGATTTCCCCGATCTCACGGCTCCGACCTCGCCGCGCCGCGGCGCACCGCGCGCGTCCGACGGACTCGTCCGGCTCGATGTCGACGGCGTCACCACGTTCGCGAGCCCCAATGCGCTTTCGGCGTTCAACCGCCTCGGGTTCGGCGACGAACTCGAGGGCGAGTCCCTCGTCGAGGTCGTCACCCAGATCCTGCCGGGCAAACGTCAGTTCGACGAGTCGCTCCCGGTGGTCCTGACCGGTCGCGCACCGTGGCGCGCCGACGTCGAGGCGCGCGGCGTGACGGTGTCGCTGCGGACGATCCCGCTCCGCGACCGCGGAACGCGTATCGGCGCAATCGTCCTATGCCGAGACGTCACGGAGATCCGCCATCAGGAGCAGGAGCTCATCACCAAAGACGCCACGATCCGCGAGATCCACCACCGCGTCAAGAACAACCTGCAGACGGTGGCGTCGCTGCTGCGGATCCAGGCTCGCCGGTCGCACTCCGAAGAGGCCCGTGAGGCTCTCACTCAGGCCATGCGGCGCGTGTCGGCGATCGCCGTGGTCCACGACACGCTGTCGGAGGGCCTCGCCCAGAACGTCGACTTCGACGACGTCTTCGACCGTGTCCTGAAGCTCGTCGCTGAGGTCGCCGCGGCACCCAACACGCGCGCCAAGACCCGGTCGACGGGCCGCTTCGGGACGCTGCCGAGCGAGTACGCCACGCCCCTCGCCCTGGCGCTGACCGAGTTGGTCACCAATGCGGTGGAGCACGGCCTGGCCGGCCAGGAGGGCGACGTCGAAATCATCGCCGAGCGCACGGGGGAGACCCTCGAAGTCCGCGTCCGCGACACCGGGTCGGGCCTTCCCGAGGGTCAGGTCGGTCGGGGACTCGGGACGCAGATCGTGCGCACACTCATCCAGGGCGAGCTGGGCGGCACGATCGACTGGCACACGATCATGGGCAGCGGAACCGAGGTCACGATCGAGATCCCGTTGCGCTACATCGAGCGCGCGCGGGGCTGAACGCCCTTGCGGGGCGACATGCGCGCGCGGGTCAGGACGCGCGGCGGGCGCGAGCGGCGCGGCGCTTCAGTGCACGGCGCTCGTCTTCGGAGAGACCTCCCCAGACGCCCGAGTCCTGGCCGGACTCGAGGGCGTACTGCAGGCATACTTCGGTGACGGTGCACCGTGCGCAGACGGACTTGGCCTTCTCGATCTGGTCGACGGCCGGACCGGTGTTCCCGACGGGGAAGAACAGTTCGGGGTCGACGGTGAGGCAGGCGGCCTTATCGCGCCAGTCCATAGGGGTGCTCCTTGATGCGGGGGGATTGGGGAAAAGATGAGGGACGGATTCGGGTCCGTTACTCTGGTGAGGGTGCGAGATCGACTCGCCCCACGTCGCTGTGGGAGCACACTGCTTCACCAATCGTCCCACAGCGGTTTACCTGAATCAAGGGTTGACCGGCAGGTTTGTGCGGAAGACGCTGGTGAATCGCGTCTAGCACATGATGCTTCCTACAACCCCGACCGTTCGGAGAAGGAGTCGCGCGCATGCTGGCGAGAACGACGGGACGCGCTGCCGCGGTCCTCCTGGTGGCGGAGGGACTCGGCATCCTGGCGCTCCTCGTGTGGCAGATCGGCGCGCTCTTCGCCGGCGACACCGCCGTCCTCACCACCGCGATCGCCCTCGCCGTCCTCACCGCGATCGGTGCCGCCGCCGTCCTCGCCTTCGGCGTGGCGACGTGGCGCGAACGCAGCTGGGGCCGCTCCGGGGGAGTCGTGACGCAGCTGCTCATCCTCGCCGTGGCGCTCGGAGCGATCACCGGCGCCTTCGCCGCCCCGGGCATCGCGCTCGCGCTCGCGGCGCCGGCCGTCGTCACCCTCGTCCTGCTGGCGATGACGGTCCGCGCGAGCGCCCCACCGCGAGAGGATCGTGCGGGCGGCGACGCCTGAGAGCTCTACGGCGCAGGCGGGTCCTGATCAGGCGTCGAGACCGAGCAGCGAGCGCACCCGTGCGACGTGCCCGGTGGCCTTGACGTTGTACATGGCGTGCTCGACACGGCCGTCGCCGTCGATGACGAAGGTCGAGCGGATGACGCCGAGCACGGTCTTGCCGTAGTTCGTCTTCTCGCCCCACGCGCCGTAGGCCTCGTGCACGCTGTGGTCCGGGTCGCTGAGCAGGTCGTAGGTCAGGCCGTCGCGCTCGCGGAACTCGCGGAGCTTCGCCGGCTCGTCGCGCGAGATGCCCAGCACCGTGTAGCCGGCTGCCTGGAGGGGGGCGAGGCTGTCGCGGAAGTCGCAGGCCTCCGTCGTGCACCCCGGGGTCATCGCTGCGGGATAGAAGAAGAGAACGACGCCCGTCCCGCGGCGCTCCGAGAGGCGCACGGGGGTGCCGTCCTGGTCGACGAGGGTGAAATCGGGGGCGGTGTCGCCGGTGGAGAGACGCGTCATCCTCTCAGCCTATGGGACCTCGGCGACCCGCGGCGAAGGTCTCCAGCAGGCGCTGGAGGGAGTCCAGGCGCGCCTCGCCGCCGGGCCCGAGTTCGCCCGCCGCGACCGCCTCGATGATCGCGCAGTCCGGCGCGTCGGGGAGGTGCGTGCAGCCGCGGGGACAGCGCCGGGCCACCTCGTCCAGATCGGTGAACGCGCGGAGGATGTTCGCGGGGTCGACGTGGCCGAGGCCGAAGGAGCGGACGCCGGGCGTGTCGATGACCCAGCCGTTGCCCGCGGCGCCGCGATAGCGCAACGACACCGTCGAGCTCGAGGTGTGCCGGCCCCGTCCGGTGACCTGGTTGACGTGGCCGGTCGCGCGTCCGGCGTCGGGGACCAGGGCGTTCACGAGAGTGGACTTGCCGACGCCGGAGTGCCCGACGAACACCGTGGAGTGCCCGACGAGGGCGTTCCCGATCTGCTCCAGCGGCATCTGTCCGGCGCCCTGTCCGCTGGTGAAGACCTCGAGGCCCAGTCCTTCGAAGTGCGCGAGGAACTCGGTGGGATCGGCGAGGTCGGTCTTCGTCACGACGAGGAGGGGGCGTACGCCGGCGTCGAGGGCGGCGACGAGGTAGCGGTCCACGAGGCGGGCCCGTGGTTCCGGATCCGCGGCGGCGACGACCACGAGCATCTGGTCGGCGTTGGCGACGATGATGCGCTCGACCTGGTCGGTGTCGTCGGCACTGCGACGGAGGAGGGATCGGCGGTCGAGGATCCCGACGATCCGGCAGAGCGTCCCTTCGGAGCCGGAGAGGTCGCCCACGACCCGTGCCCGGTCTCCGGTGACGATGGGGGTCTTGCGCAGCTCGCGTGCGCGCACCGCGAGGATCGTCCGCTCCTGCGGCGTGTCCTCATCGACGAGCACGGTGTATCGGCCGCGGTCGACGCCGAGAACGCGCGCCACTGCGGCGTCCGCGTGGGCGGGGCGCCGCTTCGTGCGCGGGCGGTTGGCCTTCGGGTTGGGCCGGACGCGGATGTCGCTCTCGTCGAAGTCCGCCTCGTCCTCGTCATCGAGGTCGTCGAGCCAGCTCATGCGCCCTCGAGCATGCCTCGCCACAGCTGCGGGAACTGCGGCATCGTCTTGGCGGTCGTGCCGATGTCGTCGATCTCGACCCCGTCCACCGCCAGGCCGATGAGCGCGCCGGTGGTGGCGAGTCGGTGATCGTGGTGTGCGCGCCAGAGGCCGCCGCGCAGCGGGCGGGGGACGATGCGGATGCCGTCCTCGAGCTCATGAGCCTCGCCGCCGAGGCCGCGGAGCTCGCCCACGAGGGCTGCGATGCGATCCGTCTCGTGGCCGCGGATGTGGCCGATGCCGTAGAGAGTGGTCGGCGCATCGGCGAAGGCCGCCAGCGCGAAGATGGTGGGGGTCAGCTCGCCGGCCGCGGACAGATCGAGGTCGACACCGTGGATTCCTGCGCCCGCCGTGACGGTGAGCGCGCCACCGCGCCGCGACACCCGAGCGCCCATGAGGGAGAGGATGTCGCCGAGCATCGCGCCCGGCTGCGTCGAGTGCGCCGGCCAGCCCGTCACCGATACCGACCCGCCCGCGATCATCGCCGCGGCGAGGAAGGGGGCGGCGTTGGAGAGGTCGGGCTCGATGGCGATGTCCTTTGCGCGGAGCGCCCCCGGGGGCACGATCCACTCGCCGGGGCGCGGGCGCTCGACGTGGACGCCGCGGTGCGCGAGGCTCTCGACGGTCATGTCGATGTGCGGCATGCTCGGCAGGCGATGACCCGAATGGACGAGGTGCAGTCCCACGTCGAAGCGCGGAGCGGCCAGCAGCAGGCCTGACACGAACTGGCTGGAGGCGCTGGCGTCGATGGTCACCTCGCCGCCGCGCACATGACCGTGGCCGCGCACCACGAAGGGAAGGGCCCAGCTGCCGCCGTCGTCGATGTCGACGCCGACGTCGCGGAGGGCGGAGATCATGGCGCCCATCGGTCGGTGCAGCGCGCTCTCGTGCGCGGTGAGGGTCACCTCGCCCTTTGCGAACCCGGCGGCCGCCGCCGCGAAGCGCATGACGGTGCCCGCTTGCCCGCAGTCCACCACCGCGTCGCCGCGGAGGGGCCACACCGGCTCGATGAGGAGGTCCGACCCGAAGGGGCCGGAGCCCTTTTCCTCCGTGACGCCGACGCCGAGCGCTCGGAGGGCGTCGACCATGCGCGCAGAGTCGTCCGAGTGCAACGGGGCGAGCAGTCGTCCGGGCCCGTCGGCGAGGGCGGCGAGGATCAGCTCGCGGTTCGTCAGCGATTTCGAACCCGGGACCGTCACGGTCGCGTGCAGGTCGGACTCCGCCCTCGGCGCGAGCCAGGTCGCGGACGTCGAGGTGGCAGGGGAATACCGATCGGCGCTCATCGGTTCCTAGCCTACTGACACCCACCGCCACGCCCCACGCGCGGCGGAGCCGGCCGGAAGGGAGTGCCACCGTCGTGACCGTCATGCTCGAACGCGAGGACGCCGCCGTAGACTGGCGCCTGATGAGCGAACAGCCCGACCAGGCGCCCGATGCGCGCACCCAGTTCGAGGAGCAGGCGCTCCCGTTCATGGATCAGTTGTACGCCGCCGCGATGCGGATGACGCGCAACCCCGCGGACGCCGCCGACCTCGTCCAGGAGACGTTCGTCAAGGCCTTCGCCTCCTGGCAGACCTTCACGCAGGGTACGAACCTCAAGGCGTGGCTGTACCGGATCCTCACCAACACCTACATCAACATCTATCGCAAGAAGCAGCGGGAGCCGTATCAGGGCACCATCGACGAGCTGGAGGACTGGCAGCTCGGTGGTGCGGAGTCCACCACGGCGCGGGCCAGCCGGTCCGCCGAGGCGGAAGCGATCGATCACATGCCGGCATCCGTGGTGAAGGATGCCCTGCAGGCGATCCCCGAGGACTTCCGGTTGGCGGTGTACCTCGCCGACGTCGAGGGATTCGCCTACCAGGAGATCGCCGACATCATGAGAACACCGATCGGCACGGTCATGAGCCGCCTGCATCGCGGCAGACGCATGCTGCGTGATCTGCTGGCCGACTATGCGACGGAGCGCGGCATCGCCGGTGCCGCCACGAGGAGTGCGAAATGACCGATTGCGGTTGCGAGAAGGCGCAGCGCGAGCTGGAGGAGTTCCTGCGCAACGAAGTGTGCAAGACCCAGCACACCGACATCGCCGAGCACCTGGAGAACTGCCAGGGATGCCGGGACGAGGCGCTGGTGGCGCGCACGCTGACCGAGGTCGTCGCGCGCGCCTGCAAGGAAGCCGCGCCCGAAGAGCTGCGCGACCAGGTGCTCGAGCGTCTGCGCGCGATCCAGGCGACCCACTGACGACGACGCCGCCGGCATCCCGAGGGATGACCGGCGGCGTGACGTCCTGCGCGTCGCGTCTGCGACGACTCAGAGGGTGAGAGCCGCCGTCATGATCGCGGCCTGCTCGACGGCGTGGACCTTCGGCGAACCGGTCGCCGTCGACGCCGCAGCGGACCGGGACACGACCCGGATGGTGCGGCCGTCGAGCTGCGGCACGACATCCAGCGCGATGAACGGCCAGGCCCCCTGGTTCTCGGGCTCGTCCTGGACCCACACGAGCTCGGCGTCCGGGTAGCGCCCAAGCACACCGCGCAGCTCGTCGATGGGCGCCGGGTAGTACTGCTCCAGGCGCACGAGGGCGATCGCGTCGTTCGGATTCTTCTCGAGCTCGGCCTTGAGGTCCCAGTGGATCTTGCCGGCGTGCAGGAGCACGCGCTTCACGCCCGAGGCGTCGATCGAACGGCTGTCGTCGATGACCGGCTCGAAACGACCCGACAGGAAGTCCTCGACCGGGCTGGTCGCTCCGCGCAGACGCAGCATCGCCTTCGGAGTGAAGACCACCAGCGGGCGGCGCGGACGGGCATAGGCCTGTCGCCGCAGGAGGTGGAAGTAGGACGCGGGCGTGGACGGCCGCGCGACGGTCATGTTGTCCTGCGCGCACATCTGCAGGTACCGCTCGATCCGTGCGGACGAGTGGTCCGGTCCCTGACCCTCGTAGCCGTGGGGGAGGAGGAGGACGACGCTCGACTGCTGCGCCCACTTCTGCTCCGCCGACGAGATGAACTCGTCGATCACGGACTGCGCGCCGTTGCCGAAGTCGCCGAACTGCGCCTCCCACAACACCAGAGCGTCGGCCCGCTCCACCGAGTAGCCGTATTCGAAGGCCATCGCGGCGTACTCGCTCAGGAGCGAGTCGTAGACCCAGAAGCGCCCCTGGTCTTCGCTGAGGTTGGTCAGCGGGATCCACTCCTGGCCGTTCGCACGGTCGTGGAGCACCGAGTGGCGCTGCACGAACGTGCCGCGGCGCGAGTCCTGACCGGCCAGACGCACGTTGGTCTTCTCCAGCAGCAGAGACCCGAAGGCCAGCAGCTCACCGAAGGCCCAGTCGATCGACCCGTTGCGGCTCATGTCCGCGCGCTTGTCCAGCAGCTGCTGGAGCTTCGCGTGGACGGTGAAGCCCTCCGGCTTGTTCACGAACGCGTCGCCGATGAGGTGCACGACCTCGCGGGAGACACCCGTGGACTCGGGCTGGCCGGATGCCGGCTCGACGTCGGCCTCGGCATCCACCACCGGGGAGGAGCCGGTCTCGGCGGCGTGCGTCTCGGCGAAGGCGACCTCGAGACGGTTCTGGAAGTCGCGCTTGGCCTGCTCGTACTCTTCTTCCGTGATGTCTCCGCGACCCACGAGGGCCTCGGTGTACAGGCGCCGGACCGAGCGCTTCGCCTCGATGAGGTTCGTCATCAGGGGCTGGGTCATCGAGGGGTCGTCACCCTCGTTGTGACCGCGGCGGCGGTAGCAGACCAAGTCGATGACGACGTCGCGGTGGAACTCCTCGCGGTACGCGAAAGCCAGCTGCGCGACGCGCGTGACGGCCTCGGGGTCATCACCGTTGACGTGCAGGATCGGCGCCTGGATCGTCTTGGCGACGTCGGTGGCGTACACCGAGCTCCGGGCATCCTGCGGGGTGGTGGTGAAGCCGACCTGGTTGTTGACCACCACGTGGACCGTTCCGCCCGTACGGTAGCCGCGCAGCTGCGACATCTGGAGGGTCTCCACGACCACGCCCTGGCCGGCGAAGGCCGCGTCGCCGTGCACCAGGATCGGCAACCACGAGAAGGTGCCGATGGGCTTGCGGTCCTGCTTGGCGCGGACGATGCCCTCGAGCACGCCGTCGACGGTCTCGAGGTGGGAGGGGTTCGCGGCGAGGTAGACCGGGAGCTCGGCGCCGTCGTCGGCGGAGAAGGTCCCCTCGGTGCCGAGGTGGTACTTCACGTCGCCGGACCCGCTCTTGGATCCGATCGCCACCTGGCCCTCGAACTCGCGGAAGACCTGACCGTACGTCTTCCCCGCGATGTTCGTCAGCACGTTCAGGCGTCCGCGGTGGGCCATGCCGATGGCGGCCCCGTCGAGCCCCGCCTGCGCGGCGCCCTGGAGGATCTCATCGAGCAGGGGGATGAGCGATTCGCCGCCCTCGAGGCTGAAGCGCTTCTGGCCGACGTACTTCGTCTGCAGGAACGTCTCGAACGCCTCGGCCTGGTTGAGCTTGTCGAGGATCCGCAGCTGCTCGTCGTGCGTGGGCTTCTGGTACTTCTGCTCGACGTTGCGCTGGAACCACGCGCGCTGCTCGGGGTCCTGGATGTGCATGTACTCGAGGCCGATGGTGCGGCAGTACGAGTCGCGGAGGACGCCCAGGATGTCGCGCAGCTTCAGCTGGCGCTTGCCGCCGAAACCGCCCGTGACGAACTCGCGGTCGAGGTCCCAGAAGGTGAGTCCGTGGTTCTCGATCTCGAGGTCGGGGTGGGTGCGCTGAACGTACTCGAGCGGATCGATGTCCGCCATGAGGTGCCCGCGGACACGGAAGGAGTTGATGAGCTCCTGCACGCGCGAGGTCTTGTCGACGCGCTCGGCGAGGTCGACGTTGATGTCGTTCGCCCAGTGGATCGGTGCGTAGGGAATGCGCAGCTCGGCGAAGATCGCCTCGTAGAAGCCGCGCTGGCCGATGAGCAGCTCGTGCACCTTCTTGAGGAACTCGCCGGAACCGGCGCCCTGGATCACGCGGTGGTCGTAGGTGGAGGTCAGCGTGATCGTCTTGCCGATCGCCAGTTCGCTGAGCGTCTTCTCGCTCGCCCCCTGGAACTCGGCCGGGTACTCCAGCGCTCCGGCGCCGACGATGCAGCCCTGCCCCTTCATCAGGCGCGGCACCGAGTGCACGGTGCCGATGCCGCCGGGGTTCGTGAGGGAGATCGTGGTGCCCTGGAAGTCCGCCGCCGTCAGCTTGTTCTTGCGGGCGCGCGTGACGAGGTCCTCGTAGGTGCTGAGGTACTCGGCGAAGGTCAGCTGGTCGGCGCGCTTGATGCTCGGGACGAGCAGGGCGCGGGTGCCGTCGGGACGGGGCAGGTCGATGGCGATGCCGAGGTTCACATGCGCCGGTGCGACGACCGACGGCTTGCCGTCGACCTCGGCGTAGAAGACGTTCTGGCTCGGGAAATCCTTGAGCGCCTGGATGATCGCCCAGCCGATGAGGTGGGTGAAGCTCACCTTGCCGCCGCGCGTGCGCGACATGTGGTTGTTGATCACGATCCGGTTGTCGATCATGAGCTTCGCCGGCACCGTCCGCACGCTCGTCGCCGTGGGGACGGTGAGGGACTCGTCCATGTTGGCGGCCAGCGCCTTCGGCATCCCCTTCAGGACCGTCACCTGGTCCTCGGCCTGCTCGCTCGCCTCGGCCGGCGCGGCGGCGGGTGCCTGGGCGGGGATCGGCTGGGGCGACGCGGGGCGCGCCGTGGTGCGCGCGACGGGCTGCGACCCGGACCCGACGGTCGGAATCGCCGCAGTCACCGGCTTCGGCTCCGTCGGCGACGGGGGAGCGGCCTCGGTGACCGAGGCGGTGGGAGCGGCAGGGGCCGCCGGTGTCGCCGACGTCCCGGGGCCGTCCACCGGCGTGTAGGACTCGAGGATAGGCCACCAGGCCTTGTCGACGGAGTTCGGATCGACGCGGTACTGCTCGTACAGCTCGTCGACGAGCCATTCGTTGGCTCCGAACTCTCCTTCGTTCGAAACTCCAAGGCCCGTCACCTGGCTCGACACGCTGGATCGCCTGCTTTCATCGATGAATGTCCGTGGGTCGCGGGGGCGCGGACGCGCTCACGCGCACGACCTGACAAGCCTAACCCCATCCGGGCACGGCGTTCGGGGCGGAGGGGCCCTCATCAAGGATAAGAATCCGCAGAATCACCCGCACAGGCAGGGTCACTACTCTTGGGCGCCATGGAGTTCTACGGAGCGCAGCCCGACGTCGATCTGACCTACTCCGACGTGTTCCTCGTCCCGCGCCGTTCGGCGGTGAGCAGCAGGCTGGATGTGGACCTGTCGCCCCGGGACGGCACGAGCGCCACGATCCCGCTCGTCTCGGCGAACATGAACTCCGTCACGGGCGCGCGACTGGCCGCCACCCTCGCCCGCCGCGGAGGGCTCGGCGTCCTGCCGCAGGACATGCCCCTGCAGGAGCTGGATGCCGCGATCCGGTGGGTCAAGAGCCAGCCGGTGCGCTGGGACACCCCGCTCGTCCTGCCGCCGGAGGCGACCGTCGCCGATGCGGCACGTCTGCTTCCGGCCACCCCCGGCCACGGGATCGTGGTGGCCCCCTCCGCGGAGACGCCGGATGCCGGCATCCCGCACGATCGGATCCTCGGGGTCGTGCCCGCCGAGCGCCTCGGCACCGCGCTGGCGGATGCGCGCCTCGGAGACCTCGTCCGCCGGCATGCGATGTCGATCGAGGCGGAGGACATCGGCTCGCCCCGCGACGCCTTCGACGTGCTCGTCGCCGCGGGGGCGGCGACGGTCTGCGTGACGGAACGCGGCCACCTCGTGGGGACGCTCTCGCCGCGGACCGCGCTGCGCGCGACGCTCTACCGCCCCGCGGTCGACGCCGACGGGCGCCTGATCGTGGCGGCCGCGGTCGGCATCAACGGCGACGTGGCCGCGAAGGCGCGAGCCCTCGTGGCCGCCGGCGTGGACGTCCTCGTCATCGACACCGCGCACGGGCATCAGGAAGGGATGCTGCGGGCGCTGCAGACCGTGTCGGGTCTCGGTCTCGGTGTCCCGATCGCCGCCGGCAACGTCGTCACTGCGGACGGTGTCGCCGACCTCGTCGACGCCGGCGCCGGAATCCTGAAGGTCGGGGTCGGACCCGGCGCGATGTGCACCACGCGCATGATGACGGCCGTCGGCCGGCCGCAGTTCTCCGCCGTCCTCGAGACGGCCGAAGCCGCGCGCGAGCGTGGCGCGCACGTGTGGGCGGACGGGGGCGTGCGCTACCCGAGGGACGTCGCGCTGGCGCTCGCGGCGGGAGCGGCATCCGTCATGATCGGCTCGTGGTTCGCCGGCACGATCGAGGCGCCGGGGGAGGTGCGCACCGACGCCGACGGACGCGCGTACAAGGAATCGTGGGGCATGGCTTCGACGAAGGCGGTGCACGAGCGCTTCGGACGGCTCGACCCGTACGAGCTCGCGCGCAAGGAGCTCTTCGCCGAGGGGATCTCGTCCTCGCGCATCTACATCGACCCGCTGCGGCCGAGCCTGGAAGATCTGCTGGACATGATCACCTCCGGCGTCCGCTCGTCGTTCACCTACGCGGGTGCGGCCACGGTGCCCGAGTTCCACGCGCGGGCACGTGTCGGCCTGCAATCCGCGGCCGGATACGAAGAGGGCAAGGCCCTGCCGGTCAGCTGGTAGGCGCGCGGGCGGGCACGGTGCCCGCGTCCGCGCGTGCGCAACTCCTCCGATCCGCGCGCCGCGGGGCCGGTCCGCCGGTTCCGGGCCGTTTCGGGGGCGGGGAGGAGGAGTTCGGCCCGGGGCGCCGGGGCGACATCCGTTCGGCGGCGTCCCGTACACTTCTGCTCCATGGACGACCCTCCTAGTTGCAGACCCGTGCCCCACCGCTCCGCCTCCCCGAACGAGGGAGGTGACGTGTGATGGATTACGTCATGTTGGGCGTGGGGCTGCTGCTCACCATCGGGACAGGACTGTTCGTCGCCAGCGAATTCGCGCTGGTCAACCTCGACCGCGCCGACCTCGAGGCCCGCCGCGAGGCGGGGGAGACCCGGCTGTCGCTGACCATCAGCGCGCTGCGGATCACCTCGACGCATCTCTCGAGCGCACAGCTGGGCATCACCCTGACCACGCTCCTCACCGGTTACACGATGGAGCCGGCCATCTCCAACCTTCTGCGCCCGGTCTTCACCGCGTGGGGGATGCCGGAGGCACTCGTCTCGCCCGTCGCGGTGGTCGTGGCCATCAGCGTCGCCACGATCTTCTCGATGATCATCGGCGAGCTCGTCCCGAAGAACTTCGCCCTCGCGGTGCCGCGTCAGACCGCCAAACTCGTCATCCCCTTCCAGGTCGCGTTCACGACCGTGTTCCGTCCCGCGATCCGGATGCTGAACGGCAGCGCCAACGGCGTGCTCCGCGCCCTGGGTGTGGAGCCGAAGGAAGAGCTGTCGGGTGCACGCACCGCCGAAGAGCTGTCCAGCCTCGTGCGCCGCTCGGCCAGCGCCGGCGTCCTGGAGAAGGACACCGCGTCGCTCCTGGACCGCAGTCTCCGCTTCTCGCGGCTGACCGCCGCCGACGTGATGACCCCGCGCCCGAGCATCCACGCCGTGGCGGCCGGCGACTCCGCGGAGGATGTCGTCCAGCTCGCCCGCCGGACCGGACACAGCCGCTTCCCGGTCTACGACGACTCGATGGACGACATCACCGGCATCGTGCACCTCAAGGCGGCGATCGGCGTCCCGCGCGATCGGCGCGCCGACGTGCCCGCCGCGGCGCTGTCGACCGAGCCGCTGCGCGTCCCCGAAGCGGTTCACCTCGACGCCCTGGTCGCCGAGCTCCGCGCCCGCGGCTACCAGATGGCCGTCGTCGTCGACGAGTACGGGGGAACGGCGGGCGTCGTCACGCTCGAGGACCTCGTCGAGGAGATCGTCGGCGAGGTCCTGGACGAACACGACCGTCGCCGTGCGGGCGTCGTCCGCAGCGGCGATTCGATCCTCCTCCCCGGTGACCTCCGACCCGACGAGGTGCGCGACCGCACCGGCATCCTGATCCCCGAGGGCGAGGTCTACGACACCGTGGGCGGCTACATCATGAGCGTCCTGGAGCGCATCCCCGCCGTCGGCGATCGGGTCTCGATCGACGACGGACAGCTCGAAGTCCACCGGATGGACGGACGCCGCGTGGACCGGGTCCGGTTCACGCCTTCGCCGGTTCCCCTCGCCGCGCCCGGCAGTCCGCGCGCGGCCGAGTCGAAGGCGGGTGAGCGTCGATGAACGATTGGGCGGGACTCGCCTGGCTGGTCGTGCTGCTCGCGGCCAACGCCTTCTTCGTCGGCGCCGAGTTCGCCGTCATCTCCGCGCGGCGCTCCCAGATCGAGCCGCTCGCGGAGAAGGGCTCGCGCGCGGCGAAGACCGCGCTGTACGCCATGGAGCACGCGACGCTGATGCTCGCGACCAGTCAGCTCGGCATCACGATCTGCTCGCTGCTGATCCTGAACGTGTCCGAGCCCGCGATCCACCATCTCCTCGCCGAGCCGCTCGGTCTCACGGGCCTGCCGGAGGCGCTCGTGGACACCATCGGGTTCGTCATGGCTCTGCTCATCGTGTCCTACCTGCACGTCGTCTTCGGTGAGATGGTTCCGAAGAACCTCGCCTTCAGCGTCCCCGATCGCGCCGTGCTGATGCTCGCACCCCCGCTCGTGTGGGTGTCGAAGCTGTTCCACCCGGTCATCGTCACGCTGAACTGGATCGCGAACCACATCGTGCGCCTGGCGAAGGTCGAACCGAAGGACGAGGCCGCGTCGACGTTCACCCTGGAAGAGGTCGCCACGATCGTCAACCAGTCCCGCATCGAGGGCGTCCTCGACGACGCCGCGGGCACGGTGGCGGCGGTGATGGAGTTCACCGACAAGAAAGCCGCCGACATCGCCGTGCCGATGAGCGATCTGGTGACCCTCCCGCAGCGGACGACCCCGGTCGAGATCGAGCGGGCCGTCGCGAAGCACGGCTTCTCGCGTTACGTGATCATCGACGACGACGGCCTCCCCGTCGGATACGTCCACCTGAAGGACGTGCTGCGCGCGGCGGAGGATCCGGACCTGGTCGCCGACGTCGCCCGGCCCATTCCGAGCAAGCGGATCCACCACATGGTGCCGGTGCTGGAGACGACCGATCTCGAGGATGCCCTGGCGGTCATGCGCCGCGCGGGACGCCACCTCGCGCAGGTCCGCGACGCCGACGGCGCCACCACGGCGGTGCTCTTCCTCGAGGACGTGATCGAGGAGCTCATCGGCGAGGTTCAGGATGCCACGCGGCGGGGAGTGCGGTGACCTGACATGACTGACCGAAACGGGCGCACGGTTCCGCTGTGGACCGAATCGGACGTCCGGGCGCACGTGCGCGCGCCCCGCTCCGACGACGACAAGTACCGTCGCGGAGTCGTGGGGATGCGCACCGGCGCCGACGCGTATCCGGGCGCCGCGGTCCTCGGGGTCGAGGCCGCGTGGCGGTCGGGCGCGGGCATGGTCCGGTACGCCGGTCCGCGCCGTGCGGAAGACCTCGTCCTCGCGCGACGGCCCGAGACGGTCACCGCTGTCGGTCGCGTGCAGGCGTGGGTGCTCGGGTCAGGAACGGATGCCGCAACCCGGACGCCCGAGGAGACCTCGGCCCTCCGCGACATCCTCGCCGGGGACGTCGCGGTCGTCGTCGACGCGGGCGCGCTGGACCTCGCACCGGAGGGCTCGGCGCCGCGCATCCTGACGCCGCACGCGCGAGAGCACGATCGGCTGCGCGCTGCGCTCGGACTCGCCGCCGCGGACGCCGATCGCGGGGCATCCGTCGTCGAGACCGCGCGCGCCGTCGGCGCGGTGGTGCTGCTCAAGGGCGCCCGCACCCTCGTGGCGGACCCGGACGGCACGCTCGTCGCCGTCGAAGCGGGCACGCCGTGGCTCGCGACCGCGGGGACGGGCGATGTGCTCGCGGGCATCATCGGCGCCCTCGTGGCCGCCGCGGCGGCCGATCAGCCCCGGCTCGACCCGCGCCGGCTGGCGGGACTCGCCGCGACCGGCGCGTGGTTGCACGGTCACGCCGCCCGCCGTGCCTCGACCGAGCGTGCGGGCGGTCCGATCACGGCGCTGGACGTGGCGGATGCCGTCCCCGCGGTCATCGGCGCGGTTCTCGCCCCCGTTGCGTAGCATCGGCCGGATGCCCGCCGCTCCCTAGGATGGGACCGTGTCGAGGCGGGCGGCGTTGTGGTGCGGGTTCGCCCTCGTCCACGCCCTCGTGATCGTCCTCGGTCTCGTCGACGGACGCGCGGCCTCCTGGGACGTCGATCAGCTCTACCGCTGGTGGGCCGGCACGACGATCAGGGGCGACGCGATCCCCGGGCTCACGATGGAGTGGATCTATCCGCCCCTCGCGTTGGTCCCCATCGTCTTGGCCGGGTTCCTCGGTGCCGCCGTCGACTACACACTCGCGTGGGGCCTGCTCGTCACGGCGGCGGATGCGGTGGCCTTCGGCATCCTGATCGGAGCGGCGAGGTCGCGCGGCCGCGTCGTCGCCGCCCTCTTCTGGCTCGCCGCGATCCTCGCCCTCGGCGGTGTCGGCATGTACCGCCTCGACGCGATCACGGTGCCGGTGGCGATCCTCGGCTGTCTCTGGCTCGTCGGACGCCCGTGGCTCGCCTCGGCGCTGTTGGCGGCGGCGACCTGGATCAAGGTCTGGCCCGCAGCGCTCCTGCTGGCCGCAGTGATCGCGGTCCGCCGACGCGGGGCGATCATCGGCGCCGGCGCGGCGCTCAGCGCGGTCGTCGTTGCCCTCGCGCTCTCGGCGGGCGGTGCGACCCACCTCCTCGGTTTCGTCGGGGACCAGACGACCCGGGGGCTGCAGCTCGAGGCTCCGGTCAGCTCGGTCTACGTCCTGCTCGCGCTCGCCGGATCGTCCGGGGCGTCGGTGTACTACGACCCCGACATCGTCACCTTCCAGGTCACGGGCCCGAACGTCGACGTCGTCATCGCGCTCATGACGCCGCTCCTCGTCCTCGTCGCCGCGGCGCTCGCCGCCGTCGGTGCCGTGAAGGTCGGGCGCGGCGCGCGCTTCGTCTCCCTCTTCCCTCCGCTCGCGCTGTCGCTGGTGCTCGCCCTCATCGCGGTGAACAAGGTCGGCTCGCCCCAGTACATGGTGTGGATCATCGCGCCGTTCGTGCTCGCGCTGGTCGTCGATCGACGGGCGTGGGCGGCGCCGGCGCTGCTCGCCCTGGTCATGACCGCGGCGACCCAGGTGCTCTTCCCGTGGGCGTACGACGCGTTGCTGGCTCTGCAGCCCGCGGCGGTAGCGCTGCTGCTGGGGCGTAACCTGCTGGAGGTGGTCCTGTTCGTCTGGATCGCGGCGCGGCTCGTCGCCGTCCCCACCGCCGTCCGCGTCCCCGCGGGCGACCCCCCACCCGCCACTCCGGAAGGATCCCCATGATCGTTGCCTTCTCCGTCGCCCCGAGCGGGACCGGCCGCGCCGACGGCTCCGTCCACGATGCCGTCGCAGCCGCGGTGCGGGTGGTGCGCGACAGCGGGCTGCCTCACCGCACCTCGTCGATGTTCACCGAGATCGAAGGCGAATGGGATGAGGTCTTCGACGTCGTCAAGCGCGCCACCGAGGCCGTCGCGCCGTTCGGCTCGCGCGTGTCGCTGGTGCTGAAGGCCGACATCCGTCCGGGGTACACCGGAGAGCTGGACGGCAAGCTCGCCCGCCTCGAGGCGGCGATCGAAGGCTCCTGAGCCCGGCCGTCAGGCCTCCAGCAATCGGCGCAGGTGCGCCCCGACGGATGCCGTCTCGATGAGGAATCCGTCGTGGCCGAAGTCGCTTGTCAGCACCACCGCTTGATCCCCGTCGATGGTGTGACGGATGCCGCGGGCGATGCGATGCTGGCCGTCGACGGGGAAGAGGCGGTCGCTGTCGATGCCGAGGACGAGCGTCCGCGCCGCGACCCGTTGCAGGGCCTCCTCGACCCCGCCGCGGTCGCGTCCGACATCGTGGGAGTTCATCGCCTCGACGAGGATGAGGTAGGAGTTCGCATCGAAGCGACGCGTGAACTTGTTGCCGTGGAAGTCGAGATAGGACTCCACGGCGAAGCGTCCGCCGTGTCCGAGCGGGCTGACCCCGGACTGCCAGGATCGTTGGAAGCGCTGGTTCAGCTCCGTCGGTGAGCGGTAGTTCAGCAGCGCCATGCGGCGCGCGAGGGCCAGGCCGCGGTGCGGACCGTCACCGTCGCCGGCGTCGTAGTACTGCCCTCCCGCGAAGCGCGGGTCGAGCCGGATCGCCCCGAGCTGGACAGAGTTCAGAGCGATCTGATCGGCGGTGTTCACCGGCGGTGCCGAGAGGACCGCGAGACGCGCGACCCGCTCAGGGAGACCGACCGCCCATTCCAGCGCGTGCATGCCGCCCATCGACCCGCCGATCACGGCGGCCCACGTCTCGATGCCGAGTGCATCGGTGAGGCGGGCCTGCGCGGCGACCTGGTCGCGGACGGTCAGGTACGGGAAGCGCGCCGCCCACTCGTAGCCGTCGGGGGCGATGCTCGCGGGGCCCGTCGATCCCTGGCATCCGCCCAGCATGTTCGGCGCCACGACGAACCACCGGTCGGTGTCGATCGGGCCGCCGGGACCGACGATGTCATCCCACCAGCCGCTGGTCGGATGCCCGGGTTCGGCAGGTCCTCGCACGTGCGAGTCGCCGGTAAGGGCGTGGAGGATCAGGATCGCGTTGTCGCGCGCCTCGTTGAGCGTCCCCCAGGTCTCGTACGCGAGACGCACAGCCGGGATCTCGTCTCCGCTCTCAGTGCGGAGCGGGCCGAGGGGTGCGAACCGGCGCCGCCCGGGCGGGTCGCCGTCGCGCCACGCACCCGTCGCGGGCGGGCGACCGAGGAGCGATCGGGCGTCGGCCTCCGTCACCGGCGCGGAGGGCACCGTGTCTTCGGAGGTCTGCCAGTCCATCGCTCCATTCTCGCCCGCGCGTCGGTCTCCGGAGTTCCTGTTACGCCGGGGAACTTCCCCGCGACGACCCCGGGCCCCTGACCGGGCCGCGAGAATGTGGTCATGTCCCGCTTCCTCCTCATCGCCGCCTCCAGCGGCATCGGTCAGGCCACCGCCGAACTCCTGCGCAGTGCAGGGCACGACGTGGTCACCACCGCTCGCAACAGCGAGAAGATCACACCGGATGCCGAACTGGACGCCACCGACTTCGACGCCGTCGATCGCCTCATCGCCGAGGCCGGCGACGTCGACGGCGTCGCGTGCTTCGCCGGGTCGATGCTCCTCAAGCCCGCTCATCTGACCTCGCGCGCGCAGTACGACGACATCGTGGCGGCGTCGCTCACGACCGCGTTCGCCACGGTCCGCGCGGCGGGACGTCACCTCCGGGGCGGCGGCTCCGTCGTCCTGGTGTCCTCCGCCGCCGCGATGGCAGGGCTGTCCAACCATGACGCCATCGCCGCCGCGAAGGCCGGGGTCATCGGACTCACCCTGTCGGCCGCGGCGAGCTACGCGGCGCAGAACCTGCGCATCAACGCCGTCGCCCCGGGGCTCACCCAGACGCCGCTGACGGCCGGACTCACGGCGAGCGAGCAGTCGCGGAAGGTGTCCGAGGCGATGCACGCTCTCGGCCGGCTGGGCGAGCCGGAGGACGTCGCGCGCGCCGTGGTGTTCCTTCTCGATCCGGCGAACCACTGGATCACCGGCCAGGTCCTGGGCGTCGACGGCGGCCTCGGACACGTGCGGCCGAAGATCCGCGCGTAAGCGGCTTCGCCCTCGACCTCGCCGCGTTCGGATACATCGCCACCCTCGCCGTGATCGGCTGGCTCGCCGTCCGGCGTTCCCGCCTGACCGTGCCCGCACGCCTGGGTGTCTTCGCGCTGCTCCTCGGTCTCGGCCTGCTCGTGATCGCGCTGCAGACGCTCGCGAAGTCCGTCTGATCGCGACGGCCTCCCGACACGACGGATGCCCCGGACCTGAGGCCCGGGGCATCCGTCGTGTGCGTCGTCCTGCGTCAGGCGCGTGCGGCCTCCGACACGCGACGCGCGGCGGCGAGTGCCTGATCGAGGTCGGCCTTCAGATCGTCGATGTTCTCCAGACCCACCGACAGGCGCACCAGGCCCGGAGTGACGCCCGCGGTGAGCTGCTGCTCGGGGGTCAGCTGCGAGTGCGTGGTGGACGCCGGGTGGATGACCAGCGAGCGCACGTCGCCGATGTTGGCGAGGTGGCTGAAGAGGGTCAGCGCGTTGACGAACTCGCGACCGGCTTCGACACCGCCCTTGAGCTCGAACGAGAGCACCGCACCGACGCCCTTGGGGGCGTAGGTGTTCGCTGCGGCGTACCACGGCGACGTGGGCAGGCCCGAGTAGTTCACCGAGGCGACGTCGTCACGGCTCTCGAGCCACTCGGCGATCTCCTGGGCGTTCTGCACGTGGCGCTCGATACGCAGCGACAGCGTCTCGATCCCCTGGATGAGCAGCCATGCCGACTGCGGCGAGATGGCCGCACCGAGGTCGCGGAGCAGCTGCACGCGGGCCTTGATGATGTAGGCGAGGGGGTCGCCGACGGCCGCAGTGTAGCTGGCGCCATGGTACGAGGGGTCGGGGACCGTGAGGCCGGGGAACCGGTCGACGTTCTGCGACCACGGGAAGCTGCCGCCGTCGACGATGACGCCGCCGATGACCGTGCCGTGCCCGCCGAGGAACTTCGTCGCCGAGTGGATGACGATGTCGGCGCCGTGCTCGAACGGCTTGATCAGGTACGGCGTCGCGATGGTGTTGTCGACGATCAGCGGCACACCCGCCTCGTGGGCGACGTCGGCGACGGTGCGGATGTCGAGCACGTTGATCTTCGGGTTGCCGATGGTCTCGGCGAAGAACAGCTTCGTGTTCGGGCGGACGGCCGCGCGCCACTCCTCGGGGTCGTCCTGGTTCTCCACGAACGTCGTCTCGATGCCGAGCTTGGCGAGGGTGTACTTGAAGAGGTTGTAGGTGCCGCCGTAGATCGAGCTCGACGAGACGATGTGGTCGCCGGCCTCGGCGATGTTCAGCACCGCGAAGGTCTCCGCCGCCTGGCCGCTCGCGACCAGCAGTGCACCGGTCCCGCCCTCCAGCGCCGCCAGACGCTGCTCCACGACATCCTGGGTGGGGTTCTGAATGCGGGTGTAGATGTTGCCGAACTCCGCCAGGGCGAAGAGGTTCGCGGCGTGGTCGGCGTTGTCGAAGACGTAGGACGTCGTCTGGTAGATCGGAGTCGCACGAGCCTTCGTCACCGGGTCGGGCTGCGCGCCCGAGTGGATCTGCTTGGTCTCGAAACGCCAGTTCTCGGGTGCGGACACGGCTTGCTCCTGCGGGGTCTGGGCGCCGGGGCGGACGCACCCGGTCGACTACCGACAGTAGGCAACGGATGCCGCGACGACAACGGTCGGGAAATGTGACGTAACGAACTGGCCTCCCGGATCGGGGGCTCGCTGTGGGTAGCGTGGGGACCATGACGATCAGACGTGCGGTGGTGACCGGAGCGAGCTCGGGGATCGGTGAGGCGACGGCGCGGGCCCTGCGCACCGCCGGATGGGACGTGGTCGGCGTCGCGCGCCGCGCGGAGCGCCTGCGTCGCCTGGAAGAGGAGATCGGCATCCGTGCGTACGCCGCGGATCTGACCTCGGCAGCCGACGTCGACGCTCTCGTCGGCTGGCTCGCCGAGACCGGGCGCGTCGACGCGCTCGTGCACGTCGCCGGTGGTGCGCGCGGGGCGGATCGCGTCGAGGACGGAGCCGCCGAGGATTGGCAGTGGATGTTCGAGGTGAACGTGCTCTCCGCCCAGCGCCTCGTCGCCGGCCTGCTGCCGCAGCTGCGCGCCGCGGCGGATGAGACGGGTCACGCCGACACCGTCTTCGTCACCTCGACCGCCGCGCAGACGGCGTACGTCGGTGGAGCCGGCTACAACGCGGCGAAGGCGGGGGAGGCGATGCTCGTGCATGCGCTCCGTCTGGAGCTGAACGGCGAGCCGATCCGGGTCGTGGAGGTCGCCCCGGGCATGGTGCAGACCGAGGAGTTCACCCTGAACCGCCTGCGCGGCGACGCGCAGAGCGCCGAGCGCGTCTACGAGGGCGTGGAGGCGCCGCTCACTGCGACCGATGTCGCCGACGTGATCGCCTACGCGCTCGCCGCGCCCGCCCACGTGAACCTGGACCTCGTGACGATGCGCCCCGTCGCGCAGTCGGCGCAGCATCTTCTGGCTCGCGGACCGCTCCGCCCGCGCACGGCGTAGCCCCTGCCCGCCGGGCGGCGCTCACGCGCTCCCGATCACGCGCTCGCGGTGACCTCGGCGGAGACCTCATCGGCGAACGCGACGCGGGGGACGAAGACGAGCAGCACCGCGGCGAGGAATCCGCCCGCGGCGCAGATGGACCACACCGCCATGTAACCGCCGAGGGACGCCGCGGTCTCGCTCGCGACGATCCCCGCCCCGGCGGCGAGGACGACGCCGAAGACGGCGGATGCGAACGTGCCGCCGATGGTCTTGGTCGTGTTGGTCAGCGCCGACGCGACGCCCGTCTGGCCCTGGGGTGCTGCGGCGGCGGCCGCGGCGGGCATCGCCCCGACGAGGGCGCCTGAGCCGAGCCCGGCGATCGCGAGGTTGAGCAGGACCTGCCAGAGCTCCTGATGGAACGGCAGGAAGAGGGTGTACCCGATGCCGACCAGCGCGGCGGAGCCGATGAGGATCAGGCGCGGACTCGCCCGCCGGGAGGTCACGGCGAACAGCACGGCTCCGACGATGAGGGAGACCAGGTACACGCCGATGACGTTCGACCGCCCGGTCGCGTCCAGGCCCAGCCCGTATCCGAGCGCCGGATCGGTCCCGGCGTAGGTCGACAGCGGTCCCTGGGCGCCGAGGAGGCTGATCCCGACGAGGAAGGCGGTGGCCTGGACCGGCCACATCTCCGGCCGGCGGAGGACGCGGATGTCGATCGCCGGGTCGTCCTGTCGCAGCTCGACGCGCACGAACACCACGAGCATCGCGATGCCGAGCGCCAGCAGGATCCACACGACCGGAGAGCCCGCGCCGTTCAGTCGCAGGAACGTCAGCGCGCTGGTGAGGAGGAGCAGGGCGATGGTGAGGATGACGAACCCCCACGTGTCCAGTCGTCGACCCCGCACGGGCTCGGACTCGGGGACGGCGACGGCGATGACGACGCACGTGAGGGTGACCGCGATCGCCGGGACGGTGAGGGTGAGCGCCAGGTCGCCGCCGGTCGCGGCGAAGATGCGTCCCGCGGCGAGCGCCCCGATGATCGCGCCGGCCTGGAGCCCCACCACGAGGAGCCCCGCGGCGCGGCGGGTCAACGAGACGCCGCGGTTCTGCCGGCGTCCGCGTTCGAAGATGAGCGCGATCTCGAGCGGCAGCCACACCACGTAGAAGCCCTGGAGGGCCCACGCGATGAGGAACGACCAGAAGTCGCCCGCGAAGGCGAGCCACCAGCTGGCTCCGGCGGTGAGGATCGCCGAGACGAGCAGGATCTTCTTATGCCCGTACATGTCGCCCAGCTTGGCGAGGATGGGCACCACGATCGCCGACAGCAGCAGCTGTGCCGCTTCGAACCAGTTCACGTCGGCGTCGGTGACCCCGAGACGGATCACGATGTCGCTGAAGAGGGGGACGTAGAACCCCTGCAGGATGCCGCTGGTGACCTCGACGAGGACGAACCAGCCGATGAGGCCGGCGGTGATGCCGAGCGCGGAGCCGCGCAGGCGGTCGACGGCGGCGGAGGCGCGGGACACGCGCTGAGGATAACACCGCGGCTCGCTCTAGGCTGGGTCCCCGCGCGCACAGCCGCGAGGAAGGACGGGTCGTGGGACACGACGAATCGACGACGGGGGATGCCGCCCTCGAGCCCCGGGATCTCGCAGGACTCGCCGCGGACGGCCTCATCGATCCCGGGTGGGCGGAGGCGCTGGCGCCCGTCGCCGACGACATCGCCGCGCTCGGCGACCGCCTCCGCGCGGAGACCGCGGCCGGCCGGGGGTACCTCCCCGCGGGCCGCGACGTGCTGCGCGCATTCGCGGCCCCGTTGTCCGAGGTGAAGGTGCTCATCGTCGGGCAGGACCCGTACCCGACACCGGGGCATCCGATCGGACTCTCCTTCGCCGTGGACGCCGCCGTCCGCCCGCTGCCGCGGAGTCTCGGCAACATCTCGCGCGAACTCGTCGACGATCTGGGGGCCGAGCCCCTGCCGCACGGCGACCTGTCGGCGTGGAGCGCGCAGGGCGTCATGCTGCTCAACCGCGTGCTGACGGTCGCACCGGGTGCGCCGGGCTCGCACCGCGGGTGGGGGTGGGAGAACGTCACGGACTGCGCGATCCGCGCGCTGGTCGCGCGCGATCGCCCGCTCGTCGCGATCCTGTGGGGGAAGGATGCCGCTTCCCTCTGTCCGCTCCTGGGGGAGACCGCGATCATCGCCTCCGCGCATCCGTCACCGCTGTCCGCCCGGCGCGGATTCTTCGGCTCCCGGCCGTTCTCCCGAGCCAATGCGCTCCTCGAGGAGCAGGGCGCGTCGCCGGTGGAGTGGCGGATCCCGACCGCGGATCCCGCAGCCGACGCCGGCCCCGCCGGCGCCGCGTAGGCTTTCGCCATGCTCGAGGAGGAATACGACCGCGATCGCCGCCGTCTGCCCTGGCACCTGCGCCGCCGCCCCGCCCCGGAGCCGGCCTTCTCGTACGTCATCCGTCCGGTCGAAGACCGCGATGTCCCCGACATCCGCGAGATCTACAACTACTACGTCACCAACTCGGTGGTGACCTTCGACGAGAAGAAGTGGTCGCTCGCGCAGTGGCGAGACAAGGTCGCGCACCTGCGCAAGCTCGACCTGCCGTTCATCGTCGCGCAGTCGCCCTCCGGCCAGATCCTCGGCTATGCCCTCGTGGCGCCGTGGTCGGGCAAGTCCTCGTACCGCTACACGGTGGAGAACTCGATCTACCTCGGTCAGGCCGCCACCGGGAAAGGACTCGGACGAGCCCTGCTGGAGGCGCTCATCGAGGCCTGCGAGGAGCACGGGATCCGCGAGATCGTCGCCGTCATCAGCGACAAGGGCGCGGAGGGCTCGGTCGCCCTCCATGAGAAGCTCGGCTTCACCGAGGTGGGCCGCATGGGCCGCGTCGGCTTCAAGTTCGGCCGGTGGCTCGGGACGATCTATCTGCAGAAGTCGCTGAGCCCGAAGAAGAAGCGCAGGCTCTTCGGACGCTGAGGATCAGGGGCGCTCCGCGGCGGACTGAACCGCCCGGACCACCTCCAGCCACGGACCGACGAGCGCCGACTCCGGAAGGCGGGCCATCCGTTCGGGCGGCGTCTCGCCGGGGCACGACGCCCGGATCCGCCACACGAACCGGTCGGCCCCCGCCGTCTCCTCCGGTGCGTCCTCCCACGGACAGCGCGCGAGGAGCGCGTCCCACCGGGGCCGATCGTCGGCGACGGCGACGGCGTGCCATCGACGGCGGATGCCCGCCATCCCGCCCGATCGCGTCACCTCGACCTCGAGCGCGCCCGCCTCTGCGCGTTCGGCGTCGGTCGGTTCAGGGGACGGGTCGTTCATCGCTGTCGACGCCGACCTCCGCCCACGCGGCCCGGACGGCGCGTGCCTCCTCGGACTGCCCACCGTACTCCCTGACGGCGGTGCGCACGGTGGCGGCCGCGAACGCCGCAAAGTCGGCGTCCGTGGGGAGCTCCCGCGCCGCGAGTGTGCGGTACCAGATCCGCCCGGCACGCTCCCACGCGAATCCGCCGAGGGTGAGGGCGACGAGGTGGAACGCCCGATTGGGGATGCCGGAGTTGATGTGCACGCCGCCGTTGTCGTCGTCGGTGACGACGAAGTCGCGCATGTGCGCCGGCTGGGGGTCGCGACCGAGGACGTCGTCGTCGTAGGCCGTGCCGGGTGCGGCGAGGGAGCGGAGCGCACGCCCCTGGACCGCGGCGGTGAAGATGCCCTCCCCGATCAGCCAGGACGCCTCGGCGGCGGTCTGCCCGCGCAGATGCTGTTCGGCGAGCGCCCCGATGACATCCGCGAACGACTCGTTCAGCGCGCCGGACTGCCCCCGGTAGTCGAGACCTCCCTCGGCGTCGATCACCCCGTGGGCGAGTTCGTGGGCGATGACAGAGAGCGAGCGGGTGAATCCGGAGAACACCTCGCCGTCGCCGTCGCCGAAGACCATCCGCTCGCCGTTCCAGAAGGCGTTGTCGTAGTCGACGCCGTAGTGGACGGTGGCGGGGAGTTCGCCGCCGAGCCCGCTCAGGCCGTCGCGCGCGAACGCATCCCACAGCAGGTCGTACGTGGCGCCGAGACCGTCGAAGGCCTCGTCGACGACGGTGTCGAAGGTCGCCGGGTCGTCCTCGCGTCGGACGAGACGGCCGGGGAGGCGCTCGCTGTTCTCGGCGTCGGAGATCGCGCGGTCCGGGCCCGGCGCGGTCTCGGCCACGAGGGCGCCGTCGGCGTCGATCGACAGGCGCAGACGGGTGCGTCCCGGGCGGTACTCGCGCACCACCGCCAGCGTCGCGCGCGCGGCGCGCGCGGCGTGGGGGAAGCGCTCGGGCGGCGCCGCGGCGAGACGGGCCAGGAGATACGGGGGAACGATCGCGGCGACCATGCACCGACCCTAGTCGCGGCGGCCGACATCCTCCCGGTGGGATGCATCGCCGTCGGGGGCCGGCGGGAGCACGGGAGCCGCCGCGAGGAGCTCGCGCGTGTACGGATGCCGCGGGCGTGCGAGGACGTCGGCGGTGCGTCCGCGCTCGACGATACGCCCGTCCTTCATGACGGCGATCTCGTCGCACACGTGGGCCACGACGCCGATGTCGTGCGAGACGAGGACGAGGGTCAGATCCTCCTCCGTCCGCAGCCGCGCCAGCAGATCGATGATGCGCGCCCGCACGCTCACGTCGAGCGCCGACAGCGGCTCGTCGGCGAGGAGGAGGCGCGGGCGGTGCACAATCGCCCGCGCGAGTGCGATGCGCTGACGCTGGCCGCCGGAGAATTCGTGGGGGAAGCGCTCGGCCGCCTCGGCATCCAGACCTACGCGGAGGAGGACCTCCTCGACCCGGGCTCGGTGGTCGCCCGGCGCGCCCAGCGCCCACAGCGGCTCGCCTACGATCCGGCCGACGCTCATCCGGGGATCGAGGGAGGCGTAGGGGTCTTGGAAGACGATGCCGGTGAGCGCGCGGAGCCAGTGGAGCGACCGGGCCGGCCCCGCG
Organism: Microbacterium aurantiacum; assembly: GCF_021654035.1. Classification (GTDB taxonomy): domain Bacteria; phylum Actinomycetota; class Actinomycetes; order Actinomycetales; family Microbacteriaceae; genus Microbacterium; species Microbacterium aurantiacum. Next base: position 164,116 of record NZ_JAJPDW010000003.1, read on the forward strand.
GCATCCACCGGACGCCCGTCGACCTCGACGGTGCCGGACGTCGGGGCGTCGAGGGCGGCGAGGAGCCGCACCAGTGTGGACTTGCCGGATCCGGACTCGCCGATGATGCCGAGCGAGGATTCCGCGCGGATGTCCAGGTCGACGTCGTGGAGTGCCGTGGTGACCGGGCGCGGGCCGAACGGCCGCTCCCGAGCGCCGGCATAGGTGCGGGTCAGGGCCCGGGCGCGTACCAGGGGCGATGCGGAGACGGGGGTCATCGCTGCTCCTCGCCCTGCGGTGTCTCGGACGGTGTCTGCGTCTGCGGCGACCAGGACGTCGCCCGGGCATCGCGGAGGAGTCCCCGCGTGATCTCCGAGGCGGGGGCGGTGAGGAGGGCCTGCACCGGCGCGTCCTCCACCACGCGTCCTCGGTGCAGGACGACGCCGCGCGTGGCGACCAGCGACAGGACGGCGAGGTCGTGCGTGATGAACAGCAGCCCGCGTCCCTCGTCCTCGACGAGGTCGCGCAGGAGCGTCAGGATGCCGGCCTGCACCGTGACGTCCAGGGCCGTGGTCGGCTCGTCGGCGATGATGAGGCGCGGTGCGCAGGAGAGGGCGGCCGCGAGGGCGACCCGCTGACGCTGACCGCCGGAGAGCTGGTGCGGGTAGCGGCGGACGATCCGGGCGGGGTCGGGGAGCGCCATCCGCTCCGCGAGCTCGATCGCGTGCGACGCGGCGTCCGCGCGCGACATCCCGGTGTGGATGCGCAGCGACTCGGTCATCTGCCGCCCCACTCGCCGGACGGGGTTCAGCGCCGTCTGCGGCTCCTGGAACACCATGCCGATCTCCTGACCGCGGATGCGGGCGAGCGTGCGGTCGTCGAGGTCGCGGAGATCGCGATCGTCCCAGAGGATCCGACCGCCGACGGTCGCGCCGTCCGGCAGCAGTCCCAGGATCGCAAGGGCCGTGAGTGACTTCCCCGATCCCGACTCGCCGATGAGGCCCACCCGTGCACCGTCGGGCACGGTGAAGGACACGCCGTCCACGACCCGGCGTCCGCCGATGTCGATCGTCAGGTCCTGCACGGATAGGCTCATGCCACCACCTCCGGCATGTGGGTCCGCGCGGCGCGGGCGGCGCCCCGAGCGGTGCGCAGCGTCGGGTCCGTCGCCTCGCGGAGGCCGTCGCCGAGGAGGTTCAGGCCCAGCACGGTGACGGTGATGGCCAGCCCCGGCCACAGCACGGACAGCGGGTAGACCGTGAGGTACTGCTGGAGCTCGGCGAGGAGGAGCCCCCACGACGGGTCGGTGACGGGCGCACCGAACCCGAGGTACGACAGTCCCGCCTCGGCGAGGACGGCGACGGCCATGCCCCACGACAGCTGGACGATGAACACCGGGGCGACGTGGGGGAGGAGGTGGCGCGCGAGGTTCTGGACGGGCGTGAGGCCCGCCGCTTTCCCCGCCAGCACCACGTCGCTGTGGAGGACGCGGCGCAGCTCCGGCCGGGTGACACGGGCGATGTTGACCCCGAACCCGATGCCGACCGACCAGATGACCACGGCGAGGGATCCTCCCCAGACCGCGGAGATCATCATCGCGATGAGGAGCACGGGGAACGCGATCAGGATGTCGATCAGCACCGCCACGGACTCCCGGACGACCCGGGTCGTGAGCGCGCCGAGCGCGGCGAGGACGAGGCCGAGCGCCGTCGCGATCAGGCCCGCGCCGACAGCGACGAGGATCGTCGTGCGGGCTCCCGCCATCAGCAGGCTCAGGATGTCGCGCCCCGACCCGTCCGTCCCGAGCGGGTGGTCCAGACCCGGCGCGCTCCACCGCGCGGCGAGGTCCACCTGTTGCGGGTCGAACGGCGTCCAGACGGCGGCGACGAGAGCGGTGAGGGTGACGGCGGCGACCACGAGCAGTCCGAAGCGTCCCGTTCCGAGCGCCCACAGGCGCCCGAGCCAGCCCCAGCGGCGCGCGCGGAGGCGGGCACGGCGCTGTCGGCGGAGCACGGCGCGGCTCATGCGGTCTCCCGCTGACGAGGATCGAGGGCGCGGTGCGTGAGGTCGACGACGAAGCCGACGAGGAGGACGAAGCCGGTCAGAGCCACCAGCGCGCCCTGCACCTTGGGGAGGTCGCGGGCCGCCACGTCGGCCACGAGCATCCTGCCGATCCCGGGGAGGGTGAACAGCTGCTCGATGACGACCGCTCCGACGATGATGCCGGCGATCTGCAGACCGAGGACCGTCACCACCGAGAGCCCGACGACCGGGAGGCCGTGGCGGACGAGGGCCGCGGTGCGGGTGAGTCCGCGCGCGGCCGCGGCGCGGACGTGGTCCTGGCCGAGCGCCGAGAGCGTCGCGGACCGCACGAACCGCAGGAGCATCGCGCCTTCGATCAGTCCGATCGTCAGGGCGGGGAGGATCAGCGCCCGGAGCGCGGCCCCCGGGTCCGCCCACCCCTCGCGAGGGAAGCCCTGCGCCGGAAGCCATCCGAGCCAGACGGCGAAGACGACGACGAGCATCATGCCCGCCCAGACCACGGGGACCGCCGCAAGGGCCTGCGCGCCCACGCTCAACGCCACGCCGTCGGCCCGTGCACGTCGGACCGCCGAGACGACGCCGAGGGGGAGGCTCACGGCGAGGGCGATCAGCAGCGACAGGATGCCGAGCGGCACCGTGACGGCGGCTCGGCGCACGAGCTCCTCGCCGACGCCGGTGCCGGTCAGGAGCGAGGTGCCGAGGTCGCCGCGCAGGAGGCCTCCGAGCCACTCGAGGTACTGGAGCGGCAGGGGGCGGTCCAGGCCCAGCCGGGCGCGGATGGCCTCCTGCTGCTCCGGGGTCGACCCGGTGCCGGCGATGAGCTGGGCGACGTCGCCGGGAAGCACCCGCAGGGTGAGGAAGATGACCGCGCTGGCGACGAACAGCCCGAGCAGGAGCAGGGCTGTGCGTGTCAGGGCGTATCGGATCACCCGTCGCTCTTGGTGAGGGCGGTCAGGTTCATCCGCTCGTTGACGTTGGTGTTCGGCATCCCGTCGATCCCGGTGCCGACGGCCACGACCGAGGCGCCGTTGTAGAGCCAGTCGGCCGCCGCGTCCTCGGAGACGATGCGCGCCGCCTCCGCGAGGAGGTCTTCGACCTCGGCGGGGTCGGTCGCCGCCAGGGCGTCGGCGTAGAGCTCTTGGACCTCTGCGTTGTCGTAGGTGAAGTAGTAGTCGGGGTTCGCCCAGTTCTCGAAGTCCCGCGCCTCGGTGTGGAGCACGAAACTCAGGTCGTAGTCGCGGTTGACGTAGACGTCGTTGAGCCACGTCGAGAAGTCGACCGACTCCACACGCAGCTCGATGCCGACCTCGTTGAGGTTCGACACGAGCACCTGGGGGATGGTGGTCGGGTAGAAGTTCGGGATCGTCAGGGTCAGCTCGAGATCTTCCGCGTCGGCGGCGATGAGGAGCTCACGGGCCGCCTCCGGGTCGTAGGGGGCGAGGTCCGACAGGTCCTCGTAGCCGGGGTCCAGCTCCGGGATCGGGCCGTACTGCGTCTCTCCCGCGCCGAGCGCGGTGACGAACGCCTGGTGGTCGATCGCCTGACGGATCGCCTGGCGCACGCGCTGGTCCGCCAGCGGCGATCCGGCCTGCTGGTTGAACGCGAGCGTCGCCTTGTCGGTGGACGGCCCGATCTCGAGGGCGAAGGTGCCCTCCGCCTCGATCTGCGGCGCGAGGTTCGCGTCGAACCCGGTGACGACGTCCACCTCGCCGGCGAGGGCGGCGTTCAGTGCGGACTGGTTGTCGGGGATGTAGTCGAAGACGACCTCGGCGACGCCGGCCGGCTCGCCCCAGTAGTCGGCGTTCCGCGTGAGGACGATGCTGTCGCCGCGGAGCCAGGACTCCAGGGCGAAGGGGCCGGTCCCGTTCGCGGCGGTCTTGTAGTCGACGTCGGTCTGCTCGTCGAGGATGATGCCCGCGCGACCGGAAAGGTTCCACAGCAGCGAGGAGTCGGGCTCGGCGAGGGTGAGGGTGATCTCCTGGCCGTCGGCGGTGATCTCCTGCACTCCGGCGAGCCGGGCGGAGTCGCGCCATTCGGCGTCGCCGCGGCGCGTCGTCAACGACCACACCACGTCTTCCGGGGTGAGCTCCTGCCCGTTGTGGAACAGGATGCCCTCGCGCAGGGTGAACGTGTAGGTGAGGCCGTCGGGCGAGATCTCCCAGTCGCTCGCGAGCGCGGGAACGATCTCCTGCTCGGGCGTGCGTGCCACGAGTCCCTGGTAGACGTTGTCGACGAGGACCTGGTCGAGGGCGGCGCCGGCGGTCAGACGGATGTCGAGATTGCTCGGCTCGAGCACGAGGCGGATGGCGACCGAGGCGTTCGGATCGGGGGCGCCCGTCGACGTCGGGGCGGGCGCCGGGGCGGCGGTGCAGGCGCTGAGGGCCAGGGCGCCGACGAGGGTCATCGTCGATGCGGCCAGGGTGGTGCGGCGGAGCATGCCCGTCCTTTCAGGGGGCCGTGTCATCCGGACACGACGGGACCGAGGGGGCGCGGGCCGCTCGGGTGCAGACCGCGATAGACCAGCCTAGATGCTCTGAACGAGGGCGGCGAGGGTCCGCGGCTGATCCTCCTGCACGTTGTGACCGGCATCCATCCGCACGATCCGGGCGGCCGGGAGGTGCGCACGGAACTGCTGCTCGTCGTCGTCGGTGAGGAATCCCCGTTCGGCGCGCACGAGGGTGATCGGCGCGGTGACGGCGGCGAGGTCCTCCCATCCCGTCGTTCCGAGCACCGCCGCGACGGCGTCGGTGCGCTCGGCGCGAGGGCTGTCGGAGAGACCGCCGGCGTCGGCGGCGTCGTGGGCGAGGCGGGCGAAGTGGTGCTTCCACTCCACGCGGCCGTCGGGGCGGATCCGGGTGTTGAAGAAGACGCCGCGCGCGACCTTCTCACGCGCCCCGCCGCCCAGACCGAACGCGAGCGCCCGGTCGACGACCTCGTCCCGGCTGGCCCAGTCCGTCGGGCCGGCGAAGAAGGCGCGCAGCTGGGCGGCGCCGCCGTTCGGATCGATGCCGGGGGTGATGTCGACGACGACGAGGTCGCGCACGAGGTCGGGAGCGGATGCCGCGACGGCCGCCGCGGTGAGGCCGCCGAGCGAGTGCCCGACCAGCACCTGGGGGCCGTCGGTCCACGCGCGGATCCCCGCCGCGACGTCCGGAGCGAGGACCCGGGCGACGTACGCGGCGTCGTCCCGCCAGGATGAGTCGCCGTGGCCGGGGAGGTCGATCGCGAGCGCGGGGAGCCCGAGCGCGAGGATCGTGGTGTCCCAGGTGTGGGCGTTCAGACCCGCCCCGTGGAGGAAGGTGATCGCGGGACCCGTCGTCGCGGTGACAGGGGTGTACCGCAGCGCGCTCAGCGTCCGGCCATCGGCGAGGGCCAGCGACAGGCGTTCGGCGCGGGGGAGCGGACCGGTCGCGCCGGCGTCCGAGGCCTGCGCGGGGAGGAAGGAGAACTCGTTCTCGGGCTCGGTCATCCGCCCATTCTGTCCCGTCGAGGCCCCACCGCGCGTGGGTAGGCTGACGGCATGAGTCCGGAATCGCGCGTGCATCTGTCCCGCTCGGCCCCCGCGGCCTACAAGGCGCTCGCCGCGTTCTCCACGACCGTGGGGTCGCTCGCGGCGTCGAATGCGATCGAGCCGCGGCTGAGCGAGATCGTGCAGATCCACACGTCGCAGATCAACGGGTGCGCGTTCTGCGTCCGCGTCCACGTCGACCGCGCGGCGAAGATCGGCCTCGGCGCCGACGTCATCGCCCAGATTCCGGTGTGGCGGGAGTCGGGGGTCTTCACCGACCGCGAGCGCGCGGGACTGGAGCTGGCGGAGGCGTACGCCCGCATCCACGACGGAGGGGTGTCCGACGAGCTGTACGACCGGGTCGGCGGGATCCTCAGCGAGGACGAGTACGTCGCGCTCAGCTGGATCCTCGTGGCCATCAACGCCTTCAACCGGGTCGCGATCGCGGGGCGATACGCGGTGCCGCCGCGCGAAGATCTCCAGGGAGAGGATCGCGACGCCGCCGCGGGGTCCGCGTGGTGAGCGGGGAACCGGTCGACCTCGCCGCGGTCGCGGGGTCGATGAACCTACGCGACGTCGGCGGACTCCGCGCAGGCGGCGGAATCACGCGGGAGCGGACGCTCTACCGGTCCGGGACGCTGGCGCACCTCGCCGACGACGGTGTCGCGGCGCTGTCCCGGCTGTCGCTCCGCCGCGTCGTCGATCTGCGTGATGCGGCGGAGGTCGACGCGAACCCCAGTCGGCTTCCGGCGGCGGTGCCGGTGGAGCGCGTGCCGCTGTTCCTCGGATCAGTGACGTCGTTCTTCGCCGAGGACATCGGGCTGGAGGAGATGTACCGGCGGATCGTCGACGACTCATCCGACGCGGTGGTCCGGGCGGTGCGTGCCGTGGTCGTCGATCAGCCGGTGCTCGTGCACTGCACGGTCGGGAAGGACCGCACCGGTGTGACGGTCGCCGTCGCCCTGTCGGCGGCCGGTGTCGACCGCGACGAGGTGGTTGCGGATTACGCGCGCACCGCGGCGCTCCTCCCCGTCGAGCGGACGCGCGCCGTCATCGACTGGCTGCGCGCGCAGCATCCGGGGTCGACGAACCTCGAACAGCTCGTGGCGGGGTCGCCCGCCGACGTCATGGAACGGCTGCTCGGTCGCATCGACGCCGAGTACGGATCCGCGCGCGACTATCTGCTCTCCCACGGACTGAGCGACGATGAAGTCGTCGAACTCGGTCGGGTGCTCGTCGCCCGCTGACACGCCGTCCGCGATACGCGGCCATCGGCCGAAATCGTGGGAGTGAGGTAAGGCAACCCTTCGTCGGGGTTATGCTGGACGCATCATGTCGCACAGCACCGAGCACTCCGCCGCCGCGTGCCGGGCTTCCCGTCACACGCGCGTGCAGCACCTCATCACCGCCGACGAGTCGTCGCTGGTCGAGCTCGAGACGCTGCTGTCCACGCTCCCGCTGTGCTCGACGGGCCGTGTGTTCATCGAGGTGTCCGACGCGTCGCACGTCTTCGCGCTCCGCGCCCCGGCACGCATGACGGTGACATGGCTCGACCGCTCCCGTCGCTCGGGCGCCCCGGGCTCCGCCCGCGCGTGCACGCCGGGCCTCGCCCTGGCTCGCGCGGTCGGTGCATGGGCCGACGAGATGCTCTGCGCCGACGACGACCAGACCCGCATCCACCTGCTCGGCGGCTACCTGGGTACCGCGGACATCGTCGACCACCTCACCGACCTCGGCATCCCGGCCGAGCGCGTCCACGCGCCCGAGCGCTTCGGACTCACCGCCCGCCGCTGACCCGCGGCAACCGACGCGGGCCACCGACCCGGCGCCGCCGATCTCGACCCGGTGTCATCGCGTTCAGCGCGCGACCGGCTCCATCCGCGTCGTCCCGCGGCGGCGGGGCAGATACCGCCCGTCCTCCAGGCCCGCCTCGATCTCGAAGCGGTTGCGCAGAGGGTCGCGGCCTGCGAGGGCGTAGAGGAGCGGCATCAGGAAGCCGTACCGCTGCCACTGGCGCTTGTGCACCGCTTCGTGGCGCAGCAGCCGATCGTCGATCGCGCCGCGCCCGGTGAGGAAGCATCCGCCGACGCACACGCCGCCGCGCGGGAAGGTCCAGGACGGCATACCGCGGAACACCCACAGCCCGCCGCGGCGCTGCACCCGACCGGTGCTCCAGAGCGTTCCCCACACCCAGCCGACGGTGCAGCCGTACAGGTAGCCCAGCCGGCTGATCGGTGAATCCAGCAGCATGGGCGGGATCCAGCGGTCGATCCGACGCCCGGCGGCGAGGGCGTGCGCGGCGGCGGCCGCCTGCGCGGTGTTCACGCCAGGGCTCCGACGATCCGCAGCAGCGGGCCGAGGTCATCGGTTGCGACCGCTGCCGAGGCGGGGGAGTAGCCGCTCAACGACGCACCGACGAGCGGAACCCTCTCCCGCGCGCCGGCGACGGCGGCGGTGAGCTCCGTCACGCTCGGGCCGAACGGCACCGGACGCACCATCCCGGTGACCGCGGACGGGTCGAGGGCGGCGACGTCCACGTGCACGTAGAGCCCGTCGGCGTCCACACCCGACAGTGCGGCGAGGAGCCCGTCGGTGTCGCCCGGGATCATGAACGAGCGGATGCCGAGCGCCGCCGCCACCGTTTCCTCCGCCGTGTCCGCGGCCCGCGCCGCCGCCAGCAGCACCCGCTCGGGAGCGACGGTGCCGGGGGCGAGGCCGAGTCCGGCATCCGTGCGCCCGAGCGCCGCGCCGAGCGCCATGGTCTCGAACGCGCCGCTAGGCGACGACGACGGATCGTGGAGCGCCGGATGCGCGGCGACCCACAGCACCGCGAGCCGCGAGCACCGCGCGGCGGCGTGCGCGATCGCGGCCGGGGCGACGCCGGCGTCACCGCCGACGGTGAGGACCGGCTCTGCGGACAGCTCCAGGGCCGCGTCGAGCTGCGCACGGATGCGGCGGAGCGAGCTCGCCCGCAGCACCCCGGTGTCAAGCGCCTCCCCGGCCTCCATGGGCACGTCGACGACGACGGTGCGCGGCCGCGGAAGATCCCCCGCGAGGGCCTCCGCGCCGTCGATCAGCTGCATCGCGCGCGACGACGCGCTGCCCTGCCACTGGGGGACGACGATGAACCGCGTCATCGGCGGTCTCCTTCCGCTCGCTCCGACATCGCACCCGGAATGCGCCGTGGGGCGCCGATCGCGATGATCGACGCCCCACGGACGCGGGTCACGGGGTGGTGGGCGCGTTGATCGCGGCGGGGGTGGTTCCGCCGGACTTCAGCATCGCCAGGCGTGCCTCGACCTCGGTCAGCTCGCCGACATCCTCCAGCGCCGTGAACTGCGCGTCGAGGCTCGACGCGGCCAGCTCCTGCTTGCCCTGGGCGAGGGCCTCCTGGCGGCGGACCTTGTCTTCGAACCGGCCGAGCTCGCTCGTCGGGTCGAGCACGTCGATCGACTTGACCGCGTCGTGGACCTTGTTCTGCGCTTCGGCGACCTTGGCTCGTGAGAGGAGCTCGCTGCGCTTGGAGCGCAGCTGGTCGAGCTTCTGCTTCATGCCGTTGAGGCCGTCCTTGAGCTTGTCGACGACTTCGGTCTGCGCGGCGATGGTGGGGGCGATCGCCTTCGCCTCGTTCTCCTCGCTGATCTGACGCTGCAGCGCGATCTTGGCGAGGTTGTCGAACTTGTCGGCGTCGACGGTGTTGCCCTGTCCGCGCAGCTCGTCGGCCTTGCGGCTGGCGGCGAGGGCCTTGTTGCCCCACTCGGCCGCAGCCTGGACGTCTTCCTGGTGGTCGCGCTCGAGCAGGCGCAGGTTGCCGATCGTCTCGGCGATCGCGGCCTCGGCGTCGGCGATGGAGTTGGTGTAGTCGCGCACGAGCTGGTCGAGCATCTTCTGCGGGTCCTCGGCGGAGTCGAGGAGTGCGTTGATGTTGGCCTTCACGAGGGTCGAGATGCGACCGAAGATGGACTGCTTGGCCATGGTGTTCCTTCCTGTCGAACGATCAAGATGAGGGGAGAAGCGGGTGCCGCGGCGCGGCCCGCGCGAGACGGTCGGAGCGGATCAGAAGCGGCCACCTCCCCGGCGGCCGCGGGTGCCGCCGCCGCCGAAGCTGCCGGGACGCATCCCGCCCCCGGATCGGCCGCCGCCGCTGAAGCCGCCGAAGCCGCCGCCGAACCCCCCGGAGGAGCCGCGGGACGATCCGCCGCCGAGGAGGGAGTTGATGACGATGCCGCCGAGGACCGCGTTCATCATCCCGTTGCCGCCGCCCTGCGCAGGACCGGCCGAGAAGGCGCCGACGTCGGCCTGCGCGCGCTGCATCGCCTGCGCGGCGAGCTGCTCGGCGCGCTGGGCCTGCTGGAGCGCCTGCGCGGGATCGGAGGACTGCAGCTGCTGGGCGCGCACCAGGGAAGCACCGGCCTCGGCGAGACGCGTGCGTGCTTCGGCGCCGACGCCACCCCGACGCGCGGTGATGTAATCCTCCGCCGCGGCGACCTGGGCCTGGGCCTGCATCAGGTGCTGGGCGAGCATCTGCCGCGCGCGCTGAGCGGCCGCCTCGGCGTCGCGCACCCCCTGCACCACGGCATCGATCTGCGTGTCGACCGATTCCAGGCCCTGCAGCATCGCCAGCGGGCGGCGCGCGGTACCGGCGAGGTTCTCGCGGGCGGTGTCGATCTGCGTCCGGGTGGCGGCGATCGCCGCGGCGACCCGTCCGTCGCCGTCGGGGAGCGTGGAGGCGGTGACGATGTCCCGCTCGAGCTCGGTGATGAGTGCGTGCGCGCCGCGCTCGCCCTCGACGAGATCGGCGGCGAGCGTTTCGACGGCCCGCTCGAGCAGGCGCGCCTGCGAGACGGCCTCCTCGGCTGCGCGGATGCCGACGGCGGCCTCGCCGCCGCGTCCGGCGCCGATCGCCGCGGTCGCGATCGCGATCTGCTCGTCCGCGAACTCGATCCGTGACCGCGCCTGGGCGGGGTTGTCCGCAACGGCCGCCAGTGCCTCGTCGGCGTACGACCCGCGGAGCCGCGCGAGGGTCGCGTCGGCCGTCGCGAGGGCGCCGAGCACCTCTTCGCGCTCGTCCTGCACCCTCGCGAGGGCTTCGGGCGCGTTCTGCTCGAGGCGGCGGAGCTCGTCGAACGCCTCGGCCTTCGCGTCGAGGCGCGCCCCGGCCCCCTCGCAGAGTTCGATGATGCGAGTGGTGGCGGCCCGCACCTCGGCATCCGAGTCGGGGGTCTCGTCATCGAGGGTCTGCTGGATCTCGAAGGCCTTGTCGAGGTCGGCACGCGCCTCGGCCAGGACACGCGAGAACTCCTCGGTGGCCGCCTCGCCGAACTGGGCCGTGGCGAACCCGAGCTCCTGCGTGCTGGTCTTGATCGCGTCGTCCATCTCCACCAGAGCGGATGCCGCGCGGCGAGCGAGCTCGGCCGTCGGCACGGCCGGGGGACCGGAGGTGCCCACGGCACCCCCGCCGGCACCTGAACGACGGCGCCGGACGAACACCACTATGACCGCGATCGCGGCACCGACCGCGGCGATCGCGAGGATCACGGTGAGGATGCCGCCCCCGGACCCGCCGTCGGATCCGGAGGCGCCGCCGGTACCGTTCCCGGTGGCCGCGGTGAGCCCGGCCGCCGCGGCGTCGATCGCGCCGAGCCAGTCCTCGGCGGCCAGCGCCGGCTGCACGTCCTGCTGCTCGATGGCGCCGAGCTGATCGAAGGTGACCGGCCCCTCACTGTCGCCGGAGATGTAAAACTGCCGGCTGTCGACGGCGACGGCGAGCAGGTACTGCGTCGGTCCGAGGCCGTTGCGGGACGCGGTCTCGTTCGCCCACGCCTCCGAGGAGTCGGGGTCGGTGAAGGTGTCCACGAACACGACCCAGAGGTCGACGCCGGTGTCCGCGCGCAGCTGTGTGAGGCGCTCCTCGGCGGCATCCGCGTCGGCGCTCGAGAGCACACCGGCGTCGTCGAGGACGTAGCCGGAGCCGAGGTCGACCGGGGGCGTCGCGGACGCGGCGGTGGCGGGGACGCACACCAGCGCGAGCATCAGCGCGAGCATCGCCGCCCACCGTGCGCGCATGGAGATCCCCCTTCGGTGAGAGCCGTTGCCGACCCACGGGGCGAGTCTATGCACCGCCGTGCATACCGCGGAAGTCCGCCGGGATCCTCTCGGCGTTCCCGCGGGTCGGGCCGCCGGCGACCTGCTATGCGGGTAGCGTGCCGTGGCGGAGGACGCATGGACGATCGATACGGCACCGACGTGCTGGCAGCCGGGTGGAAGCAGCGCCAGGCGAAGCAGCTCGCGCGCGTGGAAGCGACGCGCGACACCGTGGTGGAGGTCGCCGACGACGGATTCTGCGGTGCCGTGACGTCGGTCTCCGGCGGCATGGTGGAGCTCGAGGACCGCGTCGGTCGCCGACGCCTGTTCCCCCTCGGCGCAGGCTTCCTCATCGACGGCGCGGACGTCGTCCTCATCCCCCCGGCGCCCACCGCGCCCGCGGGTCCCCGCCGCACGGCATCCGGTTCCTTCGCGGCGCCCGAGACCCGTGCCCGCACCGCCCGCGCGAGCCGCATCCTCGTCGAGGGCCGGCACGACGCCGAGCTGGTCGAGAAGGTGTGGGGCGACGACCTGCGCGCCGAGGGCGTCGTCGTGGAGTACTTGCAGGGCGTGGACCTCCTCCAGGCCACCCTCGACGACGAGCCGCCCTCGGCCGCGCGCCGGTACGGGGTGCTCGTCGATCACCTCGTGCCGGGATCGAAGGAGTCCCGCGTCGCCGACGCGGTCGCCCGGGGCCCGCACGGCGCCCACGTGAAGATCGTCGGGCACCCGTGGGTGGACGTCTGGCAGTGCGTCACGCCCCGCGCGGTCGGTATCGAGCGCTGGCCGGACGTCCCGCGCGGCATCGAGTACAAGGTCGGCGTCTGTCGCGCGCTCGGATGGCCCGCGCGGGATCAGGCCGACCTCGCCCGCGCCTGGCAGCGCATCCTCGCCTCGGTCCACTCCTACCGCGACCTCGAACCGGAGCTGCTCGGCCGGGTGGAGGAGCTCATCGACTTCGTCACCGCCGTGGACTGACGCCGCACCGTCGGCGGGGCACCCCGCCGGTAGCCTGGGGGAGTGTCCGAGACCGCGCCGCCGAGCCCCGCCCCCTCCCGCGGATTCCGCGACCGCCCCGTCTCGTTCGTCCGCCGCAGCGGTCGGATGTCGGAGGCCCAGGAGCGCGCGTGGCGCGAGCTCGCCCCCGCCTTCGTCATCGACGTCGACCGCGACGAGGCCGCCACCAGCGTCCGGCCCGGGACGGTCATCGACCCGGCCTCGGTCTGGGGGCGCATGGCACCGCTCATCGCCGAGATCGGATCCGGACAGGGGCACGCCATCGTGCACGCCGCGGCGGCCGCACCCGACACCGACTTCCTGGCCGTCGAGGTCTTCGCCGCGGGCCTCGCGCGCACGATGCTGGATGCCGAGCGCGCGGGTGTCGAGAACCTCCGCCTCGTCGAGGCGAACGCGCCCGAGGTCCTCCGTCACCTCCTGCCCGCCGGCGCACTGAGCGAGCTGTGGGTGTTCTTCCCCGACCCGTGGCACAAGAAGAAGCACAACAAGCGACGCCTCGTCACGGCCGAGTTCGCCGGGATCGCGGCATCCGCTCTCCGTCCCGGGGGAGTGCTGCGTCTCGCGACCGACTGGGAGGACTACGCGCTGCAGATGCGCGACGTTCTCGACGGCGCCGACGGGTTCGCGCGGTCGTTCGAGGGCGATTGGGCGCCGCGGTTCGACGGGCGCGTGCTGACGGCCTTCGAACGCAAGGGCATGCGGGTCGGGCGCGAGATCCGCGACCTCGCCTACCGCCGGAGCGGCGGCGTGTGAGCGAGGCACCGGACCTCCGCGCGACCGGTCCGCAGCCGACGGGACCCATCCCGATCGGTGCGCACGCCCCGGGGGCGGTGCCGCGCGATCGGTGGCGCATGGTCCGCCCGCTCGGGCATCCCGACTTCCGGATGCTGTTCGCCGCGGTCGTCCTGTCGGTCTTCGCCGCCGGTATGTGGGCGGTCGTGATGGTCTACACCGTCATCGACGCCGGGGGTGACGAGGTCGCCCTCTCGATCGTCGCCGCGGCGAGCGCGGTGGGCCTCCTCGCCTGCGCGATACCCGGCGGCATCGTCGCCGATCGGGTCTCCCGCCGCACCGTGCTGCGGGTCGTCGAGGCCGCGAACGTCGTCGCGATCGGATCGGTGGTCGCCGTCAGCTTCACCGCGACCGTGACGATCGCCCACCTGACGGTCGTGGCCTTCGTCCTCGGCGCCGGCGCCGGCTTCTTCTTCCCGGCCTACAGCGCGATCCTCCCGCGGATCCTCCCCGCCGAGCAGCTCTTGGCCGCCAACGGGCTGGAGGGGGCGATCCGTCCCGCCCTGCAGCAGGCCGCGGGCCCCGCCGCGGCCGGCATGGTGGTGGCCGCCGTCATCGCCCCCGCGCACGCCACCGTCGGCGTCGCGCTGGCACACCTGATCGCGCTGGTACTGCTCTTCTTCGTCCGGAGCGAGGATGCCGTCCCCGAGGCGGAGAGCGACGTCGCACCGTCGCGGGGCGTGCTCGGCGACCTCGCCGACGCCGTCCGCTTCACCGTCCGCACGCGCTGGCTCCTGTGGACGCTGCTGTTCGCCACCGTGTGGGTCCTCGTCGTCCTCGGCCCCGAAGAGGTGCTGGTGCCCTTCCTGACCCGCGACCGGATCGGCGAGGACCCGCGCTGGTTCGGCTTCCTCCTCGCCGCCTACGGCATCGGCGGCGTCGTCGGGTCGCTCGTCGTCTCGGCCCGCCCCCTCCCGCGCCGCTACCTCAGCGTGATGACGCTCGTCTGGGGTGCGTCGACCCTGCCGTTCATCGTCATCGGCCTGACCGACGTGTACGCGCTCATGATGGCGTCGGTGTTCGTGATCGGCTTCGGCTTCAGCTACGGCAACGTCATCTGGGGCACGCTCCTCCAGCGCCGCGTCCCGCGGCACATGCTCGGCCGGGTGTCGTCGCTGGACTTCTTCGTCTCGCTCGCCCTCATGCCGGTGTCGATGGCGCTCGCCGGACCCCTCGCCCAGGTCGTGTCGATCCCCACCATCTTCATCGTCGCCGGCCTCGTGCCCTTCGTCCTCAGCTTCGTCGTGCTGTGGGCGGCGCGCATGCGGCAGGACGAGATCGCCCACCCGCTCGACCGCTGACCTGCACGACCGCTGAAAGGACACTCCATGCCCGCTCATGCCGCCGTACCCGTCGCCACCCGTCCCGCCTGGACGTGGCGACTCCTCCCGGCGTTGGCGGTGTGCCTGGCGGCCCCGGCGTTCTTCGTCCTCCTCACCGCCTGGCTCGGCTGGGTGCTCCTCGCCGTGGGCGTGGGGGCGGCGCTGGTCATCGAGCGGCGCGAGGCGTTCGAGCGGCCGCCGTCGACGGATGCCGCGGGGGACGGCATCCGTCGCCCCAGCCTCACGCGCGACCTCTCGCTGATCGCGGCGGGTCTCCTGGTCGTGAGCCTCATCCCTCTGAAGGCGGAGCTGGACAACCTCGCCTTCCTCCGCTTCACCCTCGCGCTCGGCGGGGCGGTCGCGGTGCCCTACGTGCTGTCGCGCTGGGTCTACCGCGACTATGCGATCCGGTTCCCGTGGCGCGGGGGCGGGCGGTGGACGAAGTTCCAGTGGTCGTGGCTGGTGGCGGTGCTGGTGCTGGGTTGGCTGATCCTGCCGTTCTACTTCATCACCTCCGGCGTCTACATGAACTGGCCGGTCGTGGACACCCCGGACCTCATCGCGCGCCTCTTCGTCGGCGTCGGCGCTGTCGGCATCTGGGATGAGCTCTTCTTCATCTGCACCTGCTTCGCGCTGTTGCGCCGGCACTTCCCCGACTGGCAGGCGAACATCCTGCAGTCGATCGTGTTCGTGTCGTTCCTGTGGGAGCTCGGCTACCAGGCGTGGGGCCCGTTCCTCACGATCCCGTTCGCGCTGCTCCAGGGCTTCATCTTCATGAAGACGCGCTCGCTCGCCTACGTGGTCACCGTGCACCTGCTCTTCGACGCGGTCGTCTTCGCCGTGCTCGTCCACGCGCACAACCCCGGCCTCCTCGACGGGTGGTTCCTCGTCTGAGCGGTGTGTCGCGGGCTCTCGCGGTGTTCGTGTGTCGCTCATGGCCCCCTCGATCTCGCGGAGGCGGCCGCGAGCGCCACCTGAGCGCGCGCACCCACCCTGCCGAGGGGGTGCGCAGGGTCGGGCGCTAGAGTGGTCGACGGATCCCGACCGGATCCCCGGACGAGGGTTCAGTACCCGGTGAGCGACAAGACTGGCCATGGAGACGTGCCATGTCGTGGATCATCCTCATCCTGTCCGGAATCCTCGAGGCCGTGTGGGCGACCGCCCTCGGCAAGACCGAGGGATTCACCAAGCTCTGGCCGACCGTGATCTTCGGCGTCGCGCTCGTGGTGAGCATGGGCGGCCTCGCCTACGCGATGCGCGAGATCCCCACGGGCACCGCCTACGCGGTATGGGTCGGCATCGGTGCAGCGCTCACCGTCGGCTACGCGATGATCACCGGGGACGAGAGCTTCTCGTTCGTCCGCGTGCTGCTCATCCTCGGCCTCGTCGGCTGTGTCATCGGGCTGAAGCTCGTCGGCGGCGACCACGCCTGACCGCGCTCGCAGACGCCTCGCTCCGGGATTGCGCGCACCCGCACGATCCGTACGCTGGATGAGCATGGGAACCGCCGAACTCTCCGAGATCGCCGCGGCGAAAGACCTCCAGGTCGCCGTCGCCGAGTCGCTCACCGCAGGGCTCCTGGCGAGCGCGATCGGCAGCGGTGCGGGCGCGCGTGAGTGGTTCCGCGGGGGAGTCGTCGCCTACCAGACCGGCGTGAAGAACGAGGTCCTCGGGGTCGACGAGCACCTGGATCCGTGCTCACCGGAGGTCGCGCGTCAGCTCGCCGTGGGCGTGCGAGACCTGCTGCGCGCCGATCTCGCCGTCGCGACGACCGGCGTCGGCGGTCCCGAGGGCGATGACGGGCACCCGCCGGGCGAGGTCTATCTCGGTTGGGCGACCGCGGATGCCGTCGGCCACCGAAAGCTGGAGCTGGAGGGCGAGCCGCACGAGATCCTCGCCGCGACCGTGGACGCCGCCGTCGAGCTGCTGACCTCGCTCGCGCGGGAGATCAGTGCCTGACGGGTGGTGTAGAGATCACGAAAGGGACCGCCCTTCGGACGGTCCCTTTCGTGATGACGTGCCCCCGACAGGAATCGAACCTGCGACCTTTGGTACCGGAAACCAACGCTCTATCCCCTGAGCTACGGAGGCGTACCGGTCGAGATTACCACCCGGGCGCGGGCGTTTCCGCCGCGGCGACGGCCGGGACGGCGAGGGCGCGCAGCGCGTCCACGAGCCGCTCGGCGAGATACGCGTGGCCGTCGGTGGACGGATGCCGGAGCCCCACGGGACCGATGTCGATGACCGACAGGTAGTTCTCCTCGGTGATCCAGTCCTCCGACAGGGGCGAGATGTACCCCCACCCGCGCGCGGTGGCGAGGGCGGCGAGGTCCCGATCGATCGCAACCACGGCGTCGTCGACGGGGAGGACGTGCGGCGCGGGACCGAGCACGACGAACGCGGCGTCGGGGTAGGTCGCCGCCAGCGCATCCCACGCCGCGGTCACCGCCGCATCGTACCCCTCGGGGTACCGGCGGCGGTCGTTGATCGACCCCTGCACGATCACCACGTCGAACGCGGCATCCGTCGGCAAAGCCGCGATGCGCTCGCCGTACGTGCCGCCCTCCCATCCCTCGCGAAGGTAGCCGCTGCCCGGCTCGCCGTCGATGATCGCGTGGGCGCCGAGGGTCGCCGCGGTCCGCGGAGCGTAGCCGAGGGCGCGGGTCAGGGCGCCGAGTCCGAACGTCCACGAGTCGCCGAAGACCAGCATCCGCTGCCCGTCCGCCACCACGAGGGCGCGGGGTGGGACGCGCGCGTCGGCCTCGGCCGCGATGTCGTCGGAGGTCGCGGGGACGGCGCGGAAGAGGCCGAAGAAGCCGGTCCCCACGGCGGTCGCGCCGAGCGCGAGGACGATCGCGAGGACGACGGCGACGCCCGTGAGGACCCACACCGGACGCCGGTGCCAGACCTCGTCCTCGTGCCGCATGGGATGACGGTACTGCACGCGGCCCGAGCGGCCTTTCCGGCGTGCGAGGATACTCCGGTGCATCGCGTCGTGACCGCCGAAATGGAGCTGGAGCTCGCCTCTCCCGTCGACCTCATCTTCCAGATCACCGCGGCCCAGCCGGTGCCCCGATCGAGCGAGCAGCTGAGCTTCACGCAGGACGATCGCGTGTACACCCCGACCGAGATCGTCGATCAGTCCGGTACGCGTCTGCACCGCCTGACCGGCGAAGCGGGACTCCTCTCCGTCCGCTACGAGGCCGTCGTGGACGGAGTCGCCACGGCCAGCCGGACGAGCGACCTCGAGGCGATCACGTATCTCCGCCCGAGCCGGTACTGCCAGTCCGACGAGGTCTTCCTGCAGGCCCGCCGCCAGTTCCGCGGTCTCAGCGGATACGACCTCATCGCCGCGGTATCGGACTTCGTCGCCACCAGCACCACCTACACCCCGGGCCTCAGCCACGGCACCGACAGTGCGGTCACAACCCTCATGACCGGACAGGGCGTCTGCCGCGACTACGCGCACGTCGTCATCGCGCTCCTGCGCGCCATGGACATGCCCGCGCGGTACGCGGCGTGCTTCGCTCCCGGCCTTCAACCGATGGACTTCCACGCCGTCGCGGAGGCGTACCTCGACGGCGCCTGGTACGTCATCGACGCCACGCGCCTGGCCGACCGGCGCTCGCTCGTGCGCATCGCCACGGGGCGCGACGCCGCGGACTGCGCGTTCCTCAGCTACCACGGCGGCATCGTCGGACTCCGCCACCTGCGCGTGGACGCGTGGGTCGCCTCCGATCAGGGGGCGGATGCCGACGCCGCGGCATCCGTCGCGGAACCGGACGACTTCACGGCCCTCGTGCAGATCGGCTGATCTCCGCGCTGGAGCGCCCGGACGCATCCGGCGCGCCGAGGCGGGCGAACTAGACTGAGCGGTCTATGAATCCCGACGTCCTCTCCGCCGCTCTGCTCGCCGTCATCACGCCCCTCGTCGAGGCGCGACGACCCGGCGCGGCGGAGGGTCTCACCACCGCCGACCTTCCGCTCGAGCGGCCGAAGAACCGCGACCACGGCGACTGGGCCTCCAACGCCGCGCTGAAGCTCGCCAAGGTCGCCGGCGCCAATCCGCGTGAGTTCGCCGCGGAGATCGCCGCCGGTCTCGAAGCGGTCGAGGGCATCGACTCGGTCGAGGTCGCCGGCCCCGGATTCATCAACATCCGACTGGATGCCGCGGCCGCCGGGGCGCTCGCGAAGTCGATCGTCGAGGCGGGGGACGGCTTCGGCACCACCGACGCGCGCGCCGACGAGATCATCAACCTCGAGTTCGTCAGTGCCAACCCGACCGGCCCCATCCATCTCGGCGGCACCCGCTGGGCCGCAGTCGGCGATGCCCTGGCCCGCATCCTCGCCTCGCAGGGGGCCCGCGTCACCCGCGAGTACTACTTCAACGACCACGGTGCGCAGATCGACCGCTTCGCGCGCAGCCTCATCGCCGCCCACGAGGGGGCGCCCACGCCGGAGGACGGTTACGGCGGGGCATATATCGCCGACATCGCCCGGCGCGTCGCCCTGGCCTACGACGGCGACATCGATGCCCTCGACCCGGCGGCCAAGCAGGAGGCGTTCCGCGAGCTCGGCGTGAACTTCATGTTCACCGAGATCAAGCAGTCGCTGCACGAGTTCGGCGTCGACTTCGACGTGTACTTCCACGAGAACGATCTGCACGATTCGGGAGCCGTGGAGCGGGCGGTGGCGCGTCTGCGCGAGCTCGGTCACATCTTCGAGTCGGACGGGGCCACGTGGCTGCGCTCGACCGACTTCGGCGACGACAAGGACCGCGTCGTCATCAAGTCCGACGGCAACCCCGCCTACATCTCCGGCGACCTGGCCTACTACCTCGACAAGCGCGAACGCGGGTTCAACCGCTGCATCATCATGCTCGGCGCCGACCACCACGGGTACGTGCAGCGGCTCATGGCGATGTGCGCGGCGTTCGGCGACGAGCCGGGCGTGAACCTGCAGATCCTCATCGGCCAGATGGTCAACCTCGTCAAGGACGGGCAGCCGGTGCGCATGTCCAAGCGCGCCGGCACCGTCGTCACGCTCGAGGACCTCGTCGAGATCGTCGGGGTGGATGCCGCCCGCTACGCCCTGACGCGCAGCTCCGCCGACTCGAACCTGGACGTCGACCTCGACGTCCTGCAGCGGCGCACCAACGACAACCCGGTCTTCTACGTGCAGTACGCCCATGCCCGCACGCACAACGTCGGGCGCAACGCGGCGGCCTCGGGTGTGGACCGGAGCGACTTCGCCCCCGAGACGCTCACGCACGAGACCGAGGCCGCGCTCCTGGGCGCCCTGCAGGAGTTCCCGCGCGTGCTCGCCTACGCCGGCGAGGTGCGCGAGCCGCACCGGGTCGCGCGCTACCTCGAGGAACTCGCCGGTCTGTATCACCGGTGGTACGACAACTGTCGCGTGATCCCGCAGGGCGACGATCCCATCGAGCCCGTACACCGCACGCGCCTGTGGCTGAACGACGCGACCGGACAGGTGCTGCGCAACGGACTGCGCCTGCTCGGCGTGGGTGCTCCCGAACGCATGTGACCGGCTGAGGAACGGGTGGAGATGGCAGATCAGGGGCAGACCCGACCGACCGAGCCGCTGCCCGACTGGGCCGTTCCCGCGGCGGCACCCGAGCGCCGGCGCCGCCGCGCGTGGCCCTGGATCGTCGCCGTCCTCGTGGTCGTCGCGCTCGCGATCGGCGCCTGGTTCGCCGGCGAGGCCATCGCCCGTTCGATCGTGACCGCGACGGTGCGCGAGCAGGTGATCACGGCCCTCGATCTCCCCGCCGATCAGCCTCTGGAGGTCGAGGTCGCCGGCACCGTGCTCCCGCAGCTCATCGCGGGGCGTCTGGACGAGCTGACCCTGTCATCCGAGGACGTCGCGCTCGGCGACGCCTTCACCGGCGACATCCGTGTGGTCGCGCAGGGCGTTCCGATCAGCGGCGGGGCGATGGATGCCGGCTCCGCGACGGTGACGATGGACGCCGATCAGCTCCGTGCGCTCCTCGCGACGATCGACTCCTTCCCCGTCGACACGGTCGATCTCGCCGCCCCCGACGTGACGGTGTCGATCGAGGTCCCGGTCTTCGCCGCGGAGATCCCGGTCGGCGTCGCGCTGACCCCGGTCGCCGACGACGGCGACATCGTCCTGACCCCGTCCGAGATCGAGGTCGCCGGCACGGCACTGTCGGCAGAGCGCATCCGGCAGCAGTTCGGGCTCGTCGCCGATGTCATCCTGCGCGACTGGACGGTGTGCGTGGCCGATCAGATCCCGGCCGGCGTCACCCTGCGGGAGATCTCGGTGCAGGAGGGCGCCGTCGTCGCCGAGCTCGACATCGACGGTGCGATCCTCTCCGATTCCGCACTCCAGGCGGAGGGTGTCTGCGCGTAGCGCACGGCTTCGGCATCGCGGATGTCACAGAGTGCGCAGCGCGCGGGGTGCCGCGGGCGTGTGCCGTAGACTTCAGGCACTGTCCGCAGGGACGCCCCGGCGCGTGATCGCACCGGCCGGGACGCCCGCACCTTTCGGATCCCGGCGGGCCGCGCCGAAGCATCCATCGATTGGTCTCACCCGTGTCCGCCGCCCCGCACTCCTCCTCGCCCGCCTCGGCATCGCCCGCCGCGCCGGGTGACGCCAACGCCCTGGTCGCGGCGGTCTGGCCGAGCCGCGCGACACGCGACGACCGCGGCGTCCTGACCCTCGGCGGCATCCCCGCCACCGAGCTCCGCGACCGCTTCGGAACGCCCCTGTGGGTGCTCGACGAGGACGAGGTCCGCGCGCAGGCGCGTCGGGCCCGGTCCGCGTTCGAGGTCGCCTCCGCCGCGCACGGCGTCGCGGCGCGCGTCTACTACGCGGGGAAGGCGTTCCTGAGCATCGAGGTCGCGCGCTGGGTGACGGAGGAGGGGCTCGCCCTCGACGTCTGCACCGGCGGCGAGCTCGCCGTGGCCCTCGCCGCGGGTGTGGATCCCGCCCGACTCGGCTTCCACGGCAACAACAAGAGCGAGCTCGAGTTGCGCGCCGCCCTCGACGCCGGAGTCGGCACGATCGTGATCGACAGCTTCGTCGAGATCGAGCGTCTCGCGGCCCTCACCTCCGGGCGTGCCGCACCCGCCCGCGTGATGGTCCGCGTCAACAGCGGCGTGCACGCCGAGACCCACGACTTCCTCGCCACCGCTCATGAGGACCAGAAATTCGGCTTCACCCTGACGGATGCCGTCGCCGCCGCCGCGCGGATCCGCGAGGTTCCGGGACTCGAGCTGGTGGGCCTGCACGGCCACATCGGCTCGCAGATCTTCGGAACCGCCGGATTCGTGGAGTCGGCCGCGCGCCTCGTCGACCTCCACGCCGCGCTGTCGGCGGACGCGCCACTGCCGCTGCTGAACCTCGGCGGGGGCTTCGGGATCGCCTACACCGCGGCGGACGACCCGACCCCGATCGCGGATCTCGCCCGGGGGATCGTCGACGCGGTCGCGGCCGAGTGCGCCGCCCGCGGCATCCCGATGCCGGACCTCGCCTTCGAGCCGGGCCGCTCCATCGTCGGTCGCGCCGGCGTGACGCTGTACTCGGTCGGCACGACCAAGCCGGTCACCCTCGACGAGGGGCTGACGCGTCTGTACGTCAGCGTCGACGGCGGCATGAGCGACAACGCCCGTCCCGCGTTGTACGGCGCGCAGTATTCGGTGCGCATCGCCTCGCGCGCCAGCGACGCCGACCCGGCACTCGTGCGCGTGGTCGGCAAGCACTGCGAGTCCGGAGACATCGTCGTGGACGCCGACCACCTTCCCGGCGACGTCGCGCCCGGCGATCTCCTCGCCGTTCCCGCGACCGGCGCCTACTGCTTCTCCCTCGCCAGCACCTACAACTACGTGCCGCGTCCGCCCGTCGTCGCCCTCCGCGGCGGTGAGGCGCGCGTGATCGTCCGCGGCGAGACGGTGGACGACCTCCTCGCGCGTGATGCCGGGTACACCGGCGCGGCCCGTGCACTCCTGACCTCCGCACCCGAATCCCCGATGGAAGGGACCGCATGACGACCGACTACCGCCGCCTGCGCGTGGCTCTGCTCGGCGCGGGAGCCGTCGGCTCCCAGGTCGCCTCGCTGCTGCGACAGCACGCCGACGAGCTCGCCGACCGTGCCGGCGCACGCCTGGAACTGGTCGGCATCGCCGTCCGCGACCTGGACGCGCCGCGCGAGACGGAGTTCCCGCGTGAGCTCCTGACCACCGACGCCGAACAGCTGATCCTCGGCGCCGACATCGTCATCGAGCTGATGGGCGGGATCGAGCCGGCGCGCGAGTACCTCCTGCAGGCCATCGGCGCGGGCGCGGACGTCGTCACCGCCAACAAGGCCCTCCTCGCCACCCACGGCCCCGAGATCTTCGACGCCGCCGACCGCGTCGGCGCGCAGGTGTACTACGAGGCCGCCGCGGCGGGAGCGATCCCCATCATCCGCCCGCTGCGCGACTCGCTCGCCGGCGACCGGGTCGTACGGATCATGGGCATCGTCAACGGCACCACGAACTACATCCTCGACCGCATGGACACCGAGGGCGCGGAGTTCGGGGACGTCCTCGCCGACGCGCAGGCGCTCGGCTACGCCGAGGCCGACCCGACCGCGGACGTCGAGGGCTACGACGCGGCACAGAAGGCCGCGATCCTCGCGAGCCTCGCCTTCCACACCGCCGTGCCGTTGGACGCCGTCCACCGCGAGGGCATCACCCACATCGACAAGGCGATGATGGATGCCGCACGCCGCGCCGGGCAGGTCATCAAGCTCCTCGCGATCTGCGAGCGTCTGCCGGAGTCGGCCGACGGGGCGGCGGGCGAATCGATCTCCGTGCGCGTCTACCCGGCGCTGGTATCCCGCGAGCACCCGCTCGCCACGGTCCACGGCGCCAACAACGCCGTGTTCGTCCAGGCCGAGGCCGCGGGCGACCTCATGTTCTACGGTGCCGGCGCCGGCGGCGTGCAGACCGCCTCCGCCGTCCTCGGCGACGTGGTCTCGGCCGCCCGCCGCCACATCGCCGGCGGCGTCGGCGTGGGCGAATCCACCCGCGCGAACCTCCCCGTCGTCCCGATCGGACGCGTCATCACCAGCTACCAGATCACCCTCGAGGTCGACGACGAACCCGGCGTCCTCGCCACCGTCGCCGGCATCCTGAGCGAAGGACGCGTGTCGATCGCGACCCTCGAGCAGACGGTGGTCGCGGATGCCGCCTCCGGTGGCACGGCCCGCATCGTCATCGGCACCCACACAGCTCGCGAGCAGGATCTCAGCGACACCGTCGACCGCCTCGCCGCCAGCGGGGTCGTCGAGCGGGTCGTGTCGGTCCTGCGCGTGGAAGGAGACTGACATGGCACACCTCTGGCGCGGAGTCCTCCGCGAGTACGCAGACCGGCTGGGCGTCACCGACGCCTCGACCGTCGTCACCCTGGGGGAGGGCGGTACGCCGCTGCTGCCCGCTCCGGCGCTGTCGCACCGCACCGGCGCCGACGTGTGGGTGAAGTTCGAGGGGATGAACCCCACCGGATCGTTCAAGGACCGCGGCATGACCGTGGCCCTCTCCCGGGCGGTCGAGCACGGCGCGAAGGCGGTCATCTGCGCATCGACGGGCAACACCTCCGCCTCGGCGGCCGCCTACGCCGCGCACGCGGGGATCACCGCGGCGGTCCTCGTGCCCGAGGGCAAGATCGCGATGGGCAAGCTCAGCCAGGCCGTCGCCCACAACGGCCGCCTCATCCAGATCCGCGGCAACTTCGACGACTGCCTCGAGATCGCCCGCGAGCTCGCCGACCACTACCCGGTGCACCTGGTCAACTCCGTCAACCCCGATCGCATCGAGGGGCAGAAGACCGCGGCCTACGAGGTCGTGGAGGTGCTCGGCGACGCGCCGGACTTCCACTTCATCCCCGTCGGCAACGCCGGCAACTACACCGCCTACTCGCGCGGCTACCGCGAGGAGGCCGCCCGCGGCGCCGCCACGCGCGTCCCGCGCATGTTCGGGTTCCAGGCCGAGGGCTCCGCGCCGCTCGTCCGCGGCGAGGTCGTGCGCCAGCCCGAGACGATCGCCAGCGCGATCCGCATCGGCAACCCCGCCTCGTGGGAGCTGGCGCTGGAGGCGCGCGACGCCACCGACGGCTGGTTCGGCGCGATCGACGACGAGCGGATCCTCGCGGCCCAGAAGCTCCTCGCGGGCGAGGTGGGCATCTTCGTCGAGCCGGCCTCGGCCATCAGCGTCGCGGGCCTGCTCGACCGTGCCGAGAAGGGGATCATCCCCGCCGGCTCCCGCGTCGTGCTGACCGTGACGGGCCACGGCCTGAAGGACCCGCAGTGGGCCCTCCGCAACGCCGACGGTTCGCAGGTCGAGCCCACCGTGGTCGACGCGGCGACGTCCGAAGTGGCGTCGGTGCTCGACCTCGTCCCGGTCGAGGCGCCGGCGTGACCGCACCCGTCGCGCCGGAACCGGGGCGACGCGTCCTCGTGCGGGTCCCCGCGACCAGTGCGAACCTCGGGCCGGGGTTCGACACCCTCGGACTCGCGCTGAGCATCTACGACGAGCTCGACGTCACCGCCCTCCCCGAGGGCGAGCTCGAGATCGACGTCGAGGGGGAGGGGATGGGCGACGTCCCGCGCGACGCCTCCCACCTCGTCGTGCGCGCGATCGCCTACGCCTACGAGGCGGTCGGGCGCCGGATGCCGGGACTGCGCCTGCGCGCGCGGAACGTGATCCCGCACGGCCGCGGCCTCGGCTCCTCCGGCGCTGCGGTCGTGTCGGGTCTGCTGGCGGCGAAGGGACTTCTCCGCGGCGACGTGGAGATCGGTGACGAGACGCTCCTGCGTCTGGCGACCGAGCTCGAAGGCCACCCCGACAACGTCGCGCCCGGACTCTTCGGCGGTCTCACGATCGCCTGGGTCGACGAGACGGGGCCGCAGCACAAGAAGCTCATCGTGCACCGCGGCGTCTCGCCGCTCGTGTTCGTGCCGGACTTCACGATGTCCACGAGCGTCGCGCGGAGTCTGCAGCCCCTGCAGGTGCCGCGAGAGGACGCCGTGTTCAACGTCTCGCGCTCGGCGCTGCTGATCGCCGCGCTCACGCAGAGCCCCGAGCTGCTGCTCGCCGCGACCGAGGACAAGCTCCACCAGAGCTATCGCGCGCAGGCGATGCCGGGCACCGATCAACTGGTCCGGGCCTTGCGCGCCGAAGGGTTCGCCGCCGTCGTGTCGGGAGCGGGACCGAGCGTCCTGGTGCTCGCAGACGGACCCGGACGACGCCTCGAGGCGGCCGCGCTGGCGGCCAAGACCGCGGACACCCCGTGGGAGGCGCACATGCTCGCCGTCGACGTCAAGGGTGGTACAGTGGGCGAGTACGCGGAGAGTGCCACGTAAACACGTGATCTGGCCTCCGTCGCAATCTGCGAAACCCGCACAGCCCCTTCCCGCTGACGGTCTCTGTACGCCATCGCGACCTTCGAGGTCGTAACGGCTCCCTGAGCACGCTTCGGGTTCGGCGCCCATCATCGCCGCGCGTTCGTGCATATTCCATTCGTTTCACAAGGGAGAACTCGTGGAGTCCATCTCCGAGATCCACACCGACGCCCAGGCCGACGAGCGCGCTGAGGCGCCCGAGAACGCCGAGACCGTCGAGACCACCGACGACACCGCTGCGGCGACATCCGTCGACGACGCCGACGAGGCGCCTGCCGCCGACGAGGCGCCGGCTGCCGACGCCGAGGCGCCGGCGGAGGCACCCGTCGACGCCGCCGACGACGCGGAGGCTGCCGCTCCGGCCGCCGAAGCCGCGCCCGCCGAGGCCGTCGCCCCGACCGAGGACGCCGCGCCCGCCGAGGCCGCCGCCCCCGCCGAGGAGGCGCCCGCCAAGGCACCCCGCAAGCGCGCACCGCGTCGCGCGAAGACCGGCGACGCCCCGGTCCGCAAGACGGCGGCCAAGAAGAACGCGACCGACGAGGCGGAGGTCTCCGCCGAGACGCCCGCCGAGGACGCGCCCGCGGATGCCGCCGGCTCGGACGCCGGCACCACCGCCGAGGTCGCACCGACCGAGGACGCCGCCCCCGCAGCGGGCGAGGCGCCCGCCTCGACCGAGGCCGGAGAGTCCCAGCCCGCCGCCGAGGCCGCGGAGCCCGCCGCCGAGGCGCCCAAGGCCCCGCGGGGTCGCGGTCGCGGCTCCCGCGCGAAGAAGACCGCCGTCGAGGAGGCACCTGCCGCCGAGGCCGTCGAGCCCGCGGCCGACTCCGCCGCCGAACCGGCATCCGACGCTTCGGACTCCACGCCCGCCGCCGACGCGACGGACGGGGCCGCCGAGGGCGGTCGGTCCGAGGGCGACCGGTCCGACGGTGATCGCTCCGAGGGCGACCGCTCCGACGGCGACGAGACCTCCGGCCGTGGCCGCGGCCGCAGCCGGAACCGGAACCGGAACCGCAACTCCGGCGGCCAGAACGCGCAGAACGGCCAGAACCAGGGCGGCAACGCCCCCGCCGGCAACACCGGCCCGGCCGCGCAGAACGCCTCCGACGACGACGGCGAGCCCGGTGGGAACGGCCGCGGCCGTCAGCGCAACAAGCGTCGCGGTGCGCAGAACGCCGATGAGTTCGACACCGAGATCGGCGAGGACGACGTCCTCATCCCGATCGCCGGCATCCTGGACGTCCTCGACAACTACGCCTTCGTCCGCACCACGGGGTACCTCCCCGGTCCGCAGGACGTCTACGTCTCGCTCGGTCAGGTCAAGAAGTACCACCTACGCAAGGGCGACGCCGTCGTGGGTGCGATCAAGCAGCCGCGCGAGGGCGAGCAGTCCGGCCGTCAGAAGTACAACGCGCTGGTCAAGGTCGACGCCGTCAACGGTCTGTCCGTGGACGACGCCGCCGGCCGTGTGGAGTTCGGCAACCTGACGCCGCTGTACCCGCAGGACCGCCTGCGCTTGGAGACGGCGCCCGAGAAGCTGACCCAGCGGATCATCGATCTGGTCGCCCCGATCGGGAAGGGCCAGCGCGGTCTCATCGTCGCGCCGCCCAAGGCCGGGAAGACCATCGTGCTCCAGCAGATCGCCAACGCGATCGCGACGAACAATCCCGAGGTGCACCTGATGGTCGTCCTCGTGGACGAGCGTCCCGAAGAGGTCACCGACATGCAGCGGACCGTGAAGGGCGAGGTCATCGCCTCGACCTTCGACCGTCCCGCCGAGGACCACACGACCGTCGCCGAACTCGCCATCGAGCGTGCGAAGCGCCTCGTGGAGCTCGGTCGCGATGTCGTCGTGCTGCTCGACTCGATCACCCGCCTCGGGCGTGCGTACAACATCTCGGCGCCGACGTCGGGTCGCGTGCTCACCGGCGGTGTCGACGCCTCGGCGCTGTACCCGCCCAAGCGCTTCTTCGGCGCGGCGCGCAACATCGAGAACGGCGGATCGCTCACGATCCTCGCCACGGCGCTCGTGGAGACCGGGTCCAAGATGGACGAGGTCATCTTCGAGGAGTTCAAGGGAACCGGCAACAGCGAGCTGCGTCTGTCGCGTCAGCTCGCCGACAAGCGGATCTTCCCCGCGGTCGACGTCAACGCCTCCAGCACGCGTCGCGAAGAGATGCTGCTCTCGGCGGACGAAGTCAAGATCACCTGGAAGCTCCGCCGCGCGCTGGCGGGCCTGGACCCCCAGCAGGCGCTGGAGGTCGTGCTCGGCAAGCTGAAGGAGACGCAGTCCAACGTCGAGTTCCTCGTGCAGATGCAGAAGTCGATCCCGGCGCCCACCGGCTCCCACGCCGGCGGTCACAGCCACGGTCACGACAACAGCATCCGCTGAGTCGTCCCCGCCGTGTTCGATTCCGTCGCCGCGCTGATCCAGGAGCACCAGGCCGTCCAGGTCGAGCTCTCGGATCCCGCGGTGCACGCGGATGCCGCGCGGGCCAAACGGGTCAACCGGCGCTACGCCGAGCTGTCGCGGATCGTCGCGGCCCACGACGCCTGGGTCGCGGCGTCCGATGACCTCGCCGCGGCGCAGGAGCTGGCCAAAGAGGACGCCGTCTTCGCCGAGGAGGTCCCCGGCATGCAGGCGCGCGTCGCCGAGGCGCAGGAGAAGCTCCGCCGGCTGCTGATCCCGCGCGATCCGGACGACGCCCGGGACGTGATCATGGAGATCAAGCAGGGGGAGGGGGGCGCCGAGAGCGCCCTGTTCGCCGCGGACCTGCTGCGGATGTACATCCAGTACGCCACCGCGCAGGGGTGGAAGACCGAGCTGCTCGAACGCAACGAATCCGACCTCGGCGGGTACAAGGACGTCCAGATCGCGATCAAGGGATCCTCCAGCGACCCCGCCCAGGGAGTCTGGGCCCATCTGAAGTACGAGGGCGGCGTGCACCGCGTCCAGCGGGTGCCGGCCACCGAGTCGCAGGGGCGGATCCACACCTCCACCACGGGAGTCCTCGTCTTCCCCGAGGTCGACGAGCCCGAGGAGGTCCAGATCGACCAGAACGATCTGAAGATCGACGTCTTCCGCTCCTCCGGCCCCGGCGGACAGTCGGTGAACACGACCGACTCGGCGGTGCGTATCACCCACGTGCCGACGGGCATCGTCGTGTCGATGCAGAACGAGAAGTCGCAGCTGCAGAACCGCGAGGCGGGCATGCGCGTCCTCCGCGCGCGCCTGCTCGCGCGACAGCAGGAGGAGCGCGACGCGCTGGCCGCCGACGCGCGCAAGTCGCAGATCCGCGGCATGGACCGCTCCGAGCGCATCCGCACCTACAACTTCCCCGAGAACCGCATCGCCGATCACCGGACCGGCTACAAGGCCTACAACCTCGACCAGGTGATGGACGGCGCCCTCGGTCCGCTCATCGAATCGGCGATCGCGGCCGACGAAGAGGCGCGCCTCGCCGCTCTCGGCACCGACGCCTGACGGACGGCACGGGCTATCCTGAGCCCGTGATCACGTTCCTCATCCGTGCCTTCATCTTCCTGGCGTCGGCAGCGCTCGGCCTCCTCGTCGCCGACCTCCTGCTTCCGGGCTTCCGGATCGACTGGTCGAACTGGTGGGGCTTCGTCCTCGCGATCGTGATCTTCGCGACGCTGCAGAGCGTGCTGAGTCCCTGGATCGCGACCGTCGCGCGGCGGAACGCCCCCGCTCTGCTCGGCGGGATCGGCATCTTCTCGACGCTCATCGCGCTGGTCATCGTGGTCCTGATCCCCGGCGCCGGCCTCACCATCGGCCAGCCGTTCCTGCTCACCTGGGTCCTCGCGCCCGTGATCGTGTGGCTCGTCACGGCTCTGGCGACGCTGTTCCTGCCGATGCTCCTGCTGAAGAAGCGCCTCGACGAACGTCGGGACAAGAAGGCCGGCACCGCCGGCTCCTGAGGCGGGAACCCCGCCGCCCGGTCAGATGAGGTACTCCGGGGCGGCGAGGAGGGCGCGGGTGTCCTCGCCGGCCTTCCGCGGTCGCGCCTTCGCGGGCACGCCGACCAGCACGCTGTCCGGCGGCGCGTCGCGCGTCACGACGGCGTTGGCGCCCACCGCACTGCCGGCCCCGACCGTGATGGGGCCGAGGATCTTCGCTCCCGCGCCGACGGCGACGCCGTCGCCGAGGGTGGGATGCCGCTTGCCGCTGTCGCGGGTGCGGCCGCCGAGCGTCACCCCGTGGTAGAGCATGACGTCGTCGCCGACCTCGGCGGTCTCGCCGATGACGATCCCCATCCCGTGGTCGATGAAGAACCGGCGACCGATGCGGGCACCGGGATGGATCTCGATCCCCGTCAGCCAGCGCGTCACCTGCGATCCGGCGCGGGCGAGGAAGCGCGCCCGCCGACGCCACAGCGCGTGCCACACGCGGTGGGCCCAGATCGCGTGCAGACCGGGGTAGAGCAGGGCGATCTCGAGCGCGCCGCGCGCGGCGGGATCGCGAAGCTTGGCTGCGGCCAGGTCCTCCCGGATGCCGGCGACGGCGCGGACGAGGACGGGACGGCGGCCACCGGGCCGTGCGGCGCTCACGCGGACTCCGCCGGCTCGCGCAGATGCGCGTACAGCGCGGTCGAGAGGTAGCGTTCCCCGCTGTCGGGGACGATGACGACGATGCGGGATCCGCGGGCTTCCGGTCGGGCGGCGATCTGCAGAGCCGCCCACACGGCGGCGCCCGCGGACATCCCCGCGAGGATCCCCTCCCGGGTGCCGAGCGCACGCGCGACATCGATCGCCTCGTCGAAGCCGACCGTCATGACTTCGTCGATGACGGACCGGTCCAGCACCTCGGGGACGAAGTTCGGACCGATGCCCTGGATCCGATGACCGCCCGCGCGCCCCTCGCTCAGCATCGGGGAGTCGGCCGGTTCGACCGCGACGACCTTCAACGCGGGGGAGCGCTCCTTGAGCGCCTGCCCGACGCCGGTGAGGGTCCCGCCGGTTCCGGAACCGGCGACGAACCAATCCACGCGGCCGTCGGTGTCGCGCCAGATCTCCTCCGCGGTCGTGCGTCGGTGGATCTCCGGATTGGCCGGGCTCTCGAACTGGCGCGCGAGGATCGCCCCCGGTGTCTCCGCGACGATGCGCCGGGCGGTCTCCACCGCCTCGGTCATCCCCTTGTGCGGGTTGGTCAGGACGAGTTCCGCCCCGTAGGCCTTCAGGAGCGTCCGCCGCTCCTTCGACATCGAGGCGGGCATGGTGAGGATCACCCGGTATCCGCGCGCGGCGCCGGCGAGAGCCAGGGCGATCCCGGTGTTGCCGCTGGTGGACTCCACGACCGTCCCCCCGGGACGGAGCTCGCCGGAGGCCTCGGCCGCGTCGAGCAGCGCGATTCCCAGGCGGCACTTCACACTCCGACCGGGGTTGTAGAACTCCAGCTTCGTCACGACCTCGGCGTCCAGGCCCTCCGTGAGCCGGTTGAGTCGGACGAGGGGAGTGCCCCCGAACGCGGTGGTGATGTCGTCGTGGATGCGCGGGGGAGTATCGACCGGCGCTGCCGGCGCGGTCATCCCTCGCGGAGGTCTTCGAACAGCGCCGTCGAGAGGTACCGCTCGCCGAAGGAGGGGATGATGACGACGATGTTCTTACCGGCGGCCTCGGGGCGGGCCGCGATCTGCAGAGCCGCCCAGACGGCTGCGCCGGAAGAGATGCCGACGAGGATGCCGTCCTTGGTGCCGACCGCGCGAGCGGTGGAGATGGCATCGTCGAACGCGACGTCGAAGACCTCGTCGATGATGTCGCGGTCGAGGATCGCGGGGACGAAGTTGGGGCCGATGCCCTGGATCTTGTGGGGTCCGGGAGTGCCGGTGGTCAGCAGCGGCGAGTCGGCCGGCTCCACGGCGACGACCTTCGCGCCGGGGACGCGCTCCTTCAGGACCTGGCCGACGCCCGTGATCGTGCCACCGGTGCCAATGCCGGCGACGAAGTAGTCCACTTTGCCCTCGCTGTCGCGCAGGATCTCCTCGGCGGTGGTGCGACGGTGGATCTCGGGGTTGGCCTCGTTCTCGAACTGACGCGCGAGAACTGCCCCGGGGATGTCGGCGACGAGCTCCTCCGCCTTGGCGACGGCGCCCTTCATGCCCTGCGCGGGCTCGGTCAGAACCAGCTCGGCGCCGTACCCCTTGAGGAGGAGGCGGCGCTCGATCGACATCGACGCGGGCATCGCCAGCACGACGCGGTAGCCGCGGGCGGCGCCGACCATGGCCAGGGCGATGCCGGTGTTGCCACTGGTGGCCTCGACGATGGTTCCGCCGGGCTGGAGCGCGCCGGAGGCTTCTGCGGCGTCGACGATCGCGACACCGAGGCGGTCCTTCACGCTGGAGGCGGGGTTGTAGAACTCGAGCTTGGCGAGGATCGTGCCGGGCAGGCCCTCGGCGACCCGGTTCAGGCGCACCAAGGGGGTGTTCCCGAACGCGCTGGTGATATCGGAGTGGATGCCGGTCATCTTCGGGCCCTTCAGAGTCGGTCGTGACAACTGTTCCAGCGTAGGCGACGGGCCTGGGAGGGGGATCTGCCCGATCGCATTGTGACGTGCCGCGCGGTCTATCGTGGAACCCGCCATGACCGACCCCGCCGCCGCGCCCGTCTCCCCGCCCGCCCCGCTCGCCACCGAGCTGGATGCCGCCGCCGCAGTCCTCTCCCGGTCGGGCGTCGAGGACCCCCGGGTGGACGCCGAGCTCCTCGCGGCCCACGTGCTCGGCATCGGTCGCGGCGAGCTGCAGGCGCGACTGGTGACCGGCGGGACGCTGGGCGATGACCAGCGCGACGCACTCCGACGGGTGATCGAGCGGCGAGCGACCCGCGAACCTCTTCAGCACATCACGGGTGTCGCCGCGTTCCGGCACCTCGAGCTCCGCGTGGGGCCCGGGGTCTTCGTGCCGCGCCCGGAGACCGAGATCGTCGCCCAGATCGCCATCGACGCCCTCGTCGCCGCGGCGACGCCGGAGCCGATCGCCGTGGACCTCGGCACGGGAAGCGGCGCGATCGCCCTCGCCCTGGCGACAGAGGTGCCGCACGCGCGCGTGCACGCCGCCGAGAACTCCGTCGACGCCTTCCTCTGGACCAGGGAGAACTTCGACCGGGTCGGCGCCCCGAACGCGCGTCTGGCCTTCATCGATCTCGCCGAGGCGTTCCCCGAGCTCGACGGCGCCGTGTCGGTCGTCGTCTCCAATCCCCCCTATGTCCCCGACGGCGCCGTTCCGCGCGATCCGGAGGTCCGCCTCTACGATCCCCCCGCGGCCCTGTACGGCGGAGCCGACGGCCTCGACGTCGTGCGGGTGCTGAGCGACACGGCGCTGCGCCTGCTCCACCCCGGGGGGACGCTCGTGATCGAGCACGGCGAGTGGCAGGGCGCACCGATCCGCGACCTGCTCACCGCCGCGGGCTGGCGCTCCGCCGCCACGCACCCCGACCTCACCCTGCGCGATCGGGCCACCACCGCGGTCCGTCCCTGACGCGCGGGACGCCCCGGGGCGCGGCATCCGCCCGGGACGGCTCGGACACGGCTGCCGCGCCCGCGCGCCGTAGAATGTGCGGGTTATGTCCCCGATCTACGATTGCCGCAGCGAGGCCGACCTCCTCGCCGGACTCCGTGAAGCCCGCCGCGCCCTCGGGCGCGGAGAGCTCGTGGTGCTCCCCACCGACACGGTCTACGGCGTCGCCGCCGACGCCTTCTCGCCCCAGGCCGTCACACGTCTGCTCGAGGCCAAGGGCCGCGGGCGTCAGTCGCCCCCGCCCGTGCTCGTCGCGGGCGTCGCCACCCTCCGCGCCCTGGTGTCCGAGGTTCCGGAGGCGGTCGAGCGTCTCGTGGAGGAGTTCTGGCCCGGCGGACTGACCATCGTCCTCCCGGCCCAGCCGTCGCTGTCGTGGGATCTCGGCGAGACCCGGGGCACGGTCGCGGTGCGGATGCCCGCCCACCGGATCGCCCTCGAGGTCCTCGAGGACGTTGGTCCCCTCGCCGTGTCGAGTGCCAACCTCACCGGCAAGGCGGCCGCCGTCACCGCGGGCGACGCCGAGGCGATGCTCGGCGAGAGCGTCCGGGTCTACCTCGACGACGGATCGTCGAAGGACGGCGTGGCCTCGACGATCGTGGACGCGACGTCGCTCGCGACCGGGTACGACGGCGAGCCGATGGTGCGGGTCCTCCGCGAGGGCGCCGTGTCGCGCGAGCAGCTGCGCGGTGTGCTCGGAGACCTGCTGGAGCCCGATCCCGACGCAGAGGACGCGGACTCCGCGTGAAGCAGTACGTCTTCACGATCCTCTTCACGGCAGCGGTGACCTTCGCCCTCTCGTGGGGGGTCTGGCGACTCAGTCTCAAGTACAAGCTCTATCCCGGCATCCGGGAACGGGACGTGCACACCACCCCGACCCCGCGGCTCGGGGGAGTGGCGATGTTCCTCGGCGTGGTCGCGGCGTTCCTGGTCTCGTCGCAGCATCCGTTCTTCTCGCTGTTCTGGGTCAACCCCGGCCCGGTGTGGGCGATCCTCGGAGCCACGGCGCTCATCGTCGTCGTCGGAGTCGCCGATGACCTCTGGGACCTGGACTGGATGATCAAGCTCGGCGCCCAGTTCCTGGCCGCCGGGGTCATCGCGTGGTTCGGCGAGCTGCAGATCTACTCGCTGCCGATCGGCGGTCTCGCCGTCGGCTCCAGCTGGGTGAGCTTCACCCTCACCGTGCTGTCGATCGTGATCGTGATGAACGCGGTGAACTTCATCGACGGCCTCGACGGTCTCGTGGCCGGC
The DNA here is from genome assembly GCF_021654035.1 of Microbacterium aurantiacum. Lineage (GTDB taxonomy): Bacteria > Actinomycetota > Actinomycetes > Actinomycetales > Microbacteriaceae > Microbacterium > Microbacterium aurantiacum. Next base: position 199,060 of record NZ_JAJPDW010000003.1, read on the forward strand.
GTCGCCCTCATCGCCAACGGCGTCTTCTTCGCCTACTCGTACATGCTCGTGCGCGACACCGGCGCCAGCACCTACTTCAACCTCGCCTCCTTCATTGCGGCCGTGCTCATCGGCGCCTGCATCGGATTCCTGCCGATGAACTGGAGCCCCGCGCGCCTGTTCATGGGCGACTCGGGTGCGCTGATGCTGGGGCTGCTGATGGCGTGCTCGGCGATCGCCATCACGGGCAGCCTCGACCCCGCCATCGTCGGCGACAACGACGAGTTCGGCCGCTCCCAGCTTCTCGGTGCCTTCATCCCGATCCTCCTGCCCATCGTCGTGGTGCTCCTTCCCCTCCTGGACTTCGGGCTCGCCGTGGTCCGACGGATGCGGGCGGGGAAGTCGCCGTTCTCGCCCGACCGCAAGCACCTCCATCACCGGATGCTGGACATGGGCCACACCGATCGTGACGCGGTGCTGATCTTCTACGCGTGGACCGCGGTGGTGAGTTTCGCCGTCCTGCTGATGTACATCGGCACCTCGTCCGAGTGGCCGGGCGACTACCTGCTGGGTGTGCTCTTCGGCGTGGTCGGCATCGCCGCCTGCCTGTTCCTGACCTTCCTGCCCTCGCGACGCGGCGGCAGGCCCGTCGACCCCTTCGAACCCGACCCCCGCGACAGCGGTACCCACCTGGAGGACGCCCGATGAGCGCCAGCCCCGTGTCCAGCAACCCGATCCTCCGGGTCACCCTTCTCGCCGGCGGCGCGGTCGGTCTCATCGTCATCGTCCTGGCGACGCTCATCGGCTGGTGGGCGGCCGGAGGCGAGGGGGCGGCGAGCGGCGCGATCGGCGCGGCCGTGGGGATGATCTTCCCGGCGCTGACGGCGGTCAGCATCCTCGTGGCCAACCGCTGGTTCGGCAGTCCGGCCTATCTGCAGATCTTCTTCGGCGTGGTCCTCGGCGGCTGGCTGCTGAAGTTCGTCCTCGTCATCGTCGCGTTCCTGGTGCTGGCGCAGGTGGAGTGGCTCGTGGACATCGTCTTCTACGTCTCGCTCGTCGTCGCCGCCGTGGCCTCACTCGTCGTGGATCTGGTGGTCATGAGCCGCATGCGGCTCCCCGGCGTTTCCGACATCGCCCTGCCCGGGGAGTAGCCCGTGCACACAGGAGCCCCGCGTCCCTGGTAGGCTCTAAGCATTCCTGCGGCTGGTGTGCAGCGGTGACGCTGAGGCCCCGCGAGATGATCTCTTCTCATTCCACCGCGTTGGCATGCTCAGCGCGAGAAGCTGGAGCCAATCCGTTGACTCAAGCGAGCACGATCGTGTCTGCGGCAGATAACCAATTCTCCCCGCCCTCGATCTCCGACTTCTTCCCGCCGGCGCTGCTGTTCGAAGGAACCCCCTTCGAGTTCACGCGCATCAGCATGATCCAGTTCATCGCCACGGCGGTGCTGGTCCTCATCCTGGTGCTCGGGACGCGGCGCATGAGCGTCGTCCCCGGTCGCTTCCAGAGCGTGATCGAGTTCGCGTTCGGGTTCGTCCGCGAGCAGGTGGCCTTCCAGGTCCTCGGCGAGAAGGACGGGCGGCGCTTCCTCCCGATCCTGACGGCGATGTTCTTCGGCATCCTGTTCTTCAACCTCACCGGCGTGATCCCGTTCGCGAACATCCCGGGAACGTCCGTCGCCGGTGCACCCCTGGTGCTTGCGCTGACGGCATACGTGCTGTTCATCTACGCCGGTATCCGGCGTCACGGACTGCCGCGGTTCCTGAAGAACTCGCTCGTCCCCTCGGGCGTGCCGATCTACCTGCTGCCGATCATCGCGGTGGTCGAGTTGATCTCGACCTTCATCGCGCGTCCGGTCTCGCTGTTCCTCCGACTGCTGCTGAACATGATGGTCGGGCACCTCATGCTCGTGCTGTTCTTCTCGGCGACGCAGTTCTTCCTCCTCAGCGGCGGCTGGCTCATGCCGCTCGCCGGCGGCACGCTCGCCCTCGGCTTCGCCTTCACGCTGTTCGAGATCTTCGTCTCGCTGCTGCAGGCCTACGTCTTCACCATCCTCACCGCCGTGTACATCCAGCTCGCGGTGGCGGAAGAGCACTGACGAGTAGCTGTCCGGCTACTCGACCTACGAAAGGAAACCCTCAGTGGACGCAACGACTGTTCTCGCGCAGATCACCGGCAACATCGCGACCGTGGGCTACGGCCTCGCCGCCATCGGCCCGGCCATCGGCCTCGGCATCATGATCGGCAAGACGATCGAATCCACCGCTCGCCAGCCCGAGCTCGCCGGTCGCCTCCAGACCACGATGTTCATCGGTGTCGCCTTCATCGAGATCCTCGCGCTCATCGGCATCGCGACGCCGTTCATCTTCAACGCACTTTGATCCCGGTTCGCCCGTAGGAGTAAGGAGACAGGATGCTGAAGCCTCTTGTCGCGATCGCCGCCGACGAGTACGGAGGGGGAAACCCCCTGCTGCCCGCGGTGTACGACATCATCTGGTCGGGGGTGTGCTTCGTCATCATCCTCCTCGTGGTGATGTTCGTCGCCCTCCCGCGGCTGAACAAGGTGCTCGACGCCCGCAGCGCCGCCATCGAGGGCAACATCGCCAAGGCCGACGAGGCCCAGCGGCAGGCCGAGGCCGCGCTGGAGGAGTACACCGCGCAGCTGGCCGCCGCCCGCAAGGAAGCCGGTGAGATCCGCGACGCCGCTCGCGAGGACGGCAAGAAGATCCTCGCCGAGGCGAAGGATGCCGCGTCCACCGAGGCCGCGCGCCTGACCGCGTCCGCGCACGCGCAGATCGAGGCCGAGCGCCAGACCGCTCTGGTGTCGCTGCGCAGCGAAGTGGGCACGCTCGCGCTCGACCTCGCCGGCGGTGTCATCGGCGAGACCCTCTCCGACGACGCGAAGGCGCAGGCCGTGGTCGACCGCTTCCTCGCCGACCTCGAGGCTTCCGAAGGGGCGAAGGCGTAATGGGCAGCGCGACCACTCAGGCCCTCGCGGCGACGACGCGGGCGCTGGACACCGCGTCGGACATCGACCTCGGCGTGGCCGGTGAGCTCTTCGCCGTCGCCCGCGCCGTGGGCGACTCGTCGCAGCTGAGCGGCGCGCTGGCCGACTCCGCCGCCGACCCGGCCGCTCGCCGGAAGGTCGTCCAGGACGTCTTCGGACGCGCGGTCTCGCCGGCGACGCTCGGGCTCCTGGGCGCCGCCGTCGATCAGCGCTGGTCCTCCTCGGCCGACCTGGTCGAGGGGATCGAGGAGCTGGCGATCCGCGCGGCCGCCCGTGCCGACGGCGTCGCCGACATCGAGGATGAGCTGTTCCGCTTCTCCCGCACCGTCGCCGCCAACCCGGAGCTGGAGCTCGCCCTCGGCAGTCGCCGTGGCGACGACGCGGCCAAGGGCACGCTGGTGTCGTCCCTGCTGAACGGCCGCGCGAGCGCCGCCACGGTGCTCATCGCGTCCTCGCTCGTGCAGCAGCCGCGTGAACGCCGCGTGCGCCGCCTCCTCTCGTGGGCCATGCGCCTGGTCGCCGATCAGCGCGGGCGCACCGTCGCGACGGTGTTCACCGCCGTGCCGCTCAGCGAGGCCCAGCGCAGCCGCCTGGCCGCGACCCTGTCGACGCGCTACGGCACGCCGGTGTCCGTCAACGCGGTCGTGGACCCGCATGTCGTCGGAGGTCTGCGCGTGCAGATCGCCGACGACGTCATCGACGCCAGCGTGGCATCGCGCCTGGCCGACCTCCGTCAGCGACTGGCCGGCTGAGACAAGACTTCCCGCATCAGGCGGAGATTTCGGGGCTGAGGCCCCACGAACGAAGGAAGACAATGGCAGAACTCTCTATCAGCCCCGACGTCATCCGTGACGCGCTGAAGGACTTCGTCGCCGCCTACGAGCCCACGGGCGCCGCGGCCAACGAGGTCGGCACCGTCATCGACGCCGCCGACGGCATCGCCCACGTCGAGGGTCTCCCCGGCGTCATGGCGAACGAGCTGGTGCTCTTCGCCGACGGCACCCAGGGCCTCGCGCTGAACCTCGACGAGCACGAGATCGGTGTCGTCGTCCTCGGCGACTTCTCCGGCATCGAGGCCGGCCAGCAGGTCACGCGCACCGGTGAGGTCCTTTCCGTCCCGGTCGGCGACGGCTACCTCGGCCGGGTCGTCGACCCGCTGGGCAACCCGATCGACGGCCTCGGCGAGGTCGCCGCGAGCGGCCGCCGCGCCCTCGAACTGCAGGCGCCCGGCGTCATGCAGCGCAAGAGCGTGCACGAGCCGATGCAGACCGGCATCAAGGCGATCGACGCGATGATCCCGATCGGCCGCGGACAGCGCCAGCTGATCATCGGTGACCGCCAGACCGGCAAGACCGCCATCGCGATCGACACGATCATCAACCAGAAGGCCAACTGGGACTCGGGCGACGCCACCAAGCAGGTGCGCTGCGTCTATGTCGCCATCGGCCAGAAGGGCTCGACGATCGCGGCCGTCAAGGGCGCGCTCGAGGATGCCGGCGCCATGGAGTACACCACCATCGTCGCCGCCCCGGCATCCGACCCGGCGGGCTTCAAGTACCTCGCGCCCTACACCGGCTCCGCCATCGGTCAGCACTGGATGTACGACGGCAAGCACGTCCTCATCATCTTCGACGACCTGTCCAAGCAGGCCGAGGCCTACCGTGCCGTGTCGCTGCTGCTGCGCCGCCCGCCGGGCCGTGAGGCCTACCCGGGTGACGTCTTCTACCTGCACTCCCGTCTGCTCGAGCGTTGCGCGAAGCTCTCGGACGAGCTCGGCGCGGGATCGATGACGGGTCTCCCCATCATCGAGACCAAGGCGAACGACGTCTCGGCCTACATCCCCACCAACGTGATCTCGATCACCGACGGCCAGATCTTCCTGCAGTCCGACCTGTTCAACGCCAACCAGCGCCCCGCGGTCGACGTGGGTATCTCGGTGTCGCGTGTCGGTGGTGACGCCCAGGTGAAGTCCATCAAGAAGGTCTCCGGAACGCTGAAGCTGGAGCTGGCGCAGTACCGGTCGCTCGAGGCGTTCGCGATGTTCGCGAGCGACCTGGACGCCGCGTCGCGTCGTCAGCTGGCCCGCGGAGCGCGTCTGACGGAGCTGCTCAAGCAGCCGCAGTACTCGCCGTACCCGGTGGAGGAGCAGGTCGTCTCGATCTGGGCCGGCACCAACGGCAAGCTCGACTCGATCGAGGTCGAGGACGTGCTGTCGTTCGAGCGCGAGCTGCTGGACTACCTCCGTCGCAACACCACGGTGCTCGACGACCTCCGCGCCTCCAACGTGCTCGATGACGCGATCCTCGCCGAACTCGAGCGCAAGACCGACGAGTTCATCCTCGAGTTCCGCTCCGGCAAGGGCCAGGCCATCGGCAAGCCGGGTCACGAGGAGGTCGCCGCCGCCGAGGCTGCCGACGTCAACCAGGAGAAGATCGTCAAGGGCCGCCGCTGAGGCGGACGAGGACACAGACATGGGCGCACAACTGCGGGTCTACAAGCAGAAGATCGCTTCTGCTCAGACGACCAAGAAGATCACCAAGGCGATGGAGCTCATCGCCGCCTCGCGCATCCAGAAGGCGATGGCGCGAGTGCGCGCGTCCTCGCCGTTCGCGACGGCGGTGACCCGCGCCGTGTCGGCGGTCGCGACGTACTCCGACGTCGACCACCCGCTGACGGTGGAGCGGGAGAACATCCGGCGTTCGGCCGTGGTGATCTTCACCTCCGATCGGGGTCTGGCCGGAGCGTTCAACTCGCAGATCCTCCGCGAAGGGCTCGAGCTGGCCGAACTCCTGCGTCAGCAGGGCAAGGAGCCGGTGTTCTACCTCGTCGGCCGGAAGGCGGTCGGGTACTTCCAGTTCCGCCGGATGGCCGCCGTGGCCGAGTGGACGGGTGACACCGACACCCCGCACTTCCACACGGCCGAGGAGATCGCGGCGAGCCTGCTCGACGCGTACACCCGTGGCGGCGAGGACGGCGGCGTGGATGAGATCCACCTCGTGTACAACCGCTTCGTCAGCATGATGACCCAGTCGCCGGAGCAGGTCCGCCTGCTTCCGCTCGAGGTGGTCGAGGCCGACGACAGCGCGTCGTCGCAGGTCTACCCGCTGTACGAGTTCGAGCCCGACCCCGAAGTCGTCCTGGACGCCCTGCTCCCGGTCTACATCCAGAGCCGCGTGTTCAATGCCCTCCTGCAGTCGTCGGCGGCGAAGCACGCCGCGACGCAGAAGGCGATGAAGTCGGCCAGCGACAACGCCGACAAGCTCATCACCGATTACACGCGCCTCCGCAACAACGCCCGTCAGGCCGAGATCACCCAGCAGATCGCCGAGATCGTCGGCGGCGCCGACGCCCTGGGCTCCGGCAAGTGACCTCCGCGCACACAGACCACACCGAAAGAGAAGAAGCCATGAGCCTCACCGCTGAGAAGACGGAAGCCCCGGTCGTCGGCCGCGTCGCCCGTGTCACCGGTCCCGTCGTGGACATCGAGTTCCCGCACGACGGGATCCCCGAGATCTACAACGCCCTCAAGACCACCATCGTCATCGGGGACACCTCCTCGGAGATCACCCTCGAGGTCGCCCAGCACCTGGGCGACGACCTGGTGCGTGCGATCGCCCTGAAGCCGACCGACGGCATCGTCCGCGGACAGGAGGTGCGCGACACCGGCGAGCAGATCACGGTTCCCGTCGGAGACGTCACCAAGGGCAAGGTCTTCAACGTGACCGGCGAGATCCTCAACGCCACGCCGGGCGAGACCGTGGAGATCACCGAGCGCTGGCCCATCCACCGCGAGGCGCCGAACTTCGATCAGCTCGAGTCGAAGACCGAGATGTTCGAGACCGGCATCAAGTCGATCGACCTCCTCACCCCGTATGTGCAGGGTGGCAAGATCGGTCTCTTCGGCGGTGCCGGTGTCGGCAAGACCGTCCTCATCCAGGAGATGATCCAGCGCGTGGCGCAGGACCACGGTGGCGTCTCGGTGTTCGCCGGCGTCGGCGAGCGCACCCGTGAGGGCAACGACCTCATCGGCGAGATGGAGGAGGCGGGTGTCTTCGACAAGACCGCCCTCGTGTTCGGCCAGATGGACGAGCCGCCGGGAACACGTCTGCGGGTCGCCCTGTCGGCTCTGACGATGGCGGAGTACTTCCGCGACGTGCAGAAGCAGGACGTGCTGCTGTTCATCGACAACATCTTCCGCTTCACGCAGGCCGGTTCCGAGGTCTCCACGCTCCTCGGCCGCATGCCCTCCGCGGTGGGATACCAGCCGAACCTCGCCGACGAGATGGGTGTGCTCCAGGAGCGCATCACCTCCACGCGCGGTCACTCGATCACCTCCCTGCAGGCGATCTACGTCCCCGCGGACGACTACACCGACCCCGCCCCGGCGACCACGTTCGCGCACCTCGACGCGACCACCGAGCTCTCGCGTGAGATCGCATCGAAGGGTCTGTACCCCGCGATCGATCCGCTGACCTCGACCAGCCGCATCCTCGACCCGCGCTACATCGGTGACGACCACTACCGCGTGGCCACCGCGGTGAAGCAGATCCTGCAGAAGAACAAGGAGCTGCAGGAGATCATCGCGATCCTGGGTGTCGACGAGCTCTCCGAAGAGGACAAGATCGTCGTGTCGCGTGCGCGCCGCATCCAGCAGTTCCTCTCGCAGAACACCTACATGGCGAAGAAGTTCACCGGCGTGGAGGGCTCCACGGTCCCGATCAAGGAGACCATCGAGTCGTTCGACGCGATCGTCAAGGGCGACTTCGACCACGTCGCCGAGCAGGCCTTCTTCAACGTCGGCGGTATCGGCGACGTCGAGGCCAAGTGGGCGCAGATCCAGAAGGAGAACGGCTGATCATGCCGCTGAAGGTGAGTCTCGTCTCCGCCGACGCGGAGGTCTGGACGGGGGAGGCCTCGCTCGTCGTGGCCAAGACCGTCGAGGGAGAGATCGGCTTCATGCCCGGTCACGAGCCCGTCCTGGCGATCCTCGCCGAGGGACAGGTGCGCATCACGCAGAGCTCGGGATCGAAGATCATCGCCAATGCGCAGGACGGCTTCCTCTCGATGGAGGGCGACCAGCTCACCATCGTCGCCGGAAACGCCGCGCTGATCTCCTGATCGACCCGCGCACACATCGCGCCGAACCGGCCGAGCCCCACCCGGGTGCTCGGCCGGTTCGTCATTCACCCTCGACCCCACGGATGCCATGCTGATCCTCCTGCCCCCGTCCGAGACCAAGCGATCCGGCGGGCGGGGCGAACCCATGCGGCCCGCGGACTGGGCGCACCCCGGGCTGCTGCCGCAGCGCGCCGCCGTCGCGGAGGCGCTCATCGCGCTGTCTGCGGATGCCGAGCGCGCCGCCGCGGTCCTCGGCCTCGGCCCGCGCCAGCTGGATGACATCCCGCGGAACGCGGAGCTCGCCTCGGCGCCGACGATGTCGGCCGTCGACCGTTACACCGGTGTCCTCTTCGACGCGCTCGACGCCGCGTCGCTGCCCGCCGCGGCACGTCGGTGGCTCGGCGCACACGTGCAGATCCATTCCGCACCGTTCGGCCCGGTCGGAGCGCTCGACCCGATCCCGGCTTACCGCCTCGGCGCGTCGGCGGCCCTTCCCGGGCTCGCGCCGCTGAAGCGCGTGTGGGCGGATGCCGTCTCCACCGCGATCGCGGTGTCGGCTCCCCGCTTCCTCCTCGACCTGCGGTCGCAGGCGTACGTCGGGCTCGGTCCGATCCCTGCCGAGGTGCCGTCCGCGTACGTGCGTGTCGTCTCCGCGGGCCCCGACGGCGTCGTCCGGGCGCTGAACCACTTCAACAAGCGGACGAAGGGCGAGCTGGTGCGCGACCTCGCCCAGTCGCGCCCGCGGGTGCGTTCACGCGGGGACTTCCTCGCCTGGGCCGAGGAGGCCGGCTGGGACGCGCGCGAGGACGTCGGCGGGGAGATCCTGCTCGTCGCCCGGCATCCGGCGAGCTGATCCGCGCGTTCGCGCGCGTCATGTCCTGTAGCGGGCACGCTCGCACCGCTAGCATGTGGCGTGCGGGACCGGGGGTTCCGACGGCGTAGGACGCCGACCGACGTTCTTGGGAGGACGCTCATGGATCCATATGGCAGTGACGGAGGCATCCTCGCCTTCTATGCCGCTTTCTTGTTCATCGCCTTCATCTTCGCGATCGCGGGCTACATCATCGGATCGATCTTCCTCATGAAGATCTTCGACAAGGCGGGCGTGCAGGGCAAATGGCGCGCCTGGATCCCGGTCTACAACTGGATGGTGTTCTCCAAGCTCGGAGACCTGAGCCCCTGGCTCGTCCTGATCGCCTTCGGCGCGTCGGTGCTCCTCGGCTGGATCCCGGTGATCGGACAGCTCGTGCTCATCCTCCCCTTCCTGGTCATCCTCATGGCCGCGTGGCGCGTGGGGCTGAAGCTGCAGAAGGAAGCGGTCTGGCTCATCCTGTTCTTCTTCCTGAGCATCGTCTGGCTCGGAATCAACGCGTTCGACAAGTCGCGTTGGAACACCGCGATCCCGGCCGCGCCGTGGGCGAACAACGGGTTCCTCTCGGACCGCACGACCTGGGCCGGTGTCCCGGCTCAGGCGCCCGTCGGCGGATACCCCGCCAACCCCGCGACCACCGGCTACACGCCCCCGCCCGCGCCGCAGGGTCCGCCCGCCGGCTACACGCCCCCCGCCGCCCCGCCCGCCGGCTACACCCCGCCCGCCGCACCGCCGGCCGGAGGGCAGCCGCCCACGGCGCCCCCGCCGCCTGCCGGACAGCCGCCGCAGGTCTGACCGATCGACGAAGACCCCCGGGATCCCGACGGATGCCGGGGGTCTTCGTCGTTCCACGGCCCTGAGGAGGGCTAGCGTGAAGGGATGACCTCACCGCTCCCGCATCGGCGCCTGGGCGCCTCGGGTCTCCTCGTCTCCGCCGTCGGTCTCGGTTGCAACAACTTCGGCCGGCCGGGGACGCTCACCGAGACGCTCGAGGGCACGCGGGCGGTCCTCGACGCGGCCCTCGAGGCGGGCGTGACGTTCCTCGACACGGCGGACATGTACGGGGGAGAGCCGGGGCAGTCCGAGACCCTCATGGGTCACGCCCTGCGGGGACGCCGCGACCAGGTCGTCCTCGCGACGAAGTTCGGTCACAGCGGGCGGGACATGGGGTACGGGGTGTCGGCGGGGAAGGCCTCGCGGTCCTACGTCCGGCGCGCGGTCGAGGCCTCGCTCACCCGTCTGCAGACGGACTGGATCGACCTGTACCAACTGCACACCCCGGATCCCCGCACGCCCATCGAAGAGACCCTCGATGTCCTCGGCGACCTCGTGCGCGAGGGGAAGATCCGCTACATCGGCCACTCCAACCTCGCGGGGTGGCAGATCGCGGATGCGGCCCACATCGCCGAGCGTCGCGGAGACGTGCCCTTCGTGTCGGCGCAGAACCACTACAGCCTCCTTGCCCGCGCCGCCGAGCGCGAGGTCCTCCCCGCCGTCGAGCGGTACGGTCTGGGCTTCCTGCCCTACTTCCCCCTGCACAACGGCCTCCTCGCGGGCGGCTTCACGCGCGACCACGCCCCGGAGGATTCGCGGATCATGCGTCAGCGTCCCCACATCTGGCGGGACGCGCCGTGGGAGGCGCTCGAGGCCTTCGACGCGTTCTGCCGCGAACGGGAGATCTCGATGCTCGAGGCGACCCTCGGGTGGCTGCTCGCCAGACCCGCGCTCTCCAGCGTGATCGCCGGGGCCACCCGCCCGGAGCAGGTGCGGGCGAACGCGGCGGCGGGGACCGCGTGGACGCCGACCCCGGCGGACGTCGCGACGATCGACGCGCTCTTCCCGCTTCCCGAAGACCCCGGAGCCCGGGTCTGACGCGCCCGGCGAGGAGACAGAATGCTCGGCACGCTCCTGGTGCGGTACCTCCGCCCCGCCTGGCCGCTCATCGTGGCGGTCGTGGTGTTCCAACTGGCGCAGTCCATCGCGGCACTGCTGCTTCCCACCCTCAACGCCGAGATCATCGATCGCGGCGTGGTCGTGGGCGACATCCCCGTGATCTGGTCCACCGGCCTGGTGATGCTCGGAGTGACCGGGGTGCAGATCGTCTGCGCGATCATCGCGGTGTATTTCGGCTCCCGGCTGGCCATGGGTCTCGGCCGGGATCTCCGGGCGGACCTCTTCCATCGGGTGGTGGCCTTCTCGCAGCGCGAAGTCGGAAGATTCGGGCCCGCCTCGCTGATCACCCGCAACACCAACGACGTCCAGCAGGTTCAGATGCTCGTGCAGACGGCATCCACCCTCATGGTCTCGGCCCCGATGCTCGCCATCGGCGGCGTGATCATGGCGATCCGACTCGACCCCGGGCTCTCCTGGCTGATGGCGGTGTCCATCCCCGTCCTCGTCCTCGCCGTCGTCCTCATCGTGGTGCGGATGGTCCCGGCCTTCACCGTGATGCAGAAGCGCATCGACCGGATCAACCAGATCATGCGCGAACAGCTGACCGGCATCCGTGTCGTCCGCGCCTTCGTGCGCGAACGCGAGGAGACCGCACGCTTCACCACGGCCAGCGACGCGGTGCAGGAGGCCGCGTTGCGCGCGGGCAACCTCATGGCGCTGATGTTCCCGGTCGTCATGCTCGTGATGAACGTCTCCAGCGTCGCGGTGATCTGGTTCGGGGCGTTCCAGATCCAGCAGGGGGAGACGGAGATCGGCACGCTGTTCGCGTTCCTCACCTACCTCATGCAGATCCTGATGGGCGTCATGATGGCGACCTTCATGTTCGTCATGATCCCGCGCGCGGCGGTCTCCGGCTCGCGTATCGGCAAGGTCCTGGACACGCCGCCCTCCGTGGTGGTCGCCGAGCGACCGGTTCCGATGCCCGCCGCTCGGGGCCTCATCGAGTTCGACGGCGTGGACTTCTCCTATCCGGGTGCGGAGGACCCCGTGCTGCGGGGGATCTCGTTCCGTGTGGAGCCCGGGACCACGACGGCCGTCGTCGGATCGACGGGGGCGGGCAAGACGACCCTGATCGGATTGGTGCCGCGTCTGTTCGACGCGACGGCGGGGAGCGTGCGGGTGGACGGAGTGGACGTCCGCGACGTCGATCCCGACGTCCTGTGGGAGCGCATCGGCCTCGTCCAGCAGCGCGCGTTCCTGTTCTCGGGCACGGTGCGTTCCAACCTCCTCTACGGCGACGCGACCGCCGATGACGAAGAGCTGTGGCGTGCGCTGGAGATCGCTCAGGCCCGCGACTTCGTCGAGGCGCTCCCGGAGGGTCTGGACGCCCCCGTCGCTCAGGGCGGGTCGAACGTCTCCGGCGGCCAGCGGCAGCGGCTCGCGATCGCGCGGGCACTGGTGAAACGGCCGCCGATCTACATCTTCGACGACTCGTTCTCCGCCCTCGATCTGCGGACGGATGCCGCCCTCCGCGCCGCCCTCGACGCGCACCTGCCGGGCGCAACCCGGCTGGTCGTCGCGCAGCGCGTGTCGACCATCCGCGGCGCCGACCAGATCGTCGTCCTCGACCACGGTGTCGTCGTCGGGATCGGAACCCACGACGAGCTCGTGGCCGACAACGACACGTATCGCGAGATCGTCGACTCCCAGCTGTCGGCGGAGGCCTCGGCATGAGCGGCGCACAGCCCGGCCGCGCACCCGCCCGCGGCCCGTTCGGCGGCCCGATGGGGCGTGGTGCGGCGCCGATCGAGAAGGCCCGCAGCTTCGGCCCGAGTGCACGGCGTCTCCTCGGGACGCTCCGCCCGGAGCGGGCCGGACTCATCGCGGTCGTCCTGTTCGGCATCCTGTCGGTGGGCCTGACGGTGCTGGGACCGAAGCTGCTCGGCGACGGCACGAACATCGTCTTCGCCGGCTTCATCTCCCTGCAGTTCCCCGCGGGTACGAGCGAACAGCAGGTCGTGGACTCCCTCGTCGCCGCGGGACAGCAGGAGCAGGCCGACATGATCTCCGCGATGAGCTTCACCCCCGGCGCGGGCGTCGACTTCGCCGCCCTCGGGGCGATCCTCCTGATGGTCCTGACCGTCTACGTCCTCGGCAGCATGTTCGCGTGGCTCCAGGCGCGGCTGCTCAACGGCATCGTCCAGCGCGCCATGCACCGGCTCCGGATGCAGGTGGAGCACAAGGTCCACCGGCTGCCGCTGCGCACCTTCGATCGCATGCAGCGCGGTGAGCTGCTCAGCCGCGTGACGAACGACGTGGACAACATCGGTCAGAGCATGCAGCAGACGGTGTCCCAGGTCGTGACGTCGCTGCTCACCGTCGTCGGCGTGATGGTGATGATGTTCGTCATCTCGCCCCTCCTGGCGCTCATCGCCCTCGTGACGATCCCCCTCACCATCGGCATCACCGTCCTCGTGGCCCGGCGCTCGCAACGTCTCTTCGCGGCGCAGTGGAAGAACACCGGCATCCTGAACGCGCGCGTCGAGGAGACCTTCTCCGGCCACGCGGTGGTGAAGGTGTTCGGGCGGCAGAAGGCGGTCGAGGCGGACTTCCGCGCGGAGAACGAGGACCTCTACCGGGCCAGCTTCGGGGCGCAGTTCGTCTCGGGCATCATCATGCCCTCGATGATGTTCATCGGGAACCTCGTCTACGTCGCCATCGCGGTGGTCGGCGGCCTCCAGGTCGCGGGCGGGATGCTGTCGATCGGCGCGGTGCAGGCGTTCATCCAGTACTCGCGGCAGTTCACCCAGCCGCTGAGCCAGCTCGGCTCCATGGCGAATCTGCTGCAGTCCGGGGTCGCGAGCGCGGAGCGGGTGTTCGAGTTCCTGGACGAGGAGGAGGAGAGCCCCGACGACGACGCGGCCCCGACCCTGCCGTCGGATGCCGGCCGGCTCGCCTTCGAGGACGTCTCGTTCCGTTACGTCGCGGACGCGCCCCTCATCCACGGGCTCTCGCTCATCGCCGAGACCGGGGGGACGGTCGCGATCGTGGGACCGACCGGGGCGGGGAAGACCACCCTGGTCAACCTCGTGATGCGCTTCTACGACGTCGACGCCGGTCGGATCACCCTGGAGGCGGCATCCGGGGATGCGGTGGACATCCGACGGATGTCGCGCGCGGATCTTCGCCGGCGCACCGGCATGGTGCTGCAGGACACGTGGCTGTTCGCGGGCACCATCCGCGAGAACATCGCCTACGGTCGCCCGGACGCGACCGAGGAGGAGATCCTGGCGGCCGCCCGGGCCGCCTACGTCGACCGCTTCGTCCACGCGCTGCCCGACGGATACGACACCGTCCTCGACGACGACGCGACCAATCTCTCGGCGGGGGAGCGGCAGCTCGTCACGATCGCCCGTGCGTTCCTCGCCGATCCGCGTCTGCTGATCCTGGACGAGGCGACCTCCTCGGTCGACACGCGCACGGAACTCCTCATCCAGCGTGCCATGTCCCGGCTGCGCGCGGATCGTACGTCGTTCGTGATCGCCCACCGTCTGTCGACGATCCGCGACGCCGACCTCATCCTGGTCATGGAAGCGGGCGCGATCGTCGAACAGGGCACGCACGAGACGCTTCTGCGTGCCGGTGGCGCCTACCGTCGCCTCTACGACGCGCAGTTCGAGGCGGCGCCGGATGCCGGTGCGGGGGTGGACGCAGTCGAGGAGGCGGCACTCGCCGCCGCCCCGACGGAAGCGGATCGGCCCTGACCCCTTAGGATGTGAGAACGCCGTGAACGCCGGATCACGGCGAACCGGCTCGCGGAGAGGAACTGAGCGTGCTCGATGTCTCGACCCGCTCGCGGACCGTGCGTGTCCCGGGTGGAGAACTTCACCTGTCGTGGGCGGCGATGACCCACACCGGGCGCCGCCGCGAGGTGAACCAGGACGCCGTCTTCGCGGAGTTCCCCCTCTTCGTCGTCGCCGACGGGATGGGCGGTCACGTCGGCGGCGAGATCGCCAGCGCCAGCGCGATCACCCGCCTGCACGAGACGGTCGACGCGGGGACGGTCTCGCCGAAGACCATCGAGAAGGCCCTCGCCCGCGCCGTCAAGGACATCGCCTCCCACCCCGAAGCCACCGACGAGGGCACCGGCACGACGGTGACCGGCGTCTATCTCGAGACCAGCGGGGACGAAGCGCACTGGGTGACCCTGAACATCGGGGATTCCCGGGTCTACCTCCTCCGGGATGACGCGATCGTGCAGATCACCACCGACCACTCCGTGGTGCAGGAGCTCATCGCCGCCGGGCGATTGAGCCCCGAGGAGGCGGAGAACCACCCGTACGGCAATGTGATCACGCGTGCAGTCGGGCCGAGCGACGGGGTCGTGCCGGATTACGTGCGTCTGGACGTCGTGTCCGGGGACCGGTTCGTGATCTGCTCGGACGGTCTCACGAAGGAACTGACCGACTACGGGATCCGGCACTTCCTCACCGAGAACGCCGATCCCGCCGCCGCGGTGTCGGCGATGATGGACGCCGCGCTCGAGAACGGCGGACGCGACAACATCACCATCGTCGTCCTCGACGTCGCCCCCTCCTCCCCAGCCGCGGACTGACCCCGCTCGTCCACAGATCGGACGGTCCGGTGCGTCACCGGAGCCGCGCCGGCGTTGACTCGCCGGTGTGAGACGCCCTTCCGCCACGCCGACGTCCGACCCGCGCGAGCCGCAGGACCCGCCGCACGAGGACGCGCTCGTCCTGCCGGCCGCCTGGGCGGCGCCGCCGCGCCCTCCGATCCCGATCGTCGCCGCGACGGTGCCGGTCATCGGGGCGGTGGCGCTGTGGCTGGTCACCGGATCGATCCTCTCCCTGTGGCTGGCGGCTCTGGGGCCGCTGGTGGCCCTCGCCACCGCGGGAGACGCGGCGCGTACGGCTCGACGGGATCGGCGGCGTCATCGGATCGAGGCCGACGCGCAGCGCGCCGCGCTCGCCGAACGCGTCACGCGCCGGCACGAGATCGAGCGCCGGCACCGCCGGTTGCAGCATCCGGATGTCGCGTCCTACCTCGACCGGGACGGCGAGGTCTGGCGATCGCGGACCGAGCGGGGTGAGCTGCTCGTGCTGGGATCGGGTGACGTGGAATCGGGCGTGCGCATGAGCGGAGGCGAGGGGGATCCGGCCTCCCTCGCCCTCCGCGCGCGGGCGGCACGGCTCACCGACGCTCCGCTTGTCGTCCCGGCCCGGGCGGGTGTCGTGGTCTCCGGGGCGCCGGTCCTCGCGCGCGGGGTCCAGCGCGCGCTGGCCCTGCAGCTGTGCCTCGCGCTCCCGCCCGGAGAACTCCGGATCGTGGGAGCCCTCGACGCCGATCTCGACTGGGCGGAGCACCTCCCGCACCGTCGGGCCACCTCGGGTGTGCGGCTCATGCTCCTCGCGCCGGGCGAGCGCGCGGATGGCACCGCCGACATCGTCCTCGCACGCCGGGGTGCGGGAGAGCCGGCGCCGCTCGGATGCGCGGTCACCGTGGACGTGGAGGCCCCGACCCGCGCCCGGGTGGATCACGCCGGCGCCGTGGGAGCCCTCGCGATCGAGGCGCTGTCCGCCGCACAGGCCAGGGCCGTCGGGGAGGCCCTGTCCGAGCGGGCGCGCATCTCTCTCCGGGACGTCCTGGCCGGGGCGGGGCCGGTGTCCCTCGCGGAGCTCGCGTCCGACACCCCGCAGGCTGCTCCCGGCACGCTGCCCGCCGCGATCGGACGCGACGCGCAGGGGACGGTGACGATCGACCTCGTCCGCGACGGCCCGCACGCGGTGGTCACCGGTGTCACCGGTGCCGGCAAGAGCGAGCTGCTGATCACCTGGGTCCTCGCTCTCGCGTCCGCGCACACCACCGCGCAGGTCAGTTTCCTCCTGGCGGATTTCAAAGGCGGGACCGCCTTCGATGCGCTCGCCGACGTGCCGCACGTGACCGGGGTCATCACCGACCTCGACGGCGACGGAGCGCGGCGGGCGTTCGAGAGCCTCCGTGCGGAAGTCCGGTGGCGGGAAGGCGCGCTCGCCGAGTCCGGTGCGCGGGACATCGCCGACGCGCGGGTGCAGCTGCCGCGTCTCGTCGTGGTGATCGACGAGTTCGCCGCCGTCCTGGCCGAGCACCCCGAGTTGAACGCGCTCTTCTCGGATCTCGCCGCCCGCGGCCGCGCGCTCGGGATCCACTTGATCCTCGGCACGCAGCGCGCATCCGGGGTCATCCGCGACAGCCTCCTGGCGAACTGCCCCCTGCGGATGAGCCTCCGGGTCACCGATGCCGCCGACAGTCGCCTCCTCCTCGGCGCGCCCGACGCCGCTGAGCTTCCCGGAGACCGCGCGGCGGCGGGGCTGGCCCTGATCCGCAGGGCCGCCGACGCCGAACCGCAGCGGGTGCGCATCGCGCTGTCCCATCCGGACGACGCCGCCGCCATCGTCGCGCGCGGCGAGCCGCGGCCGCGCCGGCCGTGGCTGCCGGACCTCCCGAACGAACTCCGCGCGCGGGATCTCCCCGATGCGCACGATCCGGAAACCCTCGTGCTCGGGCTCGCCGACGAACCGGACCGGCAGCACCAGGGCCCGGCATCCGTGTCGGTGGCCGACGGCAGCCTCCTCGTCGTCGGTGGTCCGCGCGCGGGGAAGAGCACCGCGCTGCACCTCGTCGCGGATCGGGCACAGGACAGCGCCCCGGAGCCGCCCGTGGTCGTCCCGGCGGACGCCGAGGCGGCGTGGGACCTGTTCGCGACCTGGCGGTGGGCGCCGCCGCCGCGAGGGACGGTCATCGTCCTCGACGACCTCGACGGTCTCGTCGGCCGCTTCCCGGGCGATCACGCCCGCGCCTTCGTCGAGGCCGTGGAGGACGTCGTCCGCGCTGCGCGGGAGCGCGGCATCCTGATCGTGGCGAGTATGCAACGGGTCGCCGGTGCTGCGGCGCGGACCGCCGAGCTCTTCCACCGGCGACTGCTGCTGAGCCTGCCCTCGCGCGCGGATCACGTCGCCGCAGGCGGCGACCCCGCGCATCATGCCGCACGAGCGCCGGCGGGCCGAGGCCGCCTCGATGACGTGCGGGTCCAGATCGCCCTGCCTCGGACCGCCCCGGGGAGCGTCGGTCTCGTGGCCGCCGAGGCGTGGTTCCCGGAGGCCCCATTCACGGGCCTCGTCGCCCGGCGCACGCCGGCGGTCCGCGCCGCGCTGGAGTGCTGGGAACGCGCGGGCGCGATCATCGTGGGGGTGGAGGATGCCGACCCCGTCCTCGCGCCCGGGGAGCGGCTCGTCGCAATCGGCGAGCCGGACGAGTGGCAGCGGAAGTGGCCGCTGCTCACCCGCGCACGCGTCGAGCACGATCTCGTGATCGACGCGTCGTGCGCGGCGGAGGTGCGCCTGCTCACCGGTTTCCGCGAGCCCCCGCCGTTCTGCCGAGCGGGCGCCCCGCGGGGCTGGCTGATGCGCTCCGGCGCCGATCCCGTGCGCATCGTCCTCCCGGTCGCGGATTCCCGGGCGGATCGTGTCGCGCGCGATGCTTGACCGTCGACGGGTGGACCCCTAGCGTCGCAGTCATGTCCACCACGCCGATCAGGCTTGACCGTCCGGACGGCAAGGGACTGGCCGCAGGAACGCTCGGTCTGTGGGGATCCACCGTCATCGGCCTCGCCTCCACGGCGCCGGTGTACTCCCTGGTGGCGACCCTCGGATTCGTCGTCCTCGCGGTGGGCGCGCAAGCGCCGATCGCCTTCGTCGTCGCCTTCGTGCCGATGCTCTTCATCGCCTTCGCCTACCGTGAGCTGAACAACGCCGTCCCCGATTGCGGAACGACCTTCACCTGGGGCACGAAGGCCTTCGGCCCGTGGGTGGGGTGGATGGGCGGCTGGGGTGTGGCCGTCGCCGGCATGGTGGTGCTCGCCAACCTCGCCCAGATCGGCGGCATCTACTTCTGGGCGCTCGTCGACGGCATCATCGGGTCGGGCCAGGACGCCCTCCTCTCCGACAACGTCCCGCTCGTCACCGCCACCGGCGTCGTCTTCATCGCCCTCATGACGTGGATCAGCTGGCGCGGGGTGGAGATCGGCGAGCGGGTGCAGAACGTGTTGCTCGCGATCCAGTACCTGGCGCTGGCGATCTTCGTCGTCGCGGCGCTGTGGCAGTACTTCGCGGGATCCGCGCCGGGCGCCACCCCGTTCGCCTGGGACTGGTTCAACCCGTTCGCGTTCGAAGAGTGGTCCGGATTCACCGAAGCGATCCTGCTCGCGCTGTTCATCTACTGGGGTTGGGACACCTGTCTCGCCCTCAACGAGGAGACGAAAGACCCGAAACGCATCCCGGGGCTGGCGGCGCTCCTCACCTGCGTGCTGCTGCTGTTCACCTACGTCTCGGTCACCGTCGCGGCCATGATGTACGCCGGGCTCGGCGACACCGGGACGGGCCTCGGAAACGAGGCGAACGCCGACGACTTCTTCCTCGCCATCAAGGACGGGCTGCTCGGACCCGTCGGGTGGGTGCTCGTCGTCGCCGTCCTCATCTCCGCAGTCTCCTCGACGCAGACCACGATCCTGCCCACCGCGCGCGGCACCCTTGCGATGGGCGTGTACCGCGCGCTTCCGGAGCGTTTCAAGACCGTGCATCCGCGGTACAAGACGCCGTCGTTCTCCACGCTGGTCATGGGCGTGGTCGCGTCGGTCTACTACATCGGCATGACCCTCATCAGCGACAACATCCTGCAGGACTCGATCCTGTCGTTGGGGCTCGCGATCGCCTTCTACTACGCCATCACCGGCTACGCGTGCGTCTGGTACTTCCGCCGCGAACTCTTCACCTCCGGTCGCAACATCGTCTACCGGCTCGTGCTGCCGCTCCTCGGCGCGCTCATGCTCACGTACGCGTTCGTCCAGTCCGCGATCGACATGTTCGACGTGGATTACGGCTACACGGTGCTCTTCGGCATCGGGGGCACCTTCGTCCTCGGCGTGGGGTCGCTCGCCCTCGGAGTGGTGCTGATGGTGCTGTGGTTCCTGTTCCCGCGTTCGAAGCGGTTCTTCCGCGGCGAGAGCCTGAACCGGGAGACGCCGGTGATGGTGCCGGACGAGCCTGCCGCCGCGGCGCGGTCCGTCGACGGCGGACTCGCCTGACGCCCGCGCGCGGCGGTCGCAACTCCTCCGTTTCGCGGCGACGCGCCGTGGGTGGGCCCGGGTTCGGGGTTGTGGGGGCCGGATCGGAGGAGTTCGGCCCGCCGGGCGGTCGGGGCTGCGGGGCCGGGTCGGGCGGTCGCAACTCCTCCGTTTCGCGGCGACACGCCGCGGGTGGCCGCGGGTTCGGGGTTGTGGGGGCCGGATCGGAGGAGTTCGGCCCACGCCCGGCGTGGGCGCGGGCCGGTGTGGGATCAGGCGAGCGCGTCGGCGAGGTCGACCGCGCGCAGGTCGTGCGCAGCGGCGACCCCGGGATTGACCACGTGCCCGCCGTGGGTGTTGAGCCCCGACGCCAGCGCGGCGTCGGCGCGCAGCGCCTCGCGCCAGCCGCGACGGGCGATCTGGCGGATGTAGGGGAGCGTGGCGTTGGTGAGGGCGGAGGTGGAGGTGTTCGGCACCGCGCCGGGCATGTTCGCGACGCAGTAGAACACCGTGTCGTGGACCGCGAAGGTCGGGTCGGCGTGGGTCGTCGGGCGCGTGTCCTCGAAACAGCCGCCCTGATCGACGGCGATGTCCACGAGCACCGAGCCCGGTCGCATCCGCGACACCATCTCGTTGGTGACGAGCTTCGGCGCCTTCGCGCCCGGGATGAGGACGGAGCCGATCACGAGGTCGGACGCGACGACGGCGCGGTCGAGGTCGAGCGGATTCGACGCCGCCGTCTTCACACGCCCCTGGAAGTGGTCGTCGAGATGCCGCAGACGCGGGATGTTGGTGTCGAAGACGGTCACATCGGCACCCATACCGGCCGCGATCACGGCGGCGTTCGCTCCCGCGACGCCGCCGCCGATGACCGTCACCGTGGCCGGGCGCGTTCCAGGCACACCCGACATGAGCAGGCCGCGGCCCCCGGCGGAGCGCATCAGGGTCGACGCGCCCACCATGGGTGCGAGCCGCCCGGCGACCTCGCTCATGGGCGCGAGAAGGGGCAGACCCCCGCCGGCGACCTGAACCGTCTCGTAGGCGATGGCCGTCACGCCGTCCGTGATCAGACGCTCGGTGAGCGGACGGTCCGCGGCGAGGTGCAGATAGGTGAAGAGCACGAGGTCGTCACGGAAGTAGCCGTACTCGCTCGCGATCGGCTCCTTCACCTTCAGCAGCAGCTCCGCGCGGGCCCAGACCTCGGCGGGATCGTCGAGGAGTGTGGCACCGGCCTCGTGGTACTCGGCATCCGGCATCGAAGAGCCGGCGCCGGCGCCGGTCTGGACGATGACCTCGTGACCGGCGGCGACGAGATCGTGCACGCCCGGCGGGGTGAGAGCCACCCGATACTCGTTGTTCTTGACCTCGGTGGGGACGCTGATCCTCATCGTGCGATCCTTTCCGCTCCGCCGTTGGAGCGCTCGGGCTCCGGATCGGAGCGCCTCTAGAACGCGGGGCGGATGGCCCCGACGGTGCGATCGCCGCCGCTGAGCGACAGCGAGAGTCTGGTCATCGTCTCGGCGACGTCCGCCGGAGCGAGGGCCCCGGCGCGTTCGAGGAAGCGGAGCGCGACGGCGGTGGCCGCGCGGCCGTTCCCGTCGAGGATCTTCAACGCCACCGTCGTCCCGTCGGGGGCGACCATCACGAGAACCCCCTCGGCGCCGGTCTTGGCGAACACGCCGAGGCGCTCGATCGCGACGGTGTCGGGCCGGTCGGGGCCGTCGATCGTCCAGGGATGGCTGCGGACCGCCGCGACCAGCGCCCCGGCGCTGCGGTGCAGGGCGAACGGCGACGACGGCGACGCCGTGCCGATGCGGTGGATCGCGCGTGCGAGCGCCGTCAGCGAGACGGGGTACACCGGCGCGCCGCAGCCGTCGACGGCGACGCTTCCGACCTTCTCGCCGAGAAGCCGTTCCGCCGTCTCGCGGATCTGAGCCTGCAGCGGATGGGCCGGGTCGAGGTAGGTGGCGGTGTCCCACCCGTTGACGGCGCACGTGAGCAGCATCGCGGCATGCTTCCCGGAGCAGTTCATCCGGATGCGGGCGGGCGCGAGCCGCTCGCGTACGAGCTCGTCGCGCGTGGCGGTGTCGCCGGGCCAGGCCGGGGGGCACTGGAGCGCGTCCTCGCCGAGGCCCGCGGCGTCGAGGATGCCGCGGACGACGGCCACGTGCCGATCGGTGCCGGAGTGGCTGGCCGTCGCGAGTCCCAGGCGCTCCCCGTCCAGCGGTGCGCCCGCCGCGAGGAAGGCCAGAGCCTGGAGAGGCTTCAGGCTCGACCGGGGGAGGATCGGCGCATCGACGTCGCCGAGGCGGTCGCGCACCGTGCCGTCGGGGGCGAGCACCACGGCGACACCCACGTGGCGGGACTCGACGAAGCCGCTGCGTTCCACGAGGGCGAGCTCGACGGCGTCGGCTGCGGAGAAGGTCTGCGGCACCGCACCAGCCTACCGCCGGGACGTTCGGCACCCCCATGACAGACTGTGCTCATGTTCGGCGAGCATCGATACTCCGTCCGGGCGACCTGGACCGGAGACCGCGGCTCGGGGACGTCCGGATACCGCGACTACGACCGCTCGGTCACGCTGGTGGTGCCCGGCAAGCCGGAGCTGCCGGCATCCGCCGACAAGCCGTTCCGCGGCGATCCCGCCCGCTGGAATCCCGAGGATCTGCTGCTGGCGGCGCTCAGCGAATGCCACCTGCTGTCGTACCTCCACGCGTGCGTCGGCGGAGGCGTCGTCGTCCTCGGGTACGAGGACGACGCGACCGGGCTGATGGTCGAGGACGGTCGCGGGGGAGGCGCGTTCCGCGAGGTCGTCCTCCGTCCCCGCGTGACGGTGGCCGAGGAGTCCATGCGCGAGGCTGCGCAGTCCCTCCACGACCAGGCGCACGCCTGGTGCTTCATCGCCAACTCGGTGAACTTCCCGGTGCGGCACGAACCGACCGTCCTCGTCCGACCGCGGTGACCTCGCTCAGAGCCGTTCGTGCGGCAGGACCTGCTTGATGCGCTCGATCGGGTTCTGCGCGGGAACCTCGTTGTAGGCGCCGGCGAGCTCCTGTCCCGAGAGCGCGTGGATCGCGGCCATGATCTCGTCGGTCGCGCCCCGTCGCGCGCGACCCGACGTCGCGGGGCCGTGGTGGGACAGATCCAACGGCGTGCCGAACTTCACGGTGACGCGGTGGCGCAGGGAGGGCATCTTCGCACCCACCGGCATGACGGCATCCGTTCCGATGAGACCCACCGGGACGACGGGCGCACCCGTCTGTAGTGCGAGGAAGGCGACGCCGGTGCGCCCCTTGTACAGCCGGCCGTCCAGGGACCGCGTGCCCTCGGGGTACAGCGCCACGGCGCGTCCCTCCTGCAGGATGCGGCGCTGCTGGTCGAGGGCGTCGAGGGCCGCCTGGCCCGCGCCGCGCTCGACGGGGATCGCCCCGATCGAGGTGAAGAACCAGCGGGATCCGGCGCTTTCGAAGTAGCTCGACTTGGCGAGGAAGTGCACCGGACGCGGGGCGGCGACGGGGATGGCGATCGAATCGAGGAACGACAGGTGGTTGCTCGCGAAGATCACGGGACCGTGGCGGGGGACCAGGTCCCGACCTTCCACGCGCGGACGGTAGAGCAGGCGACCGAGGGTGGAGATCGCGAACCGGCCGATCGCGTACGTCGCCCCCATCTTCCGCGCCGAATCCGGCGTCGCGTCCGCGGCGGACGCGGGGGTCTGAGAGTCGTCCTCGGGGGTGGCTGCCGGGTCCGATGTCACCCGACGAGGGTACTCCGGATCGCATTCTCACGGGGGAATGCCCGTACTCCCAGCACAGACAAAGAAAAAGTGCGCGAAGATGAACACTCCCGTTCTCAACTTCCGAGGTCTTTTCCGTGCGCTTCCGCCCGCTTGCCGCTCTGTCCTTCGCCGCCCTGACGGCCCTCGCCCTCACCGGATGCGCCGGCGGCGCACCGGAGGCGACTCCGACGGCCACCGAGGCCGCAGCCGGCGACCTGTGCGCCGTCGCCGCACCGACGGGCGACGTCGTCAGCTCGATCACGGTGGACGGCGAGGTCGGCGAGAGTGCGACCGCGACGTTCGAGGCGCCGCTGGAGTTCACCAGCGCGGAGCGCGAGGTCCTCGTGGAGGGCGACGGCGCCGCGATCTCTGACGGCGACTACGTCTCGTACGCGCTCGCCGTCTTCGACGCCGCGACCGGAGAGAGCCTGCAGGAAGGCGGCTTCGGCGGTGCGGCCCTCCCCGCCATGCCGATCACCCTCGGTTCCGGTGCGGACTTCTACTTCGGATGCGCCACCGAAGGCTCGCGCGTCGTGGTGACGGTGCCCGACACGACCGGCGCCTCCGCCGGTCAGGTCTACGTCATCGACGTGCTGGGCGTGACCCCGGCGGACGAATGGTGTGCGGTGGCCGAGCCCGGTCCCGACTTCCCGACCGTGGAGTTCGACGGCGAGGGCGTCCCGACGATCACCATCGCGGATGCCGAGCCGCCGGCCGAGGTCCAGCTCGAGGTCCTCGAAGAAGGCGACGGCGCCGTGGTCGAGCCCGGCGACAACGTCACGGTGGACTACACCGGCGTGAAGTGGAGCGACGGAACCGTCTTCGACTCGAGCTGGGAGCGCGGCGAGCCCGCGACCTTCTCCACCCTCGGTGTCGTGAGCGGCTTCCAGCGCGCGCTGGAGGGCCAGACCGTGGGGTCGACCGTCGTGGTCGCCATGCCGCCCACGTGCGGCTACGGCGACACCGGATCCAGCACCCATGAGCTGGCCGGGGAGACCCTGGTCTTCGTCGTCGACATCATCGACGCCGCCCGCGCACAGCAGTAAGGCGCGGTCGGCGCGGCGCTAGGCTGGCCCGATGCGACGCGTCATCGTCCTCGGCTCCACCGGTTCCATCGGCACCCAGGCTCTGGACGTGATCCGGGCAAACCCAGAGCGCTTCGAGGTGGTCGGCCTGTCCGCCTTCTCCCGCGCGGACGAGATGCGCGCCCAGGCGGCGGAGTTCCATGTTGAGCACGTCGCCGTCGGCGCCGCGGAGGCGGAGCAGCTCGTCGCCGATGTCGACGCGGATGTCGTCCTCAACGGCATCACCGGGTCGGTCGGACTCGGTCCGACCCTGGCCGCCCTGGCGGCAGGTCGGACCCTGGCGCTGGCGAACAAGGAATCTCTGATCGTCGGCGGAGAGCTCGTCACCCGGGTCGCGGCGCCCGGTCAGATCGTCCCGGTCGATTCGGAGCACTCCGCGATCGCGCAGGCGCTCCGCAGCGGCACTCCCGCCGAGGTGCGCCGGCTCATCCTGACGGCATCCGGTGGTCCGTTCCGCGGGCGCGATCGCGCCTCGCTCGAGACGGTGACTCCCGCCGAGGCGCTCGCGCATCCCACCTGGGACATGGGTCGCGTGGTCACGACGAACTCCGCGACGCTCGTGAACAAAGGGCTCGAGGTCATCGAGGCGCACCTGCTCTTCGACGTCGACTACGCCGACATCGATGTCGTCGTCCACCCCCAGTCGATCGTCCACTCGATGGTCGAGTTCGTAGACGGGTCCACCATCGCCCAGGCGTCGCCTCCGGACATGCGGCTGCCGATCTCGCTGGGTCTTGACTGGCCGCACCGTGTGGCCGGTGTGGGCAGGCCGCTCGATTTCACGGCCGCCACCGCGTGGACGTTCGAGCCCCTCGACGAGGACGCCTTCCCCGCGGTGCGCCTCGCGAAGCACGTCGGTCGGGCCGGCGGCACCCATCCCGCGGTGTTCAACGCCGCGAACGAGCAGGCCGTCGACGCGTTCCACGAGGGCCGGATCGGCTTCCCCGGGATCGTGGAGACGATCGAGCGCGTGCTCGACGCGCATTCGGCGCCCGACGAGCTCACCCGTGAGACGCTCGCCGAGGCGGAGCGGTGGGCGCGCGAGACCGCCGATCGGATGATCGCGAAGGCCTGACCTCCGCAGGTCTTGGTCGGCTCAGGCCGGTCGGAGCGGATCCGAGGCGGGAGTGGAGTCCTCCGGGTACGGCACCGGCCACGCCGGTTCCGGCACCGGCCACCCGGCATCCCGCAGCGCGCGGCGGGCGAGTTCCCTGGCGGAGTACGGCGTCCGCACGCCCCGGATGTCGCGGTAGTCCTGGTGCCCGGGACCGGCCCACAGGATCGCGTCGCCGTCACCGACGAGGGCGACCGCCTCCCGGATCGCGCGCTCCGGCGGCGAGGATTCGTGGATCTCGGCATCGGGTCGTGCGCGCCGCGCCCCCTCGATGAGCGTCGCGCGGATGCCGTCGGGATCCTCGTGCCGGGGGTGGTGATCGGTGACCACCAGGATGTCGCTGCCGAGCACGGCGGTGCGCCCCATGTCGTGACGCTTGGTCTTGTCGCGGTCGCCGTCCGCGCCGAAGAGCATGACGACGCGGCCGGGGGTCACCCGGCGCACGGCCGCGAGCGTCTTCTCGAAGGCATCCGGGGAGTGTCCGAAATCCACGAAGACCGCCGGGCCCCGCTCGCCCGAGACCAGCTGGGTGCGCCCCGGCAGAAACGCCCGGATCCGGCCGCCGTCGAGTGCCGCGACGAGGCGCTCCCACGGGTAGCCGCCCTCGAGGATCATCACGATCGCGAGCCCCGCGTTGGCGGCCATGTGGCGTCCGATCACGGGGACCACCGTCGTGAGCGCACGACCGTCCTTCGCCGCGAGACGGAAGCGGGTGCCGTCCTTGCGCTCCTCCAGGATCTCCACGGTCCAGTCCGCCGCGGCCGCGGCATCCGGGTCATCGGCGATCGCCGGGGTCCCCACGGTGACCGCGGGCACCTCGCAGCGCTCCCGCACCTCGGCTCCGGTGGCGGCGTCGACGCAGATCACGGCGCGACGCGCGCGATCGGCGCGGAACAGCGGCATCTTCGCCTCGAAGTACTCGCGCATGTCGGCGTAGTCGTCGAGGTGGTCGTGGGTGAGGTTGGTGAACCCGGCAACGTCGAACACGATGCCGTCGACGCGCCGGCGGCTGAGGGCCTGCGCGCTGACCTCTACGGCGACGGCCTCGACGCCGCGCTCGCGCATGAGCGCCAGGAGCGCGTGCATCTCGTATGCCTCGGGCGTGGTCAGGCGCGACACGATGATCTCGCCCGCGATGTGACGCTCCGCGGTGGACGACAGACCGGTGACGGCGCCGAGCTGCTCGAGGATGCCCTCCAGCAGATGCGACACGCTGGTTTTCCCGTTCGTCCCGGTCGTGCCGAACAGGATCGGCAGGTCGTCGTCCCGACCGGTGCCGTACACCCAGGCCGAGAGGGCACCGAGCACGGCCCGCGGGTCGTCGACCACGAGGACCGGCAACGCGGATGCCGACGCGAGGGCCGCGCCCGCGGCATCCGTCATCACCGCGACGGCGCCGCGTGCGGCCGCATCCTCGACGAACTCCGCGCCGTGGCGATTGACCCCTCGGGTCGCGACGAACAGGTCGCCGGGCCGCAGGTCGCCGGTGGCGAGGGTCAGTCCGTGGATCGTCACGCCGTCCGCCTCCCCGTCGACGTCGGCGGCGAAGGCGTCTGCGAGAGCACGCAGGCTCACGGCGGGTGCGGTGCTCGGTCGGAGCACGGGAGGCAGGTTCGAGGAAGCGTCGCTGGGCATGGCGCTCCCATCTTCTCACCCGCTCCGGGTGGGACGGGATCGGTGCGGCGCAACCGGTCGCGCTCCGATGGTCACGGCCGATTCAAAGGCGGGCGGGGGTAGCGTGAGCGCGTGGAAGTGATCGCGTTCGTCGTGGGAGTCGTGCTGCTGGTCGTGGGGCTCGCCGTCTCGATCGCCCTGCACGAGCTCGGCCACCTGTGGCCGGCGAAGGCGTTCGGCGTCCGCGTCGGCCAGTACATGATCGGCTTCGGGCCGACGCTCTTCTCCCGCCGTCGCGGCGAGACCGAGTACGGCGTCAAGGCCATTCCGCTCGGCGGCTACATCTCGATGGCGGGCATGTACCCGCCGTCGCCGAAGGAGCAGGCCGCCCGCGCCGCGGGGGAGCGCACGGGACGCGCCGGCGGCGGATTCTTCGCCACCATGGTCCAGGATGCCCGCGCCGCCAACGACGAGACCCTCGACGGCGACGGCGACCCTCGGGTGTTCTACCGCCTTCCCGTCTGGAAGCGCGTCGTGATCATGCTCGGCGGACCCGTGATGAACCTCCTCTTCGCGGTGTTCCTGTTCGCGCTCCTCTTCTCCGGCATCGGCGTGCAGACCGCCACGACGACCGTCGCGAGCGTCAGCGAGTGCGTCATCCCCGCCGGGGAGGAGCGCACCACGTGCGCGGCGTCCGATCCCGCAGCCCCCGCGGCCGCCGCCGGCATCGAGCCGGGGGACGTCGTCGTCGAGGTGGCCGGGCAGCCGGTGGAGACCTTCGCCGAGATGACGTCGCTCATCCGCTCGTCCCCGGGTGAGCCGCTGACGCTCGTCGTCGAACGCGACGGGGAGCAGCGGAGCGTCCGACTCACACCGGCGTCCGTGGAGCAGCCGGTCGTCGACGACCTGGGCCGCGCGGTGACCGACGCGGACGGCGCCGTCGTCACCGAGACGGTGGGGATCGCCGGCATCCGTCAGGAGTCCGCCTACGTCCGCCAGCCGATCTGGACGGGCCCCCAGACGGCCGTCGAGAACGTCGGTGCCGTCGCCGGGATCATCTGGCAGCTGCCGGTGAAGGTGTGGGAGACCGGTGCGACCCTCATCACGGGCGAGGAGCGCGACCCCAACGGGCCGTTGAGCGTCGTCGGTGCGGGAGTGCTCGCGGGCGAGGTCGCCTCCGCCGAGGCGCCGGTCCTGAACCGTGTGGCGGGTCTGCTGTCGCTTCTGGCATCGCTGAACATCGCCCTGTTCGTCTTCAACCTGCTGCCTCTCCTGCCGCTCGACGGGGGACACGTCGTGGTGGCGCTGTGGGACGGCATCAAGCGCGCGTGGGCGAAGATCACGAACCGCCCGCCGCCGAAGCCGGTGGACGCCACCAAGCTGGTCCCGGTCACTTTCGTCGTCTTCATCGCCCTGGTGGTGATGGGCGGCGTGCTGATCCTCACCGATATCGTCAACCCGCTCTCGCTCTTCTGAGCGCGGGCGGGCCGGGTCAGGGCGCCGTCGTGAGGGCGTGGGTCACGAGGCGCTCGAGGGTGACCATGCCGTCGCGCGAGAGGATCGATTCGAGGTGGCCCTGCACCGAGGCGAATCCGGGTCCGCGGAGCGCGTAGACGTCTCCGCTCGCATCCGCGGCCACCTCCGCGTCGCCCACTTCCCGGGTGCCCGGCGCCACACGCGCGGTGAAGGTGTTGTAGAAGCCAATGGATGCCGGCATTCCGAACACGTCCACGGTCTTCTGCAGGCCCTGGTGCGGGGTCGCCAGCGGCGCGAGATCGAGGCCGACGTCGTCGCTCAGGATCTGGTGGCTGAGGCACACCGCGAGGAGGGGGCGCCCCGAGGCGCGACGCTCGGTCACGATCTCGCGCATCCGACGCATGCGATCCGACGCGGGGTCGCGCGGGTCGCC
The DNA here is from genome assembly GCF_021654035.1 of Microbacterium aurantiacum. Lineage (GTDB taxonomy): Bacteria > Actinomycetota > Actinomycetes > Actinomycetales > Microbacteriaceae > Microbacterium > Microbacterium aurantiacum. The sequence continues at coordinate 228,546 of NZ_JAJPDW010000003.1, forward strand.
CGGGCCGGGACCGCAGACGACCAGCTCCGCATCGCGGACGTCGTCGGCGGTGACCCGGTGCCACGGCACGATTCTGACGTCGAGGCCGAGATGGCGCAGCTGATGGGCGAGCATCGTGGTGAACCGATCCTCGGCGTCCACGACGACCGCCTCGCGACCGCGGAGGGGCCCGTCGGGAGCGGATGCCTGCGGGTTCAGCCAGAACGCCGCGAGGCGCGAGTTGCGCGACGCCAGGAGCGCGGCGATCTCGGGATCGTCCGCCAGGCGCCGGGGCTCGGCGGCGGGCTCGTCCTCGTCGACGGCGTCCGCGCGGGCGGCGAGGGCCGCTTCCTCGGCGACGCGATCGCGGGGGATCGCGCCGATCGCGCCGAGGACTCCCGCCGCCTTGCCGTGCGTCTCGCCGACCTCGCCGTACGGGTCGGAGTGACGCACGAGCGTCGCCCCGACCGGCACGCGCAGGTGCCCGTCGGCGAGATACGCGGTGCGGATGAGGATCGGAGCGTCGAGATCGTGCGTCGGCGCGGCGTCCGTGGCGGAGGCGGTACCGGCATCCGTGTTCTTCGGCGCGCCGGCATCCGCGCGAGGGGTGAACAGGGCGGCGACGCCGGAGTAATAGCCGCGGGGGGCGCGTTCGTGTCGCGTGATGACGGTGCAGGCGTTCTGCATCGGGGAGCCGGTGACCGTGGGCGCGAACATCGTCTCGCGGAGGATGTCGCGGGGATCCAGGCGGCTGCGCCCGCGGAGGACGTACTCGGTGTGAGTGAGCCGGGACATCTCCTTCAGGTGCGGCCCGGTGATGCGCCCGCCGTCCGAGCACACCGCGCTCATCATCTTCAGCTCTTCGTCGACCACCATGAACAGCTCCTCGGTCTCCTTGGTGGAGGCCAGGAACTCCGTCAGCGTCTCGGCGGTGGCACCGCCGGCGGGGTGGCGGAAGGTGCCCGAGATCGGATTCATCGTGACCACGCCCTCCCGGGCGCTCACGTGCGCCTCAGGGCTCGCCCCGACGGCGACGTGACCGTCCGTGACGATCGCGAACGTCCAGTAGGCGCCGCGCTCGTGCTCGAGGAGCGCACGGAACCAGGTCAGGGCGGCGACGGCGGGGTCGGCGTCGACCTCGGCGGTGAAGTCCCGACGGATGACGAAGTTCGCGCCCTCGCCGCGACCGATCTCGTCGGCGATGACGCGCCGGACGATGTCGGCGTAGGATTCGTCGTCGATGTCGAAGCCGGCGTCGCGCAGGGCGATCGGTGTCGCGGGGAGTCCCGCGAGCACCTCCGCGCGCGGAAGCGCGATGTGGTCGGCGACCACCAGGCAGCGAAGCGGCGCGCCGTCGTCGTGGCACGCGAACCCGCGCTCGCGCACCTGACGGAACGGCACGAGCGCGAGCACCTCGCGCGGCGCGCCGGTGCAATCGTGCAGCGGGATGTCGGCGAGGAGGTCGACGTCGTGGACGTCGCCGGTGAGGACCTCGATGGTCTCGGCGTCGCGCGAGATCAGCGCGAAGGGCGCGCCGGATGCGGCGAGTTCGAGCAGGAGCGATGCGGCGGGGGCGTTCATGTCGATCTTTCGTCGTGGGGGCGGTCGCCCTACGAAGAAGAAAGACCGCCCCGGGGGCGGTCTGTCCTCACGCGCAGCCACCGCCTATACGGTGGGCCACCAGGCGGAGCGCGCGAACATGCGCCGAAACTACCACAGCGTGTGCGCGCGATCCGGGGTGCGGAGGGTGGGAGGGGCCTGGGCGTTGGCGATCCGCCGCGCCTTCGGGCGGTGCGCCGCGTAGGCTGTGGTCGTGCCCGCTGTGAATCTGGGGATGCCGAAGGCTCCTGAAACCCTCGCCCCGCGTCGCAAGACCCGACAGATCAAGGTCGGGAAGGTGCTCGTCGGAGGCGACGCCCCCGTCAGCGTCCAGTCGATGACCACGACGCCCACCACCGACATCAACGCGACCCTGCAGCAGATCGCCGAGTTGACGGCATCCGGCTGCGAGATCGTGCGCGTCGCCGTGCCGTCGCAGGACGACGCCGATGTGCTGCACATCATCGCGAAGAAGAGCCAGATCCCGGTCATCGCCGACATCCACTTCCAGCCGAAGTACGTCTTCCAGGCGATCGACGCCGGATGCGGTGCCGTGCGGGTCAATCCCGGCAACATCCGGAAGTTCGACGATCAGGTCGGCGCCATCGCCGCAGCGGCGAAGGCCGCGAACGTCTCGCTGCGCATCGGCGTGAACGCCGGGTCGCTCGACCGCCGCCTCCTCGAGAAGTACGGCAAGGCCACGCCTGAGGCGCTCGTGGAGAGTGCCGTGTGGGAGGCGTCGCTGTTCGAGGAGCACGACTTCCACGACTTCAAGATCTCGGTCAAGCACAACGACCCGATCGTCATGGTCAAGGCCTACCGGCAGCTCGCCGAGCGCGGCGACTGGCCGCTCCACCTCGGCGTCACCGAGGCCGGACCCGCGTTCCAGGGGACGATCAAGAGCGCCACGGCCTTCGGCATCCTGCTCTCCGAGGGCATCGGCGACACCATCCGCGTCTCGCTGTCGGCGCCGCCGGCCGAAGAGGTCAAGGTCGGCCACCAGATCCTGCAGTCGCTGAACCTCCGCGAACGCAAGCTCGAGATCGTGTCGTGCCCCTCCTGCGGGCGCGCTCAGGTCGATGTCTACACGCTCGCCGACAACGTCACCGAGGGACTGAAGGACATGACCGTGCCTCTGCGCGTCGCCGTCATGGGGTGCGTCGTCAACGGTCCGGGGGAGGCCCGCGAGGCCGACCTCGGGGTCGCCAGCGGCAACGGCAAGGGCCAGATCTTCGTCAAGGGCGAGGTCATCAAGACCGTGCCCGAGGCCGAGATCGTGCAGACCCTGATCGAAGAGGCCAACCGGATCGCCGCGGAGATGGGTCCGGACGCTCCTCTCGGGACCGCCCAGGTCGTCACGTCCTGACCCGGGCGGCCGCGGGCGGTCTGCCCTCGCGGGGGCTCAGGGCCAGAGCGAGTGGTACGCGTTGATCGCCGGCTGTCCGCCGAGGTGCGCGTAGAGGACGGTGGAGTCCTTGGGGATGTCGCCCGAGGAGACGAGATCGATCAGTCCCGCGAGGGACTTGCCCTCGTAGACCGGGTCGGTGATCATCGCCTCGAGCTGCGCGCCGAGGGCCATCGCCTCCATCGTCGAATCGACCGGGAGTCCGTAGAGCTCGCCCGCCCAGCCCTCGAGCACCTGGATCTCGTCATCGCGCAGGTCCCGCCCGAGCTCGATGAGCGCAGCGGTGTTGCGCGCGATCCGGGCCACCTGATCGCGGGTCTTCGCCAGCGTCGCCGACGCGTCGATCCCGAGGATGCGGCGCCGCACGCCGGTGAGGTCCTCGAGCGCGGCGAACCCCGCGATCATCCCCGCGTGGGTCGACCCGGTCACGGTGCACACCACGATCGTGTCGAAGGTCAGCCCGAGTTCCTTCTCCTGCGCGGCGACCTCGAAGGCCCAGTTCGCGAATCCCAGGCCGCCGAGCCGGTGCTCGGAGGCGCCGGCGGGAATCGGGTAGGGCGTGCCGCCGGCATCCTCCACCTCCGCGAGAGCCTCTTTCCAGGAATCGCGGATGCCGATGTCGAAGCCCGCATCGTCCAGCCGCGAGTCCGCGCCCATCATGCGCGAGAGCAGGATGTTGCCCACGCGATCGTTGGTGGGGTCATCCCACGGGACCCACTTCTCCTGCACGAGACGGGCCTTCAGCCCCAGGTGCGCGGCGACCGCGGCGACCTGACGGGTGTGGTTGGACTGGTAGCCGCCGATCGAGACCAGCGTGTCGGCGCCGGAAGCGAGGATGTCCGGAACGATGTACTCGAGCTTGCGGATCTTGTTCCCGCCGTAGGCGAGCCCGCTGGAGACGTCCTCGCGCTTGGCCCAGATCTCCGCGCCGCCGAGATGCTGCGTGAGGCGCTTCAGGTGCTGGAGGGGACTCGGTCCGAAGGTGAGGGGGTAGCGCGGGTGCTGCTCGAAGTTCACGGGGCGTCTCCTCCGGTGCGGGTGGGTGCGGGTGTGTCGAGGGGTGTGAGGGTCTGCCAGATCTCGGCGACGCAGCTGCCTGCGAGCTCGACGTCGCCTCGCTCGCACAGCTCGACGAGCTCGTCGTGCCGTGCGGTGGAGTCCCGGCCTTCGTGGGAGGCGAAGCGCAGGCGCTCGGCCCGCTCGAGGACCGGCTCGTAGGTCGCCAGGACTGCCGCGAGGGCGGCGTTTCCGCACCGCTCGACGGCGACGGCGTGGAAGGCGGCATCGGCTGCGAGCGCAGCGTCGACGTCGCCGCGCTGCTGTGCGTCGGCGAAGGCGGCGTTGGCATGCCGCATCCGCTCGAGGTCCTCGCCGTTCATCTGCGGTACCGCCGTCTCGACCGCCCAGCGGTGGAGCGCGGCGACGACGCCCTGCGCATCGCGGACGGCGTCGACGTCCAACGGGGCGACCACGGTCGAGCGTCCCGGCGTCGCCTGCACGAGACCCGCGCGGGAGAGCGCGAGCAGCGCCTCGCGCACCGGGGTTCGGCTGACCCCGAGCCACGCCGCGATGTCGGCGTCCCGCAGCTGCTCCTCGGGCGCGAGGGTCCCGTCGACGATCGCGTCGCGCACACGGGCGTAGACGTCGTCGCGCAGGAGCGCGCGAGGGGGGAGCGGGATCGCGGGGAGCGGCACGCAATATATTGCATACTGCGGGGGGTGCCGTGTCAAACCCGCGGCTCACGTCTTCTCGGCCTCGCGGGCCGAACTCCTCAGATTCGGTGGTCGCGGGCGGGAATCCGGCCGATTCGGGGCGATTCGGCCCGGATCGGAGGAGTTCGGCCCGGGGGCGGCGGGGGTCAGCTGAGGGCGCCGCCGACGAGGGGCGGGTCGACGGGCGTGCGGAGCGTCGTCTCGAGCACGAGCGCCAGGGCGCGGGCGACGTCGGCCGTCGAGACCACGGCGTCCGCCCGGTGATCGGTCGTCCAGGGGACGTGCACGAACCCGGCGCGCACGCCCGCCACCCCGGTGGTCGCATGGAGTGCGTGGAACATCACGTGGTTGCAGACGAACGTTCCCGCCGAATGGGAGACAAATGCCGGCACCCCCGCCGCCCGGAGGTCGGCGACGATCGCCTTCACCGGCAGGGTCGCGAAGAACGCCGCGGGGGCCCCGGGCACGCTCGGCGCATCGATCGGCTGCGCCCCGTCGTTGTCCGGGATGCGCGCGTCCGCGAGGTTCACTGCGATCCGCTCGGGAGTGATGCCGCCGCGGTCGCCGGCGAGGCCCGTGGCGATGACGACGTCGGGGCGGTGCTCGTCGATCAGGGAGCGGAGGGCCGCGGCGGCGCCGTCGAACGAGACCGGGAGGATCGCGGTGACGAGCGCGGCGGGGCCGCTCCAGGATGCCGCCAAGAGCCGGACCGCGTCTCCCGACGGATTCGCGGTATCGCCGGCGAACGGGACGAATCCGGTGACGAGCGCGCGGGTCATCGTCTCAGCGTACGCGCGCCTCAGGGCCATCCGAGATCGGTGCGGATCCGCTCGCGGACCTCGACGTAGGCGGGCAGGTCCCAGAAGAAGAGGATCTTCTCCGCGACCGGCGAATCCGGGGCGGGCTCGTCCTCGAGGACGAATGCCTGGAAGGTCTCGGCGAAGTCCTCCACGACGTTGGTGGCCGCGTAATCCGAGACGAAGTCGTCGGGATACGCTTCGAAGAGCGCCTCGCCCCGCTCGGCGTCGGTGTCGTCGGGAGCTGGCGCGAGATCTCCGTACGCGATCCAGAACGTCTCGTCGAAGGCGAAGAGGGCGGAGGATGCCGCGACGCACCCCTCGTCGATCCAGAACGTCGCGCAGTCGTCGGCATCCGGATCCACGTCCGCCAGTCCGAGACTCAGGATGTGTCCGTACTCGTGGATGAGCGTCGAGGTGAGCAGGTCCTCGTCGTCGGCGTAGGCGATGTTCGCCGCGAGGGTCCAGAGGGTCGGGTCGTCCTCGTCGCGGTGGACGTAGGCCATCGTGTCGCTGTCGGGCGCATCGCCGACGCGGTACTCCGACATCGCCTCCGCCGCGAACGCGGGGGTGGCGACGCGGACGAACAGGTCCCACACCCGCTGCGCGTCGGGGCCCGGCTCGGGCACCGGTGCGCCGTCGAGGTCGATCGCGTACACCCGCACGTCGCCGAAGTCCTCGTCCGCCTCGAGCGGAGCGGCGTCGCCGGCCGGGCGGAGCAGGACGACGACGGTGACGGCGACCACCGCGGCGAGCATCGCGGCGACCGCCGAGATCAGCACCGCCTGAGCACGCACGGCGTCAGCGTAGCGCGCCGCGCGGCGCGACCGGCCGCGCGCGTAGACTCGTCGCTCGTGGTCACCCGTCTGTCGAACTTCTTCCTCCGCACCCTCCGCGAAGACCCGGCCGATGCCGAGGTCACGAGCCATCGTCTGCTCGTGCGCGCCGGCTACATCCGCCGCGCCGCGCCCGGCATCTTCACGTGGCTGCCGCTGGGCCTGAAGGTCAAGGCGAAGATCGAGGCCGTCATCCGCGACGAGATGGCGGCGGCGGGGGCGTTCGAGGTGCATTTCCCGGCGCTGCTGCCGCGGGACCCGTATGAGCAGTCCGGTCGCTGGACCTCCTACGGCGACGGCATCTTCCGCCTGCAGGACCGCAAGGGCGCCGACTACCTGCTGGCGCCGACCCACGAGGAGATGTTCACGCTCCTGGTGAAGGACCTCTACTCGTCGTACAAGGACCTGCCGCTGACGATCTTCCAGATCCAGGACAAGTACCGCGACGAGGCCCGGCCCCGCGCCGGACTCCTGCGCGGTCGCGAGTTCACGATGAAGGACGCCTACTCGTTCGACTACACCGACGCGGGACAGGATGCCTCGTACCAGGCGCAGCGCGACGCCTACGAGCGCATCTTCCAGCGCCTGGGCCTGGAGTACGTCATCGTCGCCGCCGACAACGGGCTCATGGGCGGTGCGCGCAGCGAGGAGTTCCTCCACCCCACACCCGTGGGGGAGGACACCTTCGTCCGTTCCGCCGGCGGGTACGCCGCCAACGTGGAGGCCTTCACCACGGTCGTCCCCGACGCGCTCCCGATCGACGGTCTTCCCGAACCGCAGATCTTCGATTCGCCCGACACCCCCACGATCGACACGCTCGTCGCGCACGTCAACGCCCACCTCGACGGCGAGTACACCGCAGCAGACACGCTGAAGAACGTCGTGCTCGCCCTCACCCACCTCGACGGCACGCGCGAACTCGTCGTGGTCGGACTCCCGGGTGACCGGGGCGTGGATGACAAGCGCGCCGAGGTCGCCTTCGCTCCTGCGGCGGTCGAGCCCGCCACCCCGGAGGACTTCGAGCGGCATCCGCTCCTGGTCAAGGGCTACATCGGCCCCTGGTCGCCGACCGGACCCGTCCTGGGCGAGGAGTCGGCGACCGGCATCCGCTACCTGCTCGACCCGCGGGTGGTCGACGGGACGTCCTGGATCACCGGCGCGAACATCGACCAGAAGCACGTACACTCCCTCGTGGTCGGCCGGGACTTCACTGCGGACGGCGTCGTCGAGGTCGCCGAAGTCGTACCGGGCGATCCGGCACCCGACGGATCCGGGCCCGTCGAGCTCGCCCGCGGCATGGAGATCGGTCACGTCTTCGCCCTCGGCCGGTTCTTCGCCGAGACGCTCGGGCTGAAGGTCCTCGACGAGAACGGCAAGCTCGTCACCGTCACGATGGGTTCCTACGGCATCGGTGTGACCCGCATCCTCGCGATCCTCGCCGAGCTGAACAACGACGCGAAGGGACTGGTGTGGCCGGAGTCGGTCGCGCCGTTCGACGTGCACGTCATCGCCACGGGCAAGGATGCCGCGGCCTTCGACCTGGCGACGACGCTCGCCGCGGACCTCGAGGCCGCCGGACGCGACGTCCTCTACGACGACCGACCCAAGGTGTCGCCCGGGGTGAAGTTCGCCGACGCCGAGCTCATCGGCGTCCCGCGGATCGTCATCGTCGGCCGCGGTGCCGCCGATGGACAGGTCGAGCTGTGGGATCGGCGCACGGGGGAGCGCGAGGTCGTCGCGGCCGCCGAGGCCCTGCGCATGCTGGCGGGCTGATCGGGCCCGAGGCCCGCACCGATCAGATGTCGGCGTACCGCGTGCGGGCGAAGAGGAACAGCGCGTAGGCGAGGAAACCCGCGCCGACGGCGCCTCCCAGCCACGAGCCGAACGGCAGGGCCATAAGGGCCTCCACGGCGCCGTCGAACCCGCCCGCGTAGGATCCGTCGACGGTGACGGCGGCCATCGTCAGCAGCACCCCGACGATGCCGAGGGCGATCCCCTTGGCGATGTACCCGATGACCCCGAGGCCGATCACCGCCACACCGAGGACGCCGCCGGGGATGACCATGAACGGTCGGAAACGGGTGAGGACGCCCATCACCGCGAAGGCGATGCCGCTGCCGAGGACCGTGAGGCCGATCGCCCCGAGCAGCCACGGACCCCCGGGCATCTGCAGAAGCGCCGTACTGGCCTGCTGCAGCGACCGATCGCCCTGCGGGCGCGCACCGAGCGCGATCGCACCGGCGATGAATCCGAGGGCGAGGTAGATGACCGCCTTCCCCCACTCGACCGCGCGCCGCCGCCATTTCGCCACCGTGCTGCGGTCGCGGATCAGCAGACCCTCCACGACGTAATAGACCCCGAGGGCGGTGACGGCGATGACGAGCGCCCACAGCGCGAAGAGTCCGAAGGGGGCGGCGGCGAGGGCCTTGAAGGCCCCGGCCTGATCGGATTCGCCCTCCCCGCCGAAGACGACGACCAGGATGATCGCGCCCATCAGCAGGTGGACGAGGCCGTTGCCGGCGAATCCCGCGCGCGCAGCCCACCGCATCGGGGTGGATTCCTCCACCGACCGGGCGGCGCGCTTGGCCTCACGTCTCATCCCATAGACGCTAGGCCCTTCGCGTCACGAGTCCGCGCGACCGGCCGATCCGTGCAGGTGGTCGCGGTGCTTCGCCGACTGTCGGCGGCTGGTCGGAAGGTCGATGGGGCCTGTGACGGACAGCTCGTCCTCCCACACCTCGATGTTCTTCACGTCCGGCAGGAGGTCGCGTGTGAAGACGGGATCGCGGCCCTCGCGCCGCTGCCGCGTGTAGTCCTTCAGCAGTCGGAAGGCGATCCCCGAGAGGAGACCGATGGCCACGAGGTTGACGAGGGCCATGAAGCCCATCGCCCCGTCGGCGAAGGTCCAGATCGCCCCGGTGGACACCAGGGCGCCGACGAGGACGGCGAGGACCGCCACGACCCGATAGCCGGTGAGCACCGCGCGGTTCCCGGTGATGAACTCGATGTTCGATTCGCCGTAGTAGTAGTTGCCGAGGATGGAGCTGAAGGCGAGGAGGAAGATGATGATGCTCAGCACCACGTTCGACCACTCGCCGAGCGTGCCGACCACCGCACCCTGCGTCAGCCCGATGCCCTGCGTGGCCCCGGCGAGGTCGGGGACGGAGACCAGGATGATGAACGCGGTGATCGAGCAGACGAGGAAGGTGTCGAAGTAGACACCGAGGGTCTGCACGAGACCCTGCTTGACGGGATGGGTGACGGCGGCGGAGGCCCCGGCGTTCGGGGCGGATCCGAGACCCGCCTCGTTCGAGAACATGCCGCGGCGGACACCGGTGAGGATGATGTAGCCGAGCGTGGCGCCGACGACCTCGTTGTAGCCGAACGCCGAGGTGAAGATCTCGGCGATGACCGCCGGGATCCGATCCGCGTGGATGACGACGATGACCAGACCCAGGATCAGGTAGAGGATCGCCATCGCGGGGACCAGAGCCTGGGTGACCGAGGCGATGCGGCGGACGCCCCCGAAGACGACCAGGGCCACGAGGACTGCGAGGCCGATGCCCGTGGCCCACGGCAGCCACGCCGAGGCGGACTCGTCGAAGCTGCCGGAGAGCGTCGCCTGGATCGTGTTCGCCTGGAGGGACGAGAAGGCGAGAGGGAAGCAGATGATGAGGATGACGGCGAAGACGATCCCCATCCACCGGGCGCGGAGGCCGCGCTGCATGTAATACGCCGGGCCGCCGCGGAAGCCGTCGTTGTCACGGGTCTTGTACAGCTGCGCGAGCGACGACTCGATGAAGGCGGACGCGCCACCGACGAAGGCCATCAGCCACATCCAGAAGATCGCGCCCGGGCCGCCGAGGGCGATCGCGGTCCCGACGCCGGCGATGTTGCCGACGCCGACACGGGAAGCGGCGGAGATCGTGAACGCCTGGAACGAGGACACCGACTGCGGCTCGCCCGATTCGGTGCGGGGCGTCTTGTCGGTGAGGGTCCGGAACATCTCCGGGATGAGCCGGAACTGCACCACTCCGGATCGGAGCGTGAAGTAGAGCCCGAGGAGCACCACGATGGGCAGGACGATCCAGGTCCACAGGTTGTCGCCCCACGTCGCCATCCAGTCGGTGAGCGCGTCCACATCGATCAGCTGATCCATCGGCCCAGTATGGCGGCCCGGCGTCGGCGCGCAACACCTTCCCGCCCGGTGATCGACGATGTCGCCGCGCGTTTAGCATGGTGTCGGTGAGGCGCGAACACCGGGCACGTCCCGCGTCGAGGTGGAGCATCCTCCCGCGGCTCGTCGCCGACGCCCCACCCGCGATCACCCTCGTCGTCGGAGCGATCGTCCTGATCCTCGCGCTGCTCATCATCACGCGGCCGCTGACGTCCCTCGTCCTCCTCACGGTCTACGTCGGGGTGAGCGTGGTCCTCTCCGGTGTCAGCGAGGTCGTCCGGACGACGGATGCCGGGTCGCTGCCCCGACGCCTCTTCGGCGGCGCCTGGATCGTGGTGGGTCTGGCGCTGCTGATCGGACTCGGGCGGACGCTGGAGGAGCTGCCCGGCATCCTCGCCATGCTGCTCGTCCTCGCCGGCCTCGCCTCGCTCTTCGACGCGATCACCCAGGGGTCCGTCAGCGAACGGGTCCTCGCCACCGCGTGGGGCGGCGCGCAGATCGTCTTCGGCATCCTCGCCCTCACGTGGCCGGACGTGACCCTGCTCGTGGTCGCGGTGGTGTTCGGTGTGCGCTCGGCCGTGTTCGGTCTGACCCTGATCATCCGGGGTCTGCGCGGATTCGGCCCGGGCTCCGGTGGGCGACGGGCGATGTCGGACGCCTTCACGGCACCGCCCGAGTACCACGACGCCCCCTCCCGTGTCGCGCACCGCTGGCGCGCGACCGGTCGCTTCGCCCTTTCTCTGGTCCTCGTGCTCCTGGCCTCCGGCAGCTGGTATCTGGGGAGCTGGATCCAGAGCGGCGCGCCCGTGGTCGACGCCTTCTACGATCCTCCGGCCGTCGTTCCCTACGACAACGGCCGGCTGATCCGCGCGGACGCGTTCTCGGGACAGTCTCCGCCCGGGGGAGACGTGCAGCGGATCCTCTACACGACCCGGGACGCCCTGGGTCGTCCCGCGGTGGCGAGTGCGCTCGTGATCACCCCCACCGAGTCGCGTCCGGGTGCACGCCCGGTGGTGGTCTGGAACCACGGCACGACGGGCGTCGCCCGGGGGTGCGCGCCGAGCCTCCGCGATGCCTCCGCGACCCACTGGGCGATTCCGGGGCTCAACGACGCCCTCGAGCGGGGGTGGGTCGTGGTGGCCTCCGACTACTCCGGCCAGGGAGCACCGGGCGTCTTCCCGTACCTCATCGGGCGCGGCGAGGCCCGGTCCTCCCTCGACGCGGTCCTGGCCGCGAGGGAACTGGACGGTGTGGCGCTGTCGCGCTCCACGGTCGCGTGGGGGCACTCGCAGGGGGGACACGCGGCACTGTGGATGGCGGAGATCGCCGCCGACTACGCCCCCGACATCGACCTCCTCGGCGCGGCGGTCCTCGCCCCCGTCACCGACCCGCTCGAACTCGCCGACGAGGTGACGCGCAACGTCGCCACGGCCGAGCTGTCGATCATCAGCTCGTGGGTCCTCGTGCCCTACGCCGACACGTACGACGACGTCGACCTGTCCCGATACGTCGCGCCCGGTGCGCAGACGCTCGTGCGCGAGATGACGCAGCGGTGCCCCACCGAGCCGGGCGTGATCGTCTCGGTGGCCACCGCCCTCGGCGTCTCGGAGGACAGTCCTCTGTTCCCCGCCGACCTCACCACGGGCCCCCTCGGGGCGCGACTCGCCGAGAACGCGGCCACGGGACCGTGGGACGTACCGATCCTGGTCGCGTGGGGCGATGCGGACGAGGTCATCCCCGCCCGCCTGCAGGAGGGATTCGTGGAGCGGGCGTGCGCGCAGGGCGACGAGGTGCGCTGGGCCGTCTACGCCGGATACGACCACCTCGCCACGGTCCTGCCCCGCTCGCGCTTCCTGCCGGTCCTGATCTCGTGGACCGACGCGCTGTTCACGGGCCGGGACGCGCCCACGGACGACTGCGCGCGCTACGCCGACGCCGCGCCGTGACCCGCGGCCCGTCCACCGGCCCCCGATGCCTTCCACCGCGGCATCCGGTAACGTAATGGGGTTCCGGCCGCTATCTCGGGTCGGTGAGAGCTGAATACGGAGGCCCCCTGTGGACATCGATCTCGGACTGCTGCGAACGGTCGAGCGTGAGAAGGAGATCCCCTTCGACGAGCTCGTCAGGATCATCGAGCAGGCGATCCTCACCGCCTACGCCAAGCACACCTCGCCCGACGGAGAGCTTCCCGCGGGCGCCCGGGCGGAGCTGAACCGCAAGACCGGTCACGTCGCGGTCTTCATCCCCCTCCTCGACGAGGACGACGCGGTCATCGGCGAAGAGGAGTCGACGCCGGAGAACTTCGGCCGCATCGCCGCCTTCGCCGCGAAGCAGGTCATCAGCCAGCGGCTGCGCGACATCGCCGACGACGCGGTCCTGGGGGAGTTCCGCGGCAAGGAGGGCGACATCGTCGCGGGCGTCGTCCAGCAGGGCCCGAACCCCCGCATGATCCACGTCGATCTCGGCACGGTCGAGGCGATCCTCCCGCCCGAGGAGCAGGTGCCGGGTGAGGACTACTCCCACGGGTCGCGTCTGCGCGTGTACGTCACGTCGGTGTCCAAGGGGACCAAGGGCCCGCAGATCACCGTTTCGCGCACGCACCCCGGCCTGGTCCGCAAGCTCTTCGCCCTCGAGGTCCCCGAGATCCCCGCGGGCCTCGTCGAGATCGTCTCCCTCGCGCGGGAGGCCGGTCACCGCACGAAGATCGCCGTGAAGGCGAACGACTCCACGATCAACGCCAAGGGCGCGTGCATCGGCGAGCTCGGGCGTCGCGTACGCGCCGTGACGGAGGAGCTCGGCGGCGAGAAGATCGACATCGTCGACTACGCCGCGGACCTTCCGACGTTCGTCGCGAACGCGCTGTCGCCGGCGAAGGTCACCTCCAGCTTCGTGCTGGACGCCTCGACCAAGGCGGTGCGGGCGCTCGTGCCCGACTACCAGTTGTCCCTCGCCATCGGCAAGGAGGGTCAGAACGCGCGTCTGGCCGCCAAGCTCACCGGCGCCAAGATCGACATCCAGCCCGACTCCATCCTGGAGTCGTGACCCTTTTCCGCGCCGGGCGCGCTCCGCACCCGGCGCGGGGTCAGGGAGCGAGGTGTACCATGGAGCCCGTACGAATGTGCGTCGCGTGTCGCGCACGCGTCCCACGGACCGCCCTCCTTCGGGTGGTCGCCCGCGAATCCGTCCTCGTCATCGATGAGCGTGCGGTGCTGCCGGGTCGGGGCGCGTGGGTCCACGCGTCGAGTGCGTGCATGGGTGTCGCCGTGAAACGGCGAGCGTTCGTGCGTGCGCTCCGTGTGTCAGGGCCACTTGACACACAGACCATCGAAGAGCACCTACAGCAAGACAAAGGCTGAACGGCTATGGAAACAAAGTGAACGGCTCGAAATGAGTCCCGTCCGCGACTAATGGTCTGCCCTGTGTGGGGTGGACCCCAGACAGGAGAATTGTGGCAAACGCCAAACCACGCGTGCACGAGATCGCTTCCGAACTCGGCGTCGACAGCAAGGTCGCCCTCGCCAAGCTCAAGGAGCTCGGCGAGTTCGTGAAGAGTCCGTCGTCCACCATCGAACCCCCGGTGGCCCGGAAGCTCCGCGCCGCCCTCGAGGCCGACGGGGCAGGTGGCTCTTCCGCCGCCCCGGCCCCGGCGGCGAAGCCCGCCGGACGCCCCGGCCCCGCCCGTCCCGCCGCGCGCCCCGGCCCGGCCGCCCCGAAGCCCGCCGAGGCGACTCCCGCGGTGACCCCGGCTCCCGCGCCCAAGCCCGCCGCCGCGACGCCGGCCGCGCCCGCATCGGCGGCACCCGCCGCGACTCCGTCGGCTCCCGAGCAGCCGTCCGCCGACGCGGCCCCTGCCCCCGCCGCCGGTCCGAAGCCCGGTCCCGGCGCGCCCGCGGCACCGGCGGCTCCCCGCCCGGGCGGCACGCCCCGCCCGGGCAACAACCCGTTCTCCTCGCAGCAGGGCATGGGCCAGCGTCCGGCGGGCCCCCGTCCGGGCAACAACCCGTTCTCCTCGCAGCAGGGCATGGGCCAGCGCCCGAGCCCCGGCAACATCCCCCGCCCGCAGGCTCCGCGTCCGGGTGCTCCGCGTCCGGGTGCTCCCGGCGCGCGTCCCGGCCGTCCCGGTGGCGGCGGCGGGCGTCCCGGTGCGCCGTTCCAGCAGCGTCCGGGCGGTCCTGGTCGTCCCGGCGGTGGCGGCGGCGGTTTCCAGCGTCCCGGTGGCGCGCCCGGCGGCGGTTTCGCCGGTCGTCCCGGTGGTGGCGGCGGTCGCGGCCGTGGTCCCGGCGGTGGCACCGCTGGTGCCTTCGGCAAGGGCGGCGGCAAGTCCAAGCAGCGCAAGTCGCGTCGGGCGAAGCGTCAAGAATTCGAGATGAGGGATGCCCCGCAGGTCGGTGGCGTCAACGTCCAGAAGGGCAACGGCGAGATCATCCGCCTGCGTCGTGGTGCCTCGATCTCGGACTTCGCCGACAAGCTCGAGGCGATCCGCGGCTACACCGTGCAGCCCGGCACGCTCGTGACGATCCTCTTCAACCTCGGCGAGATGGCCACGGCCACCGAGTCGCTGGATGAGGCCACCTTCGAGGTGCTCGGCGCCGAGCTCGGCTACAAGATCCAGATGGTCTCGCCCGAGGACGAGGACAAGGAGCTCCTGGAGGGCTTCGGTCTCGACCTCGAGGCCGAGCTGGAGGCGGAGAGCGAGGACGACCTCGAGATCCGTCCCCCGGTCGTCACCGTCATGGGTCACGTCGACCACGGTAAGACGCGACTGCTCGACGCGATCCGCCAGACCAACGTCGTGGCGGGCGAGGCCGGCGGCATCACCCAGCACATCGGTGCCTACCAGGTGTGGACCGAGCACGAGGGGATCGAGCGGGCCATCACCTTCATCGACACCCCGGGTCACGAGGCGTTCACCGCCATGCGTGCCCGTGGTGCGCAGGTGACCGACCTCGCGATCCTCGTGGTCGCCGCCGACGACGGCATCATGCCCCAGACGGTGGAGGCGCTGAACCACGCCCAGGCGGCGAACGTGCCGATCGTGGTCGCGGTCAACAAGGTCGACAAGCCCGACGCCAACCCGGCGAAGGTCCGCCAGCAGCTGACCGAGTACGGTCTGGTCGCCGAGGAGTACGGCGGCGACGTCATGTTCGTCGACGTCTCGGCACGCCAGGGAACGGGCATCCAGGACCTCCTGGACGCCCTGCTCCTGACGGCGGACGCCGGGCTCGACCTCACGGCCAACCCGAACAAGGCGGCCCGCGGTGTCGCGATCGAGGCGAAGCTCGACAAGGGTCGCGGTTCCGTCGCGACGGTACTGATCCAATCCGGAACGCTCCGCGTCGGTGACGCGATCGTCGCCGGGACGGCCTACGGCCGCGTCCGCGCGATGATCGACGAGAACGGCGACCCGGTGGACGAGGCGTACCCGTCGCGTCCGGTCCAGGTGCAGGGACTCAACTCCGTGCCCCGCGCCGGCGACACCTTCATCGTCACCGAGGAGGACCGCACCGCTCGCCAGATCGCCGAGAAGCGCGAAGCCGCCGAGCGCAACGCGCAGCTGGCCAAGGCCCGCAAGCGCATCTCGCTCGAGGACTTCACCCGTGCGTTGGAAGAGGGCAAGGTCGAGTCGCTCAACCTCATCATCAAGGGTGACGTCTCCGGTGCCGTCGAGGCGCTGGAGGAGTCGCTGCTGAAGATCGAGGTGGACGATTCGGTCCAGCTCCGCATCATCCACCGCGGCGTCGGCGCGATCACCGAGTCGGACATCAACCTGGCCACGATCGACAACGCGATCGTGATCGGCTTCAACGTCCGTCCCGACACCAAGGCGCGCGAGCGCGCGGCCCGCGAGGGTGTGGACGTCCGGTTCTACTCGGTCATCTACAACGCGATCGACGACGTCGAGCAGTCGCTCACGGGCATGCTCAAGCCGGAGTTCGAAGAGGTCCAGTCGGGCGTGGCCGAGATCCGCGAGGTGTTCCGCTCCTCCAAGTTCGGCAACATCGCCGGTGTCATCGTCCGCTCGGGCACGATCACGCGCAACGCCAAGGCGCGCGTCATCCGCGACGGCGTCGTGATCGCCGACGGGCTCGCCATCGAGTCGCTGCGCCGCTTCAAGGACGACGTCACCGAGGTCCGCACGGACTTCGAGGCCGGTATCGGACTGGGCAAGTACAACGACATCCAGATCGGCGACGAGATCGAGACCACTGAGATGGTGGAGAAGCCGCGAGGCTGATCCTCTCCCGTCAGGGGCGCCCGCGTATCCGTAAGGGGCGGGCGCCCCTGCTCCGTTCGAAAGGAACACACATGGCCGGCGAACGTCAGGCACGCCTCGGAGACCGCATCCGCGTCATCCTCGCCGAACGTCTCGAGAAGGGGCTGCGCGACCCGCGGCTCGGATTCGTCACGATCACGGATGTCCGGGTGACCGGAGATCTCCAGCACGCCTCCGTCTTCTACACCGTGCTCGGCTCGGAGGCGGATCGGGAAGGTTCCGCGGCGGCGCTGAAGGCGGCGACCGGGATGCTCCGATCTGAGGTCGGCAAGCACCTGAACACCCGGCTGACGCCCTCGCTGGAGTTCATCCTCGACGGCATCCCCGAGAACGCCGGTCACATCGAGGACCTTCTGCGCGAGGCGCGGGAACGGGATCAGGCTGTCGCCGGACTCGCGGCGTCCGCGTCGCCCGCAGGCGAAGCGGACCCGTACATCAAGCCCCGCGTCGACGACGAGGACTGATCCGGCTGCGCGGCTCTCTCAACGGGGGAGCCGCGCCCGGTCCGCCACGACCTCCACCAGGCCGTCGGCGACGAGCGAATCGATCGCGCGGTCGCGTTGTCGGGCATCCGGCCACTCCGCCAGCAGCGCGGCGAGGTCCACATCGTCCGGTGCCGCGCCGCGCAGGATGCCGAGCACCGCACCCCGCGCATGGCGGTCGCTGCCCTCGTAGCGCGCCTGTCGGCGACGCAGATCTGGCGACGCGGGGAATCCCTCGGCGCGCCATCGACAGATCTCCGCGAGCGGGCATGCGTCGCACCGCGGAGACCGTGCCGTGCAGACGGTCGCGCCGAGCTCCATCGCCGCGGCGTTGACGATCGCGGCGTCCGCGCGGTCTTCCGGAAGGACCCCCTCCATGCGGACGAGGTCCTCTTTGGCGGGCGGACCGGGCTGCGCCCGCCCCTCGAGGACACGGGCGAGCACGCGACGGGTGTTCGTGTCGACCACCGGATGCCGGTCTCCATAGGCGAAGACCGCCACCGCCCGTGCCGTGTAGTCGCCGATGCCGCTGAGGGCGAGGAGCGCGTCGACGTCCCGGGGGACGACGCCGTCGTGTCGGTCGCGGACCTGCACCGCCGCGCGGTGCAGCCACAGCGCGCGACGGGGGTAGCCGAGGTTGGCCCACTGAGCGACGGCGTCCCCCGGCGCGGCCGCGGCGAGCGCCGCCGCATCCGGCCACCGCGACAGCCAGGCCTCCAGGTGCGGGATGACCCGCGCGACCGGTGTCTGCTGGAGCATGAACTCGCTCACGAGGATGCCCCAGGCTCCGAAGCCGTCGCGACGCCACGGCAGGTCGCGGGCGTTCTCGCGGTACCAGGCGATGAGGGGCGGTGCGAGTGCGGACATCCCCACGAGCCTAAGCTGGAGAGCATGCCTGTGGATCCCGGTGACGAGCGATGACGGCCGGCGGAATCCTGCTGGTGGACAAGCCCGGCGGCATCACCAGCCACGACGTGGTCGCCCGTGCCCGCCGCGCGCTCGGCACCCGCAAGGTCGGTCACGCCGGGACGCTCGACCCGATGGCGACGGGGCTGCTGGTCGTCGGCGTCGACGCGGCGACGCGCCTGCTCACCTATGTCGTCGGCCTCGGCAAGACCTACGAGGGCACCATCCGGCTGGGGCAGGCGACGACCACCGACGACGCGGACGGGGAGCAGACCGCGCAGACGGACGCCTCGTCCCTCACCGCGTCGCAGATCGAGGCCGCGCTGCAGCCCCTGCGCGGCGTGATCTCGCAGGTTCCGAGCACCTTTTCCGCGATCAAGGTCGAGGGGCGCCGGGCGTACGATCTGGCCCGGGCGGGGGAGGAGGTGCACCTGAAGGCGCGCGAGGTCACCGTATCCAGACTCGACGTCGTGGCCGAACGTCGGCACGGCGTCGTCGTCGATCTCGATGTCGTCGTCGACTGCTCCAGCGGCACCTACATCCGTGCTCTCGCCCGCGATCTCGGATCGGCCCTCGGGGTCGGCGGGCATCTCACCGCCCTCCGGCGCACGCGGATCGGTCCGTTCTCCGTGTCGGATGCGGTGCGCCTGGACGACATCGGCCGGGATCGCCTCCGCACCTCCGCGGCCGCCGCCGCCGAGGTGCTGGGCCGGTTCGATGTCACCGGGGAGGAGGCCCGAGACCTCCGTCACGGCAAGCGCCTCTCCGGAGCCGCCGAGCGTCTCCCGTCGTCTCCGATCGCCGCCGTCGACCCTGACGGTGTCCTCGTGGGCATCGTCGAGCGACGCGGAGCGGATGTGAAGAGCGTGATGAACATGCCCGAAGGAGACAGCGCATGATCCTGTGGTTCACCCTCGCTCAGGTGGTCCTCGCCGTCGTGGCGGGGTTGTTCTGCGTCATCGCCGGTCTCGCCGGTCGACGCCCGAGCGATGTGAGCGTCGGATCCCTCGCCCTGGTGGAGCTGCTGCTGATCGTGCAGATCGTCGCGGCCGTCATCGCCCCCTTCGCCGGGAACCCGCCCTCGGGGAGCGCCCTGGAGTTCTGGGTCTACCTGGTCTCGGCCGCGCTCCTTCCGGTGGCGGCGGTGGCCTGGGCACTGCTCGAGCGGAGCCGCTGGAGCACGGTCATCATGGGTATCGCCGCCCTCTCGGTCGCCGTCATGGTGTGGCGGATGCAGGTGATCTGGACCGTTCAGGTCGCGTGAGCGGGGTCCGCCGGGCGCCCGCCGCGCCTAGGATCGAAAGGTCATGAGCGCCTCCTCCCGTCCTCGCATGAGCGGCATCGGCCGCGTCCTGGTCATCGTCTACGCGGTGATGGCCCTCGCCGCGACCGGTCGCTCGTTCGTCCAGATCGTCGAGCGCTTCGACGAGGCGCCGCTGGCGTACGGGCTGTCGGCCCTCGCGGCGCTCGTCTACATCCTCGCCACGCTCGCGCTCGTCTTCGCCGGGTCCGCGCGATGGTACGTCGTGGCGTGGGTCGCGATCGTCTTCGAACTGGTGGGGGTGCTCGTCATCGGCACGCTCAGCCTTGTGCTGCCCGCCCTCTTCGCGCACCCGACGGTGTGGTCGGGCTTCGGGTACGGCTACCTCTTCATCCCGCTCGTGCTGCCCTTCCTCGGCCTGTGGTGGCTCATCACGCACCGGCCCGGCGTCCGCGTGCAGCGCGCCGCAGAGGTCGCCGCGTGATCGTCTTCCGCGATCCGGCGGAGGTGCCCCGCGACTTCGGTCCGTCCGTCGTGGCCATCGGCAAGTTCGACGGCGTGCACACCGGCCACCGCGCCGTGATCGACCGCGCGCGTGTGGACGCCGCCGCCGCCGGAGCCCGCGTGGTCGCCGTCACGTTCGACCGGAACCCCCTGGCCGTCCTCCGCCCCGACCTCTGTCCCGACTCGCTCGTCGGACCGGAGCAGAAGCTGCGCCTCCTCGCCGAGGCCGGTGTCGATGCGACCCTCATGCTCACCTTCGACGAGACCCTCGCGGCGCTACCTGCCCGGGCCTTCGTCGAGCACGTCCTGGTCGGTGCGCTCGCGGTGCGCCTGGTGATGGTGGGCAGTGACTTCCGCTTCGGTCGCGGCGGTTCCGGCGACCCGGAGTTCCTCCGCACGCTCGGCGCAGAGCTTGGATTCGATGTCGAGGTCGTCGACGATGTGCGCGCGGCGGATGCCGGGCGACGCGTGTCGTCCACGTGGGTGCGCGAGCTCCTCGCCGACGGAGCCGTCGAGAACGCCGCCCGCGTCCTCGGTCGTCCGCACGCGGTGCGCGCGGAGGTCGTCCACGGGCTCAAGCGCGGTCGCGCACTCGGGTATCCCACCGCGAACCTCGCCGCCGATCTGGAGGGCTTCGTCCCCGCCGACGGCATCTATGCGGGATGGCTGGTCGACCACGGGGCGCGCGGAGGTGCCGACGGGCTGCGGAGCAGCATCCGTTATCCGGCGGCGATCAGCGTAGGGACGAACCCCACCTTCGACGATGTCCCCGTCCGGCAGGTGGAGGCCTACGTCCTCGACGAAACGGACCTCGACCTCTACGGCCACGTGGTCGACGTGCAGTTCGTCGCCCGCATCCGCGGGATGCAGGCCTTCGACGGCATCGACCCCCTCATCGCGCAGATGGGCCGGGACGTGGCGGACGTGCGGGCGGCGCTGGGCTGAGCCCGCGCCGCCCGGTCCGCGATCCTCAGTAGGAGGAGTCGTCCACCGCGCCGGTCGCGGCGGCGCCCTCGTCGACGGCGCGCGCTTCGGCGAGGATCGTCGCGGACGCACTCGTGCCGAGGCGCGTCGCGCCGGCATCCAGCATCGCCACGGCCGTGTCGAGGCTCCGCACGCCGCCGGAGGCCTTGACCTGCACGGTCTCACCGACGTTCGCGCGCATCAGTCGGATGTGCTCCACGGTCGCGCCCCCGCCGGCGAACCCGGTGGAGGTCTTGACGAAATCGGCGCCGGCGGCTTCGGACGCCCGGCAGGCCCGCACGATCGCGTCGTCGTCGAGGTACGAGGTCTCGAAGATCACCTTGACGATGTGCCCGTCGGCGGCGGCGACCACCGCACGGATGTCCGCCTCGACCTCGGCGTCCATCCCCGAGAGGAGCCAGCCGATGTTCAGGACCATGTCGAGCTCGCTCGCGCCGTCCGCCAGCGCCTGGCGCACCTCGGCGACCTTCGTCGCGGTGGAGGTGGTTCCGTGCGGGAAGCCGATGACGGTGCCGACGGCCACGCCGGTCCCGGCGAGACGCTCCACGGCGTGCGGGATGTCGGAGGGGCGCACGCACACGCTGAACACACCCCACTGCGCGGCGATGTCGAGTTCGGCGTCGACGGCGGCGCGGGTGAAATCGGGCTTGAGGATCGCGTGGTCGATGGCGGCGGCGATCTGGTCGTGCGTATACGTCATGGTCAAAGCCTACGTTCGGGCGGGCGCAGCCGCACCCGTCCCCACGCCGCCGGTGCCGGCAGCTCCCCATAGCGGACGTCCGCGCCGTCCGCGTCGACCGAGGCGACGCAGACGAGCAGCGACTGCGTCGGATACCCGTGGGGGCGGTTGTCGCGCACGATCGCCTCGTCGTCGTCGGCGGCGAGGCCGGCGCTGGTGTCGAGGACGTCCAGCCACGGCTCCCACCACGCGTCGCCTGCGGCGGGCGGTGCCGAGCGGAAGGCGTCCAGCCAGCGGTCGATCCGCGGGGTGGCGGGGTCGTCGAGATCATCGTGGGCGATCATGTGGGTCCCCGGGGGGATCGCGGTCTCGCGCTCGGTGATTCCGTTCCACTGGAGCAGGTGCGCCTCCCGGTCGGTGACGTCGACGAGGTTGAACCCGTGCGTGCGGGGCGGGTCCGTCCACCGCCCGCCGGCGGCGCGCGCGAGGACCAGGCCGCCGCGAGAGGCGGGGGAGGGGTCGGCGAGCGTCTCGGCGCGGTTCAGGAGGACCGCGAGGCGCCCGGCGTCGGCGTCGGCGGCCAGCCACGCCCCGCCGGCGCGGACGTCCTGCACCCCGACGAGCGCGGGGTGCGTCTGCGGCCACCACGGTCCGAGCGGTCTCCACGGGCGCTGCGGATCCTCGTCGCGGATCGCCAGGAGCCGGACCGCGCGATCGTGTGCGGGCGCGTCCGGCTCGGGAACGCGGATCACAACCGTGCACACGGGAAGACCTCCGAGGTCGGGGTGGAACGTGCCAAGATCGGAACGTGTTCGTCGTGGTGGGAGTGACGGGCGGCATCGCCGCCTACAAGGCCGTCGCGGTCGTCCGCGCGTTCGTGCAGGACGGGCACGACGTCCATGTCATCCCGACGCCGGATGCGCTCCGCTTCGTGGGCACCGCGACGTGGGAGGCGATCAGTCGGAACCCGGTGACGACCTCGGTCCACGACGATGTCGCGCGTGTGCGTCATGTCTCCCTCGGTCAGTCGGCCGACCTGATCGTGATCGCCCCGGCCACGGCGAATTCGCTCGCGAAGATGACGGCCGGCCTCGCCGACGACCTCCTCGGGACGACCCTACTGGCCACCACCGCACCGGTGGTCGTGGCCCCCGCGATGCACACCGAGATGTGGCGGCACCCGGCCACCCAGCACAACATCGGTATCCTGCGCGGTCGCGGCGTCGAGGTCGTCGGGCCCGAGGACGGCCCACTGACCGGCGGCGACAGCGGTCCCGGGCGGATGTCGGAACCCCACGCGATCGTCGCGGCGGCGCTCGCGGCGATCGGTTCCCCCGCCGACGCCGGCGCGTCCGAGGAGGCAGCCGAGCGCGGGGGCGACCTGCAGGGCCTCCGCGTCGTCGTGAGCGCCGGCGGGACGCGGGAGCCGATCGATCCGGTCCGCTTCCTCGGCAATCGCTCGAGCGGTCGCCAGGGCGTGGCGGTCGCCTGCGCGGCCGCCGATCGCGGAGCCGAGGTCACCCTCGTCGCCGCCCACATCGACGCCGACGTGCTGGCTGCGGCATCCGCGTCGCCACGGGTGCGCATCGTCCGGGCGGGGACGGCGGCCGAGCTGGGAGACGCGGTCCGCGAGGCCGCGGTGGGGGCGGACGTGGTCGTCATGGCCGCCGCGGTGGCCGACTACCGCGTCGCGGAGGTGTCCGCGCACAAGCTCGCGAAGGAGCAGGCCGACGGTCCCGAGGTCTCGCTGCGCCTCGTCCAGACCGACGACATCCTCGCCGGGCTCGCGTCCGGCCGCGCTCCCGGACAGACGATCGTCGGCTTCGCCGCCGAGACGCCCGCGCCCGCCGAGACGCTGCTCGAGCGCGGTCGGCGCAAGGCCCTCCGCAAGGGCGCCGATCTCCTGGCGGTGAACCGCGTCGGATGGACCGAGGGGTTCGAGGTCGACGCCAACGCGGTGCTCCTCCTCGACCGGCGCGGCGAGCTCGTGGCCGAAGCTCGGGGGGACAAGCGTGCCGTCGCCGACGCGCTGTGGGACGGCATCCGGGAAATCCGCGCCGAAAGGTAACGAAAGGGTAACGACGTGGGCTAGGGTGATCTCACCCGCACGTCCGGCCCATCGATGCCGATGGGACGACCCGAAGGACGCCCATGCCGCACGATCCTGCGCGCGACCGACTCGCCTCTCTCGTCGTCGCCTGCGCCCTGGCCGCCGTCGCGGTCGTCGTCGCCGTCGTCGGGGCGAGTCCCGCGCGGGTGAGCGCCGGCGAGCTGCTCGGGGACACACGCGATCCGGGCGAGGCGGCGTTCATCGCCAGTCACCGGGGCGGCGCGGCCGTCGCGCCGGAGAACACCCTCGAGGCGGTCCGAATCGCCCTGGATGCCGGGTTCTCCTACGTCGAGGTCGACGTCGGGCGCACCGCCGACGGGCATCCCGTCCTCCTGCACGACGCCACGGTGGACCGCACCACCGACGGCAGCGGCCGGCTCGACGCGCTCGACCTCGCCGAGGTGCGCTCCCTCGACGCCGGATCCTGGTACTCGTCCGAGTTCGTCGGCGCCCGCGTCCCGACGCTCGAGGAGTTCCTCGACGTCCTCGTCGGAACCGACGCCCGCGCCCTCCTCGAGCTGAAGGGAGAGTGGGACGCCGCGGGGGTGACGCGGGTGCTCGGCGCGATCCGCGACCGGGGCCTCGACGATCGCGTCGCGACGGCGAGCTTCGACGCGACCGCGCTCGCCCACGTCGCGGCGCAGTCCGACACGGTCCACCGGATGCTGATCCTCCGCCGTCTTCCCGAGGACGCTGCCCGCGCGGCGGCCCAGGCGGGCGTCCGGGCCCTGATCGTGGACCGGGCCGCGGTCGTCGAGCGGCCCGCGGTCGTCGACGAGCTGCACGATGCCGGCATCCGGATCGTCGTCTACACCCTCAACACCGATCGGGACTGGGACGAGGTCACCGCGCTCGGCGTCGACGGCATCATCACCGACGACCCCTTCACCCTCTCGGACTGGCAGGAGGGCGTCGCGCTTTCCCGCTGACGCGGGGCGTCGTCGCGGGTCGACGTGCTCCGGGACGTAGGCTCGCCTCCGGAGTGTTCGGAGGTCTCATGGTCCAGGTCCGTCGTCGGCGCCGCGCCGCGCCCGTGCTGATCGCGGCCGGCGTCCTGCTCGCCGTCCTCACCGGGTGCCAGCCGGAGCCGGTCGGCTTCACCGCCACGCCCGCCCCCACTCCGACCGCATCCGCCACCCCTCCCGCGGAGACCTCCACGCCGACCGAGACCGCGCCGGCTGCGGCGCTTCCCGGAGAGTGCGGAGCGCTCTACTCCGAGGGGATGCGCGCATCGCTCGAGGCGGCCGTGCCGCCGGCGAACGACCCCGTGGTGACGATGCTGTCCTCGCAGAACGCCCAGCTGGCGGAGCTCCTCGCCTCCGGAATCCCGGTCCTGCGGTGCACGTGGGGCGGTGCGGAAGGGCCGGGCATCGCCACGACGGTCGCGTCGATCGAGCCGGCGCAGGCGGATGCCGCGCGCGCCGTCATGGCCGAGTCGGCGTTCGGGTGCGAGAGCGTCGGCCACGCCGATCTGTGCCGCATCGAGCGCCGGGGCATCACCCTCGACGACGTCGAGTACGTCAGCGGCGAGGATCACCTCTTCGCGGACGGTCTGTGGGTCGCCACCAGCTGGATCGACGTCCTCCCCGAGGGGTATTCCGCCGACATCGCCGCGCAGCTGTGGGGATGAGGACGGGTCGCGTCCGCTAGACTCTTCGCCGGGGGCTGCCACGCGACGCCGCACCGCGCCAAGCGCGGGCCCGCGGCATCCGGCGACACACCCCCTCCCGCGTTCGCGACGGCGTCCGCGCCGCCCGCGGGACGCACGCTGCCAGGCCGATCATCGATCGGACAACGCCGGGTTCTCCGGCATCCACGCTCAGGAGGAGCATGCCGACCACGGCGCCCACCCAGACGTCCTCTTCGCGACGACGCCGGCCCTCGTCCGCCCGCCGGGACGACGAGTCGCCGATCATCCCGATCCTCGCCCGCAAGGTGCGCGAGGTCGAGGCCAAGGCCCAGCGCGGGAAGCTCGGACCGACAAACCGCGTGAAGTTCCAGGTCATCGCCTTCCTCGTCCGCGAGGAGCGGGCACGGGTCAAGGCCGACACCGAGGCGAGCGACGCCACCCGCGCCGAGCTGCTCAAGCGCCTGGACGGGGTCGCGACCATCCTCGCCAAGACCGCCGCGCGCGACACCTCGCTCATCCAATTGCTCGAGGTGGATCAGGCCACGTCGCCCGTCGCCCGCCGGATGCGGCGGGACTGGCTGCTGGAGTCCGGGGCGGAGCTGCCGCCGGACGAACTGATCATCACCGACGCCGCGCCCGCTGCGGCCCCCGTCGTCCCGGCGGCCCTCGCCGAGCGGCAGGTGTTCCCGCCGCAGGTCGAGGCGCGGCAGATGGCGAACCCGTTCCTCGCCCCCGATCTCACCTCCCGCACCCCCGCATCCACCGCCCGACGGCGTCTGGACGGGTGGGAGCTGATGGGTCCGCTCTACAAGGCGTTCGAGACGGGCGCCGGCGGCACGGCTGCTTCGATGGAGCTCCCTCCCGTTCCGGAGTTCGACCGGCTCTCGCCGCGGGGCCTGCAGATCATGCCCCATCAGTCGCGCTTCCTCGAGGCTGTCCGCGAAGGACACCGCTCTTTCCTCCTCGCCGACGAGCCGGGCCTCGGAAAGACGGCCGAGTCGGTCCTCGCGGCATCCGTCGCCGACGCGTACCCGCTGCTCGTGGTCGTGCCGAACGTCGTGAAGATGAACTGGGCGCGCGAGGTCGAGCGGTGGACGCCGCAGCGTCGCGCGACCGTGATCCAGGGCGACGGTGAGAACATCGACGCCTTCGCGGACGTCTTCATCGTCAACTACGAGATCCTCGATCGGCACCTGTCGTGGCTCAGCTCCCTGGGGCTGAAGGGAATGGTGGTCGACGAGGCGCACTTCATCAAGAACCTCACGTCGCAGCGCTCGCGGAACGTGCTCGCGCTGACGGGCCGCATCCGTGAGCAGACCGGCAACCCCCTCCTCCTCGCCCTCACGGGAACGCCGCTGATCAACGACGTCGAGGACTTCGACGCGATCTGGCGGTTCCTCGGCTGGACGAACGGTGAGAAGCCGGGGCCGCTGCTGATGGAAAAGCTCGATGCCACCGGTCTCACCCCCGCAGACAAGGCGTTCTACCCCGAGGCGCGCGACGCGGTGATCTCGATGGGCATCGTGCGGCGCAAGAAGAAGGATGTCGCCGCCGACCTCCCGGACAAGCTCATCGCCGACCTCCCCGTGCAGCTCGACGACGACTTCGGCCGCTCGATCCGTGCCGCCGAGCGCGAACTGGGCGCGCGGCTCGCGGCGCAGTACCGCCGGATCATCGAGGCGCGCGGCGACCGGGGCCTCGCGCCCGGAGAGGTCGACGACGACATCGTGCGCCTGGTCGCGCACAACGAGCTCGAGGAGTCCAAGGCCGCCGGCACCGGGGGCGACAACGTCTTCACGATGGTGCGGAAGATCGGTCAGGCCAAGGCGGTGCTCGCCGCGGACTACGCCCTGCAGTTGCAGCGCTCGGTCGGCAAGGTCGTGTTCTTCGCCAAGCACATCGACGTCATGGATGCCGCGGAAGCGCATTTCGCCGCGGCCGGTCTGCGGACGGTGTCGCTGCGCGGCGACCAGTCCAGCGCGGCCCGGCAGGAGGCGATCGACGCCTTCAACGACGACCCCGAGGTCGGCGTCGCGGTCTGTTCGCTGACGGCCGCGGGCGTCGGGGTGAACATGCAGGCCTCGTCGAACGTCGTCCTCGCCGAGCTGTCGTGGACGGCCGCTGAGCAGACGCAGGCGATCGACCGCGTGCACCGCATCGGTCAGGAGGAGCCGGTCACGGCATGGCGGATCATCGCCGCGCACACGATCGACACGAAGATCGCCGAGCTCATCGACTCCAAGCAGGGGCTCGCCCAGCGCGCCCTCGACGGAGACGCCGTCGACCCGCAGTCGAGCGATTCGGTGCAGCTGTCGGCGCTGATGCACCTGCTGCGGCAGGCGCTCGGCGGCTGACCCGCGCCCGGTCCCGGCCTCCGGCCCGCCGTGTAGCACCGCGCTCGCGCGGACGCTAATGTCGGGTGAGGCAGCGTGGCCGACCCGATTTCCCGACAGCGAGGACCACAGCAATGAAGATCGGCATCCTGACCAGCGGCGGTGACTGCCCCGGACTCAACGCGGTGATCCGCGGCGCCGTGCTCAAGGGCACGACCACGTACGACCTGGAGTTCGTCGGCATCCGTGACGGATGGCGCGGCGTGGTGGATGGCGACTTCTTCCCGCTGACCCGGCACGAGGTGAAGGGTCTGTCCAAGGTCGGCGGGACGATCCTCGGCACCAGCCGCACCAACCCGTACGAGGGCCCGCGCGGGGGTGCCGAGAACATCGCCAAGACGATGTACGGCCACCGCCTCGACGGCATCGTCGCGATCGGCGGCGAGGGCACCCTCGCCGCGGCGAACCGACTCGCCGGCGACGGCATCAACGTCATCGGCGTGCCGAAGACGATCGACAACGACCTGCGGGCCACGGACTACTCGTTCGGATTCGACACCGCGGTCAACATCGCCACCGACGCGATGGACCGACTCCGCACGACCGGTGATTCGCACCAGCGCTGCATGGTCGCCGAGGTCATGGGACGCCACGTCGGCTGGATCGCCCTGCACGCCGGCATCGCCGCCGGCGCCCATGTCATCTGCATCCCCGAGGTGCCGTTGTCGATCGAGGAGATCACTCAGCAGGTCACCCGGGCGCACGACCGCGGCCGTGCGCCGCTGGTGGTGGTGTCGGAGGGCTTCAAGCTCAAGGACATGGACGAGGCTTACAGCGACAAGGGGCTGGACGCGTTCAACCGCCCGCGTCTCGGCGGCATCAGCGAGATCCTCGCTCCCGAGATCGAACGGATCACCGGAATCGAGACCCGGGCCACCGTGCTCGGCCACATCCAGCGCGGCGGCTCGCCGTCGGGCTTCGACCGGGTCCTGGCCACCCGCCTGGGCCTGCACACTGCGGACGCGATCGTGCAGGAGGCGTGGGGGCAGATGGTGGCGCTCCGCGGCACCGACATCGTGCGCGTGCCGTTCGCCGACGCCCTCGGCGAGCTGAACTCCGTGCCCCTCTACCGCTACGAAGAGGCCGCCGCCCTCTTCGGGTGACCCGGCAGCAGGCGATCCGGCGAGAACAGGCTGATTCCGCGGCGAACCGCCTGTTCTCGCCGGATCGCCTGTTCTGGTCGATCTCGGTGCGGGTCGCTCACGCCGTGACGGTGCGCGTGTGGAGCCCCTGCGCCATCGCGGTGACGACGGTGTCGCGAACGCGCTCCCACTCGAACAGGATCTGCTGGTAGTCGAACCGCAGGACCACATAGCCTCGCATCACCAGGCGCGCATCCGCCGCGAGATCGCGCCGACGATCGGCGGCCTGATGATGCGCGAATCCGTCGATCTGGATGGCGAGGGAGCGTCCGATCACGCCGTCCAACGGATGCCCGTCCACCCAGATCTGCTGACGCACGCGAACTCCGCTGCGCCGCATCCCGTCGACGAAGATCGTCTCCAGGCCGAAGTCGGAGAGCGACCCGGCGACCGCCGCGAGCTGCGCTGCCCGGGTGCTCCGCCAGGCGACGTGCGGCAGGAGGTCCGCTTCGATCGCCCGCGACCGGATCGCAGACTCCCACACGCTGAGTGCCTCTGCTCGCGGCAGGCATCGCGCGATATGGAAGAGGACGTTGATGCGCGGATCGTCGATCTGCGTTCGACCCGCGGGCGCCGGACCGCGGCTCCAGTGCACGTGCAGGCCGGCGGTGGCCAGGCGCGATGCGCTTCGGGGGACGGCGACGTGGACGCCTGCGGTGGTCGCCGGCGGCACCCACACGCCCCATATCGCCGCGGCGGAGACACAGGTGACGCGCCCTCCCACCGAGGCGGCGGCGATCCGCCGCGGGTCGCATTCGGGGAGCGCCAGCCAGGAGCGACGTAGCCGCCGCACGGTCCCGCGGGAAACGGCATCCGACATGTCATGAGCGCTGAATCCTGCGGCGCGGAGATCTGAGCTGTGCGCGATGCCGTCCCGGGCACGTAGCCATCCACCGAGGTCTTGAGGGCGTGCCATGACAGCCATGCTCACCGTGCGGGATGCCGCGGACCGTGGTGATCGGCGAATCTGTGGAGCGTTCCGGCGCGAATCAGTCTGGGGAGGACAGGGCGAAAGCAGGAGACCCGACGAGAACAGGACGATCGCGCGTGGACTGTCCTGTTCTCGTCGGATCGCCTGTCTCCGTCGGGCGCGCCCGTCAGGCGGCGCCGACGACGTCCAGGAGCCAGGCGATCTCGTACGCGCGCTCGTGCCAGCTGTTGTACCGGCCGCTGACGCCGCCGTGACCGGCGACCATCTCGCACTTCAGCAGCGCGTCGGCCCCGACCTCGCGTAGGCGCGCCACCCACTTCGCAGGCTCGACGTAAAGCACGCGGGTGTCGTTGAGC
Organism: Microbacterium aurantiacum; assembly: GCF_021654035.1. Lineage (GTDB taxonomy): Bacteria > Actinomycetota > Actinomycetes > Actinomycetales > Microbacteriaceae > Microbacterium > Microbacterium aurantiacum. The sequence continues at coordinate 258,703 of NZ_JAJPDW010000003.1, forward strand.
GAGGTGACCGCGAGGATCCGTGGGTACCGGACGCCTTCGCGGACGTTCTCGTACGGGGTGTACGACTTCATGTACGCGTACACGTCCGGATCGTGCAGGGGGTCGCCCCACTCGTCCCACTCGATCACCGTCAGCGGCAGTGAGGGGTCGAGGATGGTCGTCAGCGCATCCACGAAGGGTACGCCCGCGAGGATGCCCGCGAACAGGTCCGGCGCGAGGTTCGCCACCGCGCCCATGAGCAGTCCGCCGGCCGACCCGCCCTCCGCGACGAGGATCTCCGGCGTCGTGTACCCGGAATCAACGAGGTGGCGGGCGCAGTCGACGAAGTCGGTGAAGGTATTGCGCTTCGCGAGGAGCTTGCCGTCCTCGTACCACTGGCGGCCCATCTCTCCACCGCCGCGGACGTGCGCCACCGCGAAGATCACACCGCGGTCGAGTTCGGACAGCCGCGAGACCGAGAAGCCCGGGTCGATCGAGTGCTCGTAGGAGCCGTAGCCGTAGAGGTGCATGGGGCGGGGTGCGCGCCCCGCCTCGCCGAACGAGGTCTTCCACACCAGGGAGACCGGGATGCGGGTGCCGTCGGATGCCGGGGCCCACACACGCGCCTGCGCGTAGTCGGCCGGGTCGTACCCGCCGAGCACCGGCTGGCGCTTGCGCAGGTGGCGCTCACCGGTGGCGATGTCGAGGTCGTACACCGTGCCCGGAGTGACGAACGAGCCGAACCCGACCCGCAGGACCGGGGGAGCCCATTCCGGGTTTCCGCTCGCACCGACGGTGTAGAGCGGCTCGTCGAAGCCGATCTCCTCCACGGTGCCGTCGGCGTAGTCGAGCAGACCGAGGCGCGCGAGCCCCTCGCGGCGATATCCCAGGACGCCCCAGTCGCGGAACGTCGAGAGGCCGAGCAGGCGTCGGCCCGGGAGGTGGGGGACGACGACGGTGCGGGCTCCGGCCGGGTCCTCTGCGCTCACCCGGACGAGCTCGAAGTCGAGGGCGTCGTCGTTGTGCAGGATGAACAGGACGTCCTCGCCGTCGACGACCGCGTGCTCGCTGTCGTACTCCACGCCCTCCCGGCGCGGCCAGACCACGCGGGGTTCGCCGCGCAGATCGTCGGCATCCAGGATCCACTCCTCCGACGTGATCGAGGATCCGAGCCCGATCATCAGGTACCGGTCGCTCCGGGTGAAGCCGGCGCCGACCCAGTACCGCTCGTCGGGCTCGTGGAAGAGCTTCTGATCGGCGTCGACGGCCGTGCCGATCTCGTGCAGCCACACGGTGTCCGGACGCCACGCGTCATCGACGGTCGTGTAGACGATGAACGCGCCGTCGGGGGAGAACGTCGCTCCGGCGAAGGTGTCGGGGATGACGTCGGGCAGGTTCTCCCCGGTTACGAGATCGCGGACGCGCAGCGTGTAGCGCTCGTCGCCCTCGACATCCACGCCGTAGAGGAGGCGGGTGCCGTCGGTCGACACCTCGAAGCTGCCCAGCGAGAAGAAGTCATGCCCCTCGGCCTCGACGTTGCCGTCGAGCAGGATCTGCTCGCCCGGCACCTCGGTGTCGGCATCCAGCCGTGGTGGGGTCCAGTCCTCGGGCGAGGCGAGCGGTGCCCGGCAGTGGATGCCGTACTGGCTTCCCTCCACGGTGCGGGAGTAGTACCACCACTGCCCTCGGCGGACGGGCACCGAGAGGTCGGTCTCGAGCGTCCGCTCCTTGATCTCGCTGAAGATCCGCTCCCGGAGGCCCGCGAGGTGCGCCGTCCGCGCGTCGGTATAGGCGTTCTCGGCCTCCAGGTGCGCGATGACATCGGCGTCGTCCTTCGCGCGCAGCCATTCGTAGCGATCCTCGACGTCGTCGCCGTGATGACGGCGGATCGTGGGGCGGGGCTCGGGCGCGGGGGCGGATGCCGGGAGGGTGTCGTGTGAACTCACCCGTCCACGCTAGCGGCGCTCCGCCCGGGGGTGGCGGTCAGGACCCGTGCTTCGTCGATGCGGGAGGGTCGTGTCAGGCTGAGGGCATGGATGCCGCCCTCCCGCAGTTCGGTCAGTACGCCGCGCCCCGGCACACCCTCGTGCATCTCAGCGATACCCATCTCCTGGCGGGCAACCCGCCCCTCGGGGGTCGTTTCGACACGGCGGCGAATCTGGATCGGATGCTCGAGGCGCTCGAGCGGACCGGGCTGACACCCGACGCGCTCGTCTTCACGGGAGACCTCACAGACCTGGGCGAGCCCGAGGCCTACCGGACCCTCCGCGCGGCGGTCGAGCCGGTTGCGGAACGTCTGGGCGCTCCGGTGGTGTGGGTGGCGGGCAACCATGACGAGCGCGCGGCGATGCGGCAGGGGCTGTTCGACGCCGCACCGACCGAGGAGCCGGTGACGGGGGTGTGGGACCTGAACGGCCTGCGCCTCGTGGTGCTCGACACCAGTGTCCCCGGGTGGCATCACGGCGAGCTCGACACGGCTCAACTGGAGTGGCTGGCGGGCGTGCTCTCCACTCCGGCGCCGCACGGGACCGTCGTCGCACTCCACCACCCACCCCTGCCCTCGCACGTCCCGCTCTTCGACATCCTGGAGCTCCGTGAGCAGACCCGTCTCGCCGAGGTGCTGCGGGGGAGCGATGTTCGGGCGATCCTCGGCGGGCATCTGCACTACGCCACCACGGGGACGTTCGCGGGGATCCCGGTGAGCGTGGCCGCCGCCAGCTGCTACACCATGGACATCTCCCGCCCCGCCGTAGAGGTCAACGGCATGGACGCCGGTCAGTCCTTCCAGCTCGTCCACGTCTGGGAGGACACCGTCACCCATTCGGTGGTTCCGGTCGTGGATGCGCCGTCCGCGGATTTCTTCTCCGCGGAATGGGTCGCGCGGATGGCGCGGATGACGCCGGAGGAGCGCCTGGAGGAGTTCTCGCGGAAGCGCGGGTGACCAGACGCGGTGTACAGATGACGTCTCGAGAACGCCGTGGTGTACAGGGTGTCGGTGGGGCGACGCGGGTAGGGTCGGGGCATCCCTTCACACCGCCGTGACCAACCCACGAGGACTACACATGGCTCTGGACGCGATGACGCGCACACGTACCGAGACCGACTCCCTGGGATCCCTGGAGATCCCCGCCGACGCGTACTGGGGTATCCACACCGCCCGCGCGTTGGAGAACTTCCCGATCTCCAAGAGACCGATCTCCGTCTACAAGGACCTCGTCTGCGGTCTGGCGATGGTCAAGCAGGCCTCCGCGCGCGCGAACAAGGAGATCGGCGTCCTGGATGCCGAGAAGGCGGACCTCATCGACCGGGCCGCCCAACTGGTGATCGAGGGACGGTTCCACGACCAGTTCGTCGTCGGGGTGATCCAGGGCGGGGCCGGAACCTCGACCAACATGAACGCCAACGAGGTGATCACCAACATCGCCCTCGAACTCGCCGGGCGCGAGAAGGGCGACTACGCGTTCCTGTCGCCGATCGACGACACCAACCGCAGCCAGTCAACCAACGACGTCTACCCGACCGCGATCAAGGTCGGCCTGAGCCTGGATCTGCTGACGCTGATGGAGGAGCTCGACCTCCTGCGGAAGGCGTTCCTGGCCAAGGCCGTGGAGTTCCACGACGTGCTGAAGGTCGGGCGCACCCAGTTGCAGGATGCCGTGCCCATGACCCTCGGGCAGGAGTTCCACGGCTTCGCCACGACACTCGGGGAGGACCACAAGCGCCTCACGGAGAACGCGTACCTGCTGTACGAGATCAACATGGGCGCCACGGCGATCGGGACCGGCATCACGACGCACCCGGACTACGGGGCGGCGGTGCTGCGTCATCTGCGGGAGATCTCCGGACTCGACCTCGAGCTGGCGACCGACCTCGTTGAGTCGACGAGCGACACGGGCGCCTTCATGTCGTTCTCCTCGACGCTCAAGCGCAACGCGATCAAGCTGTCCAAGATCTGCAACGACCTGCGGCTGTTGTCCTCCGGGCCGCAGGCGGGTCTCGGTGAGATCAACCTGCCCGCCCGCCAAGCGGGTTCGAGCATCATGCCCGGCAAGGTCAACCCGGTCATCCCCGAGGTCGTGAACCAGGTGGCGTTCGCCGTCGCCGGCGCCGACCTCACCGTCACGATGGCGGTGGAGGGCGGTCAGCTTCAGCTCAACGCGTTCGAGCCCGTCATCGCCCACTCGATCTTCCAGTCGATCACGTGGATGCGGCGTGGGATGCACACGCTGCGGGTGAACTGCGTCGACGGCATCACGGTCAATCGCGAGCGTCTCGGTGCGATGGTCGGATCGTCCGTCGGGGTCATCACCGCGCTCACGCCGCACATCGGATACGCGGCGGCGGCCGCCCTCGCCAAGACGGCGCTGCTCACCGGGCACAACGTCGCCGATCTCGTGGTGGAGGCGGGGCTGATGTCGCGCGAGGACGTGACGAAGCAGCTCTCCCCGGCACGGCTGTCCGGTCTCGAGACGGTCACCGCGGCCATCCCCGTCATCGCCGCCGGCGACATCGACGGCGACGACACCGGGGCGTGAGCGCGGCGCGGGAGCGCGAGATTGCAGCGCCGATGCGCAGCCGATACGGTCAGGCAGAATCCGAGTGAGAGGAACCCCGTGACCGACCCCCAGAACCCCGCGGACCACACGCCGCCGCCCGCCCCCTCCGCAGCAACGCCCCCCGCCTACTCCGCCGCCCCGCCTGCCGCTCCGTCGGGTCCGGCGACCGGCCCCGTCCCGGGCAAGACCCTCGGGATCGTCGCTTTCGTCCTGTCGTTCTTCATGCAGGTCATCGCGCTGATCCTCGGCATCGTCGCGCTGGTCCAGAGCCGCAAGGCCGGCGCGAAGAACCCCTGGGCCGTCGCCGCGATCATCATCAGCTCGGTTCTGCTGGTCCTGGGGGTCATCGCGGCGATCGTGTTCTTCGCCGTCGTCTTCCCGACGCTCATGCAGGCGACCGAAGAGGTCGTCCGCCAGTGCCAGCAGCTCGGTGGCGGCGTCTACGAGATCAACGGGGTCATGGTCGACTGCGACCAGATCCTCGGCTGAGCCGTCCTCTTCGGGGCGCTGTCCGCGCCGCCGCTCCTCAATCGAGGATGCGGCAGTGCGTGGTCAGCGCCCCGATGCCGTCGATGCCCACGGTGACCGTGGAGCGATCGCGGAGGAACACCTGAGGATCGCGGGAGTACCCGGCGCCTCCCGGGCTCCCGGTGGAGATGAGGGTTCCCGGCAGGAGCGTCGCCGAGGACGACAGATGCGAGATCAGGGTGGCGACGGGACGGACCATCTGATCGGTGGAGGCATCCTGCAGGGTCCGGCCGTCGAGCACCGTCCAGATGTGGAGGCTCTGCGGGTCGGGGATCTCGTCGGCGGTGACCACGAACGGTCCGGTCGGGGTGAACCCGTCGAAGGACTTGCAGCGCGACCACTGCGCTTCGGAGTACTGGATGTCACGCGCGGTGATGTCATTGACGACGGTGTAGCCCCACACGTGGTCGAGGGCGTCTTCCGGGGAGACGTCCTTCGCGGGCGTTCCGATGATCACGCCGAGCTCGGCTTCGTAGTCGACCGCTTCGCTCAGGGAGCGCGGCCACGCGGTGGTGGCCTGGTGGGCGGCGAGGGAGTTGGGCCACAGTACGAAGACGGTCGGGGTGGAGTCGGTCTTCAGGCCCAGCTCGCTCGAGTGGGCGGCGTAGTTGAGGCCGATCGCGAGGATGACCGGCGGCGCCAGCACGGCGGAGGCGAAGGGCATCCCCGCCAGCGGATGCCGAGGCGCACGCCCGGCCGCATCCCGCACGCGGTCGAGCAGCTCCTGCCCGCCGGCGATCAGATCTTCCAGCACGCCGGGCGCGCCGTCGAACAGCTCGGACACGAAGATCGCCTCGTCGCCCTCGGCGATGACGAGCTGCGCCGACTCCGAGCCCGGGGGGATGACGTGGGCGAAGCGCATCCTCCCAACCTAGCGGGCGGGTGGGGCGGGAGAGCGTTGTGGTCTTTGTGATCATGATCCGCCGAACGCGGACCGTAGGCTGTCAGCCATGACGAATCCGTCCGGTCCCGCTCCCGGGAGACCGTCGCTGACGCCGCCGCCGTTCCCCTCCGCCCTGGCCCAGCCGCCGCACGCGAGCGCCGCCGCGATCCCCGCGACCGTGGTCACCGACGCCGTGGTCCCGGTGCCCGCACGCAAGGGACGCTCCGCCCCGATCTGGGCGATCGGCATCCTCGCCTTCGTCACGGTCGGGCTCGTCGGATACTTCCTGACCTTCCTCGGGGCGGGAGCCTCGCTCCTCGGGATGGTCCTGGCCCTCGTGCCGCTCGCGCTCGTGCTCGTCGCCGTCCGGCTGGTGGACCGGTGGGAGCCGGAGCCGCGCGGCCTGGTCGTGTTCGCCGTCGCATGGGGCGCGGTCGCCGCCGTGGGCATCGCGCTCGCCGTCGATCTCGGGATCACCACCCTCTTCGGCCCCGCCGACACCCCGCTCCGTGAGGCCCTGCAGTCGGTGGTCCAGGCGCCGATCGTCGAAGAGGTCGGGAAGGGGCTGGGTCTCCTCCTGCTGTTCGCGACCGCCCGGCGCGCGTTCGACGGGCCCGTGGACGGCATCGTCTACGGCGCCCTGATCGGTGCGGGCTTCGCCTTCACCGAGAACATCCAGTACTTCGCGGTGAGCTTCCTCGAGGGCGGTGCCGAGACCGTCACGGCGACCTTCTTCGTCCGCGGCATCCTGTCGCCGTTCGCGCACGTGATGTTCACGTGCCTCATCGGCTTCGCGCTCGGTCTCGCGGCGCGCCGCGGGGCGTCGTTCAGCGCGGCCCTCGGCCCCTGGCTCCTCGGGCTCGCCGGCGCGATCGCCCTGCACGCGCTGTGGAACGGCTCGGCGGTCTTCGGCGACTTCTTCGCCCTCTACGTCGTCCTGCAGGTGCCCCTCTTCGTCGTGTTCGTCCTGGGCGTGCTGATGCTGCGCCGCGAGGAGGCCCGGCTCACGCGCACCCGCCTCGGCGAGTACGCGGCGGCGGGCTGGTTCACGCCGCAGGAGGTCGAGATGCTCGCGACCTCGCCCGGGCGGAGGGCGGGGATGGCATGGGCGCGGACGCTGCGCGGCGACCGGACGCCCGTCATGCGCGAGTTCATCGCCGACGCGACCCGTCTCGCGGCAGCGCGGCAGCGCGCGATCACCGGTCGTGACCCGCACGCCGCCCACGACGAGCAGGAGCTGCTGGTGAAGACCGCAGCGGCCCGCGCGGCCCTGTTCGCACCCTGATCCGTCGGGGGAGGATGCTGCGGGAAAGACTCAGCGCCCGGTGCCGCGGCGATGCCTGCGTGACTCCCGAGCGCTGAGTTGGTCTTCCCTCAGGATGCCGAATGCGCGCCGTCGCTGTCAAGGGTCCCGTGGCACGTGCTTGGATGGAGGAATGACTGACGACCGCACCAAGCCCGAGATCGACGCCCCCACCGGACCCGCACCGGCCGACCTCGTCATCCGCGACATCATCACGGGTGACGGCGCCGAGGCGAAGCCCGGCGACAACGTCACCGTCCACTACGTCGGAGTCGAGTACACCTCCGGCGAGGAGTTCGATTCCTCCTGGAACCGTGGCGAGACCATCCAGTTCCCGCTCCGCGGCCTGATCCAGGGCTGGCAGGACGGCATCCCCGGCATGAAGGTGGGCGGACGCCGCGAGCTGGTCATCCCGCCGCACCTCGCCTACGGCACAGGCGGCGGCCACTTCCTCGGCGGCAAGACCCTCATCTTCATCATCGACCTCGTCGCCGTCGGCTGACCGACGGACAGGGAACGGGCGGGATCGGGGTGCACCGGTCCCGCCCGTTCTCGTTCCGGTCAGGTTCGATTCATTCATGGGAATAGAATCGTGGGATGCCCCGGTTGGGGAGATCGAACCGCCACCGCGCGGCCTGACCTGAAGGATTGACCTCTATGACCACCACTGCCACCGACATCCCCGGCTACCGTCCCGGCGTCTGGGAGCTCGACCCCGCGCACAGCGAGGTCAGCTTCGTCGTCCGCCACATGATGATCTCCAAGGTGCGCGGCGCCTTCGACATCAAGCGCGCGACCCTCACCGCCCCCGAGAACCCCCTCGAGGCCACGCTCACCGCTCAGGTGGACGCCGCCTCGCTCACGACGAAGGACGCCGGGCGTGACGAGCACCTCCGCTCCGCCGATTTCTTCGACGTGGAGAACCACCCCACCATCGACTTCGTGTCCACCGGTGTGCGCATCGAGGACGGCGACTTCCTCGTCGACGGCGACCTGACCATCCGCGGCACCACCAAGCCCGTCACCTTCGACGTCGACTTCGGCGGCTTCGGCTCCGACCCGTGGGGCAACTACAAGGCCGGTGCGACCGCGAAGACGGTCATCAACCGCGAGGAGTTCGGCCTGACGTGGAACGCCGCGCTGGAGACTGGCGGCGTCCTCGTGGGCAAGGACGTCACGATCGAGCTCGACCTCCAGGGCGCTCACCAGGCGTGACACCCGGAGGGGAGGGGGCGGCGGCTGCGGCTGTCGCCCCCTCCGTCGTCTTCGGGCGGCGTCTCAGGCGGTCCTGTGCGAGCAGGATGCCGAGGAAGACGATCGCGGCGCCGGCGGGTTCGTTCCAGTGCAGCGGTTCGCCGAGGATCAGGATGCCGAGGGCGACTCCGACGACCGGGGTGATGTAGGTGACCGTCGAGGCGCGCGTCGGGCCCCACGCGCGGACGGTGTTCTGGCTCCAGATGTAGGCGATTCCGGTGCCGAGGCAGCCGAGCAGGAGGACGCTGATGAGGACCGGGACGTCCGGTTGCAGGGGCGAGAGGGCCACCACGGGGGTGAGGGCGACCATGATCGCCGCCGCGATCCCGATGTTCAGGAACGAGAACGTCAGCGCCGTCATGCCGGAGGCGGAAACGAAGCGCCGCATGTACGCCAGGCTGAACCCGTAGCACGCGGTCGCGCCGAGGATCGCGAAGGAGGGCGCGAGACCCTCGCCCTCGGCGGCTCCCGGCCCGATGATCACGGCGACACCGGCGATCCCGAGGAGGATGCCGAGGATCTGCGTGCCACCGAGGCGCTCGACGCGGAACACGGCCCATGCCATGATCGCCGTCATGATCGGCGTGGTGGCGTTGAAGATGCTGGCGAGTCCGCTCGTCACGTACTGCTGCGCCCACGAGAAGAGGAGGAACGGCGCGACGCAGAACGACGCCGCCAGGACCGTCATGTGACCCCAGACCGCGAGGCTCCGGGGGAGTCGATCGCGACGCAGCGCGACGAAGACGCCGAGGGTCAGGGCGCCGAGAACCAGGCGGGACCATGCGACCTGTCCGGGGGACATCCCGGTGAGCGCGATCTTCATGAACAGGAAGCTCGATCCCCAGATGGTCCCGCAGAGGATGAACTGGATCGCGATCGAGACGCGGGAACCTTTCGCGAGGTCGCGGGCGGGAGCATCGGCGGTCACCGCCCGACTCTAGCGCCGCCCCGCGACATCGTCCGTGCGTGCCACCTGGTAGACTCGTGCAGTTGCCGTTGGATCGGCCGCGGATAAAGAGAGCTCACGCATCCTGCGTCGGGCGCCGCGCAACAAGCAGAGAGGGGATCGAATCTATGGCACTTGAAGCAGATGTCAAGAAGGCGATCATCGAAGAGTACGCGACGCACCCCGGTGACACCGGATCCCCCGAGGTGCAGGTCGCGATGCTGTCGCAGCGCATCAAGGACCTGACCGAGCACCTGAAGCAGCACAAGCACGACCACCACTCGCGTCGTGGGCTGTTCCTGCTCGTGGGTCAGCGCCGTCGTCTGCTCGGCTACCTCCAGGACATCGACATCGAGCGCTACCGCTCGCTGATCGAGCGCCTGGGTCTGCGTCGCTGACGCGACCGGAGGTCGAGCACCGCGTCTCACGCGGAGCACGCACCAGCGTTCAATCGCGCAAAACTTTCTTGGAAGGCCGCCCCAGGTGTGGGGCGGCCTTCGTCGTTCCCGGAGGTCTCACCGCCCGTTACACACGCATCGGGCAGCGGAAACACCGGGGAAATCTGTCTGAGTAACGTCTGTGTCAGGGCTCCTCGCCCCCCACGGTCCCTCTCCTCCGGCCCTTCCGGCGACCCGCCGAACGGCTCTCCTTGGCGTACCCGCAGAAGGGCGCAGCGGCCGTGGCACCCCGCATCCCCGGAAGGACACCGTCCGTGCACTCACCCCTCCGCAGCGTCTCCCGACGCCTGCGCCGCGCCGCCGCCGTCGGCACCGTCTCCGCTCTCGCCGCGTCGGGACTCGTCGCGGCATCCGTCGTGGCCGCCGCCCCCGCCGTCGCCGCCGAGAAGCCGAAGGTCACGGTCGTCGCGACCGGCGGCACGCTGGCCGGCAAGGCCAACGGCCGTGACACCTACACCAGCTACCGCGCCGGAACCTATCCGATGGCGGACCTCATCGCCGGCATCCAGCCGGAGGTCTCCGCCTTCGCCGATGTGGACGTCGTCCAGTTCGGCAACGCCGGATCCGGCGGCTACACGATCGCCCAGTATCGCGAGCTGACCCTCGCCGTCGAGGCCGCGCTGACGACCTCGGATGCCGTCGTGGTGACCACCGGCACCGACACCATGGAGGAATTCGCGTACTGGCTCGACCTCACGGTCCAGAACAAGAAGCCGGTCGTGATCACCGGTGCGATGCGCCCATGGGCAGCCGGCGACACCGCCGCCGATGCGACCGTGCTCGGATCGGACGGCCCGGCGAACCTCCTGCAGTCGATCCGCCTCGCCGCGAGCCAGTCCACGTTCTGCTTCGGGACGGTCCTCATGCTCAACGACGAGATCCACGCGGCGCGTGACGTCACGAAGGGGAACTCGACCCGCAACGACACCTTCGTGACCCGGATGTCGGGCGTCCTCGGCTGGATCGACGGGGCGAACGTGGTGGTCAACCGGGCGCCGGCGCGCGTCCTCGACTGCGCCTCGGAGGACTGGTTCACCCCCTTCGACCTCGACGAGGTGTCGGGCGACCTTCCGCGGGTGGAGATCTTCTACAACTACCAGGCCGCGGGAGGCGAGGCGATCGCCGCCTACGCCGCCGCGGGCGTGAAGGGCATCGTCACGGCCGGAACCGGCGCCGGCGGGATCTCCGCAGCCCCGGGCCGCGAGCGCACGGCCGCCATCAACAACCAGGGCATGTGGTTCGTCAGCACGACCCGGACCGGAAGCGGCTCGGTGTCCGGCGGCTCGGGCAACATCATCCCCGGTGGCGACCTGCTCCCGCAGAAGGCACGCCTGCTGCTGCTGTTGAGCCGCACCTTCACCGAGGACGTCGCCGTCGCCCGCGGGTGGTTCTCGGACTTCGGCAACCCGTCCTTCAGCACTGCGTCCCTCGCCGGCTCGGTCGACCCGCTCCCCGGGGGCTCGACCCCCGAGCCGGAGCCGACGGGAGAGCCGACGCCGACCGGTGAGCCGACGCCCACCGGAGAGCCCACGCCGACGGAGGAGCCCACCGCGGAGCCGACCGGTGAACCCACCGCGGAGCCGACGGGCGAGCCCACGCCGACCGCCCCGGGCGCTGTGGCCGGTGGAGGCACCGGCGGCGGTTCCGACGGCGGATTCCTCGCCGTGACGGGAATGGGCGGGATCGGCGCCGTCGTCTTGGCCGCCATGATGATGCTTGGCGCCGGCGTAACCGCCGTCATCCGGCGCCGCCACCGTCATCTCGGTGAGCAGGTCATCTCGCACTGACCCGACGGATGTCGCGATGACGACGATGCGGCCACGGGGAATCCCCGTGGCCGCATCGGCATTCCTCAGGCGCTGTCGTCCGCGCGACGCCGGGCCAGGAGATCGGCGTGGTGGATCTCGGCGACGTCGGGGTGCGCCCGCAGCCGCGACTTCAGGGCGTTCTCTCCGAACACCGCGTGGATCGGGTTCGCGGGGTCCTGCGTGACGCCGCGTGCCGCGGCGGCGAGGTCGGCCTGAAGCTCGATGAGCGGCAGGCGGGCATCCAAGGACGGATTGAAGAAGAACGGCACGGAGATGCGATCCTCCGGGAACCGCGGGGAGACGACCCGGTGGTTCGTCGCCACCAGATACCCCTGCGTGGCGTACTCCAGCATCTCGCCGATGTTCACCACGAAGGCGCCCTCGACCGGCGGCGCGTCCACCCAGGTCCCCGCCTTCTCGACCTGCAGTCCGCCGCGGCCCGGTTCCACCCAGAGCAGGGTGAGCACGCCGGCATCCTTGTGCGCTCCGACGCCCTGCTGCGGCTCCGGCGCCGTGGTCCCGGGGTAGCGCACGACCTTCAGCAGGGTCGCGGGCTCGGCGAAGGACGCGTCGAAGAACGTCTCGGGCGCGCCGAGAGCCTGCGCCCAGGCGCCGAGGAGCCGACGGGAGATCGCGATGAGGTGCCGCTGCCACTCGTCGAGGACGACGCGCAGCTCGGGCTGTGCCGGCGGCCAGAGGTTCGGTCCGACGAGTCGGGCGTGATCGGGCGCGGTCGGGTCCTCGACGGCGGGGAGCTCGGGTCCGACGTCGATCTGCTCGCGCCAGTCGACCTGCCCCTGGGTGCGCTCGCCGCCGACGCGGGTGTAGCCCCGGAAGTGCGGACTGCGGATGTTCTCGATCGCGAGCTTGTCCGCCTCCGGCAGGGCGAAGAAGGCGCGCGAGACCCGCAGGAGATCCGCCTCGAGCTGCGGCGGGACGCCGGTCCCGGTGAGGTAGAAGAAGCCGACCTCGTGCGCGGCGCGGCGGAGCTCGGCGCGGAAGCGTGCGGCGTTCTCCGCGCCGGCGTCGAGGTCGGACAGGTCGAGGATCGGCAGGGACAGCTCGGACATCCCCCGACGATACGCCTCCGGACGCCGGCGGTCGGAGCGTGTTGCCCCGCGTTACCGCTCGGGCCGGCGGGCGCCCGTCGGATCGGTGCGGCGCCCTTCGCGTCCGGCGAGCGTGGGATCGGCGAAGAGCCAGGCCGGGCGCGGTTCGACCAGAGGCCGGAAGACGCGACGGACGGGCCCGGACGACAGGAATACCGCGATGGCCACCGAAGCCAGCAGCATGACGGGAAGCCAGACCCAGTCCGGGCGCGCGTCCCGGAGGATGCCGGTCTCGCGGAACGGATAGAGGACGAAGGTGTGCAGGAGGTAGACGTACATCGTGTACTGGCCGAGCGTCGTCCACCGCTTCTGTCCGCGGGGGATGAGGACGAAGAACGCGGCGCTCAGCACGAGGGCGACCGTGATCAGCAGCAGGCGGATGCCGCCCGCCCACCATGCGGCGAGGCCGAGGCTGGAGTAGTCGTCGCGGTAGAACATCCATGTCCCGAGGCCGACATCGCGCCACGTGTCCGAGAAGAACCACGCGATCGCCAGGGCGCCGAGGAGGATCGCCGCGGCGAACACGACGAGCGGCCATGGGCGGGGGCGGAGGAGCCGGTGCCGCTCGACGATGTCGTGCTGATGCAGCCACCAGCCGATGGTGAAGAACGGGAGGAGGCCCAGCGCGCGCGACAAGGAGAAGGTCGCGTCGATGTGGGGGAGGTAGCCGGCCCCGACGGAGATGGCCACCGTCCACAGCACCGGCCACCGCAGGAGCGCGAGATAGGGCAGCGCGACGCGGAAGATCGCGAGCGCGAGGAGGAACCAGAGCGTCCACGACGGCTGGGTGGGGTCGATTCCCGGGTCGCCGTCGATCACCCATGACAGGAGGGACCAGATGGTCTCGAAGATCAGGTAGGGGATCACGATGTCGGTGAGCACGCGCGCCATCTGCCGTGACGTGGGGGCTCCGGACTTGGAGAAGTATCCGGCCATGATCGCGAACGCGGGCATGTGGAAGGCGTAGATCGCCAGATACACCGCGTACGCAGCATCCGAGTCGTAGGTGAGGCGCTGGATCGCGTGACCCGCGACGACGAGGATGATCGCCGCGAATCGTGCGTTGTCCCAGAAGGGCGTTCGCGTCTTCCGGGGTGCGGTGGTTTCGCTCATGACGCCGCCACGTTACTCCTGGCGGACCTCCGGGAATACTCTGAGAGCGTCGGCGTTGCAGGGGATGCATTCATTTGCATAGATTGGCCTCGGAGGATCCCGAGGACCCAGAGCGGAGAGATCGTGAACGACACCACCCCGTGGCCCGCGATGCAGTTCGGCATCTTCACGGTGAGCGACATCACCGAAGACCCCACCGACGGACGCACGCCCAGTGAAGCGGAGAAGATCCGCAACACCATCACCGTGGCCCGGCACGCCGAAGCCGTGGGGCTCGACGTCTTCGCGCTCGGCGAGCACCACAACCCCCCGTTCTGGTCGTCGTCGCCGACCACGACGCTCGCGTACATCGCCGGTCAGACCGAGCGGCTGCTGCTGTCGACGGCGACGACGCTGATCACGACGAACGATCCGGTCAAGATCGCCGAGGACTACGCGATGCTCCAGCACGTGTCCGGCGGGCGCACCGACCTGATCCTCGGCCGGGGCAACACCGGACCGGTCTATCCCTGGTTCGGAAAGGACATCCGCCAGGGTCTCGCGCTCGCGATCGAGAACTACAACCTGCTCCACCGCCTGTGGCGGGAGGATGTCGTGGACTGGGAGGGACAGTTCCGCACGCCCCTCCAGGGGTTCACCTCGACCCCCCGGCCCCTCGACGGCGTCCCCCCGTTCGTGTGGCACGGGTCGATCCGCACCCCTGAGATCGCCGAGCAGGCCGCCTACTACGGCGACGGCTTCTTCGCCAACAACATCTTCTGGCCGAAGGAGCACTACCAGCGCCTGATCTCGCTCTACCGTCAGCGCTTCGCGCACTACGGCCACGGCACCCCCGAGCAGGCGATCGTGGGCCTGGGCGGACAGGTCTTCATGGCGAAGAACTCTCAGGACGCCGTCCGCGAGTTCCGCCCCTACTTCGACAACGCCCCCGTCTACGGGCACGGGCCGAGCCTCGAGGACTTCAGTGAGATGACCCCACTGACCGTCGGATCGCCGCAGCAGATCATCGATCGCTATGCCGGTATGCGGGAGACGTTCGGCGACTACCAGCGCCAGATGTTCCTCATCGATCACGCGGGGCTTCCGCTGAAGAGCGTGCTCGAGCAGCTGGACATCCTCGGCGGCGAGGTGATCCCCGTCCTCCGGCGCGAACTGGCGAAGGACCGTCCCGCCGACGTCCCGGATGCGCCCACGCACGCGGGTCTGGTCGCTCGCGCCTACGGCGACGCGGCTCCCCGTCAGGCGGTCCCGGCCGGCAACCGCGGCGACAACCTGACGGCGGGCTCTCCCTACCGGGACGCCGCGGTCGCGTCGGCGGGGTCGGCGTCCGGCGCCGCGGCGATGAAGAAGGGAGCCTGACATGACCCGACGTCGGATCGCGGTCATCTCGGCGGGGCTCTCCAGCCCGTCCTCGACCCGGTTGCTCGCCGATCGCCTGTCGGCGGCGACCGCCGCAGCGCTGACGGAGCGCGGGGTCGAGACGGAGGTCGAGGTGTTCGAGCTGCGCGACCTCGCCCACGAGATCACCGACAACCTCCTGACCGGATTCGCCCCGCCCGCGCTCGCCGCCGCCATTGAGGACGTCGTCTCCGCGGACGCCCTCATCGCCGTCACCCCGATCTTCTCCACGAGCTACTCGGGACTGTTCAAATCCTTCATCGACGTCCTCGAACCCACTTCGCTCACCGGGAAGCCCGTACTTCTGGGCGCGAACGCCGGCACGCCCCGGCACTCGCTCGCCATCGACTACGCCATCCGGCCGCTGTTCGCCTACCTGCATGCCGAGCCCGTGTCGACAGGCGTGTTCGCGGCGTCGAGCGACTGGGGGGCGGATGCCGACACGGTGACTCCGCTCGGCGACCGCATCGACCGGGGCGCGCGCGAGCTCGCCGACGCGATCGTCGGTCGGGCGCCCGCTGCGGCGGCGGATCCGTTCGACCCCGCCCACTACCTGGGCGAAGGGCGTTCGTTCGCGGATCTCCTCGGCGGCGGCAGCGGCTCCTGACGCCGGTGACCGAGCGGCTCCCGCTGACGCGACAGGTCGCGCCGGTGACGGCGCGCCGACGTGATCGGGACGATCGCGTGAACTCTCCGCGAGGGCGCGCGTTCCGCGGGACGCGCACCCTCGCGCAGACCACTCTGGTGGTGTGAGAGTCGCACTGCTGGCAGAGTCCTTCCTCCCGCACATGAACGGCGTCACCGGGTCGGTGCTGCAGATCACGGCGCACCTCGAGCGCAGCGGTCACGAGGTCCTCGTGGTCGCGCCGGACGCCGGAACCCGAAGCGGCTCGCGCGTCGCTGCCGAGCCCCGCGGTCCCGGTGGCGCGACCGCGACGCGGCTGCGGTCCGTCGCCCTGCCGTCGTACCCCCAGGTGCGGGTCGTCGTCGCCGGACGGGGACGCCTCACCGGCATCCTCGGCGGGTTCGCGCCCCACGTCGTCCATCTCGCCTCGCCGTTCGTCCTCGGATGGCACGGCGTCTGCGTCGCGGACGCGCTGCGTCTGCCCGCGGTGGCCGTCTATCAGACCGACGTCATCGCCTACGCCCAGCGGTACGGCGTCGTCGGAGGAGCCGCGGTGGCGGCGGCCCACACGGCACGACTCCACCGGCGGGCGACCCTCACTCTCGCGCCGGGATCCGCGGCGGTCGACAGGCTCGAGCAGCTGGGAGTCGATCGCGTGCGCCGATGGGGACGCGGCGTCGATGGGGAGCGCTTCCACCCGGCGCGGCGAAGCGCGGCCTGGCGGGAGCGGACCGCGCCGGGGGAGGTGATCGTCGGCTACGCCGGGCGGCTCGCGCCCGAGAAGCAGGTGGAGGATCTGCGCGCGCTCGACGGGCTGCCGGGCGTGCGCGTCGTGGTCATCGGCGATGGTCCCGCGCGTCCGACGCTCGAGCGCCTGCTCCCGCGCGCGGTCTTCACCGGCCATCTCGAGGGGACCGCTCTGGCCGAGGCGATGGCGAGCCTCGACGTCTTCGTCCACCCCGGCGAGAGCGAGACCTTCGGCCAGACGATCCAGGAGGCCCTCGCCAGCGGGGTTCCGGCCGTGGCCACCGGCACGGGCGGCCCCGTCGACCTGGTGCGCAGCAGCGTCGACGGGTGGCTCTACCGACCGGGAGACCTTGCCGACCTGCGGTCTCGGGTTGCGGATCTGGTCGGCGACGCGTCGAAACGCGCCGCCTTCGCCGTCGCCGCGCGGGACGGCGTCAAGGACCGGACCTGGGCGGCGCTCGGCGACCAGCTCATGGCGCACTACGACGACGCACGCGCGCTGCGTGTTCTGGACGATGCGCGGGATGCCGGGCTGCGTCGCTCCGTGCTGTCCCGCGTCCGCGCCGCCGCGATGCGCTGATCCCGCCGATGGGGCGGATCGGGCGCGCGCTGGTAGGATCGTCGAGGTTGCCCACGCGGCATCCGCTCAACTCCATATGAGCTCACGGAGCAGGCCGGCAGGAAGCTGGTCCCCTGTGGTGGTCTCCTCGTCGCGTTCGCGCCGGGTGGATTTCTACTGGTGGCCAGCGCTGGCGAGTCAGCGGGGGAGACCCGCACGCCGAGATCTGCCTGTTCCTGCTCCTTCGCACGATCTCGCGCGCGAAACGCGCGTGCGAGTCTAAACAAAGAAGGAGGGACCTCTTGGAAGGTCCGGAAATCACTTTCGCCGAAGCAGTCCTCGACAACGGACGCTTCGGAACCCGTACGGTCCGGTTCGAGACCGGCCGTCTGGCCCAGCAGGCGCAGGGCGCCGTTGCGGCGTACATCGACGAAGAGACGATGCTGCTGTCCGCCACCAGCGCGGGCAAGCACCCGCGGGAGGGCTTCGACTTCTTCCCGCTGACGGTGGATGTCGAAGAGCGCTCCTACGCCGCCGGCAAGATCCCCGGCTCGTTCTTCCGTCGTGAGGGTCGCCCCTCCACGGAGGCGATCCTGGTCTGCCGTCTGATCGACCGTCCGCTGCGCCCCTCGTTCGTCGAGGGCCTGCGGAACGAGGTGCAGATCGTCGTCACGGTGCTCTCGATCGCCCCGGGCGAGTTCTACGACGCCCTCGCCATCAACGCGGCGTCGCTGTCGACCCAGATCTCGGGTCTGCCGTTCTCCGGCCCCATCGCCGGTGTTCGTCTCGCGCTCATCCCGGGCCAGGGCGGCACCGAGGATCAGTGGATCGCCTTCCCCAAGGCGGAGCAGCTGCAGGAGGCCGTGTTCGACCTGATCGTCGCCGGCCGCGTTCTGCCCGACGGTGAAGTGGCCATCATGATGGTCGAGGCCGAGGCCACCGAGCACAGCTGGAACCTCATCAAGGCGGGCGCCACCAAGCCCAGCGAGGAGGTCGTCGCGCAGGGTCTGGAGGCCGCGAAGCCGTTCATCAAGCAGCTCGTGGAGGCTCAGAACTCGGTTGCGAGCTCCGCGGCGAAGGAGATCAAGGAGTTCCCGGTCTTCCTTCCCTACTCGCAGCAGACCTACGACTTCGTCGCGCACCGCGCGTACGACGCGCTGGTGCCGGTGTACCAGATCGCCGACAAGGTCGAACGCCAGAACGCCGACGACGAGATCAAGGAGCGCGTCAAGGCCGAGCTCCTCGCCGCCGTCGAAGCCGGTGAGCTGCCGGCGGTTGCGACCCTCGAGTTCAACGCCGCCTACAAGTCGGTGACGAAGACGATCGTCCGCGGTCGCATCCTCTCCGAGGGTGTCCGCATGGATGGACGCGGTCTCGCCGACATCCGTCCGCTGGATGCCGAGGTCCAGGTGATCCCGCGCGTGCACGGTTCGGCGATCTTCCAGCGCGGCGAGACCCAGATCCTCGGGGTCACGACGCTCAACATGCTGAAGATGGAGCAGCAGATCGACTCGCTGTCGCCCACGACCAGCAAGCGGTACATGCACCACTACAACTTCCCGCCCTACTCGACCGGTGAGACCGGCCGTGTGGGCAGCCCCAAGCGTCGCGAGATCGGGCACGGCTTCCTGGCCGAGCGCGCACTCGTGCCCGTGCTGCCCAGCCGCGAGGAGTTCCCGTACGCCATCCGCCAGGTCTCCGAGGCCCTCGGGTCGAACGGCTCGACCTCGATGGGCTCGGTGTGCGCGTCCACCCTGTCGCTCCTGAACGCCGGTGTGCCGCTGCGCGCGCCCGTGGCCGGTATCGCGATGGGTCTGGTCACCGACGAGGTCGACGGACAGACGCGCTACGCCGCGCTGACCGACATCCTCGGCGCCGAGGACGCCCTCGGGGACATGGACTTCAAGGTCGCCGGCACCAGCGAGTTCGTCACGGCGATCCAGCTGGACACCAAGCTCGACGGCATCCCCTCGAGTGTTCTGGCTGCGGCGCTGACGCAGGCCAAGGACGCCCGGATGACGATCCTCGACGTCCTCAACGCCGCGATCGACGGACCCGACGAGATGGCGCCGACCGCACCCCGTGTGATCAGCGTGCAGATCCCCGTCGACAAGATCGGCGAGCTGATCGGCCCCAAGGGCAAGACGATCAACGCGATCCAGGACGAGACCGGTGCGCAGATCTCGATCGAAGAGGACGGCACCGTCTACATCGGCGCCACCGACGGGCCCGCCGCGGAGGCCGCGCGCGCGCAGGTCAACGCCATCGCCAACCCGACCAACCCCGAGGTCGGCGAGCAGTTCCTGGGCACCGTGGTGAAGATCGCGACCTTCGGCGCGTTCATCTCCCTCCTGCCCGGCAAGGACGGTCTGCTGCACGTCAGCGAGGTCCGCAAGCTCGCCGGTGGCAAGCGCGTCGAGAACGTCGAGGACGTGCTCGGCGTCGGCCAGAAGCTGCTCGTGCGCATCACCAAGATCGATGACCGCGGCAAGCTGTCGCTCGAGCCGGTGGTCGAAGAGGCCGCCGTCGACGGCGCGGAGACTCCCGCCGAGGCCTGATCCTCCTCTCCACGACGCCCGTCCCGCTCGCGCGGGGCGGGCGTCGTGCGTGCGTCCGTGACCGAACCGTTATGCGATGTTCACGGACTGTCTGCCGCAATGGTCACCGATGTCGCACGGCTGGCCTACTCTCGAAGAACGCGCCGGGGGGCTGCGGACACGGTATCTGCGCACCTGTCGCGGCTCGTCGTGAGGGGGTGGCAGCGGGTGCACACGCAATCGCACACGCACACCGAGTCCGCCCTGCGCGCATCGGCCGGAGCCGCGGCCTCGCACCCGTCGGCGCCGATCCCCGTGCAGGGACCGCCGGTGGGATCCGCCGTGCGGGTGGCCCTCGGGGAGAGCGGTCTGTCGGTCTTCCCGCTCATCCTCGGCGGCGCCGAGTTCGGCTGGAACGTCGATCTGGAATCGAGCCACGACATCCTCGACGCGTACCTCCTGCGCGGGGGGAACGCCGTGCACACGTCGGATGCGTACTCCGCCGGTCGCAGCGAGCACATCATCGGCCAGTGGCTGCACTCGCGCGGCGTGCGCGACGACGTCGTCCTCACCGTCAAGGTCGGGGGGCACCCCGACAACCCCGGTCTCGGGCCGGTGAGTCTCGTCCGCGCCGTCGAAGCATCCCTTGTGCGCCTGGACACCGACCGCATCGACGTGCTCACCCTCGACGCGATGACCGACTCGGCGACGGCCCTCGAGGACACCCTCGCGACCGTCGAATGGCTGGTGGACTCCGGAAAGGTGCGCGCCATCGGCGCCGCCGGCTACACCGCCGCCCAGCTGGTCGAGGCGCGGATCCTCTCGTCTGCCGGCTACCCGCGTCTCACCGTCCTGGACGTGCCGTTCAACGTGCTCCGCCGTCACGAGTTCGACGCCGATCTCCGCCTCGTCGCCGGTGCCCAGGGGATGGCGGTCACTCCGAGCCATGCGCTGGAGCACGGCTTCCTCTCGGGGCGGCACCGCTCCCGTGTCCGCACCGGCCTGTCGGTGCGCGGCGCGCAGATGGCCGCGCACCTGAACCGGCGCGGTTCGCGCACGTTGCGCGCGCTGGACGAGGTCGGAGTCGAACTCGGTGTTCCCGATGCCGCGGTGGCGGTGGCGTGGCTGCTGGCCCAACGACTGGTGACGGCGCCGATCGTCAACGCCTACGCCCCGGCCCACGTCGAGGAGCTGGTGCAGGGTGTCGGGGTGCGATTGAGCCGGGCCCAGCTCGCCGAGATCGGACGGGCTTCGCAGTAGCGGGGCGGGGGCGTGCGGCATCCGCGCGCTCTGACATAGGGTGGGAAGACGTGCCCGCGGGCACCGGATCCCCGACGAAGTGAGCAGCGTGACGCACTACATCTACCTCGTGCGGCACGGCGAACACCAGGACGCCGAGCACGGACTCATCGACGGACCCCTCTCTCCCCGCGGTCGACGGCAGGCCTCTCTCCTCGCGGACCGCCTATCGGGCGTCCCCTTCGACGCCGTGTGGCACTCGCCGCTCATGCGTGCGAGCCAGACGGCGGATGCCGTCGCCGAGCGCATGCCGTCGGTGTCTCCGCAGCCGTCGGCGCTGCTGTTCGACTGCATTCCGACGGGGATGACGCCCGAGACCCCGACGGTGTTCGAACCGTTCTTCGGCTCCATCACCGAAGCAGAGGTGGAAGCGGGCCGGGCGCAGATGGACGACGCCGTCAGCGCCTTCCTCGTGCGCCGTACCGAGGACGTGCACGAGCTTCTCATCACCCACAACTTCGTCATCGCGTGGTTCGTGCGCGAGGTCCTCCAAGCGCCCGAGTGGCGATGGATGACGCTCAACCAGGCCCACTGCGGCCTGACGGTGCTCGCCCAGAAGCAGGGACGCCCGTGGACCGTGCTGTCCCACAACGACACCGCGCACCTGCCGGTGGAGATGCGCACCGGCCTCCCCGAGCCGTACGCCTTCTGAGCCCCGCCTAGGATGGAGCGCATGACGACGCGCGTGGCCATCGTGGGCGGCACCGGCAAACTCGGACGCATCATCTGCGACGTCCTCGCCGCCGAGGCGGACTACGACGTCGTGGCCGTGCTCACCTCCCGGTCGCCTCTCACGGACCTCGACGGAGCGGACCTCGTCATCGACGCGTCCGTCCCGGCGGTATCCATCGACGTCGTCCGCGCCGCGGCCGAGCGTGGGATCGACATCATCGTCGGCACCTCGGGCTGGTCGGCCGAGCGGATCGCCCTGGTCCGTCCGGCGATCCAGGCCTCGGGGATCGCCGCCCTCTTCGTCCCGAACTTCTCCCTCGGGTCGGTTCTCGGGTCGGCGCTCGCCGCCGCCGCCGCGCCCTTCTTCCCCTCGGTCGAGATCGTCGAAGCCCATCGCGAGACGAAGATCGATTCGCCGAGCGGCACCGCGGTGCGCACGGCCGAGCTCATCGCTGCCGCGCGCCGGGAGGTCGGCCCGGTGGCGGCACCGCACGTGGACCAGCGCGCCCGCGGCCAGCAGGTCGCCAGCATCCCGGTGCATTCGCTGCGCCGTCCCGGGGTCGTCGCCCGCCAGGAGACGGTCCTGTCCGGTCCTGGGGAATCCCTCACGATCGTGCACGACACCGTGGAGCCCGCACAGGCCTACGGGCCCGGCATCCGGCTCGCGCTCGGCGGCGTCCGCGACCTGCGAGGGGTGACGGTGGGTCTCGACAGCCTCATCGACATCGGCATCGGTCGCCCCGCTCCCGGCGACGTCGACGACGGCGGTGTTGACGACGGCGGCGCCCCCGGTCAAGTCGCCCGCGCCACGGGAGCATGAGCGCCCGGATCGGCGTGGCCGTCATGGCCGCCGCCCTCGCCCTCTACATCGTCCTCGTCGGTCAGCGCGCGGTCATCTTCCTCGCCAGCGGGGATCCGGTCGGGGTCGCGATGGGGGTCGCACTCATCGTGCTTCCGCTGATCGCGGTGTGGGCGCTCGGTCGAGAGCTCTGGTTCGGCGCTCGTGCACAGCGTCTCGGTCGTCTTCTGGAGGACGAGGACGCCCTTCCCGACGTCGACGTCGCCGTCCGTCCGAGCGGGCGCATCGTGCGCAGCGAGGGGGAGGTCCTCTTTCCGCAGTTCCGCGACGACGTCACCGCCCATCCCGATGACTGGCGCGCCTGGTATCGGCTCGGGCTCGCCTACGACGCCGCGGGCGACCGCCGCCGCGCACGGGAGGCAGTCCGCACGGCGATCCGGCTCCACAAGGGCGACGACGGCTCCTGATTCGCTCTCGATCGTGGACTCGGCATCCCACCGCCGGGGGAGTCCGGATACATCTCCGGATGGATGTCGCGCGAGACATGCGGCGGCTATCGTGGCCCGAGTACGGTTCGCGCTCACACGGAAAGTCTCTCGCTCATGCAGAAAACACGCGCTCACTCGGTGGCCGGCGCCGCTGCCCTCCTGCTGGTCCTGACCGGATGCACCGCGGCATCCGACGGCGAATCCGCGCAACAGGAATCGCCGCTCGGCGAGTACATGGCGGCGCTCTGGGGCGGCGACCTCAGCGAGGACGAGCAGGCTGCAATGTTCGAAGAGCAGAACCTCGAGCGCGAGGAGCTCATGGCCACGTGCATGAAGGAGCAGGGCTTCGACTACGCCCCCAACGTCGACACAGGTGCGTCTTACTCGTCCGGCGAGGAATGGCAGCCCGACGATCGCGAGTGGGTCGCGCAGTACGGGTACGGCATGGTCCGCTGGCCGGGGATGGACGAGCAGCCCGACGCCGAGGAGGTGTACGAGGATCCGAATCAGGAGTACGTCAACTCGCTCACCGCAACCGAGCAGACGGCCTTCTACGAAGCCCTCTACGGGCCGTCTGTTCCCGAGGAGGAGCTCGATGAGAACGGCTCTTACGAGTGGAACTGGGAGACCGCCGGCTGCTATGGCTGGGCGCAACACGAGATCGACGGCGACAACCCGCTGACGTCGGAGGAGTTCGCGCCTCTTATGGAGGAGATCAACCAGTTCTACACCGATCTGGATTCTGCGTCCGGAATGTCGGAGATCGATGCCGAGTGGGCCGCGTGCATGTCGGAGGCCGGACACGCAGGGTTCGCCCGTCAGAGCGAGGCCATGACGAGCATCAACGACGAGCTGAACGCCTATTACGAGAACCAGACCGAATGGGTGGAGGACGACCCCGCCCTCGACGAGCTGGCCGAGCGGGAGATCGAGCTCGCTCTCGCTGACCTGGACTGCCGCGAGAGCACGGACTATCGCGAGCGCCGACAGGAGGTCGTGGTCGCGCTCGAAGAGCAGTTCATCGCCGATCACCAGGTCGAGCTCGACGCGATGAAGGCCGCCGCGGAGCAGCGCTCCTGATGTCCGGACGACGTCGCACGCCGGGGGACGAGGACCGATGAGCGCCCGCGACGAGGTCGACGACGCTTCCAGCCACGACCGCGAGGACGAGCCCGTGATCGCGGACGAGGGGATGGACGACCTCCTGACCGCATCCGGCGACGAGGCGGTGACACGACGGGCGGGCTGGACGCGAGTGCTCCGGACCAACCGGCCGTTGTGGATCGTGGCCGCGGCGGCGATCGTCGCCCTGGTCGCAGGCCTTCTCATCGGCCGCTTCGTCGTGCCGGCGGACACGGCGACCGCCGACGCACCGGCCCCGGGTCTGGTCACGGTGCCGGTGGAATACGGCGTGCTGAGCAACGACGTGACGATCCGGGGCGACGTCGGGTATGCGGACGCGGTCGAGGTCACCATCGACACCGCCGCCCTCGGCGGCCCTGCCGTGGTCACCGGTGCCGTGCCCGAGACGGGGACGGAGTTGGAGGCCCTCTCGGTTGCGCTCGCCGTGGCGGGACGGCCCGTGATCGTCCTGCCCGGCGAGCTGCCCGCCTATCGGACGCTGGTGTACGGCATGTCGGGACCGGACGTGACCCAGTTCAAGCAGGCCATGGCCTCCGTCGGGATCGACGCCGGCGATCCGGCGTCGGATGTGTTCGACGCCGCCGCCGCTGCGGCGGTGACCGAGCTCTACTCGCGGATCGGGTACCCCGCACCGCCTCTGCCGGAGGGCGCGGCGGACGGACTGAATGCCGCTCAGGACGCGGTGGCCGCGGGAGAGCAGTCCGTCGCCGCGGCCGAGGCGGAGCTCGGTCGCGCATCGTCGGGACCGAGTGCGGTGGAGATCCGGCAGGCGGACAACGCCGTCGCCAGCGCGCACCGGGCGCTCGAGAGTGCGCGCGCGGCGCGCCCGTCCCCGCCGGACGACTCTCCCGCCGCGGTCGCTCAGTGGCAGGCTTCCGTCGGAGACGCCGAGGACGCCCTGGCGCTGGCGCAGCTGCAGCGGGATCAGCTGGGAGCGGGCTCGGACGTCTCGGCGCAGCGCGCGGCCGTCGATGCCGCGCGCGGTCAGCTCGCCGACGCGCGCGCGGCCCTCGAGCGCGCGCAGCAGGCCGCGCTTCCGACGCTCCCGTCCGGCGAGGTCCTCTACCTCACCGATCTCCCGCGCCGGGTGGACGCGGTGAACGTGGCGCGCGGTCAGGTTCTGCAGGGCGCTGCGATGGTGGTCTCGGGGGCCTCCACGACGATCGTGGGCGGCGTGGCGGCGGCGGACGCGTCACTGCTGAGCGTCGGCGACATCGCCACCTTCGATCTTCCCGACGGTGGGCTCCACGAGGCGGAGGTCACGGCACTGACTCCGGGCGCGGATGCCGGCGCTCGCTGGACGGTCACCCTCGAGCCGGCGCCGCTTGATCCGGAACAGGCCGTCCAGGTGCAGGGGCGCAACGTCCGCGTGACCATTCCGGTCGGCGCCACGGGGGGAGACGTGCTGTTCGTCCCGATCGTGGCGCTCACGGCGGGGCCGGGCGGGGAATCCCGGGTCGAGGTCGTCGACGGCGACCCTCGCGACGGGGAGAATGCGGACACGCGGCTGGTCGTGGTGGAGACGGGCTTGGCCGCGGGCGGCCAGGTGGAGGTGACCGCGACGGAAGGCGAGCTGGACGAGGGGGACCTCGTGGTGGTGGGGCGATGAGTCTGATCGAACTCCGCGACGTCACGCGCTCCTTCCCCGGCGTCCCCGAGGTCCAGGCTCTGAAGGCCGTCAATCTCACCGTCGAGGCGGGGGACTACGTCTCCATCGTCGGCCCGAGCGGCTCAGGAAAGTCCACGATGCTGAATCTGCTGGGGCTCCTGGATCGTCCGACGGTGGGGGAGTACCGGATCGACGGGGTGGTGACCGGCGTCCTCGACGACGACCAGCGTGCCCGGGTGCGGGCGCAGTGGATCGGATTCGTCTTCCAGGCATTCCACCTCATGCCGCGCCGGACGGTGCTGGAGAACGTCATGATGCCGATGCTCTACAGCGGCGTGCCGCGCGAGGAGCGAGAAGGACGCGCGCGGGCGGTGCTGGAGCGGGTGGGTCTCGGGCATCGTGTCAGCTTCCATCCGCCGACCCTGTCCGGCGGGGAGCGGCAGCGCGTCGCGGTGGCACGGGCGGTGGTCAGCACGCCGCGCATCCTCCTCGCCGACGAACCGACCGGCAACCTCGACGAGGCGACGAGCGCGGAGGTGATGGAGCTGTTCGACGACCTCCGTGCCGACGGTCTCACCCTGGTGGTCATCACCCACGATCTCGCGGTCGCGGAGCGTGCCGAGCGGCGCGTGCGGATCTCCGACGGTCGCATCTCGGAGCTCGCATGATGCGCCTCCTTCCCCGTCGGCGGAGGTCGAGCACGGATGCCGCGCCCGAGCCCGTTCTGACAGCACCGGTCGCCCGGGCCGACCGCTTCACCTTCCAGGATCTCGTCGTGGAGGCCACCGCCGACATCGGTTCGCGGCCGGCGCGGCTGATCATGACCGTCATCGGCACGGTCCTCGGAGTGGGGGCGCTCGTGGCGACCATCGGCTTCTCCCAGACCGCGGCCACCCAGATCCAACGACAGTTCGACGCCGTCCGCGGCACCCAGGTGGTGGTGGCGCCCGGCAGCGCGCAGTCGCAGTCCGGGGACGCCGTCGCCACCGCACGCCTGCCGTGGGACGCGGCCGAACGCGTGCAACGTCTCGTCGGCGTGGAGGCGGCGACGACGATCGCCGAGTTGGGGACCGAGGGCGAGGATGCGATCACCGCCGTCCCCGTGAACGATCCGGCAGCCCCCGCGGTGGCCTCGCCGCGGCTCGTGGCGGCGGGACCGGAGCTTCTGGACGTCCTCGGGGGCGAGCTCGTCACGGGCCGGATGTTCGACGGCGGGCACGAGATGCGCGGCGACCGGGTGGTGGTGCTCGGGGAGCGCGCCGCCGAGCGTCTGGGCGTGAACCGCGTGGACAGTCAGCCCTCCGTGTTCATCGGCGACACCGCGTACGCCGTGATGGGCATCTACGCCGGACTGCAATCGCGAGGGGAGCTGTCGGACGCCGTGGTCATGCCGGTGGGGACCGCACGCGTGGAGCGGGCCCTCGCGGCGCCCGGTGATCTCCAGATCCGGATCCTTCCGGGAACCGGCGCGCAGGTCGGCACGCAGGCGGCACTGACCCTGCTGCCGGACGGCCCCGATCGCCTGGAGGTGTCGGCCCCCGGCGCGGGGTCCGAGCTGGGGTCGAATGTCCAGGCCGACGTCAACGTCATCTTCCTCATCCTCGGCGGCATCGTCCTCCTCGCCGGCGCGCTCGGTATCGCGAACGTCACGATGCTGAACGTCTCCGAGCGGGTGCCGGAGATCGGCCTCCGCCGCGCCCTCGGCGCGACCCGCCGCCAGATCGGCGCCCAGTTCGTCGTCGAGTCCGTCGTCATCGGCCTGCTGGGAGGTCTCGTCGGCGCGGCGCTCGCGGTCCTCGGCATCGTCGTATTCGCGCTGGCGCAGCAGTGGACACCCGTGGTCGACGGCCTGGTCGCCGTGGGCGGCATCGTGCTCGGGGCACTCGTCGGACTCGGAGCGGGATGGTTCCCCGCCCGGCGTGCATCGTCGATCGAGCCGGTGTCGGCGCTCCGCGGCGGAAACTGACCTTCCCTTGTCGGGACTGGTCGTCTAAACTAGTCCTGGGAGCGCTCCCATGGGTGCCCACCCACGTCGGCTCGTCATCGAAGGAGATCCCATGAGCTCGCAGAATCGATTCCGCGGGGCCATCGTGCTCGCCGGCATCCTGCTCCTGAGCGGATGCACGGCCACCACCGGAGGTGAGGAGCGGGCGGTCTCGCCGATCGATGAGTACCTGCTCGCGGCGGAGGGCACCGGGATGAGCGAGCAGGAGCGGCGCGAGGAGGGGAACGCGCGGCTTCTGGCGAGGGAGGAGGTCGTCGCCGAGTGCATGAAGGAACAGGGCTTCGACTACATCCCGGCGCCGCCCACCCGGCTCGGATTCGACTTCAACACGTGGGGATCGCCCGAGCTCGACGACCCCGCGTGGATCGAGCGGTGGGGATACGGGATCGTCGACGGACCCGATCAGGTGCAGGTCATGATCCCCGAGGACCCGAACGAGGCGATCGTCGACGGGCTCTCCGACTCAGAGCGCATCGCCTACTACGAAGCGCTCGTCGGATCCATGGACGCGTTCGACGCGGACGGGGTGTACGACCCGAGCAAGGGCGGGTGCTTCGGCCAGGCCGAGATCGCCGACGCGGCCGATGATCCGCTCAGAGGCGACCGGTTTCGAGCCCTGAACGACGCGGTGATGGCCTTCTACACCCAGCTGAACGAGCAGCAGGACATCGTCGCGCTGAATGCACGGTGGGCCGCCTGCATGGCCGACGAGGGCGAAGACGGCTTCACGTCTCCGCTGGACCCCGTCTCCGAGATCAACGTCTCCCTGCAGGAGCTGCTGAAGGCGGGCGGCGAGACGGCGTGGGACGACCCGCAGATCGAACGTCTCCGGGAGCGTGAGATCGCTCTGGCGCAGATTGATGCGCGCTGCCGGGAGTCGGTCGAATACCGCGCGACGGAGAAAGAGGTGAGGTTCGAGGAGGAGGAGCGGTTCGTCGCCGACAACCTGGCCGATCTCGAGGCCTACCGTGCCGCCGCCGAGGGCGCCGGCTCCTGATCAGCCGACCGCGGCGACGACCGCCTCCTCCACCGTGGGATGGGTGAAGCGGTAGCCGGAGTCCGACAGGACCGCGGGCGCGACATCCGCATCGCAGGTCAGGAGTGCCTCCGTGGCGTCGCGCCCCAGTCCCAGCCGCAGCGCCCATTCCGGTGCACGGAGCACGAACGGGCGATTCATCCGGACGGCGAGGGCGAATCCCAGGTCGTTCGCGGTGGCCCGGGTCGGGCCGGTGAGGTTGACGGGACCGCTCAGCTTGGTGTCGAGGATGTGGAGGATCGCTCCGATCTCATCGTCCAGCGAGATCCACGGCCATGCCTGGGTGCCCCGCCCGATCGGGCCCCCGAGCCCGAGTCGTGTGAGCAGCATCAGGGGCTTGAGCACACCGTCCCGATGGACGATGGGGGCGGTGCGCAGCAGGGCGACCCGTGCGCGGGGACCGGCACTCTGTGCGGCCGATTCCCACTCGCCGCAGACGTCCGCGAGGAAGGTCTCGCCCCGGGGGGAGGACTCGTCCAGACGCACCCCGGGGGCGGAACCGTAGTACCCGACGGCGGAGGCGCTGACGAAGGCCGGCGCATCGTCGCCGAGAGCCTTCACGGCACCCGCGATCGCCCGCGTCGGCGTAACCCGGGAGAACAGCAGGGTGTTCTTGTACCGCGGCGTCCAGGGGAAGCGACCGATACTCGCGCCGTTGAGGCCGATGACGGCGTCGGCGCCGGCGAGGACATCGGGATCGAGGGAGTCGTCGTCGACGAGCCAGGACACCTCGTCGGGTCCGGACACGGGTCGTCGCACAAGGGAGGTGACCCGGGCGCCACGGGCGATCAGCGCGGCGCGCAGTGCTCCGCCGATCAGTCCCGAGGCTCCGGCCACGACCACGTGGGAGAGCGGGCGGTCCTCAGGCAAGCGTCGCCTCGAGGGTGATCTCGATCCCGGCGAGCGCCTGGGAGACGGGGCACCCGGACTTCGCGTCCTCGGCGATCCGGTCGAAGTCCTCCGCGGAGAGTCCGGGGACCACGGCGTTGACGTTCAGGTGGCTGCCGGAGATCCCGGTGCCCGGGACGAAGGTCACCGACGCGGTGGTCTCGATCGACTCCGGCGGGGTGCCGTTCTGGCCGAGGGCGTGGGAGAGGGCCATCGAGAAGCAGGACGCGTGGGCCGCGGCGATCAGTTCCTCGGGCGTGGTGACGGATGTGGAGCCCTCGCTGCGCGCCTTCCAGTTGACCGGGTAGGCGCCCAGTCCGGACGAGACGAAGGAGACCTCGCCGGAGCCTTCGGCGAGCGTGCCCTTCCACGACGTGGTGGCTTCGCTGGTGACGGTCATGGCGACCTCCCTGTGCTGTGCGCCCGCGGATCGGGCGTCGTGCGGTCAGCCTAACGTCGCGGTCGCCCCGGCGCGCGGGCTTGCGCGCGGACGGGCTGTCAGGGAAGGCGGGGCCGCGCTCGTCCCACGAGGCCGGCGCGCTGGAGGACAAGATACATCTGACATCCCAGGCAAAGCCCGAAGACGGCGTTCAGGAACGCGGCGACGAACGCGGCCGCCGCGGCGGCGGTGAGGCCCCACGGAACCCCGGCGAGCTGCAGGAGGAGACCGGTGAGACTCACGACGAGACCGACGCCCTGGGCGAATCGAGGAGGCCGCGGATCTTCGCGCTCCGCCGGCGGTGACAGGCGCGGCGCGATCACCGTGCGGAAGAGGACGCCCCAGGGAGCGGTGCGCGGCGAGAGCACGCCCCACAGGAAGAGGAAGGCGATGGCGCCGAGGAGCAGGAACGCCGGATCCTGCATCCGCTCGGACACACTCGCCGCCGGCAGCGCGGCCGACGAGGCGAGACCCGTCAGCGCGAGGAAGACGTCCACGAGAAGCAGGAGCGAGGTGATCCCCGCGGCGACGCGCGGACCCCGAGGGTCGATCCCGTGCGCCGGCGAGCGCTCAGGCATGGGCGGTCGCTCCGGTCAGACGCGTCAGCTCGAGGTCGAGCACCTCGCGTCCGGGGACGCCGCCGAGGCGGGTGCGGATCACGCCGTCACGGTCCAGCACCAGCGTCGTCGGCGTCTGCAGGACGTGGAAGTGGCGCGCGATGTCGGGCCGATGCGTCAGGTCGACATCGAGGTGGAGGACGCCGGGGTGCGCCGCGGCCGTCTGGGCCAGCATCCGGTGCACGCCGGGGCACCGCGTGCACATCTCGGTGGAGAACTGCAGGAGTGTCGCGGATTCGCCGAGCGACTCCGCGCCGAGGCGCCGGGGGTCGACGACCTCGTGCGACACGTCGCGGCGGACGCGCTTCGGACGCCGCTGGATGTACGCGCCGACGCCGGCGGTCGCCCCGACCAGGACGACGAGACCGATGAGCGCACTGAGGGTGTCCACGACAGGAGATCGTATCCCGGCCGGAGAGGGTCGCGGCGTCTGTGGCGGGAGATGACGCCGGGGTATCGTGACCGATGTGACCACGCCGATTCCGACGCCCTATGAAGATCTCCTCCGCGACGTCCTCGACAACGGCACGCACAAGGACGACCGGACGGGGACGGGCACCACCAGCGTCTTCGGTCGTCAGATCCGTTTCGACCTGTCCCGGGGTTTCCCGCTCATCACGACCAAGCGCGTGCATTTCCGCTCGATCGCGTACGAGCTCCTCTGGTTCCTCCGCGGGGAATCGAACGTCCGTTGGCTGCAGGATGCCGGAGTGACGATCTGGGACGAGTGGGCGGACGCCGACGGCGAGCTCGGCCCCGTCTACGGCGTGCAGTGGCGCTCCTGGCCCACCCGCGACGGGGGATCGATCGATCAGATCAACGACGTCGTCGAGAAGATCCGCACCGATCCGGACTCGCGCCGGCTGGTGGTGTCGGCGTGGAACCCGGCCGACATCCCGGACATGGCCTTGGCACCCTGTCACGCGCTCTTCCAGTTCGCCGTCGCGGACGGGAAGCTGTCGTGCCAGCTGTATCAGCGCAGCGCGGACATGTTCCTCGGGGTCCCCTTCAACATCGCCTCCTACGCGCTGCTCACCACGATGATCGCCCAGCAGACCGACCTCGAGGTCGGCGACTTCGTCTGGACGGGCGGAGACTGCCACATCTACGACAACCATCGCGAGCAGGTGCGCGAGCAGCTGAGCCGCGAGGCGTATCCGCTGCCGACGCTGCGCCTGGACCGCCGGCCCGCGTCGATCCTCGACTACCGCTACGAGGACTTCGTCGTGGAGGGCTACCGGCACCATCCGGCGATCCGCGGTGCGGTGGCCGTGTGAGCGACCCGTCCGCCCCGCGACCGCGCCTGGGACTGATCTGGGCGGAGGCCCGCGACCGCGTCATCGGCGACGCGGGAGGAATGCCGTGGCACGTCCCGGAGGATCTCGCCCGGTTCCGCCGGCTGACCACCGGGCATCCCGTCGTCATGGGCCGTCGCACATGGGAGTCCTTCCCGGAGCGCTTCCGTCCCCTTCCCTCGAGGACGAACATCGTCCTGACCGGAGACCGGGCGTTCTCGGCCGAGGGGGCCGTCGTCGCTTCGTCGATCGATGCCGCGCTCGCCGCGGCGGCGTCCGCGCCGGGGTCCGACCTCGTCTGGATCATCGGCGGGGGCAGGCTGTACCGGGACACGATCGCGCGGGCCGATCTGCTCGAGGTCACCGAGCTCGACCTCGCCGTGGCCGGAGACACCCGGGCGCCCGAGCGGACCGGCTGGGCGCCGGTCGTCGCCGACCCCGAGACCGGCTGGCACACCTCGTCGGGCGGAGTCCGGTACCGCTTCCTGACCCTACGACGGGAGGGCTGACATGCCGACCGCACTGATCACGGGCGCGAGCTCGGGCCTCGGCGCCGAATACGCCCGGCGGCTGGCGGCGCGCGGTGCCGACGTCGTGCTCGTCGCGCGCGACGGTGCCGCCCTCAACGCGCTCGCGGTCGACATCCGATCCCGGTTCGGAGTCCACGTCGAGGTGATCGTCGCAGACCTCCTCGACGCGGGAGCGCGCGCGGCCGTCGAGGACCGCCTGCGTGCGACGGAGGCGCCCGTCGAGGTGCTCGTCAACAACGCGGGGTTCGGTCTCCCCCTGGACTTCGAGCGGAACGACATCGAGGCGGAGGCCGCCCACCTGGCCCTGCACGTGGAGGTTCCGATGCGTCTGATGCACGCCGCTCTCGAGGGCATGTGCGCGCGCGGGCGGGGGCGCATCCTCAACATCGCCTCGGTCGCCGCCTTCATCCCGCGGTCCACCTACGGCGCCGCCAAGGGGTGGCTCGTCAGCTTCAGTCGCTGGGCGAACGCGAGATACGCCGCGCGCGGGGTCACCGTCACGGCGGTGTGCCCGGGGTTCACGCACACCGACTTCCATCGCCGCATGGGCCTGGAGGCGGGCGCCGAGGGCGTTCCCGCGGGCCTGTGGCTGAATGCGCCGTTCGTCGTCGACGCCTCGTTGCGCGACGCCGCGCGCGGGCGGGCGGTCAGCATCCCGTCGCTCCGATACCGGCTTCTGGTCGCGCTGACACGGGTCGTCCCGCCGACGATCGCGGCCCGCGTCGGCGAGCAGGGTCGCTGAGAGGGACGTGCGGGCCGGGTGAACCCCGATACCCTGAGAGCATGACGCATTCGGGCAACCCCTTCGGACAGGTGCTCGTCGCGCTGGTCACCCCGATGACCGCCGACGGCGAGGTCGACTGGCCCGCGGTCGAGAAGCACATCGACGACGTCATCAGCGCCGGCGCCGACGGCATCGTCGTCACCGGCACCACGGGGGAGACCTCCACGCTGACGGATGCCGAGAAGCTGCGCCTCGTCGAGGTGGGCAAGGACGTCGCGGCGGGACGCGCCGCGATCATCACCGGCGGCGGTTCGAACGAGACCGCCCACGCCATCGAGCTCTACAAGGCCAGCGAGCGCGCCGGTGCCGACGGCATCATGATCGTCACGCCCTACTACAACAAGCCGACGCAGGCCGGGATCCTGACCCACTTCCGTCTCGTCGCGGATGCCACCGACCTCCCGGTCATCCTCTACGACATCCCCGGTCGCACCGGCGTCCCCATCCGCTACGAGACGGTCCTGCGTCTGGCCAAGCACCCCAACATCCTCGCCATCAAGGACGCCAAGGGCGATTTCAGCGAGGTCAGCCGCGTGCTGAACCAGACCGACCTGATGTACTTCTCCGGTGACGACGCCAACGTGCTGCCGCACCTGTCGATCGGGGCGACCGGCCTCATCGGCGTGACGGCGAACATCGCCCCGCAGCCGTACCGCGAGATCGTCGACGCGGTGAACCGCGGCGACCTGCAGGCGGCCACCGCCGCGCATCGCGGACTCGAGCCCCTGGTGCGCGCGGTCATGACCCACGTGCCCGGCACCGTGTCGGCGAAGTACATCCTCCACGGTCTCGGCCGCATCGGGAGTCCTCGCGTGCGCCTGCCCCTGGTCGGACCCGAGGAATGGGAGGCCGCCGTCATCGAAGACGAGCTCGCCCTCGTCCGCGACGTCCCCGGGGTCGATTTCTCCAACTTCCGTCCCGACCGCAACGCCGCCGCCGGCGGCGCCCTCCCCAGGGTGTCGGGCACCACCAGATGAAAGCCTTCGCGCCGGCGGACGCGGAGTGAATGAGGGGATGCTGCGGCATCCCGAGGAGGCGAACGCATGCCCACCACCGTTTACGACCCGCCCGCGCTTCCCGAGGGCACCCTGCGGGTGTTCCCGCTCGGCGGCCTCGGCGAAGTCGGCCGGAACATGACCGTCTTCGAGTACGCCGGGAAGCTGCTCATCATCGACTGCGGCGTGCTCTTCCCGGAGGAGCACCAGCCCGGCGTCGACCTGATCCTCCCCGACTTCGAGCCCATCCGGCACCGGCTGGACGACGTCGTCGGGGTCGTCCTGACCCACGGGCACGAGGACCACATCGGCGCCGTCCCGTATCTGTTGAAGATCAAGAACGACATCCCCATCGTCGGCTCCGGTCTCACGCTCGCGCTCACCGAGGCCAAGCTGAAGGAGCACCGCGTGCGGCCCTACAGCCTCACGGTGCGGGAGGGGCAGATCGAGCAGCTCGGGCCGTTCGAGCTCGAGTTCATCGCGGTGAACCACTCGATCCCCGACGCGCTCGCCGTCGCCGTCCGCACCCCCGCGGGCGTGGTCCTGGCCACCGGCGATTTCAAGATGGATCAGCTGCCGTTGGACGGCCGCCTGACGGATCTGCGCGCCTTCTCGCGCCTCGGCGAGGAGGGCGTCGACCTCTTCCTCGTCGACTCGACCAACGCCGACGTGCCGGGGTTCACCCCGCTGGAGCGCGAGATCGGTCCCGTCCTCGAGCAGGTGATCGCCCGCGCTCCGCGCCGCGTCATCGTGGCGAGCTTCTCCAGCCACGTGCACCGCGTGCAGCAGGTCCTCGACGCCGCTCATGCCCACGGCCGCCGCGTGGCGCTCCTCGGGCGCAGCATGGTCCGGAACATGGGGATCGCGGCCGACCTCGGCTACCTCACCGTTCCCGAGGGCGTGCTGATCGACTACAAGAAGGCGCGCGACCTCCCCGACGACAGGATCGTGTACATGTCCACCGGCTCGCAGGGCGAGCCGATGGCGGTGCTGTCGCGGATGGCGAACCTCGATCACGAGATCGAACCTGGTCCGGGCGACACCGTCATCCTCGCCTCGAGCCAGATTCCCGGCAACGAGAACGCGATCTACCGTGTCATCGACGGCCTCACCAAGCTCGGGGCGAACGTCGTGCACAAGGGCAACGCCAAGGTGCACGTCTCCGGGCACGCCGCAGCGGGGGAGCTGCTGTACTGCTACAACATCCTCAAGCCCCGCAACGTCCTCCCCGTCCACGGCGAGTACCGGCACCTGATGGCCAACGCGCGGCTCGCCCAGGACACCGGCA
Organism: Microbacterium aurantiacum; assembly: GCF_021654035.1. Classification (GTDB taxonomy): domain Bacteria; phylum Actinomycetota; class Actinomycetes; order Actinomycetales; family Microbacteriaceae; genus Microbacterium; species Microbacterium aurantiacum. Next base: position 294,393 of record NZ_JAJPDW010000003.1, read on the forward strand.
TCCCTGCCGAGCGGACGATCCTCGCCGAGAACGGCACGGTCGTGGACCTCAAGGACGGTCACGCGCAGGTGGTGGGTCAGCTCGACATCGGATTCGTCTACGTCGACGGGTCCACCGTGGGAGAGATCACCGACGCCGATCTGAAGGACCGCCGGATCCTCGGCGAGGAGGGGTTCATCTCCGTCATCGTCGTGGTGGACGCCGCCACCGGCAAGGTCGTGTCGGGGCCCGAGATCCACGCGCGCGGCTTCGCCGAGGACGACAAGGTCTTCGACGGCGTCAAGCCGAAGATCGCCGCGGCGCTCGCCGAGGCGGCGCAGTCGGGAGTGCGCGACAGCCACGCGCTCTCCCAGGTCGTGCGTCGCACCATCGGCCGCTGGGTCAACCAGAGCCTCCGCCGGCGGCCCATGATCGTGCCCCTCGTGATCGAGGCCTGAGCCCCCGGGGGATCACGCCATGGCCGAGAGCTTCCGCATCCGCCCCGCCGTGCAGGCGGACGGCGGATTCCTCGGCGACATGGTGGTGGAGGCGGCGAACTGGCGCGGTGGGGGAGCACGGCCGCGACACGAGGTGATCTCGTCTGCGGAGCACAGCCGCTACCTCACGGGATGGATGCGGCCGGGCGACACCGGCTTCGTCGCGGAGGATCTCCGCGGCGAGCCGATCGGTGCGACCTGGTACCGGATGCTGCCGCGCAGCGAGCCGGGGTTCGGGTGGGTCGGCACCGGGGTGCCGGAGCTCATCATCGGGGTCCGACCCATCTGGCGCGCGCACGGCGTCGGGCGGGCACTGCTGCAGCGCCTCTGCGAGACCGCCCGCGCGAAGGGCTTCGCCCGGTTGAGCCTCAGCGTCGAGCGGGACAACTTCGCCGTCACCCTCTACCGCAGCGAAGGGTTCGCGGTGACGCAGAGCGGTCTCGGTCGGGACACGATGGTCAAGCGCCTGCGCTGACCCGCGCGAAGCGCCGCGTGGTTGCCCGCGGTTGTCGACGCGGCGGCTTACCGTGGGGGGATGCCCAAGAGCTCCGCCGCGCCCACGAGAGGACGCGCCTCCTCCCGCTCCTCGTCCTCGCGCGCTTCGAAGCCCGAGCCGGCGCCGAAGCGCTACGTCGACGACGTCGACCGTCCACCGATCGCCGTCCGGGCCTGGCTCGGCGTCGCGCACGCCGTGGGCGGGCTCTTCCGCGCGTTCGGGCCCGAGACGCTCGAGAAGGACCAGCGCCGTGACGGGTTCCCGCTGCTGCTCGTGCTGCTCGCCGTGCTCGGCGCGGTGGTCGAGTGGTTCCTCATCGGCACCGAGGCCGCGCGTCTCATCAGCGCCTACTCGGTCGGCGCCCTCGTCGGGCGCGAGGCGTTCATCCTCCCGGTCCTCCTCCTCCTCCTCGCGGGGTGGATGTTCCGGCATCCGTCGTCGGTGCACGACAACGGGCGCATCGGGATCGGATTCGGTCTGTTCGTCCTCGCCGTCGCCGGATTCTGCCATGTCGCCGGTGGTCGTCCGCAGCCGAGCGCGGGACTGCCCGCCCTCAGCGAAGCGGGCGGCCTCTTCGGCTGGATGATCGCCGAACCGCTCGCGCTCGTGCTCACGGACGTGGGCGCCTACATCGTGCTCGGCATCCTCGCCACGCTCAGCCTCCTGATCATCACCAAGACCCCGCCGAACCGCATCGGTCGGCGGTTGGGCGAGCTGTACGCCTGGATGTTCGGCGCCGACCCCGAAGAGGACGCGGAGCGCCGGCGTTCCGCGCGGTCCGCGGCCGACGACGAGACCGACGACGACGCCGATCCCTCTCTGCCGTGGTGGCGTCGCAACCGCACCGGCCGCGAGAAGGATCCGGACGAAGGCCTCGGCACCCACGACCTGACGGCTCTGCTGAACCCCGGAGGCGGGGAGGGCGGATTCGAGCAGGCCATCACCCCACCGGTGCCGCCGCTTCCCCCCGCCCCCGCCGACGCCGTCACCGAGGTCATCGATCCGGCGGTGATGGCCGGCGCATCCCGCGCGGCGCAGCGTTCGGCGACGGGTCTCCGCGACGACGCCGCGTCGGATGCCGGGGAGGACGGTGAGCTCCCCGGACTCGACGGCATCGCGACCCAGGACGAACCCGTCGGCGGAGCGTCCTACCGGCTCCCGTCGGTCGTCGCGCTGGCCGCGGGCACGCCGCACAAGGCGCGCTCCGAGGCCAACGACGCGGTCGTGCGGGCCATCACGAACGTCTTCGAGCAGTTCCAGGTCGACGCGAGGGTCACCGGCTTCTCGCGCGGTCCGACCGTCACCCAGTACGAGATCGAAGTCGGCCACGGAGTGAAGGTCGAGCGCATCACGGCGCTGACGAACAACATCGCCTACGCCGTGGCCTCGAACGAGGTCCGCATCCTCGCCCCGATCCCGGGCAAGAGTGCCATCGGTGTGGAGATCCCGAACTCCGATCGCGAGATCGTGACGCTCGGCGACGTGCTCCGGTCGCAGGCTGCCACGCAGTCCACGCACCCGATGACGATCGGTGTGGGCAAGGACGTCGGCGGCGGCTACATCGTGGCCAACCTCGCCAAGATGCCCCACCTGCTCGTGGCGGGCTCGACGGGTTCCGGCAAGTCGAGCTTCGTGAACTCGATGATCACGAGTCTGCTGATGCGCGCCAAGCCCGCCGACGTGCGCATGGTCCTCATCGACCCGAAGCGCGTGGAACTGAGCTCCTACGCCGGTGTCCCGCACCTCATCACTCCCATCATCACGAACCCCAAGAAGGCCGCCGAGGCGCTCCAGTGGGTCGTGAAGGAGATGGACATGCGGTACGACGACCTCGCGTCGTTCGGATTCCGCCACATCGACGACTTCAACAAGGCCGTCGTGGCGGGCGAGGTGAACCTCCCGCCGGGGAGCGAGCGGGTCCTGAAGCCCTACCCGTACCTCCTCGTCGTCGTCGACGAGCTCGCCGACCTGATGATGGTCGCGCCGCGCGACGTCGAGGACTCGATCGTCCGCATCACCCAGCTCGCCCGAGCGAGCGGCATCCACCTGGTCCTCGCCACCCAGCGACCCTCGGTCGATGTGGTGACGGGTCTCATCAAGGCCAACGTGCCCTCGCGCCTCGCCTTCGCCGTGACCAGCGTCACGGACTCCCGCGTCATCCTGGACCAGCCGGGCGCCGACCGTCTGATCGGGCAGGGCGACGGTCTGTTCCTGCCGATGGGGACGTCCAAGGCGCTGCGCGTGCAGGGCGCCTGGGTCAGCGAGAAGGAGATCGAGGCGGTCGTCGCCCACGTCACGGCGCAGGCCCGACCCGAGTACCGCGCCGACGTCCAGGCGGCGGCGGAGAAGAAGGAGATCGACGCCGACATCGGCGACGACCTCGAGCTCCTCCTCGCGGCGGCCGAGCTCGTCGTCTCCACGCAGTTCGGGTCGACCTCGATGCTGCAGCGGAAGCTGCGGGTCGGGTTCGCGAAGGCCGGGCGCCTGATGGATCTGCTCGAATCCCGCGAGATCGTCGGTCCGTCCGAGGGGTCCAAGGCCCGCGACGTACTCGTCACCGGCGAGCAGCTGCCGTCGGTGCTGGCCCGACTTCGCGGCGACGACGTGCCCGCGGACGCGGACGCCGACCCCTACGGGCCGGACGCGGTCGACGCGCAGTACGACGGCATCCCGGTGGTCGAAGGGGACGAGGGGTCGGAGGACGCATGGAGCCTCACGGGCAGGGACTGATCCGCGCGCGGCGCGGACGATAGGCTCGGCGCGTGACCATACCCCGTCAGCTCCCGAACGTGATCACCGTCGTACGGATCCTCTGTGCGCCGGTGTTCGTCTGGATGCTGCTGGCGGACGGCGGCGACGCGGGGCCGTTGCGCTGGTGGGCCGCCGTCCTGTTCATCGTCGCCATCGCGACCGACGGACTCGACGGCTACCTCGCCCGTCGGCACGAGATCGTCACGGATCTCGGAAAGCTCCTCGATCCGATCGCCGACAAGGTGCTGACCGGCGCGGCCTTCGTGGGGCTGTCGATCCTCGCGGAGCTCCCCTGGTGGATCACCGTCGTCGTCCTCGTCCGCGAGATCGGCATCACCGTCTACCGGTTCATCGTCGTCAGCGACCACGTCCTCGCCGCGGCGTGGATGGGCAAGCTGAAGACGATGGCGCAGGCCGTCGCGCTCTCCCTGGCTCTCCTCCCGCTGTGGACCATCGTGGGAGAGTGGATCTTCTGGCTCAACGGCATCACGATGGCGGTGGCCGTCGTCCTGACGATCGCCAGCGGTATCGACTACATCGTGACCGAGGTGCGCGGGGCGCGTCGTCGCACCCGCTGACCGTGACGGATGGCGCCGAGCTCCTCGCCGCGCTGAGAAGACGCGGGTGGTCGGTGGCGTGCGCGGAGTCCCTCACCGGCGGATTGGTCTGCGCGGAGCTCACGGCGGTCCCGGGCGCCTCCGCCACCGTGCGCGGCGGCGTCGTGGCGTACGCGACGGACTGCAAGGTGTCCGTCCTCGGCGTCGACCCCGCGCTGACCGCTCGTGTGGGCGCCGTGGACCCGGATGTCGCCGACCAGATGGCGGAGGGGGTGCGGCGTCTCTTCGCGGCGGAGGTCGGGATCGCAACCACGGGAGTGGCCGGTCCCGATCCTCAGGACGGCCAGCCCGTCGGCACGGTCCACGTCAGCGTGGCCACGCCCGGCGGCATCGCGCGCCGGCGTCTGGCGCTGAGCGGGACGCGGGAGGAGATCCGCGCGGAGACGGTCCGTTCCGCCGTCCTCCTCGCCGTGGAAGCGGCGGGTCGGGATCCGTGGGAATAGCCGTGTTGCGCCCGCGTTACATTCCGTGATTCCCACCCATTCCCCAGTCGCGGGGGATTAGATTGGCATCGTTCGTGATGTACCGTTGTCCACCCGGACGGCGGCGGAGTCAGCAGTGAGGAGGGGGCCCGAAATGATCCTGGTACGTCAAGAGATCGGCGAAGTCCTTCGCGATCTCCGTCAGCAGAAGGGCCGCACCCTTCGTCAGGTCGCCAGCCGCGCGAGCGTCGCACTCGGATACCTCAGCGAGGTCGAGCGCGGTCAGAAGGAAGCATCCAGCGAGATCCTCGCCGCGGTGGCCGAAGCCCTCGACGTGCCGATCTCGGCGATCATGCGTCAGGTGGGCGACCGCATCTCGGTGCTGGAGGGTCTCCAGACCTTCCCCGACGTCGTTCCCGACGACCTCGTCGCCTCGGTGGACGCCGAACTCTCGCTCCGCTGAACCGAACGATCCTCCGTGCGTCGCAGCGAGTTCGATCGTGCGGTCGACGATGAATTCGGTCCGCAGGGGCGCGTCCTCGTCGACGACCTGATCCTCCCGCCGTGGCAGATGACCGCGCGGGAGGCCTTGAAGATCGGCGAGCCGCCGCGCGCCGTCTGGCTCGCGCTGTGCGCCGAGGCGGACGTCCCCGACGCGCGGCGTCACGGCGTGGGGCGACGCGAACCGAAGCGCTGAATTCGAACGCCGTTTCCCGGCGTGTCATCGAAGAAGTGTTCGACGTCGGCGTATGCTCCTCCACAGCGGGTGTCGTGGGACCGTCTGTCCACCGAACGAGCGGAGCCGGCGACGAATGTCGGAACCCCTCCCTAGCGTGGACAGCGTCGAAGGACACCCCGCCTTGTCGCAGCATCCCTCCCGTCGGGAGGGGGCGCGACAGCCTACAGGCGACGGATCACCAGCAGAAGGAGCACGTCATGCCCTCACCCGTTGACCGCGAGAAGGCCCTCGAATCGGCCCTCGCCCAGATCGACCGGCAGTTCGGAAAGGGCTCGGTCATGCGACTGGGCAGCGACGAGCGTGCTCCGGTCGAAGTGGTGCCGACCGGATCGATCGCGCTGGATGTCGCCCTCGGCATCGGCGGGCTCCCGCGCGGCCGCATCATCGAGATCTACGGCCCGGAATCCTCCGGTAAGACGACGTTGACCCTCCACGCGATCGCCAACGTCCAGCGCGCCGGCGGGATCGCCGCCTTCATCGATGCCGAGCACGCCCTCGACCCCGACTACGCCCAGAAGCTGGGCGTCGACATCGACGCGCTTCTCGTCTCCCAGCCCGACACCGGTGAGCAGGCCCTCGAGATCGCCGACATGCTCGTCCGATCGGGAGCGATCGATCTCGTCGTCATCGACTCCGTCGCGGCGCTCGTGCCCAAGGCCGAGATCGAAGGCGAGATGGGCGACTCGCACGTCGGTCTGCAGGCGCGTCTGATGTCTCAGGCGCTGCGAAAGCTGACCGGTGGTCTGAACCAGACGAACACCACGATGATCTTCATCAACCAGCTGCGCGAGAAGATCGGTGTCTTCTTCGGCTCTCCCGAGACGACCGCCGGTGGCAAGGCGCTGAAGTTCTACGCCTCCGTCCGCCTCGACATCCGTCGTATCGAGACGCTGAAGGACGGCACGGAGGCGGTGGGAAACCGCACGCGCGTGAAGGTCGTGAAGAACAAGATGGCGCCGCCTTTCAAGCAGGCGGAGTTCGACATCCTGTACGGCGTCGGGATCTCGCGCGAGGGAAGCCTGATCGACTTCGGTGTCGAGCATGCGATCGTCAAGAAGTCCGGTGCCTGGTACACCTACGACGGGGAGCAGTTGGGGCAGGGCAAGGAGAACGCCCGCAACTTCCTTCTCAAGAACCCGGAGACGGCCGCCGACATCGAGTCGAAGATCAAGGACAAGCTCGGAATCGGCGGTGCGCGGTCGGACGGGCCGGTGTCCGACGAGCTCGCCGCGCGTCGTCCCGCGTGACGCGCGCCCACGTGACGGTCGCGAGGATCCGATGACGGAACAACCTCACAGCGGTGCCGGGTCGGCGGCGGAACCCGCCGACCTGGCGCCGGTGATCTCGCTCTTCGGACACCGCGAGCGGACCGCGGACGATGTCGTCGCCGCGCAGGAGACCCCGTCGTGGCACCCTGCATGGGTCGCTGATCCTCCCGAACGGGCCGAAGACGACGATGAAGCGGTGGAAGCCGCAGAGCGGGCGTTGATCAAGCGGCTCCGTACGCGACAGCTCTCCTGCCGCGAGGCACGCGGGTTCCTGTCGGAACAGGAGATCGCGGACGACGCGATCGACCGGATCATGGACGTCTGCGTCGCCCGCGGCTATCTCGACGACATGCGCCTGGCAGAGCAGATCATGCACGTCGGTGTGGATCGCAAGAAGCAGGGCCGTCGCGCGATCAGTCAGGCGATGAGCGCCCGCGGTCTCCCGCGCGAGGTGGTCGACGAGGCGATGACGGTCCTGGACGAGGACGACGAGCTCGAGCGCGCGCAGGAGTTCGCACGCACGAAAGCGCGATCGCTGCAGAACGTCGAACGGGACGCCGCGCTTCGCCGCCTCATGGGACAGCTCGCACGCCGCGGGTTCAGCGGGGCGGTCGTCGGCACTGCGGCACGCGCCGCGCTGGACGAGCTCGCGTCACCGCGGAAGGTGCGTTTCCTGGAGAGCTGACGCGGAGGCGCCCGGTCTCCGCGGGGTGTGCCAGACTCGATCCGACCCGCGGGAGGGGTACATGGCGATTCGCGTCGAGGGGCTGAGCAAGAGCTACCGCGCTGTCCGCGCCGTCGACGACATCTCCTTCAGCGTCGGGGCGGGCGAGGTCTTCGCCTTCCTCGGCAGCAACGGAGCGGGGAAGTCGACGACCATCGCGTGTCTGACCACGCTGAAGCCGTTCGACAGCGGTTCCGTCGTCGTGGCGGGACATGACGTGCGGTCGGAGTCCCGACGCGCGCGGCAGGCGATCGGCGTGGTGTTCCAGGCGTCGATCCTGGACGCCGAGCTCACGGTGCGGGAGAACCTCACGCTTCGCGCGCGGCTCGCGCATCTGTCCCGTGCGAGCGCCCAGCAGCGCATCGCCGAGCTGTCCGCGCTGCTCGAACTCGAGGAGTTCCTCGATCGCAGATACGGCCGGCTGTCCGGTGGGCAGAAGCGCCGCGCCGACATCGCGCGCGCACTCCTGCACGAGCCGGAGATCCTCTTCCTGGACGAGCCGACGGCGGGCCTCGATCCCGCGAGCCGCACCTCGGTCTGGGCCACCATCCAGACCCTTCGTCGTCAGCGAGGGCTCACCGTGTTCCTCACCACCCACTACATGGAGGAGACCGAGGAGGCGGATCGCGTGTGCGTCATCGACCACGGTCGGATCGTCGCCGAGGGCACCCCGACCCAGCTGCGCGCGCTGCACAGCCGGAGTGTCCTGCGCATCACCTCGACGGCGCCGCGCCGACTCGCGGCGCTGGCGGGCGCCCGCGGTCTCGAGGTCGAGCAGGACGGCGATGTCAGCGTCCTCGCGGTACCGGGGGCCGCGGAGGCGATGGAGATCCTCCGCGCGCACGAGGGGGACGTCACCGACTTCGAGTTCCGTCACGGGCGGATGGACGACGTCTTCCTCGCCCTCACCGGCCGCTCGGGTACCGCCGACGGGGAGGATCGTTCGTGAGCATCGTCGGGGCCCTCGTCGGGCGGAACCTCCGGGTCTTCTTCCGGGACCGGATGAACGTCTTCTTCTCCCTCCTGAGCGGGCTGATCCTGTTCGTCCTGTACACCCTCTTCCTGGCCCGGCTGCAGACCGACGGCCTGGAACAGCAGTTCCCCCAGGCGACCCCCGAGGAGGTGACGGCCTTCATCAACACCTGGATGTTCGCCGGCATCATCCTCCTCACGACCATCACCACCGGGCTCGGCGCGCTTTCCGCCCTCGTCGAGGACGGCCAGACCGGACGCTTCGGGGATTTCCTCGTCGCGCCGATCCGTCGCAGCGACATCGTGCTGGGCTATCTCCTCGCGGCGATCGCGGTGGCGCTGATCATGTCGTCGATCGTGCTCATCGTGAGCCTGCTGTATCTGGGACTGGTCGACGGCACCTGGCTGGGGCTCGAAGAGATCGGCGCTCTGGTCGCAGTGATGGTGCTGTGCTGCACGGCGTTCACCGCGCTGTCCGCCTTCGCGGCGTCGTTCGTCCGCAGCACGAGCGCGTTCTCCGCGCTGTCGACTGTGGTCGGAACGGCGATCGGCTTCATCGCGGGCGCGTACATTCCCGTGGGGTCCCTGCCGGCGTCCGTCGTGGACGTCATCAACGTGCTCCCGTTCTCACAGGCGGCGATGCTGCTGCGGCGGCCCTTCACCGAGGACTCCCTCGCCGTGCTCGCCGACGGCAACAGCACCGCAGGCGACAGCCTGCGGGAGTTCTACGGGGTGGATCTCTTCGTCGGCGAGACGCAGCTGACCGTCGGCATCGCGATCGCCGTCCTCGTGGTCGTGGCGGTCGGATTCACGGCACTGGCGGCGGCGCGCATCCGCGCCGTCGTGCGCTGAGCCCGCCGGCCGCGGCGCCTCGCGACGCCCTCAGCTGCGGATCGTAGAATATCGGCCATCATGTCTTCCCCTTCCTCCGCGCCGACCGTCATCGCGCCGTCGCCCGCGGCCCGCGCCGCAGACGGCCGCATCCGCACCTACGAAGTACGCACCTTCGGCTGTCAGATGAACGTCCATGATTCCGAGCGCCTGTCGGGTTCGCTCGAGAGCGCGGGCTACGTCCGTGCGGACGCCGGCAGCGAGGCCGACGTGATCGTGATCAACACCTGCGCGGTCCGCGACAACGCCGCCGGCAAGCTCTACGGAACGCTCGGGCACCTCAAGTCGCGCAAAGACAAGCAAGAGGGGATGCAGATCGCCGTCGGCGGCTGCATGGCGCAGATGGACAAGGATGCCGTCCTCGACAAGGCTCCCTGGGTGGACGTCGTCTTCGGCACACACAACATGGGCTCTCTCCCCAGCCTGCTCGAGCGTGCGCGGCACAACCAGGCGGCGGAGCTGGAGATCCTCGAGGCTCTGGACGTGTTCCCCTCGACGCTTCCGACCAAGCGCGACTCCGTGCACAGCGGCTGGGTGTCGATCTCGGTGGGATGCAACAACACCTGCACGTTCTGCATCGTGCCGAGTCTGCGCGGCAAGGAGAAGGATCGGCGTCCGGGCGACATCCTGAATGAGATCCGTCTCCTCGTCGAGGACGGTGCGGTGGAGGTGACGCTGCTCGGGCAGAACGTCAACTCCTACGGAGTCGAGTTCGGCGACCGGCACGCCTTCGGGAAGCTGCTGCGGGCTGCGGGGGAGATCCCCGGACTCGAGCGAATCCGGTTCACCAGCCCGCACCCGGCGGCGTTCACCGACGACGTGATCGACGCGATGGCGGAGACCCCGTCGGTGATGCCGCAGCTGCACATGCCGCTGCAGTCGGGTAGCGACCGGATCCTCAAGGCCATGCGGCGCTCGTACCGCAGTGAGCGGTTCCTCGGCATCCTTGAGCGGGTGCGCGCGCGGATGCCGCACGCGGCGATCTCCACGGACATCATCGTCGGCTTCCCCGGCGAGACGGAGGAGGACTTCCAGGACACCCTGCGCGTCGTCGAGCAGGCGCGATTCGCCAGCGCCTTCACCTTCCAGTATTCAATCCGCGAGGGGACACCGGCGGCGACCATGCCGGACCAGGTCCCCAAGGAGGTCGTCCAGGAACGCTACGAGCGCCTCATCGCGCTGCAGGAGCGGATCTCGCTGGAGGAGAACCAGGCGCAGCTCGGGCGTGAGGTCGAGGTGCTCGTGTCCGCAGGCGAGGGGAAGAAGGATGCTGCGACCCGGCGTCTCACCGGCCGCGCCGAGGACAACCGGCTGGTGCACTTCGAGGTGCCGGAGGGCTCCGAGCTCCCGCGACCCGGCGACGCCGTGCGCGTGGTCATCACCCACGCCGCGCCCTTCCACCTCCTGGCGGACGCGCCTGTCGGCGGTTCCCTGCGGATCCGGCGGACGAGATCCGGCGACGCGTGGGACCGCACGCAGGCGGAGTCCTGCGGCGTGCCGGCGCCCGCCGGTGCTCCGCGCGCGGTGTCGCTCGGCCTTCCCCTGCGCCGCGTCGAGGGGTGATCACCACCGGGGTGCCCGGAACGCGACTCTGGGTGGTCGTCGGAGCCACCGGGACGGGGAAGTCCGCCTTCTCCCTGGACCTCGCCGAAGCGCTCGCACGGACCGGCCCCGCGGCCGAGATCGTGAACGCCGACGCGATGCAGGTGTATCGCGGGATGGACATCGGCACGGCGAAGATCCCCGTCGACGCGCGGCGCGGCGTCCCGCACCACCTCTTCGACGAGCTGGACGTGACCGAGGATGCCGCTGTGGCGTGGTATCAGCCGCGCGCGAGGCAGCTGATCTCGGAGATCTCCGAGCGAGGCCACGACGCGATCCTCGTCGGAGGCTCGGGTCTCTACGTCTCGAGCGTCATCCACGACTTCCGCTTTCCACCTCGCGACGACGCCGCGCGCGCACGATGGGAGGCGGAGCTCGATCGATCCGGTCCGGGCTCGCTGTATGCGCGATTGCGAGATCGCGATCCGGACACGGCCGCGCGGATCGACCCGAAGAACGGACGACGGATCGTCCGTGCGCTGGAGATTCTGGACCAGGGTCAGGCGACCCACGGGGCGAGCCTGCCCGACGCGCCCACCCTGTGGCACGAGGACACGCGCCTCATCGGGCTGTCGAGTCCGAGGGATGAGCTCGTCGCGCGTCTCGACACGCGCGTCCAGCAGATGTGGCGGGACGGCCTCCTCGACGAGGTTCGGGCCCTCCGCGCACACGGATGGGATCGAGGGACGACCGCCCGACGGGCGATCGGCTACGCGCAGGCCGCCGAGGAATTGGACGGACTGCTCACGCGCGACGAGGCGATCGCGCGGACCCAGGCGCTGACCCGTCGTTACGCCCGACGCCAGGTGTCATGGTTCCGGCGCTACGAGGGGCTGCGCTGGCAGGAGCAGGGGGTCGACGCATCCGTCCTCCTCGACGACTCCGGGGCTCACGGGTCGCCCGCCTAGACTGGTGCGCATGCCGCAGACCGTCCCGTTCACCAAAGGCCACGGCACGGGGAACGACTTCGTGATCGTCCCCGATCCGGACGGCGCGCTCCACCTCTCCGACGATCAGGTGGCGGTCCTGTGCGACCGACGATTCGGCATCGGCGGCGACGGCATCCTCCGCGTCGTTCGTGCCCGAAGCCTCGCTGAGGGCGGGGAAGCCGCCGCGGCGGGTGTCGAGTGGTTCATGGACTACCGCAACGCCGACGGCTCTGCGGCGGAGATGTGCGGCAACGGCATCCGCGTTTTCGCCCGTTATCTGGCGGACGTCGGATGGGCCGACCCGGATGCCGGTCCCGTGCGGATCGGCACGCGCGCCGGGATCAAGGCCGTCACGCGTCACGAGCGAGGGTTCGAGGTCGACCTCGGGCCGTGGCGCGTGGAATCCGGAGACGTCCTCGTCCGCGTCCGTGGGGGCGGTGCACCCCGACCGGGTCTCGGGATCGACGTGGGCAACCCCCACGTCGTGGTGGCTCTCCCCGATGAGCGCGAACTCGAGGAGCTCGATCTCACGGCGGTGCCCCAGCTGCACCCGACGCCCCGCCACGGAGCCAACGTCGAGTTCGTCGTCCCCGGTGATCCGCTGGTCCGCGACGGGGTCGGGATGATCCGGATGCGGGTGTTCGAACGGGGAGTGGGAGAGACGCTCAGCTGCGGAACCGGCGTGGCCGCCTCAGCGCTCGCCGTGCGGCACTGGGCGGGCCCGGCGGCCCCGGACCGATGGAACGTGGAGGTTCCGGGCGGTTCCCTGGGCGTCCGGACCGTCGACCTGGACGGCACGCTTCACGTGCTCCTGTCGGGACCGGCCTCCCTGGTCTTCTCGGGGGAGATCTCGCTGGCCTGACTCATCTCGCCGGTCTGGCTCAGGGAGCGCGATGGGCTCCGTCGGCGGTGATCCGTGACGGCGCACGCGCAGCACTCGGAAACCCCGGCTCGTCGCGGCGCGGTGCACGCTGTAGCCGCGCTCGAACGTCGCTGCCAACCAGCGTTGCAGGGAGTCGGAGCCGAGGTTCCGCTGCACCACCAGCCAGGCGTCGGATCGCTCGTCCAAACGCGGGATCCACTTCTCCAGCAGACCGTGCAGCTCGTTCTTCCCGACGCGGATCGGAGGATTCGAGCGGATCGATCGGAACACGATGTCGTCGGGAACATCCTCGGGTCGCACGGCGTTGACGTGGGGGAGTCCGAGGCTCTCCGCATTGCGACGAACCAGATCCAGGGCGCGCTCGTTCACATCGACAGCCCAGATCGTCGCGTGCGGCGACGCCATCGCAAGGGACAGCGATATCGGCCCCCACCCGGAGCCGATGTCGAGCAGGTGTCCCCCCGCGGGGGGAGGGGGCGTGTTCGCCAGGAGCACCGCGGTGCCCGAGTCGACGTGATCGGGGCTGAACACGCCGCCGGCGGTCATGACCTCGACCTCCCGTCCCTGGAGTACCACGCGGATACGCCGCAGGTTCTCCGGACTGGCGGGGGAAGCACTGAAGTAGTGGTCGCTTCCCATGGCTCACGAGCGTAGCGGAGGACGCCGCCTGCGCGGGAGGCTAGAATTCACGGATGCCCGGGCCCCGGCATCCCGGAAGGAACTGATGACGCACCACACCACACCGCCCACCGCCGACGAGCAGCCGGTGGACCCGGTGGATCGCGTGCTGTCGCACGCCGACACCGGATCCGGTGCGCGCGTGTTCGGGAACGCACAGGCGCTCCAGGACGCGTCCACCGCGTACGGTGCGGACAGCGACGGCGATCAGTGGGATCGTGAGGAGCGCGCCGCCCTCCGGCGCGTCCCCGGGCTGTCGACCGAGCTCGAGGACGTCACCGAGGTCGAGTACCGCCAGCTGCGTCTGGAGAACGTCGTCCTGGTGGGTGTGCATCCGCAGGGCGCGACCGAGGACGCCGAGAACTCGCTGCGCGAGCTCGCCGCGTTGGCCGAGACGGCCGGTGCCGTGGTGCTCGACGGCGTGCTGCAGCGGCGGCCGCACCCCGACCCGGCGACGTACGTGGGGCGGGGCAAGGCGGAGGAGCTCCGTGACATCGTCGCCGCCGTCGGCGCCGACACCGTGATCGCCGACACCGAACTCGCCCCGAGCCAGCGGCGTGCCCTCGAGGACGTGGTGAAGGTGAAGGTCATCGACCGCACCACGGTCATCCTCGACATCTTCAGCCAGCACGCCAAGAGTCGAGAGGGCAAAGCCCAGGTCGAGCTCGCCCAGCTCGAGTACCTCCTCCCGCGTCTGCGCGGGTGGGGCGACTCGATGTCACGCCAGGCGGGCGGCCAGGTCGGCGCCGGTGGTGCCGGCATGGGCTCCCGCGGTCCGGGTGAGACGAAGATCGAGCTCGACCGTCGTCGTATCCGCACCCGCATGGCGCAGCTGCGTCGTCAGATCCGCGACTTCGCGCCGGCGCGGGACGCCAAACGCGCCGAGCGCAGGCGCAACACGATTCCGTCGGTCGCGATCGCGGGGTACACCAACGCGGGCAAATCCAGCCTTCTGAACCGGCTCACCAGCGCGGGCGTGCTGGTGGAGAACGCCCTGTTCGCGACGCTCGACGCGACGGTCCGCCGCGCCGAGGCCGAGGACGGTCGGGTGTACACGCTCACGGACACGGTCGGATTCGTGCGGAACCTGCCTCACCAGCTCGTCGAAGCCTTCCGTTCCACGCTCGAAGAGGTGGGACAGGCGGACGTCATCCTCCACGTGGTGGACGGCGCCCATCCCGACCCGGCGGCGCAGCTGGCGACCGTCCGCGATGTCATCGGCGACGTCGGTGCGCGGGATCTTCCCGAGATCGTGGTGTTCAACAAGGCCGATCTCCTGGACGATGACGCCCGTCTCCTGCTGCGCGGTCTGCAGCCGGACGCCGTCTTCGCCTCCTCCCGCACCGGCGAGGGCGTCGCAGAGCTTCGGGCGACGATCGAAGCGGCGCTTCCGCTTCCCGCCGTGGAAGTGCACGCGCTCGTGCCCTACGACCGCGGAGAGCTGGTGTCGGCGATCCACGAGCACGGCATGATCCTCGCCGAGGAGCATCAGGAGCAGGGCACCGCGGTGCACGCGCGCGTCGGCGAGCACCTCGCGGCACGCCTGGCTCCGTTCCTCCGGGACTAGTCCAGCGTCAGCGGGGGGATCCCCGGGGGGACGAAACCGAAGACCCCTCCGAGGAAGGCGAGCTCCGCCTCGAGGGCGCGCTCGATGGTCTCCGCCCGGCGGAATCCGTGCCCCTCGCCGTCGAAGAGCAGGTAGGCGTGGGGCACGCCCGCCGCGGCGAGGGCGTCGCGGACGGCTTCGGACTGCGACGGCGGGACGACGACATCCTCCGTCCCCTGCTCGAGCAGGAGCGGCGTGCGGAAGTCCTCCGGTCGCGTGAGCGGGGACAGCTCGATGTAGCGTGCCTCGGCCTCGGGGAGCGGCCCGACGAGCCCGTCGAGGTACCGGGACTCGAAGTCCTCGGTCTCCGCTGCGAGGAGGCGCAGGTCTGCGACGCCGTAGCGGCTGATCCCCGCGGCGAAGACGTCGGTGCCGGTGACCGCGCGGAGCACGGTCCAGCCGCCGGCCGACCCGCCCGCGATGGCCACGCGGTTCGGGTCGAGACGCCCCTCGGCGGCGAGAGCCCCGACCGCCGCGACGATGTCGTCGACGTCGACGATGCCCCAGGCGCCGCGGAGCCGCTCGCGGTGGGGGCGGCCGTAGCCCGTGGAGCCGCCGTAGTTGACATCGAGCACACCGATGCCGCGGCTGGTCAGGTAGGCGATCTTGCCGGATGCCGCGCCGCCGACGTGCGCGGTCGGACCGCCATGGACGAACACGACGTACGGCGGCGCCGTGCTCCCGTCCGCGCCGTCGCGTGCCGGAACCGGGACGTCGGGATTGGTCGGCGGGAAGTCGAAGGCGTGGACGGGGCCGTGCGGGCCCTCCACCGTGACCTCGCGGGCGGTGGGCGTGAACGCCGCCGGCCAGGGCGGAACGTCGCCGGCGATCCGGACCACGTCCTCGGGGGCGTCGACGTCCACGAGTCGGAGCGCGGGCATGCCGTGGCCCGTCGTGCCGCTGACGAGCACCCGCGTTCCCGCAGCATCCTCGATCGCCGCGGTCGAGGTGACATCCAGCGGAAGACGCCGTGCGCCCCCGTCCGGTGAGAGGAGAACGACCTCGTCGCTCCCGCGGGTGCGCACCGCGACGATCCGGCCGTCGTCGAGAGGGCGGAACCAGCGCGTGCCGAGGACCCAGAGCGGACCCCCGGTGTCGGCGTCGACCGGGGCGACGGAGGTGCGGGTTCCGGTGCGGAGGTCGTGACGCCAGAGGTTCCACCGTCCGTCGGGATCGTCGGAGTAGAGGAGGGTGTCCTCGTCGAGCCACACCGGTTGCACCGGTGAGGATCCGCCTGTGGTGATCGCGCGCGGCTCGTTCCGGGGTGTGCGGATCTCCACGACCCGCACCTCCGCCCGGTCCCAAGGCATGTCGGGGTGGTTCCAGGCGATCCAGGCGATCCGCCCGCCGTCGGGGGAGAGGGCCGGATGGGCGACGAAATCGCTGCCGGCGGCCAGGACGGTCGGCGGGGTGCCGGCCTCGCCGTCCCACGGGATCTCCACGATGTCGCGGCGGACGGGGGTGCCGAGGGTCTCGCGGACGGCGAGGAGCCGCCCGCGCTGGATGCTCAGGCCCCCGAAGCGGACGTCCGGGTCCTCCGCGGTGAGGGCGATCGGTGACGAGCCGGGCGCGAGGATGTAGACCCGCTGGTCGGTCTTCTCCACGAACACGAGGAGATCCTCGTGCGCCGCCCAGGCGCCCCCGCCGTACTCGTGGACGCGCGAGCGGGCGTTCCAGGGTGCGGGCAGGAGTGTGCGGACCTCGCCGCC
The DNA here is from genome assembly GCF_021654035.1 of Microbacterium aurantiacum. GTDB lineage: Bacteria > Actinomycetota > Actinomycetes > Actinomycetales > Microbacteriaceae > Microbacterium > Microbacterium aurantiacum. The sequence goes on from NZ_JAJPDW010000003.1 coordinate 311,156, forward strand.
AGTGCTGCGTGCCCGCACGGCGATGCGGCCACCCTCGTCGGGGAGCGATTCGCCCCACCAGATCTCGTCGCGCGCCGGCCCGGCGAAGCAGGCGCCCTCGAGTCGGGGCGACGAACGGGCGACCGATCGTGCGTCCAGGGGCGAGGGCCATGCGCCCCAGGCGGGGGCGGACGCGGGGGCGGTGTCTTCCGAGGGGGCGGTCACCCCGTCCACGCTAGAGCGAAAACGTCGGAAGCACCGCTACCGGACCGCCTCGACCTCGACCTCCCGGATCTGCACGACCTCGAGGATGAGCGCGACGCCGAGGGTCGTCAGGATCACGGCGACGATGTCGCCGATGCCGAGGGGGCGCAGCGCGAACAGCCACAGGACGGCGCCGGCGGCCAGGAGGACGCGGATGAGGACACGACGTGTTCCGAGCCATCGGCCGACGCGACCGGTGTCCACCCCCCATGCGGCGACGCGGGCGCGCGCGGAGGCGCCGGCACGTCCGCCGGCGGCGCGCAGCGCGCGGGCGGGACCGGAGCGCCCGAGCGTCCACCCGGCGACGGCGACGAGGACACCGAGGAGCGCGAGGACGGCGGCGGAGTGGGCCATCGCCTCGACCATCTGCGCGTAGATCACTTCCAGCGCCGAGGGTGAGAGGCCGGCGTCCTGTGCGACCGCGCCCACCCCGGCGCCGCCGACGGCGAACCCTGCCGCGAGCGAACCGGCGCCGAGTGCCAACGCCACCCCGGTTCCGAGGACGGCGACGCTGCGGCGCCGGGCGAGGAGGATGCCGAGGCCGAAGAGTGCGAGCGTCACGACGGGGAGCCACCATCCGGCCACGGCAGCGGCGGCATAGCCGGTGCGCAGGAGCGTCAGGTTCTGGCCGTCTCCGAGGATGATCACCCGGTCGACGGCGGGGATGAGGGTCGCGACGCCGATCCCGCGATCCTGCAGGTTCCCCTTGACCCGTTCGACCACGGCGCCCAGCTGTATGCCGACCCCGTCGTCGGTGCGGACGACCAGACCGCCCCCGTCGGAGGTGGCCGCGGCGGTCAGCGCGCGATGGGCCGCTCGCGTCGTCGTCGCCCAGACATCGGTGAAGGCGTCGGAGGCCACCACGCGGGTCACCGTGGTCTGCACGAGGCTTTCGAGTCCGGCCGCGGCCGGCTGCTGGAGCAGCTCCAGGGCGGATGCCGCACGCGGGGGGAGACCCAGATCGGTCACGGCCGAGAACACCTCGGCCGTGAGGGCGTCGAAGTCGACCTGGTCGGTGATCGCCTCCATCGTCTCGTCGACGATGAGCGCCTGCACGGCGGGGTCGGTCGACAGCGGCGCGAGCGTCGACACTAACGCGTCCTCGTCGACGAGTTGGACGCGGGTCCAGGCGGACACGATCGACACGGGCACGAGGACCGCGGCGATGATGATGCACACCGCGGAGGCGAGGCTGCGGATCCGACCCCGACCGGATCGCGGTGCGGGCTCGCCGTCACGGCGGACGGACAGGCGTGCGTTCTCCGCTTCCAGCTCGCGGATGCGCGCCTCGAGGGCGGCGTGATCGGAGGACTCCATGGTCATGGGGCCATCATGGTGCACCCGCCACGGTCGGCGTCGGAGGATCACCCCCGGCGGGTGAGCCCCCCGGGGAGTCAGACGCTGCGGAGGACGGCGACGACTTTGCCGAGGACGACGGCGTCGTCGCCGAGGATGGGTTCGAAGGCCGAGTTGCGCGGAAGCAGCCACGTATGGCCGTCCCTCTGGCGGAAGGTCTTCACGGTCGCTTCGCCGTCGAGCATCGCGGCGACGATGTCGCCGTTGTCGGCGCTCGGCTGAGAACGCACGACGACCCAGTCGCCGTCGCAGATGGCGGCGTCGATCATCGACTCCCCGGTGACCTTGAGCATGAACAGGTCGCCCTTGCCGACGAGCTGTCGGGGCAGGGGGAAGATCTCGTCGATCTGCTGGTCGGCGGTGATGGGGACGCCGGCTGCGATGCGGCCCACGAGCGGCACCAGGGCGGCGTCGCCGACCGTGGGGGAGGCGTCCACAGGGCTCTCGGTGGCCGTGCCGGGCAGATCGATGAGCACCTCCATGGCACGGGTCTTCCCGGCGTCGCGGCGGAGGTAGCCGCTGAGTTCGAGCTGGTTCAGCTGGTGCGTGACGCTGGACAGCGACTTCAGCCCCACCGCATCACCGATCTCCCGCATGCTCGGCGGGTACCCGTGGCGGGCGATCGACCGCTGGATGACCTCCAGGATCGCCAGCTGCTTCTCGCTCAGGCTCTTGCGGCGCCGGGTGTGCGGCTTCTGAGATCCGGTGACGTCGCTCATCTCGGCTCCTGTCTCGCCCTGTGTCGCAGAGCGGTCTTCGAATGTCGGAGGTCCGTGGTGTGGTTCCGCTATCGAAACCGTATCCGCACCTTCGGACCTTCTCCGGGATCGGAGGGGCGTGTCGCTTTCGACAGTGTCGGTCCCAACCCGGCATTTGACATCCATCATAGTCGAAGATAGATTCGGAAGAGAAGTTCGCGTGCGGTCCCTCTGGCCGGGGGTCGCATGCGAACTCCCGAACAGAGAACGGCTCCGACCGATCTCAGAGGAGAAGAGCATGACCACCATCGACACCACCTGGTCCGCCCGTCCGATCGCCCCGCGGACGCGGCTCCGATTGACCGCGCGGGGGCGCCGTGCGCTGGCGTTCGTGGTGGCGCTCCCGGTGTCCGCCGCGATGGCGATCGCGGTGATCAGTGGCGGCAGCGCCCTGGCGGGACGCGAGGCCGGCGCGCCGGAGGGCACGTTCTCGGCGGTCGTCGTCGCGCCGGGGGATTCGCTCTGGTCCATCGCCGAGCGCGTCGCGCCGGGCGCGGATCCGCGCGACGTCGTCGACGCCATCGTGCGCCTCAACGCCCTCGACGGCGCCGGCCTGCAGGCGGGTCAGAGTCTCGCCATCCCCGCGGACTACGCGACCGGTCGGTGATCGGCCCGGGCGGACGCGGCGCTCTACGATGGGAGGGGTGACCACCCGCTTGGAAGACCTGCCCCTGCGCGACGACCTCCGGGGGATGACACCGTACGGCGCCCCTCAGGCAGCCCTCCCCGTCGCGCTCAACGTCAACGAGAACACCCACCCGGTGCCGGAGGAGGTCGCGGACGACATCCTGGACGCGCTGGCGCTGGCGCTGAGCGAGGTCAACCGGTACCCGGACCGTGAGTTCACCGGTCTGCGCGAGGGGTTCGCGCAGTACCTCGGCCACGGCCTCGAAGCGGCCAACATCTGGGCCGCGAACGGGTCGAACGAGGTTCTCCAACACATGCTTCAGGCGTTCGGCGGGCCGGGTCGGCGCGCGTTCGGGTTCGCCCCCACCTACTCGATGTATCCGCTCCTCACGCGCGCGACGGGCGCGGAGTGGGTCGCCGGCAGACGTCGCGAGGACTTCACCGTCGATCCGGAGGATGCCGCTCGGCAGGTCGCCGACGCCGGGGCGGACGTCGTCTTCCTCTGCGCGCCGAACAACCCCACCGGCACGCCGATGGGCCTGGACGCCATCCGCGCGGTGTACGACGCCACGGATGGCGTCGTCATCGTCGACGAGGCCTATCAGGAGTTCGCCCCGCGGGAAGAGCCGTCCGCACTCACGCTGCTCCCCGGCCGCGAGCGGCTCGTGGTCTCGCGCACGATGAGCAAGGCCTTCGCCTTCGCGGGCGCGCGGGTCGGATATCTCGCGGCGGATCCCGCCGTCGTCGACGCGTTGCGCCTGGTGCGCCTTCCATACCACCTCAGCGCGCTCACGCAGGCGGCGGCGACCGCCGCGCTGCAGCACGCCCCGACTATGCTCCGGATGGTCGACGACATCGTCGCCCAGCGCGACCGCATCTCAGCGACGCTGCAGGCACTGGGATACCGCCCCTACGAATCCTGGACCAACTTCGTGCTCTTCGGCGGTGTCGACGATCCCCGCGCCGTCTGGGACGGGCTCTACGAGCGCGGCGTCCTCATCCGGGACGTCGGGATCCCGCACCACCTTCGTGTGACGGCGGGGACCGAGGAGGAGACGACGGCGTTCCTCGACGCGTTGGCCTCGGTAGGATCGGGCGCATGAGCGCCGCCCGTACCGCCTCCCTCTCGCGTGCGACCAGTGAGTCACGCGTCGAACTGGAGCTCGACCTCGACGGCACCGGCCGCAGCCGCATCCAGACGACCGTGCCGTTCTTCGACCACATGCTCACCGCGTTCGCGAAGCACTCCCTGACCGACCTCACGGTCCGGGCCGAGGGCGACACCGACATCGACGCGCACCACACGGTCGAGGACGTGTCGATCGTGCTGGGGCAGGCGATCCGCGAGGCGCTCGGCGACAAGTCCGGGATCGCGCGGTACGGTGATGCGCTCGTGCCGCTCGACGAGGCGCTCGCGCAGGCGGTCGTCGACATCAGCGGCCGACCCTACCTGGTCCACTCGGGCGAGCCCGTCGGATTCGAGCACCACCTCATCGGCGGGCACTTCACCGGTTCTCTCGTGCGGCACAGTTTCGAAGCGATCAGCGTCCACGCCGCCCTGACCGTCCACGTGCGCGTCCTCGGCGGCCGCGACCCCCATCACATCGCCGAGGCCGAGTACAAGGCCTTCGCGCGGGCGTTCCGCCAGGCGAAGGCCTTGGATCCCCTCGTCGAGGGCATCCCGAGCACGAAGGGTGCTCTGTGACAGAGGCGCCTCCCCGCCCGACCGTCGCCGTCCTGGACTACGGGTCGGGCAACGTCCACTCCGCCGTCAAGGCGCTGATCGCGGCAGGCGCCGATGCGCGGCTCACCTCGGATGCCGGGTTCGTCCGGGACGCGGACGGGCTCGTGGTGCCGGGCGTCGGGGCCTTCCACGCGGTGATGGCGGCGCTGCGCGCCCAGCGCGGAGACCAGCTCATCGAGCGCCGTCTCGCCGGGGGACGCCCGGTGCTCGGCATCTGTGTCGGGATGCAGGTCATGTTCGATCTCGGCGTCGAGCGCGGGAACGACACGGAGGGCCTCGGCGAATGGCCCGGGACCGTCACGCAGCTCGACGCGCCCGTCCTGCCCCACATGGGGTGGAACACCGTCACTCCGGGTGAGGGAACGGTGCTGTTCCGCGGCCTCGAGCAGGAGCGCTTCTACTTCGTGCACTCGTTCGCCGCTCAGAGCTGGCCCATGGTCCGCCAGGACCCTTTCCGCGAGCCCGTCCTCACGTGGAGCACCTACGGCTCCTCGTTCCTCGCCGCGGTCGAGAACGGGCCGCTGTCGGCCACGCAGTTCCACCCGGAGAAGTCGGGCGAGGCGGGCATCCGGCTGCTGTCCAATTGGATCGGCGGCCTCGCCGGGGCTACTCTCTGAGATCGTGCCCCGCAGCGGGTCCGTTCCCGCCCCACCCGTCACGCACGAGGAACCATGAACGATTTCGCGTCCACGCCCACGCTGACCCTTCTGCCCGCCGTCGACGTCGCCGACGGCAAGGCGGTTCGGCTGACGCAGGGGGAGGCCGGTACCGAGACCAGCTACGGCGACCCCATCGACGCCGCACACGAGTGGGCGCGCCAGGGCGCGCAGTGGATCCACCTCGTCGATCTCGACGCGGCGTTCGGTCGCGGCAACAACGCCTCCATCCTCCGCAAGGTGATCAAGTCCGTGCGGGGCGTCCAGGTCGAGCTGTCCGGCGGCATCCGTGACGATCGCACGCTGGAGGCGGCTCTGGAGAGCGGCGCCGCCCGCATCAACCTGGGCACGGCCGCGCTCGAGAACCCGGAGTGGGCCGCGGATGTCATCGGTCGCTACGGAGACGTCATCGCCGTCGGCCTCGACGTGCGCGGCACGACGCTCGCCGCACGGGGATGGACCCGCGAAGGCGGAGACCTGTGGACCGTCCTGGACCGGCTCGAAGACGCCGGATGCAGTCGGTACGTCGTCACCGACGTGACCAAGGACGGCACCCTTCAGGGGCCGAACCTCGAGCTCCTGCGCGAACTCACCGCGCGCACCCCGAAGCCGGTCGTCGCCTCCGGCGGCGTGTCGAACCTCGATGACATCGCCGCACTCCGCGAGCTCGTCCCGCTGGGCGTCGAGGGTGCCATCGTCGGCAAGGCGCTGTACGCCGGGGCGTTCACCCTGGCAGAGGCCCTGGATGTCGCCGGGCGCTGACGGAGCACATCCCGCCGATTCGGCGGGAGTCCCCTGGGAGGGGCGGGAGTTCCGAGCGAATCCGCACGCGGCGGATGACGGCTCTGCGGATCCCGCGCTCCTTGAAGCCCTGCGCCGCTTCCACGCGGGGGAGGGTTCACCCGACGAGGTGATCCAGGCCTATCGCGCCGCGCGCCTGCTCATCCCGCTCGTGGCGGAGAAAGGCGAGGAGGGGGTCGGTCCGCACGGACTGGCCGTCGACAAGACCCAGGAGCTGTCGATCGTGACGGTCGCGGCTCCCGATGGTCGACGCGTCCTCCCGGTGTTCTCGAGCGTCACCGCGATGCAGAAGTGGGACGCCTCCGCACGTCCGGTGCCGGCGGAGGGAGTGCGGACGGCCCTGGCCGCCGTGCAGGACGGAACCGATTTGATCGTGCTGGATCCCACCTCGCCCACCGAGTTCGTCGTGCGGCGCCCGGCGGTCTGGGCCATCGCCCGCGGCGAGGAGTGGGAACCGAGCTACGCGTCCCCGGAGGTCTTCGCCGGTCTTCAGGAGAGCGTCGGCGGTGAGCTGGCGGTCCTCGATCTCTCGGTCGCCCCGGGTGACCCCGCCGGAACGCTCCGCGGGCCGGAGCTCGTCGTGCGCCTCGAGCTCATCGCCGGGCTGGACAGCGCCGAGCTCGACACGGTCCTGAAGAGGCTCGCCGCACGCTGGGCGGCCGACGACCGGATCGCGACCCTCGTCGATTCGCTCTCCGTCGCGCTCGTCCGTGGTGCCTGAGACCGATCAGGTGACGGGGCCGGTCCACTTCTCGCCCGGGCCCTTGCCGATCGGGTCCGGGATCGCGGACGCCTCGCGGAAAGCGAGTTGAAGCGAACGCAGACCGTCGCGCAGCGAGCGGGCGTGCATGTCGCTGATCTCCGGAGCGCCCGCGGTGATCAAGCCCGCCAGCGCGTTGATGAGCTTGCGCGCTTCGTCGAGGTCGATCTGCTGCGCGGGGTCGTCGGCGAGGCCGACCTTCACGGCGGCGGCGCTCATCAGGTGCACGGATGTCGTCGTGATGACCTCGACGGCGGGGACATCGGCGATGTCGCGCGTGGCAGAGGCGGCGTGGCGCTCCTGCTCCTCCCACTGCGCGTGTCGGTCGTCGGCGGGGCTCGGAATCGTGGTCACGTCGTTCTCTCTGCTAGACTTCAGCGGGCTCCGGGGCATCCTGCTCCGGAACGAAAGAGGATTTGATCCCACCCGCGCTTGCCGCTCCAGGCTACCGGGTCATGCACTCCGCCTCGGATGTCTCGTCAGAGGTCGTCCCTCATCGGGTTCGGGTGCGAGAAAGCCGGCGCCGGTGCGCCGTGCGGGTGGAAGCGAACTCCTCTTTCCGCCGCGAGGACACTCGCGGTGGCTGTCACCCGTCACGTCAGAGGAGTTCCGCATCAGCGATCCCCGCACCAATGAGCGCATTCGCGTGCCCGAGGTCCGACTCGTCGGTCCCGGCGGCGAACAGGTCGGCGTCGTCCGCATCGAAGTCGCCATGCGACTGGCTCAGGAGGCCGATCTCGACCTGGTCGAGGTGGCGCCCAACTCCAAGCCGCCCGTCGTCAAGATCATGGACTACGGGAAGTTCAAGTACGAGGCCGCTCAGAAGGCCAAGGAAGCGCGTCGCAACCAGGCGAACACGGTCCTCAAAGAGGTCCGGTTCCGTCTGAAGATCGAGGCGCACGACTACATCACCAAGCTCAAGCGCGCGGAGGGCTTCCTCCAGGCCGGCGACAAGGTCAAGGCGATGATCCTCTTCCGCGGTCGCGAGCAGTCGCGTCCGGAGCAGGGCGTGCGTCTGCTGCGCAAGTTCGCCGAGGACGTCGCGGAGTTCGGCACCGTCGAGTCGAACCCGACCATCGACGGCCGCAACATGGTGATGGTGGTCGCCCCGCACAAGAACAAGTCCGAGGTCAAGACGGAGCAGAACGCCCAGCGTGCGGCGAACAAGGAAGCGGCGCGCTCCGCGCGGCATGCGGACGACGACGTCGACGACGCCGCCACGGACGACGACGAATAGGCCCCCAGACTCCCGCACCGCGGGACCCAGACTCCCGCCCGCGCGGGATGCGATAACGAAGGAAGAACAGATGCCGAAGCAGAAGACCCACTCGGGTGCCAAGAAGCGCTTCAAGCTGACCGGGAGCGGAAAGCTGATGAAGCAGCAGGCCGGTATGCGCCACAACCTCGAGGGCAAGTCGTCGCGCCGGACGCGCCGTCTGAACCAGGAGCAGGTTCTGGCCCCGGGCGACGCCAAGGTCGCCAAGAAGCTCCTCGGCCACTGAGCGCTTTCGCACGATAGGAAACAGAAGAAATGGCAAGAGTAAAGCGGGCGGTCAACGCCCACAAGAAGCGTCGCGTCATCCTCGAACGCGCCTCCGGCTACCGCGGGCAGCGCTCGCGTCTGTACCGCAAGGCCAAGGAGCAGGTCACGCACTCGCTGGTCTACGCGTACCGTGACCGTCGTAAGCGCAAGGGCGACTTCCGTCGCCTGTGGATCCAGCGCATCAACGCCGCGAGCCGCCAGAACGGTCTGACCTACAACCGCTTCATGCAGGGCCTCGGCCTCGCGGGCGTGCAGGTCGACCGTCGCATGCTCGCCGAGCTCGCGGTCAACGAGCCGGCGACCTTCGCCTCGCTCGTCGCGACGGCCAAGGCGGCTCTCCCGGAGAACGTCAACGCCCCCAAGGGTGCGTGAGCGGCATCCGCTGACAGAACGGGCGCTTCCCCTCGGGGAGGCGCCCGTTCTCCTGTTCCGGGCGGTGTCGGATGCCGGCGCCCACGGTCCCTAGGATGAGAGACGTGCTGGAGAATCCGCGATCGCCGCGCGTACGCGCCGTCGCGAAGCTGACCAAGCGGCCCGCGCGCGCGGAGACCGGGCTGTTCCTCCTCGAAGGACCGCAGGCCGCGCGCGAAGCACTCACGCACCGCCCCGACATCGTGGTCGAGGTCTTCGCGACTCCGTCCGCGCTGGAGCGGCACGCCGACATCCGCGCTGCCGCCGACGCGGCGGGTGTCGAGGTGGTGCTCGCGACCGAAAGCGTGGTCGACGCGATGGCAGACACCGTCACCCCGCAGGGGATCGTCGCCGTCGCTCGGCAGGCCCCGACATCCGTGCGGGACATCTTCGCCGGAACGCCCCGACTCGTCGCCATCTGCGAGGAGGTCCGCGACCCCGGCAATCTCGGGACCATCATCCGCGCAGCCGACGCCGCCGGCGCGGACGCCGTCGTCCTCACCGGCCGAACCGTCGATCCCTACAACCCCAAGGTGGTGCGCTCCACCACGGGCTCTCTGTTCCACCTCCCCGTCGCCGTCGGTGTGGACCTGGCCGATGCGGTCCGGCGGGCACGCGCGACCGGCGTGCGCGTCATCGCCGCGGACGTCGGGGGAGGGGACTTCCTGGGTGCGCGCGATCTCCTCGCCGAACCGACCGCCTGGCTCTTCGGAAACGAGGCCCGCGGTCTCGAGGATGAGGCGCTCGCGCTCGCCGATCTCTCCCTGCGTCTGCCGATCTACGGGTCGGCGGAGTCGTTGAACCTCGCCACCGCCGCGAGCGTCTGCCTCTATGAGAGCGCATTCGCGCAGCGCGCCGCGCGCTGATCCGCGTCCGGTCTGTCCGCCGTGCATCACGGCCCGGTAAAGGTTGGTGTGGATAACCTGCGTGAGCGTTGAGGTGTGCCTAAGCTTGCCGGATGACCAGCTCAGCGGACGAAAGCGCCCCCGCGACGTCGAACATCTCGGTGCGGCGCGGTGAGCCGCTCGTGGTCGTGGAGCACGTCGACAAGCACTTCGGCGAGCTGCACGTCCTCCAGGACATCAACACGGTGGTCAACCGAGGGGAGGTCGTCGTCGTGATCGGGCCCTCGGGATCCGGAAAATCGACCCTCTGCCGCGCGATCAATCGCCTCGAGACGATCGACTCCGGCTCGATCTCGATCGACGGCGTCCCGCTGCCCGAGGAGGGGGCGGGACTGGCGCGTCTTCGCGCCGACGTCGGCATGGTATTCCAGTCGTTCAATCTCTTCGCGCACAAGACGGTCCTCGAGAACGTGACCCTCGGGCCGATCAAAGTGCGGAAGATGTCGAAGAAGGACGCCGAGACCGAGGCGATGCGGCTCCTCGAGCGTGTCGGCGTCGCCAATCAGGCCAAGAAGATGCCGGCGCAGCTCTCCGGCGGTCAGCAGCAGCGTGTGGCGATCGCCCGTTCCCTCGCGATGAACCCGAAGGTCATCCTCATGGATGAGCCGACGAGTGCGCTCGACCCCGAGATGATCAACGAAGTACTCGACGTCATGATCGGACTCGCGTCGGATGGAATGACGATGATCGTCGTGACCCACGAGATGGGCTTCGCGCGGAAGGCCGCCGATCGCGTGCTCTTCATGGCCGACGGCGCGATCGTCGAGGAGGCTACGCCCGAACAGTTCTTCACGAACCCACAGAGCGCGAGGGCGCAGGACTTCCTGTCCAAGATCCTCGAGCACTGACGCAGACCCGGGCACCACGAGTGCGCCGGACCCGGAGGAGAGTCGCCACGCGCGACCGCACACAGCAAAGGACGAAGACATGAAGCGAACGAGAATTCCCCTGATTGCCCTTGCGGCCGCGAGCGCGCTCGCCCTCTCGGCGTGCGCGGGTGGCACCGACGACGCCGGGGGCGATACCAGCGCGCCGCCCGTCGAAGAGGTCACCTTCGAAGAGGGCACGACGATGGCGGAGCTCGCCGACGCCGGCACGATCACGATCGGCACCAAGTTCGACCAGCCCCTGTTCGGCCTCATGGGCCCGTCGGGTACTCCCGAAGGCTTCGACGTCGAGATCGGCAAGATCATCGCGGCGCAGCTCGGCATCTCGGAGGACAACATCGAGTGGGTCGAGACCGTTTCGGCGAACCGCGAGCCTTTCATCGAGAACGGCCAGGTCGATATCGTCATCGCCACCTACACGATCAACGACACCCGTAAGGAAGTCGTCTCCTTCGCCGGCCCGTACTACATGGCGGGTCAGTCGATCCTCGTCCTCGCCGACAACGAAGACATCCAGAGCGAGGAGGACCTCGTCGGTCAGCCGGTGTGCTCGGTCACTGGTTCCACGCCTGCGGAGAACCTCGCCGAGCTCGGTGCGGAACCTGTCCTGACCGACACGTACTCGAATTGCCTCGAGCCGCTGCGGACCGGTGCCGTGGTGGCGGTGTCGACGGACAACGTGATCCTCGCCGGTCTCGCCGCGCAGAACGAGGGGGAGTTCAAGGTCGTGGGTGAGCCGTTCACGGATGAGCCCTACGGCATCGGTCTCGCGCTCGATGACACCGACTTCCGCATGTGGATCAACGACGTGCTCGAAGCGTCCTACGAGGACGGCACCTACGAGGCGGCGTGGAACAGCACGGCCGGCACGATCCTGCCGTTCGTCGACCCGCCGGCACCGGACCGCTACTGATATCGGGGATGCCTCGAGCCGGTGCCCTGCGCCGGCTCGAGGCATCCGACGTCTCGTTGACGTGAGAGAGGAGGGGAAATGGAGCAGTACCTCAGTCTGTGGCCCACATTCTGGGAGGGCTTCCGAGTCACGCTGCTGTTGTTGGCCGTGTCGGGTGTGCTCTCGCTGATCCTCGGCACGATCATCGCGGCGTTGCGCATCTCGCCCATCGGGTCTTTGCGCCTGTTCGCCGCGTTCTGGACGGAGATCGCGCGCAACACCCCACTCACCCTGGTCTTCTTCTTCTTCGCGGTCGTCGTTCCCTTCCTGGGAGTGCGGGTGCCGTACATCCCGCTCGCCATCGCTGCCCTGGCCTATTACACGTCCCCGTTCGTGGCGGAGGCGTTGCGCTCCGGCATCAACGGGGTTCCGGTGGGACAGGCCGAGGCGGCCCGCAGCATCGGTCTCGGCTTCGGCCAGACGGTGTCGCTCGTCGTCCTGCCGCAGGCATTCCGCATGACGATTCCGCCGCTGATCAATGTGTTCATCGCCCTCACGAAGAACACCTCGGTCGCGGGCGGCTTCTTCGTGGTCGAGCTGTTCGCCGCTACCCGGGCGCTTGCGAACGGGAACGGGAACATGGTCATCCCCATCCTTCTCACCGCCGCCGCTCTGTACCTGGCCGTCACCATTCCGCTCGGGCTCCTGGCGGGACAGATCGAGCGACGGGTGGTGGTGCAGCGATGAGCGCTCCCAGCGTCCTCTTCGACGCGCCCGGTCCGCGGGCTCGCCGGCTCTCCCGCATCGCATCGATCGTCGGTGCCGTCGTCATCCTGGGTGCGCTCTCCTGGCTGATCTGGATCCTCGCCACGCCACGCGTGTCCGGCGGGGTTCCGGTGCCGGCGATCCTCGATCCGGTGCGGTGGGACATCTTCGCGGACCCCGAGGTGTGGGGCGCGATCGGCCGCGGCGTCGTCGCGACCCTGCAGGCCGCGGCCGTCGCGGCCGTCGGTGCGATCGTGCTCGGCGTCGCCCTCTCCCTCATGCGCAGTTCGACCGTTGCGTGGGTGCGACTCCCGACCGCGTGGCTCATCGAGTTCCTCCGCGGCATGCCGGTGCTGCTGATGATGCTGTTCATCCTCCTGGTCGCCTCGACGGGTGCTTTCTGGGCGGTCGTGATCGCCCTCATCCTTTACAACGGGACACTGATCGGCGAGGCGCTGCGTGCAGGTTTGGCCGCGTTGCCACGGGGACAGCGGGAGGCGGCGCTGAGCGTCGGGATGCGCGACTTCCAGTCCAAGATGCTCGTGGAGTTCCCTCAGGCATTCCGACAGATGCTCCCGATCATCGTCGCCCAGCTCGTCGTGCTTCTGAAGGACACCTCGCTCGGATTCATCGTCGGCTACAACGAGATCATCCGCACGATGATGTACAACCTGGCCAGCTTCTACGGCAACCGTTACCTGTTCTCCTTGTTCTTCGTGTGCCTCGCGATCTACCTCGTGATCAACCTGTTGCTGTCGTGGTTCGCTCGGTGGCTTTCCCGGCGCACGGCGAGCGGTGGGCGGAGAGCGAAGCCGCAGGCGCCGTCACCCGGGCTCGCCGACCCCACGTCCGCGATCCGTCTGGCGGACGCTCAGGTGCCGGATCGTCGCCTCGGTGGCGGCGACGCCGAGCACTGAATGGACGCGTCGGTCCGGTCGCGTCGGTAGACTCGCTTCTCGTGTCTGAAGCGCGCGAGAATCCGTCAGCCGCCCCTTCCGCCATCACACCCGAGGCGGTGGATGCCGCGGTCGAGGCCGCGCTGGCGGCTGTCGCCGGCGCCGGTGACACCTCCGCCCTGAAGGCTGCCCGCTCCGCCCATGCGGCCGAGGGCTCCGCGCTCGCGACGTTGAACGCCGAGCTGCGAAACGTCCCTGCCGATCAGAAGGCCGCGCTCGGCAAGCTCGTCGGCCAGGCGCGTGGGCGCGTGTCCTCCGCGTTCGCCGCGCGCGAGAAGGAGCTCGCCGAGGCCGAGACGGCCGCGGCGCTCGAGGCCGAGCGCGTGGACATCACCGCGCTCGCCGGCCGCGCACGCGTCGGGGCACGGCATCCGCTCACGCTCCTCCAGGAGCAGATCGGCGACATCTTCGTCGGCATGGGGTGGGAGGTCGCCGAGGGACCCGAGCTCGAACACGAGTGGTACAACTTCGACGCGCTGAACCTCGACCCGGATCACCCGGCGCGTCAGATGCAGGACACCTTCTACGTCGACCCGGTCGAACGGCACCTGGTGCTTCGCACCCAGACGTCTCCCGTCCAGATGCGGACGATGCTCACCCGTGAGCTGCCGGTCTACGTGATCTCGCCCGGCCGGGTGTACCGCACCGACGAGTTCGACGCGACCCACCTGCCGGTCTTCAGCCAGTTCGAGGGCCTCGTGATCGACAAGGGCATCACGATGGCCCATCTCAAGGGCACCCTCGACCACGTCGCTCGGGCCCTGTTCGGCGCCGAGGCGAAGACCCGGTTCCGGGCCAACTACTTCCCGTTCACGGAGCCGTCCGCCGAGCTCGACCTGTGGCACCCCACCTTCACCGGCGGTGCGCGGTGGATCGAGTGGGGCGGCTGCGGCATGGTCAACCCGAATGTCCTCCGCGCGGCGGGCATCGACCCGGAGGAGTACTCCGGGTTCGCGTTCGGCATGGGGATCGAGCGGACCCTGATGTTCCGCAGCGACGTCAAAGACATGCGCGACATGGCCGAGGGCGATGTCCGCTTCAGCGAGCAGTTCGGAATGGTGGTCTGATGCGCGTCCCGCTCTCATGGCTTCGCGAGTTCGTCGACGTCCCGGCGTCGGCCACCGGCGAAGAGGTGCTCGCCGATCTCGTCCGGGTCGGGTTCGAAGAGGAGGAGGTCCTCGGCTTCGGGCTCACCGGGCCGATCGTCGTGGGCGAGGTCCGCGAGTTCGTCGAGGAGCCCCAGTCCAACGGCAAGACGATCCGCTGGTGTCAGGTCGACGTCGGCGAGGCCCTCGGTGGCGTCCGCGGCATCGTCTGCGGCGCCCGCAACTTCTTCGCCGGTGACAAGGTCGTCGTCACCCTCCCCGGCGCGGTCCTTCCGGGGCCGTTCCCGATCGCCGCGCGCAAGACCTACGGGCACGTGTCCGACGGCATGATCGCGTCGGCCAAGGAGCTGGGTCTCGGCGACGAGCACTCCGGCATCCTCCGCCTGGTCGATCTCGGGATCGACGCCCCCGTCGGCACCGACGCCATCGCGCTGCTCGGCCTCGACGACGTCGCGGTGGACGTGAACGTCACGCCTGACCGCGGGTACGCGCTGTCGATCCGCGGGATCGCGCGGGAGTACTCCCACGCCACCGGTGCGGCGTTCCGTGACCCCGGCGCGAAGGTCTGGGGCGAGGTGAACCTGCACGACGAGACCGCCTTCGCGGTGGCGGTGGAGGACGACGCGCCCATCCGCGGCCGAGTGGGTGCGTCCGAGTTCGTGGCGCGCATCGTCCGGGACGTCGACCCGACCAAGCCGACCCCGCCCTGGATGATCGCACGGCTGACGCTCGCCGGCATCCGGTCGCTCGGCATCCTGATCGACATCACCAACTACGTCATGATCGAGCTCGGGCAGCCGATCCACGGCTACGACCTCGACCGGCTTCAGGGCGGCATCACCGTGCGCCGCGCCGCTGCGGGCGAGACGCTGCAGACCCTCGACGGCAAGACGCGGACGCTGCATCCCGAAGACCTGCTGATCACGGACGCGTCGGGCCCGATCGGCCTGGCGGGGGTGATGGGCGGCGGGACGACCGAGATGACGGACGCGACGCGGAACGTGCTCATCGAAGCGGCGACGTTCGACACCGTCACGATCGCGCGTACGGCTCGACGACACAAGCTCCCCAGCGAAGCATCGCGTCGGTTCGAGCGCGGCGTCGACCCCGCGATCGCGTTCGTCGCTGCCGCCCGGGTCGCCGAGCTCATGGAGCGCTACGCCGGCGGGACGGACACCCGTGCCGGTGGGGCGATCAACGCCACCCGGGCCGAAACGATGATCGAGCTGCCGCGGGACTTCGTCTCGGGCCTCATCGGGGTGGACTACACCGCCGACGAGATCGTCTCCTCGCTGGAGATGATCGGGGCCACGGTGCGTGAGACGCCCGCCGGCTGGGTCGTGGCGGCGCCGTCCTGGCGACCGGATCTCACCGACAAGTGGACGCTGGCCGAGGAGGTCGCCCGGATCACGGGGTATGACCGCATCCCCTCGGTCCTGCCGATCCCCCCGGCCGGACGCGGTTTCACCGCGGCTCAGCAGGGGCGTCGGCGCGTCGCGAACGCGCTCGCCGCGGCCGGGTACGTCGAGACGCCGTCGTTCCCGTTCGTCGCCGAGGCCGACAATCGGCTCCACGGCTCGGCCGGGGGAGGAGAGGTCGCGTCGGTGCGACTCGCGAACCCGTTGGACGGACAGCACCCGTTCCTCCGCCGCTCGCTCGTTCCCGGTCTGCTGCAGGTCGCGCACCGCAACGTCTCGCGGGGCCTGCTGGACCTGGCGCTGTTCGAGTCCGGAGTGGTCTTCCGCCCCGCCATCGGGCAGGCCTACGGCACCCCCTTCGTTCCGCCGCTGGCGGTTCGACCGGATGCCGCGACGCTCGCCGAGCTCGATGCGGCCATCCCGCCGCAGCCTCGCCACATCGCGGTCCTCGTCACCGGCAACCGCGTCGCCAAGCAGCCGGGCGCACCGGCCGAGTCGTTCGAGCTCCTCGACGTCCTCGACGCCGTCCGCACGATCGCCGGTGCCGCCGGTGTGCGCATCGACGTCTCCCAGACGCAGCGCGCGGCTCTTCATCCCGGGCGCGCCGGTGCGCTGTCGGTGAACGGCGTCGAGGTCGGCTACGTCGGGGAGGTCCTCCCGACCATCGCGGCGGCGGCGGACCTGCCGGGACGCGTGTACGTCGCCGAACTCGACCTCGACCGCGTACTGGATGCCGCGCGGACGGTGACGGCCGTGACGCTGTCGGGCTACCCGGCCGCGACCCAGGACGTCTCGCTCGTGGTCGCCGAAGATGTCGCGGCGGCGACGCTCCGCGATGCGCTCGTCGAGGGCGCCGGCCCGCTGTTGGAGGCCGTGCGGCTCGTCGACGACTATCGCGGCGCAGGCGTGCCCGAGGGCAGCAAGAGCCTCACCTTCGCGCTCCGGTTCCGCGCGCCCGACCGCACGCTGACCGCGGCCGAGGCGACGGAGGCCAAGCTCGCCGGCGTCGCGCGCGCGCAAGAGCGGTGCGGCGCCTCGATCCGAGACTGACCGCGTCCTTCCCGCGGGGAAGGACGCGCCGGGTCCGCCCCGCCGATTTGGTGTGGCGGACCCGGCCTCGATATCGTCTCGGCATGCCCACCGCCGCATCGGGAACCTGCTCCGCGCTTTCGCGCGTCGTTCCCGCGCGCCGACGCCGCGACGGACGCCGACTCTAGGCGACGCCGCGTTCCACCCGTCGCCGGGTGCCGACGGGGTCGTCGCCGCTCCCGGCCCGCCGCGCTCGCCGCGGCATCCGACTCTCTAAGGTGGAACCCATGACGTATTCGGTCGCCGTCTCCGGCGCATCGGGCTATGCCGGCGGCGAGATCCTGCGCCTTCTCGCAGCGCATCCCGACGTCGAGATCCGCACCGTGACCGCGCACTCGAACGCGGGGTCCCCGCTCATCGAGCATCAGCCGCACCTGCGCTCGCTCGCGCATCTCGATCTGCAGCCGACCACCCCCGACGTGCTCGCCGGGCACGATGTCGTCGTCCTCGCCCTCCCGCACGGCCAGTCCGGCGCGATCACGGAGTCGCTGTCGGATGCCGCGCTCGTCATCGACGCGGGCGCGGATCATCGGCTGCAGTCGGGCGCGGACTGGGATCGGTTCTACGGCGGCGACTTCCACGAGCCGTGGGCCTACGGCGTCCCCGAGCTCCCCGTGCGGGGCGGGAAGCAGCGGGAGCACCTGGTCGGTGCGCGCCGGATCGCCGCCCCGGGGTGCAACGCCTCGACCGTGAGCCTGAGCCTCGCGCCGGGCGTCGCCGCCGGCGTCATCGACCCGCGCGACATCGTCTCCGTCCTCGCGGTGGGACCCTCGGGCGCCGGGAAGTCGCTGAAGACGAATCTGCTCGCCTCCGAGATCCTCGGCTCGGCGAATCCCTATGCCGTCGGCGGCACCCACCGGCACATCCCCGAGATCCGCCAGGCGCTCGCCGCCGCGTCGCCGTCCCCGGTCGGCGCGAACGCGGACGAGGGCATCCGGATCTCGTTCACGCCGGTCCTGGTCCCGATGTCGCGCGGCATCCTCGCCACCTCGTCCGCGCCGATCGTCCCCGGGGTGACCGATGCGCAGATCCGCGCGGCGTGGGAGGACGCCTACGCCGAGGAGACGTTCGTCACCCTGCTCCCCGACGGGGTGTTCCCGCGTACGGCGGACGTCGTCGGGGCGAACACCGCCCTGCTCGGTCTCGCCATCGACCGACCCGCGGGTCGGGTGACCGTCGTCGCCGCCGTCGACAACCTCGTCAAGGGCACCGCGGGCGCCGCGGTGCAGTCCATGAACATCGCGCTGGGGCTCCCCGAGGGCACCGCGCTGACCGTGAACGGAGTCGCCCCGTGAGCGTCACCGCACCCCGAGGGTTCGAGGCGGCCGGTGTCGCCGCGGGTTTGAAGTCCACCGGCGCGAAAGACGTGGCGGTCGTGGTCAATCGTGGTCCGCTGAAGGTCGGCGCCGCGGTGTTCACATCCAACCGCGCCAAGGCGAATCCCATCCTCTGGTCGCAGCAGGCGATCGCCGACGGCGTCGTCGAGGCTGTCGTGCTCAATTCCGGTGGCGCGAACTGCTTCACGGGCAGCTTCGGCTTCCAGACCACGCACCAGACTGCGGAGAAGGCCGCCGAGCTGCTCGGCGTCGGTGCCGGCGATGTCCAGGTGTGCTCGACCGGTCTGATCGGCACGGGTGACGAGGTCTTCCGCGCGAAGGTCCTCGCCGGGACGGAGGCCGCGATCGCCGGCCTCGACCGCGACGGCGGGGTCGCGGCATCCGAGGCGATCATGACCACCGACTCCCGGGCCAAGCGCGCCGTCCACGAGGGTGCGGGCTGGGCGATCGGCGGAATGGCGAAGGGTGCGGGCATGCTCGCGCCGGGGCTGGCCACGATGCTCGTGGTGCTCACCACCGACGCGGTGCTGGACTCCGCGCAGGCGGATGCGGCGCTGCGCACGGCGACCCGACGCAGCTTCGACCGTCTCGACTCGGACGGCTGCATGTCGACCAACGACCAGGTGACCCTGCTTGTGAGCGGAGCGAGCGGCGTCACCCCTAGCCCGGACGAGTTCACCGCCGCCCTCGCTGCGGTGTGCCTCGACCTCGCGGAGCAGCTGCAGGGGGATGCCGAGGGTGCCGCCCACGACATCACCATCGAGGTGCGCCACGCCGCCTCCGAGGACGACGCGGTCGAGGTGGGGCGCTCGGTCGCCCGCAACAACCTCTTCAAGGCCGCGATCTTCGGCAACGACCCTAACTGGGGCCGCGTGCTCGCCGCGATCGGAACGACCGATGCGACCTTCGACCCCTACGACGTGGACGTCTGGATGAACGGCGTGCGCGTGTGCACCGCGGGCGGACCCGACCGTCCTCGCGAGGACGTCGACCTCACCCCGCGCGCGACCGACATCGTGATCGACCTCAAGGTCGGCGACGAGACCGCGACCATCCTCACCAACGACCTCACGCACGACTACGTCCACGAGAACAGCGCGTACTCCTCATGACCGATCTCCAAGACACCGATCCCGCCGAGGCGAGCGCACGCGCGACGACCCTCATCGAATCCCTTCCGTGGCTGCGTCGCTTCCGCGACCAGATCGTGGTGGTCAAGTACGGCGGCAACGCCATGGTGAGCGAAGAGCTCCAGGACGCCTTCGCCGCCGACATCGCCTACCTCCGCTACGTCGGCGTCAAGCCCGTCGTCGTGCACGGCGGTGGACCGCAGATCTCCTCGATGCTGGATCGCCTGGCGATCCCGAGCGAGTTCAAGGGCGGCTACCGCGTGACCTCGACCGAGGCGATCAGCGTCGTGCGCATGGTCCTGACCGGTCAGATCAACCCGCAGCTGGTCGGGAAGATCAACGCGCACGGTCCCGTGGCCACGGGGCTGTCGGGCGAGGACGCCGGGCTCTTCGGCGGACGGCGTCGCGGCGTCGTGATCGAGGGGGTCGAGCACGACCTCGGTCGTGTCGGCGACGTGGTGGAGGTCGATCCGCGCCCGATCCACGATCAGCTCGATGCCGGTCGCATCCCGGTCGTCTCGAGCATCGCCCCCGATCTCGACCACCCGGGGCACTCGCTGAACGTCAACGCGGATGCGGCGGCATCGGCCCTCGCGGTGGCACTCGGTGCGGCGAAGCTCGTCGTCCTCACCGACGTCCCCGGGCTCTACGCCGACTGGCCGCGCCGCGACTCGCTGGTCTCGCACCTGACCTCGACCGAGCTGACGGCGATGATGCCGCGGCTGGAATCGGGCATGATCCCGAAGATGACGGCGTGTCTGGAAGCGGTCGAGGGGGGCGTCGAGACCGCCGCCATCATCGACGGCCGGGTGCCGCACTCGGTTCTGGTGGAGCTGTTCACCAGCAAGGGAATCGGAACAGAGGTGGTGCGCGGATGACGTGGCAGGACGATGCGGGACGGGACCTGGTCCGCAGCTTCGGACCCCGGATGGCGATGTTCGTCCGAGGGGAGGGGGCCTACGTGTGGGACGCGGACGGCCGCCGGTACCTCGACTTCCTCGCGGGCATCGCCGTCAACTCCCTCGGCCACGCCCACCCGGTGTTCGTCGAGGCGCTCACCCGGCAGGCGGCGACCCTCGCCCACGTCTCCAATTACTTCGCCACCCCGCCCCAGCTCGAGCTCGCGGCACGCCTGAAGCGCCTCGCCGGAACGGGGGATGAGGGGCGCGTCTACTTCGCCAACTCCGGGGCGGAGGCCAACGAGGCGGCCTTCAAGCTCGCGCGCCTGCACGGCGGTGCCGATCGTCCGCGGATCCTGGCGCTGACGGATGCCTTCCACGGACGCACGATGGGAACCCTCGCGCTCACCGGGAAGCCGGCGATGCAGGAGCCGTTCCTGCCCATGACCCCCGGGGTGGAGTTCCTCCCCTCGACGATCGCCGCCCTCGAGGCCGCCGTCGACGACCGCGTCGCCGCCCTCATCGTCGAGCCGATCAAGGGCGAAGCCGGGGTCGTGGACCTGCCGGAGGGATACCTCGCCGCGGCGCGCGAGATCACCGCCCGCCACGGCGCGCTGCTCATCGTCGATGAGATCCAGACGGGTGCGGGACGGACGGGGGAGTGGTTCGCCTTCCAGCACGAGGGCATCACCCCGGATGCCGTCACCGTCGCCAAGGGCATCGGGGGAGGATTCCCGATCGGCGCGCTCATCACCTTCGGCTCCGCCAGCGACCTGTTCTACCCGGGCACGCACGGGTCGACCTTCGGCGGGAACGCCCTCGGCACCGCCGTCGCCTCGGCCGTCCTCGCCGAGATCGAACGCGCCGACCTCGTCGCGGCGGCATCGGCCCGAGGGGCGCAGATCCGCGACGGCGTGGAGGCCCTCGGCTCGGAGCTGGTGTCGGGAACCCGCGGGCGCGGGCTGCTGATCGGCATCGCCCTGACCCGGCCGGTGGCCAAGGCGGTCGTCGCCGCGGCCGCTGAGCACGGTCTCGTCATCAACGCGCCGAACGACGACACGATCCGCGTGGTCCCGCCGCTGACGATCGGCGACATCGAGGTCGACGAGTTCCTCGCGCTCTTCGCCGCATCCCTGCGCACGGTGCAGGACGCGCTCCTGCTCGACGGCTCCCCGCATCCCGCATCCCCCTCGGAGGTTCCCGCATGACCCGCCATCTGCTCCGCGACGACGATCTGACCCCGGCCGAGCAGGCCGAGATCCTCGAGCTCGCCCTGGAGCTGAAGAAGGATCGCTGGAAGCTCAAGCCCCTCGAAGGACCGCAGACCGTCGCGGTCATCTTCGACAAGTCCTCCACGCGGACCCGGGTCTCCTTCGCGGTCGGCATCGCCGACCTCGGCGGGACGCCGTTGATCATCTCGACGGCCAACAGCCAGCTCGGCGGCAAGGAGACCCCCTCCGACACCGCCCGGGTGCTGGAGCGCCAGGTCGCCGCGATCGTCTGGCGCACGTACGCCCAGTCGGGTCTCGAGGAGATGGCGCGCGAGACGCGGGTGCCGGTCGTGAACGCGCTCAGCGACGACTTCCACCCCTGCCAGCTGCTCGCGGATCTTCTGACGATCACCGAACACAAGGGCGCGCTCGCCGGACTCACGCTCGCCTTCTTCGGCGACGGGATGTCGAACATGGCGCACTCGTACGTCCTGGCGGGGGTGACGGCGGGCATGCACGTGCGCGTCGCCTCGCCGGAGGACTACGCGCCCCGCGCCGATGTGATCGCCGATGCGGACCGCCGCGCCACCGAGACCGGCGGGTCCGTGACGCTGTTCACGGACCCGATCGAGGCGGCCGCCGGGGCGGACGTGATCGTCACCGACACGTGGGTGTCGATGGGCAAGGAGGAGGAGAAGCTCGCCCGCCTGCGCGATCTCGGCCAATACAAGGTGACGGGGGAGCTGATGCAGCTCGCCCAGGATGACGCGATCTTCATCCACTGCCTTCCCGCCGATCGCGGCTACGAGGTCGACGCGGCCGTCATCGACGGTCCGCAGAGCGTGGTCTGGGATGAGGCCGAGAACCGGCTGCACGCCCAGAAGGCGCTGCTGGTGTGGCTTCTGCGCCAGAGCGCCGCGTGACGGTCGCCGCGAACGTCTCGCGGCTCAACGCCCGCGGTCGCGTCACCGGGCTCGACCTCGCGCGCGGGCTCGCGGTCGTGGGGATGCTCGCGGCCCACCTCCTGGTCATCTCCGACGCCTTCGTCTTCGCCGAGCCGGACACTTGGGTCGCCGTGGTCGACGGGCGCTCGTCCATCCTGTTCGCGACGCTCGCGGGGGTGTCGATCGGTCTCATGACCGGCGGGTCCGTGCCCCCGCGCGGCACCGACCTCACCTCGGCCCGCGTGCGCATCGCGATCCGCGCCGGGATCCTCTGGGTCATCGGCATCCTGCTCATCCTCACCGGCGTCCCGGTCTACGTCATCCTCCCCGCCTACGCGATCCTGTTCCTGATGACGCTGCCCGTCCTGACATGGGGCGCGCGCCGGCTGGCGGTCCTTGCCGCGATCCTGGGCGTGGTGATGCCTCTGCTCCAGGTGCTCCTCGACGAGCTTCCGATCTGGTCGACTCCGCTCGGCGGCGACCTCTCGCTCGCCGTCGGATGGAACTACCCCTTCCCGACCTGGATCGCCTTCGTGCTGGCCGGGCTCGCGGTTGCGCGGGCGGACGTCCGTGCGACGGCGGTTCAGCTCCGCGTCCTCGCGGTGGGGGTCGCTCTGGCCCTCGTCGGCTACGGAGCCGACGCCGCCACGGGATACGGACCCGCAGCCGAGCAGGGGGGATGGTGGCCCGGGGTGTGGACCGCCCGCCCGCACTCGTCCGGCCTCCTCGAGGTCATCGGATCCGGGGGGTTCGCCCTCGCCGTCATCGCCGCCGCTGTGCTGCTCTGCCGTGTCACCGCGGTGATGTGGATCGTCCTCCCTTTGCGTGCGGTCGGCGCGATGCCGCTCACCGCGTACACGGTCCAGCTCGTCGTGTGGGCGCTCATCGCCGCCGTCGTCCTGGGAGACCCGAGCGACCTGTCGGGGTTCCGGGCGCTGGAGCCGTTCTGGCCCATGACCCTCGGGATCATCGTCCTCTGCACCTTCTGGGCGCTGTTCGTCGGACGCGGTCCGCTCGAGGGGCTGCTCGACCGCGCCTCCGGTGGGAGTCGAGCGCGCCGATAGGCTGGTGCGGTGAACGAGACCACGGCCGACGGAACCAACGAGGGCGCGCTCTGGGGCGCCCGCTTCGCCTCCGGACCCTCGCCGGAGCTGGCGGCGCTGAGCCGCTCGACCCACTTCGACTGGGACCTGGCCCTGTACGACATCGCCGGTTCTCGCGCTCATGCCGTGGCCCTGCACGACGCGGGGTATCTCAGCGATGACGAGCTCGCCGAGATGCGTGCGGGGCTGGATCGTCTCGCCGCCCGCATCTCGGACGGTTCGCTCCAGCCGGCGGAGGCCGACGAGGATGTCCACGGTGCTCTGGAACAGGCGCTGATCGCCGAGGTCGGTCCCGCGGTCGGGGGCAAGCTCCGGGCCGGCCGCAGTCGGAACGACCAGATCGCCACGCTGGTGCGGATGTTCCTCATCGATCACTCCCGGACCATCGCGCGCGACATCCTGGGGCTCATCGACGCCCTCGTCGCGCAGGCGGAGGCGCACCCCGACGCGATCCTTCCCGGTCGCACCCACCTTCAGCACGCGCAGCCCGTGCTGCTCGCCCATCACCTCCAGGCCCACGCGTGGCCGCTGGTGCGCGACCTCGAGCGGCTCCGGGACTGGACGGTGCGCGCGCGGGTGTCGCCGTACGGAGGCGGGGCGCTCGCCGGATCTTCGCTCGGGCTCGATCCCGTGCTCGTGGCGAGGGAGCTCGGTCTCGGCGACCCGGCCGAGAACTCCATCGACGGCACGTCCGCTCGGGACGTCGTGGCCGAGTTCGCGTTCATCGCGGCGATGATCGGCATCGACCTTTCCCGGTTCGCCGAGGAGATCATCCTCTGGAACACGCGGGAGTTCGGCTTCGTCACGCTGCACGACGGCTACTCGACGGGGTCGAGCATCATGCCGCAGAAGAAGAACCCCGACATCGCCGAACTCGCCCGTGGGAAGTCGGGCCGCCTCATCGGCAACCTCACCGGACTCCTCGCGACCCTCAAGGCGCTGCCGCTGGCCTACAACCGCGATCTGCAGGAGGACAAGGAGCCGGTGTTCGATTCGGTGCGGACCCTCGAGACCGTGCTGCCCGCGTTCACCGGGATGGTCGCGACGCTCACCTTCGACACCGCGCGCATGGCGGAGCTCGCCCCGCAGGGCTTCTCCCTCGCGACGGATGTCGCCGAGTGGCTCGTGACGCAGGGCGTGCCGTTCCGCGAGGCGCACGAGATCTCCGGGTCACTGGTGCGGGCCTGCGAGGAGCGCGGGATCGGACTGGAGGAGGCAACCGACGACGTCCTGCAGGCGGTGTCCGCCCAACTGCGTCCGGAGGTCCGCTCCGTGCTCACCGTGGAGGGCTCCGTGGCGAGTCGCGCCGGCACAGGTGGCACGGCGCCGACGCGCGTGGCCGAGCAGAGGGCTGCGCTGGTGCATCGGGCGCAGGAGACGTTCCACGCGCTCGGCCTCTGAGTGAGAATCAGTGATTAGCTGATATTTCTCGAATATCAGCGATAAACTGATGATATGCCCGTCGTTCTGACCGCCGACATCGTCGGCTCGCGCCGTCTGCCCGACCGTGCCGGTGCGCAGCGCGCGATCGAGGACACGATCGCGCGGGTGTCCGCGGAGATCCCGGATGCGGTGGCCGCGCCGATCGCGACGACCACCGGTGATGAGCTCCAGGGCGAGCTGGTGTCGGTCGAGGCGGCCCTGTCGTTCACGCTGCTCGTCCGGCTCGCGCTCCCCGAGGGGGTCGACCTGCGCTTCGGGATCGGCGTCGGCGACACGGTGCGTGTGCCGTCCGCCGGCGGTGACATCGCCGAGGGGTCGGCCTGGTGGGCGGCCCGCGAAGCGATCGACGCCGTCGATGCCCGCGCGCGCCGGGCCGTCCCGAGCGCGCGGACGGCGATCGCGGCCGCCCCCTCGGAGTCGCCCTCCGTCCACCAGGTGATCCGGATGGCGTCGGCATACCTGCTCGCGCGCGACGAAGTGGTCACGGCGATGTCGGACCGTGCCCGTCGCCTGACCTTCGGTCGATGCGTGGGCAGGACGCAAAGAGAGTTGGCGGGGGAGGAATCGATCACGCAATCGGCGGTGTCGCAAGCCCTTGCCGCAGCGGGATCTGCGTCCCTCGTGGAGGGCTACCGGCGGCTGCGCACAGGGTGGTGATTCACCACATCGCGAGCCGGATCAGCGCGCCGACGACGCTCGCCCAGAGGAGGCTGGCCAGGGTGCCGATGATGAAGCGTTCGCGCGCTTCGGCCGCCGCGAGCTCGGAGAAGCGACCGATGCCCTTCACGGCGACGACGACGGCGATCGCCTCCGGATAGCCGGCGATCACGGCGATGACCACCGCCAGTCGCTCCAGATAGCCGATCGTCGTCCCCCCGCGGAGCAGGGCGACGGCATCCGGCTCGTCCTGCGCGCCGTCGGCCCGGGGCGGGGCGACGAGGATGCCGCCGTCCCGCGTCTCGCGGACGCGTCCGCCGGTCGCCAGCTCCAGCACCTGCCGGGTGATCGGGTTGCCGCCCACCACGGCCACGGCCACGGCGAGGAGTGCGAGCATCGCGCCCATGAGCGTCGGGACGCCGACGGGGGAGACGGCGACCACCACGGTCGCCGAGACGACGAGCCCCGTGGCGACCGCGAGCGGCACCGTCGACGGGCGGCGCAGCGAGACCACGCAGAGCGCGAGGGCCGTCGCGAGGGCGAGGAAGACCAGGATCGACACGGCGGCCATCCACAGCGGCTCGGGCAGGAAGAGGGCCATGGGGGCAGTGTGCCACCGACCGCGGACGGCGCAGGGTCGCCGCGCCCCGCTGATAGCGTGGAAAGCGTGTCTGAAACCGTCGTGAGCGCCCTCGCGCCCGCCAACGACCCGACGTTCGACAACGTCTGGGATGAGCTGGTGTGGCGTGGCCTGGTGCATGTGTCCACAGATCAGGAGGCGCTGCGCGCCCTTCTCGGCGGGGATCCGATCACGTATTACTGCGGCTTCGATCCGACCGCCC
This sequence comes from Microbacterium aurantiacum, assembly GCF_021654035.1. Taxonomy (GTDB): domain Bacteria; phylum Actinomycetota; class Actinomycetes; order Actinomycetales; family Microbacteriaceae; genus Microbacterium; species Microbacterium aurantiacum. Next base: position 337,639 of record NZ_JAJPDW010000003.1, read on the forward strand.
CGAGCCTGCATCTCGGGAACCTCGTGCAGCTCCTGGTGATGCGTCGTCTCCAGCTCGCGGGCCACCGTCCTCTCGGGCTCGTCGGAGGATCGACGGGTCTGATCGGCGATCCGCGACCGTCTTCGGAGCGCACGCTCAACACGCGCGAGACCGTCGAGGAGTGGGTGAGCTCCCTGCGTGCCCAGGTGGAGCGGTTCCTGAGCTTCGAGGGCGACAATGCCGCGCGCATCGTCAACAACCTCGACTGGACGGCCCCGCTGTCCGCGATCGACTTCCTCCGGGAGGTCGGGAAGCACTACCGCGTCGGGACGATGCTCAAGAAGGACGCGGTGGCGGCACGCCTGAACTCCGATGCGGGCATCAGCTACACCGAGTTCAGCTACCAGATCCTGCAGGGAATGGACTTCCTCGAACTGCACCGCGCCTACGGCTGCGTCCTGCAGACGGGGGGCAGTGACCAATGGGGCAACCTCACCAGCGGGACGGATCTGATCCACCGCGTGGAGGGCGTGTCGGTGCACGCGATCGGCACGCCGCTGATCACGAACAGCGACGGCACGAAGTTCGGCAAGAGCGAGGGCAACGCGGTCTGGCTGGACGCCCGCATGTGCAGCCCGTACCGGATGTACCAGTTCTGGCTCAACACCGATGACGCGGACGTGATCTCGCGCCTGAAGATCTTCACGTTCCTCACGCGCGAGGAGATCGTCGCCTACGAACGCGCGGTCGCGGACGAGCCCTTCCGGAGGGCGGCGCAGAAGCGTCTCGCGCTCGAGGTCACCGCTTTCGTGCACGGAGAGGATGCCGCGCGGTCGGTGATCGCCGCGTCGGAGGCTCTGTTCGGTCGAGGAGATCTGACGGCGCTCGATGCGGACGTGCTCCGCTCGGCGCTGGAGGAACTGCCCCACGCGACGGTGTCGCCCGGGACGACGGTCGTGCAGGCGCTCGTGCAGGCCGGACTGGTCTCGAGCATGGGCGAAGCGCGGCGCGCGATCACCCAGGGGGGAGTCTCCGTCGACGGCGAGAAGGTCACGTCCGAGGACGCGGTGATCATCGCGTCCTTGCCCGGCGACGCCGCGGTCCTCCGTCGCGGGAAGAAGACTCTCGCCGGCGTCTTCGTCCGCGGAAATCCGGGCGACACGCCCGGGATGGACGCGTGATTTGCCGGGTCGCCGGATCCCACGTAAGTTATTACTTGTTCGCCCCACAGGGAAGAGCGAAGGCCGAAAGGCCCGGCCCCCTCAAGCGGTAGAGCATCCCCCTCCTCCAGATCTTGCCACTTCGGTGGCGTGTGTGTAGGATGGGGAGCCGGTTCACACGGACCGAGTCAGGGACCACTGTTCCATCTTTGGAGCGAAGCGCCGACTCGTTGTATGTGATCGGAACAAGAGAAGCTGCTTCATGGTGACGACCGAGAGGTCCGATCGTGAACGCATCCGATCCTTGAGAACTCAACAGCGTGCACTTGTCAAATGCCAAATTATCCTCGTCGGTCTTCGGAC
>NZ_JAJPDW010000004.1 GCF_021654035.1 Microbacterium aurantiacum
GATTCCAACGCGATGTGCAGCACCGTGTCCGTACTGACTTTGAGTCGGTAGACCGCTCGCTCAAGCCGCAACCGGCGCAGGTGCGCTTTCGGGTTCTCACCCACGACCGCACGGAAGACGCGGTGAAAGTGATGCGGCGAAAGACCAGCGACCGCCGCGATCTCGGCGAGGGTCACCGGCTCCTCGAGACGCTCCTCCATCCAGTGAAGTGCCCGGCTCACACGTTCCGCATGCCGCTGAGCGGTGAGTGGAAGGACGACTGAGGACACGCTTCGAATCTACGAGCGCCGGTCAGTCGGCGTCTCGACGTTTTTTGCGAATCCCACCGAAGCGACTCGCCCCAATGCCCCGAAAGGTCCATATGGACATCGCGTAGACATCTCCCCTGCGAAATGGACAACTCGGAGCGTGACATCTGTAGGAACCGGCTGACGATGAACTGCTGTCGGTCGTCAGAACTGGTCTGCGAGCGCCCTCCGCTGCGCATCCCAATCGAAGTCCTCCAACGTTTTGCGAGCCGGTAACCCGGCGGCCTTGATCCGCAGCTCTGCGCCCGAAGCGTTGCGCGCCGTGGTCTTCCGCGTGAAGGAGCCTGAGTGGGACACTTCTTCTGAGGGCCACCTGTAGGGATCGCTTTGGGGTCGTCGACCGCGCATGAAGGGAGAACCGTGATGACTGGGGATGAAGTGTTCGACACGATCGCTCACGAGATGACTGCGCTTGACGGTGTGTCACGGAACCACCGCGGCAGTCTCATCGTCTCGGGAAGCAGCAGTGGCGCCGTGCGCGCCATGACCAGCGGCGGGCAGGTGGTGGTGAAGCTTGACCCAATGCGCACGGCGGCTCTCGTTGACGCCGGCGTCGGGACACACTACAAGGGTCAGAAGAACGCGTGGCTCCAGCTTCCGGCCGACCTCGACTTTGATCACGTGCGCGGTCTCATCCTCGAGGCGCTGACTGCATGAGAAACCCTTCTTGATTGATGGTCCTGTCCCCTGGTGTGGTGGAGGATCCGGCCGGGTTGTCTTCGTCGTAGACGTTGGTGAGCCATCGTGGTGATAGTCAGTGAGGGCTCGTCGGATCTGATCGACGCGGGAAGCGACCGTGTGGATCGTTGCCGCTCCGCACGATCTCACCACGGAGCGCACCGCCCGCCGCAACTGGACCCGCCCGACGACGCTCGCCACCTGGCCGGGGAGGTCGACCTGAAGGTTCCCAAATACCCGGGGGCGTGACTCACGCCTCGAGGTTCTCGGTCCCGACGAACGCGTTGTGACGCCAATAGATGTTGTCCCGGAAGTGCGCAAACCCGACGCTTTCGTACGACGCAGCGACCTTCTTTCGGGAGCGCCGAAACTCGATCTCGGACAGGTGCTCCCACGGCACCGGTTGCGCGCGGAGAACGATGAGAGTCTCCCTCCCCGTGCCGGTCACCGTCTCCACCAGCGTCGTGAGCAGACGTGGACCAAGGCGCTGACCCCGGTACGGTGGCTCCACAAAGACGCCCTCGACGATCACGAGCTGCGACACCTGCTCGCCAACCAGCGGATCGCGGGAGTCGAGCCACTCGAAGACGTTCTCATCACCGAGAATCGACTCGGTGATCTCGAATGCTTCGCCGCCTACTTGATCGAACACGTCAACGACGTCACCCACCCGGTCGAGGTCGACGGTGTACGCAGTAGCGCGCGCGATGACACGACGCTCCGGCTCCCCCTCGTCGTCGTCATCGAAGATGTACAACGTCGCGTCAGCGGAGATCTTCGCGACGCCCGACGGCAACTCCGTCCAGTTCACGGAGTCCGGTACTCCGACCAGTGGCCGCGTGACCTTCACAATGCACTCAATATCCGTGAGGTCCACGTCAAGTCGCGCAACAACAGCAGACATACTCACCCCTTCAACAACGGATACGCGGCAACGGCATCGTGCCGACAATACCCGGGCGCTAGCCGCGATCCAGCAGAGAAGCTGAGGCGCTGTGAAACCGCCGCCCACATGATCGCGACGGTCGGCCGGCGTCCGAAATGTCCATATGGACATCGCGTGGACATTTCAACTGCGAAATGGACATTTCAGAAAGATCCCTACAGGAGGTGCGCGCTCGCGGCGGCACAAGCACGCTCAGGGCTTTGGAGAACAGGGATGAGAGGCGACTCACCCGCTCACCCTACGACGAGCGGCAGGGGCGCCGCGGAAGATCCGCGACGCCCCTGCCGGGCACTGCTGCGATGTCAGACGCGCTCGTCGATGAGGTAGCCCTCTTCGCCGTGCACGCTGGTGTCGACACCGGCGAGCTCGTCCTCGTTCTTGACGCGGAATCCGATGGTCTTCTGGATCGCGAAGCCGATGATGAAGGCCACGACGAAGGAGTAGACCAGGACGCCCACCGCGGCGATGACCTGGACGATCAGCTGCTCCCAGCCGCCGCCGAGGAACAGGCCGGTCTCGGTGGCGAAGAAGCCGAGGTAGACGGTTCCGATAAGGCCACCGACGAGGTGGATGCCCACGACGTCGAGCGAGTCGTCGTAACCGAGCTTCCACTTCAGCTCGATCGCGAGGGCGCAGACGGCACCGGTGACGACACCGAGGAGGAGCGCCCAACCGGGGGTCAGGTTCGCACAGGCCGGCGTGATCGCGACGAGGCCGGAGACGGCACCGGAGGCGGCGCCGACCGAGGTGGCCTTTCCGTCCTTGAGCTTCTCCACGATGAGCCATCCGATGATGGCGGCGGCAGTGGCGCCGAGGGTGTTGATCACGATCAGACCGACGACGCTGTCTTCGGTACCCAGGGCACCCAGACCCTCCGCACCGCCGTTGAAGCCGAACCAGCCGAACCACAGGAGCGACGCGCCGAGCAGGACGAGCGGGACGTTGTGGGGCTTCTGGATGCCCTTCTGGAAGCCGATGCGCTTGCCGAGGACGAGCGCCAGGGCGAGGGCCGCAGCGCCCGCGTTGATGTGCACCGCGGTACCACCCGCGTAGTCGATGACCTCCGCGGTGAACCCGAGCGATGTGCCGAGGTTCAGGATCCAGCCGCCACCCCATACCCACGCGGCGACGGGGAAGTAGACCACGGTGGCCCAGATACCGGCGAAGATCATCCACGCACCGAACTTGGCGCGGTCGGCGATCGCGCCGGAGATCAGGGCGACGGTGATGATCGCGAAGGTCGCACTGAAGAGCGCCCCCACCAGGTCGTCACTGCTGAGGCTGCCGAGACCGAGGTCGGAGAAGGGGTTTCCGGCGAAGGCCCAGACGTTGCCCTCCGGCACCGCGCTCATATTGAAGCCGTAGATGATCCAGAGCACGCCGATGAGACCCATCGAACCGAAGCTCATCATCATCATGCTGACGACGCTCTTCGCTTTGACGAGGCCTCCGTAGAAGAACGCCACGCCTGGCGTCATCAGAAGCACCAGCGCTGACGCGGTGATCAACCAGGCAAGATTTCCGCTGTCCATGAGATTCCTCATCCATGTGTCGTGTTACACAAAAAGCCCCTGCCGGCGCCGAGTCGGGTCACGGCTGTCGGGCACGCCCAGTTTCCCGAGCGGGGGTTTCGTGCGCCGTGCACCCCGTGTTTCGCGTTGGTTACGCGAGGGAATGCGAGGTAAACATCACGTTTCACGCACGCACGAAAGCACCGCGAACGCCCGGAGCGCGCGCGACGAACGGATGGCGGTGTGTCAGGCGAGCGTCGAGGCGACCAGTCGCGACGTGGCGCGCAGGTACTTCTTGCGGTACCCGCCGGACAGCATCTCCTCGGGGAACACGTCGTCGAGGGAGACTCCGGTCGCCCGGATGGGGATCTGCGCGTCGTAGACGCGGTCGATGAACGCGACGAATCGCAGTGCCGCGGATTGGTCGCTGAACACGTCGACATCTCGAAGCCCCACGGTGTCGACGCCCTCGATCAGGCGGATGTACCGCGAGGGGTGCACTCGTGCGAGATGGGCGATGAGATCTTCGAAGCGGTCATCGGCCGCCGTCCCCACGGCCGCCGCGTCACCGATCGCGGCGTCGTACTCGGCGGCGCTGAGCGACACCGCGTGGCCGTCGACGGCGCGCTGGCGATAGTCGGTCCCGTCGATGCGGATCGTCTGGAACCTCTCCGCCATCGCGTGGATCTCGCGGAGGAAGTCCTGCGCGGCGAAGCGCCCTTCCCCGAGCGCGTTGGGCGGCGTGTTGGAGGTCGCGGCGAAACGCGTGCCCCCGGTGACGAGTTCTCCGAGCAGCCGCGTCATCACCATCGTGTCGCCGGGGTCATCGAGCTCGAACTCGTCGATGCAGAGGAGATCCGCGCCGCGGAACAGCTCGACGGTGTTCTTGTAGCCCAGGGCGCCGACGAGCGCGGTGTACTCGATGAACGAGCCGAAGTACTTCCGTCGCGCAGGCATGTCATGGTAGATCGCGGCCAGCAGGTGGGTCTTCCCCACGCCGAACCCGCCGTCGAGGTACACCCCCGGACGCGGAGCAGGTTCCCGCTTGGCGCGACGGAAGAGTCCGCCCTTCGCCGGTGCCGGTCCTCCCCCGGCGAACCGGACGAGGAGATCCTTCGCCTCCTGCTGCGAGGGATACGCGGGATCCGCACGGTAGGTGTCGAAACGGGCGGTGGTGAACTGCGGCGGCGGCACGAGGGCGGCCACCATCTCAGCACCGGAGAGTTCCGGCGTGCGGTCGACGAGGTGCACCACCCCGGCGGCGGCACTCATCGGGCATCCTCCGAGGTCTGGTCCTGCGGCGTGAGCCCCCGGGCGCGAAGCCAGTCGGAGATCGCGGAGCTCCAGCGCTCCTGGTCGTAGTTCCAGAGCTTCGTGTGTCGCGCCACCTCGAAGACCTCCATACGGACGAGATCCGGGCGCGCGACGAGGAGATCGTGCGAGGCGTCGGAGGGGACGAAGCCGTCGTCGTCGCTGTGCAGGATCAGGATCGGATGCCGTAGCTCTGCGGCGCGGGCGATGACATCCAGGCGATCGAAGGGGATCCGCCCCCCGCTGTGCACGAGAGCCGACCCCCAGTCGCTCTCGAGCACATGGATCGCGAGCGAGCTGACCGGGGTGGGAACCTTCATCATGCCGGCCTGGTAGTCCAGCACGACGCGCCAGTCGACGACGGGCGACTCGAGGATCAGCGCGGCGATGCGGTCGCGGTGAGCGGAGTTGAGGGAGACCTGCAGCGCGATGGCGCCACCCATGGACCAGCCCATGAGGACGATCCTCTTCGCACCGCGGCGACGGGCGAAGCCGACCGCCGCGTCGACGTCGCGCCACTCGGTGGCTCCGAGGGCATACGTGCCCGCGCGGCTCCGAGGCGCCTCGCCGTCATTGCGATAGGACACCACGAGCGAGGTGATCCCGAGGCCGTGGAACAGCGGGACGGCACGGAGACATTCCGCTCTGGTCGTGCCGCGCCCGTGCACCTGAATCACCCAGACGTCGCCCTCGCCGGCCGGGAACAGCCACGCGGGGCAGGGGCCGATTCCGGATCCGATGAGCTCGGGCGTATAAGGGAGGTGCAGGTCGGAGGGATGGTCGAAGTACCAGCCGCTGAAGGCGGCCGCACTGTCGAGACGGGCATCCGAGCCGATGTGGGTGAGGAGCTTGCGCGTCACGCTGTCGGCGTCCTCGGCGAGGACCGTCCCCAGCTTGAGGTACGGCTCGGACCCGCGTGTGAACAGCCCGTACCTGCCCGGGAGCGCCGTGTCCTCGGTCTTCGAGAGCCGGATGGTCTGCGCGGTGGTGTCGAGATCGAGGATCTGGGTGTCGGCCACACGCGCGGCGGGTGTCACGACCCGTCGCGCCATCCGCAGGGCCGTCAGGGCCCACAGACTCAGCACCGCAGAGAGCGCACTGCTCAGGACCGTGATCAGGATGCGGATCGCGGATGCCGGGGCGGGGAAGGCACCGCCCGCAGCGGCGCGCCTGGAGGAGACCATCGGGGCCTCACTCTAGTCTGTCCGGGTGGAAGATCACCGCCGACCGGCGTCGCCGACCTTCGCGCAGGTCGCGGAGGATGTTCGCGCGGTCGAATACCGGGACGATTTCTCCGTCCGCGAGATTCCGGCCCCCGCCGGACTCGCCCCGGACTCGATCGCGCTGGCCGGAGATGTCCGCCCGGACGCGACGACGGGCGACTCCGTCTTCGGCACGGGGCGCTTCATCCTCCTGCACGACGACAGCGAGCCCGCATCCTGGGAAGGACCCTGGCGGATCGTCTGCTTCGCCCAGGCACCGCTCGAATCCGACATCGGCGTGGACCCGATGCTCGCCGATGTCGCCTGGTCCTGGCTGGTCGATGCGCTGACGTCCCGCGAGGCGTCCTTCCACGCAGAGGCGGGTACCGCCACGAAGACACTGTCCCGCGGGTTCGGCTCCCTCGCCGCCGAGGGCGACGGATCGCAGATCGAACTGCGCGCGTCGTGGTCGCCCACGGGTCCCATCGAGCGACACGTGGAAGCATGGGCGGAGCTCGTGTGCATGCTGGCGGGGCTCCCGCCGGGTTCAGAAGGGATCGAGATGCTGGGATCGCGCAGGTCGCTGCAGTGACGGCGTACGACGTGATCGTCGACGATGCGGGATTGCAGGAGGCGGCGCGCGCCATTGCGGCCGGCACGGGTCCCGTGGCCGTCGACGTGGAGCGCGCCTCCGGATTCCGGTACTCGCAACGGGCGTATCTGGTCCAGGTCTTCCGGCGCGGCGCCGGCGTGTTCCTGTTCGACCCCCCGCCGATCGCCGACTTCTCTCCGCTCCAGGACGTCCTCGCCGACGAGGAGTGGGTGCTGCACGCCGCCAGCCAGGATCTGCCATCGCTGCGCGAACTGGGGCTGGAGCCGGAGCGGATGTTCGACACCGAGCTGGCGGCCCGCCTGCTCGGTCACGAACGCGTGGGACTCGGGGCCGTGGTGGAGCAGACGCTCGGCATCACCCTGGCCAAGGCTCATTCCGCCGCGGACTGGTCCACCCGACCCCTCCCCCAATCCTGGCTGGAGTACGCCGCGCTCGACGTCGTGCATCTGATCGATGTCCGCGATGCGCTCGTCGCCGAGCTCGAGGAGCAGGAGAAGTCCGAGTTCGCGGAAGAGGAGTTCCTCGCCGTCCTCCTGCGTGAGCCCAAGCCCGCGCGCGAGGAGCCCTGGCGTCGGATGAGCGGGCTCCACACGGTACGCGGCCGCCGAGGACTCGCGGTCGCGCGCGCTCTCTGGACGGCGCGGGAGGAGTACGCCCGCCAGGAGGATGTCGCACCCGGCCGTCTGGTGCCCGACCGTGCGCTCGTCGCGGCGGTCATCGCCGATCCCCGTTCGAAGCAGGAACTCGCCGGGGTCAAGGAGTTCACCGGTCGCGCCAGCCGCTCGCAGCTCGATCGCTGGTGGGCCGCGTTCGAAGCAGGTCGCGCCGAGACCGATCTTCCCCGCGAGCGTGTCTCCCACGGCGACACGCTCCCACCGCCTCGCGTCTGGGCCGATCGCAACCCCGACGCCGATGCCCGATTGAAGACGGCCCGGCCGCGGGTGGAGCAGCGGGCGGAGGAGCTCCGGATGCCGACGGAGAACCTCCTGACGCCCGATCTGCTCCGACGCGTGGCATGGGCTCCGCCCGCGGTGATGAGCGTCGACGCGATCGCGGCTGCGCTGCTGACCCTCGGCGCCCGCGGCTGGCAGGTTGACCAGACTGCACAGCTGATCACGGATGCCTTTGTGGATTCCGTGCAAGAGCCCGCGGAGGCTGCCCCGACCGATTCGTAGGTATCCGCCACCGGGTTCTGCCCGCCCGCAGGGGCCTCCTAGGCTTGCGGCGATCCCAATCATTGGAGGCAGAGTGGCCGATATCTCGGACGTCTTCTTCGTCGACGGCATGCGCACACCTTTCGGGCGCGCCGGCGAAAAAGGCATGTACTGGAACACCCGATCCGACGACCTCGCGGTCAAGGCGACCATCGGTCTGATGGAGCGGAACGCGGCGGTCCCGAAGGACCGGATCGACGATGTCGCCATCGCGGCCACCTCGCAGACGGGCGACCAGGGACTCACCCTCGGCCGGTCCGTGGCGATCCTGGCAGGCCTCCCCCAGAGCGTTCCCGGGTTCGCGATCGATCGCATGTGCGCCGGAGCGATGACGAGCGTGACGACGATGGCCGCATCGATCGGCGTCGGCATGTACGACGTCGCACTCGCAGGAGGCGTCGAGCACATGGGTCGTCACCCGATCGGAACGAACGCCGACCCCAACCCGCGCTTCGTCGCGGAGAAGATGGTGGACCCCGGCGCCCTGAACATGGGGGTGACGGCCGAGCGCATCTTCGACCGCTTCCCCCACCTGACGAAGGAGCGGTCCGACCGCTTCGGCATGCTCAGCCAGCAGAAGGCGCAGCGCGCCTACGACGCGGGGAAGATCCAGCCCGATCTCGTCTCCGTCGCCATCAAGGACGCGGACGGCGCGTGGGGTCTGGCCACGGAGGACGAGGGGCGGCGGCCGCAGACCACGATGGCCGACCTCGCTGGCCTCAAGACGCCGTTCCGTCCGCACGGCCGTGTGACCGCGGGCACGTCGTCCCCGCTGACCGACGGCGCCACGATGTCGTTGCTCGCGGGCGGTGGCGCGGTGAAGGAACTGGGCCTGACCCCCAAGATGCGGATGGTCTCCTTCGCCTACGCGGGAGTGCAGCCCGAGATCATGGGCATCGGTCCGATCCCGTCCACGGAGAAGGCCCTCCGCAAGGCGGGGCTGACCATCTCCGACATCGGTCTGTTCGAGCTGAACGAGGCGTTCGCGATCCAGGTCATCTCGCTCCTCGACCACTTCGGCATCGACGATGACGACCCGCGCGTCAACGCCTGGGGCGGCGCCATCGCCGTCGGGCATCCGCTCGCGGCATCCGGGGTGCGACTGATGATCCAGCTCGCCGCGCAGTTCGCGGAGCGCCCCGACGTCCGATACGGCCTCACTGCGATGTGCGTGGGTCTCGGCCAGGGGGGCTCGGTCATCTGGGAGAACCCGCACTACGACGGCAAGAAGCGCAAGTGAGGACCGACAGCATGACCGACTACGACTCCATCGATTTCTCCCCCCTCCACGCACTCACCGACGGCGAAGTCGTGACGCACTCCCGCGTGCGCGACGTGACGCTGGCGTCGGGGAAGACACTGGCACTGATCACCCTCGACAACGGACGCGACCACACGCGCCCGAACACCCTCGGGCCCGCCACGCTCACGGAGCTCGGCGAGGTCCTGGACGCGCTCGCCGTGCGGGCCGGCGCGGGCGAGATCGACGCGGTCGGCATCACCGGTAAGCAGTACATCCTCGCCGCGGGTGCGGATCTCAGCGACATCACGCGAGTGGGCTCGAAGGACAACGCCCGGCTGGTCGCCCAGCTCGGACACAAGGTCCTCGGGCGGCTCGGCGAACTCGGCGTCCCCTCCTTCGCCTTCGTCAACGGGCTCGCGCTCGGCGGGGGCCTGGAGATCGCGCTGAACTCGACCTATCGGACCGTGGACGCCTCGGCGGCGGCCATCGCGCTTCCCGAGGTCTTCCTCGGCATCATCCCGGGTTGGGGAGGCGCGTACCTGCTCCCGAACCTCATCGGGATCGAGAACGCGCTCGAGGTCGTCATCTCCAATCCGCTGAAGCAGAACCGCATGCTCAAGCCCGCGCAGGCCTTCGAGCTCGGCATCATGGACGCGATCTTCCCGGCCGCGTCCTACCTGGAGGACTCCCTGCGGTGGGCGGACGGTGTCCTGACCGGCCGCATCGCCGTCGAGCGGAAGAACACCCCGGGCAAGATCGAACGTGCCGTCAAGTGGCCGGTGGCGATCAAGATGGCGCGCGGGATGCTCGAATCGAAGATCGGCACCGTGCCCGCGTCGCCGTACGTCGCCCTCGATCTCCTCGACAAGGCGCGGTCGGGAACCAAGGCCGAGGGATTCGCCCGCGAGGACGACGCCCTGGCCGATCTCGTCGTGGGCGACCAGTTCGCGGCGTCGATGTACGCGTTCGACCTCGTGCAGAAACGAGCGAAGCGACCGGTCGGCGCCCCGGACAAGGACCTCGCGAAAAAGGTCACCAAGGTCGGCATCATCGGCGCGGGCCTCATGGCCAGCCAGTTCGCGCTGCTGTTCGTGCGGAGACTGCAGGTCCCGGTCCTCATCACGGATCTCGACCAGGCCCGGGTCGACAAGGGTGTCGCGTACATCCACGAAGAGATCGGGAAGCTCGAAGCCAAGGGGCGCCTGGATGCCGACGCGGCCAACAAGCTGCGCGGTCTCGTCACGGGGACCACGGACAAGACCCTCTACGCGGACTGCGACTTCGTCATCGAAGCGGTCTTCGAGGAGGTCGGTGTCAAGCAGGCCGTGTTCGGCGAGATCGAGAAGATCGTCGCGGAGGACGCGATCCTGGCGACCAACACGTCGTCTCTCTCCGTGGCCGAGATCGGCAGCACCCTGGCTCATCCCGAGCGACTGGTCGGCTTCCACTTCTTCAACCCCGTGGCCGTGATGCCCCTCATCGAGATCGTCTCCACGGATCAGACCGCGGATGCCGCACTGTCGACGGCCTTCGTGGTGGCGAAGGCCCTCGGGAAGAACGGCGTCCTGACCGCGGACGCCCCCGGCTTCGTCGTGAACCGGCTGCTGGCCAAGGTGATGGGCGAAGCGGCACGCGCTGTCTACGAGGGCACCCCCGTGGCGGACGTCGAGCGCGCCTTCGCACCGCTCGGACTGCCCATGGGGCCGTTCCAGCTGATCGACCTGGTCGGCTGGAAGGTGGCGGCGCACGTTCAGGACACCATGACGCGCGCCTTCCCCGACCGGTTCTTCTCGCACGAGAACTTCCATCGACTCGCGGAGCTCGACGAGGTCGTGGAGAAGGACAAGGGCGGCCGTGTGACGGGATTCACCAAGGCGGCGCTGAAGACGGTGAAGCCGCACGTCGGATCGCAGTCCGTTCCGGCTGAGGAGATCCTCCGCCGTGTGCAGGACGGTCTGGCGCAGGAGATCCGGATCATGCTCGACGAGAAGGTGGTCCCCGAGGTCGAGGACATCGACCTCTGCCTCATCCTCGGAGCCGGGTGGCCGTTCATCGACGGCGGAGCCTCCCCGTACCTCGATCGCGAGGGGGCGTCCGAGCGCGTGTTCGGCGGCACGTTCCACCAGCCGCCCATCCGCGGCATCGCACAGGAATCCTGACGGCGATGACGAAGGCCGGGTCCGCGACGGGCCCGGCCTTCGTCATCCGTCCCTCACGCCACCGGGAGGTGTCGATTCCACCACTGCACGACGGCGTCGAAGCGTTCGACCCGATGCCTCGGCCGGCCCGCCCGCGTCAGCTCGTGGTCCTCACCCGGGAAGATGAGCATCTCTGCGGGCACACCGTGCCGGCGCAGGGCGCTGTAGTAGCGCGTCGACTGCTCCAACGGGCAGCGGAAGTCGAGCTCGGAGTGGATGACCAACGTGGGCGTCCGCACCCTCCCGACGACCTCCAGCGGACTTTGCCGCGCGATGTCCTCGACGTCGACTCCGACGTACTCGTCGCCGAAGAAGCTCCCGATGTCGCTCGTGCCCTGCATGGAGATCGGGTCCAGGAATCCGCGCTCGACGATCGCGCCGGCGAAGCGGTGATCGTGGGCGATGGTCCAGGCGGTGAGATAGCCGCCGTAGGAGCCGCCCATGATCCCCAATCGACCGCCGTCGAGGCGCGCATCGCCCTGGACAGCGGCATCGAGGAGTTCGAGGACGTCGGTCATGTCGACCGTCCCCATCGCCTGTCGGATGCTGCGACCGTGCGCGCGACCGTATCCGGCGGAGCCGCGCGGATTGCCGTAGACGACGGCGTAGCCCGCGTCCACCAGCACCTGCGTCTCATCGAAGAGGTGGACGCCGTACGCGGCGTACGGACCACCGTGGATCTGCAGGATCACCGGGAACGGGCCGTCGCCGGCCGGCGTCGCGACCCACCCGTGCAGCGGATAGCCGTCGCCGGCGACCGCCTCGATCTCCCGCGGCGCGACGACGCCCCGTTCGCGAACGGGGGCGCCGAAGTCCGTGACCGTTCGGCGGACACCTCCCGCGACGAGGACGAGTTCGCCGAAGGAATCCGCCGTCGCCACCGCCGCGACGATCTCTCCCCCCGCCGCCGCGTGGCCGACCACCTCGACGTCGCCGTCGAGGACGACCTCGTTCCCGCCCTCACGGTCGACGCGGAGGAGACGGACGCGACCCCGCGTGCGATCCTGCACCAGGAATGCCCCGTCGAAGACGGTGATGTGGCTTCCGACCTCGCCGAGGTCGATGGACTCGGCATCGGTGAGGACGCGCGGTCCGCGCTCATCGACGACCCACAGCGCGACGCCCGGCGCGACGAAGTCGCGACCGTCGTCGCCGACCTCGTAAGCGAGCAGCGCGATCAGCCCATCGGCGGCGACCGCGATGTCGTTGACGGCCAGACCGGCGGCGGTGGAGAGGATCTCCCGCGTCGAGGACCCGTCGACGGCGACCGCGACGACGCTCGTGCGCAGGTCGCGTCGGGCGTTTTCGATCCGTTCCGGCACGACCAGGATCTCGGCGCCGTCCGCCGTGAAGACGGGTGACGAGTACGACGCGTCATCGGCCGTGAGGCGTCGGGCCTCCTCCGGGACGACAGCCCGGTCCGGAGCGTCCCCCGATGTCGTCACGGCGGGCGGATATGTCGGCTCCGCATCGAGGTCGGGCGCGGCGACCACGAAGAGCTGCGCCGGGCGATCGGCGATGTAGCCGAGTCCGTTCGCGTGCCAGCGGATGCCGGTGATGCGGCGGGCGGGCTCCGACTCGGCGGGAAGACCCTTCACGGTGCCGTAGCGCCCGGGCTCGGGGATGCGCGCGGTGAAGGCGAGCGAGCGCGCATCGGGCGCCCACGCGAACCCCGAGACGCCCAGCGGGGCATCCGTCACCTGGATCGGCTCTCCGCCGCTCGTCGCCATGACGAAGATCTGCGTGCGCCCGTCTGCGTCGGCGCGGAGGAAGGCGATCGCCTCGCCGTCGGGTGCGATTCGCGGGGCCGCATCGGAGACCCCCCGCGTCAGACGGCGGTGAGCACCGGATTCCGTGTCGAGGCGCCAGATCTGCCCGACCGCACGGTCGGCGGCGAGGTCCGGCCGCGACGTCGCGAAGACGACGAAGGATCCGTCGGGGGCGATGTCCGGCCGGCCGACGGCGACGAGGGCCTCGATGTCACGAGCCCGCACGGTTCACTCCCCCGCGAACGAGCTGGTGTCCCCGACGAGGCGGGTGTTGTCGGCCGGCACAGGATCCAGCGCGGCGCGCGCGACCTCGGCGGCGAACTCCGACACGTTGTAGAGCTTTCCCGCCGACTCGCGTCGCGAGGCGATGGCGCCCGGATTGGCACGCTCGAGCAGCGTCGCGGTGATGGTGCCCTCGATCATGTCGCCCGACACCACGACGAACTCGATGCCGCGCTCGGTCAGGGCCGGGATGCGCTCGCGCAGAGCGTCCTCGCCGGCACGCTTGGAGAGGGCGACCGGCTCGTACTCGGGCATGGTCGGAGTGGTGCGGATGAAGTGCGCCTGGTGGCTGGTGACGAAGACGACCCGCGAGCCGGCCGCCAGCAGCGGCAGCGCGGTGTCGAGGACGCGCACCTGCGCGTCGCGGTTCAGCGCGAGCGCGTAGTCCTCGGCCATGCCCGCCTCCATACCGCCCGATGCGTTGAGCACGAGGATGTCGAGAGAGCCGAACTCGCGCTCGACCTCCGCGAACATCTGCTGCACCGAGGTCGCGTCGGTGAGATCGGCGCCCACGACGAGCGCGCGCACACCCAGCGCGCGCAGCTCGTCCGCCAGCTTCTGGGCGCGCGGTGCCTTGTTGCGGTAGTTGATGACGACGTCGGCGCCCGCCTCGGCGAGGTATCTCGCGGTGTCCGCGCCGATCCCCCGGGAGGAACCGGTGACCAGGGCGACACGGCCCTTCAACGCATCGACGGGAAGTGTCTGGGACATGGGGGCTGCTCCTGGATCGATCGGTGTCCGGGTGTGGTTTCCGGGCCGGAACGACCCTATCAACGCGATCCGCCGGGCCCTCGGAACCAGCCCGTTGATAGGGTCGGAGAACGGGACGAAGGGGTGGCGATGCTGCCGGATCTGATTCAGTACATGTGGATCGCGTGGCTTGTGCTCGCGTTCCTCTTCATCATCATCGAGCTGTTGACCCTCGAGTTCACGTTCCTGATGCTCGCTGCGGGATCGCTCATCGGGGGGCTCGGCGTGAACCTCCTCGGCGGACCCTGGTGGCTGCAGATCGGCATCGCCGCCGTGATCTCCGCGCTGCTGCTGTTCACCATCCGGCCGCTCCTGCTCCGCGCGCTCCACAGGGATCAGCCGTTGGCGCGAACGAACGTCGATGCCCTATACGGCATGGAAGGCCGGGTGGCCAGCCCCTTCGTGCAGGATGCGGGCTCGGTGAAACTGGACAACGGTGAGACGTGGACCGCCCGTCTCGCCTCGGCGTTCGAGGGCACGCCCCTCGTTCCCGGAGACCGCGTCGTCGTGGAGACCGTGCGCGGTGCCACCGTCGATGTCATCCCCGCCTCCGCGTCGCGCGCAGTGGGAGAGGAAAGGACCCAGACCCATGATTGACGTCGGCGCATTCGCCGGGCAGATCTTCGTGATCGTTCTGCTCGTCGTCCTGGCGATCTTCGTGATCGTCGTGATCTTCCGCTCCATCCGGATCATCCCCCAGGCATATTCCGGTGTGGTGGAGCGACTCGGCCGCTACCAGCGCACGCTGCAACCCGGACTGAATCTGCTGGTGCCCTTCGTGGACCGCCTGCGTCCGCTCGTCGACATGCGCGAGCAGGTCGTCTCCTTCCCCCCGCAGCCGGTGATCACCGAAGACAACCTCGTCGTGTCGATCGACACCGTCGTGTACTTCCAGGTGACCGACGCCAGGGCGGCGACCTACGAGATCGCCAACTACCTCAGCGCCGTCGAGCAGCTGACCACCACGACGCTGCGCAACGTCGTGGGTGGGCTGAACCTCGAGGAGGCGCTGACCAGTCGCGACAACATCAACGGTCAGCTGCGGGTCGTCCTCGACGAGGCGACCGGCAAGTGGGGCCTGCGCGTGTCTCGCGTCGAGCTCAAGGCGATCGATCCGCCCCTGTCCATCCAGGACTCGATGGAGAAGCAGATGCGCGCCGAGCGCGATCGCCGCGCGGCGATCCTGACGGCGGAGGGATCGAAGCAGTCGCAGATCCTGGAGGCGGAGGGACGCCGACAGGCCGAGATCCTCCGCGCCGAGGGTGACAAGCAGGCCGCCGTCCTCCGCGCACAGGGTGAAGCCGAGGCCATCGAGATGGTCTTCGAAGCGATCCATGCGGGCGACCCCGACGAGAAGCTGCTCGCGTACCAGTACCTTCAGACGTTGCCGAAGGTCGCCGAGAGCGCATCCAGCAAGCTCTGGATCATCCCGAGCGAGCTGACCGAGGCCCTCAAGGGCATCGGTCGCGGCTTCGGAGGCGTCGGATCCGAGACCGCGTCCGATCGCTCCGGCAACGACCAGCCGCGTTCGAAGACGCCCCGGACCCGCGGCGGCGCGGTGTCCACGGCCGCCGATGCCGCGGTCGCGGCGGCACGGGAAGCCGCCTCCGCCGCCGACGACATCGCCTCGGAGGCGGCGCGCACACGCCCCACCGCCGGTGACACGGGCATCTGACCCTGCGCCGGTCTCGGCGCGGCACCCCTGGTTCGGCGCGTCCGGGACACCGCGCGTTCTTGCTCACCGCGGCCTCGTGACCGAGGAGGCGGCGCGCGACGGTGTGGCCGAGAACTCGTTCACCGCCGTGGCCGCAGCCCACGCCGCCGGCGTCGTCTACGTCGAATCGGACTGCCACCTCACCGCCGACGGCGTGGTCGTCCTCTTCCACGACGACGATCTCTCCCGGCTCACCGGAGATCCCCGGCGGATCGCCGACGTGCGCGTGCGCGAGCTCGAATCCCTGATGAGCGGACGCGGCGGACTGCTGACCCTGACGCAGGCGCTGGATGCCTTCCCCGACCTGCACTGGAATCTCGACGTCAAGGCGGCCTCGGCCGCCCTCCCCGTCGGGCGCGCGGTCGCGAAGGAGGGCGCCCGTGTCCTCATCACGAGCTTCTCGGACGCCCGCCGCCGCGAGGCGCTGGCCGCGGCCGCCCGTTCCGACGCCCTGCCTCCCGCGACATCGGCGGGGCGAGGCACGATCACCCGTCTCCTCGGGGCGGTCGCGTCGGGGTCGTCGGCGCTGGTCGCCGGCGTGCTCAGCGGAATCGATGCGGTGCAGATCCCCGAGCGCCACGCCGGCGTAGCGATCCTCACCGATCGGCTGCTCCGCCTCACGGCCGCCGCGGGGGTCGAAGTGCACGTCTGGACCGTGAACGACACCACGGCGATGCAGGACCTCGTGCGACGAGGAGTGCACGGCATCGTCACCGACCGCGCCGACGAGGCGCTCCGCACTCTCGACGCGCCCGGTTGAGCGCGGGCCTGAACATCGGCTGGGAAAGGCTCCCGCAGACCGCCCGTTCGGATGATCCATCCAGGTCTCTTCGTTATACCTGAACAGCGACGAGAGGACCACACAATGGCAGACCGCAGTTTGCGCGGCATCCGACTCGGCGCCCAGAGCCTACAGAGCGAAGAGGGCGTCGTTTTCCATGAGCGTGCACAGCACGTCTATTCCTGCACCGCCTGCGGACGCGACACCACGCTGACGTTCGCGGCCGACGCCGAGGTCCCGGAGGCATGGGAGTGCCGCACCTGCGGCGCCGAGGCCCTTCTTCGGATCGGCGACACCACGGCGACGGTCGACCACTCCGGGGACAAGACCCCCCGCAGCCACTGGGACATGCTGCTCGAGCGACGCACGATCCCGGAGCTCGAGGAACTCCTCGAGGAGCGCCTCGCCTACGTGCGGGCGCGTCGCGGCGCGGGTGGCGAGTCCACCGACAAGCTCAGCGCCTGAGCATCACTTCTCGATGACGTCGGCCCCTTCGGGGGTCGGCGTCATCGTCGTACCCCTGCGGCGGAGACGGCGCGTGAGGATTCCGAAGACCGCAAGGGCCAGGAGGCTCCCCCACCCGAGCAGCATCTGCACCGATGGCCCGACGAGGACCGCCGGCGTGATGCCGGTGCGCAGGGGCACATCGGTCAGCATGTGCCCGGCGACGCCCGCGTCGAGCGAGTCCAGGGTCGCGCCGTCGGGCGCGATCACCTGGCTGGTCCCCACGGTCGAGATGTTCACCACGGAGCGCCCGGTCTCCACCGCCCGCATCCGCGCGAAAGCCAGTTGCTGAAGGTTCTCGTCGGTGTCGCGGAAGTCGGCGTTGTTCGTCTGGAACATGTAGACCTCGGCGCCTTCGCGCGCACCCTCCCAGATGACGTCGTCGTAGATCACGTCGAAGCAGATCGCCAGCCCGATCCCGATCCCGTCGACGTCGAAGAAAGGCCGGTTGCTCCCCGGGGTGTACTCGCGCTGAATGAGGCCCACCAGATCCGGAGCGAGGGCCTCGAAGAACCAGCGATCCGGAACGTACTCCCCCATGGGAACCGGGTTCACCTTGTCGTGGACCTGCGTGGCCCCCTCGTTCCGCTCCCACAGGATCGACGTGTTGAACGTCGCGCCGTCCCGCTCCGTCGCGGCATTTACGATCAGCGGCGCATCCAGACGCTCCGCAAGCGAATCCAGGGTCCGCGCGGTGCCGGTGTCGGCGAGCGGGTCCGAGTCGATCCCCCCCTCCGGCCACAGGAGGACGTCCATGTCCTCGCCGAGCAGCGGCGCAGTGGCCGCGAGCTGTGCGTTGAGGATGGCGTCCGGGGAACGCGCATCGAAGTAGCCGGAGGGGCCGTTGCCCTGGACACTCCCGACGCGGAGGGATCCGGCATCCTGAGTGGGGAAGGCGGGGACGAGGAGAAGGAGCGCGGCCATCACCGCGGCCGGTACCGCGGTGGTCCAGCGGGAGAATTCGCGGCGTCTCAGCCACTCGATGATCGCCGCCGTGAGCGCGACCATCAAAAAGGTCAGGCCGGCCACCCCCACCCACGACGAGACGTGTGCGAGAGGACTCTCCGACTGGCTCATGCCGATCCGCCCCCACGGGAAGCCGGTGTACGGCCAGGACCCCATGAAGAGCTCCCGAGCCGTCCACAGTCCTCCCACGAGCAGCGGAAGGACGAGCAGACGCCCGACCTCCCCCGGCAGGACCCGCGGCACCCATCGATAGGCAAGGGCCAGGGGCACGGCGCCGACCGACATGAACACCGTCTCGATCCCCGCCAGGGCGAACCAGGGGACGACACCGAGGTAGCGCGTGATCCAGACGATGTGGATGAGGTAGAACGCCGCGCCGAACACGAAGCCCACCAGCAATGCTCCCCCGACCGACCGGCCGATGAGGGTCACGAGCGACAGACCGACCCCCACGAAGGCGAGAGGCCACCAGCCGACCGAGGGGAACGCCAGATCCAGAATCGCCCCCGCCGCCGCGGCGACCAGTACAGCCGCCCACAGGGGCAGGAGAGGACGCGGGGAGCGAAGGGCGGTCACGTCACCACCCTAGATCGCGGACGCTGGGAGGCGGATCAGACCGTCGAGTGGGCGACGATCCCGCGCCGCACCGACTCGAGCGCGCGGCGGGCCGTCGTCGCGACGTCCGGCTCGGCGGCGAGGGACAGCTGGTCGAGGAGATCGATCGTCTGCTTCGCCCAGCGCACGAAGTCGCCCGCGGCCATGTCGGCGTCCGCGAGGACGCGATCGAGCATGGCGCCCCGAGCCCAGGCGTGCATCGCGGTGGCCAGCCCCGGCGCGGGCGGCTCCGATCCGGGAAGGTGGTGATCGCGCTCGAGATCGTCGAGGTTCGCCCACAGCTCGGTTGTCTTCTCGAACGCCACGCGGAAGGCTCCGCGCGGCAGACCGCGCTCCCCGGGCCCGCCGTCGTCTCGCCGGGGTTCGTAGACCAGACAGCAGGCGAGGGCCGCGAGCGACGGCGCATCCATCTGCCGCCACAGGCCGCGACGGAGTGCTTCGGCGATAAGGAGGTCGCGCTCGCCGTAGATGCGGCGCATCGTGCGCCCCGCCGGCGTCAGTGTCGTCGCACCTCCGTCGTCGACGGCGACGTAGTCGAGCGCGGCGAGAACGTCCACGACGCGGTCGAACACGCGGGCAACCGTCCCCGTGCGCGTCTCGATCTGCCGCCGCGTCTTGTCGACCGACCGCTTGAGCTTGGCGTACCGTTCCCCCCAGCGCGCGTGGTTCTCGCGATCCGGACACCGGTGGCACGCGTGCCGCTGCATCCGTCGGCGCAGCGCGTCGATCTCCCGCAGGCGCGCATCGCGGGTGGCGCGACCTGCCGTGACGTCGCGACGATTCAGCTTCTCCAGATCGCTGAGCTGACGACGGATGTCGGCGTACTCGGGGAAGTCGCCCCGGTCGCACGACATCGCCGAGAGATAGCCCGCGAGGGACTCCTCCTCCTCCTTGACGCGTCGGGCGAGGCCCACCACGGCGCGATCGGCCTGGAACTGGGCAAATGACGACTCGAGGATCTCCCGGGCCCGCCTGCGTCCGAACTGATCGATCAGGTTGACCGCCATGTTGTAGGTCGGGCGGAAACTCGAGTTGAGCGGATACGTGCGGCGGGAGGCCAGCGCGGCCACGGACTGCGGGTCCATCGCCTCGGTCCACTGGATGACGGCATGGCCCTCGACGTCGATGCCGCGCCGTCCCGCACGGCCGGTCAGCTGGGTGTATTCGCCGGAGGTGATGGCGACGCGCGCCTCGCCGTTGAACTTCTCGAGCTTCTCCAGCACCACGGTCCGCGCGGGCATGTTGATGCCCAGAGCCAGGGTCTCGGTGGCGAAGACGGCCTTCACGAGCTTCCGCTGGAAGAGCTCCTCGACGACCTCCTTGAACGCCGGGAGGAGTCCCGCGTGGTGGGCGGCGACGCCGCGCTCGAGATTCTCCCGCCACTCCCAGAAGCCGAGGACCGCGAGGTCCTCCTCCAGCAGGGTGCGCGTGCTCTCTTCGACGATCTCCCGGATCTCGCGACGCTCCTCGGGCGTGGTCAGCCGGATGCCGGAGCGTCGGACCTGCTGCACCGCCGCGTCGCATCCCACGCGGGAGAAGATGAAGAAGATCGCGGGGAGCAGGTTGGACCGGCCGAGGAGCGAGACGACCTCGGGCCGGTCGATACGCTCCAGTCGCGCGGACGTCGAGGGGCGGACGGCGCGGTGACCTCCCCGATGCGGTCGCCGCTGACCCGCGCCGGCGTGGCGCGCACTGGAGGCGCGCTGCGCATCGCGGTTCCGCTCGAACGTCTGCCCCTTCAGCGAGCGAAGCCGCAGCAGCTCCTGGTTCACCTGCGCCGTGGCCACCCCGGCGCGATCATCGAACAGCGGCAGGAGGTCGCCGCGGACGAGCACATGCTGCTCCAAAGGAACAGGCCGCGTTTCGGACACGATGACCGCGGTGTCGCCTCGGACCGTGTCGAGCCAGTCGCCGAACTCCTCCGCGTTGGACACCGTGGCCGACAGCGAGACCAGGCGCACCGACGCCGGAAGGTGGATGATCACCTCTTCCCAGACGGCGCCGCGGAATCTGTCGGCCAGGTAGTGGACCTCATCCATCACGACGAAACGCAGTCCGCGCAGAGCCGGAGAGTCGGCGTACAGCATGTTGCGGAGGACCTCGGTGGTCATGACCACGATGCGGGCGTTGCCGTTGATGTTGGTGTCGCCGGTGAGGAGGCCGACCTCGTCGGCGCCGTACACGGCCTGCAGCTCGCGGAACTTCTGGTTCGACAGCGCCTTCATGGGCGTGGTGTAGAACGCCTTGTCGCCCGGCTCCATCATCGCCAGATGAATCGCGAATTCGCCGACGATGGTCTTCCCGGCACCGGTGGGCGCCGCCACGAGCACGCTGCGTCCCTCTTCCAGGGCGCGGCACCCGGCGATCTGGAAGGGGTCGAGCTCGAAGCGCTGGGCCGCCGCGAACGCCGCGGTGTCGGGGTACGATCGCGCGGTCTCGTTCCGCTCGCGTGCGCGCGCGTAACGCTCGGCCGGACTCGCGTCGTTCACGCGGCGATCTCGGGCGGGAGGAGGGCCTGGTCGCGCCGCGCACGGCGGCGGTCGAAGAGCAGCGACAGCCCGGCGGCGGCGAAGAAGAGCACCGTCATGATCCCCGCGAGGATGAATGTGGACGCGACATCGGCCGGCGGTGTGGCGAGGGCGGCGAAGACGACGGCGACGATCACAGCGATCCGCCATCCGCCGAGGATCGCGCGACCGGAGATGATGCCCGCGAGGTTGAGCGCCACGAGGAAGACCGGCAGCACGTAGGCGACGCCGACGAAGAGGAGGAGTTTGAAGACGAAGTCGTAGTAGTAGCTGGCGTCGTAGAACGCCGCGGCCCCGTCGGGTACGAATCCGGCCATGAGCGTGACGATGTTCGGCATCACGAGCAGACCCGTCGCGCAGCCGGCGAAGAAGAGCGGCACCGCGGCACCGACGAACCCGATCGTGTAGCGGATCTCCTTGCGCGTGAGCCCGGGGGTGACGAAGGCCCAGATCTGCCACATCCAGATCGGCGCGGCCATCAGGATGCCGAGGGCGAAGGCCATGCGCAGGCGCAGATCGAAGCCGGAAGTGACGGTGCTGAACATCAGCTCGACCCGCCCGGCCTCACCGCGTGATTCGGCCACCTCTCGGATGGGCTCGGTGATGAGGGAGAGAACCGGGTCGGTGATGAGGAACGCGACCACCATCGCCGCGACCAGCCCGATCGCGGAGATGATCAGACGCTTCTTGAGCTCGACAAGATGCTGCCCCAGGGACATGCGCTTGTCTCGCCGCGGAACGTCGGGATCATCGACGCGCGGCGGCGGAGTCGTGACCATAGGCCGACTCAGGGGTTGGCGGTCGGTGAGCCGCTGCTGTCGGAGCGCTTCGCGTCCGGCGCCGGAGGCGCGACGGCGGAGTCGGCGGTCGTCTGCGCGTCGTCCTCCTTCATCGCCTTCATCTCACCCTTGAACACGCGCGCGGACTGCCCCATGCTCTTGGCGAGCGCGGGCAGCTTGGCGGCGCCGAAGAGCAGCAGGATCACCGCGAGGATGAGGAGCCACTGCCAGCCTTGGATTCCCATGTTCGTCCTTCCGAGGGGCTTACGCGCCATCCTACCCCCGCATATCGTCACCGATACTGGGCGAGCCCCGCTTCGGCCCATTCCGCCGCGGCGCGCCGCGCCTCCACCGGGGCGAGGATCTCCAGCTCGCCGCCGCGCCGCGCCGCCAGCCGCCGGAGGCTGTAGGCGTCGGCCACCCGCATCGTCGCCTCCGCGGTCACGCCGTCGGACGCAACCTCGATGTGCGCGCGATCCAGGTAGTCGCCGAGGAGCGGAGCGGAGTGGACGGGGAAGCGGACCCGCGCCGGCACATCGCCACCGGCGCCCTCGAGCCATCCCGGGACGGAGTCCGGAACATGGGTGACGGGGATCTCCGTGACCGTCAGATCGCTCACCCGGTCGAGGTGGAACGTGCGCATGCCCTCCCGCAGGTGACACCATCCCTGCAGATACCACTGCCCGTCGGCGATGTGGACCTTGACCGGATCGACGGTGCGGGTCGTGGGCGCGGCGTCCGGAGCCTTGTAGGTGAAGGACACCGCCAGCGCACGGTCCAGGGCTTCGGCGACCGCGGACCGCGCGTCGTCCACGGGCCCGGGCACCATCACGAGATCCGCCGGTGCCGCCGACGCGCCGCGGGCGAGCTTGGCGAGGAGACCGTTGAAGGCCTCCGAGTCGCCGACGCCCGGGATCGATCGCGCCAGCTGAAGACCCGCCAGGAGCGCCGCCGCCTCGCGCGCGGTCAGGCGGGGGGCCCGCTCCAGACCGACGGTGTTGGTGATGACGATGCGATCCTGCTGATCGAGGAGATCCCAGTCGATGTCGAACAGGTCGTTGGACATCTGCCAGAAGCCCTGGTCGCCGGGCAGCCCGATCACGGTGAGCTTCTGCACCATCGCCCGCATCTGCTCCGGCGTGACGTCGAAAGCCTCCGCCGCCTCGAGGACGGAGACCTCTCCCTTCCCGACGAGGTACGGCACCAGCTGGAGCATGAGCGCCGCCCGATCGGTGGCGAGCTGCGTCCGCGCGCTCACGAGGCCACCTCGTGTCGGTCGCGGACGGCGATCAATCGCGCCACGACCTGGTCGCGGAGCGCATCGGGCTCCACCACCCTCACCTCCGGACCGTAGGACGCCAGTTCGTCGGCGAAGACGTGCAGGTCGACGAACGGCACGCGGATGCCCTGCTCCGCCGGGAGGGCGCGGCGGGCGAGGCGCAGGGCGGCTTCGGTCCCGGGGTCGACCTCGAGGAGGGCGACGTTGCGGGACGCCACCTGTTCCAGGCCTTCGCGCGCGCGTGCGCCGGCGCCCTCGCGCATCGCCGGATCGAACCGCTCGCGGGTCAGGACGGCATCGCCCACCACCCGGGAGAGGAGGAACGTGCGTTCGGCATCCTGGTCCAGGTCCCACCCGAAGACGTGCCAACGGGCCTCGTAGTCCACCAGCGCCAGGGGCCGGATGCGGCGCCGTCGGGGTGCCCGCTCCCCCGGCTTGAGGTAGTCGAAGGCGATGACCCGCGCGCTCTCGATGGCCTGCTGCATCGGTGCGAACGCGGGGTCTCGGAGGTTGATGCGGGGGGCGAACCCGACGATCGGCGCGTCGACGGCGATCCCGAGGGCGCGGATCTTGCGCAGCGCGCCGCGCGCGCCGTCCGACATCGAGCTCTCCCCCCAGACCTCGGCGGCGAGGTTGAGCAGCGCGATCTCATCGGGGCGGAAGTCGATGTCGGCGGGGAGCTCGTACTCGGACGTCGGGATGCGGTAGCGGGCCTCGCGGAGGTCGTCCGGATCGAGCCAGTCCCCGATCGTCTCGATCGGCACACCCAGCGCGCGGAGATTCTCCTTGTCGCGCTCGAACATCTTCTCCAGCGCATCCTTGGACGCGCCGGCCGTACCCTGCTCGCGATAACCGGCGACCGACGCGAGGACGGCGTCCTTGGTGAGCCCCTGCTCGGTGGCGAGGAGGGCGACGACCAGATTGACCAGTCGCTCCTCGGGCGGGGTCTTCGCGGACGGGGCAGACATCGCCTTCATCCTACGGTCGCGCCGCCGACCGGCCGACCCCGTCCGATCACGGCGCGGCGTCGAGCCCGAGGATGTCGACCACGAAGACGAGGGTCGATCCCGCGGGGATGGCGCCCTGCGGGGTGTCTCCGTATCCCTGGTCGGGCGGGATCACCACGAGCACCTGGGATCCGACGGTCTGCCCCTCGAGCGCCGCGGCGAATCCGGGAACCACCCCGTCCAGGGTGAGGGAGGCAGGAGCCTGACCCCACGACGAGTCGAACTCCTCGCGCTCGGCCCACGTCACACCGGTGTAGTGCACGCGCACGGGTGCATCACCCGTGACGGCCGGCCCGTCGCCCCTCTTCAGTGTCTGCACGACGAGCTCGCTGGGCGGCGCACCCTCCGGGATGATGAGGCCCGGCTGGCCGTCCGGCGCACGGACGACCGAGGGCAGCCCGAAGCCGTCGGTGTACTGGTCGGCGCCGTCGGCCTTCGCCAGGTAGACCTTCCGGACGTCCACGATCGCGAGGGCCGACTCGTCGGCGGCGAGTCCGAGCCCTTCCGCCGCGCCCTCGGCGATGTCGCCGGGCGCCAGCGCCACCGTCACCCGCGACCCCTCCGTCGCGCACGAGAGCGCGTCGGAGAACGCCGGGAACGTGTTGACCCACTGGGACAGCGTGGTCACCCGCGTCAGATCGCCGTCGTACGGCGTCGCGATGACGGTCTCCCCCGAGTCGCCGCCGACGAGGGCGATGTCGACCACGACGAGCTGGTCGTCCGTCGTGATGGGCGTGCCGTCGCCCGTGACGTCGTCGCGCGCGGCCCACTCGTCCGTGCGGAACGGGGTGTAGACGTCCACCTCCGGCAGCGCGTCGGCTGCACCGGACACGGAGACCAGATCGAGCACCCCCGCCTCGCCGGCGGGCCGGTCGCAGGTGGCGTCCGCCGGAGCGGCGCAACCGGTCAGGCCGACAGCGGCCAGACCCAGGATCGTCAGGGCAGCGGAGAAGGTACGCACCCGACGATTCTAGGCGGAAGCGTCGGGTGCCCCATCGCGACGCTGCGCCTCGATCGCGGCGTCCGCCGCACGACGGGCCTCCCGGACGCGCTTGCGCAGATTCTTGTCGGTGATCTCCCGATCGCCGACGGCGCCGGGCGTCCACAGCTCCACATCCTCGTCCGAGTAACTGGACTTGGACGCGCGGCGCTTCTGCTCCGGCGCGACGGCACCGGGCGCGAGGCGCCGCGCCCAGATCAGGAACCCGGTGTGGGCGATCATGCGGTGGTCGGGACGCACGGCGAGTCCCTCGACATGCCACCCGCGGACCATCGTCTCGCTCGCCTCGGGGTCGGTGAACAGTCCGGTCCCGCGCAGGTACTCCGCCACGCGGCTCAGCTGCGTGGCGGTGGCGACGTAGCAGAGCACGACCCCGCCCGGGGTGAGGGCATCGGCCACGACGTCGATGCACTCCCAGGGGGCGAGCATGTCGAGCACGACCCGGTCGACGGATGCCGCGGGCAGCGTCTCCGGGAGCGCGGTGGCGAGGTCGCCGACCACGACCTCCCAGTTCTCCGGAGTGTCTCCGACGAAGGTCTCCACGTTCGCCCGCGCGACCTCGGCGAAATCCTCACGCCGCTCGAACGACACGAGCCTCCCCTGCGGGCCGATCGCACGCAGGAGCCAGAGCGAGAGGGCGCCGGACCCGACGCCCGCCTCGACGACGACGGCCCCGGGGAACACGTCCGCTTCCGCGACGATCTGCGCCGCATCCTTCGGGTACACGATCGCCGCACCCCGCGGCATGGACATCACGAAGTCCCGGAGCAGCGGTCGCAGGGCGAGGTATTCGTGCCCACCGCTGCCGGTGACGACGCTGCCGTCCGGGAGGCCCACGAGGTCGGCGTGACGGAGCACTCCGTGATGCGTGTGCATCTCTCCTCCCTCGCGGAGGGTGATGGTGTGCAGACGTCCCTTCGGACCGGTCAGCTGCACCCTGTCGCCCAGCCGGAACGGACCGCTCGGTCGCCCGCTCATGCGGAGACCTGCGTCCGACGACGTGCGGCGTGGGCGGCATGGACGGCCCGGAGGTCGTCGACCGACCGCCCCTCGAGGCTCGGCCACAGGGCGTGCGCGCCGGCGCCTTCGAGGGAGACCATGAGCGGGACGCCGATGGATGCCGCTCCGGAGGCGACCGCGGAGCGGAGTCCGTTCGGGGAGTCCTCGATGGCGACTACCTCGGTGGGATCCACCCCGAGCGCAGCGCAGGCCTGCAGGTACGGGTCGGGGTGTGGTTTCGGGCGGGTCGCGTCGTCACCGGCGATGATCACGTCGAACGCGTCGAAGTCGATCAGATCGACCACGGTGGTCGCCATCCGACGCATCGACATCGTCACGAGAGCCGTGCGGATGCCCGCCTCCTTCAGCGCGGCGAGCATCTCGCGCGCCCCCGGACGGAAGGGCACCCCGGTCTCGGCGAGCTGGCGCATCACGTCGTCGGTGAGGTGGTCGATGATCTCGTGCACGCCCATGCGAACGCCGGCTTCCTGGAAGATGCGGGCGGAGTCCTCGAGCCCGAGCCCGACGAGGCCCAAGGCCTGCTCGTGCGACCACGAACCGCCGTGAGCCTCCACGAGCGGTGTCTCGGCGTTCATCCAGTAGGGCTCGGTGTCCACGAGCGTTCCGTCCATGTCCCAGAGGACCGCGGCGAGGGTGGGAGACGTCATCCGGCCCATGGTACGGGCCTATCCTGGAGACAGCTCGCGCCGGCGGGCAGGAGGAGGTCGCGTGGACGGACTGGGACGCCGGGTGCTCGTCGCCGCGTTCGACGGCTGGAACGACGCGGGCGAGGCCGCCTCGTCCGCGCTCGCGCACCTGCGGGACGCCGGGGAGTACGAACCGGTGTTCTCGGTCGACCCCGAGCTGTACTTCGACTACCAGTACACGCGACCGCACATCGCCGCCGACGCGGAAGGCAAGCGCACCCTCCGGTGGCCGGAGGCCACTCTCCTGCGCCCGACCACGTCCTCCGAGGGCACCGAGCTCCTGCTGCTCACCGGCGTCGAGCCGGCACGCGCGTGGCAGGCGTTCGCGAACGAGTTCGTCGACGTCGCGCTCCGCGAAGACGTCACCGGGTTCGTGGCGCTCGGGTCGATGATGTCCGATGTCCCCCACACCCGGCCGATCTCGGTCTTCGCCGGCAGCGACAACGATCAGCTCCGTGCCAGCCTCGATCTCGAGCGCAGCTCCTACGAGGGACCGGTGGGGATCCTCAGCGCGCTCGCGCACGCCGCGGACGCCGCCGGCATCCCCGCGGCGAGCCTCTGGGCGAGTGTGCCCCACTACGTCGCCGGGCACACGCCGTCGCCCAAAGCGACCCTCGCCCTTCTCGACCGCCTCGAAGACCTCACCGGCGCGGACATCTCCCGCGGGTCTCTGCCGACCGACGCCGCGGCGTGGGAGGCGTCGATCGACGCCGCTGCGGCGGACGACGAGGAGATGACGGAGTACATCCGCCAGCTCGAGACCACCCGCGACACGTGGGATTCGCCCGAGGCGTCCGGCGACGCGATCGCGCAGGAGTTCGAACGCTACCTGCGACGCCGCGGCGACGGCCCCGGCAAGCCGGGTCGCGACGATCCCCGCCGCTGACGCCTGTCAGTACGCCGAGAGCACGCCCGTCGAGAGCAGCACCAGGACCACCGAGCCGAGGGCGATCCGGTAGATCACGAAGGGCAGGAAGCTCCGCTTGGAGATCCAGCTCATGAAGAAGGCGATGACGGCGAGGGCGACGACGAACGCGACGACGGTCGCCACGCCGGTCTCGACGAGGGTGAACGGCCCCTCCTGGTTCCAGCTCTTCCCGAGCTGGTAGAACCCGCTGCCGAAGACGGCGGGGATCGCCAGGAGGAAGGCGTAACGCGCCGCGGCGGCGCGCTCGTAGCCGAGGAACAGCCCCGCCGTGATCGTTCCGCCCGAGCGGGACACCCCGGGGATGAGGGCGAGCGCCTGCGCGAATCCGAACACGACGCCGTGCCCGACGGTGAGCTGGTCGAGCTTGCGTCGCTTGGCGCCGACGTAGTCGGCGATCCCGAGCAGGATGCCGAAGGCGATCAGCATGACCGCGATGACCCACAGTGAGCGGAAGGTGGTCTCGATCTGGTCTTCGAACAGGAGCCCCAGGACGACGATCGGGAGGCTGCCGATGATGATGAGCCACCCCATGCGGGCGTCGGGGTCGTTGCGCGGCACCTTGCCCGCGAGCGAGCGGAACCAGGCGCCGATGATGCGGACGATGTCGCGCCAGAAGAACACCACCACCGCCGCCTCGGTACCGATCTGCGTGATCGCGGTGAAGGCGGCGCCGGGGTCCTGCGCGGACGGCATGAACTCCCCCACGATGCGCAGGTGCGCGCTGGAGGAGATGGGGAGGAACTCGGTCAGCCCCTGGATCAGGCCGAGGAAGATCGCCTCGAACAGCATGGGCGCCTTTCGTGGGGAGGCGGATGCCGCAGCATCCGGATGCGTCGGGAGATGCGGATGCGTCAGTAGGTGCGGATGAGGTCTGCCAGGACGGTCTGGCCGAAGACGAGGGCGTCGATGGGCACGCGCTCGTCCACGCCGTGGAACATCCCGGTGAAGTCGAGGTCGGACGGCAGGCGCAGGGGCGCGAAGCCGAATCCCGCGATTCCGAGTTCGGCGAGGGCCTTGTTGTCGGTGCCGCCCCCCATGAGGTAGGGGATCACCGGGACGCCGGGGTCGTGGCGCCCGAGCGCTCCGACCATGGCATCGACGAGATCGCCCGCGAAGGGGACCTCGAGCCCGATGTCCCGGTGGACGATCTCGATCGCGATCTCGTCGCCGACGATCTCCTGGATCGCGGTCAGGACCGCGTCCTCCGTCCCGGGGAGCACGCGGACGTCGATGAGCGCCTCCGCGCGATCGGGGATGACGTTGTGCTTGTAGCCCGCCGCGAGCCCCGTCGGATTCGTCGTCGTGCGGAGGGTGGAGCGGAGGAATCCCGATGCCGCGCCGGTCGCGGCGGCCACCGCGTCGGCGTCGGCCGCATCCATCCCGGAGAGTCGTGCGAGATCCTCGACCATGCGCGCGGTGGCCGGTGTCAGCTCCACGGGCCAGTCCGTGCGGCCGAGACGGGCGACGGCGTCGGCGAGTGCCGTGACGGCGTTGTCCGTGTGGAAGCTCGAGCCGTGGGCGGCGCGCCCGCGGGCCACCAGGCGGATCCACACGAGCGCCTTCTCGCCCACCTGCAGGAGGTAGGCCCGGCGGTCGTCGACGGAGATCGAGTACCCGCCGACCTCGCTGATGGCCTCGGTCGCTCCGGCGAACCACTCGGGCTTGTCCCGGACGACGAGTGCGGAGCCCTCGACCCCGCCGTTCTCCTCATCGGCGAAGAACGTGACGATGAGGTCGCGCTCGGGCTGTTCGCCCGCGCGCACGAGATCTCCGACGGCCGCGAGGATCATGGCGTCCATGTCCTTCATGTCCACCGCACCGCGTCCCCAGAGCATCCCGTCGCGGATCTCCCCCGCGAAGGGGTCGACGCTCCAGTCCTCGGCGACGGCCGGGACGACGTCGAGGTGGCCGTGCAGGATCAGGGCCGGCTTGTCGGGGTTGCGGCCGGGAATCCGGGTGGCGAGGTTCGTCCGACGCGCGATGGGCTCGTAGTACTCGACGTCGAGGCCGAGCGACTCGAGGTAGGCACCGGCGTACTCCGCCGCCTCCCGCTCGCCCTGGGCACGACCACCGCCGTGGTTCGTGGTGTCGAAGCGGATCAGGTCGCGTGCGAGGGCGGCGACGTGCGGGATCTCCGGATCGAGCGAAGGCATGGGCTCCAACCTACCCTCCGGACGTTTCGCGGCCGTGACAAGCGAAAGGCCCCCGTTTCCGGGGGCCTTTCGTCTTCTGTGCGCGAGGGGGGACTTGAACCCCCACGCCCTATACGGGCACTAGCACCTCAAGCTAGCGCGTCTACCTATTCCGCCACCCGCGCGAGTGGTTTTTTCGGTTTCGCAACCGAGGAACGACACTATCACGTCAACGGTGCGGCGCCGAACCGGGCTCACCCCAGAGTGACCCCGAACAGCAGCCCCAGCACGTAGGTGATGGCCGCGGCGCCGTATCCGATGAGCAGCTGACGGATACCGCGGGTCAGCGGCGACGCACCGGAGAGGATGCCGACGGTGGCGCCCGTGATCAGCAGCGCGACGCCCACGAGCGCGAGCGCGACGATCACGGCAGCCGTCCCGGACATCCCGAAGATCCAGGGCAGAACGGGGATGATCGCGCCCGAGGCGAAGAAGAGGAAGCTCGAGATCGCGGCTCCCCACGCCCTGCCGACGATCTCGTGCTCGTCGACGTCCACCGTGTGCCGGTGCGCCTCGACCCGGAACGGCAGCGCGCGGTCGGCGCGCTGCGCGGACGCGACGACCTCGTGCGCCCGCGCGCGGGCGTCGGACTCCGACATCCCCCGGGTGCGGTAGACGAGGGCGAGCTCGTTGGCGTCGAGGTCGAGATCGGGGATCACATGGTCGGCGTCCTGGTTGGACTCCGTCGCGCGCAGGAGCTCCCGCTGGGATCGCACCGACACGAACTCGCCCGCGCCCATGGAGAGGGCTCCCGCCAGGAGTCCCGCGATGCCGCTGAACAGGACGACCTGGCTGCCGACGCCGGTGGCCCCGATCCCGAGGACCAGGGCGAGGTTGGAGACCAGTCCGTCGTTGGCGCCGAAGACCGCTGCGCGGAAAGTCCCCGACAGCCGGCGCCGCCCTCGCGCAGCGAGACCGCGGACGACCTCGTGATGGATCTTCTCGTCCGCGGCCATGGCGGCCGTCGCGAACGGCTCCGCTTCGTAGGGCGAGCGTGCTTCGGCGCGCTGGGCGAGCGCCAGGACGAAGATGGACCCGAACCGTCGGGCGAGGAACGACAGCAGCCGCGTCCGCGCGTCCGGACGCGGCTGCCGCTCGGGCTCACCGCCGAGGAGGGCGAGCCAGTGGGCCTCGTGGCGCCCCTCCGCCTCGGCGAGCGCGAGCAGGATCGCACGCTCCTCACCGGTGCGGCGCATGGACAGATCCCGGTAGACGCGCGCCTCGGCGCGCTCGTCGACGAGATACTGCGCCCACCGCCGTCGATCCCGAGCGGTGGGGTGGGCGGGCGCGGGCGCGGTCATGCGGAAGCCTTCCGAGGCAGCGGTGGGGGGCGCCTCCACGCTACTGACGCGTCCCCGCCGAGCACGGCGAAAGCCGAGGATTGCCAGCATTTCGGGCCTCCGAAGCGGAACCGCCCCGACCGCCCGCACGGAAAGCGGAGAGCGGTCGGGGCGGGGTTCGTGTCACCCGTGACGCGTCATCGGGTGAGGGTCACCGTCCACGCCGAGGTCGCTCCGTCGGCGATGCGGTACCACGCCGTGGGCACCGCGACGATCTCGGCGGTGGCGCCGACGCGGACCTTCCCGCTGGGGTGGGACACTCGCTCGCCGTCGACGTACCAGGCGATCCCCGGCGTGGCCTTCACCTGCACCTCGTCCTTCCCGCGCCCCGGACGGTCGTGCACCTTGGGGGCGCGCGGGACGACCTCGTGGGTGAGCACCGGAACGGCGGAGAAGTCCATTCCCGTGCCGAGGTACCAGCCGGTGTACGACGGCTGGTTGTACGTGGTCTGCTGGCGGGCGACCTCCGCGCGGTACTGCGGGTCGTGCATCAGCGTCGCCAGCTGGTGCGGGGTCTCCTCGGTCGAGACGTAGACGCGCATCGCCGCGGAATCGGTGGTCCGCACCAGGAGCTCCTCCCGCCAATCGCCGAGGATGTCGGCGACGAGGGCGGGGTTGCCCTTCGTGCCGTTGTTGGTGCGCGTTCCCTCCGCTCTCAGCAGGGTCCCGCGCTGCCGGTCGTCGATGGTGGGCACCGCGTCGCCGCTGCCGTTCACGATCTGGGTGGTGAGGTCCCCCGCCCAGCGGATCGACATGTTCGTACCGAGGCCGGTGGCGGCTCCGAGCTCCGCGCCGTCCGCGGCGCGCAGCCGGGTCGCCCACGTCTCCAGTCCCGGGACCGTCGGATCGACATCGCCGATCATGCCGCGCCCGGTGTCGCGTCCGGTGTAGTCGCCGTACAGGATCTCTCCGTCCGCGGCACCCCGCAGGGCGTAGCCGTAGGGCGCATAGGCGCCGCCTTCGTGGACCGTGAAGATCTCCAGCCCCGGACGCGCCGGATCGATGTCGGTGACGTGCATGGCGTCCCCGTGGCCGAGGCGTGCCTGCTCCCCCGGCTGCGCGCTCTGCGGGGGCATCTCCGCGAAGGAGCTGTACAGGAGGCTGCCGTCGTGGTCGATGGTCGCGGAGCCGTAGACGATCTCGTGCTTGCCGTCCGCGTCGACGTCGGCCGCGCTCAGCGAATGGAACCCCTGCGTGGTCAGCGTCCCGAAATCGGGGTCGGTGCCGTCGCGACCGTGCGGTCCGTCATTGAAGGGGTTGGTCAGCGGGGCGTGGCTGCTGTCGACGTACCAGCGCTCCTTCAGCCGCTTGCCGTCCCAGTCGTACGCGACGAGCGTGGAGCGGGTGTAGTAGCCGCGGGCGAAGACCGCCGAGGGCTGCGTGCCGTCGAGGTAGGCCACGCCCGACAGGAACCGGTCCACGCGGTTGCCCGGTTCGATGCGGGACATCGCGTAGTCACCCCAGAGCAGCCCGTCGTCGCCCCGTCCCGGCTTGTACGGGATCGTCTCCAACTCCGCGCCCGTCTCGCCGTCGAACACGGTCAGGTACTCGGGTCCGTCCACGATGAAGCCCTCGAAGTTCCAGAGACGGTTGTTGCCGCTGCGGGACGGGGCGTAGACGTCGATGAAGTAGTCGGTGAGCTCGGCGGCGGCATCCGGTGACAGCGGGTAGTCGTGACGCACCTCGATGCCCCACGCCTCCTCGAGCGTCGCCGGCCACTGCCCGGAGACGACCTCGTCCCGCTCGTGCCACGAGAGGAACATCTCCGTGAGGTGCGCGCGGAAGTCGTCGTTGCTCATGCGGTAGTCGTCATCATGCGACACGCCCGCCCGGACGTCCCGGCGCGGCAGGGTGATCGCGCTCTCCTCGACCAGGTCGCCGTCCCGGTAGGTCGCGGAGGAGGTCCCCGGAGCGGTCTTCATCATCAGCTCGCTGCGCCCGTCGCCGTCGAAGTCGTACGCGAGGAACTGGGTGTAGTGCGCGCCCGCGCGGATGTTCTTCCCGAGCGAGATGCGGTTCAGCAGCTCACCCTCGAGCGTGTAGGTGTCCACGAACACCTCACCGGTGTATCCGACCTGCGACACGTCCTTCGAGTTCGACGGATCCCACTTCACGATCAGCTCGTAGCGGCCGTCGCCGTCGACGTCGGCCACCGAGGCATCGTTGGCGGAGTACGTGTACGCCTCGCCGACCGGGGTGACCCCGTCCGCGGGGCGGACGAGGGGGATGTCGAAGAAGCCGTTCGCGTGGACCGGAGCCGGCGCGCTCGCCTCCCCCGCGACTCCCGAACGGACAGGGGTCACGGTGTACTGCGCCTCCGCGTGGCCGCCCGGATCGAGGTAGGAGGTCACGTCGGAGACCGTGGCGATCGCCTCGCCGTCGCGGGCGACCGTCCAGGCGGGGCCCGCCTGGCCCGTCTCGGTCGCACCGGAGACCTCCGATGCCAGGAGGCGCCACGACAAGAACGTGCCCTCCGCCGTGCCGAGGGCGACGAGCCCTCGGTCCAGATCCTCGAGCTGGGTCAGTCCTTTCGGGGTGTGCTCGCGCGCGAACGGCCCGCGCGGCTCGTCTCGGGCGGAGGCGGGGTGGGCCATGCCCACCACGAGACAGCCGGCCGCGAGTGCGGCGACAGGCAGACGGAACGAACGGATGTGGGGAGTCATCTTCGAAACCTCGTCACAGATGTGTGTCCCGAGCGGTCGAACGTCGACCCTCGGTTGGATAGCGCTTTCCGTGCGTGGGGACCACGGTAGCCCGGCATCCTCGAGCGGTCAACCCGCGGTCAGGAGTGCACGCGGCGACGAAGCAGATCGATGCGCGACTGCAGCTGTGCGACCGTCGCGTGCGAGACGGCGGGCCCGCCGCACAGACGCCGGAGCTCGGCGTGCACGGCGCCGTGCGGCTCGCCGGACTGACGCGCGTAGAGGCCCACCAGACTGTTCAGCAGCTGCCGCTGCTCTTTGAGCGTGCGGTGCAGGGGCGCGGGGAGACCATCGTGCTCCTCCGCCGCGGGAGCCTGCGCCTCGCGGTCCTTCCGATGCCGACTCTGCCGAGCCTGCCGCTGCATGAGCAGGTCGTGGACGTGCTCCGGCTCGAGCAGCCCCGGCAGCCCCAGGAACTCCTCCTCCTCGGGCGTTCCCGGAACGGCCAGCTGCCCGAACTCCCGACCGTCGTAGAGGACGCGGTCGAAATGGGCGAGGGATCCGAGCGCCTGGAAGCTGAACTCCTCGGTCAGCGCGTCCGACGCCGAATCCTCGCGCTCCGCGGCGTCCATGAGGTCTTCTTCGGCGTTCCAGTCGTCGCCGTCCGACTCGCGGTCCAGGGCATGGTCGCGCTGCCGCTCGAGCTCTCCCGCGAGCGCGAGGAGGACGGGGACGTTGGGCAGGAAGACACTCGCCGTCTCCCCTCGCTTGCGCGCCCGCACGAAGCGGCCGATGGCCTGCGCGAAGAACAGCGGCGTGGAGGCGGAGGTCGCGTAGACCCCGACGGCGAGCCGAGGGACGTCCACCCCCTCGGAGACCATCCGGACGGCGACCATCCATCGACTCGTGCCCTTCGAGAACGTCTCGATCCGAGACGACGCCTCCGCCTCGTCGGAGAGCACCACGGTGGGCGCCTCCCCCGTGAGGGCGGCGAGGATCTCGGCGTAGGCGCGGGCGGCGGTCTGGTCGGTGGCGATGACCAGTCCCCCGGCATCCGGCACCTGTTCGCGGACCTCGCTGAGTCGACGGTCGGCCGACCGCAGGACCGCAGGGATCCATTCGCCCTGCGGATCGAGCGCGGTGCGCCATGCCTGGGAGGTGATGTCCTTCGTGTTGTCCTGGCCGAGCTGGGCCTCCATCTCGTCCCCGGCCTTGGTGCGCCAGCGCATGCTGCCGGCGTAGACGAGGAAGAGCACCGGGCGGACGACGCCGTCCTCCAGGGCCCGGCGGTACCCGTAGCTGTAATCGGTGCGCGAGAGCCGGATCCCCTTGGCATCGGGGTGGTACTCCACGAACGGGATGGGGGCGGTGTCGCTGCGGAACGGCGTACCCGAGAGCAGCAGCCGCCGCGTGGCGCGGCTGTAGGCCTCGCGGAGCGCATCGCCCCAGCTCAGCGCGTCGCCCCCATGGTGGACCTCGTCGAGGATCACGAGGGTGCGGGCATCGAGGACGAGCCGCTGATGCACGGAGGCCTTGACCGCCACCTGGGCGTACGTGACGGCGACCCCGTGATACTGCCGGGCCGGTGCCGCGTGACGGTTGCTGAACGCCGGATCCAGTCGGATGGACACGCGGGCCGCGGCATCGGCCCACTGCGTCTTGAGGTGCTCGGTCGGAGCGACCACGACGATGCGATCGACGACGCCGCGACGCAGCAGCTCGCTGGCGAGTCGCAGCGCGAACGTCGTCTTGCCGGCCCCCGGTGTCGCGGCGGCGAGGAAGTCGCGGGGGCCCTTGCCGGGTCCGTCCGGGCCGTCCATCCCGAAGTACAGGTCGAGCGCCTCCGCCTGCCAGGCGCGCAGTCGCTGGGCGGTGCCCCACGGCGCGCGCTGCGGGTAGGTCGGTGAGAGGTGCTCGGCGGCGAAGCTTCCGAAGTGGGGTTCTTCGAGGGTTGCGGCCTCGTCCATCACACCTCCCAGCCTTCTCGACGCACGCCGGACACTCGACGCGCACGACGACTCACCACCCTAAACGAGCCGTCCGACACCCGGGCTACCCTGGGGAACGGTCACGAACCGTGAGGAGAGCCATGCCGGACACCAGCGAGACACCCGCCCCGTTCGCCGCCGACCCGAGCGCCCACCCGTGGCGGCGCTACGTGGCCCTCGGGGACTCGTTCACCGAGGGCGTGGGCGACCCCGAACCCTCTCTTCCCAACGGTCTGCGCGGATGGGCCGATCGCGTCGCCGAAGTGCTCGGCTCGCAGGTGGACGACTTCGCCTACGCCAACCTCGCGGTGCGAGGACGCCTGATCGGACAGATCGTCGCCGAGCAGGTCGAGCCGG
This sequence comes from Microbacterium aurantiacum, assembly GCF_021654035.1. Taxonomy (GTDB): domain Bacteria; phylum Actinomycetota; class Actinomycetes; order Actinomycetales; family Microbacteriaceae; genus Microbacterium; species Microbacterium aurantiacum. The sequence goes on from NZ_JAJPDW010000004.1 coordinate 36,352, forward strand.
CGCTCGCCCTCAAGCCCGATCTCGTCACCTTCTCCGCCGGCGGGAACGACGTCATCCGTCCCGGCGGGGATCCGGATGCGGTCGCCGAGCTGTTCGAGGATGCCGTGGTGCGGCTGAGCAGCGAGGGAGCGACCGTCGTGGTGTTCACCGGCATCGACACCCGGTTCACGCCCGTCTTCCGGGGGATCCGCGGCCGCGTGGCGATCTACAACGAGAACATCCGGGCGATCGCGGACAAGTACGACTGCATCGTGGCCGATCAGTGGGCGCTGAAGGAAGTGCAGGACATGCGCTTCTTCGATGACGATCGACTGCACATGAACACCCTCGGCCACCACGAGGTCGCCCGCATGGTGCTGCGCGCGCTCAACGTCCCCAACGACCTCGCCCCGATGCAGCCGGATCCGCTGCCCTCTCGGACGTGGCGCGCCGCACGGCAGAACGATCTCGTCTGGGCGCGCACCCACCTCGTCCCCTGGGTGCTGCGGAGACTGCGTCAGCAGTCCTCCGGGGACACCGTCCACGCCAAGCGCCCCGAGCCGTTGCCGGTCGTGCGCGCCACGAACCCGCTCACGGATGAGGACGCAGCGCCCACAGGGTGACCGCGCTCGCGGCGGCGACGTTGAGGGAATCCACTCCCCCGGCCATCGGGATGCGCACGATCGCGTCCGCCGCATCGAGCGCGTCGGACGACAGTCCGTCCCCCTCGGCCCCGAACGCGACGGCGACGCGCGCCGGCGCCGTGGCGGCGAAGTCGTCCAGAGCGACCGCATCCTCGCGCAGGGCCAGAGCGGCCAACGTGAACCCCGTCTCCCGGAACAGGGCCCGCGCCTCCCGCCACTCCGGAAGCCGCGCCCACGGCACCTGGAACACCGTGCCCATGCTGACCCGGACGCTCCGCCGGTATAGGGGATCGGCGCACCGGGCGCTGACCAGCACGGCATCCGCGCCGAGCCCCGCCGCCGAGCGGAAGATCGCGCCCACATTGGTGTGGTCGACGATGTCCTCGAGCACCACGACGCGGCGCGCCGCCGACAGGAGGGCGCGGGGATCGACGGGCGCGGGGCGTGTCATCGCCGCCAGAGCACCGCGGTGCACCGCGTACCCGGTCACCGCTTCGGCGACCGCGTCCTCGACGAGGAGGATGGGCACCTCGACGTCGCCGGCGAGGAGCGCCTCGACCTCGGCGAGCCACTTCTGCTGCACCAGAACCGATCGCGGGCGATGGCCGGCCGCGATCGCCCGAGCGATGACCTTCGCGGACTCGGCGATGTACAGCCCCTCTTCGGGCTCGCGCACCCGACGCAGCGCCACGTCCGTGAGGTCGCGATAGTCGCGCAGGCGCGGATCGGCGGGGTCCGTGACGCGGAGGATCGGCATCCCTCCACTCTGGCACCTCGCGTAACGCGCCGGAAAAGCGAGCGGCCTACACTCGTCACTCGGAAGGGGTACGCGTGACGACGCTGACCGGAGGCGATCCGCAGACGCAGGCCGCGATCGAGGCGGCGACCTCGGTGCTGGCCGGACGTCGCATCGCCGTCCTCACGGGCGCGGGGGTTTCGACCGATTCCGGCATCCCGGACTACCGCGGTCAGGGAGCACCCGTGCGCACCCCGATGACGGTCGAGCAGTTCCTCGCCAGCGAAAGCGCCCGCCGGCGGTACTGGGTCGGCTCGCACCTCGGATGGAACGCCTTCGCCGCCGCCGCCCCCAACGCCGGGCACCGGGCCCTCGCCGCGCTCGAGGAGCGGGGGCTGCTCACCGGCGTCGTCACCCAGAACGTGGACGGTCTGCACGTCCGCGCGGGGAACCGACGCGTGGTCGAGCTCCACGGGACGATGCGCCGGGTGTTCTGCGTGCACTGCGGGCAGGTCTTCGACAGGCGCGACCTCGCCGCCCGCGTCGAGGAGGAGAACCCCTGGATCCGGGTGCCGGAGCGCATCGCCCTCGGCCCCGACGGGGATGTGCTCCCCGAGAGCACCGACGGGTTCCGCATCCCCGTCTGCACCGTGTGCACGGGGATGCTCAAACCGGACGTCGTCTTCTTCGGCGAGTACATCCCGGCGGAGAAGTTCCGAGAGGCGGAACAGCTCGTCCTCACCAGCCAGGCCCTGCTCATCGCGGGGTCGTCTCTCGTGGTCAATTCCGGCATCCGCCTTCTCGAACGCGCGCGGCGGCGACGGATGCCGGTGGTCATCGTGAACCGTGGATCCACCCGCGCGGATGCGAGGGCCACCGTGAAGATCGACGGCGGGACCAGCGAGGTCCTCGGCATCCTCGCCGAGACCCTCCCGGCGCTGTCCTCCTGATCCGCGTCGTAGGCTCGTCCCGTGACGCACCTGACGATGATCCGGCACGGCCAGACGGACTGGAACCGGGATCTGCGCATCCAGGGTTCCACCGACATCCCCCTCAACGACACCGGCCGCGCCCAGGCCCGCGAGGCGGCTCAGGCCCTCGCGCTGCGCCCCGAGGCGCCCACGCGTGTGGTCTCGAGCGACCTGTCCCGTGCGCGTGAGACCGCAGAGATCATCGCCGAGATCCTCGGCCTCGAGTCTCCCCGCGTGTATCCCGCGCTCCGCGAGCGCGCCTACGGCGAGGCCGAGGGCCTGGAGACCGCGGAGTTCTTCCAGCGGTTCGGCGACTGGCACACCGCGGAGGTCCCCGGCGCCGAGCCCTGGCCGGAGCTGCGCGCGCGGGCCCTCGTCGGACTCGCCGAGGCGGTGGCGGACATCCGCCGCGACACCGCGCCGGCACCGGCGTCACTCATCGTCGTCAGCCACGGAGCACTCATCCGCGAACTCCTGCGGCACGCCACGGCGGGCGCGTTCCCCCCGCCGGGCCAGCGACTGCCCAACGCCTCCGCCTACGACCTGCGGTACGAGCGCGAGCGACTCAGCCTGCTCTCCTACGCCGGCGCCTGAGCGTCCCCCGCCCGCGCGAGCACCGCGCGGGCGTGCCGGAGCACCGGCTCGTCCACCATGCGACCCTCGAACGTGAAGACGCCGCTGTTTCCGGCCGCGGAGGCCAGGACGCCGCGCGCCCACCGCAGGGTCGCGGCATCCGGTCGATACGCCTCGCGGATCACGGGGACCTGCGATGGATGGATGCACGCGGTCGCGGCGAATCCGGAGGCCGCGGCATCCGCCGCCTCGCGCGCCAGACCTTTCGCGTCGCCGATGTCCAGGTGGACAGCGTCGACGGCGGCGACTCCCGCCGCTCCCGCGGCCAGCAGCACGCGGGAGCGGGCGTAGCGGGCGATGTCGCGGTAGCGCCCGTTGGGCTTCCTGCTGGATGTGCCCCCGAGCGAGGCGACGAGATCCTCCGCGCCCCACATGAGCGCCTCCACGCGCGGGAGCTCGGCGATGCGATCCGCACGCGCCACCCCCCGCGCCGTTTCGCACAGCGCGATGAGTCGGAATCGGGGGTCGATCCTGGCCAGCCGCTTGGGCGATTCCGCCTTCGCAACCATGATCCGTCGGAAATCGGTCTGCGACAGGGTCGCCATGTCGGCCACGAAGTCCGCGGACCCGACCGGGTTGACCCGGACGATCACGCGTTCCGGATCGACGTCGGCCTCGATGAGGGCGCCACGGGCGTCCGCCTTCGCCTGCGGCGCGACCGCGTCCTCGAGGTCGAGGATGACGGCGTCGGCACGGGCGAGCGCGGTGCGGAATCGGTCGGGGCGGTCCGCGGGGCAGAACAGGAGCGCGGGGCCGAGGGCGAAGGTCATGGTGTCTCCGTCGGAAGGGTCGTGGACGTCGCATCGGCAGCGGTCGGGCGACACCACATCAGTGCGACCCGTGTCGCCGTCGCGACCACCTCATCGTCCTGGTTCCGGCCCACATGCGCCAGCGTCACCACCCCCTGACCGGTGCGCGACGCCGACAGCCTGCTGTCGACGACGCGCGTTTCGCAATAGAGGGTGTCCCCCGCGAACAGCGGCGCGGGGAAGGTCACGTCGGAGAGTCCGAGCTGTGCCACGAGGGTGCCCTGGGTGATCTGGGCGACCGAGGCCCCGACCATCGTCGCGAGCGTCCACATCGAGTTCATCAGACGTCGCCCATAGGGCTGCGTCGCCGAGAACGCCGCGTCCAGATGGAGGGCCTGCGTGTTCATCGTCAGCGCCGAGAACAGGACGTTGTCGGCCTCGGTGGCCGTTCGCCCCGGCCGGTGGAGGAACACCGCGCCGACCGGCAGTTCCTCGACGTAGCGTCCGCGTTCGACGATCGGCTCCATCCCGCTCACGCTACAGCGCTCACACCAGACCGAGCGAACGCGCGATCACGAGGAGCTGGACCTCGGTCGTCCCCTCGCCGATCTCGAGGATCTTGGAATCGCGGTAGTGACGCGCCACGGCGAACTCGTTCATGAACCCGTTGCCCCCGAAGACCTGGGTGGCATCGCGGGCGTTGTCCATGGCCGCGTCGCTCGCGGTGAGCTTCGCGATGGCCGCTTCGGTCTTGAACGGCCGTCCCGCGTCGCGCAGCCGGGCGGCGTGGTGCCACGCCAGCCGGGCGTTGTGTACACGCAGCTGCATCCTCGCGAGGAGGAACTGCATGCTCTGGCGGCTCGACAGGGGCGAGCCGAAGACGTTCCGGGACCGGGAGTACTCCACTGCGGCCTCCAGGCACCCTTCCGCGGCACCGGTCGCGAGCGCGGCGATCGCGATGCGCCCCTCGTCGAGGATGTGCAGGAACGCGGCGAATCCTCGCCCGCGCTCGCCGAGCAGGTGATCCTCCGGCACGCGCACGTCGTCGAACGCGAGGGGGTGGGTGTCCGATGCGTGCCACCCGACCTTGTCGTAGGCCGGCAGCACGTGGAAGCCCGGAGTACCGGAGGGGACGATGATCGTGGAGATCTCCTTCTTCCCCTGGCTCTCGCCCGTGACGGCGGTGACCGTCACGAAGCGGGTGATGTCCGTGCCGGAGTTGGTGATGAACTGCTTCGAGCCGTTGACGACCCAGGCGCCGTCATCCAGACGCGCCGTGGTGCGGGTGGCGCCGGCATCGGAGCCCGCCTCCGGTTCGGTGAGCCCGAAGCCGGCGAGCGCGCGGCCGGCGACGAGATCGGGCAGCCACCGCTCGCGTTGCTCGGCGGTACCGAAGCGGAAGATCGGCATGGCGCCGAGGCTGACGGCGGCCTCAAGCGTGATCGCCATCGACTGATCCACGCGCCCCAGCGCCTCCACGGCCAAGCAGAGGGAGAAGTAGTCGCCACCCTGCCCGCCGACCTCCTCCGGGAAGGGCAGTCCGAAGAGCCCCAGCTCCCCCATCTGCGCCACGACGTCAAGCGGGAGGGTGCGAGTGCGATCGGCCTCGTACGACCGCGGAGCGACGACGTCGTCGGCGAAGGAGCGCAGCATCGCGGAGAGCTCGCGCTCTTCGTCTGTCAGCGAGGGATCGATCAGGGTGTTCTCGGACATGGTTCTCCTCGGTTCTCAGTCCGCCGGGGATGCCTCGTCGGCGTTCCGGACGATGGCGATGGTCTGGTCTCGTCGCACCTGATCGCCGACGGCGACCTTCAGATGCACGGTGCCGGCGTGCGGGGCGAGGACGGGGTGCTCCATCTTCATGGCCTCGATCGTCACGATCCGCTCCCCCGCCTCCACCGGGTCGCCGTGGGAGACGTGGACGGCGGTGACGGCGCCGGGCATCGGTGCGCCGACCTCGGGAGACGACGCGTTCGCCGCCCTCCCCGTCCGCGCGAGGCCGACGAACGTCGCCTCGCGGCGGGTGAGCGGACGCAGACGCTGCGCGCCGGAGCGTGTATGGACCCACACCGCGCCGTCGGAGCCGACCACTGCGGGGCCGACGCCGGGTTCCCGCTCGTCCTCCCCACCCTCGAGCCGGACGTCGTGCACCGCATCGTCATCGCCCAGGAAAGCAACGGTGCGCGCGGGGCGGGGGCCCGCGGCGCGCCACCCCGACCCCGATCGCCACAGGGCCGATGCGTGCGCGGCATCCGCAGCGCGCGTGGAACCGTCCGGGAGCACCCCCGCCGCCGCACGGAGGATCGCGGGTGTCACGGGCACGGGCGACGGCGTGGGAAGGCGGTCGATCAGCGCGGTGTCGATGCGACCGGCCCGCACCTCCGGATCCTCCAGCAGCGAGCGGAGGAAGGCGATGTTCGTGTCGAGGCCGAGGATCACCGTGTCGGCGAGCGCGGTGTCGAGAGCGGTGAGCGCCGCGTGCCGGTCGTCGCCGGAGGCGATCACCTTCGCGATCATGGGGTCGTAGTCGGAGGTGACGACTGATCCGGTCTCCACCGCGGCATCCGTCCGCACGCCCGGGGCGGGGCGCCACTCCAGGACGTCGCCGGTGGCGGGCAGGAACCCGCGCGCGGGGGTCTCGGCGTAGACGCGCGCTTCGATCGCATGGCCGCGGATGCCGATGTCGGGCTGACGAAGGGTCAGGTCCTCTCCCGCGGCGATCCGGATCTGCTGCTCGACGAGGTCGACGCCGGTCACGATCTCCGTGACGGGATGCTCGACCTGCAGACGCGTGTTCATCTCGATGAAGAAGAAGTCCTCGGTGCGGTCTCCGGCGACGAGGAACTCCACTGTTCCCGCCCCGCGGTAGTCGACGGAGGCGGCGGCCGCGCAGGCCGCCTTCCCCAGGAGCTCGCGCGTGGCGGCATCCACGACGGCGGACGGTGCTTCCTCGATCACCTTCTGATGCCGCCGCTGCAGCGTGCACTCCCGCTCACCGAGGTGGATGATGTTCCCGGCCTCGTCGGCGAGGACCTGCACCTCGATGTGGCGTGGACGTTCGACGAGTCGCTCCACGAGGAGCGTGTCGTCTCCGAACGCCGACCGGGCCACGCGGCGCGCCGTCTCCACCGCCGTCGCCAGTTCGTCGACGGCCCGGACGATCTGCATCCCCTTCCCCCCGCCGCCGGCGGAGGGCTTCACCAGCAAGGGGAAGCCGGTGGCGACCGCGGCCTCCGCGAGAGCGGTGTCGTCCATCCCGATCGCGCTGAACCCCGGGACCACCGGCACCCCGTGCGCGGCCACGTGCTCCTTCGCGCGGATCTTGTCCCCCATCAGCTCGAGCGCACGGATGCCGGGACCGATGAAGACCAGCCCTTCGTCCGCGCACGCCCGTGCGAAGGCGACGTTCTCCGAGAGGAAGCCGTATCCGGGATGCACAGCCCGGGCGCCGGTCTCCCGCGCCGCGGCGAGGAGGACGGGGACGGACAGGTACGACTCCGCCGCCGCGGCCGGGCCGATCCGGACCGCGCGGTCGGCTTCGCGCACGTGGGGGGCTCCGGCATCCGCGTCGCTGTAGACGGCGACGGAGCGGATGCCCAGGGCGCGGAGCGTGCGGATGACACGCCGGGCGATCTCGCCGCGGTTGGCGACGAGGACGGTATCGAAGAGCGGGACGGTCATGGAGGTCACATCCGGAAGAGGCCGAACCGCGGCTCGGGGAGAGGGGTGCGAGAGACGACGTCGAGGGCGAGGCCGAGGACGTCACGGGTCTGCACCGGGTCGACGATGCCGTCATCCCACAGGCGCGCGCTGGCGTAGACCGGGTCGCCCTGGCGTTCGTACTGCTCTCGGATCGGCGCCTCGAAATCGCTCCTGGTCGCGGCGTCGAAGACCTCGCCGCGAGCGGCCAGCTGGTCCGCCTTGACGGCGGCGAGGACCGAGGCGGCCTGGGCACCGCCCATCACCGATATCCGGCTTCCCGGCCAGGTCCAGAGGAACCGCGGTCCATACGCACGGCCGCACATCGCGTAGTTGCCCGCACCGAAGGAACCGCCGATGATCACCGTGAGTTTCGGGACCCGGGTCGTGGCGACGGCGGTCACCATCTTCGCGCCGTCCTTCGCGATCCCGCCGGCCTCCGCGTCGCGTCCCACCATGAAGCCGGAGATGTTCTGCAGGAACAGCAGCGGTATGCCGCGCTGGTCGCACAGCTCGATGAAGTGCGCCCCCTTCTGCGCCGACTCGCTGAAGAGCACGCCGTTGTTGGCGATGATCCCGATCGGGTGCCCGTGCAGACGGGCGAAGCCGGTGACGAGGGTCTCGCCGTACGACCGTTTGAACTCGTGGAAGTCGCTTCCGTCGACGAGGCGCGCGATGACCTCCCGGACGTCGTAGGGCTGGTTGACGTCGACCGGCACGACCCCGTAGAGCTCGTCGGGGTCGGCGAGGGGTGGCCGGGTCGGCGCGATCTCCCACGCGGGCGACGGTGGCGGCGGGAGGGTCGCGACGATGTCCCGCACGATCTCGAGCGCGTGCTCGTCGTTCTCCGCGAGGTGATCGACGACGCCGGATCGCCGGGCGTGCAGTTCGCCGCCGCCGAGGTCCTCCGCGCTGACGTCCTCGCCGATCGCGGCCTTCACCAGAGGAGGACCGCCGAGGAAGATCGTCCCCTGCCCGCGAACGATCACCGTCTCGTCGCTCATCGCGGGGACGTACGCGCCGCCCGCGGTGCAGGATCCCAGAACCGCGGCGATCTGCGCGATGCCGGCCGCCGACATCCGCGCCTGCTGGTAGAAGATGCGCCCGAAGTGATCCCGGTCCGGGAAGACCTCGTCCTGCTGTGGGAGGAAAGCACCCCCGGAGTCGACGAGGTACACGCACGGCAGCCCGTTCTCCGCGGCGATCTCCTGGGCGCGCAGGTGCTTCTTCACCGTGAGGGGGAAGTAGGTTCCGCCCTTCACGGTCGCGTCGTTGCAGATGACCATGACGTGGCGCCCGTGGATGAGACCGATCCCCGCGATCACCCCGGCTCCGGGGGCCTGTCCGTCGTACACGCCCTCCGCCGCGAGCGGCGCGACCTCGAGGAACGGGCTGCCCTCGTCCAGGAGCCGGTCCACCCGATCGCGGGGCAGGAGCTTGCCGCGCGAGCGATGACGTTCCCGCGCGCTCTCGGTGCCGCCGCGGGCGATGCGGGCCAACCGCTCGCGCAGCGCGGCGGCGAGTGCCGACTGACCGTCGTGCGCGTCCGCGAACGCCTCATCCCGATCGACTGCGCTCTGCAGGACGCTCATGTCATCTCCGTCGACGTCACGATCCGGTCACATCCGTTGTCCGGACGTGACGAGTTTGGTTAGGGTTCATTAACCGAGTCTTAGGTTAGCGAGGATTAACTGAGATGACAAGACCCCCCACCGAGCGCGGACGGGCCAAAGCCGATCGGCACGCCGCGCTGCTCCGCGAAGCCGCACGCCTGTTCGCCGAGCGCGGCTTCCACGGGGTCAGCCTCGAAGACATCGGCGCAGCGGTCGGGGTGAGCGGACCCGCGGTCTACCGGCATTTCGCCGGAAAACAGGCCCTCCTGGGCGCACTGCTCACCGCGGTGAGCGAACGCCTCCTCTCCGGCGGTTCCGCCGTGGTGGCCGCAACGGACGACCCGCGGGAGCAGCTGCGCGGTCTCGTCAGCTTCCATGTCGACTTCGCGCTCGCGGACAGCGACGTCATCCGGGTGCAAGATCGCGATCTGGCGAGCCTCGGCGATGGGGATCGTCGCACGGTTCGGCGGCTCCAGCGCGAGTACGCCGAACTGTGGGTCGGCGCCCTCGCCGCGGACGCCCCGGATGCCGACCCCGACGAACTCCGTACGCGCGCGTACGCCTGCTTCGGCCTGATCAATTCCACGCCGCACAGCGTCCGCCGCCGAGCCGGTAGACCATCGGATGCCGCCGTCCGGCGACTCCTGACGGATATGGCCCTCGCCGCCCTGGGCATCGGGGATCGCGGAGTGCCATAATCAGCCCCGACAAGCCGATCAGCAATCCGGGACGAGGTCTGACGCCGTCAGACGAGCATCAGGCCTCGGGCGGGGTCGCGCAGCAGGTCGCCGACGAACGCGAGGAATCGCGCGCCCTGCTCGCCGTCCACGAGCCGGTGGTCGAACGACAGCGCCAGTGTCGTCACCTGCCGGAGGGCCACCTCCTCCCGGTGCTCCCACGGCTGCCGACGCACCGCGCCGAGCGCGAGGATCCCGGCTTCACCGGGGTTGAGGATCGGGGTTCCGGCGTCGATGCCGAACACCCCGACGTTCGTGATGGAGAAGGTGCCGCCGGTCAGCGCACCGGGCGCGGTGCGACCTGAGCGGGCGGTGTCGGCGAGGTCGCGGATCGCCCGCGACAGCTCGATGACCGACATCCGCTCGGCGTCGGCGACATGGGGCACGAGCAGTCCTCGGGGCGTCGCGGCGGCGATTCCCAGGTTGACGTAGTGGTGCTGGATGATCTCTCCGGCGTCCTGGTCCCATCGCGCGTTCAGTTCCGGGTGCCGGCGGAGGCCCAGACACACGGCCTTCGACACGACGGCGAGGATGCCGATCTTCTCCTCGCCCAGCTCGCGGTCCTCCCGCAGGCGCGCGAGGAGGTCCATCGTCTCGGTGACGTCCACGGTGAGGAAGGTCGTCACGTGCGGCGCGGTGAAGGCGCTGCGCACCATCGCCTCCGCCGTGTGCTTGCGCACGCCGCGGATGGGGATGCGTGTCGTCCGTGCGCCCTCGTCGGGAGCGGAGAGCGCGACGGCGGACACCACATCGCCCGGGCGGCTCGGCGCCACCGTCTCGGCGTACGCCTCGACATCCTCGCGCGTGATCACACCCGTGACGCCGGAGGCTTCGACGAGCGCGAGGTCCACGCCCAGTCGCTTCGCGAGCGCCCGGACGGGGGGCGTCGAGCGCGGGCGCTCCCGGCCGGGCTCCTCCGCGGGCTCGGGACGGGGTCGGGCATCGTGGGGAGCAGCCTCCAGGACGGCGGTGTCGACGTCGCTCCTCCGCGCCCCGTGCACGCGGGCGCGGCGCCGGGGCGGCCCGGCGCGGCGCGCCGCGGCACCGTAGCCGACCAGGTTGGGGCCCGACTCCTCCTCACTCGGCGTCTCCACCGCGGGCGCGGAACCGGGGCCATCGGCGGCGGCCTCCGCGGCGATCTCGAAGGAGATCAGCGGGGCGCCGACGTCGACGACCTCTCCCGCGGCGGCATGGAGCGAGCGGACGACACCGGCGTGCGGCGAGGGGATCTCCACGATCGCCTTCGCGGTCTCGACCTCGGCGATCGTCTGGTTGAGGACGACGGCATCCCCTTCGGCGACGTGCCACTGGACGATCTCCGCCTCGGGAAGACCTTCCCCGAGGTCGGGCAGCAGGAACCGCTCGATCACGAGCCCACCACCTCCGATCGACTGTTCGGACGGTCCAGGACGCGGTCCACCGCGTCGAGGATCCGGTCGAGGTCGGGAATGTGATGCTTCTCGAGCTTGGCCGGCGGGTACGGGATGTCGTGACCGGTGACGCGCACGGGCGGCGCCTCGAGATAGTGGAAGCATCGCTCGGTGAGACTCGCGATCACCTCCGCTCCGACACCCGCCTCGCGGGCGGCCTCGTGGGCGATGACCACGCGACCGGTCTTGCGCACCGACGCCTCCAGCGTCCGGTAGTCCACCGGAGACAGCGAGCGCAGGTCGATGACCTCGATCGAGATCCCCTCCGCCTCCGCCGCATCAGCGGCATCCACGGCGGTGCGGACCATCGCGCCGTATGCGAGCAGCGTCACGTCCCGGCCCTCCCGCACGACGCGTGCGAGCCCGAGCGGCGCGGCATCCGCCAGATCCGTCGAGAGATCGACCTCGCCTTTGAGGTGGTAGAGCCGCTTGGGCTCGAAGTAGACGACCGGGTCATCGGAGGCGATCGCCTGACGAAGCGACACATACGCATCCTGCGGATCGGAGACCGCGACGACCCGCAGTCCCGAGGTGTGCACGAAGTACGCCTCGGGGGACTCCGAGTGGTGTTCGGCGGCTCCGACGCCACCGGCCCACGGGATGCGGATCGTGATCGGCATCCGCACCGCGCCCCGCGTGCGATAGTGCAGCTTCGCGACCTGGCAGACGATCTGGTCGAACGCCGGGTAGACGAAGCCGTCGAATTGGATCTCGACGACGGGGCGGAAGCCCCGGAAGGCCAAGCCGACGGCCGTACCCATGATGCCCGATTCCGCGAGCGGGGTGTCGATCACCCGCTGCGCACCGAATTCGGCCTGAAGACCGTCGGTGACGCGGAAGACGCCGCCGAGGGAACCGACGTCCTCCCCCATCACGAGGACCTTCGGGTCATCCGCCATCGCACGGCGCAATCCCGCCGTGATCGCCTTCGCCATGGTCAGCTCGGTCATGCCTCCTCCTCCGCCGCGAAGCCGTCGAGGTAGGCGGCGAACCAGCCGCGCTGTTCATCGAGACCGGTGTGCGGCTCAGCGTAGACGTGGTCGAACACTTCCAGGGGCTCGGGGGTGCGCGCCCCGAGCGTGGCGGCGCGCACCGCCGCGCCCAGGATGTCCGCGTCCGCGTCGACGGACCGGCTGAAGGCGTCGTCGAGCTCTCCCTGGCCGCGCAGGAACACCTCGAGCCGGTCGATCGGATCGCGACGACGCCAGCGCTCGACCTCCGCCTCGTCGCGATACCTCGTGGGGTCATCCGACGTCGTATGCGGCCCCATGCGGTAGGTCACGGCCTCGATGTAGGCGGGCCCCTGACCTGTCCGCGCCCGGTGCGTGGCCCACCGCATCGCCGCGAGACACGCCAGCACGTCGTTGCCGTCGACCCGGAGGCTCGGGATGCCGAATCCGGGCGCACGCCCCGCGATCGGGTACGCAGCCTGGACGGAGACGGGTTCCGAGATCGCCCACTGATTGTTGGAGCAGACGAACACGACCGGCGCGGAGAACGACGATGCGAAGACCATCGCCTCGTTCACATCACCCTGGCTCGTCGCCCCGTCGCCGAAGTACGCCACCGAGACCTGATCGGCGCCGTCTCGCTGGATCCCCATCGCGTACCCGACGGCGTGCAGCGTCTGTGCGCCGATGATGATCTGCGACGTGGCGGTGTTGGTCGCGTAGGGGTCGTTCGCGGAGTGCGTCACGCCGCGCCACGCGAGGACGAAGTCCCGCGGCGCTGCACCCCGCACATGATGGACGCCGACCTCCCGGTAGCTGGGGAAGACGAAGTCGTCCGCGCGCAGAGCCCGTGCGGTACCGACCTGCACCGCCTCCTGACCGCGGCACGGCGCCCAGAGTCCGAGCTGTCCCTGGCGTTGCAGAGCGACGCCCTCCGTGTCGATCCGACGGACGAGGACCATGTCGCGATAGAGCCCCCGCAGGGTCTCGGCATCGACGTCGGCGACCCAGCGCTCCAGTTCCGGGTCCGTCACGCGGGTGCCGTCGGGGCCGATCAGGCGCGCGACATCATCGATATCGGTCGCGATGTCGGCCGTGGGGTTCAGGGTGTGCGTCATCGTCATCCCTCCTCGGCCGGAGGACCTCGTGAGTCATCCGGCAGTGGCGTCGACCGGCGTCGTCGCCAGTCAGGGCCACGCTACGTCCAGACGTCACGACGCTCAACCATTCGGCATCCGATTGAGCATGATGCCCCACACACTCGCGAGATACCTGCTAATGTTCAGCACTATGAGTGGGCTGGATCACGTCGACCTCGAGCTTCTCGCCGCCTTGTCCGCCGATCACCGGGCCACGGTGGTCGCCCTGGCGGAGCGCCTCGGCCTTTCGCGCAACACCGTCCAGGCCCGCATGGCCCGCCTGGAGCGGACAGGGGTGTTCCTCTCGTTCGAGCGGGCGATCTCCGCCGAGGCTCTGGGGTTCCCCATCGAGGCGTTCATCAGCGTGACGGTGCGACAGGCGGACCTGCCGAGGATCACCGCGGAACTCGCGCGAGTGCCGGAGATCGTCCACGCCCACGGACTGTCCGGACCGGTCGACGTCCTGGTCCGCGTCGCCTGCCGCGACACACAGCACCTGTTCGACACCGACGCGCGCATCCTGGCGATCGACGGCGTGGAGCGCACCGAGACGTCGCTCGTGATGGGCGAGGTCATCGCCCATCGCGTCCTGCCCCTCATGGAGCTGGCACGACGGGAACGATAGCGGCCTCCCCCTTCGGCTCCGCGGCCGACTCCGCGTCGGCGCGGACGAGGACGACGCCGAGTAGGATGAGCGCTCCGCCGACGAACTGGACCGGGGCCGGCACCTCGGCGAGGAAGATCCATGCGAACCCGAGGGCGAACAGCACCTCGGACAGTCCGACGAACGACGCGACGCGCGACCCGATCCGCGGCACCGCCATCACCCCGAACGCGTAGCCGATGCTCGTTCCGGCGAGACCCACGAACAGCAGCGGCACGAACCACGACACCTCCGCCCCGGCGAGGACCACCGTCACGGCGGGAGCATGCCATGGCATCACCCCCACCGCGAGGAGGAGCCCGATCACCACGGCACCGACGAACAGGCCGCCCGAGGCCAAAGCCAGCGGCGGCAGGGTGTCGCCCGTCCGCTCCGCGATGAGGAAGTACGCCATCACGCAGACCGCGGCGCCCAACGCGAGCAGCGTCCCGAGGAGGTCGAATCCGGCGCCGGAGATGTCGACGACGAGAACGAGCCCGACCACCGCGACCACGGAGCCGACGAGGACGAGCCGGGAGGGGCGACGACGCGTGCGCACCCACACCAGCGCGACGAGCATCACCGGAGCGAGGTATTGGATCAGCAGCGCGACGGCCACGGGCATCCGCTGCATCGCGGCGAAGAAGAACAGCTGACAGCCCAGCACGGCCGTCAGGCCGAAGCCCACGATCAGACGCCCGTGCAGGCGGACGAATCCGCGCTGACGGCGGATCGCGGTCCACAGCGCCGGCGACAGGACGAGACCCGCCAGCGCCATGCGCACGAGCAGAGCCGCGCCGAGCGACCAGCCTTCCTCCAGCAGGGGCTTGATGAAGGGTCCACTCGAAGAGAACGCGAGCGCCGATGCAACGGCCATGAACAGACCCGCCGTGCGGCGGGGAGCCCCGCGCTCCGGGGCGATGAGGGGGATGGGCGCGGTCGCGGCGGTCATGGGCATCCGACTGTCAGGGGCGAACTGTGTTTACACTCGTGACAGTAGGGGATGCCGAGGTCAGGAGTCAACGTGGTATTCATTCATGACACCAAGCGCACGCTGATGATGGTTGTCGACCTGGTGAACACCCTCCCGGACGGGGAACGAGAGGACGGGCTCGCGACGGTCGACGACCTCCGGGCCTTCCTCTCCCGGCATCCGTACAGCGGCGTCGTCCGGCTCGACGACACAGAGCTCGCCGCGGTCCGGCACGTGCGCGCACGCCTGGACGCGCTCTGGGACGTGGACCGCGCCGGCGCGGTGCCGCTGGTCAACTCCATGCTCGAGGACGGCGGCGCCCTCCCCCGCCTGGTCATCCACGACGAGTACGACTGGCACATCCACGCGACCTCCGACGACTCCCCCCTCGACGTGCGGATGCTGGTGGAGTCGGCGATGGCGTTCGTCGACGTCATCCGCGCCGACGAATACGACCGCATCCGCCGATGCGACGCCGACGACTGCGACGCCGCATACGTGGACTACTCGAAGAACGGGTCCAAGCGCTACTGCGACACCGGCAACTGCGGCAACCGCATGAACGTCATCGCGTACCGCCGTCGGAGGGCGTCAGGAATCGGGTGACGGCCGCGGCCGCGACCCCCGGAGTCTCGTAGTGGATCAGGTGCCCGACGTCGGGGATCTCGACGAGCGCGGCATCCGGGAAGAGTGTCGCGAGATGGCGCTCGGCTTCGATCGGGGTGATGTCGTCCTTCTGCGCGGCGATCAGAAGGGTCGGCTGCGCGATGGCCGGTGCGAACTCGCGCACGTCGTGCGACACCGAGGCGACGAATGCGTCGTGCAGCACATCGCGATCGGCGAACCGGGAGAAGTACGTGTCGTGCTGGTCGTGGATGAAGCGACGCAGGTCGGCGTCGCGCGTCTTGGCCATCGACACGCTCATCACGCGGACGATCGCGCCGTTGCGCAGGAGCGCATCGCCGATCGGCTTCGGCAGACGCGCACCGCTCCAGTAGTAGAACACCGCGAGTCGGGTCAGGATGCCGCGCGGCCCCTCGAGGGCGGGGGCTCCGATCGGATTCACCAGGATGACGCGCGGCGTCTCCAGCCCATCCGCGACGGCGGCCGCCACGACGATCGAACCGAACGAATGCCCGAGGATCACCGCCCCCGGCGCCACGGTACCGGCGAACGCGCGCAACCATCCCGCATAGGTCCGCAGATCGTGGCGCACTCCGGGCAGCGGGGGCGTCTCGCCGAAGCCCGGAAGATCGGGCGAGATGATCCGGACTCCGTCGAGGTGCGCGACGACCGGCTCGAGACCGTGGTGCTCGCCGCGGAAGCCGTGCACAGCGACGATCGTCGTCGCCGCATCGGCGGGCCCGTAGACCCAGTACACCGTCGTCGCCCCCCGCACCTCGACCTCGTGCCGTTCGACCGGAATCGCGTCGAGGAGTTCGGCGTAGGGGTGGGGTGCGGGCATCCCCCGAGTCTACGAGCCCTCCGCGCGCCGCCCGCGTGAACACGATCGCGTCGATGTGCAGGATCACGGATGCCGAGACGCCAGGGGCTCCGTCATCGTGCACATCTCCGTCATCCTGCGCGGCCTCCCGGCGGTGTCGGAGGAGAGCCCTACCGTGGGCGCCATGGACTCGCAGCTCGCCCTGTTCGACGCCCCCGACTGGATGCGGGTCATCGGCGTGTTCGACCTCGAGACGACCGGGGTCGATGTCCGCTCCGACCGCATCGTCACCGCTCACGTCGGCGTCCTCGACGCCACGGGACGCGTCCTCGAGGCCCGCGACTGGCTCGCGGATCCCGGAATCCCGATCCCCGACGGCGCTGCGGCCATCCACGGGATCACCACCGCGCGCGCACGCACGGAAGGCCGCCCGGCGCGCGAGGTCGTCGCCGAGGTGCTCGATGCGCTCCGCGCGCTCTTCGCGGCCGGGACGCCCGTCGTCGCCTACAACGCGCCCTACGACTTCTCGCTCTTGAAGAACGAGGCACGGCGGCACGGTCTCGACCCGATCGACGCGCCCGCCCCCGTCATCGATCCGCTCGTCGTCGACAAGACCTACGACCGGTGGCGGCGCGGCAAACGGACCCTCTCGGCGGTGGCCGCGCACTACGCGGTGCGCCTGGACGACGCGCACGAGGCATCCGCCGACGCGATCGCGGCGGGACGCGTCGCGCAGGCTCTTGCGGAGCGCTTCGCCCCCTGGCTGCCCACGACGGCGACCGAACTCCACACCCGTCAGATCGCGTGGGCACGTGCCCAGGCGGACAGCCTGACCGAGTACTTCATCTCGATCGGGCGACTCGACCCCGACGACCGCATCGACGGCAGCTGGCCCATCCGATGAATCGCCCCGGAATGAACGAAGACCCCGCCGGAGCGGGGTCTTCGTTCATCGCAGGGCTTACTTGGAGCCGAAGTTCTTGAAGCGCTGGTTGAACTTCTCGACACGGCCGGCGGAGTCCATGATGCGCTGCTTGCCCGTGTAGAACGGGTGCGAGGCGGAGGAGATCTCGACGTCGATGACGGGGTACTCCACGCCGTCCAGCTCGATGGTCTTGTCGCTGGACACGGTCGAGCGCGTGAGGAAGGTGTCGCCCGAACCGAGGTCGCGGAACACGACGGCCTTGTAGTCGGGGTGGATGTCAGTCTTCATGATGATCCTTGCGGGAGGCTTCGAAAGTCTGCGGTGCGCGTGCACCAAGGGACGAGTCTATCAGGAGGTCAGGCGTTCGCCGAACCGGGGGCGCGCGAGGCGCGCGCGGCGAACCGCCCCTCCGCCTCGGTGAGGGTGATCGGCACCCCGAACGCCTCGGTGAGCGCCTCCGCCGTGAGGGTCTCGGCGATCGGTCCGGCCGCGACCGCGCGGCCCTCGGCGAGGAGCAGGACGTGCGTGAATCCGATGGGGATCTCCTCGACGTGGTGGGTGACCATCACCATCGCGGGCGTGCTCGGCGCCTGCGCGTACCCGCTCAGCAGCGCCAGGAGCTCTTCCCGCGCCCCGAGGTCGAGACTCGCGGTGGGCTCGTCGAGGAGGAGGAGTTCCGGGTCGGTCATGACGGCGCGGGCGATCTGCACGCGCTTCTGCTCGCCGTCGCTGAGCGTGCCGAACGTGCGGTCGGCCAGGTGATCGAGGTTCCACTCGGCCAGGACGCGGAGCGCCCGCCGCTCATCGATGTCCTCGTAGTCCTCGCGCCACCGACCGACGACGGAGAACGCAGCCGTCAGGACGACGTCGAGCACCGTCTCCTCCGGCGGCACGCGCCGCGCCATCGCCGAGGAGGCGAAGCCGATCCGGGGGCGCAGCTCGAACACGTCCGTTCGGCCGAGCTGCTCGCCGAGGATCGACACTCGCCCCGAGGTGGGGTGCAGCAGCGTGTCGGCGAGCTGGAGGAGGGTCGTCTTCCCGGCGCCGTTCGGGCCGAGGATCACCCAGCGCTGATCGTCTTCGACGGACCAGTCGAGGTGATCGACGATGTTGCGGGCGTTTCGGCGGACGACGACATCGGAGAACTCGAGCACCTGCGGCATGCCGCCCAGCCTATCTGCCGGTGGCGCGCAACTCGGTGTAGAGCGCCTCGGTCTGCGCGGCGATCGACGCCCAGCTGAAGTCCTGGCGCGCGCGGGCGCGTCCGGCCTCGCCGTAGGCGCGCGCACGCTCGGGGTCGCTCACCACCTCGGTGAGGACGCGGGCGAGGTCGGCGACGAACGCGTCGGGATCCGTGGGGGTTCCGGTGCCGTCCTGCACCTGATCGATCGGGACGATCCTGCCGGTGACGCCGTCGACGACCACCTCGGGAATGCCTCCGGTCCCCGTGCCGAC
Organism: Microbacterium aurantiacum; assembly: GCF_021654035.1. Classification (GTDB taxonomy): domain Bacteria; phylum Actinomycetota; class Actinomycetes; order Actinomycetales; family Microbacteriaceae; genus Microbacterium; species Microbacterium aurantiacum. The sequence continues at coordinate 55,072 of NZ_JAJPDW010000004.1, forward strand.
GACCGCGGCCCCGCAGGCCATCGCCTCGAGGTTGACGATGCCGAGCGGCTCGTAGACCGAGGGGCAGACGAACGTCGTCGCGGCGGTGAGGATCGCGCACAGTTCGGGGCGCGGCAGGAGCCGGTCGATCCAGACGACGCCGTCCCGCGTGGCCTGAAGCCCGCGGACGAGGCCTTCGACCTCCGCGAGGATCTGCGGGGTGTCCGGGGCGCCGGCGCACAGCACCACCTGGACCTCCGGCGGGAGGGACTCGACGGCACGCAGGAGGAACGGCAGTCCCTTCTGCCGCGTGATGCGCCCGACGAAGACGACGGACGGGCGCGCGGGATCGATGCCGAGGCCGCGCAGGAGATCGGGATCCTCGACGGGATGCCAACTGTCAGTGTCGATGCCGTTGTAGATGACCCGCACCTTCGCGGGGTCCAGGGCCGGGTAGCTGCGGAGTATGTCCGCGCGCATCCCCTCGCTCACCGCCACCACCGCCGCCGCACCCTCGTACGCCGTCTTCTCGATGTAGCTCGACACCGCGTACCCGCCACCGAGCTGCTCCGCCTTCCAGGGCCGGAGCGGTTCGAGGCTGTGCGCGGTGACGACGTGCGGGATGCCGTGCAGGAGCGCCGCGAGGTGCCCCGCGAAGTTGGCGTACCACGTGTGGGAGTGGACGATGTCGGCACCGGCGACGTCTCCGACGATCTCGAGGTCAGTGCCGAGCGTCTGGAGCGCGGCGTTCGCGTCCCGAAGTCCCTCGGGCACGGGGTACGAGGACGTGCCTGCCTCGTCGCGCGACGCTCCGAAGGCGCGGACGCGCACGTCCACCTCCGCGCGCAGCGCGCGGACGAGCTCGGTCACGTGGACTCCCGCTCCGCCGTAGATCTCGGGCGGGTATTCCTTCGTGATGATGTCGACGCGCATGATCGAACGCTAGTACACCGGCCCAACGCGCCATAGTGTGTTCCCATGCCTGCAGCGCCGAAGGTCTTCGCCATCATCCTCGCCGGCGGCGAGGGCAAGCGTCTGATGCCGCTCACGGCGGATCGCGCGAAGCCCGCCGTTCCGTTCGGGGGCCAATACAGACTCATCGACTTCGCCATCTCGAATCTCATCAACTCGGGTCTGCGGCAGGTCGTGGTCCTCACCCAGTACAAGTCGCACAGCCTCGACCGCCACATCTCGCAGACGTGGCGGATGTCGGCGCTGCTGAACTCGTACGTCGCTTCGGTGCCCGCTCAGCAGCGCCTCGGCAAGCGGTGGTTCTCCGGCTCCGCCGACGCGATCCTGCAGAGCCTCAACCTCATCAACGACGAGCAGCCCGACATCGTCATCGTCATCGGCGCGGACCACGTCTACCGCATGGACTTCCAGCAGATGCTCGACGCCCACATCGCGTCGGGAGCGAAGGCGACGGTCGCCGGCATCCGCCAGCCGATCTCCCTCGCGAACCAGTTCGGCGTCATCGACGTCGACGCCGACGATCCCACGCGCATCAACGACTTCCTGGAGAAGCCGCAGAATCCGACCGGACTCGCCGACTCTCCCGGAGAGGTGCTGGCGTCGATGGGCAACTACATCTTCGACGCCGATGCGCTCATCGCCGCCGTCGAAAGCGACGGGGAGCTCCCCACCTCCAACCACGACATGGGCGGCGACATCGTCCCCTACTTCGTCTCGCGCGGCGAGGCGGGCGTGTACGACATGAAGCGCAACGAGGTGCCGGGGTCCACGGACCGCGATCGTTCCTACTGGCGGGACGTGGGGACGATCGAGTCCTTCTTCGATGCGCACATGGACCTGATCTCGACGCTCCCGGTGTTCAACCTCTACAACACCGAATGGCCCATCCACTCGCAGGCGGTGAACTCGCCGCCGGCGAAGTTCGTGCGGGACTCGGTCGGGCGGATCGGCAACGCCATCGACTCGATCGTCTCGCTCGGATCGGTGCTGTCCGGCACCCATCTGGAGCGCAGCGTGGTCGGTCCTTGGACGCTCGCCGACGGGGGGTCGACGATCACCGATTCGGTCCTGTTCGACCACGTGCGCGTGGGCGCGGGGGCGCGCATCCATCGCGCGATCCTCGACAAGAACGTCGTCCTCGGCGAGGGCGCCACCGTCGGCGTCGATCGCGAACGCGACCTCCAGCGCGGATTCACGGTGACGGAGACCGGCATCACCATCGTCGGCAAGGGCGTCCACGTCGATCGGTGACGGGCCGTGCGCCCGCGAACGATAGCCTCGAGGGATGCCTGACGCCCGCGCGCGACTCCTCGTGGTCCTGGATGCCGACTCCACCCTGATCCGCAACGAGGTGATCGAACTCCTCGCGGACGAGGCGGGTCGCGGTGACGAGGTCGCCGCCGCGACCGAGGCCGCGATGCGCGGAGAGGTGGACTTCGCCACCAGCCTCCGCTCCCGCGTCGCGGCGTTGAGGGGCGTGCCCGTCTCGGCGTTCGCCCGCGTCCGTTCACGGGTCGAACCCACCCCGGGTGTCCGGGAGCTGATCGCCGCCGTGCACGCGCGGGACGGCGTGGTCGGCGTCGTGTCCGGGGGCTTCCACGAGATCCTCGACCATGTCGCACCCGACCTCGGCGTCGATCGCTGGCGGGCAAACCGACTCGGCGAGCACGACGGCGTCCTCGACGGAACGGTCACCGGCGAGATCGTCGATGCCAAGGCGAAGGCCCGCACCCTCTCGGGCTGGGCGGACGACCTCGGCGTCCCCTACGGGCGGACCATCGCCATCGGCGACGGCGCGAACGACCTGGAGATGATGGGAATCGCGGCGCTCGGTCTCGCCTTCAACGCCAAGCCGACCGTCCGGACGCACGCGGACCTCGTCATCGGTCCGGTCGACCTGCGCGAGGTCATCCCGCTCCTGCCCCGGTGACCGGCGCAGGCGAGTCGGGCGTCAGTGCCCCATGCCGAGACCGCCGTCGACCGGGATGACCGCACCACTGATGTAGGCGGCGTCGTCGGAGGCGATCCACGCCACGACCCCCGCCACCTCATCGGAGGTGGCGAAGCGACCGGCGGGGATGTTCTTCTTGTACTCGGCCTGCGTCGCGTCGGGGAGTTCGGCGGTCATGTCCGTCTCGATGAATCCCGGCGCGACGACGTTCGCCGTGATCCCACGGCCGCCGAGCTCACGGGTGAGGGAGCGCGCGAATCCCACGAGGGCGCTCTTGGATGCCGCGTAGTTCACCTGACCGGCCGAGCCGTAGAGCCCCACGACGCTGGAGATGAGCACGACCCGTCCCCACCGCGCACGGAGCATGTTCTTGGACGCGCGCTTGACGACCCGGAAGGCACCGCCGAGGTTCGTGGCCACCACGCTGTCGAAGTCGTCCTCGGTCATCCGCATCAGCAAGGTGTCCTTGGTGATCCCCGCGTTGGCGACGACGATCTCGACCGGGCCGAGGGCTGCCTCGACCTCGGAGAACGCGGCATCCACCGAGGCGGCGTCGGTGACATCCGCACGGACCGTCAGCGTGCCTTCCGGCCCTTCGCCGGAGCGCGCCGTGACGGCGACCCGATATCCGAGGCGCACGAAGCGCTCCGCGATGGCACGGCCGATGCCGCGGTTTCCACCGGTGACGAGGACGACGCGGTCAGTGGACATGCACACTCCTGGAGCAGGTTGCGGGGGAACCGCCCCAGCCTAGCGCCGGGCGGTTTGACACACCCACCCGCCGCTGGAACGCTGGAGTCACACTCGACGAAAGGCTGACCGTGAGCGACAACTCCCCGGGCTCGACCCCCGCCGCTGAAGGATCGGCCCCGACCCCTCCGCCCGCGCCCGGCTACGCGCCGCCGCCGGCATACGCCTCTCCGGCGGGCGCCGCCCCGAGTTACCCCGCCCCCTCCGGCTACGCCGCCCCCGCCTACCCGCAGGGCACCTCCAGCCCCCAGGGGTACGGCTACCCGTCGGCGCCGAAGACGAACACGCTCGCGATCGTCTCGCTGGTCTCCTCCCTCGCGGCCCTCGTCATCCTGCCCTTCATCGGCTCGCTCGTCGGTGTGATCACCGGCCACATGTCGCTGTCGCAGATCAAGCGCACCGGCGAGAACGGGCGCGGCCTCGCTCTGGCCGGCACGATCGTCGGTTGGGTGGGCCTCGGCTTCATCGTCCTCGGCCTCCTCCTCTTCCTGCTCCTTCTGCTCCCCGCGATCGTGGTCAGCGGCTCCACCTCCTACAGCTGAGCGCGCGCAGAACAGACGTGCGCATCCGGAGCCGCACCCACCCCACGGGCGTACCCTGGTACCACCGTGAGAAACCATCGCCACGCCCCCTCCACCACGTCCCTGCCGCGATCGCCGCGGGACGCGGCGGACGCGCGGTCGACGCGGTATCTGATCATGATGGCGGCGCGCATCCTGTGCTTCATCCTGATGGTGGTCATCACGCCGTACGGCTGGTACACGTGGATCTTTGGTGCGGCCGCGGTTCTCCTGCCGTACTTCGCGGTGGTCGACGCGAACGTCGACGACAAGCCGCTGACGGAGGCGCGGGTGGATCCCGAGCGGGCGCTTCCGGCGTCCGCCAGCGAGCGGCCGGTCCGCGCGGAGGAGCCGCTCGTGATCCGGGTCGAGGAGACGCCGGGCACGACCGCGGTCTTCCGCATCCAGGAGAATCCGCCGCCCGAGCAGCGCCCGTGACCGCGCCGGCGCGCGCCGACTGTTCCCGAGCGGGATGCCGCACCGCGGCACGGTGGCGGATCGACTGGCGCAATCCTCGCATCCACGGCGCCGACCGGACGAAGACGTGGGTCGCCTGCGACGAGCATCGCGACTACCTCCGCGACTTCCTCACCGCCCGCGACTTCCCCGTCTCGGTCTCGGCGCTCGGCGCGCGTGACGCGTCGGAGCGGAGGATGTCGTGAGCGGCGACCGCGGAGTGAGCATGCAGTCCCTCCCCCGCGCCGGACGGTGGAGCATCTACATCGGCTTGGCCGTCCTCTTCGCGATCGCCTGCGTCTGGCTTTCGAATTGGCAGTTCTCGCGCAACGACGACCGTGCGGCGCAGCTCGCATTGGTCGAGCAGAACTACGACGCCGATCCGGTCGCCCTGGAGGAGGTCATCCCCGTCGGCGACGGGCTCTCCCCCGCGGACGAGTGGCGACCGGTGGTGTTGCGAGGCGAGTATCTCGCGGCCGAGCAGATCACCGTCCGGAATCGCCCGCATGGCGGAACTTCAGCCTTCGAGGTCCTCGCGCCCTTCCGTCTCTCGGACGGCCGCGTCGTGATCGTGGACCGGGGCTGGGTGCCTCCCGCCGAGGAAGGCACGGGGCCGGCGGTCGTGCCCGATCCACCGCTCGGCGAGTCCACCGTCATCGTGCGCCTGCGACCGGAGGAGGCCGCGCCGACATCCGGACGATCCGCGCCCGAGGGGCAGGTCCCGACGATCAACGTCGACCTCATCGGGGGCGAGCTCTCCCCCGCGACGGCGGACGCGCTCATCGGGGGTGTGTACGGCATCCTCGTCTCGGAGACCCCCGCGGTTGCGGACACCCCCGCGTCGCTCCCCTCTCCGTCGCAGGACCCCGGGCCGCACCTGTCGTACGCGATTCAGTGGATCCTCTTCGCCCTGATGGGCTTCATCTTCATCGGATATGTGATCCGCACCGAGCGTCGACACCGTCTCGAGGACGAGCAGGATGCCAGGGACGACGCCGTGGCACCGCCACCGAGCCGGCGCCGTCGACGCGATCGCGACGCCGATGACGAAGACGCCCTCCTCGACGCGGACCGCGCACGGGCCACGCGCGGCGCTCAGGCCAGCGAGATGAGTTCTGCGTAGTCCCGACCCCAGATGTCCTCGACCCCGTCGGGGAGGATGAGGACGCGCTCCGGGTTGAGCGCCTCGACCGCGCCCTCGTCGTGGGAGACGAGGACGACCGCGCCCTCGTAGTGCGCGAGGGCACCGAGGATCTCCTCGCGGGACGCCGGGTCGAGGTTGTTGGTCGGCTCGTCGAGGAGGAGCATGTTCGCCGACGAGACCACGAGCGTGGCGAGGGAGAGTCGCGTCTTCTCGCCGCCGGAGAGAACCCCGGCCGGCTTCAGCACGTCGTCGCCGGTGAAGAGGAAGGACCCCAGCACCTTCCGCGCTTCGGTCGCCGTGATGTCCGGAGCGGCGGACATCATGTTGTCCAGCACCGAGCGGGAGACGTCGAGGTTCTCGTGCTCCTGGGCGTAGTAGCCGATCTTCAGACCGTGCCCCGGTTCGAGCTGGCCGGTGTCGGGCTGATCGACCCCGGCCAGGATGCGCAGCAGCGTGGTCTTGCCCGCACCGTTGAGTCCGAGGATCACGACCCGCGACCCGCGATCGATCGCGAGGTCCACGTCGGTGAAGATCTCGAGCGACCCGTAGGACTTCGACAGTCCGGAGGCCATCAGCGGGGTCTTGCCGCAGGGCGCGGGCTTCGGGAACCGCAGCTTCGCGACCCGGTCCTCCTGACGGACCTCCTCGAGACCGGATAGGAGCTTTTCCGCGCGCGCGACCATCTGGTGGGCCGCGGCGGCCTTGGAGGCCTTCGCACCGAAGCGCGCAGCCTGCTGCTGCAGGGCGGTGGCCTTCTTCTCGACGTTCGCCCGTTCCTTCTTGCGGCGCTCCTCGTCGGCCACCCGCTGGCGCAGGTAGTTCTTCCAGTTCATGTTATAGACGTCGATGACCTGTCGGTTGGCGTCGAGGTAGAACACGCGGTTCACGGTCTCGCCGACGAGCTCGACGTCGTGGGAGATGACGATGAGTCCACCCTTGTACCCCTTCAGGAACTCCCGCAGCCACACGACGCTGTCGGCGTCGAGGTGGTTGGTGGGCTCGTCGAGGATCATCGTCTGGGCATCCGAGAACAGGATGCGGGCGAGCTCGATGCGACGCCGCTGCCCGCCCGACAGCGTCTCGAGCGGCTGGTCGAGGATGCGGTCCGGCAGCGAGAGGTTGTGCGCGATGGAGGCCGCTTCCGCCTCGGCGGCGTACCCGCCCTGCGCCTCGAAACGCTCGGTGAGCGATCCGTAGCTCTTCATCGCCTTGGCCGCGACGGCGGGGTCGTCATCGGCCATGGCGAGGGACGCCTCGTGCATTCCGAGCGCGAGCGTGCCGAGGCCACGCGCGTCGAGGATCCTCGTGCGCGCGAGCATCTCCGGATCCCCTGAGCGCGGGTCCTGAGGGAGGTAGCCCATCTCGCCGATGCGGTCGACCGATCCGCCGGCGGGGAGGAGGTCGCCGGCGAGAACCTTCGTCAACGTGGTCTTGCCGGCGCCGTTGCGGCCGACCAGTCCGATCTTGTCGCCCCCGGAGACGCGGAAGGACACGTCCGACATGAGCACACGGGCGCCCACGCGGATCTCGAGTTCGTGCACGGCGAGCACAGCGGAGGTCCGTTCGATCGAGGGTGGAGGATGGCCGACGGCCAGCCGCCCAGTCTACCGCCTGACCGCCCATACAAAGATTCCCTCGTTCCTCCGTCAGAACCCGACAGAGTCGCCGGGGCGCGTCGCCCTAGAGTGAGACGCGGGATGCCGCCACCGGCGCGGCGCCCTCCCCTGACGCCGAAGGAGACCCATGTCCTCGATCGCCGCCCCGCACCGCCGACGCGTCCTCGCCGATGCTCTCGGTCGTCCCGCAACCCGTTCCCGCGCCTTCGCCGTGGATGTCGCCCTGGTCCTGTCCGGCGTGGCGCTCGTCGCGCTCCTCGCGAAGGTGTCCTTCTTCATCGGACCGATCCCGATCACCGGCCAGACGCTCGGCGTCATCGTCGTCGGCGCCGCCCTCGGCGCCCGTCGCGGCGCCGCGGCGTTGACGTCCTACCTCCTGGTCGGCCTCGCGGGACTTCCCGTCTTCGCCGGCCCGGTCGCCGGCCCGGCCTACGTCCTGTCGCCGTCCTTCGGGTTCATCGTCGGGTTCATTCCGGCCGCTTTCCTGGCCGGGTGGTTCGCCGAGCGCGCGTGGGACCGGAAGCCCTGGCTGGCGTTCGTGGGCTTCGTCGCGGCCAGCGTCGTCCCCTTCCTGGTCGGCGTCCCTTACATGGCGCTGATCCTCGGCACCGTGCTCGGCCAGCAGGTCACCGCGGCCTCCGTCCTCGCTGCGGGGGTCGTGCCCTTCATCCTGCCGGGCCTGATCAAGGCCGCCGCCGCGGCCGTCCTCGTGCCCCTCGCCTGGGTGGGCGTCCGCGCGGTCGACCGACGTCGCGACGCGTGATCGTCTGACGATACGAGGAGAGCCCCCGACCGTGCGGTCGGGGGCTCTCCTCGTATTGGACGGAGCCGGTCAGCCCTGCGCGACCGCCGTCGCCGCGGCGAGCTTCTCCGTCAGCGTGGGAAGGATCCACGGGAGGGTGAGCGGCGTGGGGGTGAGCGCGGACATCTCCTCGACGCCGACCAGGCCGGCCACCGCCCCCTGCGCCACGGCGGGCATGAGCTGGGCGGTGGACGAGCCGAGGAAGCCCTCGAGCGCCTCCTCGCTGTCCACGAAGGTCAGCACGACCTCGGAGTCCACCTGGTCGAGGTTCTCCGGGCTCACCGTGGTGTAGAACGTCGACTCGCCTGTGTCGAGATCGGTGACGCTCGGCGGCGTGACGAAGCCGAGGTCCTCGAGGATCTCCACACGCGGGTCGGCGGGCAGGTACAGGTACCAGGTCCCCGCGGAATCGCTCGGCACCGAGATCGAGACGCCCTCGAACTCGGGGTGTGCGGCGGCGGCCGCGGCGACCTCCGCGTCGAGCGACTCCAGCACCTCGTCGGCCTCTGTCTCGAGTCCGAGCGCCTCCCCCGTGATGGTCACCACATCGCGCCACGGCGTCGTCCACGGAGCCTCGGGGTACGCGACGACCGGGATCCCCGCTGCGGTCACCGCGTCGAACTCCTCCTGGGTCAGACCGGAGTACGGGGCGATGAGCACGTCGGGGTCGGCGGCGAGCAGTTCCTCGACCTGGAGTTCGTACGCGGAGTTGTCCAGGATCACGGGAGTCTCGGCATCCATCTCCTCGAGCGCATCCTCGATCCACGGGGAGATCCGGGACTCGCCGCCGGAGTAGTCATCCGAGGGGATGGCGACCGGCACGACGCCGAGGGCGAGCACGGCGTCCGTGGCACCCCACCCCCAGGTCGCGACCCGCTCCGGGGCGGACTCCAGGACGGCGTCGCCGAGCGCGGAGGGGATCGTCAGCGGGAAGGCGGCGCTGTCGCCGGCGGCGGGCGCAGAGGTGTCGGACTCCTCGGCGGCGGAGGCGCAGCCGGCGAGGGAGAGCGCCAGGGTGGCGGCGAGGGCGAGGACCGGGCGCAAGCGGGTCATCGGGTTTCCTTTCTGATGGTGATCCACGGATGCCGGGATCAGGCGGGGTCGGCGGTGACGTGCGCACCGCCGGGCACGGGGACGACGAGCGGAGTCGCCGTGAGCGGGTCGGGGATGACGAGGGCGTCGAGCGCGAACGCCTCGGCCACGACCTTCGCGGTGAGGACATCGACGGGCGCGCCCTGCGCGATGAGCCGTCCTCCCGCGAGGACCACGAGCTCGTCGGCGTAACGGGCAGCGAGGTTGAGGTCGTGGAGGACGGCGACGATGGTCGTGCCGCGGGTGGTGTTCAGCTCGCGCAGCAGATCGAGGACCTCGATCTGATGGCTGAGGTCGAGGAACGTCGTCGGCTCGTCCAGCAGCAGGATGCCCGGATCCTGGGCCAGCGCCATGGCGATCCACACGCGCTGCCGCTGACCGCCGGACAGGTCGCCGACCGGACGCGCCGCGAGCTCCGCGGTGCCGGTGCGCTGCAGGGCGTCGTCGACGACGGCCGAGTCCTCCGCGCTCCAGCGACGGAACAGCCCCCGATGCGGATGCCGCCCCCGCGACACCAGCTCGGCGACGGTGATCCCCTCCGGAGCGATCGGATGCTGAGGCAGGAGACCCACGGCACGCGCGTACGACGCGCGCGGGATCCGAGCCACGTCCTCGCCGTCCAATTCCACCGCGCCGCCGAGCGGCGCCCGCAGGCGCGCGAGAGCTCCGAGCAGCGTCGACTTGCCGCACGCGTTGGCGCCGATGATCATCGTGATCCGGCCGGGGGCCAGGTCCAGGTCCAACCCGTCGATGACGGTGCGCCCCGGATAGCCGGCGCGCAGCGCGCGCGCGGTCAGCCGTCGCTCCTCGACACGGGTGGTGCGGGCGGATGTCGTCATAGTGCGCGTCCCTTCGACGTCGCGAGCAACCAGAGCAGGAACACGGCGCCGAACGCCCCGGTGACCACGCCCACCGGCATCGACACGTTCGGCAGCGCGTACTGCGCGACGAGGTCCGACAGCGCCAGCAGCGCCGCGCCGACCAGCGCACTCGGCGCGAGGGCGACCGATCCGTGGCCGGTGAGCGGCCGGGCGATCGCGGGCGCGCACAGCGCCACGAACGAGATGGGGCCCGCGAAGGCGCACGTCACCGCCGTCAGGATGACCGCGACGACGACGCCGGCGGTGCGGACCCGCCCCGGGTGTTCACCGAGACCCGTCGCCGTCTGCTCGCCGAGCATCAGGACGGGGAGGCGACGCGCCAGCGGGAGGAGCAGGGGCAGCACGAGCAGCCACACCGCGGCGAGGACGATCACCTGCCACCACGGCGTGCTGGCGAGGCTGCCGGTGAGCCAGACGAGGGCCGCCTGCGTCTGCTGCAGCTGCGCGCGGGTCATGAGGAAGCCGACGAGGGCCGCGCAGAAGAAGGACACCCCGATCCCGGCGAGGATGAGGCGATATCCCGCGGCGCGCCCCCGCGCCACGGCGAGGAGGAGGGCGGATGCCGCGAGCCCGCCGACGAGGGCGAAGGCGGCGAGCACGGGTCCCGTCAGGCCGAGGACGAGGAGGCAGAACACCGCGGCGAGCGTGCTCCCGCCGGAGATGCCCAGCAGGTCGGGACTCGCCAGCGGATTCCGCAAGAGGGCCTGGAGGAGCGCACCGGCGACTCCGAGGGCCGAACCGACCAGCAGCGCCATGGCCAGTCGCGGCAGGCGGGACTGCAGGACGACGTACTGCTCCACCGGCTCGCCGCCGCCGAGCAGGACGGCGAGCACCTGTCCGGGGCCGAGCGGATAGTCGCCGATCATGAGCGCCGCCGCGGCGGCGACGAGCGTGAGCGCACAGAGGGAGACGAGCACGATGCTCCAGCGACGCCGGGCGAGGCGACGGACGTCCGCGACGGCGATCACAGCGACACCCGCTCTCCGCGCACGACGAGCGCGATGAGCACCGGCGCGCCGATGATCGCGAGGACGACGCCGGCCTGGACTTCGCCGGGGGGCGCCGCGACCCGGCCGAGGACGTCGGCGACGAGCAGCAGCGTCGCCCCCACCGGCATCCCGATCCACAGCAGCGCCGCGTAGCCGGCGCCGACGAGGAAGCGGAGGAGGTGGGGCACGACGAGGCCGAGGAAGACGAGCGGGCCGGCGATGGCCGTCGCTCCCCCGGCGAGGAGGACCGCCGCGAGGATGCCGATGGCGCGCGTGCGCGGAACACTGTGTCCGAGGCCGGTCGCCGTCTGCTCGCCGAGCGCGAGGAGGTCGAGGCCTCGCGCGGAGGCCAGAGCCAGGACGGCACCCACCGCGAGCGGGACGACGACCAGCGCGACCGTGTCCAGGCCACGGGCGGTGAGGGCGCCCACCGACCAGTAGCGGTACACGTCGAGGGCTGCGGACTGGGTGGTGAGGATGAGCAGCGTGATCGAGGTGAGCCCCGCGGTGACCGCGGCTCCCGTGAGGGCCAGCTTGGCCGGCGACGCGGCATCCGGTCCGCGGGAGCCGATGACGGCCACGAAGACCGCCGCGACCGCCGCGCCGGCGAACGCGAACCAGACGAAGCCTGCGGGCTGACGGATTCCCGCGAACGTGATGGCCGCGAGAACGCCGACGGATGCCCCGGCGTTGACGCCGAGGAGTCCCGGGTCGGCGAACGGGTTCCGCGTCAGACCCTGCATGGTCGTGCCCGCGAGCGCCAGCGCGGCACCCGCGAGGAGGCCGATGAGGGTGCGGGGCACCCGCTGGGTGAGGACCACGACGTGGTCGTTGAGGCTCGGGTCGTAGGCGAGGAGCGCGTCGACGACGACGGCGGGCGCGATCGGCCGCGCGCCGACGGCGAGGCTCAGGACGATGGCGGCCAGCGTCAGCGCCGCCGCCCCGACGGCCGTGACGGCGATGCGACGTTGCCCCGCCGACCGCGGGGCGCGGGTCATCCCGTGCGCTCTGACTGTCCGAGGCGCCAGTAGCCCATGAAGGCGACGCGCTTGCGGTCCACGCCGCACTCCGACACCAGCAGACGACGCGCGGTCTTGACCATCGCGGCCTCGCCGGCGATCCAGGCGTAGAACTCGCCTTCGCCGTCGAGCGGGGAGTCCCACAGCAGCTCCGCGTCGACGTCGACATCGGCGAGCGCCTGCGGTCGGGGCGCGGAGGCGCGAGCGAGCAGATCGGACGATACCCCCGTCCATGCCCGCAGCGCGACGAGAAGGCCGGATCCGTGCTCTGCCCCGTCCCGCGCGATCCAGTGGACGCGCGTACCCGCGCCGACGACGAGGTCCTGCGCGTCCGCCGCGGTCGGCACCTCCAGGAAGGCCTCGGCCGTGCATCCCGCGGGAAGCGCCTCGAGGATGCCGCTGATCGCGGGCACCGCCGTCTCGTCACCGGCAAGCAGCACGCGCCTCGCCGTCCCGGGGTGCCAATCGAGGCCCGCGCGCGAGTGCGGGCTACGCTCGTCGGGCCCGACGACGATCAGGGGGTCGCCGACCGTGGCGACGCCGACCCATGCCCCGGCCGGGCCGGGGTCCTCGTGGACGACGAAGTCGATCTCCAGGACCCGCCGGACCGGGTCGATCCGCCGGACGGTGTACGTCCGGAACGGGTTCCGCGACGCGTCGGGGAGTGCGCGCCAGCGGTCGTACCAGTCGCCGGCGCCCTCGTCCTGGCCGACGTCGGCGAAGGCGCCGCGCGCGTCGGGGAAGAGGATCTTCACGCGCTGGTCGAGCCCCGCGGTCCCGAAGTGCTCCAGGTCGTCGCCCGTGAGCCGCACACGCGCGAAATGCGGCGAGAGCCGTTGGACTCCGGCGACCTGCAGGATGTACGGGCGGTACGCGGGTCGGACCTCGGTAGCGATGGCGGGCACGAAGTTAGGGTAGCCTCACCTTCCCCGAATGGCCAAACGCGCGGTAACGCCCTGCTCACGTCGCCACGGTCGCCGCGCGCACCTCCGCTCCATGTCCGAGGCGGAGTCCGGGCACCAGAGCCGCGAGGGCCACGATCGTCCCGAGCGCGAAGACCCAGGTGAAGGCGAGGATGCCGCCACCGAGGGCCGTGTAGACGAGTCCCACCGCGGCGATGGTGGTCGCCGCGCCGACGGCGTCCGAGATGGAGAGGGCGGCGGAGTTGAAGCCCTGGTTCTGCGTCGTCGAGTAGGCCAGGGTGAGAACCGTCAGGCGCGGGTACATCAGCCCCATCCCGGCACCCGAGAGCCCCCATCCGGCGATGAGGATCCCCGGATGGGCGTGCGTCACCGCGACCAAGCCGACGATCGCCATCGACGAGGCAAGGAACGCGACTCCGATGAGGGTGATGCGCCGGTTCCCCAGCCGATCGCCCACGCGCCCCTGCACCTCGGCGGCCGCCGCCCAGGCCAGCGCCGCCGCGGTCAGCCCGAGCCCCGCCCAGGTCGCGCTGAAGCCGTACTCGTCGATGAGCAGATAGGGCACGTAGATCTCGGCGCCGAAGAGAGCGCCGGCGATGACGCCGCGCATGAGGATGACGCTGGGCAGGCCCCGGCGCGCGCAGAGGGCACCCGACGGCAGCAGCGGCCGGACCGTCACCGCGATCGCGATCACCGCCACGACGATGATCGGGATCCGCGCAGGACCCGCCTCGCCCGCGAGGCTCAGGGCCACGGCGGAGACCGCCAGCGCCGTGGCCCACGCCAGCCGGCGTCCCACGTCGGTCGCACCGCGCTCGGGCGCGTCCAACGGGAGCCCGCGGAGTCGTGCGACGACGACGGCGAAGGCCGACAGCGTCAGCGCTGCCACGCCCAGGAAGACCCAGCGCCAGTGGAAGAACTCGGCGACGGCGCCGGCGAGCAGCGGACCGACCAGCGAGGGGATCACCCAGGCCGCCGAGAACGCCGCGAACACCCGCCCGTGCACCATCGCCGGGTACACGCGAGCCACCACGACGTACAGCGACACCGTCTGCCCACCCGTCCCGAGCCCCTGGATGAGACGGCCGATCACCACCCACTCCATGCTCGAGGCCGCGCCGGCGACGACGAGGCCGAGGACGAAGAGCAGCACCGAGGTGGACAGCGGAGCCAGCACTCCCCCGCGGTCGCACCAGGCACCGGCGGCGACCATGCCGATCACGCTGGTGGCGACGGTGGCCGAGAAGGCCACGGCGTACAGCGCCTCGCCGTCGAGATCGGCACTGACCAGGGGCATGACGGTCGTGACGGCCAACGCCTGCGTCGCGGCCAGGAAGATCATCGCGACCGCTCCGAGGGTGACCCAGAGGTACTCCCCGCTCCAGATACCGGTGGAACGGGAAGAGGAGCTCATCGCCTCGCCAGTGTACCCACCCTCTCGACGGCCTCGGCGAGGATCTCGGGCGCGCATCCGATGTTGATGCGCACGTGTCCGCGCCCCTCGGCCCCGAACAGCGGCCCGTGATGGAGCGCCACACGCGCATCGCGGCGGATCCGGGTCGCGGGGTTGTCGCCCCAGCCGTAGGCGGAGACGTCGACCCACGCCAGATACCCGGCGTCGGGTTCGAGGTACCGCGCATCCGGGAGGTGCGTCGCCAGGAGATCGGTCAGCAGCCGACGCTGGTCGTCCAGCGCCACGAGCAGCGAGTCGAGCCACGGGTCGCTCTCGGGCGACATCGCCGCGACACCGGCCAGGGCCCCGACCAGACCCGTGCGCCAGCCGACCTCGGGGGGCAGCGCGCGCAGCAGCGAACGCTGCGGCTCCGCGCCGCCGATCATGAGGGCGCACTTGAGCCCCGCGAGGTTGAACGTCTTGCTCGCGCTGGTCACGCAGTAGCCGACGGATGCCGCCTCCTCCGAGACGGACAGGAACGGCGTGAACCGCGCCGGCGCGTGCGTGAGGGGTGCGTGGATCTCATCGCTGATGACGGCCACGCCGTGGCGGGCGGCGAGCGACGCCAGCGCGGCGAGATCGTCGCGGGAATGGACCGTCCCGGTGGGGTTCTGGGGATTGCACAGGAGGACGGCGCGTGCGCCCTCCTCGAGCGCGCGGCCGACACCGTCGAGATCGATCCGCCACCCCTGGTCCGACACCGCGAGCGGTACGCGCTCGACGACACCTCCCGCCTCCTCCACGCAGTCGTAGAAGGGCGGGTAGACCGGCGGCATCACCACGACGCGCGCCCCCGGCGCGATGACACGGCGGAGGATCTCCACGACCCCCATCATCACGTCGCAGGTCGACGAAACGGATGCCGGGTCCACGGTCCATCCGAAGCGTCGTCGGGCGAATCCCGAGAACGCGTCGCCCAGTCCCGGATCAGGCGGGGTGTATCCCGTGTCGCCGAGCAGCACCGCGCGCGTGAGCGCGTCGGTGATCGCGGGCGCGAGCGGATAGTCGGTCTCGGCGACGAACAGCGGCAGGACGTCGTCGGGGTAGCTGCGCCACTTCGTGCTCGTGCGCTGCCGCAACCGGTCGAGGGGAAGTGCCTGCAGCGGGAGGACGCTCATGGCCCGAGCCTAGGACGCAGGTCTGCGACCTGCGTGCTCCCGCGTCACGGGGCGAAACGGCCGTGCGCCGCACCAGCCCGCCGTCAGATGGCGAAGCCGAGGGCGCGCATCATGTCGCGCCCGTCGTCGGTGATCCGCTCCGGTCCCCACGGCGGCATCCACACCCAGTTGATGCGGAAGCGATCCACCACGTTGTCGAGCGACTGCGCGGTCTGCTCCTCCAGCACATCGGTGAGCGGGCAACCGGCCGATGTGAGCGTCATATGGATGACCAGGGCGTCGTTCTCGTCGTCCCAGCCGAGGTCGTAGATGAGTCCCAGATCGACGACGTTGATCCCCAGCTCGGGGTCCATGACGTCCTTCAGGGCCTCGGTGACCTCGTCGAACTTCTCAGGCGAGAGGGTTGCGGTCATGTAACGATCCTACGCGCCGGCCGCGGCGGGCGCGTCGGCGGGCTCGGAATCACCGGTCGGGAGGTAGCGGTCATAGCCCTCGGCCTCCAGGCGATCGGCCAGTTCCGGACCGCCCTCCTCCGCGATGCGACCGGCGACCATGACGTGGACGTGGTCGGGACGGATGTAGCGGAGGATGCGGGTGTAGTGCGTGATCAGGAGCACACCGAGGTCGGTGGCCTCCTTGGCGCGGTTGACCCCCTCGGAGACGACCTTGAGCGCGTCCACGTCCAGACCCGAGTCGGTCTCGTCGAGGACGGCGATGCGGGGCTTCAGCAACTCGAGCTGCAGGATCTCGTGCCGCTTCTTCTCGCCGCCGGAGAAACCCTCGTTGACGTTGCGCTGGGCGAACTTCGGATCCATGCGCAGGTCCTTCATCGCGCCCTTGACGTCCTTGGTCCAGGTCCGGATCGAGGGCGCCTCGCCGTCGACGGCGGTCTTGGCGGTGCGGAGGAAGTTCGTCACCGTGACGCCCGGGATCTCGACGGGATACTGCATGGCCAGGAACAGACCCGCACGGGCGCGCTCGTCGACCGACATCTCCAGCACGTCCTCGCCGTCGAGCGTGATGGAGCCGCTCGTGACGGTGTACTTCGGGTGCCCGGCGATCGTGTACGCCAGCGTCGACTTGCCCGAGCCGTTGGGGCCCATGATGGCGTGCGTCTGACCGGTGCTGATCGTCAGGGTGACGCCGTTGAGGATCGGCGTGGTTCCGGCATCCGTCTCCACGGTCACGTGGAGGTCGCGGATCTCGAGAACAGACATAGTGGCTACCTTCTTCAGTCGACTGCTTTGGTCACGGTGGGATCGATGAGCACATCGTCGCCGTCGATCGTGACCTCGTAAACGGGAACCGGCTCGTACGCCGGCAGATTCAGGGGGCGTCCGGTGCGGAGCGAGAACGCCGATCCGTGAGCCCAGCACTCCAGGGTGTCGCCCTCGACGAAACCGTCCGAGAGCGAGATGTCGCCGTGGGTGCAGGTGTCGCCGATGGCGTGGACGACTCCCTCACCGTCGAGCACCACGGCCATCGGCACGCCGTCGACCTCGACGCGCACCGCCGTGTCCTGCTCGAGGTCGCTGAGGTTCAGCACCTTCTGCGCGCTCATGCCCGCTCCTCCGTGGCCAGCTCGGCCTCGATCGCGGCCATCAGCTCTTCTTCCAGCGAGGGGATGCCGGTCTTCTGGACGATCTCGGCGAGGAAGCCGAGGACGACGAGGCGACGGGCCTCTTCTTCGGAGATGCCGCGGGCCTGCAGGTAGAACAGCTGCTCGTCATCGAAGCGCCCCGTGGCGCTGGCGTGTCCGGCGCCGACGATGTCGCCGGTCTCGATCTCGAGGTTCGGGATCGAGTCCGCCCGCGCCCCGTCGGTCAGGACGAGGTTGCGGTTCGCCTCGTAGGAGTCGGTGCCGACGGCGTCGCGACCGATCAGGACGTCGCCGATCCACACCGTGTGCGCGCTCGCGCCCTGGAGCGCCCCCTTGTACAGGACGTCGCCGACGGTGTGAGGCCCCTTGTGATGGAGGTAGACCTGGCTCTCGAGGTGCTGCTCCGCGTCCGCGAACGACAGTCCGTACAGGCGTCCGTCCGCGCCGGCGCCGGCGAGCTCCACCGAGGGGTTCACGCGCACGAGCGCCCCGCCGAGGCTCACGACCGTGTGGCGGAGCGTCGCGTCGCGATCGACGCGCGCCTGGTGCGACGCGGCATGGACGGCGTCGTCGGCCCACTGCTGGACCGAGACCACATCGAGAGCGGCTCCGTCGCGGACGATGATCTCGACGTTCTGCGCCAGCGTCGCCGATCCGCGGTGACGCAGGAGGACCGTGGCGCGCGAGTGCGGCAGCGCCTCCAGGACGATGTGCGCGTGCGCGCGACCGCCCTGACCTTCGATGTCGAGGACGATCGGCGTGTCGATCACCGTGTCCGCGGGGATGCGCACGAGGTGCGCCGTCCGCTCCTGCGACCAGGCCACGGCGGCGACGCGGTCCTCGGGCCGGAAGACCTCGCCGCGCGGCGCCTGGCCGACCTCGAGTTCAGCGCTCTCGACACCATCGGGAAGCGTGGTGCCGACGCGCACGGCGCCCTCCTCGCCCGCGACGTCGTCGAAGAGCGTTTCGAGAAGCCGGATCGGAGTGTGCTTCCAGTTGACTTCGCGCCCGGTCGGGACGCCGAAGTCCTCCGGCGCGAACGAGGTCAGCCGCTCGGAGCGGGTCTGCACCGGCACGAACGCGGCGGCAGGGTCGATGTGGCCCTCCGCCGCGGCGGGGGCCTGGGTCGCTGTCGTCATCAGCCGACGGATCCTTCCATGCCCATCTCGATGAGCTTGTTGAGTTCGAGGGCGTACTCCATCGGCAGCTCGCGTGCGATGGGCTCGATGAAGCCACGCACGATCATCGCCATCGCCTCGTCCTCGGGGAGTCCCCGGCTCATGAGGTAGAAGAGCTGCTCCTCGCTGACCTTCGAGACCGTGGCCTCGTGTCCCAGCTGCACGTCGTCGACGCGGATGTCGATCGCGGGGTAGGTGTCCGAACGTGAGATCGTGTCGACCAGGAGCGCATCGCATCGCACCGTGTTGGCGCTGTGGTGCGCGTTCGCGTCGACGCGGACCTCTCCGCGGTAGCCGGCGCGGCCACCGCCGCGGGCGATGGACTTCGACACGATCGACGACTGCGTGTAGGGCGCCATGTGGATCATCTTGGCGCCGGCATCCTGATGCTGGCCGGGGCCGGCGAAGGCGACCGACAGGGTCTCGCCCTTGGCGTGCTCGCCCATGAGGAAGATCGACGGGTACTTCATCGTCACCTTGGAGCCGATGTTGCCGTCGACCCACTCCATCGTCGCGCCCTCGTGGGCGACGGCGCGCTTGGTGACGAGGTTGTAGACGTTGTTCGACCAGTTCTGGATGGTCGTGTAACGCACGCGCGCGTTCTTCTTCACGATGATCTCGACGACCGCCGAGTGCAGCGAGTCCGACTTGTAGATCGGCGCGGTGCAGCCCTCGATGTAGTGGACGTAGGACCCCTCGTCGGCGATGATCAGCGTCCGCTCGAACTGCCCCATGTTCTCGGTGTTGATGCGGAAGTACGCCTGAAGCGGGATGTCCACGTGCACGCCGGGCGGCACGTAGACGAACGATCCGCCGGACCACACCGCGGTGTTCAGCGCCGCGAACTTGTTGTCGCCCGCGGGGATCACCGTTCCGAAGTACTCCTCGAAGAACTCCGGGTGCTCGCGGAGCGCCGTGTCGGTGTCCATGAAGATGACGCCCTGCGCTTCGAGGTCCTCGCGGATCTGGTGGTAGACGACCTCGGACTCGTACTGCGCGGCGACACCCGCCACGAGGCGCTGACGCTCGGCCTCGGGGATCCCGAGCCGCTCGTAGGTGTTCTTGATGTCCTCGGGCAGGTCTTCCCAGGTCTGGGCCTGCTTCTCCGTGGACCGCACGAAGTACTTGATGTTGTCGAAGTCGATGGCGGAGAGGTCGGCCCCCCACGTCGGCATCGGCTTGCGGCCGAAGAGCTGGTACCCCTTGAGGCGGGTCTTCAGCATCCATTCGGGTTCGGACTTCAGCGCGGAGATCCCGCGGACCACGTCCTCGTTGATTCCCCGCTGAGCCACCGCGCCGGCCGCGTCGGTGTCGTGCCAGCCGAATTCGTAGACCCCCAGGCCGTCAAGCTCTGGGCGGTCGATCAGCACATCAGACATCGTCTCGTTCTCCTCCGGGTCTGGCGGTGTCATCCGCTCCGGCCCCCCTGATCCACCGGTGGAGTTACCGGCGGGGAAAGCCGCTGGGTGGACCCTCTCCTGGCGCCGGAATCGGCGCCTAAACTGTTCGGAAGGGGTTGCGCCCGACGGCGCGCGACCGAACCCCTCGATTCTACAGGTTCCGCCTTCCCTCCGGCCCGCGCCGGGCGCCCGGCGGCATCCGACCCAGGAGGTCCTCCCATGTCCGCGCCCGCGACCGCCACCCCTCGTCCGCGCCGACTGCCGGGTCGGATCGGCGGTCCGCTGCGTGTTTTCGCGTGGTTGTCGTTCCTCGCCGAAGTCCTCATCATCGGCACCGGCGGGGCCGTCCGACTGACCGGCTCCGGTCTCGGATGCCCCACGTGGCCGCGCTGCACGGCCGATTCGATCGTGCCCACCCCGGAGATGGGGATCCACGGCGTCATCGAGTTCGGGAACAGGACGCTCACCGGTCTCGTGGGCATCCTCGCGCTCGCCGTCGTGATCGGGATCATCGTCCGCACCGGCGGCCGCCGGGCGCTGCCGCCGACCCTGTGGTTCGCGCTCGGCGGAATTATCGGGGCCGGGGCCGCCGTCGCACTCGGCGTCGCGCTGGACATCCCGGCCGGCCCTCTCGCCAACGGCATCCTCCTCGTCGCGGTGATCGCGGCCGCCGTGCGCTCCGTCCGGACCACTCCGACACGTCGAGACCTCGTGGTGCTGGCCTGGCTCGTCCTGATCGGCGTCGTCGCGCAGGCCCTCGTCGGCGGCATCACGGTCCTGACGGGACTGAACCCCTTCATCGTCGGCTTCCACTACGTGGTGTCGGTGGGTCTGGTCTGCATCACCGCCGCGTTCCTCGTCAGGATGAACCGCCCCGACCTTCCCCGCGTCTCCGCCGTCGCGCCGTGGCTGCGGTGGACGGCCCGCGGCGCAGTCCTCGCCCTCGTCGTCACGATCGTCTTCGGCATCCTCACCACCGGCGCGGGGCCCCACTCCGGCGACCCGGACGCCGGCCGGAGCGGATTCGACGCGGAGCTGCTGGAGCACATCCACGCGTGGCCCAGCTACCTCCTGTTCGCCCTGACGATCGCCCTCGTCGTCGGAGCGTGGCGTCAGCGCGAGCTGACCCCCCTGCTCGCCCGCTGGAGCATCGCGCTGCTCGCGGCGGAACTCGTCCAGATCGCGGTCGGTCTGTTTCAGGCGAGGAACGGCCTGCCGATCCTCGCCGTGGGCGTCCACATGGTTCTCGCCGCGCTCACGGCGGCCGCGATGACCGCGGTGGTGCTGCACCTGTCCCGTCCGGCGAACGGACTCCCGGATGCCGAGCCCCGGGTCGCGGCGGACGACCACGTCGAGGTCCGCGCCTGACGCGTCCGGTGCGGCCCTCACAGCCGATTCATCGACGACGCACACGAACGGCGGAAGCGCGCCGTTCAGACTGAACGACGCCGTGATCCCCTCACGGCCCGATCAGGAGGATGACGCATGACCACCAGACCCCCGCTCGCCCGCAGCATCCCCTTCTGGGTGCTCCTCGTCGGATCGGTCGCGACCACGGCCGTCGGCGCGTGGCTGGTCTCCGACCGGCTCGGCATCATGACCGCCACCCTGAACGACGGCACCGCGACCGGCGTCGAGGTGTATGTCGGTCAGTCCGTCGCCGTCCTCGGCGCCATCCTCATCGGCGCCGGTGTGATCGGCATCCTGCTGGCTCTCACCGTCGCCGCCGCCGCGTCGCTCCGCCCGCACGCCGTCACGGCGCCGCCCGTCTACGTCGCGCCGGACACTGCGACGCCCACCGGCCCCGCAGACGTCGCCGACGAACCGGTGACGACGGCCCCCTCCGCGGATGCCGCGGACCTCGACGACGCCGCACGCGACGGAGACGCTGCGGGCGCGACGGACGCCGGCGAGGCGCCCGTCGCGGACGACGCCAATCTGGAGAAGACCTCCACGTCGCGCTGACACGTCGCACCACCGCGCCGTGAAGGAGGAAGGGCCGGGCATCCGAACGGATGGCCGGCCCTTCCTCGTATCGTCTACGAGGTGGTCACCAGGGAAGCAGCGGGTCCACGGCGATCGCGACGAACAGCAGGGTCAAGTACGTGATCGACGCGTGGAAGACGCGCATGGGGCGCGGCTCCGTACCTCGCACCGCCCGCGTGTAGAGACGGTGGGACTCGTAGATGAACCATCCGCCGAACACGAGCGCGGAGACGGTGTACACGACGCCCATGCCGGCGACGGGGATGAGTAGCAGCGAGCAGGCGACGGTCGCCCAGGCGTACAGGATGACCTGCAGGCCCACCTGCGACCCGGCCCGGGTCGCACCGAGCATGGGCACCTGGACCTCTTCGTACTGGTCCTTGTACTTCATCGACAGCGGCCAGTAGTGCGGCGGGGTCCAGAGGAAGACGAGGGCGAAGAGGATGACCGGCGGCCACGCGAGCGACCCCGTGACCGCGCTCCAGCCGATCACGACCGGGAAGCACCCGGCGATCCCGCCCCAGACGATGTTCTGCTCGGTGCGGCGCTTGAGGATCATCGTGTAGATCACGACGTAGAAGAAGATCGCTCCCGCGGACAGCGCGGCGGCGAGTGCGTTCGTCGTCGCCCAGAGCCATACCGTCGAGAAGACCGCGAGCGACCACGCGAAGATCAGAGCGCCGCGGGGCGACACCTCGCCCGTCACGAGCGGGCGGTTCACGGTCCGCTGCATGTGCGCGTCGATGTCGCGATCGAGGTACATGTTGAACGCCGCGGCGGAGCCGGCGCTGGCGGTCCCGCCGATGACCGTCGCCAGGACGAGCCAGATGTCCGGCAGACCGCCCTGGGCCAGGATCATGACCGGGACCGTCGTCACCAGCAGCAGCTCGAGCACGCGGGGTTTCATCAGAGCCACGTACGCGCGCACCGCGCGACCGAAGGAGGGGCGCGTGTCGCGGACCGTGGCGTCCGTCCCGACCGTCGACGTGATGTCCATCTCCCCCGCAATCACCGCAAGTCAAATCCTCCCAAGTCTATGGCATGCCGCCGAGGCGACCGGCGGCCGGGATCGTCATACGAGGGCACGCATGACGGGCGGCGCATACCCCTTCGCTATGCTGAGGTCCACACGCGCGCCCAGCGCCGAATCCTCCTTCTCCTCACGGAAATGTCCTCGGGGATCGACCACGTCCGGGCGCGGCTCTTGAGAAAGGCGGCCCGGTGTCGGAACTGCGTTGGGATGAGATCGATCGGCGCGCGGTGGACACCGCCCGCGTCCTCGCTGCGGATGCAGTCGAGAAGGTGGGCAACGGGCACCCGGGAACGGCGATGAGCCTGGCCCCCGCGGCGTACCTGCTGTATCAGCGGGTGATGAACCATGACCCGAAGGACGTCCACTGGGCCGGACGCGACCGGTTCATCCTGTCGGCGGGCCACTCCTCGCTGACCCAGTACGTGCAGCTGTACCTCGGCGGCTTCGGCCTCGAGCTGGACGACCTGAAGTCCCTGCGCACCTGGGGCTCGAAGACGCCGGGACACCCCGAGTTCGGCCACACCGACGGCGTGGAGATCACCACCGGACCGCTCGGCCAGGGCCTCGCCTCGGCCGTCGGATTCGCTTACGCGGCTCGTTTCGAGCGCGGCCTCTTCGACCCGGAGGCGGCGGCCGGCACCTCGCCGTTCGACCACCACGTCTACGTGATCGCCGGTGACGGCGACTTGCAGGAGGGTGTGACGAGCGAGGCCTCGAGCCTCGCCGGTCACCAGCAGCTCGGCAACCTCGTGGCGATCTACGACTCCAACCAGATCTCGATCGAGGACGACACGAACGTCGCCTACACCGAGGACGTCGCCGCCCGGTACGAGGCCTACGGCTGGCACGTGCAGACCGTGGACTGGAAGCGCACGGGCGAGTACGTCGAAGATGTCGCCGAGCTCCACGCCGCGATCGAGGCGGCCAAGGGTGAGACCGACAAGCCTTCCCTCATCATCCTGCGCACGATTATCGGATGGCCGTCCCCGGGCAAGCAGAACACCGGCAAGATCCACGGTTCGGCACTCGGCGCGGACGAGCTCAAGGCGACCAAGGAGGTGCTCGGCTTCGATCCCGAGCAGTCCTTCGCCGTCGCCGAAGATGTGATCGCCCACACCCGCGCCCTCGCCGAGCGTGCCGCGGAGGCACGCGTGCAGTGGCAGCAGAAGTGGGACGCGTGGGCCGATGCCAACCCGGAGCGCAAGGCGCTGTGGGACCGGCTCGAGGCTCGCGAGCTGCCGGCGGACGTCGCCGCCGCGCTTCCTTCGTTCGAATCCGGCAAGGACGTCTCGACCCGTGCCGCCTCCGGCGTGGTGCTCAACGCCCTCGCCGAGGTCCTTCCCGAGCTCTGGGGCGGATCGGCGGACCTGGCCGAATCCAACCTCACCACCATCAAGTCGGCGAAGTCGTTCATCCCCGCCCAGTGGTCGACCCACGAATGGTCCGGCGACCCCTACGGCCGTGTGCTCCACTTCGGCATCCGCGAGCACGCCATGGGCGCGATCATCAACGGGATCGTGCTGCACGGCCCGACGCGCGCCTTCGGCGGGACGTTCCTGATCTTCAGCGACTACATGCGCCCCGCGGTGCGCCTGGCCGCGCTGATGAACATCCCGAGCCTCTTCGTCTGGACGCACGACTCCGTCGCACTGGGCGAAGACGGACCCACCCACCAGCCGATCGAGCAGCTCGCCTCCCTGCGCGCCATCCCGAACTTCACGGTGGTGCGTCCCGCGGACGCCAACGAGACCGCGGTGGCATGGCTCGAACTCCTGCGTCGGAACGAGGGCCCCGGTGGTCTCGCGCTGACCCGCCAGAACATCCCGGTGTTCGAGCGCGGCGACGGAGACGCCTCGGGTGACGTGTTCGCCAGCGCAGAGCTGACCGCCAAGGGCGCGTACATCCTCGCGGAGGCGCCGAACGGCAGCCCCGACGTCATCCTCGTCGCCACAGGGTCGGAAGTGCAGTTGGCCGTCGAAGCCCGCGCGACGCTGGCCGAGGAGGGTGTCAACGCCCGCGTCGTGTCGGCACCGTCGCTGGAATGGTTCGCCGAGCAGGACGAGGCGTACCGCGAAAGCGTGCTGCCCCGTGCCGTGAAGGCGCGCGTCTCGGTCGAAGCCGGACTCGCCCTCAGCTGGCGCGACATCGTCGGGGACACCGGACGCTCCGTCTCCATCGAGCACTTCGGAGCGAGCGCCGACTACAAGACCCTTTTCCAGAAGTTCGGCATCACCGCCGAGGCCGTCGTCGCGGCGGCTCGCGAAACGATCCAGGAGAACGCATGAGCACCCCCACCGAACAGCTCGCCGCCGCGGGCGTCAGCATCTGGCTCGACGACCTCTCACGTGAGCGCATCACGTCCGGCAACCTGACCGAGCTCATCACCAGCCGCAACGTCAGTGGAGTCACGACCAACCCGACGATCTTCGCCACGGCCCTGTCGCAGGGCGCGGCCTACGAGGAGCAGGTCGCCTCGCTCGCCGCTCGCGGTGCCGTGGCCGATCAGGCCATCTTCGAGATCACCACCGACGACGTGCGTGAGGCCGCGGACATCTTCCGCCCCGTCTACGACGCCACCGGCGGAGTGGACGGACGGGTGTCGATCGAGGTCTCCCCCGATCTCGCCCACGACACCGCCGCCACGGTCGACCAGGCCGTTCAGCTGTGGGAGCGCGTCGACCGCCCGAACGCTCTCATCAAGATCCCCGCCACGAAGGCCGGCCTCCCGGCGATCACCGCGGTGATCGCACAGGGCATCTCGGTCAACGTCACGCTGATCTTCAGCCTGGAGCGCTACGCCGAGGTCATCGACGCGTACCTGACCGGACTCGAGCAGGCCCAGGCCGCCGGGCACGACCTCGCCGGCATCCACTCGGTGGCGTCGTTCTTCGTCTCGCGGGTGGACACCGAGGTCGACAAGCGCCTCACGGCGATCGGCGGCGACGCCGAGCAGCTGAAGTCCAAGGCCGGTGTCGCCAACGCCCGTCTGGCGTTCGAGCTCTTCCAGAAGGAGTTCGCCACCGGCCGCGCCCAGGCGCTGGTCAACGCCGGCGCGAACCTCCAGCGTCCGCTGTGGGCATCCACCGGCGTCAAGGACCCGGCGCTCCCGGACACCCTCTACGTGACCGAGCTGGTCGCGCCGGGCACGGTCAACACCATGCCCGAGAAGACGCTCGAGGCCACGTTCGACCACGCGGAGATCTCCGGCGACACGATCACCGGCAACTACGGCGACGCACACGAGGTCTTCGACCGCCTCGCCGCAGCGGGGATCGACCTCGTCGAGGTGACCCAGCTGCTCGAGGACGAAGGCGTGGAGAAGTTCATCGCCTCCTGGCACGAGCTCCAGCAGACCGTCACGGAGGCGCTGCGCTCCGCCCAGGAGACATCCGCATGACCTTTGACATCCACCTGAGCGGACACGTGAAGGCGGTCGTCGATGCGACACTGCCCATCCTCGTGTCCGAGCTGGTGGCGTCGGGCCTCACGGCGGGCGATTCGTCGCTGTGGGGCCCGGCGGCCGAGGCCGAGGCCTCCGAGCGGCTCGGATGGCTGCAGGCCGTCTCCGTCTCCCGTCCGCTGGTCGGAGAGATCCTCGCCCTGCGCGAGGGACTCATCGCCCGCGGCGTGACGCGCGTCGTCCTGGCGGGCATGGGCGGCTCGTCGCTCGCACCCGAGGTCATCACCCGGACCGCGCACGTGCCGTTGGTCGTCCTCGATTCGACCTCGCCGGCGCAGGTGCTGTCGGCGATCGACGGCGACGCAGAATCCGGCGGGCTCGAGCACACGGTGCTCGTGGTGTCGTCGAAGTCCGGCGGCACGGTGGAGACGGATGCCGCGAAGCGCGCGTTCGAGGCGGCGTTCCGCGACCTCGGCATCGACCCCGCCGAGCGCATCGTCGTCGTCACCGACCCGGGTTCGCCGCTCGATGTCGCAGCCCGGGCCGACGGCTACACCGTCTTCCACGCTGACCCGACCGTCGGCGGCCGGTACTCGGCGTTGACCGCGTTCGGGCTCGTTCCGGCGGGACTCGCGGGTGCAGACATCGCCGGTCTCCTCGACGAAGCCGAGGCGACCCTGCTCGAAGTCGCGATCGACAGTCCGGACAACCCCGCTCTCGTCCTCGCCGCGGCGCTGGCCGGCGGCGACCCCCGCCGCGACAAGCTCGGGCTCGTCACCGACGGCACGCACATCGTCGGCCTGCCGGACTGGATCGAGCAGCTCGTCGCGGAGTCGACCGGGAAGGACGGTACCGGCATCCTCCCGGTGGTCCTCCTCCCCGTCTCGCCCGAGGTCGAGGCGACCCCGGAGGACCTTCAGATCGTGCGCCTGGTCGACGAGGCGCGCCGGTTCCATCTGTTCGAGCACCATCCCGGCGAGATCCTCATCAGCGGATCCCTCGGCGCCCAGTTCGTCGTGTGGGAGTACGCCACCGCGATCGCCGGACGGATGCTGGGGATCAACCCGTTCGACCAGCCCGACGTCGAATCGGCGAAGACCGCCGCACGCGCCCTGCTGCGCGACCGGCCCGCACCCACGGCGCCGGCGTTCACCGTCGACGGAGTGGAGGTCCGCGTGTCGGACCCCGCGCTCGCGGCATCCGGCACCATCGCCGGCGTGCTGGACGCGCTGTGGGCCGAGATCCCGCAGGGCGGCTACGTCTCGGTCCAGGCGTACGTCGACCGGACATCCCTGCCGCATCTGCAGGGACTGCGCGAGCTCGTCGCCGCCGATGCGGCGCGGCCCACGACCTTCGGGTGGGGGCCGCGTTTCCTGCACTCCACGGGGCAGTACCACAAGGGCGGTCCGGCCAACGGCGTGTTCCTGCAGATCCTCGAGGCCACGGACGTCGACCTCGAGATCCCCGGGCTGCCGTTCACCTTCGGCGAGCTCATCGCGGCTCAGGCGGCGGGCGATGCCCGTGTCCTGGCCGACGGCCACGGCCGTCCCGTCGTGACCCTCACCCTCACCGATCCGCAGATCGAGATCCTGTCGCTGTTCGAAGCGGCACAGTAGGAGTTCCAGTTCGATGACCGTCGAGATCTCACGCGGGAAGAACCCGCTCCGCGCCGCCGACGACCGCCGCCTGAATCGCATCGCAGGGCCCAGCGCCCTGGTGATCTTCGGCGTCACGGGCGATCTGTCGCGGAAGAAGCTCATGCCCGCCGTCTACGACCTCGCCAATCGCGGCCTCCTCCCGCCGGGCTTCGCGCTCGTCGGGTTCGCGCGTCGCGACTGGGAGGATCAGGACTTCGCGAAGGTCGTCTACGACGCCGTCCGGCAGAACGCGCGCACGGAGTTCCGCGAGGAGACCTGGCAGCAGCTCCTGCAGGGGATCCGTTTCGTCTCGGGCGAGTTCGGCGACCCCGACGCGTTCCGGCGCCTCCGCGAGACCGTCCAGAAGCTCGACACCGAGCGCGGGACGATGGGCAACCACGCGTTCTACCTGTCGATCCCGCCCAAGGACTTCCCGCAGGTCGCGGAGCAGCTGAAGGCCTCGGGCCTCGTCGACGACACCGCCGACAGCCCGGAGCGCTGGCGCCGCGTCGTCATCGAGAAGCCCTTCGGGCACGACCTCGCCTCGGCGCGAGAGCTCAACGACGCCCTCCGGTCGGCGTTCCCGACCGACTCGATCTTCCGGATCGACCACTACCTCGGCAAGGAGACGGTGCAGAACATCCTCGCGCTGCGCTTCGCCAACGAACTCTACGAGCCGATCTGGAACCGCAACTACGTGGACCACGTCCAGATCACGATGGCCGAGGACATCGGCGTCGGCGGACGGGCGGGCTACTACGACGGCATCGGCGCGGCGCGCGACGTCATCCAGAACCACCTGCTGCAGCTGCTCGCCCTGACGGCGATGGAGGAGCCGATCTCCTTCGACGCGAAGGATCTCCGCGCCGAGAAGGAGAAGGTCCTCGCCGCGGTCACGCTTCCGGACGACCTGGCGCGTTCGACCGCGCGCGGTCAGTACGCCGGCGGCTGGCAGGGCGGCGAGAAGGTCCTCGGTTTCCTGGAAGAGGACGGGATGAACCCCCAGTCCCCGACGGAGACGTACGCCGCGATCACCCTCGAGATCAACACGCGGCGCTGGGAAGGCGTCCCCTTCTACCTGCGCACCGGGAAGCGCCTCGGTCGACGCGTCACGGAGATCGCCGTGGTCTTCAAGCGCGCACCGGAGATGCTCTTCCCGCGGAGCCAGACGTCGGGACAGGGCCAGAACGCGCTCGTCATCCGCGTCCAGCCCGACGAGGGCGTCACCATCCGCTTCGGGTCCAAGGTTCCGGGCGCGGGCGCGCAGGTGCGGGACGTGACGATGGACTTCGGGTACGGCCACGCGTTCACCGAGGCGAGCCCCGAAGCCTACGAACGTCTCATCCTCGACGTCCTGCTCGGAGACCCGCCGCTGTTCCCGCGCCACGAGGAGGTCGAGCTCTCCTGGAAGATCCTCGACCCCATCGAGAAGTTCTGGGCGGAGCAGGGCGGCCCCCTCGAGCAGTACGCCCCCGGTTCGTGGGGCCCCGATTCCGCGGACGAGATGCTCGCCCGCGATGGACGCATCTGGAGGCGCCCGTGATCGTCGATCTTCCCGACACCACCGTGAGCAAGATCTCCCGGGCGCTCGTGAGCGTCCGGGAGGAGGGTGGCGCGGTCGCGCTCGGGCGCGTCCTGACCCTCATCATCATCACCCGGCTCGGCGCCGAGGAAGCCGTGATCGAAGCGGCGAACGACGCCTCCCGCGAGCATCCGATGCGCGTGATCGTCCTGATGATCGGCGACGGCGCCCAGACCGACTCCTGCCTGAATGCGCAGATCCGGGTGGGCGGCGACGCCGGCGCGAGCGAGGTCGTCACGTTGCACGTGGTCGGCGAGGCGGGGCGCGCACCCCTGGAGTCGCTCGTGACCGGCCTTCTCCTCCCCGATGCACCGGTCGTGGTCTGGTGGCCCGATGAGACCCCGCCGGTCCCGGCGAAGACGTCCATCGGCCGCATCGCCCAGCGCCGCATCACGGATGCCGCGACGAAGCCCGATCCCACTGCGTGGGTCGCGGGGCTCGGGGCCTCCTACGCGCCGGGAGACACCGACCTCTCGTGGACCCGCCTCACCCGCTGGCGCGAGCAGCTCGCGGCGATCCTCGATCAGCCTCCGTACGAGCCCGTGACCGCGGTGACCGTGCGCGGCGCCGCTGATTCGCCGTCCACGGCACTCCTCGCGGCGTGGCTCCGTCTGGCTCTGGACGTCCCGGTGGACTGGGCGTACCTGTCCGCCGAAGAGTGGCCGCACGGCATCAAGTCGGTGAGCCTCCACCGCGACAGCGGGGACATCGTCCTGGAGCGACCCAGCTCGGATGTGGCGATCCTCACCCAGCCCGAGCAGCCGAGTCACGACCTCGCCTTCCCCCGGCGCACACTGCGCGAGTGCCTCGCCGAGGAGCTCCGCCGTCTCGATCCGGACGTCCTGTATGGTCGAGTGATTACGGAGGGGTGGGAGCTCCTGGGCCCCCCGGGTAACGCGAAGGCGCAGGACGAAACACGGAGATGAGCGGCATGGTCGAAGTCTGGTCCGAGAAGCGCGTCATCATCAGCACGGACCCGACGGCCCTCGCCCGTTCCGTCGCCGATCGCTTCCTCCGCAAGGTCGCCAAGCGGCTCGAGTCCAGCGACATCGCCCATGTCTCCCTCACCGGGGGCTCGATGGGGTCGGCCGTCCTCGCCGCGGTGTCACGGCATCCGAAGCGGGAACGTGTCGACTGGACGCGGGTCCACTTCTGGTGGAGCGATGAGCGATACCTCGACCGCGGACACGCCGATCGGAACGAGACCCAGGCGCGTGAGGCGCTCCTGGACTCCCTTCCTGTGCCGGACGCGAACATCCACGCGATCGCCGCTGCGGACAGCGGGATCGGACTCGACGACGCCGCAGACGCGTACGCCGCCGAACTCGCGCGCTTCGGCTCGGAGAACTCCGCGTGGCCGGCGTTCGACATCTGTTTCCTGGGTGTCGGACCCGACGGCCACATCGCATCGCTCTTCCCCGACCGGTCCGAGATCGGGGTCACGGATCGCGCCGTCGTCGCCGTCCGCGACTCCCCCAAGCCTCCGCCGGAGCGCGTGAGCATGACCCGACCGGTCATCAACAGCGCCCAGCGGGTGTGGATGGTCCTCGCCGGTACCGACAAGGCGTCCGCCCTCGGCCTGGCGCTGGCCGGCGCCAGTTACGCGAGCGTCCCCGCGGCCGGCGCCAAGGGCCGCAAACAGACCATGTTCTTCGTCGACGAGGATGCCGCGGGCAACGTCCCGCCGGAACTCATCGACCGGGAGTGAACGACAGAGCCGGACCCGCCTCCACAGCGGGTCCGGCTCTGTCGTCCTCGCTGAGCGAGTCAGTCTTGACCGCGACGATCCCGCAGCTGCGCGAGCGCGTCGTCGAGAAGTGCCTCGGCTTCCTCCTCCGTGCGGCGCTCCTTCACATAGGCGAGATGCGTCTTGTACGGTTCGGTCTTGGCCAGTGCAGGCGGGTTGTCCTTATCGCGACCGGCGGGCAGACCGGAGTGGGGCGAATCGATCGTCTCCGGGATCTCCTCGTCGGGGATGCCCGCAGCGAAGTACCGCACCGTCTCGTTGCCGAGGGCATCCCAGTAGGAGACCGCGACGCGATCGGCGTGGAAGCCGTGATCCTGCTCCCCCATGGGGCCCGCACCCACCCGCGTACCGCGGATGGCGTTTCCTCCGGTTGCCATCAGATCCCCTGGAACTTCGTGATGAGCCCGAGCGAGACGATGGCGACGAACCACACCAGCGCGAGCACGATCGTGAATCGATTGAGGTTGCGCTCCGCGAGCCCGGACGAGCCGAGTGCCGAGGTCATGCCCCCGCCGAACATGTCGGACAGACCCCCGCCACGCCCCTTGTGGAGCAGGATGAGGAGGGTCAGCAGGAGACTGGTGATGCCCAGCATGACCTGCAGGACGAACTCGAGGATCTGCACGGAACTTACGCCTTTCACCGCGCCCGTCGGGGCGCACGATTTCCCAGTATAGGCGGGGTCAGACGCCGACGTGTTTCTGGAAACGGATGATCGAGGAGAACTCGTCGACCAGCAGACTCGCGCCGCCGACCAGGGCTCCGTCCACGTCGGGTTCCCTCATGAAGCCGGCGATGTTCGCCGCCTTCACCGATCCCCCGTAGAGCACACGCGTGCGCGCGGCCGCGTCGGCATCCAGCGCCTCGGCGACGACGTCGCGGAGCTTCGCGCAGACATCCTGCGCCTGCTCCGGGGTCGCGGCCTGGCCGGAACCGATCGCCCACACTGGCTCATACGCCACGACGATGTCCGCGTCCGCAGCGACCCCGTCGAGGGCCGCGCGCAGCTGGGACACGGGCACGGCACTGGCGCCGAACTTCTCCAGGTCCTCGCTGGTCTCTCCGACGCAGATGACGGGGACGAGTCCGTGGCGGAGGGCGGCCTGCACCTTCGCGGCGACGACGTCATCGCCCTCCGCGTGGTATTCGCGCCGCTCCGAGTGCCCGATGATGACGTAACGTGCGTCCAGCTTCGACAGGAAGGCACCCGAGATCTCACCGGTGTAGGCACCCGAGTCGTGCGTGGACAGGTCCTGCGCGCCGAGGGCGAAGGGGATCTTGTCCGCATCCAGGAGCGTCTGGACCGTGCGCAGATCGGTGAACGGCGGGAACACGGCGACCTCGACGGTGCTGTGGTCGTGTCCGGCGTCCTTGAGGGTCCAGTGCAGCTTCTGCACGAACGCCACCGCCTGGAGGTGATCCAGGTTCATCTTCCAGTTGCCCGCGATGAGCGGCATCCGTGTGGTCATTGCCATCCGAGGACCTCCAGTCCGGGGAGCTTCTTGCCCTCGAGGAACTCGAGGCTGGCGCCGCCGCCGGTCGAGATGTGACCGAAGGCGTCGTCGGTGAATCCGAGCTGACGGACAGCGGCGGCGGAGTCGCCGCCACCGACGACGGACAGCCCGTCCACCGCGGTCAGAGCCTCGGCCACGGCCTTGGTCCCCGCCGCGAACGCCGGCATCTCGAACACGCCCATCGGGCCGTTCCAGAACACCGTGCGGCTCGACCGGACCGCGTCCGCGAAGATGCGGGCGGTTTCCGGACCGATGTCCAGACCGAGACCGGACGCGCCGAACGGCGTCTCCTCCAGCGCGTCGGCCGGAGCCACGACGTGCTCGGCATCGGCCGCGAAGGCGGACGCCATCACCGCGTCGACCGGGAGGACGATCTCGACGCCGCGTTCGGCGGCAGTGATCATGTACCGGGTGACGGTGTCGATCTGGTCCTTCTCGAGGAGGCTGGAGCCCACTCGGTAGCCCTTCGCGGCGAGGAAGGTGAACAGCATGCCGCCGCCGACGAGGATGCGGTCGACGCGCGGGAGGAGATGCTCGATGACGCCGAGCTTGTCGCTCACCTTCGATCCACCCAGAACCACGGTGTACGGACGCTCCGGGTTCTCGGTCAGGCGGTCGAGGACGTCGACCTCCTTCTCGATGAGCAGTCCCGCAGCCGACGGAAGAAGCTCTGCGAGATCGTAGACCGAGGCCTGCTTGCGATGCACGACGCCGAAGCCGTCGGACACGAGCACATCGCCGAGGGCGGCGAGCTCCTCCGCGAAGGCGCGGCGCACCGCGTCGTCCTTCGCGGTCTCTCCGGCGTTGAAGCGGAGATTCTCGATGACGGCGACGTCCCCGTCCTCGAGCGCCGCCACGGCGTCACGCGCCGACTCGCCCACGGTGTCCCGCGCGAACGCGACCGGCGACCCGAGGAGCTCGGAGAGGCGCTGGGCCACCGGTTCCAGGCTGTACTTCGCATCCGGCGCCCCGTCGGGGCGGCCGAGGTGCGAGCAGACGACCACGCGTGCGCCGGCGTTGATCAGGGCGTTCAGGGTCGGGAGCGCCGCCCGCACGCGGCCATCGTCCGTGATCCGACCGTCCTTGAGGGGGACGTTGAAGTCGGCACGGACGATGACGCGCTTGCCGGCAAGCGAACCCAGCGACTCGAGGGTGCGCAGTGCCATGACGATCAGAGCTTGGAGGCGACGAGAGAGGTCAGGTCGACCAGACGGTTGGAGTAGCCCCACTCGTTGTCGTACCAGGCGGAGACCTTGACGAGGTTGCCGCTGACGTTGGTCTGGCCCGCGTCGAAGACGGAGGACGACGGGTCGTGGACGATGTCGGTGGAGACGATCGGGTCGGTGTTGTACTTCAGGTAGCCGACGAGGGCACCCTCGGCGGCGGCCTTCTCGTACGCGGCGTTGATGGTCTCCTTGGTCAGACCCTCGGTCGGCGTGATGATGGTGAGGTCGACGATCGAGCCGGTGGGAACCGGAACGCGGTAGGACGAGCCGCTCAGCTTGCCGTTCAGTTCGGGCAGCACGAGGCCGATGGCCTTGGCGGCGCCGGTCGCGGCGGGGACGATGTTCAGCGCGGCGGCACGCGCACGGTGCAGGTCACCGTGGGGGCCGTCCTGCAGGTTCTGGTCGGCGGTGTACGCGTGCGCGGTCATCATGAAGCCGCGCTCGATGCCGAAGTTGTCGTTGAACACCTTCGCGAGCGGGGCGAGGCAGTTCGTGGTGCACGAGGCGTTCGAGATGATGTGCATCGTCTCGGGGTCGTACTCGCCGTCGTTGACACCCATCACGAACGTGCCGTCGACGTCGGTGCCGGGAGCCGAGATGAGGACCTTCTTGGCGCCACCTGCGATGTGCTTGCCGGCATCCGCAGCCTTGGTGAAGCGTCCGGTCGATTCGATGACGATGTCGACGCCGAGCTCGCCCCAGGGGAGGTTCGCGGGGTCGCGCTCCTCGAACACCTTGATGCTCTTGCCTCCGACGATGATGGAGTCCTCGGTGTACGACACCTCTTCCGACAGGCGTCCGCCGACGGAGTCGTACTTGAGGAGGTGCGCGAGGGACTTGTTGTCGGTGAGGTCGTTCACCGCCACGATCTCCAGGTCCGCGCCCTGTTCGAGGGCCGCGCGGAGGAAGTTGCGTCCGATACGGCCGAAGCCGTTGATACCGATCTTGACAGCCACGGAGTTTCTCCTGAGAAGTGTCGTGCGCGAGCGCGCGGTTGGTGCGATTCAGACAGTGGACAACGGCGTCCCGGCGGGGAATCCCGCCGGGACGCCCACGCCGTTTACGACAGTACCAGCAGGCCCGCGGTCTTCCCACGAGCGGCGTCGAGACGCTGCGCCACGTTCTGCCAGTTCGCGATGTTCCAGGCCGCGGAGACGTAGTCCGCCTTGACGTTGAGGTAGTCGAGGTAGAAGGCGTGCTCCCACATGTCGAGCTGGAACACCGGGATGGTGCCCTGCGCGGTGTTGCTCTGCTGGTCGAAGAGCTGCTGGATGATGAGCTGCTCACCGATCGGGTCCCAGCTCAGCACCGCCCAACCCGAGCCCTGGATGCCGGTGGCAGCCGCCGTGAAGTGCGCCTTGAAGGTGTCGAACCCGCCGAAGAACTCATCGATCGCCGCGCGCAGTTCGCCCTCGGGCTCTCCCCCGCCGCCGTCGTTCGCGGGAGCGAGGTTGGTCCAGAAGATCGAGTGGTTGACGTGGCCGCCGAGGTTGAAGGCCAGATCCTTCTCGAGCTTGTTCACATTCGCGAGGTTCCCGCTCTCACGGGCCTCCGCGAGCTGCTCAAGCGCGGTGTTCGCGCCGGTCACATACGCCTGGTGGTGCTTGTCATGATGCAGCTCCATGATCTTGCCGCTGATGTGCGGCTCCAGAGCCGCAAAGTCATAGGGGAGGTCGGGCAAGGTGTACTTCGCCATGTTCTCTTCTTCCTATCGGCGCGGCGCCGACGATCCTCGACGCCGCGAGGGTGACGGGTTCATCCTATTGAGCGCCAACCGCGCACGGCGGGACTTGCTTCCCGCCGAAGCGTGGTTTATGCGTCAGTCCTCGACGCCGGCGGGCACGGCGGACTCGGTGCCCGGGATGCCCTCCGCCTCGGCCTTCTTGTCGGCCATGGCCAGGAGTCGTCGGATGCGCCCCGCGACGGCGTCCTTCGTCAGCGGAGGGTCGGCGTGGTGGCCGAGCTCGTCGAGGGACGCGTCACGGTGGGCGAGTCGCAGGTCTCCGGCCTGTCGGAGATGCGCGGGGATCTCATCGCCGAGGATCTCCATGGCCCGCTCCACACGCGCGCACGCGGCGACGGCGGCCTGGGCGGACCTGCGCAGATTGGCGTCATCGAAGTTGACGAGACGGTTGACGCCGGCGCGCACCTCGCGCCGCTGACGCATCTGGTCCCACTCCTCGGCGGCCTTGCGCGCACCCATCGCGGCGAGGGTGGAACGGATGCCCTCCCCTTCCCGGACGACCACACGGGGCACCCCGCGGACTTCGCGCGCTTTGGCGGGGATGCCCAGACGGTGCGCCGCACCGACGAGCGCCATCGCGGCCTCGGAGGACGGACAGGTGATCTCGAGCGCCGCCGACCGACCGGGTTCGCTCAGCGCACCGGCCGCCAGGAAGGCACCCCGCCAGATCGCGGCCAAGTCCCCCCTGTTCCCGGTGGTGAGCTTGTTGGGCAGTCCGCGGACCGGACGCCGCCGTTGATCGAGGAGTCCTGTCTGGCGGGCGAGCGTCTCGCCGCCCTCGATCACCCGGACGGCGTAGTGGCTCCCCCCGCGTCCGCCCGACCCCTGGACGTGCACCAGCTCCGGGCGCACACCGTAGATCTCCATGAGGTCGCGCGCGGTGCGACGGGCGAGCACGTCGGAGTCCACTTCCGCCTCGACGGCGACGCGGTTCGCGATGGAGTGCAGACCTCCCGAGAACCGCAGCAGCGACGTGAGTTCG
This sequence comes from Microbacterium aurantiacum, assembly GCF_021654035.1. Taxonomy (GTDB): domain Bacteria; phylum Actinomycetota; class Actinomycetes; order Actinomycetales; family Microbacteriaceae; genus Microbacterium; species Microbacterium aurantiacum. The sequence continues at coordinate 91,806 of NZ_JAJPDW010000004.1, forward strand.
GCGACCCGAGCCGTCGGGCGCGGGTCGCGCACGGTGATCAGCTCGGCCTTCACATCGGCGGTCAGCGACACGGGGCTCCTCGTCGTTCAGGGGTGGGGGACGATCGACCAGCCTACTCGCGCGCGCCCGATCCTGCCGCCGCCCTCACTCGCGGCCGAGGTCGCGATCCCGTACCCGTACGGCGACACCGGGAAGGGTCTCGAGTCTTTCAGCGAGCTGTCGGGCCATCACCACCGACCGGTGCTTGCCTCCGGTGCAGCCGACGGCGATGACCGAATGACGCTTGTTCTCACGCTGGTAGCCGGCGAGGACCGGAGCCAGCGCACCCGCGTACGCATCGAGGAATTCCACGGCCCCCCGCTGTCCGAGGACGTAGTCGCGCACTGCGGCGTCCTCTCCGGTCAGAGCGCGCAGCGACTCGTCCCAGAAGGGATTGGGGAGGAACCGCATGTCGGCGATCATGTCGGCATCCGGGGGCACACCGTACTTGAAGCCGAAGCTGAGGATCGTGAGGGTGTGGCGTGCATCGCCTTCGTCGGAGAAGAGCTCCACGACCCGCGTGGCCAGCTGATGGACGTTGTACCGCGTCGTGTCGACGATGACGTCGGCACTCTCCCGCACCGCCGCCAGTCGTTCGCGCTCGCGGCGGATGCCGTCGACGATCGTCCCCTCGCCCTGCAGCGGGTGGGGCCGACGGACCGCCTCGAATCGGCGCACCAGCGCTTCGTCGGAGGCGTCCAGGAACATCAGCCGCATCTCCCGCCGCTCCCGGAGTGCCCGCAGCGCTTCCGGGAGTTCGGAGAACAGATCGCGTCCTCGCACGTCCACCACGACCGCCACACGAGGGAGGACGCCCCCGGCGAGGCTGGTCAGCTCCAGGAGCGGCCGCAGCATCTGCGGCGGAAGGTTGTCCACGACGTACCACCCGAGGTCCTCGAGCGCGTTCGCCGCCGTCGAGCGTCCCGCCCCGGACATCCCGGTGACGATCAGCACCTCACCGGTGTCGCTGCGCTCGGTCTCGCTCATGGATCTGACCTCCGTCGTCGCTGCGCCCAGCCTATCCGCCGGAAAGATGCGCGCGAATCGATGCCGCGAGCTTCGGGCCGATGCCGGGGAGCTCCGCGATCTGCTCCTCGGTCGCCCCCCGCAACGCCGTGACCGACCCGAAGTGCCGGAGCAGGGCGCGGATCCGCGCGTCACCGAGTCCGGGGACCTCGGCCAGTACCGATTGGATGTCCCGTCGGCGACGCTTGCGCTGGTGGGTGATCGCGAATCGATGCGCTTCGTCGCGCAGGCGCTGCAGGAGATACAGCGCTTCCGAGGTGCGAGGGAGGATGACCGGATACTCCTCCCCCGGCAGCCACACCTCCTCGAGTCGCTTGGCGATCCCGCACAGCGCGATCTCCTCGTGGCCGGCGTCGCGGAGCGCGCGGTCGGCCGCCTGCACCTGAGGCTGCCCGCCGTCGACGACCAGGAGCTGCGGCCGGTACGCGAACCGCGGGCGCTTGGGTGCGGTCCCGTCTCCCGCGACCTCGGCGTCCGGCTCGGGTCGATCGAGATAGGCCAGTCGGCGCGTGAGCACCTGGTGGATCGAGTCGGTGTCGTCCGTCGTCTCCGCCACCGAGAACGACCGGTACTGGTCTTTGCGGGGAAGCCCGTCCTCGAAGACGACCATGGAGGCGACGACGTTGGTGCCGCTCAAATGGGAGACGTCGAAGCACTCGATACGCAGCGGCGCCTCCTCGAGGCCGAGGGCCTCCTGCAGGTCTGTCAGCGCTCGCGTGCGGGCGACGTAGTCGCTCGTTCGGCGGGTCTTGTGGACCATCAGCGCCTGCTGCGCGTTCAGGGTCGCCGTCTTCATGAGGTCGGCTTTGCCGCCGCGCTGGGCCACCTGGATCGACACGTTCTTCCCGCGACGCTCCCGCAGCCACTCCGTCAGCTCCGCGGCATCCTCCGGCAGCGCCGGGACGAGGACCTGCCGGGGGATGTCGGCGCCCGACGCGTTGCCGTACGTGCGCTGGATGACCTGGTCGACGAGATCCGCGCCGCTGATGTCGAGTTCCTTCTCGATGGTGCTCGCGCGCACACCCCGCACGCGCCCGCCGCGGATGACGAAATGCTGGACGGCGGCGGCGAGCTCGTCCTCGGCGATGCCGAACAGGTCGGCATCCGTGTCCTCCGCGAGCACCAGCGCGCTCTTGTTGAGCACGGCGTCGATCGCCTGCAGCCGGTCGCGGTAGACGGCCGCCGCCTCGTAGTCCATCGCCGCCGCGGCCGCGCGCATCCGGGCGGTCAGGTCTTTGGTGAACCGCTGGTCTCCCCCGGCCATGAACGCCACGAAGTCCTCGACGATGGCCCGATGCTCCTCGATCGTCACCCGCCCCGAGCACGGTCCGCCGCAGCGACCGATCTGCCCCGGGAAGCAGGGGCGCCCCGACTGCATCGCCTTCTTGTACGACGCGTCGCTGCAGGTGCGGATCGGGAAGACCTTGATCATCAGGTCGATCGTCTCGTGGACCGCCCACACCTTCGGATAGGGCCCGAAGTACTTCGCGCCGCGGATCTTGCGGTTGCGGGTGACGAGCACCCGCGGTGCCTCGTCGCCGAGAGTCACGGCCATGAAGGGGTAGGACTTGTCGTCGCGGTAGCGGACGTTGAAGGGCGGATCGAACTCCTTGATCCACTGATACTCCAGCTGCAGCGAGTCGACGTCCGTGGGCACGACTGTCCACTCGACGGATGCCGCCGAGAGCACCATCCGGCGCGTGCGTTCGTGCAGGGTGTGCAGCGGCGCGAAGTAGTTCGACAGCCGCGCCCGCAGGTTCTTGGCCTTGCCCACATACAGCACGCGGCCGTCGGCATCGCGGAAGCGGTACACACCCGGGTTCGTCGGGATCTCACCCGGACGCGGCTTGTACGACACCGTCGGTGCCGCACGGCCGCGCCCGGTTTCGGCGCGCGCCACGTCAGCCCGCCTTACGGACCGCCGCGCCGCCCGGAAGGACCTCGGCCAGGAATTGGCCGGTGTGGCTCTCAGCAACGCGCGCGACCTGCTCGGGCGTGCCGGTGGCGATGATCTGTCCGCCGCCGGAGCCGCCCTCGGGGCCCATGTCGATGATCCAGTCCGCGGACTTGATCACGTCGAGGTTGTGCTCGATCACGATGACCGTGTTGCCCTTGTCGACCAGCCCGCCGAGCACCTCCAGGAGGCGTCGGACGTCTTCGAAGTGCAGGCCCGTGGTGGGCTCGTCGAGCACGTAGATCGAGCGACCGTTGGACCGACGCTGCAACTCGGTGGCGAGCTTGACGCGCTGCGCCTCCCCGCCCGACAGCGTCGTGGCCGACTGACCGAGCCGGACGTACCCGAGGCCCACGTCGACGAGCGTCTTGAGATAGCGGTGGATGGCCTGGATCGGCTCGAAGAACTCCGCCGCCTCGGAGATCGGCATCTCGAGGACCTCGGCGATGTTCTTCCCCTTGTAGTGGACGCTCAGGGTGTCGCGGTTGTACCGCTTGCCGTGGCAGACCTCGCAGTCGACGTAGACGTCCGGGAGGAAGTTCATCTCGATCTTGATCGTGCCGTCACCCGAGCACGCCTCGCACCGACCCCCCTTGACGTTGAAGCTGAAGCGTCCGGGCTGGTACCCCCGCGCCTTCGCCTCGAGCGTCTCGCTGAAGAGGGTGCGGATCCGGTCGAACACCCCGGTGTACGTCGCGGGATTCGACCTCGGCGTCCGTCCGATCGGCGCCTGATCGACGTGCACGACCTTGTCGAGGTTGTCGAGTCCGGTCACGCGCGTGTGGCGACCCGGGACGGTCCGGGCTCCGTTGAGCCGAGCGGCGAGCACCTGGTAGAGCACGTCGTTGACGAGGGAGGACTTCCCTGAGCCGCTCACCCCGGTCACCGCGGTGAGGACGCCCAGGGGGAACTCCGCCGTCACGTTGCGGAGGTTGTTCTCGCGGGCGCCGACCACCGAGATCTGACGCTTCTTGTCGATGCGTCGGCGCTTCGCCGGTGTGGGGATGGCACGGCGCCCGGCGAGGTAGTCGCCCGTGATCGAGGACCGGTCCTCGAGCATCTGCGCGAGGGGGCCGGAGTGGACGACCTCTCCTCCGTCGACGCCGGCACGCGGGCCGATGTCGACGACCCAGTCGGAGGCGTGGATCGTCTCCTCGTCGTGTTCGACGACGATCAGGGTGTTGCCGAGATCGCGCAGCGTGATGAGCGTCTCGATGAGTCGACGGTTGTCGCGTTGGTGGAGACCGATGCTCGGTTCGTCCAGAACGTACAGAACGCCGGTCAGGCCCGAGCCGATCTGCGTGGCCAGACGGATGCGCTGCGCTTCGCCACCGGACAGCGAACCGGCCGAACGGCTGAGATTCAGGTAGGTCAGGCCGACCTGGATGAGGAAGTCGAGGCGCAGTCGGATCTCGCGCAGGACCTGCGCGGCGATCTTCGCCTCGCGGTCGGTCAGTTCCAGCTCGGCGAAGAAGGCGTGCGCGTCGGCGAGGCTCAGACGCGAGGCGTCGGCGATGGAGTGTCCGTGGACCTGGACGGCGAGCACCTCGGGCTTCAGACGGGCGCCGTCGCAGACCGGGCAGGGGACCTCGCGGAGGAAGTCCGCCCACCGCTGCCGCTGGGTGTCGGACTCGGCCTGCAGGTATTGGCGTTCGATGTACGGCACGACGCCCTCGAAGCCCGACGAATAGCGCATCTCGCGGCCGTAGCGGTTCTTCCACTTGACCGTGACCTTGTAGTTCTCACCGCGGAGGACGGCTTCCCGCACCTGCTGCGGGAGCTTCCGCCACGGCGTGTCGAGCGAGAACCCGAGGTCGGCCGCGAGTCCTTCGAGGAGACGCTCGTAGTACTGGAAGAGGCCCTTGCCCTGCGTCGTCCAGGGGATGATGACCCCCTCGCGAATGGACAGTTCCTCATCGCCGAGCATGAGATCGACATCCACCGACATCCGCGTCCCGAGCCCGGAGCACGCGGGACACGCACCGAAGGGGGCGTTGAAGGAGAAGGTGCGGGGCTCGATCTCGGTCAGCTGCAGCGGGTGACCGTTGGGGCAGGCCAACTTCTCGGAGAACGACTGCCACGCGTCGTCACCCTCTTCGTCGACGAAGTTGACCTGCATGACGCCACCCGCGAGTCCCAGCGCCGTCTCGACAGAGTCGGTGATCCGCGTCAGGATGTCGGGACCGGCGACCAGACGGTCGACGACCACGGCGATGTCGTGCTTGTAGCTCTTCTTGAGCGTGGGGGGCTCGGCCAGTTGGATCAGGTCCCCGTCGACGACGGCACGGGCGTACCCCTTCGCAGAGAGCTCCTTGAAGAGGTCGACGAACTCCCCCTTCTTCTGCGTCACGACCGGGGCGACGATCTGGTAGCGGGTGCGATCGGGGAGCTCCATGAGCTGGTCGGCGATCTGCTGCACCGTCTGGCGCTGGATCGGCGCGCCGCAATCCGGGCAGTGGGGCACGCCGATGCGGGCCCACAGCAGTCGCATGTAGTCGTGGATCTCGGTGATGGTTCCGACCGTCGATCGCGGATTGCGGTTCGTCGACTTCTGATCGATCGACACGGCGGGGCTGAGACCCTCGATGAAGTCGACGTCCGGACGATCGACCTGCCCGAGGAACTGGCGCGCGTAGGCGCTCAGCGACTCGACGTATCGGCGCTGACCCTCGGCGAAGATCGTGTCGAAGGCCAGACTCGATTTTCCCGAACCGGAAAGCCCCGTGAACACCACGAGCGAGTCCCTCGGAATCTCGAGGTCGACGTCCTTCAGGTTGTGGACGCGGGCCCCTCGGACGGACAGAGTTCCGCTCGGGTGGGCATGGGAAGAGACGGGGACGATGGGCACCCGTCAAGTGTAGGCGCGGCCTCCGACACCGGCTCCGGGGTGGCTTCGCTGTCCGCGAAGCGCTACGCACTCAGGCGTGGCCGGCCCGCTCCATCGCCCGCAGCTCCTTCTTCAGGTCCTGCACCTCGTCGCGCAGACGCGCGGCGAGTTCGAACTTGAGCTCGGACGCCGCCGCGAGCATCTGGTCGGACAGATCCGCGATCGTCGCCTCGAGCTGCGTCGCCCCCTCCGCCGCGATCCCCTCACGCCGCAGCCGCGGGGTCGGGCTCTTGCCCTTCCCGTTCTTGGACGCCGCGGCCTCCTTCCGACCGAGGAGCGCTTTGGTGTCCTCCCCCTCGCGGATGAGGGCATCGGTGATGTCGGCGATCTTCTTGCGCAGGGGGGTCGGATCGATGCCGTGCTCGAGGTTGTAGGCGATCTGCTTCTCGCGGCGGCGTTCGGTCTCGTCGATGGCGTTGCGCATCGAGTCGGTCACCTTGTCGGCGTACATGTGCACCTCGCCGGAGACATTTCGCGCCGCGCGTCCGATGGTCTGGATGAGGGAGGTTCCGCTGCGGAGGAACCCCTCCTTGTCGGCATCGAGGATCGACACCAGCGACACCTCCGGGAGGTCGAGCCCCTCACGAAGGAGGTTGATGCCGACCAGGACGTCGTACACCCCCGCGCGGAGCTCGCTCAGCAGCTCGACGCGCCGCAGGGTGTCGACGTCCGAGTGCAGATACCGCACCCGCACGCCGTGCTCGGCGAGGAAGTCCGTGAGCTCCTCGGACATCTTCTTGGTCAGCGTGGTGACGAGGACGCGCTCGTCGCGCTCGACGCGCAGTCGGATCTCCTCCAGCAGATCGTCGATCTGCCCCTTGGACGGCTTGACGATGATCTGCGGGTCGACGAGTCCCGTGGGTCGGATGATCTGCTCGACGACGCCGTCGGCGATCCCCATCTCGTAGCGACCGGGCGTCGCCGACAGATAGACGGTCTGGCCGATCCGGTTCTTGAACTCGTCCCACCGCAGCGGGCGGTTGTCCATCGCCGAGGGCAGGCGGAAGCCGTGCTCGACGAGCGTGCGCTTGCGAGACGCGTCGCCCTCGTACATCGCGCCGATCTGGGGCACGGTCACGTGGGACTCGTCGATGACCAGCAGGAAGTCGTCGGGGAAGAAGTCCAGCAGCGTGTGCGGCGGATCGCCGGCTGCGCGCCCGTCGAGGTGGCGCGAGTAGTTCTCGATGCCGGAGCAGAACCCGAGCTGCTGCAGCATCTCCAGATCGAAGGTGGTGCGCATGCGCAGCCGCTGCGCCTCGAGCAGCTTGTTCTGCTTCTCCAGCTCGCCCAGCCGATCGGCGAGTTCGGTCTCGATCGTCCCGATCGCGCGCTGGACCGTGTCGGTTCCGGCGACGTAGTGGGAGGCGGGGAAGATCGGCACCGCATCCATCTTCTGCACGACATCGCCGGTGAGCGGGTGCAGCATGTACAGCGCCTCGATCTCATCGCCGAACATCTCGATGCGGATCGCGTACTCCTCGTACACGGGGATGATCTCGATCGTGTCGCCTCGGACGCGGAAGTTGCCGCGCGAGAAGTCGACGTCGTTGCGGTTGTACTGCATGGAGATGAATTTGCGGATGAGCGCGTCGCGGTCGTACGCCTCGCCGACCTGGAGCGCGACCATGGCCCGCAGGTACTCCTCCGGAGCCCCCAGTCCGTAGATGCACGACACGGTGCTCACCACGACGACGTCCCGCCGGCTCAGCAGGGAGTTCGTCGTGGAGTGGCGGAGGCGCTCCACCTCGGCGTTGATGGAGGAGTCCTTCTCGATGAACGTGTCCGTCTGGGGCACGTAGGCCTCGGGCTGGTAGTAGTCGTAATAGCTGACGAAGTACTCCACCGCGTTGTTCGGCATGAGGTCACGGAACTCGTTGGCCAGCTGAGCGGCGAGCGTCTTGTTGTGCGCCAGAACGAGCGTCGGCCGCTGGACCGCCTCGACGAGCCAGGCGGTGGTCGCCGACTTGCCCGTCCCGGTCGCACCCAGCAGGACGACGTCGGTCTCCCCCGCGTTGATGCGCGCGGCGAGCTCGGCGATCGCGTGGGGCTGGTCGCCGGACGGAGAGTACTCGCTGATGACCTCGAAGGGCCGGACGGATCGCGTGGTCTGCACCTCTCCAGGGTAGGCGCGGCCTCCGACACACCGTCGGCCGTTCGCGGGAGGCGGACGCGCGAGGACGCGGCGGCGCCCGTATTCCGTAGGCTGGCGACGTGCTGGAGTTCATGGTCGGATCGAGCCTCGCCGCCGCGGCGGGGCTGAACGCGTGGATGCCGCTGCTCGTCCTCGGGCTGGCGGACCGCTTCCTGCCGGCGGTCCAGCTCCCCGCCGCCTGGTCCTGGCTCTCCTCCGACGTCGCGCTCTGGATCGTCGGGATCCTCCTCCTCCTGGAGATCGTGGCCGACAAGATCCCCGCGGTGGATTCGATCAACGACGTCGTGCAGACCCTCATCCGCCCCGCGGCCGGCGGAGTCGTCTTCGGCGCCGGATCCGGCGCCGAGTCGCTCGCCGTCGACGACCCGGCCTCGCTCGTGGCGGACGGCGGCTGGATCCCTGTCGTCCTGGGCATCGCCATCGCCCTGGGCGTCCACGCCCTCAAGGCCCTGTCACGCCCGGTCGCCAACGCCGCGACCGCGGGGATCGCCGCGCCGCTCGTGTCCTCGGTCGAGGATGCGTCGGCTCTCACCCTGTCCGTCCTCGCCCTGCTTGCCCCGTTCATCGGCTTCGTGCTGCTCGTGGCCGGTCTCGTGGCCGCGGTGTGGGGGGTTCGGCGCGCCCGGCGTCGTCAGCGTCGGCGGGCGGCGATGAGCGACGGAAGGCCGTCCCACACCGCGTCCACCTGACGCAGGGTATGCGCGAGGTCGCCACCGGTGTCGATGACGACGTCGGCGAGAGCACGGCGGGCCGCATCGTCGACCTGCGCGGCGACGCGGGCCGCGGCATCCGCTTCGTCCATGCCGCGGAGCTCGACCATGCGTCGGATGCGAAGGTCCGCCGGCGCGTCGGCGACGAGGACGAGATCCCAGGGATCGTCCGATCGGGCTTCCGCCAGCAGCGGGACGTCGTAGACGACCACCCGTTCGGGATCCGCCGCGAACGCGGTGCGGAAACGGCGCGCGGACTCCTCGCGCACCGCCGGGTGGACGATCGCGTTGAGACGCGCGCGGGCATCGTCGTCGGCGAACACCAGCGCACCGAGCGCGGCACGATCGAGGGTGCCGTCGGGGGCGACCACCCCGTCACCGAAGGCGGCGACGATGCGAACCAGCACGGGTGAGCCCGGCGCCTGCACGTCGCGGACGATCCGGTCGGCGTCGACGATCTCCGCTCCGTGCTCCGCCAGCCGAGCGGCGATCGTGGACTTGCCGGAGGCGATCCCCCCGGTGAGCGCGACAAGAGGCATGCGACGAGCATGTCATGTCGCGGTCGCCGGCCGCGGATACGGGCCGATCTGGGATATCCTGACCGACGTTCGGGCGCCGGACCCTCGCGCGGCGCTGAGGGAGTGTGCTGTGGATACGACCCGCGTCGCCGTCGTCGTCGAGGACGAGGACGATATTCGAGGCCTGCTCTCGACGATCCTCTCGCAAGCCGGTTTCGACGTGTTCGAAGCCGCGACCGGCGCGGAGGGCATCGAACTGGTCCGTCAGCACGATCCGCTGGTGACCACTCTGGACGTCAACATGCCCGGTATGGACGGCTTCGAGACGACGAAGCGCATCCGCAGCTTCAGCGCGACCTACATCGTCATGCTCAGCGCGCGCACGGAAGAGATCGACGCACTGCAGGGGCTCGAGGCGGGCGCCGATGACTACATCGCCAAGCCGTTCCGTCCGCGGGAGCTGCGCGCGCGCATCGACGCCATGCTCCGTCGCCCCCGCCACCGTGTCGACGGCGGCGGCGCGCAGACCGAGGACGGCGACGAGTGGCGCGAGCATCGCGGTCTCCGACTCAATCCCGCGATGCGGGTCGCCAGCGTCGACGCGCGCGACCTGGAGCTCACGCGCAGCGAGTTCGACATCCTCGCCGACCTCCTGGCATCGGGACGCCGCGTCCGGGCGAAATCCGACCTCGCTCTGATGCTCCGCGGTGAGGAACCCGGTGGCGGTGAGTTCGTCAGCGAGAGCGACGCGCGGGCGATCGAAGTCCACGTCGCCAACCTCCGGCGGAAGCTCGGGGAGTCGCCGACCGATCCGCGGTGGATCGAGACGGTGCGGGGCGTGGGCTACCGGCTGACGGCCGATCAGGCCTGAGCCGCGTCGCGCGGCTCGAAGGAGATCACCGCGGCGTCCACCCGGGTCGCCGCGGTGAGCGCGGTCTCGCGCGCCGCCTCGACCAGGTCGTGCGGCTCGTATCCGACCACGGAGCTGTCGGCCACGCCCACCCCCACGACCGGGATGATGCCGTGCGTCGCGGCTCCGAGCCGGTCGAACACGCCCCGGTACACGGCGGTGGCCGCCTCGCGGGCGCCGCGGGCGTCGTCCACGACGCACCCGACCAGCAACCCGGCCCGGGAGTCCTCGCCGATGATCGCGCCGACGGGTACGGATGCCGCGACACCGCGTCGCCATTCGTCGATGACGAGACCCGTGACATCCCCGCCGAACGCCGTCGTCATCTGCCCGAGGTCGTCGATGCGTACCGCCACGATCGCGAGCGTCGCACCCTGCTGGCGCGCCCGCACGCACAGCGCGGTCCACATGCCGGTGAACACCGCGTCGGAGACGATCCCGTCGCGTGCGATGTCCGAGAGCGTCGTCCGGGTCTGATCGACCAGAGGTACCCGCGTGGCGCGCAGGACGGACAGGATCACCACGGCGACGACGGTGAGGGTCACCGTGCCGAAGCTGAGCGCGATCGAGCCGAACGCCACCTGGAACAGCGCGCTCTCCGGCCCGGCGAAGAGGAACGCCGCCGTGCGGGCGATGTAGAACCCGCACTGCAGCGCGAAGACGACGGCCAGCACCCATGCCGACCGCGTCGCGCCGAGCAGGCCGCGCAGGCACTCGGCGGCCGCGGCGGCGGAGAACACCGTGAGCGCCAGGAACATCCAGACCGCGCCCGCCCAGTCCCCCGCCGGAAACCCCTCCACCAGCACGGCCACGGCCGCGCCGCCGGCGCCCACGACGACCAGGAGACCGTCTCGACGGATGCGGCGGCCGTTGAACCGGCGGCATCCGAGCCACATGCAGCCGGTCGCCGTCACGAATGTCGCGTTCCCGGCGGCGAGCGCCCACAGCTCCGTCCCCGAGCGCGCCCACAGCACGTAGGCCAGGGTCGTGAGCATCGCGGCGAGGAACCCCAGCGCCCACACCCGCCCCGCCCCGTCGTCGCGCCGGAGGAGTGTCTCGACGATGAAGACGACCCCGCTGACATTGACCACGACGCTGGAGATGATCAGGACGCTGAGGAGATCGAGGGTCATGACAGCCTCTCGGAGGGTTCGGCCTCGGGGACCTTGACGACGAAGGTGGATCCCACGCCGACCGCGCTCGTCACGGTGATCTCGCCGCCGAGCTGACGGACGATGTCGCGGCTGATGGCGAGGCCCAGTCCCGTCCCCGTCACCTGCGCCCCGGCGCGGTAGTACCGCTGGAACAGACGCGCGCACTCGTCCTCGGACATCCCCTGCCCGGTGTCGCGGACCACGATGCGGGTCCAGCCCGCGTCCATCGCGGTCGCCAGGTGGACGTGACCCCCCTCGCGGTTGTACGTCACGGCGTTGGCGACGAGGTTGTCCACCACCTGGCGCAGGCGATCGGGGTCAGCCCAGCCGGTCGCGGGGCGGACCTCGTCGAGGTGGACGAGGACACCGCGCGCGTCCGCGCGCGGGCGGAGGGCCTGGGCCGATGCGGCGACGATGTCCTGCACCGCGACCATCCTCGGTTCGACGGAGGTCGCCGCGGTTGCGGCGCTGCTCGAGGCGGCGAGGATGTCGCCGACGATCAGCAGGAGCCGTTCCGCGTTGCGCTCGGCGACCTGCAGGTCGCGACGGACATCCGTCGGCGTCGCGGGTGCGTCGATGGCGAGATCGAGGTAGCCGATGATGGACGTGAGCGGCGTCCGCAGCTCGTGCGACACGGATGCGACCAGTTCATCCCTCGCGCGCAACGCGAGCAGTTCCGTCGTCACATCCCGCGACACCACGACGACACCGGCATCCGCTCCCGTGTCATCGACGAGGCGACGCGCGGTGATGCTGAGCGCGCGACGGGTGGCCGGATCGGAGCCGAACCAGGCGACGGCATCGTCGAAACCCTCGCCGCGCAACGCCCGCTCGAGCGGACGCTCGTCGTCGGGGAGCGGGGTGACCCCGTCGTCGCGGAAAGCAGGGGCCGTCCCCTCCCCGCCCACGGCCCGCTGGAGGCGCGCGTGCGCGTCGTTCGTCACCGCCACACGTCCGTCCCTGCCGACCCGGATCACGCCGAAGTCGACCGCATCCAAGACCTCGGTGACCGTCTGCTCCTGCAGGCGGGTCGTCTCCAGGAGTCGCCGGAGCAGGTCCGACTGCTTGACGAGCAGGTTCCGCTGCGCCGTGCTCCTCGAGGCGGCCACGTGGCTGCCGACCGCGACGGCGACGAGGACGACGGGGACCAGGACGGTCATGGCGCCCAGCGGGTCCCCTGTCGAGAGGAACACCAGAACGTTGACGCCGACCATCGCGGCGATCACGCTCCACAGCCCGACGAGGCCGAACGACGCGGCGAGCCAGGTCGCCGGGAACACCCACAGCAGACCGAGGGTCGTTCCGGGAGCCGCGAACTGCATGAGGGTGATCGCCACGCCGTCCAGCGCGGGGACGACGGCGACCCAGACCGGATGCAGTCGATTCCACGGGACCAACAGGGTGGCTCCCGCGACGGCGAACACCAGGACGACGCCCAGGAAGAAGAGCGCGGCATCGCCGGCGAAGGATCCGACGACGGCGAGCCCGGCGACGATGAAGACGACGGCGGTGAGCAGGATCTGGTTCAACAGGACCGCGCGATCGCGCGCGAGGTCGCTCGCGTCGGATGCGGCTCGTGGGGAGCGAGCCCCGACGGGCCGGCCGATGCGGGGAGTCGCCGGCCCGGTTGCACGCCGGGTCATATCAGGACGCTAATGGATGCCGCGGGTGCCGTGCGGACGAATGACGCCGCGACACGCCCCTCTCTCATGTCGCGTTCCACAGCGCGCGGTAGAAGGCCTGTCGAACCGGATCGGGTTCGATCCCGTAGGCGGCGAAGAACTCCGCGTCCCATCCCGGACCGAAGTTCCATTCCAGACTCATGACGGCCACGGCGATGTCGGCCCACCGGTCCGCCCGGCCCGACGCACCGACGTCGACGTGGCCCACCCACCGGCCGTCCGCGTCGATCAGCGTGTTGGGGGCGCAGGCGTCACCGTGACAGACGACCAGACGTTCCACGGCCGGCGCATCGTGCAACGCCGCGGGCACCCGGATCCCCCGCGCCCGTGCCGCTCCGATCCGCGCGGGCACCTCCCACGTGAAGGGGCATGCATCCACCGGCAACCGTTCATGCCATTGCCGGAGCCCCGCGCCGATCGCGCGGACCGTCCGTTGCGGCGCACGGGTCCCCCGCTCGGAGACCGCGCTCTCCCCCGCCATGCCCGTCGTCACGAGCCATTCGTGCGTGGCATCCCCACCCCAGGAGCGCACCTCGGGCACGGCGGTGAACGAGGATGCCCAGCGGAGGCGATCGACCTCCGCCGCCACGGAGGTCTCGCCGCCGCGGGGCTGCAGCTTGACGAACACGACGTCGTCCTCGCCCGCACCCCGGAACGTCACGCCGCCGGCGTCGTTGAGCCACACCGCGCTCAGGTCCACGCCGGGCACGAGCGCGCGCACCCGATCGGGGATGTCGACCGGATGCGCCGGAATGCTCATCGGCCGGCATCCTCCTGCTCGTATTCCGCGACCAGCGCGAGCTCGCGCTCTTTCCGCGGCAGGAAGATCCCCACCACCACCGCGCCGAGCGCGATGGCGATGGCACCGACCGCGTACGCCGCGATGGCGCCGTCCACGAGACTCTGCTGCGCCGCCTGGACGATCTGATCCCTGTACTGCGGGTACTGCTCGGCCACGTGCATCGCCGAGGCATAGGAGGCCTGCAGGGCGGCGACCACCTGAGCGCTGATGCTGTCCGCTTCGTCCGAACCGGCGATGAGGGTGCCGAAGGAACGGGCGAAGCCCGCGGCCAGGATCGCCCCGAGCACGCCCTGCATGATCGAGCCGCCGAGATCCCGCTGCAGGTCCGCCGTGGCGGACGCCATCCCGACGCGTCGGACCGGCGTGGATTCGGTGATGGCCCGGGAAGCGGGGGTCATGGCGAATCCGGCCCCGATCCCGATGACGAGATAGGCCACGCTCACCCACCAGAACGGGGTGGTGGTGTTCCAGAAGAGCATCGTGATGAACCCGAGCAGAACGAAGCCGTATCCGAGCAGCATCGTGAAACGCGACCCCCGGGCGAGCACCAGACGGGCCGAGTGGGGCGCGACGAGCAGCAGACCGACGCCTGCGGGGATGATCGACAGCGACGCGTCGAGGGTCGAATACCCGAGGATGTTCTGCTGGAACTGCTGCCCGACGAACATGGCCCCCATGAGGGAGCCGAACACGATGAGACCCCCGGTGGCCGGAGCCCAGAACATCCGTCGCCGCGCGATGCGCAGGTCGTACAGCGGGGAGCGCGCCCGCCGCTGACGCCACCCGAAGAGGAGGAGGAGCACGGCGCCGCTGACGAGGAGGATCAGCCCGAACGTCGCCGTCGTGGGGACGAAGACCGTGGACAGCCCCAGGACGAGACACGCGACCATGAAGACGGACAGCACCCCGCCGAGGTGGTCGACGCGGTCGGAGTTCTCCGCCACGTGGGAGGGCACGAACAGCACGACCAGCACCAGCGCGGCCACCGCGAAGGGCACCGCGAGGAAGAACGCCGCGCCCCACCAGAACCAGAGGAGGAGGATGCCGGCCAGGACCGAGCCGATGACCGTCGCCGTCGCGGACACCGCCGACCACAGGGCGATCGCGAGCGTGCGCTGGCGGCCCGGTGCCCAGAGAGCGGTGATGAGCGAGAGCGTCACGGGATACGCCATCCCCGCGGCGATGCCCGTGAAGATCCGTGCGACCACGAGCATCTCGATCGAGGCGGCGAAGGCGGCGAAGAAGCTCACCACCACGGTCAGCGCCAGCCCGAGGACGAGCAGCTGCTTGCGTCCGTAGCGGTCGGCCACGGCCCCGAGGTAGAGCACCGACATCGCGAGCCCCAGCGAGCATCCCACCGCGACGAGGTTGAGTGCCGTCTGCCCCGCACCGAACGCGTCGCCGATGTCCGGGAGGGCGATGTTGGCCGCTGCGAGGTTGATGTTGCACACCAGCGCTCCCAGGATGAGCGCGGTCAGCACGAGGCGGGGGCGCGGGGGCGCTTCGGCGGGAGCCGTCGGCGAGGCGGGTGAACTCACGCGCCCCACCCTAGCGAGGCGGGTAGCCCCCGTGTCGGTCGCGCCTCTGCCAGGATCGCCTCGTGGCTCTTCCCATCGGTCCCGCGCGGCTCGCCGTCCTCGTCGGCGCGGTGCTCACGCCGCTGATCGCGGTCGCAGCCACCCCCCTCTCGAGTGCGCTGGGGGCGAGCGTCCTGGGGGTGATCGCGACCGCGGGGTCCGTCCGGCGCGGGACGCCGGCGATGTGGCGCATGGCGGTGTCGTCGACGCTCGTCGCCCTGCTCGCGGGACTCGCCACGCTGACGGGCGATGCGGTGCCGATCGTCGGCACGGCGCTCGTGGTGATCGCCTCCCTCGCGACCAGCGCCCTCCCCCGGTACGGCCTCACCGCCTCGGGCGGGATGGTCGTCACCCTCGCGGCTCTCCTTCTGATCACGCCTGTCTCGACGCCCGTCGACGACATCGGCGCGTGGGCGGGACCGGTCTTCGTCGCCCTCGTGGTGGGCGCAACGAGCGGGTGGATCGCCGCGGTGCTGTCCGTCGCCCTCCGCGGCCACACGCTCCCACGGCCCGAGCTGCCCACCCCCACGGTGCCCTACAGCGTCCTGCTCGCCGTGCTCGCGGGTGGGTTCACGCTCGTGAGCCTGTGGGCATTCCCCGATTCGAACGCCTGGTGGACGGTCCTCACCGTCGCCGTCATCCTGCAGCCCACACGCGACCGGTTGTGGTCGAAGCTGGGCGCGCGTGTGCTGGGAACGCTGATCGGCGGAGCGGTGGCCGCCGGGCTGGCGCTGATCCTCCCCACCGCCGTCGCGCCAGTGGCGCTCGGACTCATCGCGCTCGCCGCCAACGTCGTCCTCACGGTCCGCGGCGCCGCCTACTGGGCATCGGCGACGGCCGTGACCATCACGGTGGTGATGCTCACCTTCGACCGCGACGACCTGCTGCGGGGGGACCTCGAGCGCGTCGTGTTCACGCTGCTCGCCGCCGCCGTCACCGGGGCCGCGGTCGTGCTCCTCCGCGTCCTCCCGCCGCCACGACGGCAACCGCGCGCCGGATGAAACGGCGACGGGCCGGAACCCCGAAGGATTCCGGCCCGTCGACCGTCAGAGTGTCTCGACTCAGCGGCCGGAGAGCTTCTCGCGCAGGGCGGCGAGGGCCTCGTCGTCGGCGAGGGTGCCGACGGAGCTGCTCTCGGACGCGAACGACGAGCCGCCGACGCCGGCGGTCGCGACGGCCTCGGCCTCGGCCTCGAGGGCCTTGGCGACGGCAGCCTTGTGGGCCTCCCAGCGCGCGTGGGCCGCAGCGTACTCCTGCTCCCACTTCTCGCGCTGCTCGTCGAATCCTTCGAGCCAGGCGTTGGTCTCGGGGTCGAAGCCCTCGGGGTACTTGTACTCGCCGTTCTCGTCGTACTCCGTGACCATGCCGTACAGGGCCGGGTCGAACTCGGTGCCGTTGGGGTCGACCGACTCGTTGGCCTGCTTGAGCGACAGCGAGATGCGGCGACGCTCGAGGTCGATGTCGATGATCTTGACGAAGACCTCTTCGCCGACCGAAACGACCTGCTCAGCGAGCTCGACGTGCTTGCCGGAGAGCTCGGAGATGTGGACCAGACCCTCGATGCCGTCGGCGACGCGGACGAACGCACCGAAGGGGACGAGCTTGGTGACCTTGCCCGGCGCGACCTGACCGATCGCGTGGGTACGGGCGAACACCTGCCACGGGTCTTCCTGGGTGGCCTTCAGCGAGAGCGACACGCGCTCGCGGTCGAGGTCCACCTCGAGGATCTCGACGGTGACTTCCTGGCCGACCTCGACGACCTCGGACGCGTGCTCGATGTGCTTCCACGAGAGCTCCGAGACGTGGACGAGACCGTCGACGCCACCGAGGTCGACGAACGCACCGAAGTTGACGATCGAGGAGACCGTGCCCTTGCGGACCTGACCCTTGTGGAGGTTGTTGAGGAACGTGGTGCGCGACTCGGACTGCGTCTGCTCGAGCAGGGCGCGGCGCGAGAGCACGACGTTGTTGCGGTTCTTGTCGAGCTCGAGGATCTTCGCTTCGATCTCCTGGCCGAGGTACGGCGTGAGGTCGCGGACACGACGGAGCTCGATCAGCGAGGCGGGCAGGAAGCCGCGCAGGCCGATGTCGACGATGAGGCCACCCTTGACGACCTCGATGACCTGACCGGTGACGACACCGTCGGTCTCCTTGATCTTCTCCACGTCGCCCCACGCGCGCTCGTACTGCGCACGCTTCTTCGACAGGATGAGGCGGCCTTCCTTGTCCTCCTTCTGGAGGACCAGCGCCTCGACCTCGTCGCCGACCTTGACGACCTCGTTGGGGTCGACGTCGTGCTTGATGGAGAGCTCGCGAGAGGGGATGACACCCTCGGTCTTGTATCCGACGTCGAGGAGGACCTCGTCGCGGTCGATCTTCACCACGGTGCCTTCGATGAGGTCGCCGTCGTTGAAGAACTTCAGGGTCTTTTCGACCGCGGCCAGGAAGTCTTCGGCAGATCCGATGTCGTTGATCGCGACCTGCTTGATGGCCGGGGCGGTCGTTGCGGTAGTCATGTAGTGGGTTGTCCTTGGATGGTTGGGGTATCGGGGCCCGACGGAGTGGTTCTCTCCGGATGCCGGAGGCAGGCGGATGCCCTCGCCGTGGCCGGGTGGATGGGGTCGTACGCGTCGTTCTCCCGCCCGAGGGCGGCGGGCACGCCGAAGCGCGTCCTGAGAATGACACTTCAGGCTATCAGAGAGCCCGCTCCGTGCGCGATCCCGCGCCCGCGCATGCGCCGAGGACCGGCGACCGTGCCGGAACAGGCGGACTCGGGCGACATCGTCCTGTTTCCGCCGGATCTCCTGTGTCCGACACCGTCACCCTGATAGCGTGCGACGCAGCCGAGCCACCAGCGAAGGACGGTACTCATGAGTTCAGCAGCCCGTGGAACCTCCGCCCCCGACGCCGTGGAGCGGCCCCGGGAGGAATGGACCGGCCAGCTCGGGTTCATCCTCGCCGCGATCGGCTCCGCCGTCGGCCTCGGCAACATCTGGCGCTTCCCCGGCGTCGCCTACGAGAACGGCGGTGGGGCGTTCCTCATCCCGTACCTCGTCGCGCTGATCACCGCCGGCATCCCGATCCTCTTCCTCGACTACGCGATCGGCCATCGCTTCCGCGGGGCCGCGCCCACGGCGTTCCGCCGGCTCGGGGGCCCGCGACACGGCCGATGGCTCGAGGGACTGGGGTGGTTCCAGGTCGCCATCGCCTTCGTCATCGGCCTCTACTACACGGCGGTCATCGCGTGGGCGGCGAGCTTCTTCGTCTTCTCGTTCGATCTGCGCTGGGGCGATGACCCGCAGGCCTTCCTGATCAACGAGTATCTCCAGGTGGGCGACCCCGGCTTCAGCCTCGAATTCGTCCCCGGCGTCCTCATCCCGCTCGCGATCGTGTGGGTCGTCGTCATCGCGGTCCTCGCCGCCGGCGTCGCCAAGGGCATTCAGCGGGCGAACGTCATCTTCCTGCCACTGCTGGTGGTCGCCTTCCTCATCCTGGTGGTGCGGGCGCTGTTCCTCGACGGCGCCGCCGACGGACTCAACGCGCTGTTCACGCCCGACTGGGCGGCGCTGGCGAACCCCGATGTGTGGATCGCCGCCTACAGCCAGATCTTCTTCTCGCTGTCGATCGCCTTCGGCATCATGATCACGTACGCGTCCTACCGCCGCCGCCGCGCGAACCTCACCGGGCCGGGTCTCGTCGTGGCCTTCTCGAACTCCTCGTTCGAGATCCTCGCGGGCATCGGCGTCTTCGCCACGCTCGGGTTCTTCGCGTTCGAGCAGAACGTCTCGGTCGCAGACCTCGAGGGCCTCACGGGCGTCGGACTGTCCTTCATCACCTTCCCCGCGATCGTGTCGCAGATGCCGGGCGGTCCGATCTTCGGAGCGCTGTTCTTCGGCTCGCTGGTGATGGCCGGGTTCACGTCGCTCCTGTCGGTCCTCCAGGTCGTGTCGGCGGCCATCCAGGAGAAGACGGGGATGTCGCCGCGGCGCGCCGCGGTGACGCTCGGCGTGGTCTCGGCGATCCTCTCGATCCTGCTGTTCTCCACCACGACCGGCCTCATCGCGCTGGACACCACCGACCACTGGGCGAACAACATCGGCATCGTCGCGTCCGCGATCGCCACGTCCGTGCTCGTCATCTGGGTGCTGCGCAAGGGCGGGGAGCTGCGGTTCCACCTCAACGCCGTCTCGACGTTCCGGGTCGGCAGGGTCTGGGTGTTCCTGGTCGGAGGACTGGCGCCGGTCGTCCTCACCTACATGCTGGTGACGCGGATCATCGCGCTCCTCATCGACGGCTACGAGGGGTACCCCGGCGAATACCTCGCCGTGGTCGGATGGGGCACCGTCCTCCTCCTGGTCGTCGCCGCCGTCGTCCTGCCGCTCGTGCCGTGGAAGAGGCGGCCCGATGACTTCACCGCGTGGCCTCCGGTCGACGAGGCCTCCGCGACGACCCTCCTCGCCCGCCGAAAGGACGCACGATGACCCCCATCGCCATCACCTTCCTCGTCCTCGCCATCGTCGTCGTCTGGGGCGGACTCATCGCGAGCGTGCTCTTCCTCGCGCGGCAGCCGGAGCGGGCCGAGTTCCCCGCCGGGGGCACCGACGACCATCGCGAGGATGCCGGGCCCGTCGAGCGCGACACATGACCCGGCCGCACCCGCGCCTCAGTTGAGTGCGCGCGTGCCCTCGGGGACGACTCCGTCGGAATAGAGCTCGGACGCGACATCCTGCAGCGCCGTCAGCGCGACGCGCTGGGTCATGGGGCCGTAGGAGATGCGCGCCACCCCGAGGGCCTCGTACTCCCCCGCCGTCAGCGCACCCGGCAGTCCGATCACGCTGACCTTGCGCTCACCGATGCCGTCGACGAGTGCGCGGGTGACATCGGCCGACAGGACGCCGGGGACGAACACCAGATCGGCGCCGGCGTCCAAATAGGCGCGGCCCCGCGTCACGGCGTCGTCGATCGACTCGCGCACCGGTCGGTCGCCGCCCCGCACGAACGCGTCGGTACGCGCGTTCAGCACGAAGGGCACACCCTCCGCCGCACCGGCTGCGATCACCGCTTCGACCGCGCGCACGGAGTCCGCCAGGGGCCGGAGGCGGTCCTCCATGTTGGCGCCGACCACGCCGACACCGATCGCGCGCCGCGCCGTCTCGCCGGGGTCGCCGAAGCCGGCATCGAGGTCTGCACTGACGGGCAGGGCCCCGGCGGTCTCGACGATGCGCGCGACCATGTCGAGCATGAGGTCGCGGGGGATGTTCTCGCCGTCCGGGTACCCGAACGTCGCCGCGATCGAATGACCCGCGGTCGCGAGCGCGCGCGTCTCCGGCAGGGCCGCCACGGTCGCCGCGGAGACGGCGTCCCAGACGTTCACCACGCGGAGGATCTCCGGGGCGCGGTGCAGGTCGGCGAGCGTACGGGCTTTGTCCTGTGAAGTGGTCATGCGCTCACGCTAATGACCGCCCCGACCGGGGACCGGGGCTTGCGTCCGACGCCGCTCGCGGCGAGGATGCGGCCCCGCAGGAGGTCAGCCCGAGACGTCCACGGTGAAGGTCACCGGCTGGATGCCGCCGTCGGAATTCTCCAGCACCACCGTGGTCGAGCCCTCGGCGAGCGCCGTGACGCCGGGGTTGAACACCGTGCCGCCCTCCTCGCGACCGGCCGTGAACTCCGCCACCGCGGGGTCGGACACTTCGCCGCTGTAGCTGTCGACCGCGAGGTCGCCGGTGTTGATGTTCAGCACCTGGCCGACGACCAGATCGACCGTCTGCCCCTGGAGGTCCCCGACGTCGAGGGTGACCGGCGCGATCACGGGTGTGGGAGCGGGTTCCTGCTGCGCGCAGGCCGCGAGGGAGAACAGACCGACCGCCACGACCGAAGCCGTCAGGACTCTCGAGATTCGCATGCGCTCAGCATGGCACCGCGGGTGACGGCGAGGGAAGCGACGCGCGGCGTCCGCCCTGTGGATAACCGCTCCAGCGCGGAGCCGCGGCGGTTACCGTGGTCGCGTGATGACTCGCTGGACCGGCACGCTCCTCCTCGCCCTCGTGACGGGGGCGCTCCTGACGGGCTGCGCGCCCGACGCGTCCGAGCCGACACCGACGCCGTCGTTCTCGAGCGATGAGGATGCCTTCGCCGCCGCCGAAGCGACCTATCGCGCCTACGTCGACGCCCTCAACCAGGTGGATCTCAGCGACCCCGCCACCTTCGAGCCCGTCTACGCCTGGACCACCGGCGAGGCCAATGCAAACGAACGCAAGTCATTGAGCCAGATGTCAGCGGACGGATGGCAGGTAGAGGGCGACACCGTAGTCGCTTCCTTCTTGCGTCCTACAGCCCCATCGACCGACAGTCCAACAGCAGCCGTCGTGTGTAGCGACGTCTCCCGCGTCGAAGTCGTTGATTCGGGTGGGACTTCCGTTGTTCCGGACGCTCGCCCCGACGTATACGCGCTGTCGGTCACGTTCGTACCGGAGCCGGACGCCGAGTTCGGCCTGAAGATAAGCAGCAGCAACGCTGTCGAGGACGACAGATGCGGACCGTAGCTCTGGTGTTGGCGCTCATGCTTGCTCCACAACCCCTATCCGTCCCCACAAGTTCATGCACTGGGTCAAGCACCTGGACCTTCTGCGACGTCACGTCGACGGACGGGACGCAGGTCGACATCAGCGCGGGCATCACCACCCCGGGCGGCGGCGGGGGTGGTGGGAATTCCGGAGGCGGTGCTCCCCCACAGGACGCGGCGCAGCCCGGCGCCGCGGTCGAGCCGGAGGACTGCGGACCGCTCGGATGCCGCGGCAACTACACCGTCGTCACTCCACCCGACGTCACGATCGATGACCTCGCTTCGTTCCGCCCGGCCTCACCGAGCATCAGCGGGCAGCCCGACGGCTTCGGCGTGACGGGGATGCCGACGAACGTGGTGGCGGCCGCGTCCGAACAGATCATCCCGGGCACGATCCTCGGCTGGGACGTCGTGGTCCGCTTCACGCCCTCCGGCTACGTGTTCGACTACGGCGACGGCACGCAGGCGCGCTCGACCTCGGGCGGATCGACATGGGAGAGCCTCGGGCAGGGACAGTTCACGCCCACCTCGACCAGCCACGTCTACCGCTCCCGCGGCGTCTACCCGGTCGTCGTCGCCGTCGAGTACGCCGCGGCAGTCGACTTCGGCAGTGGTACCTGGCGTCCGGTCGACGGTGTCGTCACGGCACGCTCGGGCGCCTACCCGGTCGAAGTCGTCGACGTCCGCACGGCGCTCGTCGACCGCTCCTGCGCCGAGGATCCCCTCGCGGCGGGCTGCTGACGGTCGCCCCGCGCCGCCGAACGGTTGCGCACCCGGCGCGCCGCACGCACGACCGCGCGGACGGGGATCCCGACGACGGTCGCGAGGCGACCCGCCGCCGACGTGTCGAGCGGCCCCAGGACGACCTTCCGGTCCCAGGCAGCCCGCAGAGTCCCCCCGCGTCCCGCAACGGGCGGGCGCGGAACCAGGTCGCCGCGACGGCGAGCGCGGACGAGCCTCGCGGTCTGTTCCTCCCAGTCGTCCGCGGACGGGTCGTGGAAGTAGTTCTCCGCGAGCCAGTGCGGCGCCGGATGCCGGAATCGCCGCGCCTCGACATCCGCCTCCGATCCGAGGAGACCGGCGTCGGCGAGCACTTCGTTGATCAGTTCGGCCGACACACCGAAGCTGTCCAGCGCGATCACCCCGACACCGCGCGCGATCGCTTCGATCGCCGCGGTGGAGCTGACCGTGACGAGCCCTCCGGCACTGTCGAGCGCCCGAGCCATCGGCGCCGTCGAGAACACGAGGTTTTCCGGCATCGGCCCGAGTTCCGCGACGAGATCGCGATAGTCCGTCTCCTCGAGGTGCGTCTGGCTCTCGCCCGGCTTGGCGCGCAGTTTCACCACGACCCGGCGATCCGGACGCGCGCGCGCCGCCCGCACGAGGAGCCGCGCGACGTGCCGCCGGTCCGCGGCGAGTGCCGGAACCTTCGCCTGCGCGGCGAAGACCAAATCGTCTCCCGCGGCGGTCGCCGCGGTCTCACCGACAACCGCCGTATGCCTTTCCGTCACTCCGCCCCGCGCGAAGGGGAGGGTGGCGAGCGCGAAGCGATGCGGAACACCCTGCTCCCGCGCGAGGGCGGTGAAGTCCCGGCGTTCGCGCTGCGAGTGCACGACGAACAGGTCGCACTGGGCGCGGTAGAGCAGGGCCTTGCGCGTCGCCGGGATGGAGATCCCGGGGAGACCCGTGACGATCACCGGCCGCGGGACGATGTCGGCCACCACCGACGCGAGCAACCGGACGAGGGGGCCGCGACCGGCCACCAGCACGACATCGGGCGGGTCCGCACGAAGACGCTCCGCGACGACCTCGAGGTCGCGACGCTCGACGTCGAGTGCGGCGAGACCGCTCCCCGCGAGCGCACTGGTCAGCTGTGCGTCGCTCACGACCAGTGGCGTCGTCACCACCGTCAGCACCGGAGACCACGCGGGTCCGAGCGCGCCCAGCAGGTGCGCCGCCCACTTCACGTAGGAGTCGGTGTCGGCGAGTCCGACGATCCGCAGGGGTGCGGCATCCGCTCCGCTCACGCGGGGACGCGGCGGAGCTTCGCCATCGGCGCGAGCTCGCCCGGGTACACCCGCTTCACCCCGTCGCCGAGTGCCGACTCGATGACGCGGATGTCGCGCACGAGGTGAGTCAGCCCGGTCGGCTCCAGCGATGCGGCGTGATCGGAGCCCCACATCGTGCGGTCGAGGGTGATGTGCCGCTCGACGGCCACGGCGCCGAGCGCGACCGCGGCGAGGGAGATCTGCAGTCCGCGCTCGTGGCCGGAATAGCCGACGGGGACACCGGGGAAGCGCTCCCGCAGCGCGGGGATCATCCGCAGGTTCGCCTCCTCCGGCTCCATCGGATAGGTCGACGTCGCGTGCATCAGCACCAGCCGATCAGTGCCGAGGACGCTCACAGCCGCGTCGATCTCGGCCATCGTCGACATCCCCGTGGAGAGGATGACCGGCTTGCCGGTGTCGGCGAGCGCCCGCAGGAGGGCGTGGTCGGTGAGACTCGCGGAGGCGACCTTGTGCGCGGCGACGCCGAGCTCCTCGAGGAACGCCACGCTCGGCACGTCCCACGGCGACGCGAACCACTCGAGGCCCCGGAGCAGCGCGTGATCGGAGATCTCGATGTACTGCGCCCGATCGAACTCCACGCGCCGGCGGTAGTCGAGGTAGGTCATCGTCCCCCACGGCGTCTCCCGCGGGACGTCGCGCATGTGCTCGGGGGTGGCGATCTCAGGCGTCCGCTTCTGGAACTTCACCGCGTCGGCGCCGGCATCCGCCGCGACGTCGATGAGACGCTTGGCGAGGTCGACGTCGCCGTTGTGGTTGAGGCCGATTTCGGCGATGACGTAGGCCGGGCGGCCGCCGCCGATCACGCGGGTTCCGATGGTGACGGTCACGGGTTCTCTTTCGTCGGGGCTGCGGCGACGCCGGAGCCGGGGAGGGATGCCGCCGGGGCGGCGTCGCGCGCGGACAGCACGCGCTCGGCGAGATCGCGAACCGCCCCGTCGCCGCCGGGGGTGTCCAGGACGACCCGGGCGGCTGCCCGCACGCGCGGGTGCGCGTCGGGGACCACCACCGGCCAGCCGACGATCTCCAGGCACGGCAGGTCGTTGACGTCGTTGCCGAGGTAGGCGATGCGGGACAGCGGGAGGCGGTGCTCCGCCGCCCACGCGCGGAGGGCCGCGGCTTTGTCGTCGCAGTGCTGCACGACGTCGACTCCGAGCTTGCGGGCCCGCGCTGTGACGACCGGATTCGCCTCGGTCGACAGGATCAGCATCGGAACGCCCGCGCGGCGCAGGAGCGAGACGCCCATGCCGTCCGAGCGGCTCACACGGACCGTTTCGACGCCGTGCTGATCGAGCAGTGCCGTGTCGTCGGTGTGGACGCCGTCGAAGTCGGTGACGACCGCGTCGACGTCGAGCGGCTCCGGTCGGTCCACGAGCGGAGCGAGCGCACGCGCGACGGCCAACTCGTCCTCGGTGTCGATCTCGATCGCCGTGCGGGCGGCGACCTCGGTGATCCCGACGCTGCCGAAGAAGCGGTGACGGGTCACACGGAAGGCCTTCGCGCGGAGCACGTAGAACGCCCCCGTCTCCAGGAAGTGCGGTTCGCGATCCTGCCGTCGCGGACGCGCGGACGCCTCGTGGTTGACCGCCTCCGCGGCGTCGCCTGTCGCGCGGCGCCACAGGAATCCGTAGGTCTCCACAGCCGAGAAGACCACGTCGCGTCGGCGCGACCGGACCAGCCGGACCGCGTCCCCCAGGGCCGGGACGTCGAGGAACGGGCTCGTGGCCTGGAGGAGCACGACCACGCCGATCGCGTCGGCATCCGGATCCAGAGTCTCCAGAACGTGGAGGACCGCGCTCTCCGAGCTGGCCTCGTCGCCGGCCAGCTCAACGGGCCGCTCGACGACCTCCGCGCCCCACTCCGCCGCCACCGCGGCGACGTCGGCGTCATCGGTCGAGACGATCACCCGGTCGATCTCGGGGCATCGCCGCGCGGCGGCCACGGCGCGGGCGACGAGGGGCACGCCGCCGACGCGCCGGAGGTTCTTCCGCGGCACACCCTTCGATCCCCCGCGCGCGGGGATGACCGCGACCACGGCGCTCACCGGTCTCGACCGATCGTCGCGGGCGCGGCGAGGCACGGACCGACATCCGCGGGCCCCACGTGCAGGCGCGAACCCGACCCGGCCAGGATCGGCGGCAAGGTCGTCGTCGTGCTCGAGGGGAGGGTGAACAGGGCGAGCGCGCGGGTGGTCCCGGCCAGCAGCACCTCGATCGGGAGGGCGGGCTCCACGATCCGGATGCCCGGGACCGCGGCCACGGCAGCGCGTTGCGCCGTCGACGCGCGACGATGCGGGACGTACACCGCGGGGCCTCGGTCCGCGACACGACCGATCCATTCCCGGTACTCGGACAGCGGCATCCGCCCGTCTGTGGGTCGCGCGCTGCCGAGGATGATGCGCGCGCCGAGGGTCTCGCGGACCGCGCCGGTCGACGTGCGCGGAGGGGTGCGGCGGATCCCCGCGAACCGGTGGCGGGAGATGCGGTAGCCGCGTTCCTCCAGCGCCGCGACGCGTGCGTCTCCGAGGTCGAAGGCGGTGAAGATCTCCACTTGACCGGCCACGGCCCGACGGGCGACGCGCTCATGCGCGAGCGGTCCGAGCAGTCGGTGCAGGCGCCCCTCGCGTTGATGCGGACGCTCGTACGGGCGCTCGCCGGCGAGCGTGGCGGCGTAGGCGAGCGCTCCCGCGCCGTCGTCGAGGAACGACAGCCGGCGCGGACCGAGCACGGTGGCCGCGAGCCGGAACTGCCCCGAGAACCCGTCGCCGATCAGCCAGTGTCCGTGACGCGCCAGCATCGCCCACGGGATGCCGACGTACGGCTCCAGGACGCCGAACCGGGCCCCGCGGGCGAGGAGCTCCTCCGCGGTCTCGGACATCTGCGGCGTGAGCCTCCCGGCCACGCCCACGGACTTGCCGTGCGTCTCGGCCCATTCGGCGGCGCCGAGGAGCTGGAGCGGGGACTCCACCCACGCCATGACATCGGTTCGTCCCATGTCGCCTCCTGCCCTCGCCGTTCGCGCCACCTTCCGCGCCGAAGGCGACCGGGGCGTGGCGCGGGCGAGTCCGTCGCGCGTCCATTCGGTGAACTCCCGCCGTCGGGGGCGCGTGACAGGATGAGGGCGTGACCGACCGCCTGCTGCTGCTGGACTCCGCCTCGCTCTATTTCCGGGCCTTCTACGGTGTCCCCGACTCGGTGCGCGCAGACGACGGCACGGTCGTCAACGCCCTCCGAGGCTTCCTCGACATGGTCGCCAAGCTCATCCCCCTCTCCGAGGCCACCCACGTCGTGGCGTGCTGGGACGACGACTGGCGTCCGCAGTGGCGTGTGGATCTTCTTCCGACGTACAAGACGCATCGCGTGGTGGCGGAGGTGGCGGCCGGACCCGACGTCGAGGAGGTCCCCGATCCCCTCGAGGCGCAGGTTCCGCTCATCCGCGCGGCGCTGGGGCTCCTGGGCATTCCCGTGGTGGGAGCGGCTGAGCACGAGGCCGATGACGTGATCGGCACCCTCGCGACGCACGCGCGCATGCCCGTCGACATCGTCACCGGCGACCGCGATCTCTTCCAGCTCATCGACGACGCCCGAGACGTGCGCGTCGTCTACACGGCGCGCGGCATGAGCAACCTCGAGACCGTGACCGACCACGTCGTGGTCGCCAAGTACGGCGTGCGCGCCGCGCAGTACGCCGACTTCGCCACGCTGCGCGGCGATGCCTCCGACGGCCTCCCCGGGGTCTCCGGCATCGGCGACAAGACCGCGGCCGCGCTGCTCGCCGCCCACGGCGACATCGCCGGCATCCGTGCCGCCGCGGACCAGCCCGACAGCGACCTGAGCGCGGGAGTGCGGGCCAAGATCATCGCGGGCGCCGACTACCTCGCGGTGGCCCCTCGGGTGGTCGCCGTCGTCCGCGACCTGGATCTCCCCGATGTCGACGCGCGCCTGCACGCGCCGGATGCCGATTCCCGCGCGCAGGCGGAGGCCTTCGGACGCCGGTGGGGCGCGGCGGCGGCGATGGGGCGCGCGTTGTCGGCGGTCTCGGCAGCAGCCGGCTGACTCAGCGCCGGGCGCGGCCCGCCGCGGCCACCGCCGTCGACAGCGCGACGCAGTAGACGATCGCGAGCACGAGCAGGAGGACGAGTCCGCCGGTCCAGCGGCCGGTGATCTCGTGGATGAGGCCCATGGCCGGTCCGCCAAGCGCTCCGAGGGCATAGCCGCCACCCTGGATGAGCGCCGACATCCCGGCTGCTTCCCGGTCATCGCGGGCGACGGCGACCAGCGCCGAGAAGATCACCACGAATCCTCCCGAGTGCCCGATCGCCCCGGCGATCAGCCACACCCACAGCAGGTCGGGCGCGAGGAGCATCCCGCCGGTGACGAGGATCCAGCACACGCAGATCACCATCGGGGCCACCGCGCGTGGGGCGTAGCGCGCGAGGAGCGGCACGAGGAACGCCCCGGCGACCCCCACCCCCTGATAGACGGAGGCGAGAGCGCCTGCCGCGGTGGCGCCGAGGCCGAGGGTGTCGGCGGCGAGCGTGGGCAGCCAGGTCGTCAACGCGTAGTAGATGGTGCACTGGGCGGCGAAGGAAGCCAGGAGGAGCCAGGTGACGGGGCGACGGGCGAAAGAGCGCTCTCGCCGCGCGACGACGACCGGGAGCGGCCCCGTGAGGCGGGCCACCTCCCCGCCACCTCCGCCGGATGCGACCGCAGTGGCCGTCGCCGGCCCCGAGAACCGGTCCCCGGATCGTCGGGCTCGCCGGAGATGCACGCCCCACAGCGCGATGCCCGCCACGGTCAGCATCCCCCAGGCCAGCAGAGCCGCCGGCCACCCGATGAGCGCGGCCAGCGGGGCGGTGGCAAGGGAGGTCAGGAGCGATCCGACGTTCAGCATCGCCACGTAGGCCGCGGTCACCACGGCGACCCTCGGCCCCGGGACATCCCGTCGGATGATCACCGGAATGACTACATTGCCAATCGTCACGGCCGCTCCGATGACGAGCATCCCCGCGAGCATCCACTCGAATCCGGGAACCGTGCGGATGAGCGTGCCGCACAGGACGCCCGTGAGCGAGATCAGCAGCGCGATCTCGGCGCCCGCCCGGCGGATGACCAGCGCCGCCACCGGAGTGAGGAGGGCGAACATCAGCACCGGCGCGGTGGTGATCAGTCCCGCCGCGGCGGAGCCGATTCCGAGGTCGCTCTCGATCTCACGGAGCACGGGCGTGGGCGCGACGATCGGCCCGCGCAGACTGATCGCGGCGACGAGGATGCCGACCACGACCAGGGCGATACCCGTTCCGGGGACGAACGGTCGATTGCCGGCGGTCACGCGCCGAGTCTAGGCGGCGGTCCGGATCACGCCCCGCCGGGCCGTCGCCCCGCGGTCCACTCCCGCAGGCGCGGAAGTGACCACGTCGTCACGATCCGGTCGGCGGGGATCCCCGCGTCCTCCGCCCTGCGCGCTCCGTGGTCCAGGAGCGAGAGCTGACCCGGCGCGTGGGCGTCCGAGTCGATCGAGAACAGGCAGCCCGCGGCGAGGGCGGTCGCGATCAGCTCCTCCGGCGGATCCTGTCGCTCGGGCCGGGAGTTGATCTCCACGGCGACGCCGTGGGCCGCGCACGCGTCGAAGACCGCCGCCGCGTCGAACACCGACGGAGGGCGCGTGCCGCGGGCACCCTCCACCAACCGCCCGGTGACGTGCCCGAGCACGTCGACCCGACCTCCGGCGACGGCGGCGACCATCCGCCTCGTCATCGCCTCCGCGTCCATCCGCAGCTTCGAATGCACCGATGCCACCACGACGTCCAACTGAGCGAGCAGCTCGGCATCCTGGTCCAGGTCGCCGTCGTCGAGGATGTCGACCTCGATCCCCCACAGCATGGTGAAGGTGTCCGTCCCGAGGCCGCGGACGACATCGCGCTGGGCGCGCAGCCGATCCGCGCTGAGACCGTGGGCCACGCGCAGTCGCGGAGAGTGATCGGTGAGCGCGAGGTACTCGTGTCCGAGCGCCCGCGCCCCCTCGGCCATGAGCGCCGGGGAGGTGAGTCCGTCCGACCAGTCGCTGTGGGCGTGCAGGTCCCCGCGGAGGAGCCCGCGCACCCGGGAGTCCTGCTCGACGCCGGCACGCGTGCGGAGATCCGCGAGATAGTCCGGCACCACTCCCGCGCGCGCTTGGACGATCACCGCGAGGGTCGACTCCCCGATCCCCTTCGTGCGCCGCAGAACCGCCACGTCGTCCAGCTGCGCCTCGGTCAGGCCGGCGACGGCATCCGCCGCCACCCGGAACGCGCGCGACTTGTACCGGGACGATCGCTCGCGTTCGAGCAGACCCGCGATCTCGCTCAGTGCCGCGTGCGGGTCCATGGTGTCCGCCCGGTCAGCCTGCGAGGTCGCGCGTGGTGTCGACCCAGCGCTGGAGGGTGGACGCCGCCGCGCCGGAGTCGATCGCGGACGCGGCGTCGTCGCGCGCCTCCGCGAGCCGCTCGAGGATCGGACGCTGCACCTGCCCGGCGTCGCGGAACAGTCGGTAGGCCACAAGTCCCGCCGCGGC
Organism: Microbacterium aurantiacum; assembly: GCF_021654035.1. GTDB lineage: Bacteria > Actinomycetota > Actinomycetes > Actinomycetales > Microbacteriaceae > Microbacterium > Microbacterium aurantiacum. The sequence goes on from NZ_JAJPDW010000004.1 coordinate 122,400, forward strand.
GTTCAGCAGCACGATGTCGCGGACGGCACCGCTCTCGCCCTGGAACGTGCGGTGGACCACCGCCGCGTTGTGCGCAGGGTCGCCACCGAGGAGATCGGAGATGTCGGCGAGCGGGATGCCGAGATCGCGCGGATCCAGATCATGCTCGTGGATGTCGCCGCGGCTCACCTCCCACAGCCGGCTGTGACCGGTGGTCGTCAGCTCGTCGAGTCCGTCATCGCCTCGGAAGACGAGTGCCGTCGCACCGCGGGTGCGGAAGACACCGGTGATGAGGGGCACACGATCGAGATGGGCGACACCGACCGCGTTCGCCTCGGCCCGGGCGGGGTTGCACAGCGGCCCGAGGAAGTTGAACACCGTCGGGACCCCGAGCTCCTTCCGGGTGGTTGCGGCGTGACGGAAGCCGGGATGGAAGGCTGCGGCGAAGGCGAAGGTGATCCCGGCCCGGGGCAGGACTTCGGCGACGGCCTCCGGGGAGAGACTCAGATCCACGCCGAGGGCGCCGAGGACGTCGGACGATCCTGAGGAGGAGCTGGCGGCGCGATTGCCGTGTTTGACGACGGGGACGCCGGTGGCCGCGGCCACCAGCGCGGCCATCGTCGAGACGTTGACCGTTCCGAAGCGATCCCCGCCGGTCCCGACGATGTCGAGCACCCCCGGGTCGACCGGGAGCGGGAGAGCCGACTCCAGGATGGCGTCGCGGAACCCGACGATCTCGTCGACCGTCTCCCCCTTCGCGCGCAACGCGATCAGGAACGCGGCGAGCTGAGACGGTGTGGCCGTGCCGCGCATGATGCCGCGCATCGCCCAGGTCGACTCCGAGACGCTCAGATCGCGCCGGTCGAGAAGGGTGGTCAGGACATCCGGCCAGGTGTACAGCTCCGCCATTCCACCGAGCCTACTGGCGACGGCGAATCGAGATCGATCCGTGACCCGGATGCCGCTCCCCGGTGTTCAGCGCTCTCGTCGGGGGTTCTCAGCCGATTCCCGGCCCACGCGAAGGCCCGTCCGAGGTGCATGCCGGGCGAAAGTATCTCCGTCGGTGCGATCCAGCGGGCCGGGTATCGGCCATAATGGTGAGCGTGACGACCTCCACTGCGACCTACTCCCAGGCCATGCGGTCCGTCAAGCGGCCGGATCCGGTCGCCGTCGGAACCATCGTGTGGCTCGGCAGCGAGGTGATGTTCTTCGCGGGTCTCTTCGCGATTTACTTCACCCTGCGCAGCACCTCGCCCGAGCTCTGGGCCCAGGAAAGCGCGCTGCTGAATGTCCCTTTCGCGACCGTGAACACGATCATCCTGGTGATGTCCTCCGTGACGTGCCAGATGGGCGTCTTCGCCGCTGAGCGCTTCCAGCCGTACTCGACGAAGAAGCGCGGCATCCTCGGCTGGGGAATGGTGGAGTGGTTCTGGCTGACCTTCGCGCTCGGCGCCATCTTCGTCTCCGGCCAGGTCTGGGAGTACGCGCAGCTCGTCGCCGAGGGCGTCGCGATCGACACCAACGCGTACGCGTCGGCCTTCTACCTGACGACCGGATTCCACGCCCTGCACGTCACCGGCGGTCTGGTCGCCTTCCTCCTCGTGATCGGTCGCGCCTACGCGGTGAAGAACTTCGGCCGCAAGGAGATGACCTCCTCGATCGTCGTCTCGTACTACTGGCACTTCGTCGACGTGGTGTGGATCGCTCTGTTCCTCGTCATCTACTTCCTGAAATAGGAGCTGATTCCCGACATGGCACGCACCACACAGCGCCGAAATCACGGACGTCGCAGCCCCTGGGCAGCCGCCGCGCTGATCGGCATCGGCCTGCTCATCACGGGCGGGGCCTACGCGGGGGCATCCGCCGCGATGGCGTCGACGACCGAGCCGACGATCAACTCCGCGCTGACCATCGACGACGGCAAGAAGCTCTTCCAGGCGAACTGCGCCACCTGCCACGGACTCGACCTGCAGGGAAGCCTCGAGGGCCCCGCGCTCTACGGCGTCGGCGAGCTCTCCGTGCACTTCCAGATGAGCACCGGTCGCATGCCGCTGCAGATGCAGGGTCCCCAGGCTCCGCAGAAGCCGGTCCAGTTCACGGACGACCAGATCGCCGCCATCGGCGCGTACATCCAGTCGACCTCCCCCGGGCCGTCGTTCCCCGCGGACGCCGTGCTCGACGGCGAGGGTGACGTCGCCAACGGCGGTGAGCTGTTCCGCATCAACTGCGCGATGTGCCACAACGTCGCCGGCGCCGGTGGCGCGCTGACCGAGGGCAAGTACGCCCCGGCGCTGCACACCACGACGCCGCTGAACATGTACGCCGCGATGGTGACCGGCCCGCAGAACATGCCGGTCTTCAACGACCTGAACCTGACGCTCGAGGAGAAGCGGGACATCATCTCGTACCTCCTCTACCTGCAGGAGAACGAGTCCGCCGGTGGATTCTCGCTCGGCTCCCTCGGTCCCGTGTCGGAGGGCCTGTTCATCTGGATCTTCGGGATCGGATCTCTGATCGCGATCACCGTGTGGATCACGGCGAAATCCAACTGACCGAATCATGAACACCAGCACGAACGAGGAGCAGCATGGCACACGAGGTTGACGCCCTCGAGCACGAGAGGGAGAGCTGGAAGCCCTCGTCGGGGCTCGCCGTCGTCGTCAGCGACCCGGTGCGCAACCCGGAGCTTCCTCCGCACCGCGAGCGGATGACGGACAAGGACCCGGCGGCGATGACGCGCGCGGTCCGCACCATCTACACGCTGTTCTACCTCTCGGTGGCCGGGAGTATCTGGGCGATCGCCGCCTACATGCTCTTCCCCATCGAGAGCGGTCAGATCGTCGACATCCGGGCGAACAACCTGTTCATCGGTCTCGGAATCGCCCTGGCCCTCCTCGCCATCGGCATCGCGGCGATCCACTGGTCCAAGGCGGTCATGCCCGACAAGGAGCACGTCGAGGATCGGCACGCGACCCGCGGTCGGGACGAGACGCGTGCCGCCGCCATCGAGGTCTTCGAGGTCGCGAACGAGGAGTCCGGCTTCGGCCGCCGCACGATGGTGCGCAACTCGCTCATCGCGGCGCTCGTCGCTTCCGTGGCGCCCGCGGTCGTCCTCTTCCGTGGCCTTGCTCCGTTCAACACCCCGACCAACCCGATCGCGGGAAACCCGGTCGCCCTGCTCAGCCACACGATGTGGGAGCCGGGGATGCGCCTCGCGCATGACCCGACCGGTGAGCCGATCCGCGCCGCCGACGTGACCATCGGCTCGGCGGTCCACGTCATCCCGCAGCCGCTGGCCGCCCTGTCGCACGAAGACGGCTACTTGGAGGAGAAGGCGAAGGCGATCGTCCTCCTGATGCGTCTCCAGCCGGAGGATCTCATCGAGCCGGCCGACCGCGCCGACTGGTCCTACGACGGCATCGTCGCGTACTCCAAGGTCTGCACCCACGTCGGGTGCCCCGTGGCCCTGTACGAGCAGCTCACGCACCACCTGCTCTGCCCGTGCCACCAGTCCCAGTTCGACGTGACCGATCAGGCCAAGGTCATCTTCGGACCGGCTGCCCGCCCGCTGCCGCAGCTTCCCATCACCGTGGATGCCGACGGATACCTCGTCGCCCGCAGCGACTTCACCGAGCCCGTGGGCCCGAGCTTCTGGGAGCGTCATTGAGTACCGCAACCACTGATCCGCAGGGGACGCCGGCCGAGGCCGGCACCCGCGACAAGCCGCTCGGCGGCCGCTTCGTCGGCGCCGCCTCGAACTACATCGACGAGCGCACCAGCCTCTCCGGCATGGTCAAGGAGCTCGGTCGCAAGATCTTCCCCGACCACTGGTCGTTCATGCTCGGCGAGATCGCGCTGTGGAGCTTCGTCGTCGTCCTCCTGTCGGGGACGTTCCTGACGTTCTTCTTCCAGGCCTCCATGGCCGAGGTGCACTACACCGGCGCGTACGAGCCGATGCGGGGCATCGAGATGTCGGCCGCCATGGCGTCGGCGCTGGAGATTTCCTTCGACACCCGCGGCGGGCTCCTCGTCCGTCAGCTGCACCACTGGGCCGCACTGGTCTTCGTCGCCGGCATCGGCGTGCACATGCTGCGCGTGTTCTTCACCGGTGCGTTCCGCAAGCCGCGCGAGATCAACTGGGTGATCGGATTCGTCCTGTTCATCCTCGCCATGGCCGAGGGCTTCACCGGATACTCGCTTCCGGACGACGTGCTCTCCGGCAACGGCCTCCGGATCATCGACGGCATGATCAAGGGCATCCCGCTCATCGGCACGTGGACGTCGTTCCTGTTGTTCGGCGGCGAGTTCCCCGGCACCGCGATCGTCGGTCGCCTCTACGCCCTGCACATCCTGATCCTGCCGGCGATCCTCGTGGCCCTCCTCGCGGTGCACCTGATGCTGATGATCATCAACAAGCACACCCAGTTCGCCGGTCCCGGTCGCACGAACAGCAACGTCGTGGGCTACCCGATGATGCCGGTGTACATGTCGAAGATGGGCGGCTTCTTCTTCATCGTCTTCGGTGTGCTGGTGCTGATCGCGTCGCTCTTCACGATCAACCCGATCTGGAACTACGGCCCCTACGACCCCTCACCGGTGTCCGCGGGAACGCAGCCTGACTGGTACATCGGCTTCGCGGACGGTGCTCTGCGCCTCATCCCGCCGCACTGGGAGTTCGTCCTCTTCGACCGCACCTTCTCGATGAACATCCTCGTCCCGCTCGTCGGGCTCGGCGTCTTCATCGTGCTGGTGATGATCTACCCCTTCATCGAGGCGTGGGTCACGGGCGACAAGCGCGAGCACCACATCGCCCAGCGTCCGCGCAACGCCGCGACGCGTACCGCCATCGGCGCCGCCGGTGTGACCTTCTACGCCGTGCTCTGGGCTGCTGCATCCTCCGACATCATCGCCACGCACTTCTGGCTGACGATGGAGGGAGTCATCCACGGACTCCAGGCGGCCCTCATCCTGGGTCCGATCGTCGCCTACTTCGTCACGAAGCGCATCTGCATCGCGCTCCAGAAGAAGGACCGCGAGATCGCGCTCCACGGATACGAGTCCGGACGCATCGTCCGCCTCCCCGGTGGTGAGTACATCGAGGTGCACCAGCCCGTCGACGAGTACGAGCGCTGGAAGCTCATCGACTACGAGACCTACGAGCCGCTCGTCGTGCGCCCCAACGCCAAGGGAAGCATCCCCTGGCACCAGAACCTCCGGGCCGCCGTGTCTCGCTGGTTCTTCGAGGACCGCCTGACTCCGGTCACGCAGTCCGAGCTCGACGCCGCTCTGGCTCACCAGCACCACGAGCTCGAGCACATCGCCGAGGAAGAGGATCGCGAACTGCAGGCCGCCCACGAGCGCGCGGGAGTCCCGGATGCACCGCACGTCCCCATCGACGACGGTCACCAGTCCGAGACCGCTGTGCGTCCTTCCAACGTCATCATCCCGGAGGATGACGGCAAGAAGTCCTGACGGACGACGAACATGAGAGCGGCCCCTCTTCCGAGAGGGGCCGCTCTCATGTTCGGTTGCGCGGCGGTACGCCCGTCGTCAGGGTGGCAGTCTTCCTCCGCTCCGTGGCAGGCGCGGAGGCATGGGCCGAGGCCCCTACATCGCTACGGTGAAGCCATGCCCTCATCAGATGACGCGATCGCCTACTTCCACCGCCGACTCCAGCACGAGACCGATCCCGCGGACGTCTATGCGGCGCAGCGCGCCGGAGAACGCTTCACCCTGGTCGATGTCCGCGACGCGGCGGCGTGGGCGCAGGGACGCGTCCAGGGCGCCGTGCACATCCCCCACGCCGATCTCCCCTCTCGGGCCCCGAAGGAACTGGACGCCACGGTGCCCGTGGTGGTCTATTGCTGGAGTCCCGGCTGCAACGGGGGCGTGCGGGGTGCCCTCGTCCTCTCCTCTCTCGGCTACGACGTCAAGGAGATGATCGGCGGCTTCGAGTACTGGGCGCGCGAGGGACTCCCCACCGTCACCGACGATGGTCCTCTCCCCCGCACCTTCGACCCTCTCGTCACCGTCGTCCGGCGCTGAGCCAGCCGGGCGCGCGGCCCTGAGACAGCGCAGAGCACGACGAATGCCCCCACCGGAGTGGGGGCCCTCGTCGTCTACTCGGTACTCAGCGGGCGAAGTACCCGCGGTAGTACTCGTACACCCAGCCGACGATGGCGACGAGGAAGATCGCGACACCGATCGGGAACATCCAGACCCCGACCGCGAGACCGAGGATCGCGACACCGGCGGACGCCGCGAGGACGATGGGCCACCAGGACCAGGGGCTGAACTCGCCGAGCTCCGGGTCACCGTCGTCGATGTCGGCGGTCAGGGTGTCCTCGGGGAGCTCACCGCCCTGTGCTTTGTGGACCTTGCCGATGTAGAAGGCGATCAGCGCCGCCATGAAAGCCAGGAAGACCAACGCCACGCTGCCCACCCACTCGACGGAGTTGGTGAAGATCGTCCAGTTGTTCGCGCCGGGGTTGGCGGCGGCCTGCGCCGGCCAGTGGGCGATGAGGTTCCAGCCGATGTAGATGGCGGCGACGACGGCCGAGAAGACGGTCAGCAGCCACCACAGACCGGTATTGGTGCGCACTTACTTGACCTTTCCTTCGGCGACGTCCACCACGGGAGCCTCGGGCGCGTCCTTCGCCGGCCCCACACCGACCGGGATACCCGCCTCGGGGTGGTTCAGGTCGAACGCGGGACGCTCGCTGCGGATGCGGGGAATCGAGGTGAAGTTGTGACGGGGAGGCGGGCAGGACGTCGCCCATTCGAGCGACGCACCGTAGCCCCACGGGTCGTTCACCGTCACGCGCGGGGCCTTGCGTGCCGTGATCCAGACGTTGAACAGGAACGGGATCATCGAGGCCGCCAGGACGATCGAGCCGATCGTCGACAGCTGGTTCTGCCACGTCCAGTTGTCGAAGCTCGAGTAGTCCGCGTATCGGCGGGGCATACCGTCGACACCGAGCCAGTGCTGGACAAGGAATGTCATGTGGAAGCCGATGAACAGGAGCCAGAAGTGGACCATGCCCAGACGCTCGTTGAGCATCTTGCCCGTCCACTTCGGCCACCAGAAGTAGAACCCGGCGAACATCGCGAAGACGACCGTGCCGAAGACCACGTAGTGGAAGTGCGCCACGACGAAGTACGAGTCCGAGAGGTGGAAGTCCAGCGGCGGCGACGCCAGGATCACGCCGGTGAGACCACCGAAGACGAAGGAGATGAGGAAGCCGAGGGAGAAGACCATGGGGGTCTCGAAGGTGACGGATCCCCGCCACATCGTTCCGATCCAGTTGAAGATCTTCACACCCGTCGGAACCGCGATGAGCATCGTCATCAGTGAGAAGAACGGCAACAGGACCGCCCCCGTCACGTACATGTGGTGCGCCCAGACCGCGACAGAGAGCGCGGCGATCGCGATGGTCGCGTAGACGAGCGTCTTGTACCCGAAGATCGGCTTCCGGCTGAACACCGGGAAGATCTCGGAGACGATGCCGAAGAACGGCAACGCGATGATGTACACCTCTGGGTGCCCGAAGAACCAGAAGAGGTGCTGCCAGAGCAGGACCCCGCCGTTCTGCGGGTCGTAGATGTGCGCACCCAGCACACGGTCCGCCGCTGCGGCGAAGATCGCGGCCGCGAGGATCGGGAACGCCATCAGGATCAGGATGCTCGTGACGAGCGTGTTCCAGGTGAAGATCGGCATCCGCCACATCGTCATGCCGGGGGCGCGCATCGTGATGATCGTGGTGATGAAGTTGACGGCACCGAGAATCGTTCCGAAACCGCTCATACCCAGACCGAGCATCCAGAGGTTCCCGCCGACGCCTGGCGAGAAGCTCGCGTTCGCCAGTGGTTGATAGGCGAACCATCCGAACGCCGCAGCGCCCTGGGGGGTGAGGAATCCGGCGACCGCGATGGTCGACCCGAAGAGGAAGAGCCAGAAGGCGAAGGCGTTCAATCGGGGGAACGCGACGTCCGGCGCGCCGATCTGCAGCGGAAGCAGCGCATTGGCGAACCCGGCGAACAGCGGTGTCGCGAACATCAGCAGCATGATCGTGCCGTGCATCGTGAACAGCTGGTTGTACTGGTCCTTGGTCGGGATGATCTGCATCCCGGGCTCGAACAGTTCGGCACGGATGATGAGCGCCATCACTCCGCCGAGCAGGAAGAACGTGAAGGACGAGATCAGGTACATGTACCCGATGGTCTTGTGGTCAGTGGAGGTGATCCACTTGACGATGATGTTCCCCTTCTGCTCCGTGCGGTTGCGGCTCAGCAGAGCCGCCTGGCGCGGAGGGAGGGTGGTGGGCCTGCTGGAGCCCGATTCCTGGAGCGGAAGCGTCGTCGCCATGGTCAGTCCTGTCCCTCGGGAGCGGAACCGCCCGTGCCGGGCAGGTTCTGAAGTCGGTCGTACGCGTCGTTGATGTCGCCGGTCTGACCCGCCGCACGCAGGGACGCGAGGTAGCTGTCGTACTCGGACTGGCTGACGACCTCGACGTTGAAGAGCATCATCGAGTGGTACTCGCCGCAGAGTTCGGCGCACTTCCCGGCGTACGTGCCCTCACGGGTCGGCGTGAAGGACCAGTAGTTGTCCTTGCCGATGTACATGTCCTTCTTGTACAGGAAGTCGATGATCCAGAAGGAGTGGATCACGTCGCGCGACTGCAGCTTGATCTTCACCGTCTGGTCGACGGGGAGGTACAGGGTCGGCAGCTCGGAGACGATGTCGCCGCGGGCGTCGGTCTGCGCCTGGACTCCCATGCTCCACACCGTGTCCGACTCGGACTCACCGTCGTACTGGAAGTCCCAGGCCCACTGCTTGCCGATCGCGGTGATCGAGACGTCGGGGTCCTCGGTCTGGGTCTCGAGGATCGCCTGGTCACGCGCGGTGAAGGCGAAGAACCCGATCACGAGGATGAGCGGCACGATCGTGTAGAAGATCTCGATCGGCATGTTGTAGCGCAGCTGCACGGGCAGGCCGACCTGTCCGCGGCGCCGGCGGTATGCGATCACGGCCCAGCCCATCAGGCCCCAGGTGATGAACCCGACGGCCAGGAGCACGATCCAGGAGTTCACCCACAGACCCGACACCATCTCGGTGTGGTTCGTGGCCGGGGTGCCTTCCTCGACGAAGCCGGGGAGGAAGCCGTTGAGCTCCGTCGGGGTGCAACCGGCGAGGACTGCTGCCGCTGCGATCCCGACGGGGAGAACGGCCCAGCGGATTCGACGTTTCGGGGGCACGATGCACCTTTCCGGGTCGCGGATATTTCATCCGCCAGTCTAGGGCAAGCGCCCAGGGTATTCAGGCCATCTGCCCAGGTTCCGCGGGGGTCGGGACACGGGTACCGGGTCCGGCATCCTTTCGGAGCCCCTTCGAAACGCCGGGATTCCGGCCGGATGGGTCAGTGGAAGCTGTCGCCGCAGGCGCAGCTGCCGGCAGCGTTGGGGTTGTCGATCGTGAAGCCCTGCTCCGAGATCGTGTCCTTGAAGTCGATCGTCGCGCCGTCGAGGTACGGGACGCTCATGTCGTCGATGATGACCTCGACGCCGTCGAAGTCGACGGTCTTGTCTCCGTCGAGGTAACGCTCGTCGAAGTACAGCTGGTAGATGAGACCGCTGCAGCCGCCGGGCTGGACGGCGACGCGCAGACGGAGGTCGTCACGCCCCTCCTGCTCCAGCAGCGTCTTCACCTTGAGCGCGGCGGCGTCGGTCAACAGGACGCCGTGTTCGCGGGCGGTCTGATCGGTGGTCAGCGCGGTGTCGGTCATGGCACTCCTCGTCGAAGCCGCCGTTCATGGCGGATGCGATCGATTCTACGCGTCCCGATTCCGTCCGGGGGTCGCCGGGCGGGCGACGTCGCGATCAGTCCGCGACACGCCGGTCGAGACGTTCCAGCAGCAGCGCTTCGGAGAGCACCGCGTTGCGGAACGTCTCCAGGTGGAGCGACTCGTTCGGACTGTGCGCGCGGGAGTGCGGGTCCTCCACTCCCGTCACGAGGATCTGCGCCGACGGGAACTCCCTCACCAGATCCGCGATGAAGGGGATCGAACCGCCGACCCCGATGTCGACCGGGTCCACGCCGTATCCGCGCGCGAGCGCGTCCCGCGCATCGGCGACCGCCCATCCCCCGGTGTCCACCAGGAACGCGTCGCCGAAATCGGCATCCGTGAACTCCAGCTCGGCTCCCCACGGAGCCCGCTCGCGCAGGTGCCGCTCGATGGCCGCGTACGCCTCCCGCGCCGGCTGGCCGGGGGCCACTCGTGCGCTGATGACGAAGGACACCTCGGGGGTGAGGGTGTTGGACGCGTTGGCGAGGCTGGGAGCGTCCGTCCCGGTGATCGTGATCGAGGGCTGGTTCCAGATGCGCGAGAGGATGCTCCCCCGCCCGACCGGCTGGACGCCCGCCGGGAGTCCCGCCTCGTCCCGCAACGTCTCCTCCGAGTACGGGGGCGTCTGGGCATCCCGCGCGCGGAGGCCCTCGACGGCGACGGCACCGTCGCCGTCCCACAGGGTCGAGAGCAGCGTCACGCCCGCCATCATCGCGTCAGGCACAGCTCCCCCGAACATGCCGGAGTGGGATGCGTGCTCCAACGTGCGCACCTTGAGGGTGAACCGCGTGTTGCCGCGCAACGACACCGTGAGCGCCGGGGTCCGCGCATCCCAGTTGCCCGAGTCCGCCACCACGATGACGTCAGCCCGGAGGATGTCGGCGTTCTCGGCGAGGAAGGCGGCGAAGGAGCGGGACCCGGCCTCCTCCTCGCCCTCGAAGAAGAGGGCCACACCGAGATCCGGGTCCTCCGACACCTGCGCAAGCGCTCGGAGCGCCGCGATGTGGGCCATGATGCCCGCCTTGTCGTCCGCCGCACCGCGCCCGTAGAGACGCCCGTCCCGCACGGTGGGCTCGAAGGGCGGCGATTCCCAGAGTGCGTCGTCGCCGACGGGCTGCACGTCGTGGTGGGCGTAGAGGAGGATCGTGGGGCGACCGTTCTTCGCGGCGCGGCGGGCCACGACGGCGGGCGCTCCGACCTCGTCCGAGTCGGGGACGGCGGCGCGACGGATCTCCACCGTGTCGAACAGGCCGACCGCGCGCGCGAGCTCCGCGACCGCCTCCGCGCTCCGCTCCAGCTGAGCGGGATCGAACCCCGGGAAGGCGACGGAGGGGATGCGCACGAGAGCGCCGAGATCCGCCAGAGCGGAGGGGATGCCGGAGTCGACTGCCTCGTGGACAGCGGACTCCCGGGTGTGTTCGGAGACCATGCGGGTAATCTTAAGCGCACCCCTGACCGCTTCCCCGAGGATGATCGTGGCCAAGACACCCGCTGCCCCTGCACCGAACGACGCGACGAGCGGCGAGACCGGCGACTCCGTCTCGGGAAAGGGCCGCCCCACGCCCACCCGCGCTGAGCGCGAAGCGGCCCGCAAGCGTCCGCTCGTCGCCGACACGAAAGAAGCGAAGGCCCGTGCGCGCGCCGAGCTCCAGGCCCAGCGGGAGAAGGCCCGTCAGGGCATGGCGAACGGCGACCCGCGCTACCTCCCCGCCCGTGACCAGGGGCCGCAGCGGAAGTTCGTCCGCGACTTCGTCGACGGTGGCTGGCACCTCGGCGAGGCCGTCATGCCCGCGATGATCGTCGTGATCCTCGCCACCTTCATTCCGGTGCCGGCCGTGCAGTTCTACTCCTTCGTCGGGCTCTGGATCTTCATCCTCTTCGTCATCGGAGACATGATCATCACGTCGATCCGCGCCAAGGCGGGCGTCAAGGAGCGCTTCGGCGCCGATCGGATGGAGAAGGGCCTCGGCTGGTACGCCGCCATGCGGACCATCCAGATGCGCTTCCTCCGCCTGCCGAAGCCGCAGGTCAAGCGCGGCCGGAAGCCCTGAGCCGGGCGAGACCCCGGTTGATCTGCCGGGCCCACAGGGGGCCTCGGTAGAGGAACGCGGTGTAGCCCTGGACGAGGTCTGCTCCCGCATCCAGTCGCTCCTGCACGTCCTCGGCGGTGTCGACACCGCCCACGGAGACCACACAGAACCCGGCGGGGACGTTCTGCCTCACCAGGCGCAGAACCTCGAGGGAGCGCGCGCGCAGCGGCGCGCCGCTGAGTCCTCCCGCACCCGCCGCCGACACGACGTCCTCGGCCGTGCGCAGTCCCTCCCGGGAGAGCGTCGTGTTCGTCGCGATCAGCCCCGCGAGGCCCAGATCGACGGCCAGGCGCGCCACCGCGACGACCTCGTCGTCGGGGAGATCGGGAGCGATCTTCACCAGCAGCGGTGTGGTGCCCGCCGTGTCACGCACGGCCTCGAGCAGCGGACGCAGCGTCTCCACCGCTTGGAGGCCACGAAGGCCCGGCGTATTCGGCGAGGAGACGTTGACGACGAGATAGTCGGCGAGGGGTGCGAGCAGTGACGCGCTCCGGACGTAGTCGTCCGTGGCCGCGTCGACGTCCACCACACGGCTCTTGCCGATGTTCACACCCAGCACAGGACGACGACGACGTCGACGGAGGCGCTCCAGACGCGCGGCGGCCGCCTCCGCCCCGCCGTTGTTGAAGCCCATCCGGTTGATCACGGCGCGATCCGGCACGAGACGGAACAGTCGAGGCCGCGGGTTGCCCTCCTGCGGCACCGCGGTGATGGTCCCCACCTCGACGTGTCCGAAGCCGAGCGCATGGAGCCCCGGGGCACCGATGACGTCCTTGTCGAACCCGGCGGCGACGCCGAAGGGCGAGGCGAACCGCAGGCCGAGGGCCGTCGTGGCCAGCTCCGGCGCGGGCGCGGTCAGTCCGCGCACGATCCATGCGAACGGCGGGATCCCGAGGACGCGGATCACCGTCATCGCACCGTGGTGCGCGGTCTCCGGGTCGATGCGGCTGAGAACGGTCCGGAAGAAGAAGGGATACATCCGCTCCAGAGTATCGCCGGGTGCGACTACTCCCGATCGTCCGTGACGTCGGGATCCTGCGCGCCCCGGGCATGGTCGATCCGCAGCTGCTCGATCGCGGCTTCGAAGTCGTCCAGCGAATCGAAGGCCTGGTAGACGCTCGCGAACCGAAGGTACGCGACCTCGTCGAGGTCGCGGAGGGGTCCCAGGATGGCGAGCCCGATCTCGTTCGCATCGATCTGCGACGCGCCGGTCTGGCGGACCGTCTCTTCGACCCGCTGCGCCAGGAGCGCGAGGTCCGCCTCGGTCACGGGGCGCCCCTGACAAGCTTTGCGCACCCCCGACATCACCTTCTCACGACTGAAGGGCTCGATCACCCCGGAACGCTTGATGATGTTGAGGCTGGCCGTCTCGACCGTCGTGAACCGTCCTCCGCACTGCGGACACTGACGACGGCGACGGATGCTGAGGCCGTCGTCACTGGTCCGGGAATCGATGACGCGCGAGTCCGGGTGGCGGCAGAACGGGCAGTGCATGACACCCGAGCCTACGTCGTCGCCTGCGCGTCGCCCTCGAAACGCGCGGTGACCGCTTCCCCGTGCGCCGGCAGGGCTTCTGCGTCCGCCAAGGTCACGATCGCCCCGTGGACGGCCCGAAGCGCCTCCCGGTCGTATTCTACGACCTGCTGCGGGCGGAGGAACGTCGCCGCCGAGAGCCCGGGCGCGTATCGGGCCTGTCCCCCGGTCGGGAGCACGTGGTTGCTTCCGGCGAGGTAGTCGCCGAGACTCACCGGCGTGTGTGCGCCGACGAAGACGGCGCCCGCGTGCACGAAATCCTCCGGACGGGGGTCGTTGAGGTGCAGTTCGAGGTGCTCGGGGGCGTAGGCATTGCTGAATGCCGTCGCCGTCTCGCGATCGTCGACCAGGACGATCGCCGACTGCTCGCCGCGGAGCGCCTCCGCCACACGAGCGGAGTGCCGCGTGCGCGGCACGCGATCAGTCACCTCCCGGGCGACCGCGTCGGCGAGATCCGTCGACGTCGTCACGAGGACGGCCGAGGCCTGTTCGTCGTGTTCGGCCTGGGAGATGAGGTCGGCCGCGATCAGCCGAGGGTCGGCATCCGCGTCGGCGACGATGAGGATCTCGGTCGCCCCCGCTTCCGAGTCGGTTCCGACGCGACCCGCCACCGCGCGCTTCGCCGACGCGACGAAGTTGTTGCCCGGGCCGGTGACGACGTCCACGGGCGCGAGTCCCAGCGACGGAACGCCGTAGGCGAAGGCGCCGATCGCGCCGGCACCGCCCATCGCGTACACCTCGTCCACGCCCAGCAGACGCGCGGCGGCGAGGATGACGGGGTGCACCCGGCCGCCGTGCGTGCTCTGGGGCGGGGATGCGAGAGCGATCTCCTGCACACCGGCCACTTGGGCGGGGATCACGTTCATGACCACGCTCGAGGGGTACACGGCCTTCCCGCCCGGAACGTAGAGTCCCACGCGGCGGACGGGTTGCCACCGCTGGTGAACGCGTGCGCCCGGCGCGATGTCCGTGGTCACCGGCGTGGGGACCTGCGCCGCGGAACCCCGGCGGACCCGCCCGGCCGCCTCCTCCAGGGCAGCGCGAACCGCCGGATCGAGGTTCGCCAGCGCTTCGTCGAAGTGGGAGGCGGGCACCAGGATGGCGTGGTCGCTCACTCCGTCGAAGCGGGCGGCCTGCTCGCGGAGCGCCGTCTCCCCTCGTTCGGCGACGTCATGGACGACAGCCGTGGCGACAGCGAGGGCTTCCTCACGTGCCACGGTGGCGCGCGGAACGAGCGCCGTCAGGTCGGCAGGCGAAAGGGCGCGCCCGCGCAGATCGATGGTGCGAAGCATCCTTCTACGCTAGCGCGCCCATTCGGCTCGGGCCGCGCGCGGGGATCAGCCGCGGGTCACGTCCGATACGTCATGCAGGTAGCCGACCCGCCCGTCCTCGTGCCGGATCACGAAGACCTCGCCCCGGTCCTCGATCACCAGCGCCCACGCGGTGGGGCCGATGCGGAACAGCGGGATGCCGATCTCGTCGACGACGTCCCGCTCCTCCGGCGCCAGTGCCCAGAAGGCCTGGTTGCTGACGGGGGTGCCCGTCGCGGTGTCGGTGTCCTCGACGTCGTCCTCGAGGGGCTCGGCGACAGGCTCCTCCTCGATCGTGTCCACGACGGTGACGGGCTCGTAGGTGTCGCGGGTCTGGACGGGCTCCCACACGGCGGTCTGGGAGAAGTCGGCGTCGGTGCGCGCATCGGTCTCATCTGCGGTGACCGCGGGAGCCTCGTCGATCTCGGTCGCGACCGCGGGCTCCGGGCGCACCGGGGCCGGTCGGGGCGAGACGGGACGGATGGGTCGGGCGTTGCGGTGCGCGGGGATCTCGCGGCGACCGCGGAAGTCCTCGCTCAACGGCGGGATGAGCGGCGCGAAGACCGTGAGGACGACACCGGCGAGCATCAGGACGGCCATGATCCAGGTGACCCAGTTGCGCACCCACGGGCCGCCGTCGATCGCGATCGCGACCGTCTCCCACAGGAGCTGGATCCACAGCACGGTCGCGACGGAGAACGCCACCGAGGCGAACTGGTCGATGCCGAGCGAGCCGACACGACGGATCCCCTGCGGCGAGAGCCGGCGCAGGGCGATCAGGAACACCGCCACGGTCGGAACCCCGATGGTCAGCACCCACAGCAGACCCGAGGTCCAGACCGAATTGAACCCCACCGTCGTGATCGACACGAAGGACAGGATGAAGGCCACCAGCCAGACGGCCCCGATCGCGACCTCGCGGATGGAGAAGGGACCGACACCGTACTGCGGGTCCTCGGTCGTGCTCGCGGTCACGTCCTCCGACTCGGTGGTCGTGAGATCCCTCTGTTCGTCCGTCACGGTGTTCCCTTCTGCGTTCCTTCGACGCGGCGCGCGCCGTCGCCGATCCTACCTTCGGCGGATGAGACCACCGTGAGATCACCCGAGGCACTGCGGCCCGAGCAGCCCCTTCAGCTCTCCGTACAGATCAGCGGTGACCCGAACCGGATGGGGCACCTCGAACACCTTGGCCGCACGACCTCTGTGGAGCTTGAGCGTGACCTCTGTGTCTCCCGGATGCCGCCCCAGGACGGCGGCGAGTTCTCCGACGACGCGCTCGGTGGCACGGTTCTCCGGCATCAGGAGGGTCAGCGCCCCCGTGATGTCGACGGCGCCGAGGTCGGGGACGAAGGCGGACTGGGCGTGCAGGTTCAGCCCGTCGTCGCGGCGCGAGACGCGCCCTCGCACCACGAGGATCGAGTCCGCCTGCAGCATCGAGGAGAACTCGGTGTAGGTCTTGCCCATGAACATGACCGTCACTTCGCCGTCGAAGTCCTCCACGGTGATCATCCCGTAGGGGTTGCCGCTCTGTTTGGCCACGCGGTGCTGGACGCTGGTGACGAGCCCGGCGACGGTCACCTGATCACCGTCGTCGATCGTCTCCGACGCGAGGAGATCGTGGATGCTGGTCGATGCGTGCTTGGCCAGCGGGATCTCCAGGCCCGCGAGCGGGTGATCGGAGACGTACAGACCGAGCATCTCGCGTTCGAACGCCAGCTTGTCCTTCTTCGTCCACTCGGGGCGTTCGGGCACCTTCTGTGCCTGCGCGGGTTCGTCGTCTCCCCACAGCGAGTCGAAGTCGAAGCCGACCTCGCCGTGCGCCTCGCGGCGTTTGTCCAGCACGGCGGCTTCGGTCGCATCCTCGTGGATCTCCATGAGCGCGCGCCGCGTCGACCCGAGGGAATCGAAGGCGCCCGCCTTGATGAGGGACTCCACCGTGCGCTTGTTGGCCACGTGCACCGGGACCTTCGCCAGGAAGTCGTGGAAGCTCGCGAATCCCCCGTCCCCCCGCGACGCGACGATTCCGTCGACCACGTTGGTGCCGACGTTCCGCACGGCGCCGAGGCCGAAGCGGATGTCGTCACCGACGGCGGCGAAGAAGCGGATCGACTGACCGACATCCGGAGGGAGCACCTTGATGCCCATACGGCGGCACTCGTTGAGGTAGACCGCCATCTTGTCCTTGGAGTCTCCGACGCTTGTGAGCAGCGCCGCCATGTACTCGGCGGGATAGTGGGCCTTCAGGTACGCGGTCCAGTACGAGACCAACCCGTACGCCGCGGAGTGGGCCTTGTTGAAGGCGTAGTCCGAGAACGGCAGGAGGATGTCCCACAGCGCCTTGATGGCAGCTTCCCCGAATCCGCGTTCCTTCATCCCCCCGGAGAAGCCTTCGTACTGCTTGTCGAGTTCGGTCTTCTTCTTCTTGCCCATCGCCCGGCGGAGGATGTCGGCCTGACCCAGGGAGAAGCCGGCGACCTTCTGCGCGATCGCCATCACCTGCTCCTGGTAGATGATCAGGCCGTAGCTGATGTCGAGGATCTCGCGCAGCGGTTCCTCGAGCTCGGGGTGGATCGGGGTGACGTCCTGCTGCCCGTTCTTGCGCAGCGCGTAGTTGATGTGCGAGTTCGCGCCCATCGGACCGGGTCGGTACAGCGCGATGACGGCGGAGACGTCTTCGAAGTTGTCCGGTTTCAGCAGGCGCAGGAGCGATCGCATCGGACCGCCGTCGAGCTGGAAGACGCCGAGCGTATCGCCGCGTGCCAACAGCTCGTAGGCGGCGCGGTCGTCGAGCTCCAGGTGCTCGAGATCGAGCTCCTCTCCGCGGTTGGTGCGGATGTTGTCGAGGGCGTCGGAGATGATCGTGAGGTTGCGCAACCCCAGGAAGTCCATCTTGATGAGCCCGAGGGATTCGCACGACGGATAGTCGAACTGGGTGACGATCTGCCCGTCCTGCTCGCGGCGCATGATCGGGATGATGTCGAGGAGGGGCTCGCTCGACATGATGACGCCCGCCGCGTGGACACCCCACTGGCGTTTGAGGCCCTCGAGCCCCAGAGCACGGTCGAAGACGGTCTTCGCCTCCGGGTCGCCGTCGATGAGCGCGCGGAACTCGCTGGCCTCCTTGAAGCGCGGGTGCTGATTGTCGTACATGCCGCTCAGGGGCATGTCCTTGCCCATCACGGCCGGCGGCATCGCCTTGGTCAGCCGTTCCCCCATGCTGAAGGGGAATCCGAGGACCCGGCCGGCGTCTTTGAGCGCCTGCTTCGATTTGATCGTGCCGTAGGTGACGATCTGCGCCACGCGCTCGGAGCCGTACTTCTCGGTCACGTAGTCGATGACCTCGCCGCGGCGCCGGTCGTCGAAGTCGACGTCGAAGTCGGGCATCGAGACGCGGTCGGGGTTGAGGAAGCGCTCGAAGATGAGGCCGTGCTCGAGCGGATCGAGATCGGTGATGCGCATCGCGTAGGCGACCATCGAGCCGGCACCCGAGCCCCGCCCGGGGCCGACGCGGATGCCGTTGTCCTTGGCCCAGTTGATGAAGTCGGCGACGACGAGGAAGTAGCCGGGGAACCCCATCTGCAGGATGATGCCGGTCTCGTACTCCGCCTGGCGGCGCACGCGGTCCGGGATGCCGTCCGGGTAGCGGTAGTGCAGGCCGGCCTCGACCTCTTTCACCAGCCAGCTGTCCTCGGTCTCCCCCTCGGGCACGGGGAAGCGGGGCATGTAGTTGGCGCTGGTGTTGAACTCGACCTCGCAGCGCTCCGCGATCAGCAGGGTGTTGTCGCACGCTTCGGGATGCTCGCGGAAGATCTGGCGCATCTCCTGCGCCGTCTTGATGTAGTAGCCGTCGCCGTCGAACTTGAACCGGTTCGGATCGTCCAGCGTTGAGCCCGATTGGACGCACAGGAGCGCCGCGTGCGCGTCGGCCTCGTGCTGGTGTGTGTAGTGGGAGTCGTTCGTGGCGACCAGGGGGATGCCGAGGTCTTTCGACAGGCGGATGAGGTCGCTCATCACCCGCCGCTCGATCGAGAGCCCGTGATCCATGATCTCGGCGAAGTAGTTCTCCTTGCCGAAGATGTCCTGGAACTCCGCCGCGGCCGCGCGCGCCGCGTCGTACTGCCCGAGGCGCAGACGCGTCTGCACCTCGCCCGACGGGCAGCCCGTCGTGGCGATGAGACCCTTCCCGTACGTCTGGAGCAGCTCCCGGTCCATACGCGGCTTGAAGTAGTACCCCTCGATGCTCGACAGGGAACTCAGTCGGAAGAGGTTGTGCATGCCCTCTGTACTGTGGCTCCACATCGTCATGTGGGTGTAGGCACCCGACCCGGAGACGTCGTCGCTCTTCTGCTCCGGACTCCCCCACGCGACGCGGGACTTGTCACTGCGATGCGTCCCCGGCGTGACGTAGGCCTCCAGCCCGATGATCGGCTTCACCCCCGCCGCCTTCGCGGCGTTGTAGAACTCGAATGCGGCGAAGGTGTTTCCGTGGTCGGTGACGGCGATGGCGGGCATGCCGTAGTCGGCGGCGGCCTGGGTCATCGCTCCGATCTTCGCCGCTCCGTCGAGCATCGAGTACTCGCTGTGCACGTGCAGGTGAACGAAAGAGTCGGCAGCCACCCCTCGAGTCTACGAACGTCGCCGACGTGCTCCGCGGCCCGTCCTCGCCTGCCGTGGAATCCCGCGCCCAGGTCACCTGACGCTCAACCAGAGGGTGAGACTCGGCACGCACGCACCCTAGGGTGAGGGGATGGCGACCCCTGACTTCGTCCTCGACCTGCGTCGGCACATCGGAACCCGTCCGCTCCCGCTGGTGGGGGTCACGGCGGTGATCTTCCGCGACGAGAAGGTGTTGCTCGGCCGACGCAGCGACAACGGCGCCCTGACACCGATCACCGGCATCGTGGGTCCCGGCGAGGAGCCGGCGGATGCGGCCGCACGCGAGGCGCGGGAGGAGGCGGGCGTCGTCATCCACGTCGATCGCCTGGCCTGGGTGCACCAGATCCCGCGGATCACCTACGGGAACGGCGACCAGGCGGACTACCTCGATCTGACCTTCCGATGCACGTGGGTCTCCGGGACGCCCGAGCCGGTGGACGGGGAGATGACGGACGTCGGCTGGTTCGACCTCCACGACCTCGACGCGGTGTCCGCGGAGATGCGGCGTCGCATCGCGCACGCGATGGCCGAAGACGACCCGGCTCGCTTCGAAGGCGGCCGCTGACGCCCTTGAGGCCTCATCCGTTGCGCAGGATGTCCAGCGCGCCGGCGAGGTCTGCCGGGTAGGGAGACTCGAACGTGGACCACTCCCCCGTCGCCGGGTGGGTGAAGGCCAGCCGGTGCGCGTGCAGCCACTGCCGCGTCAGTCCGAGACGCGCGGCCTGCGTCGGGTCTGCTCCGTACAGCGGATCGCCGACGCACGGATGGCGGTGCGCCGCCATGTGCACCCGGATCTGGTGGGTGCGTCCGGTCTCGAGGTGGATCTCGAGGAGGGCCGCGCCGCGGAAGGCCTCAAGCGTCTCGTAGTGGGTCACCGAGTCCTTGCCGTCCGGCGTCACGGCGAACTTCCACGAGTGCGACGGATGCCGCCCGATGGGTGCGTCGATGGTGCCGGACAGCGGGTCCGGGTGCCCCTGCACGACCGCGTGGTAGATCTTCTCGACCTCGCGCTCCTTGAATGCGCGCTTCAGGGCGGTGTACGCCGACTCCGTCTTGGCGACCACCATGAGCCCGCTCGTTCCCACGTCGAGGCGGTGGACGACTCCCTGGCGTTCCGCCGCTCCGGTCGTCGCGATCCGGTATCCGCCGGCGGCGAGGGCCCCGAGGACCGTCGGCCCGTCCCAGCCGACGGACGGGTGCGCGGCGACCCCCGTCGGCTTGTCGACGACCACGATGTCGTCGTCGTCGTACACGACGCCGAGGTCCGGGACGGCGACCGGAACGATTCGGGGTTCGGCGCGCGGGGTCCAGGAGACCTCGAGCCACGCTCCCGCACGCAGACGGTCCGACTTGGACATCGCTCGGCCGTCCATCCGCACGCCGTCGCCGTCGGCGACCTCGGCGGCGAAGGAGCGGGAGAAGCCGAGCATCTTCGCCAGCGCGGCGTCGACGCGCGCGCCGTCCAGCCCGTCGGGGATCGGAAGACTCCGGGATTCCATATCAGCCGGCCCGACCCGCGGGGTCGGCGTCCGACGCCGGATCCTCCTCGACGGCGCGGCTCTCCCTCGTGCCGTCCATCCGGAGGCCGGACACGACGAGGATGGCGACACCGATCATCATGGAGACGATGAAGATGTCGGCGATGTTGTAGATCGCAGGAGGGAATCCGAGCCACATCCACGGGGTGTTGATGAAGTCGATCACGTGCCCCACGGCGAAGCCCGGTTCACGGATGAGGCGATCGGTGAGATTGCCGAGCACGCCGCCGAGCAGGAGGCCCAGCCCGACCGCCCAGAGACGGGAAGACACACGCGTCGCCGCGAGCCAGACGATGATCACGGCCACGATGGCGGGTGCCAGCGTGAACACCCACGTGGCCCCCTCGCCGAAGGAGAAGGCGGCACCGGGATTGCCGATGAGGTAGAACGACAGGAAGTCACCGAGGACCGGCACGGTCTCCGCGTACGGGAGGTTCTCGAGGGCCAGGTGCTTCGTGAACTGATCGGCGGCCAGCACCGTCACCGCGAGGATCGCGATGAGGGCGCCGGCCGCCGAACGACGAAGCGGTCTTTTCGCCGCCAAGTTCTTACAGGCCGATGGCAGACACCGGCTGCGCGCCGGACGTCGTCGCCGTCGTCTCGAGGTCGCGGAGCTTCCCCTCGATGTAGCTGCGCAGCTGCGAGCGGTAGTCGCGCTCGAACTGACGAAGCTCGGAGATGCGGTTCTCGAGCGTGGCGCGCTCGCGGTCGAGGCGTGCGACCTCTTCGCGTCCGCGGGTCTCGGCCTCCGAGATGATCGACGCAGCCTGCGCCTGCGCGTCGGCGATGAGCTGATCGCGCTGTGCGCGCCCCTCCGCGACGTGCTCGTCGTGGAGGCGCTGGGCGAGCTCGATGATGCCGGCGCTGGCGGCGCTCGGAGCAGTGGAGCTCGTCGCCTCCGGAGCCGGAGCAGCCTCGACGGCGGGCGCGGGCTTCTCTTCCTCGGCGGGGACGGACGCCTCTTCGGCGGCCTCCTCCGGCGCGGAGCCCGACTCGTACGCGGCGAGCTTGGCCTTCAGCTCCTCGTTCTCCGCGATCGTCTTACGCCATTCAACGACGATCTCGTCGAGGAAGTCGTCGACCTCGTCCGGGTCGAAGCCCTCCTTGAAGCGAACGTGCTGGAACTGCTTGGTGACGACGTCATCCGGGGTCAATGCCATGGTGATTCCTCTTTCGAGCGCTCTGGTCGCTGGCCGATGTCCGGGCGGCCGACCTGGGCGGCCGGTCGTATCTGGAAAGCATAGTCGCCGGGTGCGGACACTGTCGAAGACGCCGACCGCGGCGGTGTGGTGATCAGGCCCCGGCGATGCTCCGCGTCACGCTGAGCAGGATGAAGCACAGCAACATCGTCAGCGCGAAGCCGAAGTCGATCGCGACAGTGCCGACACGCAACGGCGGGATGAAGCGACGGAAGGTCCGGATCGGAGGGTCCGTGACGGTGTACACGACTTCCGCCGCGACGAGCCCCGCTCCACGCGGACGCCACTCGCGGTTGAAGATCGGGATCCACTCCAGCACGAGTCGGGCGAACAGCACGAAGACGTACAGGAGAAGCAGGAAGTTGAGTATCGATGCGATGAGTTGGACGACGGCCACGTAGCCAGACTACGGCTGCGTGAAGGGCACGGCGTCCGCGTCGGCATGCGCGACGGCGCCGTCGCCCGACACCGCGACGTTCTCCGGCGAGAGCAGGAAGACCTTGCTGGTGACGCGCTCGATCCGTCCGTACAGGCCGAGAGACAGCCCACTGGCGAAGTCGATGAGACGGCGCGCGTCGGCGTCGCTCATCTGCGACAGGTTGATGATGACGGGGATGCCGTCGCGGAAGTTCTCGGCGATCGTCTGCGCATCCCGGTACTGCTTCGGGTGGACGGTCAGGATTTCGCTGACGGTCGCGGGCGCGGGCTGACGGACCACGGCGGGACGGTGGAGAGGTGTCACGGGAGCGGCCTTTTCGACGGTGGCGGTCTTGTTCCGATTCGTCGGCTGCGGAGCCGGCTCCTCGTAGACCTCTTCCTCGTCGGCCAGACCCAGGTACACCATGGTCTTCTTGAGCGGGTTCGACATCGCATCCTCCGTTGTGCTCATCTGTTCTGAGGTTAACCGCGGAGCGGGCGCGGACCCGTGATTGCCGAGCCGATGCGCAGGTGTGTCGCGCCGGCGGCGATCGCCTCTTCGAAATCGCCGGTCATCCCCGCCGAGATCGCGGAGGCGGACGGCGCCACGCCCCGGACGGACTCGGACATCCGGGCGAGGCGCGCGAAAGCGCGCGCCGGCTCTTCGTCTAGAGGCGCCACCGCCATCACGCCTCGCAGGCGCAGGGCGCCCAGGCCCACGACATGCTCGGCCAGGGCCAGGAGACCGTCGGGATGGACACCGCCACGCCCCGGATCGTCGGTGAGGTTGATCTGGAGGAAGACGTCGAGGACGTCGTTCCCCGTCGTCTCGGCGGCCGCGTCCAGAGCGTCGGCGATCCGCGGCCGATCCACCGAGTGCACGGCGGCGGCGGCGGACCGGATCGCGCGGGCCTTGTTCGTCTGAGCCTGCCCGACGAAGTGCCAGCGCAAGTCGGCGAGGTCGGCGAGGTCGCCCGCCTTCGCGCTCAGCTCCTGCTGGCGGTTCTCGCCGACGTCCCGGACACCCGCCGCGTAGAGCTCCCGTACGAGAGAGGCGGGGTGGAACTTGGTCACCACGATCCGGGTGATCTCCGCCGGGTCCCGGCCGTGCACGCGTGCCGCCGCGGTGATGCGCGCGTCGACGGCGCCGAGACGACCGGTCAGGGTCTCGGCGCCGTCGCGAGCGGAAGCATCGATCACGGCTGGATCGGCGTCACTTCAGGAAGTCGGGGATGTCGAGGTCGTCATCGCCGAAGGCGGAGTCGTAGCTCGTGTCCGCGGTGACGCTCACGGGCACAGGTGCCGCTTCGGCGCGCTCGGGCGCCGGGGTCTCGGGGACGGCCGCCGGCATGGCGGGAGGCGTCATGACGCGGGCCGCGGTGATCGGCTCGATCCGCGCCTGGGGCTCGCCGCCGTCGAAGCCGGCGGCGATGACCGTCACGCGCACCTCGTCGCCGAGCGTGTCGTCGATGACGGTTCCGAAGATGATGTTGGCCTCGGGATGCGCGGCCTCCTTCACCAGCTGGGCGGCGTCGTTGATCTCGAAGATGCCGAGGTTCGACCCGCCCTGGATGGACAGCAGGACACCGTGCGCCCCCTCGATCGAGGCCTCGAGCAGGGGCGACTCGACCGCCAGCTCGGCAGCCTTGATCGCGCGATCGGCACCGCGGGCGGAGCCGATGCCCATGAGCGCCGAACCCGCGCCCTGCATGACCGATTTGACGTCGGCGAAGTCGAGGTTGATCAGACCCGGCGTGGTGATCAGGTCGGTGATGCCCTGCACACCGGCCAGCAGCACCTGGTCCGCCGTGGCGAAGGCCTCGATCATCGAGATCCCGCGGTCGCTGATCTCCAGGAGGCGGTCGTTCGGAACGACGATGAGGGTGTCGACCTCTTCCTTGAGTCGCGAGACACCCGCTTCGGCCTGGCTCTGGCGGCGGCGACCCTCGAAGGAGAACGGCTTGGTCACGACACCGATCGTGAGCGCTCCGATCGACTTGGCGATCTTGGCGACGACGGGCGCTCCGCCCGTACCGGTTCCGCCGCCCTCGCCCGCGGTCACGAAGACCATGTCGGCTCCGCGCAGGGCCTCCTCGATCTCCTCGGTGTGGTCCTCTGCGGCGCGGCGACCGACCTCGGGGTCGGCGCCGGCACCGAGGCCGCGCGTGAGCTCGCGTCCGACGTCGAGCTTCACATCCGCGTCGCTCATCAGCAGTGCCTGAGCGTCCGTGTTGATCGCGATGAACTCCACCCCGCGCAACCCGAGCTCGATCATGCGGTTGACGGCGTTGACGCCGCCTCCACCCACGCCGACCACCTTGATGACAGCGAGGTAGTTCTGGTTCTGGCTCATGCCGGCCTCCGTAGCGCCCTAAACCTGCGTAACCTTCAACTTCTCGTTGAGGTATAAAGAATTACCCGGTATGCAATTCCTAGCTCGAAGGTAGGCCGCGCTCCCCACCGCGCCCGCACCGACCTGGGCGTGTCGCGACATCGCCTCCGGATGTCTTGCGCGGGTCAGCTGAAGACGACGGATGATGGGGACGAGACGTCGTAGACGCGGACGTCCGCCGGCGGGCGGGCGGTCATCGCCGCCTCGAGGACGACGGCCTTCAGCCCCGAGTCCTCGGCACTCCCCCACACCACCCGCGTGGCGGTCGCACCCAGCACGAGGGTGACGTCGTCCGCGGTGGAAGCCTCCACCTCGGTCACCTGCGCCGCGATGTCCGCCGGAAGGGAGCGGACGACCCGTCCGGCCGCGTCGAACGCGTCCCCCTGCGCACCCCCGTCGATCCGAAGGATCGGGGTCCCGGGCCCTGTCTCAGCCGTCGTGGACAGCACCACGCCGGCCGCGTCCACGAGGGTGAACCCGGAGGAGCTCTCGAAAACGCCGATGGGCGTGCGCTCCACGACACGGACGACGAGCTCATGCGGCGGACGCGCTTCGATCGCGTACGTCTCGATGAGGGGGAACTCCGCCAGCACCTCGTGCACGGCATCCGCGTCCACGAGGGGCAGCGGTGTCCCGATCTGATCGCCGAGGGCGGCCTCCACCCGTGTCACGTCCAGCTGTTCGGCACCGATCACCCGCACCTGCTCGACCGCGAACAGCGGGCTGTAGGCGACGCCGAGGGTGGCGAGGCCCAGGAGGAGAACCGCGCCGCACGCGCCCAGCCACGCCGCGCGCCGCCGGCGCTGCCGCACCGTGAACCGGCGGACTTCGGCGCGCAGGGCCTTCCGCCGCGCTCGCGCGGCACGCCACACGTCCCTCATGCGCACCGGTCCGGGGGCCGGCGCCTGCTCATCCTCCGAGGATGTCGGCGGCGAGGCCGACGGGGGCGAGGAGGGCGCCGCCTCGAGCGGGATCACCGTGGCGAGGATCGACTCCTCCGTCGGCGTGCCGCCGCCCTCGAGGGCGCCGCTCTCCGAAGCCGGGGAAGCCTCAGGCCGATCGCGCCGAGCGCCGCCGTCGTCGACCGGCGGTGGAAGAGGCGTCGGCCGGCGCATTCCTCAGCGCCCGCCTCGGTCGCCGACATCCTCGAGGGCGCCTAAGACCTGGGGGATGATGAGGTTCACGTTGCCGCAGCCGAGGGTGATGATGAAGTCGCCCTCTCGCGCCACGGACGCGGCGTAATCGGCCGCCTTCTGCCAATCGGGCACATAGTGCACAGCCGAAGGGTCGCGGAACGCGCTGCTGACGAGCTCGCCCGTCACACCGGGCACCGGGTCTTCGCGGGCACCGTAGACGTCGAGCATGACCGTGTGATCGGCGAAGCGCTCGAGCACGTCCGCGAACTCGCGGTACATCTCCTGCGTCCGCGAGTAGGTGTGCGGCTGCTGGATGGCGATGATGCGACCCGTCCCGACCACGCTGCGCGCACCCGCGAGGGCCGCCTCCACCTCGGTCGGGTGATGCGCGTAATCGTCGTACACGCTGACACCGCGTCGCACACCGTGCAGGTCGAACCGCCGCACCGTCCCGGCGAAGCCTCCGACGGCACGGACGGCATCCTCGAGCCCGATGCCGAGCGCGCCGAGGACCGCCACCGCGCCCGCGGCGTTGATCGCGTTGTGGACTCCCGGCACCGGCAGCTCCGTGTGGAGGGTGCGGCCGTCCGCCGTCAAGGAGAAGCGGAGCCCGCCCTCGGTGTCGACGTCATGGACGCGTACCGTGGCGTCCTCCGACTCGCCGAACGTGATCACTCGCTCATGGGACAGGCGCGTCCGCACCTCCCGGGCCCCGGGATCATCCGACGAGATCACCACCGCCTCCGACGCGCGGTCGGCGAAGCGCACGAAGGCGTCGAAGAACGCCTCGCGCGAGCCCCAGTGGTCGAGGTGGTCGGGGTCGACGTTGGTGACGAGGGCGACCGCCGTGTCGTAGAGGAGGAACGTCCCGTCGGACTCGTCCGCCTCGATCACGAACAGGTCGTCCGATCCCGTTCCGCTGGAGACCCCGAGCTGCGCGATCACACCGCCGTTGACGAAGGTCGGGTGGACATCGAGGCCCTGGAGGGCGGTGACGACCATGCCGGTCGACGTCGTCTTCCCGTGCGCCCCCGCGACCGCGACCAGGCGTCGACCGCCGATGAGCCAGTGCAGCGCCTGGGATCGGTGGATCACGGCGAGTCCGCGCTCGCGGGCGAGCAGGAGTTCGGGATTCTCCGGCCAGATCGCGCCGGTGTGGACGACCGTGTCGGCATCCGTGGGCAGGTGGGCGGCATCGTGACCGATGTGGACGTCCGCGCCGAGCGCCGCCAGCTCGCGCAGGACCGCACTGTCGGCGCGATCGGACCCGGAGACGCGGATGCCGCGCGCGAGGAACATGCGCGCGAGTCCGGACATGCCCGAACCGCCGATCCCGATGAAGTGGGCGGCGTCGATGCGATCGGGGATCGGGAGGCTGAGGTCGGGTCTGATCATGGCCCGACAATCCTAGGTCCGCTCGCTCCGCCTCCCCTGTGGGCGCGCGGAGAGCCGCGCGTGTGTCGACACATTGATACATGGATGATACAAAAGACGCATGGTCATCGATCTCAGCGACCCGATCCGGGCGCAGCGTGGGATTCCTCGCCCTCGCCTTCGCGCTGTCCGTCCGGGTGGCCACCGTCGCCATGGAGCGACGGATCCTCGCGCATCCGCAGCCGGCGACCGACGGGCTCGAGCTGGCCTGGTCGAACTCTTCCGCACCGACGCACTCCGCTCGCTGCGGATGAGCGCGGCACTCGCGACCGTCGGGCAGGGTCGACTCCGCGCCGACCTCCTCCCCCGCGCGCCGCGTGCGATCGCCGGCGGGAGACCGGCATGATCGTCATCGACCCGCGCTCCCCGGTGCCTCCGTTCGAGCAGCTCCGCACACAGATGACCGACGCGATGGTGTCGGGCGAGCTGGCGCCCGGATCCCGACTGCCCACCGTCCGTCGTCTCGCCGAGGATCTGGGCATCGCTCCCGGCACCGTCGCGCGCGCCTATCGCGAACTCGAATCGACGGGCTTCATCGAGACGCGAGGCCGCAACGGAACCTTCGTCGCTCCCCGCGGCGACGAGGCCGAGAGACGTGCGCAACGCGCAGCCGCCGACTTCGTCGCGCAGATGCGGGCACTGCGGGTGGATGCGGCCACCACGGTCGACCTCGTGACCGCCGCGCTGCGATCGCCCGCCGCGGACGGGGGTCCCGTCACCTCGTGACGCGCGCCGCAAGGACCTCGTCGACCACCGCGATCAGATTCTCCGTGCCGCGTCGCGTGCCCACGCGCGCAGCGGCGTCGGCCATCGCGGCGCGACGTGGGGAATCCATGAGGAGCGGCACGATGTCACGCCGAACCGTGTCGCCGTCGAACCCCGCGTCGTCCACGAGGACGGCGGCACCGGCGTCCACTGCTGATGCCGCATTGAGCGCCTGCTCCCCGTTCCCGACGGCGTAGGGCACGTACACCGCGGGGAGGCCGAGTGCACTGATCTCGCTCACCGTGGCCGCGCCGGAACGCGAGACGACGAAGTCGGCCGCCGCGAAGGCGTGGTCCATCCTGTCGATGTAGCGGCGGACGACGTAGCCGCGGACACCGGGATCGGTGAGCTCGGACCTCTCCCCCGTCACGTGCACGAGCTGCCAGCCGGCGTCCAGGACATCCCGCCACGCGGCGTCGTGTCCCTCGCCGAACGCCTCGTTCAATCGCTGCGCGCCGAGCGAACCGCCGAAGACGAGCAGCGTCGGGCGGTCGAGGTCGAGCCCGAGATCCATGGCCGCGCGCGGGCGCACGGACTCCACGTCGAGGTCGACCAGCTCGCGCCGGAGCGGCATCCCGACGAAACGACCGCCGCGCAGCGGCGTCCCCTCGAAGGCCACCCCGACGGCGGCGGCCCGGCGGGCACCGAGCACGTTCGCGAGGCCGGGCTTGGCATTGGCCTCGTGCACGACGACGGGGATGCCGGCCCGACGCGCGGCGACGTAGGCCGGAGCCGCCGCATAGCCGCCGAACCCGACGACGACGTCGACCCCATGCGCGCGGATGTGCTCGCGGACCTGAGCGACGGCACGACGGAAACGCGCGGGGAAGCCGACCGCGGCGCGATCCGGGCGGCGCGGGAAGGGCACCTTGTCGACGATCAGCAGCTCGTACCCGCGCGCCGGGACGAGGCGGGATTCAAGACCCTCCCGCGTTCCCAGGACAAGGATCCGGGCATCGGGTTCCCGCTCGCGCAGACCGTCCGCCAAGGCGAGCAGAGGGTTGACATGTCCGGCTGTCCCGCCGCCGGCCAGAAGATACGTCGTCACCGCATCGACCCTACCGGCGGGACGCTGTGAGCTCAGCGCGTCCGGGGACGTCGCGCCGCCGCGATCGCGGCTTCCCGTCGCCGTGCGACGTCCGGCAGCGTTCGGGAGAAAGCCAGCAGCACGCCGCTCGCGAGCAGTACCGACATGAGAGACGTGCCCCCCTGCGACATGAAGGGCAACGGGACTCCGAGGACGGGGAAGACGCGGAGCACGACGCCGATGTTGATGAGCGCCTGTCCGACGATCCACACCGTGATCGCCCCTGAGACGATCCGCACGAACGGGTCGTCGGTCTTGCGGATGATGTGGAACGCACCGACCGCATAGAGGGCGAAGAGACCGAGCACGACCGCGCAGCCGATCAGGCCGAGCTCTTCGCCGACGATGGCGAAGATGTAGTCGTTCGCCGCCGCGGGGAGCCAGTCGTACTTCTCCCGCGAGTTCCCCAGCCCGAGCCCGAAGACTCCGCCGCCGGCCAGCGCCCACATGCCGTGCAGCGGCTGGTAGCAGTCGTTGAGGTAATCCGAGAGGCAATCGGTGTTGAGGAAGCTCATGAAGCGCCGCATGCGGTCGGGGCTCGCGACGGCGAGGTATGCCACCGCCGCTGCGGCGCCGAGCGCGGGAAGGACGAAGATGCGCAGTCGGACCCCGGAGAAGAACAGGGCGCCGAGGACAAGCAGGGCGAGGATCATCGCCGTGCCGAGGTCGTGACCGGCGAGAACGGTGGCGATCACGAGCACCGCCACCGGCACGAGCGGGATGTAGACGTGACGCCACAGCGCCATGAGCGTCTGCTTGCGATAGAGCACGTACCCCACCCACAGCGCGAGGGCGAGCTTGAGGAACTCCGACGGCTGCGCCTGGAGGCCGGCGATGTTGATCCAGTTGCGGTTGCCGTCGTTCGAGACGCCGAGGGGTGTGAACACGAGGAGCTGCAGCACGGTCGCGCCGATGAGCGCCGGCCATGCCATGCGCTTGAGGAACGCCAACGGCAGACGGCTGGCGATGAACATCAGCGGGATGCCGAGCGCCGCGAAGACGAGCTGTTTGACCGCGGCGTCCCACGGCGCCACCCCCGCCGCCGTCGTCGTCGCCGATGTCGCCGACAGCACCATCACGAGCCCGAACAGGGTCAGCAGCAGCGCCGTGGAGGCGATGAGGAGGAACTCGCTCGGAACGGGCGCGAACACGCGGCCGAGGCTGACCCGGGCGGAGAGCCCCCGACGCTCGGGCTCAGGGGCCGAGGTCGGGAGATTCCGGGGATGCGTCGTGCTCACCCTGCGCTCCCGTCCGGATCCGATCGTGCACCGCGGCGGCGAATCTGCGCCCGCGGTCTGCATAGGAGGAGAACTGGTCGAAGGATGCCGCAGCCGGCGCGAGGAGGACCACGTCGCCGTCACGCGCGATCCCGGCGGCCAGTTCGACAGCCCTCGCCATGACGTCTTCAGTCTGAGCGGCGACCGCCTCGAACAGGGGCACCCCCGGCGCGTGTCGCATGAACGCGTCGACCACGGCGGTACGGTCCTCGCCGATGACGACCGCCGCGGTGATCGACGAGGCGCGTGCGGCCACCAGCTCGGAGATGTCGACCCCCTTGAGGAGTCCCCCCACGATCCAGACCGCTCCCGGGTAGGCGGCGAGCGAAGACGCCGCCGCGTGAGGATTCGTCGCTTTCGAGTCGTCGACCCAGGTGATCCCGGCATGCCGCGCGACGACCTCGATGCGGTGAGGATCCAGACGGAAGGAGCGGAGGGCGTCGCGGATGGCGGCGGGTTCGACGTCGAGCGATCGCGCCAGCGCCGCCGCGGCCAGGATGTTCGAGACGATGTGCGGAGCCGCCAGCCCCGCCTCGTCGAGCTCGGCGACCGTGGTGAGCTCGAGCGCGCTCGTCCGCCGCTCCTCGAGAAACGCGCGGTCGACCAGGATGCCGTCGACGACGCCGAGGTCGCTCGGGCCGGGGACGCCCAGGTCGAAACCGATGGCGCGCGCACCCTCGACGACCTCGGCGTCCTCCACCATGGCGCGGGTGGCGGCATCGGCCTTGTTGTAGACGCACGCGACGCGGGTCCGGTCGTAGACATGGGCTTTGGCGTCGCGGTACGCGTCGAAGGAACCGTGCCACTCCAGGTGATCGGCGGCGAGGTTCAGGCACACCGCGGCGTGCGGCGAGACCGGCTCGGGCGAGTCCTGGCGGCCGAGGTACCACAGCTGGTGGCTCGACAGCTCCACGACCAGGACGTCGAAGCCCCCGGGGTCGCGGATCGCGTCGAGGACGGGCGTCCCGATGTTGCCGACCGGAGCGGCGCGCAGGCCGCCCGCCACGAGCATCGTGGCCGTGAGCCGCGTGGTCGTCGTCTTCCCGTTGGTGCCGGTGATGAGCACCCAGTCCACCGGACGTCCGTCCGGACGGACGACCTTGTCGCGTACGCGCCACGCCAGCTCGATGTCTCCCCAGAGCGGGATCCCCGCGTCCTCCGCCCACCGCACGAGCGGGTGGTTCGGCGCGAATCCCGGCGAGGCGACGACGACGTCGGGGGCGAACGCCACCAGATCGTCCGGAACCTCGTCGAGCGGTCCGGTCCATGCCGCGACGCCGATGACCGGAAGGAGGCGCGCGTACTGCTCGTCGGCGCCCTCGCTGACGACCAGCACCTCGGCGCCGAGTTCGGCGAGGGTGTCGGCGACGGAGAAGCCGGTGACCGAGAGGCCGAGGACGGCGACGCGCAGACCCGTCCAGTCCGCGTACCAGCTGGTCAGCCCCTGCAGACGCTCGGCGCTCACGTGCGGGTCAGCCATTCGACGTAGAAGAAACCGACACCGGAGACGGCGAGGAGCCCGGCGATGATCCACATCCGCACGACGATCGTGATCTCGGGCCAGCCGCGCATCTCGAGATGGTGGTGGAGGGGACTCATGAGGAAGAGGCGTTTTCCGCGGGTCACCTTGAAGTACGCGCGCTGAAGGATCACCGAACCGGAGGCGATGACGTAGACGCCGGCGACGAGGACCGCGAGGAGTTCGGTGCGGGTGAGGATCGCCATGGCGGCGAGGACGCCGCCGATCGCCATCGAGCCCACGTCGCCCATGAAGACCTTCGCCTTGGGCGCGTTCCACCAGAGGAACCCGACGAGCGCACCGACGAACGCGGCGGAGACGATCGCGAGATCGAAGGGATCCCGTACGGCGTAGCACGCGGGCTGCGCGGTCGCGGAGAGCGCCTCACCGCCCCAGCAGGCCTGGTTGAACTGCCAGAAGGCGATGAGGCTGTAGGCGCCCGCGACGAAGATGCCCGCGCCCGCGGCGAGGCCGTCCAGGCCGTCGCTGACGTTCACGGAGTTCGAGAACGCCGTGCCGATGAAGGAGATCCAGGCGAGATACAGCAGCCAGCCGAGGATGGGTCCGAGGACCATGAAGGACAGCACGGGTACGTCGCGGAAGACCGAGATGTACGGGGATGCCGGCGTCTGACCCCACTGGTTGGGGAAGTTCAGCGCCACGATCGCGAACGGCACGAGCACAAGGATCTGGCCGACGATCTTCCGCCAGCCCGAGAGGCCCAGGCTCCGCTGCTGCCGCACCTTCATATAGTCGTCGATGAAGCCCACGGTGCCGAAGCCGAGCATGAGCCAGAGGACGAGGAGACCGGAGATCGTGGGCGGGTTGTTCCCGGTGTAGCCGCCGACGAGGTAGCCGACGATCGTGCCGACGATGAAGATCGTGCCGCCCATGGTGGGCGTTCCGCGCTTCTCCCCGTGGCTGGGGTTGTGCAGGTTCTCGGGGGTCCGGATCACCTGCCCCCAGCCCCACCGTCGGAAGAGCCTCAGGAAGACGGGGGTGAGGAAGAGGGTGAATGCCAGCGAGATCGCCGCCGCGGTCAGAAGGGATCTCACGAGAAGGATTCTCCCAGACGGTCGCCGAGGAACCGCAGCCCCACCGAGTTGGAGGACTTCACCAGCACGCGATCCCCGTCGCGCAGCTCGCCGAGCAGGTAGTCGTACGCCTCGTCCGCCGTGGCGAAGAAGACCGCCTCGCCGTCCCAGGACCCCTGCGCGATCGCTTCGAGGTACATGCGCCGCGCCTCGGGCCCGACGATGACGATGCGCTGGATGCCGAGGCGGACCGCGAGGAGCCCGATCCGGTCGTGCTCGTCCTCCGCGTACTCACCCAGCTCGCTCATCGCGCCGAGGACGGCGACCGTGCGCTCGCCGGGGCGGGTGATCTGCGCGAGGGTCCGCAGCGCGGCGGCCATGGAGTCGGGGCTGGCGTTGTAGGCGTCGTTGATGATGCGCACCCGCTCGGACCCGAGGGCCTGCATGCGCCAGCGCTCGGCGAGCTCCAGTGTCTCCACGCGCGCCACGGCGTCGGTGAGACTCACTCCGAGGGCCGTTGCCGCGGCGATCGCGGCGAGGGCGTTCATCACGTGATGCTCGCCGAGGACGCGCAGGTGCAGGGGCGCCGAGACGCCGTCCGCCACCACCGTGCAGTGGGTGCCGGACGCGGTGACCTTGACGGCTTCGGCGCGGACGTCGGCGTCGGCGCCGCGGCCGAACCACCGCACGTTCACCTCGCCCTCCGCGGCGATGGGTGCCATCGCCGCGACGCGGGCGTCGTCCGCGTTGAGGACGGCGAGTCCGCCCGCCCGGACCGCGCGGACGAGTTCGGACTTGGCGTGGAACGTGGCCTCGAT
This sequence comes from Microbacterium aurantiacum, assembly GCF_021654035.1. Taxonomy (GTDB): domain Bacteria; phylum Actinomycetota; class Actinomycetes; order Actinomycetales; family Microbacteriaceae; genus Microbacterium; species Microbacterium aurantiacum. The sequence goes on from NZ_JAJPDW010000004.1 coordinate 156,426, forward strand.
GCCGCCGAACCCGCCGGCGTGCGCCATCCCCACCATGAGCACGATGCCGACGTCGGGGTGGACGAGACCCGCAAGGCGCGCGATCTCCCCCGGCGCGCTCGCACCGAATTCGCTCACGAGATACCGGGTGTCGGCACCGACGCGGAGCATCGTCAGCGGCGCGCCCACCTCGTTGTTGAACGAGGCCCGGGGCGACACGGTCTCTCCTTCGCCCTCGAGGATCCGGGCGAGGAGGTTCTTCGTCGTCGTCTTGCCATTCGAGCCGGTGATCCCGACGATGCGCAGATCACCGCGCTCCCGGACGTCGGCCACGACGGCGCGGGCGAGATCGGCCAGCGCGGTCACAGCATCCGCGACGACGATCTGCGTCAGCGGAGCATCCACGGGACGTTCGACCAGCGCGAGCGCCGCGCCGGCCTCGGCCGCCGTCGCCACGAACCGATGCCCGTCGGTGGTCTCCCCGGGCTTGGCGACGAAGACGTCGCCCGGGCGGATGAGGCGGGAGTCGGTGTCGACCGTCCCCGACACGACGGTGTCGAGCGTGTCGTCACCGGAAAGGAGTGGGTCGCCGGCCGTGGCGCGGGCGATCTGGGCGATGGTGAGAGGGATCATGTGTTCTCCGGCCGGGTCGGAGTGCTCATCCGAACTTCGGCAGAACCTCGGGCGACGTCGTGGAGGGCATGACGCGATAGGTCTTGAGGACCTGGGTCATGGCCTTCTGGAACGCCGTCGCGTTGGCCGCAGACGATGTTACCTTCGTCGGCTCGTCGAGGGTGACCACGACGAGGTACTCTGGGTCCTCGGCGGGGGCGAATCCCACCATCGAGGTGTAGTAGACGCCGGACTTGTAGCCGCCGGTCACGGGGTCGACCTTCTCACCCGTTCCGGTCTTGCCGGCGACCCGGTAGCCGGGGATCGCCACCTGCGGCGAGTAGGACGCCTGCAGGAAGACGTTCTCGAGCATCGCCCGCACCTGCGACGCGGAATCCTCGCTGATGACGCGCTCCGGCTCGGGCAGGTCGGGCGTGGTGACCGTGCCGTCGGCGGCGGTGCACGACTCGACGAGCGAGAGCGGCATCCGCACGCCGTCGTTGGCGATCGCCGCGTACGCCCCGGCGAGCTCGGGCATCGTCGTGGTGAGCCCCTGTCCGAACGAGGTGTTGTAGAGCGTCTGGTTGTCCCACTGGTCGGACGGGCGCAGCACACCCTGCTCCTCGCCGTAGAACGAGACGGCGCTGCCTTCCCCGATGCCGAACCTCTGGAAGTAGTCGTACCGCGTCTGCGCGTCGACCTTCTCGCTGAACTTCGAGATGCCCGCGTTGGACGAGTCGATGAGGACGCCGGTGAGGGTGTAGGCGTAGGCGGGGTGGGCGAAGGCGTCGCGCACCCGGGCCCCGTTGGCGAAGGTCTCCTGGCTCGACGCGACGACCGTCGACTCGGTGTTCTGCCCCCCGGCGTCCACGACCGTGGCGGCGGTGAGGGCTTTGAAGGTCGACCCCGGCTCGAACGTGCCGCGGAAGATCCAGTTGCCTCGATCGTCGAGCTCGCTCGCGAGCGGGTCGTTGGGATCGACGCTCGGGTACTCCGCCGCCGCGCGGATCTTTCCGGTCTTCGTCTCCACGACGAGGATGCCGCCGCGCTGCGCGCCCATGTCCTGCACCTGCTCGCCGATGAGCTGCTGGAGATACCACTGCAGGTCGCGGTCGATGGTGAGTGCGAGGGTGCCGCCGTCCTCGGCGGGCTGCACCTTCTCGGTGCCCGGGATCAAGACCCCGTCCTTGCCCCGCTGGAAGGTGCGCGACCCCTCGGTAGGGGCCAGACAGGAGTCGGCGGAGAGCTCGTAGCCCTCGAGAGCCGTACCGTCGGATCCGACGAATCCGATGAGGTTGCCCGCCACCGCGCCGTCGGGGTAAGCGCGGGCCGGGTGGGGCACACACACGATGTACGGCATCGCCAGATCGGCGAGCGACCGGTACTGCTCGGTGGTCACGCGGCGCTCGAGGTAGGCGAAGCGCGAGTCCGGGTTCTCCGCCAGCGCGTCGGCGACGATGGCGCGTACCGCCGCGACATCCTGCCCGGTGATCTCCGCGACGTCCTCGGAGACCTCGATCCACGGGCGCCGGGAGGAGGTGCCGTCGAGGATCTGGGTGTCGATCTGCGTGATGAGCAGCGGGTCGAGCTGGCAGTCGTAGAGGAGGATGCTGCCGGCGAGGGTGTCTCCCTGCTCGTCGACGATCTCGCCGCGCGCGCCGTAGAGCGTCTGCGAGCCGCCGAGGGCGTTCTCGATCGAATCAGCGACATGCTCGTCGGCGTTGACGATCTGGATGTCGACCAGACGCACGATGAAGCCCGCGAGCACCGCGAGGACCACGGCGAGCGCGACGACGGTGCGCCTGCGCGGGCTGCGGGTGGTGCGGGTGGTCATGTCTCTCGCATCGTCGTGGCGGGCCGGTGGGATCAGTGTGTGCTCGGTGTGGGCAACCCGTCGGTGATCGGCGGCGGCGTGTCGGAGACCGTGCCGTCGGCACCCATGACCGCGTCGAGCACGGGGGCCCCGGCGATCGTCGCGTCCGGATCGGTGACGAGCGGGGTTCCCGTGATCAGGGCGTTGGGCACGCTTCCCCGCGTGGCGGCATCGATCGAGGCCGAGCCGCCCGCCATCTCCCCCGCCCCGAGGAAGGCGCCGTCGCTGAGCCGGAGGTAGCTGGGCGCGTCGCCGATCACCATGCCGAGTGCCGACGCATTGGCCGCGAGGTACTGGGGCGAGGACAGGCCCGCGACCTCGTCGTAGAGGATCTGCGACTGGTAGGTCAGATCGCGCTGCTGCTGAGTGAGGGCGGCCACTTCGTACGCGCCCTGGGTCGTGAGGATCGACAAGGCCATCTGCGCCCCGGCGATCACGAAGGCGCCGACGACGGCGATGACGCCGAACGCACGCCGCGGGCGACGGCGACGCGCGGGCGCGTCCACGACGCGGAGCGGACGGATGCCGTCCGGTCGTGCGTCGGGGGCGCGGTGAGGAAGCGCCGACCCCCACGGCTGAGCGGCGGCACTCATGCGTCCTCCCGGATTCTGACGGCGGCGCGCAGGCGCACGGGAGTCGCGCGGGGGTTGACCGCCCGCTCCTCCTCGGTCGCGAGTTCTGCGCCCTTGGAGAGCAGCCGGAAGCGCGGCGCGTGCTCGGGCAGCTCGACGGGCAGGCCACGCGGGGCGGTGGACGCCGAGACCGCCGCGAACTCGCGCTTGACGAGGCGGTCCTCGAGGGACTGGTACGACAGCACGACGATCCGGCCGTCGACGGGCAGGATCTCCAGCGCGGCGGGAATCGCATGCTCGAGGACGGCGAGCTCGCGGTTGACCTCGATCCGCAGCGCCTGGAAGACGCGCTTGGCGGGATGCCCGGCCCGCTGGACGGCGTGCGGGGTCGCGGCGACGAGGATGTCCACGAGTCGACCGGACCGTTCGATGGGCTGCTCGTTCCGCGCGGCGATGATCGCCCGCGCATACCGTCCGGCGAGCTTCTCCTCCCCGTACCGCTCGAAGATGCGGCGAAGATCCCCCTCGCCGTAGGTGGCGACCACCTCGGCGGCGGTGATCCCGGCGCTCTGGTCCATCCGCATGTCCAACGGTGCATCACGGGAGTAGGCGAAGCCGCGGTCGGCGACGTCGAGCTGGAGGGAGGAGACGCCGAGGTCGAAGAGGATCGCCGTCGGCGCGCCGAGGCCCACGGACGCCACCGCGTCCGCGATGCCGTCGTACACCGTGTGCACCAAGTGCACCCGGTCGCCGAAACGCGACAGCCGCTCGCCCGCGATCCGCAGGGCATCGCGGTCCCGGTCGAGTCCGATCAGCCGGGCGCGCGGAAAACGGTCGAGGAAGGCTTCGGCGTGTCCGCCCATGCCCAGGGTGGCGTCCACGAGGAGGGCGTCGTCGGTGGCGAGGGCGGGGCCGAGGAGCTCGATGCAGCGCTCGAGGAGGACGGGGGTGTGGATGTCGCGGAGATTCATGATGAAGGGGGTTCCGTTCCTCGGCCCTGATCCCCATCCGCTCTGACCTGGCGCCGGGGAAGTGCGTCAGGGCGAAGCGGCTGGGAGTCACGGTCGAGGGTTCAGAAGAGTCCCGGGATCACCTCCTGCTCCAGCTCGGCGAACGTCTCTTCGTTCGCTTCGGCGTAGGCGTTCCAGGCCTCTGCGTCCCAGATCTCCGCGTGCGCACCGACGCCCGTCACGACGAGGTCCTTTCCGAGACCCGCGTACGCACGGAGGGGCACGGGGATCGTGATGCGGTTCTGCCCGTCCGGCTTCTCCGCGCTGGCGCCGGAGAGGAACATGCGCAGGAAGTCCCGCGCCTGCTTGTTCGCGAGGGGGGCCTCGCGGATGCGCTCGTGCACGCGCTCGAACTCGGCCGTGGAGAAGACGTACAGGCAGCGGTCCTGCCCGCGGGTCACCACGACGCCGTCCCCGAGGTCGTCGCGGAACTTCGCCGGAAGGATGACGCGACCCTTGTCGTCGAGTTTGGGAGTGTGCGTGCCCAGCAGCATCGGCTCATCCCACCCCCTTCGTCCGGCCCCGAAGTTTCACGCCACTTTACTCCACTTTCCTCCACTTCGATACCCATTCGCACCCCGGATCCCCCCTCCTCCCCCACGGCGCACGAAAAAGAGCACCGACCCGAAGGTCGGTGCTCTTTTTGTTGGAGAGAGGAGGGTCAGCGTCCTTCTTGACGCTTGTCCCAACGGTCGTTCATGCGATCCATGAAGGAAGCGGAACTCTGCTTCGGCGCCCGGGCTCGAGACACGTCGGGCTCGGCCGGAGCCTTGCCGGATGCCTTGCCCGGAGTGACCGCGAAGATCACGCCGCCCAGCATGACGACGAACCCGATCACGCCCACCACGATCAGCTGCTGCGAGACGCCGACGATGAGTCCGCCGAGGCCCAGCAGCACGAGGATCGTGCCGTAGACGATGTTCCGGTAACTGAGCGTGCGTCCGTCGCGAGGCGCACTGACGACATCGGCGTCGTTCCGCATGAGATGGCGTTCCATCTCATCGAGCAGGCGCTGCTCCTGTTCGGAGAGTGGCATGCGTCCCCCTCTAAAGGCTGTGGTTCGTCGATTCTACGTGGCCCGTAGATCACTAGGCTAGGCCCGTGTCACCCTCTCGCGCTCCGATCGAAGCCATTTCCCAGCGTCTGGACACATTCCTGGGTCTCCAGCGCGCGACGACGGCCGAGTTCGGCCCCGAAGCGCGGCTTCTGACCGACGCAGCCGTCACCGCCCTGACGGGCGGAAAGCGCCTGCGCGGCAGGTTCTGCGTCGCGGGATGGCGTGCCGTGGAGGCGCTGCGCTCACCCGTGGACGACTTCCCCGACGCTCTGATCGGCGTCGCCGCGTCCCTCGAGGTCTTCCACGCCGCAGCCCTCGTCCACGACGACGTCGTCGACAACTCCGACACCCGTCGAGGGCACCCTTCCGCCCACCGCGCACTGGAGGCCGCGCACCGCGCAGCGCAATGGCAGGGCGACGCGGAGGCCTTCGGTCGTTCCGGGGCGATCCTCCTCGGCGACCTGCTCGTCGCGTGGAGCGACGACCTCCTCGAAGACGCTGTCGGGTCGGTCGACGCGTCGCGCGCCCGCGCCGCGCGGGCCGAGTACGCCAAGATGCGGAGCGAAGTCACGATCGGCCAGTTCCTGGACGTCGCGGAGGAGTCCGCCTTCCGCGCCGAACCGGACGAGCGTCACGCCGAACGCGCACTGCGCGTCGCGTCACTCAAGTCGGCCCGATACAGCATCCAGCAGCCGCTCGTCATCGGGGCGGCGATCGCGGGGGCCGACCAGGCGCAGACCGCCGCGCTGGCGGCATTCGGGCACCCGCTCGGCATGGCCTTCCAGCTCCGCGACGACGTCCTCGGCGTCTTCGGCGATGAGAAGGAGACCGGCAAGCCGTCCGGCGACGACCTGCGCGAGGGGAAGCGCACCGTTCTGATCGCGTACGCGCGCGAGGCTCTGCCCCTCCCCGCACGGCGTGTCGTGGACGATCTGCTGGGCGACCCCTCCCTCGAGGACACCCAGATCGCCTCCCTTCAGCAGACGATCATCGACGCCGGCGCTCTGGAGCGCGTGGAGCAGCTGATCGCCGACTACGCCCGACAGGCGGAGCGCGCGCTGTCCGGCGCACGCCTGGACAACGCGGCCGTCGGAGACCTGCGCGAGCTGGCACGGGCAGCGACCGTCCGGGTCACCTGACCCGACGGGATGAGCCTGATCGGATGGAGAAGACGGTCAGGCCAGAGCTCGCGCCACGCGGCGCACCTCGCTCTTGCGGCCGGCGCGGAGCGCCTCGATCGGCGCCATGCCGATGGAGTCCTCGTCCGCGAGCAGCCAATCGATCGCCTCATCGTCGCTGAAACCCGCGTCGTGCAGGGCGATGACCGTGCCCCGGAGGGACGGGAGCGGTGCACCGTCCACGACGAAGAGCGCGGGGACTTTCAGGGATCCGTCGCGTCGCGTTCCGACGAGGTGGTGATCGTCGAGCAGGCGCCGCACCCGACCCAGCGGTTCGTCGAGGACCTCGACGAGATCAGGGAGCGTCAGCCACTCGGTGGCGAGAGGGGAAGCATCGGCAGTCACCCGTCAACTATCTCACTGCCGCAATCGACCGCTGATACCCAACTCTCACACAGCCCTCACGAACCTCATTCGCCACACCTTTAACATGGGAGAGCCGGACGCCCGCGCGCGACACGCATCGTGTGCCCTCGACGAAGGAGACCCCATGCGTCATCTCACCGCTCCCACCCGCGGTCCCGCCCTCCCCCTCGCCGTCGTCGGTTCGCTCGCCGTCGTCCTCTCCGCAGCTCCCCCGTCACACGCGGACACCCTCCGGACGCACGCCTCCCCGAAGAGCGCCTCGAATCCCGTCGACGCCCACCGGGCCGCGGTATCGGTGATCGGCAGCGCAGAGACGCGTGCCGAGACCCGCCACACGGTCGTCGCCGGCGACACCGTCAGCGGCATCGCCTCCCGATTCGGCGTACGCACCGAGGACGTCCTCGCGCTCAACGGTCTCGCGTGGGACTCCGTGATCCACCCGGGACAGGAGCTCGTCGTGCGCGCCGCCGCGCCGACCACCGCCCCCGCGCCCGCCCCCGCCGCATCGCACACCGTCGTCGCGGGCGACACCATCAGCGGCATCGCCGAGCGACACGAAGTGAGCGTGGAGAGCATCCTGGCGGCGAACGGACTCCAGTGGTCGTCCATCATCTATCCGGGTCAGACTCTGGCGCTCCCGCTGGCAGCGACGCCCGCGGCCGCGACGACGCCCGCCCCGATCGCCCTGTCGGTGCCGTTGGACGACGAGCAGTCCACCCATGCCCGTCACATCATCGCGGTGGGACGCGAACTCGGGGTTCCCGACCGCGGCATAGCGATCGCCCTGGGCGCAGCGATGCAGGAATCGTGGATCCGGAACCTCGACTGGGGCGATCGCGACTCCCTCGGGCTCTTCCAGCAGAGACCGAGCACCGGCTGGGGCACGGAAGCTCAGCTCCGTACGCCCGATCACGCGATCCGCGTCTTCTACGGCGGCCCGGCCGACCCGAACGGCTCCGCGACGCGCGGTCTGCTCGACATCCCCGGGTGGGAGCAGATGTCGTTCGCCGAAGCTGCCCAAGCCGTGCAGATCTCGGCGTACCCCGACCGCTACGGAGCCTGGGAGCACGCGGCGTACGAATGGCTGGCCGCTCTGGGGTGAGCCGCTCCGCGGACTCACGGCTCGCCGTCCGTAGACTCTGAGCGTGAGCACGAGTCAGCAGACCGACCCGCTGATCGGCCGTCTCGTCGACGGCCGGTATCGGGTGCGTGCTCGTATCGCCCGTGGCGGCATGGCGACGGTCTACGTCGCGACCGACCTGCGGCTGGAACGGCGCGTGGCGTTGAAGGTGATGCACGGCCACCTGAGCGACGACAGCGTGTTCCAGAGCAGGTTCATCCAGGAGGCCCGCTCCGCCGCCCGCCTGGCGGACCCCCATGTGGTGAACGTCTTCGATCAGGGCCAGGACGGCGAGATGGCCTACCTCGTCATGGAGTACCTGCCCGGGATCACCCTGCGCGACCTGCTCCGGGACCAGCGACGCCTGACCGTTCCTCAGGCGGTGACCATCATGGACGCCATCCTCTCGGGCCTGGCGGCCGCGCACCGGGCCGGCATCATCCACCGCGACGTCAAGCCGGAGAACGTCCTGCTCGCCGAGGACGGTCGCATCAAGATCGGCGACTTCGGCCTCGCGCGCGCGACCACGGCCAACACCGCGACCGGGGCGCAACTGCTCGGAACCATCGCCTACCTCGCCCCGGAGCTGGTCACGCGCGGGACCGCGGATGCGCGCAGTGACATCTACGCCCTCGGCATCATGCTCTACGAGATGCTCGTCGGCGAGCAGCCATACAAGGGCGAGCAGCCGATGCAGATCGCCTTCCAGCACGCGACGGACTCGGTTCCCCGGCCCAGTGTGAAGAACCCGGCCGTGCCGGAACCGCTCGACGAGCTCGTTCTGTGGGCGACCGAGAAGGTCCCCGATGACCGACCGGCGGATGCGAAGGAGATGCTCGACCGTCTGCGCGAGATCGAGCGCCACCTCGACATCACCCCCGTCGTCACCCGGACCGGCCCGATCTCGGTGACCCGTGGCGACGGAATCGCCTCGGGCGACCTCACCGCCGTGCTTCCCGCCACGACCGGCACCGCACCGGCAGCCGCGTCCGAGGGGAACGACAACGCCGCGCGCCTGCGTCGCGCCTCGCGGCGCCGGCGTGCGGTGGGCGGGTGGGTCTTCCTCCTCATCGTCCTGCTCGCGACGGCGGCCGCCGGCGCCGGGTGGTGGTTCGGTTCCGGCCCCGGAAGCCTGGTCGCCGTCCCCGACGTGGCCGGACTCACTTTCGAGACGGCGAGCGAGCGACTCGCCGACGAAGGCCTGGTAGCCCGGGAACGAGGTGAGCACAGCCTCGACGTCCCCGCAGGCCAGGCGATCGGGACAGATCCCGAAGCGGGAACACGCCTCGAGCAGGATGCCGCGGTGGAGGTCATCGTCTCGCTCGGCCCCGCGCAGGTGCAGGTTCCCGCTCTCGTCGGCACGTCCAAGACCGAGGCCATCGAGGCCCTCGCCCAGCAGGACATCACCGCGGACGGCGAGTCCGGGTTCTACACCGACGCCGCACGCGACAGCGTCGTCGGCGTCGTGATCAGGCCGAGCGCGGGCGGTGAAGAGGTGCCGTGCGGCGACGGATGCACCGCTACCCAGGGCGACGCCGCCACGCTGTGGGTTTCGCTCGGAACGCTCCCCAACGTGCGTGGCATGAGCGCTGAGGATGCACGCGCCACCCTGACCTCATCGGGGCTCGAGGTGGCCGAGGGTGCACTCGAGCAGTCCAGCGAGGACATCGCAGCGGGGCTCGTGGTCGGAACGACCGATCGCGAAGGAGGCGGGTGGTGGCGTCCCGGAGACTCCATCTCCCTGATCGTCTCCACCGGTCCCCCCCTGTTCGAGGTGCCCGACGTGGTCGGGCAGACGCGCGATCAGGCGATCGGAACCCTCGAGGACGCCGGTTTCCAGGTGGACTACTCGGCGCTGTGGGCACCGTTCCCCGACGCGATCACGCGGGTGTCGAGCTCGAACCCCGCCGCGGGCTCCCTGCTGTTGCGGGGGACGCGCGTGTACATCGAGATCTCCGTCAGCGGCTGACGGCGCCGTCCCCGGCGATCCGGGTCGGCGCCGCCGCTGCCGATCAGCGCTTCTCGAGCTCCTCGGCGACGAGGAACGCGAGCTCCAGCGACTGCATGTGGTTCAGACGCGGGTCGCACAGCGACTCGTAGCGTGTGGCGAGGGTCGCCTCGTCGATCATCTCCGAGCCGCCGAGGCACTCCGTCACGTCGTCGCCCGTGAGCTCCACGTGGATGCCGCCGGGGTAGGTCCCGACGGAGCGGTGAGCCTCGAAGAACCCACGGACCTCGTCCACCACATCGTCGAAGCGACGCGTCTTGTAGCCGGTGGGCGTGGTGATGCCGTTGCCGTGCATCGGGTCGGTGACCCAGACCGGCGTGGCCCCGGCATCCTTGACCGCTTCCAGCAGCGGCGGGAGCGCGTCGCGGATCTTGCCGGCCCCCATGCGCGTGATGAATGTCAGACGACCGGGCTCGCGCTCCGGGTCGAGCTTGTCGATCAGCTGAAGAGCGACGTCTGGTGACGTCGCCGGTCCGAGCTTGACGCCGATGGGGTTGCGGATGCGGGAGAAGTAGTCGATGTGCGCGCCGTCGAGCTCGCGCGTGCGCTCCCCCACCCACAGGAAGTGGGCCGAGGTGTTGTACGGCGTGCTGGTGCGCGAATCGATGCGCGTCATGGGGCGCTCGTAATCCATGAGGAGACCCTCATGGCCGGTGTAGAACTCCACCCCGCGGAGCTCGTCGAAGTTCGCTCCGGCCGCCTCCATGAACTTGATGGCGCGGTCGATCTCGGTGGCGAGACGCTCGTAGCGCTGGTTCGCCGGGTTCTCCGCGAATCCCTTGTTCCACGAGTGAACCTCGCGGAGGTCGGCGAACCCGCCCTGGGTGAAGGCCCGGATGAGGTTCAGCGTCGATGCCGCGGTGTGGTAGCCCTTGAGCAGGCGGGCGGGGTCGGCCTGACGGGAGTTCTCGGTGAAGTCGTACCCGTTGACGATGTCACCGCGGTAGGCCGGCAGGGTGACATCGCCGCGCGTTTCGGAATCGCTCGAGCGGGGCTTGGCGAACTGCCCTGCCATCCGCCCCATCTTCACGACCGGCATCGACGCGCCGTAGGTGAGCACGACGGCCATCTGGAGCACGGTCTTGATGCGGTTGCGGATCTTCTCGGCCGTCGCGCCGGCGAACGTCTCAGCGCAGTCGCCGCCCTGGAGCAGGAAGGCGCGACCTGAGGCCACGCGCGCGAGCCGATCGCGAAGGTTGTCGACTTCACCGGCGAAGACGAGCGGCGGGAGGGTCGCCAGTTCTGCGGACACCGCGGCGACCGCTTCGGGGTCGGGCCACGACGGCTGCTGCTTGATGGGCAGGGTCCGCCAGTGGTCGAGGGGATCGAGCTGCTGGAGCATCCGCTCAGTCTATCCGCGCAGACGCGCGGGCAGATGCACGTTTCAGCGGCGGCGCGGGCGGGTGACGAGGCGGTCTTTCACCGTCGACGCGTAGACGTCTTCGTACTCCTGCTCACCGAGCCGCTGCAGCGCGACCATGATCTCGTCGGTGATCGAACGGAGGATGTAGCGGTCCCCCTCCATCCCCTCGAAGCGAGAGAAGTCCAGCGGCTCGCCGATGACCACCCCGACCCGGGCGACGCGCGGGATGCGGGTGCCGATCGGCATCATGGTGTCGGTGTCGACCATCACGACGGGGACGACGGGGACGCGCGCTTCGAGCGCCATCCGGGCGATGCCGGTGCGGCCGCGGTAGAGCTTGCCGTCGGGGCTGCGGGTGCCCTCCGGGTAGATCCCGAGGAGCTCCCCTCTCCCGAGCACCTGGAGACCGGTGTTCAGGGACGCCTCCGACGCCTTGCCGCCGGACCTGTCGATCGGAAGCTGACCGGTCGCCTTGAAGAAGACCCGGGTGGCCCAGCCCTTCAGCCCCTTGCCGGTGAAGTAGTCGCTCTTGGCGAGGAACGCCACCGGCCTGTCGATCATCAGTGGCAGGAAGACCGAGTCGACGAAGGAGAGATGGTTGCTGGCGAGGATCGCGCCGCCTTCGGCGGGGACATTCCGGCGGCCGACGATCCAGGGTCGGAAGATCGCCTTCACGATCGGCCCGATCACCACGTACTTCATCAGCCAATAGAACATCGGACTAGACCTGCTCCCCCGCGAGGTCGGCGACGCCGATGACGCCGGCGTCGTTGACGAGCTGGGCGATGGCGAAGCGCGCCACCGGGCGATCCCCGTAGCCCGGCAGCGAGGTCTCGTAGGCGATGCGCACGGGCTCCAGCAGATCATCCCCCAGCTGGGCGACGCCACCCCCGATGACGAAGAGCTCGGGGTCGAGGACCGCTTGGAAGCCGCCGCACGCCTCACCGAGGGCCGTCGCGACCCGGCGCAGCGCTTCGATTGCACCCGCATCACCCGCGAGGACCAGACGCGATACCGCCGGCCCGCTGATCACTCCGCTCTCCTCGCGGAGCTGGGCGAGGGCTTCTCCGATGCCGCCGGCGTCGGCGATCGCATTCGCCTCCCGCTGGAGCGCGCGCCCGGATGCGTACTGTTCGAGGCATCCGTTCTGACCGCAGCCACAGGCGCGTCCGTCCCGTGCGAACCGCGTGTGGCCGAGTTCGCCGCCGATTCCGTGTCCGCCGCGGAAGAGCGCGCCGTCGAGGACGACCGCTCCACCGACCCCGGTGCCCATCGTGAGCATCACCATGTGGTCGACGTCGCGTCCAGCCCCGAACCGGAACTCGGCCCACCCCGCGGCGTTGGCGTCGTTCTCGATGGTCACGGGCAGACCGATGCCCTGCTCGAGGGTCGCCTTGAGCGGCTCGTTGTGCCAGGCGATGTTCGGGGCGTGGATGACGACGGCGCGGTCGCGGTCGATGAAACCGGCGGCGGCGACACCGACCGCGGAGATCTCGTGTGCGGCCCGGAAGTGGGCGGCCATGTCGATGACCGCCCGCGCGAGCGCACCGGTGTCCTTGGGCGTGTCGACGCGCAGCTTCTCCACGATCCGCCCCTCGGCATCCACCACACCGCCGGCGATCTTCGTGCCGCCTATGTCGATTCCGACCTTGAGCACCGCGCTCCTCTCCGCCGACGCGCGCGCGACGGCGCCTTGAAGTCTAGTGGCGCGTCGAGATCGCCCCCGCGGCATGCCGGTCCCCGCTCACGCGCGAGCGGGCGTCGGTGCGCCCGGCTCATGCTCTGATTAGACTCAGTACGAACGAACCCGAGATTCCGTACCGGTACCGAAGGAGCTGCCGTGGCACAATTCGACGTCCCCGCGATCGTCCCCGCCGATCCCACCGCGAACGTGAGCGACCTGCTGGTCGACCGCGTGAGCCAGACCCCGCAGCGTGCACTGTTCGCCGTGCCCGACGGAGACGGCTGGCGCGACATCAGCGCCGCGCAGTTCCACGCGCAGGTGATCGCCCTCGCGAAGGGATTCGCCGCCGCGGGAATCCAGCCCGGCGACAAGGTCGGCTTCATCGCCCGCACCACGTACGACTGGACGCTGGTCGACTTCGCACTGTTCTTCGCCGGCGCGGTCATGGTCCCCATCTACGAGACCAGCTCTGCGGCACAGATCGGATGGATCCTCAGTGACTCCGGTGCCGTGGCCTGCATCACCGAGTCCGCGGACCACTCCGCGCGGCTCGCCGAGGTCCGTTCGGACGTTCCCCTCGTGACCTCCGTGTGGGAGATGCACGCGGGCGACCTGGACGCCCTCGTCGCTCAGGGTGCGGCCGTGACGGATGCCGAGATCGAACGTCGGCGGAAGATCGCCGTCGGCTCCGACATCGCCACGCTCATCTACACGTCCGGGTCGACCGGGCGCCCGAAGGGCTGCGTCCTCACCCACAGCAACTTCGTCGAGCTCGCCCGCAACTCCGGGAAGGCCCTGCAGGAGGTCGTCGCCGAGCCGGACGCGTCCACGCTGCTCTTCATCACCACGGCGCATGTGTTCGCCCGGTTCATCTCGATCCTCAACGTCCACGCGGGCGTGAAGACCGGACACCAGCCCGATACCAAGCAGCTACTGCCGGCCCTCGGCTCCTTCAAGCCCACTTACCTCCTCGCCGTCCCGCGCGTCTTCGAGAAGGTCTACAACTCCGCCGAGCAGAAGGCCGAGGCCGGCGGCAAGGGGAAGATCTTCCGGGCCGCGGCGCACACCGCGATCGAGCACTCTCGCCTGCTTCAGGAGGGCGCGCGCATCCCCCTCGGCATGCGGCTGAAGTTCGCACTGTTCGACAAGCTCGTGTACAGCAAGCTGCGCACGGCGATGGGCGGCCGTGTCCGCCACGCCGTGTCGGGATCAGCGCCGCTCGGGCCGCGTCTGGGGCACTTCTTCCACAGCCTGGGAGTCGTGATCCTCGAGGGATACGGCCTCACCGAGACGACCGCGCCGGCCACGGTGAACCTCGTGACGAAGTCGAAGATCGGCACCGTCGGCCCCGTACTGCCCGGCGTCGGCGTCCGGATCGCGGACGACGGCGAGGTAGAGGTCCGCGGCATCAACGTGTTCAAGGAGTACTGGCGCAATCCCGAGGCGACCGCTGCGGCGTTCGACGGCGAGTGGTTCCGGACGGGCGACTTGGGCGAGTTCGATCAGGAGGGCTTCCTGAAGATCACCGGGCGCAAGAAGGAGATCATCGTCACCGCCGGAGGCAAGAACGTCGCCCCCGCCGGGCTCGAGGACCCCATCCGCGCCAACCCGATCGTCGGTCAGGTGGTCGTCGTGGGTGATCAGAAGCCGTTCATCTCCGCCCTCATCACCCTCGACCCGGAGATGCTCCCGACCTGGCTCGGCAACAACGGCCTCCCCTCCGACATGTCGCTGGAGGATGCCGCGAAGAACGACGCCGTCCGCGCCGAGGTTCAGCGGGCGATCGACGTCGCCAACAAGGGCGTCTCGCGCGCCGAGTCAATCCGGAAGTTCGTCATCCTCCCCACCGAGTGGACCGAGGCGAGCGGGCACCTCACGCCGAAGATGAGCATCAAGCGAAACGTCATCATGAACGACTTTGCGGCGCAGATCGAGGAGCTCTACACGGTTCCCGTCAACACGACGTCCACGTCGATCAGCTGAGGAGCGCCGAGGAGCGGACGTAGCCGGGAGTCTGAGTGGTTCTGACCCGCAGGGTCAGAACCACTCAGACTCCCGGATCTGCTTCATCGCCTGGCGTCGGTCCTCCGGCGCCAGGCGCTGCAGATACAGCATCCCGTCGAGGTGATCGGTCTCGTGCTGGAGGGCCTGGGCCATGAGTCCCTCCCCCTCCAGAACGACCTCGTCGCCGTTCAGGTCGATGCCCACCACCTTCGCCCGCGGGTACCGCAGGGCGTCGTGCCAGAGACCCGGCACCGACAGGCATCCCTCGCCGATGCGGGAGGGCTCCCCCGCCACCTCGACCAGAACGGGGTTGAGCACGTAGCCGATGTCGCCGTCGATGTTGTAGCTGAAGGCGCGGACGCCGACACCGATCTGCGGTGCGGCGACGCCGGCGCGGCCAGGGACGGCGACGGTGTCCAGCAGATCCTGGACGAGCGCGCGCACCCCGTCGTCGATCGCGTCGATCGACGCGCACGCGGCACGCAGCACGGGGTCGCCGAAGACGCGGATGGGTCGTACGGCCATGCTCAGGCCGCCGACGCCAGGGAGCGGAGTCCCTCGACCACGGTCGCCGCCATCTCGCGCGCGGCCTGCCGCGTCTCGGGCTGCAGATCACGGAAGGTGATCGCACTCCCGGCCGCGATGAGCGGGTCGTACGGCATCCGCACGACACTGCGCACACGCGAGCGGAAGTGGGCTTCCAACTCCTCGAGCTGGACGACCGGGCGCCCGGGACGGGAGTTGTTCAGCACCACGACGGCGGAACGCACGCGCTCCGCGTACCCGTTGGTCTCGAGCCACGTGAGGGTCTCCGACGCCAGGCGCGCTTCATCCACACTGAGTCCCGCGACGATGACCACCTGATCGGCGAGGTCGAGGGTCGCCCCCATGACCGAGTGGACGATGCCGGTGCCGGTGTCCGTGAGGACCACCGAATAGTAGTGGGCGGCGAGTTCGGCCACCTGCCGGTAGTCGGTGTCGCTGAAGGCTTCCGAGACGTGCGGGTCGGTGTCCGACGCGAGGACGTCGAGGCGGGTCTCGTCGCGCGCGACGATCGCCGACAGGTTGTTGTACCCGGAGACGTCGGCGCGGGAGCGCACCAGGTCGCGGACAGTGCGGTTGCTCGTGCGCGAGATGCGCTCCGCGAGCGTCCCGCGGTCGGGGTTCGCGTCGACGGCGATGATCCGGTCGTCGCGCGCGTCCGCGAGCGCCATGCCGAGGAGGGTGGTGATGGTCGTCTTGCCGACCCCGCCCTTGCGCGAGAGCACGGGGACGAACCGCGCACCGCCGGCCAGAGGTGCAGAGATGCGGCGGTCGAGCTCCTTGCGCGCCCGCGCGCGCTTGCCGTCGCCGAGATTGATGCGACGACCGGAGAGCGAATAGATCAGGTGCTGCCACACGCCGTCAGGCTCGGGACGCGTGGTGCGGCTCGGATCGAGCAGACGGTCGGCGGTGAGGAGGTCGGCGGTCTCCCGGTCGGGCTCGAACTCGCCGAGCCGCTTCGACGTCAACGCCACCTCGGAGCGACGACGAGGCTTGTCGTGGGCCGCGGCGGCGTGGGCCTCTGCGCGCGTCATCGCCGGCGCGGGCGTCGTCGAGGGCGCGGGCGTCGTCGACGACGCGGGAGCCGGGGCGACCGGTTGCGCCCCCGTGACGGGGTCGCCCGAGGGCTGCACCGGCACGGATGCCGTGACCGGAGCCGCGGCGACGGACCCGGTCTCGACGATCTCCGCGTCGTGGATGTCCTCGTCGTCGTGACGGGAGAGGGCGACCTCGCTCCCCCCGTCCTCGACGGCCGGCGAGGATTCGACATCCTCACCGGTGGAGTCGGCGGCGTGCTCGGTGTCGGAGCGCTCCTCCCCGGGCCCGTCGATCACGGAGGCGCTGCCGTCGGCGTCGTCCACGATCTCCGCCTCGGCCGTGTCGGCCGGGATCTCGACCACGAAAGGCACCTCGCCGCTGATGACCTCGTCTTCGTCGAGGTCGTCCTCCTCCGGTTCGCTCGGAAGCTGCACGGGGACGTGCGCCGTCGGGGTTCCCAGGAGCCCGAGGGGGGCGGAGTCGATGCTGCCCGTGTCGGCGAGGATGCCGTTCTCGGCGTCGTCGGCGGGATGGTCGGGATGGTCGGGCGTCACTGCAGGTGTCTCCAAAAGCCAGGGGGCGGCGATCTCGCCGCGCTCCAGGCTACTGGGCGGGGCGGACGACGACCAAAAGGTCTCCGGCCTCGACCTGCGCGGTCGGCCCGATCGCGAGCCGCTCCACCACCCCGTCGACGGGGGCGGTGATCGCCGCCTCCATCTTCATCGCCTCGATCGACGCGACCGCGTCGCCGGCGCTCACGCGCTCACCGACACCGGTCTTGAGCGTGACGACGCCGGAGAACGGGGCGGCGATCTGACCGGGTCGCGTCGTATCCGCCTTCTCCGCCTGCCGCGCCTCGACCTGGATGCTCCGGTCGCGGACGAACACCGGTCGCAGCTGCCCGTTCAGGGTGGTCATGACGGTCCGCATGCCCTTGTCGTCGGCCTCGCCGATGGCTTCGAGCCCGACGAACAGCTGCACTCCGCGCTCGATCTCCACGACGTGCTCGGTGCCGGGCGCGAGCCCGTACAGGTAGTCGGCGGTGTCGAGCACGCTCACGTCGCCGAACACCTCGCGCACCTGCGCGAAGGCGCGGGTGGGTCCGGGGAAGAGGAGGCGATTGAGAGTCTGCCGGCGCGTGGCGCGGTCCTCGGTCAGCGCGTCGGCCTCGGCGTCCGTCAGCGGGGTCACCGCGATACGGATGTCGCGGCCCGCGAGCACCTTGCTGCGGAAGGGCTCCGGCCAGCCGCCGGGGAGGTCGCCGAGTTCGCCCGCCATGAAGCCGATCACGGAATCGGGGATGTCGTACGCGCCCGGGTTCGCTTCGAAGTCGGCCGGATCGGCCTTGACCGCGGCGAGGTGCAACGCGAGGTCGCCGACGACCTTCGACGACGGGGTGACCTTCGGCACACGGCCGAGGATGCGGTTCGCCGCGGCGTACATGTCCTCGATGAGCTCGAAGTCCTCGGACAGGCCGAGCGCGATCGCCTGCTGGCGCAGGTTGGACAGCTGCCCACCCGGGATCTCGTGGTGGTAGACCCGACCGGTCGGCCCGGGCAGCCCGGACTCGAACGGCGCGTAGAGGTGCCGCACGGCCTCCCAGTAGGGCTCGAGGTCGCCGACCGCGTCGAGATCGAGCCCCGTGTCGCGCTCGGTGTGGGCGAGGGCGGCCACCAGCGCCGAAAGCGACGGCTGACTGGTCGTGCCCGACATCGGTGCGGCGGCTGCGTCGACCGCATCCGCTCCGGCGGCGCTGGCGGCGAGGAGCGTGGCCAGCTGACCGCCCGCGGTGTCGTGCGTGTGCACGTGGACGGGGACGTCGAAGCGCTCGCGCAGCGCCGACACCAGGCGGCTCGCCGCCGCCGGCCGCAGCAGACCCGCCATGTCCTTGATCGCGAGGATGTGCGCGCCCGCCTCGACGATCTGCTCCGCGAGCCGGAGGTAGTAGTCCAGCGTGTACAGGTCCTCCGCCGGGTTCAGCAGATCGCCGGTGTAGCACAGGGCCACCTCGGCGACGGCGGTTCCCGTCGCGCGCACGGCGTCGATCGCCGGACGCATCTGAGCGACGTCGTTGAGCGCGTCGAACACCCGGAAGATGTCGATGCCGCTCGCAGCGGCCTCGGCGACGAACGCATCGGTGACCTCCGTCGGATACGGGGTGTACCCGACGGTGTTCCGGCCCCGCAGGAGCATCTGGATCGCGACGTTCGGCAGGGCCTGCCGCAGGCGGTCGAGGCGCTCCCACGGGTCTTCGCCCAGGAACCGCAGCGCGACGTCGTAGGTCGCGCCTCCCCACGCCTCGACGCTGAGGAGCTGCGGGGTCAGTCGCGCCACGTAGGGCGCGACGGTGACGAGGTCCTTCGTCCGCACGCGCGTGGCGAGGAGGGACTGGTGCGCGTCGCGGAATGTCGTCTCGGTGACGGCGAGGGCGGTCTGCGCCCGCAGGTCGCGCGCGAATCTTTCGGGTCCGAGTGCGAGAAGACGCTGACGCGATCCCTCGGGCGCGGGAGCCGTCAGGTCGAGGGCGGGCAGCTTCAGGCGCGGGTCCACCGTGAGCGGGTTGTCGCCGTGCGGCTTGTTGACCGTGGTGTCGACGAGCCAGTTCAGGATCTTCGTACCGCGGTCCTTGGATTCGCGGCCGCGCACGAGGTGCGGCCGTTCGTCGATGAACGCGGTGCTGACATCGCCGGCGATGAAGGATGCGTCGTCGAGGACCGCCTGCAGGAACGGGATGTTCGTGGACACCCCGCGGATGCGGAACTCCGCCAGGGCGCGCCGGGCGCGGACCACCGCGGCACCGAAGTCGCGTCCGCGGCAGGTGAGCTTGGCGAGCATCGAGTCGAAATGGGGACTGATCTGCGCGCCGGCGGCGGTCGTTCCGCCGTCCAGGCGGATTCCGGCACCACCCGGCGAACGGTAGGTGGTGATCTTGCCCGTGTCGGGTCGGAACCCTTGGGACGGATCCTCCGTCGTGATGCGGCACTGCAGCGCCGACCCCCGGAGATGGATGCGATCCTGCGTGAGCCCGAGGTCCTGGAGGGACTGGCCCGCGGCGATGCGCATCTGGGACTGGACGAGGTCGACGTCGGTGACCTCCTCCGTGACGGTGTGCTCGACCTGGATCCGGGGGTTCATCTCGATGAAGACGACCTCCCCCGCGCGGGGACCCGCGGTCTCGAGGAGGAACTCCACGGTCCCGGCGTTCTGGTAGCCGATGGAACGGGCGAACGCCACGGCGTAGTCGTGCAGCGCGTCGCGGACGCCCGGGTCGAGGTTCGGAGCCGGCGCGATCTCGATGACCTTCTGGTGCCGGCGCTGCAGCGAGCAGTCCCGCTCGAACAGGTGGACCGTCTCCCCGGTCGTGTCGGCGAGGATCTGGACCTCGATGTGGCGAGGCCGCTGCACGGCCTGCTCGAGGAACACCCGGGCGTCGCCGAAGGCGCTCCCCGCCTCGCGCATCGCCTCGGCGAGAGCGGGCGCGAGCTCCCCTGCGGTCTCCACGCGGCGCATGCCCCGACCGCCGCCGCCGGCGACCGCCTTGACGAAGATCGGGAAGCCGATGTCGTCGGCCTGGCCGAGGAGGACGTCGACGTCGTCGGAGGCCTCGGTCGAGCGGAGCACGGGAACGCCCGCGGCGACGGCGTGCGCCTTGGCCGTGACCTTGTTGCCCGCCATCTCGAGAACGGATGCCGGCGGCCCGATGAACGCGATCCCGTGGGCGGCGGCCTTCTCGGCCAGCTCGGGGTTCTCAGAAAGGAAGCCGTAGCCCGGGTAGACGGCGTCCGCGCCGGATTCGAGGGCGACGCGGATGATCTCGTCGACGTCGAGGTAGGCCCGGACGGGGTGCCCCTCCTCGCCGATCCGGTACGCCTCGTCGGCCTTCAGCCGGTGGAGGGAGTTGCGGTCCTCGTACGGGAACACCGCGACCGTGCGGGCTCCCAACTCGAATGCCGCGCGGAAGGCGCGGATCGCGATCTCTCCACGATTGGCCACCAGGATCTTGCGGAACATTCGACCTCCGAGCGGTGAGGTGCGGACGGGCTGAGTGTGCTCTCAGCCTAGGGGACGGTAACGTAGGGCCTTGTGCACGTACTTTCCGTCAGCTCGCTCAAAGGCGGGGTGGGTAAGACGACCGTGACGCTGGGACTCGCTTCCGCCGCATTCGCGCGGGGAGTCCGGACGCTCGTCGTCGACCTCGACCCCCAGTCCGACGTGTCGACGGGCATGGACATCCAGGTGGCGGGGCGTCTGAACGTCGCCGACGTCCTCGCGAATCCGAAGGACAAGGTCGTCAAGCAGGCGATCACCTCCAGCGGCTGGGCCAAGGTGCACCCGGGCACGATCGACGTGATGATCGGCAGTCCGTCCGCGATCAACTTCGACGGTCCGCACCCCTCCGTCCGCGACGTGTGGAAGCTCGAGGAGGCGCTCGCGACGATCGAGAACGAGTACGACCTCGTCCTCATCGACTGCGCCCCGTCGCTCAACGCGCTCACCCGCACCGCGTGGGCGGCATCCGACCGGGTCGTCGTCGTCACCGAGCCCGGTCTGTTCTCCGTCGCCGCCGCCGACCGTGCGCTGCGGGCGATCGAAGAGATCCGCCGCGGCCTCTCCCCGCGCCTGCAACCGCTCGGGATCGTCGTCAACCGCGTGCGCCCCCAGTCGATCGAGCACCAGTTCCGCATCAAGGAGCTCCGCGACATGTTCGGCCCGCTCGTACTGACGCCCCAGCTGCCCGAGCGCACCTCGCTCCAGCAGGCTCAGGGCGCGGCGAAGCCGTTGCACATCTGGCCCGGCGACTCCGCTCAGGAGCTCGCGGCAGACTTCGACGCCCTCCTCGACCGCATCATCCGCACCGGACGCATCCCGGTCCCCGGCGCCGGCACCACCTGACGACGTGCGGAGGATCGCCCCGAGACGGGGCGAGGCGACGGCCGATCAGGCCGTGCGCGCGGCGCGACGGGCGGAGAGCTCGTCCATGATCTCGGGCGTCTGCGCGTCGAAATCGACGAGTGTCGACTCGACCTCGCGCAGCACCTTCCCGACGGCGATGCCGAACACACCCTGCCCGCGGCTGACCAGGTCGATGACCTCGTCGTTCGAGGTGCAGAGGTAGACCGAGGCCCCGTCGCTCATAAGCGTCGTTCCGGCCAGGTCGCGGATCCCCGCGGCGCGCAGCTGGTCGACCGCGGTGCGGATCTGCTGCAGGGAGATCCCGGTGTCGAGGAGTCGCTTGACGAGCTTCAGGACGAGGATGTCGCGGAAACCGTAGAGACGCTGCGAGCCTGACCCGCTCGCACCGCGGACGGTGGGCTCGACGAGTTCGGTACGGGCCCAGTAGTCCAGCTGCCGATAGGTGATGCCGGCGGCCCGTGCAGCGACGGCCCCGCGGTAGCCGACCTCGTCGTCCATCTGGGGCAGACCGTCGGTGAAAAGGAGGTCGGCGACGAAAGGCTGTTCGTCGGCCGCTTCACGAGCGCTCATGCTCGTCCCCCTTAGATTCGGATGTCTCCACGTTAGGTGAGCCGGAGCCCTCCGGCAACGACATCCGGCGATCGGGTCTCGGCGTGTCGCCCACCACGGTCAGGACAGCAGCCTGTCGAGCGCAGCGCGCACGAACGTGGCGCGCACTTCGTCGAGACGGCGGGTCAGTTCTCCGGCGACTTCGCCCGCACGACCGCGGGAGGCGGCGTCGGTGCGACGCAGCATGGGCGCCAGCGCCTGCTCGACGAGGGCCACATCGCGATCGGCGTTCTGGCGGAGGGCGCGGACGTGGCGCGGCTCGATGCCGTGGCGGTCGAGGGCGACCAGCGATCGCATCAGCGCGACGGTCTGCTCGGGGTACGACTCCGCGGCCGTGATGATCCCGGTGCTGATCGCATCGTTGAGGAGCTGCGGAGCCGCGCCGGAGGCCGACAGCAGCTCGTCCCGACGGTAGCGACGGGGCGCGGGGACGATGGACGGCGGCGGCACGGCCGTGGGCGTCGCCGGGTCGCGTCCCGCGTCGACGTCGGCGAGATAGTCGCGGATGACCGAGAGGGGCAGATAGTGGTCGCGCTGGAGCGTGAGGGCGAGGCGCAGCCGCTCGAGATCCGCCATGGAGAACTTGCGGTACCCCGACTCGGTGCGCATCGGGGTGACGATCCCCTGAACCTCGAGGAAGCGGAGCTTGCTGGAGGTGAGCGCCGGGAAATCCGGCGACAGCCGGGCGAGGACCTGGCCGATGCTCAGGAGACCCGCGGACGACGAGCGTTCGCGGGCGGCAGCGGCCGGCATCAGCCTTCCGAGGACGCGGCGAGGTCGACGGGCGAGACGAAGAAGTTCAGTCGGAACTTCCCGACCCGCACCTCGGCGCCGTTGGTGAGCGTCGCACGATCGACCCGTTCGCCGTTGACGTAGGTTCCGTTGAGGGAGCGCTGGTCGACGAGCTCGAACGCGGCCCCCTGGCGGGTGATCTCCGCGTGGCGACGGGACACCGTGACGTCGTCGAAGAAGATGTCGGCCTCGGGGTGCCGCCCCACCGTCGTCACGTCCGAGTCGAGGAGGTAGCGTGCGCCGGCGGTCGGACCCGAGCGGACGATCAGGAGCGCGGCGCCCGACGGCAGAGCGTCGATCGCCTCCAGCTCGGCCTCGCCGAGGTCGCTGCCGAACGGCACGAACGACAGATCGGAGTCGTGCCCGAACGTCTGGGTGATGTCGCTTCCGCGATCGGAGCCGACGATGTCGCCTCGTGCATCGGCAGAGCGACGGATGTCGTCCGGCTCTGGCCGGCGGTAGTCCTCCACGTGGTGCTCCTTTCGAGGTGCCAGCCTAGCCGATGCGCGGACCCGGATGAGAGCCGGACGACGAGCGCGAGTCGTTACGTCGCCACCCCGTTCAGGTTCCGTGGAACGAGGGTCGATACCCTCATCCGCGTGATGACCGCACACGCCTCCCTTCCTGCCCGCCGCTCCACTCGACAGACCCTCGCCGCCGCGTGGCTGGCGTTCGCGGTCCTGCTCGCGGCGGTGCTCCTTCCCGCGTCCCCGGCCGCGGCGCACGACGAGTTGGTCGGGAGCGACCCCGCTGCCGGATCCGCCGTGGAGACGCTCCCGGCTGCTCTGACGCTGACCTTCAGCGCGGACATCGCGCCCGACGAGGGGGCGTCCGAGATCCAGGTGACGGATGCCGCCGGCACGACCCTGAACGACGGGGCGCCCGTCGTCGAAGGCACCACCCTGTCCCAGGCGCTGGCGGGCACGGCATCCGGCGAGGTGACGGTCCTGTGGAAGGTGGTCTCCAGCGACGGGCACCCGATCTCCGGCGAATTCTCGTTCACCGTGTCCGCTCCCCCGGCGCCGACCCCCACCGAGACGGCGTCGCCGACGGCCACGGCAGAACCGACGCCGAACACGGAGCCGACGGTGACCCCGGTGGAGTCGACGACTCCGGAACCGACGACGACCGAGCCGGCGTCCTCGGCCACCCCCTGGATCATCGGCGGCGTGGTGATCCTGCTCCTCGTCGCCGCCGCCGTGGCGTACCTGATCGTGTCCCGCGCGCGGCGCGATCGAGCGCGCGCGGGACACGGTTCCGACGCCGCCGACGGGCGATAGGCTGGGAGCCATGCCTCACTACGACGTCGCCATCCTCGGCGCAGGCCCCGGCGGGTACGTCGCGGCCGTCCGCGCCGCCCAGCTCGGCCTCACGGTCGCGATCATCGAGGAGAAGTACTGGGGTGGTGTGTGCCTGAACGTCGGGTGCATCCCCTCGAAGGCTCTCCTGAAGAACGCCGACCTCGCCCACACGTTCCACGACAAGGCCGAACTGTTCGGCATCTCGGGTGACGTCCACTTCGACTTCGGCGTCGCGTGGGATCGCAGCCGGAAGGTCTCGGACACCCACGTCAAGGGCATCCACTTCCTCATGAAGAAGAACAAGGTGACCGAGTACGAGGGTCGCGGCACCTTCACGGGCCCGAACGCCCTCACGGTCGCCAAGAGCGACGGCTCCACCGACGAGGTGACCTTCGACAACGCGATCATCTCGACCGGCTCGAAGGTGCGACTGCTGCCGGGCGTCGAGCTGAGCGAGAACGTCGTGACCTACGAAGAGCAGATCATGACGCGCGAACTTCCGGAGTCGATCGTCATCGTCGGCGCCGGCGCCATCGGCATGGAGTTCGCCTTCGTGATGACCAACTACGGCGTGAAGGTCACGATCATCGAGTTCCTCGACCGTGCACTGCCGAACGAGGACGCCGACGTGTCCAAGGAGATCGCCCGCCAGTACAAGAAGTACGGTGTCGACATCCTGACCTCCACCAAGGTCGAGACGGTCGTCGACTCCGGCGACAAGGTCACCGTCACCTACACCGGCAAGGACGGCGCCCAGGGCTCGATCGAAGCCGACAAGGTCCTGATGTCCATCGGGTTCGCGCCGAACGTGGAGGGCTTCGGTCTCGAGACCACCGGCGTGAAGCTGACCGACCGCGGCGCCATTGAGATCGACGACCACATGCGCACCTCCGTGCCCCACATCTACGCGATCGGCGACGTCACCGCGAAGCTCCAGCTCGCGCACGTGGCCGAAGCCCAGGGCGTCGTGGCCGCGGAGACCATCGGCAAGGCCGAGACGATGACCCTCGGCGACTACCGCATGATGCCGCGGGCGACGTTCTGCTCGCCGCAGGTGGCGTCCTTCGGCCTCACCGAGCAGCAGGCGCGCGACGCCGGCTACGACGTGAAGGTCGCGAAGTTCCCGTTCTCCGCGAACGGCAAGGCCAACGGTCTCGGCGAGCCGATCGGCTTCGTCAAGCTCATCGCCGACGGAGAGCACCTCGAGCTCCTCGGCGGTCACCTCATCGGCCCCGATGTCTCGGAGCTTCTCCCCGAGCTCACGCTCGCGCAGAAGTGGGACCTCACCGCGCTCGAGGCGGCCCGGAACATCCACACCCACCCCACGCTGTCGGAGGGCCTCCAGGAGGCGTTCCACGGCCTCGCGGGACACATGATCAATCTCTGATCAGACACGCAGAAGGGGGCGCGGGCATCCAGCCCGCGCCCCCTTCTGCGTGTCTGCCGTCAGTAGCCGAGGGCGCGCGCGAGCTTCGACGCGGAGGCCGCTTCCCGGCCGCCCGCCGCGGTGACCGCCTCCACGACCGCCGCGAAGAAGGCCGCGCGTTCGTGGTCGTCCGCCGGCGCCGCGGGGCCGAGCTCGACCTCCCACTCGCGCCATCGACGCTCCGCGCCGGTGCGGGCGTCCAGCGCGGACACGTGGTCGTCGACGACCTCCGCCACCATGCCGCCCGCGGCATCCGTCAGGGCGTACGCGGTTCGCGTGTTCCGCAGTCGGGCGATGGGACCGACCGTGCCGGTCACGATCTCCGCGACCGCGGCACGAACGGCATCCGGAACAGCCGGAACCACGCCGATGCCCTGTGGCTCCGCGCCCGTAGGCTCGTCCGCGTCCAACGGCCAGCCGACTTCGACGCGCGCTCCACGCACCCGCGGGCCCTTGATGTGCCAGCCGGCATCCGGGCCGCCGAGGCGACGCCGCAGCGCGTACCCGCTTTGCGCCAACGCGAAGTCGAGGGTGTCGAAGTACAGCGCGTCGAGGTCGCGCAGCTCGGGATCGCCGACCGCGCTGACCCCGGGCAGAACCGTCCAGTCCGGGAGGTCGACAGAGTCGTCCACATCGAACTTCAGCTCGATCTCCACCGTCCGCGACGGTCCCCCATCGGCGGAGGGCTCGGCCGAGGGGTCGACAGCCGCGCTCACACCGAATCGCTCGCCGGATCGATGTCGTCCTGCGCCTCGATGAACCAGTAGTTGATCTCGGTCGGTCCGTCGCTGTCCCCGGTGTGCTCCGGCTCGCCCTTGCGTTCGTAGACGACCTGGGTCTCGCTGTAAGGGACGATGAGGCGCTCGAGGTCGTCCTCCTCCAGCGGGAGGAGCTGTCCGTCGAGGGGTCCTTGATGCAGTCGTGCGATAGCCATGCCGCGAGCATAGTCCGCCCCCGCCGGCGGGATCAGGCACTTGCGCGCGGCCGACTATCGTGGTCACGTGAAGCCCTTCGTCCTCCTGTCCACCCGTGCCGAGGACGTGCCCGCCGACGAGGAGTACGCGCTGTTCCTGCGCTACACCGGCCTGGAGGAACGGGACCTCCTCCGGGTGCGGCTGGAATCCCGCCCGATGCCCGCGTTCGACCTCGATTCCCTTTCGGGCATCTTCGTCGGCGGCGGACCGTTCAACGCGTCCGATCCCGCGGAGCGGAAGTCGGGCGTGCAGGTCCGCGTGGAGCGCGAGTTCGCCGCGTTGCTCGACGAGGTCGTCGCGCGCGACGTCCCGTTCCTGGGTGCGTGCTACGGCGTGGGCACGCTGGGCGCACACCAGGGTGCGGTCATCGACCGCGTCCACTCCGAACCGATCAGCGTGGTCGAGGTGACGCTCACGGACGAGGGCCGGGTGGATCCGCTGGTGGCCGGCATGCCGGCATCCTTCTCCGCCTTCGTCGGACACAAGGAGGCCATCTCGCGGCTTCCCCCGTCGGCGACGCTCCTGGCTTCGTCGACGACCTGCCCGGTGCAGATGTTCCGCGTCGGCCGCAACGTCTACGCGACCCAGTTCCACCCGGAGCTGGACCTCGCCGGGATCACGACCCGCATCCACGCCTACGCGGACTACGGGTACTTCGCGGCGGACGAGCTCGACCTCACCCTCGCCGCCGTCCGGCGCGCTTCCGTCAGCGAACCCTCTCGGATGCTCCGGACCTTCGTCGAGCGCTACGCCCGCTGACGCCGACGGGACTCGGCGTCAGCGGGCGTCGTGCGCGGCGACGCTCACAGCATCGGCGGCGTGTGCCAGATCCGGTCGATGTAGTCGCGGATGGAACGGTCCGACGAGAAGAAGCCGCACCGGGCGATGTTGAGGATCGCGGCCTTGGTCCAGGCGTCCTGGTCGGCGTACGCGGCGTCGACGCGATCCTGCGCCCGGATGTACGAGGCGTAGTCGGCCAGCACCATGAAGCGGTCGTCGTACAGCAGGTTCGACACGACCGGTTCGAAGACCGTGCGGTCGCCGTCCGAGAACGCACCCGACGCGATCAGGTCGATCGCACGTCGGAGATCGTCGTCCTGCTGGTAGAACTCCGCGGGCTTGTACCCGCGCGTCCACAGCTCCTCGACCTCGGGCTCGGTCATGCCGAAGAGGAAGAAATTGTCGTCTCCGACGAGCTCGCGGATCTCGACGTTCGCCCCGTCGTCCGTGCCGATGGTCAGAGCGCCGTTGAGGGCGAACTTCATGTTCCCCGTGCCCGAGGCCTCCTTGCCGGCGAGGGAGATCTGCTCGGACAGGTCGGCGGCGGGGATCACGCGCTCGGCGAGGGTGACGTTGTAGTTGGGCGGGAAGAGGACCTGTAGACGTCCCTGGACGCGGGGGTCGTTGTTGACGACCTCCCCCACGGCGTTGATGAGGTGGATGATGCGCTTGGCCATGACGTAGCCCGGCGCGGCCTTGGCCCCGAAGATGAAGGCGCGTCCCTGGACGTCCTCCGCCCGCACACGGCCGGAGACGATCCGCTCGTAGGACGTGACGATGTGCAGCACCTTCAGCATCTGCCGCTTGTACTCGTGCAAGCGCTTGACCATCACGTCGAGCATGTGCCCGTCGCTGACCTCGAACCCGTCCCGCGCGCGCAGCACATCGCTCAGCACGCGCTTGTTCGCAGCCTTGACCTCGGCGAAGCGGGCGCGGAACTCCGGGTCCTCCGCGAAGGACTCCAGGCCCCGCAGACGTTCCAGGTCGACGGTCCAGCCCGCACCGAGCGCGTCGGTGATGAGGCCGGCCAGGCCCGGATTCGCCAGACGCAGGAACCGGCGGGGCGTGACCCCGTTGGTGACGTTGGTGAACTTGCCCGGGTAGAACTCGTCGAAGTCGGGGAGGACCTTCTCGCGCAGCAGCTGCGAGTGCAGCTCCGCGACGCCGTTGACCTTCGCGCCGGCCACGGTGGCGAGGTACGCCATCCGCACCGATCGCTCGGGGAACTCCGCGATGATCGACATGTTCCGGATGCGCATCTCGTCGTCGCCGAAGCGCTCCCGCACCGCGGCGAGGAACTCGTCGTTGATGCGGTAGATGATCTCCAGGTGCCGCGGCAGGAGCCGGCCGAGAAGCTCCACCGACCACACCTCGAGGGCCTCCGGCAGCAGCGTGTGGCAGGTGTACGCGAAGCACTGCTGCGTGATCTCCCACGCCGCATCCCACTCCATGTGCTCCTCGTCGACGAGGACGCGCATGAACTCCGGGACCGCGATCACGGGGTGGGTGTCGTTGAGCTGGAAGATGACCCGGTCGGGGAGCTTGGAGAGGTCGAAGCCCGGGGTGAGCATGTGGTCCAGGAAGTCGCGGATGGACGCGGCGACGAAGAAGTACTGCTGCTGCAGGCGCAGCTCCTTGCCCTGGGGTGTGGAATCCTCCGGGTAGAGCACCTTGGAGATGTTCTCGGCGTAGGTCTGCGCGCGAACCGCCTTCTCGTAGTCGCCGGAGTTGAAGATCCGCAGGTCGAAGGCGTCGGTGGCGACGGCCCGCCAGAGGCGGAGGGTGTTCACGCGTCCGTTGTGGTACCCGGGCACCATGTAGTTGTACGGCACAGCCTGGACGTTCCAGCCCGGCACCCAGCGACTGCGGGTGACGCCGCCCTCATCGAACGTCTCGGTGTATCCGCCGAAGGAGATGGTCTGGGCGGCCTCCGGGTGGGCGAACTCCCACGGAGACCCGAGCGTGAGCCACGCGTCCGGCTGCTCGACCTGCTGGCCGTCCACGAAGGTCTGCCGGAAGATGCCGTACTCGTACCGGATGCCGTATCCGACGCTCGGGACGCTCATCGTCGCGAGCGAATCGATGAAGCAGGCGGCGAGGCGACCGAGTCCGCCGTTGCCGAGGCCCGGCTCGACCTCCAGCGCGCGCAGCTCGTCGATGTCGATGCCGCACGCCGCCAGAGCCTCGGTGGCGATGTCGGTCAGGCGTGTGGCGAGGAGGTTGTTGTCGAGCTGACGACCGAGCAGATACTCGGCCGAGAGGTAGCAGACGCCCTTCGCCTGCGCCTCCTTCTGCCGCCGGATGTCCTCGAGCCATCGGGCGACCAGGAAGTCGCGCACGGTGGTGGCGAGTGCGATGTATCGGTCATTCGGGCTCGCTGTGGAGAGGGTCACGCCCCGCTCCAGATTGAGGTTCTCCAGGAACTGCTTGACGAAGCCGTCGACCGTGCTGGGAGGCGTGGGGACGGGGGCGAGTGCGAGCGCGTGAGACGGCTTGCTCGAGACAGGCGAGATTTGATCGGGCACGACAAGAAAATAGCGGTGCGAGGGCCCGGACGCATACCGGCAGGGAAAGATCCAGCAGACCTTAATGAACTCGACACGTCGCGCGAAGGCGCCGGGTCGGCGGGAGAGGATCGTCAGCCGGTCACGATTCCGCTGATTTCCCCGCTCCCCACGGCGTCGTCGGGCGGGAGGTCCAGCCCCAGGTCGACCAGGATGACACGCCCCGCGACCGGAGCACCGTCGCCACCGATGAGTCCTGCCTTCACCCCACCGAACGTGACGGTGACGGATGCCGGCAGAACGACGTCGTCATGAGCTCCGGTGTCGGGATCCACACCACTCGGCAGGTCGACCGCGATCACGCTCGTTTCGGCGCTCTCCACGAGCGGGCGGAGCACCCGGACGGCCTCGCGCGCGGTTCCGCGCAGAGCCGCCGACGCTCCGATGCCGACGATCCCGTCGAGGATCAGCGTGTACTGCGATGCGGAATCCCGCGCCGCAGACATCTCCACCCGACGGACCCCCACGCCGATCGCCGCAGCGAAGGCCGCCTCGTGGAAGCGGTCGCTGACGAGGAGGACGTCGACGTCGGCTTCGTCGGTCAGCTCGACGGCCGCGTACAGCGCGTCGCCACCGTTGTCGCCGGGTCCGGCGAGGATGAGGACACGGGGACGTCGGACATGCGTGCCGCTCGGGATCTGCTCGCCCGCGGACTCGAGCTCTGCGTGAGCGATCGCCGCCAGCGCCGCCGCCGCGCGACGCATGAGCGGCTCGCCCGCCTCGAGAAGCGGCTTCTCGGCCCTCCGAATCGCGTCGGCGTGAAACAGCGGCACGATCGACCGAGCCTCAGCCACGGGTGTCGTCCTTCGCTGCGCCGACCGCTGCGGCATCCGTCGCCCGGGCGAGGGTCGCTTCGCGCTCGGCCTCCGCCGCTTCCCGTGCCGCGGCGAGCTCTTCGGTGGCCACCCGGACGGCGTTCTCCGCCTTGCGCACGCGTCGCAGGATGAACGTGGGCGCACCGTGGCGCTCGCGGACCCGATCGGCGTCCTCGGCGACGCCCAGGATGATCCAGGAAGAGGCGAGGAGGATCACCTGCGCCGACAGATTGAACCAGAGCAGGAGTGCGATGAGAGCGGCGAAGGAGGCCAGGAGCGGGTTGGATCCGGCGCCTCCGACGAAAAGTCCGGACAGCTGTTGCAGAACGACCAGCCCGACTCCGCCGAGGGCCGCCCCGCCGATGATCGTCCGCGGGCGCGCCTTCACCCCGGCGAGTGTCACGAAGGCGAGGGCGATCAGCCCGGCGTCGAGGAGGAAGACCACCACGATGGAGAAGCCGCGAGTCGCGATCTCGACGAGCGCACCGTCGCCGATGCCGATCCACTCCCGGACGCTGCCGATGAAGGCGGTGCCCGCGAAGGTCGCTGCGGCGGCGAGCACGAAGCCCCCGCCGATCGCGACGGCCAGGGCGAGGTTCCGCAGGATCACCCAGATGAAGAGCGTGTCCTCGGCGACGCGGTCGGCGAGCGCCCGCAGCGCCGAGCGGAGCGATCCGATGGCGCCGATCGCCGCGCCGAGGAGGCCGACGAGCGACAGGATGCCGGCGACCGTCAGTCCCGCGGGGGCGGCGATGTCGTCGACGTCGATCAGCCCGCCCTCCCCCAGCAGACCGGGGATGGCGGAGTCGACGGCGCTGATGAGCGACTGCCAGGCGACCGGGTTGTCGCTCAACCACAGCGCCGCGAACGAGAACCCCAACAACACCCCGGCGAAGACGGAGAACAGCGCGCGGTACGTGATCGCGTCCGCGAGCATCGCCCCTCGGCGCTCGGAGTAGTGCAGGAAGGTCCGCACGGGTCGGAGCGCCAGCGCCCAGGCGGTCACTTTCGCGATCAGGTCTGCCATGTGCGCCACGATACCCACGGTCGATCGCGTGTCCCGGGGCTCGACATGCCCGCGGATGTGTGACAGAGGGGATCAGAGGGGAGCGGTCCCCTGCAGCAGGGGCGGGAGAAGCCCGATCCACGCGCCGAGGAGCATCCACGGGCCGAAGGGGATCGCGGTATGACGATCGGCGCGGCGGAGAAGGAGGAGCGCGATCGCGTAGAGGCCGCCCGCGACGAAGGCCGATGCCGCGCCCACCAGGAGGCTCCCCCACCCGGCGAAGCCGAGGAGGAGGCCGAGGACACCGGCGAGCTTGACGTCGCCGCCGCCGAGTCCGCTGCCCCGGATGCCGCGGAGCACGGCGTAGGCGCCGAACAGGACGAGCCCACCGAGGAGCGCGCGGAGGAACGCGGGCCCATCACCCTCGGCGACCGCCAGCAACCCGAGCGCGACGAGCGCGATCGGGTAGGCGGGGAGCACGATGCGGTTGGGAAGCCGGTGCGTGCGCACATCGATCATCGCGAGGACGGCACCCCACCCGAGAAAGGCGAGCAGGATGCCGCCGCGGAGGATCTCGATGAGCACGAGCAGAGGCTAACCTCCGCTGGACGTCTGCGCGGGCGGCCTGTGGACAACCGCGCGCGCAGACCGGTCACCACTGGGGGTGGATCTCCGCGCGGAGTCGCTCGTCGTAGACGCGCCGGACGGCCGCATCGAAGGCGGCGAGATCGAACCCGCCGTCGAGGAGGTCCGCGGCGGCGGCGTTCGAGCGTGCTTGCCGGACGTTCCGCGCGCCCGGGATGACACTCGTGATCCCGTTCTGCGCCGCGATCCACGCGAGCGACGCGGCGGGCAGGGTCACGCCCTCCGGCAGCGCGGCCGCGAGCTCGGACGCGGCCGCCACTCCCGTGTCGTAGTCGACGCCGGAGAAGGTCTCGCCGCGATCGAAAGCCTCACCGTGGCGGTTGTAGCTGCGGTGGTCGTCGGACGAGAAGGCCGTGTCGGAGGTGTAGCGCCCCGACAGCAGGCCCGATGCCAGAGGCACACGGGCGAACACCGCGACACCGGCGGTCGCTGCGGCCGGGAGGACCTCGTCGAGCGGCTTCAGCCGGAACGGGTTGACGATGATCTGGACGTTCGTCACGCCGGGCCGGGAAATCGCGGCGAGCGCCTGCGACACCGTCTCCACCGAGACCCCGTAGGCCGCGATCGCGCCCTCCGCGACCAGGGCGTCCAGGGCGTCGAACGTGCCGTCCGCCTCGATGACCGCCGACGGGGGGCAGTGCAGCTGGACGAGGTCGAGCGTGTCCACCCCGAGGTTGCGTCGCGAGCGCTCGGTCCA
Source organism: Microbacterium aurantiacum (assembly GCF_021654035.1). GTDB lineage: Bacteria > Actinomycetota > Actinomycetes > Actinomycetales > Microbacteriaceae > Microbacterium > Microbacterium aurantiacum. The sequence goes on from NZ_JAJPDW010000004.1 coordinate 189,356, forward strand.
CGCGCGGAAGTTGTCCGGGCTGTAGTTCTCCGGTTCCTGGGGCATCCGTCGCCCCATCTTCGTCGCGACCGTGATGTCGTGGCCAGGACGCTGTGCGAGGAATCGCCCGATGATCGATTCGCTGCGCCCGTCGCCGTAGACATCGGCCGTGTCGAACAGGGTCACGCCCTGCTCGACGGATGCCGCGAGCACCGCGGTGGCGTCCTCTTCGGTGACCGCTCCCCAGTCCGCGCCGAGCTGCCAGGTGCCGAGTCCGATCACCGAGACGTTCCGTCCGGTGTGCCCCAAGGGTCGCTGCTGCATGGATCCTCCTCGATAGTCCTCGCCCAGCATGTCACGCGCGACGTGCCCGACGGGCGACGCGATATTCACGGCCCCGGCCCTGGCGGCATCCGCGCGGGTCGGAGGACACTCGAGGTGTCGGCGCATCCCAGCTGCCTTCGGCATCGGCGCCGGACGGGAATGGAGGACGGAAGCATGACACGCACGATCGTCATCACCGGTGCCGCGAGCGGAATCGGGCGGGCCACGGCGGAGCTGCTCGCCGAGCGGGGGAACCGGATCATCGGCGTCGACCTGCGCGGGAGCGACGTCGATGCGGATCTCACCACGCCGGAGGGGCGGAGAGCGCTCGTCGACGGCGTCCGCGACCTCTCCGGCGGCGCCGTCGACGGGGTGATCGCCAACGCGGGCCTCGCGTCACCGACCGTCGCCACCGCGGCCGTCAACTACTTCGGCGCCGTCGCCACGCTCGAAGGACTCCGACCGCTGCTGGCCGAGTCCCCCGCGCCCCGCGCCGTGGCCACGGCGTCCATGGCATCGCTGTATCCACCGGACGACGCGCTCCTCGATCGACTGCTCGACGGCGACGAGGACGCGGCGCTCAGCCGGGCGCGTGAACTGGCGGCAGGCTCACCGGAGGAGGCGAACGCGATCTACGGGACTACGAAGCGTGCCCTCGCCCGCTGGATCCGGCGCCACGCACCGACCCCGGATTGGGCAGGTGCAGGGATCCCGCTGAACGCGATCGCCCCGGGGGTCGTGTCGACGGCGATGACCGAGCAGTTCACGAGCACGGAGCAGGCCCGGGAGGCGATCCTGCAGATGGTGCCGATGCCGCTCAACGGGATCTTCCCGCCGCGGGACGCCGCCTACCTTCTCGCGTGGCTGGTCAGCGAGGAGAATGCGCACCTGTGCGGGCAGGTGATCTTCATCGACGGCGGCTCGGACGCGGTCATGCGCGGCGATTCCACCTGGTGAGCAAGTAGTCGGCCGTCACGGCGTGATCAGGACCGGGGTGCCCTCCGGCAGCTCGGCGAGCGCAGCGATCGCGGCGGGATCCACACGCACGCAGCCGTTGGAGATCGCCCCCGATCGCTCATCGTGGTAGTGGAACGCCGTGACCGCGGCATCCGCTCCGCCGAAGCCGTCGAGCGTCGGGGACTGCACCGACAGGTACACGATGGGGTGCCCGCGGGTATAGCCGAACTCGGGCACGACGCGCGTGGTCATGATGTACGACCGCCCGAGCGGGGTCGGCGTGGCCTCGGTGCCCCAGGCGAAGTCCGTCGCGATCGTCTGCCGCTCCTCGCCGCGCACGATGTCGATCGTGCGCGCGCCGATCGCGACCTCGACGTGCGCGTCGGAGGGGACGACGTCGACGTCGGCGGCTCGGACCCACCCGGCGACCTGCGCGGCGTTCCCCTGCGAGGGAACGGACTGTCGTCCGACGAGGAGCACCTTCAGCCAGTGCTCCTGCCGCTCGACGACCGGAACCGACGTCCCGTCGAAGGGGAGGGTCGCCGGGAGGAAGCCGATCGGCTCAGCCGTCGGATCGGCGAAGACGGGAGCGCCCGCCGCGCGGGGAGTCGCGATCGCTTCGCTCGGCACCGCGTACGGGTCGTCGTCGACGGGAAGCCCCGCGTTGACGGCGAAGACATCCACCTGCGCCAGCCCCGCGGGATCGTACGCAACGGTGTTCGCGGGGAATTCCGTGATCGTCGGGGTGGGAGTCGGGGTGGGTACGGGCGACGGGGTCGCCGCGACTGTCGGCATCGGCGCCGATGTCGGTCCCGCGTCGGGCCCGGCAGTCAATCCCGACACGGCGAGCGCCGCACCCACCGTAACCGTCAGGGTCGCGATTCCACCGACGATCCACGGCCACCGGCGACGCGAGGACGCAGATGCCGCCCGGTCGGGGTCGGCGGCGGGGTCGGGCGCGTCCGTCATGCGTCCATGCTCACCCGGCTGCCAGTCCCCCGCAACCCGACGCCACGGCTCAGGGGTCGCAGCGGGCGAGGTCGGTCTCCGCGAGCGGCTCCCCCTCCGGGATGATGTAGGTGACCCACAGGACGACGGGCTCTTCGCCCTCGTTGACGCCTTCGTGGGGGTAGTACGCGCCCTCGATGATCGCCTCACCGGCGGCGTAGACGCGCACGCCGCCCGGATGCGTGTCGGCGTAGTGGGTCAGCGCGCCCGCCTGGACCACCGCGATCAGCTGACCGTGGTGGCAGTGCACGCCCGTGCTCGCGCCGGGCGCGAGCGTGATCTCACGGAACGTGACGCCGACGCCTTCTCCCGCGTCGGGGACATCGACGGCCACCCCTTCGTCGATCTCGCCGGCGGCCAGGTCCACGGCGGACACGGGTGCCGTGGACGCCGACACCGTCACAGCGGGGGCGGTACCCGCGGTGCTCCCCGGCGTCGGCGAGGTCGCCGCCGGGGCGGCACATCCCCCGACGGTCAACAACAGCGCCACGAGCGGGGCGATGACCAGCATGCGCACAGACCGATTCCTCATGGGACATCCCCTCCCGGATGCCGCCAGCCTAGGGTCTGCGCGGCGCGCCCGTAAGAATCGGCTGAGAACCGGGCCGACATCGGGCCGCGCGACCACCCGGCGCGGGATGATGCGGGGATGGACCTTCGTGACATCCCCATCACCACCATCCGCGGCGAAGAGACGACCTTCGGTGAGCTGACGGGTGGACGTGCGGCGCTCGTCGTCAACGTCGCATCACGGTGCGGTCTCGCGCCGCAGTACGAGACCCTCGAAGCGCTGCAGAAGGAATACGGTCCGCGCGGCTTCACCGTCATCGGGTTCCCCAGCAACCAGTTCCTCCAGGAATTGGGCTCGGAGGAGAAGATCGAGGAGTACTGCTCCACGACGTGGGGAGTGACCTTCCCGATGTCGGAGAAGGTCCGACTCAACGGCAAGAAGGCGCATCCCCTCTACCAGCAGCTGACCACCGTGCCGACCGACGACGGCAAGGCCGGGGGGATCAGCTGGAACTTCGAGAAGTTCGTCATCAGCCCAGACGGCGAGGTTTCGCGCTTCTCCCCTCGCACGAAGCCCGACGCCCCCGAGGTGATCGCCGCGATCGAGAAGGCACTGCCCGGCGAGGTCCCGTCCGCCTGACCCGAGACCCGGCGCGTCCGTCACACCCCCGCGGCGCTCCCTTCCGCGGGCGCTGAGGATCGCGGAGTTGACCGAGCTGCAGGTGCCCGTCGCCCGGTGACCCGAAGGCGAGTCGGATCAGCGGGATGATCCGGATTCCCCGGCATCAGCGCCGGTCTGCCCCACTCCGGGCCGCACCGCGGCATCCGGGTCGATGTCGATCCGACGGATGCCGTCGTGCTCGGTCACGCGGATGCGGGGCGCGGCGTCCTCCTCGGTCGCCGCGGGCGCCGTGGTCAACTGGTCGTGCCGATCCGTCGCGCGCTGCGCGTCCTTCTCAGGGGAGGTGTCCATGCCCTCACGGTACGACCCGTGGGCCCGCCGCGCGGCGGGGTTGACAGGGGGCTCCCAGGAATAGCGATCACGACCCGACCGTTGTCCCGGCCCGGAACAATGGTCAACGAAAGGACATTCTCCGTGACGCTCTTCTCCCCCACCACCGTCGGCTCCACCACCGTGCGCAACCGCGTGTCGCTTGCGCCGATGACCCGTCTTCGCGCGGATGAGGCCGGTGTGCCGGGTGATCTGGTGGCGCAGTACTACGCCCAGCGCGCCGGGATCGGCCTGCTGGTCACCGAGGGCGTGTTCCCGAGCGCCGAGTCGCGCGCGTACCCCGGGCAGCCCGGCATCGCCACCGACGCACAGGCTGCGGGATGGGCTCGTGTCGCCGATGCCGTGCACGCCGCCGGGGGCACCGTCTTCATGCAGGTGATGCACGGCGGCCGGGTCTCGCACACCGGCATCACCGGCACCGCGCGGATCGTCGCGCCCTCGGCGATCGCGATCGAGGGCCAGACGCGGCTCGCCGACGGATCGAAGGTCGACTTCCCGGTTCCGCACGCGCTGGAGACCGAGGAGCTGGCGACGGTGCGCGACGAGATCGTCCGTGCCGCTCGGCGCGCCGTGGACGCCGGCATCGACGGCGTCGAGCTGCACTCCGCGAACGGCTACCTCCTCCACGAGTTCCTCTCCCCCGCGTCGAACCGCCGCGAGGACGGATACGGCGGTTCGCCCGAGGCCCGGGCCCGTTTCGTCATCGAGGTCGCACGGGCGGTCGTCGAGGAGATCGGAGCCGAGCGGGTCGGCATCCGCATCTCCCCCGCCCACAACATCCAGGACGTGTGGGAGCGCGACGCGGATGAGACCCGCGCGACCTACCTGGCTCTGGTCGAGGGGCTCGCACCCCTGGGGCTGGCGTATCTGAGCATCCTCCACGAGGACCCCTCCGGCGCCCTCCCGCAGGAGCTGCGCCGCGCCTTCGGCGGCATCTTCATCGCGAACTCGGGCTTCGGACGCGTGACCTCGCGCGACGAGGCGATCCGCGTCATCGATGAGGACATCGCCGATCTCGTCGCGGTCGGCCGACCGGCCATCGCCAACCCCGACCTCGTGGAGCGATGGGAGCGCGGGGCCGAGGAGAACCCCGTCGACCAGGCCACGGTGTACGGCCCCGACGCCCGCGGCTACACGGACTACCCCACTCTGGCGGCGTGAGGAAGACCCGGAGGAACGCCGCGGCGGCCGCTCATCCCGAGCGGCACGTCATCACGCTCGTCGTGCATCTGCCGATCACCAAACTCGACGCCCTCGACGCGATCGCCTTCGCGGCCGACGGGGTCGTCGAGGGTGCGGGCACGGCGTTCCCCCGGGTCCCGCTGGGGCCTTCGGCGTGGGCGGAGGTGGAGCTTCCCCGCTTTGGGGAGCCGCCGCCGTTCGCGATCGACGTCTGGTCGACCGCCTCTCTGACGGATGCCGCGGATCAGGCCGAGCGCCTGCGCGCGGCTCTCGAGCGCCTGGGCTGGCGGGTACGGATCTCCGCGCTCTGAGGCCCCTCAGCCGACCGCGCGGTCGCGCCAGGCCACGGCGGTTTCGGCGAGGACCGTCGGCCACGGCGTGGCACGGATGCCGAGCACCGCCGTCGTCTCCGCCGTGTCGACGAGGAACGGGCGGTCGAACTGGTACAGGACGCCTTCCAGCTCGCGAAGGATCGGCACCACCCATCCCCCCATCCGGACCACCGGGCGCGGAAGTGTGCGCAGGCGCGGAGCCGGGGCACCGGACAGCCGGGAGAGTTCGCTCAACACCCCGCGGACCGTCGTCGGCGGGCTCGAGGGGACGATCCATGGGCTCCCCCAGGCCTGCTCGTTCTGCGCCAGCGCGAGGAGCGTCGCGGCGATGTCGTCGACCGCGGTCCACGCGTGCGGCTGGTCGGGGTCACTGAAGACCGTCGCGGGCTTCCCCGCGAGCGTCGCGGCGGCGTAGCGGGCGAGGATCGAACTCGCTGTCGGCGCGGTCGGACCGATGTAGTCAGAAGCGCGGGCCTCCGTGGCCCGCACCCTTCCGGCCTCATGCGCCACGCGGGCGTCCTCCCACATGCGCGCACGAAGGGCGCCCTTGTGATCGGAGGGTCGAAGAAGCATGTGCCGCGTCATGGGCGCGTCGACCGGGCCGTAGCCGTACAGGTTGCTCAGCGTGACCAGGACCGCGCCGACGTCCTCCGCGGCGCCGAGGATCGCCGCCGCGAGGGGCGGCCACTCGCGTTCCCACGCCTGGTACGACCCGGGGTTGGCGCAGTTGACGATGACGTCGGCACCGGCGGATGCCGCGCTGAGCGCCGCGCGGTCGGTCGCGTCCAGGGCGATGTGGCGCACGCCGTCGATGTCCGGGCCACGGCCGGAGCGTGTGACGACGACCACGGAGGACCCCTGCTCCGCGGCCCGGCATGCCACCGCTGACCCCACAGGCCCCGCTCCGACCACGACCATCCGCTGGGATTGCATGGTCTGAGCATGCCAGGAGCGATGGCGGAGAAGATGACGCAGGCGCGTCCGTCCCGTGAAGAGTTCACGGCTGCGCGGCGCGCGTCCTCGTCGACCGGTGGCCCCTCGACGCCGCTGCTACGGTGGCGCCATGAGCATTTCCCCCTCGCCGGGACAAGCGATCAAGGTCGCAGTCGTGGGCGACATCGATGAGGATGCCGCGCTCGTCGTGCCGCGTGCCACGGCCGGCACCCTGGATGACATCGCCGTGATCTTCAGCGCCGGTCGCTACTACGCGATCGACAACACCTGTACGCATGAGCAGACCTCCCTCGCCCAGGGCTGGATAGAGAACGGATGCGTCGAGTGCCCTCTGCATGCGGCGACGTTCCGTCTTGCCGACGGTGCGGCCCTCACCCAACCCGCGACGCGGGGGGTCGGCGTCCACACCGTCGAGGTGGTCGGAGACGAGCTGATGCTCACGCCGAATCCTGAGCGCCTGGCGTGAGCGCGCCGCGGCGAGTCCTCATCGCCGGCGGAGGGATCGCGGGGTGGACGGTGGCGTCCACCCTTCGGGACCGCGGCTTCGACGGTGAGATCGTCATCGTCGAACGGGAGGCGGCCTGCTATGACCGGCCCCCGCTCTCCAAGACGGTCCTCGTCGACGGCGCCCCCTTGTCGTCGCTCGCCTTCGCCGCCCCGGAGGCCCTCGCGCAGGCGTCGATCGAGGTCCACACCGGACGTACCGTCGTGGCACTCGACGCCGCCGCCCGCACACTCCGGCTCGACGACGGCGCCCTCCTCGCCGGAGACGTGATCGTGCTCGCGACGGGCACCGCCCCCCGACCTGCGGCCTTCCCCGGCGGCACCCTGCCGGGCGTCCTGTCACTGCAGACCTACGCCGATGCCCAAGCCCTCCATGCGCTGAAGGGACGTCGCATCGCCGTGGTGGGCGCGGGACTCATCGGGGCCGAGGCCACCGCGGCGCTGCGGACCGCAGGCTCGGAGGTCACCCTCATCGATCCCTCCGCGGTCCCCGGCACACGCGCCTTCGGCCCGACGATGGCCGCGCACCTGCACGCCATGCACGGCGCCGCGGGTGTCGACTGCCGTCGCGACACCGTGGCCGGCGTCGTCCCCACGGGCGGGGCATTGCGTGTCGACCTCACCGGGGGCGACGCCGTCGAGGTCGACGGTGTGCTCGTGGCCACCGGTGTCGTGACCGATCCGATCGTCGCGCGGGAGGCCGGGCTCGACGTGGATGACGGAATCGTCGTCCAGGACGGCGGCCTGACGTCGGCGCCGGGCATCTACTCCGTGGGCGACGTCGCCCGGCGGTGGAAGGACGGCGTGCTCCGTCCCGGCAGCGGGCACTGGGATGCGGCTCGGGCGGACGGCCAGGATGTCGCCGACGCCATCCTGGGCCTCCCGCCCGCGGGTCGCGGTGCCGACTGGTTCTGGTCGGACCGCTACGGACATCACGTCGAGGTCGTCGGCGCCATGGCGGGCACGGCGCGCGAGGTCGTGCGCCCGGGACTGCACCCGACCGTCTTCGTCGTGGACGGCGACCGCCTCGTCGGTGCCGTCAGCGTGGATGATCCCCTGGCGGTGCGGGCCGCGCGGCGGTTGATCGACCGCCGCACGCCCGTCGTCGCCGATCAGCTGGTCGACCCGGCCGTCCCGGTGCGATCCCTCCTCCCGCACGCCTGACGGCGCGCCGCGGCCTCACGCCGCGGCGACGGGCTTCTTCGCCCTCACCTTCCGATACGGGGCCGCGATCGTCTCCCCGATCGCCTGCGCGATGAGCTGCTCGGCGGTCTGGTTCTTGCGGGAGAGCTTCGCGATCCACTTGGTGAAACGCGCGCCGCGGGCGAACTCCTTGTCGCTGCGGTCCTCGACGGCGAAGAAGTACCGTGCTTCCAGGGGAAGAAGCGACAGGACGCCGTTCAGCACCCGCCGCGTCGCCCACTTCGCCACCGGCCCCTTCACGTCGGGGTGCCGCAACGAGTGGCCGGCGAGCGCGGCGAAGATCGTCAGCGACTTCTTCGGCAGCTCCGTCCGGATGTAGCTGTCGAGCTCGGCGAACGTCTCGAAGTACGGGCCGGGCACGTGCAGCTTCTGCGCACCGATGCGGGATTCCACGACCACCCGATCGGCATCCGCCGTCGACAGGCCGGGACCGAATTCCTGGTACCCGCGCACCGCCGACCAGATGTAGGTCCACCACGTCCACCGCTGCCATTCCGGCTGCTTGGCGCTGACGACCTCGCCCGTTTCGGGATTCGTCCAGCTCGCACGCTCGTGCAGCATGTCGACGTGGGCGGCTGCGGCATCCGCGTGCGCCTTGTCCGCGTAGATCGAATCGCGGAGGTACGCCGACGTGCGGTCGAAACGGGCCGCCATCGCCTCCGGTCCTTCCGACGTGAGCGAGACCCGTTCGAAGTGGGTCATCATGCCGGCATCCAGCATCTGGAGGAAGACCGCGTTCTTGGCTCCCAACGCGGAACCGGGGTCGGCGAAGACGCGCCACGACACACTGTCGGGGCCGTAATATCCGTCGTCGGCACGGGGCGCGTCGGCAAGGGAACGACTCGGGTGAACGTCCGTCATGGCGTGACTTTCCTCTCGGGGAGTACACCGGGTGCTGGGGTACGCCGCCGATCGCTCCCGGGAGCGTCGTCAGGTCCGGTGATTGATCCTGAGCATAGCGACACGGTCACGGCGGGATGCGCCCCACCGCGATAACCCACTCGCGGGAATGAGAAAAGGGTTCGCCGAAGGCGGGCCCTTTTCTCATTCCGGTCCGGTGGGCTGTTGGCAGAACCTGCCCTGGTGGGTCAAGTCCTTTTGAGTGGTGTCCGTTCGCGTGTGATCCCTCGTCTTGTCATGCGGAGAGGGCGCGGTAGTCGGGTTCAGGGACCTCCTCGGGTTCGGGGTCGGGTTCGCCGACGCGGCGGGCTCGGCTGAGGGCGTCGAGGCCGAGGTAGCGTCGCTGTTCAGCCCATTCGTCGTGCTGCTCGGCGAGGACCGCGCCGACCAAGGGCTCTGGCAGCAGATCTGGTCCAACAACCCCAACGAACGCCTCAACCGCGAGATCCGCCGCCGCACCGACTCCGTCGGAATCTTCCCCAACCGCGACGCGATCATCCGCCTCGTCGGCGCCGTTCTCGCCGAACAGACCGACGAATGGGCCGAAGGGCGCCGCTACCTCGGCCTCGACATTCTCGCCAAGTCCCGACTCACCCTCATCGCCGACACCAGCCCCGAGGAGGTGACCGACAGCATCCTCGAACTCAGCGCCTAACTAACCCTCAAACCGAAGGACCGAGCGCTACACCACTACCGGGGACTTGACCCGCGCCGCAGCTGACTGCCGACGCGGATGGTGTGTCAGTAGCGGGTCGCCGTGTGCGAACGCGCCGGCCTCGCGAACGGCTCCGGTCACTCACGTGTGCGTCCGCGACTGGTGCCTGATCCGCGAACGTCCCTGCCTCTCTCGCCCCTCCCCTGACGCTGGTCTGCCAGGTCGCTAAGCACTCAAGGAACCCTTGAGCATATCGATCAGCGCGGTGCCGATGGCGGCTGAGCCGCAGCACGTCGCGATGCCGGTCCGAGCGTCGGCGCCGCCCCGGCACGGGACGGCGAGGAGGACGGACCGCGCCGGGCGGCCCGCCCTCTTCGCGCGAGGGTCACTCGTATCGCAGCGCGACGATGGGATCCTTCCGCGCGGCCACGATAAGGTGACAGCCAAGCGTGCGCTGAGAGGCGGTGGTGATGCGGTGACGGATCCTGCGGTGAGCGTCATCGTGCCCGTCTATTCGCCCGGCCCCTACATCCGCCCGCTGCTGGACTGCCTCGACCGTCAGAGTCCGCCCGCGGGCGGCTTCGAGGTTCTCTTCGTCGACGACGGGAGCGCAGACGCGACCGCATCATCTCGGTCACCGATCCCGCCGTCGCGGTCCTCGGCGGCGGTCTCGGCAACAACGCGCTCCTGCTCGACCGTGTCGGCTCCCACCTCGCCCAGCTCGGACGGCCGCTGCCGCTGGCGGGCGACCTCGGCGAGACGAGCAGCGCCCAGGGAGCCGGCATGCTCGCACTCGACATCGTCCGCCGGACTCTCGGGCTGGCCCTGCCCTGAGCGCGGTGCGTTGTCCCCGTCGCGGCGGTCCGCGTGCGATAACGTTCTCCTATGAAGCATGGGTCGCCGACAATCCAGCACGTCGCCGAGAGCGCGGGCGTCTCCGTCTCCACTGCGAGCCGCGCGCTCGGCAACTACGGCCGCGTGAGCGAGAAGACCCGCCGCCATGTGGCCGAGGTGGCCGACGCTCTGGGCTACCGCCCCAACCGGCTCGCGCAGAGCATGATCTCCGGCCGCACCGACACCATCGGCGTGATCTGCGCCGATATCCACAGCCCGTTCTTCTCCGGGATCATGCGGGGCATCACCGACACCGCAGAGGCGGCGGGCTACAGCGTGCTGCTGACCAACAGCGACGAGAGCTCCGACCGTGAGACCGCCGCTCTCGACCTGCTGCTCGACAAGCGGGTCGACGGCATCATCGTCTCACCCGCCGACGTTCAGCACGTCGAGCACCTCGCCGATGCCGTCGCCACCGGCAAGCCCGTCGTCATGGTCGACCGGGCGAGCTCACAGCTGCCCACCGACGCCGTGCTCGTCGACGGCCCCGATGCGACGCAGCGCGCCGTCGCGCACCTGTTCTCCCTCGGCCACCGGCGCGTCGCGATCGTCGCCGAGCTGCGCGAGCCGCGCGAGTCCAACTGGCAGGCGATCTTCCGGGACGCCGATCTCGAACAGGTCGACCTGTTCAGCCTCAACCCGAGCTCCGCCCGCCTCGCCGGCTACCTCCGGGCCCACGTCAAGGCCGGCATCCCGGTGGACCCGCGGCTCGTGTTCCAGAGCGGCGAGTACAGCGTCGAATCGGCGATCCGCGCCACGCTTGCAGGACTCACCGAGCCCGACCCCGCCACCGCAGTGGTTGCGATCGACAACACCATGGCCCTCGGCGCGTACCAGGCCATCCGGCGCCTGCGACTGCGGATCCCCGAAGACGTCTCCTTCATCGGGTTCGACAACCTCGAATGGACGGAGCTCGTCCAGCCGCCGGTGTCGGTCATCGAGCAGCCCGTGTACCGCATCGGTCAGCTCGCCGCCGAACGGCTCATCGCACGGCTCGGCGGTGAGGAGTCCCAACCCGAGATCGTGAACCTCCCCACGAAATTCATCGAGCGGGAATCGACCGCAGCCCCCGGCGCGCGAGCCTGAGCGCATCCGGCGCCGGCTCGTGAAGCCGGCGCGATCCGCTCCGTCAGATCGCCTCGCCGGCCCACGCCTCGAAGGCATCGCGGTTCACGCGCAGCCCGAGCTCGATCCGCGCTCCCTCGGGCGTGCGAAGGAAGCGGTACCGCACGCGGTCATCCGGTTCGAGGCCGTCTGCCTCCACGGCGAACCCGTCGGCGACCAGACGCGCGGTCGCCTCGTCGAGGTCGTAGGCCCAGTAGGTGACGTGGTGCCAGGGCACGCCCGGCCGGTCCTGTTGCCAGAAACTCTCCGGAACCTCCTGGATGAGCTTCACGTAGGGCAGCTCACCACCGCTCGTCGCGTACCGCAGGGGCGTCTCCTCGACGGCACCGCCGGGGCGGCGGATGCGGGCAAGCGGCTCGGTCACGGGGGCGAACCGGTGACCGAGCGCGCGGAACCGCCCGAGCGCGGCCTCGATGTCGGAAACGACGAGGCCCAGGTGCTCGGGCGGTCCCAGCCGCACGGGAATCGTCACCGGGTGGTCTTCCCGCGGCGCAGATCCTCCTCGATGGCGATGCGATCACGCGTCGCGGGGTCGCCGTAGCCGCCGCCCCCTCCCGCGCGCAGGCTCACGATCTCGCCCTGCTGCGCCACGCCCTGGCCCTTCGAGGGCCGCTCGTGCTCGATCCCGTCTGCCGTGATGAGCACGAGCGAAGCGCTCGCGCCCGCACCGCCGCCTGCGAGGCCCTCCGGCGCGAAGGCCGGATCGGTCTGCTCCGCCTCGGAGAGGAAGCGCAGCGGCTGCTCGGAGATGTTGCGGTAGTCGGCACGGATCCCCAGCCCGCCGCGGTACTTGCCGGCGCCGCCGGAGTCGGCGATCAGCGAGTACTGCTCGATGCGCAGCTCGTAGTTGGACTCGATGATCTCCGCAGGGATCAGCGAGCAGTTCGCCATGTGCACGTCGACGGCATCCGCACCGTCGTGGCTCGCCGTGGCACCGGCACCGCCCGCGACGTTCGCGAGGAGGACGACGCCGTCGCCCGACTTCGGCGAGCGCGATTCGCACACCAGCACGGGCCAGCCGACGAACCAGCTCGCCGACGTCCGCCCGGGTGCGGCCTGCACGAGCGCCCTCGTCACGACCGACGCCAGACGCTGCGATGCCAGGTGACGGTCACCGACGGCGGCGGGGAACCGGGGGTTGGTCACCGTTCCGAGGGGCGCGTTCACCACGACGGGCGCGAGCGAGCCCTCGTTGAACGGCACCTCGTTGGGCATGAGGCATTTCACGGCATAGTGCACGACCGACCACGTGGTGGAGATCGGGATGTTCATGCCGCCGCGCATCTGCTGAGCGCTGCTTCCGAAGTCGAACGAGATGGAGTCGCCGCTGATGACGACGTCGACCTGCATGTAGACCGGCTCGTCGAGCACGATCCCGTCGTTGTCGAGGTACCCGTTCGCGGTATAGGTGCCATCCGGCAGCGCTGCGATCTCAGCGCGGGTGCGTTCGGCGGTGTAGTCGAACAGGTCGGCGATCGCATTCCGCAGCGTCTCCGAACCGTAGCGGTCGGCCAGCTCGCGGAACCGGCGGGCACCCGCCCGCGCCGACGCGACCTGGGCCCGCAGGTCGCCCTTGTTCTGCTTCGGGTGCCGCGTGTTCGCGTCGATGATGTCGAGCAGATTCCGCTCGGGCACACCGCGCACCTCGAGCTTGAGCGCCGGCAGCAGGACGCCCTCTTCGAACACCGACTGCGAGATCGCCGCGGCGGTGCCCGGCGTGCGGCCGCCCCAGTCGGCGTGGTGGGCGATGACGCCCGTGAAGCCGATGAGCTGATCCGCTGCGTCGAAGACGGGCACGAACAGGTTGATGTCGTTCGTCTGGCACGCCCCCTGGTACGGGTGGTTCGTGACGAAGACGTCGCCGGGGTGGATGTCGTCCCCCCACTTGTCGATGCACGAACGAAGCGCCGGCGACATGGAGGCGAGCAGGGTGGGGATGTCGAGCGCGGCGGCGATGAGGCCGCCGCGAGCGTCGAACACGGCGCATCCGTAGTCGCGCATGTCCTTGACGACGACGCTGAGCGCCGTCCGCCGGAGCGACGAGCCCATCTCCTCGGCGATGGTCTCGAGGGCGTGGCGTACGACCTCGACGGTGATGGCGTCCGTGCGCCACTGGTGTTCGAGCGTGACGGTCATGTCAGCCCTCCTGGTCGAAGGTGAGGATGAGGTTGAGGAGGTGGTCGACGCGACCCGACGCTCCGGGCGGGACGACCGTCGTGGCCTCCCGCTCCTCGACGATCGCGGGACCCGCGAACGTGGCGCCTGCCGCGAGGCTGGAGCGCTCGAACACGGCCGTGTCGACCCATCCGGCGTCCTTGAAGTAGACGGTCCGGGTGGTGGCCGGCTGCGCGGCGTGCTCGTGCGGCTCGGCGGCTGGTGCGGCGGATGCCCCGGTCTGGAGCACGCCCGTCGACTCGATCGAGAGGGCGGCCAGCTCGACGCGTTCGTCCGGGTCGCTGTGACCGAACTCAAACTCGTGCTGCCGGTGGAAGCGCGCGATGCCCTCCTGCAGCAGCGCGTCGTCGATGGGCTTCGAGCCGAGGATGACCTCGACGTCGTTGTCCTGCCACGCGTACCGAAACCGGCCGATGCGCAGGTGCGTGACGGCCGCGACGCCGCTGGGCGCGAGCCGCGACTCGGCCTCGGCGATCAGCGGGGCGAAGGCCGCTTCGATGTCGCTCGCGTCGACATCCGCGAGGCCCCGGTCGACGACGGTGGTGAAGTCGTACTTCAGGTCGGAGTCGGCCAGGCCGACGGCCGAGAGCGTTCCCGGGTTCGACGGGATGAGGACGCCGCCCACGCCGACCATGCGCGCCACGTTCGCAGCATGCATGGGACCGGCGCCGCCGAACGGCAGCAGCTGGAACTCGCGCGGGTCGAACCCGCGGTTCACGCTCACGACCCGCACGCCGCGGGCCATGATGGAGTCCGCGACCTCGAGGATGCCGACCGCGGCCTCCTCCACCGTGATTCCGAGCGGGACGGCGACGTGCTCTTCGACCGCCCGCCGGGCCGCCTCGACGTCGAGAGCCATCTCGCCGCCGAGGAACCGGCTCGGATCGATGCGGCCGAGCACGACGTGCGCGTCGGTCGTCGTCGGCCGCGTGCCGCCCCGGCCGTAGCTGGCGGGCCCGGGCATCGCGCCCGCGCTCTCCGGGCCCACCCGCAGCAGTCCCGCACGGTCGACCCGGGCGAGCGAGCCGCCGCCCGAGCCGATCGTGTGGATGTCGAACTGCGGGACCAGCAGCGGCCGGCCCTCGAACAGCGTCTCGCGCTCGATCTGCGCGCGACCCTCGTGGATCAGCGCGATGTCGGTCGAGGTGCCCCCCATGTCGAACGTGATCTGGTTCCCGTATCCGGGTTCCTGCGCGACCTTGGTGGCCGCCAACACGCCTGCCGCCGGTCCCGACAGGACCATGCGGTGGGCGTTGCGTGCGGCCTCTTCAGCCGTCATCACGCCGCCGTTCGACTGCATGATGTACAGCGGTGCGGTCAGCCCGACGTCGCCGACGCCGTCGATGATGCCGCGCATGTAGCGGGCCACGAGCGGCTGGAGCGCTGCGCTGACCGCCGCCGTCGACGACCGCGGGTACTCCTTGATCTCCGGCGCCACCTCGCTGCTGATGGCGACCGCGAGGTCCGGAAGGGCTTCGCGGAGGGCCGCTGCGATCCGCCGCTCGTGCTCGGAGTTCCGGAAGCTGAACAGCAGCGACACCGCGACGGCCTCGACTCCGGCGTCGCGGACCTGCTCGACGACCCGGGCGATCGCCTCGTCCGTGAGCTCACGGACGACGCCGCCGAGGCGGTCGACCCGCTCGGCCACCTCGAAGACGAGGTCGCGAGGCACGTAGGCCGGCGGCTTCTCGGCCGTGAGGTCGAACAGGGCGGGCCGCAGCTGCGTGCCGATCTCGAGCACATCGCCGAAGCCCTCCGTGACGATGAGGGCCGTCGGCGGGAGCTTCGCCTCGAGCAGGGCGTTGGTCGCCACCGTCGAGCCGTGCGCGAAGATCCCGAGCTCGGCGACATCCACTCCCCGCGTCTGGCCGATGCGCCGGATGCCGTCGAGGATGCCGATCGACGCGTCGTGCGGGGTCGACGGCACCTTCTCGACGAGGCGGTTGCCCTCGTCGTCGATGACGACGATGTCGGTGAAGGTCCCGCCGACGTCGATTCCCAGGCGTGCTGTCATGTTGCTTCTCTTCTTCTCTGCGGTTGGATCGGGGTGCGTGAACCGGCCTCGATCAGCGGTAGAACAGGGCCTCGATCTCGGGCTCGTTCATGTTCTCCTGGGTGGCGAGCACGTGCGTGACCAGCACGTCGTCGCTCTCGGTGCCGTTGCGGATGTACTCCACGAGGCGGGTCACCGACTGGCGGCCCATCTCGGCGGCCTGCTGGATCGTGAGCGCATCCACGTCGCCTGCGGCGAGCAGATCGACCTGCTCCTTGTCGGCGTCGACGCAGATGAGCGCGATGTCGCCCGACTTCCCGGCCTGCTTGACCGCCTGGGCGGCGCCGATGCACGCGTTGCCCCAGGAGGTGTAGATGGCGTCGATGTCGGGGACGCGGGAGATGAGGCCCGTCGCCTTCAGCTGGTTCTCCGAGATGTCGAGACCGGCGTACTCATTGCCGACGTTCTCGAGGCCGGGGTACTGCTTGAGCGCTTCCTCCCAGCCGGACAGGCGCAGGTCGATGCTCTCGATGCCGGGCGTGTACCCGAGGTAGCCGACCTTCCCCTCACCGCCGGTGACCTCGTTGGCGCGCTCGGCGGCGAGCGTCCCGCTCTCCTGGCCGTCCGACTTGATCGTGAAGAGCCGGGCGGCGGGGTCGGCGACGTCCGAGTCGACGGTCACGACGGGTGTCCCGCCGTCGAAGATCGCCTTCAGGGGCGCGGAGAGGGCGACGGAGTCGGATGCGGAGAAGATGATGCCGTCGGGCTTGCCCGCGGCTACCTGCTGCAGCATGGACGTCTGGTTCGCGGCGCTCTCCTCGGCCGGGCCCTGCCACGTGAGGTTGACGCCGAGCTCCTCGGCCGCTTCTTCCGCACCGGCGATCATCGTCTGGTAGAACGGCCGGGTCTGGCTGTTGAGGACCATGGCGATCTCGAGCGTGTCGCCGTCGCCGGGGTCCGCCGAGGGCGACCCGGCGCTGTTCGATGCGCACGAGGTGAGGAGGAGGAGTCCGGCGACGGCGGCGATGCTCGCACCGGTGACCACACGGGTCTTGTTCATTGTGTTGCTCCTTCGGGCGTTGATTAGGGACATGGATGGGAAGGTGGTGCAGGTCGGGGGCGTTCGGGCTCGTCGCCCGTCCGCCTTCGCGGGCTAGCCGCGGGCCGCTCGGCTCCGGCGGTACTGGTCGGCCCAGACCGCCAGCAGCAGGACGACGCCGATGGCGACGTTCTGCCAGAACGGGGGCAGGCCCATGACGACGAAGCCGCTCGTGAGGGTCGCCGGGATGAACGCTCCGACGATCGTTCCGGACATCCGTCCGCGACCGCCCCAGAGGCTCGTGCCGCCGATGACCACGGCGGTGATCGCGGCCAGCGCCGTGCCGGTGTATCCCGAGATGGTCGCCGTGGTGTACCTGGCGACGTCGATCGTCCCGACGATGCCGGACAGCAGACCCACCATGCCGTAGACGACGATGAGGTGGCGGTCGACGTTGATGCCCGCGCGGCGAGCGGACTCGGGGTTGGCGCCGATCGCGAAGTTGCGCAGTCCGAAGCGGGTCTTCGCGAGAACGAACCAGAGCACGGCGACCACGATCGCGGCGGTGAGCACGGGGTACGGGATCACTCCGAGGAACTTCCCCATGCCGTACGCGGTCTGCAGTTCGACGGGTGCGCCGGTCACGTTGACGCCGCCGGACCAGATCTGCGTGAGCCCGAGGATGAGCGTGCTCGTGGCGAGCGTGGCCACGAACGGCGGGATCTTCGTCCGGGTCACGATCAGTCCGTTGACGACGCCCCAGCCCGTGCCCACGAGGACCGCGACGAGCGCACCGAGGAGCACGGGCCCGAGGACGGCCCACAGCGTGCGCTCCTCGCCCAGGAGGTTCGCGGTCATGGTCGACATCACCTGTGCCGCCGCCACGGACGAGAACGCGACCATCGAGCCGACGGAGAGGTCGATGCCAGCCGCGATGAGCAGGAACGTCACGCCGGCGCCGATGAGGGCCAGCTGCGAGCCCGTGAGCGCGATCGACTCGATGTTCTGCACCGACAGAAACGTTCCGGGCGGAGTGAGCAGGCTGAAGGCGACGACGATCAGCACCAGGAGCGCGAAGATCGTCAGCTCCGACAGACTGCCGCTCGTGAGGAGGCGGCCCGGCGAGAAGCGCCGTTGCGGCTGCGTGAGCGTGGCCTCGGTCATGCGTGGCTCCTGTTCGGGTCGACGTCGGCGACACCGGTCATCGCCGCGATGAGGTCGTTGGTGGTGACGTCGTCGATCGACGCCGTGAGCACGTCGCGGCCGAGCCGGAGGACGGTCACGCGGTCGGCGACCCGGAAGACGTCGGGCAGGTTGTGGGAGATGAGCAGCACGGGAAGCCCGCGCTCGTCGCGCACGCGCTCGATGAGCTCGAGCACGAACGCGGTCTGCGCGACACCGAGCGCGGCGGTGGGCTCGTCCATCATGATGAGCGACGTGCCCCACAGCGAGGCTCGCGCCACCGCGACGGCCTGCTTCTGACCGCCCGACATCATTTCGACTTCGCTGTCGTAGCGCTGGATCTTCGCGCCGAGCTGCGACAGCTCCGTCTCCGCCCGGCGGTTCATCGCCTTGCGGTCGACCATGCCGAGGCGTCCGCGGAAGCCGGGCTTGAGCAGCTCCCGGCCGAGGAACAGGTTCTCTCCCGGCGTCAGGCTGGGGGCCAGAGCGAGGTCCTGGTAGACCGTCTCGATCCCGGCATCCTGAGCATCCTTGGGGACCTTGAACGACTGGGTCGTGCCGTTGACCTCGATCGTGCCCTCATCGGGCACCACGGCGCCCGCGATGACCTTCATGAGGGTGGACTTGCCGGCGCCGTTGTCTCCCAGGAGGGCATGGACCTCCCCCGGGCGCACCGACAGGTTCACCCCGCGCAGCGCCTGCACATGGCCGTACGACTTCGTGATGCCCGACACCTTCAGTGCGTCAGCGGTCACGGAGCACCTCCTTCTCTTCGAGGGGCGTCGGATGCCCGAAGGCGCCCCGGTACGTGCACACGGTGGCGGCGAACGCCGTGGCGGCCTCGAGCGCGTCCGGGATCGACGCACCGCTGAAGGCGGCGCGTGCGAACGCCGTCTGGAACGCGTCGCCGGCTCCGGTCGTGTCGACGACGTCGACCGGGGCGGCGGCCTGCGTGTGGTTCGTGCGGCCGTCGGTCGCGATCGCTCCGCGAGCGCCGCGGGTGACCACGGCGATCCGAGCGCCCCTCTCGACAGCATCGCGGGCGAGCGCGAAGCAGGCCTCCTCCGACTCGGTCTCGCGCGAGAACGCGGCGATGGCGAGGTGATCGACGACGTCGCTGGCGGTCTCGACGCTCGTGTACGAGAAGTCGAACATGACCGGCGCCAGCCTACTGAGCGCCGGGATCTGCGCGAGGGTGCGGCTGGAGTGTCCGGTGTGGATCCAGTCGTGACCGGCGAGGGCTTCGAGCTCGGCATCGCCGAGGACGACGTGGCTCATGGGCGGGACGTACGCGGTGAAGACGCGGTTGCCGTCCTCGTCGATCCGGATGTCGGTGATCGAGGTCTGCTCGTCCGAGACGCGGACCCCGCTGACATCGACCCCCTCGGCGCGCAGCGCATCGACGATGCCCTGTCCTTCGGCGTCGGAGCCGACGATGCCGTGGTACGCGGAGTCGACGCCGAGCCGCGCGGCGAACACCGCGGCGTTCACCGCGCTGCCCCCGGGGAACCCGATGCCTTCCTCGAGATATCTGTCGACGCAGTTGTCGCCGACGCTGGCCATGCGCATCTCGGTCAGTACTCGACTCGGTGCATGTACCGGCGCTCGTCGAGGTTGTGGCCGGTGGCCGCCTCGAAGTGGTCGGCAAGGCGCATGGTGATCGAGGCCATGGGGATGTGCTGAACCGCCGGCAGCTGCTCCCGCGCGATGCCGGGGAGCTCCAGGGCGGTCGCGTCGAGGACCCGGTACTCCGGGTTGTGCGTGTCGAGGAATCGCTGGGCACGCTCGGTGTGCGCCCGCGTGGCGTCCGCGCCGGCGAACAGGATGTACGGCTGACCCTCGGTGGCGAGTTCGAACGGCCCGTGGAAGAAGTCGGCCGTCGTGAAGTGCGTGGACTTCTTCCACTGCATCTCGACGAGGTAGCAGACGGAGAGAAGGTAGGCCAGGCCCGTGAGCGGTCCGGACGCGAGCACGAAGACGTTGTCGGCATCGCCGTAAGACCGCGCGATCTCGGCGAGCTGGTCGTCGGCCGCGAGCGTTGCGGCCAGGGTCGCCTCGGGGATCGCCTCGAGCGCCGTGCGGGTCGCGGCGATCCCGTCGGCCGGTGCTCCGTGGGCTTCGCGGAGCGCGAGGGCGAGTTCGCTGAGCAGCACGTACTTCGAGCTCGTCACGGTGCGCGCGCTGCCGTAGCTCAGCTGGAATGCGGATGCTTCGCCGAGCGGGTTGTCCGTGTCGGTGGCGACACCGACGACGAGGGCTCCGCGCGCTGCGGCGAGCCGCGCCGCCTCGACGGTCTCCGGCGTGCCTCCGCTGTGCGAGGCGGCGATGACGAGCGAGGTGGGGCCCACGAGGGGAAGCGTGAGCGCCGTGAACTCGCTGGCGTTCACGTTGAGCACGGGGAACGGCAGACCGGCGTGCTGCAGGTCGAGCGTGACCGGGACCGAGGAGGCCCAGGAGCCTCCGACGCCGACGAAGAAGACCCGGTCGACCTGGCGGCGGACCGCTTCGGCGGCGATCTGCTGGGCGGTGCCGCGCTGGGCGACGGCGCCCTGCAGCACCTCGACGAGGTCGGGCTCCACGGGTCGGAGGGCGGTGGTGGTCATCTGCGTCGTGCTCCTTAGGTGCGGGAACGTTCCCCGATTGTGCGACAGCGTTCCCATTCTGGGACCACCGACGCTGGGAGGGCGTGTATGGCGGTTGCGTGGTGATGGCTTCGTTCTCGGATCGTTGCCGATGCCTGACCGTGGCCGGCCGACGGATGAAGAATGTCGAGCGTGCGGTCAGCGAGAACGTTGCCATCGCACTTTTGCACGCCACTACGCATGACGTCAAGCACCTTTGGTCAAAAAGTCCGCGTTTGCGAGAACGTTACTATCGCGCGTAGTGTCAAGCCAGAGTTCAGAGGAAGGCCAACGATGACCATCGACTTCAGCACGACGTGGCACGTGGGGATCGTCGTCGACGATCTCGACCGTGCGATCGAGCGTTCTCGTAACGACATGGACCTCGCGTGGACGAGCGTGCTCCACCGGGACGTCACGATCACACGCGGAGGACGCGAGGAGACCTCTGCCGTGCGGTGGGCGGCCTCCTGCGCTCAGGCGCCGCAGTGGGAGATGATCGAAGCCGCCACCGGGATCTGGTCGACCACGGACAACGACGGGCACGCACTGCACCACCTCGCCTACTGGAGCGACGATCTGGACGCCGACGCGGCGTCCCTCGAGGCGGCCGGATACACACGCGAGGCGCACGGCACCGACGAAGAGGGCCGCATCCGCTTCGTGTACCTGATCTCACCCGAAGGGGTGCGCATCGAGCTCGGCGCTGCCTGGTCGAAGCCGGCGTGGGACGAGTGGGTCGCCGGCGGCGGCTATGCCGTGCAGTTCTAGCCTGCACGGTCGGGGCGGGTGCCCTCCGGGCAGCCGCGAACAGCCTTCGGGCATCCGGCCCGACCCATGGACGAAGCACGACTGCCACGCGCTCCATCCCGCCGGAGGCACCGGTGCCTTCGGCGCCTCCGGCTCGGGTGGAGCGCCCTAGGCGCGGGCTGCCACGGAACGAGCGTCGGTGACGGGGTCACGACGACGGAGTCCGCGGACGAGGAGGTACACGGCGAACCAGATCTCGAAGACGAAGATCGGAACCGCCGTCAGACCCGCGATCGGGACGCCCATCTCGATCACGCCGAAGAGCTGAAGGCCATGGCCGATCAGGACGATCACTCCCCCGGCCACGGCCAGGAATGCCAGGGCGCGCGGACCGACCCGGGCGTCGAGGAGCAGCCATCCGAGGATGATCGTGTTGACGCTGATGATCATGCCCTGACCGATCAGGAAGCCGGCGCGGTGCACCTCCACCAACGCGTCGCCGAGCGGCTGCCCGAAGCTCCCGGTGAGTGCGATGGCGAGCATCGGGAGGGTCGCCGCGCCGATCACCGCCGCCTCCATGAGCCGCAGAGCGCCGAAGCTGGCCGCACGGACGGGTCCGTACGAGCGGAGAAGGTGCCACAGCAGCACGCCTGTGCCGAGGCAGCCGAGCGCGAGCACGAGCTCGAGCGCCACGCCCAGCCGGATGCCGCCGGCATCCCCGTAAGCGATGACGGCGGTCACAGCCGTCACGTGGGTCACCAGATACAGCGCACCGGTGATCCGGGCATGGATCTTCGAGTCGGCGGATTCAAGCGGTCAGCGCAATGGGTGTTGTGAGATGAGGCAGGCGCTGATCTCGGGAGGCATTCGTTGCAGGGCAAGCATGGTCATCTCAGTCGCGAGCAGAAGCAGCTCGCGCTCCGTCTCCACTCGAAGGGGTGGCGGCTCATCGATATCGCCCGCGAGGTCGGCTGCACGACCCCGATGGTCGGCCGCATGGCGCGGGAAGGGCGTCACCTCGACGGGAAACCGTTCGGCTGGGAGCCACGCGAGGGGCATCTGACGATCCTCGACCGTGAGGAGATCCTGGTTGGTCTCGCGCGCGGTGACACATTGACCGCGATCGCGCTCACCCTGGGGCGGGCGGTGTCGACGGTCAACTGCGAGGTCAAGCGCGGCGGCGGGCGGGAGGAGTACTCGGCGTGGCGGGCGCATGAGGACGCACGAGAGCAGGCCCGCCACCCGAAGCCCTTCAAGCTTGCGGTGGACGGCTGCTCGAGGTTGTCACGACGCAGCTAGAGCAACTGTGGTCGCCGCAGGAAATCGCCGCCCGCCTACGGTTGGAGCATCCCGATGACCCGGAGATGCACGTGAGCCACGAGACGATCTACCAGTCCCTGTTCGTGCAGGGACGCGGGCAGTTGCGCCGCGAGCTCGCCCGCTGCCTGCGGTCGGGGCGTGCGGCCCGGAAGTCGCGGACCTCGACGGATCGACGAGGCCGGCTGCCAGGGATGGTGCCAACCGCGAGGAGCTGATCGACCAGATGGTGGATCGGCTCGCCGCCTGCATCGCCGACCCATCGGCCGCTGCCGAGGAGGACTGGAGGGCCGCGCTCCGACGGCGCATCCTCTCGGCGCGCTCCCTCATGAGACGGCATGCGTGGTCCCCCGAGGCGATTGAAACGCGGGCCACAGCCGGACCCGCCGTCCTCGCGCACATGGACGCCCTGATGGCCATCCTTTTCCGGGGCGGCCTGTCGGCGGACCTGGTCCACCATGCCATGCACGCCCTCAGCATCCGCATGTGGGGGCTCACCCGCGATGTCCTTCCCACGCCGGAACTCCCCGAGGACGCCGATCAGCGCGCTGAGGCGATGGGAGTGTACGCGCAGCAGTATCCGGCGATCGTGCGCATGGCGACGTCGGCACCCCGCGCGGGCGACGAGTGCGACGCGGATGCGGAGTTCCGTTTCGCCCTCGACATCCTCCTCGACGGGGTCGAACGCCTCCGGCAGTCCGGATGGGCGTCGACGTCTCCCCCGGCGGACGAAGCCCGGTCCTCGCTCACCTGATCCTCCGGGCGGCACGTGCGCTCACCGAACGCGCCGGATCGGATCCGAGTGCGACGGCGGATTCCCGCCAGACGCGAGATTCCGGTGCGGCCAGCATGAGACCTATGGACAGCGGAGATCCCACGAGCCCCGGAACGCGACGTGAGGTCCGGACGGCGGTCCAGTACGCGCTCTGGCCGCGGCGTGGGATCGAGCTTCTTCTTCGTCAGCGTCGGGCTCGAGGGCCTGTCCCCCGCCCAGATCGTGCTGGCGCGTCTGACCGCCGGGGCGATCGCGCTGGTGATCGTGTGTCTCGTGATCCGGCAGCGGCTCCCCCGGGATCCGATCGCGTGGCTGCATCTCCTCGTCGTGGCGGTGCTTCTGTGCGTTGCGCCTTTCCTCCTGTTCGCCTGGGCTCAGCAGCACGTGCCTTCGAGCATCGCAAGCATCTTCAATGCGACGACGCCGTTGATGACGATGCTCGTCGCGCTCGTCGCGCTTCCCTCGGAACGGCCCGATGCGACTCGGGTCATGGGCCTCGCGGCCGGGTTCGTCGGCGTGCTCTTCGTCCTGGCGCCCTGGGACGGTCCGTCCGGAGGCGTCGCTCCACCCGGGCAACTCGCCTGCCTCGGCGCGACCGCCAGTTACGGGATCGCGTTCGTCTACCTCCGGCGCTTCGTCTCGCCACGGGGATACCCGGCCGTCGCCGTCGCGACCGTGCAGGTCGGGCTCGCAGCGACCGTGATGCTGATCCTGACGCCGTTCACCGCGCGCGGGCCCTTCACGCTCTCGCCCGGCATCGTGCTCTCCTGCTCGCGCTGGGCGTCGTGGGAACCGGGCTGGCGTACGTGTGGAACGCGAACATCGTCCGGGACTGGGGCGCGACCTCCGCCTCGACAGTGACCTACGTCACACCGGTCGTCGGCATCCTCCTCGGCACGGTGGTGCTGGGCGAGCGGCTCACCTGGTCTCAGCCGCTCGGCGCCGCCGTCGTGCTCGTCGGGATTCTCCTGAGTCAGGGGAAGCTGCCGCTCTTCCCCCGCCGGCTCCGCCCCGAGCGGAGGGCGTCACCGGATCACGTCGCGCCCCGATGACGCGTCGAAGCCGGCTGGCGCTGGGCGGAGTGCACGCGAGCTACCTCCGCCCCAACCCCTGTCAGTCGGCTGCTCGCACGGCGCGATCCGCGACCGCTCCGAGATAGGTCGCGACCTGGGATCCCGTGTAGGGCGAGGTCGCGACGACGGCGTCCACGTCATAGACACTGCGCAGCAGCTCGGGAGTGAGCACATCGGCCGGCGCACCCGACGCCCGGACGTGTCCACCATGGAGCACCACGATCCGGTCGCAGAATCGCGCGGCGAGATTGAGGTCGTGCAGCGCCGTGATCACCGTCATGTCCAGCGAGGCGACGAGCGCGAGCACGTCTAGCTGGTACCGGATGTCGAGATGGTTCGTCGGTTCGTCGAGCACGAGCACCTCCGGGTTCTGCGCCAGCGCACGCGCGAGCTGCGCTCGCTGCTGCTCACCCCCGGACAGACTGCGCCACGTCCGCGATCGATAGGGTGACATTCCCGTCAGGGAGAGGGCGCGTTCGATCGCAGCGCGGTGCTCTCGGTCCAGGGCCGCGAACGTTCCACGGTGCGGGGTGCGTCCCAATGCCGCCGTCTCCTGCACCGTGATGTCGCCGTGCACTTCCGGGGACTGCTCGACGATCGCGAGGCGTCGGGCGACAATTCGGCGTCGCATGCCTCGAAGATCTCGGCCGCTGAGGGTGACCGCCCCGGTCTCGGGCCGGCGCAGGCCTGCGAGGATGCGCAGCAGCGAGGTCTTTCCGGCGCCGTTGGGCCCGAGGATGCCCAGGACCTGGCCCGCGTGAGCCTCCACCGTGACACCGTCGAGGATCGCGCGGCCCCCCCGCGGACCACACGATGTCACGGGCTGTCAGCATCGTCATCCTCTAGCCGCCCGGCGCAGCACGAGCGCGAAGACCGGTGCACCGAGCAAAGCGGTGATGACGCCGACCGGCACTTCGTGCGGAGCGAATGCCGAGCGTGCGAACGTGTCGACCCAGATGAGGAAGATCGCTCCCCCAGCGCCGACAGCGGCAACAGCATCCTGTGCGTGGGACCGGCGCGATCACCGCTGGGATGACCGACCGCACTATCGACGGCTGGGAGGCCGAGCACTCCGCCTCGACCATCAAGAACTCCATCGCACCCCTGGTCCGGGTCCTGGACGAGGCCGTCCGTGACGACATCATCTCGATCAATCCGGCCAAGCACCGCGCCCGCCGCAACCTCGGCAAGCACATCGCCCACACCACCGGGGCGCTCCGCCAGTACGCCCTGCCGGACCTTTCGACACTGCAGAAGCTCGCCACCGCGTGCGGGAAGGTGCACCAGTCGTATTCCGATCACGTCATGCTCGCCGCCCTCCTCGCCGCCCGTGGCTCCGAGGTCGCAGGGCTCGTGCCGGGGACGTGGACTGGGGGAACCGCATCGTGTGGATCAGGCGCCAGCACTACCCCGGCAAAGGCGGCCTCGTCACCAAGCAGACCAAAGGCCGAAGAGACCGCCCCGTCCCGATGCTCTACGCGCTCGAACCCAGCCTCGAACGTCTCACTGACGGCAAGGAGCCCGACGATCCGCTCCTGCGCGGGCCACGCGGCGGGGTCCTCACCACCGCGACCGTCCGGGACGCGACGCACTGGGACGACCTCGTGGCAAAGCTCGGGTTCGACAACCTCACCCGGCACGGGCTCCGGCACACCGGAGCGACCTGGATGGCCGACGCCGGCATCGCCCTGCACGTGCTCCAAGAGATACTCGGGCACCAGTCGATCGAGACCACCAAGGGCTACCTGCACCCCGACCACCGACACCTCGCCGAAGCAGCCCGACAGGCCAACCAGTTCCTGTCCGCAGCCCCCACCAGAAGGGACACCACCCGCCGCGACGGACCCCGCCTGTGATCGCCTCCCGAGCCCCGCTCAGACCCTCCCAGAATGGGCCGGAGCATCGCCCTGCGCGGATTCTGGTCCACTCCACGGGCCCCTATTGGTCCACTTCGTGGCCGACGACACCCAACAGGATTGGTCCACTTCAGCGGCGGACGGATCGAGCAGATCGAGGGAGTGGACCAGCCAGTGACCACCCTCAGAAACGACGAAGCCCTGGTGAAAGTTGCCTCTCACCAGGGCTTTTTGTCGGGATGACAGGATTTGAACCTGCGACCCCTTGACCCCCAGTCAAGTGCGCTACCAAGCTGCGCCACATCCCGGAAGCCGCGCGTGCGCGGACAACTCCCCTATCCTAGCCGGTCGGAACGGCATCCGCGAACGCGTGCGACCGCCGGGCATGGCGGGGGGCGGATGCCGCGAATAGGGTCGCGCGCATGAGCCGGGTCTCCGTGGAAGCCGCCAGCGCCGATCGCTTCGCCGACGTCCAGCACGCCCTCGCGGGTGGCGGCGATGGGGCGAGTTGCCAGTGCCAGTGGTGGACACTCACCAACGCGCAGTTCTCTGCCGCCACGGCCGAGGAGCGGCGCCGGATGCTGCGCGACGAGATCGATGCAGGCTCGCCGCCCGGGCTGATCGCCTACGTTGAGGACGTCGCCGCGGGATGGGTGCGAGTCGGACCGCGCATGCGTCAACCTCGACTCGAGCGTACGCGCGCGTTCGCATCCGTGTCCGGGCAGCCGTGGGACGACGCATCCATCTGGGCCGTCACCTGCTTCGCGATACGCAAAGAGCACCGTGGCGCAGGGCTCAACGCCGTACTGCTCGACGCCGCCATCCGCCTCGCGCGGGACGGCGGGGCGCGGATCCTCGAGGCGTATCCGATCGACCCCGAGGCCGACCGTCGCCATACCGCGAACTCGCTGTTCCACGGGGTCCTGTCCACGTTCCTCGCTGCAGGCTTCCGGGAGGTCGGGCGCTCGCGCCCGGATCGCGTCGTGGTGGCACTCGATCTCGACGGGTGACGCGTCCGGACCGGGACGCCCCGCTGTTTGACATCATGGACCGATGACCACCACCGCCCGCGTCGACGCCTGGCTGTGGGCTGTCCGGGTGTACAAGACCCGATCCGCGGCGACCACCGCGTGCCGCGCCGGTCATGTGCGCGTGAACGGCGAGAAGGCGAAGGCTGCTCAGACCGTCAAGCCCGGCGACGAGGTGCGCGTCCGGATCTCGGGGTTCGACCGGATGCTCGTCGTCCGCCAGACGATCGTGAAGCGTGTCGGCGCGAACGTCGCGGCGGAGGCGGTGGAGGACCGCACGCCACCACCGCCACCCCGGGAACTCACCGCATTCGTGCCGGTGCGCGATCGTGGCGCCGGACGCCCCACGAAGCGGGAACGCCGCGACATCGAGAAGCTCCGCGGACGCTGACCCGGCCGGAGGGGCGAGTCACTCTGCCGCGAGGAACGGCCCGAGGACGGCGATCCACTCGTCGAACGCATCCAGGTGAGCGTCGTGGGACGCACGGACGAGATCCCTCCGCGCCACGCGTCGTCCTCGAGCGACGAAGTCGGCCTTCTGCTCCTCGGTGAACATGCCGCCGTCCGCGTAGACCACAAGGGTGGGGGCACTGACACTTTCCCACTCACTCCGGTTCGGCGCGCTCATACCCCGAGTGTCCGAACCATCACATCCGCGTGGAACCGCGGATGCAATCCGTCGCTCCGCTGCTCGAGATCGGCGATCCACGCCCGGGCGAGCGCGCCGTCGCCTAGAAGCTCTCGTGCGTCGGCGCGATCAGCGAAGGGAACCGGCCACGACCGGAAGAAGGACCCGATCGCGGCACGGTCGTCGGCAGACCCTCCGCCGGCGTCGCCCTCGAGCATCACCAGCCGCCGGACCAGGTCAGGTCGGTGCGCCGCCACGAGCATCGCGGTGTGCGCCCCCATCGACTGGCCGACGAGGTCGACCGGCTCGTGCTCCTCCGCTTCGATCACCCGTACGACATCGTCGACGAACGCGAGCCGCGACACATCGGCGGGCGTCCGCGTGCTGGCGCCGTGACCGCGCTGATCCACGAGGATCATCCGCCTCGGCGCCAGGGCAGTAGCGGTCGGGACGAATTCGTTGCTGCTCCCGGCAAGCCCGTGCAGGATGACGATCGCCGGCTCCGCGCCGGCGAACACCGTGTACGCGATCGTCGCGCCGTCGAAGGCCGTGACCTCACGATGCTCTGCCGCCATCGAGCCACCGCACATCGGAGGGCGCCGTGGGCTACTTCCCCGCGTCTCGGGAGAGGTGCGCGCCGAGCGGTGCGAGACCCGCGATCACCTCGCGGTAGATCTCGCCGGCACTCGCGGCGTCGCCGAGCTCGGACCGCCGCACCCATTCGCCGAACACGACACGGATGATCGCGTCCATCGCCGCGACCGTCGCACGGATGGTCAGCACGTCCACGTCGGCCCCGGCGGCCTCCACCGCCGCATCGATGAGCTCGTCCGCAGCGTCGATGTCATTGGTCACCGCGCGCGCGAGAAGAGTGGGCTCCGATTCGATCACACGCCGCACCCTCAGCACCCGCGCACGGATGTCGGGCCGTCGATCGAAGTCGTCGAACAGGCGCACCCACGCGTGTTCGATCGCCGCCGCGAGATCCGCTCCCCCGCGCACGTCGTCGAGAAGTGCCACGCGGATCGTGCGGTACTCCTCGTCCTCGTGGAAGAGCGCATGCTCCTTCGTCGGGTAGTAGCGGAAGAACGTCCGCGGAGAGATGCCGGCGGCCGCGGCGATCTCATCCACCGTCGTCGCGGCGACTCCTCGCTCCTCGAAGAGCGTGAGCGCGGCGTCCGCCACTTCGCGCAGCGTCTCACGCCGTCGTCGCTCACGCAGGCCGACGGGCGCGGAATCGTCAGTCGTCATGCGGAAGATTCTACACCCGCCGCCAAGTTGGCAGTCACTGCCATATACTCGATGAGTCCTCGCCCGCGCTCGACCGCGCGGCGCGCCCCGAACGAGAAAGAGCGTCTCCGTGACCCTCGAGAAGAACCTCCCTCCCCTGTCGTCCGAAGACCCGCGTCCCGCACGCGCCGTCCGTCCCGGCACCGTCATCGCCCTCCTGGTGGTGTCGGCGTTCGTCGTGATCCTCAACGAGACGATCATGAGCGTCGCGCTCCCCCGACTGATGGAAGACCTCGGCATCACGGCCGCGACCGCCCAGTGGCTGACCACCGGCTTCCTCCTCACCATGGCCATCGTCATCCCGCTCACGGGATACCTCCTGGCCCGTTTCCCGCTTCGCAGCCTCTACCTCACGGCGATGAGCCTCTTCACGGTCGGCACCCTCATCGCCGCCCTCTCCCCGGGCTTCGAAGTCCTGCTCCTCGGTCGTATCGTCCAGGCCTCGGGCACGGCCATCATGATGCCGTTGCTGTTCACGACGGTGCTCACGATCGTCGCTCCCGAGCGCCGCGGACGCATGATGGGCGTCATCTCCATCGTCATCGCCGTCGCTCCGGCGATCGGCCCGACCGTCTCGGGCATCATCCTTTCCGTCCTCGACTGGCGCTGGATGTTCTGGCTCGTGCTCCCGATTGCCGTCGTTGCGCTGACCCTCGGCGCCCTGTGGGTACGGAACGTCACCGAGACCCGCGCGGCGAGCTTCGACATCCTCTCGGTGATCCTGTCCGCCCTCGGCTTCGGCGGACTCATCTTCGGCCTGAGCTCGATCGGTGAAGCGGCCTCCGGTCATGCCCCGGTCCCGGTCTGGATTCCGATCACCATCGGCGCCGTCTCCGTCGTCGCCTTCGTCCTCCGCCAGATCCGCCTGCAGCGGACCGACTCGGCCCTGCTCGATCTGCGCACCTTCCGGTCGCGACCGTTCGCCCTCGCGACCGTGCTCGTCGCCGTGGTCTTCTCCGCGCTCTTCGGATCGCTCATCCTGCTGCCGCTCTACCTGCAGCAGGTCCTGGGACTCGACACCCTCACCGTAGGCCTCATGCTGCTCCCGGGCGGCATCGTCATGGGTGTCATCGCACCGGTGGTCGGTGCGCTCTTCGACCGATTCGGACCGCGACCCCTCGTCCTCCCGGGCATGATCGTCGCCGCCGCAGCGCTCTGGGGCATGACGACGTTCGATGTCGGCACACCGATCGCCTGGATCATCACGGTGCACGTCGCCCTGAACCTCGGTCTCGGCTTCGTCTTCACGCCGTTGCTGACCTCCGCGCTCGGGTCGCTGCCGCCGACGCTGTACTCCTACGGCTCGGCCACGGTGAGCACGCTGCAGCAGCTCGCCGGAGCCGCGGGCACGGCGCTTTTCGTCACCCTGATGTCGGTGACGGCCGCGGCGGCGACCTCGGAGGGGGCGAACCCGGTCGCCGCGACCGCGGACGGCGTACACGCGGCCTTCTTCGTCGGGGCCATCGTCGCGAGCGCAGCGGTCATCCTCGCCGCCTTCGTGCGGAACGCCACGGTGGACGCCACGGCGCCGGTCGAGGTCGTCGCACACTGACCACACGTCGGCGATGCGGCCGGACTCAGGTCAGAAGATCTCGCAGCCAGCGGGGACCGTGCACCACGGCGCCGGTCTCCCGGCATCGGTCCGCCAGCTCCCGATCCGCCGTCACCACCGTCACCGAACGCCCGGCGTCCCCGAGACGTCGGGCTTCGGCGACGATCGCGTCGTCTCCGGAACGATCCGCTCGGACGACGGAGAGGCCGTCGAGATCCGATGCCCCGCGCCCCGCCCCTTCGACAACCGCCACCCACTCGGGGAACCACGTGTGCTCGGGAAGCGACAGCTCCGCTGCGGGGATGCCGCGGCCCGAACGCTCCGCCACCGAGGCCAGCAGGCGATCCGCGGCGCCGGCCCGGTCGCGCCACCAGCCGTCCGGGACGGAGCCGATCACGTTCGCGACATCGATCACCACGGCCGGGCGCACCGAGAGCAGCTCACGCAACCGCACCCAGGCGGTGGCGAACCCCGGATGCAGCGGCCGTTCCTGGACGATGTCGGCGGGCACCCATTCCAGCGCCGTGCTCTCGGGATCGCTGATCGTGGGCTCGAACGGCCTCTCGACGTCACCGACGAGCGTCGTGTACGACCAGTAGCCGAGATCCAGCACGCTCAGCAGCCGCGGACGGATCGACCCCGACGGCACGCCCGCCTCCTCGGCGGATTCGCGGAGTGCGGCATCCGTCGCGGTCTCGTCCTCATGACGTGCGCCACCCGGAAGCCCCCAGGTATCGCCGAAATGGCTCCACGACACCCGGTGCTGCAGCAGGATGCCACGCGCGGCGTCCACGGCGAGAAGTCCGGCGGCGCCGAAACGCCCCCAGTACCGCGCACCGTCCGGAGCGAGCACCCACGCGTCACCGGGGTTCCTCGGCGTCGGTCGCTCGTTCGTCACCCCGCAAGCCTGGCACACCGGCGACGTGCCGGGGTCAGCGCTGGCGACGCGCCGGGGTCAGCGCTGGCGACGCTCCCGCACCCGCATGTTCGTCACGATGGGCGTCCCCTCGAACCCGAAGACCTCGCGGAGGCGACGCTGGATGAACCGGCGGTAGCCGGGGTCGAGGAAGCCCGTCGTGAAAAGCACGAATGTCGGCGGACGCGTGGCCGCCTGCGTCCCGAACAGGATGCGCGGCTGCTTGCCTCCGCGGAGCGGGTGCGGGTGCTCGGCGACGAGCTCGGCGAGGAAGGCGTTGAACTTGCCGGTCGAGATGCGCTGGTCCCACGACGCCAGAGCCGTCTCCAGTGCCGGGACGAGCTTGTCGAGGTGACGCCCCGTACGCGCGGAGATGTTCACCCGCGGAGCCCACGCGACGTGCGCGAGGTCCTGCTCGATCTCCCGCTCGAGGTAACGACGCCGGTCGATGTCCTCCATGTCGTCGTCGTTCAGGCGATCCCACTTGTTGAAGGCCAGCACGAGCGCGCGGCCGGACTCCAGCACGAGGTCGATGATGCGGACGTCCTGCTCGCTGAGCGGCTCCGACACATCGAGGACGACGACGGCGACCTCCGCCTTCTCCAGCGCGGCGGAGGTCCGCAGCGACGCGTAGAAGTCGGCTCCCTGCTGCAGGTGCACGCGACGGCGGATTCCCGCGGTGTCGACGAACCGCCAGAGCTTGCCGCCGACCTCCACGACCTCGTCCACCGGGTCGCGGGTCGTACCGGCGAGCTCGTTGACGACGACGCGCTCCTCGCCGGCGGCCTTGTTCAGCAGGGAGGACTTCCCCACGTTCGGGCGACCGAGGATCGCGACGCGGCGCGGACCGCCGATCTCGTGACCGGCGACGGCGGAGATCTCCGGAAGCACCTTCATGATCTCGTCGAGGAGATCCGCGACACCCCGACCGTGGATCGCGGAGACCGGGTACGGCTCACCGAGGCCCAGGTTCCACAGCGCCGCGGCTTCGGGCTCCTGTCGGGCGTCGTCCACCTTGTTGGCGACGAGGAAGACGGGCTTCCCGCTCTTGCGCAGGAGCTTGACGACGTGCTCGTCGGTGGAGGTCGCCCCCACCATGGCGTCCACGACGAACAGCACGACGTCGGAC
This sequence comes from Microbacterium aurantiacum, assembly GCF_021654035.1. Taxonomy (GTDB): domain Bacteria; phylum Actinomycetota; class Actinomycetes; order Actinomycetales; family Microbacteriaceae; genus Microbacterium; species Microbacterium aurantiacum. The sequence goes on from NZ_JAJPDW010000004.1 coordinate 222,219, forward strand.
AGATCGATCGCGACCTCGGCCTGCGCGGCCACCGACCGGTCGATGCCGCGGGCATCCGGCTCCCAGCCACCGGTGTCGACGAGGGTGAACCGACGGTCCATCCACTCGGCCTTGTACGTCACCCGGTCGCGCGTGACGCCGGGGGTGTCCTCCACGACCGCCTCGCGGCGTCCCAGGATGCGGTTCACCAGCGCCGACTTGCCGACGTTCGGGCGACCGACGATGGCGACGACGGGGAGCGCCGGCAGGTACTCGATCTCACCGTCACCGGAGAGGACGCCCTCCAGCAGTTCGGCGTCCTCCGCCTCGAGGGCGTAGTCGTCGAGGCCGGCGCGGAGGGCCGCGGCCCGTTGCTCGGCGAGGTCGTCATCGAGACCGGCCATGTGCTGGGCCAGGGCGTCGGATGCCGCAGCATCGTCGGGGACGTCGAATTCGCGATCGTCAGTGTGCATGGGAAGCCTCCAAGGCTCGGTCGATCACGGCGAGGACGGCGTCCACCGTCTGATCGAAGTCCAGGTCGGTGGAATCGACGACCTCGACGCCGGGCGCCGCGGCGAGGAAGTCGACCACCTTCGAATCGGCGGCGTCGCGCCGGTGCAGGGCCTCGGCGACCGCCGCGGCATCCTGCGATGTCAGTTCTGCGCTCCGACGGGCGGCGCGCACCTCGGGCGCCGCGGTCAGCAGGATCCGCGCCGGCGCGTCGGGGGCGACGACGGTCGTGATGTCCCGGCCCTCGACGACCACCGCGGGCAGACCGGACGCGGCCACGAGGGCGCGGAACAGTGCGGTGAGCGCTTGGCGAACCGCGGGCACCCGCGCCACACCGCTGACGGCATCCGCCACCCTCGGCTCGCGGATCGCCGCGGTGACGTCCACGTCCCCCACCCGCACCCAGCGGTCATCGGGATCGAGCGAGATGGCGTAGTCGAAGTCGCCGAGCACATCCAGCACGGCGGTCGAATCGGACGTGTCCGCCCCGTGCTCGAGCGCGTGCCACGCGAGGGCGCGGTAGGCGGCACCGGTGTCGAGGAAGCCGTAGCCCCGGCGACGCGCGACCTGTCGGGACACGCTGGATTTGCCGCTCCCGGCAGGACCGTCGACGGCGACGACCACCGGCGTTTCGAGGATGGAATCGGTCATGGGGTGGTGCTCGCAATCTTCCAGCCGCGCGACTCGAGGCCGTCCACCGCACGGCGCACCGCGCCCGGGACGACGCTGATCTCGGCGAGACCGAACTGGGCGCCGGGCGAATGCTCCAGGCGCAGGTCTTCGACGTTCACATCCAGCTCGCCGAGCTCGCCGAACAGGCGGCCGAGCTGACCGGGGGTGTCGTCGACCATGACGACGACCTGCTCGAATCGGCGGTTCTGACCGTGCTTGCCGGGCAGCCTCTCGACCCCGTCGTTCCCCCGCCGGATCGTGTCGGCGACGGCGCGGCGCGCGCCGGGCGCGTCCGGCGCGCGCAGCGCCTCGGCCACGGTCGCCAGATCGTCGGCAAGGGCGCTCAGGACGTCGCGCACGGGCTCGGCGTTCGCCCCCAGGATCTGCACCCATAGTTCCGGTGCGGAGGCCGCGATCCTCGTGGTGTCCCGCAGCCCCTGTCCGGTCAGCTGGAGGGAACGGTCCGGCGCGTCGGCCAGGCGTCCGGCGAGGAGGCTCGACACGATCTGCGGCACGTGGGAGACGAGGGCCACCGCACGGTCGTGTTCTTCCGGGGTCATCTCGATCGGGGTCGCACCCAGGTCGAGGGCCAATGCCTCGACCATCGTCAGATCAGCGGCGGAGGTCTCCTCGTCACGGCACACGACCCACGGCCGGCCCACGAAGATGTCCGCGCGCGCGGCGATGGCTCCGCCGCGCTCGCGACCGGCCATCGGATGCGAGCCGATGTACCGGGTGAGGTCGGCGCCGCGCGCGCGCAGCGCTTTCAGAGGCTCGAGCTTGACGCTCGCGACGTCGGTGACGACGGCGTCCGGGAAGGCCGCGAGCTCACGCTCCACCACGTCGGCGACGACATCCGGAGGGACGGCCACGACGACGAGAACGGGGGTGTCCCCCTCCCGCGCCGGCCGACCTGCGCCGTAGTCGACGGCGAGGCGCAGCTGCGCGGGCGAGGTGTCGGCGAGCGCGACGTCGACCCCCGAGGCGGTCAGCGCATGACCGATGCTCGATCCCAGGAGGCCGGCGCCGACGATGCGGACAGGTCCGCGCGTGCGCGTGGCCAGCACGGTGGCGTCGGTCACTCAAGTCTCCAGATGCTCGGAAGCAGTGGCGCCGCGGGCGAGGGTGAGCAAGGCGCCGCGCTCCACTTTAGTCAACTCGCGGCTCTTGCCCGCCGGCAGGGTTCCCAGGTGGAGGGGTCCGAACTGGCGCCGTACGAGCTCGACGACCGGATGCCCCACTTCGGCCATCATCCGTCGGACGATGCGGTTGCGTCCGGAGTGCAGCGTGAGCTCCACGAGCGAACCGGTCCCCTCCGTGCTGCGGGAGAGGAGCCGCGCCTTGTCCGCGGAGATCGGCCCGTCCTCCAACTCGACCCCGGTGAGAAGGCGCTGGATGGTGGCCGGCGCGACACGACCCTCGACTTTGGCGATATAGACCTTGGTCACCCCGAACGAGGGATGCGCGAGCACGTGCGCGAGGTCGCCGTCGTTGGTGAGGACCAGCAGACCGCTGGTCTCGGCATCCAGACGCCCGACATTGAACAGGCGCTCCGGATACGGCTCGACGAAGGGACGCAGATCGGGGCGGCCGCGGTCATCGCGCATCGAGCTGACGACCCCGGTCGGCTTGTTGAGGATCACGTAGCGCTTGGTCTGGTCGAGCTGCACCGCGGTGCCGTCGACGTCGACGAGGTCCGATTCGGGGTCGATGCGGCGGCCGAGCTCGGTCACCACGACCCCGTTGATGCGGATCCGTCCCGCGACGATCATGTCCTCGACCACGCGGCGCGACGCCACACCGGCCGCCGCGAGGACCTTCTGCAGACGGACACCTTCGACATCGCTCATCGGCGAACTCCTTCGTCCAGGCCCTCGGCGCGCCCGACCTCCTCCGCTCCCTCCAGGAAGGGCGAAATCGGAGGGAGCTCGTCGAGGGAGTTGATTCCCAAGTGGACCAGCAGGGCGTCGGTGGTCCCGTAGTTGATGGCGCCGGTCTCGGCGTCGGCGAACAGCTCGGTGATGAGGCCGCGGGCCAGGAGCGTGCGCACGACCGAGTCCACGTTGACCGCGCGGATCGACGCGACCTGCGAGCGCGTCACCGGCTGCTTGTAGGCGATGACGGCGAGTGTCTCCAGGGCCGCCTGGGACAGGCGCGCGGGCGCCTGTCCGCCGACGTACTCGGCGATGAGGTCGTCGTGGTCCTCGCGGACGTACATCCGCCACCCGCCACCGACCTCGCGGAGCTCGAACCCGCGACGCGGACCTCCCGCGCGGCCGTCGTAGTCGGCGACGAGGGTGTCCACGGCCTGGCGCACCGCGGGGACAGGGGCTCCCACCGTCGCCGCCAGCGAGACGAGGGACAGGGGTTCCTCGGCGATGAACAGGATCGCCTCCACGCGGCGAACGGTGTCGACGGCGGGAGACGCGTCGGTCACGGCGTCATCGGTCATAATCTGCTCCCAACGAGGCGAGATTCTCATCGGACCACCGCTGCGCGCTCCAGCGGAGGGTCAGTTCCCCGAGCGGCTCGAGCTGCTCGAACGACAGGGCCGCGTGCCGGTACAGCTCCAGCACCGACAGGAAGCGGGCGACGACGACCCCGGGGGCGCTCACCCCGGCCACCAGCTCGCGGAACGACAGCGTGCCGGCATCGCGAAGAAGGGTGACCACGATCGCCGCCTGCTCGCGGATGCTCACCAGCGGAGCGTGCAGGTGGTCCAGCCCCACGTGAGGGATGTCCTTCGGCGTCATCGCGAGAAGGGCGAGGGCGGCGAAATCGTCCGGCGTCAGGGTCCACCGCAGTTCGGGGGCCGCGTGTCGGTACTTGGCATCCAGCCGCACAGACCGCGCGTGCCGCTGATCCTCGCGCCTCAGGCAGCGCTCGAACCACGCCGAGACCTCCTTGAACGCCCGGTACTGGAGCAGACGGGCGAAGAGCAGATCGCGCGCCTCCAGGAGCGCCACGGATTCGGCATCCACCAACTCGCCCTGCGGAAGGAGGCCCGCCACCTTCATGTCGAGCAGGGTTGCGGCCACCACGAGGAACTCCGAGGCCTCCTCCAGCTCCTGGTCGGGGCCGAGGGCGCGCAGGTAGGCGATGAACTCGTCGGTCACCTTCGACAGCGACACCTCGGTGATGTCGAGCTCGTGCTGCGAGATGAGTTGCAGGAGCAGGTCGAAGGGCCCGTCGAAGACGCCGAGGGAGACCCGGAATCCGGCGGTGTCGTCGGCCGGCGCCTCAGGCGACGGCGCCACGGGCGACCAGCTCCCGCGCGAGTCGGAGGTACGCCTGCGCGGCGGCGTGCTCGGGTGCGAACTCGGTGATCGGCATCCCGGACACGGAGGCGTCGGGGAACTTCACCGTCCGACCGATGACGGTCTCCAGCACGTCGTCGCCGAACGCGTCCACGACGCGCTCGAGGACTTCACGGGAGTGCAGGGTGCGCGCGTCGTACATCGTCGCCAGCACACCGTCGAGCTCGATCGTGGGGTTGAGCCGGTCGCGGACCTTGTCGATGGTCTCGATGAGCATCGCGACCCCGCGGAGCGCGAAGAACTCGCACTCCAACGGGATGAGGACCCCATGGCTGGCGGTCAGCGCGTTGACCGTCAGGAGCCCGAGGGACGGCTGGCAGTCGACGAGGATGACGTCGTACTCCCCCGCGACGCGACGCAGGGCGCGGGCGAGGGTCTGCTCGCGCGCAACCTCGTTGACCAGGTGCACCTCGGCCGCCGAGAGGTCGATGTTGGCGGGGATGACGTCCAGGCCCTCCACGCGGGTCCGGACGATGACCTCGTGCGGATCGCGCTTGCCGTCCAGCAGCAGATCGTAGATCGTCGGGATGTCGTGGGTCTGGATCCCGAGTCCCGCCGACAGCGCTCCCTGCGGATCGAAGTCCACCGCGAGGACGCGTCGGCCGTAGCTGGCCAGAGAGGCGGCGAGGTTGATCGTGGTGGTGGTCTTGCCGACCCCGCCCTTCTGGTTGCAGAGCGAGATGATGCGCGCCGGTCCGTGACCGTCGAGCTTCGGCGGGGTGGGGAAGCCCCGATAGGGTCGCCCGGTGGGGCCGATCGGGGTGTCGTCCTCGGACACCTTCGCCGCGCTCCGCTTACTGCCCGCCACCGATACTCTCCACTTCCTGACCGTCCGGTCGATTGTAGCCCCGAGCGCGCGGGTGAGCCGTGACGTACACGTCGCGGAGCGCGTCGATCGAGACGTGGGTGTAGATCTGGGTCGTCGCCACCGAGGCGTGTCCGAGCAGCTCCTGGACGACACGCACGTCGGCACCGCCCTGCAGCAGGTGGGTGGCAAAGGAGTGCCGCAGAGTGTGCGGCGACACGTGCGCGGTCAGCTGTGCGCGCTCGGCCGCCGCACGGATCACCAGCCATGCGCTCTGGCGCGACAGCGGGGCCCCTCGTGCACCGAGGAACAGCCGGGCGCTCCCCCGCCCCCGCCGGGCGAGTTCCGGACGCGCGCGGGTGAGGTAGGCCTCCAGGGCCGCCCGGGCGTAGGACCCCACCGGGACCATGCGTTCCTTGTCCCCCTTTCCGCGCACGCGCACCACCTCGCGGTCCGCGAGGTCGTCGACGTCCAGCTGCACGATCTCGGACACGCGAGCACCGGTGGCGTAGAGCAGCTCCAGGAGGGCGCGGTCGCGAAGGGCCACGGGATCCGTCGGCGACACCTCCGCGGGCGCGGGGCCGGCGGCATCCAGGAGGTCCTCCACCTGCGTGATCGTGAGGGCTTTCGGCAGTCGTCGGGGCTGGCGGGGTGGACGCATCCGACGCGTCGGGTCCTCGTCCTCGATGCCTTCCCGCGTGAGGTGGCGGTGGAGCCCCCGCACGGACGACTGCAGCCGCGCGAGCGAGGACGGTGCGGGTTGCGGCTGCGAGGATGCGTGCGCGGCGACGAAGGCGGTGACGGTCTCGACGCCGATGTCGGAGGTGTCGCCGATCCCCTGCTCATCGAGCCATGCGAGATACGTCGCGAGGTCACGGCGGTAGGCCGCGACCGTATGGTCGGACAGCCCCCGTTCGAGCGCCACATGGCGCAGGTAGTCGTCGACCGCTCGATCCGGGCGCACGTCAGCGCTCGTTCGGATCCGTCCGCCGCAGCCGTTCCGCGGCTGCCAGCACACCGACGGCGAGGATGCCGTTGCGCAACCGTCCCGCGAGCACGCCGTCGACGGCGTCGGCGAGCGGAATCCACTCGATGCGGATGTCGGCTTCCTCGGCCTCGCGTGCGTGGGCGTGTCCGACGGCCGACAGACCCCGGGCGAGGAACACGTGGACCACCTCGTCGTTGCCTCCGGGGGTGGTGAAGACCGAGACGAGATTCTCCCAACGCTCGGCAACGAGATCGACCTCCTCCGCGAGCTCGCGGCGAGCCGTCTCGGCCGGCGGCTCACCGGGCACATCCAGGAGCCCCGCCGGGATCTCCCAGTCCCGGTGGCGGATGGGATGCCGGTACTGCTGGATCAGCAGCACCCGGTCCTCGTCATCGAGCGCGACCACCGCAGCCGCACCGGGATGGGCGACGTACTGCCTGACGATCTCCTCGTCGCCATAGCGGAGGGTGTCGCTGCGGACGTCCCACACCCGCCCCTCGTAGACGAGGTCGCTGTCGGTGACCGCGGCCTCGACCGGCTCGTCGCGCAGCTGCTCAGCCATTGTCCACGTCGAACAGCTCACTGGAGCGGTGACGTTCCAGTGCCGCGCCGATGAGTCCGCGGAACAGCGGGTGCGGCGCGGTCGGGCGAGAGCGCAGCTCCGGGTGCGCCTGGGTGGCGATGTAGTACGGGTGGACGTCGCGGGGAAGCTCGACGTACTCCACGAGGTTCCGGTCAGGCGAGAGGCCCGAGAACATCAGCCCCGCCTCGGCGATCTGTTCGCGGAAGCGATTGTTGACCTCGTACCGGTGACGGTGCCGCTCGGACGCGGTCGCGGCGCCGTAGACCTCCTCGGCGAGGGACCCGGGCGCGAGGTCGGCCTGATAGAGCCCCAGACGCATCGTGCCTCCGAGGTCGCCGCTTTCGAGGATGTCGACCTGCTCGGCCATCGTCGCGATCACGGGGAAGTCCGTCTCCGGCTCGAACTCGCTCGAGGACGCGCCCTCGAGACCGGCCTTGTTGCGGGCGTATTCGATGACCATGCACTGGAGGCCCAGGCAGATGCCGAGCGTCGGGATCCCCTGCTCGCGGGCGAAGCGCAGGGCGCCGAGCTTGCCCTCGATGCCGCGGATGCCGAACCCGCCGGGAACGACGATGCCGTCCAGGTCGCCGAGCGCGCGCGCAGCGCCCTCCGGCGTGTCGCACTCGTCCGACGGGATCCAGCGGAGCGTGACGTGGGTCTCGTGGGCGAAGCCCCCGGCCTTGATGGCCTCGGTCACGGAGAGGTACGCGTCGGGGAGATCGATGTACTTCCCGACCAGTCCGATCGTCACTTCGTGCTTCGGATTGTGCACCGCCTGGAGCACGCGGTCCCAGCGGGACCAGTCCACGTCCGCCGATCCGCCGAGGCCGAGTGCCCGCACGATGTACGAGTCCAGTCCCTGCGTGTTCAGCATCGTCGGGATGTCGTAGATGCTCGGCACGTCGACCGCGTTGACGACGGCATCCTCGTCCACGTCGCACATGAGCGCGATCTTGCGCTTGTTCGACTCCGTGACGGGACGATCACTGCGGAGCACCAGCGCATCGGGCTGGATGCCGATCTGGCGCAGAGCCTGCACGGAGTGCTGGGTGGGCTTGGTCTTCTGCTCCCCCGACGCGCCCATGAACGGGACCAGGGAGACGTGGACGAAGAACACGTTGCCGCGACCGAGCTCGTGACGGATCTGGCGCGCGGACTCGATGAACGGCTGCGACTCGATGTCGCCGACCGTGCCGCCGATCTCGGTGATGATGACGTCGGGGCGCGGCACCTCGGTGGCCTGCAGCCGCATACGACGCTTGATCTCGTCCGTGATGTGCGGGATCACTTGGACCGTGTCGCCCAGGTACTCGCCGCGCCGCTCGCGCGCGATCACCTGGGAGTAGACCTGCCCGGTCGTGACGTTGGCGGCCTGGCTGAGCTCGATGTCCAGGAACCGCTCGTAGTGACCGATGTCGAGGTCGGTCTCAGCGCCGTCGTCGGTCACGAAGACCTCGCCGTGCTGGAACGGATTCATCGTCCCCGGGTCGACGTTCAGGTACGGGTCGAGCTTCTGCATCACCACGCGCAGTCCGCGCGCGGTGAGGAGGTTGCCGAGGCTGGCGGCGGTCAATCCCTTGCCCAACGAAGAAACGACACCGCCGGTCACGAAAATGTGCTTGGTGGTGTCGCTGTTCTTGTCACCGTGGGAGGCCGTTTCAGGGACATCTCCAGAAGTCTGCATCACGGGCTTCGATCCTATCAGTGCCGGGATGCGCCGAGTTCGAGCAACTCGCGCGCGTGGGTCAGGGCCGCCTCGGAATCGGGCATTCCGGAGAGGAGTCGTGCCATCTCCGCCTCCCGTTCCGCCCCCTCGAGGCGTCGGACGTCGGACGAGGTGACGCCGCCGTCGCCGGCCTTCACCACGGAGAGATGATTGCCCGCGAACGCGGCGACCTGGGCGAGATGGGTCACGGCGATGACCTGGGATCCCTCGGCGAGGCGGGCGAGCCGTCGCCCCACCTCGATCGCCGCCGCACCGCCGATCCCGGCGTCCACCTCGTCGAAGACGAAGGTCGGAACCGGATCGGTCGCGGCGATGACGACCTCGATGGCGAGCATCACGCGGCTGAGCTCTCCCCCGGATGCGCCGCGGGAGACCGGACGGGGCTCGGCACCGGGATGCGGGGCGAGGAGGAGTGACACCTCGTCACGGCCCGCCGCTGTCGCAGGAGCGGGCGCGATCCGCACCTCCAGGCGCGCGTCGGCCATCGCGAGCGCATGCAACTCCGCAGTGACGGCCTCCGCGAGGCGTCCCGCGGCCTCCGCCCGCGCAGCGGTGAGGGCGGCGGCCGCGGTGTCCAGGGCGCGCGCGGCGTCGTCCCGCTCCTCGGCCAGTCGCTCGGCGCGACCGGAGTCGTCGTCGAGTTCGGCGAGGCGCAACGATCCCGCCTCCCACAGCGCGAGTGCGGCCTCGAGAGAACCGTGCTCGCGCACCAGCGCACCGAGGAGCGCGCGTCGCTCCTCGACGGCGGCGAGTTCATGGGGCCCGGACTCGTCCAGGTCCGCGAGGAAGCCGGCGAGCGAGGCCGCGATGTCCGCGACGCGGTAGCCGAGCTCGCTGATCTGCTCGCCGATGTCCGCGAGCGCCGGATCCTGGACGCGTTCGAGCACGCGACGAGCCTCCGCCAGCAGGATGCCGGCGTCCGGCGCGTCGCCGTCGCCGGAGAGGACCGCGTGCGCCGTGGCCGCCGCAAGCCGAAGCTCCTCGCCGTTCGCCAGACGCTCGGCGCGCACGGCGAGTTCGGCGTCCTCGCCCGGCTGCGGCGCGACCTGCTCGAGGGTGTCGAGCTGCGACCGAAGAATATCGGCTTCGCGCGCGCGCTGGTCGCGCTGCGCGACCAGCGTCGTCAGCGTCTCGTCCAGATCTCGCCACCGCGAGAATGCCGCAGCGTAGGCGTCGCGCGCCGCGTGAAGGGGAGCGCCGCCGAACCTGTCGAGCGCCTCCCTCTGGGCGGCAGCCGACCGCAGCCGCAACTGCTCGGACTGTCCGTGCACGACCACCAGGTGATCGGCCAGATCGCCGAGTACCGCAGCCGGTGCCGCTCGGCCTCCGACGGTGGCGCGCCCCCGGCCTTCGCGGGAGACGGTGCGCCCGACGATCAGCTCGCCCCGTCCGTCGCCGAGCGGGTCGATCTCGCCGCCGGCGTCCCGCACGCGGTCCGCGACAGGGCCGTCGTCGTCGACGATCCAGACGCCGTCGACGGCGGCGCTGGCAGCGCCGGAGCGGACCGCGGATGAGTCGGCGCGTTGCCCGAGGAGCAGGCCGAGGCCTGTGACGACCATGGTCTTGCCGGCGCCCGTCTCACCGGTGATCGCCGTGAAACCCGGTCCGATCGGAAGCGTCGCCTCCGAGATCACACCGAGGTCCCGCAGCCGCATCTCCTCGATCACGACGCGGGGTCCTTCGTGCCGCGCCCGGCGGGCGCCGTCGGGCCGCGCCATCCCTCGACCGGAAGGCGGAACTTGCGGACGAGCCGGTCGGTGAACGCGGCGGGGTGCAGGCGTGCAAGGCGGACCGGCCGACGCGAACGACGCACGACCACGCGCGCACCCGGCGGGAGATCGTGAGAGCGCCGCCCATCGCACCAGAGCACCCCGATGCCGTTGGTGCGTTCGAGCACCTCGATGGCCACGGCGTGCTCGGGCCCGACCACCAACGGCCTGGCGAAGAGAGCGTGCGCCGAGAGCGGAATGACCGCGATGGCCTGGACGCTCGGCCAGATGACCGGTCCCCCGGCGGAGAAGTTGTACGCGGTGGATCCCGTTGGCGTCGAGACGACGACCCCGTCGCAGCCGAAGCTCGAGAGGGGGCGTCCGTCGACCTCGATGACGACCTCCAGCATCCGTTCACGGCTGGCCTTCTCCACCGTGGCCTCGTTCAAGGCCCAGGTTTCGTAGATGACCTCGTCCTGGGCGTTCTTGACGCGGACCTGCAGCGCAAGACGCTCCTCGACGTCGTACGCCCGATCGACGACGCGGCGGACCGCCTCGTCCATGTCGTCCTTGTCGATCTCGGCGAGGAAGCCGACGTGCCCCATGTTGATGCCGAGGACCGGGGCGGTCCCCTCCCGCACGAGCTCCGCCGCCCGCAGGATCGTTCCGTCTCCCCCGAGCACGATGGCCAGCTCGATGTCCTCCACGGCGACGTCGGACCCGAGGGCCGCGACGTCGTCGAACCCCGCGCGTGCCGCAACCAGCTCCACCCGGTCATCGGCCGCGAGCACCGGCGTCGCCCCGGCCGCGCGGAGAGCCCGCACCACCCTGTCGGCCGCATCGACGGTGTCGTCGCGCAGCGCGTGAGCGACCACCAGGATGTGGCGCTTCACGCGGGCATCGTCGTTCATCGGCTTCCTGCCAGTCGGTTCACGGTGTCTGACCATTCTGACGGATCGGCCTCGTGCCCCGGCGCCAGGTGGACGATGTACTCGGCGTTCCCGTGCGTGCCGACCAGCGGCGACGCGAGGAACCCGCGGATGCCGAGCCCCTGGTCCCACGCGGCCCAGAGCACCCGCTCCACGGCGTCGACGCGCGCGATCGGGTTCGTCACGAGCCCGCCCTTGACGGCCGTGCGCCCCACTTCGAACTGCGGTTTGACCAGGAGGACGACATCCGCGTCCCGTCCGATGACCTGCGCGACCGCCGGAAGCACATGGATGAGCGAGATGAAGGACAGGTCGCCGGTGACGACCGTCGGAGCCTCGGCGCGCCCGGCCGCCTCGGCGAGGAGGTCGGCGGTCATGTACCGCGCGTTGAAGCCCTCGACGACAACGACGCCGGGGTCGGCTGCGACGGTGGGCTCCATTTGGCCGTGCCCCACGTCGACCGCGAGCACCTCGCGGGCTCCGCGCTCACGCAGAACCTGGGTGAAGCCGCCCGTCGACGCGCCGAGGTCGAGGGCGAGCCGACCGGACACGTCCAGCGCGAAACCGTCGAGCGCGGCGATCAGCTTGTGCGCGGCGCGGCTGACGTAGTGATCTGCGCCCGCGACGGTGATCTCCTGGCCGGGCTCCACTTTCGCCGCCGCCTTGATCACGGGTCGCCCGTCGACGCTGACCATACCGGCGGAGATCAGCGTCGCCGCATGGCTGCGCGACCGCGCCAGGCCGCGCGCCGCGAGAGCGGCATCCAGTCGCTCCGTCATGAAGACGAGGTCGGCCCCGCCTCGAGTTCCCTCGCCAGGGCATCGTGCAGCGACGCGAAGGCGTCGGCACGGGACGCGAGGGGTTGTGCCTCGATCACCTCGAGCGCGGAGAGGAGGTCGGCGGTCTCGGTCACCTCGAAGCGGTCCATCGGCCCATGCTACGACGCACCTCAGGGACGGTGGAACGGATCGGCGTAGAGCTGCTCGGGAACACGGAACCCGAAGATCGCACGGCCCGTCGACCAGATCGCCGCCGCGGCGGCGCGCAAGAGATCGATCTGCGCGTCTCCGGCGCTGTCGATGCGGACGTCCACGCCGTCGATGCGCACGCGTGCGCGCCCGGCCGTCGCGACGTCCCCGCGCACAGTGACCTCCGGGTAGGGCTCGTGGAGCTGGCGCAGATCACCGAGGATGTACGTCGGGTGCGACCCCTGCGGCGCGGCCAGCACGTGCTTCGGGCGATCGATTCCGGTCAGGACGAGCGCGGACGGGATGCCCGCGCGGTTCGCCCCGAGGATGTCGGTGTCCAATCGATCGCCGAGGAACAGCGCGCGTTGAGACCCGAAACGGGATACGGCCTCGTGGAAGATCGGGACCTCGGGCTTGCCGGCGACGGTGGCGAGGCGGCCCACCGCCGTGTGCACCGCGGAGACGAGCGTTCCGTTCCCCGGCGCGATCCCCCGCGCCTGCGGGATCGTCCAGTCCGTGTTGGTGGCGATCCAGGGGATGCCGCCGTCCTCCTCCGGCACGGCCAGAGCGTAGGCCGCTTCGGCCAACTGCGACCAGCCGACCTCGGGCGCGAATCCCTGCACCACGGCTGCGGGTGCGTCATCAGCGCTCCGGGTGACCCGGAAGCCCGCCTTCGTCACCTCGGTCAGCAACCCCTCGCCACCCACCACGAGCACGGTCGAGCCCGCCGGCACGAGCGTCGTCAGGAGGCGCATCGCCGCCTGCGGACTCGTCACCACGTCCTCCGGACGAGTGGGGATGCCCAGCTCGCTCAGGTGCGCCGCCACCGATGCGTCCGTTCGGGAGGCGTTGTTGGTGATGAAGCCGAGGGCCCGCCCCTCGCGGGCACGTTGGAGACTGTCGACCGCGTGCGGAAGCGCGCCGGCTCCCGCGTAGACCACGCCGTCCAGATCCGCGAGGACGGTGTCCACGCCGTCCAGCGGGGTCGCACCGCCACGGCCGAAGAGGCGCTTCGCCGAGAGACCCATCAGGATCGATCGCCCTCGACGGCATCGTCCTCGATCACCGTGTCCTCGATCACGATCGTCTCGAGGTCAGCCGCTCCGCTGGCGTCGTGCAACGCCTCGGCGGCGATGTCGGCACGACGCTGCCACAGCGCCGCCTCATCCGTGCGGCCGAGCTCCTCCAGGACAGCGGCGCGTGCCGCGAAGAGCGCCGGGCTCCACTCGAATGCCCGGTCGGGGTCCAGTTCCGGAATGTCCAGCTCGGTCAGCGCGCGCTCGGTCTCGCCGAGGTCAAGTCGCGCGCCGGACATCGCGATCGCCAGCTCCACGCGCACCGGCACCGGAAGCGCGGAGCGGTCGACGGCCCGCCCGACCTCGAGCGCCCGATCGGGGCGCCCGACCCCGCGCTCGCTGTCCACGAGGAGCGCGATCTGGTCGTCCTTGCCGGAGATCCGCCGATACGTGCGCAGCTCCCGGAGCGCCAGCGCGTAGTCCTCGGTCGCGTAGGCGGTGATCGCGACCGTCTCCCGCACGATCGCGATGCGACCGGCACGACGGGATGCGGCAAGGGCATGTCGGTGCGCGAGCGCCGGATCGTCGTCGATGAGGCGAGCCGCCATCGCGAGGTGCCGCGCGACCTCGTCGGCGTTCTCCTTGCTCAGCGTCTTCAGCTCATTGCGCGCCGGACCGTTGAGGTCCCGCGCGGTGACCTCCTCGGGGATCGGCGGGTCATCGTGTCGCGGGCGATCCTCGCGTGCTGCGCCGTCACGGGGACGCCGGTCCGGCCGGTCCGCGCCTCCTCGCACGGGACGAGAACCGTCTCGACGCGGCGGCCGGCCACCCCCGCGACCGCGGTCTCGCGCGCTGTCATCGGATCGGCGCTCGGCCATGTCGACTCCTCGAAGGTCACTCTGTTCCTGTGTCCCCACGGCGTTTGGTTGCGTGTGGGTGTTGTTAACGA
>NZ_JAJPDW010000005.1 GCF_021654035.1 Microbacterium aurantiacum
GCGTAAACAGCACCCCCACGCACTCCGAACCGGTGACGCCACGACCGTGACGTCATCTACCGATCGCGTACCCCTGCATGCCCCGCGGGTTGGCGGCGCCCCACAGGCGGACGCCGTTGGGAAGAACGCCGACGGCCGACAGCCGACCGAGACGCCACGGGCCGGCTCGCATCACGTCGTGCCCGCGTGCCACCAGTTCGTTGATCACGTCGTCTCCGATGCGGTCTTCGACGACCACACCTGCGGGATCCCATTCCCGCGGCCAGAACGAGTCGATCAGGGCCGTGGTGTGGAGGGTCGGGGCGTCGATGGCCTCTTGCGGTTCGTACCCTCCGACCAGGACGCGCAGGAGGAAGGGCAGCTGCCACTGATCCTGCTGGTCGCCGCCGGGTGTCCCGAGCGCCATCCTCCCGCCGTCGACGTCGAAGGCGAGAGTCGGCGACAGTGTCGTCCGCGGTCGTCGTCCCGGCGTCAGCGCGGCGGCGGCGTCGGGATCGAGCCAGGTCATCTGTAGGCGTGTACCGAGACAGAAGCCCAGTTCGGGGATGGTGGGAGACGACTGCAGCCATCCACCGGATGCCGTGACGGATACGAGGTTGCCCCATCGATCGACGACGTCGATATGGCAGGTGTCGCCGCGGGTCTCGCCCGTCGTTTGGACGGTGGGTTCGCCGGTGCCGGCGGCGTCGGCGGCGGTGCCGGCCTGCCGCAGCGGGGGAGCGGCGCGGGAATGGCGCGTCGGACGGCCGGGCCGCCATTCCCGCGCCGCCCGCTCGCCGATCTCGGCCCGTCGGGAGTCGATGTACTCGTCTGCGAGGAGCGGTGTCACATCGGTCCCATCGCCGAAGTGCGCGTCGCGGTCGGCCAGCGCCAACTTCAGGGCCTCGACGATGGTGTGCGCTCCCGCGCCGTTGCTCGGGTCGAGGAGCTCGTCATCGAGCGGCTCGAGGATCCTCAGCGCTGCGAGAAGGGCGGGCCCTTGGGTCCAGGTTCCCGCCTTCGCGATGGTGTGACCACGGAACTGCGCGATGACGCTGTCCTCGTAGGTCGCGCGGAAGTCCGTGAAGTCGCTGACTCGGATGACCGCGGCGTGATCGGTTCCGGAGGAGTGCCGATGGGGCGTGGCGAGGAACGCGGCCGCCGCGTGGGCCACCCGCCCGGTCGCCCATGCGGTCCGGGCGGCGTCGATCCGCTCCTCGCGGGTCGCGTGGCCGTCAGCGTGTGCGAGGAGGTCTTCGAGCACGTCGGCGTATCGAGGATTGCGGTGCAGGTCTCCCGCGCTCGGGAGAACGCCGTCGGGCAGCCAGAGCTCCGCGGAGGTGGGCCAGTGTTCTCGGAAGAGGTCGGCCACGCGGGCGATGGTGGCCACGGTGGTGGGGAGGAGCGGGGCGCCGTCGCGCGCGATCTGGATCACGGGGGCGAGGACATCGGAGAGTTCCATGGAGCCGTGGTCGCGCAGAAGAAGCAGCCAGGCGTCGACGGCGCCGGGGACGGCTGCGGCCAGGCCCCCCGCGCCGGGTACGAGATCGAGTCCCTCAGCAAGGAAATGCGCGATGTCAGCTCCGGCGGGTGCCGGACCCTGTCCGACGAGCACCTTGGCGTCCCGCGGGGCGTCCGCGGTGGCGAAGAGGCCGACGAGGTCGCCGCCCGGACCGTTCAGGTGAGGCTCGACCACGTGCAACACGAACCCGCCGGCGACGACGGCGTCGAAGGCGTTGCCCCCGCGCTCGAGGATCCCGTGGGCGGCCGCGGACGCCATCCAATGTGTCGAGGCCACCATCCCGAAGGTTCCGCTGAGCGTCGGGCGGGTGGTGAAGGCAGCGGGAGGAGTGAAGGTCCCGCCTCGGCGGGACGGATCCGCCGCGCTCGTCACGCGGATTCCCGCAGACGTGCGATCCACGCCTCGACCTCGTCCGCCGTGCGGGGAATCCCGGCAGACAGATTCACCGGCCCGTCCGCGCCCATCAGGATGTCGTCCTCGATGCGCACTCCGATGCCGCGGTACTCGACCGGGACGGTCAGATCGTCGATCTGGAAGTACAGCCCGGGTTCGATCGTGAACACCATCCCCGGCTCCAGGACGCCGTCGTAGTACATCTCGCGACGCGCTTGTGCGCAATCGTGCACGTCGAGACCGAGGTGGTGGCTCGTGCCGTGGACCATGTATCGGCGGTGATGACCGCCGAGGTCGGCGTCGAGCGCCTCCTGCGCGGTGACAGGGAGAAGTCCCCAGTCCGCGACGCGCTCGGCGATGACGGACATCGCGGCCTCGTGGACCTCACGGAATCGAGCGCCGGGTCGCGCCGCCGCGAAGGCTGCGTCCGCCGCCTCCCTCACCGCCTCGTAGACACGTCGCTGGACATCGCTGAACCGGCCGTTGATCGGAAGGGTTCGGGTGATGTCTGCGGTGTAGAGGCTGTCGACCTCGACGCCGGCGTCGATCAGGATCAGGTCGCCGGGGATGACGCGGCCGTCGTTCCGAGTCCAGTGCAGGTAGCACGCGTGGGGGCCTGACGCGGCGATTGTGTCGTATCCGACGCTGTTCCCGTCCGTCCGCGCCCGCTGGTGGAAAAGACCCTCGACGACACGCTCCCCGCGAGGATGAGCGGCGATGCGCGGAAGGTCGCGGACGATGTCATCGAACCCGCGAGCCGTGGCCTCGACCGCGAGCTTCAGCTGAGCGATCTCGTACTCGTCTTTGACGAGTCGCATCTCCGAGACGAACCGGGTGAGATCTGGGTGCTCGCCCACGACGAGATCGTCGGCACCGCGAGCGAAGGCGTCCACGGGCGCGGTGTCGATGCCGAGCTCCGCGGCGACGGCGGACGCGGAGGGGCGGGGGCCGATCCAGAATTCGCCGACTGTCGCGTCCGCGTAGAACTCGTGGGTCGTCCGATCCGCACGTTCACGGAAGTACAGGGTCGCCTGGTGCGCTCCGCCCGGTCGCGGATCGAGCACGAGGACCGAGTCGGGTTCGGCGTCGGCGCCCCATCCCGTGAGATGGGCGAAGGCGGAGTGAGCCCGGAAGGGGTAGTCGGTATCGTTGCTGCGCTCCTTGAGCGACCCGGCCGGGATCACGACGCGGGCGCCGGGGAATGCAGCGGCGACACTCGCACGACGTGCGGCGGCGTGTATGGCCGACGGGCGGGCGGGAGGAACGATGTCAGGGCGTTCCGCCCATCCCCGGGAGATCCCGTCGAGGAAACCCTGACCGAAACGCTGGCGGCGGTTCGTGGCCGCCCTCTCCTCGTCGGTCGCCGTGATCGTGTCCGGCTCGCCTGCTGTGCTCATCACCCCAGTCTCGCACGCACGGATGCCGCGGGATCAGTCGCCCGCGCGCTCGAGTTGCACCACGACGGGGCGGTGGTCGGACGACGAGGAGTCGTTCTGATCGAGTACCAGGGACCCGGTCGGAATCCACTCGGACGTGGCCATCACATGATCGATGGGTGCTCCGAGGACGCGCGGCGCGTCCGCCGGCCAGGTCCCGACGCTTCCGTTCCCCGTCTCCGCAGCCGTGTCTCGGCAGAGCCCCAGTGTGCCTCCGTCCACTCCGAGGCCACTCATGTGGTCCACGGTGGCGTTGAAGTCTCCGGCCAGGATCACGTTGTCGCTCGCACACTGGTCGGCAAGCCAACGCAGGTCCTCGCGCCATTCGCTCATGTAGCTCGGGCGTGGGGCGACGGCGTGGGCGGCCACGACGATGGGTCCGTCACCGGAGACGGGCATCGCCACGGCGCTCGGAACGGTGGAGGTGTTGCTGGTGCCGTCCACCGACGATTCGATCACCGCGTAGTCCCCGAGGTCCGGGCTGATGAGGAGCGTGGTCGATCCCGCGTCCCACTCTGTGGAAGGGTCCTCGGCATGATGCGCCCACATGGGGTGGCCGAGCTCGCGCATCGCGATCGCCACCGCCTCTCCCGTCTCGATCGTGGTCTCCGGGAGGGAGACGATGTCCGCCTCCATCGCGACGGCCAGACGTGCCACGGTGTCGGGCGCGGTCGCGGGGCCGGCGGTGTTCCAGGTCATGACCCGGACGGCGGCGTCGGACTTCGCCGGAAGGGAGTCGGCACCGAGTCCGCGCGCGACGAGGGTCGTACCGTTCACCCCTGTCGCCACCGCGGCGATCAGCGCGATCGTGAGCGCGAAGGGTCGAGGCCCGCGCGCCAGCGCGAGGAGCAGGGCGAGGACGACGACCGCGGCCAGGGCGACCGTCACCGCACCCCGGAAGGAGACGATCTGCGCGACGGGGTAGTAGCGCTCGACCCGGAAGAAGTCCGGCCAGGTCAACACTGCCGCACCGACGGTGAACAGCACCGCGACGAGGATCCCGAGGAGGCGTGGCACCCCAAGACTCTAGACATGTCCGCTGGGAAATCGGCCAGTGGCGCACGTTCCGACGACGGGCTCCGATCGTCGCGATACGCTCGAGGGATGTCGGCTTCGCAGCGCTTCCAGGGGCCGAGCGACCTGCATCTGCACTCCGTCCACTCGGACGGGACCGAATCCGCCGCGGGCGTCCTCGACGCCGCGCATCGTCACGGGGTGCACACCGTGGCGCTCACCGACCACGACACCACCGCCGGGTGGGCGGAGGCCGCCGATGCCGCAGGTTCGCTGGGGGTGACCTTCATCCCGGGGATGGAGCTCTCCGCGAAGCACGAGTGGCGCAGCGTCCACGTCCTGGCGTATCTCTTCGATCCGGATGAGACACACCTGCGCGCCCTCACGGACCGTATCCGCGCCTCGCGCATGGACCGGGCGCGTCTGATGGCCGACCGCATCGCGCGCGATTTCGACGTCACCTGGGACGACATCCTCGCCCAGACGTCGGAAGGGGCGACCGTGGGTCGTCCCCACATCGCCGACGCCCTGGTCGCGCGGGGCTTCGTCGCGGATCGGACGCAGGCGTTCGCCGACATCCTGAGCCCGGCGGGCGACTACTACGTGGCCCTGTATGCACCGGACCCCGTCACGGCGGTACGGCGGGTGACCGAGGCCGGGGGAGTGGCGATCATCGCGCACCCGGCAGGCCGGGCGGGACTCCTCCCCGCACCGGTCATCGAGCGGATGCTCGAGGCCGGGCTCGCCGGATTCGAACTGGGGCACCGGGAGAACCTCCCGGGGGCGACAGAGGCGCTGGCGCGGCTGTGCCGGACGCGGGATCTGATCGTCACCGGTTCGAGTGATTACCACGGCCTCGGCAAGCCCAACCAGCCCGGCGAGCACACCACATCCGACGAGATGGTGGCGCGGATCATCGAGCGGGGATCGGGCAGCGCGCCCGTCTACCCGTGATCGGGGTGGAAGCCGTGCGGCTTCCACCCCGGCCGATCACACTCCCGGCGCGGCCGTCTGCCCGCCGCGCGACCCCCGGCGCCGACGGCGGCGCGGTGCCGGACGGCCGTCGTGGTGCTCGGCACCGCCGCCGTCATGGGTGCCCGCTCCTTCGGCGTTGCGCTCGGGAGCTGGCTCGTCCGTGCCTGCCGGCGTCGTCCCGCCGTCCGTCGCGAACGAGGTTCCCACCCGCTCGTCGCCGGAGGCACGCGAGCGACGTCGCCGCCGGCGAGTGGTCCCCGCCGGCTGATCGTCGCCGGCCGCATCCGCGGCGCGAGCCGGCTGGGTCCGCGCAGGCTGCGTCTTCGGAGCCGTGACGATGCGGCCCTTCGTCCCCGCGGGGATGTCGAGATCGCTGTAGAGGTGCGGGCTCGACGAGTAGGTCTCCGTGGGCTCGGGCTGCCCGAACTCGAGCGCACGGTTGATCAGCGCCCACTTGTGGAGGTCGTCCCAATCGACGAACGTCACGGCGATGCCGGTCTTGCCCGCGCGGCCGGTCCGGCCGGCGCGGTGGAGGTAGGTCTTCTCGTCATCGGGGATGGTGTGGTTGATGACGTGGGTGACGTCGTTCACGTCGATGCCGCGGGCGGCGACGTCCGTGGCGATGAGCACGTCCCGCTTTCCCGCTTTGAAAGCGGCCATCGAGCGCTCGCGAGCCTCCTGGCTCATGTCGCCGTGGACGGCGG
The DNA here is from genome assembly GCF_021654035.1 of Microbacterium aurantiacum. GTDB lineage: Bacteria > Actinomycetota > Actinomycetes > Actinomycetales > Microbacteriaceae > Microbacterium > Microbacterium aurantiacum. The sequence continues at coordinate 6,024 of NZ_JAJPDW010000005.1, forward strand.
CGGCGTTGAACCCCCGATCGCCGAGCTCGTCCACCAGTTTCTGTGCCGCACGCTTGGTGCGGGTGAAGATCACGGTCTTGCCGCGGCCCTCCGCCTGCAGGATCCGCGCGATCACCTCGTCCTTGTCGAGCGAATGCGCGCGGTAGACGAGGTGCTTGATGTTGGCCTGGGTGAGGCCTTCGTCGGGATCGTTCGCCCGCATGTGGATCGGGTTCGACATGAAGCGACGAGCCAGCGCCACGATCGGACCCGGCATCGTCGCCGAGAACAGCTGCGTGTGGCGGACGGCGGGCACCTTCTGGAAGATCTTCTCGATGTCGGCGAGGAAGCCGAGGTCGAGCATCTTGTCGGCCTCGTCGAGGACGACTTCGACGGCTCCGGAGAGATCCAGGAGCCGCTGGTTGCTGAGATCGATGAGGCGACCGGGGGTGCCGACGACGATCTGCGCTCCCGCCTTGAGCTGATCGATCTGGCCCTCGTAGGCCTTGCCTCCGTAGATGGCCACGACGCTCGTGGAGCGGTTCGAGGTGAGCATGTCCATGTCCTCGTAGACCTGGACGGCGAGCTCGCGCGTGGGGACGACGATGAGGGCCTTCACCCCGGGCGCCGGGTCGAGCCCGAGGCGCTGGACGACGGGGATGCCGAAGCCGAAGGTCTTGCCCGTGCCGGTCTTGGCCTGGCCGATGATGTCCTGCCCCGGGAGACCGAGGGGGATGGTCTGCTCCTGGATCGGGAAGGCATCCACGATGCCCTTGTGCGCGAGCGCATCGACGATGTCCTGGTCGACCCCGAGGTCGGCGAAAGTGGTCACGATGTGTGCCTGTCCGGCAGTGAGAGGCTGCCTGGTCCATGCCCGGGCGTGCTGTCCAGCGGCGCCGTCGGGGCGGAGTGCGATCCACGCCCTCTTCTCTTCCACAGGCGCGGCATCCCCGATCCGTCGTCGGGGCCGGAGTCCATGCTAGCGCGCCGGGCGCGGAGCCCTCGGTACGACGCGGAAGGCGGGCGGCGTAGGCTGTGGGCGTGGTGAAGTGGTTCTGGCAGAGACGCGAGCCCGGCCGACGTCTTCAGTTGCGGTCCCGTGACGAGCTCGGCGAGGCGCTCCGCGTGGACTTCGCGCAGCTCGCTCCCGACGTGGACACCTTCCTCGGCCAGGCGGCGTACCTGCAGCTCGGCTACTTCGAGACGTTGAGCGAACTCATCGCACTCACCCCGGAATTGGCTCAGAAGGAATCCCTGTCGCGAGCCGCCGGCGCGGCGCTGACCAAGCACGAAGCCCTCGTGGCGATCATCCGCGAACGCGGCGGGGACCCGACGGCCGTCATGCTCCCGTTCCGCGAGCCCTTGGACGCCTTCCGGCGGAGCACGCACGGCGTTCGCCCGCAGGAGACGATGCTCTCGGTGCACATCACCGCCGGCATGCTCGACGACTTCTATCTCGCGCTCTCGTCCAGCTACGGCGAGACCGGGCGACGCGTGGCGCGCGCCCTCCTCGCGGACGACGATCGCGAGGCGATCGTCGACATCATCTCCACCACGATCGCGGACGACCCGCAGTGGGCCTGGCTGCTCGCCCTGTGGGGCAGGCGCCTCGTCGGCGACACGCTGCTGATCGCTCGAGCGGCGCTTCGACCCCTGACGCTCGAATCGGCCGACGAAGCGACGGTCGAGCCGGTCTTCACCCAACTGCTGGCCGCGCACTCGCGGAGGATGGACGCGATGGGGCTCGCGGCCTGACGGTCGGCCGACCGAGCAGTCGGATCAGCCGATGCGCAGGGCGTGCCGCATCTGCGCGTCGTTCTCGCGACGACGTCGTGTGATCACCACGGCGAGGACGAGGACCACGGCCGTGGGCACCAGCACCGCCCCCAGCCATGGCCAGGCGCTGTCGATTCCCGCACCCGCCCATGTGGCCGCCGTCCATGCGATCCCCGCCGAGGCGGCGCCCACCATCGGCAGGAGGGCAGCTCCGCGGACGCCCCTGTCGCCCAGGGTGAAGTGGACGACGAGTCCGATGACCGCTCCGGCGACCAGCCCGAGAAGGATCTGCACGGGTCAGGCGACGAAGCCGACGCGACGCGACTGGTCGCTGCCGAGTTCGATGTAGGCGAGACCGGCGGTCGGGACGAGGTAGGAGCTGCCGCGCGCATCGGTGAACTCGATGTGGGTCGCGCCCGTGGAGAGGGCGTCGGACACGGTCTTCTTGACCTCCGTCGCCGAATCGTTGGTCTCGAAGGTGAGTTCGCGGCCGGTGTTGGCGATGCCGATGCGGATGTCCACGGTCGTGCCCCTTTTCACTCTGCGGGCCCGCGGTTTCGCGGGCTCCCGGCCACTTTACGACACGGGGATCGGGGGCGGACGCCGGTCGCGAACGCTCTGGGCGAACGACGTCGGCGGCTGCGGCTAACGTCGGAGGATGCCCGTGTCACCCTCGTCGCCGCTCACGCCGGCGACTCCGGAGAAGGAGACCGACCCGCGCGAAGACCCTGCGCAGAGTGCGGTGATCGAGCTGCCTCCGGACGCCTCCGGCATCGTCGTGGGCGCAGCGGGATCGGGTAAGACCGAGACGCTGGTGGCGCGCGCCCGTCGGCTGGTCGCCGACGGGCTCCCGGCCGACGCGGTCCTGACGCTGACCCCTTCCCGGCAGACGGCGACCGCGCTCCGGGATCGGATCGCCCTGACCCTCGCGGTGGCGACCTCCGGACCGCCCGTGCGCTCGGTCGCGTCCTTCGCCTATCACCTGGTCCGAGCGGCGAACCTTGCCGAGGGCCGTGAATCACCTCAGCTGCTGACCGGTGCCGACGAGGATCAGCTGCTCGAGGACCTTCTCGACGGCGATGCCGAGGACGAGGGTTCCCATGTCTCCCGGTGGCCGTCGAGCCTGCCCGCGGCCGTACGGTCCTCGCCGGGGTTCCGCGCGGAGCTGCGCGCGTTCTTCGCCGAGTGCACGACGCTCGGCCTCGAACCTGATCGCCTGGAAGAGCTCGGACACGACCTCGGTCTCGTCGAGTGGACCGCTGCCGCGTCGTTCTTCCGCGAGTATCTCGACGTCCGAGCCGGGATGCGGGGCGCGCACCGCGATGCGGCGGGTCTCGTACGGGAGGCGCTCGGCGTGGTGCGCACCGCCGCGGCCGGGTGGGCGCCGCTCGACGACATCCGGGTGCTTCTCGTCGACGATGCGCAGGAGCTGACGCTCGGAGCGATCGAGCTGCTCGAGGCATGTCGGCGGCGGGGAATCGCGGTCGTGGCCTTCGGCGATCCCGACCTCGGCTCCGGGGCCTTTCGAGGCGCGAGACCAGAGAACTTCGCTCGAGCGGTGTCGCTCTGGGGCCTGCGCGGCGTCCTCGACGGCTCGCATCGCGGGTCTGCGTGGCAGGGCGCCGTCGCCCGACGCGTGACGCAGCGCATCGGGGCCGCCGGCGTCGTGGCACACCGGAGAGCGCCCTCGGATGCCCCGGACGACGGGTCCGTCCGCTGCCTCGTCGCCCGCTCGCCCGCGGAGGAGCACGACGCCATCGCCCGCATCCTCCGGGAGCGTCACGTGCGCGAAGGCGTGGATTGGGAGTCGTGCGCGGTAATCGCGCACGACGCGCGCCAGGTGGTCGCGCTGGAGCGGGAGCTGACGGCGCGTGAGGTGCCGGCGCGGTCCGACGCTGCAGCCCGACCGCTCGGAACCGTACCCGCGGCGCGCGATCTTCTCCGACTGGTGGAAGCGGCGATGGGGGACTTCGACGACATCGACGACGTCATCGCCGTCCTGACGGGGTTGTACGGGCGTCTGGACGCGATCGAGCTGCGGCGTCTCAGAACGACCCTGCGCACGGCCGAACTCGCCTCCGGCGGTACGCGTCTCGGGAATGAGCTCCTGATCTCCGGGATGCGCCATCCGGTGGAGTTCGTCCTCGTGGACACCAGGGAGGCGCGGCGCGCGGCATCCGTGGCGACAACCGTGCAGGCGGTGCGCGCGGGCTTGGAGGCCGGCGACGACGCGCATCAGCTTCTGTGGACCGCGTGGGAGCGCAGTGGGTCCGAACGGGTCTGGGTCGACATGGCGGCGGGGCAGGGCCCGGTTGCGGAGCAGGCTCACCGGGACCTGGATGCGGTGGTGGCGCTCTTCCAGGCCGCCAAGCGTGCGGTCGACCGGGAACGGGCCGTCGACCCGCGTGTGTTCGTGCGTACGCTCCTGGACAGTGCTGTGGCCGACGATCGTCTCGAGGCGGCACCTGCGGCGGGCCGCGTCGCCGTCCTCACCCCCGCGGGCTCGCTGGGACGGGAGTTCGACACCGTCATCGTCGCCGGTGTCCAGGAGGGCGTCTGGCCGAACACGCGCACGCGCGGCGGTCTCCTGCACACCTGGCGGCTCGCGGATGCGGCCGAGGGGGTCCGCGAGGCGCCCGCCCCGGTGGACCGGCGGCGCACAGCGCTGCACGACGAACTGCGACTGCTGGTGCGGTCCCTCACCCGTGCGCGCCGTCTGACGGTCGTCACCGCGGTCGACGATGACGACACGGGGCCCAGCGCATTCTTCGAGCTGCTGCCTCCGCTGCAGCCGTATCGGGGTGAGCATCCGCTGTCGTTGCGCGGGCAGGTGGCCCGTCATCGCCGGCTCCTCACCGGCGGCCCTGCAGACGCCGAGGCGGACGCGGCGGCGCAGCTCGCGGTGCTCGCGCGGGCGGGAGTGCCCGGCGCCGCGCCGCGCGAATGGTACGGGGTGCTCCCGGTATCCAAAGCGGGATCCCTCTTCGAAGAGGATCCCCGCCCGGTCCGCGTGTCCCCGTCCCGGCTTCACGCGCTGGAGGAATGCGAGCTGAACTGGTTGATCGCGGAGCTCGGCGGCGACGCCGGCGGAGCGACCGCGGGACTCGGCACGATCCTCCACTCCGCCCTGGAGCACGCCGTCGGCAGCGATGAGGACGCCCTCTGGGCGCACGTCGAATCGCGATGGAAGGAGCTGCAGTTCGAATCGGCGTGGCGGGAGCGCGCCGAACGGACCCGCGCGCGGGAGCTCGTGCATCGCCTGCACCTGTATCTCCGGCGATTCGATGACGCGGGAGGGCGTCTCCTCGGCTCGGAGCCGCACTTCGAGGTGCCCGTGGCGACGACGGGCGACGAGATGGATGCGGTGGTTTCGGGCTACATCGATCGCGTCGAGCTCACATCCGACGACCGCGTCGTCATCGTCGACCTGAAAACCGGCAAGAGCGAGCCGCAGACCGACGCCAAGGTTCAGGACAACCCGCAGCTCGCGGCGTATCAGCTGGCTTTCCACACCGGGGCGATACCCGAGGCGAAGGGGTTCGCGCCCGGCGGTGCGAAACTGCTGGTCCTCCGCCCCACCTCGAAAACCAAGCCCTATGCGGAGCCACGGCAGCCCCCGCTCTCGGAGGATGCCCGTGAAGAGTTCCTCTCGCGCGTCCGCTCCGCTGTCGCCGTCATGCGAGGGGAGACGTTCTCGGCCCCGTACGAACAACACTGCCGAGACGAGTTCTCCCACGGCCTGTGCCGCATCCACACGGTCGGCGCGGTGAGTCGCGCGTGAGCTCCCCGCGACTGTCCGCGCACACGATTGCGGCCGCCCTCGGTCAGTTCCCGCCGACGGCGGAGCAGACCGCCGTCATCGAGTCAGGACTCGCCCCGGCCCTCGTGGTCGCCGGCGCGGGCAGCGGGAAGACCGAGACCATGGCCTCTCGGGTCGTGTGGCTCGTCGCCAACGGCATCGTCTCGCGCGACGAGATCCTCGGGCTCACCTTCACGCGGAAGGCCGCCGGTGAACTCGCCGAGCGCATCCAACGGCGTCTGGCCCGCCTGGCCGAGTTCGAGCGGCTCGGCCTCCTCCCGCACCTCGCGGCGCTTCATCGGGACGGCCACCTCGACGTCTTCGGGACCATCGAGAGATCCTCCGGCGACCGACAGGCATTGCGAGACGCTCACCTCGCGACGCTGGTAGACGCGACCGGGGCGGTGCCGCGCGAGCTCGAGGGCGACACCCTCCTGCACCGGCCCAGCGTGGCCACCTACAACAGCTTCGCGGATCAGATCGTGCGCGAGCACGCGGTGCGAGTGGGTCGTGATCCCGACGCCGCGGTGCTGTCGGAGTCCGCCGCCTGGCTCCTCATGCGGCGCGTCGTGCTCGCCTCGGACGACCCGAGACTCGAGACGAGAGGGGAGGCGCTGCGCACCATCGTCGACGCCGCGCTGCGGATCGCGCGGGACAGAGTGGACAACCTCGTCTCCTGGGAGGACCTGGCCCGGTTCCCCGAGCGGTTCCGTGATGTGCTCGAGCGGCCCTCCGTCTCCCGGGGGGTGACGGTCTACGCCGATGTCGCGTCGTCGGTTGAGAGAGTTGAGGCCCTGGCCCTCCTCGCAGGACTGGCGCGCGACTACGACGAAGCCAAGCGACGCCGCGGTCTGATCGATTTCTCCGACCAGGTGGCCGGCGCCTTCGAGGCCGTCTCGCGGCACCCGGAGGTGGGCGAGCAGATGCGCAGCCGCTACCGGGTCGTCCTCCTGGACGAGTACCAGGACACCTCGGTCGTCCAGACGGACCTTCTGGCGGCATTGTTCGCCGATACCGCGGTGATGGCCGTCGGTGATCCCCATCAGGCGATCTATGGGTGGCGCGGCGCGAGCGCAGGGAATCTGGGCGGCTTCGCCGGCGCGTTCGCACGGCACACCGCGTGTCAGAGCTTCGCGCTCATGACCAGCTGGCGCAATGCCAGCAGAGTCCTCGTCGCCGCGAACGCCGTTCTGGCTCCGCTGACCGACTCCGCTCCGGTCGACGTCCCACCGCTGCGGACCCGGCCGGACGCGCCGGAGGGCGACGTGGACGTGGTGTTCGAGCCCGACATCGATACCGAATCCGATCGGGTCGCCGAGTGGTTCGACCGCGTGCGTGGCGAGCGTGCCGCGGAGGGCCGGGCGACGACGGGCGCCGTGCTCTTCCGCAACAAGAAGCACATGGTGCGGTTCGCGGATGCGCTCGGCCGACGCGGAATCCCGCACCGCATCCTCGGCCTCGGCGGGTTGCTCTCCACACCGGAGGTCGTGGACGTCGTCGCGGTCCTCCGCGTCCTGAGCGATCCGAACGCCGGCTCTGCGCTGCTGCGTCTGCTCAGCGGCCCACGCTGGTCGATCGGGCTCCCCGACCTCCGTGCGCTCCGGGATCTCGCCACCCGTCTGGCCCGGCACGACGCCGCGCTGGCGCCGCTTCCCCCGGCAGTCGTCGATGCGCTCCGTTCCAGCGCGTCGGACGACGGCGTGTCTCTGATCGATGCGCTCGATTTCCTCGCGCGCCAGCCCGTGACCCACGGGTGGTTGTCCGACTTCTCGGAGCAGGGCCGCGTGCGTTTGAAGGAAGCGGGCCTGACGTTCGGCGGGCTCCGGCGAGCGGTGGGGGCCCCGATCGGCGAACTCGTGCGCCTGATCGAGGCGGAGCTGCGCCTCGATATCGAACTGGCGGCGAACGAGACGCGAGGTCCGGCGCGCATCGCGTCAGCGCAGCTGCGTGCGTTCGTGGACGAGGTGCACGCCTTCCTCGACGCCGACGACACGGGTACCGTGTCCAGCCTCCTCGCGTGGCTCGACCACGCGGAACGTCAGGACGACCTCGCACCGCGGACGGAGCCTCCCGAGGAGGATGTGGTCCAGCTGCTGACGATCCACGGATCGAAGGGACTCGAGTGGGATGCCGTGGCCGTGGTCCGACTGGTCACCGACGAACTGCCCGGAGCGGCGCGCGACACCCGTGGTTGGCTCGGTTTCGGCGTGCTTCCCTACGAGTTCCGCGGAGACCGCCGTTGGCTCCCCGATCTGGCCTGGGAGGCGGAGCGTGCGGCGACGCAACAGGATCTCCGAGACAACGTCGCGGATTTCGTCGTCGCACATCGAACGCGTCAGCTCGAAGAGGACCGGCGTCTGGCGTATGTCGCGGTGACCCGCGCGCGGGATCACCTGCTTCTGAGCGGCGCAACGTGGTCGGGCACGCGCAAGCCTCGCGCGCGCAGCGTGTTCCTCGAGGAGATGTGCACCGCCTTGGGACGCGACGTGCCCGCTGCAGCGGACACGGACGATCCTTACGACGGCGAGCGCCGTACCCTCCGGTGGCCGCTCGATCCGCTGGGCGCACGCCGCGCGGCGGTCACCCGCGCGGCGGACGCCGTGTCGGCGGTGCGCGTGGAGGAGGTCACACCGGAGGACGACATCCTGTTGTTGCTGCAGGAGCGTGACGCGCGCGCGTCGGCGCGGGAGGTCCGCGCGCCGACGCGGATCGCCGCCTCCCGGTACAAGGAGTTTCTCGCGGACTACGAGGGCGCCGTCGGGAGGATCGCGCGGCCGCTTCCGGAACGTCCCTACCGCGAGACCCGGTTGGGAACCCTGTTCCATTCGTGGGTCGAAGAGCGGTCCGGTCTGGTCGGCCGGCGCAGTGTCTGGGACGAGGCGCTGTGGGAGGACGACGAGGAGACTCTCCACGGTGTGGAGGAGGCGACGCCGTCGACGGACGACGCGGCGCGTCTCGCCCGGCTCCAGGCGGCGTTCCTGGCCTCGGAGTGGGCGGACCTGCGCCCCATCGAGGTCGAGTGCGAGATCGACTTCACCGACACCGAGCTCGACGGCACACCCCGCGTGATCGTCTGCCGAATCGACGCCGTCTACCGTCGGGACGACCGAGGCGGCCGCATCGAGATCGTGGATTGGAAGACCGGGAGGGCGCCTCGAACCGAGTCCGAGCGTCAGGACCGTCTGGTCCAGCTCGAGCTCTACCGCCGGGCATACCATGCCGCGCGAGGCATCCCGCTGGGCGAGATCGACGTCGCGCTCTTCTATGTGGCGGACGACCTCGTTCTGCGCGCCTGAGGCGTCAGCGCGGCGTGCTCACCGCGCACGCCACCGCCGCAGTGCCTCGCGGGATGCCCGGTCGGTCTCCTCGTCCGTATCGGCCGAGTCGGCGGGCGCGCCGGGCCAGGGTGCGAGGGGGCCGGAATCCGCGTGCGCGGGGGTCTCGTCCACCACACCCGTCTCGGCGTCGCTCGCCGCGTGCTCCTCTGTGCTGTTCCCGAGGGTCCCGGTGTCGGTGTCCTCCGTCCAGAACGACAGCTCGGCCGGATCGTAGGCGTCAGTCTGCATGGAGGTGTCGATGCCGGATGCCGCGCCCTCCGGCATCCGATCGATGAAGGTCAGCGCATCGTCGACGTCTGGGCCACCGTGACCGAGCACGTCGTCGTCGGCCACGCCCGTGGACAGCGACGCGAGGAGCTCGGCTGCGTCGTCCACCACGTCGGGGCGTCCGAGAGCGAGTCCGTGCAGGAGCCACTTCGCGAACTCGAGCTCCGCGTAGAAGCGCGAGCGGTCACGCATATGCGGATCGGGAGCGCGATCGCTGTGCGCGAGGTAGGAGCCGAACACGTCGTCCGCGGCGACCGGCGCTCCGGCGAGCCAGTGCAGATCGAGAGCCGGATCCCCGACCTGGAGTCCGTGCCACTCAAGCAGCCCTGTCACGCGCGGTACGTCGGCGACGTCATCGAAGACGAACGACGCGGGATTCACCCCGCCGAGCATCACCCGGGGTTCGAATCCCCACAGCTGTTCCGCGGCGATCGCGCGCCGCCAGCGCCGGAGAAGGGGGAACGGCACGCGGTCGCTTGCCTCAGCACGATCGACGAGTGTCGCCACATCGGCCCGCACCTGCTCCGGCGCACGCGAGGGCAGGCCCTCCGACCGCACGATCGAGGTCGGGAGGGCGTGGACGGCTGCCAGGGCCGCGCCGAGGGACGTGGCGGCCCCCCGCCCGGGGGGCAGGTGGACGGCGTCGACGCGATAGCCGGGAAGGAACTCCACGACGATGCCGGTGGCGCCCTCCAGTCGCATCTCCCCGAGGAGTGTGGGGGGTCGGAACGGGAGGAGCGCCCGGACCCCGGCGGTGAGCGCCCGGAGAGCGCGCGTCTCGGCGAGGATCTCGGACGCGGCGTCGGCGTCGGCCGGAACCCGCGCGACCACCCGTCGGCCGTCGGAGAGATCGACGAGCGCGGAATCGTATCGACCGGCTGTGCCCTCGGTCAACGCCCCTACCGCGACCACGCCCGCCTGAGGCAGGGCCGAAGTCACAGAGGCGGCTAGAGTGAACGGAGAGCGTGCCATGTGCCCAGGTTAGGGAGTGATCCTCGATGACGGCGCCCGACACCCCGCGCCTTGCGCCCCTCGGTCACCTCGGTGGCGATCGCGCGGCGTCGGAGCGGACCCTTCCGGATCTGCTCGCGGAGGCGCGCGCCCAGGAGGGCGCGAAAGCCCTCGTCCTCGTCGGCGACCGCGCGCCCCTCGCCGCCGGCGATCGCCTGGCCTGGATTTCCCCGGATCAGGCGCCCGAGGGCGGCGAGTGGGCTTTTCTCGGCAGAGACGACTCCGGCGCCCCCTTGTTGTTGTGCGCCTTCCCGGGCGACGCCGAGGAGGCGGTCGCCGCCGCGGCGGGTTGGTCTTCTCTCCGCGCATCGGGGGGTGCGCTCACGCCGCACGATGCCGCGCGCTTCGTCGAGGCGCTGAGCCTCGGGAGGTGGCTGCTCGACGCTCCGTTCTGCTCGTTCTGCGGCACGCGCGCGCACATCCTCGACGGGGGCTGGTCACGACGGTGTCCGGGATGCGGTCGGACGCATTTTCCACGGACCGATCCCGCGGTCATCGTCGCCGTCACCCACCCGGACGATTCCGATCTGCTCCTCCTCGGATCGAATGCGGCGTGGGCCCGTGAACGCTACTCGTGCTTCGCGGGCTTCGTCGAGGCGGGGGAATCCCTCGAGTCCGCCGTGGTTCGGGAGGTGGCGGAGGAAGCAGGCGTGCGTCCCCGATCGGTCCGGTACCACGGCTCCCAGGCGTGGCCCTATCCCCGCTCCCTGATGCTGGGCTTCTTCGCCGAGGCGGACGACGCCGTCGCGGCCCGAGCGGACGGCGAGGAGATCGCCGATGTCCGATGGTTCTCCCGAGACGAGATCGGCGCGGCTCTCGACCGCGGAGGGGAGATGATCCTGCCCGGGCCTGCATCCATCGCCCACATGCTCATCACCGACTGGTTCGAGGAGCGCGCATGACCGGCGGACCTCTGGACGATCTCGACGAGCAGCAGCGGGAGGCGGCAACGGCTCTGCGCGGTCCCGTCGCCGTGCTCGCGGGAGCGGGAACCGGCAAGACACGGGTGATCACGCGACGGATCGCCCACGGCGTGAACACCGGCACCTACTCGCCCGGTCGGGTGATGGCGGTGACGTTCACCGCGAAGGCCGCGGGGGAGATGCGCGGCCGCCTGCGCGCGCTCGGGATCGAGGGCGTGTCCGCGCGGACCTTCCATGCGGCGGCTCTGGCGCAGCTGAACTACTTCTGGCCGACGATCGCAGGATCCCCGGCACCTGCGGTGGTCGACAACAAGGTACGTCTGCTCGCCCACGCGGCGGACGGCATCGGCATGGCCCCGGACGTCGCAACGCTCCGAGACGTCGCCGCGCAGATCGAATGGCGGAAGGTCACCATGCGATCGATAGAGCAGTATGCGCAGGCTCGGCCGGAGGGTGCGGGCCGTCTCGGTCTGGAACGCGTGCTCGACCTGCAGCGTGCATACGAGCGTCTCAAGGACGAACGACGCCAGATGGATTTCGAGGACGTCCTCCTCGCGTGCGCGGGGATGCTGGAAGCCGAGCCGCGGGTGGCGCGCGCGGTGCACGAGCAGTACCGCCACTTCACGGTCGACGAGTTCCAGGATGTCTCGCCCCTGCAGCACCGATTGCTCGAGCTGTGGCTCGGGGGACGCCGCGACCTGTGTGTCGTCGGCGATGCCAGCCAGACGATCTACTCCTTCGCAGGGGCCGATGCGCGCTTCCTTCTGGAGTTCGACAGCCGCTACGACGATGCGCGCGTGGTTCAGCTGTTGCGGAACTACCGTTCGGAGCAGCCGATCTTGGATGCCGCGAACGAGCTCATGCGTGACCGCCCGGGCGCGCTGCGTCTGGTTGCAGCGACCGAGGGACGCCCGCCACAGGCGGACGCAGGGGTTCCGGTGACGACGGTGACCGCCTTCGAGGACGACGCGGATGAGGCGAGGGCGGTCGCTTCGCGCATCATGGCGCAGCAGAAGCAGGGGATCGCCTTGCGCGACATCGCTGTGCTGTACCGATCCCACTCGCAGTCCGCGGAACTCCTGCGCGCGCTGACGGATGCCGGGATCGCGACCACCGTGCTCGGCGGTCGTCGCTACTTCGACCTGCCCGAGGTCCGTCAAGCGGTCATGGCCCTGCGCGGTGCGTCCGTCGCCCCTGTGGCGGGCGGACTGGTCGACGCGGTCCGAGACGTCCTCCGCTCGCTCGGGTTGACCGACGAGCCCCCTGCAGCGGGTGGCGCGGTCCGCGATGCCTGGGAAGCGCGCGCCGCGCTCCTCCAACTGGCGGAGGAGGCTCCGGAGGGAACCACCCTGCGCGCCTTCACCGACGATCTCGCCGCGCGGGCGCGCGCGCACGATGAACCGGCGTTGTCGACGGTGACGCTGTCGACGTTGCACGCGGCCAAGGGACTGGAGTGGCCGCACGTGCACATGGTCGGTCTCGCGGAGGGCCTCCTCCCGATCTCGTACGCGCAGACATTCGACGCCGTCGACGAGGAGCGGCGCTTGGCCTACGTGGGGATCACGCGGGCTGCGCGAACCCTCTCTCTGACCTGGGCTCGCGGATCTCGAGAACGCCATCCCTCCCGGTTCCTCCGAGAGATCGGCACCCGCATCCTGCAGACGGAGCGTGGGTCCGCACCGTCCGCTGGAGGGAACCGGATCGGACGGTCACGGAATGCGACGTCGCCCCGTGCGCGTCCGCAGCCCTCGCGATGAGTTCCATCGCGACGAGTCCGGCCTCCCACATCAGTCCGGGACGTACGGTGCCCGAGTCGCGCGTGACGAGCTGAGCAGCCAGCACCGGCCACGCCGGATCGTCACGGGTGCACTCCTCCGCGACGCACGCGGCGCAGGCCGTGCGGCCGGGAGCGATCACCGGGCCGACCTCGATCCGCTCGCCCTGAAGGGCGAGCGGGACGTGCGGAACATCGCGCGAGAGCAGGGTGCGCGCGATCGCAGGGTGCAGGAGGTGGTGCGCGACGACGATCACGACATCCTCCGGCGAGCCGATCATGTTCCATCCGAGCTCGGCTCCGGACCCTTCGACGCGACCTCCGCCGGCGGAAACTCCGTCGGCGATCGTCCGGGTCGCGGAGGCGGGGACGGCGTCCGCGCCGGCGACGATGATCCGTCCCCCCGATGCCGGGGGAGAGGAGGGGGACAGCGCAGGAGCGAGACGTGTCAGCAGGAGCGCGCAATCACCGGGTGACGCGCCCCACGACCGGGCGAGAACCTCGGCGGCGTCCGCGCTGACGCCCGCCTCGAGTTCACGCAGCAGACGTTCCTGCCAGGGGAGCGGATCGCGGAGTACGGCGACCGCGGGCACGCCGAACTGCACCTCCGTGCCCGATCGCCACAGCGGTGGATGGGCCGGATTCAATCGGAGCATGGCCCGATTCTGGTGGCGCCGGTGGTGCCGGACTCGGCTTTCCACAGGCCGGCGTCGACAATGGACGCCGGGCCTCTGATGGGGAGGAGGGTCAGCCGCGATCTTCGTCCGTGTCGCCAGACCCGTCGGTTTCGGAGTCGGCGAGCAGCTGTGCCAAAGCGTCGTCCATGGCGTCCGGCGCGGGCTCTTCCCCGCGCGCCCGGGCCTGCAGACGCGCCACGAGCGAGGTCGGGTCGTCGATGTCGTCCGCGCCCGGCATCAGGTCCGGGTAATCCCACAGCGCGTCCCGCGCCTCCGGTCCCACGGCGTCTGTGATCGCGCGCCACATCGCTGCCGCCTCCCGCATCCGTCGAGGCCGCAGCTCGAGTCCGACGAGGGAACCGAGGGCGCGCTCCGCCGGCCCACCGACCGCACGGCGGCGGCGGACGGACTCGGCCACGCGATCGGCCTGCGGCAGCCGTGTCGTCGCGTCGGCGGTGACGACGTCCACCCACCCCTCGATCGTCGCGAGGAGGTTCTCGAGTCGGCGGAGCGCATCCTCCTGGGCCTCCGATCGTGCCGGCAGCAGTGCACCGCTCTCCAGGGCGCGGCGCAGCTCCTCCGGTTCCGAGGGGTCGAAGCGAGACGCGAGATCCTCCAGGGCGTCGGTGTCGACGCGCACGCCGCGTGCGAATTCCGTCACCTGGGAGATCACGTGCAGGCGGAGCCACTTGGCGTGACGGAACAGGCGCGCGTGGGCCAGTTCCCGGGTGGCCACGGCGAGAGCCAGCTGGTCCTCCGGGATCTCCAGGTCGCGACCGAAGTCACTGAAGTTCTGGGGGAGGATCGCGGCGCGGCCGTCCGGCATGAGCGGGATGCCCACGTCGCCGCCGCTGACGACCTCCTTGGACAGGTTGCCGATGACCTGGCCGAGCTGAGACGCGAACAGGGATCCGCCGACGGACCGCATGAGGCGTCCGGCGCCCTGGACGAGGTCCTGCATGTCCTCGGGCGCCTGGGACCGCAACGATTCGGTGAGCGCATCCGCGATGCTCGTGGCAACCGGCTCCGCCAGCTCCTGCCACACCGGCAGGGTGGCCGTGACCCACTCGGCGCGTGTGATGGACCTCGCCGGGCTCGGCAGCTCCGAGATCGTGGTGACCTCGCTGAGCCACAGGCCCGCCAGAACGAAGGCCTGATCCAGTTCGCTCCGCTGCCCGTCTCCGATCGCCAGCCCGTGCTGGCCGGCGATGTGGAGAGCCTGCCTCTCGGCCATGTCCCAGGAGATCGCACCGTCTCCGCCGCCCGCGAAGGCCTGCTGCATCTGACTCATGATCGTCTGCATCATCGCGGGGTCGATGTTCATGCCCGAGAGCTGCGAGAGCTGGGACAGCTGTTCGGGGTCGATCGATCCTCCGCCGCCGAGCAGCTGACGGAGGAGGTCCTGGAATTCTTCTTCGGGAGAGCGATCGTCGTCTTCCACTTCAGCCGCCTTTCAGCCGGTCGCGGATCTACGGATCTACGCTAGTCGCAGCATCCCCTTCCCCGTCTCGGCCGAGACCTGAACCCTTAAGCCGGCCGCGAACGACCCGGCTGAGAAAGGTCTCCTGTGACGCTCTTCGACGATTCCGCACCCGACAGCCCCGGACCCCGACGTCCATCGCGCGCCGTCGTGGCGGGCATCTGGACCCTCTCGGCCGCCCTCGTCGTCCTGCTCATCCTGACCTTCCTCCCCACCGGTTACGTCATCCAGCGACCGGGGCCGGTGTACAACACCCTCGGCTCGGCCCCCGGCCCCGACGGCGAGGAGGTGCCGCTCATCACGGTGCGGGGCGCCGAGACCTACCCCACCGAGGGAGCTCTCGATCTCCTCACCGTGCAGGTGGTGGGAAGTCGAGAGCGCACGCCCTCCTGGTTCGAGCTGGCGACGGCGTGGTTCGACCGCACCCGCGCCGTCCTGCCGATCGAGGTGGTCTTCCCGACCGACCAGACCGTGGAG
Source organism: Microbacterium aurantiacum (assembly GCF_021654035.1). Taxonomy (GTDB): domain Bacteria; phylum Actinomycetota; class Actinomycetes; order Actinomycetales; family Microbacteriaceae; genus Microbacterium; species Microbacterium aurantiacum. The sequence goes on from NZ_JAJPDW010000005.1 coordinate 21,525, forward strand.
CAGCGCCAGAGCGAGAACGCCGCGCTCATGGTCGACTCGCAGCAGGAGGCCACGGCGGCCGCACTCAGTGAGCTCGGTTACGACGTGTCCCCGCAGCTTCGCGTCTACTCCGTCGTGGAGGACTCCGCGGCCGACGGGGTCCTGCGCGAGGACGACGTCATCCTCGCCGCGGACGGCGAGCAGGTGACGGATGTCGCCGCCCTGCGGGGGATCGTGGACGCGTCCGAGGGGGCGCCTGTCGACCTCACGATCTTGCGCGACGGCGGCACGCGTTCCCTCGCGCTGGCGCCCCAGCAGGAGGGCGAGGATCCCGACGCGCCCTGGCTGATCGGCGTCACGCTGATGAGCGACTACGACTTCCCCGTCGACGTCGAGATCCAGTTGGACAACGTCGGCGGTCCGAGCGCGGGCATGATGTTCGCCCTGGGGATCATCGATGTCCTCACTCCGGGTGAGCTCAACGGCGGCGAACGTGTGGCCGGCTCCGGGACGATCACCGCCCAGGGGATCGTGGGGCCGATCGGCGGCGTGCGTCAGAAGCTCTGGGGCGCAGTGGGGGACGGCGCCTCGTACTTCCTCGCGGCGGAAGCGAACTGCCCCGAGATCGTCGGGCACGTCCCCGACGGGCTCCACGTCTTCGCCGTCGAGGACCTCGACGACGCGATGCGGGCGCTGGACGCGGTGGCGACGGGCGGCGACCTCGACGCGCTCCCCACATGCGACACGTGACCCGACCGGCTTTCCCTCAGCACACCCTCGGCGACCCTCCAGAACCGCGCACCTAGGATGGAGGGGTGACCACGACCTCTGCGCCGGCCCCGGCCACGCCCTCCCGACCTCGACGAATACTCGGCATCACCGTGGCGATCGTCGCCGCCCTCGTGGTGGCGTTCTTCGTCTTCGCCAGCCTCTACGCCGATTGGCTCTGGTATCGGCAACTCGAGTTCGAGGGGGTGCTGCTGACCCAGTGGGTGGCGCGGATCGCGATGTTCGCGATCGGATTCCTCGGAATGGCCGTCCCCGTCTGGCTGGCCATCCAGCTCGCCTACCGCCTCCGCCCCGTCTACGCGCGGCTCAGCTCCCAGCTCGATCGCTACCAGGAAGTGGTCGAGCCGCTTCGTCGACTGGCGATGTGGGGCATCCCGGTCTTCTTCGGCTTCTTCGCGGGATTCGCCGCGTCCGCCCAGTGGCAGACGACATGGTTGTGGTTCAACGGAGTGCCGACCGGCGACGTCGACCCCGAGTTCGGTCTCGACACCGGGTTCTACCTCTTCGCCCTGCCCTTCTACGGAGCGGTCGTGGGGTTCGTCTCGGCGGTCCTGCTCATCTGCCTCCTGGTGACCGCCGTCGTGTCCTACCTCTACGGCTCCGTCCGGGTCGGACAGCGTGAGCTGCGGATCTCGAAGGCGGCGCGGATCCAACTGGCGATCCTCGCCGGCCTCTACCTCGCCGTACAGGCGGTCAGCCTGTTCCTCGATCGGTACCGCCTGCTCGTCGAGCAGGGGGACCGCATCACCGGCCCCGGCTACACCGGCGTCAACGCGGTGATCCCCGGGCTCACGATCCTCTCGATCGTCGCGGCGCTGGTCGCCGTGCTCTTCTTCGTCACGGCCGTCATCGGACGCTGGCGGTACCCGCTCATCGCGACGGCGCTGCTGATCGTCTCGTCGCTCGTGGTCGGAGTCGGCTATCCCTGGGTCGTCAACACCTTCCAGGTCCTGCCCAACCAGGCAGCCTTGGAGCGGCCGTTCTACGAACGCAACCTCGAGATGACCAAGAAGGCCTACGGCATCGACGGTCTCGAGAAGATCGAGTTCACGGCCGAGACCTCGGCGGAGGAGGGGCAGCTCCGCGCGGACGCGCAGACGACGACGCAGATCCGCATCATGGACCCCGCGATCATCGGGCCCACCGTGCGGCAGCTCGAACAGTACCGGGCGTACTACCAGTTCCAGGAGCCCCTGGACGTGGACCGATATGAGATCGACGGCGAGATGCAGGACACGATCGTGTCCGTTCGCGAACTCAACGTCGACCAGCTCGGCGCCGGCTCCTCGTGGGTCAACGAGACCCTCGTCTACACCCACGGATACGGTCTCGTCGCCGCCGCCGGAAACGAGCGGACGAGCGACGGCAACCCCGTCTTCCTCGAGCGGGGCATCCCCGCCCAGGGCTTCCTCTCGGACAACCCCGACTTCGAACCGCGCGTCTACTTCGGCGAGTACTCGCCGACGTACTCCATCGTCGGTGCGCCCGAGGGCGCGACGCCGATCGAGCTCGACTACCCGTCGGGCGCCGACGGCGGAGCGGGTCCGCGTGTGACCTTCGAGGGCGACGGCGGTCCTTCCGTGGGCAACATGTTCCACCGCCTGATCTACGCGCTCCGCTTCCAGTCCGAGCAGATCCTCTTCTCCGAGGACGTCAACGAGGAATCGCAGATCCTCTACGACCGCGACCCCCTCACCCGCGTCGAGAAGGTGGCTCCGTACCTCGAGCTGGACAGCGACCCGTACCCGACGGTCGTCGACGGGCGCATCGTCTGGGTCGTGGACGGATACACACTCAGCTCGAACTATCCGTACTCCACGACGGTCCCGCTCTCCCAGGCCATCGCGGACTCCAACAACACTCAGCCGCGATTCGCGCTCGACGACATCAACTACATCCGCAACTCGGTGAAGGCGACCGTCGACGCGTACGACGGTTCGGTGACGCTGTACGCGTGGGATCCTGAGGACCCCCTGCTCCAGGCGTGGCAGAACGTCTACCCGACCGCGGTGCAGCCGATCAGCGAGATGTCCGCGGACCTGATGAGTCACGTCCGGTATCCGACGGACCTGTTCAAGGTCCAGCGCGCGATGCTGCAGATCTACCACGTCGACGACGCGCAGTCCTTCTACGAGCGGGACAACGCCTGGGCGACGCCGGAGGACCCGCAGAACCCCAATCAGCTGCAGCCGCCGTACTACCTGACGATGCAGATGCCCGGTCAGGAGGCGCCCTCGTTCTCGATGTTCACGACCTTCATCCCGTCGTCGACCGGGGCGGCGAGTCGGAACGTCCTGATGGGCTACCTCGCCGTCGATTCCAATGCCGGTCAGGAAGCGGGTGTGAAGGGCGAGGACTACGGAAAGCTCCGTCTTCTCGAGATCGCCGCGTCCACGACCGTGCCCGGACCCGGGCAGGTGCAGAACACGTTCGACTCCGACACCGCCGTGTCCTCGCAGATCAACATCCTGCAGCAGGGCCAGTCCGAAGTGCTGAACGGAAACCTCCTCACCCTTCCGGTGGGTGGCGGTCTGCTCTACGTCCAGCCGGTCTTCGTGCAGGCCTCCCAGGGCACCCAGCTCCCGACGCTCCGTAAGATCCTGGTCGCCTTCGGTGATGACATCGCCTTCGAGGACACGCTGGCGGAAGCGCTCGACGTCCTGTTCGGTGGGGACTCCGGCGCGACGGCGGGTGACGACGAGGTCGTTCCGGTGGAGCCGGACGCGACCCCGACCCCTGAGCCGACCGCACCGGCCGAGCCGGGTGACGAGGAGCCGACGCCGGCACCGGAGGCCGGATCCTACGAGGCCGCACTGCAGGACGCCCGCGAGGCCATGATGGCTCGTGAGGAGGCGCTCCGCGCCGGCGATCTCACGGCTTTCGCCGAGGCGGACGAGCGGCTGACCGCAGCCGTCGAGCAGCTGCTGGAGCTCAGCGGCGACTGACGGGGATGCGCGGACGAGGGGCGGAGCGGGTCATTCCCGGTCCGCCCCTCTTCGTCGTGCGGTGAGGGCAGGTCAGCGGGTGAGGATCGCGTACCAGATGAGGAGGAGCGTGACGCCGAAGCCCGTGATCTGGTTGAGCCACAGGAATCGATCCCATCCTCGCGTCGCGTCCGCCGCGCCGGCATCGGTGATCCTGCGGTACGGCCACACCGTCAGGAGGTAGGGCACGGCGAGGATCGCGGCGAGTGGGCCGGGCCACGCGGTGGCGAGCATCGCGAGACCCGAGAGCGTGTAGCACGCCAGTGCGAAGCGGACGGTGAAGCGTGCTCCGCGGACAGTGGCGATGGACGCGATCCCCGCCTCGCGGTCCGCGACGACATCCTGGACCGCGCCGAAGGCGTGCGATGCGACCCCCCAGAGCGCGAAGGACGCCACCACGAGTCCGAGTTGCCACGTCCACGTCGCACCGGCCAGCACGAGCCCGTACACGGCGGGGGAGAAGAAGTGGATGCTGCTCGTCACCGAATCCGCGAACGGCCGCTCCTTCAATCGCAGGGGCGGTGCGCTGTAGAAGACGACGAAGAAGAGGCTCGCGGCAAGGACCAACCACGAGGTGGGCGACCCGACGATCACCAGATAGACGACGAAGGGGAGACATGACAGACCCGCCGCCCAGAGCGTGACGGGGTGCAGTCGACGGTCGAGGATCGCGCCGTGGGCGCCCCCCTTGCGGGGGTTCCGGAGGTCGGACTCGTAATCGAAGACGTCGTTGATCCCGTACATGGCGAGGTTGTACGGCACGAGGAAGAACAGGATTCCGAGGATCAGCGTCAGATCGATCTGTCGGGTCGTCAGCAGATACGCGGCCGCGAAGGGGAACGCGGTGTTGACCCAGCTGACGGGGCGGGACGAGACGAAGAGCTGCCGGGAGACCGCGGCCGGTCGCAGCGGGAGGGCGGTCATGACGCTTCCTGGGGGAGACGGGGGGAGAGCAGCTCGAACACGGCGGGGATCAGGAAGGCCGCGCACAGCGGGTAGGAGAAGTCCTCGATGGGAGCGAGGCCGATCCGCAGCCCGCTGAGGTGCTCCGGAGGGTAGGCGAAAAGGTCGGCGGCGATCATGAGGTTGTCGAAGATCGCCGTGAGGATCAGAAGTCCTCCGGCTGCCCAACCGGAGGCGACCATACGCTCTCGGAAGCGAGGGCGTCGCCGTGTGGCGAGCGTGACGAGTACCGTGACCACCACGAAGGGGACGACGATCAGCGGATAGGTCATACCGCCGATTCTCCCCCCTGACCGCTCACGGGGCGGCGCCCCGCGCGGAGGGCACGCAGACGCATCGCCGCTCCGTGGAGGACGAGGGCGAGGTAGGACAGGAAGATGAGGAAGACCGGTTCCTCCAGCGGGAGGTGGGGAGCGAGGTCGATCCCGAGCAGGAGCGGACTGTCTCCCTTGACGAAGACGCCCGTGGCGATTCCGACGGCGTCCCAGATCAGGAAGAACACGGTGCCGAGGATGACGGCGATGATCGTCCGGCGCGGATCTCGCCACGCGGCGAGCTTGAGGCGCGCGTCGGTGAGCGCCACGCCGGCCAGGGAGAAGAGGAGCGCGGCGAGGTAGAGCCCCGGCATGTCAGACTCTCGCGGGCTCCGGGATGGGACCGGGGGTGCGGTCGCCGCGAAGCCGTTTCACGACGAGCTCGGCGGAGATGAGGCACATCGGGAGTCCGATGCCCGGCAGCGCCGACGTTCCCGCGTAGGCGAGCGCGTCCACTCTGCGCGAGGTGTTTCGCGGACGGAACATCGCACTCTGGCCGAGGGTGTGCGCCAGACCGAGGGAGTTGCCGCGCCACGAGTGCAGGTCGGTCGCGAAGTCCGCGGGAGAGATCGTCCGCCGCACGATGATGCGGTCCTTCAGATCGGGGATGCCGCACCACTGCGAGATCTGCTCGATGATGCGGTCAGCGGCCGCCTCGGTGCGGGGGTCCCCGTCCCCGTCGATTCCGCCGTGTCCGGATCCGGGGTCGGCGGGCACCGGTACCAGGACGAAGAGGTTCTCCGAACCGGCCGGTGCGACGTCGGCGTCTGTCGCGCTCGGCCGGCAGATGTAGAGGGAAGCGGGGTCGGGGATGCGGGGGCGGTCGCCGAAGATGTCCTCGAAGTTGGTCCGCCAATCATCGGCGAACAGGAGCGTGTGGTGGGCGAGCTGGGGGAGCTCGCCCTCAACGCCGAGCAGGAGCAGGAGAGCACCCGGACTGGGGGTCTTCGTGTCCCACCACGACTGCGGATAGGTCTGCAGCTCAGCGGGGAGGAGCGAGGTCTCGGTGTGGTGCAGGTCCGCGGTGGACACCACGAGGTCGGCTTCGAGCAGTGTGCCGTCCAGGGTGCGGACGCCGGTTGCGCGTGCCCGCGCCCGTGACCCGCGATCGGGTGCTCCCGTGACGATCTCGACGACCTCTGCGCCGGTGACGATGTCGACACCCCGCGCTGCGGCGAGGCGCTGGATCGCCTTGATCACCTCGACGAACCCACCGCGGGGGTACAGCACCCCGTCATCCAGATCGAGGTGGCTCATGAGGTGGTACAGGCTCGGGACGCCGTAGGGGGATCCGCCGAGGAACACCGCCGGGTATTCGAGAATCTGGCGCAGCCGGGGATCGGTGAACTTCCGATCCACGTGAGAGGCCAGGGAACGCGTGAGCAGAGGCGCCAGGGTCGGGATGCGGCGGAGGATCGCGGGATCGCGCAGTCCCGCGGTGGTCTCGTAGGTGTCGTAGAGGAAGCGGGACACCGCGAGGTCGTAGGCATCCTCGGCCGAGTCGAGGTAGTCCGCGAGGCGCGCGCCCGCCCCCGGTTCGACACTCTCGAACAGCTCGGTGGCGAGGTCTCGCCCGGTGCGCACGTCCAGCGGCTGTCGCCCCGTCGCCGGGTCGGAGTAGACCCTGTAGGCGGGGTCGAGGCGGACGAGATCGAGCTCGGCGTCGGCGCTGGTTCCGAGCAGGCGGAAGAAGTGGTCGAAGACCTCCGGCATGAGATACCAGCTCGGCCCGGTGTCGAAGCGGAATCCGTCCTGATCCCACGACCCGGCGCGCCCCCCCAGATCATCGCGTGCTTCGAGGAGTCGGACGGACCATCCTTCCTCCGCCAGGAGCGCGGAGGTGGCCAGACCCGCGATGCCCCCGCCGATGACGATGGCCGTGCGCGAAGAGGAAGCAGAGTCGCTCATGAGAGAACCTTCCGTGGCGAGAACCCCAGCCAGGCGCGGGCCGCCAAGCGGGCTTTGACCGGGTCCGGCACCCGCACGCGACCTGAGCCCGGCTCGGCTGCGCGCAGTCGGCGGGACAGTTCCGAGAACAGATCGTGCGCCGCCGTGACGGCGCGACGACAGTCCTTGGGAAGGTGGGGGACGGTGGCCGCGGCCGCGGCGAGGTCCGCATCGATACGGTCCAGAACGGCGTCGCGGCTCACAGTTCCTGAGCCTATCCCGAGGTAGTCACGACCGAGCGCGAATGCGTCATGATCGAGGTCCCGGAGGAAGTTGACGTCTTGGAACGCCGCTCCGAGACGTCGGGCACCGTCGACCAGTCGGGCGTCGGCGGGGCGGGGGCGAGGCTCCCCGGCGTTGACGAAGACCTGCAGGCACATCAGGCCCACCACCTCCGCGGACCCGTACACGTAGTCATCGTGCGAGGCGTCGTCATGGGTCGAGGTGGACAGGTCCGTCCTCATGGAGGCGAAGAAAGGGGCCACGAGGTCTTCCCCGATGCCGCACTCGCGGGCGGTGAGGGCGAAGGCGTGGACGACGAGATTCGCGCTGAAGCCCTGTGCGATCGCCCGGTAGGTCTCGGCCTCGAGTTCGTCCAGCATCGCTTCGGCTTCCGGCACCGAGAGGCCGGCGGCGACGGCCGGGCCGTCGACGATCTCGTCGGCCACGCGCACAAGCGCGTAGATGGTCCGGACGTGCGTGCGGGGGCGGGGCCCGAGCAGGCGGCACGCGAGTGCGAAGGATGTCGAGTACCGCGCGATCACGATGTCCGCGGCGTCGCGCGCGGTCTTGTCGTAGAGGGCCAGCCCCGTGATGCCCTCGGTCTCCTCGGTCATGGGATGCGACTTTCGACCCCGTCGGCGAGCGCGCGCAGGAGGGACCCCGCGGACGCCGGCAGTGCGGGATCGGCGGACACTCCGCGCACCTCGGCGAGCGCGCCGTCGACGAGTGCGCGCATCTGCGCCCGGGCTCCACTGGCCTCGAGGATCCGCTGCGCCTCTTGCACGGCGATGGGACCGGTGTGTGCGACGGCGATCGCGTCGTTGACCTGAGCCCAGGTCGCACTCTCGCGGGCGAGCGAGACCAGCGGTGTCCGTTTGCCCTCGCGCAGGTCGCCCCCGCTCGCACGTCCTGCCTGATCTTCGGTGCCGAAAGCGCCGATGAGGTCGTCTACGAACTGGAATGCGAGACCGAGCTGACCGCCCGCGCGCTCGAGGAGTCCGGTGACCTCCGGGGACGCCCCGGCCAGCGCGGCGCCCGCGCAGAGCGGAGCGCTGAACGAGTAGACGGCGGTCTTGTTGTACGCCGCGTCGAGGACGGCGTGGTGCGGGGCATCGTCGACGACACTGTTCTCCACGTCCGCCAGCTCGCCGGCCGCGGAGACGTACATGGCCTCGTCGAGGAGCTCCATCAGTCGCACGCGGGCGGTCAGATCCACCGGTGCGAGGGCGATGAGCCGAAAGGCCTCATGCAGCAGGAGGTCGCCGGCGAGGATGGCCGCCGCGTCCCCGAGGAGGGCGGCACCCGCGGCATCCGCTCCCTGCTCCTCGGCACGCCGGCGGAACTCCCCGGCGACGTTGGGGATGCCGCGACGGACGGTGTCGTGATCGATCACGTCGTCGTGGACGACGAATGCCGTATGGAGCAGTTCGAAGGCGGCGGCGACCGGGAACACGCCGGGAGCGGCACCCAGGTCGCCGCCGAGGCTCTCGAAGGCGGCGACGACGAGCGCGGGACGGAAGCGCTTGCCGCCGCGGGCCGCGCGGTCGGAGGCGTCGATCAATGCGTCGAAAGCCTCGCCGAGCGCACCACGTCGACATCGCATCCGCGCGAGCGCCTCATGGATCGTGTCGTCGATCTGCGGATGCGGGGACAGCGCGATCATGACCGGCGCGACCGGGGAGCGTCGGTGAGCAGCGGAAGCTGCGCGGCCTGCAGGACCAGCCAGGGGCTGAATGCCCACGGCGTCGCACGCACGGCGTCGGCGAGACGCTCGGGCTCGACCCAGCGGATCTCCATGACCTCATCGGGGTGGGGGACCGGCTCGGATGCCGCACGGGCGGTGTACACGGGGCAGATCTCGTTCTCGACGATCCCGCTGGCGTCCACGGCGCGGTACCGGAAGTCGGGCAACGTCACGCGGACGTCCTCCACCCGCATCCCGAGCTCGTCCGCAGCTCGGCGGTGCACGGCGGCGGAGATGTCCTCACCCGGGCGCGGATGACCGCAGAACGAGTTGGTCCACACGCCCGGCCACGCGACCTTGCTCAGCGCGCGACGCGTGACGAGGACATCCCCTCGCTCGTTCACGACATGACACGAGAAGGCGAGGTGCAACGCGGTGTCGAGATCGTGCACGCTGCTCTTCGGCGCGGTGCCGATCATCGTCCCCTCGTCGTCGAGGAGCACCACATCGTCGCCAGCTGTCATCACACACTCCAGGTATTTCGCTAGTTTATCTAGCGATCTGCTGTGCCCGATGATACAAGCGGTGCACGGGAGTGTCCATCCTGCCGCACCGTGGGGCGCCCGGGAGGCAAAAGCGGAAACGAAAAGGGCGCCTCTTCCGAGACGCCCTCTTCCTTTTGTTGCGGGGACAGGATTTGAACCTGCGACCTCTGGGTTATGAGCCCAGCGAGCTACCGAACTGCTCCACCCCGCGGCACAAGAAGAAACACTATCACGGCTTCCGAACCGACGCGAATCGCGGCCCCCCTTCGGGTGCGGGACCGGTCGTGGCAAGGTGGAGGAGCACGCGAGGGCGGGAGACGACCATGGGTACCGAGGACCACGACGACGTGCGGATCGCCGTCGCACAGTTCGCTCCGGCGTCCGACGAGGAGGTCAACCTCGCCGAGATCGCGGCGCTCGCTGCCCGGGCGAGCGGGCTCGGCGCCGACGTCGTGGTCTTCCCGGAGTACTCCAGCTTCTTCATCGATCCGTTCGACGCGAACCTCGCCACGCATGCGCAGTCCCTGGACGGACCGTTCGTCCGTGCTCTGTGTCGCCACGCCGCTGCGCTCGGCATCACGATCGTCGCCGGATTGCTCGAAGAGGCCTCGGATCCCGGCCTGGTGCGCAACACGGTGGTGGCCGTCGACGGGGCAGGGGTGAAGGCGGTCTACCGGAAGGTGCACCTCTACGACGCCTTCGGCCAGCGGGAATCGGACTGGGTGGAGCCCGGTGAGGCGGGCGGAGTGCAGACCTTCGAGGTCCGCGGACTCCGGTTCGGCCTGATGACCTGCTACGACCTGCGATTCCCCGAGGTCGGTCGGGTGCTGGCGGACGCCGGCGTCGACGTCTTCGCGATTCCGGCTGAGTGGGTGCGCGGACCGCTGAAGGAGCTCCATTGGCAGACCCTGCTCCAAGCGAGGGCGATCGAGAACACGGTCTTCGTGGCGGCGGCGGACCACCCGCCGCCGCTCGGAGTGGGCAACTCCGCGATCGTCGATCCGCAGGGCGTCGTCCGCGCGTCCATCGGGACGGGTACCGGCATCGCGGTGTCGGACCTCGAACGCGCGCAGCTGGAGCGCGTGCGGCGGATCAACCCGGTGCTGTCGCTGCGGCGCTACACCGTCAGCCCGCGGAACTGACGCGTCCGAGTGCGGCGAGGCGTCCGGACGCTTCGCGGAGGACGTCGACCCGCTTGCATGCCGCGAACCGCAGCATCGTGGCGTAGCGATCGCGGTGTGCGGGGGTGACGAAGGCGGTGAGCGGGATGGCCACCACTCCGGCGCGTTCGGGCAGCGTCCGGCAGAACGCGGCGGCATCGCGCACGCCCAGGCCTTCGGCATCCGCCACGGTGAAGTAGGACCCCGCGGGTGGTGTCACCGTGAAGCCCGCTGCGCGCAGCCCCTCACCGAGAAGTCGTGCCTTCGCGTGCATCGCCGCGGCGAGTCCGTCGAAGAAGGCCTGCGGGAGTCGGAGGCCGGCGGCGATCGCAGGCTGGAACGGGCTGCCGTTGACGTAGGTGAGGAACTGTTTGACGGCGAGGATCGCGTCGATGAGTTCGGGGGACGCGGTGACCCATCCGATCTTCCACCCCGTCACGGAGAAGGTCTTGCCCGCGGAGGAGATCGACACCGTCCGCTCGCGCGCACCGGGCATCGTGGCGAGGGGTACGTGCGGTCCCTCGAACACGAGGTGCTCGTAGACCTCGTCGGTCACGACCACCGCGTCGTGCCGTTCGGCGAGGCGGAGCACCTCCGCCCGCACCTCCGCGGTGAACACCGTTCCGGTGGGGTTGTGGGGGTCGTTGACCAGGATGATCCGAGTGCGGTCCGTGACGGCGTCCCGGAGCACCTGGAGGTCGGGCTGGAAGGACGGCGCCACCAGAGGCACCGGGACGAGGCGCGCTCCGGCCATCGCCGCGGCGGCGGCGTACGAGTCGTAGAACGGCTCGAAGACGACCACCTCGTCGTCGGGGCCGTCGACGAGCGCGAGCAAGGTGGCCGTGAGCGCCTCGGTGGCCCCGGCGGTGACGAGCACCTCGCGTTCCGGGTCCACCTCCCACTCGTAGAAGCGCCGGTGATGCTCGGCGATCGATACCCGGAGATCGAGGATGCCGCGTCCCGGCGGATACTGATTGCCGCCGTCCGAGATGGCTCGGCGCGCCGCCTCCAGGACCACGCCCGGACCGTCCTCATCCGGGAAGCCCTGCCCCAGGTTGATGGCGCCGGTTCGGCCCGCGAGTGCGCTCATCTCGGCGAAGATGGTGGGATGCACCGTTCCGTCGGTCCCCAGGAGTCCTGCTCCCGCGGCGACGCGTCGCCAGCCCCCGGTCACTTCGTGCACAGCCGCATCCTTTCGACGTGCTCACGATGTTCGCATAGTCCGGTCCCACTCCCGGCATAAGCAATCCACAGGATCGGCGACGACAGTGGATCACGCCAGGAAGAAGGAGCACCCATGAACGATCCGCAGGACGCAGAGCCCATCGACCGCCCCACGGACCCGACGTCCGCGACCGAGGGCATCACGAACCCCGCGGTGCCGCCGCGTCCTCCGCTGCCGCCGCAGACCGGCTACGCGCCCCCGCAGGGATACGTCCTGCCCGGCGCCGTTCCGCCGCACGCCTCGGGCGCGGCGACCCCGACCGGACCCGCGGCGACCATCCCGATGGACTTCGCCGCGACCGCGGCTCCGGCGCCGGCACCCGCTCCGCGTCGGACCTCCGCGGGCGCCGTGGTCGGGCTCCTCGTGGCCGCGGCGGTCGTCGGTGGCGCCGCGGGCCTCGGAGGCGCCTACGCGGGCGTGAACCTCTTCTCGACGTCGGCGTCCGCGCCGGCATCCGGGCCGGTGTCGGTGACGGTGAACGACACCGACAGCGTCACCGAGGCGACGGGGATCGCCGCTCGCACACTGCCGAGTGTCGTGACGATCTCGGCGAGCGGGACCAATGGCAGCGGCTCCGGTTCCGGTGTCATCCTGAGCGCCGACGGATACGTGGTCACCAACACGCACGTCGTCACGCTCGACGGTGCCAGCGCGGATGCCTCCATCCGTGCCACGACCTCGGACGGCCAGGTCTTCGATGCCGAGATCGTCGGCACCGACCCCACCTACGATCTCGCCGTGATCAAGCTCGACGGAGCAGCGGATCTGACGCCGATCGAGTTCGCCTCGTCGGCCGATCTCAACGTCGGCGACACCACGGCGGCCGTGGGCGCGCCGCTCGGGCTCTCCAACACCGTCACCACCGGAATCGTCAGTGCGCTGAACCGGTCCATCGCGATCGCGTCGGCGGCGGCGCCCGAGACGCCCGATGCGGAGGACGGCGAGCAGCAGGGCGAAGGGGACGCGCCCTTCTACTTCGACTTCGGCCAGGGACGCACGACGCCCGGTTCGGGCGAGACGATCTCGATCGCGGTGATCCAGACCGACGCCGCGATCAACCCCGGGAACTCCGGCGGCGCGCTGGTGGACAGCGAGGGGCGCCTGATCGGCATCAACGTCGCCATCGCCTCGGCCGGCGGATCATCCGGGCAGGCGGGCTCGATCGGGGTCGGCTTCGCCATCCCGTCTGACATCGTCCAACGCATCGCCGAGGAGATCATCGACACCGGCGCGGCGACGCACGGTCTGCTCGGTGCCAACGTCCGCTCCGCGGCATCCGTCGAGGGCTCGCAGATCACCGGCGCCTACATCCAGGAGGCCGTCGCCGGTGGCGCCGCCGAGGCGGCAGGCCTTCGCCAGGGCGACATCGTGACGGCGTTCAACGGCGTACCGATCTCCAACGCCACCGATCTCACCGCGCAGGTGCGCGCCGCCGCCGCCGGCAGCACGGCGACGGTGACCTACGTCCGGGGCGATGCGACCGAGCAGGTCGACGTGACCCTGGGCACGCTCGGAGGCTGACCCGCACGGCGCCGCCACCCCGCGATAGGCTCGCGGGGTGGCGGCGTTCTCCTTCGGTTCGGGCAACGCGCGCAAGATCGTCGCTCTTCCCCTCTATGCGGCGGGACGGCTCCTGACCGCCCTCGTTCCCCGGCGTCACGACATGTGGGTGTTCGGGTGCGCGACCGGCGTCGGAGAAGGCGCGCTGGCGCTGTGGCAGCAGGTGGCACCGCGGCATCCGGCGCTGTGGCTGGTCGATGACGACACGCAGGCACGCGACGCTGCGCGGCTGGGGGTGAGGGCGGTGAGGAAGTCCTCCGTCGCCGGGCTGTGGGCGACCGCCCGCGCGGGCGTCGTCGTGATCACGCACGGGTTCGGCGACGTGCACCGCTACGCCGTCTCAGGTGCGTTCGTCGTCCAGCTGTGGCACGGCATCCCCCTCAAGCGCATCGGTCTGGATTCGCCCGAGACCCTCCGCCCTCCGCGGTGGCTGGACCACGGAGCCTCGCGTCGGCTCTCGCGGCAACTGCTCGCGCTGATGTACCGCGCGGCTGCCTCCCGGATCGATGTGATGCCCGCCGCCTCCGGGCTCGTCCGCGGGCGATTGGTCTCCGCGTTCGGAGTGCGGGACCACGTCGTCGTGGAGACCGGTGAGCCCCGTGTGGACGTTCTGAGCACCGGCGACGCGCCGACACGCCGCGCCGCGGCGCGCGAAGCGATCCTCCGGGCCGCCGGTGCGGAGGGATCCCCGTCCGCGGTCGTGCTGTACGCCCCCACGTGGCGGGACGGCGCGCCGGACCCGGCGGTGCCCGGCCCGGCCGATTGGCACGCGATCCTCGACGTGCTCGAACGGCGGGATGCCGTCCTTCTCGTCAGGTCTCATCCCTTGGGCTCCGGGGAGTACGCTCCGCCGGCACCGACGACCCGCGTCCGTGCCGTCCCGTCGGCGGTGGTCCCGGACATCACGCCGTTGCTTCCGGGGATCGACGCCCTCATCACCGACTACTCATCGCTGGTGTACGACGCCGCGCTCGTGCCGCTTCCCGTCGTCTTCCTCGCGCCCGACGTGGAGGAGTACGCCGAACGCCGGGGCTTCTACGGCCGGTACGAGGATGTGGCGGGAAGCGACATCGCGCGTTCCTGGCATCAGGTTCTGCCCGTCCTCGACGCGGTGCTCGATCCCGCGACAGGGGAGTCGGAGCGTCGTGTCGCGCGCAGCCGGCGTCTGAGCGACCGCGTCCACCGGCATCGCGACGGGCGCAACGCCGAGAGGGTGTACCGTGCCGTGATGGCGCGCCGCGGGCGCGCGACAGAGGGAGATCGATGACGCAGGCCCGCTTCGACACCGAGGGCGAGCTGACGCTCGTCCTTTCCGGAACCGGCGCGAGGCCCGCGCGCGCGGAACTCGTCGGGCCGCGCGCGCGCGTGTCGGCGACGCTCACGGGACGAGGGAAGACCTGGAGGGCGGTTTTTCCGCTCCGTGCGTCGAAGTGGGGTGGGCCCGAGCTCCCGCTGCCCACCGGCGAGTACGCGGTGGTCGTCGTTCCTTCGTCCGAGGCCGACTCTCCCTCGCCCGTCGACGACGTTCCCCTGGCCACCGGCGCCCTCCTGCGCGCCGAGCTCCGCGACGGTGTCGTGCACGTGGGGCCGCCCCTCGACCCCGCCTATGATTCGGGCGAGGGCCAGGCGGCGTTGGAGCGGCGCTATGCGACGCGCACGACGCCCCTCGAGAACGCGGTCTTCTTCGAGAGCTTCTACGGACGCAACGCCGGGTGCAATCCGCTCGCCATCGATCGTGAGCTGGCAGGGGTGGCCCCGCACGTCGTCCGCTACTGGAGCGTCGTCGACCACTCGGTCGTGGTTCCCGACGGCGCGGTCGCGGTCGTGGAGGGGAGCCCCGAATGGTGGCGAGCCCGAGGCGCCGCGCGACTGCTCGTCGTCAACGATTGGCTGCGACGCCGATTCGCCCGACGCCCGGGGCAGCGCGTGCTTCAGACCTGGCACGGAACCCCGCTGAAGCGCCTCGCCCTGCACCGACCCGGCTTCGACCCGCGGCGGATGCTCGCCGTGGCTCGCGAATCGTTGCGCTGGAACGTCCTCCTCGCGCAGAACGCCTACGCGGAGCGGATCCTCCGCAAGGCCTATGCCTTCCTCCGCCGCCCGATCTGGGTCGAGGGCTATCCGCGCAACGACGTGCTCGTCACCGGCGACGGCACCGGCATCCGTCGCATGCTGGGGATCGGCGATGAAGAGCGCGTCCTGCTCTACGCCCCCACCTGGAGGGACGACCGCTCCGAGATGGTCGACTTCCTCGACCCGGCCGCGTTCGCCCGCGAGACGGACGCCGTCGTGCTGGTGCGCGGGCACTCCCGCACGCTGCTGCCCGGGAGGGACGTCGAGGGGCCCCGGGTGATCGACGTCACGGGCTTTCCGGACACCGCCCAGCTGCTTCTGGCCGCGGATGCCCTCATCACCGACTACTCGTCCGTGATGTTCGACTTCTCCGTCACCGGGCGCCCCATGTACTTCCTGGTGCCCGACATCGAGCACTACCGCGGCGAGCTCCGCGGCTTCTACTTCGATCTGGCCCGGCACGCGCCCGGTCCTCTGCTCGGATCCGCGTCCGAACTCGTTGAGGCCATCCGCCACGGCGATCCGGGGGAGTTCGCCGAGCGCTACGAGCGATGGCGCGCGCGCTTCAACTCCCGCGACGACGGCATGGCGGCGGAGCGCGTGGTCGCGCGCATCCTCGACCAGGGATTCGTCGAGCGCTGACCTCAGGGCAGCGGTGTGTTCCGCTGTCCGAGACGTGACGTGTCGACGGTGTCGTCGGCGCCGCGGAGGACCCCGACGAGGAAGCCGGCGCCCCATGCGAGGTGCATCGTCGGAAGGACCGCTGCTGTCCATAGCCGGTCCCGCCAGCCGGTACCGCCGCCGCGGCCGAGCGCGACCGCGACGATCAGCACGATGTAGGCCGCGATCGGAAGGTAGACGAGGGAGGCGATCAGGCCGACGGTCCCGGTGACCAGTCCCGCGGCCTGGGCGACGCCGACGAGGAGCGCCAGGACCAGATTCAGCACCAGGAGCGGGGGAGCGAAGAACCGCACCGAGTTCCCCCGCCCGAACCGTCGCACCAGTTCGCCACGCCAGCGTCCGGTGGCCACGAACTGGCGTGCGAGGCGGGACCAGCTCTCGCGCGGCCAATACGTCACCGAGAGATCAGGGTCGAACCACACCCGGTATCCCGCTCGACGGATCCGGAGGTTCAGCTCCCAGTCCTCGCCCCGACGGATCGACTCATCGAAGCCGCCGACCTCCTCCAGAACAGATCGTCGGAGAACCCCGAGGTACGCGGACTCGGCCTCGCCCTCGACGGTTCCCCCGTGGTAGGCGCCGCCGCCCAGGCCGAACGGGGAATTGTAGGCGCGTGCGACCGCTCGCTGGAACGGGGTCCGCCCTTCGGCCCGCATGACGCCGCCGACGTTTGCGGCGCGGACCCGTGCCAACGTCTCCAGCGCGCGCAGGGCGTAGCCGTCCGCGAGTTCCGAGTGCGCGTCGACGCGGATGATCGTCGGGTAGCGGCCCGTGCGGATGGCGAGGTTCAGGCCCACGGGGATGTCGGCGGCCGGGTTGGCCACGAGCACGATCCGCGGGTCAGCCGCTGCGAGTTCCCGAGCGAGTTCCGTCGTCCCGTCGGTGGACGGACCGAGGGCGAGGATCAGCTCGATCGGCCCGCCGGTCTCCTGCGCGAGAACGGACTCGACCGCACGGCGCAGATAGCCGCGCTCGTTCAGCACGGGCATGACGTACGAGACCCCCGCGTCCGCGCGGACCACTGGAGCATCGCGTCGGCCGTCGGATTCGCGCTGCACGCGTCCGATCATGTCACGCGCATGCCGGCGGCTGCGGTTCGGCACGGTCGGTAGGCTCGAAGCGTGGGTGTGCTCTCAGACGTCAAGAAGACCGTCGCGCTCGTGCGCAAGGCGCTGGACAACCGATCGGCGGCCGTCCACGTCCGGCGTGAAGCGGCTCGTCTGGGTGGGCATCCACGATCCCATTTCCGGGTTGCGGTGTACTTCGCCGACGGCGATGTGAACATGTACCAGATGCGGCAGTGGTACAAACCGCTCGCCGAGCTCGCCCGCACCTGGCCGGTCGTGGTGCTGAGCCGGTCGGCGACGGGTGCGCGGGCGCTGATGGCGGAGGACGCGCCGCCGGTGGCCTTCGTCCCGACCGTGCGCGACGTCGAGCGCTTCCTCGCGACCCAGGAGATCCGCGTCGTCCTCTACGTGAACCAGAACACGCGGAACTTCCAGATGTTCCGCTACGGCCGCCGCTGGCACGTCTTCATCAACCACGGCGAGTCCGACAAGATGTACATGACGACGAACCAGTACAAGGCCTACGACTACGCCCTGGTAGCCGGCCAAGCCGCGCGCGATCGGCTGTCCCGCGTCCTCTGGGATTACGACGTCACCACACGGACGATCGAGATCGGTCGTCCCCAGGCGGATCATTACTCCGGGGTGTTGCCCTACACGCCCGACGATCGCATCGTGGTCCTCTACGCGCCCACGTGGGAGGGGGATCGTCCTTCCGCGCACTACGGATCGATCCTCAGCCACGGCGAGTCCCTCGTGTCTGCGCTTCTGGCGACCGGACGCCATCGCGTCGTGTACCGCCCGCATCCGCGGTCCGGCGTGGTTTCGCCCGCCTACGGCCGTGCGCACCAGCGGATCGTCGCGGCGATCGCCGCCGCCAACGCCGCGGATGCGCGCGCTCAGCACGTGTACGACGACGGGCCCGAGCTGGGCTGGCAGCTCTCCTCGGCGGATGTCGCGGTCGTGGATGTGTCGGCGATGGTCTACGACCGCCTGGCGGCGGACAAGCCGCTGCTCATCACGCGCCCGGTCGACCCCGAGGCGGTCGTCGACACGCACGGGTATCTTTCGGACTGCGAATGGCTCGATGCGTCGCGGTCCGCCGACTTCGTCGGGGACATCGACCGTGTGCGGACCGACCCGGCAGCCGTCGCGAAGCTCGCGCACTGGGTGCACCACTACTTCGGCGACACCGCGCCGGGCTCGTCCACGCGCCGTTTCCACGCCGCGATCGGTTTCCTCATGACCGAATGGGAACGCTGGTATGCGGCGTCCGCTGATGCGTCGAGCGCGACGGACGGCGACGAGGACGAGGCTGAGCTCGAGGACGGCGCAGAGACCTGACCCCGCACCTCACCCGCGATCGGACGGGGAGGAGACGCCGGCGATGAGCCGCTCGACGGCCCCGAGCGGGATCTCCGTCCACGCCGGCCTGTTGCGTACCTCGTAGATCGCCTCGTAGACGGCCTTGTCCATCTCCAACGCCGTCAGCAGGGCCGCCACTGTCGTCAGGTCCACGAAGGATGCGGCGGCGTATCCCCGCAGGAAAGACTCGCGCGCCGTGCGGGCCCAGTCCCGGACGGCGAAGGCCTGGTCGGGACGCTCGAGTTCGACGGAGCCCGCGACGTAATCGAACGACCTCAGCATGCCGGCGACATCTCGCAGAGCGAGATCCGGAAGGGTGCGCTCGTCCATCGGCCGTAGCGGCTCTCCCTCGAAATCCAGGAGCACCCAGCCGCGGCCCGGTACCCGGAGGACCTGGCCCAGATGATAATCGCCGTGGATCCTCTGCAACGCGGGCCACGGCAGCCTCAACGCCGTCGCGTACACGGCCTCGATGTCCGAGCGCCATGGCGAGAGCGCAGGCACCTCGTCGAGCGCGATGGACAGGCGGCGGTTCCAGGCGGCCGCGACGGCGTCGCGCTGGGCGGGGGTGCATTCCTGCTGCGGGAACAATCGCGCGAGCGCGACGTGCACATCGGCCGTCGCGATGCCGAGCTCTTCGGCCGCGGCGCGGAAGTCCGCGCCGGAGGCGGCGGCGTTCAGAGCGACGCGCCAAGCGTCCTGGACGCCGGGGAGGAACTCCTGGGCGGAGGCGAGCGACCCGCGGACGACGCTCTCGGTGTCACCGGGGCTCGGCCAGCTGCCCTCGATCCATCCCACGGCCGCGGGGACGTGAGGTGAGCCGCCGGCCGCGAGAGCTCCGGCGAGCTCGATATCGGGATTGTGCCCCGGATGCAGCTGTCGATAGATCTTGCAGATGACGGGCATGGCCTCGGGCCCCTCGAACACAAGGGAGGTGTTCGACTGCTCGCCGGTCATCACCCGGTTCGTGCGCTGACGTTCATCGTGTGCGGCGGCAGGATGGCCTGTGGCTTGGGACCCCGGCCCGATCGCGGTCCCTCCGCGGGTGACGAGGGAGAGGAGCACCTGCGCGTAGGCGTCGTCGTAGGGACCGTCCCGCAGGATCAGGTCCGGATCGGGCCTGCCGATCTCATGCGGATCGTCCGCCGCGACCTGCGGGGCCGCGCGCGCGACGACCGGCACCTGGTACAGGACGGCGGGGTCGGAAGCGTCGTCTGCGACGAGGTAGGTTCGGACGAAGAGGACCTGGTCCGCATCAGAGACGGATTCCGTCGGCCCAGCCGGCTCGAAGTCCCACCACGACACCATCCGCAGGCGCGGCGACCGCCCTTTGGTCGCGTACCAGCGTTGGCGCGGCATCCAGGCCGTCAGACATGCGAGCGTGCTGTCCATACCCGCGAGCGTAGGCGGGGCGCGGCCCACGTGTCGAGCCGTGAGGAGGCCCTGGCGCAGTGGCCATGCACGGGCTAAGGTGACCTGCGCAATGCGCGGACCGTCGAGGAGGAGTCAGACGTAGAGATTCGCCCGTTCGAGGTCTTCGGCGAAGTCGACCTCCACGGCGTAGAGGTCGGAGATGTCCATCGGCGCGAGCCGCAGGCCGTCTTCCCGGATCGCCAGCTCCAGGCCACGCTCGAAGTAGTCCTGGTCGCCGACGCGCGCGAGCTGGCGCATGAAGGCCTTCTTGTCGCGCGCGGAGACGTAGTTGATGCCGACCGCTTCGCCGATCCCGTTCGACACGGTCTTGGAGAGCTCGTCGATGTGGCCGGCTGCATCGACGGTGTACTTGACCTCTTCGTCGGACACCTTCGCGGTGTTCACCGTGACGAACGACTGGTCGCGCTCGATGAGGGCGATCGCACGGCCGAGTATCCGCGGGTCGAAGACGACGTCACCGTTCATCCAGAGCACTCCGGCCTTCCCGGTGGCCGCCAGCGCACGGAGGAGACTCTTGGACGTGTTGGTCTGGTCGTACCGCTCGTTGTAGACGTAGTCGGCGGCCGGGAAGGCCTCCACAATCGTCTCGGCGCGGTAGCCCACGACAGTCGTGATCTTCGCGTCGTCGCCGAACGCGGCGAAGATGTTGTCGTGCTGCTGGCGCATGATCGTACGGCCGTCGCTGAGCTCGGTCAGCGGCTTGGGAAGGCTCCGCCCGAGGCGCGAGCCCATGCCGGCGGCGAGGATGACGGTCTGAAGAGTCACGGTCTTCTCCTAAAGAGAGTGGGATTCACCGGAGATTCATCGGTGAGACACCTCCTCGTGCCGGGGCAATGGTAGCGATGACACCTGGGAACGGACAGAATGTCCGCTCTCCGTTGTGGATTCGTGACAATCCGAGGGTTTGCCGACACTCTTCGACGCCGTCTCCGGGGTGTCGGCCCGCCTTGCTACTTTGGAGGGGTGACTCCCTCTCTCCCGGTGCCCCGTGACGCCGATCCGGATCAGCCGGACGGAGGCCGAGTCGCGCCCGTCGTGCACCTGCCGCGCGCGGTGGAGATTCCGCCGCGGCCGCCGCTTCCTCCCCTTCCGAGCGTCGCGACGTCCGACCTCGTCATCCCTCCGCGCCCGCCCCTGCCGACGCCGCGTGACCGGGGTGAGGCTCTCGTCGATGCGGCGACCGATGAGACGGACGATCCGATCGAGCCGGAGCTCGTCGACGACACGCCCGAGGGCGTCGACGAGGCGGGCCCGATCGATGCCGGCGCCGAGGCCGACACGGAGGGGGTCGACCCCGACGACGTCGCTGCCGATGTCGATGGAGACGCAGGTGTCGAAGGGGCTGATTCCGTCGATGTCGATGTCGATGTCGATGATGTCGACGCCGACAATGTCGATCCTGATGAGCCGGCCGGGGAGGACCTCGGCGCCGACGGCCTTGACGTCGACGACTCCGAGGAGCGCACCGTCGCGGGCGATGTCGTGGAAGCGCTGCCGGAGATCGCGGACGAGCCGACGAAGCTCGACCGCGACGGCACCGTCGCCGGTGACGAAACCGACCCGGGACCGCTCGCGACCGAGCCAGCCGGCCAGCAGGCTCTCGCCTTCGTCGACATCGCAGCCCCGCTGACGGCGGCCGAAGGCGACGACGACGTCCTCGTCCTGCGCAGCGTCGTGAAGTCCTTCGGCAGCACGCGAGCCGTCGATGGCATCGACCTCACCGTGCAGGCGGGAAGCTTCTACGGAATCGTCGGTCCCAATGGGGCCGGCAAGACGACGACCCTGTCGATGATCGCGGGACTGCTCTCTCCGGACCGGGGGTCGATCCGCGTGGGCGGCGTCGACTTCGCGGCGGATCCGCATGCCGCGAAGCAGATGATGGGGGTGCTCCCGGATCGGCTGCGCACGTTCGACCGCCTCACCGGCCGACAGCTCCTCTACTACTACGGCGTGCTGCGGGGTCTGCGCCCGGCCGTGGTCGAGAGCCGCACAGCGGATCTCGCGCGCGCGTTCGACCTCACCGAGGCCCTCGGTCGCGTCGTCTCCGACTACTCGGCCGGCATGGCGAAGAAGGTGATGCTCGCGGGAGCGATGATCCACTCCCCGAGGCTCCTCGTGCTCGATGAGCCTTTCGAAGCCGTGGACCCCGTCTCCAGCGCCGTCATCCTCGACATCCTCTCGACCTATGTGGCGCACGGCGGCACCGTCATCCTCTCCAGTCACGGGATGGATCTCGTGGAGCGGGTCTGCTCCCGCGTCGCCGTGATCGTCGCGGGCCAGGTGCTCGCCGAGGGGTCGATCGAAGAGGTGCGCGGGGAACTCACCCTCGAGCAGCGGTTCGTCGAGCTGGCCGGCGGCCTGAGCGACGTGGAAGGGCTCGAGTGGCTGCATACATTCTCCGGCTGAGAGCTGCCCTGCTCCTCGGGAGCCTGCGCGGCGATGCCTCTCACGTCACGAGGGTGATGCTTGCGCTCCTGACGCTGGCCGCCGGTGTCGCGGCGGTCTGCTGGGCGCTCGTGTCGTTTCAGCAGAGCGGGCGCGAGGTCGTCCTCACCGTGACCGTGCTGGCAGGCGCGGCGGTCACCGCGGGATTCGCGGCTGCACCGGCGATCGCATCCACGTCCGATCCCCTGGACCCCCGCCGCTTCGCCGTCCTCGGCCTCCGCACCCGTGCTCTCGCCGTCGTCCTGATCGTGGCGGGTCTCATCAGCCTTCCCGTGCTCGTGCTGGCGGTCATCGCGGGCGCGGCGGGCACGGTCTGGGTCGCGCAGGGCGCCCCCGTGGTCGGCGCGATCTTCGGAGTGGTCTTCGGCATCCTGACCTGCATGCTCTTCGCGCGCATCGCCATGGCGGGTGCGTCGATGTTCCTCCGCGAGAGGCGGTCACGCGAACTCACCGGCCTGTTCCTGCTCGTGGTCCTGGTCGTGGTGATCCCCGGCGTGGTGTTCTTCGCCTCTCTCGAATGGGATGGCCGTGTGCCGAGCCAACTCGCCGAAGCTGTGGCAGTCCTCTCGGTGACACCGCTGGGTGCGGCCTGGGCTTTTCCGCTCCTCTTCGCCGCGTCGGACGGTACTGCCTGGGTGTCACTGGCGGTCGCCGTCGGGACGCTGCTGGCACTCGTCGTGATCTGGATCATCGTCGTGGAGCGGGCGCTGACCACGACCGAGCGCCCGTCCGCCGTGCGTGAGCGCGGGGGACTGGGGTGGTTCGCCGTCGCGCCGGGGACGCCCGGGGGCGTGATCGCCGCGCGAAGCCTGATCTATTGGTTCGGAGACCGCCGGTATCTCGTCAACATCATCGTGGTGCCGGTCGCGGCGGCCGTCACGGTTCTGCCCCTGCTCGTGGCCGGTGTGCCCCTCAGCCTGGCCATCCTGATCCCGGTGCCCTTCATCGCCCTGTTCCTCGGCTGGCTTCCCCACAACGACATCGCCTACGACTCCACCGCCGTGTGGATGCACATCGCGAGCGGTGTCCGCGGTGCCGCCGACCGCTGGGGCCGTCTCGTTCCCGTCATGCTCATCGGCCTGCCCCTTCTGGCGGTCCTGATTCCGGTCGCCGTCGCGGTACACGGCCGTTGGGCGCTGTTGCCGGCCATGATCGGTATCTGCGTGGCGCTCTTCTTCTCCGCGCTCGGGCTCTCCAGCATCGCATCCGCGGTGGCGCCGTACGCGGTGTCGCCCCCGGGGGAGAGTCCGTTCCAGCAACCGCAGCGCACGAGTTCCCGTGGCGTGATCGCACAGGGGCTCGTGTTCTCGGGTGCGATCGCCCTCGCCGCTCCCGCGCTGTGGTTCGGCTGGGAGGCCCTCACCCGGGACATCGAGGCGGCGGTGTCGGCGCTGTGGTTCGGCGTCGGGGTGGGCGTGGCGGTCCTGGTGGCGGGCACCGCGATCGGAGCTTTCACGTTCGCGCGCCGCGGGGGACGGATCATGGAGTTCGCGGAAGCCAGCTGAGCACCGTTCGTCGGAGGCGGACGATAGACTCGGGGACCATGAGCACGCCCATCGGAAGCCCCGACGAGGGGGGGATCGCCACCCTCGATCGCGAGTTGGAAGAACTCATCCGCGAAGAGTTGGTGGAACCCGGCGACCACGAGCGGTTCTCCCACTACGTCAAGAAGGACAAGATCCTCGAGTCCGCTTTGACGGGTAAGCCCGTGCGCGCTCTCTGCGGAAAGAAGTGGACGCCGGGACGGGATCCGGAGAAGTTCCCCGTGTGCCCAACCTGCAAGGAGATCTACGCCTCGCTCGGCGGCGCGCCCTCCTGATACACGGTGGGGATCGCGGGATCCGAACGGCTGAGGCCGTATCCACCCAGCGGCAGTTCGGCGCGTACCTGCGCGTGATGGCGACGCGCACCTTCGACGCCGCGCGGCCCCTCGAACGCGGCATCCGTCTCCCCGGCGTCAACGAGCACGACCTGCAGTGCACGCGTTCCTCGCGGCACGGTGTCCGACACGTCTCCGGCGTCGACGATGCGGAGGAGCTCCGTGGTGGCCGTCCCCTCCTCGATGACCCTTCCTGCGCGCTTGCGACCGCCACGGGAAGCCTTCTCGGTCGACGCCTTGGCCACCGGGATCCAGTCGCCTGACGCGCTCTCGCGGGCGACGAGCTTGTAGACCATGCCGGCCGTCGGATGGCCCGAGCCGGTGACGACCGACGTCCCCACGCCGTACGCATCGACGGGGGAGGCCGCGAGCGCCGCGATCGCGTACTCGTCGAGATCGCTGGTGACCGTGATCTTCGTCCCGGTCGCGCCGAGGGCGTCGAGCTGGGCGCGAACCGCGGCGGCCACGGTGGGAAGATCGCCGGAGTCGATGCGCACACCCCCGAGCGCCGGCCCGGCGACGCGCACCGCCGTACGCACGCCCTCGGCGATGTCGTACGTGTCGACGAGGAGGGTCGTCTCCGGGCCCATCGCGTCGACCTGCGAGCGGAACGCCGACTCCTCGTCGTCGTGGAGGAGAGTCCAGGCATGCGCGGCCGTACCCATCGTCGGGATGCTCCATCGGCGACCGGCTTCGAGATTCGAGGTCGCAGAGAAGCCCGCGATGTACGCGGCCCGGGCCGCGGCGACGGCGGACTCCTCGCCGGCGCGACGGGAGCCCATCTCCGCCAGCGGGCGTCCGTCGGCGGCGATGCTCATGCGCGCGGCGGCGGTGGCGATCGCGGAGTCGTGGTTCATGACGCTGAGGATCAGGGTCTCGAGGATGACGGCGTCGGCGAAGGTGCCCTCGACGGTGAGGATCGGCGACCCGGGGAAGTAGAGCTCGCCCTCGCGGTAGCCGGTCACGACCCCGGAGAAGCGGTACGTCTCGAGCCACGCGACGGTGGCGGCATCCACGATGCGTGCGTCGCGCAGGAATCGGAGCTCCTCGGGCCCGAACCGGAAGTCGCGGATCAGGGAGAGCAGTCGGCCCGTACCCGCCACGACGCCGAAGCGGCGGCCCCCGGGCAGCCGTCGGCCGAACACCTCGAAGACGCATCGACGGGACGCAGTGCCGTCGCGGAGCGCCGCGTCGAGCATCGTCAGTTCGTAACGGTCGGTGTGCAAAGCCGTGCTGCGCCCGGAGCTCATGGCGCAAGCCTAGTGAGGCGCTGGCGTAGGCTGGTCCACCGTGGACGACGCACCGATCGGCATCTTCGACTCGGGAGTCGGAGGCCTCACGGTCGCACGGGCGATCTCGGCTCAGCTCCCGCGTGAATCTCTGGTCTACATCGGTGACACCGCACGATCGCCCTATGGTCCCAAGCCCATCGCCGACGTACGTCGCTATGCGTTGGAGATCCTCGACGACCTCGTCGAACAGGGTGTGAAGATGCTCGTGATCGCCTGCAACACCGCGTCCGCGGCCGTCTTGCGGGACGCGCGGGAACGCTACGACGTCCCCGTCGTCGAAGTGATCGCCCCCGCGGTGCGGACAGCCATGTCCACGACACGGAACGGTCGCATCGGGGTGATCGGCACGACCGGCACCATCGGCTCGGGCGTGTACCAGGACATGCTCGAGGTCAACGCGCATCTCACGGTCTTCCCGCGGGCCTGTCCGCGATTCGTCGAGTTCGTCGAGGCGGGCGTCACGGACTCCGCCGAGGTCCTCGCGGTCGCCGAGGAGTACCTCGCCCCCCTTCGGCACGCCGGCGTCGACACCCTCGTCCTGGGGTGCACGCACTATCCCTTCCTGGAGGGGGCCATCAGCTACGTGATGGGGTCGGAGGTCAGTCTGGTCTCCAGCGACACCGAGACGGCGAAGGACGTCTACCGGCAGTTGGTCTCGCGCGACCTGTTGGCCGGCCCCGGCGCGCGGGCACAGCATCTCTATGAGGCGACCGGTGATTCCGCCGACGACTTCCTGCGACTCGCTCATCGTCTGATGGGACGCGAGGTGCAGGCGGTCCGGCTGGTGCAGACCGGCGCGATCGACCTTCCCGGACGGCACGCCGCCGTGCCGGACCATCCCTGAATCGTTCGCCGTCCCCACGGAGGAGAATCATGACCCACCCGACCACCGAGATCCCTGCCATCCGTCGCGTCGACGGTCGTGCGGCCGACCAGATCCGAGATGTCCGCATCGAGCGCGGCTGGTCGCGTCAGGCGGAAGGCTCGGCGCTCATCTCCTTCGGTGACACGCGCGTGCTGTGCACGGCGTCCTTCACACCCGGCGTGCCCCGCTGGCTGACCGGCAAGGGCAAGGGGTGGGTCACCGCGGAATACGCGATGCTGCCGCGCGCCACGAACAGTCGCAACGACCGCGAGAGCGTCAAGGGGCGCATCGGCGGGCGCACCCATGAGATCTCTCGTCTGATCGGGCGTTCGCTTCGGGCGGTCGTGGACACGAAGGCGCTCGGCGAGAACACGATCGTCATCGACTGTGACGTGCTGCAGGCCGACGGGGGGACGCGTACGGCGGCGATCACCGGGGCCTATGTCGCGCTCGCCGACGCCATCGAATGGGGACGCGCGAAGAAGTTCATCGGCCAGAAGTCGCGGGTCCTGTTCGACTCCGTTTCCGCGGTGTCGGTCGGCATCGTCGACGGGACGCCGCTCGCCGATCTCGCCTACGTCGAGGACGTCCGCGCCGAAACCGACATGAACATCGTGATGACCGGTCGCGGCCTCTTCGTCGAGGTGCAGGGAACCGCGGAAGGGGCGCCCTTCGACAAGACGGAGCTCGACGCCCTCCTCGCGCTGGGGGAGTCCGGCTGCGCGCAGCTGCGCGAGCGGCAGCTGGCGGCGCTCTCGTGACCGGCTCCTCCGCGCGGGCGACGGCCCGCGTTGTGCTCGCGACGCACAACGCGCACAAGGTGGCCGAGTTCCAGCAGATCGTCGCCGGCGCGCGTCCGGACCTCGAGGTCATCGGATACGACGGCCCAGAACCGATCGAGGACGGCGTCACCTTCGCCGAGAACGCGCTGATCAAGGCGCGGGCGGCCGCGGCGCACACGGGGCTTCCGGCGCTCGCCGACGATTCGGGGATCTGCGTGGACGTCCTCGGCGGCGCGCCGGGCATCTTCTCCGCGTACTGGGCGGGTCACGCCAAGGATTCCGCCGCGAACCTCGCGCTCCTCCTGGACCAGCTCTCCGACATCGCCGACCCCCACCGCTCCGCGCACTTCGCGTGCACGATCGCGTTGGTGGTTCCGGCGGGGGATGGCGCGTATGGCGCTGAGCACGTCGTGGAAGGCCTGTGGCCCGGTCGCCTCGCCCGCGCCGCGGACGGGGGAGGCGGCTTCGGCTACGACCCGGCCTTCATCCCCGACGGACAGGAACCCGGCGGTGAGCGGACGGTCGGCCGATGGTCGGCGGAGGAGAAGAACGCGCAGTCGCACCGTGCGCGCGCGTTCGCGGCTCTGCGCCCGCTTCTGGCGTCCCTCTGACGCTCGTCCCGTCACCCTGACTGATCGCCCTGCACCTGGACGTCGAGCGGATCTCTGTCCGGCCGCATCCCGCGCCATCGGGCGTGGCGGAGAACGCCGTCAGGCGTGAACCGGGCGAACTCCACTTCACCGACGACGACGGGGCGCACCCAGAGGGCGTCCGCCGCGTCGGCGGCCGGGACGTGGTGGAAGGGTACCGCCGATGTGCGCAGCGGGGTCAGTAGGCGATCGAGCTCGCGCAATGCCGCATCGTCGAAGCCGCTCCCCACGCGCCCCACGTAGCGGAGGCCGTGCTGGTCGGGAATGCCGACCAGGAGCGACCCGATGCCTCCCGGCCGGGAGGCGCGCCCGGGACGGATGCCGCCTATGACGACGTCCTGCCGGCGGGTGAACACCACCTTCAGCCACGCCTCGTCCCGCGCACCGGAGCGGTAGGGGGAGGCGGGGTCCTTGGCCACGATCCCCTCGAGGTCCGTCGCGCGCGACGCCGCGAGGGCCGCCTCGACGTCGTCGAACACAGGCGTGAGGACGTACGTCGGACCCGCGTCGGCCAGGACGCGTTCGAGGATGCCTCGGCGTTCCCGCAACGGCATGGCGGTGAGGTCGAGGCCGTCCGCGGCGAGGACGTCGAAGGCGAAGAAGTGCACGCCGATGCGTGCCCTCGCCGCCGCGATCTCGGCGGCGGAGGTGAGGTTCATCCGCTGCTGGAGGCGGGAGAAGCTCGGGCGGTGCCGATTGTCCAGTGCGACGATCTCACCGTCCAGGATGACGGGAGCGCCGCCGGGTCCCGCC
This sequence comes from Microbacterium aurantiacum, assembly GCF_021654035.1. Taxonomy (GTDB): domain Bacteria; phylum Actinomycetota; class Actinomycetes; order Actinomycetales; family Microbacteriaceae; genus Microbacterium; species Microbacterium aurantiacum. Next base: position 50,183 of record NZ_JAJPDW010000005.1, read on the forward strand.
CTCAGCTCCGGATAGATCGCGGTCATGTCGCGTCCGCTGCGCCCGCGGATGGTCACGTCCTGGCCGTCCCACCGGACGAGTGCCCGGATGCCGTCCCACTTGGCCTCCGCCCACGAGCCGCGTCGGCTCGCCCGCGCACGTGCCTGAGCCGCTGACGCCGCCACCGCCAGCATGGGCCGCAGCGCCCCCCACGCCGGAAGAGGATCGGGCGGTCCGGCGTCGGTCCGAGCCTCGACGCGCGCGGCAGGTTGGGTCCGACCGGCGGCATCCGTCTTCATGCGGTGCAGGAGCCAGGTGGACTTCTCGCCGACCCCGGCCGTCCGGATGAGAGCGAACCGCACCCGCCCGAGAGGACCGCCGGGGCGCCCCTCCGCGGTGAAGATGACTTCGTCGTCCCGCCACTTCTCGAGCTCGTAACGACCGGTGTCCCAGATCGTCATGGATCCTGCGCCGTACTCGCCGCGCGGGATCTCGCCCGCGAAGTCGAGGTAGTCGATGGGGTGGTCCTCGGTCATCACCGCGAGGGCGTTCTTCGTCGACGTCGCGGGGATCCCGCGCGGCACCGCCCAGCTGACCAGGACGCCGCCGCGCTCGAGTCGGAGATCCCAGTGAAGCCGGGAGGCGTGGTGCTCCTGGATCACGAAACGGTCGAGCTCCGGCGACGGGATCACGGGTGTCGCGGAAGGGAGCGGCTCGGGCGTGCGCCCGGGGTTGCGTTTCGCGATGTATGTGGTGAGATCGCCGCCGGCGTGCGCCGGTCGGGAGGGGAGGAGGGCCAGGAGGAGGTCGCCCTCCGCGTCGACGCGGCGCATCACCTCGGCGAAATCCAGGTGCGCGAGCTCCGGTGCCTCGAGCTCCTGCCAGGTGCGCGGGGCGGCGACGGTCGGACGTTCCCGCCCACGCAGCGAGTAGGGCGCGATCGTCGTCTTGGCGCCGTTGTTCTGCGACCAGTCGAGCAGGACGCGCCCCTCGCGCCGCGACTTCGCCATGTCGCTCACGACGAGATCGGGATGGTCCGCCTCGAGCGCGCGGGCGAGCTCATGGGCGAGTGCGCCGGCATCATCGGTCGTGACCCCGTCCGGAAGGGGGGCGTAGAGATGGATGCCCTTGCTTCCGCTCGTGACGGGAAGCGGTGGCATCCCCATGTCGTCCAGGACCGCTCTGGCCCAGCGTGCGACCTCCGCGCACTCCGCCAGTCCCACTCCCGGGCCGGGATCGAGGTCCAACACGAGTCTGTCCGCCTGCCGTGGGCGCTCATCCCCGTCTGCGTCCTCGTGCAGGAACCGCCACTGCGGGGTGTGCAGCTCGAGACTGGCGACCTGGGCGAGGTAGACGAGCCCGGCGAGGTCGTCCACCAGCGGGTACATCTTGGGTCCGCGCGAGTGGGCGATGCCGCGGCGTCGCAGCCAGCTCGGCGCGCCGGCCTCGAGCTCCTTCGCGAAGAACGCCGGCTCCGCCACGCCCTCCGGCCAGCGGATGCGGGTGACGGGGCGATCCCGGAGGTGGGGGAGCATCACCGGAGCCACACGGGTGTAGTACTCGATGACCTCGCCCTTGGTCGTCCCGGTCGCAGGATAGAGGACCTTGTCGAGATTGGTCAGACGGATCGTGCGGGTGCCCACCCGTACCGTCTGCGCCTTCCCGCTCATGCGCTCAGGGTAGCCCTCGGCGCTGTGGCAGGTGTCTACTGGTGTGATGAGAGCGATCTGGAAGGGTGCGCTGACCTTCGGGTTGGTGAACGTGCCGGTGAAGGTGTACTCGGCCACCGAAGACCACGACGTCCCGCTGCACCAGGTCCACGCCGCCGACGGGGGACGGATCCGGTATCAGCGGATCTGCGAGCTGGACGGCGAGGTCGTGCCGTACGCGGAGATCGACCGCGCCTTCGACGACGGCGAGCGCACGGTGGTCCTGACCAAGGACGACTTCGCCTCTCTGCCCTCCGAGCGCAGCCGGGAGATCGACGTCGTCGAGTTCGTCCCGACCGAGCAGATCGATCTGCTCACCCTGGACCGCGCCTACTATCTCGAACCCGACTCGGCTTCGCCCAAGGCCTATGTGCTGCTGCGTCGCACCCTCGAAGCGACCGACCGTACCGCGATCGTCCGCTTCTCCCTTCGCCAGAAGACCCGCCTGGCGGCTCTGCGCGTGCGGGGTGATGTCCTCGTGCTGCAGACGCTCCTCTGGGCCGACGAGGTGCGGGAAGCAGCGTTCCCCTCGCTGGACGAGGAGGTCCGGATCTCCGCGAAGGAGCTCGAGCTCTCCGCGTCCCTGGTCGAGAGCTTCTCCGGCGACTTCGATCCCTCGGAGTTCGCCGACGAATACCAGCAGGAGCTGCGTGCCCTCATCGATGCGAAGCTCGCCGATGGCGACGCTGTCGACACCGCGGCGACGTTCGGGGAGCCCGACGAGGACGAGGGCGGGGGAGAGGTCATCGATCTGCTGGCCGCCCTCCGCGCGAGCGTGGAGCGCTCGCGCGCCTCCCGGTCCGCGGAGGAGACGCGCCCCGATGCGACGACGGAGAAGCGGAAGAAGAAGGCCTGATCGGCGCGGCGGATCAGTCGCGTCGGTCGTTCCGCAGCTCCGGGTCGCCGTGCTCGAGCACCTGCGGGTCGAGCGTCAGCGCCTGGGCTTCTTCGGCGCCGATCGCGGCGCGCCCCTCCGCGGCATCCGTGCGAGCTTTGCGCCGCTCGGCGAAATAGTGCCACACCACGAAGATGATGGTGCCGGCCACGGCCGCGAGCAGGATGACGTCGATGTACTCGGCGACGAAGTCGCCGACGAAAGGGATGAAGCCGATCGCGTAGCCGATCATCGTGAGGCCGAAACCCCAGATGACGGCGCCGATGAAGTTGTACAGCGTGTAACGGCGCCAGGGCATGTGGCCGACGCCGGCGGCGACCGGTGCGAAGGTGCGCACGATGGGCACGAACCGGGCGAGGATGATCGTGAGCCCGCCGTAGCGCTCGAAGAACGCGTTCGTCCGCTCCACGTTGCGTCTGCTGAAGACGCCCGACTCCTTCCGCTCGAACACCGCGGGTCCGCCCTTGTGACCGATGAGGTAACCGACTTCACCTCCGAGGAACGCCGACAGGCCGATGAGGAGCGCGACGACCCAGGCACTGACGCCGAACACGCCGTTCGGCGCGACGTCGCTCGGATGGGAGAGCAGCCCGCCATGATCAGGAGGGTGTCGGCGGGGAGCAGGAAGCCGACGAGCAGCCCGGTCTCGGCGAACACGATGAAGCACACCACCAGGAGAGCCCACGGACCCGCGGCCGCGATGATCGCGGCCGGATCCAACCACGGGATGAGAGCGATCTGGTGCACGGCGGTCCTGTCGGTCGTAGCCTTCGACGGTGGCGTGGAGACACGCCACGACGTGCGGAAGGTGGGACTTGAACCCACACGCCCGAAGGCACAGGAACCTAAATCCTGCGTGTCTGCCGATTTCACCACTCCCGCGAGGTGCGCTCATTCTACTGAGCGCACGGGTCGTGTGTGATCAGCGGCGGATGCCGAACAGGAAGTACGCAGCCGGGCCGATCCAGTTCACGAGGATGATCGGGACCCAGGCGGGCTTGGGTCCGCGGACGTCGTCCTCGTCCCTGTGGCTGAGATCCCAGAAGGCCAGGAACGCGAATGCGACCTGGACGACCCCTATCGCTCCGAACGCGACGCGGGCTATCGGGGAGAGGTCTGTCTTCGTGGCGGTCATGGTCGTCCCTTCGTCCGTCGCCATCCTCTCTCGTGGGGATGTCTCTACGGAAGGGGTACCCGGCACCTCGACTGTGGATAACTTTCGGCGCCTCGCGCGCCCTCTTGCGAGGATGACGGCGTGTTCCGAGCCGCCCCTGCCACCGTCGTCGCCGCCGCTGCGCCCTCGGCGACGATCGTGCCGACCGGTGTTCTGGAGCGCACCCAGCACCGCCTCCGGACAGAAGCGACTGACCGCCTTCCGGCGGAGGAGGCGGCACGGGTCGCCCGCGAGGAGATCCGCCGGCACAACGACATCGCCGCGGCCCGCGGCCTCACCGTCGTCGAGGACGAGCAAGGATGCGAGCGGGAGATCCTCGCGCGCGTTCTCGGGTACGGACCTCTGCAGCCCTACCTCGACGATCCGACGGTCGAGGAGCTGTGGATCAACGCGCCGGACCGTGTCTTCGTCGCGAGGAACGGCACATCGGAGCGCCTGCCGCTGACACTGACGGACGGAATGGTGCGCGACCTCGTCGAGCGGATGCTCCATTCCTCCGGGCGCCGGGTGGACCTCAGTCAGCCGTTCGTCGACGCGTCGCTTCCGGACGGCAGCCGGCTGCATGTCGTCATCCCCGACATCACCCGCCGTCACTGGTCGGTCAACATCCGCAAGTTCCTGCCCCGATACGGCAACCTCGCCGCTCTCGTGGAGTCGGGCTCGCTGACCCGCGGCGCGGCGCGATACCTCCGTGACGCGGTCCGGGCGGGACGGAGCATCCTCGTGTCCGGCGCGACGCACGCGGGCAAGACGACCATGCTCGGCGCACTCATCGACGCGTCCACACCCGGAGCCCGGGTGGTCACCGTGGAGGAGACGTTCGAGCTCGCGGTGGCGGTCGACGACGCGGTCGCGCTGCAGGGGCGACAGCCCAGCCTCGAAGGGACCGGTGAGGTCACGCTCCGGCGTCTCATCAAGGAAGCCCTGCGGATGCGTCCCGATCGCCTCGTCGTCGGGGAGGTCCGCGATGCGGAAGCGCTCGATCTGGTCCTGGCGCTGAACACCGGCGTTCCCGGGGCGGCGACGATCCACGCGAACTCGGCCCACGAGGCATTGGACAAGCTCTGCGCGCTGCCGCTCCTCGCGGGTCGGAACATCGACGCCGAGTTCCTGGTGCCGGCGGTCGCACGCGGCGTGCACCTGGTGGTCCACTGCCGCCGAGACGAGTCGGGGAATCGGTTCGTGCAGGAGATCCTCGAGGTGACCGGGGCCGTCGTCGACGGATCGGTCGCCGCCCACTCCGTCTATCGTGCGGGTGCCGCATGACGATCGTGTGGGGTGCGCTTCTGGCGGCGGGAGTGCTGCTCGTCGTGGCGCCGTGGCTCTGGCCGCGTCGCGACGGCGCACCGGCGGCGACCTCACGCGGGAGGGCGTCGGCGATCGATCGGCTCATCGCCGAAGCCGGTGTCTCGTCGCTGACCCCCGCCCGGCTCGCCGCGCTCTGCGGACTGGCGGCGTGCGTGGCGGGAGCCGTCTTCTGGCTCGTCACCGCGGTCGCCGTCGTCGCCCTCGTGGGCGCTGTGGCCGCGGCGCTCGCTCCGATCGCGTGGCTCCGCGCACGCCGGTTGCGGCGGCGGAAGGAGCGCCGGGGACTGTGGCCTGACGTCTGCGACCTCCTCATCGCCTCGGTGCGAGCCGGCATGTCGCTGCCGGACGCGGTCGGCAGTCTCTCGGCATCCGTGCCGGCACCGCTGCGCCCCGCGTTCGAGGGCTTCGCGCGGGATCTGGCCGCGAGCGGCCACTTCTCATCGGCGCTGACGCGCCTGAAGGGAACACTCGCGGATCCGGTCGCGGATCGCATCATCGAGACGCTGCGGATGGCGCGCGAGGTCGGGGGAACCGATCTGCCCACGGTGCTCCGTGCCCTTGCAGCGTCCGTCCGCGCCGACGCCGCGCTGCGCGCCGAGGTCGAAGCGCGCCAGTCATGGATCCGTGGGGCTGCTGTCCTCGGCGTCAGTGCGCCCTGGGTGATCCTCATCCTGCTCTCCTTGCGGCCGGAGGGCGCGGAGGCATACGGGTCGGCGGCCGGAGCCGCGTTGGTCCTCGTCGGAGCGATCGTGTCGGCGGCGGCCTTCTGGATCATGGTGCGCATCGGGCGGCTTCCGGAGCCGAGGAGGTGGTTCGCGTGACGACGGCGTTGGACGCGGGCGCCGTTTCGATCGCATGGGGCGTCGCGCTCGGAGTGGGAGTGCTGCTCATCGTGTCGCGCGCCCCTCGGTGGGGAGCGGCGAGCCTCCACCGTCGGATCGCCCCGTACCTTCGCGACCTCGCCGACCCCCTCGGGATCGAGCCGGTCGCCATGCCCGGTCGGGCGGATGCCGGGGGGAGTCGCGCTCGACTCGGGACGCGCCTCGCGCGATCCATCGGCGGCGAGGCGGAGATCAGCGGCCGCCTGCGTCGAGCGGCCTGGGCGATCGATGCGGGCGGTTTCCGTCAGCGCCAGCTCCTCTGGGCACTGGCAGGTCTGTTCGTCGGCGGACTCGCCGCCGTCCTCCTGACCGTGACGCAACGCGGCGGGGCTCTGGTCGGCGCCGTGCCGCTGCTCGCGGCGTTCGCCGCCGCCGTGGCCTACGACTCCACCCTCACCCGTGCTGCATCCGCGCGGCGTGCGCGGATGCAGGAGGAACTCCCGACCGTTCTGGAGTTCCTCGCGCTGTGCCTGGCCGCCGGAGAAGGGATGCTCGACGCCGTGCGGCGGGTGAGTGCCGTGGGGTCCGGCGAGCTGGCGGTCGAGCTGCGTCGCGTGGTCCTCGCCGTCGACACGGGCGAGCCCCTTCCGGATGCACTCGCCGCCCTCTCGACGCGGTTCGACCTCCCCGCCCTGACACGAGCGGTGGATCAGCTGGTCGCCGCCCTCGGCCGTGGAGCCCCGCTCGCCCAGGTCCTCCACGCCCACGCATCGGATGCCCGGGAGGAAGCGAAGCGGGCCCTCATCGAAGGTGCGGGCCGCAAGGAGATCACCATGCTGATCCCGCTGGTGTTCGCAATCCTGCCGCTGAGCGTCCTCTTCGCCGTCTTCCCCGGCATCCTCATGCTTCGAATCGGACTCGGCTGACGCCGATGAAAGGAGAAACGATGGACACGCCATCGCAGAACACCCCGCTCGCGGGCCCACCGGCGGACCAGGACATCCCGTCGCTTCTGGAGGATGAGATCGGGGACGTACCCGGCTGGGTCCTCATCACCTTGATGACCGCCGGACTCGTGGTCCTGATCTGGGCGCTGGCGGGGCCGGCCCTCGCCGGGCTCTTCGAGTCGGCGATCGCCCGCGTCTCCGGGTTGTGACATGGCGCGCGGCGCGCGTCCTCGAATCGCCGACGGGTCCGACCGCTCGGGCGGCGACGACACCGGGTCCGCTCCGGTGGAGTTCGTCCTCGTCGGATTGATCCTCACCGCGCTCACCCTGGGCGTGCTGCAGCTCGGCCTCGCGGTGTACGTGCGCAACGTCGTCCACGACGCGGCGGTCGAGGGTGCGTTCCATGCGGCGCTCGCCGACACCGAGATGCGCGAGGGGGTCGAGCGTACGCGCCAGGTCATCACTCGTGCGATCGGGACCGCGTACGCGCAGGACATCGCCGTCACGGAGAGCGTCGTGTCCGGTGCCCCGACGGTCACGATGCGCGTGCGGGCACCCCTGCCGGTCCTCGGCCTGTGGGGTGTTCCCGGAGCATGGGAGGTGAGCGCGAATGCCCCGGCCGAGTCTTTCGACTGAACGTCCCCGCGATCCGAAGGCCGAGACGCGGGCGGATGCGGAGCGCGGGTCCGCTTCGTTGGAGTTCATCGTCGTCGGGCTCGTGCTGCTCGTCCCCATCGTCTACCTCATCGTCGCCCTCGGGGCACTGCAGTCCGCAGCACTCGGGGCCGAGGCGGGGGCGCGCCACGTCGCGCGCGCGATCGCGACGGCCGCCGGTCCGGGTGAGGCGCAGGAACGCGCGGACGACATCCTCGCGACGGTGAACCGCGAGTATCGGCTGGACCCGGCGGGGACAGCGGTGGCGATCAGTTGCCGGCCCGCCACCGTGACGTGCCCTGCAGCGGGCTCGACCGTGGTGGTCCGGATCGACACGCGGGTCGCGCTCCCCTTCATGCCGGCGATCTGGGGTCTGGACCGGGTGACCGCGATACCCGTCGAGGCGATGTCCGCGCAGAAGGTCTCGCGGTTCTGGGGGGAGCCGTGAGACGGCCCGCCGGAGCCGCCACGGGCGACGACGAACGCGGCAGTGTGCTCCTGCTCACGCTCGGCTACGGCCTGCTGGCGATCGCGCTGGTGCTGGTGTGCGTCGAGGCGACGGGGCTCTCCCTCGCCCAGAAGCGGGTGGATGCCGCCGCCGACGGCGCCGCGCTCGCCGCGGCCGACGCGTTCGTCCTGGAGGTCCGGGACGGGAGGCCGGTCGCCCTCCTGACGACGGCGGCGGTGCGGCGGGAGGCGGTGATGTTCGTGGAGACGCTCGGCACCGACACCGCCGTGGTGGACGCGGGCACCCCGGACGGCGTGTCGGCGAGAGTCACGGTCCGGGCGTCGTGGCGACCCCTCGTCGGCGCGCTTTTCGTGCCGGACGGGCTCGTGCTGGAGTCCACCGCGACCAGCCGCACCGCTCTGCGATGAACCGATGGCGGCCGAGGCGGTATCCGATCACCACCCGTGGGCGTTGAACCACTCCGCCACACGCGCACGCTCGCGCACGCCGTCGCCGCCCGTCTCGTGGTCGATCACCGCGCCGTCGACGAGCGGGAGGAAACGGAGGCATCGAGGGCAGAGCGCCCGTCCGTGAGGCCAGCCGTCGAGGAGCGGTACCGCCGCTTCCGCCGGTGCGCCGGAACCCGGACATCGCGCCGGATCGGCTTGGACCCCGCTCCAGAGGGTCGTGCGGTGCCGGTGCAGACCGGGGTGGCCCTCGGGGCGGGTGCACCGGCGTCCGTACAGTCGACTGCGGCAGAACACGGTGGGCGTCATCGCCGCGTCCGCGGTACCCAGCGGAGGAAGGCAGCGGCGCCGAGGAGACCGACGAGGCCCATCGCCCCGGTGGCGATCGCCAGGCTGCTCATGGACGCGATCGCGGACACGGCCAGCGGTGCGGCGGCACCGCCCGCGTCGGTGAGCGTCCGCCACGATCCGAGGAACGGGGCCGGATCGTCCTTCGGGGCGGCATCCGCGCCGAGGGTGAGAAGGATGCCGCTCGACAACCCGTTGCCGACCCCGAGCACGGCGGCGAACATCGCGAACCACATCGACTGCTGATCGCTGCCGCTCGTGAATGCCAGGGCCAGGAACCCGGCGCTCATGAGCACCATCGCGGGGAGCGCCGCCCACAGGCGACCGAATCGATCCATCACCTGGCCGCTCGCATAGAAGAGGGCGAAGTCGATGGCGCCGGAGATTCCGACGACCAGGGCGATCGTCTGAGCGTCGAGTCCGATCCAGACGCCCCACAGCGGGAGCACGACCTGGCGGGCGGATCGCACGGCCGACAGGGATGCAGCGGCCAGGCCCAGGCGCCCGAGGACGCTGCGGTGGCGCCACATGGTCCGGAAGACCCCGGCCCTCTCCACGACGGGGATCGACCCCGAGACGGGCTCTCCGCTGTCGTCGGCGACGTCGGGCTGCCAGGCGCAGGCGCGTGCCGGGTCGGGTCGCAGGGTGAACCGCGCCTCCGGGTCGGGACCGAAGACGACGAGGATCACCGTGGCGACGAGACAGACGGCGAAGAACCAGATCGCCGACGCGTCCGTGCCCGACAGTGCCAGGAGCGCGGCGGCGACGAAGGGCCCCACGAACATCCCGAAGCGGAAGCTCCCACCGAGCAGTGACAACGCGCGGGCGCGGAACGCCGAAGGAACCCGCGTGGTCATGAACGAATGCCGGGCGAGACCGAATGCCGCCGCGCAGATCCCGACCACGAGCACGGCGAGGGCGACGAGCCCCAGAGAGGGGGCGAGTGCGAGAACAGCCACGCCGCCCAGAGCGATCACGCCCGCGACGGCCATGGTGGCGCGCTCGCCGAAGCGCGCGACAGCCCATCCCGCGGGCAGGTTGCCGCACAGCTGCCCGACGACCAGGGCCGAGGCCACGAGCGCGGCGGTCGGGATATCCGCGCCCAGACGCGACGCGATCACCGGAATCAGGGGCAGGACCGCGCCCTCCCCGAGCGCGAACAGGACCGTCGGGGCATAGACCATCGGCCCGAAGCCCCAGAGGACCTCGCGAGCGCGGAGGGAATCGGGGCCATCGGTCACGGGCATCCACGTTACGCTGGACTGTCATGCTCGAACTCGACCTCTCCGACGACATCCAGGCGCTGCGCTCCACCTTCGGCGACATCCGCGCCGTGGTCGACGTCGACGCACTCACCGCCGAGATCGCGCGCCTCAGCGACGCGGCCGGAGCACCCGACCTCTGGGACGACGTGGACGCCGCGCAGAAGGTCACCAGCGCGCTCAGCCACCGTCAGGCGGAACTCAAGCGCATCACCGAGATCGAGAGGCGTCTCGACGATCTCGACGTGCTGATCGAGCTCGCCAACGAGATGGAGGACGAGGACTCCGCCGAGGAGGCGCGGCGCGAGCTCGCCGAGCTCGAGGACCTCATCGGCCAGCTGGAGGTCCAGACCCTCCTCGACGGCGAATACGACGCACGATCGGCGGTCGTGACGATCCGCTCCGGCGCCGGCGGCGACGACGCCACGGACTTCGCCGAGATGCTCATGCGCATGTACCTGCGGTGGGCCGAGCGTCACAAGTACCCGGTGAAGGTCATGGACACGTCCTACGCCGAGGGGGCCGGGATCAAGTCGGCCACGTTCGAGATCGACGCTCCCTACGCCTACGGGACTCTTTCCGTCGAAGCCGGGACCCATCGCCTCGCCCGCATCAGCCCGTTCGGTGGTGCCGACAAGCGGCAGACGAGCTTCGCGGCCGTCGAGGTCATCCCGGTCATGGAGGAGGCGCAGGAGGTGGAGGTTCCCGAGGGTGACATCCGTGTCGACGTCTTCCGTTCCTCCGGCCCGGGTGGGCAGTCCGTCAACACGACGGACTCCGCCGTGCGCATCACCCACCTTCCGACCGGCATCGTAGTGTCCATGCAGAACGAGAAGTCGCAGATCCAGAACCGGGCGGCCGCCATGCGGGTGCTTCAGACGCGCCTCATGCTGCTCCAGCGCGAAGAGGAAGCGGCCAAGAAGAAGGAGCTCGCCGGAACGATGACGGCGAGCTGGGGCGACCAGATGCGCTCCTACTTCCTCTACGGTCAGCAGCTGGTGAAAGACCTCCGCACGGGGCACGAGGTGGGAAACCCCGCCGTGGTCCTCGACGGCGATCTGGACGGTTTCATCTCGGCCGGCATCCGCTGGCGCAAGCGCAAGACCGACGACTGACCCGGACGACGAAACCCGGGCACGCCCGTGTCGTGCGAGGGCGATCAGGTCGGCGCGCTTAGGCTCATCAGGTCATGATCCGGTTCGAGAACGTCACCAAGCGCTATCGCGGAACCGCGAGGCCCGCCCTGGAGAAAGTCGACTTCGAAGTCCTCCGCGGGGAGTTCGTCTTCCTCGTCGGAGCTTCCGGTTCGGGGAAGTCCTCGTGTCTGCGGCTGATCCTCCGTGAAGACATCCCGAGCGAAGGGCGCGTCGTCGTCCTGGGGCGTGATCTTCGCACCCTGCCGCATCGGAAGGTCCCGTATTTCCGTCGCCATGTGGGGGCGGTGTTCCAGGATTTCCGGCTTCTGCCGACCAAGACCGTCTTTCAGAACGTCGCCTTCACCCTCCAGGTGATCGGTTCATCGCGCGCGTTCATCCAGCAAGCCGTCCCGGAAGTGCTCGCCCTCGTCGGTCTCGCGGGCAAAGAGAAGCGATTCCCCCACGAGCTCTCCGGGGGTGAGCAGCAGCGCGTGGCCATCGCGCGGGCGTTGGTGAACCGACCTCAGGTGCTCCTCGCCGACGAGCCGACAGGCAACCTGGACCCCGGAACCTCCGTAGACATCATGCAGCTCCTCGCCCGCATCAACGACGGCGGGACGACCGTGGTCATGGCCACGCACGAAGCGGGTTTCGTCGATCAGATGCAGCGACGGGTCATCGAGCTCCGCGACGGCGTGATGGTGCGCGACGAACGACACGGTGGATACGGCGACACATCGGGGTTGCCGAGCCTCGCCCCGCAGCCCGAACGCGGGGCCGCAGCGGTCGCGGCGCTGACGGCGGTCCTGGAACTGCATCGCGAGATCGTCGAGACCGGAACGGTGGAACCCGAAGCGGTGGATGCCGCCGTGACGGCGGCGAGTGTCGCGGCCGATCCGGCGCGCGAGGCGGAAGCCCACGATGCGCTCGAGGTGGCGCGGGAGGCCGCGGCGGCATCGCTTGCCGAGGCCGGAGTCGCGCCCGTCGCCGACTCCGCGGACGCATCGCCCGCGCCGCGCACCAATCCGATCCCGGTCGCCGACATCGCGGAGGTGGATGTCGCTGAACTCGGCGTCGCCGATCGCCTCGGACTCGGCGGAGACCGCGGTCACGAAGAAGTGGGGCCGACCTCGTGAGGGGGGGACTGGTCCTCGCCGAGGCTGTCAACGGACTCCGTCGGAATGCATCGATGGTGATCTCCATCGTGTTGGTGACGTTCGTCTCGCTCACTTTCGTCGGAGCGGCCATCCTGATGCAGATGCAGATCGGTCAGATGCGTGCGTTCTGGGTGGATCGGGCGCAGGTCGCGGTGTACATGTGCACCGCGGTGCAGACGCCGACGTGCACGGACGGCGTCGCCACCCAGGAGCAGCTGGACGCGGTCGAGGCGCAGCTGGAGGGTCCGGCGCTGGCGCCTCTCATCCGCGAAGTGCGATTCGAGACGCGGGAGGAGGCGTACGACAACGTCATCGCCCTCGTCGGGGAGGACTACGCGAGCGTCATCACCGCGGACCAGCTGAACGAGACTTTCTGGATCAACCTCGTCGACCAGGACGAATCGGACGTCATCAGTGAGGCTTTCACCGGGATGGCGGGCGTCGAAGAGGTGCAGGATCAGCTCCAGTACCTCGACCCGCTGTTCTCGGCCCTGACAGTCGCGACCTATATCGCCGTCGGAATCGCCGTCCTGATGCTGATCGCCGCGGTGCTGCTGATCTCCACCACGATCCGGCTCTCCGCGTACGCGCGTCGGCGGGAGCTGGGCATCATGCGGCTCGTGGGCGCCTCGAACCGTTTCATACAGACACCCTTCATCCTCGAAGGGGTGTTCGCCGCGCTCATCGGATCCGTCCTGGCCAGCGCCGCCGTCCTCGCCGGCGTGCACTTCGGCGTCGAAGAGTACCTCCGGGGTCGCGTCGAGTTCGTCACGACGTGGGTCGGTATGGGAGAGGCGTGGCTCGTCGTGCCCGTGCTGGTGGCGATCGGGGTCGTCCTCGCGGCCGTCTCCGCCGGCTTCGCGATCCGACGCTGGCTGCGTGCCTGACGGGCTTCGGCGACGTGCCGATCCCTGCCGGACTTTCGGGTAGGGTGAAAGGCTGTCGTCCGGCACGAAAGCCGCCCGAACGTCGACGGAGCGGATCGATCGAGGAGAGTCACCATGCCCAGGGAACGCGGGGAGAAGGTCATCGCGACCAATCGTCGCGCGCGCCACGAGTACGCGATCGAGAAGACGTACGAGGCAGGGCTCGTACTCACCGGGACCGAGGTGAAGTCGTTGCGCCAGGGGCGTGCCAACCTCTCGGACGGCTACGCGTACATCGACGGCGGGCAGGCGTATCTCGATGCCGTGCACATCCCCGAGTACTCGCAAGGGCATTGGACGAACCATTCGTCGAAACGCACCCGCAAGCTTCTCCTGCACAAGGAGGAGATCGTGAAGCTCTCGCACGCGATCAGCGCCGGGGGCTACACGCTCGTCCCCCTGAAGCTGTACTTCCTGGACGGTCGGGCCAAGGTCGAGATCGCCGTGGCGAAGGGAAAGAAGGACTGGGACAAGCGCCAGACCCTTCGCGAGCGTCAGGACAAGCGTGAGGCCGAACGCGCGATGCGCACGAAGAACCGGCTGGGCGACTGACCCGCCCGCCGCCACGGTCAGTGTGCGCGGAAGCGCGCCTCGATCGCGGCCGTGATGACGAGTTCCTCCGGACGTAGCTGCACCGAGGGTGCGTTTGCGTCGCGGAAGGCAGCCGCGGCCATCAGCGGCGCGGAACGGCGTTCCGTCCGATCGCCCGATTCGCCGAGCAACCCGACGTCGGCGATGTGTTCGGCCTCGACGGCGAAGAGTCCCAGGGCTCCCGCGTAGGCGCGGGCGCGGGCGACGGCCACCCCGACGGCGGTCGTCGCCGCTTCCTCTTCGAGCCGCACGCGGGTCTCCGCTCCCAGAAGCCACTGGATACCGACGAGGTGTACGCCGTCGACGTCCGCCACCTCCGTGACCCATCCGGACAGCGCGTCGGAGTCCGCGAAGGCCGCGGTGACGTCGACGGTCGCGTGATGGACCGGATCCAGACGTGCCCCCTCCGGGTGCCACGGCCGCTCGGACCACACGGATGCGCGGTCGGATGCCCAACGCAGCACCGTCCCCGACGCCAGCCGCCGGTCGAGATCGGCACGGAGAGGATCCGTCAGCGCGGCGTTGCGGGCGACGACCTCGGAACGCACGGCACCCTCCGTTCGCACGGAGAGGTGCACGACCGCTTCTTCGGGCGCGACGCGCACTTCGTGTTCGCCGCGGACGCTGATGATGACCTCGCTCATGACCCGAGGGTACGCCGAAGGATTCGGCGGGTGCGGGAGCCTCCCGGAAAAAATCTCATTCACGTGCATCCGAATTGGGGGTTCGCGGAGAAACACTCATCAACGGGCGGCCAGGCGCCGCCCCCGATCAAGGAGGACCATCGTGCGAAAGACCATCGCTCTCGGTGTCGCAGCGGGAGCCGTCGCGGCCCTCGGGCTCGTCGCCCCCGCCTACGCGGACTCGGCCGAATCGGCTCAGCTCTCTGTGCTGCACGGCATCCCGGACACCCCCGTCGACGTGTACGTCGACGGTGAACTCACCCTCGACGACTTCCAGCCCGGCGACCTCGCCGGCCCGCTGGAGCTCCCGGCCGCGACTTACTCGGTCGCGATCACCGCTCCGGACGCGGCGGACGACAGCGAGCCGATCCTCGGGCCGGTCGACCTGACGCTCGATGCCGGTGTCAACTACACCGCCGTCGCGCACCTGACCGCCGACGGGACTCCGACGGTGACGCCCTACGTCAACGACACCTCTCAGACCGCCGCGGGTGAAGGCCGACTCACGGTTCGTCACGACGCCGCGGCCCCCGCCGTCGACATCCTCGCGGGTGGTTCGCCGGTGATCGAGAACCTCTCCAACCCCGACGAGGCGACTCTGAACCTCGCCGCGGGCACCGTCTCGGCATCGGTTGCCGCGACCGGCACCACCGACCCCGTGATCGGCCCGGCCGACGTCGAGATCCAGGAAGGCGTCCTGACCATCGTCTACGCCTGGGGCAGCCTCGAGGACGAGAACCTCGCTCTCGCCGTCCAGACGATCGAGGGTCTGCACTCGGGCCCCGAGGGCGTGAACTCTGGTACCGCGGGCCTGCTCGCGCAGCAGGACCAGCAGCGTCAGACCATGTTCCTCATCGGTGGACTGCTGATCGCCGCCGTCGCCGCCGGTTCCGTCGTCGTCGTCGCCCGCGCGCGCGCCGGCCGCTGAATCGAGTGATGAGCATGAGGGGGATCGTCGCGACGCTGGCCGCCGCGGCGGTCTCCCTCGTTTTGGCGGGGTGCGGTTCCGCCCCCACGGATGCCGCATCCACTCCGCCTGCACCGGCACCGTCGGCGACGGCGGCCCCCACCCCCGTCGCCGACGTGCCGATCGCGGCGGCCACCCCCGAGCCGGTACGTCAGCCCGTGCCGCCCGTGCGGGTGGCCGTCGCGGCCATCGGCGTCGACATCCCGGTCGTCCCCGTCGGAGTGGAAGAGGGCGGTTTCATGGAGATCCCCGACGACCCCGCCGTCGGCGGGTGGTATCGGTTCGGCGCCGATCCCTCCAGCCCCGACGGCAACACCGTCATCAGCGCTCACGTCGACTTCCCCGGATACCCCATCGGGCCTTTCAGCCGCCTCCGTGATCTTCCTGCGGGGGAGCAGGTCGAGGTGACGGATGATGCGGGCACCGTCCATCGCTATGTCATCGAGAGTGTGACGTACTACCCCAAGGCGGAGCTCCCCGTCAACAACTTGTTCGCGCGGTCGGGAACCGATTCGCTTGTCCTCATCACCTGCGGTGGTCCGTTCGATCAGGCGACGGGCCGCTACGCGGATAATGTGGTCGCCGTGGCCACGCCCGTGGAATGACGCCGGTGCCATGAGCAGCGCAGTGTTGAGGGAAGGCACCCCCGTGGATGAGATCGAGGAGCAGGAACTGCACGAGCGGTTCCGCCAGGGCGACGAGCGTGCGCTCGAAGCCATCTATCGCAGGTGGTCGGCGATAGTGTTCACCCTCGCCCTCCGGTCCCTCGGGGACCGAGGCGACGCAGAGGACGTGACGCAGAAGACGTTCGTGTCCGCATGGACGTCGCGTGCGTCGTACGACCCGTCGAAGGCCAAGATCTCCACCTGGCTGGTCGCGATCGCCAAGCGCCGCATCGCGGACATGCACGAAGCGAGGGCCAGGGTCCGCGCCCTCCAGGAGCAGTTGCAGAGGACGGCGCATCCGGACGACATGGTAGGTCACGAGGTCGATCTCGGAGATTCGCTCCTCCTCGCCGATGAATTGCAGCGGCTCGAGCCCGACGCGCAACGTGTGGTGCGTCTTGCCTTCTACGATGATCTGACGCACGACCAGATCGCCTCCCGCCTCGACATGCCATTGGGAACCGTGAAAAGCCATATCCGCAGGAGCCTGACGCGACTGCGACGACGACTGGAGGTGGGTCATGTCGCATCTTGATCCTGACCGGTTCGCCGCCGTCGCGTTCGGTGAGGCTCCGTCAGCCGACGAGCAGGTCCATCTCGCCGCGTGCGACGAGTGTGCGCTCGAACTGGCTGAGCTAGAGCACACGATCACCATCGGCCGTTCCACGATGAATCTCGGCGAGCTCGAGTCCCCGCCGGACCGTGTTTGGGGGAACATCCTCGACGAGGTGCGCAGATCAGAGTCCGCCCCGGTGGCCACCATGACTGCGCGCGAGGCGGGGGATGAGGCGGGGTCTCCCCGGAACCCCGCTCCCGCTGCGCGTCCGCGGCGGCGGGGCTACCGCCTGCTCTTCGCTCTGGCTGCCAGCACGGCCGTCGTCCTCGCCGTCGTCGGCGTGTGGTCGCTCGTGCGTCCCGCGCAGGTGGTCGAGTTGGCGTCCGCGACTCTGAACGCGTTCCCGGAGCATCCGGGGGCGGCCGGATCGGCGGTGGTCGTGGAGTCCGCAGACGGTGACACTCGCGTCCGCGTCGAGTTGGACGCGTCGGTTCCGGATGACGGATACCGCGAGGTCTGGCTCATCACCGCGGACGCATCTGCTCTGGTGAGCCTCGGCGTCCTCGACGGGCGCGAAGGGGAGTTCGCCGTTCCCGCTGGTATCGACATCGATGAGTACGTCCTCGTCGACATCTCCCAAGAAGAGGACGACGAGGACCCGGGCCACTCGGGCGATTCCATCGTGCGGGGCGAGCTCGAGTTCGCGTGAACGTGAGCCGCAGCGTGGGTCCGGGTGCGCACCTCCCACGCGAAGGTGTATCCTGATGTGCTCGGGTGTTTCGCCCGGGGATAATTCCACAGGGTGACAGCGGTTCCTTGCCGAACGGCGCTCGGGGATGATCGGTTTCGACATCGCTCGTGACGCTGCGGGAAGCGGGCCGAGGATGCAGGGTTATCTCGTCAACGCTCCCTGCGAAAACAATAACTGCCGAAAAGAAGCAGTCCGACTTCGCCCTCGCTGCCTAAGCAGCGAGCTCGAGTCCGTCAGTCCGTGAGTGATCCCGTCACGGGTACTGGCGTCATTTAGGGATCTTGCTGCGTGATGGCGTCTGGATGTCACGCGGGACTCTTTCCAGACTGGGCCCGTCGACTTGTGTGTCTGTGCTGAAGGTCGGGGCCGAGCAGAACGTCTTCACAGACTGCGCCCGGAGAAGACGCAGTTCAAAAGCGATGGACGGGGGTTCGATTCCCCCCATCTCCACGACCGCTGTCACAACGGTGAAGGCCCGGTTTCCGCGATACCACGCGGAAACCGGGCCTTCATCGTCTCCGTAAGACACGGTCTGGCGCCGCTGTCGAGGCGGTTGGATCCGTCATGAGTTCCACAGGATCCTCGACTCGCGCCGGGCCGCATCCCACCGTCGCACGCCGACGATCGACCCGTCGTAAGCAGGCGCGAGACGGGCGGTCGCCCCCGGGATCTGCGAGAGGATGAGGCGGCGCGCGAGGGTGACATGCGGCGTCCATGCGCCCGGGGCGGTGTGCGGCAGATCCCCGCCCGGTCCGCAGATCGCGTGAAGCCTCCGGTGCAGCGCATCGAGCTCGGGCGTCAGGCGGATCGGTCGAACGAGGACTCCGCGACGGGCCTCATCCGAGTGCGAGAACACGATGGGCGCGAGCAGCCGAATCTCCAGCGGCAGGATGCTGACGATCGGCGTCAGATCCGGGACAGGGAGATCCGCCCGCACGACGGCGGTGATGTGGGGACGGTTCGCCGCGGCGGTGGATGCCGCGAGGGACGAGTGGCCGCCCGCTCGCAGCCGTTCCCAGTCGTCGCGGATGGACGCCTCGGACGCCGCGTCGAGGAGGAGCTCCAGGCTCACGACGGGCGGAGGAGCAGGTCGGCCGGGGGAGGGCTCCGGCGTCACGCCCACAGCGACTCGATCGGGACAGCGCCCCCGAGCACACGCTCCGCCGCCCGGTGCCCGGAGCACAGCGCGGCGGTGACCGTCGCAGGGTCATCCGTCCAGGTCGCCTCGCCGGCGAGGTGCAGCACGTCGCCCACGGGCGTGGCGAGGTCGTCGTGGTCCGCGGTGGTCGACCCCACCCGCATATAGGCGTACGAGCCGCGTGCGAAAGGATCCGCCCACCACCGGGTGACCCGCACATGGATCGGGTCGACATAGCCGCCCGGGTACAGGCGTCGGAGCGGTCCCGCTGCCGCTTCGCCGACCTCCCTGTCGGAGAGATCGCGGATGCCGACCCCGGCCGGTCCCGCCGCGAAGGTGAGGAGCGTCGGCTCACCGTGGAGGTCGGTGAGGTCGTACCACGAGTGCCACCACTGCGCGGCGGGACCCTGAGCGCGGAGAGCATAGACGTCCGCATCCCAGAACCGGACAGGGAACCGGAGGAAGACCTTCTCGAACGCGTTCATCCTCAAACGTGAAAGTGCTCCGGCGACGGGGTCGGGGAGCGCGGGTGAGATCGTCAGGTCGCCAGAGGCGAGGACGCCGACCGGGACGGTCACCACCGCCGAGCGCGCGTGCCAGGCGCTGGCATCCGTCACGGCGGTGACGCCGTCGCCGTTCCAATGCACCTCGCGGACGACCTCCTCGAGCCGCACGTCGACTCCGTCGGCCAGCCGTTGCGCGAGCACGTCGTAGCCCCCGGGAAAGACCACCTCGTCGCCCTCGATGGCGTCGTCATCGAGCCCGTGCGCGGCGAGGTCGTCGATCCGGGCGCCGTACTGCTCCTCGCTCCGGTGTTCGAAGTACTCCCGGACCCGCTGGGTCCTCTCCGCGTCCCACCCCTGAGCGGCGAGGGCCTGGTCGGTGACGTCGCGATAGGACGCGCGCGGCTCGGATCGGGCGATGATGCCGACGAGGTCCGCATCGATGCGGCGGATGTCGGCGATATGCCGCCGGGTCTCCTCGGCACTCAGACGCGCACCATCGGGGCCGAAGTAGGCGATCGGACGGCTGTCGGGCTGGTAGCCCCCGACCGTGAACTCCCGCATCGGCATGCCGAAGGCGGTCGCCGCCGCTGCGACGGGCGAGTCCGTGATCCCGTGGATCCACGACGCGCCGAGATCCGTCACCCATCCGTCGGTGCGATCGGTGTGGACCCGCCCACCGATCCGATCCCGCGCTTCGAGAACGACGGTGCGCCGGCCTTCGCCGCGGAGAAGTCGTGCGGCCGCCAGACCCGAGATTCCCGCGCCGACGATGATCGTGTCGAACCGATCCATGTCGCCTCCTGCCGCGCCGCCGTGGATCCGACCCTACCGTCGTCCTCCGCGCAGGGGCGGGAATACGAGGGACCCCGCACGCGCTGTGCCCCGCATGCGAGCACTCATGCACCACACCTTCGGAGAACCTGCCGACGTCCTGACCCTGGTGGAGCAGGAGACCGACGAGCCGGGCCCCGGAGAAGTCCGGGTCCGTACCGCGTTGGCGGCGATCCACAACCATGATCTGTGGACTGTCCGCGGCACCTACGGGTATCGGCCGGAACTTCCGGCCCGATCGGGGACGGAGGCGGTCGGGGTGATCGACGCCGTCGGTCCCGACGTCCAGGGGCTTCGCGTCGGCCAGCGGGTGTCCTCCGCCGGAGCGTTCGGCGTGTGGGCGGAGTCGTTCATCGCCCGTGCCGCAGCGCTCGTCCCCGTTCCGGACGAGGTGTCCGACGAGACCGCGGCGCAGTGGATCTCGATGCCGTTCAGCGCGCTCAGTCTCGTCAATTCCCTCGGCGCGGAGGAGGGCGATTGGATCGTCCAGAACGCCGCCAACGGCGCGGTCGGACGGCTGGTCGTCCCCTTCGCGGCGGCCCGCGGTATCCGTGTCCTCGGCCTCGTCCGCCGATCCGCCGCCGTCGATGAGCTGACTGCGGCCGGAATCGCAGATGTCGTCGCCACAGATTCCGCCGACTGGCAGCAACGGGCGGCCGAGATCATCGGCGGCGCGACGGCGCGGTCCGCAGTGGATTCGGTCGGCGGTCAGGCGGCGGAAGACCTGGTCTCGCTCCTGAGCGACGCGGGGACCCTCGTCGTCTTCGGGTCCATGGGTGAGCCGAATCTGTCCCTCCCCACCGGCGACATCATCTTCCGGCAGCTCACGGTGCGCGGTTTCTGGGGCAGCCGGGTCAGCAAGGACATGGACGCCGCCACGAGGACGCGTCTGATGGGCGAACTCGTCACCCGGATCTCCTCGGGTGAGGTGTCGCTGCCCGTGGAGGAGATCTTCCCCGCCGCGGAGATCGCCGACGCTGTCCGCGCCAACGCGCGGGCGGGCCGCGCGGGGAAGGTCCTGCTGCGGTTCTGACCCGAAGGTCAGGACACGCGCTGGGCGTGCAGCGCGCTCTGGCCCTGCCACCCGTTCAGTTCGAGGTAGAGGGTGTTTTCGACGCGGGAGACCGAGACGACGGTGCGTCGCTCGAGCGCCTCTGTCGCTCGGTCGATGAATCCGGGGTCGAAACTGTGCAGCGAGATCTCCTCGCTCCGATGGATGCGCTTGCCCGACCAGGGGGCGGCGACCTTGGCGGGATCCCGGTGGGTGTAGACCGCGACCCGCGGCGAACGCAGGGATCCGTCGTGCAGACGGGCCGCATCGGGGGCTCCCACTTCGACCCAGATCACGAGAGCCCCGGTCGCGTCCTTCGCGTACACCGCCGGCTCACCCGCAGCGGAGATCCCGTCGCTGAAGACGATGCCGTCGGTGTATTCGAGGCAGTAGGCCAGCAAGCGCGTGAGCATGAAGGCGCCCGTCTCGGAGGGATGTCGCGCGACGCGCAGCGCCAGGTCCTCATAGATCCCGCGATCGACGTCGGCCAGGGTGACCTGGAAGGAGTACATCGTCGCGCCGGCGGCCATGGAGATCGAGCATAGGCGATGCGCGACGCCTGTCGCGGCGGCTCAGGATGCCGGAGGGGGCCATTCGATGAGGACGAGTCCCTGCTTCGTGTCCGCAACGGTGACCCAGCCGTCCCCGAACAAATAGGTGATGCCGTAACCGTTCTCGTCCGGGGCGATGATCGTCTCGGGGTTCTCGGTGACGTAGACGCCTTCTGCCGCTTCCTCCCGGAT
This sequence comes from Microbacterium aurantiacum, assembly GCF_021654035.1. Taxonomy (GTDB): domain Bacteria; phylum Actinomycetota; class Actinomycetes; order Actinomycetales; family Microbacteriaceae; genus Microbacterium; species Microbacterium aurantiacum. The sequence goes on from NZ_JAJPDW010000005.1 coordinate 71,896, forward strand.
CCAGCCCTGCCCCACCAGCTCGGTCTGCGCGGATCTGGTGGCCTGCTCGTCGATGGGCGACCAGCCGAAGATCTGCAGGTTGTCGCTGGCGGGTGCGTCGAAGTCCGCCCACATGCAACGGAGTCCGTCCTCGAGCTCTGTCGATCCGACGTAGAAGGGTTCCTCACGCGAGGTCCAGCCGATCCGCTCGAACTCGGTGACGATCGAAGTGGCGATGATGGTCTCGCAGGTGGGGTCGACCTCTGCGTCGGCTCCCGGTTCCACGGACTGCTCCGGTTCGGGCTCGGCGATCGCCGGAGCCGACGCGGACGGGGTCGGCTGTGCTGAGGGCTCCGGCTCCTGGGGCGCGCACGATGTCGCGGCCAGGGCGAGGGGAAGAGCGAGGAGCGCGGCGGTCCAGCGGACGCGAGGCGGGATCATGGGGGAGTCTCCGGCGGGGATTGTCGGAAGTGGTCAGGGTCTGTGGAGCAGGTCGAGGAACGACGCGTGGAGGATGCCGTTGGTGGCGAGGACGGAGCGGGCGGCGAGATCGTCCTCTCCGTCGAAGGAGGTCACCCGTCCACCGGCTTCCCGGATGATCGGGACGTGCGCGGCGATGTCGTACTCCTTGACGCCGAACTCGGCGACGAGTTCGAGGCGGCCCTCGGCCAGGAGCATGAAGGGCCATGCGTCGCCGTACCCTCGGTCACGCCACACCGCTCGCGTGAGGCGGTGGAGCTCCGCCTCCCTGCCGGCGTCGCGCCACTGGCCGATGCTCTGGAAGCTGACGCTCGACGTCGCGATGTCGTCCACGCTCGACACGCGCAGGGCGCGCTCTCGTCCGTCCGCGGAACGCGTCCACGCGCCGAGGCCCGTGGCGCCCCACCAGCGTCGCCCGAGCGCGGGCTGGCTCACCACGCCGACCCGGGGGACGCCGTCCACGGCGAGGGCGATGAGCGTCGCCCACATCGGGATGCCCTTCAGATAGTTCGCCGTCCCGTCGATGGGGTCGATGATCCATCGACGCTCGCTCGAGCCCGTCGTGCCGTACTCCTCGCCGAAGATCCCGTCACCGGGCCGCCCGGCTTCGATCCGCTCCCGCAGCGCGCGCTCGGTGGCGAGGTCGGCCTCCGTGACGTGGCTGCTGTCGGCTTTCGTGCTCACCTCGAGGTCGGGAGCGTCGAACCGCGTCATCGACACCGCGTCCGCGGCATCCGCCAGCGCAAGCGCGAACGCGAGATCGGCGGTCAGGTCCCCGGAGAACTCCGCGTCGAAGGAGGAGGGCGGGGGAGCAGACGTCACCGCTTCAGGATACCCGCGGACTCGGTGCTCGATTTCCGCGTGACGGGATCGTGATGCTAGTGTTGACCCTCGGTTCGAGACGTCGGTTTTCCGATCGGATCCACGCACCTCTAGCTCAATCGGCAGAGCAACTGACTCTTAATCAGTGGGTTCAGGGTTCAAGTCCCTGGGGGTGCACCACACACGGGAAGGGCACGAGGGCTTCGCTTCGGCGAGGCCCTCGTGTCGTCTCCGGGCGGGTACGGTTGCTTCGGTGAGCATCCACGACACTCGGACCCACCGTCATCGCACGGTCGAGGTCGCCGTTCCCGGCGGTACGCTCACCGTCGCGGTGTGGGATCCGGTAGACGACCTGGTCGATGCGCCCACGGCGTTGCTCGTCCACGGGATCACCGCGTCTCACCTCGCGTGGTCGTTCGTCGTCTCCCAGCTCCCGGGTGTCCGGCTCGTCGCACCGGACCTGCGCGGCCGCGGTCGGAGCGAGCACGTCGACGGACGCGCGGGGATGGCCGTGCACGCGGACGACCTCGCCCTCGTCCTGGATGCCTTGGACATCGACCGGGTGCCGGTGATTGCGCACTCGATGGGCGCCTTCGTCGCCGTCGTGCTCGCGCACCGGCACGCGGACCGGGTGTCGCGTCTCGTCCTCATCGACGGGGGGCTCCCGCTGGATCTGCCCCGGGACGCCGATCCGGACGCCCTCGTCTCCGGTCTCCTCGGGCCCACGGCGGCGCGCTTGTCGATGCGCTTCGCGGACGATGAGGAGTACCTGGCGTTCTGGCGCGGTCATCCCGCGTTCTGCGGTCACTGGTCGGAGGAACTCGAGCGCTACCTCCGATACGACCTCGTCGATGACGGTCACGGGGCTCTCCGCCCGGTGACGAGCTATCGCGTGATGATCGAGGACACGTTGGACAGCAACATGGGGGAGGCTGTGCCCGCCGCCCTCGCCGCCCTCCGCCACCCGACCACTCTGTTGACGGCCCCGCGCGGGTATCGGGACGAGCCCCCGGGCCTCTACGCCCCCGGGTACCTCAGTCGTCTTCTGGCGCACTACCCGGGGATCGCGCACACCGCGGTCCTCGGGGTCAACCACTACACGATCATCATGGCGCCCGCCGGCGCACGCGTGGTGGGATCGGTCGCCCAGGCGATCACGCGGATGTCCGAACGGTAGACCCCGCCGCCCGGTCAGGACCGCGCTGCGGCGATCCGGGTGGTCAGCTGATGAGCATGCGCGAGGAGGGTCCGGCCGAGTTCGGGAAGGCGATCCGGACCGAAGCGGAACTGCACGCCGGTCAGACTCAGCGCCCACTGCGGCTGGCCGTCTCGGTTGAACACCGCCGCTCCGAGGCCGAAGCTTCCTTCCACGATGAGCCCCGGGTTCACGGCGTATCCGCGCAGCTGGGTCTCGCGAACGCGCCGGCGGACATCGTGCGGCGCATGGGCAGCGCCCCAGCGGTCAGGCAGCTCCGGATGCCGGTCGAGATAGTCGTCCATATCGTGAGCCGGCAGGAAGGAGAGGATCGCGAGCCCCGCGGAGGCGACGCCGAGAGGGAATCGAATCCCTTCCGACAGCACGAAGGAGCGGATCGGGAAGCTGCCCTCCTCCCGGAGCAGGCACACCGTCTCGTCGCCCCGTCTGACTGAGAGGAAGGCACTCTCCTCGGTGCGGACAGCGAGGGACCGCACGATGTCGCGGGCCACCGCGGTCACGTCATACCGTGCGGCGGCCGCGGCGCCCATGAGGTAGAGCTCGGGGCCGGGGGTCCATGTGCCACGGGCTTCGTCTTGATCGACGAGCCCCTCCTTCCGAAGCGCCGAGAGGAGACGGTGCGTCGTCGGACGGGTGAGGGCCGACTGCCGCGCGAGTGCGGAGACCGTGAGCCCTTCCACCCCCGCCGCGGACACCAGACGAAGGAGGAGGGCCGCGCGCGCGATCGCCTGCGCACCGGGGATCGCGCGAGGAGTGTCCACATCGTGGACGCTAGACGACCAGATGTCCACATCGCAAGCGTCCGGTCGCCGTGCAGCCCGTCGCGGACGACGATGGTCGAGGAGGCGCCGGCGCGGCGTCCTTTTCGGATCGAAGGAGCTTCTCGCGTGATCGACAAGACTTGGGAATCGGCAGCGTCCGCTGTCGCCGACATCCCCGACGGCGCGTCCCTCGCGGTCGGCGGATTCGGCTTGTCCGGCAACCCGATGTCCCTCATCGAAGCGGTGCACGAGCGCGGAGTGCGCGAGCTCGCGATCGTGTCGAACAACTGCGGTGTCGACGATTGGGGTCTCGGCATCCTGCTGAAGGACCGCCGCATTCGGAAGATGACGTCGTCCTACGTGGGGGAGAACAAGGAGTTCGAGCGTCAGTTCCTGTCCGGGGAACTCGAGCTCGAGTTGACGCCCCAGGGCACTCTCGCGGAGAAGCTCCGGGCCGGGGGATCGGGGATCGCCGCCTTCTACACCCAGACCGGGGTCGGCACCCAGGTCGCCGAGGGCGGACTGCCCCGCCGCTACGACGGCGCGGGCGGCGTTGCCGTCGCCTCCCCGGCGAAGGACGTCCGCTCCTTCGCCCCCGACGGAATCCCTCGTGAGTACGTGCTGGAGGAGGCGATCGTGACGGACTACGCGCTGGTCCACGCTCTCCGCGGAGATCGTCACGGCAACCTCGTGTTCCGCAAGGCGGCCCGGAACTTCAATCCGCTCGCCGCGATGGCCGGCCGCGTGTGCATCGTGCAGGTCGAGGAACTGGTGGAGCCGGGGGAGATCGACCCCGACACCGTGCACCTCCCCGGCGTGTACGTCCACCGGATCGTCGAGGTGGGGTCGGCGATCGAGAAGCGCATCGAGAGGCGCACCGTCGCCGTCGACGGAGAGGGGAACTGAGCATGGCACTCACGCGTCAGGAGATGGCTGCCCGTGCCGCCCGGGAACTGGGCGACGGCTCGTACGTCAACCTCGGCATCGGGCTGCCCACGCTCGTGCCGAACTACGTCCCCGATGGGGTGACGGTGGTGCTGCAGTCTGAGAACGGCATCCTCGGCGTCGGTCCCTACCCTGGGGAGGACGCGGTGGACCCCGACTTGATCAACGCGGGCAAGGAGACGGTCACGGTCCTGCCCGGCTCGGCATTCTTCGACTCGGCGATGAGTTTTGGAATGATCCGCGGCGGCAAGATCGACGCGGCGATCCTCGGCGCCATGCAGGTATCGGCGGCCGGCGACCTCGCCAACTGGATGATCCCCGGGAAGATGGTCAAGGGGCCGGGCGGAGCGATGGATCTCGTGCACGGGGCCGCCAAGGTGATCGTCCTCATGGAACACGTCGCGAAGGACGGGACCCCGAAGATCGTCCGCGAATGCTCCCTGCCCCTCACCGGTCGCGGCGTCGTCGATCGGATCATCACGGACCTCGCCGTGATCGATGTGACCGAGACGGGTCTCGTGCTCGTCGAACTCGCGCCCGGCGTGAGCGTCGAAGATGTGCGCGCCGCCACCGAACCCGAATTGACCGTCGCGGTCGTCGAAGGAGAACAGCAGTCATGAACAGTCGAGACGTCGTCATCGTCGCCGCCGCCCGGACCCCGCAGGGGCGCCTGAAGGGAGCGCTCTCCTCGCTGAGCTCGACGGCGCTCGGCAGCGCCGCGATCCGCGGAGCGCTGGGGAAAGCAGGGCTGGACCCCGAGATCGTCGATGCGGTCCTCGTCGGGCAGGTGCTGCCCGCCGGTGCGGGGCAGAACCCCGCGCGCCAGGCGGCGATCGGCGCGGGGATCGGGTGGGACGTGCCCGCGGCATCCGTCAACAAGGTCTGCCTCTCCGGTCTCACGGCCGTCATCGACGCCGCGCGCATGATCCGGCTCGGTGACGCGCGGGTCGTCGTCGCCGCCGGCATGGAGTCGATGTCCCAGGCGCCGCACCTGCTCACGGGCTCGCGCCAAGGCTGGTCGTACGGGTCCGTGGAGGTCTTGGACCACATGGCCTACGACGGGCTCACCGACGCGTTCGACCGGGAGAGCATGGGCGCGTCGACCGAGCGGCACAACCTGCCGCTCGGGATCACGCGCGCCCGTCAGGACGAGATCGCGGCACGCTCGCATGAGCGCGCGGCCGCGGCGACGGCAGCCGGGCTCTTCGACGCCGAGATGATCGCCGTCGAGATCCCCCAGCGAAAGGGCGACCCGCTCGTCATCCGTGCAGACGAGGGCATCCGCGCCGACACGAATGTGGACACGCTTGCCCGGCTGCGCCCGGCTTTCGCGGCGGACGGCACCATCACCGCGGGGAACGCATCGCAGATCTCCGACGGCGCGTCGGCCGTGGTCCTCACCACCCGGGCGCATGCGGATGCAGAGGGCTGGCCGATCCTCGCGGCGGTCGGCGCGGTGGGGCAGGTCGCGGGCCCGGACAATTCCCTGCACGCCCAGCCCGCGCGTGCAATCACCCAGGCTCTCGGTCGCCAGAGGATGACGGCGACGGACCTGGACATCGTGGAGATCAACGAGGCGTTCGCCGCGGTTGTGGCGAAGTCCCAAGACGACCTCGGGATCGACGACGATCGCGTGAACCCCCAAGGGGGAGGGATCGCCCTGGGTCATCCCATCGGCGCCTCGGGGAACCGTCTCGTCGTTCACGCTGTACACGAGCTCGTGCGCCGCGGTGGCGGCGCCGCCGCCGTCGCGCTGTGCGGAGGCGGGGGTCAGGGGGACGCGCTGATCTTGACCCGGTGAGCCGGGTGGGAACTCAGCGGTGGCGCTTCTCGAACATCTTCTGCGCCTTGCCGCTGACCGGGGAGTCATCCGGCACGATCATTCCCCGGGACGCGCGCCGGGTGTCGACGATGGTACCGATGGCCAGGGCAAGGCTGATGCCCCAGCTGAGCCACGCCAGAGCAGTGCGCCAGGTGAACGGCTCGTCGCTGCGCAACGAGCGGAGCAGGGTCATCCCGCCGGTGATCGCGGTGATGATGCCGGTGCCGAAGAGGTACTTGCGCATGTCGACACGCTAGCGTGCGCGACCATCGACCCGTCGCCCTTGACAGGGCGGTCGCGAGGCGTCAAGGGCCCGATCGTCCGTGGACCGCGCGATAGCCTGACATCTCCGTCCGCTCGAGTGTCAGGAGCCCGTGTGACCGAGGCCGAGTTCGTCGTCGTCGCCAATCGTCTTCCCGTCGACCGCGTCGTCGGCGCAGAGGGGGATGACGGATGGCGCCGCTCGCCCGGGGGCCTCGTCACCGCGCTCGAGCCTGTCATGCGCTCGTCGGAGGGTGCGTGGGTCGGTTGGGCGGGGAAGCCCGACCTCGAGCTGGAGCCGTTCGAATTCGACGGCACATTCCTCGTTCCCGTTCGACTCTCGGCGCAGGACGTCGAGCAGTACTACGAGGGCATGTCGAATGACACGTTCTGGCCGCTGTATCACGACGTCATCGCCGCGCCCCGCTACCGCCGCGTGTGGTGGGAAGCCTACGTCCGCGTGAACCGGCGATTCGCGGAGGCGGCCGCGGAGGTGGCCGCCGAGGGGGCGACGGTGTGGGTGCAGGACTATCAGCTCCAGCTCGTGCCGAAGATGCTGCGCGAGCTCCGACCTGATCTGGTCATCGGCTACTTCCATCACATCCCGTTCCCCGCCCACGGCCTCTACTCCCAGCTGCCTTGGCGTCGGCAGGTGCTCGAGGGCCTCCTCGGGGCGGACGTCATCGGGTTCCAGCGGGTCGCCGACGCCGGCAACTTCGCCCGCGCCGTCCGTCGTCAGCTGCGGTACCAGACCAAGGCATCGGGGATCTCCGTGCCGCTGGGGGACGGTTCGTACCGCAACGCCCTGGCCAAGGCCTTCCCGATCTCCATCGACGCGGAGTCGTATGTCGAACTGGCCCGCAGGCCCGAGGTGCAGCAGCGGGCCCGCGAGATCCGGGAGGGGCTGGGCAATCCGAAGCGGATCCTCCTCGGCGTGGACAGGCTCGACTACACCAAGGGCATCCGGCACCGCTTGAAGGCCTTCGGAGAGCTCCTGCAGGACGGCCGACTGACGGTCGAGGACGTCACCCTCGTCCAGGTCGCGAGCCCCAGCAGAGAGCGGGTCGAGTCCTACATGCAGCTGCGCGATGAGATCGAACTCACCGTGGGCCGCATCAACGGGGATTTCGACACGACCGACCACACCGCCATCCGCTATCTCCATCAGGCCTATCCGAGGGAGGAGATGGTGGCGCTCTTCCTGGCCGCCGACGTCATGCTCGTCACCGCGCTCCGCGACGGGATGAACCTCGTCGCCAAGGAATACGTCGCCACCCGCACAGACAATCGCGGCGTGCTCGTCCTGAGCGAGTTCGCCGGAGCCGCGGATGAGCTGCCGAGTGCACTCCTGATCAACCCGCACGACATCGACGGTATGAAGGACCAGATCATCCGGGCGATCGAGATGCCCCCGGCGGAGCAGGGGAGGCGGATGCGATCGCTGCGCAAGAAGGTCATCGAGAGCGACGTGGCGCAGTGGTCCCGCTCGTTCCTCGCGGCCCTGGAAGCGGCGAAGCACCGGCACACGGCCGTGGGCGGCGAACGGCAGACCGAGGGCGCGACCGCGCCGGAGGCGTCATGAGCGCCGTCGACCTCACGGCCGTGACCGCGGTCGATCGCCTCCTCGTCGCCCTCGATTTCGACGGCACGCTTTCGCCGCTGGTGGATGAGCCGATGACGGCGCGGATGAGCGCCTCCGCGCGCGCCGCGGTGGAACGGCTGGTGGAGGCGCCTGGCACCACCGTCGCGCTGGTCTCCGGACGGAGTCTGCGGGATCTGCGCGTCATCGCGGAGCATGAAGACTCCTCGCGGATCCTCCTCGCCGGGTCCCACGGAGCAGAGTTCTGGAGCCCTGAGCGGGGAGTCGTCACCCATCCCGAGGACGCGGCGGCCGGTGCGCTGCGCGAGGAGCTCCAGCGTCGCGCCGAAGCGGCGACGACGGGCATGCGAGGGGTATGGATCGAGCCGAAGACCTTCGGTCTCGGGGTCCACACCCGCTCCGCCGACCGGGCGACGGAAGAGGACGCCCGGCGACGGGTGGACGCCCTCGTCGCCGAGGCGGCCCCCCACTGGCGCCGCCGCACGGGGCACAACATCGTCGAGTACGCCTTCCGCTCCGAGGGCAAGGACAGCGCGGTCGCGGAACTGCGCGCATGGACGCAGGCGGACGCGGTCGTCTTCGCCGGCGACGACGTCACCGACGAAGACGCCCTGCGCAGCCTCTCCGCCGATGACCTCGGCATCCACGTCGGTGACCGGCAGTCGGCGGCGACGCTGCGGGTGCCTGACATCGATGCCCTCGCGGACGTCCTGGTCCGTCTCGCGACGGAGCGGGTTGCGCGCGCGCAATAGACTTCGGGAATGCCCTCTCAGGACCCCATCGACATCAAGCCCCGTAGCCGCGTCGTCACCGACGGCATCGAAGCCACCACCTCCCGCGGGATGCTTCGCGCCGTCGGCATGGGCGACGACGACTGGGAGAAGCCGCAGATCGGGATCGCGTCCAGCTGGAACGAGATCACTCCGTGCAACCTCAGCCTCGATCGCCTCGCGCAGGGCGCCAAGGAAGGCGTCCACTCGGGGGGTGGCTACCCGCTGCAGTTCGGGACGATCTCGGTGTCGGACGGCATCTCGATGGGTCACGAGGGGATGCACTTCTCGCTGGTGTCGCGTGAGGTCATCGCCGATTCCGTCGAAGCGGTCATCATGGCGGAGCGGCTGGACGGCACCGTTCTCCTCGCGGGATGCGACAAGTCGATCCCCGGGATGATGATGGCCAGCGCCCGTCTCGGGCTCGCCAGCGTGTTCCTGTACGCCGGATCCACGATGCCGGGGTGGGTCAAGCTCTCGGACGGGACCGAGAAGGACGTCACTATCATCGACTCGTTCGAAGGTGTGGGGGCGTGCCTCGCAGGCAAGATGAGCGAAGCCGACCTCAAGCGCATCGAATGCGCGATCGTTCCCGGTGAAGGCGCCTGCGGCGGCATGTACACGGCGAACACGATGGCCTCCGTGGGTGAGGCGCTCGGGCTGAGCCTGCCGGGCTCGGCGGCGCCACCGGCGGCCGATCGGAGACGTGACTACTACGCGCACCGCTCGGGCGAGGCGGTGGTGAACCTCCTCCGTCAGGGCATCACCACGAAGGACATCCTGACCAAGGAGGCGTTCGAGAACGCCATCGCGCTCGTCATGGCGTTGGGCGGTTCGACCAACGCGGTCCTCCACCTGCTCGCCATCGCACGGGAGGCCGAGGTCGACCTCGACCTTCACGACTTCAACCGGATCGGCGACAAGACGCCCCACATCGCCGACATGAAGCCGTTCGGTCAGTTCGTGATGAACGACGTCGACCGCCACGGTGGCATCCCCGTCGTGATGAAGGCGATGCTCGACGAGGGTCTCCTGCACGGTGACGCGCTGACCGTGACGGGCAAGACCCTCGCCGAGAATCTTAAGGATCTCGCCCCCGAGCCGATCGACGGCAAGGTCATCCACCGCTTGGACGACCCGATCCACGCCACGGGCGGCATCACGATCCTGCACGGATCGCTCGCTCCCGAAGGCGCCGTCGTGAAGACCGCCGGGTTCGACGCCTCCGTATTCGAGGGGCCGGCCCGGGTGTTCGAGCGCGAGCGCTCGGCGATGGACGCACTCGAGGCGGGCGAGATCACAAAGGGCGACGTGATCGTGATCCGCTACGAAGGCCCCAAGGGTGGGCCGGGAATGCGCGAGATGCTCGCCATCACCGCCGCCATCAAGGGAGCCGGCCTCGGAAAAGATGTACTACTCTTGACGGACGGCAGATTCTCGGGCGGCACAACCGGCCTGTGCATCGGCCACATAGCACCCGAAGCGGTGGACGCTGGTCCCATCGCCTTCGTGCGCGATGGTGATCTGATACGGGTCGATATCGCTGCTCGCACTCTCGACCTACTCGTCGACGATGCAGAGCTCGACTCCCGCCGCGACGGCTGGGAGCCGTTGCCCCCGCGCTATACCCGTGGCGTCCTGGCCAAGTACTCCCGTCTCGTGCGCTCCGCTGCGGAGGGCGCGGTCACGGGCTGACGGCCCCACACTCCACCCATCTCGTATCGAGGAATCATCACCATGCCCGCCGAAACAGCAACGGCCCTTCCCCGGCCCCCCGCCCGCACCGCGTCCGCGCCCGTGCTCACCGGCGCACAGGCGGTCGTCCGCTCGCTCGAACTGCTCGGTGTGACCGACGTGTTCGGTCTCCCGGGCGGCGCGATCCTGCCGGTGTACGACCCCCTGATGGACACTTCGGAGATCCGCCACATCCTCGTGCGCCATGAGCAGGGGGCCGGCCACGCCGCGGAAGGCTACGCCGCGGCGTCCAACAAGATCGGGGTCGCCATCGCGACCTCCGGCCCCGGTGCCACGAACCTCGTGACGGCGATCGCCGATGCGTACATGGACTCCGTCCCGCTCGTCTGCATCACCGGACAGGTGTTCTCGACGTTGATGGGAACGGACGCCTTCCAGGAGGCGGACATCGTCGGCATCACGATGCCGATCACCAAGCACTCCTTCCTCGTCAAGGACGCGGAGGACATCCCCGGCGCCATCGCCGCGGCGTTCGAGGTGGCCTCGACGGGTCGTCCCGGGCCGGTGCTCGTGGACATCACGAAGGACGCCCAGCAGGCGGAGGCGCCGTTCGTATGGCCCCCCAAGATCGACCTGCCCGGCTACCGCCCCGTCACCAAGGCGCACGGCAAGCAGATCCAGGCCGCCGCGCAGCTCATCGCGGAGGCGAAGAAGCCGGTCCTCTACGTCGGCGGCGGCATCATCCGCGCCCGGGCGTCCGAGGAGCTGCTGTCCCTCGCCGAGTCCACCGGCGCACCGGTGGTCACCACGCTGATGGCGCGGGGCGCGTTCCCCGACTCGCATGAACAGCACCTCGGGATGCCGGGGATGCACGGGACCGTACCCGCGGTCCTCGCCCTCCAGGAGGCGGACCTGCTCATCACCCTGGGGGCGCGGTTCGATGACCGCGTCACCGGGAAGGCCGCCCTCTTCGCTCCGCACGCGAAGGTCATCCACGTCGACATCGACCCCGCGGAGATCTCCAAGATCCGCACCGCGGATGTGCCGATCGTCGGCGACCTCAAGGACGTCCTCGTCGATCTCGACGCCGCCTTCCGCGGTGCGATCGACGGAGCACGCCCGGACATCTCGGAGTGGTGGTCGTTCCTGGACGGACTGCGATCGGAGTTCCCCCTCGGATACGCACCCACCTCCGACGGTCTTCTCGCGCCCCAGTATGTGATCCAGCGGATCGGCGAGCTCACGGGCCCGGAGGGCGTGTACGCCGCCGGCGTGGGGCAGCACCAGATGTGGGCGGCCCAGTTCATCAAGTACGAGCGTCCGAACGCCTGGTTGAACTCCGGGGGAGCCGGAACGATGGGCTACGCCGTTCCCGCCGCGATGGGAGCGAAGGTCGCCGAACCGGAGCGCACCGTGTGGGCGATCGACGGCGACGGATGCTTCCAGATGACCAATCAGGAGCTTGCGACCTGCGCGATCAACAACATCCCGATCAAGGTCGCGATCATCAACAACTCCTCCCTCGGCATGGTGCGCCAGTGGCAGACCCTCTTCTACGACGGTCGCTACTCGCACACGAACCTCAACACCGGACACGGCTCGATCCGCATCCCCGACTTCGTCAAGCTCGCCGAGGCCTACGGGTGCCTCGCGATCCGCGTGGAGAAGGAGGAGGACGTGGATGCCGCGATCAAGACGGCTCTGGAGACCGACGACCGTCCCGTCGTCATCGACTTCGTCGTGAGTGCGGATGCGATGGTGTGGCCGATGGTGCCGCAGGGCGTCAGCAACAGCTACGTGCAGTACGCCCGCGACCACTCGCCCGCCTTCGGCGAGCAGGAGGACTGAGATGCCCAGCCACGTTCTGAGCCTCCTCGTGGAGGACAAGCCCGGTCTGCTGACCCGCGTCGCGGGCCTCTTCGCCCGGCGCGGCTTCAACATCGAGTCGCTGGCCGTCGGCGTGACCGAGGTGCCGGGTCTGTCTCGGATCACCGTCGTGGTCGACGTCGACCAGCTGCCCCTCGAGCAGGTGACGAAGCAGCTGAACAAGCTCGTGAACGTCATCAAGATCGTCGAGCTCGACGCCACCGCATCCGTCCAGCGTGAGCACATGCTCGTGAAGGTGCGCGCCGACAACGCGAACCGGTCCAACGTGCTCGAGGTCGTGAACCTCTTCCGCGCTCACATCGTCGACTACGCGCCCGACGCGGTCGTGGTCGAGGTGACGGGCGACAAGGGGAAGATCGACGCGTTCCTGCGGGCGGTCGAACCCTTCGGCATCAGGGAGCTCGCCCAGTCGGGGCTGCTGGCCATCGGCCGCGGCGGCAAAAGCATCACCGAACGCGTCCTGCGCGGGTGACCCACGCCGCCTCGCCCCAGGGTCGTTGGGCGGGTGCGGCGCGATCGAACGACCAACTCTCGATACAAGGAGAATCACGAAGATGGCTGAAATCTTCTACGACGACGACGCCGACCTGGCGCTGATCCAGAGCAAGAAGGTCGCGATCGTCGGCTACGGCTCGCAGGGCCACGCCCACGCTCAGAACCTCCGGGACTCGGGTGTCGAGGTCGTCATCGCGCTCAAGGACGGCTCGAAGTCCGCGCCGAAGGCGGAGGAGGACGGCTTCCGCGTCCTCTCGGTCTCGGATGCCGCGGCATGGGCGGACCTCATCATGATCCTCGCGCCGGACCAGCACCAGCGCGGGATCTACAACGACGAGATCAAGCCCCACCTCTCCGCGGGCAAGGCGCTCGCCTTCGCGCACGGCTTCAACATCCGCTTCGGGTACATCCAGGCGCCGGAGGGCGTGGACGTGATCCTCGTCGCCCCCAAGGCCCCCGGGCACACCGTCCGTCGCGAGTACGTCGCCGGTCGCGGCATCCCCGACATCATCGCGGTCGAGCAGGACGCTTCCGGCACCGCGTGGGACCTGGCGAAGTCGTACGCCAAGGCGATCGGCGGCACCCGCGCCGGCGTCATCAAGACCACCTTCACCGAGGAGACCGAGACCGACCTGTTCGGCGAGCAGGCCGTGCTCTGCGGTGGCGTCTCCCAGCTCGTCCAGTACGGCTTCGAGACCCTGACCGAGGCGGGCTACCAGCCGCAGATCGCGTACTTCGAGGTGCTGCACGAGCTGAAGCTGATCGTGGACCTCATGTGGGAGGGCGGCATCGCGAAGCAGCGCTGGAGCGTCTCGGACACCGCCGAGTACGGCGACTACGTCTCGGGCCCGCGCGTAATCGACCCCCGCGTCAAGGAGAACATGCAGGCGGTCCTGGCCGACATCCAGTCGGGAGCATTCGCGGAGCGCTTCATCGGCGACCAGGACAACGGTGCGGTGGAGTTCCAGGAGCTGCGCACGAAGGCGGCGCAGCACCCGATCGAGGAGGTCGGTAAGGACCTCCGGGCGCTCTTCGCCTGGAAGCAGCAGGACTCCGACTACACCGAGGGCAGCGCCGCGCGCTGACCTCTCTCACGTCCGGCGCACACGTCCGGCGACTCCGGCTCCCGCCCCCGCATCCAGGGGCGGGAGCCTTCTTCGTCGCCGCGTTAGGCTGAGCGGGTGAACGCGAGAGCCGATGACGACGCCCTGAGCTGGTCGGGGGACGACGATCCCACACTGGACGTCGGCTCGGAGGATGCTCCGGCTCTTCCGCCCGGATACACGGCGGTCGGTCGCGGCAGCGCCGCGACGACGGGCCCGTCGGAGGTGCCGTCCCCGTCCGCGCCCGGCGCGGACCACGAGGTTTCGACCGGCGGTGCGGGGAATGCGGCGCTGATAGCCGTCGGTGTTCTGGGTGGGGTGTATCTGCTCTACGCCATCGGCTGGCTGCTCGGCGGACTCCGGCTGCAGGAGCGCATCGTGCCCGATGCGATGCTCATCGTCAGCACGGCTGTCGCCGTCGCGGCGCCGGCGATCTGGTTCGGCGCGGTCATGCTCCTCACGCGCACCGCCCCCCGATGGGCGCGGTTCGCCTGGCTGCTCGCGGGGGCGCTCATCCTCGTTCCCTGGCCGTTCCTCACGATCGGACCCGTGTGATGACCGAAACCGCACCGCCGACGCAGGCGCGGCCCCGCGCCCCCCTGTGGCTCATCGTCGCCATCGCCGCAATGGCGGGGCTCTTCTTCGCCTACGCCGTCTGGAGCGCGGTGGGCAACCTGATCCAGACCGTGGCGTTCTACAGTGAGGCGGGCTTCAGCCTCAACGCCCTCGGATGGTTCGTCTGGCTCTTCGCCGCGCTCTTCCCCGTCCTGGTGTGGTCCGCCGCGTTCACCCTCGGCTTCCGCCGTCGCGCCCACGAACTCGCGCTGATCATGCTGGGCGGGCTCGCCCTGGTCGCGGTGTTCTGGCTCAACATCCTGTCCTACGTGTCGCTGAACACCTCGTCACTCCTCAGCTGATCCGTCACACGTGCGGGCGAGGCGCGAGCCCGCGCTAGGCTTGCTGGCGGCCCGCCGCGCGCCCGCTGCAGGCGCGGCATCCTGCACCGCCCTGCGCCGTCGCGCTCTGCCCCGAAGGAATCACCTGTGACGAAGCCTGTCGTCCTCATCGCCGAAGAGCTCTCTCCCGCCACGATCGACGCCCTCGGGCCCGATTTCGACGTGCGCCACGTGGACGGGACCGATCGGCCCGCGCTCCTCTCCGCCCTCGCGGATGCGCAGGCGGTCCTGGTGCGCTCGGCGACGAAGATCGACGGCGAGGCACTGGCCGCGGCGCCCGGGCTGAAGGTCGTCGCCCGCGCCGGTGTCGGGCTCGACAACGTCGACATCAAGGCCGCCACGACGGCGGGCGTCATGGTCGTCAACGCGCCGACGTCCAACGTCATCTCCGCCGCGGAGCTCACCGTCGGCCACATCCTGAGCATCGCCCGTCACATCCCCGCAGCCCACGCGTCGCTCGCCGCGGGGCAGTGGAAGCGCAGCTCGTTCACGGGAACGGAGCTGTTCGAGAAGACTGTCGGCATCTTCGGGCTCGGCCGCATCGGCGCTCTGGTCGCCGAGCGTCTGCGCGCCTTCGGCGTGCGCGTCGTCGGCTACGACCCCTATGTCACTCCGGTCCGTGCGCAGCAGCTGCAGATCGAGCTCCTCTCGTTCGACGAGGTCCTCCGTCAGAGCGACGTGATCACCGTGCACATGCCCAAGACCCCCGAGACGACCGGCATGATCGGCGCCGAGCAGCTGGCCATGATGAAGCCGACCGCCGCGGTCGTCAACGTCGCCCGCGGCGGCCTGATCGACGAGCAGGCGCTGTTCGACGCGCTCACCGACGGCACCATCGCCGCGGCGGGTCTGGACGTCTTCACCGCAGAGCCGCCGGCGGCGGACTCCGTCGCCGCCCGCCTGGTCGCCCTCCCCAACGTCGTCGCGACACCGCACCTGGGTGCGAGCACCGACGAGGCGCAGGAGAAGGCCGGTGTGTCGGTCGCGCGGTCGGTGAAGCTCGCCCTCGAGGGCGATCTCGTCCCCGATGCGGTGAACGTCGCCGGCGGCGTCATCGATCCCTTCGTCCGCCCCGGCATCGCTCTCGTGGAGAAGCTCGGCCAGTTCTTCACGGCGCTCTCGCCGGCGGCCTTGACGAGCCTGGACATCGAGGTGCGCGGCGAGCTCGCGGCCTACGACGTGAGCGTCTACCGTCTCGCGGCGCTCAAGGGCATCTTCACCAACGTGGTCAGCGACACCGTGTCCTACGTCAACGCGCCCCTCTTCGCCGAGCAGCGTGGCATCGAGACCCGTCTCATCGTCGAATCCGAGAGCCCGCTGTACCGGAACATCACGACGCTCCGCGGCACGCTGTCGGACGGCTCGGTCCTCACGGTGTCGGGAACCCTCGCGGGTACGCGCATGATTCCGAAGGTGGTCGGGATCAACGACTACGAGATCGAGGTTGCGCTCGCGCACCACCACGTGGTGATGCGGTACGCGGATCGTCCGGGAATCGTCGCCATCTACGGGCAGAAGCTGGGAGCGGCGGGCATCAACATCGAGGCGCTCCAGGTGGCGCAGCCGGACGGTTCCGGTCGCGCGCTGTCCGTGCTCACCGTCGGCGCGTCGGTGCCGGAGGAGATCCTCGACGAGATGCGCGAGGCCACGGGCGCGGATCTCTTCCGTCAGATCGAGATCACCGAGGACTGATCGCGGGCGACGGGGCATCGACCCCGTCGCGTGACGCCTTCTCCACGAGGGCGATCAGCGCATCGAGCTCCGGCCCTTCGGGGACCGGCCCGGGGATCGACCCGCCGGCGAGCGCGTTGTTGAAGTAGAGGCCGTCGCTGACGAGCATCACGAGATTCAGCGCGGTCTCGTCGCGCGCGTGCGGCCGCAGCACGCGCGCCCACTCGTCGCGGATGGCGCGGAGGGCGTCGCCCGCGGCGTCCTTCCCGCCCTGCGCCAGACGCGACGCGGCGAGGATCGCCCGGTCGAGCGGGTCGTTCTGCATGATCGACGACCGCAGGAAGTAGGCGATCGCCCCGTCCTCCGCGGCCTCGATCGCGGCGACATCCTCCGCGACGAGGATGCGGAGGCGCTCGAGGAGCGCGCCCTCCAACGCTTCCTTCGATGCGAAGTGGTACAGCAGGCCTCCCTTGGAGACGCCGGCGGCGCGTGCGGTGGCGTCCATCGTCGCGGCCCGATCACCGTCGTCGACCAGGATCGCCTCGAACGCGTCGAGGACGCGTTCCTTCGCAAGCGGGGGACGACTCATGCTGTCGATCGTATCGACGGGATCTCCGGCATCCTGATACTATACCGGCTGGACGGTATAGAAACTGGAGCGACCATGAGTACCGAGACGATCACCGCTGCGATCCGGGCCGAGAAGACCCAGCGCGTCGGGTGGCGAGGCTGGGCGGCGCTGGTCGTCCTCATGCTGCCGGTGCTCCTCGTGTCCGTCGACAACACCGTGCTGAGTTTCGCCCTCCCGGCGATCGCCGTCGACCTCGCACCCACGAGCGCCCAGCAGCTGTGGATCATCGACGCCTACCCGTTGGTCCTCGCGGGGCTGCTCGTGACGATGGGGACGCTCGGAGACCGGTTCGGACGACGGCGGATGCTGATGATCGGCGCGACCGGGTTCGCCGCCGTCTCGGCCCTGGCCGCATTCGCCCCCACGGCAGGCCTCCTCATCGTCGCGCGCGCGGCGATGGGCGTCTTCGGCGCGATGCTCATGCCCTCGACCCTTTCCCTCCTGCGCAGCATCTTCACGGATCGCGATCAGCGGCGTTTCGCCATCGCGATCTGGGCCTCGATGTTCTCGGCGGGCGCCGCGCTCGGTCCGATCGTCGGCGGCATCCTCCTGGAGCACTTCGGCTGGGGTTCGGTCTTCCTCATGGCGGTGCCGGTGCTGATCCCGCTCCTCGTCCTCGCACCCCTCCTGGTGCCGGAGAGCCGCGACCCGAAGCCGGGGCGCATCGACGCCGTCAGCATCGGGCTGTCGATGGCCACGATGGTGCCGATCGTCTACGGGATCAAGGAGGTGGCGGTCTACGGCCTCGCCAGCGCCGCGCCGATCCTCTTCGCCGTGGGAGTGGGGTTCGGCGTCCTGTTCGTCCGCCGGCAGCTGCGCCGCCCGCAGCCGATGCTCGACGTCCGGCTCTTCCGCAACCCGACGTTCAGCGGCGCGCTCCTGGTCAATCTGCTGAGCGTGGTCGGCCTGGTCGGATTCCTCTTCTTCGCGGCGCAGTACCTTCAGCTGATCCTCGGGCTGAGCCCGATGAACGCCGGTTTCGCGCTGGTGCCGGGGCTCGCCGCGATGATCGCCGCCGGACTCCTGGTCGTCCCGATCGCCCGTCGGGTCGCGCCGCGGATCGTGGTGCCGATCGCCCTCCTCTTCTCGGTCGGCGGCTATGTCGCCGTCTCCCGGATGGGGGAGGGCGGGAGCCTGCTGCTCCTGGTGATCGCATTCGTCTCGCTGGGCATCGGGATCGGCGCGGCCGAGACCGTCTCCAACGAGCTCGTGCTGGCCAGTGCGCCTCCCGCGAAGGCGGGGGCCGCGAGCGCGGTCTCGGAGACGGCGTACGAACTCGGAGCCGTGCTGGGGACGGCTGTGCTGGGCGGCATCCTCACCGCCCTCTACCGGGCGAACCTCGTCGTTCCCGCCGGTATCGCGGGGGAGTCCGCGACGGCGGCGCGAGAGACCCTTGCGGGCGCCTCGCAGGTCGCGGCGAACGCCGATCCGTCGCTGGCTGCAGCGCTGACCGACGCCGCCGGCACCGCCTTCAGCGCCGGTGTCACGGTCACGGCACTCCTCGGCGCGGGTCTCGTCGTGATCGCCGGCGTCATCGCCGCGGCGACGCTGGGGCGGCGCCAGTAATCTGGGGGGATGCCCCGCATCGTGAAGCTCGCCGTCATCCCCGGAGACGGCATCGGACCCGAAGTCATCAGCGAAGCCGAGAAGGTGCTCGAGGCGGTGGTCGAGGGGAGCGACGTCCGCTTCGAGCGCACGACGTTCCGCCTCGGCGCCGATCGCTACCTCGCGACGGGAGACACGCTGACGGATGCCGACCTGTCGGCGATCGCGGCGCACGACGCCATCCTCCTCGGGGCTGTGGGGGGTGTGCCGGGCGACCCTCGACTGAAGGACGCGAACATCGAGCGCGGCCTGCTCCTGAAGCTGCGATTCGAGCTCGACCACTACGTGAACCTGCGTCCGTCGCGACTGTATCCGGGCGTGCCCGGCCCCCTCGCGGACCCCGGAGAGATCGACTTCGTCGTCGTCCGCGAGGGCACCGAGGGGCCCTACGTCGGGAACGGCGGAACGATCCGCAGGGGGACGCCGCAGGAGGTCGCGAACGAGACGTCCGTGAACACCGCGTTCGGGGTCGAGCGCGTGGTGCGCTTCGCCTTCGCGCAGGCGCAGCGTCGCCGTAAGCGCCTGACGCTCGTGCACAAGACCAATGTCCTCGTCCATGCCGGCGGGATCTGGAAGCGGATCGTCGACACGGTGGGCGCGGAGTTCCCCGAGGTCGCCGTAGACTACCTGCACGTCGACGCGGCCACGATCTTCCTGGTCACCCACCCTGCTCGTTTCGACGTGATCGTCACCGACAACCTCTTCGGCGACATCCTCACGGACCTGGCCGGCGCCGTCACCGGTGGCATCGGCCTCGCCGCTTCGGGCAACATCAACCCCGACGGCACGTTCCCGTCGATGTTCGAGCCCGTTCACGGCTCGGCGCCGGACATCGCCGGTCAGGGCATCGCCGACCCCACGGCGGCGATCCTCTCCACCGCCCTCCTGCTGGAGCACCTCGGCTTCGTCGAGGACGCATCCCGCGTCACCCGGGCGGTCGAGGAGGACATCGCCGCGCGGAGCGGAGGGGCCCGGTCCACCTCCGAGATCGGCGACGCGATCGCCGCCCGCCTCCGGGCGTAATCTGAGCACAGTCGACGCCGCCGAAGACCCGACACCCAGGACGTGAAATGACCCTCATCGACACCGACACCGACACCGGACTGCCGCCGCTGGACTTCAGCGTCTCGCGCAACCTCAACGCCGCCTCTGCTGAGGCGCGAGAGGAGGTGCTGGCCAATCCTGGCTTCGGCACGCGCTTCACAGACCACATGATCGACATCTGCTGGTCGGTCACCGGTGGGTGGCACCGTCCGCGCGTGCAGCCCTACGGCCCGCTGGCGCTCGACCCGGCGGCGGCCGTCCTGCACTACGGGCAGGAGATCTTCGAGGGCATCAAGGCCTACCGTCACGCGGACGGCTCGATCCACACCTTCCGCCCCGACCAGAACGGGCGGCGACTGCAGCGTTCCGCCCGCCGGCTGGCGCTCCCCGAACTCCCCGTCCCGTACTTCATCCAGTCGCTGCGCGAGCTGATCGCCGTCGACGGGGACTGGGTGCCGTCCGGCCCCGACCAGAGCCTGTACCTCCGTCCGTTCATGTTCGCCAAGGAGGCGTTCCTCGGCGTCCGTCCGGCGCACAAGGTGGGCTATTACGTCATCGCCTCGCCCGCGGGCGCGTACTTCAAGGGCGGTGTCCAACCCGTCTCGATCTGGCTGAGCGAGGACTACGCCCGCGCCGGAAAGGGCGGGACGGGGGCGGCGAAGACCGGCGGCAACTACGCCGCGAGCCTCCTCCCGCAGTCCGAGGCGTATGAGAACGAGTGCGACCAGGTCGTCTTCCTCGACGCGGACGGCAACGTCGAGGAGCTCGGGGGTATGAACGTCGTGTTCGTGCGCAAGGACGGCACGCTGGTGACCCCGCAGTCGCCGTCGATCCTCGAAGGCATCACCCGTGACTCGATCCTGCAGCTCGCGCGCGACCGCGGACACCGTGTCGAGGGCCGGGCGGTCTCCCTCGCCGAGTGGCGCGACGGCGTGGCCTCCGGAGACATCGTCGAGGTGTTCGCCTGCGGGACGGCGGCCGTCGTCACGCCCATCGGCATGCTGAAGGGTCGCGATTTCCTCGACGAGCAGCCGAGCGGATCCCTCGCGCTGTCGCTCCGCGAGGAGCTGACGGACATCCAGTACGGACGCCGCGAGGATGTCCACGGCTGGCTCACCCGCCTGGACGCGTGAGGTCGCCGTGAAGATCGTCCGCTTCAGTCACAACGACGCCATCCGCTACGGCATCCTCGACGACGGGGACCTCGTGGTCCTCGCCGCTGATCCTCTCTTCGCGGGGTTCGACACCACGGGGGAGCGGGTGCCGCTCGCGGATGTGGCGCTCCTCGCCCCGGTGATCCCCCGCTCGAAGGTCGTGTGCGTCGGCCGCAACTACCGCGACCACGCCAGCGAACTCGGGAACGACGTTCCGGCCGAACCGCTGCTGTTCTTCAAGCCGAACACCTCGGTCATCGGCCCGGGGGATGCCATCGTCCTGCCGCCGCAGTCCGAGCGAGTGGACTTCGAGGGCGAGGTCGCGGCCGTCATCGGGCGGATCGCCAAGAACGTGTCGGCCGATGACGCCCTCGACTACGTCTTCGGATACACCGCCGCCAACGACGTCACCGCGCGCGATCTGCAGCGCAGCGACGGGCAGTGGGCGCGGGCGAAGGGGTTCGACACGTTCTGTCCGCTCGGGCCCGCGATCGAGACGGATTTCGACCCCACCGGGTCGGCACGCGTCCGCACCCGCGTCAACGGCGAAGAACGTCAGAACGGACCGGTCAGCGAAGTGATCTTCCCGCTCGCCGACGTCATCGCCTACGCTTCCGCGGCGTTCACCCTTCTGCCCGGCGACGTCATCCTGACCGGCACCCCGGCGGGCGTCGGTCCGCTCGCCGCGGGTGACATCGTGGAAGTGGATGTCGAAGGGCTGGGCATCCTCCGCAACACCGTGCGCGCGTCGTCACCGGTGTGACCGCGTCGTCGCCGATCTCCGACACCGAGCGCGCCCGCATCCAACGGCGCACCGTGGCGGTGCTCGGCGCCGGTCAGGTGCTCGGCGGTGTGGCGTTCGGGGCCACGCTCTCCCTCGGAGCCGTCCTCGCCGCGGACGTCTCTGGCGACGACGCTCTGTCCGGTCTGGCCACCGCGGCGGTGACGCTGGGGACAGCCGCCGTCGCCATCCCGCTCGCCGCCCTAGCACGGCGGGCGGGCCGACGCGTGTCCTTGACGACGGGCACCGCGGGTGCCCTCGCCGGGGTGGTCGGTGTCATCGTCGCCGCGTCGGTCGGGTCGTTTCCGTTCCTCCTCGCGGCGTTCCTCCTCATCGGAGCGGGCCAGGCCGCGAACCTGCAGTCGCGATTCGCCGCCGCGGATCTCGCCACCGACGCCACCCGAGGACGCGATCTGTCCCTGGTCGTGTGGGCGACCACGGTGGGGGCGGTGCTCGGACCGAACCTCGCCGGCCCGGGGGAGACGGTGGGCGCGGCGCTCGGCATGCCGCCTCTCACCGGTGCGTACGTGTTCACCGTCGTGGCGCAGGTGCTCGCGATCGTCCTCTACCTCTCCGCCCTCCGTCCCGACCCGCTTGCGCTCGCGATGCGGCTGGACGCGGCCGCGACGAGGGGCCCCGGGCGCACCATCGCGGGTCCCGATCGTCGGGCCCTCGCGCGATACGCGATCTTCGCGGTCGCCGCCTCGCACGTGGTCATGGTCTCGGTGATGGCGATGACGCCCGTGCATCTGCTGCACCACGGCGCGGATCTGGTGATCGTCGGCCTGACCCTGAGCCTGCACATCGCCGGGATGTACGCGGCGGCGCCGCTCTTCGGCATCCTCGCCGACCGTTGGGGGCGGCTGCGGACGATCCTCCTCGGACAGGGCATCCTCGCCACTTCGCTCGTGGTCGCCTCCCTCGGGGCGGAGTCCACCGCGGCGGTGACGGTGGCCCTCGTGCTGCTCGGCCTGGGCTGGAGCGCAGCGACGGTGGCCGGGGCGGCGCTGCTCACCGAGGCCTCGGCGGAGGATCAGCGCACGCGCCGCCAGGGCATCAGCGACTTCTCGATGAGCTTCGTCGGCGCGCTCGGCGCGATCGGGTCCGGGATCGTCCTGTCCGCGATCGGCTACGGCGGGCTCGCGCTCGTCGTCGGACTGGCCGTCGTCGCGACGGCCGTCCTCGCGGTCCTCGTCCGTGCCGATCGTGTCGGACGGGTGAGGGGTCGGTCCGGAGCGGGCACCTAGAATTGCACGCGATGTCTGCCTCAGCCGATCCCCGAACCACCACCGCCACCGGAGCCGATATCCGTGTGCGGTTCTGCCCCTCGCCGACGGGTCTCCCGCATGTCGGCCTCATCCGCACCGTGCTGTTCAACTGGGCCTACGCCCGCCACCACGGTGGGAAGCTCGTGTTCCGGATCGAGGACACCGACGCGGCCCGTGACAGCGAGGAGAGCTACCAGCAGCTCCTCGAAGCCCTGCGGTGGCTGAACATCGACTGGGATGAGGGGGTCGAGGTCGGAGGGCCGCACGCGCCCTATCGTCAGTCGCAGCGTCACGAGATCTACCGTGAGGTGCTGCAGAAGCTCGTGGATGCGGGTGCGGTGTACGAGAGCTACTCGACCGCGGAGGAGATCGACGCGCGCAACGAGGCGAACGGCCGCGCGAAGCAGCTCGGCTACGACAACTTCGACCGGGATCTGACCGAGGAGCAGCGCGCCGCGTACCGCGCGGAGGGCCGTCAGCCCGCCTGGCGCCTGCGTGTGCCGGACGAAGACCTCACCTACGTCGATCTCATCCGCGGTGAGGTGACGTTTCCGGCGGGGTCCTTCCCGGACTTCGTCCTGGTCCGCGCGGGCGGTGTCCCGCTCTATCCCTTCGTCAACCCCGTCGACGATGCGCTGATGGGGATCACCCACGTCATCCGCGGCGAGGATCTCATGCCGTCCACTGCGCGTCAGCTCGCGCTCTATCGAGCCCTCGTCGAGGCCGGCGTGACCTCCTTCATCCCTCGCTTCGCCCATATGCCCCTCGTCCTGGGCGACACCGGGAACAAGAAGCTCTCCAAGCGCGACCCGAAGGCCGATCTCTTCCTTCAGCGGGAGCGGGGTTTCATCCCCGAAGGCCTGCTGAACTACCTCGCCCTCCTCGGGTGGTCCATCGCGCCGGACCGGGACGTGTTCTCCCTCGAGGAGCTCACGGCGGCATTCGACATCCGGGACGTGAATCCGAACCCCGCCCGTTTCGACCAGAAGAAGGCCGAGGCCATCAACGGGGACCACATCCGGATGCTGCCGCCCGAGGTCTTCGCGGATCGCATCGTCCCGTACCTTCAGGGCGCGGGGGTCGTCGATGCGCCTCCGACGGGTGAGCAGGCGCGACTCCTGCGCGCGGCCGCGCCCCTCATCCAGGAACGGCTGCCCCTTCTGGGTGACGCCCCGGGCCTTCTCGGCTTCCTCTTCACGGATTCCGTGTCGTACGAGGACGACGCGATCGCCTCGCTGCCCGCGAACGCGGATGAGGTGATCGTCGCCTCCGTGGCAGCCCTCGAGGAGCTTCCGGCGTCCGAGTTCACGGCCGTCGCGATCCAGGAGGCGCTCGTGTCGGCGCTGATCGACGGACTCGGTCTGAAGCCGCGGATCGCGTACGGGCCTTTGCGGGTCGCCGTCAGCGGTCGACGGATCTCTCCGCCGCTGTTCGAATCGCTGGAGCTTCTCGGCAAGGACGCGACCCTGCGGCGTCTCACCGGGTTCGTGAACCGGTGACCCGCCCGGGTTCCGACCGGTTTGTCCGGTGGTCCGCCGTGGGATAGACTCGACCCTCGGTACGACTTCGGTCGGAACCCCCTTGGGGTATGGTGTAATTGGCAACACGGCTGATTCTGGTTCAGTTGTTCTTGGTTCGAGTCCAGGTACCCCAGCAAGACAGATAGCCCGGCATCCGCTCAGCGGAGAGCCGGGCTTCTTGCTTTTCCGCGCACGCCTGCTCGTGTGGGTATTTGTTGGTTCTTCTTGTTTTGCTTTGGTTTCTGTTGTAGCGTGAGGGCACCTTGACGCTGAGGACGGACCATGTACGCGACGGAGCGACACGCTCACATCACCCGGAGCCTGACGGATCGCGGTCGCGTGTCCGTCGTCGACTTGGCACGAGACCTGGGAGTCACGACGGAGACGATCCGTCGCGACCTCGACGCGATGGAGGAACAGGGCGTCCTGCGACGGGTGCACGGGGGCGCGGTGCCCTCCCGGGGTGGCAGCACCACGGAGGTCTCGATCGCCGAGCGGACGAGCGTCAATTCCGGCGCGAAGGACGCCATAGCACGGCGTGCGCTCGAGGTCATCACGCGCGGGTGGCGCGGCTCGGTCCTGTTCGACGCCGGGTCCACCGCCGCTGCCGTCGCCCGCCTCATGGGCGACCGTGTCGCCGGCACCGGGGCGCAGATCGACGCCGTGACACACGCCGTCCCCGTCGCGCACGCGCTGTCGACGGTTCCGGGGATCGATCTCACGGTCCTCGGCGGCCAGGTCCGCGGGATCACCGCCGCGGCGGTCGGCCCCTCCACGGTCGACGCCCTCCGGTCGCTGCGTCCCGATCTCGCCTTCATCGGCACGAACGGCATCACGGCAGGATTCGGCTTGAGCACCCCCGATCCTGCGGAGGCCGCGGTCAAGACCGCGATCGTCCGTGCCGCTCGCCGCGTCATCGTCCTCGCCGACGCCGACAAGATGGGCGTCGAGTCCTTGGTCTCCTTCGCCGACATCGCCGACATCGATGTCCTCGTCACTGATGCCCCGCTCGACGCGGAGCTGTCCGATGCCCTCGCCGCCGCGGACGTGGAGGTCTGGCTCGCATGATCGTCACCCTGACCGCGAACCCGTCCCTGGATCGAACGATCGTGGTGGACGCGCCCCTTCGGCCGGGCGAGGTCCAGCCGGCTCACCCTGGGCGGGAGGATGCCGGTGGCAAGGGGATCAACGTCGCTCGCGTGATCTTCGGGGCGGGTGTGGCCGTGCGCGCCGTGCTCCCGCTCGCCGATGACGACCCGTTCGACAGTGCCCTCGGTGCCACGGGGATCGACGCCGTGCGCGTCCCGATCGCCGGCCGCGCCCGCGCGAACCTCACGATCACCGATCCCGAGGGGATCACGACGAAGCTGAACCTCCCCGGCGCGACGCTGTCGGTGTCGGAGGCGGACGCGGTCATCGCCGCGGTCGTGGAGGCATCGCGCGGAGCCCGGTGGCTGGTTCTGGCCGGGTCCCTGCCTCCGGGAGCCGGGGACGACTTCTACGTGCGGGTCATCGAGGCGGTCCGTCGAGCCCTCGGCGACGACGCGCCGCGGATCGCCGTCGACACGTCCGGGGCCGCTCTCAGCGCGGTGGTGGACCGCGCCCGACCCGATCTGATCAAGCCCAACGACGAGGAATTGGCCGATCTCACCGGGCACGCGGCCTCGCCGGACACCCTCGTCGCCGGCGTCGCCGAT
Organism: Microbacterium aurantiacum; assembly: GCF_021654035.1. Lineage (GTDB taxonomy): Bacteria > Actinomycetota > Actinomycetes > Actinomycetales > Microbacteriaceae > Microbacterium > Microbacterium aurantiacum. The sequence continues at coordinate 98,059 of NZ_JAJPDW010000005.1, forward strand.
GCGGCCCGCAGACTCGTCGGGTCCGCCAAGATCGGCGCGGCGCTGATCACCCTCGGCGGGGAGGGCGCGGTCCTCGTCACCGCCGAAGGGGAGTGGTTCGGCCGCCCGCCCCGCATCGATGTGGTGAGCACGGTCGGCGCGGGCGACAGCTCCCTGGCGGGCTACCTCCTGGCGGATCACGCCGGCGCCGTCCCCGCCGAGAAGCTTCGCTCGTCGATCCTCTACGGCGCCGCCGCGGCAGCGCTCCCCGGCACGCAGGCGCCGCGCCCGACGGATCTCCCGCGCGGCGATGTCGTCGTCACCGCACTTCCCTGACACCCCTTTCACCACATCCGACCATTGGAGGTCACCGTGTCCCAGACCATCACTCCAGGCCTTGTGAGCCTGGACGTCGACCTCGGCGCCGACAAAGCCGCGGTCATCCGGGCTCTCGCCGAACGCGTCGTCGCGCAGGGCCGCGCCACCGACGCCGAAGGCCTCTTCGCCGACGCGTGGGCGCGCGAGCAGAAGGACGAGACCGGCCTCCCGGGCGGAATCGCGATCCCGCACGCGAAGAGCGCCGCCGTGTCGGAGGCCTCTCTGGCCTTCGCGCGGCTCGCCCCGGGGGTCGATTTCGGCGCCGCCGACGGGCCCGCAGACCTCGTCTTCCTCATCGCCGCGCCAGCGGGTGCCGCCGAGGCTCACCTCGCGGTCCTGTCGAAGCTCGCCCGCAGCCTCATGCAGGACGACTTCACCGCTGGCCTCAGGGCCGCGGTCACCGACGAGGACGTCGTCGCGATCGTCCGCCGGGCGATCGGCGAGGAGGGCGCGCCCGACGCCGCCGCCTCCGCGCCCGTCGACGCGCCGACGTCGTCGGCCGCTCCCGCTGCCGACGACACCGTCCTGATCGATGGTCGTCCCGCGCGCATCGTCGCCGTGACCTCCTGCGCGACCGGGATCGCCCACACCTTCATGGCCGCGGACGCGCTCACCGCGTCGGGGAAGTCCTCCGGGGTGGACCTCACCGTGGAGCCGCAGGGCTCCAGCGGGTACCAGGCTCTTCCGCAGAGCGTGATCGATGACGCCGACGCGGTCATCTTCGCCACCGATGTGGACGTGCGTGAGCTCCAGCGTTTCGCGGGGAAGCCCGTCGTCCGTTCCGGGGTGAAGCGCGGTATCGAACAGCCGTCGGCGCTCATCGCCGAGGCGGTCGCTGCCGCGAAGAATCCGTCGGCCCCGCGGGTGAACGCCGCAGCGGCCGCCGCGACCTCCGCGTCGGCATCCGATGCGAACATCGGCTGGGGCGCGCGCATCCAGCGGATCCTCCTCACCGGCGTGAGTTACATGATCCCGTTCGTCGCCGGCGGCGGCCTGCTGATCGCGCTCGGCTTCGCCCTCGGCGGGTACGAGGTCACCGCGAACGCCGCCGACGTCATCACGCAGAACTCGCTCTGGGACCTCCCGACAGAGGACATCACGTCGCAGTTCGGGCCACTCGGACAGTACCTCGGCTCGGTCATGTTCATGATCGGCGCGACATCGATGGGCTTCCTCGTATCGGCGCTGGCGGGCTACATCGCCTTCGCGATCGCGGACCGCCCCGGCATCGCCCCGGGCTTCGTCGCGGGTGCGGTGGCCGTCCTGATGGATGCCGGCTTCATCGGCGGCATCATCGGCGGTCTGCTCGCCGGTTTCGTCGCCGCCGCCATCGGGCGCCTCGACGTGCCGCGCTGGTTGCGCGGTCTCATGCCGGTGGTGATCATCCCGCTGGTCGCCTCGATCGTGGCGTCGGGGCTCATGATCCTCTTCCTCGGGCGCCCCATCGCCACCCTCATGGATGCGCTGAACGTGTGGCTGACCGACCTTGCCGGCACCTCCGGCATCGTTCTGGTGGGTGTGATCCTCGGCCTCATGATGTGCTTCGACCTCGGGGGCCCGATCAACAAGGTGGCGTACGCCTTCGCCGTGGCGGGTCTCGCCGCGGGCTCCGCCGAGAACCCCACGCCGTACCTCATCATGGCCGCGGTGATGGCCGCGGGAATGGTGCCGCCGCTGGCGATGGCGTTGGCGTCGACGCTGCTGGCACGCGACCTGTTCACCCCCGTCGAACGGGAGAACGGCAAGGCCGCGTGGCTGCTCGGCGCGTCGTTCATCAGCGAAGGGGCCATCCCGTTCGCCGCTGCCGATCCGCTCCGGGTCATCCCTGCGTCCATGGTCGGGGGTGCGGTCACCGGCGCGCTGACTATGGTCTTCGGAGTCCAGTCCCTCGCCCCGCACGGTGGCATCTTCGTGTTCTTCGCGATCAACCCGATCTGGGGCTTCCTGATCGCGCTCGTGGCCGGTACCGTCGTGTCCGCCCTCGTCGTCGTCGCCCTCAAGAAGTGGGTCGGCCGCAAAGAACTCATGCAGGCCGAGGCTCCCATGCAGGCCGCGGTCGCCGTCTGACCCCCGACCATCACCCATCTCGAAGGAGAAATCATGGCAGAACGCCAGGCCACCATCGCCAGCAGCTCAGGGCTGCACGCTCGACCGGCGAAGCTCTTCGTCCAGGCCGTGCAGGAGAAGCCGGTTCCCGTCACCATCGCGGTCGAGGGCGGCGCCGATCTCAACGCCGGGAGCATCCTGTCGCTGATGGGACTCGGGGCGGCTCAGGGCACGGTCGTGACCCTCAAGGCGGAGGGCGAGGGTGCCGAGCAGGCGCTCGATGAGCTCGTCGCGCTGTTGGAGACCGATCTCGACGCCGAGTAGGACCACCGCGGAGAAGGACGGGGACGGATGCCGTGCGGCATCCGTCCCCGTCCTTTCGCGGTCCGCGCGTCAGAGGTCGAGGGAGTCTCCGGGCTCGAGGGCGGCGAACGAGCCGCCATCCTGCTCGACCGCCCAGCGCAACCGCGCCCGTCCCATCTCCAGGCCCGCCGCCGACAGCGTCATGTCGTGCGTCGCGAACGCGCGACGGGGAGCGACGTCGAGGACGAAATCGATCGCCTCACCGATCTTCAGCCAGGGTGCCCCGACCGGTGCGGCGAGCACGTCGACGGAGACGCCGTGGGGAACGGCGTAGGAATCGCCCGGGTAGTAGAAGCGCTCGTTCACCAGGACGCCGACGTTGTCGACCACCGGGATCGAGGAGTGGATGACGGCGTGGCGACCTCCGAAGAAGCGGAGGTCGAACGGAGCGAGGTCGAGCCGGTCGTCGGGATGCACCGGCACGACGTCGAAGCCCGCAGCCGCGGCGACCACCCCGGGCGGCCCGTAGATCGGGACGTCGCGATCCTGGTCGCGCAGTCGCGTCAGATGCTCCGCCGACCAGTGGTCGGCGTGCTCGTGGGTGATGACGACACCGACCAGATCACCCAGATCGTCCAGGGGAGAGGTGAACGATCCGGGATCGATCACGAGGGTCTTGCCGGCCTCGCGGAGCACCAGCGTGGCGTGTTCGAACTTTGTCACTCGCATGTCTCGAGTCAACTCGGCGCACCCGTCGACGACAAGCCCGGCGTCGATTCCCGCCTCGATTTGTCTCTCGTGTGAATGCCATGGCATACTCGAACGGTTGCGAAAACGGCCCCATCGTATAGCGGCCTAGTACGCCGCCCTCTCACGGCGGTAACGCGGGTTCGAATCCCGCTGGGGTCACCAACACGAAGAAGCCCGGACCGAATGGTCCGGGCTTCTTCGTTCGTGCGCGCTGTCACTCGGTCTTCGACTCCGACGGCGCCGCCGCCCTCTTTGCGCGACGTCGGCGGATCACGCGCACGGCGAGCCAGATGACCGCTCCGGCCACGCCGATCACGAGGATCCACGGCACCAGGAAGCCCAAGGCGATGACGATCGCGTTCAGGGTCGCCACCAGCCCGTTCCATCCGGCGGCGACACCGTCGGTGAAGCCCGCCGGGTCGGCCGCCACAGGCGACGTCCGCGGCTCGACGGTCACCCACAGGGACGCCATCGCGATCTGGTCATCGAGCATCTCGAGCTGCTGCTGGTACGACTCCAGCGTCGCCTGACGTTCGGCGAGCGCGGATTCGGCGGCGATGAGGTCGGTGACGTCGGCAGCCTGCGCAAGGAGCTGCGTCAAGCGCTCCACGGAGACTTCGGCGGCTTCCACGCGCGCCTCCAGATCGACCACCTGCGCCGTGACGTCGGTGCGATCGATCGACGCCGCGACCACCTCGCCGAAGCCGGCGAGGTCCTCGATCAGAGCAGGCAGCTCGTCGGCGGGGACGCGCACGCTCATCCATCCGCCCGAGGTGTCCGGAGAGACGACGGCGCCGGGTTCCCCGGGCATGACGTCGATCGGCTGTACGGGTTCCCACGCGCCGATCCGCGATGACTCGACGTATCCGCCGCGGGTGACCGCCGCGGAACCGATCGCATCGAGAGCCGCGGCCGGATCGGTCACTCTCAGCGTCGCCGAAGCCGACGAAATGACCTGTGCACCGTCGGCCATCGTCGCGCCGCCGCGCAGATCGGCCTCCGTGCTCATCTCCGGCGCCGCATCGAGGGCGACCGCCCCGGAGTCGGACACTTCGGCGGAGGCGGGACCGACCGCGGCGTCGTTCCCGCCGGAGACCACATCGCCCACGCTCGGAGCGATGACCGCCGCCACCGCGATGACGGCAGCCGCCGCACCGCCGGCCATCCACATCCGTCCGCGTCGCGCTCGTCGCCGTTCCTCCCGTCGTCGCTCCTCGCCGATGCGGGTGAACACCCCGTCTTCGATGCGCGCGAGGCGCTCGTCGTCGATCGGGGCGAGGACGACGTCGTCGTCCGTCTCTGAACTGTTCACGTGCTCTCCTTCACCACGGTCCGCAGTCTCGTGCGGATACGAGAGAGACGGTTCCTGACCACGCCGTGCGCGACCCCCAGCTCGTCCGCCGCCGCCTGATAGGCGTATCCCTCGGCCGTGCAGAGTCGGAACACCTCGCGATCGAGATCGCTCAGGCCGGCGACCTCGTCCGCGATCCGCGCGGCGAGGCCCGCGGTGATCACCTGCTGCTCAACATCGACCGTGGACGGCAGGGTCTCGTCGATCAACGCGGAACGGTGTCGGCGGTCGCGCTGCTGGATGCGGATGCGGTTCGCGCTCTGGAACCGGCAGATCGTCGCGAGCCAGGGGAGGAGCGATCCCCCCGCCAGTTCGAGCCCCGGAAGCTTCCGCCAGGCCACGACGAAGGTCTCCTGCGTCACGTCCTCGGCGTCGGCCGCATCGCCCAGCAACCCGTGCGCGATCCAGAACACGGGTTTCGCGTATGCGCGGAACAACTCGCCGAACGCCCGTTCGCTGCCCCCGGATGCCGCGGCGACGAGGGCCGCATCATCCCGCGTGTCCGTCGGTCCCATCGCCGTCCTTCACTCTCGTCGCCCCTCGGCGGTCGTCGTCTCTCGACACCAGAGTGTCCGCCCCGGACGAATCGTCTCACGGCGCCGCGCACGGTGTCGGCGGGGCGGCGGTGGTAGCCTGGGCCGGTGCGCGCCGTGGGTCTTCTCCTTCGTAGCCGCGACGAGACCTTGTCCTAGGCCCTTCTCGTCGCGGAGTCCGTCACGGGCCGACCCTTCGGGGCGTCGCCCCCTCTCGAGGAGAACCACACAGACATGAGCACGATCGATCCCGACGGCATCCCCGCCCGCCCGCGCACCCTCGCCGAGAAGGTGTGGGACGACCACCTGGTCGTCAAGGGCGAGGACGGCCAGCCCGACCTCATCTACATCGACCTGCACCTCGTCCACGAGGTGACCAGCCCGCAGGCGTTCGACGGACTCCGTGCGGAAGGGCGCCCGGTGCGGCGGCTGGATCTCACGATCGCGACCGAGGACCACAACACGCCGACATGGGACATCGACAAGCCGATCGCCGACCTCACCAGTCGCACCCAGATCGAGACGCTGCGACGCAACGCGGCGGAGTTCGGCGTCCGGCTGCATTCGCTGGGAGACAAGGAGCAGGGGATCGTCCACGTCGTGGGGCCCCAGTTGGGGCTGACGATGCCGGGCATCACGGTCGTCTGCGGTGACAGCCACACCTCCACCCACGGTGCCTTCGGCGCGATGGCGTTCGGCATCGGCACCAGCGAGGTCGAGCATGTCCTGGCGACCCAGACTCTGCCCCTCAAGCCGTTCAAGACCATGGCGATCTCGGTCGAGGGCGAACTCAAGCCGGGTGTGACGGCGAAGGACATCATCCTCGCCGTGATCGCCAAGATCGGTACCAACGGCGGTCAGGGGTACGTCCTGGAATTCCGCGGCTCCGCCATCCGTGCGCTGTCGATGGAAGGCCGGATGACGATCTGCAACATGTCCATCGAAGCCGGTGCGCGCGCGGGAATGGTCGCGCCCGATGAGACCACCTTCGCCTATGTCAAGGGCAAGCCCCACGCCCCGCGGGGGCAGGACTGGGACGATGCCGTCGCCTACTGGCGGACGCTCCCGAGCGACGAGGGGGCCGTCTACGACGCCGAGGTCTTCCTCGATGCGAACGCCCTCGAACCTTTCGTGACCTGGGGGACGAACCCGGGCCAGGGCGTGTCGCTGAGCGACGTGGTCCCCGCGCCCGAGGACTTCGCCGACCCCAACGAGCGCGCTGCAGCGGAGCGGGCGCTCGAGTACATGGATCTCGTCCCCGGCACCCGGCTCAAGGACGTCCCCGTCGACGCGGTGTTCATGGGGTCGTGCACGAACAGCCGCATCGAGGACCTCCGCGCGTTCGCGTCGCTGATCGAGGGGCGGACCAAGGCGGAAGGCGTGCGCGTCATGGTGGTCCCCGGTTCGGCCCGCGTGCGACTGGAAGCCGAGGCCGAGGGCCTCGACAAGGTGTTCCTCGACTTCGGTGCGGAGTGGCGCTTCGCCGGATGCTCGATGTGCCTCGGGATGAACCCCGATCAGCTGGCACCGGGGGAGAGGTGCGCGTCGACCAGCAACCGGAACTTCGAGGGCCGGCAGGGCAAGGGGGGTCGCACCCACCTGGTCTCTCCGCTGGTCGCGGCCGCGACCGCCGTCCTCGGACGTCTCGCCAGCCCGTCCGATCTGCCCGCACGTGAGAAGGTCGAGGCCTGACATGGATGCCTTCGAGACCCACACCGGCGTCGCCGCCCCGTTGCACCGCTCGGCGGTGGACACCGATCAGATCATCCCCGCCGTGTACCTCAAGCGGGTCACGAAGTCCGGTTTCGATGACGCACTGTTCGCCAACTGGCGCCAGGACCCGGACTTCGTCCTGAACCGACCCGAATTCGCCCGTGCCTCCGTCCTCGTCGCGGGACCCGACTTCGGCACGGGATCGAGCCGCGAGCATGCCGTGTGGGCGCTGCGGGACTTCGGGTTCCGCGTCGTGCTGAGCACGAAGTTCGCCGACATCTTCCGCGGCAACGCGGGTAAGCAGGGCCTCGTCACCGGGGTGGTGTCCGAGGCCGACCTCGAGTCCATCTGGGCGGCGATCGACGCCCGGCCGGGCACGACCGTGACGGTCGACCTCCGCGCCCGGACCGCGACCGTCGACGGCGACGCGGAGCGCGGCATCGCCCCCCTCCAGGTGTCGTTCGACATCGACGATTACACTAGGTGGCGGCTTCTCGAAGGGCTCGACGACATCGGGCTCACCCTGCGGAACGCAGATCGGATCGCGGATTTCGAAGCTCGGCGCGAGGCATGGCGGCCCCGCACGCTCCCGGTTCCGGCCGAGAGCACGCCATAAGGCAGAGCGCGCCACAAGCGCGTCCTGCCGCCAGCCATCCTCGAGACACATAGTGAGGTCCCCTGCATGAAGTCACTCGTCGGCGATGCCGAGACCACCGCGGCTCCCCGCGAGACCGCCGGAGAAGTCCTGGCGATCCGCGGCGGACGTCCGCTGACCGGTCGGGTCGAGGTGAAGGGCGCGAAGAACCTCGCGACCAAGGCGATGGTGGCGGCGCTCCTCGGGGAGACCGCCAGTGTCCTGCGCGACGTGCCGGACATCAGCGACGTGCAGGTCGTGCGCTCGCTCCTCGAAGTGCACGGTGTCACCGTGCGCGACGGTGACGAGGTCGGCTCGCTCCGCCTCGACCCGAGCGGCGCGGTCTCGGCCCACTTCGAGGAGATCGATGCGCATGCCGGGGCATCCCGCATCCCGATCCTCTTCTGCGGACCTCTGCTGCACCTGCTCGGCGAGGCGCTCATCCCGGATCTCGGGGGCTGCCGCATCGGCGATCGTCCGATCAACTTCCACATGGACGCGCTCCGCGCCTTCGGCGCCGTCGTGGACAAGAGCTACGAGGGCATCCGCATCACGGCGCCCAACGGCCTCCACGGCGCGGACATCGAACTGCCCTACCCGAGCGTCGGGGCGACGGAGCAGGTCCTGCTGACCGCCGTCCGCGCCCGCGGCGTGACGGAGCTGCGCAACGCCGCGATCGAGCCGGAGATCATGGATCTCATCGCCGTCCTGCAGAAGATGGGCGCGATCATCTCCTACGAGCCGAATCGCGTGATCCTCATCGAGGGCGTGGAGAAGCTCCGCGGATACGATCACCGCTGCATCTTCGACCGCAACGAGGCCGCGTCCTGGGCGTGCGCGGCCCTGGCCACCGACGGGGACATCTTCGTCGGAGGCGCGCGGCAGCAGGAGATGCTGACGTTCCTGAACGTCTTCCGCAAGGCGGGCGGGTGGTTCGACGTGCACGAGGACGGCATCCGGTTCCGACGCGACGAGGCCTTGAAGCCCGTGATGGTCGAAACCGACGTCCACCCCGGTTTCATGACCGACTGGCAGCAGCCGCTGATCGTCGCGCTCACCCAGGCCGAGGGCACTTCGGTCGTCCACGAGACCGTCTACGAGAACAGGCTCGGATTCACCGAGGCGCTCGTGCAGATGGGCGCCGACATCGTCGTGCACCCCCAGGGTCTCGCGAGCCCCGATCGTCGCGTCCCCCGCCGCGCCCTCGAGCAGGCCGCGGTCATCACGGGTCCCACGCCGTTGCACGGCGCGGACGTGGTCGTCCCCGATCTCCGCGGCGGGTACAGCTACCTCATCGCCGCGCTCGCGGCCGAGGGGGAGTCCACGGTGCGCAACGTCGGCATCCTCCGCCGGGGGTACGAGAAGCTCCTCGACAAGCTGGACGCGCTCGGCGCCGACTACGACGTCATCGGCTGATGATGGCTCGGTCTCTGCGTCGCGCATCGCCGGAGAAGTCGCGTCCGAGCGCCTTCTGGCCGCTCGCCGCGGTCGCCGTGCCGCTGATCAGCGTGCTGATGAAGATCGAGATCGAGGGAGCCGAGAAGCTTCCTCGCGACGGAGCGTACGTCCTCGCCCCGAACCACTACTCGGAGGTCGACCCGCTCGCCGTCGCCCTCGCGGTGTGGCGCATGGGCCGCGCCCCCCGGTTCATGGCGAAGGAGAGCCTCTTCCGCGTCCCCGTCCTCGGCTGGATCCTCCGGAGCACCGGCATGGTGCCCGTGGCGCGGTCCTCCTCCGCGTCGGCGGCGCGGCAGACGCTGGAGGCCGCCGAGACCCTCGTCCGTCACGGACGCGGGGTGATCGTGTACCCCGAAGGCACGCTCACGCGCGAGCCGGGTCTGTGGCCGATGCGCGGCAAGACCGGTGCCGCGCGGCTGGCTCTCGCCGGCGGCATACCGGTGGTCCCGATGGCGCACTGGGGCGTGCAGCAGGTCATGCCCCGCTACGGGAAGTTCCGGGTGTGGCCTCTGCGTCGTCGTGTGCAGGTGATCGTCGGCGATCCGATCGACCTCGCCGCCCGGGGAGCCACCCTGGCCCGACCGGGCACGTTGATCGCGGCCACGGACGACGTGATGGGGGAGATCTCCGCACTTCTCTCGCAGCTCCGCGGCGAGCCTGCTCCGCCCGGCCGATGGGATCCCAGCCAACATGGGCAGAAGGAGACCGGTCGCCTTGACCCGTAGACAGGATTCCTCCCGCCCCCGCGTCACCGTCATCGGCGCGGGCAGCTGGGGCACGACGTTCGGAAAGATCCTCGCCGACGGCGGCGCACACGTGACGATGTGGGCGCGGCGGCCGGAGCTCGCGGCGGAGATCCAAGAGGCCAAGCGCAACACGGAGTACCTGCCCGGGGTGAACCTGCCGCGGGAGATGTCCGCGACGCACCATCTTCCCGAGGCGCTCGAGGGCGCCGAGCAGGTGTACCTCTCGATCCCGAGCCAGGCCGTTCGCCAGAACCTGAAGGCCCTGCGCCCGCTCCTCCTGCGCACCGAAGCGCCCGTCGTCTCGCTCATGAAGGGCGTCGAGAAGAGGACCGGGCTCCGGATGAGCCAGGTGATCGAGCAGGAGCTGCACTGCGATCCCGCGCGGATCGCCGTCGCCTCGGGTCCGAACCTCGCCCTCGAGATCGCCCGCGAGCAGCCGACCGCCGCCGTCATCTCCTCGACCGACCAGGACACGGCCGACGCCGTCGCCCGACGGTGCCGCAACCGGTACTTCCGGACGTTCGTGAACACCGACGTGACCGGCACCGAGTTCGGCGGGGTGTTGAAGAACCTCATCGCGGTCGCCATCGGAATCGTCGACGGCGTCGGATACGGCGAGAACACGAAAGCATCGATCATCACGCGCGGACTGGTGGAGATGACCGATTTCGCGGTCGCCTACGGCGCCCAGCCCGGCACCCTCCAGGGCCTCGCGGGCCTCGGTGACCTCATCGCCACCTGCCAGTCGCCCCTCAGCCGCAACAACACAGCCGGGAGGCTGCTCGGACAGGGCTACTCCTTCCAGGACGTGGTGAAGCAGATGCAGCAGACCGCCGAGGGTCTCGCGTCGGTCGCCCCGATTCTCCAGCTCGCCCGCGAAGTGGGCGTGCAGATGCCGATCGTGGAGCAGGTGAAGATGGTGCTGGACGGGACGATGGACCCGCGGGACATCGCACCGCACCTGACGACCGATGACGACACCCCGCAGGGGGAGAGGACACAGCATGGACAGGCCGGCGGTGGTGGTGCTCTTCGGAGGTCGCTCCAGCGAGCATTCGATCAGTTCCGCCACGGCGGGCGGGGTCCTGCGCGCGATCGATCGTGACCGCTATCAGGTGATCCCGGTGGGCATCACCCGTGACGGGATCTTCGTCCTGGAGGTGGACGACCCGGACCGCTTCGCCATGAGTGCGGGTCGGCTGCCCGAGGTGGTCGACAACGGCACACGCGTCCTCTGGCCCGAAGGCGGGGGAGACCAGACCCTCCGGGTGCGTCACGCCGACGGCACCACGGCGGAGCTCGGACGCGTCGATGTGGTGCTCCCGATCCTCCACGGCGTCCACGGCGAAGACGGCACGGTCCAGGGGTTCCTCGACACGCTTCGCCTGCCGTACGCCGGTGGCGGCGTCCTCGACTCGGCGCTGTGCATGGACAAGCACTTTATGAAGATCGTGCTCGCGGCCGCGGGAGTCCCCGTGACGCCGTGGGTCACCGTCACGCGTCGCCGGTGGACTCGCGAGCCGGACGTCGTCCGGGCCGAGGCCGCGGACCTCGGCGCCACGGTCTTCGTCAAACCGGCCCGCGCGGGCTCGAGCGTCGGCGTGTCGAAGGTCCACGAACCCGGCGAACTGGGTGCGGCGCTCGAAGTCGCCTTCGCCGAGGACGACAAGGTGCTGATCGAGACCGCGATCGTCGGCCGCGAGGTCGAGGTCGCCATCCTCGAAGGACGCGACGGCGCAGCGCCGCGGGCTTCGCTGCCGGGCGAGATCGTCCTGACCACGCGGGAGTTCTACGACTTCGAGGGCAAGTACCTCGGCGGCGACGGCGCCGAGGTCGTGTGCCCCGCGGACCTGAGCGCAGCCGCGGTCGATGCGGTCCAGAGCCTCGGAGTCCGCGCGTTCGAGGCTGTCGACGGCCGGGGTCTGGCGCGGGTGGACTTCTTCGCCACACCCGACGGGAAGCTCGTGGTGAACGAGCTGAACACGATGCCCGGGTTCACACCCATCTCGATGTTCCCGAAGTGCTGGATCGCCTCGGGGATGAGCTACGCGGAACTCATCTCCGAGCTGGTCGACACGGCTCTCGAACGCGTGTCCTGATCACCCCTCGACGTCGGGGGCGTCTCCGCGCTCGAGGCAGCGTGATCCATCGGTGGGTAGGACGGAGACCAGGGCGGACAGTCGGTCCAGCACCTCCGCGCTCGAGACGCGTTCGTTGTCGAGGTAGAGCTCGACCGCCGGCATCCGACCGAACGTCGTCACCCGGTAGCGCGGGGCGTCGGACTCGTCGATGACCCAGTCCACCCCCGCCACCGTCTGGCAGGGGAGCGTTGTCGGTCCGATCGGCTCGAGCCCGCAGGTGAAGAGGATCGACGCACTCGGCTCGCCCCACGCGGCCGTGGCCTGGGCGTCCGTCCACCGTCGTGGTTCGCCGTCCACCTGGTCGGGCAGACGCACCATCACGTCCGCGCACGCAGGATCGTTCGACTGCGGGGCCGCTTCCATCGCGATCGTGGGGGCGCACCCCGCCGACGCGGCCAGGGTCGCGGCGAGGGCGGATGCCGTCAGCAGCCGGGAGAATGCACGCACGTTCCCAGGCTAACCTGGAGCGGATGACCGGATCCGATGCCCGCGTGGGCGACCTCGACGAGCGCACGGTCCTCGCCCACATCCTGGACAGGGTCGGCCCGTCGGACGCGCTGCTCGGTCCCGGCGACGACGCCGCCGTGCTCGCCGCACCCGGCGGTCGGATCGTGGCGAGCGTCGACACCCTCGTCCACGGACCCGACTTCCGAACCGCCTGGACCGACGGATTCTCGCTCGGGTGGAAGGCGGCCGCCGTGAACCTCGCGGACATCGCGGCCATGGGTGCCCGTCCCACGTCCCTGCTGGTCGCCTTGGCGATGCCGCCCGAGACGACGCTGGGGGAGGTCGGCGCCATCGCCGACGGGCTCCGGGCCGCGTGCGCGGAGCTCGCGCCGGGCTGCGCGGTGGACGGCGGAGACCTGGCCGTCTCCGACACGCTGACCGTCGCGGTGACCGCCCTGGGCGTGCTCGAGGGAAGCGGACCCGTCACGCGCTCGGGCGCCCGCGACGGAGATGTGCTCGCCGTGAGCGGCCGTCTCGGCCCCGCCGCACGGGGCCTGTCCCTGCTGTTCGAACGCTTCCGCGACGGCGAAGGGCGACCGATCCCTCCGCGTACCGCAGATCTCACTGCTGACGAACGCGGCGATCTCGACGCCCAGCTCCGTCCCCGACCGCCGATCGCCGACGGACGGCGCGCGGCGGAGGCGGGCGCGACGGCCATGATGGACGTCTCGGACGGTCTGCTGCTGGATGCCGCCCGGATGGCCCGCGCATCTTCGGTGACGCTCGACATCGATTCCGCCGCGCTCGGAGGAGACGCATCGACCGCCCTCACCGGCGGCGAGGACCACGCGCTCCTGGCGACCTTTCCGGCGGGCGTCCGGCTCCCGGGGTCGTTCGCCGCCATCGGCCGTGTCCGTGACGGCGCGGCTCCCGGGGTGCTCGTCGACGGCGAGGAGCCCCGCGGCCGCGGGGGCTGGGATCCCTATCAGGACTGGGATCGCGGGCGGGGCTGATCCTCGGAGTCGCCGACGGCGGCATGCCAGACCGTGGTGTCTCCGTACCGCTTCTCCCGAAGGGGCGCGAGCGAGTGCGGCCAGCGCGGCGGATCCGACCGCGACGCCCGCTCGACGACGACGCGACCGCCGTCGGCGAGCAGACCGCCGACTCGATCGAGGCACGTCGCGAGGTCGGTCGCCGACAGATCGTAGGGCGGATCGATGAACACCAGGTCCCACGCGCCGCGTGCGGCGGCCAGATAGGCATCCACCGCGCGTCGGTGCACCCTGATCTCCGCGGCCGATCCCACCGCCTTGCGCACCCGGGCCGCGTTCGCGGAGATGATCGCGGCCGCCTGCGGTGCCTTCTCGACGAGATCGACGCTCGTCGCTCCGCGGCTGATCGCTTCGAGCCCCAGCGCCCCGGAGCCGGCGTACAGATCCAGCACCCGCGCCCCCGATACGAGATCCGCGGCCTCGAGTGCGGAGAAGATCGACTCGCGCACACGATCACTCGTCGGTCGCGTGCCGGACGCCGGCACATCCAGGCGGACGGAGCCGGCGCGTCCGGAGATGATGCGGGTCACACGTCCACGATAGCGATCGCTATGATCGCCCCGGGGGCGGAGTGAACGAACGCGGAGGTTCGATATGAACGGTCGTCTACGTCTGACCCTGCTCGCGACGATGTGCGCCGGCGCCTTCCTCCTCGGAGGGTGCGCCGCCGAAGGCGGTGGGACCACCCCGACGGCGGCGGCTCCCGCATCCGCCACCCCGACCCCCGACCCCGAGCCGACCGCGGAGCCCGATCCTCCGGCATCCTCGGCGGTCCTCCCCACCGACTGCGGGACGCTCGCGAGCGACGCGACCCGCGCGGAGACCGTCGGCGACATGACGCTGCAGAGCGACGGCGCCGACTTCGTCCGCCCCGCCCCGGACGGCGCCGCACTCGCCCTCGGCTGCGACTGGATCGTCGGCGAGGCGAGCGGTGTCCTCCTGCTGATCAGCACCGCGGATGACGCGGCGGTGACGGCGGGGCTGGACGCCTTGACCGCGGACGGGTGGGAATGCCAGCCGGCGGAGGATTTCGGTGCGCAGTTCTGCCAGGTGGCCGGTGGCACGCCGGAGACGGAAGAGGTCATCGTCGCCCGGGAGGACGTGTGGATCTATCTGTCGTCCGTGAACCGGAACGCCCGGGCCTTCCTCTCGGAGATCGTCGCCGACATCTTCCCCGCGTGACCCGGGCAGGCGGTGTCCGACCCGGAATCTAGACTCGAGGCATGACGCCGCTCACGCTCGACTCGCGACTGAGCGCAGCGGTGGGCGAGAAGACCGCGAAGGCCTTCGACCGTGCTTTCGGCATGAAGACGGTCGCCGATCTCCTCCAGCACTATCCGCGCCGCTACGCCCGCCGAGGCGAGCTGACGCCCATCATGGCGCTGCCGGTGGGGGAGCCTGTGACGATCGTCGCCGAGGTCCGGCGCGTCCGGGAGCGCCGCATGCGCCAGCGCAGCGGTCTGATCCTCGAGGTCGTCATCAGCGACGGGATCGGCGAGATCACGCTCACCTTCTTCAACCAGGCCTGGCGGGCGAAGGACCTCGTTCCCGGACGGAGGGGCATCTTCGCCGGGAAGGTCGGGCAGTACCGCGACACCCTCCAGCTGGCACACCCCGATTACCAGCTCTTCGACGATGCGGCGACGGCCATGCAGACCGCTCAGGCCAACGCGAACCTGCCGATCCCGATCTATCCCGCGACGGCCTCGGTCTCCAGCTGGAAGGTCGCGACCGTCGTCGAGCTGGTCCTCGACGGCCTGGGCGAGGTGTCCGAGCCCCTGCCTCCGGACTTCCGGGAACGCATGCACCTCCTCGATGCCCGCACCGCGATCGAGATCATCCACCGTCCGCGCAGCTTCGACGAGATTGATGCGGCGCGCCAGACGCTGCGCATGCACGAGGCATTCATCCTGCAGTCGGCGCTCCTGCAACAGCGCGCCTTCGTGCGTTCCTGGGGGGCGACCCCCCGCGAACCGGGTGCGCTGCGGGAGGCGTTCGACTCCGCACTGCCGTTCGAACTCACCCCCGACCAGGTGGACGTCGGTGCCGAGATCGAGGGTGACCTCCGCCGGGCGCACCCGATGAACCGACTCGTCCAGGGCGAAGTCGGATCGGGCAAGACCCTCGTCGCCCTCCGCGCCATGCTCCAGGTGGCGGACTCCGGCGGCCAGGCGGCGCTCATCGCCCCCACGGAGGTCCTGGCCGGGCAGCACCTGCGATCGATCACGCGGATGCTCGGTCCGAAGCTGGCGCCCGAGCTGATGCCGACACTCCTGACCGGTCAGATGTCGGCGCAGGAGCGGCGGAAAGCGGCGCTCCGTGTCGCGTCCGGTCAGGCGCGGATCGTCGTCGGGACCCACGCGCTCCTCAGCGCCTCGACCACCTTCGCCGACCTCGGACTGGTCGTCGTGGACGAGCAGCACCGGTTCGGGGTCGCCCAGCGCGAGGCGCTCCGCGCGAAGGGTCAGGCTCCGCACACGCTGGTCCTCACGGCCACGCCGATCCCGCGCACCGTCGCGATGACGGTCTTCGGCGACCTCGACGTCTCCACCATCCGGACCATGCCGGAAGGACGGGCGGGGATCAGCACCCACGTGGCGCCCCTCGCCGAGCATCCGAGTTGGTTTGCGCGCGTCTGGGACCGCATCGTCGAGGAGGTCGCGGCCGGTCGTCAGGCCTTCGTCGTCTGCGCCGCGATCGATGCGGACGCACTGACCGGCGCCGACGCCGTGACCGACGAAGACGCCCCCGAGGCGACGGACGATGCGCCGGACACCGTCGGCGACACCGTGAACGGCGCGGAGGTCACCTTGCCCGCGAGGACGCGGTGGGGTGTCGCGCAGGTGATCGACCTGCTGTCGAGGCATCCGTCGTACGCGACGCTCCGGGTCGAACCGCTCCACGGCAAGATGCCGGCCGACGAGAAGGACGCCGTGATGCAGGCGTTCGCGCGCGGAGACATCGATGTGCTCGTGGCGACGACCGTGATCGAAGTCGGTGTCGACGTCCCCAATGCGTCGACGATGGTGATCCTCGAAGCCGACCGCTTCGGGGTGTCTCAGCTTCACCAGCTTCGCGGCCGTGTGGGGCGCGGGGGTGTGCCGGGTCTCTGCCTGCTCGTTACCGAGGCGAAGATCGGCTCGTCATCCCGCTCGCGCGTCGAGGCCGTCGCGTCCACGCTCGACGGCTTCCACCTCGCGGAGGTCGATCTCGAACTTCGTGGTGAGGGCGATGTACTCGGCGATCTGCAGTCGGGCGCGCGTTCCTCCCTGCGCCTCCTCCGCGTCGTCACGGATGCCGAGCTCATCCTCGTGGCCCGGCACGCTGCGGAGAAGGTCCTGACCGACGACCCCGCCCTCGTCCGGCATCCTGGACTCGCGGAGGCGGTCGAGCGCCGCATGAGCGCGGAGGAGCGCGCGGCACTCGGACGATCCTGAGGTCGCCCACCGTTAGGCTGAGCCGCATGAACAGCCGGATCGCCGTCGTTCCCGGGTCCTTCGACCCACCCACACTCGGTCATCTTGACGTGATCCGTCGCGCGGCGGCCCTCTACGACCAGCTCCACGTGCTGGTGGTGCACAATCCGGAGAAGGAGGCGATGCTTCCCATCGCCCAGCGGTTGGCCCTCCTCGAGCAGGCCATCTCCGACGAGCAGATCGCGGGGGACGTGGTGGTCGCATCCTGGAGTGTCGGGCTTCTGGTGGACTACGCCACGGACGTCGGCGCCGGCGTTCTGGTGAAGGGGATCCGCTCGCAGGTGGACGTCGCCTACGAGACGCCGATGGCCATCGTCAATCGCCACCTGGCCCACGTCGAAACCGTCTTCCTGCTTCCGGACCCCGCCCATGCACTGGTGTCGAGCTCGCTCGTGCGTCAGGTTGCCGCTCTCGGCGGTGACGTTTCGCCGTTCGTCCCGGATGCCGTGGCGCGTTTCCTGGATCGAGGCGGCGACGGGCGTGCGGCCGATCCACAGACCGGCGCCGATAGCATGGACGATCGTGGCTAGAAAGCATGTGAACGGTCCGCTCGTGATCCCGGTGCGCGACATCATGTATCGCCCCGGCGAGATGCGGGAGCACGACCTCGCCCTTCCGGTTCCGGAGAAGTGGGGCGAGGGCCTGGTCTCGGTCGCCCAGGGGGAGGAACTCGTCGTACGTCTCCGTCTGGAGTCGGTCCACGAGGGGATTCTGGCCACCGCGGAGCTCGACACGCGGTACTCCGGAGTGTGCGGTCGATGCCTCACCGATATCGCCGAGCCCGTCGAAGTCGAGATCCAGGAGCTTTTCGCGTATTCTGGGTCGGAAGAAACTGACTTCGAGGTTCAAGACGACCACGTGGATCTTGAAACTCCGGTCAGGGATGCGATCGTCCTGTCGCTTCCGTTTCAGCCGGTGTGTCAGCCGGATTGCCCCGGTCTTGATCCGGCCACGGGCGAGAGGCTGGCCGTGAGCACCGGCTCACCGCAGGGTGAGCCCATCGATTCGCGCTGGGCCGCGCTGCAGGACTACACCCCAGACCACGACACCGACGCCCGACCGTGAGGTCACGGCGCCCCCGACAGAAGAGAGTCAGCCATGGCAGGTAACCCCCCGAAGCGGAAAGTCTCCCGTTCGAACACCCGCTCGCGCCGCGCGCAGTGGAAGGCCGAGGCCCCCACGCTGGTGAAGACCATCGAGAACGGCAAGGTCGTCTACAGCCGTCCCCACCAGGCGAAGGTCGTCACGGACTCGCAGGGCACGGAGCTGTTCCTGGAGTACAAGGGCCGGAAGGTCGCCGACGTCTGATCACGTCCGCGCGGAGGCCCCCTCCGTCGCGGCGATGAACAGTCTCACCGACAAGCTCGGGGTCGATATCGACCCCGAGCTTCTGTCGCTGGCTCTCACGCATCGTTCCTGGGCGTACGAGAACGGGCAGGGCCCGCACAACGAACGTCTCGAGTTCCTGGGCGATGCCGTTCTCGGACAAGCCGTCACGGTGCTGCTGTACACCCGGCACCCCGAGCTCGACGAGGGTGCTCTCGCCAAGAGGCGCGCCGCGGTCGTGTCCACGCTCGCGCTGGCGGAGGTGGCCCGGAGTATCGGCCTGGGTGCCCATGTGAAGCTCGGGCGGGGCGAGAACCAGACCGGCGGTCGGGATAAAGACTCGATCCTGGCGGACACGACCGAGGCGATCATCGGCGCGACCTACCTGTCCGTCGGACCGGACGCCGCCACCGCGCTCGTCCTCCGCCTGCTGGAGCCCCTCCTGGCCGACCCCGAGCGCTACGGCGCCGCCGTGGACCCGAAGACGGCCCTTCAAGAGGCCGCGGCACGCCTCGGTTCCATCGCGCCGGTGTACAGCGTGACCGCCGAAGGCCCCGATCACGATCGCACCTTCACCGCGGTCGTCGACGTGGCCGGCATCCGCTCGGAGGGGATCGGTCGCAGCAAGAAGCATGCCGAGATGGCGGCCGCGCTGACGGCGTGGAGGGAGCTGTCCGGTCGTGCCTGAGCTTCCCGAAGTGGAAGTCGTACGCTCGGGGCTCGCACCCGCTCTGGTGGATGCGACGGTCTCCGCGGTCACGGTGCACGATGCACGCGCACTCACCCGACACCCGGGATCCGTCGACGACTTCGAGCAGAGCCTTCGGGGCGCGCATGTCGTCGCCGTGTGCCGACGCGGAAAGTTCCTGTGGATGCCGTTCACTCCCACGGACGGCTCCGACACCGCCCGTGCGGTCGTGGCGCACCTCGGGATGAGCGGCCAGATGCTGCTTCGTGCGTCCGGTGCGCCCGTCGAGCGCCATGAGCGGATTCGTCTCGACATCGACCACCCCGACCACGGCGCTCTCGCCGTGGTCTTCGCGGACCAGCGCACGTTCGGATCACTCGCGCTCGATCCACTCCTGCCGACGACGGATGCCGCGCCCGGAGGTTTCGGCGCTGATGACGCCACCGTTCCCGCGCAGGTCGCGCACATCGCCCGCGATCCTCTCGATCCGGCGCTCGACGAGACACGCCTCCGAACCCTGTGGGCCCGCAAGCGCTCGGCGATCAAACGGGTGCTGCTCGATCAGACCGTCATCAGCGGTGTCGGGAACATCTACGCCGATGAGGCGCTCTGGGGTGCTCGCATCCATCCGGAGACCCCCGCCGACGCACTGTCGGCGCGCCACGCGACCCGGCTCCTCGCCGAGGTCCGATCTGTACTCGACAAGGCTCTGGCGGAGGGGGGGACGAGTTTCGATGCGCAGTACGTCAACGTCAACGGGCAGGCCGGCTACTTCGCCCATTCGCTGCACGCCTACGGCCGCGGCGGCGCGCCCTGTCACCGCTGCGGCCGGCCCATCACGAGGGTGTCGTTCATGAACCGCTCGAGCCACTTCTGTCCGCGCTGTCAGCGGATGCCTCGCACCCGCTGACACCGCGGGCGATCACGCGCTTCGCGGCAGCACCTTCTTCCAGGCGCCGCCGTACGCGATCGGAACGAAGCCCATCGCCTCGTTGATGTCGAGCATGGGGCGGTTCTCCTCGGCGTTGTAGGTCAGGACGCGCGGCGACATCGGAGCGTGCTCACTCCAGGCGAGCAGACCCGCGCATTTGACGAGGAGGCCCAGCCGGTGTCCCCGGTGCTCGCGCAGGACGAGGGTGTCCTCCTGGTGCGTCGCCTCCGCGCGGTTCCGGCCGATCACGAGCTCGTTGAACGCGCACAGCTTTCCCGTCGCGCGGTGCTGTGCGGCCGTCACAAGCATGTGCTGGCCTCCGCGCAGATAGCGCCCGTCGTGCTCGGCGATGCGTGCGGCGTCCCAGCGTTCCTCGTCCATCTCGAGATCGGCGGAGGGGGCGTCGGTTGACATCCGGGATTTCATCCAGGCGTACTGCTCGGCGAACGCGGGGGGAGTGGGGAGCGTCCAGTGGACGACGCGATACCCCTCGGCGGCGCGCTCGGCTTCCGCGAGCAGTTGCCGGATGCGCGTCAGATCTCCGTCGAGCGCGAGGGCGCTGTTGCGTTCGACCTGTTCGAGCCGGTATCCGTGGGCGAGGTAGAAGCGAGCGGCATGATCGAGCGGAACGCGGCCGAACCCGGTCGGTGCGTCCAGCTGCTCCCCGGTCGCCGCGGGATGCGCGGCCCACGACTGCAGGATGTGTCGCCCCTGGGTGGCGGCTTCGCGCTCGATCATCGTCAGCGACGCGGAGCCGATACCCTGGCCCCACGCTTCTCGGAGCAGCTCGATGAGCCACATGGCGGAGTTCGAGCCCTCCTCGAGCGGGAGGTCGAGCCCGACGCGACCGACGATGCTGCCGTTCCATGCGGCTGTCCAGACGCGTCGGAGCTCGAACGCGCTCGGTGCGTAGTGCGGCAGGAGCTCTTCCGAGGTCATCGACTCGTCGTCGTGACCGTTGATCTCACGGTAGACGCGATTGCGGACGTCGACCATCGCACGGAAGTCGCGGGCCTCGGGGGCAGTGGTGTCGTCGGGGATGAGGAGCTCCCGCAGCACGAGGCCGGCGGGTGGGGCGGTGTTCATGGTTCTTCTTCCGGTGAGGAGTGGCGGACGGGTCACAGGCGCGGTACGAGCAGGAGCAGACGCAGCGCCCGCTGCTCGCGATGCGAGCGGAGGTCATCGGACAGGTGCGGGCGCGCGTGATCGCGGCGCTCGTCGAGCGTGGGATACATGGCGGAACTTTCCGTCGGAGATGAGGGTGCGGTGTGCCGGGCACGCGGAGAAGGTGCCGGGAGAGGACGCAGGGGATGGCGCGTGCACGCGATTTCCCCCGGGGTGCTACCGGGGAGAGGGCAGCGCCGAGATCAGGCGGATGCCGTCGGGCGACGACGAAGGGTCGTCGTGGCGGCGATGCCCGTGCGGATGATGATCATCATGACGACCTCCTTTCGTGTGCCGGTGCGATGAGGAACGCTAGCGCACAAATGCACAGGTTCGCAAGACTCCCGGGCGTGTCGCCATCGGCGGCCCGCGACGGCGCGGCCCGTCGCCGCGGTACTCGCGACTCCATCGACTACCGTGGGCGTGTGATCCGGCGCGTCGACCCGAGGGCCCTCCCATGCACTTGAAGAGCCTGACGCTCAAGGGCTTCAAGTCCTTCGCGCAGCCGACGACGTTCGCGCTCGAGCCCGGTGTCACCTGCATCGTCGGCCCGAACGGCTCAGGGAAATCCAATGTCGTGGACGCTCTGGCCTGGGTGATGGGGGAGCAGGGCGCGAAGACCCTCCGCGGCGGGAAGATGGAGGACGTCATCTTCGCCGGGACCTCCACGCGGGGCCCGCTCGGCCGCGCAGAGGTCCAGCTCACCATCGACAACGGCGACGGGGCCCTTCCGATCGAATATTCCGAGGTCACCATCAGCCGGACGCTGTTCCGCAACGGGAGCAGCGAGTACGCGATCAACGGACAGAGCTGCCGACTTCTCGACGTGCAGGAGCTCCTGAGCGATTCCGGCTTGGGCAGGGAGATGCACGTCATCGTCGGTCAGGGGCGCCTGGACAGCGTGCTGCAGGCCACCCCCGAGGATCGCCGTGGCTTCATCGAGGAGGCGGCCGGCATCCTCAAGCACCGTCGCCGCAAAGAGAAGACGCTGCGGAAGCTCGACGCGATGGAGGCGAACCTCACGCGGGTGAACGACCTCGCCGGTGAGCTCCGCCGACAGCTGAAGCCGCTCGGTCGCCAGGCCGATGTCGCCCGCGAAGCGGCCGGGATCGCGGCCGAGGTACGCGATGCCAAGGCGCGGCTCATGGCGGACGATCTCCTACGGGTCCGGACCGTCCTCGCCGACGCGGTGCGCGGCGAGCAGGAGACGCATGCCGAGCGCGCGGGACTGCAGGCTCGGCTGGACGACATCCGCGGGCGGATCGAGCAGCTGGAGTCGGATCAGCGTTCCGAGGCCGTGGACGAGGCCCGACGGGTCGCGTCGGGTCTGGAGCGTGTGCAGGAACGGACACGAGGCCTGTACGCGCTGGTGGGGCAGAGGCTCACGCTCCTCGGATCGGCGGAGGACGACGAACGCGTCGAGGTCGCCACAGTCTCTCCTCAGATGATCGACGCCGCGCGCGCGGAGATCGCCGAGGTCACCGACGGGCTGCAAGGAGCGCAGGATGCCGCCGAGGCCGCGGCGCGCGATGTCACCCGAGCACGTGCCGAACTGGACGCGCTCGACGCCGACATCGCCGCGCAGAGCGCGCTGGTCTCGTCGCATGACATGCGCCTCACGGCGCTGCGCGGAACCGCGGAGGCGGCGGATTCCGCCTTGGCCGCGGTGCGTGCCGCGGTCGAGCGCCAGCAGCGAGCCCTCGATGCCGCTCATGCCCGCCGGACGGAGGCCGAGGAGGCGTTGGCGGACCTGGGCCCCGCTCCTGATCCGCAGGCGGACGCGGCCGATGCGCAGGCCGCCTACGAGCGTGCCCAACGCGACGCGTCGTCGGCGGAGGCGCAGGTCGCCGATCTGCGCGAGCGGCTCCACGCCGCCGAGCGCGAGCGGGACGCCCTGATGGCGCAGGTCACCGCGCTCGGGCGGGCGCTCGAGGGCCGGAGTGCCGCGGCAGGCCTGCTCGACGGAGATCGTGCCGGCGTCCGCGGTCTCGTGAGCGACGCGGTGCAGGTCGAGTTCGGATGGGAGGCGGCGATCGCCGCCGCGCTCGGCTCCTATGCGGAGGGCGTGGTCGCCGATGCGGATCGGGCGTTCGCCCTGGCCGACGCCGCGCGAGCAGAGGATCTCGGACGGGTCGACATCGTGTTCGCGGACGCCGTCGCCCACGACCGCCCCGCACCGCCGGACGGGCTGCGCTCGGCGATCGAGGTCGTGGACGGTCCCGCCGGTGTGCGAGCGCTGCTCGCGTCGGTCTTCCTCGCCGAGGACCTCGATCAGGCCCGCGCGGCGGCGACGGCGCTGTCGACCGGCCGGATCGTGACGCGGTCCGGCGAGGTGCTCACCCCCTTCTCCCTCCGATCCGGTGCCGGGGGATCCCGTTCGCGCTTGGAGCTGACTGCCGAGCGCGACGCCGCGGCGATCCGCCGAGACGAGATCGTGGTCTTCGCCGACGCGCTGCGCGAGGCCCTCCGTGAGGCCCAGGATGCGCTCCGCGGCGCGAAGTCCCGCGCGAACACCGCCCTGACGGCCCTTCGCGATCACGACGCGGCTGCGGCGGCGCGCGCCGAGAAGTCCAACCGGGCGACCGTGCGTCACGAGGCCGCCGTCGCGGAGTGCGATCGTCTGGCGGCCGGTCTCGCCCAGGCCTCCGCCGCGGTCGCCGAGGCCGAGGACGCGGCGCGCGTGGCTCATGAGCAGTTCGCGACCGCGCAGGAGGCGCCGCGTCCGATCCTCGATGCGTCGTCCCGAGACGACGTGCTCGGCTCGCTCGAGACGGCGCGGGACGTCGAGATGCGTGCCCGCCTGGAGGTGGAGACGCTTCGCGAACGCATCCGTGCCGCCGAGGCCCGGGTGGCGGGGCTCGAGCGCCAGCGCGAACGCGAGCGCGCCGCCGCCGAGGAGAGCGCCCGTCGCGCGGTCATCCGGCGCGCGCAGCGGGAGAAGGCCTCTGCGGTCGCCGAGCGGTTGCCTCCCCTGATCGATGCGATCGACCGCTCACTCGCCGATGCCCGTGCCGCGCTTCTCGCCGCTCAGACCGAGCGTGCCGCGGTGACGGAGGAGCTCGCCACTCTGCGCAGGAACGAGACCGAGGTCCGCGAGCGGCTGTCGCGGTTGACGGAGAACGTCCACGCGCTGGAGCTGCGGATCCATGAGAATCGCCTGCACGCGACGGCGCTCCGGGAGCGGGCCGCCTCCGAGCTCGGCCTGGAGGAGGATATTCTCCTGAAGGAATACGGACCGGGATTCGGGGGTGCGGATGGGACCGGGGCGTCCTCTTTC
Organism: Microbacterium aurantiacum; assembly: GCF_021654035.1. Classification (GTDB taxonomy): domain Bacteria; phylum Actinomycetota; class Actinomycetes; order Actinomycetales; family Microbacteriaceae; genus Microbacterium; species Microbacterium aurantiacum. The sequence goes on from NZ_JAJPDW010000005.1 coordinate 122,452, forward strand.
GACCGGGGCGCGGAGCAGAAACGCCTTCAGGCCGCCGAGCGCAAGCTCGCGCAGTTGGGTCGGGTGAACCCGCTCGCTCTCGAGGAGTTCGCCGCCCTCGAGCAGCGACACGCCTTCCTCACCGAGCAGCTGGCCGATCTGACCCAGACGCGCAAGGACCTGCTCACCATCATCGAGGAGCTCGACGAGCGGATGCAGGTCATCTTCCTCGCGGCGTTCGAAGACACGCGCGTGGCGTTCGGCGAAGTCTTCCCGATCCTGTTCCCCGGAGGGACGGGCTCCATCGCGCTCACCGATCCGGACTCTCCGTTGACCACGGGCATCGAGGTGTCCGTCCGGCCGGTCGGGAAGAAGATCGAGCGCCTCTCCCTGCTGTCGGGCGGCGAACGCTCCCTGGCCGCCGTGGCGCTGCTCACCGCGATCTTCAAGGCGCGTCCGAGCCCCTTCTACATCCTCGACGAGGTTGAGGCGGCGCTCGACGACGCGAACCTGGGACGCCTGCTCGGTGTCTTCGAGCAGCTCCGGTCCTCGAGCCAGCTGATCGTGATCACCCACCAGAAGCGGACGATGGAGATCGCCGACGCGCTCTACGGGGTCTCGATGCGACAGGACGGCGTCTCGGCCGTCGTCGGCCAGCGTGTTCGCGAGTCCGCGCCGGCCTGATCGGCGCGCGTCCGCGAAACCGTAGGCTGGAGACATGGCTGAAAGCTCCTGGTCCCTCGGGCGGGCCCTCCGTGGCATGTTCGTCAAGCCCACGATCGACGAGACGACGTGGGAGGACCTCGAGACGGCGTTGCTGACGGCGGATTTCGGACCGGACATCACCGAGCGCATCATCGACGAGCTGCGGCAGAAAGTCGAGCGCTACCGGACGACGGATCCCCGGGATCTGCAGCGGATGCTGAAGGAGACCCTCGAGGAGCACTTCGCGCGCTTCGACACGACCCTGAAACTCACCGAGCGACCTGCGGTGGTCCTCGTGGTCGGCGTGAACGGCGTCGGGAAGACCACGACGATCGGGAAGTTCGCCAAGTTCCTCCAGCGATACGGGCGGTCGGTCGTCGTGGGGGCGGCGGACACGTTCCGGGCCGCGGCGGTCGACCAGCTCGCCACCTGGGCCGAGCGCGGGGGCGCGGCGATCGTCCGGCCCGAGCGCGAAGGCCAGGATCCGGCGTCCGTAGCCTTCCAGACGATCGAATACGCCCAGAACACCGGGACGGAGATCGTGCTGGTGGACACCGCCGGGCGTCTGCACACCAAGGGCGGACTGATGGATGAGCTGACCAAGATCCGCCGCGTCATCGAGAAGCGCGCCCCGATCAGCGAGGTGCTGCTGGTTCTGGATGCCACGACCGGCCAGAACGGCGTGCTCCAGGCGCAGGCGTTCCTCGAGCACGCAGGGGTCACCGGGCTGGTCCTCACCAAGCTCGACGGATCCGCCAAGGGGGGATTCGTCCTCGCCGTCCAGGAGAAGACCGGCATCCCGGTCAAGCTCCTGGGCCAGGGCGAGGGGATCGCGGATCTCACGGGTTTCACCCCTCACGTGTTCGCCGCCGCACTCGTGGATTGACCCCGCGACACGCCTGCGCGATCTACCGCCGTACGGTCCGCGCTGGTTTCATGGAGGAATGGCGATCGAACACGACTACTTCGGCCTGCTCGAGTCCGGGCCCGACGGTTCGATCTTCTGGTCGGAGCACGTCGAGCTCGGCGATCAGTCGGTGACGGTGGATCTGACCGCGCCCGATCAGGACGACGTCTCGGTGGACGCCCTGGATGTGGCCGCGGCGCTCATCTCCGCCCTCGAAGACCTCGACATGGCCGCCCGCAACGCGATGGTCAACGAACTCAGCGACCGAACGAGCGAGGTCACGGAGTACATCCTGCAGCAGCAGGAGGTTCTCGCCGATGGACTCGACGATCTCCTCGTGGATATTTCCGGTGACGTCCAGATCGACGTGGTCCGGTCCCTGCAGCTGATGAGCATGACCATCTTGGCCGACGAGCACGGGGGCACCGACCCGTTCGCGGTGCTGGAGTACGCCCTCGACCCGGACGCGACCGATGACGTGCTCCTGGTGAACATCGGCACCGACGGCGCCGTGCTCTCGGTCACCAGCGCCGAGTAGCGGCCACGCGACCCCGGTCCGACGATCGGGGGCGGACCGGGGTCGTCAGACGGCCTGGGCGAAGTCGGTGCTCGTGTCCGCGGCGATGTGCGCGAGATGCGCCGGGATCGGGCGACCCTTCGACGTCATCGACTGCGCCCACAGCCGGCCCGCCCGGTAGGACGAGCGCACGAGCGGTCCGGCGAGGACCCCGAGGAAGCCGATGCGCTCGGCTTCCTCTTTGAATGCGAGGAATTCGTCGGGCTTCACCCAGCGCGCGACCGGAAGGTGGCGCGGCGAAGGGCGCAGGTACTGGGTGATCGTGATGATGTCGGTACCGGCGTCGTGGAGGTCCTGCAGGGCCGCAACGACCTCTTCCGGCTCCTCGCCCATGCCCAGGATCAGGTTGGACTTCGTGATCAGACCGGCATCCCTCGCTCGAGTGAGGACATCGAGCGAGCGCTCGTAGCGGAAGGCCGGTCGGATCCGCTTGAAGATGCGCGGCACCGTCTCGACGTTGTGGGCGAAGACCTCGGGCCGGGAGTCGAAGACCTCGCCGAGGAGGGCGGGGTCGCCGTTGAAGTCCGTCGCGAGGATCTCCACACCGGTGCCGGGGTTGAGTTCGTGGATCATCCGCACCGTCTCGGCGTGCAGCCACGCGCCCCCGTCCGGGAGGTCGTCCCGCGCGACACCGGTCACGGTGGCGTACCGCAGCTGCATCCGCGTCACGCTCTCGGCGACACGACGCGGCTCATCCGTGTCGTATTCCGCGGGTTTGCCGGTGTCGATCTGGCAGAAGTCGCACCGACGGGTGCACTGGGCTCCGCCGATGAGGAACGTGGCCTCCCGGTCTTCCCAGCACTCGTAGATGTTCGGGCAGCCCGCCTCCTGGCAGACCGTGTGCAGGCCCTCGGTCTTCACGAGCGAGTGGAGCTCCTGATACTCGGGCCCCATCTTTGCGCGGGTCTTGATCCACTCGGGCTTGCGCTCGATGGGTGTCTCGGCGTTGCGCACCTCCAACCGCAGGAGTTTGCGACCCCCGGGCGCCGTGGACGAACTGCCGGCCGGGCCGGTGCCGCACGCGCTCATGCGTACACCTCCGCCGAGGATGCCGCGAACACGCGTTCGACGACGCGCGCCACATCGGCGGTGGTGACGATGCGGCCCGCGACCTCGCTGATCGTCGTGACCCCGGCGTCCGCGATTCCGCAGGGGATGATCGTGCGGAACGGGGCGAGGGAGTTGTCGCAGTTGACGGCGAAGCCGTGCAGGGTCACGCCCCGCTCGACGCGGACGCCGATGGCGGCCACCTTGTCCTCGGACAGCGGGCGCCGCACCCACACACCGCTGCGGCCCTCGATCTGCCGTCCGTCGACGCCGAAGTCGCTCAGCGCGGCGATGAGGAGGCGCTCGAGGCGGCGGACATGGGCCACGACATCCACCGGCTCGGGCAGACGCAGGATCGGGTAGCCGACGAGTTGGCCGGGACCGTGCCAGGTGATCTTCCCTCCCCGATCCACCTCGACCACCGGTGTGCCGTCGGCAGGGCGCTCCTCGGCCAGGGTGCGTCGCCCGGCCGTGTACACCGCTTCGTGCTCCAGAAGCAGCAGCGTGTCCGGCCGGGTCCCGTCCACGACGCCGGCGTGGACCGCCTTCTGGAGGTCCCAGCCTTCCTGATAGGGCACGAGATCGGGGGAGAGCCCGACCCTCTCGATCACCAGCATGCTGCTCCCTCGACGGTTATTGGATGCCGTCCAACAATACGCCCGCGGGACCGGCCTGCGCGCATCGCTAGGCTTCGGGCATGACACGACCGCTCGGGGGAAGGCCACGCGCCTCGTCGCCGGAGATGATCGCGGAGGCCGCCACCGAGCTCTTCCTCGAGCAGGGGTACGCGGCGACCTCGGTCGCGGACATCGCCGCGCGCGCGGGCGTGAGCAGGTCGAGCTTCTTCAACTACTTCTCCTCCAAGTCCGCGATCCTCTGGGCGGACCTCGACGCGCGGATCGACGAGCTCGAAACGCGACTGAGCACCGTGACCGACCCCTCCGGCATCGACGATGCGCTCCGAGCGGTGGGGCGCGGGTTCGCGCCGGGAACCCTCGCTCTCGCCCTGGGGAACGCCGAGGCGATGCGCGCGGAGGAGGAGCTCTTCCACGGCGGTGCGGTGCGCGCCGCCCGCATCGCACGGGCGGTGGCGGCATCGCTCCGCGCGGCCGGCTGCGATCCCCTCGTCGCCGACGTCGCCGGCGCCGCCGACGCGGGCGCGGTCATGGCGTCCATCACCGCCTGGACCCGCGCCGGTGCCGGTCGGGTCGGGCTCGGACCCCTGTTGACCCGGGCGCTCGACCAGGCTGCGCACGCGCGCACCGGAGCGCCGGGAGCGGCGGCGTAGAATCGGGGGATCATGGCGACTTTCGGCACACTCTCCGACCGGCTCACCGAGACCCTGCGCAATCTGCGCACGAAGGGCAAGCTCACCGCGGCCGATGTCGACGGCACCGTACGCGAGATCCGTCGGGCTCTGCTCGACGCCGACGTCGCTCTTCCCGTCGTCAAGGAGTTCACCGCCAAGGTGCGCGAGCGTGCGCTCGGGGACGAGGTCAACCGTGCACTCAACCCCGCGCAGCAGGTCGTCCAGATCGTCAACGACGAACTCGTGGGGATCCTCGGCGGTCAGCAGCGTCGCCTGCAGATGGCCAAGACCGCGCCGACGGTGATCATGCTCGCGGGCCTCCAGGGGTCCGGGAAGACGACCTTCGCCGGCAAGCTCGCCAAGATGCTCGAGAAGGACGGCCACACCCCCCTTCTCGTCGCCTGCGACCTCCAGCGCCCGAACGCCGTCAATCAGCTCCAGGTCGTCGCCGAGCGCGCCGGGGCCGCCGTCTACGCCCCCGAGCCGGGCAACGGCATCGGCGATCCGGTCCGCGTGGCCCGCGACGGCGTCGAGGTCGCCCGACGTCAGCAGCACGACGTGGTGATCATCGACACCGCCGGTCGCCTCGGCGTCGACGCGGAGCTGATGAAGCAGGCATCCGACATCCGGCGGGCGACGGATCCGGACGAGGTCCTCTTCGTCATCGACGCCATGATCGGTCAGGATGCCGTGAACACGGCGAAGGCCTTCCAGGACGGCGTCGACTTCACCGGCGTCGTCCTGTCCAAGCTCGACGGCGACGCACGCGGCGGCGCCGCGCTCTCGGTCGCGAGCGTGACCGGGCGTCCGATCATCTTCGCGTCCACCGGCGAAGGCCTGGAGGACGTCGAGGCCTTCCACCCGGATCGCATGGCGAGCCGCATCCTCGACCTCGGCGACATCCTGACCCTCATCGAGCAGGCCCAGCAGGCTTTCGACGAAGCCGAGGCGATGAAGGTCGCCGAGAAGCTCGCGACCGAGCAGTTCACGCTCGAGGACTTCCTCGAGCAGATGCAGCAGCTGAAGAAGATGGGCTCGATGAAGAAGATGCTCGGGATGCTCCCCGGCATGGGCTCCATGAAGCAGCAGCTGGAGGACTTCGACGAGCGGGAGATCGACCGGACCGAGGCGATCATCCGGTCCATGACGCCGGGGGAGCGCCGCAACCCCAAGGTGCTGAACGGATCCCGTCGTCTGCGCATTGCGCGCGGATCCGGTATGACCGTGACGGACGTGAACCAGCTCGTGCAGCGCTTCGACCAGGCCGCGAAGATGATGAAGACCGTCGCACGCGGAGGCGTCCCCTCGATCCCGGGCATGGGACCGGTTCCGGGATCCGGTCGCCCGGGCGCCTCCAGCAAGCGGGGCAAGCAGCCCAAGGCGAAGGGCTCGCGGTCGGGGAACCCCGCCAAGCGGGCGGCGGAGAACGCCGGGATCGCGGCGACGACGACACCCACCGGATCCGGTTTCGGGCTCGGCGGCGCCGGCCAGCCGAGCGCGGAGGACCTCGCGGAGCTGCAGAGGATGCTCGGAAAGGGCTGACCGCCCGGGCGTCAGCCCGTCGTGTCGCGGGCCAGGTGATCGCGCAGCGTGGGTCCGGCCCCGAATTCGGCGATGAGGTGCTCGACCACGCGGCGGAGGTCTCCGTCAGCGGCGTCCGCGACACGCAACTGGCGCTCGTAGCTCGCACCCGCGTCGAGGATGGTCGTGATGCCGTGCAGCTCGCGGGAGCAGCCGAGCTGCACGGCGATGTCCTCCAGCCCCGCCACGGTCTCCGCGACGTGGTCGCGGACAGGTCGCTGCGCGCCCGCCGCGTCGATGATGACGGGGGCGTCGAGACCGTAGCGGGCGGCACGCCACTTGTTCTCGCGCGCGAACCACGGGGGGAGGACCGGAAGCTCCTCGCCGCGATCGAGGCTGCGCGAGAGCCGTTCCACGAGGCATTGCACGAGTGCGCCGACGGCCGCGAGCTCCGGAAGGGTCGACATCCCGTCGCAGGCGCGCACCTCGATGGTCCCCCAGCGCGGCGCGGGGCGGATGTCCCACCGGACCTCGCTGACGTCCTCCATGACGCCGGTGCGGATCATGTCCGCCAGGTACTTCTCGAACTCGGACCACTCGGTCATCGGCCAGGGCAGGCCCGCCGTCGGCAGCTGCTGGAACACCAGCGCGCGGTTGGAGGCGTACCCGGTGCGCTCGCCCGCCCAGAACGGGCTCGACGCCGACAGTGCCTGAAGATGCGGGAGGAAGCGGGTGAGGGAAGCGATGATCGGAAGGACCTTGGCCGGATCCTCCACGCCCACATGCACGTGGACACCCCAGATCATCATGTTGCGTCCCCACCATTGCGTGCGGCGGATGAGCTTCTGGTAGCGGGTCTTGTCGGTGACCTCCTGCTCGTACCACTGGGCGAACGGGTGGCTTCCCGCGCAGAGGAGCTCGGTGCCCGACCGGTCCGTCACCGTCCGGACGGCGGCGATGGCCTCGGCGATGTCGTCGACGGCCTCCGCCACCGTGGAGCCGACCCCGCTGGTGACCTCGATCGTGTTCGTGAGCAGCTCGCCCGTGACGGTGAAGCGCTCGTCGCGCGTCCCCTCCTCCAGCCCCTCGAGGATGGTGGGGGCGCGGGGGACCAGGTCGCCCGATTCCCCGTCGGCGAGCATGAGCTCCCACTCGAGACCCACCGAGGAACGCGCCGAAGGGGCGAAGGAGACCGACACGCGCTCAGTCTGTCACGCGGACGGCGTCACGCCGGGAGCGCCGGTCGGTTCGCGGCATCCGCCGGCATCTGGCAGAATAAAGGGTCGGACCGCTCACTCGACCCTCTATCCGGTGAGCGGACCGCCCCAGAGCTTCCGCCCAGCGTGCACCCCACGCGTTCGGGCGACCGGTTCGTCTTCCTTCCACCACACTCAGGAGAATCGTGGCTGTCAAGATCCGTCTCAAGCGTCTCGGAAAGATCCGCGCGCCCTACTACCGCATCGTCGTCGCCGACTCGCGCACCAAGCGCGATGGTCGTGTCATCGAAGAGATCGGCAAGTACCACCCCACCGAGGAGCCCTCGTTCATCGAGGTGGACTCCGAGCGCGCGCAGTACTGGCTGGGCGTCGGCGCGCAGCCGACCGAGCAGGTCGCGGCCATCCTCAAGCTCACCGGCGACTGGGGTCGCTTCAAAGGCGACAAGGACGCCGTGTCCACCGTGAAGACGCGCGAGCCCAAGCCGGAGTTCTCCGTGGACGCCGCCAAGAAGTCCGTCGTCAAGCCCAAGGCGGAGAAGAAGGCGGACGCACCCGCCGCCGACGCCGCCGAGGCTGACGCCTCGACCGAAGCGGAGTAAGGACGTTGCTGGCCGCCGCGCTCGAGCACGTCGTCAAGGGGATCGTCGATCACCCGGAAGACGTGCGCATCGATTCCAACTCCTCGCCGCGAGGCGATGTGCTGGAGGTCCACGTGCACCCCGATGACCGGGGTCGCGTGATCGGACGCGGCGGCCGCACCGCCAAAGCCCTGCGAACGGTCGTGGGCGCACTCGCGGACGGTCGCCGCGTACGCGTCGACGTCGCGGACGATTGACCGTGGCCGACGAAAAGACGCAGCTGCGGGTCGGACGCCTGGTGAAGGCCCACGGCCTCAAGGGTGCCCTCAAGCTCGAGCTGTACACGGACGATCCCGAGGGCCGCTTCGCGCCGGGATCCACGTTCACCCTGCAGGTCCCCGAATCCTCGCCGTGGCACGGGAAGCCCCTCACGGTGCGGGAGTTCCGCTGGATGAACTCGCACCCCGTCGCCTTCTTCCAGGGGGTCGACGACCGAGACGCCGCCGAGGGCCTCGTCCGGGCGATCCTGTGGATCGACCAGCCGATCGATGCGCCCTCCGGCGATGACGACGCATGGTATGACCACCAGCTGGTCGGGCTCAGCGTCGTGCGCGACGGCGATGTCATCGGGCGCGTGGCTCGTGTCGATCACCTGCCCGCCCATGACCTCCTCGTCGTGACACCGCACGGTACGGACGACGAGGTCCTCGTCCCCTTCGTGTCGCAGATCGTCCCCGAGGTCGACATCGCGTCCGGCCGCATCGTCGTCACGCCGCCGCCCGGGCTGTTCGAAGAGCTCGCAGACGACGGCGCCGCAGGCGAGGCGGGCGCCTCCGCCGTCACCGACTGAGCGGCCTGCTTCCATGCGCCTGGACGTCGTCACCATCTTCCCGGCCTTTTTCGACGTGCTGGATGTCTCCCTCGTCGGCAAGGCGCGCGAACGCGGTCTCCTGGACATCGGGGTGCACGATCTCCGGGATTTCACGCACGATCGGCATCGCACGGTCGACGACACCCCCTACGGCGGTGGAGCGGGCATGGTGATGAAGCCGGAGCCGTGGGGTGAGGCTCTCGACGCTCTCCTCCAGCCCGCGTCGATCCTCGTGATCCCGTCACCCGCCGGCCAACGGTTCACGCAGGCCATGGCGCGCGAGCTCGCGACAGAATCGCATCTCGTCTTCGCGTGCGGTCGCTACGAGGGGATCGACCACCGGGTGGGCGAGCACTTCGCCCGCGACCACCGCGTGCGCTCGGTGAGCATCGGCGACTACGTCCTGAACGGCGGGGAAGTCGCGTCGATGGCCATGATCGAGGCGATCTCGCGTCTGATCCCCGGGATGGTCGGGAACCCGGAGAGCATCGTCGAGGAATCCCACGAGGGCGGATTGCTCGAGGCACCCGCCTACACCAAGCCCGCGCAGTGGCGCGGCCTCGCCGTGCCCCCCGTGCTGATGAGCGGCAACCACGGCGCGATCAGGCAGTGGCGCGCGGACCAGTCGGTGGAGCGCACGCGCAGCATCAGGCCGGACCTGCTGCCCTGAGGCGGAACCGGGGCCGTGCTCAGTGGACTCCGAGCCAGCTGCGGTCGGTCAGGATGATCGGCCCCGCGTCCGTGATCGCCACGGTGTGCTCGGCGTGCGCGCCGCGCGAGCCGTCCACGCTGCGCAGGGTCCAGCCGTCGGGGTCCGTGATGAGCTTGTCAGTGCTCTGGAGGAACCACGGCTCGAGTGCCACGACGAGGCCGGGGCGGAGAGGATAGCCCCGTCCGGGTTTGCCGTCGTTGGGCACGTGCGGATCTCCGTGCATCTCGCGACCGACGCCGTGACCTCCGAAATCCGTGTTGATGCGGTATCCGTCGCCGTGCGCGACCTCGGCCACGGCGTGGGAGATGTCCCCGACCCGGTTGCCGACCACGGCGGCCCCGATCGCCGCATCGAGGGCGCGCTCCGTCGTGTCGATGAGGGCGAGATCCTCGTCGCGCGGCGTTCCGACGATGAACGACACGGCGGAGTCCGCGACCCAGCCGTCGATGGATACCGCGAAGTCGAGAGTCACCAGATCGCCGTCGGCGAGGACGTAGTCATGAGGGAGTCCGTGCAGAACCGCATCGTTCACGGACGTGCAGATCACCTTCCCGAACGGACTCGCGCCGAACGACGGGTGGTAGTCGATGTAGCAGGAGGTGGCGCCCGCGCGCCGGATCATGTCGTGCGCACGTCGGTCGATGCTGAGGAGGTTCGTGCCGACGCGCGTCTCGTCCCGAAGGGTCGCCAGGGTCTCCGCGACGAAACGTCCTGCGGGGCGCATGGCCTCGATCTCGGCCGGAGTGCGCAGTTCGATCATGTGTGGAGCTCCCTTTCGTTCGGTCCATTCTGCCCGAGGGGGTGGGTGCTCGCTGTGAGGATGCCACGCGTGCTCATCGGCCTGTCGCAGCCTCCGGTGACGGGCGTAGCATCAGAAGATGATGCTCCGGCGCGCATTCTTCCTGTGGCTTCTGCCGGCCGCGTTCCTTCTGCCGCTCTGGCTGCTCATCGGCTGGGGCGTCTTCAACGCCGGTGGATGGGCGCTGCTGTGGGTGCTGGTGCTCGCGGTTCCGGGAGTCTTCGTCTGGCAGCTGGTGCTCGTGGCACTGATCCGCGCGCGAGGGACGGTGCGTGGTGATCGCGCGGTCTCATGGTGGGACGTCCTCGGGGTCGGCACCTGGCAGGCGCTGGTGGTCTCGCTCGGCTTCTTCCGCCCGGAGTGGTGGGGACTCGCCTTCTTCCTCGCCGTCGTCGCCGGAGTGGCGGTCTTCTGGCTGTCCCTGTGGCAACTGTGGCGTGAGGCGCGGCCGTCCGGAGCGGTCCTGAGAGCCCGGGGAGGAATCGCGTTCCTGCCGCCGACCGAGCAGCCCGCGGCGGAGAAGACGACCCCTGACGTGATCGTCGTCTCCGAACAGCAGGAGCCTCCCGGGCCCGGGCGCTTTTGACCCGCGCCCGATCCGTGGCAGAATACTCATTTGTGCCCCGAACGGTTCTGCCTCAGGGGAGCCCGTCGGTGATCCGGTCATCGACCCCGGGCACACGACATCCCTTTCCCCTTCATCCGCGGTCGACCTGTGGCGGCCGCAGAGAGAGACGATCATGCAGATCCTCGACTCCGTCGACGCAGCTTCGCTGCGGTCGGACATCCCCGTCTTCGCGCCCGGCGACACCGTCAAGGTGCACGTGAACATCACCGAGGGCAACCGCTCTCGTATCCAGGTCTTCCAGGGCATCGTGATCGGTCGCTCCGGCGACGGCGTGCGCGAGACCTTCACGGTGCGCAAGATCAGCTTCCAGGTGGGCGTGGAGCGCACCTTCCCCGTGCACTCCCCGGTCATCGACCACATCGAGGTCGTCACGCGAGGCGATGTGCGTCGCGCGAAGCTGTACTACCTCCGCGCCCTGCGCGGCAAGAAGGCCAAGATCAAGGAGAAGCGCGACCGCTGAGCGACGCGATTCCACGAATGCCCCGGTGCGTGCACCGGGGCATTCGCCTTTCTCCGCCCGTGAACACACCCCGAAACCCCGACATCGCCGTCATCGTTGCACGCGCGATGTGCGAACCTGGATGCGGCATCCGATCGCCGGCGTGCCGGGTGAAGGACGCGAATGACCACCGAGAACACCGTCGCCGACGAGGCAGCCGCCGGATCCGCAGCGACGCAAACCCGGCGTTCCCGCCGACGCGGCCTGTGGAGCTTCCTCCGCGACGTCGTGGTCATCATTTTGATCGCGATCCTCGTCTCGTTCCTCGTCAAGACATTCGTCGTGCGCTCGTTCTACATCCCGTCGGGGTCGATGGAGGACACGCTCCAGGTGAGCGACCGCATCCTGGTCGATCAGATCACCCCCCGTTTCGGTGACTACGAGCGGGGGGACATCGTGGTCTTCCGAGATCCCGGCGGCTGGCTCCCCCCGTCGAACACCCCGCCGCGCGCGCCTTTCGTCGAAGCGGTCGACTGGGTTCTGTCCCTCGTCGGCTTGAGCGCGTCGGACAGCGACGACCACCTCGTCAAGCGCATCATCGGACTCCCGGGAGACCAGGTCGTCTGCTGCAACGCGCTCGGACAGATCGAGGTGAACGGCGTGCCCGTCGACGAGACGACCTACACCAAGCTCGGATCCGGAGAGCCGGCGTCGGCGATCGACTTCGACGTCACCGTGCCGGCCGACAGTCTGTGGGTGCTCGGTGACAATCGCAATCGCTCGAAGGACTCCCGCTACAACACCGAACAGCCGGGGCAGGGGTTCGTTCCGATCGACAACCTCGTCGGACGTGCGTTCCTCGTGACCTGGCCGCTGGACCGGTTCGGGCTCTCCGACTTCCATCACGACGTCTTCGCGGGCGTCCCCGACCCCACCCCGGCATCGGGGGCGTCGCCGCGGTGACCGTCGTCGAGCCGCGCCTCTCCCTCGAGCGACGCCTGCTCAAGGAGTTCCCGATCCTCGTCGCGTGCGACGAAGTGGGCCGTGGTGCTCTCGCAGGGCCGGTCGCGGTGGGCGCGGTCGCGATCGACGCAGCCGACGCGCGTCGACGCGTACCGACGGGCCTTCGTGATTCCAAGCTCGTTCGGCCCGCGCACCGGGTGGCTGTGGCACGCCGGGCCGGCGACTGGGTGCGCGCCAGCGCGGTGGGCTGGGCGAGCGCGGCGGAGATCGACGAGATCGGGATCATGCGCGCGATGTCGCTCGCGACGTCTCGCGCCCTCGCGGATCTCCGCGCGCACGGGACGGCCGTCGATGACGCGGTCGTCCTCCTCGACGGCAATTACGATTACGTCTCGCTCACGCCCGGGAGCGCCGCTCGCGTGCGCACCCAGGTGAAGGCGGACCGGGATTGCGCGTCCGCGGCCGCCGCCTCGGTCATCGCGAAGGTCGCGAGGGACGCGCTGATGGTCGCCATGCACGAGGACGCACCTCTGTACGGATGGGACGAGAACAAGGGCTACGCGAGTGCCACGCATCGCGCGGCACTCCGCGCCCACGGCGCGAGCGTCCACCACCGCCGCTCGTGGAGCCTGGGGGACGGCCCGACGCTGTTCTGAGGTGGAGACGGCTCGTACGCGCGCGCCCGCCGCCCGCCTAGGATGGAGACACCATGGATGACGACGTCTTCGAAGACTACGACCGCGAACTCGAACTCGCCCTCTATCGCGAGTACCGCGATGTCGTCGTGCAGTTCCAGTACGTCGTGGAGACCGAGCGACGGTTCTACCTCGCCAACGACGTCAACGTGGTCAGGCGCGACACCGAGCACGATTTCTACTTCGAGATCTCCATGACCGATGTGTGGGTGTGGGACATCTATCGCGCCGACCGCTTCGTCAAGGCCGTCCGCGTCCTGACGTTCAAGGACGTCAACGTCGAGGAGCTCTCCCGTCGGGACTTCCAGCTTCCCGAGGAACTCTCGCTCGACACCTGACCCTCCTCCCCAGAGGGACCGCGTACCACGGCATCGCCGGGGACTCCACCGATGACCGTGAGGTGCCGCGGCGGATGATCCCGGTGCCGGACGATGCCGGTATGGCGAGAAAAGACGACATCGGACGGGCGGGCGAGGTCCGCGCCGGGCACTACCTCGAGAGCCTCGGATACGCGATCGCGGACCGGAACTGGCGTGTTCCGGCGGGCGAGATCGACCTCGTGGCGCTGGGAGACGACGCCGTCATCGTCGTCGAGGTCAAGACCCGGAGCGGACGGGGCTTCGGGCATCCGTTCGAGGCGATCGACGCGCGGAAGCGGGCACGACTGTGGCGTCTCGGGATCGCCTGGATCGGAGCGCACCCCGACGTGTGCCGGGGGCGCCGGCTGCGCATCGACGCGATCGGGCTGACCGGACGCGACCCCTCCGTCGCCGAGCTCGAGCACCTCCGGGACGTGGAGATCTGATGGGCGTCGCGCGGACGTGGGCGGTGGCGATCGTGGGTGCTCACGGGGAGTGCGTGGAGGTGGAAGCCGACTTGAGCGAGCAGACGCCCGAGTTCAAGATCATCGGACTCCCCGATCGCTCGCTGAGCGAAGCGGCCCGACGGGTGCACAACGCGTGCGTCAACAGCGAGCTTCCGCTGCCTCGTCGCCGGATCACGGTGAATCTGTCGCCCGCAGGGCTGCCCAAACAAGGGGCGGGGTTCGATGTGGCGATCGCCGTGGCCGCGCTGGCCACGGAAGGTGGCATGGATGCCGCCTCTCTGGCGCGCACGGTCCATCTCGGAGAGCTGGGTCTCGACGGCCGCTTGCGCCCCGTCCCCGGTGTGCTTCCCGCCGTGATCGCGGCGGTGCGGGCCGGACGGAGTCGGATCGTGGTTCCCGCCGCGAACCGGGAAGAAGCGGAGCTCGTCCCGGGCGCGGAGGTCCTCGGGGCCGTCAACCTGGCGCAGGTCGCCTCCTGGCACGGCGCGGAGGTCGTCGTGCCCGATCAAGAGCCCGTCCCGGGCACGACCACCCCTCGTGTTCCCGCCGACACCGGAGAACTCGCCGACGTCCTCGGGCAGCCCCAGGCGGTGGAAGCGCTCGTCACGGCCGCGGCGGGCGGCCACCACCTCCTCATGTGCGGACCCCCCGGGGCGGGCAAGACGATGCTGGCGAGGAGACTTCCGGGCATTCTCCCGCCTCTCGATGACGACGCGGCTCTCGCCGTGGCGAGTCTCGCGTCGTTGAGCGGAGCGCGGGTGGCGACGCTCGATCGGACGCCGCCGTTTGTCTCGCCGCATCACTCCGCCAGCGTCGCGTCCTTGGTGGGCGGTGGCTCACGGACGATGCGGCCGGGTGCGATCGCGCTGGCGTCCGAGGGCGTGCTCTTCCTCGACGAGGCCGCCGAGTTCCCCGGCGGGACCCTCGACGCCCTCCGCCAGCCCCTCGAGAGTGGGATGATCTCCATCGATCGGGCCGGGTGGCGCGCGGACTTCCCCACACGATTCCAGCTGATCCTCGCCACGAACCCGTGTCCGTGCGGCGACTACGGCATCCGCGGCGGATCGTGCGCGTGTCCGCCGTCGGCCGTTCGCCGGTATCTGGGTCGCCTGTCGGGGCCGCTCTTGGACCGGATCGACATCGAGCTGACGGTGCAGCGCGTCGCGGTGGCCCGGCGGGATGCGCTCCCGCCGTCGATGACGACCCAGGAGGCCAGAGATCGCGTGGCCGAGGCGCGGACGCGGATGGGACGGCGCCTGATCGGGACCCCGTGGACCCTGAACGCGCGAGTACCGGGCACCTGGCTCAGGGACGGGCCGTATGCGCCGGATCCGGCCGTGCGCCGCCCGCTGGATGCCGCACTCCATCGAGGATCGCTGACCCTCCGCGGGTACGACCGCGTGCTGAGGGTCGCGTGGTCGCTCGCAGATCTCGAGGGGCACGACCGGTTGGCCGCGGACCATATCGGGCGCGCACTGTTCTTGAAGCGGGGTGCCGCGGCATGAACGGCCTCGATCTGCGCGTCGTGCGGAGCGCCCTGGGTGAATGGGCTGACGATCTCGACGACCCGGACGCCCTCGATCGGTACGCGGCAGCCGCGTGGAGTGTGATCGCCGAGCCGGGGGACGGTGTGGCGGGGGCGATCGTGCGAGCGCTGGGCCGTGTCGAGGCGCTGCAGATGATCACGCAGGACGGTCTGCTGTCCGGAATCGGCGACGCGCGGACGTTGGCGCGCGCCCAGGAGCGGTGGCGACCCCGGATCGACGGCGGCGCGATCGCCGCCGCGCTGCAGACGGCGCGCACAAACGGCATCCACCTGCTGGTCCCGGGCGATCCGCTGTGGCCGTCAGCGGTCGACGACCTCGGGGTGCACAGCCCGCTCGCGCTGTGGGTCCGCGGCGATCCCGCACGGCTGGGCACGGACCGTCCCGCGGTCGCGATCGTGGGTGCCCGGGCCGCGACGGCCTACGGAGAACATGTCGCGATCGAGCTGGGAGCGGGCCTGGTCGCGCGCGGCATCGCCGTGGTGTCCGGCGGCGCGTACGGCATCGACGGAGCGGCGCACCGTGCCGTCCTCCGCGCGGGCGGCGTCACGATGGCCCTTCTCGCGGGCGGTGCTGATCGCCCGTACCCGGCGGGGCATGCGGGGATGCTGGCCGACATCGCGGCGACGGGCGTCGTGATCAGCGAGGTGCCCTGCGGCACCGCACCCACACGGTGGCGCTTCCTCCAGCGGAATCGGCTCATCGCCGCTCTGTCGGCGGCGACCGTCGTGGTCGAGGCCGGATGGCGGAGCGGCTCGCTGAACACCGCCGGTCACGCGTCGGCACTCGGCCGTCCCCTCGGTGCCGTCCCCGGCCCGGTCACCAGCGCGGCGTCGGCCGGCTGTCATCGGTTGCTCCGCGAGTACGACGCGGTCTGCGTGACCGGGGTCGACGACGTCGCGGACCTGATCGGCGCCCTCCCCGCCGATCCGTCGTCGGAGCGCGCGACTGCCGACGCGACGTCCGTCGACACCGATTCCCGACGGGTGCGGGACGCCCTGAGCTCGCGCACGCCGCGCAGCGTCACCGAGATAGCGCGGCACACGGGTCTCGCCGAAGCCGACGTGACGGGATGCCTGGGCATGCTGGAACTGGAAGGCCGGGCACGTCGGACCCTGAACGGCTGGCTCCGGGGTGGATGAACCCGCGTGCCTCCGGAGCGGCGGTCGGACCCGCGTACGCGCGGTGGGCGATAGTGGACCTCATGCAGGTGCACGCCGCCGTCGAGGAGTATCTCGCCCATCTCTCCTCGGTGCGCCGCGTCGCCGATGCCACGCTGCGTGCGTACCGCTCCGATCTCGTCGATCTCGAACGCTCGCTCCCGCAGGTGCCGCTCACGGACGTCACCCGTGACCACCTGCGGGATTGGCTCTGGGCGGCCACGCAACGGGGAGCGTCCCGCGCGACGCTCGCCCGTCGGATCGCGTCGGTCCGAGGATTCTTCGCGTGGGCGGTCGAGACCGGGCGTGCGGGCGCCGACCCGAGCCTCCGGCTGACCGCGCCGCGGAGAGGGCGCACCCTGCCCCGGGTCGCCGCGGCGGACACTCTGGGTCGCGTGTTGGGCGAACTCGCCCGTCGAGCCGAGGGCGGAGATCCGATCGCCTTGCGCGACCACGCCCTCGTCGAGCTGGTCTACGCCTCCGCGCTACGGGTCGCGGAGGCGTGCGGTCTCGACCTGGACGCCGTGGACGCCGGACGACAGACGGTCCGGGTAACGGGAAAGGGCGGGAAGGACCGCGTCGTCCCCTACGGCGACGCCGCTGCGGAAGCCCTCGCCGCCTACCTGGTGCGGGGTCGCCCCGCGCTGGCGGAACGCGGCGCGGGAGCCGCGGGCTCCGCGCTGTTCCTGGGGGCGCGGGGGGCACGGTTGAACACCCGCTCGGCGTACGACGTGGTGTCGCGGCTCCTCGGCCACGAGATCGGGCGGACCGCCGGCCCGCACGCGCTCCGCCACTCGGCGGCCACCCATCTGCTCGACGGCGGGGCCGACCTGCGCGCGGTGCAGGAGATGCTGGGGCACGCCAGCCTCGGCACGACGCAGATCTACACGCACGTATCGACCGAGCGGTTGCACGCGAGCTATCGCCGCGCCCACCCGCGGGCGTGAGGCCCCTGCGTCAACAGCACGGGAGGAGTACGGCCCGCGCGGGGGAGGACAGCAGAGAAAGCGGGTCCACGTACGCGCCGTGCATGCGGATGCCGAGGTGGAGCCGTCCGGGTGCTCCGTGACCGTCGGGAGTGACGGATCCGATCCGCGAACCGGCGTCGACGACATCGCCCACCTCGACCGTCGGGTCGATCGGCTCCATCGAGCTCACCACACCGCCGCCGTGGTCGATCGAGATGACCGGGCGATCCACGACCCGGCCGGCGAAGACGACCATGCCCGCCGCCGGCGCACGGACGGGGGCCCCCGGCGTCGACCCGATGTCGACACCTCGATGCCCTGGTGCGTAAGCGTGGGCCGGCGGTTCGTACGGGCGGACGAGGGCGGCAGGGGAGACCGGCCACGTCCATGACCCGGCGGGAGGTGCCGGAACAGCGGTGTCGGTGTCAGCGGGATCCGTCACGCCCATTCCAGGCATCGGCCCCAGCAGGACGGAGGCGGCCACGAGGACGGCGCGGAGCGCACGGGTGGTCATGTGAGCAGTCTGCGTCCCGGGATCCGCTCGTCGACGGCGTCCGCCGGATTCGGTGGAAAGGTCGACCCGGTGCGCCGTGGGGGAGGAGGGCCGACTGATACACTGGCAGACGCATCCCGCTCGTCGGGATGACTACGCGTGCCCGAACGTGCGGCCTGCCGCACGTGGCGTTCCTCCCCTCGGTCCCTTCACGGGGTGGGAGTGCGCCGGGCACCAGGGACACCGGCCACCGGCTCGGTGCGAAACAACCGCAAGGGGCGACAACGCCCAGACAAGGAGTACGGCCATGGCCGTCGTCACCATCCGCCAGCTGCTCGACAGCGGCGTTCACTTCGGACACCAGACCCGCCGGTGGAACCCGAAAGTCAAGCGCTTCATCCTGACCGAGCGCAGCGGCATCCACATCATCGATCTCCAGCAGTCGCTGAGCTACATCGACAAGGCCTACGAGTTCGTGAAGGAGACCGTCGCGCACGGCGGCACCATCCTCTTCGTCGGTACCAAGAAGCAGGCTCAGGAGATCCTCGCCGAGCAGGCGACGCGCGTGGGACAGCCCTACGTCAACCAGCGCTGGCTCGGTGGTCTGCTGACCAACTTCCAGACCGTGTCCAAGCGTCTCGCCCGGATGAAGGAGCTCGAGGAGCTCGACTACGACAACCCGGCGGAGAGCGGCTTCACCAAGAAGGAGCTCCTGCTGAAGAAGCGCGAGCTGGACAAGCTCCACAAGTCCCTCGGTGGTATCCGCAACATGACCAAGACGCCGTCGGCGATCTGGGTCGTGGACGCCAAGCGCGAGCACCTCGCCGTGAACGAGGCGACGAAGCTCGGCATCCCCGTCATCGGCATTCTGGACACCAACGCCGACCCCGACGAGTTCCAGTACCCGATCCCCGGCAACGACGACGCGATCCGCTCGGTGAGCCTCCTCACCCGCATCATCGCCGACGCCGCCGCCGAGGGGCTCATCCAGCGTCACCAGCCCGCCGGCGAGGCGGAGCAGGCCGCAGAGCCGCTCGCCGAGTGGGAGCGCGAGCTGCTCGAGCAGGGCGCGCCGGAGCAGTCCTCGGCTTCCACCGAGGCTGTCGCCGATGTCGCCGAGGCCGAGAAGGCCGCTGACGAGGCCGTCGCCGACGAACAGGCCGTCGAGGGCGAGGCCGCGACCGAGTCGTCGGCCGACGCCGCGGGCGCAGAGGCCGCGACCGACGCCGAAGCGGCCAAGTAAGCACTTTCATCCCTTCGCCGCGGCGGGAGCGTCTTCACGACGCCCCGCCGCGGCATCTGACACCGTCACCAAACAAGGAGCCGCCACCCATGGCAAACTTCACGATCGCCGACATCAAGACGCTGCGTGAGCAGCTCGGCACCGGCATGGTCGACACCAAGAAGGCGCTCGAGGAGGCCGACGGCGACCTCGAGAAGGCCGTCGAGATCCTGCGCCTCAAGGGTGCGAAGGGCAACGCCAAGCGCGCCGACCGGTCCACCTCGGAAGGTCTCGTCGCGGCCAAGGAGCTCGAGGGCAAGGTCACGATCATCGAGCTGAACACGGAGACGGACTTCGTCGCCAAGAACGACCGCTTCATCGCGCTGGCCGACCAGGTCCTGAATGCCGCCGCCGCCGCGCAGGCCGACTCCGCCGAGGCTGCTCTCGCCGCTCCCGCCGGTTCTTCGACCGTCGCGCAGCTCATCTCCGACGAGGCCGCGATCATCGGAGAGAAGGTCGAGCTCCGGCGCGTCGCGACCCTCGCCGGCGACAAGTTCGAGATCTACCTGCACAAGACCAGCAAGGACCTGCCGCCGCAGGTCGGCGTGGTGCTCGCCTATTCGGGCGATGACGCGGAGACCGCGCGGAGCCTCGCGCAGCACATCTCGTTCGCGAACCCGAGCTACCTCTCCCGCGACGAGGTCCCCGAGGCCGATGTCGAGAAGGAGCGCGAGATCGTCACCGAGATCTCCCGCAACGAGGGCAAGCCGGAGGCCGCCCTCCCGAAGATCGTCGAGGGCCGTGTCAACGCGTTCTTCAAGCAGGTGTCGCTCCTCGACCAGGACTACGCCAAGGACAACAAGCTGTCGGTGGCCCAGGTCGCCAAGGACGCAGGTCTGACGCTCACCGGCTTCGCCCGGTTCAAGGTCGGCGCCTGAGACGCCTGAGGGCCCGCATCGTTCGCCGATGCGGGCCCTTGTCATGCCGTAGGTTGTCGTCAGACGAGAGGAAGATCGTTGATCAGTGAGTCCACCGGGCGCCGCCGCGTCCTGTTGAAACTTTCCGGCGAGGCGTTCGGCGGAGGCCAGCTGGGCGTGAACCCCGATGTGGTCGGTCAGATCGCGCGGGAGATCGCCGAAGCCGTCGATCGGGTCGAGGTCGCCATCGTCGTGGGGGGAGGCAACTTCTTCCGCGGCGCAGAGCTCAGCCAGCGCGGAATGGACCGTGGTCGCGCCGACTACATGGGCATGCTGGGGACCGTGATGAACGCGCTGGCCCTCCAGGACTTCCTCGAGCAGGCGGGAGCGGCCACACGCGTGCAGTCCGCGATCTCGATGACGCAGGTCGCCGAGCCGTACATCCCGAGACGCGCCGAACGGCACATGGAGAAGGGGCGCGTCGTGATCTTCGGCGCCGGAGCCGGTCTGCCCTACTTCTCGACCGACACCGTCGCCGCCCAGAGGGCTCTGGAGATCGGCGCGTCCGAGGTGCTGGTGGCGAAGAACGGCGTCGACGGTGTCTACACGGCCGACCCGAAGAAGGACGCGTCCGCAACCCGCATCGACCGGATCACCTACCTTGACGCGCTCCAGCGTGGACTGAAGGTCGTCGATTCCACCGCCTTCAGCCTCTGCATGGACAACAAGATGGACATGCGGGTGTTCGGCATGGAGCCCGCGGGGAACGTCACGCGCGCGCTTCTCGGCGATTCCATCGGCACGCTGGTCACGGCGTGACGCACCCCGCTGAGTAGACTGAACCGACCCCAACGCGAAGGAGACACTGTGATCGCGGACGTCCTGGCTGAAACCGGAGAGCGCATGGATCGCGCCGTCGAAGCGGCGAAGGAGGACTTCTCCACTGTTCGCACGGGTCGAGCGAACCCGCAGCTCTTCCAGAAGCTGATGGTCGACTACTACGGGTCGCCGACGCCCCTGGCCCAGTTGGCCTCACTGAACACGCCCGAGGCCCGCACGATCGTCGTCACCCCTTACGACAAGTCGGCGCTGAAGGCCATTGAGCAGGCGATCCGCGACGCGCCGAACCTCGGCGCCAATCCGGGCAACGACGGCAACATCATCCGGGTCACGATGCCCGAGCTCACCCAGGAGCGCCGCAAGGAGTACGTCAAGCTCGTGCGGACCAAGGGCGAGGACGCGAAGGTGCACGTCCGCGGAATCCGCCGTAAGGCGAAGGACGACCTCGACGCACTCAAGTCCGAGGTCGGAGAAGACGAGCTCGTCCGGGCCGAGAAGGAGCTGGACGCGCTCACGCGCGCCCACGTCGACGCGATCGACGAGGCGCTCAAGCGCAAAGAAGCAGAGCTCCTGGAAGTCTGACGCACGTCATGTCCGATCGCTCGGGTGGCGCCGCGGAGGTGCCGGGGGAGCCCGCTCCGCCGCTGTCCCGCCGGCAGGCTGCGCGTGCCCGCGAGGCCGGTGAGCCCTCGGCGGCGTTCCAGGCCCACGTACGCGCCGCACGCAGCGAGTTCGACAGCCACGTCGCGCACGCGCGGGCCGAATTCGAAGAGGCCAACGAGCGGATCAAGCAGCGCACCGGACGCAATCTGATCCTGGCGATCGTGATCGCCCTCGCGATCGGCGCGGTGGTCCTGACGACCCTGCTCTTCGTGAAGTGGTTCTTCCTCGTCTTCGCGCTCGGCGCCGCATTGCTCGGGGTGTTCGAGTTCTCCCGCGCACTGTCCGCGTCAGGTCGCCGCGTCGACCTCGTCCCACAACTGGTCGCGGGCACGGTCCTGGTGCTGCTGCCCGCGATCCTCGATCCCTGGCTGCACTGGGTGACGGTGTTCGCCGCGGTGGCGTTCGTCGTCGTATGGCGGCTCCTGCGTCAGATGGTCGCCGACGACGGGCGCCCCGGAGGGGCGATCCTCTCGGATGCTCTCGTCTCCGCGTTCGTGCAGCTCTACGTCCCGTTCTTCGCCAGCCTCGGCGTGGTTCTGCTCCGGCAGGAGGGTGGGCAGTGGTGGATCCTCTCGTTCGTCATCATTGCGGTGGCAGCGGACACCGGAGCGTACGCGAGCGGCCTGGCATGGGGACGGCACCCGATGGCGCCGAAGATCAGCCCCAAGAAGACGTGGGAGGGTTTCGCGGGAGCGGCCGCGGCGGCCGTGATCGCCGGTGTTCTCGTGGCGATCTTCCTGCTCTCGCTGCCGTGGTGGGCCGGCATCGTCGTCGGCCTGGTGATCCTGGGCACGGCGACCGCCGGCGACCTCGGCGAATCCATGATCAAGCGGGATCTCGGCATCAAGGACATGAGCTCGTGGCTTCCGGGGCATGGCGGCGTCCTCGACCGGCTGGACTCGATCCTCCCGTCCGCGATGGCAGCACTGGCTCTGTACTATCTCTTCTCCCCTGTGGTGATCGCATGAGTGACGCGTCCTCCCCGATGTTCCCCGAGACGCGCGGCCGCGACCGGGGCTACGACAAGGTCGCCGTAGAGGAGTTCCTCGCCCGCGCGCGCGCCGCCTTCGAGCAGGCGGACGCCGGATTGAGCTCCGCCGATGTACGGGCGGTGGCCTTCCCCCTCGTGCGCGAGGGATACGCGATCGCGGCGGTGGACGCGGCCCTGGGTCGGATCGAGGACGCCTTCGCCCTGCGGGAGAGGGAAGCCGCGCTCTCCTCGGACGGCGTGGAGGGATGGGTGGGCCGCACGCGGGAGACTGCACAGGTCGTGCTCGACCGGCTCGCGCGTCCGCGCGGGCATCGCTTCCGCCGCGTCGGACTCCTGCGCTACGGCTACCGGGTGGACGAGGTCGACCTGGTCGCGGACAAGATCGCGCGCTACCTCGAGGACGGCTCTCCCGTGAGCGTCGAGCAGGTGCGCTCGGTGGCGTTCCGCATGCAGCGCGGCGGCTACCACGAAGGCCAGGTCGACGCTGTTCTCGACGCGGTCGTCGAGGTCATGTTGGCCGTCTCGTGACGCTTCGCGCCGGGGTGACAGCGCCCGTGACCGCTCGGTAGACTCGGCCCATTGTGACCCCGTCCGACGAGCTGACCACGCGCCGCGCGTACCGTGATGCGGCTCGCACGGACTCGCCGACGTCCAGTGTGCGGCCCCGAGCGACGGCACGTTCTGCGCCTCGGCGCTCGCGCCGCCGTGACGTGCTCGCGGTGTTCGGCGTCGTCGCGGTCACGGGATTCGCAGCCGCCTCCATAGGGCCTGCCGGTCTCGCGGTCGCCGAGGCCCCCTCGGTCACCGCGATCTCGACGGTGAGCCTCTACGCGAGCTCCCTGGCCGACGCGCAGATCTCCGCGGAGAGCGGCGGCGACGCCGCGGCCGAGCCCGCCGTGCTGGATCGCGGGAACTACACCGTCTACGTCACGCCCACCCCGACGCCCGAGCCCGAGCCGGAATCGCCCGTCGAGAGCGCAGACCCGCCGGCGGTGGAGTCGGCCGCCTGGCAGCCGCCGTTCGTCACGCCCGATCCGGGTTCGGCCCAAGCGATCGCGTACGACATGGTCATCGCGCGCGGCTGGAACGACGACGAGTTCGCGTGCCTGGTGGCCCTCTGGAACCGCGAGTCCGGGTGGCGCGTGAACGCCTACAACGCTTCGAGCGGGGCGTACGGCATCCCTCAGTCGCTCCCCGGCGACAAGATGGCCTCCGCCGGCGCCGATTGGGAGACCAATCCGGCGACGCAGATCACCTGGGGCCTCGGCTACATCGGCGCCCGCTACGGCGCGCCGTGCGGGGCCTGGGGGCACTCGCAGAGCGTCGGGTGGTACTGACCCCATGCCACGTTCCCACCGTCGCCGCCCCGAGCCCGCCGGCGACGACGATTCCTTCGCCCGCCTGCTGGCGGGCTTCAAGCGCACCGAGATCAAACGGGGCGTCGAGTGGACGGTGCAGCCGATCGCGGCGGCGCAGGCGCAGAAGACGTACGTCTGTCCCGCATGCCCGAACGACATCGCCCCCGGGACGGCGCACGTCGTCGTGTGGCGGGCATCGGGCATTCTGGGGGACTCCGCCGACCTGGCGGGTCGCCGACACTGGCACACGCACTGCTGGAGGATCAACTGAGATGGAGATCCGTGGACCGATGCTCCTGCCCGCGCGCCGGGAGGACATCGAACTGCAGACGATCGACGGTCTGACCCTGGTCGGCGAACTCGCCGTTCCGCACGACCGGGACCCGGTCGCCACCCTGGTGACCTGTCATCCGCTCCCCACCGCGGGCGGGTTCATGGACTCCCACAT
Source organism: Microbacterium aurantiacum (assembly GCF_021654035.1). Taxonomy (GTDB): domain Bacteria; phylum Actinomycetota; class Actinomycetes; order Actinomycetales; family Microbacteriaceae; genus Microbacterium; species Microbacterium aurantiacum. Next base: position 146,829 of record NZ_JAJPDW010000005.1, read on the forward strand.
CTTCCGGAAAGCTGCCGGTCGTCTGCCCGCCCTCGCCGACCTCGCCGTGCTGCGGTTCAACACCCGCGGCACGACCTCCCCACGAGGGACCAGCGAGGGTGCTTTCGACGGCGGCCGCAACGAAGCGTTCGACGTCGCCGCCGCGATGGATTTCGTCGCGACGCGATCCCTCCCGAACCCCTGGTTGGTGGGGTGGTCGTTCGGAACGGAACTGGTGCTGAAGTACGGGCGCGATCATGCGATCGACGGCGCCATCCTGCTGTCGCCGCCGCTGCACCGCGCGACCGACGAGGACGTCGCCGCCTGGGCCGGAGATCCGCGACCGCTCGTCATCCTCGTCCCCGAGTTCGACGACTACCTGCGACCGGACGAAGCACGGGAGCGGTTCGCGTCGGTTCCCGCCGCTGCGCTCATCGCCGTCGAGGGGGGCAAGCACCTGTGGGTCGGGGAGAACCAGACCCGCCGGGTCCTCACGGAGATCGTGGCGGCAGTGAACCCGGGTGCGCTGCCGCTCGCCACCGAGTGGTCGGACGGCACCGCCTGAGTCACCGCTCGTTCTGGCGGGGGATGACCACCTGGCGGTAGATGATCAGGATGCTGGCCGCGATCGGGATCGCGACGAGGGCGCCGAGAAGTCCGAGAAGCGAACCGCCGGCCAATGCGGCGATCACCACGACCGCGCCGGGGACGGAAACGGCGCGGCCCATGATCCGCGGGGCGATGACGTACGCCTCGAGCTGCATGTAGATCAGGTAGTAGATCGCCGCCACGATCGCGGTCGTCGGAGACCCGAGACCGAGGCAGATCAGCACGATGATCGTCGAGCCGGTAAGGGTGCCGACCAGCGGGATCAGCGAGAAGAAGAGGGCGATCACAGCGAGCACGGCGGGGAACGGTGCCTGGATGATGCTGAGGAAGATCATGCTCAGGACGCCGTTGATCACCCCGAGGCTTCCCTGCCCGATGACGAAGTAGCCGACGGAGTCCGTGATCTGCTCACCGAGATCGATCACGCGGGCTCGCTTGGAGGCGGGGACCAGCTGATACACGGCACGCTTGAGACTCGGCGTGGAGGCGGTGAAGTAGATGGTCAGGATCAGAACGATGAAGGCTCCCGCGAGGCCGGCGATGACGGCGCCGCCGACGACGAAGATCCCGCCACCGATCTCGCTACCGATGGCGCCGAGATCGAGGGAGTCGACCCACTCCTGCACGTATGCCAGAACGCGATCGACGTCGAGCGCGGGGAAGGAGGCCGCCATCCACTCGCGCACATCGGTGATCGGGTCCCAATCCGCGCGCTCCACCACGGATTGCACCTGGGCGATCAGCTGCGCGATCTGTCCGACGATCACGGGGACGACGATGAGGATGACCCCGGCGAATGCGGCCAGGACTCCGAGGATCGTCACCAGGACGGCCGCCCAGCGGGGCAGCCCGCGCCGCTCGAGCCAGCCGACCAGCGGGTCGAGGCCGAGCGACAGGAAGAGGGCGGTGCCGACGTAGAGGAGGATCGTGGACAGCGTCTGGATGCTGCCGATGAACAGAAGCCCCAATCCGACCCCGAGAGTCGCGACGAACGCCACGCGGAACGGGTTGTGCACCTTCATGGAGACTCCAGGGTTCGAACGGCGTCGCGCAGACGCGTGTGGTCAGGATACGCAGGGGATGCCGCACACACGGGCATTGGGCGCTCCCGGGGCGCTTTCAGGTCGATTTCGCTACTCTGAAACGTCGAGTCCGTCGCCCGATGACCCATGGGCCGGCTCGGGAAGGATTTCTCCGTGCGTTTCGTGTGGGCCGTCGCGGCCTTCGTCCTCGCGGCGCTGATGATCGGCGCCGGGATCGCTCAGCGCACCGTCTTCCAGGGGCCGACGACGCAGAGTGCCGGCGCCGTGATCGACAGCGACGCCCGTTATGTGCTCGTCGACGGTGCCGTCATGAACATGTATCCCGGTGCGCAGACGCTCCGCGCCGACGGCGAGGGGGAGATCTTCGCCGCCTATGGGCGGACGACGGACATGCAGGCCTGGCTCTCCGACACCGCATACACGGCCGTCACCGTCGGAGACGAAGGCGCACTCATCACCACCGACATCGAACCCGCGATCACGGCGGAGCCGGGGGAGGACGCGCCGGCCGGCGACGACGCGAGCGCGACTCCCGAGGCGACGACCGAGGAGGACGCGGCGGGCGCCGAAGGTCCTGATCCGACGGCCGCGAGCCGCGATCCCCGCGGGTCGGACCTGTGGTTGGCCGAGTACGAGCAGACAGACAACCTGGTCACCCCCCTCCAGATCCCGGAAGACCTCTCCGTGCTCCTCGCGGCCGACGGCGAGTCCGCTGCGCCGACGAAGCTGTCGGTCACGTGGCCGATCACCAATCGCACGCCGTGGGCCGGTCCCCTCATCGTCGGCGGCGCGATCGTCATGGCGGTCGGCGTCTGGCTGTACTTCCTCGCGATCCGACACATCCGCCGCTCGAAGGGTCCGCGTCGCAAGGGGCTCCCCGTCCCGGTGACGGAGCCCATCGATCTTTCGAACAGCGCTTCGCGCAAGGGGGTCATCAGCGCCGGTGGCGTGAGGCGTGCGCTCTCACGAGGTCGCCGGCCGATCCTCGCCGTCCCCGCGCTCGGCGTCTCCGTCCTGCTTCTCGCCGGATGCTCCGCAGACGCGTGGCCGCAGCTCGGCGCGTCGCCCACTCCGACGCCGACGCAGACGGTCATCGCACCGGAGGGCCAGCAGCAGCCGGCGGTCACCCGTGACCAGGCTGAGACCATCGTGGAGCGCGTGGCCGACACCGTCGGCGAGGCCGATGCAGCGCTCGACCTGGATCTCGCCGCCACGCGCCTGGACGGGGCGATGCTCGCTGCTCGCGCGACCAATTACACATTGCGCGGGGCGATCCCCGACTACGCCGCGCCCGCTCCCATCGTCTCGGGCTCGCTCGAGATCATCCTGCCCCAAGCGTTCGACGGGTGGCCACGGTCCTTCCTCGCCGTCGCCGATGACGAATCGTCCAACACCTCCAGCATCATGGTGCTGACGCAGAAGGATCCGTGGTCGGACTTCCTGCTGTCCTATGCGGGAAGCCTCGAAGCCTCCACGCTGATGCCGGATCTCGCGCCCACGTACGTCGGAGCGCCGCAGGTGCAGCCGGACTCGCCCTTCCTGATCATGCCCCCCGAGGAGGTGGCGGCCGCCTACTCGGACGTCATCAACAACGGCGAGGACAGCGAGTTCTTCGAGGTCTTCGAAGAGGAGGGCGACCAGCTGCGAGCCAGCATCGCATCCGACCGTGCACGCCGCCTGGAGGAGTTCAACCAGACCGCTGCGTCGACCGGAAGCCTCACGTTCTCGTCCACCGAGGGCGCATTCGCGCCCTATGCCCTCGCGACCCTGGAGAGCGGCGCGATCGTCGCCGTCAGTGTGCGGGAGAGCGACGAGGTCCGACCCACCAATGAAGACGCGGTCATCAAGCTGGACAACAACGCCACGGTGCAAACCCTCGCGGGGGCTGACCAGTCCGCAACGGGGTTCGAGACGACGTTCAGCGATCAGATCTTCTTCTACGTGCCCGGTCAGGGATCCAGCGAACGGATCCGTCTGCTCGGCTACGCGTCCGACATCCTCGAAGCGAAGGTGATCCCGTGACCGATCTCTCCCCAGCCGCCCTGCGCGGCGCCGTGGACCTCTCGTCCCTCCGCCAGGCCGCAGCGCGCCCCACCCCCGGAACGGGCGCAACCTCGGCATCCGCGTCGGCGCCGTCGCTCGTCTTCGACGCGACCGATGACACCTTCTCGCAGGTGCTCGAGCTCTCGCGAACCGTCCCCGTCGTCGTCGACCTCTGGGCGGAGTGGTGCGGGCCCTGCAAGCAGCTGAGCCCGGTCATCGAGAAGGTCGTCACGGAGCTCGACGGGCGCGTCGTCCTGGTGAAGGTCGACGTGGACGCCAATCCGCAGCTCGCGCAGGCGTTCCGCGCCCAGTCGATCCCGATGGTCGTCGGGCTCGTGGGCGGTCAGCCCGTCCCTCTGTTCACCGGAGCGGTTCCCGAGCAGCAGGTCCGCGAGGTGCTGGGCCAGCTTCTCCAGCTGGCTGCCCAGCACGGGGTGACCGGCACCGTTCCCCGCGAGGACGGCGACGGGGCGGAGACCGAGCCTGCGGAGGCCCCCCTTCCGCCGCTGCACGCCGAGGCCTTCGCGGCGATCGAGGAGGGCGACTACGCGCGGGCCATCGCCGCGTACGAGAAGGCGCTGGCGGAGAACCCTCGCGACGCGGACGCTCAGGCCGGACTCGGGCAGGTGCGTCTGCTCGACCGAGTCCAGGGTGTCGACCTCGCGGAGGCGCGATCGGCGGCCGCGGCGAACCCCTCCGACGTTCCGTCGGCGTTGCTCGTGGCGGATCTGGATGTCACGGGTGGCCACGTCGATGACGCCTTCGAGCGTCTCCTCGATCTGATGGCGGCCCTTCCCGATGCGGAACGCGGGCCGCTCCGCGAGCGTCTGCTGGAGTACTTCGGTCTGGTGGGCGACACCGACCCGCGCGTGCTCCGCGCCCGCGGACGGCTGGCGTCGCTGCTCTTCTGATCGCGGTCACCCGCCCCGCCCGAGGGGAGGCGGGGTGCTGCCGGACCATGTCCGGCAGCACCCCGCGTTCCCTCATTCCGCGAGGGTCGGGATGTGCGCCTCGCGACGGTGGCGCAGCCAGACCGCTCCCAACGGCGGAAGCGTCAGGTGCGCACGCCCTCCCTCACCGGCGTGCACGACGCCGAAGTTCCCCACGCCCGATCCACCGAAGTCGTCCGCGTCGCTGTTGAGGATCTCCTCCCACACACCCGGCTCCGGCAGATCGAGCTCGAAGCCGTGGACGGGGACGCCGGAGAAGTTCGAGATCGACACCACCGTGTTGCCGTGCCAGTCGCGGCGCGCGAAGGAGATCACGTTGGGGTTCCAGCTCGGTGCACCGAGCCGGTGGAAGGCGGCGCCGTCGCTGTCGCGCGACCACAGCGCCGACTGATCCCGGTACACACGGTTGAGGCTGCCGACGAACCGCTGGAGTGCGGCGTGCGACGGCTGGTCCAACAGCCACCAGTCCAGAGAACGACCCTCGGACCATTCGGACATCTGCCCGAACTCCTGCCCCATGAACAGCAGCTGCTTACCGGGGTGAGACCACATGTACGCGAGGAACACGCGGAGGTTGGCGAGCTTCTGCCAGTGGTCGCCCGGCATCCGTGTGAAGAGGCTGCCCTTTCCGTGGACGACCTCGTCGTGGCTGATGGGCAGGACGAAGTTCTCGCTGAAGGCGTACACGAAGGAGAAGGACAGCTCGCCCTCGTGATGCGAGCGGTACATCGGGTCACGCTTGATGTACTGCAGCGTGTCGTTCATCCACCCCATGTTCCACTTGAACCCGAAACCGAGACCGCCGTGGTCGGTGGGCGCGGTCACACCGGGGAAGCTGGTGGACTCCTCCGCGATCATGACGATTCCCGGGTAGCGCTTGTAGGCGGTGGCGTTCACCTCCTGGAGGAAGGAGATCGCCTCCAGGTTCTCCCGACCACCGTGGACGTTCGGGACCCATTCGTCCGGCTCCCGCGAATAGTCGAGGTAGAGCATCGATGCCACCGCGTCGACTCGGAGTCCGTCGACGTGGAACTCCTCCATCCAGTACAGGGCGTTGGCGACGAGGAAGTTCCGCACCTCCCGACGTCCGTAGTCGAAGATGTACGTCCCCCAGTCCTTGTGCTCGCCACGCCGCGGATCCGGGTGCTCGTACAACGCCTCGCCGTCGAACCTCGCCAGAGCGAACGAATCCTTCGGGAAGTGGCCGGGAACCCAGTCCATGATCACGCCGATCCCGGCCTGGTGGAGTCGGTCGATGAGGTACTTGAGGTCATCCGGGGTGCCGAACCGGCTGGTCGGGGAGTAGTAGCCGGTGACCTGGTAGCCCCAGGACCCTCCGAAGGGGTGTTCCGCGAGCGGCATGAACTCGACGTGGGTGAAACCCTGAGCGGTGACGTAGTCGATGAGGCTGTCGGCCGCCTCGCGGTAGGTGAGGCCGGGGCGCCACGAGCCGAAGTGGAGCTCGTACACGGACATGGGGGCGCTGAGCGGGGTGCTCCGCGCCCGTGCCTCGAGCCAGGCGGCGTCCTGCCACTCGTAGTCCGAATGCGTGACGACGGACGCGGTCGCCGGCGGGACCTCCGCCCAACGCGCCATCGGGTCGGCCTTGGTCACCCATTCGCCGTAGCGGGAGAGGATCTCGAACTTGTAGATGGCGCCGACGTCGAGCACCGGGATGAACAACTCCCACACACCGGTGGACCCCATCGAGCGCATCGCGTGGCCCTGGCCGTCCCAGCCGTTGAAGTCGCCGACGACGCGCACGGCCTGCGCGTTCGGTGCCCAGACGGCGAAAGCCGTGCCGGGGACGCCGTCCTGGGTGCGGACGTGAGCACCGAGCACCTTCCACAGCTCCTCGTGCCGACCTTCCCCGATGAGATGGAGGTCGAGCTCGCCGACGGTGGGGGTGTACGCATAGGGGTCCGCGGCGACATGGACGGTGCCGCCGTCGTATGTCGCCTCGATCTCGTAGCCGCCGGGCGCGGCGGCTCGGCGCCCCTCCCAGATACCCCCGCGAACGTGGGCGAGCTCTACGCGCTCCCCGTCCGCGAAGACCGCCGTGACGGTCTTCGCGAGCGGGCGTCGGGCGCGCACCGCCCAACCCTCTGCTACCGGGTGCAGCCCGAGGACGGCATGCGGGTCGTGATGCGAGCCGGTGGCGACGGCATCCCAGACGTGGTCGTGATCGCTCATCGGGTCTCCTTGACGTGAAGGATGTGCACGGGCTCGGTGAAGGCGTCCAGACGGACGAAGTTGTGGTCGGCCCACGTCCAGCGCGCACCGGAGAGGAGATCCTCCACCTCATAGGCGTCGCCCGCGGGGACACCCCACACGGTGGTATCCAGATGCACCATCGTCTCCCGGACGGAGTGCGGGTCGGTGTTCACCACCACGATGATCGTGTCGGAGTTCCCGTTCGGGGACAGATCGCCGTCGAGATGCTTGGAGTAGACCAGCACGGCGTCGTCATCGCTCCAGTGCACGCGGAGATTGCGGAGCTGGCCGAGCGCCGGGTGGGCCCGGCGGATGTCGTTCAGGCGCCCGAGGAACGGCGCGAGGGAGTCGCCGCGTTCCACGGCGCCGTCCCAGTCGCGCACCTTGTACTCGTACTTCTCGTTGTCGATGTTCTCCTCGGAACCCGGTCGGGCCACGTTTTCATACAGCTCGTAGCCGGCGTAGACGCCGTACGTGGGAGCCGCGGTCGCGGCGATGGCCGCGCGGATGCGGTAGGCGGGACGACCGCCGAACTGCAGGTATTCGGTGAGGATGTCCGGTGTGTTCACGAACAGGTTGGGTCGGAGGAAATCCGCCGTCTCCCGCGCCAACGACAGGAGGAACTCTTCGAGCTCGGCCTTGGTGTTCCGCCAGGTGAAGTACGTGTAGCTCTGCTGGAACCCGACCGACGCGAGGGACTGCAGCGGCGCGGGACGGGTGAACGCCTCGGCGAGGAACACGACGTCGGGATGCTCGGCGTTCACCGTCGCGATCAGCCATTCCCAGAACTGCAACGGCTTGGTGTGGGGGTTGTCCACGCGGAAGATCTTCACGCCCTGATCGATCCAGTGTCGGACGACGCGGAGCGCCTCCGCACGAATGCCCTCGGGATCGTTGTCGAAGTTGATCGGGTAGATGTCCTGGTACTTCTTCGGCGGGTTCTCGGCGTACGCGATGGATCCGTCCGGGAGCGTTGTGAACCACTCGGGGTGCTCGCGCACCCACGGGTGATCCGGCGCCGCCTGGAGAGCGAAGTCCAGAGCCACCTCGATCCCCGCGTCGCGTGCGGCCGTGACGAACGCGCGGAAGTCCTCCAGGGTTCCGAGGTCCGGATGCACGGTGTCGTGCCCACCCTCGTCCGAGCCGATCGCCCAGGGCGAGCCGGGGTCACCGGGCTGCGGGTCGAGGGTGTTGTTCCGGCCCTTCCGGTTCACGCGCCCGATCGGATGGATTGGCGGCAGGTAGAGCACGTCGAACCCCATGTCCGCGACGGCGGGAAGCCGCCGGATCGCGGTCTGGAACGTTCCGCTGCGGATCTGACCGCTCGCGAGGACTTCTGCTCCCTCCGAGCGCGGGAAGAACTCGTACCACGCGCCGGAGCCGGCGCGCTCGCGCTCGACGAGGAGCTCGTGCTGCTCGCCGACGGTGTAGAGGGAGGCGAGGGGCCGAGCGTGCATCACCGCGGCCAGCTCGGGGTCGCGGACGACGGCGAGTGCACCGTTGCGGTCGACGGCGGCGTCCCGCAAGGAGGCCGCGGCCCGGACGAGCCGTGCGCGCTCGGCCTTCGCCCGGCCCTTCTGCGAACCGGCGCGTTCGAAGAGCAGAGCGCCCATCTCGCGCATGAGCTGCTCGTCGACGCCCGCCGCGATCTTGAGGTCGGCCGCGTGCTGCCAAGTGGCGAAGTCATCGGCGAACGACTCGAAACGGAACGTCCACGTCCCTTCCTGGACGAGCGCCACCTCGGTGCTCCAACGGTCGAAACCGTCGCCGAGAGCGCGGAGGCGGTGCAGAGACACGTCGCCGTCGGGCGCGGTCAGGCGCACCAGCACCCCGATGCTGTCGTGTCCTTCCCGGAACGCCGTGACGGTGAAGGGGACGACCTCTCCGGCGAACGCCTTGGGTCGGAACGGCCCCCAGGGGACGGAGGGGTGGGGCTTCGCCAGCGGGATGCGGAGGCTCCGGGTGGCCTCGCCTCCGGCCTGGGGCGGGACGTCGAAGACGGGGAGCGAGCTTGCGCTTCGCCAGGGACGGGGATGCGCGACGCGCGTTGTCGTAACCACGCTCCGAACCTACATCGGCCCCGTCGGGGTCGACAGGCTCTTGCGGAGTGTCACTCGGCCCGGAACAATCTCATCGCCGTCGGGGACAGCGACACCGTGTCCCCGGGGGCGCAGATCTCGACATCCGCCGAGGGGTGTTCATCGGCGCTCGACCACAACGGGATGTATCGGGACACGCCCTCGATCTCGGGCAGGGTCACGTCGATGGGCTCTTCGTTGCCGTGGATCATCAGCAGGATGCGGTTGAGGGCTTCCTCTTCGGGCGTGGAGGTTGCGACGTACTGCAGGGTCCGGTGCGCGGGATTCGTCCACTTCTCGTGCGACATGGTCCGGCCGTGTTCGTCGTACCACTCCATCACGGATGCCGACGGGGTGTGCTCGCCCGAGCGTGCGAACCGCCGCGGGCGCAGTGCCGGGTTCTCGCGACGCAGGCGCGTGAGCTCCCGCACATGGGCCGCGAGGTCCTCCTGCCACGGGGCGTGGTCCCACGACAGCCAGGTGAGAGAGGAGTCGTGGCAGTAGGCGTTGTTGTTCCCGCGCTGCGTGCGGCCGAACTCGTCGCCCGCCGTGAGCATGGGAACCCCCGCGGAGAAGAGCAGGGTGCCGAGGAGATTGCGCATCGCCCGGCGCCGCGTGGTGAGGATCCGCACGTCGTCCGTCGGCCCCTCCGCGCCGTGGTTGAAGGATCGGTTCGTGTCCGCCCCGTCGCGGTTCTGCTCTCCGTTGCCCAGGTTGTGTTTGACGTCGTAGGAGACGAGGTCCCGGAGCGTGAAGCCGTCGTGTGCCGTCACGAAGTTCACGCTCGCCAACGGTCCGCGCTCGGCCGTGAACGTGTTCGAGGACCCCGCCAGGCGGGTGGCGAATCCGCCGATGCCGACGGGCGCCGTCGACGCCCGGCGGGCGTAATCCACATCGCTCAGCCAGAAATTGCGCACGCGGTCGCGATACCGGTCGTTCCACTCGCTCCACCCGGGGCCGAAGTTCCCCGTCTGCCACCCTCCGAGACCGACGTCCCACGGTTCGGCGATCTTCTTGACGTCCCGGAGCGCATCGTCCTCGAGGATCGCCTGCAGGAGCGGATGCTCGGGGGTGAAGGTGTGGTCGCGGTCCCGCCCGAGCGTGACGGCGAGATCGAAACGGAAGCCGTCGACCTGCACATCGCGCGCCCAGTAGCGCAGCGAATCGAGGACGAGGCGGGCTGCGGCATCCGTGGACGTGTCGACGGCGTTCCCGCAACCGGTCACGTCGATGTACGCGCCGTCGGCGCCCTGCCGGTAGTACGCGCTGTTGTCGATCCCCCGCAGACTCGACCGCGGACCCCCGATGCCCTCCTCGGCGGTGTGGTTGTAGACCACGTCCAGGATCACCTCCAGGCCCGCTTCGTGCAGGAGGCGCACCATCCCCTTGAACTCCCGCAGCACCGCCTCCGGACCGGCCGCGCGACTCTCGGCGGTCGCGTACGGCGCGTGCGGAGTGAAGAAGTTCAGCGTGTTGTAGCCCCAGTAGTTCGTCAGGCCGTGCTGCAACAGGCGCAGCTCATTGCCGAAGGCGTGGACGGGCAGGAGCTGCACGGCCGTGACCCCGAGGGAATGGAGATGCTCGATCATCGCCGGATGGGCGAGTCCTGCGTATGTCCCGTGCAGGGCCGGAGGAATGGCCGGATGCCGCTTGGTCAGGCCCTTCACGTGCGCCTCGTAGATCACGGTCCTATCCAGCGGTGTGGCGGGCTTGGTGACCCCGCCCCAGTCGAAATGCCCCTGCACGGCCACCGAACGCCACTCGCCGATGCCGTTGTCGATCACCCCGCGCGAGTAAGGCTCCACGAGCAGGGTGTTCCGGTTGAACGTGTTCCGCGGGCCCTGGGGGCCGTCCACGCGGACGGCGTAGCGGGTACCCGGACGGAGCAGCTCCGAATCGACCGACCAGACGCCGCCGCCGACGGCGGACATCGGCCGCGCGTCCACGATCCAGTCCGCGTCGACGTCGTCGAACACGACGAGCTCCACCGCCTCGGCCGCCGAGGACCAGACGCGGAGGGTGCCGCCGCTCTCGCCGAGTTGCAGACCGAGATCGTCGAGATCCGCGGCCAGGAGACCGGATGCGGGGGAGGCCGCTTCGGAGAGCGAGGTGCCGAGCATGCGATCTACAGTAGTAACGCGCGGGAGCACCCGGTGGCTGCGGCGCAGACGAGGGAGGAATGACCGTCTATTTGGATCACGCGGCGGCCACTCCGTTGAGGCCCGAGGCGCGCGACGCGTGGCTCGACGCGCTGACCTCGGCAGGAAACGCCTCGTCCGTGCATTCCCACGGCCAGGCCGCCCGGAGGATCCTCGAAGAAGCGCGTGAGGCGCTGGCAGGGGCGGTCGGCTGCGAACCGGTGGAGGTCGTCTTCACCTCGGGCGGCACCGAGTCCGTCAATCTCGCGCTGAAGGGTCTGTGGGGAGCCCGTCGCCCCCGCGCCGCGGCGATCGTGCTCCCGGACGGCGAGCATCATGCGACGCTCGACGCCGTCTCCCATCTCGCTGAGCGGGACGGCGCCGAGGTGCGACCCGTGCCCCTCGACGTCGAGGGAGGCATCCGCATCTCCGCCTTCTCCGACGCGCTGGACGGCGCAGCGCTGGCCACCGCCTTGATGGCCGGCAACGAGACCGGGACGATCAACGACGTCGCGACGATCGCCGCCGCCGCCGGGGATCGCGGCGTGCCCCTCCACATCGATGCGATCGCCGCCTTCGGGCATATCGACGTCGACTTCCGGCGGCTGCGCGGTGACGCGGCCGCGGGCGTGGGCCTCTGCGCTCTCAGCGTCTCCGCACACAAGGTCGGCGGCCCCGCCGGGACGGGCGCGCTGGTGGTGTCGCGGACCGCGACGCTCACCCCGCTCCTCCACGGGGGCGGTCACCAGCGCCGCCTCCGTGCCGGTTCGCAGGACGTCGCCGGTGCCGCCGCCTTCGCCGCCGCTGCGACCGCCGCCGTCTCCGACCTCGCCGCCGAGGCCGATCGCCTCACCCTTCTGCGCGATGAGCTGATCCGCGGGGTGCTCGCCGCCGTTCCGGATGCCCGGCTCCTCGGCTCTCGGGAACGACGACTGCCCGGGAACGTCCACATCCATATCCCCGACGCCGCCGGTGAGACCCTCCTGTTCCTCCTCGATCAGCGGGGCGTCTCGGTGTCCACCGGGTCCGCCTGCCAGGCGGGCGTGACCGAACCGTCGCACGTCGTCCTCGCCCTCGGTGAGGACGAGCGGGTCGCCGGGGAGGTCCTCCGCATGACCCTCGGGCACACCAGCACCGCGGCCGACGTCGCCGCCGTCCTGGCCGCACTGCCCGATGCCGTCGCCCGCGCCCGCGCCGCATCCGGGAGACGTCGAGGAACACGCTCGTAGACTGAACCGATGCGAATCCTTGCGGCCATGAGCGGAGGCGTGGACTCGGCTGTGGCCGCCGCCCGCGCAGTGGATGCCGGGCACGACGTCGTCGGGGTGCATCTCGCCCTGTCCCGCGCCGGTGGCACGCTGCGCACGGGCAGCCGCGGGTGCTGCACGATCGAGGATGCGATGGACGCTCGGCGCGTCGCCGATCTCCTCGGCATCCCCTTCTACGTCTGGGACTTCTCGGAACGCTTCCGTGACGACGTCATCGACGACTTCATCTCCGAGTACCGTGCCGGCCGCACTCCGAACCCCTGCATGCGGTGCAACGAGAAGATCAAGTTCGCCGCGCTGCTCGAGCGTGCACTCGAGCTCGGCTTCGACGCGGTGTGCACCGGCCACTACGCCGTCGTCCACGACGGGCCCCGGGGCTGGGAGCTGCATCGGGCGTCGGACGCCGCGAAGGACCAGTCCTACGTCCTCGGCGTCCTCACGCAGGAACAGCTGGCCCACACGATGTTCCCGTTGGGGACGACGCCGTCGAAGGAGATCGTCCGCGCCGAGGCGGAGGCGCGCGGGCTCCGTGTCGCGCGCAAGCCCGACAGCCACGACATCTGCTTCATCCCCGACGGAGACACCCGCGGCTGGCTCGCCGAGAAGGTCGGGACGGCACCGGGACCGATCCTCGATTCCGACGGCGTCGAGGTGGGGCGACACGACGGCGCGCACGCGTACACCGTCGGCCAGCGGAGAGGTCTCGCTCTGGGCACTCCCGCCCCCGACGGCAAGCCTCGATTCGTCCTCGAGGTGCGGCCGGTCACGAACACCGTGGTCGTGGGCCCGAAGGAGGCGCTCGCGATCTCGGAGATCGCCGGCGCGCGACTGTCGTGGGCGGGCCCCGCTCCGGAGGACGCGGCCTTCGCCTGCGACGTGCAGATCCGCGCGCACGCGGACCCCGTCCCCGCCCACGCCGAGTGGGGACCCGACGGACTCCGGGTGACGCCGGCGGAGCCCTTCTCCGGCGTGGCGCCGGGTCAGACAGCGGTGCTGTACGACGGGACCCGGGTGATCGGGCAGTTCACGATCGATCGGACCGCATCGGCCGTCCCCGCATGAGTCCCGTGTCGGAGCTCCTCTCTAGACTGCTGGGGTGACCGACGCGGAACCCGTGACCCCTGCCGAGGATGCTCCCTTGGAGCGCCTCGATCTCCCGGCCGCGCGGGCGGAGTCACAGCGGCTCGCCGACCTGATCCAGGGTGCGCGCGACGACTACTACGGACGCGACGAGGTCCGCGTCGACGACGCGACCTACGACGCCTGGATGCGCCGGCTCGAAGCGCTGGAGCGGCTCCATCCCGAAGTCCAGGGCCAGGATTCGCCCACCCTCTCCGTCGGGGCCGCGTCGAGCACGCTGTTCGCCCCGGTCGTCCACGCCGAGCGGATGCTCAGTCTCGACAACGTCTTCAGCGAAGAGGAGTTCCTGGGCTGGGCGGCCCGCGTGGAGCGGGACGCCGGGCGCGCGGTCCGGTATCTGTGCGAACTCAAGATCGACGGACTCGCACTCTCGCTCCGATACGAGCGCGGTCGTCTCGTCTCGGCCGCCACCCGCGGGGACGGTCGCGTGGGCGAGGACGTCACCGAGAACGTCCGCGACATCGGCGGCATCCCCGCCGAACTGCGCGGCTCGGGGCACCCCGCACTCGTCGAGGTGCGCGGCGAGGTGTTCTTCACGGTGGAGGACTTCGCCGAGCTCAACGACTACCAGGCGTCGGTGGGCGATCGCCTCTTCGCCAACCCGCGCAACGCGGCGTCGGGGTCGCTTCGGCAGAAGCGCGAGGGAAAGAACGAGCGCCAGCTCGAGGCGATGGTGCAGCGCCTGTCGCGACTGCGTCTGACCGTGCACGGCATCGGCGCGTGGCCCGATCCGCCGGTCGCCACACAGAGCGAGGTGTACACGCTCCTCGCATCGTGGGGGCTGCCGGTGTCGGCGCATTTCGCCGTCCGCGCCGACGCGGAGGGAGCGGCGGAGTTCATCCGTCACTACGGAGCGCACCGCCACGACGTCGAGCACGAGATCGACGGCATCGTGGTGAAGGTCGACGACCTCGCGCTCCATGCGGAACTGGGTCAGACCAGCCGGGCACCCCGCTGGGCGATCGCGTACAAGTACCCACCGGAACAGGTCAACACCCGACTGCGCGACGTCGTCGTCTCCGTGGGACGTACCGGCAGGGCCACGCCGTTCGCCGTGATGGATCCCGTGCAGGTCGCGGGGAGTGTCGTACGCCAGGCCACCCTCCACAACCAGGACGTCGTCAAGGCGAAGGGGGTGCTCATCGGCGACACGATCGTCATCCGAAAGGCCGGCGACGTGATCCCCGAGGTCCTCGGACCGGTGGTGGAGCTGCGTGACGGTTCGGAACGCGAGTTCGTCATGCCCGAGGCCTGCCCGGAGTGCGGCGCGACCCTGGCTCCGGCCAAGGAAGGCGACATCGACCTGCGATGCCCCAACACCCGGACCTGCCCGGCTCAGGTGCGCGGCCGGGTGGAGCACATCGGATCGCGCGGCGCCCTCGACATCGAGGCGCTCGGCGAGGTGACGGCGGCCGCGCTCACCCAGCCCGTGGTCCCCGCGCACCCGGTTCTGCAGACGGAGGCCGCGCTGTTCGACCTCACGCTCGAACAGCTCGTGCCGATCGAGGTCCTGGTCCGCGACGCCGAGACGGGCGCGGTGAGAGTGGACGAGCAGACGGGGGAGCCGGTGCGGCGTGCGCCCTTCCAGAAGCTCGGTCCCGCGACTTATCCGCCCGGGACGGAGGACTGGGACGCCGCGACCCGACGTCGCGCGGGTGTGCGCAAGACGCACCGCGCCGTGCTCCCGTCCGAACAGGCGGTGAAGCTCCTCGCCGAGGTGGAACGGGCGAAGACGAAGGACTTCTGGCGCTTCCTCGTCGCCCTCAACATCCGACACGTCGGTCCGGTCGCCGCCCGCGCTCTGGCCGACTGGTTCGGGTCGATCACGGCGATCCGCGCATCGTCCCGCGAGGAGCTCGCCGCCGTCGAGGGCGTGGGCCCCACGATCGCGGACGCGATCATCGACTGGTTCGAGGTCGACTGGCATCGCGAGATCGTCGACCGGTGGGTGGCCGCGGGCGCGCGGCTCGAGATCCCCGGGCATCCCGGTCCCGGCGCGCGCGTCGTGCACGGGGGTGTCCTGGAGGGTCTCACCGTCGTCGCCACCGGTTCCCTCGACGGATACAGCCGGGAGGGTGCGCAGGAGGCGATCATCGCCGCCGGCGGGAAGGCGGCCTCCAGCGTGTCTAAGAAGACCGATTTCGTCGCCGCCGGCCCCGGCGCGGGGTCGAAGCTCGCGAAGGCCGAGGCGCTCGGCATCCGGGTGATCGATGCCGCGCAGTTCCGGCTGCTGGTCGAAGAAGGCCCGGCGGCACTCGACGACTGAGCTGCCCGGGTCGCCTCCTCCTCAGGGCGTGGTGGGCGTAGCCGGGGCCGAGAGCAGATCCTCCCGGACCCGGCGGCGCAGCACCTTCCCGATGAGGGACGTCGGGAGCTCCTCCACGACGACGATGCGACGCGGCACCTTGTATGGGGTCAGGATGCCGCGAGCGAACGCGTGGAGCGCCGCGCGGTCGATGTCGTCCACACCCGGGTCGAGCACGACGGCCGCGACGACCTCTTCTCCGGAATGCTCCGAGGGCATCCCCACGACGGCCACGTCCGAGACGCCGGGGAATCGCCGCAGCACCTGCTCGACCTCCGTCGGCGCGACGTTGAACCCGCCCGTGATGATCAGCTCCTTGATGCGGTCGACGATGCGGACGAAGCCGTCGTCGTCGATCGTGACGATGTCGCCGGTCCGGAACCATCCGTCGACGAACACGGCTTCGGTCTCCTCCGGCTTCCCGTGATAGCCGGAAAACACCTGGGGCCCGCGCACGAGGAGCTCGCCCTCGGCGCCCTGCGGCACGTCCCGCGAGGGGTCGTCCGGATCGACGACCCGGCATTCCGTTCCCGGAAGCGGGAGCCCGACGGTTCCCGGCTTGCGGTTCTCGGCTACCGGGTTCGCCATCAGCACCGGTGAACATTCGCTCAATCCGTACCCTTCGACGAGATACCCGCCGGTTTCGCTCTCGAACGGGACGACGAGGTCGTGGGGGAGGGCCATGGCCCCCGAGATCGCGACCTGGATTCCGGCGAGCGACACGCCCGCGCGTCGCGCCTCGGACAGCAGCCGATCGGCGATCGGCGGCACGAGCGGAAGGAAGGTCGCCGGCCGCCGGCGAGCGACCTTGAGGACCAAAGCCGGGTCGAACCGCGGGAACAGCACCAGGCGAGCGCCCATCGACATCGCGAACGTCAGGCAGAGGGTGAGTCCGTAGGCGTGGAACATCGGCAGCACGGCATAGACGACACAGCCCTCGCCGCGGGCGATGGTGGGCACCCAGGCGCGCGCCTGAGCCGCATTCGCGAGGAGATTCCGGTGCGTGAGCGACGCCCCCTTCGGAGTGCCGGTGGTCCCGCTCGTGTACTGGAGCAGCGCGACGTCTCCGGTGGCCGGCGCCGGGTGGTCGGCTGACAGCGGGGCGTGTCCGATCAGGGAACGCCAGGGCACGGCATCCGTCACCCGCGTTGTCAGCGCCGCACGGGACGCGCGCGCCTTCGGGATCGGAAGCCGCAGGGCCCCTCGCGTCGTCCACGGCATCGCTTCCGTGACGTCGACGGAGACGAGCGTGTCCACACGCAGATCGTGCGGGAAATCCTGCAGCGTCTGCACCGTCTTGCTCCACACGATCGCGTGCCGTGCGCCGTGATCCTCGAACTGCTTGCGGAGCTCTCGTGGCGTGTAGAGCGGATTGTGCTCGACGACGACACCGCCGATGCGGAGCACGGCGTAGAAGGCGACGATGTGCTGGGGGCAGTTGGGCAGCACGAGCGCGACCGGATCGCCCGGGCGGACGCCGTGGGCGTGGAGCGCTGCGGCGACCCGTCGGATCTGCTCGTCCAGGCTCCGATAGGTCGTGGTGCTGCCGAAGAACTCCAACGCCACGGCGTCGGGATGGGAAGCGGCCGAGGCCGTGACGATGTCCACGAGCGAGCCCGCTATCGGGCCGATGTCCTCCGGAACGCCCGCGGCGTAGCTGGCGGTCCATGGGCGGGGCGGCACGAACGCTGTCACAGGGTCAGCCTATGGCCACGGCGGGGCGCACAGGACACGCCGACTAGGATGTCCGAGTGTCTGAAATCACTCCTGATCTCGTACGTCATCTCGGCGTGCTCGCCCGGATTCAGCTGAGCGACGAGGAGGTCGGGCGCCTCACGGGGCAGCTCGACGCGATCGTCGACAACATCGCGAAGGTGTCCGCGGTAGCGACTCCCGATGTCGTCGCGACGAGCCACCCGATCCCGCTCACGAACGTCTTCCGCGAGGACGTCCCCGGCGGCGAACTCACTCCGGAACAGGTCTTGCAGAACGCCCCCGACGCAGCCGATGGCCGCTTCCGCGTCACCGCGATCCTCGGAGAGGAGCAGTGAGCGCGCAGATGGACGATCTCACCCGGATGAGCGCCGCCGACCTCGCTTCCGCCCTCGCGTCCGGTGGCGTCTCCGCCGTGGAGGCCACGCGCGCGCACCTGCAGCGCATCGAGGAGGTCGACGGCGATGTGCACGCCTTCCTCCACGTCAGCGAACACGCCGTCGACGTCGCCGCGGACATCGACCGTCGCCGTCGCGCCGGCGAGGAGCTCGGCGCGCTCGCGGGGGTCCCGCTCGCGGTGAAGGACGTCCTCGTCACCACCGACATGCCCTCGACCAGCGGCTCCCGCATCCTCGAGGGCTACATGTCGCCCTACGACGCGACGGTCGTCGCCAAGGCCCGTGCGGCCGGCCTCGTACCGATCGGCAAGACGAACATGGACGAGTTCGCCATGGGCTCCTCCACCGAGCACAGTGCCTACGGCCCCACGCGCAACCCCTGGGATCTCGACCGGATCCCCGGCGGATCCGGCGGTGGCTCCGCCGCCGCCGTCGCCGCGTTCGAGGCCCCGCTGGCACTCGGCTCCGACACGGGCGGTTCGATCCGTCAGCCCGCACACGTGACGGGCACGGTGGGTGTGAAGCCGACCTACGGCGGCGTCAGCCGCTACGGAGCGATCGCGCTGGCGTCGTCCCTCGACCAGGTGGGCCCCGTCACCCGGACGGTGCTGGACGCGGGTCTCCTGCACGACGTGATCGGCGGCCATGATCCGAACGACTCCACGTCGCTCACGGACACCTGGCCCTCGTTCGCGGAGGCCGCGCGCGCCGGAGCCTCGGGTGCCTCCCTCGCGGGTCTGCGCATCGGGGTCATCCGCGAACTGCCGCAGAGCGGGTTCCAGGCCGGCGTATGGGCGGCGTTCCAGGACGCGCTGACGACGCTGGAGGCACAGGGCGCGGAAATCGTCGACATCAGCGCCCCGCACTTCGAGTACGGAGTCGCCGCCTACTATCTGATCCTCCCCGCGGAGGCGTCGAGCAACCTCGCGAAGTTCGACTCCGTGCGATTCGGCCTCCGGGTGGACGTTCCCCGCGGAACGGTCGAGGACGTCATGGCCGCCACGCGCGAAGCCGGCTTCGGCGACGAGGTCAAGCGGCGCATCATCCTCGGCACCTATGCGCTCTCGGCGGGGTACTACGACGCGTACTACGGCTCGGCCCAGAAGGTGCGCACCCTCATCCAGCAGGACTTCGCCGAGGCCTTCGCGCAGGTCGACGTCATCGCGACGCCGTCCGCCCCGACCACGGCCTTCCGTCTCGGCGAGAAGATCGATGATCCGCTGCAGATGTATCTCAACGACATCACGACCATCCCGGCGAACCTCGCCGGGGTCCCGGGGATCTCGGTGCCGGCGGGACTCGCTGCCGAAGACTCCCTGCCCGTGGGGGTGCAGTTCCTCGCGCCGGCGCGTGAGGACGCGCGCCTGTACCGCGTGGGCGCCGCCCTGGAGACGCTGTTGACGGAGAAGTGGGGTGGTGCGCTTCTCGACCGCGCCCCGCACCTGGGTTCCGCGAAGGAAGGGAACCGCTGATGGCCAAGGCCGCACTCATGGATTACGACGAGGCGATCGAGCGCTTCGAGCCCGTGCTGGGCTTCGAGGTGCACGTCGAACTCAACACCCGGACGAAGATGTTCTCGTCGGCGCCGAACCCGGCGCACTCCGAGAATCACGACGCCGCTCCGAACACCCTCGTCGCGCCGGTCGACATGGGCCTCCCGGGCGCGCTCCCCGTGGTCAACGAGACCGCGGTGAGGTACTCGATCAGCCTCGGCCTCGCGCTGGGCTGCGAGATCGCGACGTCCTGCCGCTTCGCGCGGAAGAACTATTTCTATCCCGACCTGGGCAAGAACTACCAGATCTCCCAGTACGACGAGCCCATCGCCTTCGAGGGCTCGGTGGACGTCGAGCTCACCGACGGCACGATCGTCTCCGTGCCGATCGAGCGGGCGCACATGGAGGAGGATGCCGGCAAACTCACGCACATGGGCGGGTCGACCGGCCGCATCCAGGGTGCAGAGTATTCGCTCGTCGACTACAACCGTGCCGGTGTGCCGCTCGTGGAGATCGTGACGAAGCCCATCTTCGGAGCAGAGGGCCGGGCGCCGGAGATCGCGCGGGCCTACATGCAGACGATCCGCGACATCGTGCTCTCCCTCGGAATCTCGGAAGCGCGCATGGAACGCGGGAATCTGCGTTGCGATGCGAACGTCTCGCTCCGCCCCCGTCGCGGACCGGGGGAGGACCCCGCTCCGCTCGGGACCCGGACGGAGACGAAGAACGTCAACTCGATGCGATCGGTCGAGCGTGCCGTCCGCTACGAGATCCAGCGACAGGCGGCGATCCTCGCCGAGGGCGGAACGATCACTCAGGAGACCCGTCACTGGCACGAGGACACCGGGACCACCTCGCCGGGCCGTCCGAAGTCGGATGCCGACGACTACCGCTACTTCCCCGAGCCCGACCTGCTCCCCGTCGTCCCGGCCCGGGAGCTCGTGGAGGATCTGCGGGCCGCTCTCCCGGAATCGCCCGCCGTTCATCGGCGACGTCTGAAGGACGCCTGGGGCTTCACCGATCTGGAGTTCCAGGACGTCGCCAACGGCGGACTCCTCGTCGAGGTGGAAGCCACGGTGGCGGCAGGCGCCTCACCTGCGGCAGCGCGGAAGTGGTGGACCGGCGAGATCACCCGGGTCGCGAATGCGGCAGGTCGCGAGCCCGCGGATCTCATCGCACCGGCAGCGGTGGCCGATCTCCAGCGCCTCGTCGACGCGGGGACGCTCACCGACAAGCTCGCCCGTCAGGTCTTGGAGGGCATGATCGCCGGTGAGGGGACCGCCGAGGAGGTCGTCGCCGCCCGCGGGCTCGCCGTCGTCTCCGACGACGGGGCCCTGCTCGCGGCGATCGACGACGCCCTCGCCGCCCAGCCCGATGTCCTCGCGAAGATCCGCGACGGCAAGGTGCAGGCGGCCGGTGCGGTCATCGGCGCGGTGATGAAGGCGATGCGCGGTCAAGCGGACGCCGCGCGGGTCCGAGAACTGGTCCTGGAGCGCGCGCAGAGCTGACACCGGCATCCGCTGCCCGAGGGGGCCGACCGCGCGGATCACGCATCGCGGAGAGAAGGGATTCATGGGACGGGGCGACGGCACCGGAAGGCTCGTCTCGACGGCGGATGCCGATGACACCGGCACCGGCATCCTCCACGTCGACATGGACGCCTTCTACGTCGCCGTCGCGCAGAAGCACGACCCCTCGTTGCGCGGGAAGCCGGTCATCATCGGCGCGCCGGAGAGTCGGTCGGTCGTCTCCAGCGCGTCCTATGAGGCGCGCCGTTACGGCGTGCGCTCGGCGATGCCCGTCGGCCAGGCCCTCCGCCTGTGTCCGACCGCGATCGTGGTTCCCCCCGACTTCCCGCAATACCTCTCCGCATCCGCGGAGGTCATGGCGATCTTCCGCGACGTCACACCGCTCGTGGAGCCGTTGTCGATCGACGAGGCGTTCCTGGACGTCCGCGGGGTGAGGCGCCTATGGGGAACGCCCGGGCATATCGCCCGCACGCTACGTGCGCGGGTCCTCGCCGACACCGGGCTGACATGCTCGATCGGCGTCGCCGCGACCAAGCACGTCGCGAAGATGGCCTCGACCATCAGCAAACCCGACGGCCTGCTCATCGTGCGCGACGTCGACACCGACGCCTTCCTCGCGCCCCGTCCCGTCCGAGCCCTCTGGGGCATCGGTCCGAAGGCGACCGAAACCCTCCTCGCGCGGGGCATCCGGACCATCGGCGACGCGCGCGCGACGCCCCGCCCGGTGCTCGATCGTGCGCTCGGCCCCGCGATGGGGGAGCGCGTGTGGAACCTGGCGCGCGGAATCGACCCGCGGGAGGTCCACACCGATCGGATCGAGAAGAGCATCGGGCACGAGGAGACCTTCGACAGCGACATCGCCGACCGGGCGATCCTCAGGACCGAGGTCCTACGGCTCGCGGATCGCGTCGCCGCGCGTCTGCGAGCCGGTGGCTGGGAGGCCGCGACGGTGTCCCTGAAGCTCCGCTTCGCGGATTTCACCACCCTCACGCGGTCGATGACCCTGCCCGATCCGTCTCATGTCGGTCAGCGGCTCGGCGAGGCCGGGCACTCGCTCCTCGACGGAATCGACCTGCGCCAGAGCGTCCGCCTCATCGGGCTGCGCGCGGAACGTCTGGTCCCCGCCGGTTCGACCGGCGCCGCGCTCTGGGACGCCGATGAGGACTGGCGGCGGGTGGACGCCGCCCTCGACACCGCCACCGAACGCTTCGGGCGCGGCGCGATCACCCGGGCGACCCTCCTCGGTCCCGCTCCGGGGGGACGCACGCCGCCGACGAATCCCCGCCCGGAGCACCGACCGCCGGACTGAGGGTGGGCACCACTCGTGTGGCGGGGTAGCGTGGGGGACATGCCCAACATCGCGATCGAGCTCGCCAAGCAGTCCGCCGCCCTCGGCGTCAAGAGCGTCTACGGTGAACAGCAGGACGTCGACGGCGTCCGCCTGATCCCCGTGGCCCTGACCTGGACCGGTTTCGGCGGCGGTGCAGACGAGTCCGGCAACGGGGGCGGCGGAGGTGGCGGATACGCGATTCCGGTCGGTGCGTACATCCGGCGGGGCGATGACCTGCGCTTCGAGCCGAACCTCGTGTCGCTCCTGGCGGTGGCGATCCCCTTCGTCTGGGTCGCGGGCCGCGCGCTCAGCCGTGTCATCCGCGCCCTCAAGAAGTGACGCCGATCCCCTCCGCGCGGCGTTGCACCGGGCGGCCGACGCCGTCCTCGATGCCGTGGCGCGGCTGGACGCGTCCAACCCGGTGATCATGATCGACGGGCGCAGCGGAGCCGGGAAGACGACGCTCGCACGTCTGATCCGCATGCGCTGGCCCCGTCGCGAGCGTGTGCAGGAAATCGCCCTCGACGCGATGTATCCGGGATGGGACGGATTGGATGCCGGCGTCGATGCGGCGCGTGAGCAGGTCCTCGTTCCCCACGCGCGTGGTCTCGTCGGGGTCTGGCGTCGCTGGGATTGGGAGCTCGGCGAGCACGCGGAAGCGCACGCCGTGGACCCGGCGCTTCCCCTCGTGATCGAAGGCTGCGGGATCCTGACGCCGGCGACGGCGCGCTTGGGAGACATCCGGGTGTGGGTCGAGGCTCCGGCCGCGGCCCGGAAGGCGCGGGCGCTGGGGCGAGACGGCGACGCCTATCGCCCGCACTGGGAGCGCTGGGCGCGCCAGGAGGAGCGTCACCTGCGCCGGGACGCCCCGGAGGCTCTCGCCACCCACGTGATCGCCGTTCCGTGAGAGCTCACGGGCGCGGATCGTCCACGACGGCGACCAATCCGTCGAGGCGGTACCCGAGCCACTCGTAGACGCCGAAGCGGGGATCCTCCTCCGCGCCGTCGTCCGGTGCTCCGTCGAACACGCCCAGGCGCTCGGCCAGCACGAGCCGGACGGCCGCGAGCGTGCGCAGCCACGCATCGACCTCGTCCGGGGGCAGCGTCACCGCCACGCTCTCGCGCAGCACCGCATCCGTGGGGCGATCCGGAAGTGTCGCCGGTTCCCGCAGCCGCGACAGCACGACGCCCGCGTCCACGCGGCGCCGATCGAGAAGATCGTTCTCGGTCATCGCGCGGAACTCCGCCGCGGCGTGGGCGTCGTCCGCGTACCCGTCGGGGGTGATCCGCCCGAGCGCCGGATCATCGCCCGTTGTGTCACGGGAATCGAGGAGATCGACGAACTGCGTGATCAGCGTCGCCATGTGCGCCGCCTCGATCCGCGTGATCTCCATGATCACGGTGCGCTCAGTCATGCGGTTCCCTTCTCACGGTGGCCCACAGTCCGTATTCGTGGAGCGCTCGCGCATGCAACTCCATCTGCTCGCGCGGACCTTCCGCCACGACCGCGTGCCCCTCGTTGTGCACCGCGAGCATGAGGCGTTCGGCGACGGACGAAGAGAAGCCGAAGTATCGGCGGAACACGTGGGTCACGTACGACATGAGATTCACCGGATCGTCCCACACCACGGTCTGCCACGGTCGCTCCGGCGCGCCGCGCGTGTCCTCGGCCGTGTCGATCTCGGCGGCGGGAAGAGTGGCGGAATCCATCATGCCCATCCCAGCTCGTGCAGGCGTTCGTCGTCGATCCCGTAGAAGTGGGCGATCTCGTGGACGAGGGTCGTGTGCACTTCGTCTCGCAGCTCGTCCATGTCGCCGCACGCGGCCAGGTGCGGCTCGCGGTAGACGATGATCCTGTCGGGCAGCTCGCCCACTCCGTAGCGGTCGCGCTCGGTCAGCGCCCAGCCGTCGTAGAGCCCGAGCAGATCGAGGGAGCCGTCCTCCGGTCGATCCTCGACCACGAAGACGACGTTGTCGAGGCCCGCGACCATGTCGTCGGGAAGGCGATCGAGCTCGTCGACCACAAGGCGTTCGAAATCTTCCACGCCCAGGTACAGACTCATCGCGGGCTCCCGAAAGTGCACACACGCACGTACTTGGGGTGAGTAACGGGACTTGAACCCGCGACCCCCTGGACCACAACCAGGTGCTCTACCAACTGAGCTATACCCACCATGTCTCCCGCCTGCGCGGGCAACTGAAAGATTCTCTCACACTCCCGAGGCGAACGAAGACACCACCGAAGAGGCGACCGCGCGCGCCCCGTCGCTGGTGGGACCGGGCTCGGGCACGAAGACGGCCTGACGGTAGTAGGCCAGCTCCCGGATCGACTCGAGGATGTCGGCGAGAGCCCGATGGCCGCCGTCTTTCGCCGGCGCGTGGATGTAGGCGCGGGGATACCACCGGCGGGACAGCTCCTTGATGCTGGAGACGTCCACGTTGCGGTAGTGCAGCCAGCGGTCGACCCGGGGCATGTATCGGGCGAGGAACATCCTGTCGGTACCGATGGTGTTGCCGGCCAGCGGCGCCTTCCCCTCGACCGGCGCGTACTTCTGGATGTACTCGAGGACCTGGAACTCCGCCTCGGCCACGGAGACGCCGTTCGGAATCTCGTCGAGAAGTCCGGAGGAGCGGTGCATCGAGGTGACGAACTCGTTCATGTGGGCGAGGGCCGAGTCGTTCGGCTTGATGACCACGTGGAATCCCGGGTGCAGGGGGCGCAACTCGAAGTCCGTGACGACGACAGCGATCTCGACCAGTTCGTCGACGGAGGTGTCGAGTCCCGTCATCTCGCAGTCGATCCACACCAGGCGGTCGTTCTCGGATGTCCCCACCGTGTCACCGGTCCTTCCGCGGCCCGGACGAGGCCGATCGTCGCGCCACGGACCATCGTCCGAGCACCTGTACGCCCCCCCGGGAGGATTCGAACCCCCGACCTTGCGGGTAGAAACCGCTCGCTCTGTCCCCTGAGCTACGGAGGGAAAGGTGATGCCAGATTATCGGGTCGTCCCGACACCGCGTGCATCTGGCGCAACCCGCGCGGCAGGCGTAGCTTCTGATCAGACGTGGAGAAGGGAAGTCGATGATGATCACCACCCACCCCCCTCGGGCCCTGTGGGTCGCGTTCGGATCCCGCGGCGTCGTCGGGAGCATCCGCAAGGATGCGGACGGCTACACCGTGACGATGGCCGGCGCCAGCGAGATCACGGGCACGTATCCGTCGATGGAGATCGCCAAGAGCGCACTGCATGCGAAGATGCGCCCGGGGAGCGATTGGCCGCGCTTCGAGGAGCACTGAGCCCGCGCCGAGCCGGCACGAGCCGGATCCGCGACGATGACCGGATCCGATCCACCAGAGCGATCGACGCGTGGACGGCGGGACCGATGGTCACGGCGAACACCACCGTGCCGATGCCGACCGAGCCGCCGAGCACGAGGCCGATGAGCAGGACGGTGGACTCCACTCCGGCGCGGCATGCCCAGAGCGGCCACCCGAACCGCGCGTTCAGCCCGGTCATGAGGCCGTCGCGGGGTCCCGGACCGAGGCGCGCGCCGATGTAGATCCCCGACGCCAGCCCGATGACGGCGACCCCTCCGACGAGGAAGGCCGCCTGACCCGCCGGGTTCGTGGGGGAGGGGAGGAACCCGAGGGAGATCTGAAGCGTCGTACCCACGAGCGCGATGTTCGCGATCGTGCCGACACCCGGACGTTGCCGCAGCGGGATCCACAGCAGAAGCACGGCGAGGCCCACGAGATTCGTCACCCACCCGATCCCCCAGCCGGTCTGCACGGAGATGCCCTGAGCGAGGACGGTCCAGGGGTCCACGCCGAGACCCGCGAGGACGATCAGTGCGCATCCGAATCCGAACAGGACGAGGCCGAAGACGAGGGCGACGAGTCGGGAGGTCATGTCACCAGTTGATCGCATGATTGGACCGTGCACACCAGGCCACTTCGCATAAAGTGGCCCGATGGACTCCCGCATCTCCTCGCGGGCGCTCGCGACCGCGCTCGGCGGGTGGCGTGCCCGCGAACCGGCGTATGAGGCGCTCGCCGACGGTATCCGGCTGCTGTGCCTGGACAACCGACTCGCGCCACGGACGGCTCTGCCCGCGGAGCGGGATCTCGCTGCGGCCCTCTGCGTGAGCCGGGCGACGGTGGCCTCCGCCTACCGGAGCCTTCGAGACTCCGCGCACATCGCGAGTCACCGGGGTTCGGGGAGCGTGACCCTTCCGCTGCCCCGTCGGACGCCTGCGAGGAGCGACACGCGCGACGGACTGATCGATCTGCAGCAGGCGAGCCCCGCGGCATGGCCGGGCCTCGCCGCCGCCTTCGCCGAGGCCGCGGCCGACATCCCCTCCCTCGCTGCGCGCCCCGGCTACGACCTGATCGGAATGGACGCCTTGCGCGCCGCCGTCGCGGAGGCGTACACCGCCCGCGGCGTCCCGACGACCCACGACCAGGTCATGATCACCGCGGGCGCGCAGAGTGCGATCCATCTGATCGCCAGTGTGGTCGTCGGTCGCGGGGACCGCGTCGTGATGGAGACCCCGACGTATCCGCACGCCGCGGACGCGTTCCGCCAAGCCGGCGCACGCCTCGTCGGTGTTCCGGTGACGACGGATGCCGGGTGGGACATGGATCGCCTCATTCAGACCTTCGAACGGACGGCGCCGGTGGCCGCCTACCTCATGCCCGATTTCCAGAACCCGACGGGGCGATCGATGACGTCCTCCGATCGGGCCGTGACCTTCGAGGCCGCACAGCGCGCCGGAACCCTGCTCGTCCTCGACGAGACCACCGCGGACCTCGACATCGATCGCGGGCCGCTCGCCCCGGGCTTCGCCGAGGAGGACGCGGATCTCGTCGTGCGCGTCGGTTCGCTCGGCAAGACCGTCTGGGGCGGACTGCGGGTGGGGTGGATCCGCGCGGCGGCTCCGGTCCTCCGTCGCCTCGTCGCCGCACGACCGGCACGAGACCTGGGTACGCCGGAGTTCGAGCAGGCGGTCGCGGCACGCGTGCTGTCGCACTACCCCGATGTGACCGCCCAGCGCGCGGAGCTCCTGCGCCTCGGACGGGACACCGTGACCGCGCGGATCGCCGCGCGCCTCCCGCAGTGGCGGGTGCCTCCGGTGCACGGCGGCGTGTCCCTGTGGGTGGCCCTCGACGCGCCGCTCAGCGCGGCGCTCGTGATGCAGGCGCGGGCGGAGGGGCTCCTCCTCTCCGCGGGGCCGAGGTTCTCCCTGGACGGAGGCCACGAGCGACACCTGCGTGTGCCGTTCACCGCGGACGCGGTCACCCTCGCGCGGGCCATCGACGTCCTCGCCGGCGCATGGGAGCGCGTGAGCGCGGGCGTGCCCACGATGGGCCACGCGACTGTGGACGCCGTGGTCTGACCCCTGCTCACCGCGTCTGCCGCGCGCCGTCGCCCCTCCTCCCCAGGAACGGGACCGCGCAGACGATCCCCAGATCGGGGAGGATCCGCTCCTGCGTGCGGGGGGATCGCGCAGAGTGGTCGGCACCCGCTCCCGCGACTCCCGCGGAGCGGATCGTGCCGAACCCGGAAGAGGATCCCATGACCGCGCAGATCACGCTCGTCGGCAACATCGCCACACCGCCCCACTTCAAGACCCTGCCCTCCGGGCTGACGATCACCACCTTCCGACTCGCCTCCAGTCAGCGTCGCTTCGACCAATCGAGCGGCGGATGGGTGGACGGCGACCGGAGCTTCTTCACCGTCTCGGCGTACCGCCGCCTGGCGGAGCACGTTCATCGATCCCTGAACAAGGGCGATCGGGTCGTCCTGACCGGCCGCGTGAAGGTGAGGGAGTGGGAGAACGACTCCGGAAAGGGCACCGCGGTCGAGATCGACGCCGAGGCGATCGGCCCCGACCTGATGTGGGGCACCACGGTGTTCCAGCGCGACGGGGCTTCGCAGGGCGCGACCCCCGCGTCATCCGACACCTGGGCGGTTCCGGGTGGCGGCGATGCCGTCGGCGGAGGTTCGGACGCGGCATCGCGCGGCTCCGTCGCATCGGGGGAGTGGCCGACGGTCGAACCCGGTGCGGCGCTGACGAATGACGCGCGCGAGCTCGAGGGCACACCGTTCTGACGCCGGGCGCCGCGGCGAGACGATCTAGACTCCCAGAGTGTCCCGATCCCGTCGCGAGCCGTCCCGCCCGCCCGCCCGCCGTCGTGGCATCGGCCTCGGACTGGTCCTGAGCGTCGCGGTCCTCAGCGGCTGCGTCCCCGAGCCGGCGCCGGTCCCGACAGCCGAGCCCGAACCATCTCCGACCGTCACCGCGAGCGAGACCAGCGCCCCGCCGGTCGATTCCCTGATTCCGGACGGTTCGGCCGAGGACAATCTGCCGTTCTTCTCCTCGATCGTCGGGCAGGTCTGGGCCTCGGACGCGAGGGAGTCCGGGCGCGCGTACGTCGACGCGCTCGTCGCCGCCGGCTTCGACAAGGCCGCGATGCAGGTCACGGAGGACCTGTCGACGGTCGGGAATCGCGCCGAGTCCCTCCAGTTCTCGGTGCGCTGGGGGCAGCAGTGCCTCGTCGGTCAGGTCGGTCCGGCGACGGGGGAGCCCTTCGCCACCGTGACGGATGTGGTCGGCGACGGCGCCTGCCTGCTCGGTCAGACCCGCCCCATCGACTGGTGAGTCCCGCACCGGCCGGTAGGCTGGGACGCTGACGCTCGCACGGCAAGGAGAGGGAACAGACATGGCTGAGTACATCTACTCCATGGTTCGCGCACGCAAGGCGGTGGGCGAGAAGCTCATCCTCGACGACGTGACCATGGCGTTCCTTCCGGGCGCCAAGATCGGCATGGTCGGACCGAACGGTGCGGGGAAGTCGACGATCCTCAAGATCATGGCGGGCCTGGACACCCCCTCCAACGGAGAGGCGAAGCTCAGCCCCGGGTTCACCGTCGGCATCCTCATGCAGGAGCCTGAGCTCGACGACGCCAAGACGGTCCTGGAGAACATCCAGGACGGCGTGGCGATCAAGGCGAAGCTGGACCGGTTCAACGAGATCTCCGCCCTGATGGCCGATCCGGATGCCGACTTCGACGCCCTGCTGGCGGAGATGGGCACCCTGCAGGAGGAGATCGACGCGGCGGACGCGTGGGATCTCGACTCCCAGCTCGAGCAGGCCATGGACGCCCTGCGGACCCCGCCCGGGGACGCGGACGTGTCCAACCTCTCCGGCGGTGAGCGCCGCCGCGTCGCGCTGGCGAAGCTCCTGCTGCAGAAGCCCGACCTGCTCCTGCTCGACGAGCCCACCAACCACCTCGACGCCGAGAGCGTCCTCTGGCTCGAGCAGCACCTCCAGAAGTATCCCGGTGCCGTGATCGCCATCACCCACGATCGCTACTTCCTCGACAACGTCGCGGAGTGGATCGCGGAGGTCGACCGAGGGCGTCTGATCGGCTACGAGGGCAACTACTCGACCTATCTGGAGAAGAAAGCCGAGCGCCTCGCCATCCAGGGCAAGAAGGACGCCAAGCTCGCAAAGCGGCTGGCAGAGGAGCTCGACTGGGTCCGCTCCAACCAGAAGGGGCGCCAGGCGAAGTCGAAGGCACGCCTGGCCCGGTACGAGGAGATGGCGTCCGAGGCCGAGCGCACCCGCAAGCTCGACTTCGAGGAGATCCAGATTCCGCCCGGCCCGCGTCTGGGAAGCGTCGTGATCGAGGCCAAGAAGCTGAAGAAGGGCTTCGACGGCCGTTCGCTCATCGACGGCCTCAGCTTCAGCCTGCCCCCGAACGGCATCGTCGGCGTCATCGGTCCGAACGGCGTCGGCAAGACCACGCTGTTCAAGACCATCGTCGGGCTCGAGAGCCTCGACGGCGGAGACCTGAAGATCGGCGAGACGGTGAAGATCAGCTACGTCGACCAGTCGCGCGGCAACATCGATCCCGAGAAGTCGCTGTGGGAGGTCGTCTCCGACGGACTCGACATCATCACGGTCGGGAAGACCGAGATCCCCTCGCGCGCCTACGTCTCCAAGTTCGGCTTCAAGGGGCCGGACCAGCAGAAGAAGGCCGGCGTGCTCTCCGGTGGTGAGCGCAACCGCCTGAACCTCGCACTCACCCTGAAGGAGGGCGGAAACCTCCTCCTCCTCGACGAGCCGACGAACGACCTCGACGTCGAGACCCTGCAGAGTCTCGAGAACGCGCTCCTGGAATTCCCCGGCTGCGCGGTCGTCATCACCCACGACCGGTGGTTCCTGGACCGCATCGCCACACACATCCTCGCCTACGAGGGCACCGAGGAGCACCCGGACCGGTGGTACTGGTTCGAGGGCAACTTCGAGGCCTACGAGGAGAACAAGATCGAGCGTCTCGGACCGGATGCCGCCAAGCCCCACCGTTCGGCCTACCGCAAGCTCACCCGTGACTGACGTCTCCGCAGAGACCGGCCGGCTGCACATTCCGATCGCCCTCCGATGGGGCGACCTCGACGCCTTCAACCACGTCAACAACGCGGCGATGCTGAAGCTCCTCGAAGAGGCGCGCGTCCGTGCGTTCTGGCGCCCGGCGGCGGGGGAGACGGCCCCTCCGACGGCGATCCTGGATTCCGGCATCCACAGCGGCGTCCTCACGCTGGTCGCTCGTCAAGAGATCGAGTACACCGCACCGGTTCCCTACCAGCGGCACCCGCTGGATGTGCAGATGTGGTTCGGAAGCCTGGGCGGCTCGAGCATCGAGGTCTGCTACGAGGTGTGTTCGCCGCGGGAGATCCCCGGCGAACAGACGGTGTACGCGCGGGCGACCACGATCGTCGTCAAGGCGGATGCCGCCTCGGGGCGCCCGCTGAAGCTCAGCGAGCACGAGCGGGCGACCTGGGAGCCGTTCGTGGGCCCGCCCATCGTCTACGTCCGGCGGCGCTGACGGCTCAGTCGGTGACGCCGGCGGGGGCGCGGACCATGATCTCCTGCGCGACGCTCGCAAGGAGCGTGCCGCCTCGCGTGAAGATGCGCCCCGTGGACAGCCCGCGACCGCCGCGCGCGCTCGGGGATTCCTGAACGTAGAGGAGCCAGTCGTCCACGCGGCCGGGGCGGTGCCACCACATGGCGTGGTCGAGGCTGGCGACCTTGAGACCCGGGGTGATCCAGGGCAGGCCGTGGGCGCGCAGGACGGGTTCCTGGATCGTCAGGTCGCTCAGGTAGGCGAGAGCCGCGGCGTGCAGTCGGGGATCGTCCCCGATCGGACGGCGCAGCTTCATCCACACGGCCTGTCGGGGCACGTGCGCGCCCTCCACCCGGAGATACACCGGCGACGGAACATGGCGGACCTCGACCGGACGATCCGCGAGAAGCCGTTGCGACATCGGGTGCGAGCCGCGCAGGTGCTCCTCGATCGCGGGCAGATCCTCGGGCGCCGGGACGTCGGCGGGGGGAGCGGCTGCATGGTCGAGTCCGGGATCGACATCCTGGAACGAGGCGATCATCGAGAAGATCGGGACCCCCTCCTGGAAGGCCTGCGTCCTGCGGGTCGAGAACGAACGCCCGTCGTGGATGCGATCCACCGCGAACGTGATGTCTCGAGCCGAGTCGCCCGGCCGGAGGAAATAGCCGTGCATGGAGTGGATCAGACGGTCCTCCGCGATCGTGCGCGAGGCCGCCACCATCGCCTGGGCGAGCACCTGGCCGCCGAACACGCGCCCGAGCGGCATCGTCTGGGAACGGCCGACGAAGATGTCCTCCGTGGTCCGGGCATCCGATCCGGAGAGGTCCAGCACCGCGAGCATCGAGCCGACGGGATCGGGATCGGCGGGGTCCTGAGCAGGCGAGGCGTCGTCGGTCACTCCGGTAGTTTAGGTCGGATGTCCCCCCGCCTGATGTTCCCCGATCCGCTCGCGGCCGCCGATGTCCTGACCTTCTCCGGACGCGCCGCCGCCCTCGGTGACGGGAACGTGCGTCTGAAGGCCGCGAACGGCGTCCTCGTGCTGTCCTCGGCACCGTTGGCGCCGCGGACGCTGCTGGACACCACGCCCACGGTCCTCGGGATGCGCGCGGTCGAGGTCGATGCCGAGCTCGTCTGCGACCTCGTGGTGGATGCCGCGGCTCTCGCGGCCGATGCCGGTGACCCCCGTGCGATCGTGCTGCCGGAGACCGCCCGGACGGCGCCGTGGGCGGGCATCTCCGCGCCCGCCGGCGGATGGACGCGGATCGGGACGCTCCCCGCCTCCGTCCTGGCCGCGCGGGCGCAGTGGGGGATCGCCGCCGTGGCGGAATCCATGCCCGCAGACCCCGGTGAGGATGTCGTCCACACCGTGCGAGCGGCGGTGTGGGGCGAATCCGACACCGCCCTGCTCGACGTCGCGCGCGGTTGCGCGTTCGCGGCCTTCGCCCTGGGCTTCATCGCGGGCGAAGAGGAGGTGGCGGTGCGGACCGCGGGACCCTGGACCCGGCTGTCGTTCGCCCGCGGACACGTCCTGGTGCGCGGTTCCCGCCCGCCGGGACTCGGACCCGTGCGGAGCACCGGCTCGAGTGGGTCGCTCTGATCAGTCGCGATCGAAGGTGTTGACCATCGCGTGCGCCGCTCGGTCGAGGTAGTCCCACAGGACCTCCTCGTGCATCGGCGACAGCTCCAGCGAATCCACCGCGTCCCGCATGTGTCGCAGCCACCGCTCGCGCGCATCGGGGTTGACCCGGAACGGCGCGTGACGCATCCGCAGCCGCGGGTGCCCGCGTTGCGCGCTGTAGGTGCCCGGGCCGCCCCAGTACTGCTCCAGGAACAGCAGCAGACGCTCTTCCGCGGGGCCCAGGTCCTCTTCCGGGTACATCGGGCGCAACACCTCGTCCTCGGCGACGCCCTCGTAGAACCGGCGCACCAGGCGCACGAAGGTCGGGTGTCCGCCGACCTGCTCGTAGAAGCTCGTGGGGGAATCGGCGTCCGGCGTCGCCGAATCGGTCGGGGGAGTGATCATGACGGTCCGTCTTCCTTGGGCGCCTCGGGCTTGAGCTTGGGTCGCCACTTCGGTCGGGGGGCGGGCACCTCGTCGGTCGCGGGCGGGAGAGGATTCGGTCGCGTGCGCGGCGGATTGGCCCCGCGCACCCTCTGGGCACCCTCGATCCCGGAGAGGAGCACCGAGTTCAGCTGCGGGACGGTCAGCCCCATCCCTTCGATCGCGCGCTTCAGGCGGACGCGCAGCTCCCGCCCCACGTCGTCCTTGGCGTTCGCGCGGGTCTTCATCACCAGGCGGATGACCAACGTGTCGCCGGTGACCGATTCCAGTCCCCACACCTCCGGCTTGTCGACCGTCCGGGTCCGCCACTTCGGATCTTTCGCCAGCGCCTTGGCCGTGTCGAGCATGGTCGACTCGACCTCGTCGATGTCGGCGTCCGCGGGCACGGCGACGTCGATGATCACGCGCGACCACCCCTGCGAGAGGTTGCCGATCCGGAGGATCTCGCCGTTGCGCACGTACCAGAGTGTCCCGTTGGCGTCCCGTACGTGCGTCACGCGCACGCTGACGAACTCCACGATGCCGGTCGCGAGCCCGAGGTCGACCACGTCGCCGATCCCCACCTGGTCCTCCGCGACGATGAAGATGCCGTTGAGGACGTCCTTGACGATGTTCTGCGCGCCGAATCCGAGCCCGGCGCCGACGGCGGCGGTCAGGAGGGTCAGCGACCCCAGGGCGTTCGGCGCGAAGACGTTGACGATCAGCAGCAGTGCGATCACGACGATCGCGACGTTGACGATGTTGTGCAGGATCGACCCGAGCGTGCGTGTGCGCTGCACGACGCGCACCGACGCGAGCGGAGACCGCTCGAGCGCCTGCGTGTCGTCGACGTTGGCCTTGGACTTCGCGCCGCCGACGATGCGGTCGACCACCCGCCGGATGACGATCCGCAGGATCCAGGCGAGGAGGAGAGCCCCGACGATGATCCCGACCGCCGCGATCAGATTCCTCCCGGCTTCGGTCAGGAAGGCGAGGACGTCGGTCCACCACTCCGGCGTGAGAGGCGTCTCGGGCGGCGCCTCCTCAGCGGCGAACACGGAAACGAGCGGCATCATCGTCCCGAGTGTAGATCGTGCGCCTCGGCACCCGCTGGGCGGATGCCGAGGCGCACGCGATGGTCACTGGCCGTCGCGATCCTGCGCCGCGAGGGCCCGCTCGACGCCGGCGAGGTTCTCCTGGACCAGGCGACGCAGTGCGGGAGGGGCGTCCCGGTGCTCCGTCAGCCAGGCACGCGTCGCGTCGCGCAACGCCACATCGGCCAGCGGCGCCGGGTACAGTCCCACCACCAGATACTGAGCGATCTGATAGCTGCGCGACTCCCAGACCGGCAGGAGCATCTCGAAGTAGGGCGCCACCCACTCCGCGAGGACCTCGGTCCCGGCGGGGTGGACGAACCCGGCGGCCGCGGCGCGGATGATCGTGTTGGGTGCGTCCCGACGGGTCACGAGCCGCTCCCAGGCGCCGGACTTCGCGGCGGACGTCGGCATCGCGGCCTTGGCCTGTGCCGCGAACTCGCCGCCCTTGGCGGTGTTGTCGGCCTCGAGGGCTTCGTCGACGGCGGCCTCGTCTGCCCGGCCGCCTGCGGCGAGGGAGACCAGGAGCGCCCAGGCGAGGTCGGTGTCGACGGACAGCCCGTCGATGACGAGGGATCCGTCCCGCAATCCCGCCACGCGGTCCCACTGGGCCGGCGTCGCCGCGGCCGAGGCGAAGGCGGTCGCGAACTGGAGCTGGCTGTCGCTGCCGGCCTCCGCGCTCTCGAGGAGTGTCCACAGTCCTTCGGCCACGCGCTCGCGGGTGGCCGCGCGCGCCTCCGGGGCCACGTAGGAGTTCGCGGCGAGCTGGAGCTGCGCGAGCGTCGTGCGAACGGTCGTGGACTCCGTCTCGGACCCGATGTTGCGCAGGACCAGGTCGACGTAGTCGGACGCCGCGGTCTCGGCATCCCGCGTCTGATCCCAGGCCGCGCCCCAGACCAGCGACCGCGCGAGGGGGTCGCTGATGTCGCGGAGGTGATCGATCGCCGTGGCGAGGGACCGCGCGTCGAGGCGGATCTTCGCGTAGGCGAGATCGTCGTCGTTGAGAAGCACCAGATCCGGACGGCGGCGCCCCTTCAGCTCCGGCACCTCGGTGAGATCACCGTCGACGTCGAGCTCGAGGCGGTGGACGCGCACCAGCGCGCCCTCCTGGAGATCGTAGAAGCCCACGGCGAGGCGGTGCGGGCGGATGGTGGGGTAGTCCGCGGGCGCGGTCTGGACGATCGCGAAACGCGTGATCACGCCATCCGCATCCGTGACGATCTCGGGCGACAGGGTGTTGACCCCGGCCGTCTCCAGCCACTTCTTCGACCAGCCGGTCAGCTCCCGCCCGCTGGTCGCTTCGAGCTCGACGAGGAGGTCCGACAGCTCGGTGTTGGACCACTCGTTCTTGCGGAAGTAGGCGCCCACGCCGGCAAAGAAGGCGTCGATGCCGACCCAGGCGGCGAGCTGCTTGAGGACCGACCCGCCCTTGGCATAGGTGATGCCGTCGAAGTTGACCTGCACGTCCTCGAGGTCGTTGATCTCAGCGACCACGGGGTGCGTGGAGGGAAGCTGGTCCTGGCGGTAGGCCCACGTCTTCTCCATCGCGTTGAAGGTGGTCCAGGCCTCGGTCCACTCCGTCGCCTCGGCCGTGGCGATGGTGGAGGCCCACTCCGCGAACGACTCGTTGAGCCACAGCCCGTCCCACCACTTCATGGTGACGAGGTCGCCGAACCACATGTGGGCGAGCTCGTGGAGGATCGTGACGACCCGACGCTCGCGCACCGCGTCGGTGACCTTGGATCGGAAGACGTACGTCTCGGTGAAGGTCACCGCTCCCGCGTTCTCCATCGCACCGGCGTTGAACTCCGGGACGAAGAGCTGGTCGTACTTTGCGAAGGGGTAGGGGTAGCCGAACTTCTCCTCGAAGTAGGCGAAGCCCTGACGGGTCTTGTCGAAGACGTAGTCCGCGTCGAGGTGCTCCCACAGGCTCTTTCGCGCGTAGACGCCCAGCGGGATCTCCCGGCCGTCGGAGCTGGTGAGGCTCGAGAAGACGGACTCGTACGGTCCGGCGACGAGGGCGGTGATGTAGGAGGAGATCCGCGGCGTCGGCTCGAAGCGCCATGTCGCCCGCCCGTCCCCGTGGTCCTCGGGGGTGGGGGTGGGCGAGTTGGAGACGACCTTCCAGGCCGCGGGGGCGGTCACCGTGAACCGGAAGGACGCCTTCAGATCCGGCTGCTCGAAGACCGCGTACATCCGGCGCGAGTCGGGCACCTCGAACTGCGAGTAGAGGTAGACCTCGTCATCGACCGGATCGACGAAGCGATGCAGTCCCTCGCCGGTGTTGGTGTACTCGCAGTCCGCGTCGATGACGAGCTCGTTGTCCGCGGCGAGATCGGACAGCGCGATCCGCGAGTCCGCGAACGCCGCGGCGGCATCAATCGATCGCCCGTTCAGCGTGATCTCGCGGACGTCGCGCGCGATGAGGTCGATGAAGGTGGATGCGCCGGGGGTGGCCGCGAAGCGGACCGTAGTCCGTGAGCCGAACACCTCGGGCCCCGTCGTCAGGTCCAGGACCACGTCGTAGGACGCGGTGTCGACGATCGCGCGGCGCTCCTGCGCCTCCAGGCGGGTGAGGTTCTCTCCAGGCACTGTGGTTCTGCTCCCATGGGTGAGGGTGAGGGGGACCGCGCCGGCGCTGCTGGCTCCGACGGCAACCGTGCCAGCCTACGCCAGCAGACGGCGCCACCCTCCGTACACGGTGAGAGGATTACCGGGTGAGTTCGACTGAGCAGCTGGTCTCGTACGCCTCGGATGCTGCGGCATCCGGTCCCGCCCACGTCGAGGTCCCCGTGGCCTACGACGCGATCCTCCTCGCCGGGTTCGGAGGACCCGAGGGGCAGGAGGACGTGATCCCGTTCCTGCGCAACGTCACGCGCGGCCGCGGAATCCCGGACGAACGCCTCGAAGAGGTGGCGCATCACTACCGTCACTTCGGTGGTGTCAGCCCCATCAACGCGCAGAACCGCGCGTTGAAGGCCGCCCTCGAGGAAGAGCTCGCCCGGCGCGGGCTCCGCCTCCCGGTGTACTGGGGCAATCGCAACTGGGCGCCGTACCTCACCGAAGCGGTCACCGAGGCGGCGGATGCCGGGCACACCACGCTCCTGGGCCTGGCGACGAGCGCATACTCGTCCTTCTCCAGCTGCCGCCAGTACCGCGAGGACTTCGCCCGCGCGCTCGAGGACTCTGGCCTCGCCGACACCGTCACCATCGACAAGGTGCGCCAGTACTTCGACCACCCGGGCTTCGTGCAGCCGTTCATCGACGGCGTGCGGGACGCGGTGGCGGGATTCCTCGCCGACGGCGTCCCCGCGGCATCCGTGCATGTGCTGTTCTCCACGCACAGCATCCCCACCGCCGACGCGCAGCGTTCCGGCCCCCGCGAGGGCGATCCTCGCCACCGTGACTTCGGCGAGGGCGGAGCGTACGCGGCCCAGCACCTGGCCGTCGCGGAGGTCGTCATGGCGGCCGTCGCCGCGGAAGTCCCCGAGGCCGCGGACGTCTCGTGGGAGCTGGTCTACCAGTCGCGCTCGGGCCCGCCCACGCAGCCCTGGCTGGAGCCGGACGTGTGCGACGTCATCGAGGAGCTGCCCGGTCGCGGAGCCCGGGCCGTCGCCATTGTCCCGGTCGGATTCATGAGCGACCACATGGAGGTCATGTGGGATCTGGACACCGAGGCGCTCGAGGCCGCGGAAGCGGCGGGTCTGCGCGCCGTCCGCACGCCGACGCCCGGCATCGACCCGGTCTTCGTGTCCGGGCTTGTGGACCTGGTCGAGGAGCGGCTGAACGGCACGCCCGCGGGGGACCGCCCGCACAAGACGGATCTGGGGCCCTGGTTCGACGTGTGCCGGACCGCGTGCTGCGAGAACGTCCGTGCGGGCTTCAAGCCCGCGGCGTCCGGACTGAAACCGTGACCGGTCGACGGTTCCCGGCTCTCTAGGATGAGGCCCATGCGTATCCACATCGCCACCGATCACGCGGGGTTGGAGTTCTCCACTCAGCTGCAGCACCACCTCGCCGAGCAGGGTCACGAGGTCATCGACCACGGGCCGCTGGACTACGACCCGCTCGACGACTACCCCGCCTTCTGCATCCGCGCCGCCCAGGCGGTGGTCCGCGACCAGGAGTCCGGGATCGCAGCCCTCGGTGTGGTCTTCGGCGGTTCCGGCAACGGTGAGCAGATCGCGGCGAACAAGGTGCGCGGAGTACGCGCCGCGCTGGCGTGGAGTCTTGCGACGGCCGAGCTCGCGCGGGAGCACAACGACGCGAACGTGATCGCGATCGGCGCACGTCAGCACACCTTCGCCGAGGCCGCATCCTTCATCGACGCGTTCATCGCGACGCCGTTCTCGGGGGAGGAGCGTCACGTCCGTCGCATCGGACAGCTAGCCGCCTACGAGATCGACGGCTCCCTCGCGCCGGATCCGCGGGCCGACAGCTCCGCAGCGGACGTCCTCGACGCACCGAACAGCTCGTTCGACCCCGAGGCGGGCTGAACCGGATGCCGGAGGGGCACTCCGTCCACCGCATCGCCCGGCAGTTCGCGCGGAACTTCGTCGACCAGACCGTCGCCGCGTCGAGTCCCCAGGGCCGCTTCGCCGACGGTGCCGCCCTCCTGGACGGCCGGCGCATGACGACGGTGCGCGCAGTCGGCAAGCAGATGTTCGCCGAGTTCACCGACGACGTGTGGCTCCGCGTGCACCTCGGGATGTACGGGGCCTGGGACTTCGCCGGCGAGATCGAGGCGGATCCCACGATCGCCGCCGCGAACGGCCGCATGGGGCAGACCAATCAGCGGGGTGTGCCCATGGAGGAGCCGATCCTCGACGAGGCGGGGGAGAACTCCCTCGCGTCGATCGGCGCGCCGCGGCGGGCCCGCGTCCACGTGCGGATGTCGGAACAGACCACCGGGCTCGCCGACGGGGACGCCGACTTCCCCCCGCCGGTGGTCGGGCAGGTGAGGCTCCGCCTGCTCACGGAGCGGACATGTGCGGATCTGCGCGGCCCGACCGCCTGCCAGATCCAGGATCCCGACGAGGTGCTCGCCTCCATCGCGAAGCTCGGCCCCGATCCCCTCGTGGGGGACCCTCATGAGGGGGAGGATCGTTTCGTGGCGGTGGCGTCCCGCAAGCCCACCGCGATCGGTCTCGTGCTCATGGACCAGGCCGTCATCAGCGGGATCGGCAACGTGTACCGCGCCGAACTCCTCTTCCGCGCGCGTCTGAATCCGCATACGCCCGGTCGAGACGTCCCCGTCGAGCTGCTGCGCGAGCTGTGGCGCGACTGGGTCCGACTCCTCGCGATCGGCGTCGAGACGGGCCAGATGATGACGATGGACGATCTGTCCCCCGAGGATCACCGTCGCGCGATGGCGCACCGCGACGATCGTCACTGGGTCTACCACCGCGCCGGTCTGCCGTGTCGCGTGTGCGGGACGAATGTGGTCGTGGAAGAGGCGGCTGGCCGCAAGCTCTACTGGTGTCCGTCGTGCCAGGCGTGAGTGCGAGGAGCCCTCAGCTCCGCCGCGCATGCGTCGGCGCACGAGGAGCCGCACGATGAGCCCCGACCGCGGTGCCGCGGTCCGCGTCATCGCCGACGTCCGTCTTCGTGCCGCGGAGCGCACCGATCCCTTCGAGGACGACCTCGTCGACGTCCATCTTTCGGACGGCCTCGTCGTCGACATCGCTCCGGCCGGCGCGCTGCCGCGCACGGGGGCCGTCCTCGACGGAGAGGGACGCTTCCTCATCCCGGGCCTCTGGGACCACCACGTCCACGTCACCCAGTGGGCCCTGGTCGCGCAGCGGACCGCGCTGCACGCCGCGGCATCCGCTCGGGCGGCGGCCGAGCTCATGGGGCGCGCCCCCGTCCTCGGAGACGGGCGACGCGTCGGCAACGGCTTCCGCGACGCCCTCTGGCCGGATGAGCCGACACGTGCCCTGCTGGACGCCGCCACCGGTGATGTGCCCAGCTATCTCATCAACGCCGATGTGCACAGCGTGTGGTTGAACTCCGCCGCGTTCCGACGCGAGGGCATCGCCCCCACGGACGACGGGATGCTGCGCGAAGAACCGGCGTTCGAGATCTCGCGACGCCTCAATGCGGTCGAGCCGTCCGAATCCGACCGTCTCGTATCGGACATGGCGCGGCGCGCCGCAGCGCGCGGCGTCGTGGGGATCGTCGACCTCGACATGGCCTGGAACGAAGAGGCCTGGGCGCGCCGTGCGCGGGCCGGGTTCGACGCGCTGCACGTCGAGTTCGGCATCTATCCCGGCTGGCTCGACCGTGCGATCGCGGAGGGTCTCCGCACGGGCGAACCGGCGCGCGGGGGAGGGTCAGACCTCGTCCGGGTCGGACCGCTCAAGGTCATCACCGACGGTTCTCTGGGGACGCGCACCGCCGCGTGCTCGCACCCGTATCCGGGCCCTCTTGACGGTCGTGGAGCTCTGACGGTCGGACCCGACGAGCTCAGGGATCTCATGACGCGCGCCGCCGGCGCGGGTCTCGCGTGCGCGATCCACGCGATCGGCGATGTCGCCAACTCCCACGCCCTCGACGTGTTCGCCGCGACGGGAGCCTGGGGGACCATCGAGCACGCGCAGCTGGTGGCGCACGCGGACATCCCGCGTTTCGCACGGTTGGGAGTGGGCGCGAGCGTCCAGCCGGAGCACGCGCTGGATGATCGGGACCTCACGGACCGGCTCTGGGCGGGCCAGACGGCCCAGCCCTATCCGCTGCGCGCACTCTCGGATGCCGGGGCGAACCTGCTGTTCGGATCGGATGCGCCGGTGTCGGCGCTCGATCCCTGGGCCGCCATCGCCGCAGCCGTGCACCGGACGCGGGACGGGCGCGACGCGTGGCAGGGGAGCGAGCGGATCGATCCGCTCACCGCCCTCGCCGCGTCCACGCACGGCGGGTCCCAGTCGCCGCAGCGCATCGAGCCGGGCGCACCCGCCGATCTGGCGCTGTGCGACACCGACCCGGTGGCTGCGGACGACGCGGCCCTGCGGGCGACACGCGTGTCGGCGACCCTCCTCCGAGGACGCCTCACGCACGTCGCGTGATCACTCCGCCACGTGGGCGAAGAGGAACCACCGGTCCTTCTCGATCGTCTGCATGATCGCGATCGCGATGTCCTGGCTGGTCAGATCGAACTCGTCGAGACCGTCGATGGCGGCCTTGAGGTCGGCGATCACGGCGTCCATGTCGGCGATGACCGCGCGCACCGTGTCCTGCCACGGGGCGAAGCCTGCCGCGACCGCGGTGGGTGCCGACTTCTCCGCCACCGTGGCGGCCCGGGCGTCGACCGGGAGCCCGAGGGCGACGATGCGCTCCGCGGCGCTGTCGGCACCGGCCTGGGCATTGGCGACGATGGTATCCAGCAGCTCGTGGATCGCGATGAAGTTGGCGCCGCGGACGTTCCAGTGCGCCTGCTTGCCGTTGACACCGAGGGCCTGCAGGCCCAGGACGACCGGTGTCAGGAACTGCGCGGCGGCGGACGCGGCGGTGGGGTCGGCGGCGGTAGCGGGGGTGGTCTGCGTGTTGCTCATGGGTTCGCCTCCATCTCGATGGGCCCGCGTACTCGACGGGGCCTCAGGAGGAAAACGCTACTCAGCGCCGTACATTCCGCAAGCAAGCCAAGCCAACGCTTACCCGACGGACGCCGCACACCGCCCCGACGGCGGGGCGGAGCGCGCGGTGCACCGTTCGACGGGTTAGCGTCGTCTCGTGCCTTCCGCCGATCATCGATTCGGACCCCAGAATCTCAACGCCCCCGCCGGTGTCGTCACC
This sequence comes from Microbacterium aurantiacum, assembly GCF_021654035.1. Taxonomy (GTDB): domain Bacteria; phylum Actinomycetota; class Actinomycetes; order Actinomycetales; family Microbacteriaceae; genus Microbacterium; species Microbacterium aurantiacum. Next base: position 188,894 of record NZ_JAJPDW010000005.1, read on the forward strand.
CGGGAGCCGAAGGATCGTTCCCCCGAACACGCCGAACCCGCCGGTTTCCTCCCGCACGTGCAGGGGCTCCGTGCCATCGCCGTGCTCTGCGTCGTGCTCTACCACTTCTGGCCGGGCCGCTTCCCCGGGGGTTACGTCGGCGTGGACGTCTTCTTCGTCATCTCCGGCTTCCTCATCACCGCGCACCTCATGCGCGAGCTCACCGCGACCGGGACCGTCCGGCTCGGGCAGTTCTGGGCGCGACGGGCACGGCGCCTCCTTCCCGCCTCGCTCCTGGTGCTCCTGGTGTGCGCCCTGGTCGCCGGGTCCGCCTACCTCACGCCCACCTCGGCACTCCCCGCCGAGGTCCGCGAGATCATCGCGTCCACCTTCTACGTGCAGAACTGGTATCTGGCACTCACGTCCGCGGACTATCTCAACAACGCCGGCGACCCGACGACCGTCCAGCACTACTGGACGCTGTCGCTGGAGGAGCAGTTCTACCTCCTCTGGCCGCTCCTGCTCCTGCTCGCCGCATGGATCGGAGCCCGCTGGTTCCGCGGCGCACGCCGCCGTGCCGTGCTCGTGGCGATCGGGATCGTCACGCTGGTCTCGTTCGCCTTCAACGTCTGGCTGACGCTCACCGACCCCGCTCCGGCCTACTTCGTCACCTTCGGTCGGATGTGGCAGTTCGGCGTCGGCGCGTTGATCGCCCTGGTGCCCCTCCTGCGCATCCGGAACGCGGCGGCGAGCTTCGTGCTCGGGTGGGCCGGGATCCTCGCCCTCGCCGTGGTCACCTTCCGGTTCGACGCGCAGACGCCCTTCCCCGGCTACATGGCGGCGATCCCGACGCTCGCCGCCGCCGCCGTGATCGCGGCGTCCCGCACCGAGCGCTGGTGGTATCCGACGCGTGTGCTGTCCATCCGGCCCGCGCAGTTCGTCGGCGACATCTCCTACTCGCTGTACCTCTGGCACTGGCCGCTCATCGTCATCGCGCCCTCCGTCCCGTTCTGGGGCCTGACGATCTGGCACCGTCTGGCGCTCCTCGCGCTCTGCTTCGTCCTCGCGTGGCTGACCAAGCGCTTCGTGGAGGACCCCGTCCGGAGTTGGAAGGTCCTGACGTCGCGTCCTCCTCGTGTCACCCTCTGGGCCTCGCTCGTCGCGATGGTGCTCGTCGCCGCCACGGCCGGCGGAGCGTGGGCGGTCAACGCACCCGCCTATCGCGACGGCATCCAGGCGATCGAGCAGCTCCGCGCCGATCCGCCGGAGTGCTTCGGAGCCGCCGCCGCCCTCGACCCCGGCTGCGCGGAGGCGGACTTCGGCGCCCAGATCCTGCCGGCGCCCGGCTTCGCCGGTGTGGATCGCCCGGAGGACGCGCAGTGCTTCGTGCAACTCAACGATGCGCGTCCGGTGTCGTGCGAGTTCGGCTCGGACGCAGCGGATGCCCCGCGGGTCGCCCTGGTGGGGGATTCGCACGCGTACCAGCTCCTCCCGACGTTCCAGCGCCTGGCGGACGAGCGCGGCTGGCATCTCACGACGTGGTTCAAGGGCGCATGTCCGTGGAACGACACCCCGCTGTCGACGCCCGGGGCGTTCGGAGCCGCGTGCACCGACTGGCGCGCAGGCGTGGAATCGGCGATGGCGGACGCCGACCTCGACGTCGTGTTCACCGCGGCTCTCGCGACCACGCCGTACTCCTCCGCGGGCTACCCGACGGCGCAGGACGCCGCGGTCGCGGGATATCGCGAAGCCTGGGGACGGATGCTCAATCGCGACGTTCCCGTGATCACCGTGGTGGACAACCCGGTGTGGCCGACGGATCCGAACAAGTGCCTGCGCACACGCGATGTCGCGGAGTGCGATGCGCCACGGGCGGATGTCCTGGTCGCAGAGGACCCGCTGAGGGATGCCGCGCAGGGTCTGGACGGGGTCACCCTCATCGACGCCACGGACGCGTTCTGCGATGACGCGGTGTGCTGGCCGGTCGTGGGCGGCGCGAACATCTACCGCGACCAGGATCACCTCACGGTCACCTTCGCCGATTCGCTGGCCCCGCAGTACGCCGCGGCGATCGAGGAGGCGCTCGGCGCTCGCGCACCGTAGGGTTCGGTCATGACGATCGCCCCCGATGCCACCGTCCGCGCTGTCTCCGGCCGCGAACCCGCGCTCCATCCCACGGCCTTCCTGGCCGACGGCGCCCGCGTGATGGGGGGAGTGGAGCTGGCCGAGGGGGCGAGCGTCTGGTTCAACGCCGTCCTCCGCGCAGACGGCGACACCATCACGGTGGGTGCGGGCTCGAACCTGCAGGACAACGTTTCCGTGCACGTCGATCCCGGGCATCCCGTGGTGATCGGCGCGGACGTCTCCGTGGGCCACAACGCCGTCGTCCACGGCTGCACGATCGACGACGCCTGCCTCATCGGGATGGGCAGCGTCATCCTCTCGGGCGCGAAGATCGGTCGCGGGAGCCTGGTCGCGGCCGGCGCCGTCGTGCTCGAGGGAACCGTCGTGCCGCCCGGATCGCTCGTCGCCGGAGTCCCGGCGAAGGTGCGTCGGGAACTCACCGAAGAGGAGCGCGCCGGGATTCTGCGCAACGCGCAGAACTACCGACGGCATGTCGCCGATCACATCGAGGCGCTCAGCGCCGATATCGGTCGGTGAAAAGGTGGAGGGGCTGACGAGAATCGAACTCGCATCATCTGTTTGGAAGACAGAGGCTTTACCACTAAGCTACAGCCCCGAATTTTAAGTTATCGCCCGCGATTCCCGGAGAGGGCATCGCGAACTCTCCACAGTCTACGTCACCGTGCGCGCGACTCCGAACCGCCGGGCGCCGGGCGGCGGTCGGCTAGACTGCACGGGGTCACCAGGCGCACGCGCACGTGCGGATCCGCCGGGGCGTAGCTCAGCTTGGTAGAGCGCCCGCTTTGGGAGCGGGAGGCCGCAGGTTCAAATCCTGTCGCCCCGACCACGACGCCGGCATCGATCCGGTGGACACGGGCCGTTTCAGCCGCATCGGATAGACTTGCGGGCGGCCCTCGTCGCGCTCCTCGCTCCGGCATGGAGTTCCGCGCGAGCCCCAGAGGCCGCAGGCTCGGATCCTGTCGCCCTCCCGGCCCCGCAGATCCCGCGAACAGACCTTCCCACGCCGCGCATGCGCGCGGTCCGATACGAGGAGAACGAACAGGCATGGTCAACAGCACCGTCGAGAAGCTGAGCCCCACCCGGGTCAAGCTGCACATCACGGTCACTCCGGACGAGCTTCGTCCGAGCATCACCCACGCGTACGAGCACATCGCGCAGGACGTGCAGATCCCCGGCTTCCGCAAGGGCAAGGTGCCCGCGCCGATCATCGACCAGCGCATCGGCCGCACGGCGGTCCTCGAGCACGCGGTGAGCGAAGGACTCGACGGGTTCTACCGCGAGGCCGTGACGGCCAACGAGCTGCGGGTCCTCGGGCGCCCGAGCGCCGAGGTCACCGAGTGGCCGAGCGACAAGGACTTCTCCGGCGACCTGGCCGTCGAGGTCGAGGTCGACGTGCGTCCGGACTTCGAGCTCCCCGCACTCGAGGGCACCACCCTCGAGGTGGACGCCGTCGAGGTGGACGAGGCCGCCGTCGAGGAGGAGCTGGACCGCCTGCGCGCCCGCTTCGGCACCCTCGTGACCGTTGACCGCCCGGCCGCGAAGGGCGACTTCGTCGAGCTCGACCTGGTCGCGACGATCGACGGCAACGAGATCGACCGCGCCGAGGGCGTGTCGTACGAACTCGGGTCCGGCGAGCTGCTCGAGGGGATCGACGAGGCCATCGACTCCCTCACCGCGGGCGAGGACACCACGTTCCGCTCGAAGCTCGTCGGCGGCGACCACGCCGGCGAGGAGGCCGAGGTCTCCGTATCGGTGAAGGCCGTCAAGGAGCGCGAGTTGCCCGAGGCGGACGACGACTTCGCTCAGATCGCCAGCGAGTTCGACACGATCGCCGAGCTCCGCGAGAGCCTGGTCGAGCGCGTCAGCCAGCAGTCGGTCTTCACGCAGGGCTCCGCCGCGCGGGACAAGCTCATCGAGCACCTCCTCGCCAACGTCGAGATCCCGGTTCCGCCGCAGCTCATCGAGGACGAGGTGCACAACCACCTCGAGGGCGAGAACCGCCTGGAGGACGACGAGCACCGCGCCGAGGTGACCGAGGCCAGCGAGAAGCAGTTCAAGACGCAGATGCTCCTGGACAAGGTTGCAGAGACGTTCCAGGTCCAGGTGTCGCAGGAGGAGCTCACCCAGTACCTCGTGCAGTCCGCCGCCCAGTACGGAATGGCGCCGCAGGAGTTCGTCAACGCGCTCCAGCAGGGCAACCAGCTGCCCGCCATGGTCGGTGAGGTGGCCCGGAACAAGGCCCTCGCCGTCGCCCTCGGCAAGGTGACCGTGGTCGATACGAACGGCAAGACCGTCGACCTCACCGGGTTCGTCGCCGTCGAGGACGACGAGCAGGCCGAGGAGGACGTCGTCGAGGAGGCCGAGGAGATCGCGGACGCCGCGGCCGACGCCGACGCCGCCGTCGAGGCCGAGGAAGCCGCCGCGGAGGAGGCTCCGGCCAAGAAGGCACCGGCCAAGAAGGCCGCAGCCAAGAAGGCGCCGGCGAAGAAGAAGGCCGCCGACAGCGAGTGATCACAGTCCGAGGGGGCGGGTGCCGCGGCATCCGCCCCCTCGGCGTTCCACGACCTCGACCGGTGCGTCCACGGCGGCACGGACACGCCCGATCCGCCCGCGGCGAACACGGCATCCGCCCTCGAACCGCGCCGGTAGATTCGTTCCAGATCACCGGAAGAGGAGCACACATGCCCGAACCCCTTATGGCAACGAGCGTCTTCGACAGACTGCTGAAGGACCGCATCATCTGGCTCGGTTCGGAGGTGCGCGACGAGAACGCGAATGAGATCTGCGCGAAGATCCTTCTCCTCGCCGCCGAGGACCCCGAGCGGGACATCTACCTCTACATCAACTCGCCGGGCGGCTCCATCACCGCCGGCATGGCCATCTACGACACGATGCAGTTCGTCCCGAACGACATCGTGACTGTCGGGATCGGCATGGCCGCGTCGATGGGCCAGCTGCTGCTGACCAGCGGCACCAAGGGCAAGCGGTACATCACCCCGAACGCCCGCGTCCTCCTCCACCAGCCGCACGGCGGATTCGGCGGAACGTCCAGCGACATCCAGACGCAGGCCCAGCTGATCGTCTCGATGAAGAACACCCTCGCCCAGATCACGGCTGCGCAGACGGGGAAGACCGTCGAGCAGATCAACGAGGACGGCGACCGCGACCGCTGGTTCACCGCGACCGAGGCGTTGGAGTACGGCTTCGTGGACCACATCCGCGAGCACGCCGCCGACGTGACCGGTGGCGGCGGAACCGACGCCAAGTGACGGATGCGAAGGCGAAAGGAACCTACACGCACATGAACACGCCCACCGCCGGCATCCCGCAGGGAATCGCCCTGCCCCACAGCCGCTACATCCTTCCCCAGTTCGAGGAGCGGACCGCCTACGGGTACAAGCGCCAGGACCCCTACAACAAGCTGTTCGAAGATCGGGTGATCTTCCTCGGCGTCCAGGTCGACGACGCCTCGGCGGATGACGTCATGGCGCAGCTGCTCGTCCTGGAGTCGCAGGACCCGGAACGCGACATCGTCATGTACATCAACTCGCCCGGTGGCTCGTTCACCGCGATGACGGCGATCTACGACACGATGCAGTACGTCTCACCGCAGATCTCCACGGTCGTCCTCGGACAGGCTGCCTCGGCCGCCTCCGTCCTGCTGGCGGCCGGCGCGCCGGGCAAGCGCCTGGCGCTCCCGAACGCCCGCATCCTGATGCACCAGCCCGCGATGGGCGAGGCCGGTCACGGCCAGGCCTCCGACATCGAGATCCAGGCACAGGAGATCCTCCGGATGCGCACGTGGCTCGAGGAGACGATGGCCCGCCACACCGGCAAGGATGTCGCGAAGATCAACAAGGACATCGATCGCGACAAGATCCTCTCCGCGAGCGAGGCGCTGGAGTACGGCATCGTCGATCAGGTCCTGACGACGCGCAAGCGGACCACCGCGGCGCTGACCTCCTGACCGACTTCGACGGCGGCCCGGTCCTCGGACCGGGCCGCCGTCGTCTTCGGCACCACGACATCGCGCGTCGTAAATCCCGTCGCGTGTCGCCGCCACAGGTTAGGCTCGGAGCATCGCCCGGATCTGACCGGATACGACTGGAGGAGCCTGATGGCACGCATCGGTGAGAGCGCCGACCTCTTCAAATGCTCCTTCTGCGGCAAGAGCCAGAAGCAGGTGCAGCAGCTGATCGCCGGTCCCGGCGTGTACATCTGCGACGAGTGCGTCGAGCTGTGCAACGAGATCATCGAAGAGCGCATGGCGGAGTCTTCGGACGGGGAGGTCGCGGATTTCGATCTGCCGAAGCCCCGCGAGATCTTCTCCTTCCTCGAGGAGTACGTGATCGGTCAACGCGACGCGAAGCGTGCGCTGTCGGTGGCCGTCTACAACCACTACAAGCGCGTCCGCGCGCGCGGCACGATCCAGTCGGCCGAACAGCGCGCCGACGAGATCGAGATCGCGAAGAGCAACATCCTGCTGCTCGGCCCGACCGGGTGCGGCAAGACCTACCTCGCCCAGACGCTCGCGAAGCGGCTGAACGTCCCGTTCGCCGTGGCGGACGCGACCGCGCTCACCGAAGCCGGCTACGTCGGCGAGGACGTGGAGAACATCCTCCTCAAGCTCCTGCAGGCGGCGGACTTCGACACCAAGCGCGCCGAGACGGGGATCATCTACATCGACGAGGTCGACAAGATCGCGCGCAAGGCGGAGAACCCGTCGATTACCCGTGACGTGTCGGGGGAGGGCGTGCAGCAGGCCCTCCTGAAGATCCTCGAGGGTACTGTCGCCTCGGTGCCTCCGCAGGGCGGCCGCAAGCACCCCCACCAGGAGTTCATCCAGATCGACACGACCAACGTGCTCTTCATCGTCGCAGGAGCCTTCGCGGGGCTCGAGGAGATCATCTCCTCCCGCGTGGGGAAGCACGGCGTCGGGTTCGGCGCTCCTCTGCACAGCAAGGGCGATGACCTCGACCTCTTCAGCGAGGTGCTGCCCGAGGATCTGCACAAATTCGGGCTCATCCCGGAGTTCATCGGTCGCCTTCCCGTCGTCGCATCCGTCTCGCCCCTCGACCGCGAGGCGCTGATGGAGATCCTCACGGAACCGAAGAACGCCCTGGTGAAGCAGTACCAGCGGATGTTCGAACTCGACGATGTGACCTTGGAGTTCGACACCGGCGCTCTCGAGGCCATCGCCGAGCTCGCCGTCGCACGGAAGACCGGCGCGCGTGGTCTGCGGGCGATCCTCGAGGACGTGCTCGGCCCGATCATGTTCGAGATCCCCTCGACCGACGACGTCGACAAGGTCGTGGTCACCCGCGCTTCCGTCGAGGAGGGCGCGGCACCCACCCTCGTCCTCCGCGAGAAGCGCAAGAGCGCCTGACACTGTCGGAAGTCGGGGTTACCGTGCCGGTAGGGGCATGATCCGTTACGACACCGCCAGCACGTTCACCGGCTACATCGCCGACGAAACTCACTCTCTCGACTGGCTTTTCGCCGTGCCGGGGGGCGAGGAACCCGATCCGAGCCTGATTCCCGAGGCAGCCGTGTTGGTGATGGGCTCGACGACCTACACGTGGGTCCTCGAGCACACCGGTGCGCGGGGCGACCCGCGGGTCGGTGCCGCCCGCGCCTCACGCTCATCGAGGCGCGGGCGGTCGGCGCGTTCGCACGGGTGCGCTTCAGGGTCGCACCGGGGTCCTGACACCTGCCATCAGCCGGTCAGGCCACGACGCTCCAGGAGCGGAACGATCTCGGCATCCCGTCCTCGGAAGTCGCGATACGCCTCGAGCGGATCCTTCGATCCCCCGACACCCAGCAACCGCTCCCGGAATCGCTCGCCGTTCGCACGCGTCAGGCCGCCGTTCTCCCGAAACCACTCCACGGTGTCCGCATCGAGGACCTCGCTCCAGATGTACGAGTAGTAGCCGGCGCTGTAGCCGCCGGAGAAGACATGGGCGAAGTACGTCGAGGAGTATCGGGTGGGAACCGCGGGATCGTCGAGCCCGATGTCCGCCAAGGCGGCGGCTTCGAACGCCTCGACGTCGTCGATCTCCTCCGCCTGCACCGCCGACAGGGAGTGCCACGCCTGATCGAGCCAGGACGCGGCGAGGTACTCGCTGGTCGCGAAACCCTGGTTGAACTGTTCGCTGGCCGCGAGGCGCTCGACGACGTCCGACGCGAGTGCCTCGCCCGTGTCGACGTGCTTCGCGTACGAGGCGAGGACCTCCGGCCACGAGATCCACATCTCGTTGACCTGACTGGGGAACTCCACGAAGTCGCGGAAGACGTTCGTTCCGGCGAAATGGGGGTACGTCACGGTCGCGAACAGCCCATGGAGCGCGTGCCCGAATTCGTGGAAGAGCGTCGTGACCTCGTCGAAGCTGAGGAGAGTCGGCCGGCCGGCGCCCGGTCGGACGACGTTGAGGTTGTTCACCACCACCGGTGCAGTTCCGCGCAGGCCCGACTGATCGACGATCGAGTTCATCCACGCGCCTCCGCGCTTGGTGTCCCGCGTGTAGAGGTCGAGCACGAAGAGACCGAGAGCCGAACCGTCCTCGTTGAAGACTTCGAAGACGCGCACATCCGGGTGGTACGCGGGGATGTCCGCTCTTTCGGTGAAGCTCACGCCGTACAGCTGCGTCGCGGCGAAGAACACGCCGTCTCGGAGCACCCGTTCGGCCTCGAACCACGGCCGCAGCGCCGCGCGATCGAGGTCATAGGTCGCCGCCCGGACGCGCTCCGCGTAGTACGCCCAATCGTGGGCGGCCAGTCGGAACGGCGCGGCCTCGGTGTCGATGATCGCCTGAAGTGCGAGCGCCTCCTTGCGGGCGTTCCGCGCGGCGGGTCCGGCGAGCTCGCGGAGGCGGGCGTGGACCGCCTCGGGCGAGCCGGCGGTCTCATCCGCGGTGATGTACGCCGCGTGCGAGGCGTATCCGAGCAGCTCGGCCCGTCGCGCGCGGAGGCGGGCGATCTCCAGAACGACGGGACGGTTGTCCCACGCGTTGTCGCGGCGCCCTCGGACGCGGGAGGCCTCCATGATGCGACGCCGGCTCTCACGATCCGTCAACGAGGACAGGTACGGATGCCCGGTGAAGAGGGTGAGCGTCACCACGAACGCGCCGGAGAGCCCCCGCTCCTCGGCGGCACGGGATGCGGCAGACAGCTCGCCGTCCGTAAGGCCGTCCAACTGCTCCGCCGAGTCGAAGACGACCGCGAGGTCGTTCGTGTCCGAAAGGAGATTCTTCTCGGATGTGTTGCTGAGCGTCGACAGGCGCGCGTTGAGCTCGGTCAACGCCTCCTTCTCCGCGGCATCCAGTGACGCACCCGCGTGCGTCATCTCCCGGTAGTGGCGCTCGACGAGATAGCGCTGCTCCGGGTCGAGGCTCATGTGATCCAGGCCCGCGTGCAGCGTGGAGATCCGACCGTAGAGAGCCGCATCGAGCTGGATCGCGTCCTGGTGAGCAGACATCAAGGGCGCGAGTTCCGCCTCCACGTCCTGGATCGCGGAAGTCGCATCGGCCGAGGAGACCGTGTAGAAGGCGCGTGCGACATCCCCCAGGAGCCTTCCGCTGCGCTCCAGCGGGATCATCGTGTTCTCGAACGTCGGCATCGACCGCACCCGGGTGATGGCGTCGATCTCGGCGCGATGCTGCGCGAACGCGGCATGGAACGCCGGCAGATAATGCTTCGGCTCGATGGCGGGGTAGTCGGGCATCCCGTACGGATGGGGGGAGGGCTGGAGGAGGGGGTTCTCGGTCGACACCATGCGCTCCACCCTAGGTCTCCTGAGGTCGATCACCAAGGACTGTTTGCAAACAGAGTCTTGCAAAGACTTGTTTGCACCTCTACGCTTGACGCATGGACACCTCGGATCACGACGACGCGGCGCGGAGTGCGGCGCGCCACGAGCAGGGCCGTGTGCTGGACACCAGCGCCCTGCGGGCCCTCGCCCACCCCCTGCGGGTTCGGATGTACGACATCCTGAGCCAATACGGCCCGCAGACCTCATCGTCGCTCGCCGCCCGGCTGGGGGAGTCCAGCGGTTCCATGAGCTACCACCTGAGGGCGCTCGCCAAGCACGACCTCATTCGTGAGATTCCCAACCGCGGCACCGTTCGGGAGCGATGGTGGGAACGCCCACCCGGGGGCGTCACACTGGGCCCCGTCGAAGCAGCCGGCACACCCGCAGGTCGAGCGGCCGCGCAACTCGTCACGCACGAGGTGATGCGCAACCGGAATCAGCAACTCGCGGACTTTCTCACCAGCGGCATCCATGACGAGGACGAGACGTGGCGGGATACCGCACTCGTCTCCACCGCCACGACCCGCATGACGCCGGCCCAGACCGCGCTCCTGCGCGGACGCATCATGGCGCTCATCGACGATGCCGTGGACACGTACCGCGATCAGACCGGCGACGATGTGCGTCCGGTGACCATCCGCGCGGACATCTTCCCGCTCCCCGACCTCGGAGGCGACGCATGACCACTCTCACCGCACCGCACCGCATCCCCGGCCTCTCGCTACCGGACCGGGCGCTCCTCGACGTGGCCCGACGGCTGGAGGCCTACGTCGCACGTCGCGCACATCGCGACCGCGAGGGCGCGCGCGAGGCCGCCGAAGCGGCATACGCCGAGCTCCGGGCAGCCGCCCGGGCGTCGGGCGCGCTCGGGCTCCTCCCGCGCTGAGCAGCCGCTCAGGCGAAGTCGTCCTCGTCGTCGTGCCGCACGACCGCGGTGCCGTCATCGTCCAGCTCGACGATGACTCCGGTGTCGAGTTCCGCGATCGGACGCCCCTCCAGCCACGTCAGCGTCCAGCGAGGGCGAGGCTGACCGAGGTTATCGACGGGCAGGAGCGCGTCGACCCCCTGGATGCCGTCGCGCAATGCCGCCGGCACCGCCTGGGGCGGCTCGTCTCCGGATGTCCAGCGCGTACCGACCTGCATCTCACACCTCCGTCTGCGCGAGCTCGATGCCGACCACGGCGGTCGCCTCGCCCTCGATGAACTCGATCTCCTCGATGCGTCCGACGGCCTTGAGGTCGCCTTCCGCCGACGCGAGCGCCCGCAGCGCAGCCGGTGCGCCCGCGATGACCGCTCGCCGAACCGGGGTCTTCTGCGAGGCCTTCGCCTCGGTCTTCGCACGACGGATGCCGACGAGCGCCTCCCCGACGGCGGAGAGCACCGCGGGGTCACCGGCGACGCCGGACTCCACCGGCCAGGCCGCACGGTGCACGGAGCCTTCGTTGAACCACGACCAGGCTTCCTCCGCCGCGAACGCCAGGACCGGCGCGAACAGACGCAGGAGCGTCGAGAGTGCGGTGCGCAGGGCGGCGACCGCCGACGCCTGTCCGGGGTGGCCGGCGTCGTACGCGCGCTCCTTCACGACCTCGAGGTAGTCGTCGCAGAACGTCCAGAAGAACGCCTCCGTGACCTCCAGCGCCCGCGCGTGGTCGTACGCCTCGAACGCGCGGGTCGCCTCGCGGACCACCTCGTCCAGCGTCGCGAGCATCGAGACGTCGATCGGCTCGGTCGCGATTCCGCCTTCGTCCGTCGGGAACGACAGGACGAACTTCGCCGCGTTCAGGACCTTGATGGCGAGCCGGCGACCGATCTTCACCTGCGTCGGGTTCTGCGGATCGAAGGCCGCATCGGCGCCGAGCCGGCTGGACGCCGCCCAGTAGCGCACGGCATCCGTTCCGTGCTGGTCCAGGATGTCGGCCGGGGTGACGACGTTGCCCTTCGACTTCGACATCTTCTTGCGGTCCGGGTCCACGATGAACCCCGAGATCGCGGCATCCGACCAGGGAGCACGATCGTCCTCCAGGGCGCTGCGGAGCATCGTCGAGAACAGCCAGGTCCGGATGATGTCCTGACCCTGCGGGCGGAGATCGAAGGGGGCCACGGTCTCCCAGAGCTCGGGGTCGCGCTCCCATCCACCGGCCAGCTGAGGGGTGAGAGACGAGGTCGCCCAGGTGTCGAAGATGTCGCGTTCCGCGTCGAACCCGCCGGGCACGCCGCGCTGATCCGCGGAGTATCCGGACGGAACGTCGATCGTCGGGTCGATCGGCAGGTCCGCCACGTTCGGGACGAGCACCCGCGCGTAGTCGCGCTCACCGGCGTCGTCGAGGGCGTACCAGACCGGGATCGGCACACCGAAGAAGCGCTGACGGGACACCAGCCAGTCACCGGTCAGCCCGTTGGTCCAGTTCTCGTAGCGCACCCGCATGAAGTCCGGGTGCCAGGACATCCCCGCGCCGAGGGCGATGAGCTTCTCGCGCAGCTCCGCGTCGCGCGCCCCGTTGCGGAGGTACCACTGACGCGTGGAGACGATCTCGAGGGGACGGTCGCCCTTTTCGAAGAATTTCACCGGGTGCGAGAACGGCGCCGACACGGCGCGCAGCTCACCGCTGTCCTGCAGCAGCTCCACGATCCGCTTCTTCGCGCTGAACACCGTCTTCCCAGCGAGCTCGGCGTACGCCGCCAGGCCCGTCTCGGAGACGATCGCATCCGGTGCATCGGCGATCACGCGACCGTCGGCTCCGAGGATGGTGCGGTTGGGAAGATCCAGCTCCCGCCACCAGATGATGTCGGTGACGTCGCCGAAGGTGCAGATCATCGCGATGCCCGAGCCCTTGTCGATCTGGGCCAGCGGGTGGGCGAGCACCGGCACCTCGACGTCGAACAGCGGTGTGCGCACGGTGGTCCCGAAGTACGGCGCGTACCGTTCGTCTTCGGGGTTGGCCACGAGGGCGACGCACGCCGGGAGCAGCTCCGGCCGGGTGGTCTCGATCTCGATGTCGCCCGAGCCGTCGCTCTTGGCGAACGCGATGCGGTGATACGAGGCCTGCTGATCGCGGTCCTCCAGCTCGGCCTGCGCGATGGCGGAGCGGAAGTCGATGTCCCACAGCGTCGGGGCGAGGGCCTGGTACGCCTCGCCCCGCTCGAGGTTGCGCAGGAACGCGAGCTGGCTCGTGCGGATCGTGTCGTCGGAGATGGTCCGGTAGGTCTGCGTCCAGTCGACCGAGAGGCCCAGCTGACGGAAGAGGTCCTCGAAGGTCTTCTCATCCTCGACGGTGAGTCGCTCGCACAGCTCGATGAAGTTCCGGCGGCTGATCGGGACCTGGTCCGCGGCACGGCTGGACTTGTTGTCCCCGCCCTCAAACGGCGGGGTGAAATCAGGGGTGTAGGGGAGCGAGGGATCGCAGCGCACCCCGTAGTAGTTCTGCACGCGGCGTTCGGTGGGCAGACCGTTGTCGTCCCAGCCCATGGGGTAGAACACCGTCTTGCCGCGCATCCGCTCGAATCGGGCCTTCAGGTCGGTGTGGGTGAAGGAGAAGACGTGACCGATGTGCAGGGATCCGGACGCCGTCGGCGGCGGGGTGTCGATCGAATAGACGCCGTCCCGACCCGAGGCGACCGCGGCCGCGCGATCGAAGAGGTAGGTTCCGGCATCCGACCAGGTCCGGTCCCATTTCGACTCGAGGCCCTCCAGGGCGGGCTTGTCGGGGATCTGCGCTTCGGCCATGGTGCTCCTCGAGCGATATGTGCGGCACTGTGTGAGCGTGCCTGAGTGTGGGACGCACCCGATTCTACGGGAGCACAATGGTCGGCATGCCGCGCTTCCCGCCCCTCCCGCCGGACTTCCGTCTGCGGACGCCACGCGCCGTCCTGCGCCCTCTGGAGGAGGGGGATGCCGATGCGCTCCACGCCGTTCTGGGCGACGCCGTCGCGATGACCGCGTACGAGGGCCCCTTCACCCCTGCGGAGACCCGGGAATGGGTCCGGCGGCAACGCGAAAGGTACCTCCGCGACGGGGCGGGACTCTGGGCGCTCATCTCCCGTGAGACCGGTGAGGTCCTCGGCGACGCCGGGATCACCCGGCAGCGTATCGAGGACGACGAGGTGTGGGAGGTCGGCTACCACCTCGTCCGGAGCGCCTGGGGTCGCGGCCTCGCCGCGGAGGCCGCCGCGGAGGCGGTGGATTGGGCGTTCGGCCACGACGGCGTGGAGAGCGTCCATGCCAAAGTCCGCGACACGAATCTGCGATCGATGAACGTCGCGATCCGCGTGGGGATGACCGTGCGTCGTCGATTCGAGGTCGTCTACCGCGGGGTCCGCATGCCGCACCTGGACTTCGCGGTCTCCCGCGCCGAGTGGTCGGCCGCGCAGGCGCAGCACGGACGCACTAGAATCGACCGCACAGACATCGATCCGGCCATCACCGGGGAGTCTTCGGAAGAACAGGGCGCCAGCCCCCAGTAGAACCGAACGGGTCAGGCCCGTCACAGCCGCAGTGAAAGTGGGTGGGTGTTCCCGCCAAGGCAGGGTGGTACCGCGGCTCGCGAGAGTCGTCCCGGCGTGATCCGTCCGTCCGGCTGCGAGAGTGCGATGACCTACCCACAGAATTCCGACGAACCCGTCGTCCCCAGCCCGCGTCTGCCCGAGATCGAGGCCGACACGCTCGCCTTCTGGCGGAGCGATGACACCTTCCGCGCCTCGATCGCCGCGCGCGAAGGCGCTCCGGAATGGGTGTTCTACGACGGCCCCCCGTTCGCCAACGGACTTCCGCACTACGGCCACCTGCTCACCGGCTACGCGAAAGACCTCTTCCCCCGCTTCCAGACCATGCGCGGCAAGCGGGTGGACCGCGTCTTCGGCTGGGACACCCACGGCCTTCCGGCCGAGCTCGAGGCGATGAAGCAGCTCGGCATCACGGAGAAGAGCGAGATCGAGCAGATGGGGATCGCGACCTTCAACGCGAAGGCGCGCGACTCGGTGCTGGCCTACACGCGCGAGTGGGAGGACTACGTCACCCGTCAGGCGCGCTGGGTGGATTTCGAGCGCGGCTACAAGACGCTGGACACCGGATACATGGAGTCCGTGCTCTGGGCGTTCAAGAGCCTGTACGACAAAGGGCTGGCCTACGAGGGCTACCGGGTCCTTCCGTACTGCTGGCGCGATGAGACCCCGCTCTCCAGCCACGAGCTGCGCATGGACGACGACGTCTACAAGACCCGCCAGGATCCCTCCGTCACGGTGACATTCCCCCTCGTCGGAGCGAAGGCCGAAGCCCTCGGGCTCACCGCGGTGCGCGCACTCGCCTGGACCACGACCCCGTGGACCCTGCCGACCAACCTCGCCCTGGCCGTCGGCCCGGACATCGTCTACGCGGTGGTGCCCGGAGGACCGCTGGGCGCCGCCGACGTCCACCGAGACGGCGCCGGGCACCCCGATGAAGCGATCGAGGCGACGGCGCACGAGTACCTGCTCGCCGAAGACCTGCTCGCCGGGTATGCGAAGGATCTGGGCTACGAGACCGCCGAAGAGGCGCGGGCCGCCGTCACCCGCACGGTCCGCGGCGCCGATCTCGACGGCGTGTCGTACGACCGCCTGTTCGACTACTACGCGGATGCCGAGACCTGGGGCACCGGTTCGGCATGGCGGATCCTCGTCGACGACTACGTCACCACGACCGACGGCACCGGCATCGTCCACCAGGCACCCGCGTACGGCGAGGACGACCAACGGGTCGCCGAGGCCGCCGGGATCCCGACGATCCTCTCCCTCGACGACGGCGGACGATTCCTCCCCGCCGTCGAGGATGTGGCGGGCCGGCTCTGGATGGACGCCAACCGCCCGCTCATCCGGATCCTCCGCGACGCCGGCCGTCTCCTGCGCGAAGCCAGCTACGAGCACTCCTACCCCCACTGCTGGCGCTGCCGGAACCCCCTGATCTACAAGGCCGTGTCCAGCTGGTTCGTCCGGGTCACCGAGATCAAGGACCGCCTGCTGGAGGTCAACGAGCAGATCACGTGGGCTCCCGAGAACGTCAAGCACGGGCAGTTCGGCAAGTGGCTCGAAGGCGCGCGCGACTGGTCCATCAGCCGCAACCGCTACTGGGGGTCGCCGATCCCGATCTGGAAGAGCGACGACCCGGCGTATCCGCGCGTCGACGCCTACGGGTCGCTGGAGGAGCTCGAACGCGACTTCGGAGACCTGCCGCGGAACGAGGCCGGCGAGGTCGACCTCCATCGGCCGTACATCGACGCGTTGACGCGGCCCAACCCCGACGACCCCACGGGCCGGTCGCGCATGCGCCGGATCGAGGACGTCTTCGACGTCTGGTTCGACTCGGGTTCGATGCCCTACGCGCAGGTGCACTACCCGTTCGAGAACCGCGACTGGTTCGACGAGCATTCGCCCGCCGATTTCATCGTCGAGTACATCGGCCAGACGCGCGGGTGGTTCTACGTCATGCACGTGCTCTCGGTGGCCCTGTTCGAAAGGCCGGCGTTCACGGGAGTCAGCTGCCACGGCATCGTGCTGGGCAGCGACGGGCAGAAGATGTCGAAGTCGCTGCGCAACTACCCCGACGTGTCGGAGGTCTTCGACCGTGACGGGTCGGATGCCATGCGATGGTTCCTGATGTCGAGCTCCGTCCTGCGCGGAGGCAACCTCGTCGTGACCGAGGAGGGGATCCGCGCCGGTGTCCGGGAGTTCCTCCTGCCCCTGTGGAACGCGTGGTATTTCTTCGCCACCTACGCCAACGCGGCCGGGGGCGCGGACGGCTCGGGCTACACCGCGACATGGCGGACGGACTCGACCGACGTGCTCGACCGGTACATCCTGGCTCTCTGCGGCGACCTCGTCACCGCGGTCGCCGCAGACCTCGAGGCCCTCGATTCCACCAGTGCGGCCGAGAAGCTCCGCGACTTCACCGAGGCCCTCACCAACTGGTACATCCGCCGCTCCCGCGATCGGTTCTGGGAAGGCGTGGGCGAAGACCCGACCAGTCGCGACGCGTTCGACACGCTGTACACGGTGCTCGAGACCGTGACTCGCGTCGCGGCGCCCCTCATCCCGCTGATCGCCGAGCGCATCTGGCAGGGCCTCACGGGCGGGCGTAGCGTCCACCTCCAGGACTGGCCGGATGCCGCCGCATTCGCCCCGGCATCCGACATCCGTCGTGCGATGGATGCCGTCCGTGATGTCTCGCGGGTGGCCAACGCCCTGCGGAAGAAGGAGGGCAAGCGGGTGCGGCTGCCCCTGCCGCGCCTGACCGTCGTCCTCCCCGACGCGGCCGCGCTCGCGCAGTTCGAGGCGATCATCCGCGACGAGCTGAACGTGAAGACCGTCGCACTCGCCGACCTCACCGACGGCACCGCGGGGGAGTACGGCATCACCCATCGCCTCTCCGTCAACGCACGCGCCGCCGGACCGCGTCTCGGGAAGAACGTCCAGCAGGTGATCCGCGCCGCGAAGGCCGGCGACTGGACCGAGGACGACGGCGTCGTCACGGCCGGGGGGATCCGACTGGAGCCGACGGAGTACGACCTCGTCCTCGAGACCACGGGACGGCCCGAGGGCGAGGCGCTGGCGCTCCTGCCCGGCGGAGGCTTCGTGCTCCTGGACACCACGACGACGCCCGAGCTGGAGGCGGAGGGACTCGCCCGCGATGTCATCCGCGCCATCCAGGACACGCGTAAGGCGGCGGGCTTCGACGTCAGCGATCGCATCCGCCTCGCGCTGGTCTTCCGCGATGCCGAGGACGGCGCCGCGGTCGAGAGCGCCTTCGTGTCCGCCGACATCGCGGGCGAGACCCTCGCGGTCGCGCACTCGGTGTCGATCGCGGGGCGCGACGAGCTCGAGTGGACCGCGACCGAGCCGAGCCCCGACTCCGCGCCGGCCTTCTCGACCGAGGTGGCGGCCGGCACCTACGCCAACCGAGGCGGCTTCCTCGTCTCGGTGACCCGAGTGGAGAACGTCCGATGAGTGAACGCGCCCGTGCCGACGAGGTCTACGCCGAACTGTTGACGCGCCAAGGCGAGCAGTGGGTGGAACCGCGCATCGAGCGCACGCGACGTCTGCTGGAGTATCTCGACGATCCGCAGCGCACGTATCGGGTGATCCACATCACGGGCACCAACGGCAAGACCTCGACCGCGCGCCTCATCGAGAGCCTGCTGCGGAGCCTGGGATTGCGAACGGGTCTGTTCACCAGCCCGCACCTCATCCGGTTCACCGAACGCATCGTTGTGGACGGAGAACCGATCGCCGACGCCGCCGTCCTGGCGGCCTGGGACGAGATCGCACCGTTCGTGGCTCTCGTGGACGCGCAGCTGGCAGAGGCCGGCGACGCCCCGCTCACGTTCTTCGAGCTGCTCACCGTCCTCGCCTTCGTCGCCTTCTCCGACGCGCCCGTCGACGTCGCCGTGGTCGAAGTCGGAATGGGTGGCGCGTGGGACTCCACCAACACCGCGGACGGCGATGTGGCGGTCTTCGCCCCGGTGGGTCTGGACCACACGGACCGTCTCGGAGGCACCCTGGTCGAGATCGCGTCGGTGAAGTCCGGCATCATCAAGCCGGACGCCGTCGTAGTGTCGGCCCGCCAGGATCCCGGGGTCGCGGCGGTTCTGCGCAACGCCGCCGCGCAGGCCTCCGCACGCATCGCCTTCGAGGGCAGCGACTTCGGTCTCGCCGAGCAGAAGCTCGCCGTCGGCGGCCAGCTGCTGACGGTGCGCGGGTTGGCGGGCCAGTACCCCGAGCTCTATCTGCCGTTGCACGGCGCCCACCAGGGACAGAATGCGGCGCTCGCCGTCGCTGCCGTCGAGGCCCTGGTCGGCGGCGGCAGCCGAGAACTGTCCGCAGACGCGATCCTCGAGGCCTGGGCGGAGGTGTCCTCCCCGGGTCGACTGCACCTTGCCGGCATCGACCCGACGGTCCTCGTCGACGCCGCCCACAACCCGCACGGAGCGGCGGCGCTGGCTGCGGCCCTGCGCCAGTCGTTCGACTTCCCGGAGTGGGGTGTCGTGCTGGGCGTCCTCGACGACAAGGACGTGGACGGCATCGTCGACGCCCTCGCGCCCGTCGCCGCACACGTCTTCGCGACCGCGCCGTCGTCGGATCGCGCTTCCGACGAGGACGCCGTGGCGGACGCGGCGGAGCGGCGGGGGCTCGCGGTCACCGTGCATCGTGATCTCGACGACGCCGCCACCG
Organism: Microbacterium aurantiacum; assembly: GCF_021654035.1. GTDB lineage: Bacteria > Actinomycetota > Actinomycetes > Actinomycetales > Microbacteriaceae > Microbacterium > Microbacterium aurantiacum. The sequence goes on from NZ_JAJPDW010000005.1 coordinate 208,020, forward strand.
CCGCACGGGAGTGGGCGGCATCCGCCGCCGGGCGCGCCGTGGTCGTCGCGGGTTCGGTCGTCCTGGCCGGGGAAGCGCTGGCGTTGGCCGACGCGCAGTCGTGGAAGGGTGCCGCCGATGGCGCGTGAGCGGGAGCTGCGGATGCGGCGGGCTCGGGGAGCGCAGGAATCGCTCGCCTCGATCGTGCTGTCCTTCGAGGCGGTGATCGCCTTCCTCGGCGGCCTGACGATCTACGGACTCAGGGCGCTTCCCGAGCCGATCCCGGCATGGTGGGGCATCGTCGCCGGTGTCGTCGTCGCCGCGCTGATGATCGTCACCGCTCGACTGGTGCGCCACCGGTGGGGGATCGGACTCGGGTGGGCGCTGCAGGTGCTCGTGGCCCTGGGTGCGTTCCTGGTGCCGGCGCTGGCGCTCGTCGCACTCATTTTCGGCGGCATGTACGCGTATGCGACGATCAAGGGAGGCGCGCTGGACCGACGCAACGCACGGCTCGCCGCCACTCACGACGAAGACGGAACACAGGAGAACACTGAGCGATGACCACCGAAGAAACCCTCGTCCTCATCAAGCCGGACGGTGTCGCCCGCGGCCTCACCGGCGCGATCCTCGCCCGCATCGAGGCGAAGGGCTACGCCCTCGTCGACATCCGTCTCGTCGAACCCGATCGCGGCCGACTCGAGCGCCACTACGCCGAGCACGAGGGCAAGCCCTTCTACGAGCCGCTGCTCGAGTTCATGATGTCCGGCCCGTCGGTCGCGATCCGTCTCGCCGGAAACCGCGTCATCGAGGGCTTCCGATCGCTCGCGGGCACCACCGACCCCACCACGGCCGCTCCCGGGACGATCCGCGGCGACTTCGGACGGGACTGGGGCCTCAAAGTGCAGCAGAACCTCGTCCACGGATCGGACAGCCCCGAATCGGCCGCACGGGAACTCGGCATCTGGTTCGCCTGAGCGGGATCAGCCGAAGAGGGTCTGCACGATGTTGGGGATGGCGTCCATCTCCACCTGCGCCAGCAGGAGGACCACGGCGTAGCTGACGATCGCGGCGAGCGGGATCCACGCGCCGAATCCTCGGGCCCTGCGCCGCGTGCGCGCAGACATCGGGATCACGCCACCGGCGAACAGATGCAGGATCACGGCGTAGAACGTGGGGATGGTGACGGCCCACGTGACCATGCACCAGGGGCAGAGGGTGTTCAGCTCGTAGATGCTCTGACCGATGAGCCAGATCACGAATCCGAACGCGAACGCCATTCCGCCGGCGAACGCGATCCAGAACCAGCGCGCCAACCGCGCGCCGGCGAGCAGCGCGGCGCCGACGACGATCGGTGCGATCCATCCGCTGAGGCCGAGCAGCGGGTTGGGGAAACCGAAGACGCTGCCCTGCCAGGAGTCGAGGTTCGCCGTGCACTGGACCAGGACGCTGAAGTCGCAGGACGCGGCTTCTCCCGGATTGGTGAGGGCGCGCAGCTTCTCCAGGGTGAGCTGGAACGCCGCCCACCAGCCGATCGCACCCGCGAGGATCAGCCAGATCGCGAGGACCGTGGGACGGGAGCGCGCAGTGTCGGACATTCGGGGATTATTTCACCGCGTGCCGGATGTCCCCTCCCGGCGGGCCGTGAGAATGCCCCGCGCTCCTCGCGGCGCTGCCGACGCCCCCGCGCCGCGTGTGGGCAATCGAGACGGGATAGTGCGATAATGGCTCCCGATGCACCACGGCCGCGCCGTGACGTACATCACCGAAGACTTCAAGGGCGACGAACGCCCTTCGCAACGGCAGGTCCCGCCGCGACAGCCGGGATCCCGTTGTAGACCGAGTGAGTTCGCGGCACCGCAGGTGCGGCACCGCACGAGATTTCGCCGGGCGACGCGCGGTGTCGCCCCGCTGGGAGTACGGCAGCGATGGCCGATGGCACATACGACGAGACCGAGAACAGTTCCGAGACGGGGAGCGAGGCACCCGCGGCATACGCAGATGCGACGTCCTCGACGCCCGCGGTGACCGACGAGGTCGAACCGACCACGTCGGATGTCCGCACCGAGACCGCGGCGTCCGACGATGACGCGTCGGCAACCATCGACGCAGCCGCGGACGCTCCCGGCGCGGAGGCCGACCCGGCCGAGGCCGAGCAGGCTGAGGCCGAGCAGGCTGAGACCGAGCAGGCTGAGACCGAGCAGCCCGAGGCCGAGCCGAGCGGTCCGCCGACCGCGGTCAGCCTCGGACTCCTCCCGGAGACATTCGTCTCCGCCGTCAGCACGCAGCTCCACTTCTACGCCCCGACCGTCGCGCCGTTGCCCGCCCTGCCGGAGGATGAGGCCGACGCCGCGGAACCGCGGTCATCCAACCGCCGTCGCAGCCGTCGACGCGGCGGTGCCGACGGGTCGGAAGACCGGGTGTCCACCCCGCCCGCACGCCAGCGTCCGGTCGAGGTGATCACCGAGCCGCAGCGGATCAAGGGCTCCACGCGCCTCGAGGCCAAGAAGCAGCGTCGCCGCGACGGCCGCGAAGCCGGCCGTCGTCGCGCCGTCGTCACCGAGGCGGAGTTCCTCGCGCGCCGCGAGGCGGTCGACCGCGAGATGATCGTCCGCTCCAAGAGCGGCCGGATCCAGATCGCCGTCCTCGAGGACAACGTCCTCGTCGAGCACTACGTCGCGCGCAACCAGGATGCCTCCCTCATCGGCAACGTGTATCTGGGACGCGTGCAGAACGTGCTCCCCAGCATGGAGGCGGCCTTCGTCGACATCGGTCGCGGGCGCAACGCCGTGCTGTACTCCGGCGAGGTGGACTGGGACGCGGTCGAAACGGGAAATCAGCCCCGGCGCATCGAACTCGCTCTGAAATCCGGCGACCGCGTGCTCGTCCAGGTGACCAAGGATCCCGTCGGACACAAGGGTGCGCGCCTCACCAGCCAGATCTCGCTGCCGGGCCGCTACCTCGTCTACGTCCCCGGCGGAGCGATGAACGGCATCTCGCGCAAGCTCCCCGACACCGAACGCGCGCGCCTGAAGAAGATCCTCAAGGAGGTGCTCCCGGAGTCCTCGGGCGTGATCGTGCGCACCGCGGCCGAGGGAGCGACCGAGGACCAGCTCACGCGCGACGTGCAGCGACTCACCACCCAGTGGGAGCACATCAGCAGCCAGGTCCAGTCGATCTCGGCCCCGGCACTGCTCCATTCCGAGCCCGATCTCCTGGTCAAGATCGTGCGGGACGTCTTCAACGAGGACTTCACTCGCATGCTCATCCAGGGGGACGAGGCTCTTCAGACCATCAGCCGCTACCTGGAATCGGTGGCCCCCGACCTCCTGGAGCGCGTCGTCGCGTACGAGGGCGACCGCGATCCCTTCGATGAGTACCGGGTCACCGAGCAGATCGAGAAGGCGCTCGACCGGAAGGTCTGGCTGCCCTCGGGAGGCTCGCTGGTCATCGACCGCACCGAAGCCATGACCGTCGTCGACGTGAACACCGGGAAGTTCGTCGGCTCCGGGGGCAACCTCGAAGAGACGGTGACCAAGAACAACCTCGAGGCCGCCGAGGAGATCGTGCGTCAGCTCCGCCTGCGCGACATCGGAGGGATCATCGTCGTCGACTTCATCGACATGGTCCTGGAATCGAATCGCGATCTGGTCCTCCGGCGGCTGGTGGAATGCCTCAGCCGCGATCGCACCAAGCACCAGGTGGCCGAGGTGACCTCACTCGGTCTCGTGCAGATGACCCGCAAGAAGCTCGGCCTGGGTCTTCTGGAGACCTTCAGCGAGGCCTGCGACGTCTGCGCCGGGCGTGGCGTTATCGTCCATCACGATCCCGTCGTCAAGCACCGCACGGGCCCCTCGAACGGCACGTCTTCGAACCGCCGCTCCCGCGGAGGAAACGGCTCCGCCTCCAACGGCGCCGCCCCCTCGTCGTCGCAGGGAACGCACGTGATCACGGAGGGCGTCAAATCGGCGCTGGCCCAGATCGCCGCGTCCACGATCCACCACTCGGAGGAGGAGGTCGCGGTCCGCGAGCCCGCCGGGTCCGACACCGTCGAGCCCGAGGCGGCCCGCGTCGACGCCCCGGCGGAGCGCCCGAAGAAGGCCCGGAAGAAGCGGTCCGACTCCGGCGGCCCCAAGACCGAGAAGGACCTGCTCCTGGACTCCGTCCTGAGCGCCCTCCCGGAGCCCAAGGCGCCCGGCCAGGGACGCGGACGTCGTCGTGTCACCACCGCGGCGCTCACGGGCACACCCGTCGTCCACGACCCCTCGGCCGGCACGGGGGCGTCGAGCTAGAGCCCGCGCCGCTGGCGCGCCGTCACCCTCAGACCCGAGGCGATCAGGCGGCGCACCAGCTCGCGTCCGCCGATGTGTTCCGCACCGGCGGCGACCAGGCGACGATGGGCGTCGGCCGGGACGTCGTAGTGGTCCCGGTCGAAGCCTCGCCGGGGGATGCCGTTGCGGGCCGCGAACGCATGCAGCTCCTCCAGGTCGGTGTCACTGACCAGGTGTGCCCACAGCCGACCGTGCGCGGGCCACATCGGGTCGTCGATCAGGATCGCCATGGCCAGATCGTATCCAGCAGGATGCGGACAGACCCCCGCCGGCGACACGCGAGCGGCGGCTTTTGCGGCTGAGCGCGGCATCCGGTAACCTAGACCCTTGGTGCGTCCCGGCCCGTCCTCACCGGCGGTCGAAAAGAGCTTTGCTTCCGCACCAGTGACTTCCCAGTCTCATAAAGACAACCGGAGCCGAGCGCTCCCAAGACGAAACAGGTGTGAAGTGGTTTACGCAGTTGTGCGCGCCGGCGGCCGGCAGGAAAAGGTCGAAGTGGGCACCATCGTCGTGCTCGACCGTCAGGCCGCCTCGATCGGCGACAAGATCCAGTTGCCCGCTGTGCTGCTCGTCGACGGCGACACCGTCACGACCGACGCCGACAAGCTCGCGAAGGTGTCCGTCACGGCCGAGGTTCTCCGCGAAGAGCGCGGCCCGAAGATCGTGATCCAGAAATTCAAGAACAAGACCGGTTACAAGAAGCGCCAGGGGCACCGTCAGGACCTCACGCGCGTCAAGATCACCGGCATCAAGTAACCGCGAGGAGACGCAGAGATGGCACACAAAAAGGGCGCAAGCTCTACCCGTAACGGTCGCGACTCCAACGCACAGCGCCTGGGCGTGAAGCGCTTCGGCGGTCAGGTCGTCAGCGCCGGCGAGATCCTCGTCCGCCAGCGCGGAACCCACTTCCACCCCGGCGCGAACGTCGGACGCGGTGGCGATGACACGCTGTTCGCCCTCTCGGCCGGTGCGGTCGAGTTCGGCAACAAGGGCGGCCGCAAGGTCGTCAACATCGTCGCAGCCGCGGAGTGATCCGAGGTTCCACGAACCACATCGGCGAGGGGCGGGCTTCGGCTCGCCCCTCGCTTTTTCCGTACAGACAGCGGCTCGGCCTCGAGCGCAACAGGAAGGAGATGCCATGGTCACCTTCGTCGACCGTGTGACCCTGCATCTGCGCGCGGGCAAGGGCGGCAACGGCTGCGTGTCGGTGCGTCGAGAGAAGTTCAAGCCGCTCGCGGGCCCCGACGGGGGCAACGGCGGCAACGGCGGGGATGTGGTCCTCGTGGCGGACCCCCAGGTCACGACGCTGCTCTCGTACCATCACTCGCCGCACCGCTCCGCGGGCAACGGCGGGTTCGGCATGGGCGACAACCGCTCGGGTGCCGCCGGAGAGCATCTCGAACTTCTGGTCCCGGTCGGGACCGTGGTCAAGGACGCCGACGGTACGCCCCTGGTCGACCTCGTCGAGCCGGGCACGCGGTTCATCGTCGCCCCCGGCGGCCGCGGGGGTCTCGGCAATGCCGCTCTCGCGAGCCCCAAGCGCAAAGCGCCCGGCTTCGCCCTCCTGGGCACGCCCGGGTGGGAGGGGGACGTCCTCCTCGAGCTGAAGACGGTCGCCGATGTCGCCCTCGTGGGGTTCCCGTCCGCCGGGAAGTCCAGCCTGATCGCGGCCGTGTCCGCTGCGCGCCCCAAGATCGCCGACTACCCGTTCACGACGCTGCATCCGAACCTCGGCGTCGTCGAGGCCGGCGACGTGCGCTTCACCGTGGCCGACGTGCCCGGTCTGATCGAGGGTGCGAGCGAAGGGCGCGGTCTCGGCCTCGAGTTCCTGCGACACGTCGAACGCTGCAGTGTCCTCGTGCACGTCCTTGATTGCGCGACCCTCGATCCCGGCCGCGACCCGCTCACGGATCTCGACGTCATCGTCGCCGAGCTCGCGGCCTATCCCGTCCCCGATGGGCAGACCCCGCTCCTCGAGCGTCCTCAGGTCGTCGTCCTGAACAAGGTCGACGTCCCCGAGGCACGCGATCTGGCGGACCTTGTCCGGCCGGATCTCGAGGCGCGCGGCTACCGCGTCTTCGAGATCTCGACCGTCAGCCGCGAAGGCCTTCGCCCGCTCTCGTTCGCCCTGGGTGAGCTCGTCGCCGCGCACCGCGCAGAGCAGGCCGCGGCTCCGGCACCCGAACGCGTCGTCATCCGACCGACCGGCGCCGACAGGGCTTTCGACGTCCGCGTGGAAGGCGGAACCTGGGGCAACATCTACCGCATCCTCGGCGAGAAGCCCGAGCGTTGGGTGCAGCAGACCGACTTCACCAACGACGAAGCTGTCGGCTACCTCGCCGATCGGCTGGATCGCATCGGCGTCGACGATGCTCTCTACCGCGCCGGTGCGACCCCCGGAGCGACCGTCGTGATCGGAGCCGGCGACGGCGTCATCTTCGACTGGCAGCCGGCCTTGAGCTCGGCCGCCGAGCTGATGACCGCCCCGCGCGGCACCGACCCCCGTCTGTACCAGGGCGGGCGGCGTACGACGAGCGAGCGGCGCGAGAAGTATCACGAGCAGATGGATGCCAAAGCACAGGCGCGCGCAGAGCTGGAGGCCGAGCGTCGCGCCGAGCAGCACGGGTGGGATGTGGAGGAGGACACGTGAGCGCCTTGCTGCGCACCGACATCCCGGGCGCGCGTCGCGTCGTGGTGAAGGTCGGCTCCTCGTCGATCAGCGGTGAGAACGCGCACAAGATCGGACCGATCGTCGATGCGCTCTCCGTGGCCCACGCGCGGGGGACAGAGGTCGTCCTGGTCTCCTCCGGAGCGATCGCCACGGGGATGCCGTTCCTCGCCCTCGACGAGCGACCGAGCGATCTCGCGACGCAGCAGGCCGCGGCGGCGGTGGGTCAGAACATGCTCATCTACCGCTACCAGGAAGCCCTCCGCCCGTTCGGGATCGTCGCGGGCCAGGTGCTCTTGACCGCCGGAGACCTCGAGAACTCCACGCACCGGTCGAACGCCCGTCGTGCGATGGAGCGTCTCCTTGGGCTGCGGATCCTCCCCATCGTGAACGAGAACGACACCGTCGCCACACACGAGATCCGCTTCGGCGACAACGATCGACTCGCCGCCCTCGTCGCGCAGCTGATCGGCGCCGACGCCCTGGTCCTCTTGAGCGACATCGAGTGCCTTTACACCCGCCCGCCGGGCGAACCGGGCGCACGTCCGATCACGGACGTCGACGTCGGCGACGATCTGCGGGGCTACGAGTTCGGCTCCGTCGTCGTCAACAGCGTCGGCACCGGCGGGGCTGCGACCAAGGCGTCGGCCGCGCGCCTGGCCGCGACGGCCGGGGTGGGGGTGCTGGTCACGAGCGCGGATCTGGTCGGTCCCGCTCTCGACGGGGCCTCGGTCGGCACCTGGTTCCACCCCGATCCCACCCCGCGCCCGACGTCCATGACCGGCTCCGTCCGCGCCGTCGATAGGCTCAAGGGATGAGCGTCACCGTGACCACCGCCCGTGAACGGATGGAACTGGCCAAGGCTGCTTCGCGCGAGATCGGCCTCCTGTCGGACGAGCGCAAACGCGACATCCTCCGGTCGCTCGCCGATTCGATCGTCGCCCGCACCGACCGAATCGTCGCCGAGAATGCCGAGGATCTGTCCCGCGGGCGCGCGAATGGTCTGAGTGACGGTCTGCAGGATCGGCTCCGATTGGACGCGCCGCGCGTGGCGGCTCTGGCCGCTGCCGTCCGCGACGTCGCCGAGCTCCCCGACCCGGTCGGCCGCGTGTTGGACGAGCGGGTCATCGCCGGTGGCGTCCGATTGACGAAGGTGAGCGTGCCGTTCGGCGTCGTGGGGTCCATCTACGAAGCCCGGCCGAACGTCACCGTCGACATCGCAGCGCTCGCCCTCCGGTCAGGCAACGCCGTCATCCTGCGAGGAGGGACGGCTGCGGAGCGGACCAACGCGGCACTCGTCGACGCGATGCGCGACGCGCTGCGCGCGCAGGTCGTGGACCCGGAGGCCATCCAGACGCTCGACGATCTCGGCCGCGACGGTGCACGGGACCTGATGCAGGCGCGCGGGCTGGTCGACGTCCTCGTGCCGCGGGGGAGCGCGCAGCTGATCGAAACCGTCGTCACCCAATCCCAGGTGCCGGTGATCGAGACGGGCGCCGGCGTGGTGCACATCGTCATCGACGCCTCCGCGCGCGAAGACTGGGCGCGCGAGATCATCGTCAACGCGAAGGTCCAGCGGCCGAGCGTCTGCAACGCCGTGGAGACCATCCTCGTCCACCGGGATGCCGCTGACCGGCTGGTCCCGGTCATCGTCGCCGACCTCCAAGAGCAGGGTGTGACCGTGCACGGCGACGCCGGTGTGGCGGCACGTGCGACGGATGTCGTGCCCGCCACGGACGCCGACTGGGCGCAGGAGTACCTCAGCCTCGATGTGGCGATGCGGATCGTGGACGACATCGACGATGCGATCGCGCATATCCGGACGTTCTCGACGCAGCACACCGAGGCGATCATCACCGAGGACGAACGCAATGCCGAGCGCTTCCTCGCGGAGGTCGACGCGGCCGTCGTGGTCGTCAACGCCTCGACCCGTTTCACCGACGGCGGTGAGTTCGGTTTCGGCGCGGAGGTGGGGATCTCCACGCAGAAGCTCCATGCGCGCGGACCGATGGGGCTTCCCGAGCTCACGAGCGTGAAGTGGCTTGCGCGAGGCGCCGGGCACGTCCGGGCCTGACCGCCTAAACTGGATACGACTGCGCCCCGCGCGGCCGACACTCGAACGGAGCACGCATGACACTTGCCACGATCCTCACCCTCGCAGCGGAGGAAGCCGAACACGGGAACGTCGCGCTCGAAACCGTGGGGTACGGGATCGTCGCACTCGTCGTCTTCGGTGCCCTGGCGCTGGTGACCGTGTCGTATCGCAACGTCGCCAACCGCCACTCGCACAAGGCCGAGGCCTACGCGAAGGCCCACGCGAACGACATCCAGCGTGCAGGACACGGGCACTAAGCCCACCGCATGACAGCGACACGGGCCCCGCGGATCGGGGTGATGGGCGGCACATTCGACCCCATCCACCATGGTCACCTCGTCGCGGCGTCCGAGGTCGCCCAGTCCTTCGATCTCGATGAGGTCGTCTTCGTCCCGACCGGCGAGCCCTGGCAGAAGACCGAAGTCTCGCCCAGCGAGCACCGGTATCTCATGACGGTCATCGCCACTGCCTCCAATCCGCGGTTCACCGTGAGCCGCGTGGACATCGATCGCGCAGGACCGACGTACACGATCGACACGCTGCGTGACCTCGCCGAGCAGCGTCCCGGGGCGGAACTCTTCTTCATCACCGGCGCGGACGCGGTGGCGCAGATCTTCAGCTGGCGCAATCACGACGAACTGTGGGCTCTCGCCCATTTCGTCGCGGTCTCGCGTCCAGGCCACGTGCTGAACACCGCAGGTCTCCCGAGCGAGGACGTGAGCCAGCTCGAGATCCCCGCCCTTGCGATCTCTTCCACCGACTGCCGCGATCGCGTCGAACGCGGACACCCCGTGTGGTACCTGGTCCCCGACGGCGTCGTCCAATACATTGCCAAGCACCACCTCTACCGGAGCAAGGAATGAACACACCCGAGCAACCGGCCACCCCGCCCCTCACCCGCAAGCAGCTGCGCGAGATCCGGAACACCGGCGCGACACCTGTGATCCTCCCCGCGGAGGCGGACGCGCACGCTGCCGCCACCCGGGAGGAGGCAGCCCCCACGTCGTCCGAAGACCGTGGGCTGCCTGTCGACGGCGATGCCCCGGAGACCGCCGACGCCGGCTCGATCGAGAACGAGGACGACCTCGATTCCGACAGCGCTCCGGCCCCGGTCGCGGTACCGGTGATCGAGGCCATCCCGGCGCCTCTTCCGCGCGCGGCCGAAGAGGCGAAGATCGCCGAGACGCCCGCACCCGATTCCTCTGTCGACCTCGGCGCGGCACCGCTGACCCGGCGTCAGGCGCGTCAGCAGGAGCGCATCCGCACGGCATCCGTTCCCGTCATCACCCCCGAGATCGCCGCCGCCTCGCTCGCCGGTGCCGGCGCGCGCGCCGAGACGGAGCGCGCGCCGGAGTCCGCCGGCGACGCCACGTCGGAACCGGCCACGGACGCGCGCAACGCCTTCGGCCAGAAGCTCGGCGATGCGGGCGAGGCGACCGACGATGCCGAAGACCGACCGGTCGTCGGCGCGGCCTTCGGCGCGGACCTCCTCGCCGGGGAGACACCCGCCGTCGAGCTCCCGCCGTCGTTCGACCAGCTGCTCGCGCGCTCGTCCAGCGGATCGGCGACGGCGTCCAATGCGCTCATCATGACGCAGACTCCCGAGGTCTCTGCGCTCGTGGCACCGGTGACCGCCACCGGCGAAGTCCTCATCACGGGAACCTTCAACCTCCCCGAGGGGCTCGGCTCCACCGGACACGCGCTCGGCACGGCCGACGGCAAGGATGTCGATGCCGTGCTCGTGGACGGAGAGCTGCCGGCGCACTCCTCACCGACACCGATCGCCGCCAGCGCCGCCGTCAGCACGGTCAAGACTCCCGGAGAGATCATCACCCCACCGGCGCCCGAGAAGGGCAGCCGCCTCATGATGACTCTCGCCATCACCGCGGGAGCTCTCGCACTGGCGCTCGTCGGCGTCCTCATCCTCGCTTTCGTCACAGGAGTCTTCGCATGACCGACCGAACCGTCCTTCGCGAGATGCTCGCCGTGGCCGCCGCTGCCGCCGATTCCAAGGGCGGCGAGGACCTCGTCGGGCTGGACGTCTCGGGCCCCCTGCCGCTCGTCGACATCTTCCTCGTCGTCACCGGACGCAACGAGCGGAACGTCGCCGCCATCGCCGACGAGATCGAGGACCGTCTGCTGGAGCACGGCTTCAAGCGCCTGCGCCGCGAAGGACGCCAGGAGTCGCGCTGGATCTTGCTCGATTTCGGCGACCTCGTGGTGCACGTCTTCCACGAGGAGGAGCGCATGTACTACGGTCTCGAGCGTCTGTGGAAGGACTGCCCGGTCGTGCCGATCGACCTCCCCGCCACGTCCACGGCGGACTGACGCCGGTTCGGCGAAGCGCTCCGGATGTTGTAAGCTGGGGGAGTTGCCCCGGGACATCCGGGAAGACGTCAGGGCCTGTGGCGCAGCTGGTAGCGCACCTGCATGGCATGCAGGGGGTCAGGGGTTCGAGTCCCCTCAGGTCCACCAAGACTCCCGGTAGAGCACCGAAACTTCACTCCCCGATCAGGGAGTTTGAATGGTCGGTAGTCGTTTACTGGACACTTCGCCGAGTCGCCGCAGGGCGCTTTCGAGCCTTCTCGAGCTATCTGGAAGGTTCGCGGTGACCCCCGCGCACCTTCGCTGTATGGACAGCGGTGGCACCTCAGATGCAGGGCACGGGAACTATGTGTCGCTGGCGGAGCTTGCCGCGCAGCTCAAAGTCTCGGTGCAGACGATCTACGACCTGCGGAGCAAGGGCCTCGGCCCCCGTGGCTTCCGTGTCGGCACGCAGCTGAGGTTTCGCGAGAGCGAGATCGATGCCTGGGTCGAGCGCATGGAACAGGCGGACGAGCAGCGCGACACCGGCGGTGCAGCATGAACGGTGGACGGCCACGGACCCTGATCGGTTCCTACGGGACCATCAGCGTTACCAGGCGCGGCACCTCTTAAGTGGCGCTCGCACGCATCCGCGATGCCGACGGCCGCCTGCGCAGAGTCACCGGTGCTGCGCGCACCGCGTCCGCGGCTCGAGCCCGTTTGAAGGAGCGTCTCCTCGACAGGCCCGGGTTTGGTGCCGGCGGCCTCCTCGACCTCAGCAGCTCTTTCCGTGACCTTGCTGATCTGTGGCTCGAGGATCTGGAAGTGCGCGAGTTGTCGGATGGGACGAAGAAGAACTATCGCGACGATCTCCGGCTCCGCGTAAGGCCACAGTTCGAACACTTCTCGCTCGTCGAGATCACCACGGGCCGCGTGGAGTGGTTCCTCAGATCAGAGAGCGCAGCGTCCTTCTCTCGCGCGCACCACTCGCGAACCGTCCTCAACCAGCTCTTCGCGTTTGCTCTCCGACATGACGCGATGCCGCGGAATCCCGTGCAGGGGACGAGCCCGTTGCGGAGACCGAAGGGCGAGCGGCACACGCTGAACATCGAGCAGATCGGTGCTATCCGCGACGCCGCCAGTCGCTGGCGGACCGGTCCTGGCGTCAAAGGGCCTAAGCCCGACGGTCAGGTGCGCGACATCATCGAAGTGCTCCTCGGTACCGCGCTACGCATTGGCGAGTGTCTCGCTCTACGCGTGTGCGATGTCGACGACGGTCCCAACGGGATGACGATCTCCGTGACAGGAACGGTCGTGTTGCGCACCGGCAGCGGCGCGGTCCGGCAGGACCACCCCAAGACCGAGCACTCCATCCGCCGCATCGCCGCCCCCGACTTCGCAGCCGCCGTGCTGCGCGCACGGCTCGCCGGCATCCCGACAAGCGACCCGCAACGGACGATCGGGCGTGAGGAACGAATCGGTG
>NZ_JAJPDW010000006.1 GCF_021654035.1 Microbacterium aurantiacum
ATCCGAAGACCGACGAGGATAATTTGGCATTTGACAAGTGCACGCTGTTGAGTTCTCAAGGATCGGATGCTCCTCCCGCTCGGCTTCTCAGCTCTGCTCGAAGGGCAACTTCTCTATCTTACCCGGCGCGATCTCTGTGTCAAATCGGCCGAAGCGGAGTGACGAGATACGCCGGCCTCTTCCTTCCATGACAGAGGTCATGTTCTGGAGGAGGTGTTCGATGCTTGAGGGGGGCGCTCGGTGATCCCGGCGCTCGCTTCCCTTTGGGGCGAACAAGAGATAACTTACGCGGGATCCGGGGGTCGGGCAAATCTGGCCGCTCCCCCGGGCGTGTCGCGCTGCGACGAGACGACGTCGTCCAGGAAATCGCGGGTTGCAGCGAGGACGGACGCCGCGACGTCCACCACCGTTCTGCGGTCTCTCGACCGCTCGAACGAGTGGTCCGCGCCGTCCATCCACGCGATCGACGCGGCAGGACACGTCTCGACGATCGCATCCCAGCGCTCGGCCGGAAGGATGAAGGGGTCGCGACTCCCCGACACGAACAACTGGGGCACGGTGATGAGCGGAAGGTGCGCGGCGCGTTCCTTCTCCGGACGGCCGGGAGGGTGGAGGGGGTAGCCGAGGTAGACCAGCGCGTCGGGGTCGATCGTGTCCTCCGCCGCCGCCATCGACGCCATGCGTCCTCCGTAGGACTTGCCCATGGCGACGATCGGGGCGGTGCCACTCTCCAGTCGCGCGTGCTCGAACACCGCCGCCCACGCGAGGATCGAGTGCGAAGCGGGTCCCGGCATCCGTCGTCCCAGGACGCGGTAGGGGAAGTCGAACCGCACCGCGGTCATCCCGATGGCCGCGATCGCCGCGGCCATCGCGGCCATGAATGGGTGTGCGGCACCGGCCCCTGCACCGGGCGCGAGGATCACCGTCGCCCGGGGCGCCGGTGGCTCGACCCGCAGGACCGGAAGGGAGAGAGCTCCGGAGGGCAGCTCGACCACGCACGTCCGCGTGGATTCGACCGCCCTCACTTCGCTCATTCGCGCCGCCGCACGCCGCGCATCAGGCGCGGTCGTCGTCCGCCGCGGCCTCGGTGGATGCCGGCGGCGACGGCGTTACCCGTTCGCCGTAGCGCGGCGGCTCGGAATCCGCGGTGGGACGTGGGCCGACCGGCGCGGCAGCCCCGACTCCGAGCGCGTCGCGTGCGCGTGCGAGATCGGATGCCGGGACGGTCACGTCGTAGTGGTCGGCGACGACCTGGATCACCGACGCGTAGTCGCGCCTCTTCCGCACGAGCGAGTAGGTCGTCAGGCTCAGCAGCATCCCCAGGGCTATTCCCACGAAAAGGACACCCACGAAGACGGGAATCGGAAGCGTCGGAGACCCGATCACGAGTACCGCCGCGAAGAGCAGACCCAGGAGGAGACCGTTGACCGCTCCCGACCGGGCGGCGGTGGCGTAGCCGAGCCGCCCGGTCACGCGCTCGACCGAGCGCAGACCGGATCCGACGATGGCGATGTGACGCGCGGGGATGTCGGCCCCGATCAGCGTCGACACGGCTTTCTGCGCCGCCTCGTAGGTGCTGTAGCCGGCCACGGTCTGACCGACGTCGCCGGCGGACATCGCCGCCCTGCCGCCGAACATGCTCATCGCTCCATCCTCCCACGGGCCCGGGGCTACGCTGGGACGTGTGAGCACGCAAAGGGTCTTCGTCGCGCGTCTCGCGGGCTGCGCGGTGTTCGATCCGGCCGGGGACCGTCTCGGGAAGGTCCGCGACGTCGTGGTCATCTACCGCAAGGACGATCCCCCGCGCGTGGTGGGGCTCGTGGTGGAGATCCCGGGTCGTCGCCACGTGTTCGTCTCGATCGGCCGCGTGACCTCGATCGCCACCGGTCAGGTCATCACGACCGGCCTCATCAACGTCCGTCGCTTCCAGCAGCGCGGCGGAGAAGTCCGCGTGATGGCGGAGATGCTCGGCCGCACGGTGTACCTCCGAGACGGATCGAGTCGCGCCGTCATCGAAGACGTCGCCATCGAGCGCAGTCGCCTGGGCGAGTGGGACGTCGGCCAGCTCTTCCTGCGCCGGCCGCGTACGAGCGCCTCCCCCTTCGCCAAGGGGCCCACCACATTCGCGTCCTGGGCCGAAGTCCGCGAAGAGCAGACTCCGGGGCAGGCGCAGTCGGCGGAACAGCTCGTCGCCACGTTCTCCGACCTCAAGGCGGCGGATCTGGCGAACACGCTGCTCGACCTCCCCGAAGAGCGGCTGCTCGAAGTCGCCGAAGAGCTGCCCGACGATCGACTCGCCGACGCGCTCGAGGAGATGCCGGAGGACGAGCAGGTGCACATCCTCGAAGCCCTCGGCGACGAACGCGCCGCCGACATCCTGGACCAGATGGAGCCGGACGACGCCGCCGACCTTCTCGGGCAACTCCCCGAGGCGCGCTCCGAGGAGCTCCTCGACCTGATGGAGCCCGAGGAGGCGGAGGACGTGCGCGCCCTGCTGAAGTACGGGCCCGACACGGCCGGGGGCCTGATGACGAGCGAGCCGATCGTGCTCTCCGCCGACGCGACGGTCGCGGAAGCGCTCGCGCTCATCCGCCGACACGAGCTGCATCCCGCGCTGGCCGCCGCGGTCTTCGTCACCCTGCCGCCGTACGAGACGCCGACCGGACGCTTCCTGGGCACCGTCCACTTCCAGCGGATGCTGAGATATCCCCCGCACGAGCGGCTCGGTGCGATCATCGACGACACGCTGGAGCCGATCTCGGCCACCGCCAGCGCCGCCGAGGTGGCACGCATGCTCGCCAGCTACAACCTCGTCTCGGTTCCGGTGATCGATCAGGCCCGACGCCTGGTCGGAGCGGTGAGCATCGACGACGTGCTGGATCACCTGCTTCCCGATGACTGGCGCTCCAGCGACATCCCCGAGCCTGCGCGCGCCCCGTCGACGGCGGCCGTGCCGATCACTCCGAGGCGGCGATGATGGCCCGTTCCACGAAGCGACCGTCCCTGGACGCCCCTCGCGGCCGCGGGGGGATGCTCGCGCGCACCCCGCAGCCTTCCCGAGATCGATTCGGTCGGTTCACCGAATGGATCGCGCGGAACATGGGGACGCCGCTCTTCCTCCTGGCCCTCACACTCTTCTGCGTGGGATGGATCCTGTGGAACACCACGATGCCGGAGCCGTGGCGTTTCGACGACGCGGCGCTCGGCTTCACCGCCCTCACCCTCGTCCTCTCGCTCCAGGCGTCGTACGCCGCGCCGCTGATCCTCCTGGCGCAGAACCGACAGGACGACCGCGACCGGGTTCAGATCGAGCAGGATCGCCAACGGGCCGAGCGCAACCTCGCCGACACGGAGTACCTCGCCCGGGAGATCGTCGCCCTGCGGATGGCGCTGACCGACATCTCCGGGGACGTCGTGACCCGAGACGTCCTGCGCGCCGAGCTTCGAGCGATCCTCGACCGTCTCGACGGTGTGGCCCCCGACTCCGAGGAAGAGCGTCGATGACCTCGAGCACCGTCGCCGCGGTCACCGCCGCCGTCGGCGCGGTGATGGATCCCGAACTGCGGCGCCCGCTCTCCGAGCTCGACATGCTCCGCGCCATCAGCGTCGACGACGGCGTCGCCCGCGTCGAGATCGCCCTCACCATCGTCGGATGTCCGGCATCCGACCGCATCAGAGCGGATGTCGAGCACGCTGCGTCAGCCGTCGCCGGCGTGTCGGGCACCGACGTCTCACTCACCGTCATGACGCCCGACGAACGTCGCGCCCTTACGGATCGGCTTCGCGGTGGACGCGCCGCCCGCACGATGCCCTTCGGCGCCGACTCCCTGACGAGGGTCGTCGCGGTGACCAGCGGCAAGGGCGGCGTCGGAAAGTCCACGCTCACGGCGAACCTCGCCGCCGCCCTCGCGCAGCGCGGGTTATCCGTCGGTCTGATCGACGCGGACGTGCACGGCTTCTCCATCCCCGCTCTCCTGGGACTCGTCGATGACCGCGGCCGAGCGCCCTCCCCCACCCGGATCGACGACGTGATGCTGCCGCCGGTGGCGCACGGCGTGAAGGTGATCTCGATCGGAATGTTCCTGCGCCGCGAGGGCGAGGAGGGCGTGCTGCCCGCCGTGGCCTGGCGTGGTCCGATGTTGCACCGCACGGTGTCGCAGTTCCTGACGGATGTCCACTTCGGCGACCTCGACGTGCTCCTGCTGGACATGCCACCGGGAACGGGCGACGTGGCCATCTCCGTCGGCCAGCTCCTCCCCCACGCCGAGGTGCTCGTCGTGACGACGCCGCAGACGAGCGCCTCCGATGTGGCGGTCCGCAGCGGCCTCGTCGCACGCCAGACCGGTCAGCGGGTGATCGGTGTCGTGGAGAACATGGCGGCCATGACCCTCCCGGACGGGTCGGTCATGGAGGTCTTCGGCTCCGGCGGCGGCGCCGCTGTGGCCGCCGCGCTGTCGGTCGATCAGACCTCCGACGTTCCCCTTCTGGCGTCGGTGCCGCTCAGTCCCGCGCTCCGCGCGACCTCGGACGCCGGTTCTCCCATCGTGCTCGCCGCCCCGGACGAGCCGGCCGCACGTGCCATCGCGGCGCTCGCGGACGAGCTCGCCGGCGCTCGGCGCGGTCTGGCCGGTCGCTCCCTCCCGCTGCGGACGCGCTGACGCGGGACCATCCGGGAGCCGCCGGGATCCGCTCAGGTGGCCTCGTCGTCGAAAGGCGCCGTCTCACCCGCCGCCAGCCGTGACGGTACGGCGCGCTCCTCGCGATGCGCCTCGCCGGCAGCCCCCATGGCGGCGACGGCTCCGGCCGCCGCGGCCGCCTTCACCGTCGGGACCGGGGTGTCATCCAGCAGAGCCTCGCGGATAATGCGACGGGGGTCGTACTGACGAGGATCGAGCGTCCGCCAGTCGACGTCCTGGAAATCCTCACCCATCTCGTCGCGCACGCGCGTCTTGGCCGTGTTCATCCAGTCCTTCACCTGCCGGGTCAGGCGCCCGAGACCCTCCGCGTAGCGGGGAAGCCGTTCGGGTCCGATGACGAAGGCCGCGATCACACCGATCAGCAGAAGCTTCTCGATCGTGAGCCCGAAGAACATGCCTTCACATTACCGTCGCGCCTGCAGGCTGACGCCCGGGAGCGCCCCTAGGGTTGAACCGGAGGAACACCCATGGCAGGTCATGACGCGAACCAGAGGTTCGCCGACGAATCGACGCTCGAACCCGAGCACATCGCGCGTGCGCGCGCACACGCCCTCGAGCTCGGAGCCGCGCCTATCAGCGCCCCCGTCGGGGCTCAGTGCGCCGTGATCGCGGCGGCGTCGCAGGCGCTGAACATCGTCGAGATCGGAACGGGCGCCGGTGTGTCCGGGCTGTGGCTCCTGCACGGTTCTCCTCGAGCGACACTGACCACCATCGACAAGGAGCCGGAGCACCTCGGCGCCGCGCGTCAGGCATTCTCCGACGCCCGCATACCGGCCGCGCGTGCACGGTTCATCACGGGTCGCGCGGCGGAAGTGCTTCCCCGCATGAACGAGGCGTCCTATGACATCGTCCTCGTCGACGCGGACCCGGACGGCGTCATCGAGTACGTCGAGCACGGGCTCCGTCTCGTCCGCGCGGGCGGCACGGTCCTGGTGCCGCGCGTGCTCGGCCACGGTGCGGTCGCGGATCCGGTGCGTCGCGACCCCGTCACGAGCGCCTACCGCTCGCTGATCCAGGAGACGCAGAGCTCCCCCGCCGTCATCGGAGCGCTCTCCATCGTCGGCGAGGGTCTCCTTCAGCTCACCACGGTTCCCGCAGCCTGATCAGCGGCAAAGACGAACGGCCGGTCCCATGACCGGCCGTTCGTCTTTCCTGCTGATCAGGCTGCGCTGACGACGCCCCCCAAGACGTCATGAAGCTCCTTGGCCTCAGCGTCGTTCACGGAGACGACGAGTCGCCCACCCCCCTCGAGCGGCACGCGCACGATGATGAGGCGACCCTCCTTCACGGCCTCCATCGGCCCGTCTCCGGTTCTCGGCTTCATGGCTGCCATTGCGGCTCCTTTTCATCGATGTTCTGCGAAGCCAAGTTTATCCCTGAGCGGAGCCTGTGCCCGAACCCCGTCTACAGAACGTGACATCGCGTGCCAGTCACGGAACCTGCCAGGTCATGTTCCCGAGGCCGTACATGTTGTAGATCCACCACCACTGCCCGACGAGACAGGCGGCCAGGACGCTCCAGCGCCACGTGCGCGATCGCGGAACGGCGAACGCTCCCCACAGGGGCGAGAGCGGAACGAGAAGGCGGAAGATGCTGGACTGCGGGAAGAAGACGAGCAGCAGGTACACGATGTAGCCGACCGACCACAGTCGGATCTCGACCCCGAGTGCCCGCACCGGCTTCGCCCACAGCAGCAACGCGGCGATGGCGGCCACGAGCGCGACGAGAAGGACGTATCCCACAAGGGGATCGACTCGCCACATCCGGCCGAACCAGAACTCCACCGCCTCGAGGAAGCCGTGGAGGGGGACGAAGTCGGCCTCCCCCGGCATCCATATCCTGCGCCAGGCGAGCTCCGTGGCGAGATACGCGTCGGACCGGCCCGTCACGACGGCGGCGATGATCTGCCAGGCGAACCCGACGGCGGCTGCCAGCAGACCCGTGGCGATGATGTGGATGATCTCGCGCACCGGCAGCGGGTCCCTCTTGCGCTGCACCCACCGCCAGATCCCGTAGAGGGCGAGCATCAGGGAGAAGGCGAGGATACCGGGACGTGTGAAGCCCATGAGAGGGATGAGGACGTACAGCCACCCCCATCGCCGACGGATGAGCGCCCAGAGCGCGAGGAACAGCCAGAGGAGGTTCAGTGTCTCGGCGTACCCCACCTGGAACAGTGCGGCCAGCGGTCCGCAGGCGAAGAAGACCACGGCCCAGGTGGCGGCGATGACGCTCAGGCGGGTGCGCAGAAGGCGATAGAGGACGTAGCACGCGGCGTAGCCGGCGACCAGCGAGACGAGCAAGGCCCCCGCGGCCCAGTGCCCGAACGGCAGGCTCACCGTCTGCGCCAGGAAGGGGTAGACGGGCAGGAACGCCCACGCGTTCTCCGCCACGAGTCCGTCGTCCGTCAGCGGCAACGTGGTCGGGTACCCGACGACGGCGATGATCCAGTACCACCGCGCGTCCCACCCCAGGACGAGATCGCCGAGCGCAGGAGCGTCGCCGAAGCGCGAGGACGGGGTGGACAGGGACGCCGCGAGGATGAGGAAGGCTGTCGTGACCGCTCGCGCCGCGAGATAGAGGATGCCGATCCACAGGGCCGGCTGCACCGCGACGCGCGCGGCGAGAGCCCCCGGACGCACCGTCAGCCGGCGCTCAGCCACGCGCGCAGGCCGCGTTCGACCGCTTCGATCTGCGCGATCGGCACCCGCTCCTCGTCGTGGTGCGCCAGGTGCGGGTCCCCGGGGCCGTAGTTGACCGCCGGCACGCCGAGAGCGCTGAACCGCGCGACGTCCGTCCAGCCGTACTTCGGGCGCGGCTCGGCGCCGACGGCTCGGACGAAGTCCTGGGCCAGTTCGGCGTCGAGTCCCGGGCGCGCCCCTTCGGCGAGATCGATGATCTCGACGTCGAAACCGGAGAAGGCGTCCCGCACCACGCGTTCCGCCTCTGCGGCATCACGGCTCGGGGCGAACCGGTAATTGACCTCGACTCGACACTCGTCGGGAATCACGTTGCCCGCGATCCCGCCGGAGATCCGCACGGCGTTGAGCCCCTCGCGATACACCAGCCCGTCGACGGTGATCTCTCGGGCACGGTGCTCGGCGAGTCGGGTGAGGATGGGCGCGGCCGCATGGATCGCGTTCTCCCCGACCCAGGACCGGGCGCTGTGCGCGCGGACGCCCGTCGTGGTCACGAGCGCCCGCAGGTTGCCGTTGCACCCGCCCTCCACCTCGCCGTTGGAGGGCTCACCCAGGATCGCGAAGTCCGCTGCGAAGAGATCGGGGCGCGTCCGGGAGAGACGGGTCAACCCGTTGAGCTCGGCATCCACCTCTTCGTGGTCGTACCACATCCAGGTGATGTCCACCGTCGGATCGGTCAGTTCGGCCGCGAGCACCAGCTGGACGGCGACGCCGGCCTTCATGTCGACCGTCCCTCGCCCCCAGAGGACCTGCTGGCCGTCCACGACGCGATCCTGCGTCGGCACGTTGCCGTTGATCGGAACGGTGTCGATGTGCCCGGCGATCGCGACGCGCCGGTCCCGCCCGAGGTGGGTGCGGGCGACGATGGTGTCGCCGTCGCGATAGACCTCCAGGTGCTCGAGCGCCGACACGGCCTCATGGATGAGGTCGGCGAGCGTGGTCTCCTCACCGGACACGCTGGGGATGTCGCAGATGACGCGCGTGAGGTCGACGGAGGATTGCGTGAGATCGAGCGCGGGCATTGTCGAAGTCTACCGAGGGCGCGACGGGGATCTCCGAGGACCGTCCCCGACCGCTACCGTGGAGGCATGAGCGATGCGCGGTACATCTGGGGATGCGGTCTGGTCACGACGTCCGAGGACGGCACCGTCCTGGACACGTGGTACCCGCAGCCCGCGGAGGGCCGCATGCCCCGCGGCCGGCAGCCCGCACTGGTCTCGGGCGACCTCGAGCGGCATGCCGTGCCGGACCCGCGACGCGCGGTGGAGCTGGACGTGCGTGTCGTCGAGATCGATCTGGACGCGCCCCCTGCCTCGACGCCGGACGCCTACCTGCGCCTGCATGCCCTCTCCCATCGCCTGGTGGCTCCGAACGCGCTGAACCTCGACGGCATCTTCGCGCACCTGCCGATCGTCGCGTGGACGACGGCGGGGCCCATGCACCCCGATGACGCCACGCGCCTGCGCCCCTTCCTCCTCCGCGAGGGGATCCAGGTGCAGAGCCTGGACAAGTTCCCCCGTCTGCTCGACTACGTCTCCCCGGTCGGAGTCCGCATCGCCGACGCGTCGCGGGTGCGACTGGGGGCCTATCTCTCCCCCGGGACCACGGTGATGCACGAGGGCTTCGTGAACTTCAACGCCGGAACACTCGGGGCGAGCATGGTCGAGGGCCGCATCTCCCAGGGCGTGGTCGTGGGTGACGGCAGCGACATCGGTGGCGGCGCCTCGATCATGGGCACCCTCTCCGGCGGCGGCGCCCACGTCGTCTCCGTCGGTGCGCGCACGCTCCTCGGCGCCAACGCGGGCATCGGCATCTCCCTCGGGGACGACTGCGTCGTCGAAGCCGGACTGTATGTGACCGCAGGCTCCAAGATCGTCCTCGCGGACGAGGCCCCGGGCGACGACGGTCGCCGTCCGAGCGTCAAGGGTGCTGCGCTCTCCGGCCGGAACGGGATCCTCTTCCGGCGCAACTCCCTCACGGGTGCGGTCGAAGCCGTCCGGCGTGCCGGCGCCGGGGTGACGCTGAACGAAGCCCTCCACGCCTGATCGGCGTTCGATCGAAGGAGATCCCATGTCGGCGCGACTGTCGAAGAAGACGTACGAAGCCGAGCTCGCCCGACTGCAGGCGCGCCTCGTCGACATGCAGGCCTGGGTGCAGCACACCGGCGCCCGGATCGTGGTCATCTTCGAGGGACGGGACGCCGCGGGCAAGGGCTCGACGATCAAGCGCGTGGCCGAGTACCTCAATCCGCGCGTGACGCGGGTCGTGGCCCTGCCGACGCCGAGCGAGCGCGACCGGACGCGGTGGTACTTCCAGCGGTACGTGCCGCATCTGCCTGCCGCCGGCGAGATCGTCTTGATGGACCGCTCCTGGTACAACCGCGCCGGCGTCGAGCACGTCATGGGCTATTGCACGCAGGCCGAGTACCACCGATTCCTCCACCAGGCCCCCATCTTCGAGCGGATGCTGGTGGAAGACGGCATCGTCCTGCTGAAGTACTGGTTCAGCGTGTCGGATGTCGAGCAGGAGGCACGCTTCCGTTCGCGCTCGGAGGATCCGATGCGCCGATGGAAGCTCAGTCCCAACGACGTCCTGTCCATCACCAAGTGGGAGGACTACTCGCGCGCCAAGGACACGATGTTCATCCACACGGACATCCCCGAGGCCCCCTGGTTCGAGGTCGACAACGAGGACAAGAGGCGCGGACGGATCAACATGATCCACCACCTGCTGTCACGGATCCCCTACCGGGAGGTGGAACGGCCGGCGATCGAGATCCCGCCGCGACCGGCATCCGGCGGGTATGAGCGGCCGCCACGCGACGATGCCGGGCAGGTGCCCGACTACGCCGCGACCCTCGGCTGAGACCGCCGGATCAGCCGAGGCCGGGGTAGCCGCGCTCCGGCGAGCCGGTGTACAGCTGCTGAGGGCGGCCGATCTTGGTCTGCGGGTCGGTGACGGCCTCGCGCCACTGCGCCAGCCATCCGGGCAGCCGCCCGATCGCGAACAGCACCGTGAACATGCGCGTGGGGAAACCCATGGCCTTGTAGATCACGCCCGTGTAGAAGTCCACGTTCGGATACAGCCGGCGCTCGCGGAAGTAGTCGTCGCTCAGGGCGATCTCCTCGAGCTGCTTCGCGAGATCCAGGAGCGGGTCGTTCACGCCCAGGGCCTCGAGGACCTCGTCCGCGGACTCCTTGACGAGCTTGGCCCTCGGGTCGTAGTTCTTGTACACCCGGTGCCCGAAGCCCATGAGCTTCACGCCGTCTTCCTTGTTCTTGACCCGCTCGACGAACCGCTCGACGCTTTCGCCGGAGTCGCGGATGCGGCCGAGCATCTCCAGGACGGCTTCGTTCGCGCCGCCGTGGAGGGGTCCGTACAGGGCGTTGATCCCTGCCGAGATCGAGGAGAACTGGTTGGCGCCCGTGGAGCCCACCAGCCGGACCGTCGAGGTCGAGGCGTTCTGCTCGTGGTCCTCGTGGAGGATGAGCAGCCGCTCGAGGGCCCGCGACATCACCGGGTTGATCTCGTAGATCTCGCTCAGCACGCCGAAGTTCAGCTTGAGGAAGTTGTCGACGAACCCGAGGGAGTTGTCCGGGTAGAGGAAAGCCTGACCGATGCTCTTCTTGTGCGCGTAGGCCGCGATCACCGGGAGCTTCGCCAGCATCCGGATGGTGTTCAGCTCGACGTGCTCGGGGTTGTGGGGGTCGGACTCGCCCTCGTAGTACGTCGAGAGCGCCGCCGTCGCCGCCGACAGCACCGACATCGGGTGCGCGTTGTGCGGGAGCGCGGAGAAGAAGCGCTTCAGGTCTTCGTGGAGAAGCGTGTGACGACGGATCCGACCGTCGAACTCCGCCAACTGGTCTTCGGTCGGCAGCTCGCCGTAGATCAGCAGCCACGCGACTTCGAGGTACGTGCTGTTCTTCGCCAACTGCTCGATCGGATACCCGCGGTAACGGAGGATGCCCTCGTCGCCGTCGATGTAGGTGATCGCCGACTTCGTCGCCGCCGTGTTGACGAAGCCGTAGTCGAGCGTCGTGTGGCCGGTCTGGCGGGTGAACGTGGAGATGTCCACGCTGGGGATGCCGTCGGTACCGTGCAGGACGGGGAATTCCGCCGTGCGGTCGCCAATCGTGAGAGTGGCCTTGTCCTGTGTGGTGCCCGCTTCGCTCACGGCGCCTCCTCGCGATTGGTGATCGTGCCGGGGGTTCGCATACAGCCTAGTAGCCGCGCGCGCCTACTCCGGACATCGCCAATGCGAAGCCGGATCCGATGGAGGAACCCTCACAGATGAGCGGGCGCCGCGTGGCGAAGTCGTTCCGCCGCCGCCGCGATGCGCTCGTCGGAGGCCGTCAGGGACACGCGGACGTGCTCGGGAAAGTGCGGTCCGTAGAAATGCCCCGGCCCGGCGAGGATGCCGAGTTCGGCCAAGCGCGCCAGCGAGTCCCATGCGTCGCGTCCCTCGGTCGCCCACAGGTACAGACCCGCCTCGCTCCGATCCACGCGGAACCCGGCGCCCTGCAGTGCCGGCAGGAGCAACGCGCGGCGCCGTCCGTACAGGTCTTTCTGGATCCGCACGTGCTCGGCGTCGCCGAGCGCCGCGGTCATCGCCGCCTGCACGGGCGCGGGCACCATGAGGCCGAGGTGCTTCCGCGCCGCGGTCAGACGAGACACGACCGCCCGGTCGCCCGCGAGGAATGCCGCCCGGTACCCCGCGAGATTGGACTGCTTGCTGAGGGAATACACCGACAGCAGGCCCGAGAACGATCCATCGCGGACACGGTCGTCCAGCACCGACGGGATCGGCGCGCGATCCCAGGGCGCCTCCCACCCGAGCTCGGCGTAGCACTCGTCTGCGACGAGGAGCGCGCCCAGTTCGCGAGCCCGCGCGACCGCGGCGCGGAGCTCGGGGACGCCCCAGACCCGACCGTCGGGATTGCCGGGAGAGTTGATCCAGATGATCGCCGCGCCCTCGGGCCAGGCGGCCGGCTCATCGGCGGCCACCGCCGTCGCCCCGCACACCGTCGCCCCGACCTCGTAGGTCGGGTACGCCGCGCGCGGATGGACGACGATCTCACCCGGCCCGACGCCGAGGAGCAGGGGAAGAAGTGCCACCAACTCCTTCGACCCGATCGTCGGCAACACGTCCTCAGCCGCGAGCCCGGACACCCCGCGGCGCCGCCGATACCACTCGGCGACGGCCTCCCGCAGGGCGGGTGTGCCGATCGTCTGCGGGTAGGCGTGTGCATCCGTCGCACGCTTCAGCGCCGAGGCGACCACGTCCGGGGTCGGATCCACCGGCGATCCGATGGAGAGGTCGACGATGCCGCCGGGGTGCTCCTTCGCGCGCCGGGCGTACGGCGCGACGGCGTCCCACGGGTAGTCCGCGAGCTCGGTGACTCCCATCAGCGGCTCCGTCGTCGGATCAGTGGTCCTGCGGCGGCAATGCCGAGATCACGGGGTGGTCCTTGGCGATGACGCCCACCTTCGCCGCGCCCCCGGGAGACCCGATGTCGTCGAAGAACTCGACGTTCGCCTTGTAGTAGTCCTGCCACTCGCCCGGCAGATCGTCCTCGTAGTAGATCGCCTCGACCGGGCACACCGGCTCGCAGGCGCCGCAGTCCACGCATTCGTCGGGGTGGATGTAGAGCGAGCGCTCCCCCTCGTAGATGCAGTCGACGGGGCACTCGTCGATGCACGCGCGGTCTTTGACATCCACACAGGGCAGGGCGATCACGTACGTCACGGGTCGAGTCTAGTCCGGGAGGGCTCGGCCCGGATCCGTTCCGAAGCGCGCCGGCCACCCGGTGACCACCGCCACCACGAGCGGAAGTGCGAGAGTCCAGACGGTCCCGAGGATGCTCTGCGGAACGATCACCGATCCGCCGGGTCCTGCACCGGAGAAGACCAGTGCCGCCGTCATCATCCCGAGCCCCGCGGCCAGGGCGCCCCAGCGGTCGCCGGTCAGCAACCGGATCGAGGCGAGCAGGGCCGCGCACCCCAGAAGCGCGAGGACGAGTCCGAGCGGGACGGGCCCGAGCATGAACGCGTGCGCGATGGTCCCCGCCGAGCCGTAGACCATCCCGACGGCGGCGGCGATGAGCCAGCTGCCGAGGCGCGACCACGAGAATTCCACCGGGCAAGTGTACGGGCCTCAGACCATCAGGCCCGCCAGCCGCAGGAGCGCCGCCGTCGCCGCCGCCGCCACGACCACCACGAGGAACGGCGCGCGAAGCAAGAGCAGAACGGCGGCCACCAGCAGCGCGGGGATACGCGCATCGACGACGATCGCCTGGCCCGCGCCGACGGCTTGGACGCCGACGAGGGCGGCGAGGAGGGCGACGGTGAGCAGATCCGCCGTCCGAGAGGCGCGCGGCCCCTCCATCCACGACGTCGGAACGAGGTAGCCCAGGAGCTTAAGGGCGACACAGCCGAGCGCGGCGATGAGGATCGCGTTCCACAGGGTCACGGAAGCCCCTCCCGTTCGGGGACGTCCTCGGGTTCGGTGTCGGGAGCCGCACCCTCGCCGAAGAGATTCGTGAGTCCGACGACGACGGCGACCGACGCCGCGACGAGCACAGGGATGCCGGGCATGAGGGCGGGGGTCAGGACGGTGGCGACAATGGCCGCCGCACACCCCACCGCGATCGCCTGCCGTCGCCGCAGGCGCGGCCACAGCAGCGCGAGGAACGCGGCCGCCGCCGCGGCGTCCAGTCCGTAGGCGCGGGGATCGCCGAGGACATCGCCCAGGAGTGCGCCGGCCAGGGTCGAGACGTTCCATCCGATCCAGATCCCCACGCCCGTCACCCAGAACGCCACGCGACGAGCCCGCGGGTCGTCCTGCGCGAGGGCCACCGCGGTCGATTCGTCGATGGTGAACTGCGCGGCGGCGGCTCGGCGCAACGCACCCCCGCCCACCACCGGCGCCATCCTCACGCCGTACGCGACGTTTCGGACCCCGAGGAGGACGGACGACGCGATCGCCGCAGGTGCCGCGGCGATTCCGCCAGCGCCCACGACACCCACGAACGCGAACTGGGAGCCCCCGGTGAACATCACCAGGCTCAGGATGCAGGTCTGCCAGACGTCCAGACCCGCAGCGACCGCCAGCGCACCGAACGAGACCCCGTACGCGCTGGTCGCCAGGGCGACGCCGAGCGCCTCACGCCACGCGCGACGGACGGCATGGTCATCAGGCGGCTCGTCAGGAGATCGTGACAGTGAACGCACGTTCACTATTCTGAACGGCTCGATCACCGCGGTCAAGGCCGGGACGTTTGCCAGAATGAACGAGTGAGCACCATGGGAGCACGCATCGCCGACGCCGTGCGTCGGGAACGGGCACGTACGGGCCTGTCAGCCGCCGAGGTCGCGCGGCGTGCGGGTGTGTCCAAGGCGACGCTCTCACAACTGGAGTCGGGCTCGTCCAACCCGGGCGTTGAGACATTGTGGGCGGTGGCCACCGCCCTCGGCGTCTCCTTCGCCACGCTCGTCGACGCGCCCGCCACCGGTCCGACCCTCATCCGCGCACGACAGGAGGACGGCATCCGCGCCGCCGAAGCGCCGTACGAGGCCCTGCTGCTCTCCGCGGCGGCGCCCGGCGTCCGACGGGACCTCTACATCATCCGCGCCGAGCCCGGCAGCCCGCGCCTGTCCGATCCCCATCCGTCCGGCACCACCGAACATCTCGTGCTCCTCACCGGGCGGGCACGCGTCGGCCCCACCGATGCGCCGTACGATCTCGAACCCGGTGACTATCTCCGCTACCCCGGAGATGCTCCCCACGTGTTCGAAGCACTGGAATCTGCGACATCAGCCGTCCTCATCTCGGAGATGCGCTGAGCGGCGGAGAAGAACGACCCCGTGAGACAGCGACGACGACCGCGTCGGTCCGCGATCCTGATCGCCGCCGGGCTGTGCCTGACCCTCCCCGCGTGCACGGCCGAACCGGCGGCACCGGTCTCCACCGAGAGCGCGCCCGATCCTCTCGCCGCGGTCTTCGGCGCCGCCGTCGAGGAGGCGGACGTCCCCGGCGGTGCGATCGCCGTGCGGAGGGACGGCGAAACGCGGGTCGTCCCCGTGGGTGTCGCCGACGAGGCCGGCGCAGCCGTGACCGAGGACACCCTGTTCGCGTACCGCAGCGTGACGAAGTCGCTGGTGACCACGGTGGTCCTCCAGCTCGCCGACGAGGGGGTGATCGACCTCGATTCCCCCGTTCCCACAGCCGGAACAGGAGTCGACGGCGACGCGAGCGTCTCCGAGCTCGCGACGATGACCTCAGGCATCCCGAACTACTCCGCGCAGCCGGGTCTGGGTGGACTCCTGACCGCGCAGTGGGATCGGAGCTGGACGGACACCACCCTGTACGCGCTGATCGACGGGGTCCCGGCCTCTTTCGCGCCGGGGTCGAGCTACCAGTACTCCAACACAAACACCGTGCTCCTCGGTCAGCTCATCTCCGACCGTTCGGGCCGAGGGTGGGACGAAGCCGTCGCCGAGCGCCTGACCGACCCCTACGAGATGGACTCCGTCGTGTATCCGGGAGACCGGCTTCCGCCGCCGGGAACCGCGACGGGCTTCCAGATCGACGAGGACGGTACGGCCGAAGCCCTTCCGCCCGTCCGCGCCAGCGCGTTCTCCGCCGCCGGGGGTATGTTCGGAACGGCCGCCGACCTCGCGACCTGGGCGGAGATTCTCGGCACCGGTGCGGCGGTGTCCGCCGACGCCCACCGACTGCGCACCGAGGCGCTGGCCCCGACCGACGCGGATCCCGCGAGCCCGGAGTACGACGCCTACGGGTTCGGCATCGGTCGGCTCGACCGCTGGATCGGGCACACCGGCAGCGGGCTCGGGTTCCAGTCCCTCGCGATGTACCACGGCGACACCGGGACGGCGGTCGCGATCGTCGTCAACGCCACCGGGCCGGATTCCGATCTGCCTGCGCGCATCCTGCAGGATCTCGAGGAGGAGATCCTGCAGGAGCGCTGACGACTCAGACCGCGGCGTCCTGGCGCTTCAACCGCGAAGCCGCGCGCCCGCGCTCGGTGGCGTCGAGGACCACCTTGCGGATGCGCACCTTCTCGGGGGTGACTTCGACGCATTCGTCGTCCCGGGCGAACTCCAGGCTCTCCTCGAGGGTCAGGATGCGCGGGGGCGTCATCGACTCGAAGGAGTCCGAGGTCGACGAGCGCATGTTCGTCAGCTTCTTCTCCTTGGTGATGTTGACATCCATGTCGTCGGCGCGCGAGTTCTCACCGATGACCATGCCCTCGTAGACCTCTTCGGTCGGCTGGACGAAGAAGCTCATGCGCTCCTGCAGGGCGATCATCGCGAACGGCGTGACCACACCCATGCGGTCGGCGACGATCGATCCGTTCTGACGAGTCGTGATGGACCCGGCCCAGTCGTCGTAGCCGTGCGAGATCGCGTTGGCGATGCCGGTGCCGCGCGTGATGGTGAGGAACTCACTGCGGAATCCGATGAGGCCGCGCGAGGGCACGATGAACTCCATACGCACCCAGCCGGTGCCGTGGTTGGTCATGTTGTCCATGCGGCCCTTGCGGGCGGCCATCAACTGGGTGATCGCACCGAGGTACTCTTCGGGGGCATCCACCGTCAGGTGCTCGAACGGCTCCTTGAGCTTGCCGTCCTCACCGCGCCGGGTCACGACCTGCGGCTTGCCGACCGTCAGTTCGAAGCCCTCGCGCCGCATGTTCTCGACCAGGATCGCCAGAGCCAGCTCACCGCGGCCCTGAACCTCCCACGCATCGGGACGCCCGATGTCGACCACCTTGAGCGAGACGTTGCCGATCAGCTCGCGGTCGAGGCGGTCCTTCACCATCCGCGCGGTCAGCTTGTGCCCCTTGACCTTCCCCATGAGGGGCGAGGTGTTGGTGCCGATCGTCATGGAGATGGCGGGGTCGTCGACCGTGATCGCCGGGAGCGGGCGCACATCCTCCGGGTCGGCGATGGTCTCGCCGATGGTGATGTCGGGGAATCCCGCGATGGCGACGATGTCGCCGGGGCCGGCGTCGTCCGCCGGGTAGCGCTCCAGCGCCCGGGTCTTCAACAGCTCGGTGATGCGGGCGTTGCTCGTGGTGCCGTCCGCGCGCACCCAGGCCACGGTCTGGCCCTTCTTGAGAGTTCCATTGAAGACGCGCAGGAGCGCGAGCCGTCCGAGGAACGGGCTGGAGTCGAGGTTGGTCACCCACGCCTGCAGCGGCGCCTCGTCGTCGTAGGCCGGCGCGGGAACGTGCTCGAGGATCGCGCCGAAGAGCGGCTCGAGGTCGTCGTTGTCCGGAAGGGCGCCGTTCTCGGGCCGCGTGAGGGATGCCGCGCCGGCACGACCGGAGGCGTACACGACGGGCACGTCGAGCAGGGCGTCGACATCGAGGTCGGGGACGTCGTCGACGAGATCGGACGCGAGACCCAAGAGGAGATCGTGCGCCTCCTCCTCGACCTCGGCGATCCGGGCGTCCGGACGGTCGGTCTTGTTCACCAGCAGGATCACGGGAAGTTTGGCCTCGAGCGCCTTGCGGAGGACGAAGCGGGTCTGCGGGAGCGGGCCTTCGCTCGCGTCCACGAGCAGCACGACACCGTCGACCATCGACAGACCGCGCTCGACCTCGCCACCGAAGTCGGCGTGGCCCGGGGTGTCGATGACGTTGATCGTCACGGGCACGTCCGAGTGCGCGCCGTTGTACGTGATCGCGGTGTTCTTCGCGAGGATCGTGATCCCCTTCTCACGCTCGAGGTCGTTCGAGTCCATCGCGCGCTCTTCGACGTGCGCGTGCTCGCCGAAGGACCCCGTCTGACGCAGCATCGCGTCGACGAGAGTCGTCTTCCCGTGATCGACGTGCGCGACGATCGCGACGTTTCGGAGATCGGGACGGAGGGCGCGCGCCATGAGGGAATCCTTGATGAGTGAGGGGTGCACCCGGAACCGGGTGCACCCCATTCTACGCGCAGGCTGCGTGTAGCACGTTTCCGCCCGTCGGCGACGCGGATCAGCTGGCTTCGCGGTCCACCATCGCCGCGCGCGCTTCACGCCGCAGGCGCTGCTCCTCCGGGTCCGGAACCGGGACGGCCGAGATCAGGCGCTGCGTGTACGGATCCTTCGCCCCGCGCAGGATCTGATCGCGCGTACCGGTCTCGACGATCTTCCCGTGGTGCATCACACTGATGCGGTGGGCGAGGATGTCGACGACGGCGAGGTCGTGGCTGACGAACAGACACGCGAACTGCAGCTGCTGCTGCAGTTCCTGCAGGAGATCGAGGAAGCGGGCCTGGACCGACACGTCCAACGCGGACGTCGGCTCGTCGGCGACGAGAAGCTCCGGCGCGAGCGCGAGAGCGCGGGCGATGCCGACGCGCTGGCGCTGGCCTCCGGAGAGCTCATGCGGGAAGCGGTTGCGGTAGGAGGCGGGGAGCTCCACCTGGCTGAGGAGCTCCTCGACGCGACGATCAAGATCCTTCCCCTTCGCGACCCCCGCGAGGAGGATCGGCTCGCCGATGGACTGGCCGATCGGCATCCGGGGATTGAGGGAGGAGGCCGGGTCCTGGAACACGATGCCGGTACGACGGCGGATCGCGAACAGATCCTTCTGCGTGGCATCCGAGATGTCGGTGCCGACCGTCGTGAGACGCCCCTCCGCAATCGGGATCAGACCGATGGCCGCGCGTCCGATGGTGGTCTTGCCCGAACCGGACTCGCCGACGAGACCCATGATCTCGCCGGGATATATCTGCAGATCGATGTGCTCCGCAGCGCGGAAGGCCGGGATACGCCCCCGCTTCGGGTACTCGATCGCGACGTCCTCGAACGACAGCACCGGTGTGCGGGCCTCGGCGGGCCCGCCCGCGTCGCTCGCGCGCTCACGGATCGCCGAGATGGTCGGCACGGCGGATGTGTCGGAGACGACCTCCTCGGGCGCGTCGGCGTCGACGGGCTCGAGGACGCCGAGACCGAGGTGCGGGACCGACGCCAGCAGCTGCTGGGTGTAGGGGTGCTTCGGCGCGTGGAAGATCTCCTCCACACTTCCGGCCTCGACAACGACGCCGTTCTTCATCACCATGATGCGGTCTGCGAGGTCGGCCACGACCCCCATGTCGTGCGTGATCAAGATGATCGCCGAATCGAGCCGCTTGTGCAGGTTCCGCAGCAGATCGAGGATCTCGGCCTGCACCGTGACATCGAGGGCGGTGGTCGGTTCGTCGGCGATGAGCAGCAGCGGGTCGCACGAGATCGACTGGGCGATCATCGCACGCTGCCGCTGCCCGCCCGAGAGCTGATGGGGGTACTTGTGGAACGACTGCTCCGGGTTGGGCATCTCCACGAGACGCAGCAGCTCGATCGCTCGCTCCTTCGCGGCCGACGGAGCGAGCGCGCGGTCGTGCGAGCGCAGCGCCTCGGTGATCTGGAATCCGATCGTGTAGACCGGGTTCAGCGCCGTCATCGGCTCCTGGAAGATCACCGCGATGTCACCGCCGCGGAGCGCGCGGATCGTCGCGGGATCCGCGCCGCGGAGCTCACGGTCGAGGAGCTTCACCGAACCGGTGACGCGGGCATTCTCGGGCAGGAGGCCGAGCAGGGACATCGAGCTCGTGCTCTTCCCCGAGCCGGACTCGCCGACGATCGCGAGCACCTCGCCGCGGCGAACGGTGTAGTTCATGTCGACGGCGGCGGGGTAGAACTCCCCCTCGACCCAGAAATCGACGTTCAGACCCTTGACCTCGAGGATCGTCTCGGGAAGAGCCTCGTGCGAGGGGCGGCCGCCGGCGGCGGCATCCGTGGTGTCAGTCATGCGTGTGCATCCGATCTGGAAAGCTGGAGGTCATGTCGTTCCAAGAGGTCCACTATCGTCCGGCCTTCGGCCGTGTCCTCTCCGTCGTGACCATGGTGTTGTGTGCCGCGGCGATCGGCGCCCTCATCTGGGACGATCCGCTCAGCGCGTTGCGATACGCGTGGCCGCTGGTGTTCGTGGCGATCCTGGCGTGGGCGCTCTTCTGGCGTCCGGAGCTGCATGTCGAACCGCACGGGGTGACGGTCGTGAACGTGCTGCGCACGCACTTCCTGCCCTGGCCCGCGGTGCAGTCGATCGATACGCGGTTCGCGCTGACCCTGCAGACGCGGACGCAGCGTGTCCCCGTCTGGGCGACGCCCGCACCCGGCCGCCACCGCGCGCTCGGCCTTGCGAGCAAGGACTTCGACGGCGTCGGCGCCTCGGCGCGCGGACCGCTGGGGGAACTCCGTCCGAGCGACGCGGTGTCCACGCCGAGTGGGAACCTCGCCCAGACGATCCGCGGCCAGTGGGAAGAGCTTCGCGACGCCGGTCTTCTCGCCGCCGGGGAGGAACCCGGCGGCGAGAAGACGACGTGGCATGTCGGCACGATCATCGCCCTGGTACTCACCGCGGCGGCCGCAGTGCTGGGACTCGCGCTCTGAAGGACTCATCCTCAGCGCTCCGGGTCGAGCCGTCCGTGACCGGCGTCACCGGGCTCTTCGGGCCGCGGGTCGTGGTAGTTCTCCACGTCTCCCGTGTAGACCGCTTCGCCGGCGACCGTGACGGATGCCGAACCGGTGGCGCCGGCATCCTGGATCGGACCCGCAGGCGTCGACGAGCGACCCGCCCGGGCCATCGCCCGCTCGCTCGGCATCTTCTTCTGGCGGGGGTCGAACGCGTCGCGCAGACCGTCGCCGATGAAGTTGACGCAGAGGGCGATCGTGATGATGAAGATGCCGGGCCACCAGAACAGCCAGGGACGCGTGGAGAACGCGGCCTGGTTGTCGGAGACGATCTTCCCCAGTGACGTGTCGGGCGACACGACACCGAAGCCGAGGAAGCTCAGAGCCGACTCGAGGAGGATCGCGCCCGCCATGAGCAGCGTCGCGTTCACGACGATCACGCCGACCGCGTTCGGCAGGATGTGGCGGAAGATGATCCGCCGGTCCCGAGCACCCGAGACGCGCGCGGCATCCACGAACTCCCGCTCGCGAAGGGTCAGGAACTCACCCCGCACGAGACGCGCGAGTGTCGTCCACGCGAACAGACCGATCACGACGCCGAGGACGGCGGCGCCGAGATTGCCGAGCGCGTTTCCGAGCACGGCACCGATCACGATGAGCGGGATGGTGATGATGATGTCGGTGAAGCGCATCAGGACCGCGTCGGCGGCCTTGCGGTAGTAGCCGGCGACGGCGCCGATGACGACGCCGATCGCCGTCGCGACGACACCGGCGATGACCATGACCATGAGCGACTGCTGCGCCCCGCGCATCACGACCGCGAACGTGTCACGGCCGACCTCGTCCTGTCCGAACGGGTGGTTGCCGAACGCGAGACCCGCTCCCCCGAGGAACTCGGGGATGAGCGAGAGGGTCGGCACGCCGCGGTTCTCGATCGGCGGGATCTGACGCCAGTCGTACTGCCACCACCCCGGGATGCGGATCCCCCACAGGTCGATGCCGACCGAGGTGAAGGACAGGATCACGATGAAGGCGAGCACGATCATCGAGACCACCGCGCCGCGGTGTCGGAAGAAGCGGCGCCGAACGATCTGGCCTTGGCTCAGACCCTCCGTCTCGCGTTGCTCGATGGAGATCTCGGCGGTCGCCGAGGCCTCGCGGTTGTCGGTTTCTTCGGGAGCGTTGTTCACTCAGCTCACCTTGATTCTCGGGTCGAGGGCGGCGTAGATGAGGTCCGCGATGAGGTTGAAGAGGACGGCGAGAGTGCCGGTGACGACGAAGAACGCCATGATCGGGTTCGGATCCGACACACGGAGCGCGTCCACGAAGAGCCGGCCCATGCCGGTCCAGCCGAAGACCGTCTCGGTGACCACCGCCCCGCCGACGACCGCGCCCACGTCGAACGCGATGATCGTCGTGATCGGGATCAAGGCGTTGCGGAACGCGTGACGGACGACGACCGTGCGTTCGGTCAGACCCTTCGCCCGTGCAGTGCGGATGTAGTCCTGGTTCATGACCTCCAGCAGGCTCGCCCGCGAGTAGCGCGTGTACGACGCGAAGGAGATCAGGATGATCGCGATGGTCGGGAGGAGCAGGTGGGTGTAGAGGTCGATGCCCTGCACCCAGAAGTTCCCGCCGAGTCCCGGCGTCGACGCGCCGACCGTGGCGATCGGCCGACCCCGGATGCGGCTGGAGTTGGCGTAGACCTCCCAGTACGACATGTACTTGTCCAGCGCGATGAGACCGGCGGTCAGGATGCCGGTGAGGATGGCGGTGCGGATGACCGGCCCCCGATCCGGGCTGCCGAAGAACCAGCCGATGACGCCGGTGACGACGATCGTGAGCACGATCAGCAGGACGAACAGCCCGAGGGTCATCCCGTTGAGGATGCCGTTCATCATCGGGAAGTACAGCGCAATGCCGAGGACCGCCACCGTGAGCGCCGCGTAGAGCGACTTCCGGTTGCGAAGGCCTGTGGACACCGCGGTCACACCGATCGCGATCCCGATGGCGAGCGCCGCGTACACGACGATCCCGATGCTGGGATCGGCGAACCACTGCGTGACCGACAGATAGGTCAGCACGCCCGCGGTGGCGAGCGTCGCCGCCGCGAGGACGATGAGTCGCCTCTTCCATCTCCCGCCGATCAGCGACATCCACAGGACGCCCGCGATGAGGGATATCGCGATGATCGCCGGAACCGCGATCGTCGGATTCGCCAGCCAGCTGTTGAGCTGGATGGCGCCGTACTGCTTCAGCAGCACCGCGACCCAGAAGATCGGGAGGGAGAAGAAGAGGAAGGAGATGAGGGTGACGGTGTAGTCGAATCCGCTGTACTGGCGCAGTGCGGAGACGATACCCACCGAGATGCCCAGCACGATCGCCACGACCGTCGCCGTCGTCACCAGCGTCAGCGTCGACGTCAAGGCGTTGGCGAGGAGGGCGTTGACCGGCTGGTTCTGGATGCTGATACCGAAGTCTCCGCGGAAGAGTCCGCCGAGCCAGAGGAAGTACCGCAGCGGTGCGGGGACATCCAGGTTCAGAAGCCGCGTACGGGCTTCCATGAGCTCCGCCTTGTTGGGAGCGTTGGACTGGGCCAGCTCTTCCAGGGGGTCACCTGAGAGCGAGACCAGGATGTACATCAAGAAGGTCGCGGCGAAGAGCACGAACACAGACGCGATCAGTCGCCGGATGATGAATGAAGCCATGGTGTGGCTGCCTGCCAATCGATGAATCGGCCGGGCGCGCGGGAGCAGTTCGGTTCCGGCTCCTTCGCGCGGCCGCCGCGGAGTGAAGTCTAACGTGCGAGGGGTGCAGGTCCCCGAAAGGGACCTGCACCCCTTTGACCGTGGCGCGTGTCGGGATCAGACCCGACTCAGGCTGCGGTCGAGACGATCACTCAGCGGCGGCGTCCGTGACTTCCCAGTCCCACGCGTTCCAGAAGATGGTCGGCGCGAGAATCGACGGGTCGATGTTGGTCACTCGGTCGCTGAACGCGGTGACCTCGGGGAACTGGTAGATGGTGACGCCGTAGAAGTCCTCCCACAGCAGACGGTCCATCTCCACCTGAAGCTCGATCTGAGCATCCGCGTCGAACGTGGTGTTCAGCTCGGAGATGATCGAGTCGACCTCCGGGTTCGAGTAGAAGTTCAGGTTGTTGATTCCACCGGTGACGAACGTCGGCAGCGAGTTGGTCACACCGAGGCTCGTGGACTGCCAGCCGAACAGCGAGGCGTCGTAGGCGCCGGGGGTGCCGAGCAGGCCGCCCCAGTCCTCGGAGCCACAGTCGGTGACATTGAAGCCGGCCTCGTTCGCCGACTGCTGGATGAGGGCGAACTCGTTGACGCGACGCGGGTTGTTCGAGGCGTACAGGACGCAGACCTCGGTGTTGGTGACACCCGACTCCGCGAGGAGTGCGGCGGCACCCTCGATGTCGACGGCTGCATAGTCGGCCGAGGTGTTGTTCGCGGCGGCCTCGTCGTATCCGGCGGCACCGGGGACGAAGAGCTGCGAGTCACGGAGGATCGCGTCGTCACCGATGATCGGCTTGATGAGGGTGTCGACGATCTCCTGACGCGGGATGGTCTTCATGAACGCCTCGCGGACGAGGGGGTTCGAGAAGATGTTCTCCGGGTTGCGACCGTTGTCGAACTGCAGGTCGATGTGCTCGTAGGTTCCGCCGAGACCGGTGGTCACGGTGATGCCGTCGATGCCCTCGAGCGCCGTGGTGATGTCGGCGGTGGCCTGCGGCTGGATGATGTCGACCTCACCGTTCTCCAGGGCCTGGACCGCGGCGAGCGGGTCCGGGATGAAGCGGATGGTGATCTCCTCGATGTTCGCGGTGTTGTCACCGGCGTACTCGGGGTTGGCCGTCAGGGTGATGAACTGGTCAGCCTGGAAGTCGCTGATCATATATGGGCCGCTGGCGGTGACGAGCTCGAGGTCGTCGGGCATCGAGGTGAAGTTGAAGCCCGAGTTCCAGAACGAGGCCATCGGCGCGAGGGCCTCGGCGTCGTTGCCCTCGATCGCGTCGAGGACGGCCTGCTTGGCCTCGGCGTTGTCCTCGATGCCGAGGGCCTTCTTCGCCACGATGTGCGCGGGAAGCGGCGCGGTGAACACCAGGTCCCAGTCCACGAAGGGCTCGTTGAACGTCATGGTGATCGAGCGGCCGTCTTCGCCGACCTCGGGCGTCTCGGAGACGAGGCCCATGCCGGACTCGGGGGTCGCACCGGAGTCGAAGTAGACGACGTCGGTCGGGAACGCGTCGGTGAACTCGCCGGTCTCGGGGTCCGTGAAGTCGCCCGGGTTGAAGTCCGGGGTGTCCAGCGCGCGCGAGAGCGCAGCCCAGTTGAGCATGAGGTCGGCGGCGTCGATCGGCTCACCGTCGGACCACACCGCGTTCTCGTTGACCGTGTAGGTCACCGTGAGCGGGTCCTCGTTGACGAGCTCGTACGTGCCGAACGAGGTGTTCTCCACCAGCTCCGGGACGTTGTTGTAGTAGTTGAAGCCGTCGAGCACCAAGTAGTTGATGTTGTTGTTCGCGGTGGCGTTACCGAACGACGTGTTGCCGTTCATCGAGTAGAACGCCTGGTTCCACGCGGCCGTGATCGAGGAGCCCTCGACGAGACCGGAGTCGTCGCCGCCGTCCTCTGCCGGGGTGCACCCCGAAATCACGAGTGCGCCGACTGCGGCGAGTCCCACCGCGGTCGAGATGCGCTTCATTCTCACTGTTCCTCCTGTGCAGGTAGTGCGTGCACGCCCAGCAGAGCAGGACGGCGCGCGGATACCGAAACCCTAAGCGGGGGGTCTGGGATGGTCAAAACAGTGGTGGAAAACGTTACAGAGCCTTAACTCAACGCCGTCGGGATGTGACAATCTGACAAGGTGACCGC
Source organism: Microbacterium aurantiacum (assembly GCF_021654035.1). Classification (GTDB taxonomy): domain Bacteria; phylum Actinomycetota; class Actinomycetes; order Actinomycetales; family Microbacteriaceae; genus Microbacterium; species Microbacterium aurantiacum. The sequence continues at coordinate 25,751 of NZ_JAJPDW010000006.1, forward strand.
GATGGAACCCCCGATCGATGTGCGGAATCCCACGGATCCGCCGCGGGTCCGTCTGTGGTGGGAGATCGGTATCGTCCTGGCGCTCACAGTGGGACAGTCGGCGATCTACAGCGTGCTGTCGTTCGTCCGGACCGTACAGCGCGCCCTCGCGGAGAACGCCGCGATCGGTGATCAGAGCACGCAGCTGAATCCCTCGCGCGACGCCGCCGCTTTGTGGGATCTCACGTATCAGCTGCTCGGCATCTTCTTCTCGCTCTGCCTCGTGGCGCTCGTGGTGTACCTCTTGTGGGAACCCGGCTCGAATGCGCTGCGACGGATCGGCCTGGACTTCCGTCGCTTCGGCGGAGACCTGGGTCGCGGCATCCTGCTAGTGATCGTGATCGGTGTGCCGGGTCTGGCGCTGTATCTCGTCGGACGCGCCCTCGGGATCACGGTGGAGGTCGTGCCCTCGCCGCTCGACGCCGCGTGGTTCACCGTGCCGGTGCTGGTGCTCGCGGCGGTGCGCGCGGGCCTCCTCGAGGAGGTGATCCTCCTCGGGTACCTCTTCGACCGTCTCCGTCGCCTCGGCTGGTCGTGGTGGAGCATCATCATCGCCACCGCCCTCCTGCGCGCGGCCTACCACGCCTACCAGGGCGTCGGTGCGATCATCGGGAACTTCGTCATGGGCCTGGTGTTCGGCTGGTGCTACCGCCGGTGGGGCCGGGTCATGCCGCTGGTGATCGCGCACACGCTGATCGACGTCGTCGCTTTCGTCGGCTACCCCCTCGCCGTCGGCCTCTGGCCCGCCCTCTTCGGCCCTTCCTGACCGCCCCCTTTTCCCTCCCCCTGACCGCGAGACTGCATCCTCCCGTCGAGACTGCACGCGCCGCACGCCGTTTCGGCGGGAGGATGCAGTCTCGGTGACAGAGAGAGGGCGCGGCGAGCGTCCTCCACAGACGACGAGGGCGGGCTTCGCGCGCGAGGATGTCCACAGAATGCCGGGGATGCGGCATCCGCCCGACACGGCGGAGCCACACTCGGGCGATGGACCCCGTACTGACGCTTCCGTCACCTCCGCTCGCGCTCCACAGGGCCGCCGACCTCCACCGCCCGGCGGCGGCGGCGGCACGAGGGCAGTTGCACCGCGTCCGAGATGGCATCTACGCGGATGCCGAGGAGTGGGCGGAGCTGACACCGTGGCGCCGCTACCTCGCCCGCGTCCAGGCTGTCGCGATGACGCGCCCCGACGCGGTGTTCTGCCTGGAATCAGCGAGCGCTCTCCTCGGCCTCCCGGTCTTCGGCGACCCTCTCACCGTCCACACGCTCGGCGGCGCGACGGCCACGGGTCGGGAGTGCGGCGGGGTCCGGGTCCACGCGGGGTGCGGCGACAGGCGGCTCGTCTCCGCCGGCGGACGCACCGTGACATCGCTCGCTGACACCGCGGTCGACCTCGCGCGGCACCGGCATCCGGCCGTGGGCGTGGCGACAGCGGATGCCGCGCTGCGGCTGGACCCCACGCTGAGCACCGACATCCTGACCGCGATCAACGAGCAGCGCGAGAGCAGCCGCGGGCGTCGACGCGCGCGCGACCCTCTCCGCGAGGCCGACGCCGCGGCGGAGTCGCCGCTCGAATCGGTGAGCCGGTGCGTGATCCGCTGGCTCGGCTTCGCGCCCCCGATCCTCCAGAAGGTGTTCCGGACCGACGGTGTCCTCGACCGCGGCGACTTCTGGTGGCCCGAGTCGTCGGTGCTCGGAGAGGCGGACGGCGATCTGAAGTACGACGGGTCGCTCGGGGATCCGCTGCGCGCGCTCCGGCAGCGTCGCGATCGCGACATCCGCCTGTCCCGCCATGTCCGCACCGTCGCCCACTGGTCGTGGACGGAGGCGACGACGTTCGCCCCGCTGCGCGCCATCCTCCTCGGACACGGCATCCCGCTGGTGGCGGGGGAAGACACCGCCTCCCTCCTCACCCTGCGCCGCGCGCTCGCCCCGCGCTGACGCCCCCCTCCCCCTCCTAGATCAACGAGACTGCATCCTCCGGTCGAGAAGGCACACTCAGCACGCAGTCTCAACCGGAGGATGCAGTCTCGCGGTCAGCAGGAAGGCCGAAGGGTCAGGCGAAGGCCTCGAGGGGAGGGCAGGCGCAGACGAGGTTCCGGTCTCCGTAGGCCTGGTCGATCCGGCGCACGGGGGGCCAGTACTTCGTGCGCACCAGGTCCCGTTCGGGATAGACCGCCACCTCGCGCGAGTAGGCGTGATTCCATTCCCCCTCGATGACGGATGCCGCGGTGTGCGGCGCGTTCACCAGGGGGTTGTCCTCCGCCGGCCACTCCCCCGCGGCGACCCGATCCGCTTCCGTGCGGATCGCGACCATCGCGTCGACGAACCGGTCGATCTCGGCCAGATCCTCGCTCTCGGTGGGCTCGACCATGAGCGTCCCGGCGACCGGGAACGACATCGTCGGCGCGTGGAAGCCGTAGTCGATCAGCCTCTTGGCGACGTCGTCGACGGTGACACCGGTCTGCTCGCGAAGCGGCCGGAGGTCGAGGATGCACTCGTGGGCGACCAGCCCGCCGTCGCCCGCGTACAGGACGGGATAGTGGTCCTTCAGCCGCGCCGCGACGTAATTCGCCGCGAGCACCGCGGCCCCCGTCGCCTGGCGGAGGCCCTCAGCGCCCATCATCCGCACGTACGCCCACGAGATCGGCAGGATGCCGGCCGAGCCGGAGGGCGCCGACGACACCGGGCCGCCCGCGAAGACGGCCCCTCCCGCGTGCACCTCGGCCTGCGCGAACGGATGCCCGGGGAGGAAGGGCGCGAGATGCGCCTTCGCGGCGACCGGGCCCACCCCGGGTCCGCCACCCCCGTGCGGGATCGCGAAGGTCTTGTGCAGGTTGAGGTGCGACACGTCGCCGCCCAGGTCACCGAAGCGGGCGTAGCCGAGGAGCGCGTTGAGGTTCGCTCCGTCGACGTAGACCTGGCCGCCGGCGGCATGGACGGCGTCTGTGATCTCCACCACGTCATGCTCGTACACACCGTGCGTGGAGGGGTAGGTGATCATCAGCGCGGCGAGGTCCCCGGCGTGCGCGGAGATCTTCGCGCGCAGATCGTCCAGATCGACGTTGCCGGCCTCGTCGCACGCCACGACGACCACGCGCATGCCCGCCAGCACCGCCGATGCGGCGTTCGTTCCGTGTGCGGACGAGGGGATGAGGCAGACGGTGCGCCCCTCGTCCCCGCGCGAGCGGTGGTAGCCGCGGATCGCCAGGAGGCCGGCGAGCTCACCCTGCGAGCCGGCGTTCGGCTGCAGCGAGACGGCGTCGTACCCGGTCATCTCCGCCAGCCACCCCTCGAGCTGGTCGATCAGCGCGAGGTAGCCCCGGACATCGTCGGCGGGCGCGAACGGATGGACGCGCGCGAACTCCGGCCACGACACCGCGGCCATCTCGGTCGCCGCATTGAGCTTCATCGTGCAGGACCCGAGCGGGATCATGCCGCGATCGAGGGCGTAGTCGCGGTCCGCCAGCCGTTTGAGGAAGCGCATCATCGCGGTCTCGGAATGGTGGGAGCGGAAGACGGGGTGCGTGAGGATCTCGTCGTCCCGATGCATCTCGGCCGCGACGCCCGCGAGCGCCGGGGCCTCCTCCCAGGCCAGGCCGACCCCGAGTCCGCCGCCGTCCATGCGGCCCGCGATCGCCGCCGCGACCGCGGCCAGATCCCGTGCGTCCGTGGTCTCGTCGACGGAGACCGCGACCGTCATCCCATCCGCCGCCCAGAGCTGGTAGCCGCGTTCGCGGGCACGCGCGACGACCGCCGCCGCGTCGTCGACACGGACCCGAACCGTGTCGAAGAAGGCATCGCTGACCACGTCGACGCCGGCGTCCCGGAGCGCCGACGCCAGCGTCTCGGCCTTCCGCGCCACCGCCGATGCGATCCCGCGAAGGCCGTCCGGGCCGTGGTAGACCGCGTACATCGCCGCCATGACGGCCAGGAGCACCTGGGCGGTGCAGATGTTGGACGTCGCCTTCTCGCGTCGGATGTGCTGCTCGCGGGTCTGCAGCGACAGGCGATACGCCGGCTGCCCGGCGGCATCCTGCGAGACGCCGACGAGACGTCCCGGAAGCTGGCGTTCGAGCCCTGCGCGGACGGCCATGTACCCGGCGTGGGGACCGCCGAAACCGAGCGGCACGCCGAAGCGCTGCGTCGTGCCGACGGCGATGTCGGCGCCGAGCGAGCCCGGCGACCGCAGCAGAGTCAGGGCGAGCAGGTCGGCGGCGACGACACCGAGCCCGCCCGCCAGATGCGCCGCCTCCAGCACACCGGACGGATCCCACACCCGCCCGGAGGCACCCGGGTACTGGATGAACACCCCGAAGAGCTCGTCGGGCAGCGTCTCACCCGCCGCGAAGTCCCGCTCGAGGATGCGGATGCCGAGGGGCTCGGCCCGCGCATCGAGGAGCGCCCGCGTCTGCGGGAGGGCATCGGCGTCGACGACGAAGACGTCGCTGGCGACACGGGAGGCCCGGCGGGCGACCAGCATCCCCTCGACGACGGCCGTGGACTCGTCGAGCATCGACGCGTTCGCCGTTGAGAGCCCGGTGAGGTCGGCGACCATTGTCTGGAAGGTGATCAGCGCCTCCAGGCGCCCCTGGGAGATCTCCGGCTGGTACGGGGTGTACGCGGTGTACCAGGAGGGGTTCTCCAGCACGTTCCGCGAGATGACCGACGGCGTGATCGTGTCGTAGTAGCCGAGCCCGATCATCGGACGGGCGGACCGGTTGCGTCCGGCGAGCGCGCGCAGTTCGGCGAGGGCCTCGCTTTCGGATGCCGCCGGCGGAATGCCCGAGCCGTCCGTGGCGCGCTGTCGGATGGCGGCGGGCACCGCGCGGTCGACGAGCGCGTCGACGCTGTCGTAGCCGACCGCGTCGAGCATCGCGCGCTGAGCGGCGGCATCCGTGCCGATATGACGGTCGACGAAGGATGCCGGTGCCGACGGCAGGGAACGGTCGCTCACGCGTCGCCACCGGTCAGGGCGACGTAGGCGTCCCGGTCCATCAGGTCGGCCACGGTGGCGGGATCCACGCGGAGCCGCAGCAGCCACCCCTCGCCGAACGGGGCCGAGTTCACCAGCGACGGGTCGTCCACCACCGCGTCGTTCACCTCGAGCACCTCCCCGTCGAGGGGCGCGTAGAGCTCGCCGACGGACTTCGTCGATTCGATCTCGCCGCAGACCGCTCCCGCGGTCACGGGCGAGGCGACGGCGGGGAGTTCGACGAAGACGACGTCACCGAGCTTGTCTGCGGCGTAGTCGGTGATGCCGATCGTGGCGACGTCGCCGTCGAGGGCGACCCACTCGTGCTCGGCGGTGTACTTCAGTGCGGCGATGTCGGTCATTTCTTCCTCCGGTAGAAGGGCAGGGCGGTGACGGTCGCGGGGATCCGCGTCCCGCGGACGTCGATGGTCAGGGACGTGCCGGGCGCACTCCGCTCCGGCGAGACGAAGGCCATCGCGATCGGATGCCCGAGGGTGGGGCTCAGGGCGCCGCTGGTGATCTCGCCGACGCGATCCTCGTCGTCCAAGACGGCGTACCCGGCGCGACCGGCGCGGCGTCCCTCCGAGACGAGGCCGACCAGGACGGGCAGATCCTCGGACGCCGCCTCCAGCGCTTCCTTGCCGACGAAGTCCTGCTTGTCCGTCGCGACGGTCCGCCCGAGCCCTGCCTGAGTGGGCAGGACGTCCTCGGTGAGCTCGTGTCCGTGCAGGGGCATCCCCGCTTCGAGGCGCAACGTGTCCCGCGCGGCGAGGCCGGCCGGAACGAGCCCGAGCGGTGCGCCGGCGAGCGCGAGTGCGTCCCACAGCTCCGCGGCATCCTCGTTCGCCACGAGGAGTTCGAATCCGTCCTCCCCCGTATAGCCCGTGCGGGCGACGAAGAGAGGGCTTCCCTGGAACGCGGCCGTCGAGAAGGCGTAGGAGGGAAGGTCCGTGAGCGCCGGGCTCATCTGCTCGATGCCCCGCGTCGCCGCGACGATCTCCACGGCAGCGGGCCCCTGCACCGCGATGAGGCTCATCGTGTCGCTGATGTCGTCGATGGAGAGCTCCGTGGACGACGGCGCACGCGCGGGCAGCGCCTCCGCGACCGCCGCGCGGTTCCCGGCATTGGAGATCACCAGGAAGTGATCCTCCGTCAGGCGGTACGCGATCACGTCGTCGACGATCCCTCCCTGCGGGTTCAGCAGGAGCGAATACTTCGCCTTGCCGATCGGCATCGTCGAGAGTCGACCCGCGAGCGCGGCGTCGAGGAATGCTCCGGCATCCGCGCCGGTGATGCGGAACTCGGCCATGTGCGAGATGTCGAACAGGCCCGCGGCGGTGCGGACGGCGTGGTGCTCGGCGAGGTCGGAGCTGTAGCGGACGGGCATCGACCACCCGCCGAAGTCGGTGAAGGTCGCGCCGAGCGCGACGTGGCGGTCGTAGAGGGCGGTGCGCAGATCGGTCATGAGTTCTCCCGGCGTCGGGCGGGCCGACGTCGGATGACGCCGTCGAACTCCCCCTCTGTCATGAACCTGAGAGTTTCGCGCGACCCGCGCGAGGCGGGACCGTGCTTTCACCGTCGGCGGACCCCGCGGGCGGGATCGCTTTTCAGAGTCGGCCGACCGGGACGGTACGCGTACCTGAGAGATTGGCGGGGAGGCTTGCTCCTTCGGTGCCTGGCCGAAGCCAGGGCTCTCCCGTCCGGGTCGTGGGCCGGATGTGCAGTTGTGCGGCCAGCATAGCGCTCAGGTCGTGCAGCGTCCGGACGAAACGGCATCCGCGAGTCCCGGTGCCGCGTTGATCACGGGCGTGAGCTCGGTCATGGTCACCGCGTATCCGCGTTCGGCGTCGTCCTCGCCGCGGGCGAACACCACGCCGGCGACCTGTCCCTGCGCGTCGAGGAGCGGCCCGCCCGAATTCCCGGGACGCACCGCCGATTGCAGCGAATAGATGTCCCGGGGCGCGGAGCTGTCGCCGTAGATGTCGGGCACCGGCACGGTTCCCACCGACAGGACGCCCGCGCTGATCATCGTGAAGGGCCCGCCGAGCGGGTAGCCCTGCACGACCGCCGCCGATCCGGGGCTCAACGTGTCGACGGTCGGCAGCGGCGCCACCCCGAGGTCGTCGACGGCGATGACGGCGAGGTCGTCGACGGGGTCGAACCACACGATGCGTCCCTCCCGCGCGGCGATGCCGGGGAGCTCCACCACCGGCGCGTCGACGCCGGCGACGACGTGCGCGTTCGTGACGACCCGGTCGGGCGCGATGACGAACCCGGTGCCGGTTGAGCTGGTGCCGCAAGCGTACGCGGTGCCCGATACCCGAGCGACGGATGCCGCGGCCCGCGCGAGCTCGGGATCGTCGAGGTCCACCGGGGGCACGCTCGGCGGCGCCGTGACCTCCAGGAGCTCCCCGAGCCGCGGGAGGCCCTCATCCACGACGAGCCCACGGAGCTCCGCCATCGCCGCTGAGACGGGCTGCGGGGTGAGGCGGTCGATGGTGCGCAGCACGGCGGAGGACGAGACGGCGGAGGAGACCACCGGCATGCCCGTGGCCGCGATCGTCCCGCCCGCGAGGGACAGCGCGAGCGCGCCGACGAGCACGCCGGTGGCGGCACCGAGAAGCCGATCGATCGCGCGCAGCGGGGTCCGGTCGACGCCGCGTCGGACGAAGGCGCCGAGGGCGCCTCCGATGCTCGCGCCGAGGACCAGCACGAGCACGGTGCTCACGATGACGACGAGCGAGCGCCACTCCTGCCAGGGCCAGATGTCGTTGACCAGCGGGACGAGCCAGTATGCGCCCACTCCTCCGGCGGCGAGCCCCAGGAGCACGCCGACGCTTCCGGAGAGGCCGCGCGCCGCGCCGCCGATGAGGGCCGCGATCAGCAGCGCGATGAGGATGACGTCGACGACGATCATGGTCTCCTCCTGCACGCCGACGGAGAGCCCAGGGTACGCATGGAACCTGTGACGTTGCCGCACCGGCACCCGCGTTTGACCTTCTGGTCATGGCGACACTAAGATGATCGCGGAGATAGGGTCAAAATGACAAGAACTACCGTCGAAGACACGCCCGCCGTCGACGCCACCGCGGGCGATGCCACGCGTGTCGCCGTGTCGACGGTGATCTTCGCACTGCGCCCGGTCGAGCCCGACGGCCCGCTCGCCGTCACGCTCCCCCTCGTCCGGCGGACCCGCGATCCGCACGAGGGGCAATGGGCCCTCCCCGGCGGATGGCTCGATATCCGCGAGAGCCTCGGCTCCGCCGCGTCGCGCACCCTCGCCGAGACCACGGGCCTCGCCCCGAGTTACTTGGAACAGCTCTACGCGTTCGGCGCCGTCGACCGGTCCCCCACCCGTGTCGTGTCCATCGTCTACTGGGCCCTCATCCGCCCCGACGAGATCGTCGAGGACGGAATCGAGAACGTCGGCTGGTTCGGCGCGGAGGGACTGCCGCCGCTCGCCTTCGACCACAACGAGATCGTCGACTACGCGCTGTGGCGGCTGCGGAACAAGGTCGGCTACAGCCGCATCGCGCACGGCCTGCTCGGCGACGAGTTCACCCTCGCCGAACTGCGCGAGGTCTACCAGACGATCCTCGATCGCAAGCTCGACCCCGCGAACTTCCGACGCCAGGTGGAGAACTCCGGAACCCTCATCCCGACCGACCGCTACCGCACGGGGAGCCACCGCCCCGCACGGCTCTACCGCTACAACCAGGACGTCGAACTGGCCGATCGCGGCCCGCTGTCGACCCCGCACTGAAGAGAGCACGACATGCCCGCCGTCAACATCGCCCTGACGCCCCCGCCCGCCGGCCAGCCCTCCGTCGATCACCTCATCCAGGCGATCGTGTCGGGGGAATCCCTCGATCAGACGTGCAACACCGATCTGGCCGCCGCACCCTGGGATTTCGACGCGCGACCCGGCTACGGCCCGGGTTCGTCGATGGGGGACGTCATCCCGACGGATGCACCGCGCCAGGGAGAGCTGCCGGCCTCCTACCGGGACGCTTCGGAGGAAGAACTCGACGAGCGGATCCGCGCCGCCAAGGAAACCCTCGGCGACCGGGTCGTCGTGCTCGGGCACTTCTACCAGCGTCAGGAGGTCGTGCGCCACGCCGACTACGTGGGCGACTCTTTCCAACTCGCCAACGCCGCTCTGGAGCACCCGGACGCCGAGGCGATCGTCTTCTGCGGCGTGCATTTCATGGCCGAGACGGCGGACCTGCTCTCCCGACCCGACCAAGCGGTGATCCTCCCGAACCTCGCCGCGGGCTGCTCGATGGCCGACATGGCCGACATCGACCAGGTCGAGGAGTGCTGGGAGCAGCTCGAAGAGGTCTACGGCGACCTCGAGGCCGTAGACGCGACCGGGCGCGTCCCGGTGATCCCCGTGACCTACATGAACTCCTCCGCCGCCATCAAGGGATTCGTCGGTCGTCACGGCGGCATCGTGTGCACCTCCTCCAACGCGCGCACGGTCCTGGAGTGGGCCTTCGCCCGCGGCCGGCGCGTGCTGTTCTTCCCCGACCAGCACCTCGGTCGCAACACCGCGAAGGCGATGGGCGTGCCCCTCGAGCAGATGCCGCTGTGGAACCCGCGCCGTCCGTTCGGCGGCTCTGACACCCGGACCCTGGAAGACGCCCGCGTGATCCTCTGGCACGGGTTCTGCTCGGTGCACCGCCGGTTCTCCGTCGAACAGATCGCCGCGGCGCGGCGCGACCACCCGGGCGTGCGCGTCATCGTCCACCCGGAATGCCCGATGGACGTCGTCGACGCCGCCGACGAGGCGGGCTCCACCGATCACATCCGCCGCGCCATCGCCGCCGCCACAGAGCCGACGACCTTCGCCATCGGCACCGAGGTCAATCTGGTTCAGCGCCTGGCTGCCGACCACCCGCAGCACACGATCTTCTGCCTGGACCCCGTCGTCTGCCCGTGCTCGACGATGTACCGCATCCACCCGGGTTACCTCGCGTGGGTGCTCGAGGGCCTCGTCGCCGGGGAGGTGCGCAATCGGATCACCGTGACCGGCGAGGTGGCAGAGCCCGCACGGGTCGCTCTCGAGCGGATGCTCGCCGCCAAGCCCGCGGCGGCGTCTCCGGAGGTCGCCGCGGGGTGGGAGAACGCGTCATGACGTCCGGGCGGGCTCCGGTGCGCGTGGTCGTCGTCGGGTCCGGAATCGCGGGGCTGACCGTGGCCCTCCACGCCGCCGACGCCGGATGCCGGGTGACCCTGGCGACGAAGGACGTGCTCGAACACGCCAACACCCGCTACGCCCAGGGCGGCATCGCCGGGGTGATGTTCCCCGACGATCGCGCCGATGCGCACCTGCAGGACACCCTGATCGCCGGCGCCGGCCTCGGTGACCCGGCTGCCGTCCGCGTTCTCGTCGAGGAGGGTCCGGCCCGCATCCGTGAGCTCATCGCCCTCGGGGTCGCCTTCGATCGCGCCGCCGACGGCACGCTCGTCAAGGGCCTCGAGGCTGCGCACTCGTACCCGCGGATCCTGCACGCGGGCGGCGACGCCACGGGCACCGCGATCGAGCGGGCCCTCGTCGCAGCCCTCCGCACCGCCGAGATCCGCATCCTCGAGCACGCCTTCCTCGTCGACCTGATCCGCGACGGGGACCGCGTCGTCGGCGTCGACCTCCTCATCGGGGAGACGGACGACGCCGAAGGCCACCGACTGCGGCTGGATGCGGATGCCGTCGTCCTCGCCACCGGGGGCGCCGGCGAACTGTACGCCCATTCGACCAACCCCGACGTGGCCACCGCCGACGGCATCGCCGCGGCGCTCCGGGTGGGAGCGGCGGTCGCGGACCTGGAGTTCGTCCAGTTCCACCCGACGACCATCGCGGTCGGCACCCCGTTCCTCGTCTCGGAGGCGGTCCGCGGCGAAGGGGCGATCCTCATCGACGACGACGGCCGCCGGTTCGTCTTCGACGCCCACCCCGACGGCGAACTCGCACCCCGCGACGTCGTCGCCCGGGCGATCGCGCGTCGGATGGAGGAACAGGGGGGTCGTCCGGTCCTCCTCGACGTCTCGCCGCTGCACCCGTGCGACGCCAGCGCCCGAGCGTCGTACCTTGCGCGTCGCTTCCCCACGATCGACGCCGCCGTCCGCGAACGGGGCCTCGACTGGTCGCGCGAACCGATTCCCGTCACCCCCGCGGCGCACTATCTGATGGGCGGCGTCGTGACGGATCTCCACGGTCGTACGAGCGTTCCGGGGCTGTACGCGGTCGGCGAGACCGCGCGCACCGGCGTCCACGGAGCCAACCGCCTCGCGTCCAACTCGCTCCTCGAGGGTGCCGTCTTCGGCGCCCGCGCCGGCGACGTGATCGCCGGCGACGCCGACGAAGACGCGTGGACGGGACCGGGGATCGCGCCCGCGCCCGCAGCATCCGACTCCGCGGCATCCGACCCCTCGTCGTCGCCGTTCCCCGACCCCGTCCCGGCGTTCTCCCGTCCACTGCTGCAGCGAGCGATGTGGGACGGAGCAGGACTCGTCCGGGACGACGGCGGGCTCGCGCACACGGCGGCCCTCATCGCCGCGTGGCGCGCCCAGCCGAGAACGCCCCGCCGCGAGAAGGAGTACGAGGACGAGAACCTGCTCCTCGTCGCCGCCCACCTCGTCGCGGCGGCGCGGGCGCGCACCCTCTCGGTCGGAGCGCATTATCGTCGCGACACCGCGCCCACGCCCCGATCGCCCGCACCGAACCTCGTCGTGGAAGGAAGCAGCTGATGCTCACCCGATCGGTCATCGACCGCGCCGTCGCCCTCGCCCTGGAGGAGGACGCCCCCTGGGGCGACATCACGAGCGCGTTCCTGATCCCGGCGGACGCGACCGCGACAGCCGAGCTCGTCGCACGGGAAGGAGGCGTCTTCTCGGGTGGAGAAGTCTTCCGCGCCGCCTTCGCCCTGACCGATCCGCTTGTGACGGTCGACCTCCACATCTCGGACGGCGAGGCGTTCGAGGCCGGCGCTCACTTGGCCACCGTGACCGGCCCCGCGCGCGGGATCCTCACCGCCGAGCGCGTCGCGCTCAACTTCACCCAGCGGATGAGCGGCATCGCCACCCTCACCGCGCAGTACGTCGCCGAGACCGCGCTCACCGGCGCGCGGATCGCGGACACACGCAAGACCACTCCGGGCCTGCGGGCATTCGAACGTCACGCGGTGTCGTGCGGCGGCGGCCACAATCACCGGAGGACCCTCTCGGACGCGGTGATGGCCAAGGACAACCACCTCGCCGTCCTCCTCGCGGAGGGCCTGTCGGTCACCCAGGCGCTGCAGCAGATGATCGCCCGCCTGCCGCACACCACGCACGTGGAGGTGGAGGTGGACAGTCTGGATCAGATCGAGGCGGTGCTCGCCGCCGGGATCGGCACGATCATGCTCGACAACTTCTCTCTGGACGACCTCCGTCGGGGGGTCGAGATCGTCGGCGGCCGCGCGACCGTCGACGCGAGCGGCGGCGTGACCCTGGAGACGGTGCGGGCGATCGCCGAGACGGGCGTCGACGTGATCTCGGTGGGGGCGCTCACGCATTCCGCCCGCGCCCTCGACCTCGGGTTGGACGTCCGGGTCGATCGCGCCCCGGAACCGGTCTGAGGTGCTCTACCTCGACAACGCCGCGACGGCTCCCGTCCGCCGTGAGGTGCTCGAGGCGATGCTCCCCCACCTCGCCCACGGATTCGGGAACCCCTCCAGCCATCACACCGTCGGCGAGCGCGCCGCCGGTGTGCTCGCCGACGCCCGCGCGCGGGTGGCCGGGGTACTCGGCGTCCGCGCCGGCGACATCGTGTTCACCTCCGGCGGCACCGAGGCGAACAACCTCGCGGTGAAGGGGATCTCACTCGCCGCCCTCGCGCACCGCGAGCGCCGCCATCTGATCACCACGACGATCGAGCACGAGTCGGTGCTCGCCTCCGCGGATCACCTGCGACGCTTCCACGGATTCGACGTCACCTCCGTCACCGTGGGGGCCGACGGTCGCGTGGATCCTGATGCCGTCCTCGCGGCCGTCCGGGCGGACACGGCGCTGGTCACCCTCGGGTACGCCAACAACGAGATCGGCACCGTGCAGGACGTCCCGTCCGTGGCGTCGGCGTTGGCGGCGCGCGGCATCCCCCTCCATGTGGATGCCGTCCAGGCTGCCGGGTGGCTGCCGATCGACCGCCCGACGACCGGAGCGGACGCCCTGTCGCTGTCGGGCCACAAGATCGGCGCCCCCCAGGGGACCGGGGTCCTGGCGGTCCGCGGGCGTATTCCGCTCGAGCCCGTGCTGCACGGCGGAGGCCAGGAGCGCGGCCGTAGGAGCGGAACGGAGAACGTCGCGGGCGCCGTGGCGATCGCGACCGCCCTGGAGCTGGCCGAACGCGAGAGGGCGACGGATGCCGCGCGGGTGGGTGCCGCCCGGGACGCCCTCATCGCCGGTGTGCTCGACACCGTGCCGGCCGCGCGCCTCACCGGCCACCCGCACCACCGTCTGCCGGGCACGGCGAGCTTCGTGTTCCCCGGGTCGAGCGGCGAGGCGGTCCTGCTCGAATTGGAGCGGCGCGGCATCGTCTCCTCCAGCGGATCCGCGTGCGCGGCCGGCAGCGACGAGCCGTCCCACGTCCTCACCGCGATCGGTCTGGACGCCGATGTCGCCCGTACGGCCGTCCGCATCACCCTGCCGCACGGATTCACCGCCGCGATCCCCCCGATCGTGGATGCGGTGGCGGCGTCGGTGACGGCCGTACAATCGGGCGCGTGAGCCGCCCTCTCGTCACCGTCGTCGTCCCCGGATTCGACGTCGCCGACTTCGCCGCGGAGGCGGTGGCCTCTCTCGAGGCCCAGGAGATGCCCGCCTGGCGTGCGATCCTCGTGGACGACGCCTCCCGCGACGCGACCGGGGCGATCTTCGATGAGGCCGCCGCGCGCGATGCGCGGTTCACCGTGATCCGCCACGCGAGGCGACAGGGCCTGGGTGCGGCGCGCAACGCCGGGATCGACGCGGTGCGCACGCCCTTCCTCGCCTTCCTCGACGCCGACGACCGGATGACCCCGTCCGCCCTCCGCCGGTGGATCGAGACGCTCGAGCGCACCGGCAGCGATCTCGTCGTGGGGGCCTACGTGCGCCTGCGCCCCACCGCCGCCGGCGGGTATACGCCGGGCACGGTGCAGCCGTGGGTCGCACGATCGACCGTGCCCGCGCGCGAGGCTGTCAGCCTGCGCGAGCACCCGGACGTCTCGGGCAACATCGTGGCCTGGTCCAAGGCGAGCCGGACGGAATTGTGGCACCGCACCGGCATCCGTTTCCCCGTCGGACGGGCCTACGAGGATCAGGTCGTCGCCCAACAGCTCTACACGCGCGCGCGGACGATCGATGCGATCCCGGACGTCGTGGTGGAGTGGCGCGAGCGCGCCGACGGGAGTTCCATCACGCAGCGCAAGGACGCCTTGCCGATCCTGCGCGACTACCTCGACGCCCTCGGAGGCGGGCTCGACGTCCTCGCGTCCGCGGGCCAGACGGCGGCGATCCGCGCCCGCGTCGACCTGATCCGGGAGCTCGATCTGCCCCCGCTGATCGAGATTGCGCGCATTCACCCCGATGACGCCTACCGACGGCACCTCGGAACGTTCGTCCGTGCCCTCGATGACCGGATGGCGGTACCGCGGAGCACGGATGCCGCACGCGAGCGCGCCCTCGACGCAGCGCGCCTGTGGTGAGACGCAGACGCGGGAGACGACGAGCGACTCAGGCGCCGGGAACCGCCGGCGGAACCCACGCCGGCTCGGGACCATCCGCCGCGACGGACTCCGGCGCCGGGCTCTCATCGGTCCGCCCCTCCGGAGGTCGGTCCGCACGACGGTCCGGATGGTCCGCCGGTGCCTCCGCCTCCTCCGCCGCGAGGATGCGGGATGCGGCGAGCTGCTCCGCGGCGAGCTCCGCGTAGAGCCCTCCCGCCGCGATCAGCGACGCGTGCGTCCCCGACTCGACGATCCGTCCCCCCTCGACCACGTGGATGACGTCGGCGCCGATCACGGTGGACAGCCGATGCGCGATCGACAGTGTCGTCCGCCCGCGGGCGGCGGCGTCCAGCGCCTCTTGGACGACCCGCTCGCTCACCGTGTCCAGCGCCGACGTGGCCTCGTCGAGGAGGAGCACCGGCGGGTCCTTCAGCAGCACCCGCGCGATCGCGATCCGCTGCTTCTCGCCACCGGACAGCCGGTATCCGCGCTCGCCGACCACCGTGTCGTACCCGTCGGCGAAGCCCGAGATGACGTGGTCGATGTTGGCCGCACGACAGGCCCGGACGAGCTCGTCGTCGGTGGCGTCGGGCTTGGCGTACCGGAGGTTCTCGCGGATCGTGGCGTGGAAGAGGTACGTCTCCTGCGAGACGATGCCGACACTGTCGATGATCGACTCCTGCCGCAGCGCACGGACGTCCATCCCCGCGAAGAGGACCGCGCCCGCAGACGCCTCGTACATGCGGGGCGTGAGGTAGAGGATCGTGGTCTTGCCCGCGCCCGACGGGCCGACGAAGGCGACGTGCTGGCCCGGTTCGGCGACGAAGTCGATGCCCCGGAGCGTCGGGCGCGCGTCGGGAGCGGCATCCGGATAGCGGAAGACGACGTCGCGGAACTCGATACGCCCCACCGGCCCCGGCGCCTCGGCGACGTCACGGGCCTGCGGGGCGTCCCGGATCGCGGGGACGAGGTCGAGATACTCGAAGATCCGGGCGAAGAGCGCGGCCGAGGTCTGAAGGTCCAGCGCCACCCGCATGAGGCCCATCAGCGGCTGGAGCAGGCGGGCCTGCACGGTCGTGAAGGCGACGATCGTACCCGCCGTGATCGTGTCGTCGACGGAACCGGTGACGAGATATCCGGCCACCAGGTAGACCACGGCCGGGACGCTCGCCATCAGCACCTGCACGACCGCGAAGAAGCCCTGGCCGCTCATGGCGCGCCGTACCTGCAGGCGCACCTGGTTGCGGTTCTCCTCGGTGTAGCGCGCCGACTCGGTGCGCTGACGGTTGAAGGACTTCGACAGGAGGATGCCGGACACGCTCAGCGTCTCCTGCGTGATCGCGGTCAGCTCCGACAGCGATTCCTGCGTCTCGGCGGCGATCCGTGCCCGCACCTGTCCGACACGACGCTGGACGATCACGAGGAAGGGCATCAGGACGACGGCGATGATCGTGAGTCGCCAGTCGATGATGATCATCGCCACGAGGGAGGCGATCACGGTGACGACGTTGCCGAGGATGCTGGTGACGGTGTTGGTGAGGACGCCGGACACCCCGCCGACGTCGTTCTGCAGGCGCGACTGGATCACGCCGGTCTTGGTGCGGGTGAAGAAGCCGAGCTCCATCGCCTGGAGATGCTCGAACAGCCGCACCCGCAGGTCTCCGGTCACCCGATTGCCCACGGTCGAGGTCAGCCAGGTCTGCACGACGCCGAGCGCCGCCGACAGCAGGAACATCCCGACCATGATCAGGACCAGCCGCCACAGCAGCGGCACATCGGGTCCGCCGCCGGCAACCGGGAAGAGGGCATCGTCGAAGATCCGCTGCACGATGAGCGGCGGGACGACGGCGATCGCCGCACCCACGATGACCAGCACTCCGGTGAACAGGATGCTCCACCGGTACGGGCGGAAGAGGGCCACCACGCGCCGGCCGAGGTCGGGGATCTTCGGCGCCTGCGCGTTCGCCCGGCGCTGCGCGTCGGTGTCGATCGGCCGGAAACCCGGTCCGCCGCCGCGCATACCCATACTCACGGCGTCAGCCTAGTCACCGCGGATTCACCCGAGGTCGAGGACGAGATTCACCACCGTTCCGATGATGACCGCGCCGAACATGTACGCCAGCAGCGCCTGCGGGATGACCAGCCGTCGGATCTCGTTCGACCGGACACTCGTGTCCCCCACCTGGTAGCCCATCCCGACCCCCAGCGAGAAATAGGCGAAGTCCGAGTAAGCCGGATCCTCGCTCTGGTTGAAGTCGATGCCCGCCACCGGATCCGAGTAGTAGAGGTGGGCGACGCGCAGCATGTAGTCCGTCTGGATCAGCAGCCACGACGCCGCCACGCTCAGGAGGGCGATGGCCGCGAGGATCCACGAGGTCACCTCCCCCGCGCGATCGGTCTGCACGAGCACGACGGCGACCGCACCGAGACTGGCCACGCTTCCGACGAGGGCGGCGACCCGGGCCACCGACCGACCGGGATCCTCGGTCGTCGCGTGCGCGCGCGTCGCCGCGGCATCCATCGGCCACACGACCAGCACGACCCAGACGACGGCGGTGGCCGCCAGCGCCGCCCACCCGGCGAGGAGCGCGGCGGCGATCCCCAGCACGGGGACGAGGGCGACCGTGATCAGGATGCCGATCCCCGCGGCGGTCGACAGCCGGAGCACCACGGTGTGATGCGGGCGCAGATCGCTCATGGTTCGCATCGTTCCACGGATCCGGGAATGCCGTGTCGGAGCACGCCGTTATCCTGGGGGCTTGCCATCTCCGGGTGGCCCCGACGATCTCGAGGAGTTCCCGATGGCCGCACCCGCGACCGCCCCCGTCGCCGCGCCCGCGTCGGGTGCGACGATCACCCGTGAAGAGTCGCGCGTCATCTGGCTGCTGCTTGCGGCGGCGTTCGTCGCCATCCTCAACGAGACCACGATGGGGGTGGCGATCCCCCACCTGATCGACGACTTCGGGATCACCGCCGTGGCCGCGCAGTGGCTCACGACCGCGTTCATGCTGACGATGGCCGTGATCATCCCCATCACAGGCTTCCTGCTGCGGCGTTTCCCCACGCGGGTGATGTTCATCGCGGCGATGGGCCTGTTCTCCCTCGGCACCCTCATCGCCTTCCTCGCGCCCGGCTTCCCGCTCCTGCTCATCGCGCGCGTCGTCCAGGCCTCGGGCACCGCGATCATGATGCCCCTGCTCATGACGACGATCATGAACGTCGTGCCCGCCCACTCCCGCGGCCGCATGATGGGGCGAGTCAGCATCGTGATCTCGCTGGCGCCCGCCATCGGTCCGACCATGGCGGGGCTCGTCCTCGACACCGTCGGATGGCGCTGGATCTTCGGCATCGTCCTGCCGATCGCCCTCCTGGCGCTGGCGGCCGGAGCGATGTGGATCCGGAACCTGGGCGAGACCACGCGCGTCGCCATCGACATCCCCTCGGTCATCCTCTCCGGCTTCGGCTTCGGCGGTCTCGTCTACGGCCTCAGCCTGCTCGGGGGAGGCGGACACGGCGGAGCGGAAACGGCCGAGAGCGCCGCCGCCGACGCCACGACCGCGTCACTCACCCTCGCCGCAGCCCTCGGAGTCGGCAGCCTCTCGCTCGCCGCGTTCGTCTGGCGGCAGATCCGCCTGCAGCGGACCGACGATGCCCTGCTCGATCTGCGGGTGTTCCGCTCGCTCAACTTCTCCCTGTCGATCACGCAGATGGCGATCATGTCCCTGGCCTTCTTCGGGGCGATCACCGTTCTGCCCCTCTACCTCCAGCGCGTCGTCGGGATCTCCGCCCTCGAGACCGGCCTCATCGTGCTCCCCGGTGCCCTGGCCATGGGCCTCGCCGGGCCGATCATCGGGCGGATATACGACCGCTTCGGAACGCGGATCCTGCTCGTGCCGGGGGCCGTCATCACGAGCGCGATGCTGTGGACGTACACGACCTACACCGAGACCACCCCGGTGTGGTTCATCGCGGTCGCCCAGACGGTGCTGTCGCTGGGCCTCGCGCTGTCCTTCACGCCGCTGTTCACCGCCTCCCTCGGCTCGCTGCCGCGACGGTTCTACTCCTACGGCTCGGCGATCGTCGGCACCATCCAGCAGGTGGCGGGTGCGGCCGGAATCGCCCTCCTCATCGGGATCATGTCCGCCGTCACCGCCGCAGGCGTGTCCGCTGGGCTCGAGGAGGCGGCCGCAGGCGCCGCGGGCACGCGCGCGGCGTTCCTCGTGGCGGCGGTGCTCTCGCTCCCGCTTCTCATCGGCGCATTCCTCATCCGCAAACCCGCGGACGAGATCGCGGAGGACGCCCCCGTCATCGCCACGCACTGAGCCGGTCTTCGCCGCACCGGCGGATCGCGCCGGCTGGTGATCAGTGGTGGATGATCGCCTTCAAGAGGATGATCGCGCCGCCGAAGCCCGCTGTGATGGTCGCGCTCAGCAGACGCGTGTACCAGTGGTGGGTCCATTTGGCGACGGCGAGCCAACCCAGGATGCCGAGGATCACGGCGCACATCACGAGTGCCGTCCAGATGGCCAAGGTGTCATCGATCACTTCGGTGACACCCAGCAGAAGCACCACGAGCGGTCCCGCGGATGCGACCAGCATCCCCGCTGACTGTCGCGCCGCGGCTCGCAGGCTCCGGCGCATTCCGGAACGTCCGTCGGTCGCGGCGAGCCGACCCAGCGTCCCCGCGTACACGTGGGCGATGTAGAAGACGACGACCGTCACGGCGACGGTGAGGAAGGCGTTCACCGAGGTTCCGATCACCGATCCGCTGACGACGATCATCCCGGAGACGAGGATCAGTCCGTAGATGGCCTCCTCCGACATCAGAACGCGCGCGAGGCGCGGAGTGATCTGCAGTTGCGCGTCGGTCATCGCCGGAAGGCGGAGAAGGTCAGTCGCCGCTGGTGCCGCAGGCGCTTCCGCCGCAGCATCCGCCGCCGCCGGAGATGACGGCGAGGGGGGTCTTCTCATCCGCGTCGGTCGACGGGACGGAGGTGGTGGGGGTGGTGTCAGCACGCATCCCGCCATGCTACCCGCGGTCCCGGCGATCTGCATCCGTACCCCTTGATGTGGTCTGACCACAGGAGTAGCCTCCGATCAGGACGGCGTACGGCCGTCGGAGGATGTGAGTGACATGACCACGATGACGATCCCGGCACCCCGCGACGAGCGAGGGGTGCACCCCGAGGGCACGATGCGCGCCGCCGTGGTCGTGGCGCCAGACGCACCACTGGAGATCCGCGATGTGCCGATCCCCCGCCCCGGACCCGGCGAGGCGCTCGTCCGGGTCCTGACGAGCGGCGTCTGCCACACCGACCTCCACGCCGCGCGCGGAGACTGGCCCGTCGCCCCGAAGGCCGACCTGATCCCCGGACATGAGGGGTGCGGCGTCGTCGTCGAACTCGGCGACGAGGTGGACAGCCTGCGCGTGGGCGACCGCGTCGGCAACGCGTGGCTGTGGAGCGCGTGCGGCGCGTGCGAGTTCTGCCGGACAGGCAGGGAGACCCTCTGCCCGCACCAGCGCAACGGCGGCTATTCGGTGGACGGGAGCTTCGGCGAGTACATGCTCGTCGATGAGCGCTTCGCGGCGAGGATTCCCGACGGCGTCGACAGCGCCGACGTGGCGCCGATCCTGTGCGCCGGGGTCACGGTGTACAAGGGACTGAAGATGACCGAGACCGCGCCGGGCCAGTGGGTGGTCATCTCGGGGATCGGTGGACTCGGACACATCGCCGTACAGTACGCCCGGGCGATGGGAATGCGCGTCGCCGCCGTCGACGTCGACGAGGCGAAGCTGACCCTCGCGCGACACCACGGCGCCGAGGTCACCGTCGATGCCCGCCACACGGATCCGATCACAGCGATTCAGCAGCAGACGGGCGGAGCGCACGGAATCCTCGTGACCGCCGTGCACCCCGGCGCGTTCGCCCAGGCGACGGGGATGGCGCGCCGTGGCGGGACGGTCGTCTTCGTCGGACTTCCTCCGGGTGATTTCCCCGCGGACATCTTCGATACTGTGCTGCGCGCCATCACGATCCGCGGATCGATCGTCGGAACGCGCCAGGACATGGTCGAGGCACTGGACTTCTTCGCGCGCGGCGAGATCCACCCGACCGTGAAGACCGAGCATCTGGAAGACGTCAACGACATCTTCGCGCGCATGGAACGCGGTGCAATCGAGGGACGGGTCGTGATGCGCTACGCCGAGGATTGATCCGGATCGATCTGACCGCGCCGCGGATCGTCGCGCCCGGAGGACCCTAGGCTGAAGCCGGGCGCCGCCGCGGAAGGCTGACGCTCGTTCCGATGACGGGAGAACAACGATGCGCGCAACGATGAACGGTGTCGTCCTGGCGGACGCGCCCGAGGACCGGCTCCTCAAGATCGAGGGCAACTGGTACTTCCCGCCGGACACCGTGGACTTCTCCCTCCTCGCCGAGAGTCCGACGCCGTACACGTGCGCGTGGAAGGGCGAGTGCCAGTACTACTCGATCGTCCACGGCGACGACGTCCTCGCCGACAAGGCGTGGGCCTACCCGCATCCGTACCCGAGCGCGTTCGAGCGCGTCGGGACCGACTTCTCCGGCTACGTCGCCTTCGACCGGAGCGTGTCCGTCTCCGAGTGAGTCACCCCAACGCGTCGTCGGCGGTGCCGGAGCGCACGACGCCGTCGAGGTAGTACCAGCGGCCGCCCTCACGGACGAACCGCGAGCGCTCGTGGAGGACTCCGAGGTGCCCGGCCTCGAGATAGGTGGCGCGGAACTCCACGATCCCCTCGTGGTCGTCCGCGCACCCGCCGACGGTGTCGACGATCTGCAGGCCACGCCACCGCGGATTGCCGTCGAGGTCGAGGGACGCGGGCCTCGTGGAGGGATGCCAGGTCCGCAGCAGCCAGGACGCGTCGTCGGCACGGAACGCGGCGAAGCGCGAGCGCATCAGCGCCTCCGCCGTCGTGGGCTCCTCGTCTTCCACGCGACAACTCTCGCACGTCCGCCTTACACGTTCTGCCGCACGGGCGCATCCCGTTGACCCCGCCGGGTCCGGGTGGTGGTCTGGTCGGGACAGTGGCGTCCACGCGTGCGACGTCCGGAGAAGGAGCTCTCATGCCAGACCTGCCCCGCCCCGCTGACGACGAGACCGTGGCGACCGCCCCGTCCGCCGAAGCCGCCCTGGGCTCCACGACGGACACCGGCGCACCGGCGCCGAGTGATCGCAACAGCCTCACCGTCGGCGCCGACGGTCCGATCGTCCTGCACGACGTCCACTTCCTCAACCAGATGGCGCACTTCAACCGCGAGCGCATCCCCGAGCGGAACGTCCACGCGAAGGGATCCGGCGCCTTCGGCACGTTCGAGTGCAGTGGGATTTCTGGAGCCTCAACCCCGAGTCCGCGCACCAGGTCACCTACCTCATGGGCGACCGCGGCATCCCCGCCTCCTACCGCCACATGAATGGATACGGCTCGCACACCTACATGTGGGTCAACGCCGCCGGAGAACGGTTCTGGGTCAAGTACCACTTCCACACCGCGCAGGGGGTGAAGGGGCTGACGGACGCCGATGCGACGAAGATCGCCGGAGAGGATGCCGACGTCCATCGTCGGGACCTGTTCGAAGCGATCGAGCGTGGAGACTTCCCGTCGTGGCGCCTGTCGGTGCAGGTCATGCCGTACGAGGAAGCCGCCGGCTACCGGATCAATCCCTTCGATCTCACCAAGGTGTGGCCGCACGCGGACTACCCGCTCATCCCCGTCGGCACGATGACGCTGAACCGCAACCCGGAGAACTTCTTCGCCCAGATCGAGCAGGCCGCATTCGAGCCTTCGGCACTGGTTCCGGGCATCGGCTTCTCGCCCGACAAGATGCTCCTCGGGCGCGCCTTCGCCTACGCCGACACCCACCGCCATCGCATCGGCGCGAACTACCTGCAACTACCGGTCAACCGGCCGCGCGTGGAGCTGAACTCCTACACGCAAGACGGCCCCATGGCCTACGAGCACCGCGGAGACGACCCGGTGTACGCGCCGAACTCCTTCGGTCGCGGCTACGCCGACAACGTCGGCGTCGTGGATCCCGGGTGGGAGTCCGACGGCCCGATGGTCCGGGCCGCCTACACGCCCCGTTCCGACGACGACGACTTCTCCCAGGCCGGCGCCCTCGTCCGCGACGTGTGGGACGACGCGCAGCGGCAGGCGTTCGTCCGCACGGTCGCGGGCCACCTCCTCGGCGGCGTGAAGGGCGACGTCCTTCAGCGGGCGTTCGCGTACTGGAAGGCCGTCGACGAGAAGACGGGTGCCGAGATCGAACGCCTCGTGCGCGCGGATGCGGACCTCGGCGGTCCCGGCGGCCAGGACGATGCCGCGAAAGCGGACGCCGCGGCCCCCGTCGTCGAGCACGATACGCACGCGCGCGACTGATTGGAGCACGGCACTGCGCGCGGATCCGCCGTGAACGGTCCCCGGCGGGTCCACGCGCGCCTACCATCGGGCTGTGGGCATCGATGCGCGGGACGAACTCGCGGTGCTGCGTGCACGGGCGTACGGACCGGATGCGGATATCGCAGAGGACCCGGAGGCGCTCGCCCGGCTTCGCGAGCTCGAAGACGGTCTCATCGGCCCTGCGGCGCCACCGACCTCACCCGAGCACGCATCCTCCGACCGGGAACCCCCTCCGGATGCGGACGTCCCGCGGCCGGAGGGGACGACCGAGCACGACGCCCCCCACAAGCTCGGCCCAGGCGTCCGCGCGGTCCCCGAGGAAGAACCTTCGACGGAGGAGGGCCACCCGCGCACGCGTCGGCGCCGCGTCGCCCTGATGTGGACGGCATCCGTCATCGTGGCGGCGATGGTCTCCGCTGCCGTCGCCGTCTTCGCCACGAGGCAGTTCCAGGACGACACCGGCGGCGTCGCGACCCTCGGCCCGGACACCGAGTTCGTCTGGCCGCGGGCGTTCGGCGGCCCCGAACGCGCCGGCGATGCGTACGAGGTGTTCCACGGCATCCGTCCCCTCACCACGGACGACGCGCGGCGTACCGGCGCGAGCGACGAGTGCTTGTTCCTCCTGAGCGACGATCTGATCGACGACTCGGACTACTACTCCGGATCGATCTGGGGTTCAGGATGCGGTGCCGGCGCCTTCCCCGCCGTGGTCGCCATGAAGGTCACCGCCGGCATGCCGGAGGAACTTCGGGCCCGATTCCCCATCGGCACGTCCCTGCAGTTCACTCTCGTCGATGGCGAGATCTCGGTGCAGCGGGCCTGGGGTCCGGTGTCCTACTTCGGCGACCCGGATCCCGCCGAGACCCGCTGAACGGTCACCCGTTGTCCGACGACCCCGAGGACCTGTCGGGCAGGTACGGCTCGATCGCCGCGGCGAGCTTCGCCGGCGTCATGGACTGCAGCCACACGTGACCGGGACCGTGCAGCTGCGCAAGGAAGAGCGAGTCGCCGAAGACCCGGAGTTCGCGGATCGTGCCGGGCAGCTGTGCGGCGAACGCGACGAATCCGCCGCCCGGACCGGCGGTGTACTGCGTGAGGAAGAGCTGACCGCCGGTCGATCGTCGGTGCGTCTACGCCGATCTGCGGACGACATCACGACGGGTCGGGATCATCCCCTCTCGACCACGCGATGGCGATCAGGCGACGGAGGACGTCGAGGTCGATGTCGTCGAGTCGTCGGACGTAGACGCACCCGGCGCCCTCGGTGTATCGGCCGAGGGCGGGCAGGAGCCGCTCACCGTCCGGGAGATCCTTCAGCCCGTAGAGGGAGAGACTCGCCTTACGGGGCGAGAACGCGACCTTCGGCCAGACTCCACGGGTGCGCGGGTTGACGGGCGAGCGATAGGCGAAGCTCCCGAAACCGATCATCGACGGTCCCCACATCACCGGAGCGACGCCGGTCACCTCGGCGAAGATCTCCACGAGCTTCTCGCCGTCCTCGCGTCTGCGCACGGGGGTGACACGTCGGAGGAAGTCATCGACAGGTTCGTCGGTCGGTTGCGTCGGCATGCCTCGACAGTAGAGGCTCCGGCCGACACTCCCCCTCCCTTCCGACTAGCCTGGGAGAGCCCGCCCGGGCGACCACGACGACGGCAGGACGGCATCCGTGAAGCTCACCGATCTTCGACGATTCGTCGCTGTCGCCGAGACGCTGCACTTCCCGCGCGCGGCCGAGAGTCTCGGCGTCGGACTCCCCGCGGTCTACTCGGCCGTGGACCGGCTGGAAGAGGAGATCGGGCATCCGCTCTTCGAACGGAACGTCACGCCGACGCGGATGACGGCGGCGGGGGAAGCGCTGCTTCCGGAGGCACGCGCTCGGATCGCGGCGGCGCCGACGGCTCCATCGACACCTGCTCCCGCGGGAGGGAAGGCGAAGGCCTCCAAGGGCAAGGGGCGCGCGCCGATCGTCAAGGGCCAGCCGAAGCCGTACAAGAAGCGCCAGGGTCGCTGAGGGGTCAAGACCGTTCCTGCCTCCCACCCCCTACGCTGAGGCCCATGCGATTCGTCGCGTTCCTCCGGAACGTCAACCAAGGTCAGCACGGACAGCCGACCACAGACGACATCCGCGGCGCATTCGAGGACGCCGGATGCCGCGACATCCGAACCTTCCAGAGCAATGGAACCGTTCTGTTCGACGCGGACGATCCGGCGAGCGTCGTGCAGGTCGCCGAGGTCGCCGTCGCGGAGCGGTCGGGTCACGCGCGCGAGATCTTCTGGATTCCGCTCGGGCGTCTCACCGAGATCGCCGCGATTGCGGATGCGGATGCGCCCGGGCTCTACGAGGTGACCCTCCACAGCGGTGGGGACATCGCGGCGCACAGGAGTGGGGTTGCCGATCAGGCCCGCCGTCGACGCTGCACCGTCGTCGCCACCGGTGACGGGTGGGCGCTCGTCCGCAACGACGTCGTGCACCAGGGGAACGCGACACCGCTCATCGAGGCGGCCACCGGCGCCCGGGCGTCCTCGCGCGGCCTGCCGACGGTCATCCGCCTCATCGACCGCTTCGCCCGGTGAATCTGCTCGGCAGTCCGCTCAGTCCCAGTCGAGGTACTCCTCGATGATGACGGCCGTTTCGACAGGCTCCATCATCGGGAAGAGGTGCCCGGCACCCGGCAGCGTCTTCACGCTGGCTCGCTCCGGCGCCGTGGCCTGCAGGGTCTCGCCCGCTGAGGGGGGCGTCACGTCGTCGTCGGCACCCTGGATGATGAGGACCGGGATGACCGGCGCCAGCGCGACGTCGACGTCTTCGACGCCGAGGAGGAGGAGCCCGTTGAGGCGATCGGAGTGCGCCGCCGCGATCCGGCGAGCCAGCGTGCCACCCGCCCCGTGACCGCCGATCCACGTGCGCTCCAGCCCCACGTGGTCGATGACTGCCAGCGTCGACGCCACCGCGTCCGGCGCTTCGGGGTCGACGCCGATGCGGACGATGTGGAAGCCCGCCTCCTCGGCGAGGTAATGCGAGACCACACCGAGCGGGTTGCCGTCGAGTCCTCGTTCGGGGATCAGGACGAGCGAGACGGGTCCGTCGCCCTCGACGGCGAACGGGATCGCACGCCCCTCGGGATCGAAGATCTGGGTGTCGCTCACGGATGGTCCTCTCGGTGGGTGTGGATCTGGACGGGAGAAGGTCGCGTCAGTTGTTGAAGCGGAACTCGACGACGTCGCCGTCCTGCATGATGTAGTCCTTGCCCTCCAGGCGAGCCTTGCCCTTCGCCCGGGCCTCCGCGACCGACCCCAGGGCCACGAGGTCGTCGAAGGAGATCACCTCGGCCTTGATGAAGCCCTTCTCGAAGTCGGTGTGGATGACGCCCGCCGCCTGCGGCGCCTTCCAGCCCTTGCCGATCGTCCACGCGCGGGATTCCTTCGGACCGGCCGTGAGGTAGGTCTGGAGGCCCAGCGTGTCGAAGCCGATGCGCGCGAGCTGGTCGATACCCGACTCCGTCTGCCCGGTCGAGGCCAGGAGCTCGGCGGCGTCTTCGGGGTCGAGGCCGATCAATTCGGACTCGATCTTGGCGTCGAGGAAGACGGCGCGGGCCGGCGCGACGAGCGCTTCGAGCTCGGCGAGGCGCGCGGCATCCGTCAGCACGGCTTCGTCGACGTTGAAGACGTAGATGTAGGGCTTCGCGGTCATGAGACCGAGTTCCTTGATGGGTGCCAGGTCGAGACCGGCCTGCGAGAGCAGGACGCCGCGCTCCAACGCGTCCTTGGCCGCACCCGCGGCCTCGAGGACGGCCGGATCGGCTTTCTTCGTCTTGACCTCCTTCTCGAGGCGGGGGATCGCCTTCTCGAGGGTCTGGAGATCGGCGAGCATCAGTTCGGCGTTGATCGTCTCGAGATCGTTCTTCGGGTTCACCGCGCCGTCGACGTGCACGACGTCGTCGTCGGAGAACCCGCGGACGACCTGCGCGATCGCGTCGGCCTCGCGGATGTTGGCGAGGAACTGATTGCCGAGCCCCTCCCCCTCGCTGGCCCCCCGGACGATGCCGGCGATGTCGACGAACGAGACGGTGGCCGGCAGGATGCGCTCGCTGCCGAAGATCCCGGCGAGCGTCGTCAGCCGCGGGTCGGGCAGGCTCACGACCCCGACGTTCGGCTCGATCGTCGCGAACGGGTAGTTCGCCGCGAGCACGTCGTTCTTGGTCAGGGCGTTGAAGAGGGTGGACTTGCCTACGTTGGGCAGGCCGACGATGCCGATAGTGAGAGCCACGGGCGTCAAGTCTACGTGCGAGTCGCGCGCGCCCTCGTGCGCGTCACGCGCGGATGCCGCGGAATGCCTCCGTGCGGTATGGGAGGTCCACGACCTCGATCCCCGCTTCGCGGCGGCACTGCGCGTCGAACAGGTCGCTGACGCGATCGAGGATCGCCGTTCGCTCCTCCACGGATGCCGCGATCACGCGGCTCCGGGAGGCGACCATGTCGAGCAGCGTCTCACGGGTGAGGGTGCGCTCCCACCGCCACGTCCGCCGCTCCCACGGCCCGATGGGCGCGCCGGCGCGGACGTCGCCGGTCGCCAACATATCCTCCGCGTGGCTCCCGCCCATCGCCGCGGTGAGGGCGGCGACCCAGGCCACGGCATCCTCTCGGATGTTCCAGACCAGCCCCAGAACTCCGCCGCTGCGCAGGATCCGCCCCACCTCCGCGGCGGCCTCCGCCGGGTCGACCCAGTGCCATGCCTGGGCCATCACCACCGCGTCGACGGAGGCGTCGGGCAGCGGCATCCGCTCGGCGGCGCCCTGGAACGTGGGGACCCCGGGCACGCGGACACGCAGCTCGGCGAGCATGGCCGCGTCCGGGTCGACTGCGACGACATCGGCACCCGCCTCGCGCAGCACCCGGGTGAGCTTGCCCGTGCCGGCACCGAGATCGACCACGCGGGCGGTCCGCATCGGGCTCGCGACCGGCTCCAACAGCCACTGCGCGACCTCGAGCGGGTAGCCCGGGCGACCGGATTCGTAGACGCCCGCGACCGCGCCGAAGGAACGTGCGAGCGCATCATCGGCCATCCGCCGAGCCTACGGGTGATCCCCGCGCGGTTCAGGACCAGCGCGGCGCGCCTGTCGGGATCCGGCCGTCTCGCCGGAGAGGGTGAGGACGTGCCCCTGGACTTCACCGCGATCGACTTCGAGACGGCGAACTCCTCGAATGCGTCCGCGTGCGCCGTCGGCCTCGTCCGCGTGCGGGACGGCGAGGTGGTCGCGCAGACGGGATGGCTCATCCAGCCCCCGCCGGGACATGAGCGATTCTTCGAGCTGAACATCCGCATCCACGGGATCACTCCGGAGGACGTCGTCGACGCTCCGACGTGGAGCGCGCAGCTTCCGGCGCTCGCGTCCTTCATCGGCGACGACGTCGTGGTGGCCCACAACGCCGGATTCGACATGGCCGTCCTCCGGCGTGCGTGCGAGGCGACCGGAGACGACTGCCCGCCCCTGCGCTACGCGTGCAGCCTCCAAGTCGCCCGCAAGGTCTACCGGCTGGATTCCTACCGCCTGCCGTTCGTTGCTGCGGAGGCGGGATTCGCGGAGTTCGCGCACCATAACGCCACCGCGGACGCGCTCGCCTGCGCGCACGTAATGATCGACGTCGCCCGTCGCGTGGGAGCCGACGACGTCGAGGGTCTCGCCGTCGGTGCCGGCGTGTCGCTCGGTCGGATCGACCCGGCCCCGCGCACTCCCGTCCTCGCGCCGGTCTGACCCGCGGATGTCGGACCCCCCGGCCACGCTGGAACCATGGACGCATTCCTGATCTCCGCGGCGATCCTGATCGCCGTCCTCGTCGGCGCCGCCGTGGGATGGGCGGCCGGCGCCGCGCGCGCCCGAGACATGCTGCGCACGCGCGTCGCGACGGCGGAGGCGGAAGGATCCGCCACCCGTGCACAGCTCGAAAATCAGACCCGGCTCTACCGGGATCTCCTCGCTCAGGCCCGGACGGACCACGCGGCGCGCGAGGAGCGCGAACGGCGCGAGCAGTCGGTCCTGCGGGCCCTCGCCCCGGTCCAGGACACCCTCACCAGCATGCAGGCCAAGGTCGACACGCTCGAACGCGACCGCCAGGAGCAGTTCGGTGCCCTCGCCGAGCAGCTGCGGCGCGCTCATGAGTCCGATGAGGCCCTGCGCGCCACGACGGAGTCGCTCGCCGGGGCGCTCCGCTCCGGCGCCACGCGCGGTGTCTGGGGCGAGACGCAGCTGCGGCGCGTGGTGGAGGCGGCGGGACTGACCAGGCACATCGACTTCGATCTCCAGGCCTCGACGGACACGGATGCCGGGGCGGGGCGCCCCGACATGATCATCCGACTCCCCGGCGACAAGGCGATCACGGTGGACGCGAAGGTTCCGCTCGACGCGTTCCTCGAGGCCACCGCGCTCCCGGTGACCGCGACCGGTGACCAGGCCGCGCAGCGTCGACGCCTCATGGCCGCCCACGTGCGCGCCGTCCGGGCGCACGTGGACGCACTGTCGAAGAAGACGTACTGGGCGGGGGTGTCGTCGAGCCCGGAGTTCGTCGTGTGCTTCCTTCCCAGCGAGTCGCTTCTCGCTACGGCTCTGGACGAAGACCCGACGCTGTTGGAGTACGCCTTCGGTCGACGCGTCGCCCTGGCCTCCCCGGTGAACCTCTGGGCCGTGCTCAAGACCGTCGCCTACACGTGGACGCAACAGGATGTCTCGACCGAAGCGCGTGCGCTGTTCGACCTCGGCACCCAGCTGCACGAGAGACTGGGTGCACTCGCCGGCCACAGCAACGACCTGCGCCGCGCCATCGAGCGCACCGTCGACAGCTACAACCGATTCGTCGGTTCGCTCGAATCGCGGGTGCTGGTAACCGCTCGGAAGTTCCCCGGCATCGACGAGACCAGACTCGAGGCGCTGCAGGCGCCGCCGGTCGTCGATGCGTCACCGCGGCGCTTCACCGCGCCGGAGATGCTCGACGATGTGCCGTCTGCCGAGTCGGCGGCGGCCGTCGCCGACCTCGGAGACCTCCGTCGCCGACTGGCCGTCGACGGCGAATGATCCGGCGACCACGCCCCGGACGATGTCCTCAGGCGCCGCCGGGGACGAAGCTCAGGAGAGCGACCACGGCGAGAGAGACGCCGACGAAGGCACCCACCATCCACCACGGGCTGATCTCATGCCCCTCGGCGCGACGCACCCGCAGCAGGACATCAGGGCGACGCGCCGGATCGACGGCGTCGGCGATGACCGCGTGAGCGCCGGTTTGCGGCGCAGAACTCCCGGTCTGGATCGACATCGGCAACTCCCTCTGGGCTGTGAAAGATCGTTGCGTCCCCTTTGACACCGATCCCCATTGTTCCAGACGAGTCTGTGCGTCGCCGTCACGAAACAGTCACGACTGCGAGATCGCGATCAGAGCCACTTCGAGACGAGGTGCTCCGACGAGATCCGGCGGAGGGTCCCGGAGGTCCCCCGCAGCACGACGCTCTCGGTATAGACGTAGCCGCCCTCGCGGCGGACGCCCTTGACCAGCTCACCGTTGGTCACGCCGGTGGCCACGAAGATGGTGTTGCTGCCGGTGACGAGCTCATCGGCCTCGTAGACATGGTCGTCGAGCTTCAACCCGGCATCCCGTCCCTTCTGCTTCTCCTCGTCGTCGCGCGCCCACAGTCGTCCCTGCATGTGACCGCCGAGGGCTTTGATCGCGCACGCGGTCACGATCCCCTCCGGGCTGCCGCCGATACCGACGCACATGTCGGTCCGCGCGTTGTGACGAGCGGCGTTGATGCCGCCTGCGACGTCGCCGTCGCTCATGAGTCGCGTCCCCGCGCCCGCGTCGCGGATGTCCTGGATGAGCTGCGCGTGGCGAGGTCGATTGAGGACCGAGACGACGAGTTCGTCGACGGGCTTGCCGAGGGCCGCGGCCAGGCGGCGGATGTTCTCTCCGATGGGGAGCCGGATGTCGACGACGCCCACACCGGCCGGACCGGTCACGAGCTTGTCCATGTAGAACACCGTGGAGGCGTCGAGCATCGTCCCGTGCTCCGAGACGGCGATGACCGACAGCGCGTTGTTGCGGCCCTCCGCCGTGAGGGTGGTGCCGTCGATCGGATCGACGGCGACGTCCGCTCGGGGCCCCGTGCCGTTGCCGACGCGCTCCCCGTTGTAGAGCATCGGAGCCTCGTCCTTCTCACCCTCGCCGATGACGATCCGGCCGTCGAAGTTGACGGTGGTGAAGAACGCGCGCATCGCATCGACGGCCGCCTCGTCGGCGGCCTCCTTCGCGCCACGCCCGATGAACGGGACGGCGCGGATGGCGGCGGCCTCTGTCGCACGTACGAGTTCCAGCGCGAGGTTGCGGTCGGGATGCAGCGGGCTCATGTCAGCGGTCAGACTCACCATGGGTTCACCTTAGTCAGCGGGATGCTCGGAATCGGGGGCGGATCGACCGCGGGAGCACAAAGGATCGGCGATTCTTACGCAATCGCTCATTCTCGTGTTCCGCGGCCGTCCTGGCTCAGCCCGTCGCGGAGACCACGGCCCAGACGACGCTCGCCCCGGCGAAGCCGGCCAGTCCCAGCACCGTGGTGAGCACGGTCCAGCTGCGGAGCCCATCGGCGACGCTGAGACCGAGGTATCGGGTCACGACCCAGAAGCCGGAGTCGTTCACGTGAGAGAGCCCGAGCGCGCCGAAGGCGATCGCGAGTGTGATCGCGACGATCTGCAGAGAGGAGTAGCCGCCGTCGACGACGGCCTCGGAGAGGAGGCCCGCGGTCGTGAGGATCGCGACCGTCGCCGAGCCCTGTGCGGCGCGCAGGGCCAGCGACACCAGGAACGCCAGCAGCATGATGGGCAGCCCCGTCGCCAGCAGCGTGTCCGCCAAGGCCGTGCCGATGCCCACCGTGACCAGGAGAGCGAAGATCGGAGCGCCGATGAAGCCAAGCACGTCGCGGTGAGAGGATGCGCCGACGTGATGTCAAGGATGTGATCGTCGCCCGCCCGGGGCTCAGCGGGCGAGAACGAAGGCGTGCAGGTCGTCCATGGTCTGCTGCATGTGATGGTCCATGGCCGATCGGGCGCGATCGGGGTCTTCCGCCCCGCTCCGCATCCGCTCGACGCACTCCGCCAGCTCGTCCAGAGCGGCCGCGGTGAGGCGCCCCGCCGCCAATGCGGCGGCCTCCGTCTCGAACATCCGCCGCACCGACAGCAGCTGGGTGGCGACATCGCCGTCGTCCCCACGCGCCGAGCGGTACCGCAGGATCGCCGGGAGCGACTGCCACTGCTCGAGCGGCGTCACGATCGAACCGATCCCGGACGTCACGCGGACGATCCCCTGGGTCGTGAGGACCCGCAGCGCCTCCCGGACGGTGACCCGACTCACGTCGTAGGTCTCCCCGATCTCCGCCTCGCTGGGCAGCGCCGCGCCGACCTCGAGGTCGCCGGAGACGATGCGGTCCAGCAGCGCGTCGGCCACCTCGGCCACGAGCGACTTCCGCGCCATCCGGTGTCCCCTCTCGCCCGATCCGGTCGTCGTAGCCTACTGCCCGCACGCCGGACGCCGCGGTCGCGCGGTCGGGATCGCTACACTCGGGACCGTACCCTCACCTGCCGCACCCTTGAAGGAGCCGCCATGCCCGTCGCCACCCCGGAGCAGTATGCCGAGATGCTCGATCGCGCGAAGTCCGGTGGCTTCGCCTACCCGGCGATCAACGCCGCGAGCTCCCAGTCCGTCAACGCCGTCCTCCAGGGCCTGACCGAAGCGGGCTCCGACGGCATCCTGCAGGTCACGACCGGCGGTGCCGACTACTTCGCCGGCCACACCGTCAAGGCCCGCGCCACCGGCGCTCTCGCGTTCGCCGCGTACGTCCACGAGGTCGCCAAGAGCTACCCGATCACGGTGGCCCTGCACACCGACCACTGCCCCAAGCCCGCCCTCGAAGACTTCGTCCTGCCGCTCATCAAGGCCTCCGAGTCGGTCGTCGCGGACGGCGGGAACCCGATCTTCCAGTCCCACATGTGGGACGGCTCGGCCGTGCCGCTGGATGAGAACATCGACATCGCCAAGGAGCTGCTGCCGCGCCTCAAGGCCATCAACGCCATCCTCGAGGTCGAGATCGGCGTGGTCGGCGGCGAAGAGGACGGCGTGAAGCACGAAGGCTCCAACGACGCCCTGTACACCACCACGGCCGACGTCGAGAAGGCGGTCGACGCCCTCGGCCTCGGCGACCAGGGCCGCTGGCTCGCCGCGCTCACCTTCGGCAACGTCCACGGCGTGTACAAGCCCGGTAACGTCAAGCTCCGCCCGGAGCTGCTCGGCGAGATCCAGGAGGGCATCGCCGCGAAGTTCGGCACCGGCCCCAAGCCGCTCGACCTCGTCTTCCACGGCGGATCCGGCTCGACCGATGAGGAGATCGCCCTCGCCGTTGCCAACGGCGTCGTCAAGATGAACATCGACACCGACACGCAGTACGCCTTCACCCGCTCGGTCGCCGGTTTCATGTTCCAGAACTACGACGGCGTCCTCAAGGTCGACGGAGGGGTCGGGAACAAGAAGGCCTACGACCCCCGCGCGTGGGGCAAGATCGCGGAGTCCGCGATGGCCGCGCGCGTCGTCGAGGCCACTCAGCAGCTCGGCTCGGCCGGCAAGAGCCTCGCCGCCTGACCGCTTCCGAAGACGGATCGACCCGCGGCGCGCTTCAGCGCCGCGGGTCGATCATCGTCAGCCCCGCGGGCCGGGCATCCGGCATCCGCGGAAGGAGCTGTGCCGCCTCCGCGAGACCGACCGTGCGCTCGATGAGGTCCTGCGGGCGCAGCCGCCCGTCGCGGATGAGGGCGAGCATGCCCGGATAGTCCGCAGCGGCCATCCCGTGGCTCCCCAGCAGGTCGAGCTCCCATGCGATCGCGCGCGCCATCGGCACCGCGGAGAGCCCGGATTCCGAGGGGAGCAGCCCGATCTGCACGTGCCGTCCGCGCCGTCGGAGGCTCAGCACGGCGTCCGCGCACGTGGTTTCGCTCCCCACCGCGTCGATCGACACGTCCGCACCCTCGGACACCAGGGCGCGCACCGCATCCGGGATGCTCCGCCCATCGGCACGCACCGTGTGTCGGGCCCCGAAGCGCGCGGCGGCGTCGAGCGCCTCCTCCGTGCGGTCCACGGCGATCACGTGCGCCCCGAGGGCTCGCGCGATCATCACCGCGCTGAGTCCGACGCCCCCGGCGCCGACCACGACCACCCACTCCCCCTCCGCGACGCAAGCACGTGCGGTCAGCGCGCGATACGCGGTGGCGAAGCGGCATCCGAGCGCTGCGGCGGCCTCCATCGACACACCCTCGGGCACCGCCACCAGGTTCGTGTCCGCGGCGTGCAGCACCACGCGCTCGGCGAAGGAGCCCCAATGGGTGAATCCCGGCTGCTCCTGCTCGGGGCAGACCTGCGCCTCACCCGCCCGGCACCAGCGGCACCGCCCGCACCCGCAGACGAACGGGACCGTCACGCGATCCCCCACGCGCCACGTCCGCACCCCACCACCTACCGCGCTGATCACGCCGGCCAGCTCGTGCCCGGGGACGTGCGGGAACCGGATGTCGTCGTGACCCGCCCACGCATGCCAATCACTGCGGCAGAGACCCGTCGCGTGCACGTCGACGACGACGCCGCCGACCGGCGGCGCGGGCTCTTCGACGTCGCGCACGACGGGGGCGGCACGGACGTCGTCGACGACGACCGCCCTCACGGCGCGCGGTAGATGTCGAGCACCGTCGGCGCGCCCGCGGGCCGATCCAGGACGACGACGTCGTCGCCCGCCGTGATCGACCCCGTCCGTCGCACCCGAAGGTAGACGCCGAGACGTCGCTCGTCGGAGAAGCGTCGAACCCAGCCCCGCTCGTCGGCACCACCCACCCAGCGGGCGAATGTCTGACAGGGCGTGCGAGGCGACGTGACCTCCACCTCGACCCGGTCGCCGATGCGCCACCGCTCCCCCACGACACTGGCGTTCACATCGATGCCTTCGGTCCGGAGGTTCTCCCCGAAGAATCCGGGTGGGAGGTCCCGGCCCAGCGCGTCCGCCCAGTACGCGGCGTCCTCGTCCGCGTAGGCGTAGAGCGCCTTGTCGAGCCCGCCATGATGCTTGCGGTCCACCTGGACATCCCCGCGCGCACCGTAGGAACCGATCTTCACCGGCCCGGGCTGCGGGGTCTTGTCGATGGCGGTGACTCCCATCGAGCCGGCATCGCGGCGGAGTTCACGGACGGCACAGACGGCGAGCAGACGCGGCATGCGCCCAGCCTACGATCAGGGACCGCCGACGCCCACCAACGAGGACCAGAGAGCGGCGTCCGACATGAGCGGGACCATGACGAGAGCGCCGGCGGTGAGGCTGAACACGACGCCGCCGACGAGCGAAATCCACCATGACACCCGTCCTCGACGCATGGTCGCCCACGTCACGGCCGCCGTCAGCAGCCATCCGCCGATGAGGACGACCGCCGCGGCGATCCCCCAGGGCCGACCGGCATCCGCGTCACCGATCTCGGCGTCCACGCCCATCAGCTCGAACACCGACGTCATGTACGCGGCGTAGTCGACGAGGGCCGGTGCGGCCGAGATCACGTTGACGAGGCCGTAGGCCAGCAGGGCGAACGCCACGATCCGGTCGACGAGTCGCCCTCGCCCCGGAGACGTCGACGTCGCGCCTGCGGTCGGAGCCGCCGGAGCCGCCGTGGCCGACTCCGCACCCGCGGGAGCCACCCCCGCGTCGAGGCGTTCGGTCACGTCGGGCTGGCGGATGCGCGCGCGCTGCTCCTCGGCGGAGGCGTACTCTCCGAACTGCGGTCGGGGGCGTTCGTCCGTCACGCGCGCGTCCGACCGCCCAGGGCGCGCGGGTCGCGTTCGCCCTTCAACGGGGTCCGGAGCTCCTTGGGGAGGGAGAACATGAGGTCCTCCTCCGCGGTGCGCACCTCTTCCACATCGCCGTAGCCGGCCAGGGCCAGATCGCGCAGCACTTCCTGGACGAGCACCTCGGGGACCGAGGCGCCGCTGGTCACGCCGACGGTCTCGACCCCGTCGAGCCACGCCTGCTCGATCTCGTCGGCGTAGTCGATGCGATAGGCCGCCTTCGCGCCGTACTCAAGGGCGACCTCGACCAGGCGGACGCTGTTGGAGGAGTTCGCCGATCCGACGACGATGACGAGATCGGCATCCTTGGCGACCTTCTTGATCGCGACCTGACGGTTCTGGGTCGCGTAGCAGATGTCGTCCGACGGCGGATCCTGCAGCTGCGGGAAGCGTTCGCGGAGCCGACGCACCGTCTCCATGGTCTCGTCGACGGACAGGGTCGTCTGCGACAGCCACACCACGCGGGACGGGTCGCGCACCTCGACGGTGTCGGCCTCCTCGGGCGAGTTGACCACGGTGACGTGATCGGGCGCCTCACCGGCCGTCCCCTCGACCTCCTCGTGCCCCTCGTGGCCGACGAGGAGGATCTCGAAGTCGTCGCGGGCGAAGCGCACGGCTTCACGGTGCACCTTCGTCACGAGAGGGCATGTGGCGTCGATCGCCTGCAGGTTCCGATCCGCAGCCCCCTGCACAACCGCGGGAGAGACACCGTGGGCACTGAACACGACGTGCGCGCCCTCGGGGACCTCGTCGACCTCCTCGACGAAGATCGCCCCCGCCTGCTCGAGCTCTGTCACCACGTGGATGTTGTGGACGATCTGCTTGCGGACGTAGACCGGAGCCCCGTACCGCTCCAGCGCCTTCTCCACAGCGATGACGGCGCGGTCGACCCCGGCGCAGTATCCCCGAGGAGCGGCCAGGACGACGCGTTTGCGCCCGGGCACGGCGATATCCTGAAGCGGTTCCCGCCTCCGCGGTACGCGTGGGACGGGCATGCTCACAGGGCTGCGGCCGACGGTGCTGGTGCTCACCCCATGATTCTACGGGGACCGCGTCTGCACGGACCCCGAACGGATGCCGCACACCGGCGGAAGGACCCCATGACGAGCTTTCAGGCAGCCGACGCGGTACGGCCTCGCGACTCCTCGGCGGAGGCGCCCACCTCCGTCGCCCGCCTGAACGAGACGATCCGCGACTTCATCGCCTCCTGGGGCTCGGTGTGGGTCGAAGGAGAGATCACGGCGTGGAACGTCCGCGGCGGCGCGGTGTTCGGTCGCCTGAAGGACCTCTCCGGCGACGCGCAGATCTCCTTCCGCATCTGGTCGTCCACGCGCGCCCGCCTGCCCGCGGATCTGAAGGTCGGCGATCACGTGGTGGCGTGCGTCAAGGCCGACTACTACCCCAAGGGCGGCGACCTCTCCTTCGGAGTGTCGGCCATGCGGCACATGGGGCTCGGCGATCAGCTCGAACGGCTCGAACGCCTGCGCGCCACCCTGCGGGCCGAGGGGCTGTTCGATGCCGCACGCAAGAGGCCCCTTCCCTTCCTTCCGCATGTCGTGGGCCTCATCACCGGTGAGCGGTCGGATGCCGAGAAGGACGTGCACCGCAATGCCGAGCTCCGCTGGCCCCAGGTCCGCTTCCACACGCGCCACGTGGCCGTCCAG
This sequence comes from Microbacterium aurantiacum, assembly GCF_021654035.1. Taxonomy (GTDB): domain Bacteria; phylum Actinomycetota; class Actinomycetes; order Actinomycetales; family Microbacteriaceae; genus Microbacterium; species Microbacterium aurantiacum. The sequence goes on from NZ_JAJPDW010000006.1 coordinate 63,509, forward strand.
GGGGATCGCTGCGTCCCCGAGACCATCGCAGCGCTGAAGGCGCTGGATGCCGACCCGGAGGTGGACGTCATCATCATCGCCCGCGGCGGCGGCGACCCGCAGACGCTGCTCGGATTCAGTGACGAGCGTCTCGTGCGCGCGGTCGCAGCCGCGACGACCCCGGTGGTCAGCGCCATCGGGCACGAGAACGACCGACCGCTCCTCGACGATGTCGCCGACCTCCGCGCCTCGACACCCACCGACGCGGCCAAGCGGGTGGTTCCCGATGTCACCGAACAGCGCGCGCTGGTGGGCCAGTTGCGCAGCCGCCTGACGTCGCGCCTCACCCAGCGCATCGGGCACGACATCGCCCAGCTCGAGCAGCTCCGTTCCCGTCCGGTGCTGCGCGATCCGGCGGGCATGCTCGCCGGACGGGCGCACGACGTGGAACTCCAGGTCGCGCGCGGGCGCGAGCGGGTGCAGCGCGGCATCGACGTGCACGCACGGCGGATCGCGGAACTGCGGGCCACGTTGCGGGCCCTCTCCCCCGCGGCCACCCTGGCGCGTGGCTACGCCATCGCACATCGCGACGACGGCGTGATCATCCGCGACGCGGCGCAGGCTCCGAGCGGATCGACCATGGCCGTCACCGTCGCCCGCGGCACCCTCCGGGTGCGCTCGGAGGGTGAGATCCCGGAGGCGTCGGCGGCGGACATGAGCGACCGGGAGCGGATTTAGGATGGACCCCATGACCGAGACCACCGTCGCCGACGTGGCCGAGCTCTCCTTCGAACAGGCTCGTGACGAGCTGGTCCGCGTGGTCGCAGAGCTCGAGCAGGGCGCGCCGACGCTCGAGAAGTCCCTCGCGCTGTGGGAACGGGGCGAAGCCCTCGCGGCGCGCTGCGAAGAATGGCTGATCGGCGCGAAGCGCCGCCTGGACGCGGCGCGCGACGGCGCGGACGCGGAAGGGGCCGCGTGATGGCCGGCCGCCCGAATCGCGTGGTCGCCGAGATCGGCCGACCCGAGACCCCGCAGGAGACCGCGGACCGCAAAGCGGCGGCGTCGCGCACCTACCGCGCCAGTCAGACCACCCGGAACCTGATCGCCGCGTTGCTGGTCACCCTGGCGGTGGTGGCGGTGATCATCTTCATCGTGCCCCGCGGGCAGGTCCCCGAGCGACCGCCGATCGACGTCCCCGCCGCCGCGGCGAGCGCGTCGGCGGCCGAGGAGCGCCCCGTGATCGCTCCTGCCACGCCGCAGGGCTGGCGGGTCAACGTCGCCGCCGTCGAGGGGAACCTCCCCCGCGCCTGGACGATCGTCTACGCCACCGAGACCGGGTTCGTCCGCGTCGAGCAGGGGTTCGACGCCGACCCGGCCTGGCCGTCGCGCGAGCTCGCCGGTTCCGCCGTGGACGGCACGGTCGACATCGGCGGCATCACGTGGGACCGCTACGTGATCCGCAACCCCGAACGCGCGGGGAACATCACCTCCGCGATCTCGACCTCGGTGGGCGAAGACATCGTGATGGTGTTCGGTGCCGCCGATGACGAGACGATCCGCATCGCGGCCGAGGCGGTCGCCCCCGAGATCCTCACCCTTGCCGAGGAGGCGCAGTGACCCAGATCGACCCGTCCCCCACCCCCCGGCAGGTGTGGCGGGAGATGAAACGCGGAAACGCCCGGTTCGTCGCGGGCGAACCGCGGCACCCGCGACAGGACGTCGACCGTCGGCATGAGCTGGAAGGCGGACAGCGGCCGCGCGCAGCCCTGTTCGGCTGCTCCGACTCGCGCCTGGCCGCGGAGATCATCTTCGACAAGGGCCTCGGCGACCTGTTCGTCGTCCGCAACGCCGGTCAGGTCATCTCCGACTCGGTCGTGGGGAGCCTCGAGTACGCCGTGGCGGTCCTCGAGGTTCCGCTGATCGTCGTGCTCGGCCACGACGCGTGCGGCGCGGTGAACGCCGCGATCGAATCCACCGCCGCCGACGCGCCCGCCCTCCCCGCGCACATCTGGCGCCAGATCGCCCCCATCGTCCCCGCGGTGCGTCGCGTCATCCGCAACAGCGCCGGTGATCCGCAGGAACCGTCCGGGATCGACGCGGAAGAGGTCGGACGCGAACATCTGAAAGACACGATCGGCGAGCTCCTGCACTCCTCCGAGTTGATCAGCCTCGCCGTCGCCGACGGTCGGCTGGCCATCGTCGGCGCCAACTACCGACTCGGGGAAGGCACCGCCGTCCCCTCCGTCATCGTCGGCGACGCCGGCGACGACGAGTGACCCATCGACCATCGACCATCGACCATCGACCATCGACGACAGGAACAATGACGTGACCGACCTCGAGTACCGCATCGAGCACGACACCATGGGCGAGGTGCGCGTGCCCAAGAACGCGCTCTACGCCGCGCAGACCCAGCGCGCGGTGGAGAACTTCCCGATCTCCGGCGACAGCCTCGATCCCGCGCAGATCGGCGCGCTGGCCCGCATCAAGAAGGCCGCCGCGCTGGCGAACAAGGAGCTCGGAACCCTGGATGCCGCGATCGCCGATGCCATCGCCGCGGCCGCCGACGAGGTCATCAGCGGAATCCACGCCGATCAGTTCCCGATCGACGTCTACCAGACCGGCTCGGGCACGTCCTCGAACATGAACATGAACGAGGTGCTCGCGACGCTCGCGTCGGCGCGCCTGGGGGCGCGCGTGCACCCCAACGATCACGTCAACGCCTCCCAGTCCTCCAACGACGTCTTCCCGACCTCGGTCCACGTCGCCGTCACGCAGGAACTCATCGACGATCTCATCCCGTCGCTCGACCACCTCGCCGTCGCGCTCGAGGAGAAGGCGGAGCTGTGGAAGGGCGCGGTCAAGGCGGGTCGTACGCACCTGATGGATGCCACGCCCGTCACCCTCGGGCAGGAGTTCGGCGGGTACGCCCGCCAGATCCGACTCGGCATCGAGCGGGTGCAGTCCGTGATCCCTCGGGTCGCCGAGGTGCCGCTCGGCGGCACGGCCGTGGGCACGGGCATCAACACCCCTCCCGGGTTCCCGCAGAAGGTGCTGGAGATCCTGGTCGCCGAGACCGAACTGCCGATCACCGAGGCGAAGGACCACTTCGAGGCTCAGGCGAACCGCGACGCCCTGGTCGAGGCATCCGGCGCCCTGCGCACGATCGCGGTGTCCCTGACGAAGATCAACAACGACCTGCGCTGGATGGGCTCCGGCCCCAACACGGGCCTCGGCGAGCTCCACATCCCCGACCTGCAGCCCGGGTCGTCGATCATGCCCGGCAAGGTGAACCCCGTCGTCCCCGAAGCGACGCTCATGGTGTGCGCACGCGTCATCGGGAACGACGCCACCATCGCCTGGTCCGGCGCCTCGGGAGCGTTCGAGCTCAACGTCGCCATCCCGGTCATGGGGACGGCGCTGCTGGAGTCCATCCGTCTGCTGTCCAACTCGATGCGCGTTCTCGCGGACAAGACCATCCGCGGGCTGGAGGCGAACCTCGAGCGCGCCGCCGCGTTCGCCGGCATGTCACCGTCGATCGTCACCCCGTTGAACAAGCTCATCGGCTACGAGGCGGCCGCGGCGATCGCCAAGCACTCGGTCGCGCGCGGGATCACCGTGCGTGAGGCCGTGATCGACCTCGGATACGTGGAGCGCGGGGAGCTCACGCTGGAGCAGCTGGACGAGAAGCTCGATCTGCTGTCGATGACGCACCCCGGGTGAGCCGCCCATATCGGGACATGCGCCGTTCACGACGCCCGGTATCGGCCCGTGTCAGGATCCTCACCGCGATCCTGACCGTGGCCGGTATCGGGCTCGCCCTCGTCGGCGGGGTGACCTTCCTCGTCCAGCGGCAGCAGGTCCTCGCGGAGATCGACGATCGGCTCGGGAATCAGGTGGAGCGGCTGCACTCGATCGCCGCGGACGGTGATCCGGACGCGCCCTCGGGACCCGTCTCGCTCACCGTCGACCGGTACGCCGACGTCGATGCCTACCTGCAAGAGGTCGTCGCGCGCCTGGTCCCGGCCCGGACCGAGGCGTCGTTCGCCGTCGTGGACGGAAGCGCGCCGATCGCGTCGTCCACCCTCTCGGGATTCGACGTCTCCGACGACGAGGCGTTCGTCACCCGGGTGCGGGAGGATACCGCGGACGGGGGCATCCGCCGCGGAACTGCACTCACGGATGCCGGGACCCTGCGCTACATCGCCATCCCGGTCTCCGTCGAGGGCGACACCCGCACGGGCGTGTACGTGCGCGCCGTCGACCTCGACGCCTCATTGGCGCCTGTCACGACCGCGATGACGACCTACGTCGTGGCGGGGATCGTCGTCCTCGGAGTCATCGGAATCGTCGGCTGGTTCGTCACCGGCCGGCTCCTCTCCCCTATCCGCCACCTGCGGGAGACGGCCGCGGCGATCTCCCTGGAAGACCTCTCCGCGCGCCTGCCCACTGCGGGCAACGACGACATCTCCGATCTCTCGCGCACCGTGAACTCGATGCTCGATCGCCTCGAGGGATCCGTCGACACCCAGCGGCAGCTCCTGGACGACGTCCGCCACGAGTTGAAGACGCCGATCACCATCGTCCGCGGCCACCTGGAGCTCATGGATCCGCGGGATCAGGCCGACGCCGCCGCCGCCCGGGAGATCGGCATCGCCGAGCTCGACCGTCTCGCGCGGCTCGTCGAGGACATCGACCTCCTCGCCGCCGCGGAGGGCGAGCAGTACGCGATGGCATCCGTCAGATTGGACCAACTGACCGCCCGGCTCGGCGAACTGATCGCCGTCATCCCCGACCACCGCTGGAGCCTCGCGCACGTGTCGCGGGGACGGATCATCGGGGACGCGGACCGTCTCCTGCAGGCGTGGCTGCAGCTGGCCGACAACGCCGCGAAGTACACGCCACCCGGATCGCCGATCGAGGTGGGCAGTGTCCTGGACGAGCGGGGCGCGCGCCTGTGGGTTCGCGACCACGGTCCCGGCATCCCCCGAGCCGCTCGGCATCGCATCTTCCGACGGTTCGATCGCGCCGACACCAAGCGCGCCGTGGGAGGCTCGGGTCTGGGCCTGGCGATCGTGGATGCGATCGCCAAGGGCCACGGGGGCTCGTGCAACGTCGACGACACCCCCGGCGGCGGGGCGACGTTCACCATTCATCTGCCGCAGACAACCGTCGACCTGCCCGCACCGGTGCGGGCAGGAGACGTCGTGATGCAGCGAGAGGCCACCGCATGACGAGGATCCTGATCATCGAGGACGAACCCCGTATCGCGGCTTTCGTCAGCCGCGGGCTCGCGAACGCCGGATACGAGACCACCATCATCGACGACGGCGTCGAGGGGCTCGCGGCCGCACTCCGCGGCGACGGCGACCTCGTGCTCCTGGACGTCGGCCTCCCCGGCATCGACGGCTTCGACGTGCTGCGCGAACTGCGCGCGCGAGGATCGCTCGTCCCCGTCATCATGCTCACGGCGCGCTCCAGCACCAGAGACACCGTCGACGGCCTCGACGCCGGCGCGAACGACTACGTCGCGAAACCCTTCACCTTCGAGGAGCTCCTCGCGCGCGTCCGCTCCCGCCTCCGCGAAGCCGCACCCACGACGGGGGTGTCCGTCGGACACGGCGACGTGCACCTCGACATCCTCGCCCGCCGAGCCACGGTTGCCGGCCGGGAGGTCGATCTCTCGGCCCGCGAGTTCGCCCTCGCGGAGCAGTTCTTGCGCAACCCGGGCCGCGTCCTCACGCGAGAGCACCTTCTCCGCAGCGTCTGGGCCCTGGATTTCGATCCGGGCTCGAACGTCGTCGACGTGTACGTCCGGTACCTCCGCGGCAAGCTCGGGAGCGCGCGCATCGTGACCGTTCGCGGCGCGGGCTACCGCTGGGAGTGAGCGCGCCGGCGAGCCGACGGGTGGGGCGCGACGGAGCGCGACCCCACCCGTCCGGCCTCAGGCGAGCTCGCCCGCCTCGAGGAGGTCGGTGACGAGCGCGGCGATCGCCGAGCGCTCCGACCGGGTGAGGGTGACGTGGCCGAACAGCCCGTGCCCCTTGAGGGTCTCGATGACCGAGGCGATTCCGTCGTGGCGGCCGACCCGCAGGTTGTCCCGCTGGCCGACGTCATGCGTCAGCACAACGCGGGAGTTCTGGCCGATCCGGCTGAGCACCGTGAGCAGGACGTTCCGCTCCAGCGACTGCGCTTCGTCCACGATCACGAACGCGTCGTGCAGCGAGCGCCCGCGGATGTGGGTCAGCGGCATCACCTCGAGCAGACCCCGCTCCACCACCTCTTCGAGGACATTGGCGGACACCACCGAGCCGAGCGTGTCGAAGACCGCCTGCCCCCACGGGTTCATCTTCTCCTGCGCGTCACCGGGAAGGTATCCGAGCTCCTGGCCGCCGACGGCGTACAGCGGCCGGAAGACGATGATCTTCCGCTGCTGCTGCCGCTCGAGCACCGCCTCCAGGCCGGCGCACAGGGCCAGGGCGGATTTGCCCGTCCCGGCGCGACCCCCGAGCGAAACGATGCCGACATCGGGGTCGAGCAGAAGATCGATCGCGATGCGCTGCTCCGCCGAGCGTCCGTGGAGGCCGAACACCTCACGGTCGCCGCGCACGAGCCGGTACTCACCCGGACCGCTCACCCGGCCGAGGGCCGAGCCTCGCTCCGAATGGATGATGAGGCCGGTGTTCACCGGGAGCCCGCGCACGTCGTCTCCCGTTGCAACCTCGCTCTCGTAGAGGTCGCTGATCTCGTCGCCGGACACGTCGATGGTCGCGATGCCGGTCCACCCGGAATCGACCGCCTGTTCGGCGAGGTACTCTTCGGCGCTGATCCCGAGGGATGCGGCCTTCACGCGCATCGGGAGATCTTTCGAGACGACCGTGACCTCCTGGCCGCCCCCCGCCAGATGCAGCGCAACGGCGAGGATCCGCGAATCGTTGTCCCCCAACCGCATCCCGGCGGGAAGGACGGTGGGATCGGTGTTCCCCAGCTCGACGCGGAGCGTGCCGTCCTCGCCGACGGGGACGGGGAAGTCGAGGCGTCCGTGCTCGATGCGCAGCTCGTCGAGGTGGCGCAGAGCCTGACGGGCGAAGTACCCGATCTCCGGGTCGTGCCGCTTCCCCTCCAGCTCGGTGATCACGACGACGGGGATGACGACGCTGTGCTCGGCGAAGCGGAAGAACGCCCGCGGATCGCTCAGCAACACGGAGGTGTCCAGGACGTAGGTGCGCAGGTCCTGCGCCTCGTCGACCTCGTGTGCGCTTTCGTGCTGCCTGTGTGGTGCTCGTGTGGTCACAACCGACTCCCGCCCCGGGTGGGTTCCCACCCGGTTCTTCACGAGTCGACCGGAGGTCACGAGTCGCGATCCGAGAGGCCGACCCGATCGGGCGCCTTGCCCGATGCGATGAACGTACGACGTGCGGCCGCGCGCCTCCGCATCCGACACGCGGACGATTCGTTACGCGCAGATGAACTTCGCCGCACCGGCCGCGACGCGCCTCAGCTGCCGTAGCGGCGGTCGCGGCTCGCGTAGTCGCGGATGGCCCGGAGGAAGTCGACCTCGCGAAGATCCGGTCCGAGCGCCTCGACGAAATAGAACTCCGAATGAGCGCTCTGCCACAGGAGGAAATCGCTCAGGCGCTGCTCTCCCGAGGTGCGGATGACGAGGTCCGGGTCCGGCTGCCCGCCGGTGTACAGATGCTCGCCGATCTGCTCCGGAGTGAGACTCTCCGCGAGGTCCTCGAGGGAGCCGCCGGAGGTGCCGTGCTGGGCGATGATGCTGCGGACGGCGTCGACGATCTCGCCGCGCCCGCCGTACCCCACGGCGAGGTTGACGTGCAGGCCCGAGTGACCGCGGGTGCGCGCCGACGCATCGGCCAGGACGCGGGCGAGATCGGGCGGGAGCCCGTCGGCCCGTCCGACGTGCTGCACGCGCCAGTCGCGCTCGCGCGAGAGCTCCTCGGCAAGCTCGGCGATGATGTCGATCAGGTCGGACAGCTCACCGGAATCGCGCTTGCGCAGGTTGTCCGTGGAGAGCAGGTACAGCGAGACCACGCGGATTCCGACGTCGTCGCACCACCCGAGGAACTCCCGCATCTTCGCCGCGCCGGCGCGGTGTCCGTGGGCTGCCGAGTCGTACCCCAGCTGCCGCGCCCAACGACGATTGCCGTCGATCATCATCGCGAGGTGATGCGGAACGGTCTCGGGATCCAACCGCCGCCGCAGGCGGTTGATGTACAGCCGGTAGAGGGGCCCTCTGCCCTCGTTCGACGGGGTACGCGTCACCCCCCTACGCTACCCCGAGCGGGCGGGCACCGCAGTGTGGCACTCCATCCCACGAGCGCCGGAACCGGGTATGTGCCGCCCGAGGAATGCGGGCGCGCCGTACCCTGTTCCCATGAGTCGTCGACCGCGCGTTCCCGCCGCGCCCGAGGTTCCCGTCCTCCCCCTCATGGACGCCGCCGCCGTCGACGCGTCGTCGGAGGCGAAGCCCACCTGGCGCGGCTGGATCCATGCCGGGACGTTCCCCGTCGCGATCGCCGCGGGGATCGTGCTGATCGCGCTCGCACAGGGTCCTGCGGCCAAGTGGTCCTCGGCCGTGTTCATGGCGACCTCGCTCCTGCTCTTCGGCAACTCGGCCCTCTACCACCGCTTCTCGTGGGGTCCGAGGACCCGGGCGACGCTGAAGCGCATCGACCACGCCAACATCCTCCTGCTGATCGCCGGGACCTACACGCCCATCGCGGTACTCGCGCTCCCGCCGCAGCAGGGGGTGCTGCTGCTCTCCCTCGTCTGGGGCGGCGCCCTGCTCGGAATCCTCTTCCGCGTCTTCTGGCTGCACGCCCCGCGGTGGCTGTACGTCGCGCTGTACCTGCTCCTCGGCTGGGCCGCGGTGATGTACCTCGGAGACCTCTTCCGCGCCAATCCCGCGATGATGATCCTCGTCGCCGTCGGGGGGCTCCTCTACACCGCCGGGGCCGTCGTCTACGCGCTCAAGCGTCCCAACCCGTGGCCGGGCCACTTCGGCTTCCACGAGATCTTCCACGTGTGCACCGTCCTGGCGTTCCTCTGCCACTGGACGGCGTGCCTGCTGATCGCGTTGCAGCCGGCCTACAACGCCTGATCGTCGCGGTCTCCGCGCTCTCGGGCGCGCGCATCCCGCTCCGCTTCCTCGGCATCCAGTTCCTCCTGGATGTCGGCGCGCACGCGACCGCGGCGGATGCGTCGGGTCATGTCCGCCGCGAGGAGCACCACCGCGACGGTGACGAACACGATGATGCCGAAACCCCAAGGACCGGGCGTCACCAGCTCGGGGTCGACCGTCGGCACGGGGATGGGGGTGACGGAGGTGCCCGCAAGGAGGGCGAGCGGGAGATGCATGGGAGTCCGTTTCCGTCCGGGCAGATGCTGTGCCGCGGACCCGGGTGCGCAAGAGCGCCTAATCTGGAAGTCCCAGCCTATTCTTCCGACGGACCCCCATGACCACTCAGGAACAGCTCGACCAGCGCTACGGACGCCGCCGCACGGCATCGGCCCGGTGGGCCATCGGCGGAGCCGCCGCCGTCGGGGCGATCCTCGCGGGTCTGCTCGGATGGACGGTGGTGGCCGGCAGCATCGATGCGATCGACGTCCGTTCGACCGGCTTCGTCGTCGAGGATGACGGCCGGGTCACCATCGACTTCCAGCTCACCTCGCCCCCCGGCCGCTCCATCGCGTGCGCCCTCGAGGCGCAGGACGAGGAGCACGGCGTCGTGGGCTGGCGCATCGTGGAGTACGCCGCCACAGAGGACCACGCGCGGGCATTCCGCGAGAGCGTCCGGACGGTGTCGGAGGCGACGACGGGTTTTGTCAACGACTGCTGGGTGACGTAGTCTGGCGGCGTTGTGCTCCACCCACGCCCCGGCCGGTCCGGGGCGTTTGACATATCGCACAGCCACCGCCTACCGAAGGAGTCAGACGTGTCCAGCGATGCCCCCGTGACCTTCCTCACGCAGGACGCCTACGACCGTCTCGTCGCCGAGCTCGAACACCTGTCGACGACCGGCCGCGAAGAGATCGCCAAGCGCATCGAGGCAGCCCGCGAGGAGGGCGACCTCAAGGAGAACGGCGGATACCACGCCGCCAAGGACGAGCAGGGCAAGCAGGAGGCGCGCATCCGCACCCTCCAGTGGCTTCTGAAGAACGCCACCGTCGGCGATGCGCCGAAGAGCACCGGCACCGTCGAGCCCGGCACCGTGGTGACGGCGACCGTCGCGGGTGGGGAAGAGGTCTTCCTCCTCGGCAACCGCGAGATCGCCTCCGGGTCGGATCTCGACGTGTACAGCGAGGCGTCGCCGCTCGGGGCCGCGATCCTCGGATTGAAGGAGGGCGACACGACCTCCTACACCGCGCCCAACGGACGCGAGATCGCCGTCGAGATCGTCAAGGTGGAGACCTACACCGGCTAAGGCGATCAGCGCAGAACACACCACCACAATCAGGGGGCGAGCAAAGACCCACACCCTGACAGCGGCTTGCCGTTGCATGGTCACCTACAAGATCGGTCAGCAGGACGTCTAACCGGATGACGTTCCCGTAGTTCTGCGCATCCGAGGGCTTCCGGTGTGTCAGCCCACGTGCTCGACCCCTAAAGGGACAGTAGTCCACCCTCTCAGACCTCAATCCGCCCGCTGGCCGGCGATCGTACCTACAACAGCGCTCGCTCGCAGATTGGTTTTCAGGGGGGCGGGCGAGGCAATATCCGTTTCTGCAGCGATTGCGGATCTCGCAAGTAGTACAACTACGAGTGGTGTCCCTGCGGATTCCCGACCGGCGTATGTGAGCCGTTTCCCGGGCTTTGCGATGGCTCGTGGTGTCAGCCGAGTGACTTGGTGCGTCGCCGCTCGAGGAGGGTCGTGTTCTGGCGCTCGTCGAGCTTGACGGTGCCGTCTTCGGTCCACCCACGACGTTCGTAGAATGTCGCGGCACGATCATTGCCGTCGAGCACCCAGAGGTACGCCGACGCGAATCCTTCCTCGCAAAGCGCGGTTTCGACGGCCGCGATCAACGCATGTCCGACGCCCGTCGAGTACACGTCTGGACGTGCGTAAAGTGCCCATAGCTCGCCCTGTTCGCCTGCCCCCTCGTCCCGCCCGGCCCCGAAGGAAGCCCAGCCGACGATCTCGCCGTCGCGGTCAGCTACGATCGTGCGGCCCGCAGGGTGCGGGTCGGCAAGCATCGCCCGCGATCGACCTTCGCGCTGCTCGACAGACAGCTCATCGAGCATGTCATCGGGCAGCAGACCGCGATAGGCGGTCTGCCAAGAGGTGACATGCACGACTGCAATGCCGCGCGCATCGTCGACTTCGGCGGTCCGAATCTCTAGCGCCTGGCCCATACCTTTTGCGGCTCTTCGCGAATGAGGGTGTAGTCGGTTGAGCGCGTTGGTGGCCGGGTAGGGGTCGAGGTCTCCCGGATGATGGAAGTTCTTCACGCTTGCCATCCCGAAAGACCTCGACGTGCTCCACCCTACGTTCGCGCCCCCTGACCTGACCACGTTCTGCCGCCTGGACGAGCTCGGTCTTCAAGCCGTGGGGCAGATGATCGAGCCCGATCGGGCGACGATCGAGTGCCGCGTCGTCGACGACGACCCGTGGTGTCGCAAGTGCGGCGTGGAGGGCGCGCCGCGGGACACGGTGATGCGACGGCTCGCGCATGAGCCGTTCGGGCACCGACCGACAACGCTGCTGGTGCGGGTGCGCCGGTATCGGTGCGGGCACTGCCGACGGACCTGGCGGCAAGACACCAGCAGTGCGGCGGCGCCGCGGGCGAAGATCTCCCGCGGTGGTCTGGAGTGGGCGCTACGGGGCATCGTCGTCGACCATCTCACCGTGTCCCGCGTCGCCGCTGGTCTCGGGGTGTCCTGGAGTGCCGCGAACGCCGCTGTCCTCGCCGAAGGCAGGCGGCGGCTCATTGACGACCCGGCCAGGTTCGACGGGGTCACCACGATCGGTGTCGACGAGTCTCAATGACGTTGTCAAGCCGCTATCGCGGGTCTGGCGGGTGGTTCGAGGCTGAAGGGGCGGTTGTCGCGGAGGAGGGCCCAGAGGACGTCGACGCGTCGTCGGGCGAGCGCGATGATGGCTTGGACGTGGCGGAGGCCTTGGCTACGTTTCTTGAGGTAGAAGTCGCGGCTGGGCCCGTCTCGGACGATGCTGGTCTGGGCGGCGAGGTAGAACACGCGGCGTAGGCGTCGGCTGTATCGGTGGGGTCGGTGCAGATTCCCGGTCCGGCGGCCGGAGTCGCGAGGCACCGGGACGAGGCCGGCCGCGGAAGCGAGCCGGCCGGCGTCGGGGTAGCTGGCGAGGTCGCCGGCGACCGCGACGAACTCCGCAGCCAGGGTGATGCCGATGCCGGGCATGGACGTGATGATGTCGGCCTGGGGGTGTTCGGCAAACACGGCGGCTATCTGCCGGTCGATTCGGCCCAGGCGGTCATCGAGGGCGAGCAGCTGACCGGCGAGGTCGGCGATGATCTGCCCGGCGACGGCCTGTCCGGGTAGGGTCGCGTGCTGCTCAGCCGCGGCGGCTAACGCGGCGGCAGCGACCTGGTCGGCACGCCGAACGTTCCGCTTCGTCAACCACGCCCGCAGTCGTGCCGGGCCGAGCCGGCGCAGCGCGGCGGGGTCCTGGTAGCCGGTCAGCAGGACCAGTGCCCCGTGGTGCCGGGAGTAGTCGAAGGCGCGTTCCAGAACGGGGAAGACGCCGGTCAGCAGCTCGCGGAGGCGGCTGATCAGCCGGATCCGGTCAGCGACCAGATCCGCACGATGCGCGGTCAACAGGCTCAGCTCGACGCGGAGCCCGCTGGGCACCTCGATGGCGGCGAAGTCGCCGCGCACCCGAGAGATGTCAGCGATCATGAACGCATCCTTGGCATCGGTCTTGGCCTCGCCACGGTAGCCCGCGCTCATCGCGTTCACCGTCCGGCCCGGCACGTACCGCACCTTCTGCTCACGGCTGTCGAGCAGCGCCAACAGCAGCCCCGCTGGGCCGCTGGTCACATCGACCGCCCACGCCACATCGTCAGCCAGCCCGAGCGCGACATCGACCGCCGCCGCGATCGCGACCTCGTCGTTGACGATTTTCAGGGACCATACCTGGGCGCCGGTCTCGTCGACCGCTGAGGCCCAATGATGCCCCTTACCGATGTCGAATCCGACCCACACCCGCTGTCGCGAGCCGTGTCCTTGGTCGAGTTGCATTGTGAACCTCCAGTCGTCCGAATCGATGGACCGGCCCCCGTGGAACACCCCGCCGACAGCTCCGTAACAAGCGACCAGAACGCACGTCTCAATCAGTAGCCAGGGCGCCCCCCCGAGGGACCGGCCGGCCACTCATCAAAAGTCACCGCGGACAAGCACATCTCAGCCACGACCTGTCCCTCCGGGGCCGAGATACAACTTACGGAGCACGTCTGGCGTCACACCCGGCTCGGCGACAAGTACGTCACTGTGATCATCGACCTCACGCCTGCGAGGAACAAGACCGGGCCGGCGCGGTTGCTGGACATGGTCGAGGGCCGTTCGAAGGCTGTGTTCAAGCAGTGGCTCGCGGCCCGTCCGAAGGAGTGGGCGAAGGCGATCGAGGTGGTCGCGATGGACGGATTCGCCGGCTTCAAGACCGCCGCCGCCGAAGAACTCCCGCACGCCGTTCCGGTCATGGATCCCTTCCACGTGGTCCGCCTGGCCGGTGACGCGCTGGATGTCTGCCGTCGCCGGGTCCAGCAGGACACCACCGGGCACCGCGGCCTCAAGGGCGACCCGCTCTACAAGGCGAGGCGCACCCTCCACACCGGAGCGAGCCTGCTCACCGATCGTCAGCGGACACGCCTGGACGCGGTGTTCGCGAGCGAGGAGCATGTCGAAGTCGAAGCGACCTGGGGCATCTACCAGCGCATCGTCGCCGCCTACCGAGAACCCGACAAACAGAAGGGCAAGACCATGACGCGCGCCGTGATCGACGCCATCACCGGCGGCGTCCCGGCCGCGCTCGTGGAGGTTCGCAAGCTCGGCCGCACCATGCGCCAGCGCGCCGCGGACATCATCGCGTTCTTCGACCGACCCGGCACCAGCAACGGCCCCACCGAGGCGATCAACGGGCGGCTCGAGCACCTCCGAGGCTCCGCCCTCGGCTTCCGGAACCTGACCAACTACATCGCGCGCAGCCTGCTCGAGGCCGGCGGATTCAGACCTCGACTACACCCTTGATTGCGAAGAGCCAGTTAAGGAGCAATTCCCATGACAAAAGTGAATGACCGTCGCAAGGTCGCAGTAGCACTCGCGATAGGTGTCCTGTTCGCTGCATGTCTCGGCGTCGGCACGTCCGCCTCGGCAGATGAAATTCCGATCGATCAGCTACCCGAGTACCCTGCACTGGATGCCATGGCAAACCCTGACGGTTCTGCATCAGTAGCCGAGTTCACGATCGAGGCTGGTCAGTATCGAGGACCCGACGGGGAGAGGATCACGATCGCCGCGACAGCGTCCTACACGTGCATCCTCACAGTCGACAATCCGCACTGGTCGTCAGGCTCTCAGAGCGTGATTGCAAAACCACGAGTTGCTTGCAAGGGACCCGTGAGCACAATTCCGATTCGAGTACAGGGACTTCTAGGAAAAACCTCCGCCAACAGCATTCCCACGTTGCGGACCGTTGCCGAGTCAAACTACGTCAACAATGTCACCGTCAACAGTTCCACGGTTTTCGGGCCGCGACAGACGTGGTACGTGCCCCGCGAAGGTAGTGGAACTCGCATCAGTCGAGGCGCCTACTTTCGGGGTTCTGCGTCAGCGGCGGCATCCGCGCCGCTGCTCCCGTTCAATATTCCGAACGCAGCGTCGCAGTTCCTCTGGGTTCCGTGATGAAACTGTGATGACTCACGTTGGTTGAGGGTCAATCCTTCTCGGACTTGGCCCTCACCAGGCGAACAAGGCCGGTTCCCGTAGCAGACGTCGGATACTCCGCGTAGAGATCGAAGCTGCGGCCGTCCTCTCGGGCCCAACTCATCGCCTCTTCCACCGTCTTCGCGTTCGACAGTTGCCATTCCTCCGTAGCACCACCGCGCTCGACGAAATAGACGCGGTAAACCGGATCATCAATCTCCTGGTCCGCGGTACGTGGATCAACGGTTCGTGCCCGTACCTGCGAAGCGCTCATACATCCACTCTGACGCGGCTAAGCAAATGGTGCAACAGGGCACATACACGCGTCGATGCGTAAAGCCCTGGTCGTCGCTCCGCCGACAGCCCGCGCGCTCAGGCCTCCGTGCCGGCTCCCCGGCCTCCGTCGCCGGGGGCACCCCGGCCCGGGGCGGCCGGGGTGCGCGGGGGCCCGGAGGGCCCGCCTCCCCTTCACGACCGGTAGGCCCAATCGGGGGTGTGTCCGGCCTGAATGAACTGGCGGATGATGCGCGCGAATCCGTGTTCGGGGTCGATGTTCAAGGCCTCCTCGGCGTATGCGTCGGCGTGGGTGGAGCGACCGAGCGCCCACGACAGCCACGCGGCCACGGCGAGGGGGCCGGGCTTGATGTCGTCCGGGACGGTCGCGGCGACACGACGTGCGACCTCGAGCGCGCGGGTGAGGCGGGTGCTGTCGGGGCGGGGTGCGTCGCCCCAGATGATCGCGGCGAGCTCCTGCGGGTACTCCGCCCCGTTCTCCCACTCGTTTTGCGCGTCAGCGGCGCGGTCGCCGGTGAATCGGTCCGTTGCCCACGACACGATAGCGACGTCGCGGAGCGCGGGGCGGCTCATGGTGACGGCGAGGATCGCGCGGGCCTCGTCGGTGAGGATGTCGCTGGTGGCGGCGTTTTCGGCGGCGTCGAGGATACGCGCGTAGTCGAGGTCTGCGGGGTCGGTGCGAACCATCGCGGTGAGCATCGCGGCACGGTCGGCGGGGTCCACGTCGGGCAGGCGTGTCCCGTGGTGCTGGTCCCCCTCGACGGTGGGAAGGCCCGCGGGGGTGTCGGGGAGCGGCTCGGGGGTAGTGTCGGCGCCGACGATGCCCCATGCGTTCCCGGTGACGTAGAACGCTCCCATCAGGCGAAGGCCGCACACGGTGGCGTAGTGGGCGAACCGTCCCGCGATCGCGGCATCGGCGGGGGTGTCGGTGTACAACGCGACGGCAAATGCGTCCGCGCCCTCGACTTTGCACATCGCACCGGTAGCCATCCGCGCGACCGCATCGGTCCGGGCGGTGTCGGGCAGGTCAATCCGCATCGCACCCTTCGTGCGACCGTTCGAGAACGGGATGACGACGACCGAGTGCGTCGGGGTGTGCCCGAGCAACGCCGGGATCATGCTGAGGAACTGGCCTTCGGTGCTGGCAGAGACGATGTTCATGGTGCTCTCTCTTTCCCCTCCTCGTTGTTTTGCCGTGGAGGCACGAATGTGCCGAGCAGGGGGATCGCGCGGAACGCCACCCGAAGGGCGCGCAGCGCGAGAGTTTTTGGGCGATGTGAGGGAGCGTCAGCGACCGCGTCCGGAAAGTCTCGCCGGAGCGGCGGCGCAGCCGCTTGCGTGCAGCTCGAGCACCGCACGATGCCGAAGGCTCCACGGCAAACCAACGGCCCGCAGGGACGTGAACAGGCGCGGACGCGCAGCGCCCGTCAAAGGTCGGCCTCCGTGCCGACCCGCCGGCGTCCGTCGCCGGCGTGGCACCACACGACGGCCACCGTGGGCACGATCAGTGCCCCCGGCAGTCACCCAGCGCACCGACGCTCAACTCACTCCGGCCACGAGCCCGATGAAAGATAGGGCTAGCCACGATCTCACCCGCAAGGAATAATCGCCCGCAAGATGAAGCTCCGGAGGGGGATCAGCAAATGAAAGACCGCGATCAGCCCACAAGAACCCGCGGTCGCGTTCTTGCCGGACTTCTAGTGACAGGCTTTCTTATCGGACTCGCGCCCGCCGCCGCACAAGCGGGGCAGGCTAGCTCCAGTTGGGGCTATTTCACAGTCAATGGCGTTTCTTACAAGAATCAAGCGACGATCTCCACCTCAACGGGAAGTGCCGGGGCGTACACCTTTCTGGGGAGAACGAGCGGTTGCATCCCCTCAGGGTGGGGTGGCGCACGGGCACGCCTCTTCAACTCAGCAAACACCCTCATTCAGGAGAGCAGCATCCTCTACAACTCGGGATGCGTAATTGGGTTTGACCGGGTTACCTCTCGCTCGGGCGGCGGCACTTGGTACTCGTATGGCGTCACTTGGGGCTGGAACGGCTCCTCGTACAGCCCCAGTTACACGTTCAAGTCGCCCAACCAGAACTCTTAGGAGACCAGAATGAATCGCACAGCAGTGATCAAGACAGCTGGCGTTGGCGCACTGGTATTGGCACTTGGGGTTGCGGGTGGCGCGGCCGTCGCAACCGTCCCAACCCTTCTCGCTCCTCAGGGTCTGAGCGCTGGAGAAGAGATTGCGACCACACCGATGCCCGCGCCCAAGTACAGCATGAACGCTCAGGGAGAATCTTACGGAACAGTAGTCGACGCTCGTTCACCTGACGAGGAACCTGACCTCATACAGGCCGAAGCACGCAACGGCCAAGTGGGGTACGTACGAAAGTCTGAGCTAGACGCGGCCAATGGCTCGTCCGCGCTGAAGACATTCAAGTCGCCGGAGGAAGCGCTTGCTTGGCAGCGGGAGAACGAAGGTAAGGACGTTGTCATCCCTGTCTATCTCAACGACGGAGTCACGATCATCGGTGACTTTATCGTGACTTCAGAGCCTTCAAGAGAGTAAGGCCGGGGTGCCCGGCTCAGAGTCGACCGGAAAGCTTTCGTCGGCCTCGAACACGCTCGTCGCACGGTGGGTGGCGTTGCCTTCGCCTCACGGCGGGCGCGCTCGACGGCCACGGGGAAGTAGTCGAGATGGACTGCCGGGCGCGTGAGCGCCCGTCAAAGGTCGGCCTCCGTGCCGACCCGTCGGCCTCCGTCGCCGGCACGGGCACTCCGGCCCGGTGGCCGGGGTGCCCGTGCTGTCAGTCCTCGGGCTGGGCGTCGGTGTCGGTGTTCTCGGTGGGGAGCATCGCGGCGATGCGCTCGACGGGGGTGAGGATGTATCCCCAGGCGGCGAGGGTGTTGAGGTAGGCCGCGGTGCGCGCCTCGGGGTTCCGCCAACTCCACCGGCTGGTGCTCTCTTCGATGCCGCCGAGGACGAGAGCGAGGGTGACGTGCGCGGCGCGAGCGGGGTGGGCGGTGAGGTAGTCCGCGATCCGGGCCGATCCGTGTCCGTCCGTGATGCCGAGGATGCTCGCGGCGACGGTGTTTCCGTGGCCGAGGGCTTGGGCGATCACTCCCCCGGCGGTGGCAAGGCTGGTCGCGATGACCGTCTGCGCGTTCTTCGGGAGCGTCTTACGGGTAAGGAGTGTGGTGAGCCATTCGCGGCGGACGGTTTCGGCGGCATCCCACTCCTTGTTGTTGGCGATCAGGGTCTTCCGTTCGGCTTTCTGCTCATCCGTCATCGGGCCGGACGGTGCCGGGGTCGGGGCGGTGTAGTGGGCCGCGAGGGTGTACCCGTGGGCTTCGTGGTCCGTGAGGAAGTACGACAGGTGAGCGTCGTCCTCACCCCACACGGCGATGTACACGGCCACGCCGGTCTTCCCGGCCACGTCCTCGGGCTTGACCGGCTCACCGTCGGGGGTCCGGAGGTGGTGCAGGCTCACGTAGGCGGGGTCGGTATAGGGGCGCTCTTCAAAGATCGTGTGCCCCTTGGCGACTTCTGCCTCTGCGACGGTGGCGCGGGTGGCGTTGGCCTTCGCTTCTCGGCGGGCACGCTCGACGGCCACGGGGAAGTAGTCGGGCTCATCCAGCGCGGTCTGGGTGAGGGATTCCAGCACCTCGGGGTCGCCCTCGAACTCGATGAGCGTCGCGGCCTGGTCGAGTGTGAGGGTGCCGCCTGCGACCAACTCGGTTCCGGTGACGGATGCCGCCACGGCAAGGCCGGTCTTGATGGTGTCGCGGGTGGTGCCGGTGCGCTTGGCGATCTGGGCGACGCTGAGTCCTTCGATTTCCAGTTGCTTCCACGCCTGGACGCGTTCGTGGTCGCGCAGTGCGTCGCGGTGCTCGTTCTCGACCAACTGCTCGATGATGCGGCTGGCGGTGTCTTCGTCGTTGGCGTCGACGATGAACACCGGGACGGTGCTCAGTCCGACCTCCTGCGCGGCGCGGGTGCGGCGCTGTCCGTAGCGGACGTGGAGCGCTCCCCCGGTGTCGCGGGTGGCGACGATGGGCTGAAGGACTCCGTTCGTGCGGATCGAGTCGGTGAACTCCTTCCCGAGATTGACGTCCGTGCGGACGTTCGTCGCGATCGTCAGCGTCGCGGGGTCGACGTGCTCGATGGTGCCGGTGGCGGTGGTGGTGCTCATGATCTCTGGTTCCCTTTCCCCTCCCGTTGTTTTGCCGGAAGGCACGAATGTGCCGAGCAGGGAGGGGTGGCGCAGCGCAACCCGGAGGGCGCGGAGAGCGGGAGTTTCCGGGCGATGTGAGGGAGCGGGAGCGACCGCGTCCGGAAAGTCTCGCCGGAGCGGCGGCGTAGCCGCTTGCGTGCAGCTGCACCGACCGTACGATGCCGAAGGCTTCTGGCAGAACAACGGCCCGTAGGGACGTGTGAGAGTGTCGGGCGCGTGAGCGCCCGTCCGTGGCCGGCCTCCATCGCCGGCCCTATGGTCAAGTCCCGTGGCGTGGTGTCATTTCGTTGTTTCCTGAGGGTGGGTGATGGTCAGGCGGTGAGGTAGAGGTCGGGGCGTGCGGGTTCGGTGTGCTCGCGGAGGGTGTGGATGAGTTTGCGCATGGAGATGTCGGAGAAGTAGCGGCGTTCTCCGTATTGCCATTCCTCGTGTTGCTCTTGGAGGACTGCGCCGATGAGACGGGTGACGCTGTCGCGGTCGGGGAAGATCTGGACGACGTCGGCGCGGCGTTTGATCTCGCGGTTCAGGCGCTCGATGGGGTTGTTCGACCAGACTTTCTGCCAGTGTTCGCGAGGCAGGGGTGCGAACCCGGTCAGGTCCGGTTCGGCGGCATCGAGCATCTCGCTGATCTCGGGGAACGATGAGCGGAGGCTGTCGGTGACGGCCTTGTACTGCGCCGTCACTGACTCTGTCGTGGTCTGCGCGAAGATCGTCGAGATCAGCGCGTTGACCGGCTTCGAGCGGACGGATCCGAGCTTCTGGGTAACGTTGCGGGCGAAATGGACCCGGCATCTCTGCCATCCCGCTCCGGGCAGGATCGCCTTGACCGCGGCCTTCAGGCCGGCGTGCGCGTCGCTTGTGACCAGGGCGACGCCGAGTGGGTCGGCGTCGGTGGCGACTTTCAGCCCGCGGTCGCGGAGGCTGCGGAGGAACTCGGTCCAGAAATCCGTGGTTTCCGCGTCCCCGAGGGCCATCCCGAGGATCTCCCGGCGGCCTTCTCCGCTGACACCGGTCGCGACGACGAGGGCCTGGGAGACGACGCGGCCGCGGTGGCGGACGTCGAGGTAGGTGGCGTCGAGGAACAGGTAGGGGAACCAGGTGTGATCGATCCGGCGGTGAAGGAACTCCTGCACCGCTTCGTCGATCTCACTGCAGATGCGGGACACCGTGGAGCGGGAGATGCCGGTGTCGTTGCCCAGAGCGCGGACCAGCTGCTCGACCTTGCGGGTCGAGACCCCGTCGATCCAGGCTTGGCAGATCACCGCGTAGAGGGCCTTGTCGACCCGGCGGCGGGGGTGCAGCAGGCTCGGGAAGAACGACCCCTCCCGCAGCTTCGGAAGCGCGAGGTCGACCTCACCGGCTGGGGTCGCGAGCACCTTCGAACGAGTCCCGTTACGGCGCGTCGTCCGCTCCGGGGAGCGTTCGTAACGGCCGGCGCCGATCTTCGCCGTCGCCTCCGCATCGACAAGATCTTGCAGACCGGCCTGCAGCATTCGCCGGAACACGTCCTGATGCGCGAGGTCGGGATCGGCGAGGACTTCACCGATCAGGGTCGAGAGGGCAGACTGGTTCTGGGTCATCGTGGGATCTCTGCTTTGCTTCTTGCCGGAAACAACTGGTCATCCCACGATGGCCCTCCTACGTCAGCGACGACGAGGACCCCGCAGGAATTGACACCACGCTAAGGGACTCACCCCGGCCCTATCTGGAGACGTAGGGCGGGGTGTCTGGCGCTGCTTCTACGCTGTGCGGGTGGTGCAGCACTGGACGCCCTTGTCGCAGCTCGAGCGGACGCCGGAGCCGGGCGTGTGGTTGATGTTCGACAAGTCGCGACGCATCGCGATTGTGCGGGTGGTGACGGTGCGGGGTCGGCGTCTGTTGCGCTCGGTGACCTACGACCAGGACCCGGAGAAGCGAGTGCTCATCGGGTACTTCCCCGAGGACGCATTGCGGCTCGCCGCGGAATGCACCTGGTCCGAGTATGTGCGGGCCGTGGGCCCACCAACCAGCAATCGCCGTTGACACCAGCGAGGACACACCAACTGCAGGCCATCTATGGGGCGTCCATGCCGGCGGTGACACATCGCTCGAGGAGCTCGAGGGCGAACCAAGCATCGGACACCGTGAACTCAACCTCCTCGCCCGCTCGAGACGCCGCCGCCCGGAGAAGGAGATCAGTGAACTCGGGCCATCTCCCAGAGGCGAAGGATGCCGCCTCGGTCTTAGAAATGATGGAGTCTCGTTCCAACGTGGCAACGAGTCGGGCAGGGCCCAGCGCTATCCACTGCAAAGTGTCGGCGTCGATCGTTGCTGTCTTGGAGCGACCGGCGAGGCGTTCGCGAGCCTGCGCCGCAAGCGGTGCCCAGTACTCCGTCAGGTTGGATCTCGAGAACGCCTTCGCATCATCCAGCGCCGCTGGGAAACGCCGCGAACAGGGCACCCAGCGAAGGACTCCATCGTCGGATATGGTCCCTTCGATACCGCGCTGAAGTTGAAGCCAGGTCACGCAGGTCAGCTCACCGCCCCGTGCTTCGGCCGTCAGCTCTTCCCCTACAACCTGAGGGGCTGCGTCGACTTCGTCAGGGCCAGCTACCAACTGGGATTCCGTGAGATAGACGCCGTCGATCACGGTTCCCGTTTTCGTTGCCGCGTGCATGTCGGCGAGTGCTGCCCAGTCAGCCGACGCGACAGGCCGAGCGGTGATCAGCACAAGATCGACATCGCTGATCCCAGGTCGCCAGTCATCGAGAGTCGCGGAGCCGGTCAGGATGACTGCACTCAGCAAGCCCGGTAGCCGCCGGCGATGCTCTCGACAGTCGACTCCCGTCTTCACCGCAAAGGCCACTCCCCCGACTACAAGGAGAACACCGGCCACGACAACCCCAGCGAGAACAGCTGACCTGCGGAAGCGTGCCGGCCTTTTCGAAGGATCCGCACCAGAGGCGCAAGAGGGAGGCTCCGGGAGGAGATGGGCACGCGGGGCAACCCGACCCCCCGACCCTACGCATGCAAAAGTCGCTCCTAAGCCTCGAGATTGACGCCGACGGCCTCGAGGCCATCAATCGCCAGATTCGTCTGCAGAAGGGGCGCACAGGGCGCTCTCGTCGGTATGTTGTGTCGAGGGATACCAGTGAGCCGGAGGGCGGGGCGGGATCGCCCCATCCGCGCTCAGTCCGGGACGACGATCGGATCGAAGCCGGCCTGACGCAGCGTGTCCATGACGTGCGCCCGGTGCTCCTCGCCTCGCGTCTCCACGCTCAGCTGCAGGATGACCTCGCTGATCTGGAGCCCCTGACCGTGGCGCGTGTGCAGCACCTCGGTCACGTTGGCACCCGCAAGCGCGAGGAGCTCCGACACGCGGGCGAGCTGTCCCGGCCGATCGGGCAGCGGGATGCGCAGGGTCATGTATCGTCCGGAGGCGGCGAGCCCGTGGGCCACGACCCGCTGGAGGAGCAACGGATCGATGTTCCCCCCCGAGAGCACGACGGCGGTGGGACCGGCGGCGCGGATCTTGCCGGCCAGGATCGCCGCGACCCCGGCCGCCCCGGCAGGCTCCACCACCTGCTTCGCGCGCTCCAGCAGGACGAGCAGGGCGCGGGCGATGTCGTCCTCCGAGACGGTGACCACCTCGTCCACGTGGTCGCGGATGATCGAGAACGGCAGATTCCCGGGACGCGCCACGGCGATCCCGTCGGCGATCGTCGGACGGGTCTCCACGTCGACAGGGTGGCCGGCGGCGAGTGAGGTCGGGTAGGCGGCGGAATTCTCGGCCTGCACGCCGATGATGCGGATGCTGCGCCCCTCCGCCGCGGCGCGCGCCTTCACGGCGGCGGCGACACCGGCCACGAGGCCGCCTCCGCCGATGCTCATCACGATGGTGTCGAGATCGGGGAGGTCGTCCATGAGTTCCAGCCCGAGGGTCCCTTGCCCCGCGATGACGTCCGGGTGGTCGAAGGGGTGGATGAACACCGCGCCTGTACGCTCGGCGAAGTCCGCGGCGAGCCGGAGCGGCGTCTCGACCGTCGCCCCCTCGAGGATGACGTCGGCGCCGTAGCCGCGGGTGGCCAGCAGCTTCGGTACCGGCACCCCGAGCGGCATGAAGATCGTGGCCGGGATGCCGAGCGCCTTGGCGGCGAGGGCGACGCCCTGGGCGTGGTTCCCCGCCGATGCGGCGACGACACCGCGGGCGCGCTCCTCGACGGTGAGACGCGACAGGCGATAGGTCGCTCCGCGGATCTTGAACGACCCGGTGCGCTGGAGGTTCTCGAGCTTCAGATGCACGGGCACACCGAGGAGGTCGCTCAGATGGAGGGACTCGTCGAGGGGGGTGCGGGCGATGACGCCGTCGAGGACGCGTGCGGCATCCGCGAAGTCGGCGAGTGCCGGGATCGTGGCGTTCACGAACGGCCCTTCTTGGTTCGGGGAACGGTGCTCCAGATGAGGTCACCCTGAGGCGCATTCCCGGACTCCCAGGCGCGGGATCCGAGATACACCGCCACGACGTTGACGAAAGCCGCCAAGGGGACGGCGAACAGCGCGCCGGGGATGCCGGCGATCATCGCGCCGCCCGCGACCACGAGGACGACGGCCAGCGGGTGGACCTTGACGGCGGCGCCCATGAGGATCGGCTGGAGGATGTGACTCTCCACCTGCTGCACGACCAGGACGACGACGAGCATCCACAGCGCGATCCACGGCCCGTTGTACACGAGGGCGATGAACACCGCGATCGCCCCCGTGACGATCGCACCCACGAACGGGACGAACGCGCCGAGGAACACCAGTACCGCGATCGGGATCGCCAGCGGCACCCCGAGGAGGAACGCTCCGACACCGATGCCGACCGCGTCGATCGTGGCCACCAGAAGCTGGGTGCGCGCGTACATCACCACGGTCCGCCACCCCGCGCGTCCGGCACCGTCCACGGGACGGCGCGCGCGGCGGGGGAACAGGCGGAGGGTCCACTTCCAGATACCGCCGCCGTCGGCGAGGAGGGTGATGAGGATGAACAGGGCCAGGAGCGCTCCGGCACCCACGTGCCCGATGGTCGTTCCGAATGCGAGTGCTCCCGACCAGACGACGGAGGCCTGATCCTGCAGGAACTGCCATCCCTCGCCGAGGAGGTCGTCGATCTGCTGCGAGGTGAGGTGGAGAGGTCCGTCGATCAGGTACTGCCGGAACCGCTCGAAGGCCTCCACGGTGCGCGTCTGCACCCGGGGCAGCTCCCGGCTGATCTGCCACACCACGAGCCAGACCAGCGCGGAGACGACGGCCATGGTCGTCAGGAGCGAGATCACGATCGCGAGCCAGCGCGGGAAGCGGTGGCGGAGCATGAGCGTGAAGAACGGCCACAGGAGGGCGCTCAACAGGATCGCGACGAGGAGGGGGATCACCAGGAGCTTCAACTGGATGACGAGCCAGATGCCGACGCCGATGGCGGCGGCGATCAGCAGGAAACGCCAGGCGTAGGCGGTCGCGATGCGGAGACCTCGCGGAATCGAATCGGTGAGATCCGTGGAGACCACCCGACGTCGATCCCGGAAGGCGTCGAACAGCGAACCGCGCCGCGGGTCCTCGGAGCCGTCCATCCGGCCAGTCTAAGCGCGCCGCATACCGGATCAGACATGCGCCCTTGCCCCGCGGGCGGTTGCTAGCGTGAAGCCGTGCCTCGCAGATCCGTCGTCGCGCTCGTCGTGAGCGGCGCCGTCGCGCTCGCGATCACCGGAGCCGTCCTCCTTGCCGTCCTGCCGCCGCGTGCGGAGACGGCTGAGGACACCGCGCAGGCGTTCGCGGAGGCGCTGATCGCCGCAGACGGTCCCGCGGCCGTCGCGCTCGTCGTCGATCCTCCGGCGGCCGCCTCCCTCGCCGTCGAGGCGCTCGACGGCGCCTCCGCGGTGGACACCGCAGAGGTCGTGCTCATCGAGCAGACGGCCGAGCGGGCGACGTTCGATCTCACTCTCGGCCTGGCCGGGGACACCGCGACAGCCCGCCTGGTGCTCGTCGACGACGGCGACCGGTGGCGGGTCGCCGACGGGATGTGGGGCGTGCTGCGCGTGGAGACGACGCGCGGAGACGCCGTGCGTGTGGGAGGGGCTCGTGTCCCCGCCCCCGGGGAGGTGTCGCTCCTGCCCGGCCTCTACCCGGTGACGGCGGACCCCGAGGACCTCTTGGACGGGGCGACCGAGGCGGCGGTGTTCCCCGGGACGGATCAGGATGTCGCGATCGAGGCGATCCCGACCGAGGCGGCCCTCGAAGCCGCCCAGGGGGCGATCGCGGACTATGCCGCGGCCTGCACGGTCCCGGCGACGAGCACCCCCGCGAACTGCGGGATGCGCATCCCGTGGCCCGCGGACCTCGTCGCGCTCGACGACCTGCGGTTCCGCATCGACCGGATGCCGCGCGTGGAGGACCTCGACGCCGACACGTTCGTCGCGTCGGGCGGTGTGCTCATCGTCACCGCACGCGGCACCGACCGCGAGGGTGCTCCGCGGGACGTCACCTATCGCTCGGACACCTGGACGCTCCGCGGATCGTTCGCCGTCGGATCGGACGGCATCACCCTCACCGTGTGGTGAGGCGCCGACGACGGAGCGGGTTCCCCGGACGGCTCAGAACTGCACGCGAGGAGGCTCGGAGATCGCCGCCCCGTCGACCACCTCGAAGAACTCCCGCTCGTGGAAGCCCAGGTTGCGGGCGAAGAGGTTGTTCGGGAACACCTTGATCTTCGTGTTCAGTTCGCGCACGCCGCCGTTGTAGAAGCGGCGCGACGCCTGGATCTTGTCCTCGGTGTCCACGATCGCCTGCTGGAGCTGGAGAAAATTCTGGCTCGCCTGGAGCTGCGGATAGGCTTCCGCGACCGCGAACAGCGACTTCAGCGCCTGTTGCATGTGACCCTCGGCGACACCCGCATCCGCCGGGCCCGACGCGGACAGCGTCTCGGCGCGCGCGCGTGTGACGTTCTCGAAGACGGCCTTCTCGTGGGCGGCGTACCCCTTCACCGCCTCGATCAGATTCGGGAGGAGATCGGCCCGGCGCTTCAGCTGGACCGTGATGTCGCTCCACGCCTCGTCGACGCGCACGTTGAGCTGGACCAGCGAGTTGTAGGTCGCCCACAGATAGATGCCGGCGATGACGACGAGCGCCACCACGATCAGCACGGGGATCAGCCATTCCCACATAGCGCGAGACTCCGTTCGAGGTTTCCCTTCATCCTAGTCAGGCGCTTCTCGGGCCCGAAGTGCGCGGCACGACTCCCAGCCGTTACCCACCGAGGACGCGCTCGATGTAGGGGTTGGCGAACACCCGGTGAGGATCCCACTGGTCGCGCACCGCGACGAAGTCGGCGAACCGGGGGTACCGCGATGCCAGCACCGCCGCATCCTGCGCGTGCATCTTCCCCCAGTGCGGGCGACCACCCTCGGCGAGAAGGATCTCCTCGACGGCGTCGAAGTAGGCGCCGGGATCCTCCCGCCAATAGCGATGCACGGCGATGTAGCCGCTCTCGCGCCCGTGCGAGGTCGACATCCACGCCGCATCCGCGGCGGCCGTGCGCACCTCGATCGGGAAGGAGATCCGCCATCCGCGCCGCCGGATCAGATCACGCACCGCCTCGAACGCGGGCACGAGCCGCTCGATCGGGACGGCGTACTCCATCTCCGCGAAGCGGACCGACCGACGGGTCGCGAACACCGCCGCGGAGGCGTCGGAGAAGTCCCTGCCACCCCACGCCCGCGTCGACACACGGTTGAGGGAGGGGACGCTCGCGGGAAGCAGCGCTCCCGTCGCGCACGCCGCCCGGTGGAGCACCCCGCCGACCACGACGTCCTCGAGGAACCGCGCTCCGGCCGACAGCGGGCGGGTGGGCGTGTCAGCGGGGTGCCGCTGCTGGGACTTCGTCAGCGCGAGGTCCGTTCCCGGGAACCAGTAGAACTCGAAGTGGTCGTCCCGCTCGGAACGTCCGGCGAGGTCGTCGCAGACCTCCTGCAGGGGCTCGGGGCGCTCCTGCGCGGCCAGCACGAACGCCGGGACGCACCGCAGCGTCACCTCGACGATGACACCGAGGGCGCCCAGCGAGACGGCGACCGCATCGAGCAGTTCTCCGTCCTCCTCCGTGATCGTGACCCGTTCGCCGTCGGCGGTGACGAGGGTCATCCCGGCGACCTGGCTCCCCAGACCCCCGAACCGGATGCCGGTGCCGTGGGTGCCCGTGCTGATGGCGCCGGCGAGGCTCTGCCGATCGATGTCACCGAGGTTCTCCATCGCGAGACCGTACGGCGCGAGGAGCGCCGGGATGCGGTGGAGGCGCGTGCCCGCGGCGAAGGTCGCGAGGCCCCGTCCTCGGTCCACGTCGACGAGCCCCGAGAGTTCGTCGAGATCCAGCAGGATGTCGGGGGCGAGGGCGATCGCCGAGAAACTGTGACCGGCGCCCACCGCCTTCACACGCAGTCCGCGCCGGGCCGCGGCATCGACCGCGCGGCGCACCGCGTCCACCGACGGCGGACGCTCGACGCGACGGGGGCGCACCTGCTCGGTGCGACCCCAGTTCTGCCAGCGACCACCGGGGCGCGTCATGCGAACGACCGTCCCTCTCCGCGGTAGGTCGGCACCTCGCCGACGACCCGGCCCTCCGAGACGACCTGCAGTCGCTCGGCGTGCTCGCACAGCTCTCCGCTCTTGGCGTGGCGGAACCACACGCGCGAGCCGACGCGCAGGGATGCCGTCCCCCGCCCCGCGACAGGGGTCTGGACCTCCCCCGCGCCCTCCCGAGGGAGGAGATGGAGGCCGCTCGGCCACACCGGGGTCGGGAGCCGCGAGGCTCCCGCAGGCCCCGACGCCACCCACCCGCCACCGGACGCCGTGACGACGCCCGGTGTCGGCATCCGCACGACGTCGACGGCGAAGGCGGAGGCGGGCGCGGGACGGAAGCGGCGGTAGCCGTCGAAGAGATGACCGGCGAGCAGTCCGCTCCCCGCGGTCACCTCGGTCACAGCGGTGTCGGCTGCCGATGTCTCCAGCGACCCGGTGCCGCCGGCGTTGACGAATTCCAGCGGCGCCGCCGCCGCGACCGCGGCGACCACCGCCGCGCGTCGTTCCCGCAGCTCTGCGACGCTTCGACGCTGCATCCACCGGATCGCCGCCGAACCGGCATCCGCGACACCCGCCACCTGCGCCTCGTACATCATCACGCCGACGAGCCGGAACCCCGGCCGCGCGACCACGGCCCGCGCCAACCGCCCCGCCTCGGCCGGCTCGTGGACGGGCGAGCGCCGCACGCCCACGTGGCCGAGCGCGGGCGCGCGCCACGACGCGTCCACGTCGATCGCGAGACGGATCTCCGGGCGCGCCGTCGGTGGCACCACCGCGTCGATGAGGTCGAGCTGTGCCTCGTCGTCGATCATCAGCGTGATCTTCGCGGCGGCGTCCGGGTCGCCCGCGAGCCGGGCGAGGGCCGTGCGATCCGCTGTCGGATACCCCAGCACGATGTCGTCGTGGGATTCGGCGAGCCACAGCGCTTCGGCCAGCGAGTACGCGAGGAGCCCGCGGTACCCCGGGAGCGCCAGCACGGCGTCGAGGATGTCGCGGGAGCGGACGGACTTCGTCGCGACCCGGACGGGCACCCCCGCCGCACGGACGACGAGATCCAGCGCGTTGTGCCGGAGGGCGCCCAGGTGCACCGCCGCCACAGGGGCGGGAAGCGCGTCCACCGCACGGGTGAGGTCCGCCCAATAGCGCGGGGGGTCCTCCCACACCGGGTCAGCGGATGCCGCGGCGTCGAGGTCGAGTCTCATCGGACCCACCCTAGAGCCGCAGACCTCCCGAGTGTGCCCCCGGTGGGACTCGAACCCACACTGCAGCGATTTTAAGTCGCCCGCCTCTGCCGATTGGGCTACGGGGGCGCCGGCGCACCGACGCCGTCACGCTCCCCTCAGCGTCCCGCGGCGGCGGCGGCCTTGTCGGCCTCGACCTTCTCGGGCTGATCGGCGATCTTCCCCTGCTCGCGGGGCTCGGCGGGCGGCGTCACCGCGGGCTGGGCCGGCCTCGGACGGGCCGCGAACTCCTCGAAGACGTAGCGCGGGTTCTGGACCGTGGAGAGGTTCACGATGTCGCGACCAAGCCAGAAGTTGTTCCACCAGCCCCACAGGACGCGGAACTTCCGCTCCCACGAGGGCATCGCCAGGCCGTGGTAGCCGCGGTGCGCGAACCATGCCGGAAGCCCCTTGATCGCGATCTTGCCGGACTGGAACACCCCGATGCCGAGGCCGAGACCGGCCACCGCGCCGA
This sequence comes from Microbacterium aurantiacum, assembly GCF_021654035.1. GTDB lineage: Bacteria > Actinomycetota > Actinomycetes > Actinomycetales > Microbacteriaceae > Microbacterium > Microbacterium aurantiacum. Next base: position 93,210 of record NZ_JAJPDW010000006.1, read on the forward strand.
GGTTCTTGTGGACGTACTCCTTCGGCTCCTCGCCGCGCAGGACCGCGACGAGGTTCTTCGCGAGCAGCTTCGCCTGGCGCACCGCGTGCTGGGCGTTGGGCACGCAGTAGCCGCCGACCCCACCGCCGGAGAGATCCGGGACCGCGGCGACGTCGCCCGCGGCCCATGCTCCCTCGAGGGGCGCCTCCGCCGTGCCGACCCGCAGGTCCGCGCGCGCACGGATGCGACCGCGCTCTTCGACGGGCAGGTCCCCGCCGCGCACGACCGTCGGGTTCGCCATGACGCCGGCGGTCCAGATGATCAGGTCGCTGGGGATCGTCTCCCCGGTGGACAGCTCGATGTTGCCGTCGATCGCTCCGGTGACCTGGGTGTCCAGGTGGACCGCCGCACCACGCTCGGCGAGGTTCTTCAGCACCCACTCGCTCGTCTTCAGCGACACCTCGGGCATGATGCGCCCCATCGCCTCGACGAGGTGGAAGTGCGTGTCCTCGAAACGCAGCTCGGGGTACTTCTTCAGGAGAGCAGAGGCGTAGGACCGCAGCTCGGCGAAGACCTCGATTCCGGCGAAACCGCCTCCGACGACGACGACGGTGAGGAGGCGGTCGCGCTCCGGACCCGCCGGGACGAGCGCGGCCTTGTCGAAGTTCGCCGTCAGACGGTCGCGGATGGCGACGGCCTCCTCGATCGTCTTCAGACCGATCGCGTTGTCGGCGATCCCCGGGATGGGGAACGTGCGGGAGACGGCGCCGGCGGTGACGACGATCTGGTCGTACCGGACCTGGTAGGGCTCCCCCACCGACGGGGTGATCGTGGCGGTCTTGTCGGCGTGGGTGATGCCGGTGACCTTGCCCGCGACGACCTTCGTCTTGGAGAGGTGCCGACGCAGCGCCACCACCGAGTGGCGCGCCTCGATGGAGCCGGCGGCGACCTCGGGGAGGAAGGGCTGGTAGGTCATGTAGGGCAGCGGGTCGACGATGGTGACCTCGGCTTCGCCCTTGCGCAGATGCTTCTCGAGCTTCCACGCCGTGTAGAAGCCCGCATATCCGCCGCCGACGATCAGGATCTTGGGCACAGTGTTCGTCACGGTGGGAAGTACTCCTCGGGTGTCAGCGGCTCGGCGTCCGGGACGCCAATCGGATGCGTCGGACAGCTGCAGTGACGCCGAGCGTGAACAGTATAGCGGTGGTGGTGAGAAGCGTCAGCGGAAGCGTCCCGTAGAGCACGGTCTCTCCCGTCGGGAGAAGGGGCGACACCGCGCGCCCCGCGGCATCCGCCGGAGGCAGCGGCTCGATCTCCACCGGTTCGCTGGGCACGCTCGGGGCCGGCCCACTGTCGGCGCGTCGATAGAGCCGGATCCACTCCGTCAGGCTCCCCATCGGGTTCGCCGTCACCGCGGGGACGTCGGCTCGCACGGCGGCGGCCGCGTCCACGAGGCCGCGACCGTAGAGCGGGTCCACCGGCTGCTCGGCGCCGGCGACCGGACGGGCGGTCGAGACGATCCGGTTGATGACGTTCGCCGCGTCGAGGTCGGGGTGAGCGGCGCGGACAAGGGCCGCGACACCCGCCACGATCGGCGCGGCACCGCTGGTGCCGTCCCAGACGACCACGCGTCCGTCCGCGGAGACCCCGAGCAGCCGTTCGCTGGGCGCCGCCACCCCGATGGTGATGCCCTGGGTGGACGCTTCCACGCTCGCTCGGCCTCGGGGGTCCACCCCGCCGACCGTGAGGACGCCCGGGATGGTCGCGGGCGCGCCGACGGCGGTGGTGCCGCTGCCGCGGTTGCCGGCGGCCACGACGACGACGACGTCGTGCTCGAACGCGTACAGGAACGCGTCGTCCCAGCTCGGATCCCAGTCCGGGGTGTTGGTGGTGAGCGACATGTTGATCACGTCGGCCCCGTTGTCGACCGACCAGCGGATCGCCTCGGCGATCTGCTCCACGAACGGCACCGTCGCGGCCGAGCCGAAGCCGACCGACACGGCCATGAGCTCGGCCTCGGGCGCGACGCCGATCATTCCCGTTCCAGGTCCCGTCCCGCGTGCCGCCGCGAGCGAGGCCACCCAGCTGCCGTGATTGCCGTCGACGGCGCCGATGGGAGTACGTCCGTCCGCCGACCCGATCCCGGACACGTCGGTGCCGGCGACGACGGCGCCCTGGAACTCCACCGGGCCGCGGCCGATGCCGGTGTCGATGACGGCGATGCGCACGCCGGCTCCGCGGGTGGTCCGCCAGGCATCCTCGATCCCGTAGTCGGCGAGCCAGTACTGCGCGTCGCGGACAGGGTCCACGGACGACGGAACGGGCGACGGGGTGGGGTCGGTCGCCGCGGACGCCGGTGCGACGCCGAGCGTGACGGCGAGTGCGGCCGCGGCCAGGCCGCCGCCGATCCGCCGCCCGAGCGCGATCATCCGCCCGGCGCCGGTTCTGCGCACACGCACACATCCGGCGACCAGGAGGACCGCTCCAGCGCGAGGTCGCCGATGGGGTTCACACCCGGGCCGGCGGCCAGCGCGTGGCCGGCGAGGGCGTGCAGGCACTTCACCCTCGTGGGCATCCCCCCGGCGGAGACGCCCTCGATCTCGGGAACGTCGCCGAAGAGGGTCCGATCCTCCAGATATGCGCGGTGCGCGGCCCGGTAGGCCTCGGCGACGCCCTCGTCGTGAAGCATCTCGGCGAACGCGGGCATCACCTGAGTCGCCTCGAGGGTCGACATCGCGGCCGTCGCCGCCGGATGGGTCAGATAGTAGAAGGTCGGGAAGGGCGTGCCGTCCGGGAGCCGCGGGGAGGTGGCCACCACCGTGGGATTTCCGCAGACGCAGCGTGCGGCGACACCGACGACGCCGCGCGCCGGGCGTCCGAGCTGCGCGCGGAGGACGACGAGGTCGCGGTCGCTCAGGGGTGCGAAGGGAGGCGTGGTCACGTCTTCGAGGGTAGCTGGGGGCGCCGGCGTCGACGAACCCCGACGCGTGTCACGGCTCCGTCGTCCGGGTCACCGTGCGCGAGAGACCCGCTTCGGTGATCGACCGCACCATCTGCCCCATCCAGTCGGTCCGGGTCGTCTGCACCTCGTCGCTGACGGCCGCGGGCTCCTGCGGCACATCCTGCGGCGGAAGATCGTTGTCGATGAGGTAGACCACCTCGCCCGGCGCCACGAAGTACAGTCGTTCCCGCGCCTGGGTGGTGATGTAGGCCGGGTCGGTCCAGCGCTCCCGCTGCGCCTCGAGGTCGGCGACGCGCTCCTCGCCCACCTCGACCGCCTCCTCCAACGCCGCCACGCGCTGACGCTGGTCGAGGTAGGTCCCGATGGTCGGCACCAGCACGAAGGCTGCGAGCACGACGAGTCCGAGCATGATGGCGGCGAAACCGGACGACCGGATGCCGGTGAGCCACGCCCGCACGTCCGGCGCCGATCGTCCCTCTCGTCGCGGACGTCGGGGGGGACGGGAAGGGGGAGCCGTCGTGTCCACCACGGCTCCCCCTCTCCTACGCTGTCCGGCGCGTATCAGCCCTTGAATCGGGGGAACGCTCCGCGCCCGGCGAAGACCGCCGCGTCGCCGAGTTCCTCTTCGATACGCAGAAGCTGATTGTATTTCGCGACGCGCTCGCTGCGCGCAGGCGCACCGGTCTTGATCTGACCGCAGTTGACCGCGACGGCGAGGTCCGCGATCGTGGTGTCCTCGGTCTCGCCGGAACGGTGCGACAGCATGGAACGGTAGCCGTTCTGGGTCGCCACGGCGATCGCGTCGAGCGTCTCGGACAGGGTTCCGATCTGGTTGACCTTCACCAGCAGCGCGTTCGCGACGCCGAGGTCGATGCCGCGCTGCAGACGCTGCGGGTTGGTGACGAAGAGGTCGTCGCCGACGAGCTGGACCTTCGATCCGATCGCGTCGGTCAGGCCCTTCCACGCGTCCCAGTCGTCCTCGGCCAGGGCGTCCTCGATCGTGACGATCGGGTAGTTGGCGACGAGGTCGGCGAAGTAGTCGGTGAGCTTGTCAGCCGACCAGGCCTTGCCCTCGACGGTGTAGACACCCTCCGAGAAGAACTCGGTGGCGGCGACGTCGAGGCCGACGGCGATGTCGGTGCCCGGGGCGAACCCGGCCTTCTCGATCGCCTTCATCAGGAAGTCCAGGCCTTCGCGGTTGCTGGGCAGGTCGGGCGCGAAACCGCCCTCGTCGCCCAGCGCCGTGTTGAAGCCGGCCGCCTTCAGCTCGCTCTTGAGCACGTGGTAGATCTCCGTGCCCCACCGCAGGGACTCGGAGTAGGTCTCCGCGCCGATGGGGGCGAGGAAGTACTCCTGGAAATCGATGCCGTTGTCGGCGTGCTCGCCGCCGTTGATGACGTTGAACAGCGGAACGGGGAGGACGTGGGCGTTGGGGCCGCCGAGGTAGCGGAACAACGGCAGGTCCGCGGCGTCCGCGGCGGCCTTGGCGACGGCGAGGGAGACGCCGAGGATGGCGTTGGCCCCGCACCGCGACTTGTTCTCGGTGCCGTCGGTCTCGATGAGGATCTCGTCGACGACGCGCTGCTCGCTCGCCTCGACGCCCTCGATGGCGGGGCCGAGCTCGTCGATGACGGCCGCGACGGCCTTGAGCACGCCCTTGCCCGAGTACCGGCTCTTGTCGCCGTCCCGCAGCTCGTACGCCTCGAAGGCACCGGTGGATGCGCCCGAGGGCACCGCGGCACGCTGGACGACACCGTCATCGAGGAGCACCTCCACTTCGACGGTCGGGTTTCCGCGCGAGTCGAGGATCTCGCGTGCGCCTACAGCCTCGATCAATGCCACTGGGTGACTCCTTGTGTCGTGGAGGGGTGATGTCCGGGGATGAGTGGATATCGGGAGCGTCGTCGGTCCGAGACCACTCTAGAGGCGCGGGGCCGTCGCCGCAGGAGGGTCACACCACCACGGCGACGGCGAAGCCGTCGTAGCCCTTCGCGTCGAGCGTCTGGAGGGCGGTGGCCTCGAAGCGCGGATCGCGGGCGAGGACTTCCAGACCCTGCCGCGTCCCCACCACATCGGGTCGGGAGTTCGTCGGATCGGCGACCGCGCCGCCGCGGCCGATGTTGTCGACGATCACCACGGTGCCCGGGCGGCCCAGTCGCGCGGCCCAGTCCAGGTAGGCGGCGTTGGACTCCTTGTCGGCGTCGATGAAGACGAGGTCGAACGGAGCCTCACCGGACAGGGTGGGGAGGACGTCGAGCGCGCGCCCCTCGCGGATCTGCACGCGCCCACCGAGGCCGGCACGATCGAGATTCGCCCGGGCGAGTCGTGCGTTCGCGGGCTCGGCCTCGATCGAGATCACGAGACCGTCGTCGGGGAGCGCGCGGGCGAGCCAGATCGCCGAGTACCCCCCGAGCGTGCCGATCTCGAGGATCCGCCGGGCTCCGGAGATCCGCGCGATCAGATGCAGGAACTTCCCGTTGACCGGCGCGACCTCGATCGCCGGCAGGCCCGCCGCCCGCTGCGCCGCGACGGCGGCGTCGAGAGCCGGGTCCTCCCCCACGAGCAGCGCCGACAGATAGGCGTCGACGCGACGCCAGGTCGCGGAGTCGATATCGGATGCCATCGCCTCAGCCAACCGGCCCCGGACGGTCCCCGTCAACCCGCACGGCGTGGAGGGCTTGGATGATCGCCGGGATGAACGCCTCCGCCGTGCGCCGGTACCCCGCAGCCGAGGGGTGAAAGCGGTCCATCGCGAACATCTCCTCCGGGCGGGAGAGGAAGACGGGCCCGACGGTCGCGCGCAGGGACACCACCACGCCCCCGGCGCGCGCCGCCTCCCGCGCTTGGGCGAAGGCGAGGCGACGCGACAACCGGCCCGCGAGCGTGCGGAGCGGCTGCGGGACCGGCCGCAGCGCCACGAGGTCAGGACACGTGCCCACGATCACCGGGATGCCGCGCTCCCGCAGCGCCCGCACCGCCTCGGCGAGATGCGCGGCGGAGCGCATGACCGGCCGTCGATGGGTGACGTCGTTGCCGCCGACGACGATCACCGCGGCATCCGGTCGGAGCCCGCGCGGCAGCCGAGCGACCTGACCGGCGAGCGCGGAGGACTCCGACCCGACCTGCGCAAGGGTGTGCAGGTGAACCGGCCGATCCAGCGCGCGGGAGATGCCCTTCGCCAGACGTCCGCCGAGAGTCTCCTTGGGGCGGGAGGCGCCCAGTCCCGCCGCGATCGAGTCTCCGAGCAGCACCAGATGCAGCGGCGCGCCGCGGCGCCGTGCACCCCAGACCCGGTCCGCGTCGAGCGCGTCCTCCCCGAGAGGCTTCCCGATGCGTCGGCGCGCGACGGCCGCCTGGCGGGCGAGCGTCGTGCGCGCGAGGAGGGTGAGGATCACCGCTCCCCCGGACACCCGGATGAGTGTGCGGGTGCCCTGCATCCCCGAAGTGGACCCCATGCAGACGTCGCGCGGGTGAACGGAAGGCGACCACACGTGCGCGCCCGCCGGGGCTCAGCTCAGAGGCCGCTGCTCCAGTGCGTCGACATCTTGGTCCGCCGAGAGGGTGACGAACGACCGGTAGCCGTCGGCGGCAGCGCGCTCCAGGAGTGCCTTGAGGTTCTTCGGGCGCTGCTCCACTCGCACGCGGGCCCCGCCGTCGAGCAGTCGTGTCTTCGCCGCCAGCAGCTGCGCCAGCGGCACGTCGCGGTCGTGGATGAGCACGACGGCCGGCGCGCGGCTCTCGCCGTGTTCTTCGAGCAGGTCCACGATGCGCTCGAATCCGATCGAGAAGCCCACGGCCGGGACGTCCTGACCGAGGAACCTCCCGATCATGCCGTCGTATCGGCCGCCGCCGCCCAGCGAGTACGTGACGGCGGGATGGGCGAGCTCGAAGATCGTTCCGGTGTAGTAGCCCATTCCCCGCACGAGGAAGGGGTCGAAGACGACGGGCGCTGTCCCGGTCCCGCGCGCGGCGGCGACGGCCGCGCCGATCCCGGCCACGTGCCGGATGATCTCTTCGTCGATTCCCTCGGGGAGCGCCGCCCGGATGCGTTCCTCGCCGAACGGGAGCTCTGCGGCGGACGCCGGGCGGGCGAGGAACGCGGCGAAGGCGGCCACCGCATCCGCTCCCGCACCGCGCTCGAGAAGCTCGCGCTCGACGCCGTCGGGTCCGATCTTGTCGAGCTTGTCGATCGTGATCAGGACGCCGGGACGCTCGGCCTCGGCGAATCCGAACTGCGCGAGCATGGCGTCCAGGATGCGTCGATCGTTGACCCGGATCTCCGCCCCCGCGAGCCCCAGCGCATCGAGGGTGTCCAGGGTCGCGACCGCGAGCTCCGCCTCGGCGCGCGCGGAGGGATCGCCGATGATGTCGATGTCGCACTGCACGAACTGGCGGTACCGACCCTTCTGCGGACGTTCGGCTCGCCAGACGGGCGCGATCTGCACGGCCCGGAACACCGCGGGGAGCACGCCGCGGTGGGTGGCGTAGAACCGGGCCAACGGGACGGTCAGGTCGTAGCGCAGCCCGAGATCGGTCAGCGACGCGGGATCCTCGGCCGCGGCACGCACCGCGTCGGCGTCGAGTCCGCGGCGGAGGACGTTGTACGCGAGCTTCTCATTGTCGCCGCCGATTCCCGCGTGGAGGCGGCTGTACTCCTCCATCACCGGCGTCTCGATCTCGTCGAAACCGTGCGCGCGATAGCGGTCGCGGATCGTGGCGAGCACGCGCTCGCGGCGGGCCTTGTCGGCGGGGAGGAAGTCGCGCATGCCGCGCGGGGCGTTCACGGAGGGCACCGGACCATCTTCCCAGGTAGTGGCGCGCGACGCGCGTCAGACCGTGCCGGCGCGGCCTTCCTGGGCACGGATGTCGTCCGTGAGGGACCGCAGACGGCTGCGAAGGGCGCGCTCGGCGTCCCAGCCCTCCGCGCGTGCGACGGCGACCAGGGCGAGGAGCGCCTCACCCAGCTGGTCCTCGCTCGCCGGAGCGCCGGGAGCGGTTGCGGGCGCCGCCGTCCCGGGCACCGAGGCCGCCTTGCCGAGCAGCTTCTGAGCCAGGGCGAGCGACGGCATCCGCGCGCTGACGCCGTCCAGGACGCTCGTGCGCGCACTCTTCTCCGCGGCCTTCGCGGCGTTCCAGTGGACGAGCACCTCTTCGGGCGTCGTCGCGACCGCGTCGCCGAACACGTGCGGGTGGCGGCGGATCATCTTCTCCGACAGCCCCCGCGCGACGTCGTCGATGTCGAACGCCTCGCCCCGCTCTCCCGCGGCGATCTCGGCATGGAAGAGCACCTGCCACAGCAGGTCGCCGAGCTCTTCGCGCATCTCGGCGGCATCCCCCGTCTCGATCGCCTCGATGAGCTCCGCGCTCTCCTCGATCAGGTACGGCACGAGGTCGCGATGGGTGATGCGCCGGCTCCATGCGCACCGCTCACGTACCAGGTGCATCGTCTCCACCGCCGCGCGCACGGCATCCGTCGGCTCGATCACCGGGGCACCTCGATCGCCTGATGACGGTGGTGCCGCGCGCGGAGGGAGACGAGCACTCCGGCCAGCACGAGGGAGATCATCGACCCGCCGAGAACGCCGAGCGTCGCCTCGTCGCGCAGGAGCGGCTCATCCGCGAACGCCAACTCCGACAGCAGCAGCGAGACGGTGAAGCCGATCCCGCCGAGCGCTCCCGCCGCGAGGAGGTCGGCGAAGGACAGGTGCGGCGCGACGCCGCGGTTGCCGATCCGCAGAGAAAGCCACCCGGCGACGCTGATTCCGATCATCTTGCCCACGGGAAGCGCCAGGAGGATGCCCCAGAACGCCGGCGAGAGCTGCGTCGGCGTCACCTGCGGGATGACCACGAGCGCGGCCGAGAAGGCGAACAGCGGCAGGATGAGGCCGTTGACCCACGGCTCGAGCGAATGCCGGGCCCGAAGCGCCGGCTGCTGGGCCATCGCGAGGCCCAGAGCGACGCCGGCGAGGGTCGCGTGCACACCGGAGAGATACGTCAGGACCCAGGCCAGGATGCCGAGGGCGACCAGGACGCCGATGAGCAGCGGGCGCGCCGGGGTGTCCATCCGCCTGCTGAGCACACCGAAGATCACCACGGTCAGCGCTGCGAGGGCCAGCAGCCCCAGGTTCAGGTCGCTGGTGAAGAGCACGGCGATGAACACGATGCCCACGATGTCGTCGAGGATCGCCAGGGCGAGGAGGAAGATCCGGATGCCGGAGGGAAGCCCTCGACCGAACACGGCCAGCACCCCGAGGGCGAAGGCGATGTCGGTCGCGGTCGGGATCGGCCAGCCCCGGGACGCGTCCGAGGATCCGGCCACGAGCAGGAACACCGCGATCGGCGTCACCACCCCGCCCGCCGCGGCGATCGCCGGCTGCAGCGCCTTGCGCGCGGAGTTCAGCTCCCCTGCGGTGAGCTCGAACTGCAGTTCGACGGCGACGATGAAGAAGAACACGGCCAGGAGCCCGTCCTGGACCCAGTGGCCGAGCGACATCTCGAAGACCCCGGGGATGCCGAGGTAGGTGTGTTTAGCGGCGTCGACCGCGGGCCCGATCGGCGAATTGGCAACGATCAGACCCAGAACGGCTGCGGAGAGCAACATGACGGCGGGAAAACGCGCCGAGCGCAGGAGCGACATCGAGTGCGAGTGTAGCCCCGTCGTCACACAGCGCCCGCCGTGACGAACGCGTCTCGCCGCGGCGCTAGCGTGGAACCCATGCGTGAACTGACCAACACCGAGGCGATCGATCTCGTGGGGCGCTTCGAAGCCGGTCAGGAGACACCCGAACGTATGCGCGCCGATGTGCGGATGCTGGGATCGCTCCTGGGCAAGGTGCTTCGCGAGAGCGGCTCCCCCGGCCTGTTCGAGGACGTGGAGCGCCTTCGCGCCGCGACGATCCAGGCGTACACCGACGAGACGCCGGAGGCCTTCGCGCGCGCCGCCGCGATCGCGGACTCGTTCAGCGTCGCGCGTGCCGACGAGGTCGCCCGCGCCTTCACCTGCTATTTCCACCTCGTCAACCTCGCTGAGGAGCACCAGCGCGTGCGCGTCCTGCGGGAGCGTGACGGCCGCCCCGAGCGCGAGAGCGCGTCCGACTCCGTCGCGGCGGCGTTCGTCCGCCTGTCCGCGGAGGTCGGCGATGAGACGGCGCTCGAGCGGCTGCAGGCTCTGCGCTTCCATCCCGTCTTCACCGCGCACCCCACCGAGGCCCGTCGCCGGGCGGTGTCCTCCAGCATCCGGCGTCTGGCGAGCCTGCTCGACGAGCACGAGACCTCGCGGCGCAACGGCGCCGATGAGCGTCGCGCCGAGCGGCGGATGCTGGAAGAGGTGGACACGCTGTGGCGTACGGCCCCGCTCCGTCCGGAGAAGCCGTCCCCGACCGACGAGGTGCGCGCGGTGATGGCGGTCTTCGACGAGACCCTGTACACGGCGATCCCGCACGTCTACCGACGCGTCGACGACGCACTGCAGGGTCCCGGTGCGGGCAACCGCGCGCCGGTCGTGAAGCCGTTCGTCCGCATCGGCTCGTGGGTCGGCGGCGATCGCGACGGGAATCCCTTCGTCACGGCGTCGGTGACCCGCAAGGCCGCGAAGATCGCGAGCGAGCACGTCCTGATCGGTCTCGAGCGGACCGCGGAGCGGATCGGGCGGGGCCTGACGCTGGATGCCGCCTCCACTCCGCCGAGCGAGGCTCTGCTCGCGCTCGGACGGCGCCTCGCCGCCGCGGACGAGGAAGCCGCCGGCGAGATCGCCCAGCGCTCGCCCAACGAGCCCTACCGCCGCATCGTCCTCCTCATCGCGAGGAAGCTCGCCGCGACCCGGGCCCGCGATGCGGATCTCGCGTACCGCGATCCCGAGCACCTCGTCGCCGATCTCCGGGTCATCCAGGATTCCCTGGTCCAGGCCGGAGCCGCCCGACAGGCCTACGGACACCTGCAGCAGCTGCTGTGGCAGGTGGAGACCTACGGATTCCACCTCGCCGAGCTGGAGGTCCGCCAGCACTCGGCGGTCCACGCCCGGGTCCTCGCGGAGCTCGAGGCCGGGGGCGAGCGCAGCGAACTCGCCGATGAGGTCCTCGACGTCTTCCGCTCCGTGGCATTCCTCCAGGAGCGCTACGGACCCCGCGCGGCCGGACGCTACATCGTGTCGTTCACGCAGTCGGCCGAGGACCTCGCCGCCGTGCACCGCCTCGCGCGTTTCGCCGTCGGCCCCGAGGGGACGCCGCCGGTGCTGGATGTCATCCCCCTGTTCGAGACGTTCGCCGACCTGCAGGCGGCCCCGGGGATCCTCGCCGAGATCGTCGAGCACCCCGAGTTCGCCTCGCGCCTGGAGGCGACGGGGCGACGACTGGAAGTCATGCTGGGGTACTCCGACTCGTCGAAGGACGTCGGCCCCGTCGCGGCGAACCTCGCGCTTTATCAGGCGCAGGCGGCGATCTCCGCGTGGGCGCGGGAGAGCGGCATCGAACTCACCCTCTTCCACGGCCGCGGCGGTGCGCTCGGACGCGGCGGCGGCCCGGCCAACTCCGCGATCCTCGCCCAGCCCCCGCATTCCGTGGACGGGCGGTTCAAGCTCACCGAGCAGGGCGAGGTCATCTTCGCCCGGTACGGCGACCCCGCGATCGCGATGCGTCACATCGACCAGGTCGCCGCGGCGATCCTGACGGCGTCCGCGCCGTCGAACGAGGAACGAAACCGCGCCGCGGCCGACAAGTACGCCGAGGTCGCCGCGACCATGGACGTCGCCTCGCGCGAGCGCTTCTTCTCGCTCGTCAAGGCCCCGGGCTTCGCCCCGTGGTTCGCGCGCGTCACCCCCATGGAGGAGATCGGCCTGTTGGCCCTCGGCTCGCGCCCGGCCCGTCGCGGTCTGTCGGTGGAGTCGCTCGCCGATCTGCGCGCCATCCCGTGGGTCTTCGCCTGGACGCAGGCACGCATCAACCTGGCCGGGTGGTTCGGCCTGGGCTCCGCCCTGGACGCCGTGGGAGACGAGGGTCTTCTGCAGCGCGCCTACGCGGAGTGGCCGCTGTTCCGCACGATGGTCGACAACGTCGCGATGAGCCTGGCGAAGACGGATGACCGCATCGCCCGGCAGTACCTCGATCTGGGAGACCGCGACGATCTCGCCGAGCTCGTGCGCTCGGAGATGGTGCTGACGCGCGAATGGGTGATCCGTGTCACCGGCGGGACGGAGCTGCTGGCGGGTAAGCCCGTGCTCCAGCGCGCCGTGAAGATGCGCAGTCCCTACGTCGACGCCCTCTCGCTCCTCCAGCTGCGGGCCCTGCGGGCGCTCCGCGCCGCGGACGAGGGAGCCCCGGTGGATCCGGAGCAGCAGCGTCTGCTGCTCCTGTCCGTCTCGGGGGTCGCGGCGGGTCTGCAGAACACCGGCTGAGCCGGTCGGCCGTTCCGCGCCGGCTCAGCCGAGCGGTCGGTCGTCGGCGTGCCGGGCGAGGCTCCGTCCGTAACGCTCGGTCAGCTGCACCATCAGATCCGGCGTCTGGCGATCCAGACCGAACACGTAGCCGGGGAAGTCGAGTTCGCGCTGTGCCGCCTCGATCTCCTCGTGACGCTCGGCGGGGAGGATCCGCATCGGCGCACCGACGGCCACCCAGCCGATCGGCACCACCGTTTCGGGCGGGAGCGTGGTGCGCAGGTGGACGATCGCTCCGATGCGCACGTCGCTGCGCGCCCCGATGTGCGCACCGTTGAAGACCCGCGTCCCGGTGGCGAGGAACACCTCGTCCTCGATCGTCGCCCCCGAGACGCTCGCGAGCGGTCCGATCAGCACGTGGTCGCCGATGTGGACCGGGTTGGTCGCCGTGGAGCGGATCAGCGCATTCTCCATCACGATCACGTGCGAACCGAGGGTGAGTGCGCCGCCCTCCGCCGTGATGACCGCACCGTGCAGGATCTGACAGTCGGGTCCGATCACGACGTCGCCGCTGATCACCGCGGACGGCGCCACGACGGCGTCGGGATGGATCCGGGGCTCGGCCCCGAGGTGTGCGAACTGCATCGTCCCCTCCTCGTTCCCCGACAGCGTACGCCTACCCCGCGGTCTGCTCCGGCTCCGGCCACAGCTGATCCAGAAGCTGCGCCACCCACGCCACCAGCGCCGCATCCGTGAGGATCGCGCCGTCCGCGGTCGGCAGCGGCACCACGAGCGCGTCGCCCCCGGCGAGGAGCTTCGCCTTCGGGTACAGGCGCTGCAGGCGCACGCGCATCGAATCGGGGAGGTTCGCGGGCGCGATCCGGAGGTTCGGGCCCATCGCCACGACGTCGGCGAGCTGGGCGCGCGCGGCCCGTCGGCGCAGGTGGGCGATCGAGAAGAGCCCCTCGACCTCCTCCGGCGGTGCGCCGTAGCGGTCGGCGAGTTCCTCGCGGACGAGGGCGATCGCGCCCTCCTTCGCGGTGGCCGACGCCGCGGCGGAGAGCTTCTGGTAGGCCTCGAGGCGGAGCCGCTCGCTGTCGATGTACGAGTCGGGGATGCGCGCCTCGACGGGGAGCTCCAGGCGCAGCTCGGCGGGCCCCTCGGTCTCCTCGCCGCGGAAGGTCGCGACGGCTTCGCCGATCATGCGCAGGTAGAGGTCGAAGCCGACCCCCGCGATGTGACCGGCCTGCTCGGCGCCGAGGAGGTTTCCCGCTCCGCGGATCTCGAGGTCCTTGAGCGCGACCTGCATCCCGGAACCGAGGTCGTTGTTGACGGCGATCGTCTCCAACCGATCGGCCGCCGTCTCGGACAGCGGCTTCTGATCGTCGTAGAGGAAGTAGGCGTAGGCGCGTTCGCGCGCGCGCCCGACGCGACCTCGAAGCTGGTGGAGCTGGCTGAGTCCGTACTTATCGGCGCGGTCGATGATGATCGTGTTCGCGTTGGCGATGTCCAGACCCGTCTCGATGATGGTCGTCGAGACGAGGACGTCGGCCTTGCGCTCCCAGAAGTCGTCCACCACCTGTTCGAGCTGATGCTCGCCCATCTGCCCGTGCGCCACGGCGATGCGTGCCTCCGGTACGAGCTCGGCCAGATCGGCCGCCACCCGCTGGATCGACTGAACGCGGTTGTGCACGTAGAACACCTGCCCCTCGCGCAGGAGCTCCCGTCGGATCGCCGCGGCGATCTGCTTGTCGTTGCGCGCTCCGACGTAAGACAGGATCGGATGCCGGTCCTCCGGAGGGGTCGCGAGCGTGGACATCTCCCGGATGCCGGTGACGGCCATCTCCAGGGTCCGGGGGATCGGCGTCGCGCTCATCGCGAGGATGTCGACGTTGGTCTTCAGCTTCTTCAGGGCATCCTTGTGCTCGACGCCGAACCGCTGCTCCTCGTCGATGATCATCAGTCCGAGATCCTTGAAGACCACCTGCTCGGTGAGGATGCGGTGGGTGCCGATGACCATGTCGATCGTGCCGTCGGCAAGGCCCGCGACGATCTCCGTGGCCTGCTTGTCGGTCTGGAAGCGCGACAGCGCCCGGACCTTCACGGGGAATCCGGCGAAGCGCTCGGTGAAGGTCTCGGTGTGCTGCTTGACCAGAAGCGTGGTGGGCACGAGCATCGCGACCTGTTTGCCGTCCTGGATGGCCTTGAAGGCCGCGCGCACGGCCACCTCGGTCTTGCCGAACCCGACGTCTCCGGAGAGCAGGCGGTCCATCGGGACCGGCTTCTCCATGTCGGCTTTGATCTCGTCGATCGTCTGGAGCTGATCGGGGGTCTCGGCGAAGGGGAAGGCCTCCTCCAGCTCCCGCTGCCAGGGCGTGTCTGGTCCGAACGCGTGACCCTTGGCCGACATCCGCGCCGAGTACAGCTTCACCAGCTCGACCGCGATGTCGCGGACGGCCCGGCGCGCCTTGCCCTTCGCGGCGGCCCAATCGCTGCCGCCCATCTTCGACAGCGTCGGCGCCTCTCCCCCGACGTAGCGCGAGAGGAGGTCCAGCTGGTCGGTGGGCACGAAGAGACGGTCCCCCGGGTAGCCGCGCTTGGACGGCGCGTACTCCAGCACGAGGTACTCGCGCGTCGTCTTCACCGCGTTGCGCCCCCCGGAGGAGACCTCCCGCTGAGTGAGCTCGATGAAGCGGCCGATACCGTGGGTGGCGTGGACGACGATGTCGCCGGGCTTCAGCTGCAACGGGTCGACGACGTTCTTCCGCCGCGATGCGAGCTTCTTCACCACCCGCTGGTCGCCGCCGATGGTCCGCCCGTAGAACTCCGACTCGGTGAGGACCGCCAGGCGCGCGTCGGCGACTTCGAAGCCACGCTCGAGTTCGGTCACGACCGCGTGGACGACCCCCGGCTCCGGGAGCTCGGCGAGATCGGACACCACGCGCGCGGCCGTGCCGTGCTCGGCCAGGACGTCGCGGGCGCGCTCGACGAGCCCCGCGCCGGAGGCGGCCACCACGACCCGCCAGCCGTCGGCGAGGAGCCCCGCGACGTGCTCGATCGCGCCGTCGACGTTGCCGTGGAAGGAGGGCACCGGAGCACCGAGCACACGGATGGTCGCCGACCGCTCCAGCGCGACGTCGATGTCGATGTCGATGAGACCCTCCGCGAGGGCATCCGCCGCTCCGGAATCGAAGGTGCTGAGGGTCCACCACACGTCCCCGCGCTCCGCGGCGGCGGCACGGAGAGCGGGAAGGGAGAGGAAATCGCCCGCTCCGAGATCGACCGGCGTCTTGGCCCCTGCCGTCGCCGCGCTCCATGCCGCATCGAGGAACTCGCGGTTCGTGTCGCTGAGCGTGATCGCCCGGGTGATGGCGCGCTCCGGCTCGACCAGCACGACCGCGGCCCGTTCGGGCAGATAGTCCGCGAGGCTCACCAGTCGATCGGCGACCGCGGGCAGGAGCGACTCCATGCCCTCCACGGGAATGCCCTCGGACATCTTCTCCAGCATCGACCGCAGGCCCGGGAACGACTCCGTCAGCCCCGCCGCGCGCTCGCGCACGGCGTCGGTGAGCAGCAGTTCGCGGCTGGCGATGAGGGAGACCTCCGCGATCTCCCCGGGGAGGGAGCGCTGGTCGGCCACGGAGAACGCGCGGATCTGATCGACCTCGTCGCCGAAGAACTCCACGCGGAAGGGGTGTGCCGCCGTCGGCGGGAAGACGTCGAGGATTCCACCGCGCACGGCGAACTCGCCCCGGCGGGACACCATGTCCACGCGGTGGTACGCGAGTGTCACCAGCTCGCGCGCCACGTCGGCGAGATCGTGGGCGCGGCTCCCCGCCGTCAGCACCACGGGGCGGATGTCGGTGAGCCCGGCGGCCAGCGGCTGGACCGCGGCCCGCACGGAGGCGGTGATCACCAGCGGCGTGGTCCCGGACCACTCCGCGATCCGCCCGAGGGCCTCCAGGCGCCGGCCCACGATCTCGGCACTCGGGCTCAGCCGCTCGTGCGGGAGGGTCTCCCACGCGGGGAAGTGCAGCATCTCGGCGCCGGGCACGAGGGAGCGCAGCGCCGGACCGAAGGATTCCGCGCGGCGCCCGGTGGGCGCGATGACGAGGACGACGGGCGGGTGTCCCGCCGCACGTCGTCGTTCGAGGAGAGCGGCGACGAGGGGGGCGTCCAGGCCTTCGACGAGCGAGAAATCGGCGTCGACGGATGCCGCGGCGACGGCATCCCGAAACGATTCGGCCTGTTCGAGGGCGCGGAGGATCCCGGGAACTGTCACCGCAGAAGTCTACGGGGCCGCGCCTAGGATGAGAGCCGTGAGCGACCAGATCCCCTCTCCCCCGCCCGGACCGACGCCCGCACCCTCGGGCGCGGACGCGGGGGGCGGGCGGTACGCACCGCCCCCCGGGTACGCGCTCGCCCCGGCACCGGTCGCTCCCTACGGCAATCCGCTGCGTCCGTCCGACTCCCCGTACGGCGTGCCCGTCGCCGGCCCGCCGCCCGCGGCCGCCGCGACGCTCGGCATCATCGCCTTCGTGCTCTCCCTCGTCGCCGCCGTCGGCACCTCGATCGTGGCGGCCGTCGCCGCGTACCGGGTCGGTCTCGGCGCCGGACGCCGCCTCTTCGACGACGCGATGGTCGGTTCCTTCGACTGGTCCTTCCTCGCACCCGTGCGCGGGGACGTGCTGTGGACGGAGATCGCCTTCTGGACCGGCACGGCGCTCGGTATCTGGGCCCTTGTGCAGGGCATCATCGCCATCGTGAAGCGGCGAGGACGGGGCTTCGGCATCGCCGCCGTCGTCATCGCCTGCCTCGGTCCCGTGGTCTTCGGAGTCGTCGTGCAGAGCCTCCTCGCCGCCGGGCTGGCGGCGGGCACGGGCCTGACCGGCTGACCTTACCGCGGCGCGATCTCGTCAGGGACGCGGCGCGTGATGCTTCTGCTGCGCGGCCACCAGACCCGCATCCACGATGTCCTCGACGGCGTCGGCGGCTTCGGAGACGTGCAGCGGCAGGTTCGCGCGCTCGGCGGCGGAGAACGGGTCCAGCACCCAGTCGGCGGGGTCCTGGCGTCCCGGCGGGCGGCCGATTCCGACGCGCACGCGGACGAAGTCGGGGCTGCTGAGCGCCTTCGCCACATCGCGCACGCCGTTGTGTCCACCGTGCCCGCCGCCGGTCTTGAGCTTGAGCGTGTCGAACGGGATGTCGAGCTCGTCGTGCACGACGATGGTCCGCTCCGGGCCCACGCCGTAGAAGCGCGCGAGCCCGGCGACCGGTCCGCCCGAGACGTTCATGAAGCTGTTGGGCTTGCCGAGGACGAGCTTCGCCGCACCAGGACGCAGCCAGGTCTCCGCGACCCGGGCACCGGCCTTGTGCGCGCGGAACGCCACACGGCGTCGCGCGGCGAGCTCATCGAGGACCATCTGGCCCACGTTGTGCCGGGTCGCCTCGTACCGCGGACCGGGATTGCCCAGTCCGATGACCAGCCAGGTCTCCGCCATCACCCACCCCCTCTACGCGACGACCCGCCCGCGACGATGTCGGGGGCGGGTCGCTGCGTGACGAAAAGTCCTTACTCGGACGCGCCTTCGGCCTCGGCCTCTTCGGCCTGCTCGGCGGCGACCTCGGCGTCAGCCTCGGCGATCTCCTCTTCGGCGGCGAGGGTGTCGACCGGGACCGAGACGGCGACGATGAGCGTCTCACCGTCGACGGCGAGGCTCGCGCCCTTCGGGAGCGTGAGGTCGGCGGCGGTGATGCGCGTGCCGTCCTCGAGCCCCTCGACGTCGACCTCGACGTTCTGCGGGATGTGGGTGGCCTCCACCTCGAGGGCGATCGTCGCGGCGTCGAGGTTGGCGATGGTGCCGGGGAAGGGCTCGCCCACGACGACGACGGGGACGTCGACCTGGACCTTCTCGCCCTTCTTGACCACGAGCAGGTCGATGTGCTCGATGATCTGGTGCACCGGGTCCTTCTGCACGTCCTTGACGAGCGTGAGGTGCTGCGTGCCGTTGACGTCGAGCTCCAGCAGGGCGTTCGCGCGACGGATCAGCAGCGACACCTGGTGCCCGGGGAGGGCGACGTGCACGGGGTCGGTTCCGTGACCGTAGATGACGGCGGGGATCTTGCCGGCGGCGCGGAGGCGGCGGGCGAAGCCCTTTCCGAAGTTCTCGCGAAGCTCGGCGTGGACCTTGGTGTCGGTCTCAGTCGACATGTTCTCTCCTCACGGGCATGGCCCGTCTTGATCGAGGGCCCGCGCGTGCGGCCGGCCCAGGGGTCTGCGGGGATCTCTCGTCGCTCTCGCGCACGTGAGGCACGCCGACAGCCTGCGCCACCCGCGTCGATCACGGTGACCGCACCCGCACCTGCGGGCGTCGGTCTCCCTCGCCGAGGATCCAAGGATCCACTCTACCAGCGCCGCCGGTAGCATGGAGGACGCCCCCTAGCTCCCGGAGGAACACCCATGGAATACGGATTCGCCTCGCACCTCGTCCTGTGGTCGATCGTCGCCCTCAGCGCGGTGGGACTCGTGGCCACGCTGGGAGCGTCGTGGGCGATGGTGAAGGGCGCGGCCTACAAGGACTGAGCGCCTGCGGCCGGAGTGTCCCCCGGCCAGACGGCGACGACGACCTTCCCCGACCGCTCGGAATCCCGCGCGACGGCGAACGCGCCTTCTGCGTCGTCGGCGGGGAGGACGTGGGTGATCACCTGCTCGATCTCCGGACGCCGGTCGAGCAGGTCGACTGCCGCATCGATCTCCTCCGCGAAGCGGAACGTCCCGACGAACGTCACCTCCTTCGAGATGAAGGGGGCGAGATTGACCGGTCGCGCCTCGTCGGGAACCATGCCGACCTGCACCACGACCCCGCGCGGACGCACCGCGGCGAGGGCCGCTGAGATGGATGCCGCGACGCCGGAGCATTCGAGCACCACATCGTAGGAGCCGGCATCCAGCGTCTCGGCCGAGACATCGACGACGCGGTCGGCACCGAGGGCCGAGGCCCGAGCGAGCGGCCCCGGGAGCACGTCCGTCGCGGTCACCGAGCCCGCACCCGCGTCGATCGCGGCAGCGACGGCCAGCAGACCGATCGGGCCGGAGCCGGTGACGAGGACGCGCGCACCCGAGACCTCCCCCGCACGGGACAGGGCGTGCAACGCCACGGCGAGCGGTTCCGCGAGGACCGCGCGACGCACAGGCAGGGACCCCGGGAGGACGCGGACCATCGCGCGATCGACCACGAGGTGCTCGGCGAGCCCTCCCTGGGTGTGCGGCCACGTGGATGCGCTCCCCAGGTAGGCCCCGTTTGGCCACAGGTGCGGGGCGTCCGGCAGGGACGGTGCCGGGTCGCCGAAGGTCGCCGGATGAACGGTGACGGGCGTTCCGGCGGGCCAGCGACCGGAGGGATCCCGGTCGATCCGCCCCGACACCTCGTGACCGGGGATGAGGGGTTCGCGCACGACGTACGCGCCGTTCGCGCCCTCGAAGTAGTAGTGCAGGTCAGACCCGCAGATCCCGACGTAGTCGATCCGGACGCGCACCTGGTCGGGGCCGGGTTCGGGGGTGTCGACCTCGCGGACGACGAGGGTCTGCCGGGCGTCGATGAAGGCGGCGCGCATGGGGGTCCTTTCGGGATCAGACGACGGCGGTCATCCCGCCGTCGACGAAGAGGTTCTGGCCCGAGACGAAGCTCGAGGCATCGGAGACGAGGAAGAGGAGGGCGCCGTCGAGCTCGGCGAAGTCGCCCCAGCGACGCGCGGGCGTCCGCTCGGTGAGCCAGGCGGTGAACGCCTCGTCCTCGACGAGAGCCGCGTTCATCTCGGTGGCGAAGTAGCCCGGCGAGAGGGCGTTGACCTGGATGCCGTGGCGGGCGAGGTCCGCGGCCATGCCCTTCGTGAGCTGGGCCACCCCACCCTTGGACGCGGAGTACGGGGCGATGGTCTGGCGGGCGAGGTGCGACTGGACGGACGCGACGTTGACGATCTTCCCCGAGCCGCGGGCGATCATCGCCGGAGCGACGAACCTCGAGACGTAGAACACCCCGGAGAGGTTGGCGGCGATCACGTCGTCCCAGTCCGAGACCGCGAAGTCCTGGATGGGCGCGCGGCGCTGAACGCCGGCGTTGTTGACGAGGATGTCGGGGGTGCCGACCTGCTCGAGGAGCGCGGAGACGCCGCGCTCAACGGCCGCGGCATCCGTCACATCGAACGCCACCGCGTGCGCCGGCCGACCGGACAGCGCCTCCGCCTCGGCGCGCGTGCGCTCGACCGCGGCCGCGTCGCGACCGTGGACGACCACGCGGGCTCCGGCGCGGGCGAGCGCCAGAGCAAGGGAGCGGCCGAGACCCCGGGAGGATCCGGTGACCAGCGCGAGCCGGTCGGAGACATCGAAGAGCGAGGACATGGATTCTCCCGGGGTCGAAGGCGGTGGGTGGGGGCGCCGGATCAGAGCATCGAGCCGACGGCGAAGACGATGAGCACCAGCCCGAACGCGAAGACCGATTCGATCGCCTGCTGCACGGTCCAGGTCTTCAGAGTGGTCTTGACGTCCATCCCCATGAGGCGACCGACCAGCCAGAAGCCGGAGTCGTTGACGTGACCGGCGAACACGGAACCGGCGGCGGTCGCAAGGGTGATCGCGGCGATCTGGACGGGGTTGAAGTCGCCGGCGATGACGGCCGGAGCCGCCAGTCCCGCAGCCGTCACGAGGGCGACGGTGGCCGAGCCCTGGGCGAGACGGATGACGACGGCGATGATGTAGGCCGCGACGATGATCGGCAGGCCGAGGTCCGCGAGCGAGTCGGCGAGCGCGTCACCGATGCCGGACGCGCGGAGCACCGCACCGAACATGCCACCGGCTCCGGTGATGAGGATGACCGAGGCCACGGGGCCGAGGGCGGAGTCGACGATCTTCTCGAGCGCCGTGCCGTTCTCACCGCGGCGACGGCCGAGGACCACGATCGCGACGAGGACGGTGATGAGGAGGGCCACGGCGGAGTTGCCGAGCAGGACCAGCACCTGCACCCACGTGCTGTCGATCGAGACGAAGCCCGCGGAGGCGAGGGTCGTGAGGCCCGTGTTGAGGAAGATCAGGAACATCGGCAGCAGGAGCAGGAGGATGATCGTCCGCGGCTTGGGCGGGTTGGTCGGCTGGTCCTCGTCGAGCTCTCCGAAGAGGTTCGGCACGGGAAGCGGGATGCGCGCGGCGATGAACTTCCCCCACAGGTAGCCGGAGACGTACCAGACCGGGAAGGCGATGACGAGGCCGATGAGCAGGACGATGCCGAGGTTCGCTCCGTAGAGCTCGGACGCCGTGACGGGCCCGGGGTGGGGCGGCAGGAAGACGTGCATCACCGAGAACGCGGCGGCGGCGGGGATGCCGAACAGCAGGACGTTGTTCTTCGACACGCGCCGTGCGATCGCGAAGATGATCGGCAGCATCATGACCAGGCCCGCGTCGAAGAACATCGGGAATCCGAGGATCAGCGAGGCGATACCGAGGGCGAACGGCGCGCGCTTCTCGCCGAAGACCTCGACGAACTTGTCGGCGAGGGCCTTGGCGCCTCCCGAGTGTTCGATCAGCCTCCCGAGCATGGCGCCGAGTGCCACGAGGAGGGCGACGGTGCCGAGCGTGGCGCCGAACCCTCCGGTCAGGGTCGTCGCGATCGCACCGATCGGCACACCCGCGACGAGCGCGGTGAGCAGCGACACGATGATCAGCGTCAGGAAGGCGTGCACCTTGAAGACGATGATCATCACGAGGATGAGCGCGATCGCGCCGGCAGCGACGCCGAGCAGCGGCAGGGTCCCCAGGGTCTGGGTCCAATCTTCCATCGAGATCTCCGTTGATGAGAGGAATGGGAGCACCCCCGGGGGGTCCGTGCTCCCGCGTTAGGATTCGAGCGGTGTCGGCGCGAACCGCGGGGGCACGTCGACGACCGTGAGCATCCTCACACAAAGATCGTATCTTTGGCAACATGTCGTCATACCTTTCGGAAGGAGCGGCGTGGCCCAGGCATCCCACGGACCGGTGCTCGACGCACTCGGCGTCCGCATCGCATCCGGCGCCCTCGCGCCGGGGTCCGTCCTGACCCTGGCGGGCCTCGAGACGGAGTACGGCGTGTCGCGCACCGTGATCCGCGAGGCCGTGCGCGTGCTCGAGGCGATGGGGATGCTCTCCTCCCGGCGCCGTGTGGGCATCACGGTGCGCCCCGTCGCGGAGTGGAGCGCGCTGGACACGCGGCTGATCGATTGGCAGTTGCGCGGACCCCGCCGGGATCAGCAGCTCATCGTCGTCACGGAGCTGCGCGCGGCGATCGAACCCATCGCCGCCCGGCTGAGCGCGCAGCGCGCGTCCGACGTCCAGCGCGCCGAGATCGTGCGCCTCGCCGCGCGCCTGGAGGAACTCGGCAACGCCGGCGAGGGGGCGTCGGAGGAGTATCTCGACGTCGACGTCGCCTTCCACGACCTCATCCTCGACGCCAGCGGCAACCTGATGCTCGCCGCGACGAAGGCACCCATCGCCGCGGTCATCGCGGGGCGCTCGCACCTGGGCCTGACTCCCGGCGTCCCCTACTCCGAAGCGCTGCACAACCACGTGGCGACCGCCGACGCGATCGCCCGGGGCGACGCCGACGGCGCGGAACTGCACACGCGTCGCTACGTCGAAGCCGTCCTCAGCGAGGTGCGCGGCGTGCGCTGACCAGCCCCTCCGGCTCGTCGCCTCGGACGAGGGCGATCACTGCTGCGACCGTCCCCTCGGCCATGCGCGTGACGGCCTCGGCGGTGTGGCCCGCGCTGTGGGGAGTGGAGACGACCCGCGGATGCCCGATGAGAGGCGACGCCGAGGGCGGTTCGCTCTCGTAGACGTCCACGGCGACCGCGTGCAGCTGTCCGGCGTCGAGGGCGGCACGCGCCGCCTCCTCGTCGAGGATCCCGCCACGCGCGGTGTTGATCACGATACCCCCCGGCGGGAGCAGCGCGAGTCTCGTCGCGTCGAGGAGGTGCCGCGTCGTGGGGACCAACGGCACGTGCACGCTCACGACGTCGCTGGTCGCGCACAGGTCGTCCAGGGCCCGCGGCGTGACGCCGGCCGCGGCGATCTCCGCATCGGGAAGGAGCGGATCCCATGCGGATACGCGCATGCCGAGTCCTCGCGCGAGCGCCGCGACGTGGCGGCCGATCGCCCCGAACCCCAGGACACCGAACGACCGGCCCCCCAGCTCGATCCCGCGTCCCCGCGGCCACTCCCCCGCGCGCACACCGGCATCGAGGACCGGGATGCCGCGCGCCGCCGCGAAGGCGAGGGCGATCGCCATCTCGGCCACGGCGGCCGCGTTCGCACCGGCGGTGCGCGTCACCGCGACCCCGCGGGCCTGCGCCGCGTCGAGGTCGACGTTGTCGACGCCCGCCCCGTAGCGCGCAATGAGGCGGAGTCGATCCGCGCCCGCGAGGGCGGCGGCGTCGAACTCGTCGAGCCCGGCGATCACCGCATCCACGCCGACGAGGGCGCGCGCGACCTCGTCGGAGGTGAGCGGCCGCCCGACGTCGTTGAAGACCAGCTCGGCGTCCAGATCCCGCAGGGGTGCCAGTGCCGGATGGTCGCGGTCCGCGCTCAGGGAGGTCGGCGTCACCAGGACCCTCATGCCGCGCCCTCCGCCCCGGGGAGGCTGCGGGTGTACTGCTCGAGGTAGCGGGCGAATCCGGCGTCGTACTGCGTACGACGCGCGGGATCGGGGTGGAGGATCTCCGGCTCGGCGCTGTCCAGCGCCGGATGCGTCTGCGGGAGCCCCGATGCGCGGAGGCCCATCCGGACGGCGCCGGTGATGGAGCTGTGCTGGCGCGGGGAGACCTCCATCGGCACCCCGAAGACGTCCACGGTCAGTCGTGTCCAGAACGGGGATGACAGCACCCCTCCCGACAGCACGATCCGGCGCGGGGCGCCGTTGAGCGCGGTGAGTTCTTTGAAGCAGTGGTAGAGCGAGAAGACGATCCCCTCCAGAACCCCCTGGTACATGTCCACGCGCGAATGCTGAGGGCGCAGCTCCACCAGTCCGCCACGGCGCTGGTCCTGCCAGCCGGGGCTGCGTTCGCCGAACAGGAACGGGAGGAAGACCGGGAGGTCCTCGCGGTCCGCGGAGAGCTGCGGCTCGATCTCCGCGTAGTCGATCGATGCGCCGAAGAGACGCTCCCGCGCCCAGTCGACGCAGTTCCCGCACCCGGAGGTGGCCGCACCGCTGAGCGCGCCGAGGGGCGAGCGGTACGACCAGGTGCTGAGGGTGGGCGACAGCGACGGATGCCGCGTGGAGAAGCGCAGCGCCCCGCTCGTCCCCATCGAGAAGGTCATGTCCCCCGGTTCGGTGGCGAGGTCGCCGATCTGGCTGAGACCGCCGTCCGGCCCCGGCGTGAGGACGGGGATCCCCGGGCGGAGCCCCAACAGCACCGCCGCTTCCGCGGTGAGCGGGAAGGATTCGTCCGGGGCGCAGAGCGGAGGAAGCTGCACGCCCGCGAGACCGAGACGGTCGATGACCTCGGAGTCCCAGTCGACGGTGTGGGCGTTCAGCAGCCCGGTGCCCGAGGCGAGGGAGGCGTTCATCCGCACCTCGCCGGTCAGCCGCGCGAACACCAGCGTCGGCTGGTCCAGCATCCGCCGGCCGGCGAGCGCCACTCCCGTCTCGGCGAGGTGGCGGAGTTTGAATGCGGGATAGACCGCATTGACCATGCACCCGGTGCGCTCGTGGAACCACCAGGTGAAATCGGCGTCCGCACGGAGGCGCGCGCAGAGGTCCTGCGCGCCGGTGTAGGGCCATTCCATCACCGGGGTGACCGGCGACAGATCCGCCTCGCGGAGCGTCAGGCCGTGCCACGTGCCGCTGAGGACGATGAGATCGACGGGACGTCCGGATGCCGCCTGCCGACCGAGCGCCATGAGCTGGGTGTAGATCGCGTCGCCGTCACGGACCGCGCTGTCGGGGCCGTCCACCTCGAACCGGCGGCTGCGGACGGAGGTCTCGCCGCTCTCCGTGTCGAACAGCATCGTCTTGGCCGAGGTCGTGCTGGCTTCGAGGGCGAGAATGAGCATGGTGTCCTGATCCGTCGTCGGGAGGGCAAGGGCGGCGCATCGTCGCCGCGCGGCCAATGATATGATCATTTCGCCTTCCGCGCGAGACCGCTCGAGCGGACGAAGGAGATGATGTTGTCCCCCGTGTTCGCCGACCTCGCCCGTCACCGCGTCGTTCCCGTGGTCACCGCCCGCACCGCCGAGGAGGGGCTCCGCATCGCCGACGCCCTCGCCGAGGGAGGGCTGCCGGTCGCGGAGATCACGTTCCGCACCGCCGCCGCGGCCGACGCCATCGCCGCGGTCGCCCGGGAGGGCGGCGTCCTCGTCGGTGCAGGCACGGTGCTGCGCGCCGACCAGGTCGATGAGGCCGTGGACGCCGGCGCACGCTTCGTCGTGTCACCGGGAACGAGCGCGGAGGTCATCGAGCGCTGCCGGCATCACGGCATCCCGGTCCTCCCCGGAGCGGTCACCGCCACCGAGGTGCAGACGGCGCTCGCCCTGGGCGTCGATGCCGTGAAGTTCTTCCCCGCCGCGACATCCGGCGGCATCCCCGCCCTCCGCGCCCTCGGCGCCCCCTTCTCCGGCCTCGGATTCGTCCCCACCGGCGGCATCGACGAGGCCACCGCCCCCGAATACCTCGCGGTGCCCTCGGTCCTCGCCGTCGGCGGCTCGTGGATGCTGCCCGCCGACGCGATCGACGCCGGCGACTGGGACCGCATCACAGACCTCACCCGCCGGGCCGTCACACGCACCCGGAGCCCCGAGGACACCCCACTACGCTAGGACCGGTCCCGGGAGCAGCCCCTGACGCTGCGGATGCCCGGTCGGCACGCACGAGGAGAGGTATGAACACCACCAGCACGAGCAACGACCACGACGAGGCGCCGGGTTCGGCCGATCTCCACGAGGGCGCTCCGGCGCCGGAGGACGTTCCCCGCCCCGCCCCCGAGCCGACCGGGACCGATCACCCCGCCGAGGCGCGCGCGAACATCGGCGTGGTGGGTCTTGCGGTCATGGGATCCAACCTCGCCCGGAACCTCGCGTCGCGCGAGGGGAACGTCGTCGCGGTCTACAACCGTTCCCGCGCCAAGACCGACGAGCTCGTCGCCGATCACCCGGAGGCCGGGTTCGTGCCCGCCTTCTCGTACGACGAGTTCGCCGCGAGCCTCGTCCGTCCCCGCACCGCGGTGATCATGGTCAAGGCCGGCGGCCCCACGGATGCCGTCATCGACGCGCTCGTGGAGGTGTTCGAGCCGGGTGACATCATCGTCGACGGCGGCAACGCCCTGTTCAGCGACACCATCCGCCGCGAGAAGGCCGTGCGCGACACGGGCATCAACTTCGTCGGCATGGGCGTCTCCGGCGGCGAGGAGGGCGCGCTCCTCGGGCCGTCCCTCATGCCGGGCGGCTCCGACGAGTCCTGGATCACGCTCGGACCGATCCTCCGCTCCATCGCCGCCGTGGCCGAGGGCGAGCCCTGCGTGACCCACATCGGACACGACGGTGCGGGCCACTTCGTGAAGATGGTGCACAACGGCATCGAGTACGCCGATATGCAGCTGATCGCCGAGGCCTACGACCTCATCCGCCGCGGGACCGGCAAGAGCCCCGCC
The DNA here is from genome assembly GCF_021654035.1 of Microbacterium aurantiacum. Lineage (GTDB taxonomy): Bacteria > Actinomycetota > Actinomycetes > Actinomycetales > Microbacteriaceae > Microbacterium > Microbacterium aurantiacum. The sequence continues at coordinate 120,185 of NZ_JAJPDW010000006.1, forward strand.
GAGATCGCGGACGTCTTCGCCGAGTGGAACCGCGGCGAGCTGGAGTCCTACCTGATCGAGATCACCGCCGAGGTCCTCCGCCAGGTCGACGCCGAGACGCAGAAGCCCCTCGTGGACGTCATCCTCGACCAGGCAGGCGCCAAGGGCACCGGCGCGTGGACCGTGCAGACCGCGCTGTCGCTCGGTGTTCCGGTCTCCGGCATCGCCGAGGCCACCTTCGCACGGTCCCTCTCCAGCCACCCCGAGCAGCGGTCCGTCTCCCGCGACCTCCCCGGCCCCGCCGACGCCCTCGACGTGTCCGACGCGGACGCATTCATCGAGGAGGTCCGCCTCGCGCTGTACGCCTCGAAGATCGTCGCATACAGCCAGGGGTTCGACGAGATCCGCGCGGGAGCGGCAGAGTACGGCTGGAACATCGACCTCGGCGCGGTGTCGAAGATCTGGCGCGGGGGATGCATCATCCGCGCCCAGTTCCTCAACCGCATCGCCGACGCGTATGCCGCCACCCCCGACCTGCCGGTGCTGTTGACCGCACCCTACTTCGTCGAGGCCCTCGGTCGCGGCCAGGACGCGTGGCGACGCATCGTGCAGACCGCCGCCGGCGCCGGCATCCCCGCCCCCGCGTTCTCGTCCTCGCTGGCCTACTACGACGGCCTGCGCGCCGAGCGCCTGCCCGCCGCGCTCATCCAGGGTCAGCGCGACTTCTTCGGCGCGCACACCTACAAGCGCATCGACAAGGAGGGCACCTTCCACACCCTGTGGTCCGGCGACCGCACCGAGATCGAAGCCGAAGACACCCACTGAGCCGTCCCCGGCTTCGTCGACGCCCGCCTCCGCCCCGCGCGAGGCGGGCGTCGCGTTAGGGTCGGACGATGGCGAGCATCCTCTTCATCGGAGGCACAGGAATCATCAGCGCGGCGTGCGTCAGGGACGCCGTGGCCGCAGGACACCGGGTGACGGTGCTGAACCGCGGGCGGGGCAGCCGAGCGATCCCGGACGAGGTCGAACGTCTGGACGCCGACGTCCGTGATCGCAACGCCGTCCGCGCGGCCGTCACGGGACGCCGCTTCGACGTCGTGGCCCAGTTCCTGGCCTTCACCCCGGACCAGGTGCGTGCCGACGTGGAGCTGTTCGAGGGGCGATGCGGCCAGTACGTCTTCATCAGCTCCGCCTCGGCCTACCAGACCCCGCCCTCGCGGCTTCCGGTGACGGAGTCCACGCCGCTGCGCAATCCGTTCTGGCAGTACTCCCGCGACAAGATCGCCTGCGAGGACCTGCTCGTGGCGGCGTACCGGGACCGCGGGTTCCCGGTGACGATCGTTCGCCCGTCCCACACCTACGACGAGCGGGCCCTTCCGACGCTCGGGGGCTGGACCGACATCGCACGGATGCGGGAAGGCCGGCCCGTCCTCGTCCACGGCGACGGCACGAGCCTGTGGACGATCACCCACAGCGACGACGTCGCCGTCGCCTTCACCGGGCTCCTCCAGCATCCCGCCGCCGTCGGCGAGGCGTTCACGATCACCGGCACCCACGCGCCCACGTGGGATCAGATTTACGAGTGGCTCGCCGACGCGGCGGGTGTCGCGCATCCCGATCTCGTCCACGTCGCGTCCGAGACGATCGCAGCGGCGGCGCCCGAGATCGGTCCGACCCTCCTCGGCGACAAGGCGCACTCGATGGTGTTCGACGTGTCGAAGGTGCGGGCGCTCGTGCCGGGGTTCCGGACGACCGTCACCTTCGACGAGGGCGCGCGCCGCATCCTCGCCTACTTCGATGCGCATCCGGAGGAACAGGAGAGGGACGCCGACCACGACGCCCTGTCGGACCGCCTGGCCGCGCACGCCCGCGCCGTGGTGTGACTCAGCCGCGCTGCTCCCGCACCACACCGCGCTCGAGCCGCAGGCGACGGTGCGCCCGTCGAGCCACGGCGGAGTCGTGCGTGACGACCACCATCGTGAGCCCCTCGGCACACAGGCCCTCCATCAGCTGCAGGATCTCGTCCCGCGTTCGCTCGTCGAGATTCCCCGTCGGCTCGTCGGCGAGGAGGACCCTCGGCTTCTTCACGAGCGCGCGCGCGATCGCCACACGCTGTTGCTGACCGCCGGAGAGTTCACCGGGTCGATGGTCCGCGCGCTCGGCGAGGTCGACCTGCGCCAACGCCGCGCGGACCCGTTCTTCCCGCTCGGCACGCGCGAGTCCCAGCGGCTCGAGTCCGACGTCGACGTTCTCCGCCGCGGTGAGGGTGGGGATGAGGTTGAACGCCTGGAACACGAACCCGATGTCCTGCGCTCGGATGCGCGCGAGCGCGGCGCGGGGCTCGCGTGCCAGATCCGCTTCTCCGAGGAGGACACGCCCCGATGTCGGGGAGTCGAGGGCACCGAGAATCTGGAGAAGGGTTGATTTCCCCCCTCCGGTCGGCCCCTGGACCGTCGCGAACTCGCCCGCGGCGATCGTCAGGTCCACGGCGTCGAGGGCGGTGACCGATCGCCCCTTGCCGGTGTAGACACGGGTCACCCCCTCCAGTCGGTACACGGGGGTGGTCTCGTGCTCGCGCGCGTCGGATACGGTCAGGTCGGGCTGCAACGTGTCGGACATGGGGAGGTCTCCTGTTCGGGGGTGTCGGGTCGAGTGGTCGGAGGCCGAGGTCATGCCGCGGACCGCAGGGCTTCGGCGGGCCGCAGCCGCGCAGCGCGCCATCCGCCCGCGGCGCCGGCGAGCAGACCGCCGAGCACCGCGATGCCGACGGCTGCACCGATGACCGCCGGCGTCACCGGCGCGGTGAGGACGATCTCGGTCTGCGCGGCGATGGCGTCGGCGAAGCCCCCGGGGCCTCCCCGGCCGCCGGGTCCGGCAGCGGGCGACTCCGCGGTGGTGGTGAAGCTGGGCGCCGCAACGGCGATGACGGCGATCGCCCCGAGGCCGAGGGCGAGACCGGCGAGTCCGCCGAGCAGACCCTGGACGAAGGACTCCCCCGCCACCTGACCGACGACCCGGCGATCCGACCATCCGAGCGCCTTCAGCGTGCCGAGTTCCCGTGTGCGCCGGGTGACCCCCGACACGGTGAGGAGGACGGCGAGGATGAGCGCCACGGCGAGGGCGATCACCGAGAGCCACGTTCCGAGCGACGCGATGAGAGCCGATGCGCTCGAGAGTGACCCCGAGACGCCGGCGGCGAGATCCGAGGGTGCACTGATCGTGGCCTCCAGCAGCACCTCTTCGAGCTGCGCGTGCACCTCGCCGATGTCGTCGACGGATGCCGCCTGCACGTAGACCGTGGACACCACAGAACCGACTCCGGCGAGGCCCTGAGCGACATCGAGCGGGATGTAGACGTCCGAGGCGGTGTCCGCGGCAGACGAGGTCGAAGCGACCACGCCGATCACCTCGAACGCCGTGCCGCCGATCTCGATGTCGTCACCGACGGCGACCTCGACCGACGCCGCGTACGTGGCGTCGACAACGGCGACCGCGGCTCCGGCATCCGTGGCTTCCATCGCACGCCCCGCATCCACCGCGACGGCCGACAGGGGTCCCACCGCCGTGACGGCCGGATCGATCCCGAGGACGGTGAAGGAGTCGCCGCGACGATCGCCGTCTGCTTCTTGCGTCCAGCGAGCTCGCGCCGGAGATACGTGCCGTACATGCTTCTCCTTCCGGCGGGTCCTCACCCGTCCGTCGGGTCGACCGTAGGATCGCGCCTGATGAGCGACCACGGCGGCGGTCATGCGAACGCTATGTGCGAGCTGCTCGACTCACAGGAGAGGCATAGGTGCGGCCATAGGAATCCCATAGATGAGACGGAACACTGGGATCCATGACCGCACCCGCACCCGCCCTCACCCGCCCCGACGGATCCGCGTTGCGCGTCCTCGTCGTCGACGACGAGCAGATGCTCACCGACCTGCTGTCGATGGCGCTGCGGATGGAGGGGTGGGATGTCCGGACGGCCGGTAGCGGCTTCGAGGCGCTTCAGGGTGCACGCGACTTCCAACCCGATGCGATGGTGCTCGACGTGATGATGCCGGACCTCGACGGAATGGCGGTTCTGCAGCGGCTGCGACAGTCCGGCGACGACGTGCCCGTCCTCTTCCTGACCGCCAAGGACGGCGTCGGCGATCGCATCGCCGGTCTCACCGCGGGCGGCGACGACTACGTGACCAAGCCCTTCAGTCTGGAAGAGGTGGTGGCGCGCCTGCGGGCGCTCATGCGCCGCGCGGGCACCGCCCTCACCAGTGGCACGGAACCGATCCTGCGCGTCGCGGACCTCACCCTGAACGAGGACAGCCACGAAGTCGAACGCGCGGGCGTGGAGATCGAGCTGACCGCGACGGAGTTCGAGCTCCTGCGGTATCTCATGCGCAATCCGCGCCGCGTCGTGTCCAAGGCCCAGATCCTCGATCGCGTGTGGAACTACGACTTCGGCGGACGGTCGAGCGTCGTGGAGCTGTACATCTCCTACCTGCGGAAGAAGATCGACGCGGGCCGCGAGCCGCTCATCCACACGGTGCGCGGGGTGGGGTACATGATCAAGGCGCCGCAGTGACGGTCCCCGCCGCCCGGAAACGGCCGGGGGTGCGCGGGAGCCTGCAGACGCGCCTCATGGTGACGGTCATCGGGATGGTCGCCCTCATCCTCACCCTCGTCGGCATCGCCACGGGCGCGGTCCTGGGGCGCATCCTCGATGCGAACCTGAACACGCAGCTGGCCAACGCCGTCAGCAGCGTGACGGTGCGCCTGGACCCCGGCGCGACCGCCGCCGACATCCTCGCCAGCGGCCGCCAGCCCGAGGGCTTCGTGTTCGTCCTGCAGGGCCCGTCCGGGCTGTCGGGCGCGTACGTGTCGGGCCCGCAGCAGGTCACCGAGCTGAGCGCGGACGACATCGACGAGATCCTCGCCCAGCTCGACCGCTCCGGCATCTCCACGGTCGAGATCCCCGGCGAAGGCGATCATCGGGTGTTCCTCAGCGCTCAGCCCGGCGGACTGTTCTTCCTCGCCGGTCTCCCCGTCGCCCCCGTCACCGCGACCCTCGGCCAGATCTTCACCACCGTCGCCCTGGTCACCACGGGCGGACTGCTCCTGCTCGGCGTGGCGATCGCCGTCGTCATCCGTGCGGGCCTGCGACCCCTCCGGACCGTGGCCGACACCGCGTCCCGCGTGGCGGCCATGCCGCTGTCCGAGGGGGAGGTGAGCCTCACCGCCCGCGTCCCCGAGGACCAGGTGGACCAGTACTCCGAGATCGGCCGGGTGGGTCACGCCCTCAACACCCTCCTCGAACACGTCTCGCGCTCACTGAGCGCGAGACAGCGCAACGAAGAGCGGATGCGGGCCTTCGTCGCCGACGCCAGCCACGAGCTGAGGACGCCGCTGGCCTCCATCCGCGGCTACTCCGAGCTGTCGCTGCGCGCGATCAGCCAGCATTCGGACGCCGCGGGCGAGACCACCCAGGCCTCCCTGGAGCGCATCCAGGCGCAGTCGCTGCGCATGACGGCCCTGGTCGAGGATCTCCTGCTCCTCGCCCGTCTCGACGAGGGCCAGGAGCTGGTCTTCGGCTCGGTCGATCTCACCCGACTCGCCCTCGAGGCCGTCGAAGACGCCCGCCCCACCGGACCCGATCACCGGTGGATCCTGGACACCGAGCCGGAGCCCGTGGTCGTCGCCGGAGACGCCGGCCGCCTCCACCAGGTCGCGGCGAACCTCCTCGCCAACGCGCGCACCCACACACCGGCGGGGACGACCGTCACCGTCGGTGTGTCGCGGGACCGGGGCGATGCGGTCCTGAGCGTCCACGACGACGGGCCGGGGATCGACCCGGCCCTCGCCGAGGAGCTCTTCGAACGGTTCTCCCGCGCCGACCGGTCCCGAGCCCGCCAGACGGGCGGGACGGGCCTCGGCCTCTCCATCGCGCGCGCGATCGCCGAGGCGCACGGCGGCAGCCTCTCGGTCCGGAGCGCACCGGGCGACACCACCTTCGAGCTGCGCCTCCCGGCGCGACCGAGCACTCCGGCGCCGTAGCCGCGGAACGCGTCGGCGGTCGATGTCCGCGGAACGCGTCGGTGGTCAGTATCCGCTGAACGCGTCGGTGGTGAGCGACCGGGCGCGCTCCAGCGCCGGCGCGAGGTCGGCGATGAGCCCCGCCGGCCCCGAGACGTACGCGTGCCGCCCCGCGATGTCGGGTACGACCGAGAGGAGTCCGTCGGCGTCCAGACGCACTCCGCGGGCCCAGGTCCAGTGGCCGGGCAGATCGGCCGGACGATCGCGCGTGAACACGATGACCGGGATCCCACTCGCCTCGATCTCGTCCCGATAGGCGAGCTCGGCGGCGTCCGACGCGACGTACACGAGGACGATGTCGCGCTCCTCCCCCGCCAGACGAAGGTGGCGCAGCTGCGACACGAACGGAGTGACACCGATCCCCGCCGCCACCATGAGCACCGGTGCGCCCGAGCGCCTGGGGAGGACGAAGTCACCCCACACCCCGGTGATCGCCAGCGTCTCCCCCGGCTCGACCTCGGCGAGAGCCTTCTTGAACGTGCTGCGCGGCGCCCCTTCCCGGGGCTCCTTGAACGCCACGCGCAGCACCGGCAGATCCTCCGGCGCCGAGGCGATGCTGAACTCTCGCCGTGTGCCGCGCGCGTCGGGTCGCCGATGCGGCACTTCGAGCTCCAGATACTGGCCGGGCACGAACGACACCCGGTCGGCGACGCGGAACGTGAGTTCCCGAACCGTCGGCGTCCGCGCCACCCGGGACTGGAGCGCCAGGCGCACGGCGGTGCGGACGGCCAGGGCGAAGGCCACCGCGTTGCCGATGAGGAGGGCCCGCTCCTGCCCGAGACTGATCGCTCCCACGTCGATCGGCCATCCGGCGAGGAATCCCACGACCCCGGCCACGAGGAACTGCTGACCGCGACGGGGCGGCATGGTGAGGGGTTCGGAGAGCATGAAGGCGCCCAGGAACAGGAACGGCGAGGACCACAGGATCGGCCAGAAGATGTCGGCGACCTCGACGGCCTGACCCACCGCCTGATATGCCGCCGAGGTGCGCACCAGGGCCACGGAGACCGCGACGACGAGGAAGACCGCGATGACGCGGACCTTCTCGGTCCGCCAGAGCACCACCAGGCCCAGCACGATCACGGGGGCGGCGAGCGCGGGCGTCCCCACCCACCACGAGGACGCGCCGAGCTCCGGCCATGCGACCGCGAGAAGGGTGATCGCGGTGGCTCCCACGGCGGCGGGGTTGAACAGGTGACGCCCGCGCCACGCCAGCACGTACTTCGATGCGGACGCGATCGCCCCGGCGATCGCGAGTCCGCCGAGCGCCGCAGGATCGAGGGTCGGTCGGAGCACGAAGAGCAGGATCAACGCGGTGATCAGCGACGACTCCACGCGCCACGGCAGACCCAGCAGCCGACGTGCGCCGGCATCGACGCCGGCGCACGCCAGGCCGAGGACCGCGGCGGACACGACGATCTCCGCCGCGGTCGGCGAGACGAGCCCCCACAGCGACAGCGCGAGGGAGATGAGCGCGAGCGCCGCGAGGGCGAAGAAGGCCGTCCGGTACATCGATATGCGCCCGAGCCCGGCGAAGACCCGATTCCCGGCGGCGGTCAGCGCGGTGAGCATGGTGCGGAACTCCCTCGTGTCATGTGTTCACGCTCCTGCGGCGTGTGAACAGCTCGGCCGGGCATCCGGGCGAGCTGTTCACACGCCCGTCGGTGAACATGCGGACCCAGGCGACACCCCACCGCGCCGCCAGCTCCGCACCCCCGTCGAAGAAGAGGGCGGTGCTTGCCGCGTCCGCGCGCATCGCGCTGTCGGAGACCGCCCACGTCGCCGCGACGCTGTCGATCGGCTCGCCGGTGCGGGCGTCCAGGACGTGGTGGAGCCCCTCTCCCCAGGCGCGCCGGTTGGTCGCGGAGGCGCACAGCGCGGCATCCGTGACCTCCCAGACCCCGACGACGCGCGTGGAGTCGTACGGATGCTCGAGGCCGATGCGCTCCGTCGATGACCACACGCGGATGTCGCCGCCCGCGTCGACGGTCGCCGAGGCTCCCGTCTCGGAGGTCACCGTCTCACCCACGATGTCGACCAGGCGACCCTTGCCCAGCGCGCCGACGTCGAGCAGCGCTCCGGGGGCCGCACGGAGTCGACCGTCGGCGATCGAGACGGCGGCCGTCCACGCGGACGGGGCCGGCACGGTCACGCCCGTGGGGGTGAGCCGGTAGGCGGGGTCGTATCCGAGGGCCGACAGCGAGGCCGCGACGAGGGGATTGACCGCACCCGCCGTCGCGTGGGAGAGCTCCTCGTACAGCGCGAGCATGGGTGCGGCATCCGCCGGGGCCGGGGCCGACCCGCCTGTGGCAGCCAGGGCGGACACCAGGGAATCCGAGCGGAAGCGCGACCACGTGCGGTCGAAGGCGTCCATCATCTCCTCCACGCGCGTGCGCAGGGCGCCGGAGAGGGGCTGCGGGGTCTCGATCTGCCATCGGGTGCCGATGGCGTCGAACCGCCAGACCTCGCTCACACGCGGCTCAGCCCGCGGCCTCGGACGTGATGGTCTCGAGCGCCTGGTTGAAGCCCCCGCTGGTGAGAGACGAGCCCGCGACGCGCGAGACCTGCACGTCGTCGATGTTCCGGCCGACCACCTCGTCGGAGATGCCGCCGATGAACTGCTCCTGGTAGCGCTGGGACTCCGCCTTCTGCGGGTCGCCGACGACCTCGACGGCCGTGATGACGTCGTCCGCGAGGGTGAGGGTCACTTCGATCGACTCGACCGATTCCGGCGTCGCGTACGACCCCTCCGCCGTGTAGGTGCCGTCGGCATAGGGGCCGGACGCGGATCCCCCACCCCCCTCGACCGAGGTTCCGCCGTCGGTGCCGGCGTCCGTGGTCGCGGGAGAGCACCCCGACAGGAGCGCGGCACCGGCGACCGCGGCAACGGCGGCGGAGACGCGGACGGGACGGGGAGCGAGGGCGGTACGGATCATCGTGCGGTCCTTCCACGGCGGGGCCTCCGCCGGGCGACGGAAGCGCAGGCTTCCATCCTCACATCGGACTCTATGGGCGGGCCCGGAGAGCCCGACCTGGCGGTGTCGTCTCAGGCGGCGCCGTCGAACATGCTCGTGACCGAGCCGTCCTCGAAGACCTCGTGGATCGCCCGCGCCAGGAGCGGAGCGATCGGCAGGATCGTGAGGCTCGGGAAGCGCTTGGCGTCGGGGATCGGGACGGTGTCGGTGACGACGACCTCGTCGATCGCGGGGCTCTGCAGGCGCTCGGCCGCCGGGTCGCTGAAGATCGCGTGGGTGGCGGCGACGATCACACGCGTCGCGCCGTTGGCCTTGAGCGCCTCCGCGGCCTTCACGATCGTGCCGCCGGTGTCGATCATGTCGTCCACGAGGAGGCAGACGCGGCCCGAGACGTCTCCGACGATCTCGTTGACGGTCACCTGGTTCGCCACGTTCGGGTCCCGGCGCTTGTGGATGATCGCCAGCGGCGCGCCGAGGGAGTCCGACCACGTGTCGGCCACGCGGACGCGCCCGGTGTCGGGCGAGACCACGGTCAGCTGGGCGCGGTCGTCCGCGCTCAGTGTCCGCTGGAAGTACTCCAGGAGGACGGGCTTGGCGAAGAGGTGGTCGACCGGGCCGTCGAAGAAGCCCTGGATCTGGGCCGCGTGCAGGTCGACGCTCATGACGCGGTCCGCGCCGGCGGTCTTGAGCAGGTCCGCGACGAGGCGGGCGCTGATCGGCTCGCGCCCGCGACCTTTCTTGTCCTGGCGGGAGTAGGGGTAGTACGGAGCGACGACGGTGATCCGCTTCGCGGACGCGCGCTTGGCGGCATCCAGCATGATCAGCGTCTCCATCAGCCACTCGTTCACGGGCGGACCGAAGCTCTGGATGAGGAACAGGTCGCATCCGCGGATCGACACCTGGAAGCGCGTGAGCATCTCGCCCGATGCGAACGTGCGGTACTCGGTGGGGACGAGCTCGGTTCCGAGGGACTGCGCGACATCCGCGGCGAGGGCGGGGTGCGAGGACCCCCGTGCCACGACCAGACGCTTCTTCGTCTTCGCGATCAGCCCCGGGGCGATCTCGTTGTCCCGATCGAGCTCAACCGTTCTGTTCTTGCGACCCATCGTCCGCTTTCTGTGCGGACCGAGCCGTGGCCGCGGCCTGCGCGGCACCGGTACCCGGTCGGTTCTTCTCGACCCAGCCGTCGATGTTGCGCTGGGGGGCGACGCTCAGGGCGAGAGCCCCCGGGGGGACATCCTTGCGGATGACGGCTCCCGCTCCGGTCTTGGCGCCGTCTCCGATCCTAACGGGCGCGACGAAGACGTTGTGCGAGCCCGAGTGGACTTCGTCCCCGATCTCGGTGCGGTGCTTGGTGACATCGTCGTAGTTGGCCGTGATCGCGCCCGCGCCGAGGTTGACGCCGCGCCCGATGGTGGTGTCGCCGATATAGGACAGGTGCGGCACCTTGCTGCGCGCGCCGATGGTGGAGTTCTTGGTCTCGACGAACGTGCCGATCTTCCCGCCCTCTCCGAGTTCGGTGCCGGGACGCAGGTAGGCGAACGGGCCGACGGTGGCGTTCGCACCGATGACGGCGAGGGTCGCATCGGTGCGGGTGACGGTCGCGTTCGCGCCGACCTCGCAGTCCACCAGGGACGTGTCGGGGCCGATCGTCGCCCCCTCGTCGACCACGGTCGCGCGGAGGATGTGCGAGCCGGGCAGCACCGTCACGTCGGGGGCGAGGGTGGCCGTGACGTCGATCCACGTGGTCGCGGGATCGAGGATGCTGACGCCCTCGCGCTGCCAGTGACGCACCGTGCGGGCGTTGAGCAGTCGGGCGGCGTCGCTGAGCTGGACGCGGTCGTTCACGCCCAGCGCGCTGTCGGCGTCGGGTGCGGCCACCGCGGCAACCGCGTCCCCCGCGGTGCGCAGGAGCGCCACCACGTCGGTGAGGTACTTCTCGCCCTGCGCGTTGGCGGTGCCCACCCGCGCGAGCTCGCTGCGCAGGCGCGCGGCGGCGAAGACGTAGACACCGGCGTTGATCTCGGTGACCGCGGCCTCCTCGGCGGAGGCGTCCTTCTGCTCGACGATCCGCGAGACCGAGCCGTCCGCGGAGCGCAGCACGCGACCGTAGCCGGTGGCGTCGTCCAGGACCGCCGTCAGCAGGGTGGCGGACGCGGCGCCCGCCCGGTGGGCGTCGAGGATCGAACGCAGGGTCTGCTCCTGCAGAAGCGGCACGTCGCCGGAAAGGACGAGGACGTCGCCGTCGAAGTCCTCGAGGGCGCCGAGGGCGAGCTCGACGGCGCGCCCGGTGCCGGGCACCTCGTCCTGGTCGACGATCCGGACGCCCGGCAGATCATCCGCCACGGCCCGCGCGACGAGGTCGCGCTCGTGGCGGACCACGGTCACCACGGCGTCGGGTTCGAGGGCCGCCGCCGTCGCGAGGACATGCCCGACGAGGGTCCGTCCTCCGATGCGGTGGAGGACCTTCGGCAGCGCGGACTTCATGCGCGTGCCCTGGCCGGCGGCGAGGACGATGACGGCCAGGGGCGCGTCCGAGGAGGGGTGTTGGGTCATGCTCCGCCGCCAGGATTCGAACCTGGTCCTCACAGCTCCAAAGGCTGTCGTGCTGCCGTTACACTACGGCGGACCGCGGCCCTGCGGGTCGCCCGTCAAGTCTGCCAGACCCGGCGCGGCCATAATGGAGGGATGGCTGGCCAGACCGACGAGGTGGACCGGATCGTCGGTGCCTGGAGCACCCAGCGACCGGACCTGGATTTCTCCCCGCTCGAAGTCCTCTCGCGTGTCGACCGCCTCTCCCGGCACCTCGACCGCGCCCGCCGGGAGGCGTTCCGCCGGAGCGAGCTGGAGCCGTGGGAGTGGGACGTCCTGTCCGCCCTCCGCCGCGCCGGCGAGCCTTTCCAGCTCAGCCCGAAGCAGCTGCTCCAGCAGACGCTGGTGTCGTCGGGGACGATGACCAACCGGATCGACCGGCTCGTGGGACGGCGCCTGGTGCGGCGCGAAGCGGATCCCGATGACGGACGCAGCGTGCTGGTCACCCTGACCGAGGAGGGACGGACGCGGGTGGATGCCGCGATCACCCGACTGGTGGACGCGGAGGCGCTCCTTCTGGCCGCGCTCTCCCGCGCCGATCGGGAACGCCTGGCGGGTCTCCTGCGCAAACTGAGCCTCGGTTTCGACGGCTGACCGTCCCGGGCGCCCGCCCGCGTGTCAGCCGATCTGCTCGGACAGCGCGAACCAGCGCTCTTCGACCTCGTCGCGCTCGCTCTCCCACGCGCCGATGCGCTCCATCTCGCGCCCGAGCCCGACATAGTCGGCCTGGTCGTGCTCGGCGAGGGCCGCCTTCGCCGCGGCGATCTGTTTCTCCAGCTTCTCCAGCCGGCGCTCGAGCGCGGCGCTCTCCTTCTGCGCGGCGCGCAGGTCCGCACCGGACAGACCCGAAGCGCCGTCAGGCCGAGCGTCCCTGCTCCCGGCCTGCGGCTCCTCGCGCTGGCGCTGGCGCAGGCGGAGGTACTCGTCGACGCCGCCCGGGAGGTGCCGCACCCGACCCCCGAGGATCGCGTACTGCTGATCGGTGACGCGCTCGAGGAAGTACCGGTCGTGGGAGACCACCAGCAGCGTGCCCGGCCAGGAATCGAGCAGATCCTCCATCGCGGCGAGCATGTCGGTGTCGAGATCGTTCGTCGGCTCGTCGAGGATGAGCACGTTCGGCTGCTCGAGCAGGATCAGCAGCAGCTGAAGGCGCCGCTTCTGCCCCCCGGAGAGATCCTTGACCGGTGTCGACAGCTGTGCACTGGAGAACCCCATGCGCTCGAGAAGCTGTCCGGGCGTCAGCTCCTGCTCCTTCGAGCCGCTCCCGAAGCTGTAGGTCGTGCGGAGTCCGGCGATCACGACCCGCACGGGATCGTCCAGATGCTGCTCGAGCTCGTCGAGTCGCTGCGTGAGCGTGGCCACCCGCACGGTCTTGCCGCGCTTGACCCGACCCGTCGTCGGCTCGATCTCTCCGGAGACGAGACCCAGCAGCGTGGACTTCCCCGCGCCGTTCACGCCGAGGATGCCCGTGCGCTCCCCCGGCGCGATCCGCCATTCGAACGGGTGCAGCACCTCACGGCCGTCGTAGGAGACGCCCGTGTCGAGGAGGTCCACGACATCCTTGCCGAGCCGGGAGACGGCGAGCGCCCGAAGCTGGGTCGCGTCGCGGATCTCCGGCTCGTCGGCGATGAGGGCGTTGGCCGCATCGATGCGGAACTTCGGCTTCGACGTGCGCGCGGGCGCGCCGCGGCGCAGCCACGCGAGCTCTTTGCGGGCGAGATTCTGGCGGCGCGCCTCGATCGCCGCCGCCTGCCGGTCGCGCTCGACGCGCTGCAGGATGTAGGCGGCGTAGCCGCCGTCGAAGGGTTCGACGATGCGGTCGTGGACCTCCCACGTCCGCGTGCAGACCTCGTCGAGGAACCACCGGTCGTGGGTCACGACGAGCATCGCGCCGGACCCGGCGGGCCACCGGCGCCGGAGGTGGTCTGCGAGCCAGGCAATGGCCTCGACGTCGAGGTGGTTGGTGGGCTCGTCGAGGAAGATCACGTCGTGGTCGCCGACGAGGAGCGCCGCCAGCGCCACGCGGCGTCGCTGGCCGCCCGAGAGGTCGACGACGGGCGCGTCCCACGCGAGATCGCCGAGGAGCCCCGCGATCACCTCGCGCGTGCGCGCATCGCCCGCCCATTCGTGCTCGGGGGTGTCGCCGACGACCGCACGGGCGATGGTGTGGGTGTCATCGAGGGTGTCGCCCTGGTCGAGGACCCCGACGCGGACACCACCACGGACCGTGACGCGGCCGGCATCCGGCGCGAGGCGACCCGCGAGCATCGCGAGCAAAGAGCTCTTGCCGTCTCCGTTGCGGCCGACGATGCCGATGCGGTCCCCCTCGTCGACGCCGAGGGAGACGGCGTCGAAGACGACCTTGGTCGGGAATTCCAGGTGCAGGGCCTCGGCCCCCAGCAGATGTGCCATGACTTCCCCAGCGTAGGCGAGTCCTCCGCTCTCGCCCGTCGCGTTGCCCTACCGATACCCCAGGGGGTATACTCGGAGAGCCGCCGGGACGCCGGGTCCCGGCACGAGGAGGACACCTGTGCGCATCGTGATCGTGGGCGGCGTCGCCGCTGGAATGAGCGCCGCCGCGCGAGCCCGGCGGCATGACGAGTCAGCCGAGATCGTCGTCCTCGAGCGCGGACCGGAGGTGTCGTTCGCGAACTGCGGCCTCCCGTACCACGTCAGCGGCGAGATCGCCGATGCCGACGCGCTTCTCCTCCACACCCCGGCCTCCCTCCGAGCCGCTCTGAACCTCGACGTCCGCTGCGGCCACGAGGTGTCGGCGATCGAGCCCGACGGGAGGACCGTGACAGTCGTCTCGGCGGCCGGGGCCGACACCCTCTCCTACGACGCGCTCGTCCTCACCCCCGGCGCGAGCGCCCTGCGGCCCCCCTTGCCGGGACTCGACTCGGACCGCGTGAGCACCCTCCGCACGGTGGCGGATGCCGTGGGCCTGCGCGCACGCGTGGACGACGGTGCGCGGCGGGCGGTGGTCCTCGGCGCCGGGTACATCGGACTGGAGGCAGCCGAAGCCTTCCACCACGCAGGACTCGAGGTCGACGTCGTCGAGATGGCCGCGCACGTCCTCCCCCCGCTGGAGCGCGAGCTCGCCCACCTCCTCGACGCCGAACTCCGCCGACTCGGCATCCGCGTGCACGCGGGCATCGCCGCCGAGCGGATCGAACCCGGCGCGGAGGAGGACGTCGTCGTCCTCGCCGACGGGTCACGGGTGCCCGCCGACGTCATCGTCCTGTCGGTCGGGGTCCGCCCCGACACCGCCTTCGCGGTGGACGCGGGCCTGGCGCACGAACGGGGCGCCATCGTCGTGGACGACCGCGGTCGCACCAGCATCCCGGGAATCTGGGCCGCAGGGGATGCGACCGTGAGCGTCGATGCGGTGACCGGTGCGCGGCGCCCGATCGCCCTCGCCGGCCCCGCGAACCGCGCGGGGCGACTCATCGCCGACGACATCTTCGGGCACGGCACCGGACGTCCGATCCCCACGGGCCTCGGCACCGCCGTGGTCCGGGTCGGCTCCCTCACGGCGGCGATGACCGGAGCCAACCGCGCCACCCTCGACGGCGCCGGCATCGCCCACCACACCCTGCACCTTCACCCGAACCAGCACGCGGGCTACTTCCCCGGCGCCTCCCCCGTGCACCTCATCGTGCACGTGGCCGCCGACGACAGCCGCATCCTCGGGGCGCAGGCGGTCGGCGCGGAAGGCGTCGACAAACGCATCGACGTCTTCGCCACCGCGATCCGGGCGGGGCTCACGGCGATGGACCTCATCGACCTCGACCTCGCCTACTCGCCTCCCTACGGCCAGGCGAAGGATCCGGTGAACCTCACCGGCATGGTCGCCGAGAACGTCGCCGAGGGGCGACTGCGCCTGTGGTACGCCGCCGACCTGGACGCCGTGGCCGCCTCGAGCCTGATCCTCGACGTCCGCACCCCGGCCGAGTTCGCGTCCGGGCACATCCCCGGAGCCCTCAACATCGCGCACACGGAGTTGCGCGCACGCATCGACGAGGTGCACGCAGCGGCCGCCGGGCGGCCCGTGCGGGTCCTGTGCGCCGCCGGGGTCCGCGCCAACATCGCCCACCGGATCCTGGTCGGGAACGGGCTGGACTCCGCGTCGCTCTCCGGCGGCATCCAGACCCTCCGGCACTGGTACGGTGCCGAGATCGACCGGATCCTCACCCCCGACACCACCACCGAAGGAGCACGCGCATGATGATCACCGGCACCCCCGAGGAGCAGGCCGCGACGCGCAGACGCATCGTCAACCGTCTCAAGCGCGCACAGGGCCAGCTCGCCGGTGTGATCACCGCCGTCGAGAACGGCGGCGCGTGCCGGGACGTCGTGACCCAGCTCGCGGCGGTGGGCAGCGCCCTGGACCGGGCGGGTTTCGCCATCGTCTCGGCCGCCATGCGCGACTGCGTCGCCGACCCCGACGCCACCCGCGAGGCCGAAGGCCTCACCCAGGAGGAGCTGGAGAAGCTCTTCCTCACTCTCGCCTGATCCGCGCGCTGCCGATCAATACCAGATCGACAGCCGCGGAGCCGTCGGCCAGGCGAAGATCCGGCCGGCGGCGTCGGCATCCGTCGAGCGGATCCGACCGGCGTACGCGAGCGTGGTCGCCGACACCCCGCCGAGGAACAGTGCGGAGAGCTCCTCGACTCCGAGCGCGAGGCCCACGGCATCGGCAGGGATGTCCTCCGGCGCGAGCGGCGTGACGGCGGCGGCACCGTCGTCAGCCACCCGCAGGAGCCATCGCCCCTCGGCGTACCCCAGCGGGTCGGACACCTCCAGCACGACCGCTCCCGGCGCACCGTACCGACGGGACGAAAGACAGGGTGCGACGTCGAGGATGCGGACGTACTGGTGATCTCGGACGGACACCGTCGCCGCGCGCTGATCGGCGATCATCCAGCGCAGGGGCTCCTCCACCGACAGCTGATCGGCGGTGATCTCGGCGATGAGGTCCAGCGACAGCACGAAGCGCCACAGCGCCGCATACGCGTCGGGGGTCTCCGCGAGGAGATAGTGCACGTGGGCTCGCGACGCGGCGAAGTCCGCCTCGTTCTCCTGCACCGTGTAGACCAGCGCGCCGCGCACCTCGCCTTCGTCGTCGGTGTACTGCACCGCCCGTCGCTGCTCGGCCTTCTCGAGGTCGGGCCGCGTCCCCGCGATCGCATCCCAGTGACCGCCCGGCACATCCACCTCGCCGGGGACCGCGCGGCGGATGCGCTCGTGCACCGTCGCGAGGAGCTCCCGGACACGCTCGCGGGAGATGAAGTCGACCCGACCGGAGGGCGTCGGGCCGATCCAGCCCGCGCGACGCGCGTCGATCCGCCAGGAGGCACCGAAGGCGGCCGGGGCGAAGCCGTAGCGGCCGTACAGCGGCGATTCGCTGACCGTCAGCATCGCAACGGGGAAACCGGTCGATCGCGCGACGTCGAGCTCCCCCTCCAGCAGAGCGCGCGCGATCCCGCGACGTCGGTGCGTCGGAGACACGGTCACCGAGGAGATGGCGCACGCCGCGATCGCGGCGTCCCCCGGCACGGAGAGCTCGCCGCGCCAGGAAGCGAGCGTCGCCACCGGCGCGTGCGGGTCCGGTGCGGACGGGTCGTAGACCCCGGTCGCCCGGCGGTAGGCGGAGCGCTCCCGCACCGCCTCGATCTGCGCGGGGCTGCGGATGCCGTCGAGGAAGCCGCGCGCGACGACCTGCAGCCAGGCCGGGAAGCCGTCGTCCGTGCCGGGCACACGACGCAGCTCAAGGCCGCGGGCGGCGAGGCGGACCGCGGAGGCTTCCGAGACGTCGGTGGCGTGCAGGTCGCGGGAGAGGGAGTCGTCGATCACCCCTCGATGCTACGCACCGGCCCCGACGTCCCCGGGGTCAGGCCGAGAGGACGCGGGCTCCGGCGACCGGGCCGTGCACGTGAAGGGCGGTCAGGCCGGCCGCGGACAGCACGATCTGGAGCTCGAGCGCCGCCTCCGACCCCGCCGCGAGGAAGGCCAGGGTCGGTCCCGAGCCGGACACCATGCCCGCGAGGGCCCCCGCCTCCGTGCCGAGGTCGAGCACCCGCGCGAGGTCGGGACGCAGCGAGAGCGCCGCCTGCTGCAGATCGTTGCGCAGCTGCCCGGCGAGGACCCGGGGATCCCCGGTCCGCAGCGCCTGGAGCACCTCGGGGGCGGCCGCGGGCGCGGTGGCCTCGGCTGCGTCGCCGCGGGCGCGCATCTCGTCGAGATGACCGTAGACCGCGGGGGTCGACAGGCCGCCCTCGGCGGGCACGATGACCCAGTCGAGGCGGCCGGTGGCGAGCGCCGGACTCAGCTCGTCGCCACGTCCCGTCCCCACCGCCGTGCCCCCCATGAGCGCGAAGGGCACGTCGGCACCGAGCCGGGCGGCGAGGGCGTGCAGCGTCGTGTGCGCAAGGCCCGCACCCCACAGCGCGTCGCAGGCGACGAGCGCGGCCGCGGCATCCGCCGATCCGCCTCCCATTCCCCCGGCGACCGGAACGTCCTTGACGACCTCGAGGTGCACGCCGCCGTCGTACCCGATCTCCGCCGCGAGCATGCGCGCCGCACGCAGGGCGAGGTTGCGGTCGTCAGCGGGGACGCCCGAGACGTCGACCGAGCCGCGGACGGTCATCGAGAATCCCGGTGCGTGCGTGGCCCGGATCTCTTCGTACAGCGACACCGCCTGGTACACCGAGGCCACGTCGTGGTAGCCGTCGGGCTGGACTCCTCCGACCTGGAAGAAGACGTTGAGCTTGCCGGGGGCGCGCACGCGCACCGCCGCCGAGCGCGCCGCGTCGGTCATCGCGTGGCCGAATCCGACCAGAGGTCCACATCGATGCCGTCGGAGAGGGCGTCGATGCGCTCGATCTCCTCGATCGTGAACGCGGGACCGTCCAGCGCCGCGAGATTCTCGTCGAGCTGCGCGGGTCGCGAGGCGCCGATGAGGGCGGAGGCGACCACCGGATCTCGCAGGACCCACTGGATCGCCATCTGCGCGAGGGTCTGCCCGCGCTCCCGCGCGATCAGGTCGAGGCTCTGCAGCTGACCGCGCTGGTCGTCGGTGAGGGTCATGCCGCGCAGCGACCCGCGGTCCTGAGCGCGGTCGACCGGTCCGTCGCCGAGGTACTTGTCGGTGAGGAGCCCCTGGGCCAGCGGCGTGAACGCGATCGCCCCCATGCCCTCCTGACGCAGGACGCCGGTGAGGGAGTCCTCGACCCAGCGGTTCAGGATCGAGTACGCCGGCTGGTGGATGACCAACGGGGTGCCGAGCGACCGCGCGACCGCGACCGCCTCGACCGTGCGCTCGGCGCTGTAGGAGGAGATCCCGACGTAGAGGGCCTTGCCCTGACGCACGAGGGTGTCCAGTGCCCCGATCGTCTCCTCGATGGGCACGGTGTCATCGACGCGGTGCGAGTAGAAGATGTCGACGTAGTCGACGCACATGCGGCGGAGGGACTGCTCGGCGCTCGCGAGGACGTACTTCCGCGACCCCCCGTCGCCGTAGGGGCCCTCCCACATCTCGTACCCCGCCTTCGACGACAGGATGAGCTCGTCGCGGTACGGCGCGAAGTCCTCGCGCATCATCCGACCGAAGTTCGTCTCGGCGCTGCCGAAGGGCGGCCCGTAGTTGTTGGCGAGATCGAAGTGGATGATCCCCCGGTCGAACGCGTGCCGCAGGAGCGTGCGCTGATCGTCGAACGGGATGTTGTCGCCGAAGTTCCACCACAGGCCCAGGGAGATCGGCGGAAGGACGAGTCCCGACCCACCCACCCGCCGATACGCGAGACGGTCGTAGCGGTCCTCCGCCGCGGTCCACGGGCGATGCAGGTCTCCTCCGCGCGAACGCGGTCGCGGTGATTCGGTCACCGCCCCAGGCTATCCACTCCGCCGCGGAGCGGCACGGGGTGCGGCGAAACCTGCGCGTAACGACGGGCGCGTATCGTTGCTCAGTCGGACACGCACACCCGCGACATCCGAGAAGGAGGATTCGTGACCACACTGTCGGCTCTCCCCGCGCGCACCCACACCTGGACGACGCTGCTGGCCCGCCCGGACGTCGTCGTCGACGCCGGGATCCTGCATCTCGTCCATGACGACCTCGCCCCGCACGATGCGCGCATCGCGGACCTGCTGTTCGTCGCGGATGTGCTGCGGGATGCCGGGATCGACGCGGTGCTCATCCGACACTCCCGCTTCCTCCCGGCCCTCGTGGTCGACATCGACGACGCCGAGCGGGCCTTCACGGCACTGGCGGACGCCTGCGGACGCGAACCCCTCTACGTCAAGACGAAGGGCGCGCCGCCGACCCTCGTCGCCGACGGCGCCCCGTTCGCGCAGACGCCGGCCACCGTGCGCCTCTACCGCCCGCGGATCACCCCGTCCGGAAGCCTCCGCTACGGCGCGTCGCTGGCGGCGCACGTGGAGTTCTGGCGTTTCGGCGACGAGACGATCGAGGCCCCGCGGGACAACACCCTCACCCGTCGCACCACCGCGACGGCGGACGTGTCCTTCGTCGAGATCGAGCGGTACGGCCGCACCTGGCGGACGATCTCCGGGATGTTCGACCCGCAGCCGCAGGAGGTCACCGAGGACGTGGACATCGTCTTCTCGTGGGTCGACGGCTCCGCGTCGGAGTTCCAGCGGCAGCGTGCCGCACAGATGGCGGAGTACGTCGTCGGCGAGGGCGACGACGGACCGGCCCGCTACCGGCACGTGGACGAGCTGCGCTATGCGCTCCGCAGTGTCCACATGTACGCGCCGTGGGTGCGGCGCATCTTCATCGCCACCGACTCCCCCGTGCCGGCGTGGCTGGACGAGCACCCGAAGGTCACCGTCGTGCGGAGCGAAGAGTTCTTCGCCGACCCGGAGGTGCTCCCCACGCACAACTCGCACGCCGTCGAGGCCCAGCTGCACCGCATCCCCGGCCTCGCGGAGCACTTCCTCTACTCCAACGACGACATGTTCTTCGGCCGCCTCGTCGAACCGGAGATGTTCTTCACCCCCGGCGGCGTGACGAAGTTCGTCGAGTGCGACGTCCGGATCGGGGCGGGGCCGACCGCGGTGCACCGCAGCGGACACGACAACGGTCTGCGGGTCAATCGCGCGCTGCTCGCCGAGCGCTTCGGCCGGACGATCGTGCGCGACCTCGAGCACTGCGCCACGCCCCTGCGCCGCAGTGTGATGTCCGAGCTTGAGGCCGCGTTCCCCGAGGACTTCGCCCGGACGGCGGCCTCCCGTTTCCGTTCGGCGACCGACATCTCCGTCACCAACAGCCTCTACCACTACTACGCGATGATGACGGGCCGGGCCGTGTCCACGCGCGCGCCGCGCGTCCGCTACGTGCAGACGACCCTCGCGCGGGGGCTGCGCCAGATGGATCGGCTCGCCGACGGAGCGGATGTCGACATGTTCTGCCTCAACGACGGGGGCAACGCCGAGGTCCCCGAGGAGGTGCGGGTGCAGACCCTGCGGGCGGCACTGGAGCGGATGTTCCCCGTCCGGGCCCCGTGGGAGCGGCAGGAGCTCAGCGCAGCAACGTCGTCCGTCCGCGCGGCGCATCCCGTCGCGCAGCACTGACGGGGCCGACACCCGCTTCCCGCAGGCGGCGCTGCGCCTCCCCCGGGTCGATGAACTCCAGCGTCCGCGGAGCGTCGACGGGGACGACCGAATGGACCACGGTGTCGTCGTAGACGTGCACCAGGTTGAACGCCTGCGCCCCGTCCTGCGGCCGCGTGCCCCCCGTGGGGACCGTCAGGTCCTGCGCGTAGCACGTGGATGAGGCGACGGACACCGGGATGCCGGCGACCGTGGCGAACGTGGAGTAGTGGAGGTGCCCGGCGATGATCGCCCGCACGTCCGTTCCCCGCACCACACGGGCGAACGCGCGCTGATCCCGCAGCTCGACGCTCGAGGCGAGCGGCAGGACGCTCGGGACGGGCGGGTGGTGCATCGCGATGATCGTGCCGAGCGGCGCGGGCGTGGACAACACGTGGGCGAGCCATGAGAGCTGCGCCTCGGAGATCTCGCCGTGATGGTGACCGGGGACGGTCGAATCAAGCGTGATCACACGGAGTCCGTCGAGCTCGTCGACCCGGTCGTAGACGCCGGTGTCCGAGGCGTCGCCGTCGACGAGCTCCGCGCGGAACGCGCCGCGGTCGTCGTGGTTCCCCATCACCCAGAGCACGCGTGCCGACAGCGATGCCGCGAGGGGTTCGACCATGCGGCGCAGCTGCGCGTAGGCCGCGGGCTCGCCGAGGTCGGCGAGGTCACCGGTGAAGACCACCGCGTCGGGGCGGACACCGGAGGAGGCGATGACGCGGAACGCCCGTTGCAGTCGGTCGGCGGCGTCGACCGTGTCGAACAGACGGGCGCCTTCGGCGCGCAGGTGTGTGTCGCTGATGTGCAGGAGAACGCGTTCGGGCGCCGGGTGCTCTGCGGTGCGCATGGCCCGAATGTTACCGGCATGTTTCGTCGTCCCGGCCGACGGACAGGCCGGAAAGGGTGAACGTTCGGCGAACGTTCCCGTCCGATGACCGTGCTTTCGACTCCGGAGTCAGCGGAATGCTCGGCTGACCGCACTGCCGGTCTGGAACAGGGTGATCCACACGACGAACTTCTGAACGGAGCGGAGCGGGTACACGACGAGCATTCGCCAACCCTGGCGTCGAGACCACGACCTCGTGATCTGGACCTGGGTACCGCCCACCGTGGCCGCCAGGGTGAACTCCGTCAGAATCGGACTGCCCTGTGGAGCGTCGGGGTAGGCGAAACTCCACGCGATCCGCTCCGGTCGATGGGCTGCGACGAGTTCGATGCTGCGGCGGCGGAACCGGGGCTTCACCGTCAGCGGCTTCCCATCCGGACGACGGACCGGCGCGAGGCCTCGCCAGACCATGCCGGGTATGGGGTCCTGGTCTCCGTGGTCGATGGTGCCGATACTCATCTCCCAATCGGGGATGGCCCTCGGGTCCACGAGAAACCGCCACACCTCCTCGATCGGCGCCGCAACGAATGTTTCGATCGACCCCGTCACACGACCCTCCGTCTCTCCCGACGTCGTCGCCGTTCCTTCGACGGGGACGTCGAACGGGGCGAGGCGGTCGAGCACGGCCCGGGGCGTCGCGCCGAGGCGGTCGAGGATGCTGGCGATCAGGCCACTGGGTTCGGTGACGAGTTCTCGGAGCACCGCCGCAGCGTCGCCCTTGTCGTCTCTGGAGATGGAGCGCGCGATCAGGTCGGAAGCGCGCTTGCTCCATTCGTATCCGTCCGTCTCGTGGAAGACGATTCGTCCGGCCTCAGGGAATGACGCCTCGATGCCGAGCGATGCCAGCTGGGCCGCCCGTTCTTCCTCGACAGCGCGGCGGGCGCCGTCGAGGTCGATGCCCATGCTGCGCAGCGCACCTCCCGCGGGTTGATCGCTGATGACGAGGGCGAGAAACAGGTGCTCGAGGTCCGCGACGCGAAGGCCTGCTCGCGATGCCTCCTCCATCGCGGCGAGGGAGAGAGATTGAGTGGTCTGAGCGGCGCGAACGAACCTGCTCATGCGTTCCTCCTGAGGATCGGGATCGTGGGGTCGACGCGTTTGGAGTGCTTCTTGTGCACGGCTTGCCGGGTCACTCCCAGTGCGTCCGCGATGTCCTGCCATTTCATCCCCGCCCGGAGCGCGGCCTCGACTTGCCTGAGCTCCAAGGTGTCCGCGAGGACGCGCAACGCCGCCACTGCCCGCAACCCTGCTTTCGGGTCGCTGGTGTCGGATGCCACTGCCGCGATCTGGGAAGACTGCATGCCGTCAACCTATGTTGCTACGAAGGTGCTGTCAACCTAGGTTGCACCGGTCCCTGCGCCCGATCCCGACGGGCACGTGCGGTGGCCTTCAGGGGCGTCGCTCAGGCGGGCCCGACGATCTCGGCGATGCGGACGAAGTCCTCCACCGAGAGCTCCTCGCCGCGCGCGGTCGCGGCCACCCCCGCGGCTTCGAGCTGAGCGGATGCCGCAGCCGCGGATCCGCCGAGCACACCGGACAGCGCCTGCCGGAGCATCTTCCGACGCTGTTGGAAGGCGGCGTCCACCAGCGCGAACGTCCGTCGCCGCAGCTGCTCGGATCCGCGCGGTGTCGCGTCGCGCCGGAACGCCACGAGAACGCTGTCGACGTTCGGGACGGGCCAGAAGACCTGTCGCGAGACCGTGCCGGCCAGACGCCATGCTCCGTACCAGGCGGCCTTGACGCTCGGGGCGCCGTAGATCTTCGACCCCGGGGGCGCCGCCAGACGCTCCCCGACCTCCGCCTGCACCATGACCACCCCGCGCTCGAGGTATGGGAACGACTCCAGGAAATGCAGGAGCACCGGGACAGAGACGTTGTACGGAAGGTTCGCCACGAGCACCGTGGGTTCGCCCGGGAGCTCGCGGACGCGGAGGGCGTCGGCGTCCACGACCGTGAGCGCGTCTGGTGCGACGCCGTGGGCGACGGCTGTCTGCGGGAGCCGCGCGGCCAGGCGGTGGTCGATCTCGACAGCGGTCACCGACGCACCGGTCTCCAGGATGGCCAGGGTGAGCGACCCGAGCCCCGGCCCGACCTCGACCACCCGCTCGCCCGCGCGCACACCGGCGACCTGGACGATCTTGCGGACGGTGTTGGCGTCGACGACGAAGTTCTGCCCCAGCTTCTTGGTGGGGGTGACCTCGAGTTCGGCCGCGAGCGCGCGGATCTCACCGGCGCCGAGAAGCTGGACGGGCATGCCCTCCACCCTAGTTGCGCGCCGAAGCTCCCCCCTCGCGATGGGACGGACTACGGTTCCGGATATGACATCTCCCCTGCCCACGTCCGCGTTCTCGATGAAGAGTCCCTTCGGTCGTCGTGCGGTGGCCCTGTCCATCGCCG
This sequence comes from Microbacterium aurantiacum, assembly GCF_021654035.1. GTDB lineage: Bacteria > Actinomycetota > Actinomycetes > Actinomycetales > Microbacteriaceae > Microbacterium > Microbacterium aurantiacum. Next base: position 144,704 of record NZ_JAJPDW010000006.1, read on the forward strand.
CCGCGGTGGGCGGGTTCCTGTTCGGCTTCGACTCCTCCGTCATCAACGGCGCGGTGAACTCGATCGAGACCCAGTTCGGTCTGACCTCGATCACCACCGGATTCGTGGTGGCCGTGGCCCTCCTCGGCTGCGCCTTCGGCGCGGTCCTCGCCGGCATCCTGAGCGACCGGTGGGGGCGCCTGCGGGTGATGCTCATCGGTGCGGTGATGTTCTTCGTCAGCGCCCTCGGCTCGGGTCTCGCCTTCACCGCGATCGATTTGACCTTCTGGCGGCTCGTCGGCGGCATCGGCATCGGCATCGCCTCGGTGGTCGCCCCCGCGTACATCGCCGAGGTCGCGCCGCGTCAGATCCGCGGGACGCTCGGCTCGCTCCAGCAGCTCGCGATCACCCTCGGCATCTTCGCCGCGCTCCTGTCCAACGCCGTCCTCGCCGGTGTCGCCGGCGGTGCATCGGACACGCTGTGGCTGGGGCTCGAGGCCTGGCGGTGGATGCTGCTGGTCGAAGCGGTCCCCGCGCTCGTGTACGGTCTCCTCGCGCTGAAGATGCCCGAGTCGCCGCGATTCCTCATCGCCAAGGGCAAGCCCGACGAGGCCCGCGCGATCTTCGCCAAACTCGTCCCCGAGGTCGACCTCGATCAGACGATGCGGGAGCTGCAGCAGCGGATCGTCACCGACCAGAGGAACGCCGGGGTGTCGCTGCGCGGCCCGCGGTTCGGACTCCAGCCGATCGTGTGGGTCGGCATCATCCTGTCGGTGTTCCAGCAGTTCGTCGGCATCAACGTGATCTTCTACTACTCCACGACGCTGTGGCAGTCGGTCGGGTTCGACGAGTCGTCGTCCTTCGGGATCAGCGTGTTCACCTCGGTGATCAACGTCCTGGTCACGCTCGTGGCGATCTTCCTCGTCGACCGCGTGGGCCGCAAGCCCATACTCCTCAGCGGGTCCCTCCTCATGGCGGTCTCCCTCGGCACGATGGCGCTGTGCTTCGCCTTCTCCACCACGGATGCCGAGGGCGCGGTGTCGCTCCCGGCGCCCTGGGGGCCGATCGCGCTCGTCGCCGCGAACCTCTTCGTCATCGGGTTCGGCGCGTCGTGGGGACCGCTGGTGTGGGTCCTCCTCGGCGAGATCTTCCCGAGCCGGATCCGCGGCAAGGCGCTCGGCGTCGCCGCCGGCGCGCAGTGGATCGCCAACTTCCTCATCACCGTGAGCTTCCCCGCGATGTCGTCGTGGTCGCTTCCGGTCACGTACGGGATGTACGCGGCGTTCGCGGCGCTGTCCTTCTTCTACGTGCTCCTGCGCATCCCCGAGACCAAGGGGATGGAGCTCGAGCAGACCGAGACGCTGTTCGTCCGTCAGCCGAAGGCGCCGTAGACCGCGAGGGTGTTCGCGGCGATCTGCGCGCACAGCTCGTCCAGCTCGACGCCGAGCTCGGCGGCGAGGAAGCGCACGGTCAGCGGGATCAGGTAGGGGGCGTTGGGGCGTCCCCGGTGCGGCGTCGGGGTCAGGAAAGGCGCGTCCGTCTCGACGAGGATCCGCTCGAGAGGGGTGACGGCGAGGGCGTCACGGAGGTTCTGCGCGTTCTTGAACGTGACGTTCCCGGCGAAGGACAGGTAGTAGCCGCGGTCCGCGGCGATGCGCGCCATGGCGGCGTCGCCGGAGAAGCAGTGGAACACCGTGCGGTCGGGTGCGCCGACGCGCTCGAGGGTGGCCAGCACCTCGTCGTGGGCGTCGCGGTCGTGGATCTGCATCGCGATGTCGTGCGTCTTGGCGAGGGCGATGTGCGCCTCGAAGCTCTCGTACTGGGCGGGAAGGCCCTCCGCCTCGGTGCGGAAGAAGTCCAGCCCCGTCTCGCCGATGGCGCGCACGCGGGGCTGCGCGGCGAGCTCGTCGATCACCGCGATCGCCTCGTCGAGGCGTCCCGCGGCGTGGTACGCCGGCGCCTCGTTGGGGTGGATCGCCACCGCCGCCAGAACCCGCGGATGGGATGCCGCCGCCCACGCCGACCACCGGCTGGAGTCGATGTCGCCCCCGGCTTGCACGACGCCGATGACCCCGACCTCCTCGGCGCGGGCGAGCTGCGCGGACAGGTCGAGCGGCTCGTCCCCGTCGACGATCTCGAGGTGCGCGTGGTTGTCGTACACCGGCACCGGGAGCGGCTCGGGAGCCGCGGGCCATCGGACGTCGCGACGCCCCTCCTGCGTGCGTTCGCGCACGTAGCCGCTCGGATCGCTCATCGTCAGGCGGACTGCTCCACCCGGGGGAACAGCGGCGCGAGACCGTTGACGCTCGTCCCGGGGCGGAGGACCCCCCAGGCGCCCGCCTCGCGGATCGGCTGATCCTGCAGACGCCCGATCGTCTCGGCGGCACCGAGCGCGATCCAGAGCTTCTCGGTGGACTCCGGCATCACCGGCGACAGCAGCACCGCCAGCGCGCGCAGACCCTCGGCGGCCGTGTAGAGCACCGTCTCCAGGCGCGGCCGACGCTCGGGATCCTTGGCGAGCGCCCACGGCTCGTTCTCTGTGATGTAGAGGTTCAGCGCGTCCACGATCGTCCAGATCGCCGCGATCGCCTCGTCGACCCGGAATCGCTCGATCGCGGCATCCGCGGCCGCCGCAGCCTCGGCCACGACGCGCTGGATGCGCAGATCGCCCTCCTCGTAGGAGGCCGCCGGCGGGATCACGCCCTCGAAGTAGCGCTCGATCATCGCCGTGGTGCGCGAGGCGAGGTTGCCGAACCCGTTGGCGAGCTCCGCCTGGTACCGGGCCGACAGGTCCTCCCACGAGAACGATCCGTCCTGTCCGAACGCGATCGCCGAGAGGAAGTAGAAGCGGTACGCGTCGGAGCCGAAGACGTCGGTGATCTCCGTCGGCGCGATGCCGGTCAGCTTCGACTTGGACATCTTCTCGCCGCCCACCAGCAGCCAGCCGTGGGCGAAGACCCCCCGGGGCACCTCGACGCCGGCGGCCATCAGCATCGCCGGCCAGATGACGGCGTGGAAGCGCAGGATGTCCTTGCCCACCACGTGGTACGCCGGCCAGCGGCGGTCGAACTCGTCCTGTTCGGCGCCGTATCCGACGGCGGTTGCGTAGTTCAGCAGCGCGTCGACCCACACGTAGATGACATGCGACTGGTCCCACGGGACGGTGATGCCCCAGTCGAACGTGGACCGCGAGATCGACAGGTCCTTCAGACCGTTCTTGACGAAGGAGACGACCTCGTTGCGGGCGGACTCGGGCCGGATGAAGTCCGGCTGGGTGGCGTAGAGCTCCAGCAGCCGGTCGCCGAACTCGCTGAGCTTGAAGAAGTAGTTCTTCTCCTGGAGGAGCTCGAGCGGCTTGGAGTGGATCGCGCAGACCTTGAGCCCCTCGAAGGGCCCGGTGCCGTCGATGATCTCGGACTCGGTCTTGAACTCCTCGCAGCCCACGCAGTAGAGCGCCTCGAACTCGCCCGCGTAGATGTAGCCACGGTCGTGGATCGCCTGGACGAACTTCTTCACGCGCTCCTCGTGACGCTCCTGCGTCGTGCGGATGAAGTCGTCGTTGGCGACGTCGAGGGTCTCCAGCAGGGGGAACCAGGACTCGGAGACGAGCTTGTCGACCCACTCCTGGGGCTGGACGCCGTTGGCCGCCGCGGCGCGCATCATCTTCTGCCCGTGCTCGTCGGTGCCGGTGAGCATCCACGTGTCGTCACCGGCCTGACGGTGCCAGCGCGCCAGGGTGTCGACGGCGACCGTGGTGTACCCGTGCCCGATGTGCGGGACATCGCTCGGGTAGTAGATCGGCGTCGTGATGTAGAAGGATCGGCCGGTGCTCACCAGGGAATTCTAGTTCGGTCCCGCGGACGCCCCGTCGCCGTGACGATCCGGCGACGCCAGCGCCGCCTGATACAGATCGCGGCGCGTGTGGCCGGTATGCGCGGCCACGTCCACCGCCGCCTCCTTCAGACGGATGCCGGAGGCGACCTGCGCGCGCACCTGCGCGACCGCGTCGGCGAAGGAGATCTCGCGGGCGGGCGCCCCCTCGACCACGAGGACGACCTCCCCGCGGATCCCGTCCCGCGCCTGCTCGGCGACCTCGGCCGCGGTCCCGCGCAGGACCTCCTCGTACATCTTCGTGAGTTCCCGAGCGAGCGCCACCCGGCGGTCGGGACCGAACACCTCGGCGATGTCGGTCAGCGACGCCGCGACGCGCGACGGCGAGTCGAAGAAGACCATCGTCCGCGCCTCGGCGGCCAGCTGGCGGAGCACGGTGCGACGCTCCCCGGACTTCCTTGGCAGGAATCCTTCGAACGCGAACCGGTCGGTGGGGAGCCCCGACAGCGCGAGGGCGGTGAGGACGGCGCTCGGCCCCGGCAGGGCGGTCACGCCGACGCCCGCCGCGATCGCGGCGGCGACCACGCCGTACCCGGGGTCGCTCACGGTCGGCATCCCGGCGTCGCTCAGCAGCAGCACGTCCGCGTCGCGCGCGAGCTCGATGATCTCGCTCGCCCGCTCCTTCTCGTTGTGGTCGTGGAGCGCCACGAGGCGCGGGCGATGGGTCACGCCGAGGGCGGCCAGGAGGCGCTGCGTGGTGCGGGTGTCTTCGGCCGCGACGACCGGAACGGTGCCGAGGGCCTCCACGAGCCGCGCCGAGGCGTCCCCCAGATTGCCGATGGGGGTCGCCGCGAGGATGATCACCGCTCCAGCCTAGACTTGGCGGGTGACGCACGCCCGGCTCGAGACGCACGCGGGGGCGCCGCGACCGAGCGTCTACGACCGGTGGCGGATCCGCCTCGGAGAGCCGCGGATCCTCCGCATCGCGGAGTGGGTCGCCCCGCTGCTGATCACCGTCCTGGCCGGCATCCTCCGGATGTGGAATCTCGGCCATCCGCACGCCCTGGTGTTCGACGAGACGTACTACGTCAAGGACTCCTGGAGCCAGTGGAACCTCGGCTACTCGGCGACCTGGCCCGACGACGTCGACGACCGCTTCGCCGCCGGCGAGACGGGACTGTTCGGCTCGGACGGCAGCTTCGTGGTCCACCCTCCGCTCGGCAAGTGGATCATCGGCGCCGGGATGGCGCTGTTCGGCGCGGATTCCACGGCGGGCTGGCGGATCGGCGTGGCGGTCGTGGGGACCCTCACCGTCCTCGCCGTCTACCTGCTCGCCCGCACGCTCACCGGGTCCGTCGTCTTCGCGTCCGTCGCCGGCCTCCTCATGGCGATCGACGGCATGGCCATCGTGATGAGTCGCGTGGCGCTCCTCGACGGACTCCTGACCTTCTTCCTCGTCCTGGCCTTCTGGTTCGTCGCCCTCGACCGCGCGCAACAGGATCGTCGGGCCGCGGCCCGGCGCCTCCTCGACGAGGACGCCGACCCCCCGGCGTGGGGGCGACTCAGCGTCGACCGCCCCTGGGTGCTCGCGGCGGGCGCGGCGCTGGGCGCCGCGAGCGCGGTGAAGTGGTCGGGTCTGTACGTGCTCGCGGCGGTCGGGCTGTATCTCGTCGTGGTGGACGCCCTCGCGCGCCGGCGCGCGGGCGTGACGTTCTGGCCGAGCGACGCGGTCTTCCGGCAGGGACCGGTGACCTTCCTCCTGCTCGTTCCGATCGCGGGCCTGGTCTACGTGATGTCGTGGAGCGGCTGGCTCCTCACGTCCGGGGGATACGGCCGCACGACGGGCACGGTCCCGGCACCGCCGGGGGATCTTGTCGGGGCCCTCGCGAACCTCTGGACGTACCACCAGGGGATCTACGGCTTCCACGTGGATCTGTCCACGCCGCACAGCTATCAGAGTCCCGCGTGGGCGTGGCTGTTCCTCCTCCGTCCGACGGCGATGTACACCTCCAGCTCCGCAGCGGGCGACGCCGGATGCCCCGGCCCGGGCGACTGCATCGCCACGATCTCGAGCATGCCGAACCCGGTGATCTGGTTCGCCGGCGTCATCGCCGTGGGCTACCTGCTCGTACGCCTGGTGCGCCGGCCGGCCGCGGGGCCGGCCCTCGCCCTCCTCGGCGTCGCGGCGACATTCGTGCCGTGGCTGCTGTACCCGGAGCGGACCACCTTCCAGTTCTACGCCGTGGCGATGCTGCCGTTCATGATCCTCGCGCTGACCTACGCCCTCCGCGACGTCCTCGGCCCCCCGGATGCCGGTGCCCATCGGCGCACGACGGGATTCGGCCTGGTCGCGGTCTTCCTCATTGCGGCGATCGCGATGTCGGCGTTCTGGTACCCGATTCTCACCGCCGTCACGGTTCCCTACGACTTCTGGCGGATCCACTACTGGTCGGTCGGCGCGATCTGACGCGCCGACCGACCAGGAGTCGGAACCGCTGCCGGGAGCGGAGTCAGTTGACCTCGTCCGGATGGGCGCTGACCCGGCCCGAGCCGTCGCCCGGATCCATCGCGTCGATCGCGGCGATCTCGTCGGCGCTGAGGGTGAAGTCGAGCACGTCGAGGTTCTCGGCGAGGCGCTCGCGGCGCACCGACTTCGGGAAGACGATGAAGCCCTTCTGCAGGTGCCAGCGCAGCACCGCCTGAGCGGGGGTCTTGCCGTGGGCGGCGGCGGCGGCGGCCACGGGCGCGGCGCCGAACAGGTCGTACTTGCCCTGGCCGAGCGGACCCCACGACTCGATGGCGACACCGTGGTCGGCGGCCCAGTCGGTGATCTCGCGCTGCTGGTAGGCCGGGTGCAACTCGATCTGGTTGACGGCGGGGACGACGCCGGTCGCCTCGACGATGCGCTCGAGGTGCGGGACGAGGTGGTTCGAGACGCCGATGCTGCGCGTGAGTCCCGCGTCGCGGAGGGTCACCATCTGCTCCCACGCGTGGACGTAGTCGTCCTTGGCGGGCGTCGGCCAGTGCACGAGGTACAGATCGACCTGCTCGAGGCCGAGACGGCCGAGGCTCTCGTCGATGGCCCGACGCGGTTCGTCGTCGTGATGGCGGTCGTTCCAGAGCTTCGTGGTGACGTAGAGCTCGACGCGCGGGATGCCGCTCTTCGCGATCGCCGCGCCGACGCCCTCCTCGTTGCCGTAGATGGCGGCGGTGTCGATGTGGCGGTAGCCGAGCTCGAGGGCCTCGGTGACGGCGCGCTCCGCGTCGTCGGCCGGAACCTTGAACACGCCGTAGCCGAGCTGGGGGATGCGGTGACCGTCGTTCAGGGTCACCGTGGGAATCGAATCGGTCATGCCGACACCCTAGGACGGGGTCCGCAAGCTCGCGGGGCGGAGACATCGCCCCCTCCGCACGATACGATCGAAGGCTATGTCTTCGCCCGCGCCCGTGATCTCCTATCCGCCGGAGCTCCCCGTCAGCGCCGCGCGGGACGAGATCGCCGACGCCGTCGCGCACCATCAGGTCGTGATCGTCGCGGGCGCGACCGGCTCGGGGAAGACCACCCAGCTGCCGAAGATCTGCCTCGACCTCGGCCGGCAGAAGATCGCACACACGCAGCCCCGCCGGATCGCGGCCCGAACGATCGCCGAGCGCATCGCCGAAGAGCTCGCCGTCCCGCTCGGGACGACCGTCGGCTACAAGGTGCGCTTCACCGACAACGTCTCCGCCGACACCTCGATCGCGCTGATGACGGACGGCATCCTCCTCAACGAGATCCACCGCGACCGGCTTCTCTCGCGATACGACACGATCATCGTCGACGAGGCCCACGAGCGTTCGCTCAACGTCGACTTCCTCCTCGGGTACCTGCGCCGCCTGCTCCCCCGACGCCCCGACCTCAAGGTCATCATCACCAGCGCGACGATCGACCCGGAGAGCTTCGCCGCGCACTTCGCCGCCGCCGACGGTACGCCCGCCCCGATCATCGAGGTGTCCGGGCGCACGCACCCGGTCGAGGTCCGCTACCGGCCCCGCGAGGCTCCAGCCGAGGCCGACGGCGAAGGCGACTCCGGCGATGATGTGGACGGCATCCTGCGGGCTCTCCGCGAGCTCGATCGCGAACCCGCCGGGGATGTCCTGGTCTTCCTTCCGGGCGAGGCGGAGATCCGCGACGCGGTGGATGCCGTACGCGGCATGTACGCCAAGGATGCCGCCCCGACCGAGGTGCTGCCCCTCTACGGGCGTCTCAGCGCCGCCGACCAGCATCGGGTGTTCGAGCGCTCGAGCGTCGCCGGCGTCCGGCGCCGGGTGATCCTGGCCACCAACGTCGCCGAGACGAGCCTGACGGTGCCCGGCATCCGCTACGTCGTCGACACCGGGACCGCGCGCATCTCGCGCTACTCGGCACGCAGCAAGATCCAGCGGCTCCCGATCGAACCGATCTCTCAGGCCTCCGCGCAGCAGCGCTCCGGTCGCGCGGGCCGCACGAGTCCGGGTGTGGCGATCCGCCTGTACGGCGAGGACGACTTCCTCACCCGCGACGAGTTCACCGACCCCGAGATCCTCCGGACCTCCCTGGCGGCCGTCATCCTGCAGATGCTCGCGCTCGGGTTCGGCGACATCGAGCGCTTCCCCTTCCTCACGCCCCCGGATTCCCGCGGGGTCAAGGCCGCGTTCGACCTCCTCCGCGAACTCGGCGCGGTGTCCTCCGGCACACGCGGGGAGAACCGGCTCACCGACATCGGTCGCGAGATCGCCCGGCTCCCCATCGATCCGCGGTTCGCCCGCATGCTGCTCCAGGCCCGGAAGGACGGAGTCCTCCCCGCGGTGCTGGCGATCGTGTCGGGCATGTCGATCCAGGACGTGCGCGAGCGCCCCGAAGAGCGACGGGAGGAGGCGGATCGCCTCCACGCGCGCTTCACCGATCCGACGAGCGACTTCCTCTCCCTCCTGAACCTGTGGAATCACCTGCGCGAGAAGCAGGACGAGCTGGGGTCGAGTGCCTTCCGCAGGCTCTGCCGCGCCGAGCACCTCAACTACGTCCGGGTGCGCGAGTGGTCCGACGTCCATCGACAGCTCACCCAGCTCCTGCGCCCCACCGGGGACGAGCGTCGCGACCCCCGCGATGCACCGGCGGATCCGGATGCCGTCCACCGGGCGATCCTGTCCGGCCTCCTCTCCCACATCGGCATCCTCGACGAGCGCTCCTCCGCGAAGGGCGTCCCCGCGCGCGGCACCGGTCGCGGCAAGCCGCCGGGCGCGGAGTACCTCGGCGCGCGCGGCGCGCGGTTCGCCATCTTCCCCGGGTCGGGGCTGAAGAAGAAGCGCCCCGCCGCGCTCATGGCCGCCGAGCTCGTCGAGACCTCGCGGCTGTTCGCCCGGACGGTCGCCGAGATCGACCCGGCGTGGGCCGAAGCCCTCGCGGGGGATCTCGTCCGCCGCCAGCTCAGCGAGCCGCACTGGTCGCAGACCGCGGGAGCGGCGTCGGTCTACGAGAAGGTCACCCTCTTCGGCGTCGAGATCATCGCGCGCCGGCGGGTGCAGCTGGCCCGATTCGACCGTCCCCTGGCCCGCGAGATGTTCCTCCGCCACGCGCTCGTCGACGACGAGTGGGACCCGAGCGGCCTCGACAAGCGCGCGAGCGCGTTCCACCGTCGCAACCACGAGCTGCGCCGCCGTCTCGAACGGCTCGAGGAGCGCCAGCGCCGGCGCGACATCCTCGTCGGCGACGAGGCGGTGTTCCGCTTCTACGACGCCCGCGTCCCGCGCGACGTGTTCGACGTCCGCTCGTTCGAGGCGTGGTGGAAGGAGCACTCCCTCCGCGCTCCGCGGCTGCTCGACATGAGCGAGGCCGATCTCGTCGACGAAGCCTCCCGCGGGGACGAGCGCGACTTCCCCGGGCGGTGGACCCAGGGCGACCAGGTGCTCACCCTCGCCTACCGCTTCGAGCCGGGCGCGGAGGACGACGGCGTCACCGTCGTGGTGCCCATCGCCCTCCTCGCCACCCTCCGCCCCGACGGATTCGACTGGCAGGTCCCGGGCATGCGGGACGAGCTGATCACGGCGCTCCTGCGCGTGCTCCCCAAGGCGATCCGTCGACACGTCGTCCCCGCCGGGGACTGGGCGGGCACCTTCGCCGCGGAGCTGCGGGGTCAGGGACCGGAGGATCACGACGGGCTCCCGCCGGAGTCCCTCCGCGCGGCCCTCGCGCGACGGATCCAGCGCGTGGCGCACCAGCCCGTGACCGCCGACGACTTCGAGTCCGATCGCGTCCCCACCCACCTGCAGGTCACCTTCCGCGTCGTCGACGGGCGCGGGCGCGTGCTCGGACGCGACACGGATCTCGCCGCCCTCCAGTCCGCGCTCTCCGCCCGCGCCCGCGAGGAGGTGTCCCGCTCGCTCTCCCGGCCCGCCGCGGCCACGCCGTCCGCTCGGGGCGGCGCCCCCCGCGCCGGCGCGCGGAAGGATGCCGCGCCGGGCGACGCGCCGGCCTTCACGGAGCAGTCCGGCCTCACTTCCTGGCCGTCCGAGACCCTCCCCGAGGTGGTCGACACCCGCGTCGCGGGCGGTGTCGTCCGCGGGTATCCGGCAATCGTCGACGACGGATCGACGGTGTCGCTGCGCGTAGAGTCCACGCCCGAGCGCGCACGGGAGGCCACGCACCGCGGCATCCGTCGACTGCTGCTGCTGGCGGTGCCCTCCCCTGCGACGTATGTGCTGGACCACCTCACTTCGACCGAGAAGCTCGCCCTCGCCGCCTCGCCCTACCCCTCGGCGAAGGCGCTGGTGGAGGACGGCCGTGTCGCCGTCGCCGACGCGATGCTCCGCCAGGCCGCTCCGGACGGCGTGCTCCGCACCCGGGCGGAGTTCGAGCGGGTGCGGGACGCCCTGTCGGCGGTCGTCGTCGACGAGACGTTCCGGGTGGTCTCGCTCGTGGCGAAGATCCTCATCGCGGCGCGCGACGTCGAACGCGGCATCCGTGATCGGAACTCCCTCACGCTCCTCTCCGCCCTCGGCGACGTTAAGACGCAGCTGGCGGGGCTGGTGTTCCCCGGCTTCGTCGCCCGCACCGGCACGGCTCGGCTCGCTCATCTGCCGCGCTACCTGCGCGCGGCGCGGGAGCGTCTGGACGGCATGGCCGACAACCCCGGCCGCGACCGTCAGCGGCAGACCGAGTTCGAGCGGGCGGCCGCCCTCTACGCCGATGCCGGCGGCGTGCTCCCCCTTCCCGAGAACGCTCCTCCCGCGCTCACGAGCGCGCGGTGGCTGCTCGAGGAGTACCGGGTGAGTCTGTTCGCCCAGGGCCTCGGGACGGCCGAGCCGGTGTCGCTGCCGCGCATCCAGAAGGCGCTGCGTCCGGACGCGGGATCCCGCTGACGCGCGTCACGCCGGTCGCACCACGCCCTCCGGCGTCGGCCCGGTCGCCACGAGCCGACCCGGCGTCCGCGACCAGGCGCTCCACGACCCCGGGAAGAGGGTGACCTCGATTCCGGCGAGTTCACCCGCGAGGACGGCGTGGCTGGCGGCGATCCCCGATCCGCAGGACGCGGCCACCGGCACCGTGCCGTCGGCGCCGGCCGCGGCGAAGAGCGCCCGCAGCCGCGCCGGCTCGGCGAAGCGTCCCCGATCGATCAGGGCCGTCGTGGGAAGATTCACCGCGCCCGGGATGTGACCGGCCACGGGGTCCATCGGCTCGCTCTCGCCGCGGTAGCGCTCGGCGGCGCGGACGTCCAGGAGGACGCCGTGCGACGACCACCGCGCCGCCTCCTCGATGTCGATCGTGCCGCCGTCGATCGCGTCGAGGGCGATGTCCCCCGCCGCGGGAAGCACGTCGCCGGTCTCGAGGGCGCGTCCGGCGTCCGTCCAGGCGCGCAGGCCCCCGTCGAGCACGCGCACGTCGGCGACGCCACTCCGGGTGAGCAGCCACCACGCACGCGCCGCCGCCACGGAATCGATGTCGTCGTAGACCACGACCACATCGCCGCGCGAGATGCCCCAGCGCCGCGCGGCCCGCTGGAGGTCGGCGGTCTCGGGAAGCGGATGCCGACCCTCCTCCGGTTCGCCCCGTCGGGAGAGCTCCCGCTCCAGGTCGACGTACACCGCCCCGGGCAGATGACCGGCGACGTAGTCGGGCCGGCCCTCGGGCCGGTCCAGGCGCCACCGCACGTCCAGCAGACGGACGGGGGCACCCTCGTCGAGGAGCGCGGACAGGTCGGCGGGCGAGATCAGCAGGGCCATGGCGTCATCGTCCTCCTCGACCGGTCCCGAGCACAGCACCGCGCGCAACAGTTCGACATCCCCACGGCGATCACCGGCGCAGCACCTTCCGCGCGAGCGCGTTCCCCAGGAACTGCACCGCCTGGACGATCACGATGATCACGAGGACCGCGGCCCACGTGACCGCGAGATTGAACTGACGGAATCCGTAGACGATCGCGAACTCCCCGAGTCCTCCGGCGGCGACGGCGCCCGCGATCGCGGTCATGTCCACGAGGGCGACGAGGATGAAGGTGTACCCGAGGATGAGCGGTCCGAGCGCCTCGCGGGGTACGAGCCGGAAGAGGATGCGCGACCGGCTCGCCCCGGCGGCCCGCGCCGCTTCGATGACGCCGCGATCGACCGTCAGCAGGTTCTGCTCGACGATCCGGCTGATGGCGAACATCGAGGCGAGGCTGATCGCGAAGATGCCGAACTCGGGTCCGATTCCGGGGATGCCGATCCCGCGGGCCAGCGGCTGCACGGCGGCGAGGAGGATGACGAACGGGATCGGCCGGAAGAAGTTCACCACCACGTTCAGCACGCCGAAGACCGCGCGCTGCGGGAAGAGGCTGCCGGGGCGGGTGGCGTACAGCGCGAGGCCGAGCAGGAGCCCGGCGAGACCGCCGAAGAGGAGCGCGATCGACACGACGTAGAGCGTCTCGAAGGTCGCCGCCCAGAGCTCCGGCAGCAGGGTGAGGAGCCTATCCACGGTTCACCTCCTCGGTCAGCGGCGCGAATCTCGACGCGCGCTCGATCGCCCGCTCGACGGAGGACGCCTCGCCGTCGACGGCCAGGGTGAGGTGTCCGAAGACACGGCCGCGGATGTCGTTGATCCCCCCGTGGATGAGCTCGAAGCGCACCCCCTCCGCGCTCAGCGCGGCGAACACCTCCGACTGCGTCACGTCGCCGTCGCGGACGGTGAAGGTCACGATCCGCCCCGGATGCCGCCGCCGCAGCGTCTCCCACTGCTCACCGCGGGGGACGTCCTCGATGATGCTCGCCACGAACCGTCGCGTGGCCGCGTGCTGCGGGGCCGAGAGGATGTCGAAGACGTCGCCGCTCTCGATGATCCGGCCGTTCTCCATCACGACGACGCGGTCGGCGAGTCGCCGGATGACGTCCATCTCGTGCGTGATCACCAGGATCGTGATGCCCAGCTCGCGGTTGACACGCTGGAGGAGGTCCAGCACCTCCTGGGTCGTGTCGGGGTCCAGGGCGCTGGTGGCTTCGTCCGCCAGCAGGATGCGGGGCGTGGTCGCCAGCGCGCGGGCGATCCCGACGCGCTGCTTCTGCCCGCCCGAGAGCTGCTCCGGATACGCCCCGGACTTCGCCGACAGGCCGACGAAGTCCAACAGCTCCGCCACGCGCTCGCGGATGACCGCACGCGGACGACCGGCGACCTCCAGCGGGTAGGCGACGTTGCCGGCCACCGTGCGGGAGCCGAACAGGTTGAACTGCTGGAAGATCATCCCGATGTCGCCGCGGAGCGCGCGGAGGTCCTTCTCGCGAAGGCCCGTGATGTCGCGCCCGTCGACCTCGATCGTCCCGGAGGTCGGCTTCTCGAGGGCGTTGACGAGGCGGAGCACCGTGCTCTTGCCCGCACCCGAGTAGCCGATGATCCCGCACACCTCGCCCGCGGCGATGGTCAGCGACACGTCGTCGACCGCGAGCGTGCGCGGTGCGCCCTTCGCCGTCGGCGGGTAGGACTTGGTGACGCGCGCGAGGCGGATGAGGGACGCGGTCACTGGTTCGCGCGGATGTCGTCCTCGACGTCGGTGAGCGACGCGACGAGGTCCGACGCGGGGGTCGTGACGAACACCGCGGTACCTCCCGATGCTTCCTGCAGGCCGTCGAGGACCGCCTGGTCGGTCTGGAAGATCTCCACCAGACGCTGGTAGGTGGGGTTGTCGGCATCCTCCGCCTTGGCCGCGAAGATGTTGACGTAGGGAACGGCGTTCGGGTCGGACGGGTCGTCGGTGGCGATCGCGTCGTCGAAGCTGAGCCCGGCGTCCGTGACGAAGTCGTTGTTGATGATCGCCGCGGCGACATCGGGGAGGGAGGTCGCGGTGAAGGCGGCGTCGAGGGCCTCGACCGTCACCTTCGACTCCGGCAGGACATCGGCGACCGTGGAGAAGATCGACCCGCCGTCCTCGAGCTCGACGAGTCCGGCGGACTGCAGGACGAGGAGTCCGCGGGCCTGGTTGGACTCGTCGTTGGGAACCGCGACGGTCGCCCCCTCGGGGATGTCCTCGACGGAGTCGTATTGGCTGGAGTACAGCCCGAGCGGATAGATCGCGGTCGCGCCGATCGGCTGCAGGTCGTCGGCGCTGCTGACGTTGTAGGTGGCGAGGTAGATGATGTGCTGGAACTGGTTGAGGTCCAGCTCATCGGCCGACAGTGCGGGGTTCGGCTGCGTGTACTCGGTGAAGTCCACCAGCTCCACCTCGATGCCCTCGGCGGCCGCGGCTTCCACGTAGGTCGCCCAGTAGGGGTCTCCGGCGCCGACCACACCGATGCGGACCGGCCCGTCGCCGCCGCCCTCGCCGGCGGAGTCGGAGGCGGTCGATGCGCATCCGCTGACGCCCAGGACGACGGCGAGCGCGAAAGCGGTGACGGACAGCGGCTTGATGACGGACATGGTGCTCCTCGTGGTTGTCGGGCACCACGCGCGCGGACGGACGACCGCGGTGGCGGGTGGATCACACCCGCTCGCCTCATCGCGGTGCCTCCGGCAGGTTAGGCACGCCGTCTCGCGCGCCGAAACCGCGCCGTAACATGCCGACACCCGCGGGCTTCGGCGGCCGGCGGGTGTCGGCGGGCGCAGCCCTCTCAGGACGCGCGGATCAGCGCTCCGTAGAACGCGATGCCGCGCAGCCACACGCCGACTCGGATGCGCTCGTTCGGCGCGTGCAGGGCGTCGCGCTCGGCGCGGGTGAGGTGGAACGGGGTGAAGCGGTAGACGTGCTCGCTGATCCCGGTGAACCAGCGGCTGTCACTGGCTCCGAGCTGCAGGTAGGGCGTGGTGACGACATCCGTCCCGAGGGTGTCGGCGACCGCCGTGGCGATCCGCCGCCACGGCTCGCCACGCCACGGCGAGACCGGGGAGGGGTCGCCCCCCTGGCGCAGCTCGACCTCCACCGCCGGATCGCCGATCACGCGGCGCACGCGCGCGATCGCCGCCTCCACCGTGTCGCCGGTGAGCAGGCGCACGTTCACGGTCGCCCGCGCGCGCGTGGCGAGGACGTTCTCCCCCACCGCCCCGGCCAGCTCGGTCACGACCGCGGTGGTGCGGACGATCGCGTTCGTCTCGGGGCCCGCGAGCGGGAGGGCGCGGGCGAGCAGCGGTGCGGTGACCGCGAGGTTCGCGAGGAGGGGCCGCAGCGGCCCGCGCGCGTGCGGGGCCAGCGTCGCCAGCATCGCCCGCACCGGCGGGGCCAGGCGCACGGGGAACGGATGCCGGTGCAGTCGCCCGATCGCGCGGGCGAGCCGCGCGGGAGCCGGAAAGGACGGCGGCGTCGAGGCGTGGCCGCCGGCCTCGTGGACGGTGAGGGTCAGCGTCATCACACCGCGCTCGGCCACCCCGACCATGGCCGTGGGCACCCCGACACCGGGGAGGACCCCCTCGACCACCGCGCCGCCCTCATCGAGGACCAGGGCGGGCCTGATGCCGCGCTCCTGGAGCACCGTCGCGATCGCCCGGGCGCCGTCACCGGCGGTCTCCTCGTTGTGTCCGAACGCGAGATAGACGTCGTGGGCGGGGACGACGCCGTCCGCGAGCGCGACCTCCACCGCCTCGAGGATCGCCACGAGGGCGCCCTTGTCGTCGATCGCGCCGCGGGCGTGGATCTCGGCATCCGCCCCTTCGCCTGAGATCTCGGCCGCGAACGGCGGATGCCGCCACTCGGTCGGATCGACCGGGACGACGTCCTGGTGGGCCATGAGCACCAGCGGACGCTCGGGGGTCGTGCCGCGCCAGCGGTACAGGAGTGCGTGCCCGGCGACGACCTCGCGCTCGAGCTCGTCATGCACGCGCGGATAGAGCCGCGCGATCGTGTCGTGCAGGAGATCGAACGCGACGGTGTCGACGAGCGACTCGTCGACATGCGAGACGGTGGGGATCCGCAGGATCTCTCGGAAGCGCTCGATCGGGGTGCTCACCCTGCGAAGCCTAATTCGCCACGCCCCGCCCGCTACCCTCGGAGGATGACCGCATCCGCATCCCCGAGCCTTCGCTGGGGCATCCTCGGCCCCGGCGGCATCGCGCACGCCTTCATCCGCGACATCCGTCTCGCCGGCCGCGACGTCGTCGCCGTCGGATCGCGCGATCGTGAGAAGGCCGCGGCCTTCGCCGAGCAGTACGCGATCCCCCGCGTGCACGGCAGCTACGAGGACCTCGTGGCCGACCCCGAGGTCGACATCGTCTACATCGCCACGCCGCACCCGTTCCACCACGCCCAGGCCCTCCTCGCCCTGAACGCCGGCAAGCACGTCCTGGTGGAGAAGCCCTTCACCCTCACGGCCGCCGAAGCCGCCGAGGTGCGCGACGTCGCCGCCGAGCGGGGGCTGCTGGCGATGGAGGCGATGTGGACGCGCTACCTCCCGCACATGGCGCGCATCCGCGAGATCATCGCCGCCGGGACCCTCGGCGAAGTGCGCGCGGTCATGGCCGACCACACGCAGCTGCTGCCGTCGGATCCCACCCACCGCCTGAACGCCCTGGAGCTCGGGGGCGGCGCGCTGCTGGACCTCGGGGTGTACCCCGTGTCGTTCGCGTGGGACATCCTGGGTGAACCGATCTCGATCGCCGCCTCCGGACGCCTCGGCGAGACCGGCGCCGACACCGAGGTCGCCACGATCATGGTGCACCCCTCCGGGGCCGTGTCCACATCGCTCTCGGCCTCCCGGGCGTCGGGACCGAACGTCGCCCACATCATCGGCACCGAGGGGCGGATCGACATCGACCGCGTCTGGTACAACGCCACCTCGTTCCGCGTGATCGGCCCCGACGGCACGGTCATCGAGGAGTACCGCTCCGAGATCTCCGGGCGCGGGATGCAGTTCCAGGCGCTCGCGGCGGAGGCGTACATCGCCGACGGCACCCTCGACAGCGCTCTGCTCCCGATCGACGAGACGGTGGCGATCATGGAGACCCTCGACGAGATCCGCGGCCTCATCGGCGTGCGCTACCCGTCGGAGGAGGAGGACTGATGGCTCCCGCTCCCGGCGCCCGCGTGGCGGTGTATCTCGACTTCGACAACATCGTGATGTCCTGGTACGACCGGGTACACGGACGCAACGCCTACTCCCGCGACCGGCAGAAGATCGCCGCCGACGCCACGGATCACGAGATCGCCGAGCGGTTGACCGCGGCGACCATCGACGTCGGCGCCATCATCGACTACGCCACGTCCTTCGGGACGCTGGTGACCACGCGCGCCTACGCCGACTGGTCCGCTCCCGTCAACGCCGAGTACCGCTCCCAGCTCGTCGCTCGAGCGGTGGACCTCGTCCAGCTCTTCCCGGCCGCCGCCTATGCCAAGAACGGCGCGGACATCCGTCTGGCGGTGGATGCCGTGGAGGACATGTTCCGCCTTCCCGACCTCACCCACGTCGTCATCGTCGCGGGAGACTCGGACTACGTCCCGCTCGCGCAGCGGTGCAAGCGCCTCGGACGCTTCGTCGTCGGGGTCGGGGTCGCCGGCTCCACGGCGAAGTCCCTCGCCGCCGCGTGCGACCAGTTCGACTCGTACGACGCCCTCCCCGGCGTCGCCGTCCCCGCGAGCGCGGAGAAGGAGTCCACCCCCACGCGCCGACGCGGGCGGAAGGCGGCATCCGATCCCACCGCCGATCTCCTGGAGCGCGCGCTGCGGCTGGAGAGCGACAAAGAGGATGCGGAGTGGCAGCACGCCTCGGCGGTGAAGAGCCTGATCAAGCGGCTCGACCCGTCCTTCAGCGAGAAGGCCCTCGGTCACAAGAGCTTCTCGGAGTTCCTCAAGGCCCATCCCGCCGTCGCCGAGACCGACGAGGCCGAGAACATCGTCCTGGTGCGGCTCGCGGCCGACCGCCGCTGACGCCCGCACCGGCGAGCGGTACAGTGTGTCCCGTGGCACGCCGTACTCCTCCGCCGGGCTCGCAGACCTCCCTGCGAGAGGCGAACCGTGCGCGCGTGATCGAGTCGCTGAAGCGCCACGGGCGTCTGACGCAGGTGGAATTGGCCGGAAGCACGGGTCTGTCGCCGGCCACGGTGTCGAACATCGTCAAGGAACTCACCGCCTCGGGGCTGCTGCACACCTCGTTCACGTCCCGCAGCGGTCGGCGCGCGACACTGGTCTCACTCGCGCGTCAGGTCGGGCTCGTCGCCGGAGTCCACTTCAGCTCCCGACACCTGCGCATCGCCATCGCCGATGCCACGCGCACCACCGTCACCCAGACCACGCTTCCGCTCCCCCTGGACCACCGACACGACGCGGAGCTGGACCGGCTGAGCCTCCTACTCGGCGACATGATGGAGTCCCTCGGCGGATCGGTCACGGATCTCCTCGCGGTGGGTCTCGCCCTCCCCGCACCGATCGATCCGCGCACGGGGATGGTCTCCACCCCCGGGCTCCTCCGCGGCTGGGAGGGCGTCGACGTCGCCGAGAGCCTCACCTCCCGCATCGGCCGCCCCGTGCACGTGGACAGCGAAGCAAACCTCGGCGGTCTCGCCGAGGCCCGAGAGGGCGCCGGCCGTGCATCGCGCTCGTCGGTGTTCATCCGCATCGGCCACACCATCAGCGCCGGAATCATCGTAGACGGCGATCTCTTCCGCGGGGTCAACGGCAAGGCCGGGCAGATCGGGCACGTCACGCTCGACGAGAACGGCCCCATCTGCCGGTGCAGCAACCGCGGATGCCTCGAGACTTATGCGGCGGGCCCCGCCCTCCTCTCGCTCTTCCCGCCCGGCGAGGGGATGCAGCGCCTGGGCGATCTCCTGCAGGCCGCCGAATCCGGCGACGGCAGCTCGCGACGCGTCATCGCCGACGCAGGCCGCCACATCGGCGTCGCCGCGGCGAGCCTGTGCAACCTCTTCGACCCCGAGCTCATCATCGTCGGCGGCGAGCTGGGACTCGCGGGCGAACTCCTCATGGCTCCCATGCGCCACTCGCTGGAGCGCACGGCGCTCGCCTCCGCCGACGGTCTCCCCGAGATCGTCGAGGCCTCGTTCGGCGAATGGGCCGAGACCCGCGGGGCGATCGCGACGGCCCTCGACCAGGTCGCCGTCGACGCCCAGACCCTGCCCATCACGGCCTGACCCGTGCGCCCCTCCCGCCTGCATCCGGCGGCCGTCCTCGCGGCGACCGCGCTGACGGCCGCCCTGCTCACCGCGTGCGCACCGGCCGCCGACGACGAGGGAACGATCGCCCTCCTCCTCCCCGACGCCAAGACCGCGCGGTACGAGACGTTCGACCGCCCTGTGTTCGAAGAGCGGGTCGCGGAGCTCGGCGACTTCCGCGTGCTGTACTCCAACGCCGATCAGGATGCCGCCAAGCAGCAGCAGCAGGCGGAGTCCGCCCTCGCGGCGGGGACGGACGTCCTCGTGCTCGACCCGGTCGACGGCAACGCGGCGGTCTCGATCGTCGCCGCCGCCAACGCCCAGGGCGTTCCCGTGATCGCCTACGACCGGATGATCTCCGGCGGGGAGCTGGCCTACCACGTGTCCTTCGACAACGAGAAGGTCGGACAGCTGCAGGCCGAGACCCTCGTGGCGGGGCTCGACGCCGCCGAGCGGGAGGATGCCGGCATCCTGATGATCAACGGCTCCCCGACCGACAGCAACGCGGCCCTCTTCCGGGCGGGGGCGCGGGAGGTGCTGGACGCCGCCGCGGTGACCGTGCTGGCCGAGTACAGCACACCGGATTGGAGCCCCGACAAGGCCCAGGAGTGGACCGCGGGCCAGATCTCGCAGTTCGGCGACCGCATCGCCGCGGTGTACGCCGCGAACGACGGGACCGCGTCCGGAGCGGTGTCGGCCCTGAAGGCCGCGAACGTCGCGCCGTATCCGCTGGTGACGGGGCAGGATGCCGAGCTCACGGCGCTGCAGCGGATCCTCACCGGGGACCAGTACATGACGGTCTACAAGGCGATCAAGCCGCAGGCGCGACTGGCGGCGGAGGTCGCCGTGACGCTCGTCCGCGGGGATGAGGTCACCGCACCCACGGAGATCGACGGCGTCCCGACGACCCTCCTCGAGCCGGTCGCGGTGACGGTGGACACCATCGCCGACACGGTGATCGCCGACGGATTCTGGAGGGTGGAGGACATCTGCACGCCGGCCTATGCGGCCGCGTGCGCCGCCGCCGGTCTACGGTAGCCAGGTGGCAGCGGACATGGCGACGACGCATCCCCGACCTCGGCGCACCCGGGAGCGGGTCCTGACGATGACGGGCATCCGCAAGCGGTTCGGCGCCGTGAAGGCGCTCTCGGACGTGGATTTCTGGGTCAACGAGGGCGAGGTCGTCGCGCTCGTCGGCGACAACGGCGCGGGCAAGTCGACGCTGGTGAAGGTTCTCGCGGGGGTCCACCCCCCGGATGCCGGTGAGATCGTGTTCGACGGCCGGAGCGTGCAGATCGCCAGCCCCGCCGACGCACAGGACCTCGGGATCGCCACCGTCTTCCAGGACCTCGCGCTGTGCGACAACCTCGACGTCGTGGCGAACCTGTGGCTGGGTCGCGAGCGCCGCGACGGCGTGCTGCTGGACGAGGTCGACATGGAGCAGCGCACGTGGAGCCTCCTGCGCGAGCTGTCGGCGAAGATCCCCTCGGTCCGCGTGCCCGTGGCCTCGCTCTCGGGTGGTCAGCGGCAGACCGTCGCGATCGCCCGCTCCCTCGTGGGAGAGCCTCGCGTGGTGATCCTCGACGAGCCGACGGCCGCCCTCGGGGTGGCCCAGACCGCCGAGGTCCTCAACCTCATCGAGCGGCTGCGCGAACGCGGTCACGGGGTGATCCTCATCAGCCACAACATGGCCGATGTGCTCGCCGTCGCCGACCGCGTGGTCGTCCTCCGCCTCGGTCGCAACAACGGCGAGTACAACGTCGCCGACGTCACGAGCGAGACGCTGATCGCCGCGATCACGGGAGCGGGCGACTTCGGTGCGCGTGCCCGACCGATGCCGCCCGAGCCGGTCGAACCGGCCGAACCACCCGTTCCGGTCATCCCTCTCCGCCCGCGCGGATCGCACCCGCGCCCCGGGCACGGAGGCGGCGAGTGACGGCCGCCGACGACCGCGGGGCGCTCGGCGCCCTCCCGCCGAGCGGCGGCATCCGTCAGAGTCTCGACCTGTTCGTCGCGCGGATCCGCGGCGGTGACCTGGGTGCGGCTCCCGTCATCGCCGGCCTCATCGTGATCTGGATCGTCTTCCAGGCGCTGAACCCGGTCTTCCTCTCCAGCACGAACCTCGTGAACCTCACGATGCAGAGCGCCGCGATCGGCACGATCGCCCTCGGGATCGTGCTGGTGCTCCTGATCGGCGAGATCGACCTGTCCGTGGGATCGGTGTCGGGGCTCGCCGCCGCGGTGCTGGCGGTCGGGTTCGTCCAGCTCCAGTGGCCCCTGGTCGTGGCGCTCCTCGCTGCCGCGGGGGTCGGGGTGATCATCGGCCTGCTCTACGGGTTCCTCGTCACGACCTTCGGTCTCCCGAGCTTCGTGGTGACCCTCGCGGGGCTCCTTGCCTTCCTCGGCGTGCAGCTGTGGGTCCTCGGCCCGTCGGGATCGATCAACCTTCCGTTCGACTCCTGGATCGTGCAGTTCGCACAGCAGATGTTCCTTCCCGCGTGGGCCTCCTACGTCGCCGTCGCCGTCGCCGTCGGCCTCTATGCGGCCAGCCTCGCCCGGCGGGCGCGGCGACGCGCGGCCGCCGATCTCGTCCACCAGAGGCCGGTCGAGATCGCCGTGCGCACGGCGGTGCTCGCGGCGGTGCTGGCCGTCTCGGCGTGGTACCTCAACCTGTCGCGCGGCGTCGGGGTGATGTTCGTGTTCTTCCTGGTCCTCGTCGTGGGGATGCACATCGCCCTCACCCGCACCCGGTGGGGCCGTGCGGTCTACGCGGTCGGCGGGTCGGTAGAGGGTGCGCGGCGTGCCGGCATCCGGGTCGACCGGATCTACCTGTCCGTCTTCGCGATGTGCTCGACCCTCGCCGCTATCGGTGGACTGCTCGCCGCCGCCCGCCTCGCGGCCGCGAACCAGAGTTCGGGCGCCGGAGACACGAACCTGACCGCCATCGCCGCCGCCGTGATCGGCGGTGCGAGCCTGTTCGGCGGGCGCGGCAGCGCGTTCTCCGCGCTCCTCGGCATCCTCGTGATCGGCTCCATCGCGTCCGGGCTGACCCTGCTGAACCTGGATTCATCCGTTCAGTTCATGATCACCGGCGCCGTGCTCGTCCTCGCCGTCATCGTCGATTCGATTTCCCGGCGCACCCGCGCCGCCACCGGACGCGCCTGATTCCGCGCGAACGCATCGCCCTTGGGTTCAGGGGGCGAAGCCGTTCGGCGCGTTATCGGGCTCTTCGGACAT
>NZ_JAJPDW010000007.1 GCF_021654035.1 Microbacterium aurantiacum
ATGTCCGAAGAGCCCCATAACCGGTCACGATGCGCGTGGCGGAAACCTCGAGGTAATAGCCGATTCCGCCGACTGCTCGCGACTCGCTAGTCGCGCCTGTCCAGAGTTTGTACGGAGACTTGTCAGCGGAAAATCGCACGTCGCGGTTCGGCCGGAACATGCGCAACGGTCCGAACTCATTGGAGAGATCGGCAAGCAGTGATCGCATCGGTTTGCGGACGTCATGCTCCCACCTCTTCTTGTTCTCTCGCCAGAAAGACTTCGTGTTCGCAACCTCCAGGTCGGTGAAGAAGTCGAACAGCTCTGGCGGGAACCCATGGAATTCGCTCATGAATGAACGCCCGTGACCTCGCGGTTATACCGCAGCGCGACTCGAACCCAAGCTGAGAGTTGCTCCTCGTTCTCAATCGTTGCGGATGTGACTTCGATCCACCCTGGCCCCATGTCGCGCCCCGGGCCCATCTCGGCCTGTGTCGCTCCTGGCTGCGCGAGGAGCTCGTCGTGTTGAGCGCTGTCTACTCTTACAAGGAGGTTCCCGTCTTTGAGCGCGCTAACGATCATCTTCTCGTTCACCATCACGGATCTTCCGCCGAACATCGATACCTCGCGCATTACCCGCTCGTCGGCGAGCAATGCGCGGAGCCGCTGGACGAGCGAGTCCTGCTCGGGAGTCACGATCTTCTCTCGAGTCAGCCCTGCGGGGGCGGTCCGTAGGAGAGCCGATCGAAAATGAGCACGCTCTTGATGATCTTCCCGTCGGCAACGGTGAAGTACTCGGCTGCCGGAGTCGTCGCGGTTGCAGCGGTCTGCGGGTAGTAAAACAGCGCTACCCGGTCTCCATCCACGAACTCGGCGATATCCTCGATCCCGGTGACCATCGGGGCAAAGCCACCGATGAAATCGCGGTACGCATCTTTGCTATCCAGGTCGACGCCAGGGGCGCGACAAACGATGTCGTCTGAGACGTACCTCATTGCGGTGTCGATATCACCGCTCGTCCACGCCCGGTGATACTTCTGAACGGTGTTATATGCGGTGTCCTGAGCCATGAGCTACTCCAATTCTCTAATCTTTCGATAGCAACGACACGTTGGTTCATTCCGAAAGCGGTTGCCAGTGATCGGGGCCGACTTCGACACCAGCCCCGACAGCGGCGAGACGGGGAAGGAAGTTTGTCCACCCGTCAGCATGGCCGCGCACCTCAGCCTCCGGCAGGTCGGAGTGGCGGAGGTCCACACGTGTGCCGCTCGCAATTCGCGTGAGGCGGAAATCGACCGTAGAGGCTCCTGCAGGGAGATCTTCACTCCCGGCGAAACCCCACGACACCATGACTCGAGTCGGCCGTTCGACGCGCAGGTACTTCCCTCGGACTGGGTGGCCCGCAATGTTGACGGCGAACTGCCCGCCAGGAGTTGGATCGAGATCGGCGTACTGTCCCATCCAGGCCGTCATGCCCTCATTGGTGACCAGATACTCGAAGACCGCTTCCGGTGCAGCGGCGATCTCGATAGAGTCGCCAAACTCAGCCACGCTGGTCAACTTCCTTAGATTCGATCACGGCCTTCAGCGCGGCGAGTTTCCCCGGCCAGAACTCATCCAGATATGAGCGCACTGCCGTCAACCCATCCGTGTCGATCGCGAACAGATGCCGCGCCCCATCCCGCGTGCCGACCGCAAGTCGGGCATTGCGAAGCACACCGAGATGGTGCGATGCCGTCTGCTGCGAAAGGCCGAGTTCCTCCGCAATCACGCCAACCGGCTGCGGATCAGACCGAATCACGCGCAGAATCGCTCGCCGGTTGCCATCAGCCAGTGCACGCAAAGCCATGTCAAGATCTGCCGCTAGTTCTGCACTCATCGAGAACCTCCTTGCATGGTGAGTTCAACCTACCACAAGTGGTCACTTGTACATATGTGCATCGAAGTTACGTGCTGTCTCGGGCCGAGCCCGCTCTGGGCTAAGGCGCCGCTTGACTGGCGACCTGATAGGTGACGGGGCGGAGCGAGGTGCGTTCGCAGCAAGGGACGATCATCGTCGGATGCTTGAAAATACGCCGGTGTAGATTACGCCGGGTCAGCAGTAGAGGACGACGTATTTGCAAGCTTCGCAATTACGTCGGAAACGGGTAACACCTTTCTTCGCGGGGTGAGCTACCGTCAGCTTGGTCGATCGGTGGGCCGAGCGATCCTTGCCCGCGCCGGGGTGCTCGAGCGCGCCTGTGTCCGTCGCGCTGAACGATCCGCTTGCGAAGCAGGCCATGGCGATAGCCGGCACCTGGCAGCCCGTTCATTTCGGCTCAGTACGGTGGCCTCATGGACGAAGATCGTCGTAACCTGATGGCGCGCATCGAGATCATCAGCGCTTACATGAAAGCCCTCGAAGACCCCGAAAGGCTCATGCAGGTGTGCGCCGACATAGCGGGCGATGACGCCGACGCCAGGTCAGCCGTCGCCGCAGCATTCGAGGTCAGTGACTTCGCGGCCGATGCGATCCTGACCTTGCAAGTCAAGCGTTTCACGCCGAGGTCAATCGAGCAGATGCGGCGTGAGCTGGCCGACGCCAACCGTATTCTCCTCGACCTCGATGGGCCGTAGGTGGATCCCTGAACGGCGCACGGCCAAGCAAGTCGCTCGCACAGTGTCCTCGACGGGATGAACTCTCGATGAACACCGCTTTGCTCGTGCAGCCGGAGATCTACCATGTGGTCATGGCGGAACTCGTTGGAATCATCCTGATTGCCGTGTTCTTCCTGGCGGCCATCGGATGGCGGCTCCGCGAAGGCCTTCGCTGTCGTCATGCAGTTCGCGACGACACCCGTCGCGCGGGCGAGGCGATCGTGCCCTCGTCAAGCGCTGCAGCGCGACACGCGGAAGGCACCACGGCTTGGACTCGCATCTCGGGACCGTAGCCCGGACTTTCCAGCTCGCTTGAAACGCCGTGCCATTCGCGCAACAGCTCGTTGCGCGATCACCATTCTGAAGCCCCACTCCCTCCGGGTCTGCGAGGCGTATGCGGATCCGCTACCGCTTCTCTACGGACGACTCCTGAGCTGGCTGCCAACCAGACCACCCGGCAGACTTTGCTGGGGTCAATCGGCGACGCAACGCGAACGGTTCGGGATCTCAACGCGCGGAGAGGTTGGATGGCTACTGGAGGTAGTCCATGTCATCGATTTTCGTGTTGGTCGGCGGCTGGCCGGCTTCCGGCAAGTCGACCTTGAGCGTGGCGCTTTCGAAGGAACTGGAAGTGCCGTACCTGAGCAAGGATGAGGTCAAGGAATCGCTCATGGACGTCTTGGGCCCCCCGCGAACGGTCGAGGAATCTCGGCAACTGGGTGTCGCGGCTGTACATGCCGTATTGCGGATGGCTCGGAACTGTCCAGGCGCCGTCATTGACAGCACATGGTTCGAATACACGCGACCACTCGTCGATCGACTTCCAGGTCTGCGCGTGGAGATTCGTTGCGTTACGGACCGAGACACCGTCCGAGCACGGTACGCCGCTCGGATCCGCGATGCCCGGCACCTGGACAGCCTCCGTGAGGAGAGCGAGCTGTGGGGTCAGCGAGTTACTCCACTGCGGGTCGGGCCGCTCATCGAGGTCGATACAACGCATCCAGCTGACCCCGCCGCGCTTGCGAAACAGATCAGGTCGATGACGACCACAGATTTGCACGAAGAGAGACTCGAGTGATTGCACAGAGCGATCCCTTGACGGGGCGTCCCGGCCGTGCTCAGTCGAGCAGGTGCCGGAGGTATCGCTCCGGCGCCGCGAGGTACGACCTCCATTGGGCGACCAGTTCCAGGTCCTCCCAGCGCGACGGCCGCATGCCCCACTCGCCGACTTCGATGATCTTCGCACCGGGAAGGGACGCGAGGATCGGCGAGTGTGTGGCACACAGCACTTGGCCGCCGTCGGACGCGATGCGGTGCAGCGTAGCGATGAGGGTGAGCGTCGACCCGAACGACAGGGCCGCTTCGGGCTCGTCCAGGCAGTAGAAGCCGGGAGAGTCGAATCGCGTGTCGAGGATGGCGAGGAAGGACTCGCCGTGGCTCATCTCATGGAATATCGGCTCGGGACGGTCCGAGGGGTTCTCCTCGAGGTACGTGTAGAACGAGTGCATCGTCTCGGCCCGCAGGAAGTAGCCCCATTTGGGGCCGCCGACGCCGCGCTGCAGGCGCAGCCGCTCCGACAGGTCAGACTCGCTGGGTCGGGTGCTGTGGCGAGCGGAAGCCGAGCCACCCTCCGCCGAGAACCCGTAGGCCATCGCTACCGCCTCGACGATGGTGGACTTGCCCGAGCCGTTCTCGCCCACGAGGAACGTGACGCCAGGGTCCAGGGCGAGCCCTTCCTCGAGCAGCTGCGCGACCGCAGGAATCGTGTCAGGCCAGCGGCTGCGGTCGGCGGCGACTTCGTCGTCGCGCGGGCTCAGTGCAACGACCGGAGGTTGGCGAAAGTCGTCCCGACGCACCCTGGCAGTGTCGCACGGCGCACGCATGAACTACCGCGGCGAGCCGATCCACCGAACCCCACCTGTGCACGAGACGGCGTGATCAGGTCGGTGTAGACGCCCACACTGACAGCTTGAGTCGCGCAAGCCGATGGTGTCAGCGTCGTCCATCGCCTGATACCAACTCTTCTGCCGGCAGGACGTGCGCGGCGGCGGCGTGTAAGCGCCCACCTGGCCTGACATGACTCTCTCCGCCTGAAGACGCGCGCGCTTCTCCTCACGTCGCGGCTGCTGATCCCGGCGGGTCATGGGACCGAGCATATGACTAGGCGCGGATAGGCCCGTTTGATTAGCTACGCGAACCAGAAAAGACTGCGCCCGCATACCGGTCCTCCACTGCAACCCGCCCTGATGATCAAACACGCGACAGCGTGGGTGGGCTTGCGCCGATCCCAATTCTCGTAAGACCGGCCCGTTGAGGATTCGCGCAGAGGGGCGTCTTGTGGGCCACCGAAGTCTTTGGACAATCCTCGCGTCGGGTAGGCCACCCCTCCCCCGTCGTTAATGAGGAAACAGGTAACGCGGTTCCCCAGCAGTGTGCGACAGGCGGTCGCACACCACGCCCCCACCCACCGCCCTACCCGAAAGGTGCGTGTGTCACGGGAGCGCTTTCGCCTGAGACCGAGCAGGGCCCTCTCCACTGCCTCGATCGTCGACGGGACGGCGCAGATGAGTCTTCGTGGTCATGATGTAGCCGACGGCCGCGATCGCGTAGAACACGAGATCGGCGGCGACCTTACCCACCAGCAGCGCCCAGAGCGGCTCCGGCACGAGCCACAGCGCGACAGCGATCGCTCCGGGCCGCACGAGCAGACTGTCCAGCAGCTCGGCGGCGCCGAACTCCGCGGCGAGCAGCACGACGATGGCGGCGATCGCGCGCGCTCCCTTTCGGCCGCGCCGACGCTGCTCGACGAGGACCACCACCGCCAGGACTCCGTAGAAGCCGAGGTTCTCACCGACCGCGGCCACCGCCGGACCACGACGGGGTGCGCGCTGGTCTCCGTGACGGTGAGACCGGCCAGGACCAAGGCGGCGGTTCCCGCGATCTCCGCGGGAAGATATCGGCGAAGCCAGAACCGGATGCCGATGCGACGAGACCCGGATCGGCACGCGGCTTCTCCGGCACCGCCGGGACGACTGCTGCGGCGATGCTCTGCAGGATCGGCATCCGTTCCTCCTCGCCTCACAGGAGTCGCCGAACGCGCGAGGGGATACGTCGCTGGGGACCACTCCCCCGATGGGCGCGTATCGTGTGGACAGCGAGCACGACGCTCGCGGAAGGACGTTCACCGCCCCATGTCAGCCGACCCCTCCCGGCAGAAGCGCGAGATCGACCAGCGCCCGTTCCTCGAAGCGACCTCGGAGGCGAAGTCCCGCTACGGGCGATTCAACCTCGCGGTCATCGGCGGCACGGGCGTCGGCAAGTCCTCCCTGGTGAACGCGGTCTTCCAACGCGATTGGGCTGCGGTCGGGAAAGGCCTTCCCGTGACGAAGGGCGTCCGCTACTACCACGACGACTCGCTCGGCATCTGGGACATCGAGGGTTTCGAGATCGGGTCGGCCGTGCCGCCGCGAGAGCAGCTCCGCGACCATCTGAAGACCATCGAGCAGCACCCGCGCAACGAGCAGATCGCCGTGGTCTGGTACTGCGTGAAGGCGAACGACGATCGCCTCACGCGCGCCGACATCGAGATGATCCAGGAGCTCGACGCGCGCGGACTTCCCGTCATCCTTGTGCTGACCAAAGTCGACTGGGAGCGGAACGCCCTCACGGGAAGCCGACGCCCCACGAAGGGAACACGGGAGTTCATCTCCTGGCTCGAGGAGCCCGTCGACGAGAACGGCCAGCCGATCACCATCCCGTTCGCCGGGGTCATGCCCACCTCCACGCGCGAGAGAGATGGAAAGGGCACGGGCCACGGGCTCGGTGATCTCGTCGCGGAGACCCTCGCGCTGTCGCCCGCTGACGTTCAGGACGCGTTTCGCATCGCGCAGCGACTCAACCTCCCCTGGAAGCGCGAGATGGCGCGCCCGATCATCAACGGCGCCGCAGGACTCGCCGCCGGAGTCGCGGCGACGCCGATTCCCGTCGGCGATGCGCTGGCCCTGGCGCCGATCCAACTCGGGATGATGGGGCGCATCGCAGCGATCTACGACCTCGAGCTGAAGACGATGATGTCCGCGGGCGCGCTCGCTCAACTGGGAGTCCAGATCACCGGCCAGGCTCTCGCGCGGAGCGTCCTGAAGCTGATCCCCGGCGCGGGGAACGCGGTGAACGCCAGTGTCGCCGCGGCGTTGACGGTGGCGATGGGCGAGGGATGGATGCGCCTGTGCGAGCAGGTGCACACCGGCAAGCTCGATCTGGCGAAGGTCGGCGACGCGTGGGGCGATTTCGTTCCGGGCGCGCTCGATGTCGTCCGGAAGATGGCCCAGCAGCGGGTCGGCAAGAAGTAAGCCGCCGATCCCATCCCGCGGCGGACGCACGGCATCCGCTCTAGGGTGAAGGCATGACGCGACAGCGACCACGCACGGGCATGCTGGCGATCCTGGGAACGATCGCCGTGATGATCTACGCCGCGGTGGCGATGCTGCAGATCCTGGTGTGGAACCCTCTGGCGGCTGCACCGGGCCTCTCGCTGACGGAGATCCACGAGGCGATGTCCGCCGCCGGCGAGGGTGTCTTCGCCCCGGGGGTGATCGGGTTCCTCCTCGTAGGACCCCTCATCGCGGCGTTCCTGCTGATCGCCGCCCGGCGTCCCGATGCGACACCGACCGCGACGACGCTCGGCTATCTCGGACTCCTCGCCGCAGGCGCGGGGGCGTACTTCCTCGCCTCCTTCGGCCCGGGGATGGCGCTCGCGGACACGTTCCTCATCGGCGGAGCGGATGCCGCACCCGCCGGGTGGATCCTCATCGGCGTCAGCACCCTGTCCGCGCTCACGTTCGCGGGAATCGGCGCGCTGGTCGCTTTCCGCGGGCGGACCGGACGCCGCGCGCTGCCCGCAACCTGACGCTGCAACCCCGACCGGCGGACGGGACTGGTGTGCGCGGCGGAGTAGCGTAGACACCGTGTCCTTCCGCGCTGCCCTCCCCCGCGCGGACGGCCCGGGATGGCGCGCTTGGCTGATCTGGGGTGTCGGGGTGGCGGCGTACATGCTCGCCGTCATCAACCGCAGCTCCCTGTCCGCCGTCGGTGTGGACGCGGCGGAGCGCTTCACCGCGGATGCCGCGACCCTGTCGATGTTCGCCGTGATCCAACTCGCGGTCTACGGCGGGATGCAGATCCCGGTGGGGCTTCTTCTCGATCGCTACGGGGCGCGGCCGATCATGACGGCCGGGATGATCCTGATGGCGGTGGGACAGCTCACCCTGGCCCTCTCCCCCAGCGTCGGGGTGGCGATTCTCGCCCGTGCACTCCTCGGCGCCGGCGACGCCGCCGTGTTCCCGAGCGTCCTCCGCCTCGTCGCCACCTGGTTCCCCGCCCAACGCGCGCCGGTCATGAGTCAGCTCACCGGGCTCGTGGGCCAGGCGGGGCAACTCCTCGCGATCGCACCGCTGGCGGCTCTCCTGCACGCCACGAGTTGGGAGATCGCCTTCGGCTCGATCGCCGGCCTCTGCGTGCTGTTCGCGATCCTCGTCGCCCTGCTCATCCGCAACCACCCGCCGGATCGCGCCGCGGACGTCTCGGTGAACACCGAGACCGGGGCGATCAAGATCGTTCGCTCGTCGGTCGACACCGGGGTCGGCATCCGTGCGGCCTGGGCGCATCCCGGCACCCGGCTTGCGTTCTGGTCGCACTTCACCACGCCGTTCGCCGGCACCGCGTTCGTCCTCCTCTGGGGAATGCCGTTCCTCACCGCCGGCGAAGGGCTCTCCCCCGCGCAGGCGGCGTCGCTCCTGTCGTTGTATGTCGTGATCGGAATGTCGATTGGCCCGCTGGTCGGCGACCTCTCCCGACGCATTCCGCATCTTCGCTCACGCGCGCTCGTGCTCCCCGCCGTCGGCATCCAGGCATTGGTGTGGAGTGTGGTGATCGCATGGCCGGGACCTGCGCCGATCTGGAGCCTCTATGCCCTCGCGTTCGCCCTCGCGATGGGCGGCCCGGCGTCGATGATCGCGTTCGATCACGCGCGCACCCACAATCCGGCTCATCGCCTCAGCACGGCGACCGGCATCACGAATGTGGGAGGCTTCCTCGCCGCGCTCATCGCGATCTTCGCGATCGGTCTCGCACTCGACCTGCAGGGCGCGGGAACTCCGGACACCTACACGCTCGACGCCTTCCGACTCGCCTTCCTCACCCAGTTCCCTCTGTGGGCGATCGGCGCCACGTTCATCGTCATCGAGCGGCGCCGCACACGCGTGCACATCGGGTGGGATGATCCTCGGCCGAAACGACGCTGAGCCCCATCAGCCCTCCCGCCGCCGCGGAACGACGAAACCCCCGTGAGAGCAGTGCTCACGAGGGTTTCGTACAGTCGACGGTGCGGGGTCAGAGACCCGCGGCGTCGTCGCTGGCGCTGGTGGAGCGGCGCGTGACACGCTCTCCCCCGGCGGAATCGGTCGTGCGGGTGACGGAGTCGACCGACCGGCGACGCATCATCAGGACGAGACCGATGACGAAGATGACCGCGCCCGCGATCATGAGGATGTAGCCGATCATGTCCAGGTTGACCCACTGGACATCGACGTTGACGGCGAAGGCGAGGATGGCGCCGACGGCGAAGAGGAAGATTCCCGCTCCGATGCTCATGCGAGGTTCCTTTCCGGGGCCGGGACGTGCGCCCTCCCCTGTACGAGACGGATGTCGTCCCTCCACGAGTGTGGCGCTTCCCGCGTGTTCACTGGGAGGCCTTGACAGCGGCCCGCATTTGTGGATCAGGCGTCGGAGCTCGGCGCGACCGTCACCCACTCGGCGAACTTCGGCATCCGCCCGTCTCCGGACGACGTGCGGGCGAGCCGCCGACGCACCCACGGGGCCACATGCTCCCGGTAATATGCCGCGCCCCGCGCGCCGGTCGGAGCGAGCTCCGGAAGCGACCACCACGCTGCCGGCGGCTCGAATCCCAGTGTCGAGAGCACCCGCGCGGCCACACGATGGTGCCCCCGGGCATTCATGTGCAGACGGTCCTCCGACCAGTAGGGCGGCGTGGCCAGCTCGCGATCCGGCCAGTTGAGCGCGCGGAGCACATCGGGGTGCGCCGAGAACCGTTCGACCACGGCGGCAGAGAGAACGTCACCGCGCTGTCGCACCAGCCGGCCGAGAGGCAACTGCCCCGAGGGATTCGCACCCGACAGCAGGATGAGCTGCACTCCCTCCTGTGCGCAACGCAGACGCACGCGGTCGAAAGCCTCGACGATCGCCGCGATGCTCGTGCGGGGGCGCAGCATGTCGTTGCCGCCGCCGTTGAACGACAGGTGTGTGGGCTTCAGTGCCAGCGCGGGCTCGAGCTGCTCGTCCACGATCGGCCAGACGAGCTTCCCGCGAATGGCGAGATTGGCATACTCGACCGGCGCATCGGAGGCGTTCGCCCAGCCCTCGGCGACGAGATCGGCCCACCCGCGCACAGTACCGTCCGGCAGTTCGTCACCCAACCCCTCGGTGAAGGAGTCGCCGATCGCCACGAAGCGCACAGAAGACATCCCGACAGCCTACGACCGCTCAGCGATCGTCGAGACTCGCGCCGCGACGATCCACCAGTCCCCACGCGGCGATCGCCGCGACGGCGAAGAAGGCCCCGAACACGACGAACAGCAACGGCGCGCCTCCTCCGGCGAGCAGCGGCGGAACCGTGAGGGGCGCGATGATCGAGGCCATCCGGCCGACCCCGGCCGCCCAACCGGCGCCTGTCGCGCGGAGGGAGGTCGGATACATCTCCGGTGTCACGGCGTACAGCGCTCCCCACGCCCCGAGGTTGAAGAACGACAGGGCCATTCCCGCGCCGATGATCATCGCGACGCTGTCGGCCGTGCCGAAGACGAGAGCGGATGCCGCGGACCCGACGAGGAACACGGACAGCGTCGCGCGCCGGCCCCACACCTCCACGAGCCACGCCGCGACGGCGTAGCCCGGCAGCTGCGCGAGCGTGATCACGAGGGTGAACCCGAACGAGCGCACCAGATCGTACCCGTGCGACACCAGGATCGACGGAATCCAGATGAAGGCACCGTAGTAGGAGAAGTTCACGCAGAACCACACGATCCACAGGCTCGCCGTGCGGGCACGGAACTCCCGGCGCCACAACCCGGACACGCCACTTCCAGCATCCGGGTGCGCGTTCTCGCTCGTGCGCTCGACGACGCGACCCGTCGCGGAACGGGTACGACCCCCGGTGGCACGGATGCGCCGCGCCGCATCCTCGAAACTGCGCACCACGCGATCGGCATCGTCGTGACGCCCACGGCGCGCGAGCCATCGCGGCGACTCCGGCAGCCCCCATCGCACGGCGAGGGCGTAGGCGGCGGGGATGGCGCCGATGGCGAACGCCCATCTCCAGCCGTCGTCGGATGCCGGGATCACGAGGAATCCGATGACGGCGGCGGCCGTCCAGCCGACCGCCCAGAACGCCTCCAGGATCACGATGACGCGACCGCGGATTCTAGCGGGCGCGAACTCCGAGACATAGGTCGATGCGACCGGGAGTTCCGCCCCCAACCCGAGCCCCACCAGGAAGCGGAACACGAGCAGGGCCGCAAGGCCCGTGACGAGCGCACTCGCACCCGTGGCGATCCCGTAGACGAGAAGAGTGAGCGCGAAGATCTGGCGGCGCCCGAACCGGTCGGCGAGCAGCCCGCCGAGGGTGGCGCCGATCGCCATGCCGACGAATCCGATCGAAGCGATCCACGCGGTCTGAGACGGCTCCAACTGCCACTGCACGGCCAGCGCCGCGATGATGAACGAGATGAGCCCGACATCCATCGCGTCGAGGGCCCAGCCGATCCCGGACCCCGTCAGAACCCGGAGGTGACGGCGGGTGAACGGCAGCGCGTCCATCCGGGCCGACGTGTCAGAGGCGCTCGGGGTGTCGGTGCTCACTGGCTCATGTTAGAGCGCGATCGGCACCGCGTCGCGCTCCCGGGCCTCGGCGACCAGCTCGCGAACACGGGGGATCACCTCGGTTCCGAACAGCTCGATGGAGCGCATGAGCTTCTCGTGCGGAAGCGTTCCGTTGGAGTACTTCAAGTCGAAGCGATCCAGTCCGAGCGCGAGCACCGTATCGGCGATCTTGCGCGCGACGCGCTCCGGCGAGCCGGAGTAGATGGCGCCCTCGCCCACGTCCTGCTGGAAACGCAGACGGTTGTACGGAGGCCACCCGCGTTCGCGACCGATCGTGGTGAACATCACGTCGAACGCGGGGTAGGCCTCCTCCCACGCCTGCTCGTCCGTGTCGGCGATGTGCCCCGGGGAGTGCACGCCGATCGGCCGCGCGTCATGGCCGAACTGGGCGAGCGAACGACGGAACAGGTCGGCGTAGGGCGCGAAGCGGGCGGACGGGCCGCCGATGATCGCGAGCATGAGCCCGAACCCGTATCGGGCGGTGCGGACGACGGACTCCGGGGAGCCGCCGACGCCGATCCAGGCCGGCATCCCGTTCTCCGTCTTGGGAAAGACCTCGGTGCCCTGAAGCGGCCGCCGTGTGGTCCCCTGCCAGGTGACGGGCTCTTCCTTCAACAGTGCCGCGAGGAGGTCCAGCTTCTCTTCGAAGAGGACGTCGTAGTCCTTCAACTCGTAGCCGAAGAGCGGGAAGGATTCCGTGAAGGAACCGCGTCCGAGGATCGGCTCGGAGCGTCCGTTCGACAGCGCATCCAGCGTCGCGAAGCGCTGGAAGACACGCACCGGGTCATCGGAGGAGAGCACCGTGACGGCGGTGCCCAGACGGATGTTCTTCGTGCGCGATGCGATCGCGGCGAGCACGATCTCCGGGCTCGACACCGCGTACTCGGTGCGGTGATGCTCCCCCACGCCGAAGAAGGCGATCCCCAGCTCATCGGCGAGGGCCGCCTGGTCGACGACATTGCGCAGCGTCTGCGCGTGAGAGAGCAGCTCGCCGTCGGAATCGACGGTGACGTCCCCGAAGGTGTGCAGTCCGAACTCGATCATGGATCGTCCTTTCTATTCGCACGAATAGAACGTGTGCGGGTTCAGCCTATTCCCTCGGAGGCGCCACCGTCGTCACCGCTGCGTCGCCGGTGCGCCGATCAGCGGGCGAGCGCCTCACGGAGAGTGTCCAGACCGACACCACCGACGTCGAGCGCGCGCTTGTGGAAGTCCTTGATCGAGAAGGCCGCGCCCTCGCGCTCGGCGACATCGTCGCGCAGCTGCTCCCAGATGCGCTGCCCCACCTTGTAGGACGGCGCCTGCCCGGGCCAGCCGAGGTAGCGGTTGACCTCGAAGCGCACGAACTCGGCAGGCATGTTCACGTTCTGGCTCATGAACTCCAGCGCGAACGGCGCATCCCAGGCGGCGGCACCGTCCGGACGCTGCTTCTCGAGGTGGACGCCGATGTCGAGCGCGACGCGCGCGGCACGCATGCGCTGCCCATCGAGCATGCCCAGGCGGTCGGCGGGGTCATCCAGGTAGCCCAGCTGCTCCATCAGGCGTTCGGCGTACAGAGCCCACCCCTCGGCATGGCCGGATGTTCCGGCAAGAAGCCGGCGCCAGGAGTTCAACTGGCCGCGGTTGTACACCGCCTGCGCGATCTGCAGGTGATGCCCCGGAACGCCCTCGTGGTACACCGTCGTCAGTTCCCGCCAGGTGTCGAACTCCTCGACCCCCTCCGGAACCGACCACCACATGCGTCCCGGTCGCGAGAAATCGTCGGTCGGTCCGGTGTAGTAGATGCCGCCTTCCTTGGTCGGGGCGATCATGCATTCGAGCTTGCGGATCGGATCGGCGATGTCGAAGTGGGTCCGCCCCAGCTCCTCGACCGCGCGATCGCTGACCCGCTGCATCCATTCCTGCAGCTGCGCCGTGCCGTGGAGCTTGCGCGCGTCGTCCTTCTCGAGGAAGGCCACCGCCTCCTCGACGCTCGCCCCGGGCAGGATCTCGTTCGCGATCGCTTCCTGCTCCGCGACCATGCGCGCGAGCTCCTCGACACCCCACTCGTAGGTCTCGTCGAGATCGATCTCCGCCCCGAGGAACCGGCGGGAGTGGAGGGCGTAGAGGTCGCGTCCGACGGCGTCCTTCTCCTCGGCGACGGGAGCGAGTTCCGAGGTGAGGTACGCGGCGAGCGTGTCGTAGGCGACCCGCGCGGCGCCCGCGCGATCGGCGAGATCGCGCGCGAGGGATGCGGGGAGCTGCCCTTCCGCCGGCGCAGCCTCCGCCGTGAACTCGGCGAAGAAGCCGGAGTCGTCGGTGTAGCGCGCGATCTGGGCCGCGACCTCGACGACCTGTCGTCGCGCCGGAACCACGCCGCGCGCCGCACCTTCGCGGAGCGTCGCGACGTATCCCTCGATCGCGACGGGGAGCGCGCCCAGCCGCTCCGAGATGACCGACCAGTCCTCGGGGGTGTCGGTGGGCATCAGATCGAAGACGGCACGGATGTCCTGCGCGGGCGAGGCGATGACATTGAGGTCGCGCAGATGCCACTGGGCGTCGGCGAGCTCCAGATCGAGCTCGAGCTCGCGCGAGAGGTCGGCCTTCGTCACGCGGTCGATGTCGTCGACGGGCTCCGCAGCGGTGAGTTCCGCGAGCGTGGACCGCGCGGCGGCCACGACCCGCTCGTGCCCCTCGGGGCTGTAGTCGCCGTAACGGCCGTTGTGCTCGAAGCGACCGATGTAGGTCGCGACGGTCGGTTCCAGCTCGGCGATGGTGTCGACCCACGCGTCGGCGATCGTGTCGATCGGCGTGGGCGTCCGGGAGTTCTCAGTCATGGATTCGAGCCTAGGCAGGCGCGTGCGACCGCGCCAGCCGCCCACGCCGCGCGGACGTTCCCGACTCAGTGCCCGGCGGTGTCCCAGTCCCCGCCGCGCCCGATCTGGACGTCCAGCGGAACCGTGAGGTCCGCAGCATCCGCCATCCGGACCCGCACGATCTCCTCGACCCGATCCCACTCCCCCGCGGCGACCTCGACGACGAGTTCGTCGTGGATCTGCAGAAGCACGCGCGAACCGAGGCCCTGGCTCATCAGCTCCTCGTGGATGCGGAACAGCGCAATCTTCATGATGTCGGCGGCACTCCCCTGGATCGGGGCGTTCAGCGCGGCGCGCTCCGCGTTCTCGCGAAGGACGCGGTTCGGGCTCGCGAGATCGGGGAACGGCCGGCGACGACCGAAGATCGTCTCCGTGTAACCGTCGATCCGGGCCTGCTCCACCGAGGACCGGAGGTAGTCGCGCACCGCACCGAAGCGCGCGAAGTACTCCATCATCAGCTGTTTCGCCTCCGACTGCTCGATGCGCAGCTGCTTGGACAACCCGAACGCCGACAGGCCGTAGACCAGACCGTAGGACATGGCCTTGACCTTGGTGCGCATCGCAGGGGTCACTTCTTCCGGAGCGACCGCGAACACGCGGGCACCGACGAATCGATGCAGGTCTTCGCCCGACCGGAACGCCTCGATGAGGCCCGGGTCCTCCGACAGGTGCGCCATGATGCGCATCTCGATCTGCGAGTAGTCCGCGGTCAGCAGCGTCTCGTACCCGTCGCCGACCTCGAACGCGGCGCGGATGCGTCGACTCTCCTCGGTGCGGATGGGGATGTTCTGCAGGTTGGGATCGGTGGAACTCAGACGGCCGGTTTGACTCCCGGTCTGGACGTAGGTGGTGTGGATGCGACCGTCGGCGGCGATGGCGCCGTCGAGGGACTCGATGATCTGGCGGAGCTTCGTCGCCTCCCGGTGCTGCAGGAGGAGGCTGAGGAAGGGGTGCGGGTGGGATTCCTGCAGATCGGCGAGGACCGCCGCGTCCGTGGAGTAGCCGGTCTTGGTCTTCCGGGTCTTCGGAAGCTCGAGCTCGTCGAAGAGCACTTCCTGCAGCTGCTTCGGCGAACCGAGATTCACTTCGCGCCCGATGGCCGCGTAGGCCTGCTGGGCGATGCCGTCGGCGCGCGCGGCGAGCTCCGCGGAGAAGCCGGAGAGCTTCTCGTGCGACACCGCCACACCCGCGAGCTCCATGTCGGCGAGGGTCGAGAGGGTCGGCAGCTCGATGTCGGTCAGCACCGAGGCCACGGATGCCGGCAGCTCGGCGCGGAGGGCATCGGCGACCCGCAGCGTGAACCAGGACAGCTGACCGGGAGTCGCCCCCTCGTTCTCCGGCACCAGTTGCGACGGGTCGGCTTCGGGGAGCTTCTCGTCGAGGTAGCGGTCGACGAGGTCGGCGAGGGTCTTGTCGGGGAGGCTCGGGCGGAGGAGCCATCCGGCGATGACGGTGTCGAACGCCAGGTTCGTCACCGTGATCCCGGCGCGGCGCAGCGCCTTGATCTGCGTCTTGGCGTCGCTGAACGCCTTCGGGGTCTCGCTCGCGAACCAGTCGCGGAGACCGTCGGCGAGATCGTCGGACCAGTCCGCCTCGACGGCGGCGGACGTTGTGGCCAAGCCGATGCGGTGCGGCAGACCGCCTTGGACGACCACCGTCACACCGATGACGCCTTCGGCGGCGGCGAGCCACTCCGTCACCGCGCCGGCATTCACAGTGGGCGACGCCGGGAGGGGCTCCGCGTCGGCAGCCGGGGGCGCTCCCACCGACGGGTCGAGGCCCGCGACCTCGAACACCCGCGGGAGGAGGGTGCGGAACTCCAACCGCGCGAAGATGTCGCGCACCGCCTGGGCGTCCATCGGCTGGACGGCGAGGTCGGCGGGAGTCACGGGAAGCTCGACGTCGCGCATGAGACGGTTCAGCATCCGGTTGCGGCGCACGTCGTCGAGGTGCTCGCGCAGGTTACCGCCGACGACGCCCTTGATGGTGTCGGCGCCGTCGAGGAGCGCGTCGAGCGAGCCGAACTGGGTGAGCCACTTCACCGCCGTCTTCTCCCCCACCTTCGGCACACCGGGGAGGTTGTCGCTCGTCTCGCCGACGAGGGCTGCGATGTCCGGGTACTGCTCGGGCGGGACGCCGTACCGCTCGATGACGGCCTCGCGGTCGTAGCGCTTCAGCTGGGAGACGCCCTGCACGTTCGGGTAAAGCAGGGTCACGTCGTCGTTGACCAACTGAATGGTGTCGCGGTCACCCGAGCACACGAGGACATGGAACCCGGCCGCGGCGCCCTCGGCGGCAAGGGTGGCGAGGATGTCGTCGGCCTCGATGTCCTCCTGCTGGAGCACCGGGATGCTCATGGCGGCGAGACACTCCTGCAGGAGCGGGATCTGCCCCTTGAACTCCGCCGGCGTCTCCGAACGATTCGCCTTGTACTCGGGGTACTCACGGGTGCGGAACGACTGTCGCGAGGTGTCGAAGGCCACGGCGAGGTGCGTCGGACGCTCGGCCTTGATGAGGTTCACCAGCATCGACAGGAAGCCGTAGATGCCGTTGGTGTGCTGACCGTCTTTGGTCGAGAAGTTGTCGACCGGCAGCGCGTAGAAGGCCCGGTATGCCAGCGAATGGCCGTCGACGACGAGGAGGGTAGGCTTTGCGGAGTCCGTCACCCTGCAAGCCTAGACGGGGCATCCGACGGCCGAATCTCCTCCGACGGAAGGCGCCGCGATGACCGCAGACTCACCCCGTGACGACGGCCTCGAGTGGGCGCTCAGCCGAGGGATCGGCGCCCTCGCCGAGAAGATGGGGTTCGAGTGGGTGACGTTCACGGCGGATCGCGCCGTGGCGAGGATGCCGGTCGAGGGCAACACGCAGCCGGTGGGCCTCTTTCACGGCGGAGGCTATGTCGTCCTCGGGGAGTCGCTCGGCTCGATGCACGCGAATTTCCTCGCCGGCCCGGGGCGCCTGGCCGTCGGCGTCGACATCAACGCCACCCATACCCGATCGGCCACTCGCGGGTGGGTCACCGGTGAGTGCGTTCCTCTGCACGCCGGGCGAAGCCTCACCGTGCACGAGATCGTCGTGCGCGATGACGAGGGTCGGCGCTGCTCGACGGTGCGGATCACGAACATGATCCGAGACCTCGCGGGCTGATCAGCCCTTCTTGGGAGCCAGCTGCTCGATGATCGCCTTCGCGACGTCCTGCATCGTCAGGCGGCGATCCATCGACGCCTTCTGGATCCAACGGAACGCCTCGGGCTCGGACAGCCCCATCTTCTCGTTCAGCAGCCCCTTGGCCCGGTCGACGAGCTTGCGGGTCTCGAAGCGCTCGACCATGTCGGCGACCTCGGTCTCGAGGGTGATGATCTGCTCGTAGCGGGCCAGCGCGATCTCGATCGCGGGGAGGAGGTCGTTCGGCGTGAAGGGCTTCACGACGTAGGCAAGGGCTCCGGCCTCGCTGGCGCGCTCGACGAGCTCCTTCTGGCTGAACGCGGTGAGGAGCACCACGGGGGCGATGTGGTTCTTGCTCAGCTTCTCGGCGGCGGAGATGCCGTCGAGCTGCGGCATCTTGACGTCCATGATGACGAGGTCGGGGCGCAGCTCGGTGGCAAGGGCCACGGCGGTCTCTCCGTCACCGGCCTCGCCGACCACGTCGAAACCGTTGTCGCGAAGAATCTCGACGATGTCGAGTCGGATGAGCGACTCATCCTCGGCGACGACGACGCGACGGGGGGTGGGTGCCGTGGTGGTTTCCTGCTCAGTCACCATTGAATCCTACGGTATGGTCGTTCGCGGACCAGCCGGTGTGGCGGAATGGCAGACGCGACCGACTCAAACTCGGTTGCCCGCAAGGGCGTGTGGGTTCGACTCCCACCACCGGCACGTCGAAAAAGATACGCCGAGAACGACGAAGCGGCCGCCGGATACCCGGCGGCCGCTTCGTCGTGTGTCACGCTTCCGATTTGTAGATGGGCGCGTTGCCGTTGACGGCGTCGCCGACCTTGTGGATGCGGATGTCGTTGGTGGACCCGATGATCCCGGGAGGGGATCCGGAGATCACGACGACCTTGTCGCCGACCTCGGCGAGCTTGTTGTCGAGGAGGTAGTTGTCCACCTGGATGAACATCAGGTCGGTGTGGGCGACGTGCTCGACGAGCGTCGACTGCACACCCCACGTGAGGGCCATGCGACGACGGATCGCCGGGTCCGGCGCGAAGCCGAGGATCGGGATGTTCGGGCGCAGGCGCGACATGCGCCGCGCGGTGTCACCGGACTCGGTGAACAGGCACAGGTACTTCGCGTCGACGAACTCCGCGACCTCCATGGCCGCCAGGGTGATCGCACCACCCTGGGTGCGGGGCTTGGTCGTGAGCGGCGCGATGCGCTCGAGACCGTGCTCCTCGGTGGAGGCGATGATGCGGGCCATGGTCTCGACCACGACGACGGGGTACGCGCCGACGCTGGTCTCACCGGACAGCATCACCGCGTCGGCACCGTCGAGGACGGCGTTGGCGACGTCGCTGGTCTCGGCCCGGGTGGGAACGGGGCTGCTGATCATCGACTCGAGCATCTGCGTCGCGACGATGACCGGCTTGGCCATGCGGCGACACAGCTCCACCGCGCGCTTCTGCACGATCGGGACGGCCTCGAGCGGGAGCTCCACGCCCAGGTCGCCGCGGGCGACCATGATGCCGTCGAAGGCGTCGATGATCTCCTCGAGGTTGTCGACCGCCTGCGGCTTCTCGATCTTGGCGATGACGGGGACGCGGACGCCCTCCTCCGCCATGATCTCGTGGACGCGCTGGACGTCCTTGGCGTCGCGCACGAACGACAGGGCGATGAGATCCGCCCCCGCTCGCAGACCCCAGCGCAGGTCGGCCTCGTCCTTCTCCGACAGGGCGGGGACGTTGACGGCGACGCCGGGGAGGTTGATGCCCTTGTTGTTCGAGACGGGGCCGCCGACGATCACCTTGGTGGTGACGACCGTGCCGTCGGTCTCGACGACCTCGACACGGACCTTGCCGTCGTCGATGAGGAGGAAGTCGCCGGGCTTGACGTCCTGCGGCAGGCCCTTGAAGGTCGTCGAGACGATGTCCTTGGTGCCGGGGATGTCCTCGACCGTGATCTTGAAGATGTCGCCGGGTGCGAGCTCGTGCGGACCGTTCTCGAACCGCCCGAGGCGGATCTTCGGGCCCTGCAGATCGACGAGGGCGGCGACTGCGCGGCCGGCATCCTCTGCGGCCTTGCGCACGTTGGCGAAGTTGTTGTCGTGGACCGAGTAGTCCCCGTGGCTCAGGTTGAAGCGGGCGACGTCCACACCGGCGTCGATGATGGCGCGAACCATCTCGTACGACGATGTGGCCGGACCCAGCGTGGCGACGATCTTGGCGCGTCTCATCCGTGGATTCTCCGGGTGGGTAGGGGGCGAAGTGCCGGGGCCAGCCTACGCGGGCTGCAGACCGATCGCGACATCATGCGGTCCGACCGGAGCGGGCAGCTCGGTCTCCCCCATGAGGAAGCGGTCGACGTGCGCCGCGGCGGCGCGACCCTCGGCGATGGCCCACACGATCAACGACTGGCCGCGGCCGGCGTCGCCGGCGACGAACACGCCGGGAGCGGTGGTCTGGTAGTCGTTCTCACGGTGGACGTTTCCGCGATCGGTGAACTGCGCGCCGAGCTGCTCCTCGAGGTGCGCGCGCTCGGGGCCGGTGAAGCCCATCGCGATGAGGACCAGGTCGGCGGGGATCTCGCGCTCCGTGCCGCTCTTGGGCACGCGGCGACCGTCGACGAACTCCGTCTCGGCCACACGGAGCGCGCGGACCTCGCCGACGTCGTTCCCGAGGAACTCCACCGTCGATGCGAGGTAGCTGCGCTCACCGCCCTCTTCGTGCGCGGAGGCGATCTCGAACAGCGTCGGGCTCATCGGCCAGGGCTGGTTCTCCGGCCGCTCCTCGGGAGGGCGGCGTCCGATCGCGAGGTTGGTGACGCTGAGCGCACCCTGACGGTGCGCGGTGCCGATGCAGTCCGCTCCGGTGTCACCGCCGCCGATGACGACGACGTGCTTGCCTTCGGCGAGGATCTGGTTGGCCGGGGCGTCACCCGCCACGGCGCGGTTCGATTCGACGAGGTACTCCATGGCGAAATGGATGCCGTCGAGATCGCGCCCG
This sequence comes from Microbacterium aurantiacum, assembly GCF_021654035.1. Lineage (GTDB taxonomy): Bacteria > Actinomycetota > Actinomycetes > Actinomycetales > Microbacteriaceae > Microbacterium > Microbacterium aurantiacum. Next base: position 20,588 of record NZ_JAJPDW010000007.1, read on the forward strand.
GGGATCGCGAGCTCCCGGGGAAGCGTCGCTCCGGTCGCGACCACGACCGCGTCGTACCGGGCACGCAGGTCGCTCCACGAGATGTCGCGGCCGACCTCGACGCCGGCGCGGAACCGCGTGCCCTCGTCCTGCATCTGCCGGAGCCGGGACTCGAGGTGACGCTTCTCCATCTTGAAGTCGGGGATGCCGTACCGGAGGAGTCCGCCGATGCGGTCGTCGCGCTCGTACACCGCCACGGTGTGGCCGGCGCGCGTCAGCTGCTGGGCGGCGGCGAGTCCGGCGGGGCCGGAACCGACCACGGCGACGGTCTTGCCGGTCAGGCGACCCGGCGGCTCGGGCTCCACCCAGCCGCGGGTGAAGGCCTCGTCGATGATCGACACCTCGACCTGCTTGATGGTCACCGGCGGCTGGTTGATCCCCAGGACGCACGAGCTCTCGCACGGCGCCGGGCACAGACGCCCGGTGAATTCAGGGAAGTTGTTCGTCGCGTGCAGGCGCTCGATCGCCGCGCGTCCCTCGCCACGCCACGTGAGGTCGTTCCACTCGGGAATGAGGTTCCCCAATGGGCAGCCCTGGTGGCAGAACGGCACGCCGCAGTCCATGCAGCGCCCCGCCTGACGGCGGAGGACCGCGCTGTCGCCGGGCTCGTAGACCTCTTTCCAGTCCATGATGCGCACCGGCACGGGCCGCCGCGGGGGCAGCTCTCGGTCGGTGACTTTCAGAAAGCCTTTGGGATCAGCCACCGGTCACCTCCAGGATGCGGCTCCAGACGACGTCGCCGTCGGGGTCCAGCCCCTCGGCGGCCGCCGCCTGGCGGGTCTGCAGAACCGCGGCGTAGTCGCGCGGCATGACACGGACGAAGTTGTCCAGTTCGGTCTCGAAGTCCGCGAGCATCGCCGCGGCGAGGGTCGAGTCGGTTTCGGCGACGTGCTGCTGCAGCAGGTCGCGGAGGATCTCGGCGTCACCGGAGCCCAGCGGACCGAGTTCGAGCTCTCCGCTCGCCAGCGCCTCGCGATTCACCAGTGCCTCATCGAGCTTGTACACGTACGCGGTTCCTCCCGACATGCCGGCCCCGAGGTTGCGCCCGGTCGTGCCGAGGATGACGGCGAGTCCGCCGGTCATGTACTCGAGCGCGTGGTCGCCGACACCTTCGACGACGGCGGTGGCACCGGAGTTGCGGACGAAGAAGCGCTCACCCACCACGCCGCGCAGGAACATGGTCCCCTGCGTGGCGCCGTAGCCGATCACGTTGCCCGCGATCACGTTCTTCGAGGCGTCGAAGGTCGCCGCACGCGGCGGGCGGACGACGATCTGTCCCCCCGAAAGCCCCTTGCCGACGTAGTCGTTGGAGTCGCCCTCAAGTCGCAGGGTGATCCCCGCGGGCATGAAGGCGCCGAACGACTGACCGGCGGATCCGGTGAGGTTCACCTCGATCGTTCCCGACGGCAGTCCGTTCTCCCCCTGCACGCGCGTGACGTGGTGGCCGAGCAGCGTACCGACCGCCCGCGCGGTGTTGCGGATCGGCAGGTCCACGACGAGATGCCCGCCGTGGGCGATGACGTCCTGAGCTCGCTCGATGATCTGCATGTCGAAATGCTCGTCGAGCTCGTGATCCTGCACGCGGCCGCTGCGGCGCGGCTCGGAGTCCGCGAACGCCGGTCCCTCCAGCACGGGGGCGAGGTTCAGCCCGCTCGCCTTCCAGTGCTCCACGGCACCCTCGATGTCGAGGAGCTCGGTGTGGCCGATGATCTCGTCGAGCGAGCGGTAGCCCAGCGCCGCGAGGTACTCCCGCACCTCTTCGGCGACGAACTCCATGAAATTCACGACGAACTCGGGCTTGCCCGTGAACCGGGCGCGCAGGGTCGGGTTCTGCGTGGCGACACCCACCGGGCACGTGTCCAGGTGGCAGACACGCATCATGATGCACCCGGAGACGACCAGCGGAGCCGTGGCGAAGCCGAACTCCTCGGCGCCGAGCAGAGCACCGATCACGACGTCGCGACCGGTCTTGAGCTGACCGTCGACCTGCACGACGACCCGGTCGCGCATGCCGTTGAGCATCAGGGTCTGCTGCGTCTCGGCGAGACCCAGCTCCCACGGCGTCCCGGCGTGCTTGAGGGAGTTCATCGGGCTCGCTCCGGTGCCGCCGTCGTGCCCCGAGACGAGGATGACGTCGGCGAGGGCCTTGGCGGTTCCGGCGGCGACCGCACCGATCCCCGACTGGCTGACCAGCTTCACGTGGATCCGGGCGGCGGGGTTCGCGCGCTTGAGGTCGAAGATCAGCTGCTTGAGGTCCTCGATCGAGTAGATGTCGTGGTGCGGGGGCGGCGAGATGAGGCCGACACCGGGGGTTCCTCCGCGCGTCCGGGCGATCTGCGGGTACACCTTCTGGGGCGGGAGCTGACCTCCCTCGCCGGGCTTGGCGCCCTGGGCGAGCTTGATCTGGATGTCATCCGCCTCGGTGAGATACAGGCTCGTGACGCCGAACCGTCCGGAGGCGACCTGCTTGATCGCGCTCCGCCGCTCCGGGTCCAGGAGCCGCTCGACGTCTTCGCCGCCCTCACCCGTGTTGGACTTCGCGCCGATGCGGTTCATCGCGATCGCGAGCGTCTCGTGCGCTTCCTTCGAGATCGAGCCGTAGCTCATCGCCCCCGTGGAGAACCGCTTGACGATGGATGCGACGGACTCCACCTCGTCCAGAGGAACCGGAGTCCGGCCTTCGGTGCGCAGCCGGAACAGCCCTCGGAGGGTCTTCAGCTCCTCCGCCTGGTCGTCGACCATCCGCGTGTACTCGCGGAAGATGTCGTAGCGGCGCGTCCGGGTGGCGTGCTGGAGGCGGAACACCGTCTCGGGGTTGAACAGGTGCGGCGCGCCGTCACGGCGCCACTGGTACTCGCCGCCGGTCCACAGGCGCTCGTGCGCGCGCACCGCTCCGTCCTCGGGGTACGCGTACGCGTGGCGCGCGGCGTTCTCCGCCGCGATGACGTCCAGACCGATGCCGCCGAGCTTGGACTCGGTGCCCGTGAAGTACGTGTCGACGAAGTCCTCCGACAGACCCACGGCCTCGAAGACCTGCGCACCGGCGTAGGAGGACACCGTGGAAATGCCCATCTTCGACATGATCTTCAGCACACCCTTGCCGAGGGCGTAGATCAGGTTCTTCACGGCCTTCTGAGGCGTGACACCGGTGATGAAGCCGGCGCGGACGAGATACTCGACCGTCTCCATCGCGAGATACGGGTTGACCGCCGAGGCGCCGTAGCCGATCAGGGTGGCGACGTGGTGCACCTCACGGACGTCGCCGGCCTCGACGACGAGACCGCACTTCATCCGGGTCTGCTTGCGGATGAGGTGGTGGTGCACGGCCGCGAGCATCAGCAGCGACGGGATCGGCGCGAGGTCCTTGTTGGAGTCGCGGTCGCTCAGGACGATGAACTCCGCGCCGTCCTCGATGGCCTGGTCGACCTCCGTGCACATCTGCTCGAGGCGCTTCTTCATCCCCTTGTGCCCGGCTTCGACGCGGTACAGACCACGGATGGTCACCGACGTGCGGCCCGGCAGCGCCGTGTCGATGTGCTGGATCTTCGCGAGCTCGTCGTTGTCGATCACGGGGAAGTCGAGGGTCACCGTGCGCGTGTGCTCCGGCCCCCACTCCAGGAGGTTGCGCTCCGGCCCGAGACCGAGCGACAGAGAGGTGACGACCTCTTCGCGGATGGAGTCCAGGGGCGGGTTGGTCACCTGCGCGAACTGCTGCGTGAAGTAGTCGAAGAGCAGGCGCGGGCGCTCGCTGAGGACCGCCACCGGCGTGTCGCTGCCCATGGCGCCGAGCGGCTCGGCGCCCGTCTGCCCCATCGGGGTGAGCAGGATCCGGACCTCTTCCTCTGTGTAGCCGAAGGTCCGCTGGCGGCGCGTGATCGACGCGATCGGGTGCACGATGTGCTCGCGCTCGGGGAGGTCGGCCAGACGCACACGACCGGCGTCCAGCCACTCGCGCCACGGGTGGAGCCGCGCGAGCTCGCCCTTGATCTCCTCGTCCTCGATGATGCGCCCCTGAGCGGTGTCGACCAGGAACATGCGTCCGGGCTGGAGGCGTCCGCGGCGCTTGATGCGCTCGGGGGCGAAGTCCAGCACTCCGGTCTCGCTGCCGATGACGACGAGGCCGTCGGTGGTCTCGGTCCAGCGCCCCGGGCGCAGACCGTTGCGGTCGAGGGTCGAGCCGACGACGGTGCCGTCGGTGAAGATCAGCGCCGCCGGTCCGTCCCAGGGCTCCATCTGCATGGAGTGGTACTCGTAGAAGGCTCGGAGGTCGGGGTCGACGTCGGCCTGCTTCTCGTAGGCCTCGGGGACCATCATCATCACGGCATGCGGCAGGCTCCGCCCCGTGAGGGTCAGCAGCTCCAGCACCTCGTCGAAGGATGCCGAGTCGCTCGCGCCCGGGGTGCAGATGGGCAGCAGCGGGTCGATGTGACCGAGGAGGTCGGACTCCAGCTGCGACTGTCGCGCCCGCATCCAGTTGCGGTTGCCCTTGACGGTGTTGATCTCGCCGTTGTGCGCGAGCATCCGGAGCGGCTGCGCGAGCGGCCACGACGGGAACGTGTTCGTGGAGTAGCGGGAGTGCACGACGGCGAGTTCCGATGCGAAGCGCTCGTCCTGCAGGTCCGGATAGAAGGGCTCGAGCTGCAGGGTGGTGACCATGCCCTTATAACCGAGGGTGCGCGCGGAGAGGGTCACGAAATACGCGTCGAGCTCGGTCCTCGCGCGCTTGCGCAGGCGGAACGCGCGGCGGTCCAGGTCGATTCCGGAAAGCGCCGGCGCGTCGCCCACGGCGGGCCGGGAGACGAACAGCTGCTCGAAGACGGGACGCGCGGCGAACGCGAGCTTGCCGAGGTTCTCCTCCTCGGTGGGGACCTCGCGCCAACCGAGGACGGTGAGTCCCTCGGACGCGGCGATCTTCTCGATCCCCGCCTTCTGCGACGCCCGTGCGTCGTCATCGCGGGGCAGGAACACCATTCCGGCGGCGTACTCACCCACCGTCGGCAGATCGAAGGGAACCACCGCACGCAGGAACGCGTCCGGCATCTGCGTGAGGATCCCCGCCCCGTCGCCGGTTCCGGCGTCGGAGCCGATCGCCCCGCGGTGCTCGAGGTTCCGCAGCGCCGTGAGCGCCAGGTCGATGATGTCGTGACCTGCTTCACCGCGCAGGGTGGCGACCATCGCCAGTCCGCACGCGTCCTTCTCGAAATCCGGGTTGTACATTCCCTGCTTGCGCGGGAACCCGGACAGCCCGGATGCCGGGGTGCTCGCCTCGGGGGCGTTGCGACGGGGGCTCGATGCCATACCAACCGTCCTCACGTTGATGCTCAAAATGGGACGACGTCGGCCCGGGACTCGATGAACTGCCTTGTACGGGTCGTTCGGTGAGCGCTATTTCGTGGCGGGTGTGCTTGTGGCGCTGCCCCCGACCGGCTCGGACGTCGGCGGTTCGCTGACGTCGACGAAGTCGTCGGTGTCCTGCGATTGTACAGCCCCGTCCGGGTGCCATTCGCGACCCGGAACGTACGGCGACGGCTCGCGTCCGGGGTGACGGCGGTTCTGCACGATCATGATCGCGATGCCGATGACGACGCCGAAGATGGCCGCCCACACGTTCGTTCGCAGCCCCAGGATGATCTCGCTGGGATCGATGCGGATGGACTCCCACGCGATGCGGCCGGCGCTGTACCAGATGAGGTAGAGGCCGAACAGACGCCCCCACTGGAGCTTCAGCGCGCGTCCTGCCGCCACCAGGACGACGACGCCCGCGACGTTCCAGATGACCTCGTAGAGGAAGGTGGGGTGGAACAGCGTGCCCTCCGGGAGCCCGACCGGCCACGCGGCGTTGGGGTAGTCGATCTCCAGACCCCACGGCAGGTCGGTCGGAAGTCCGTAGAGCTCCTGGTTGAACCAGTTGCCGAAACGACCGATCGCCTGTGCCAGGAGGAGGCCGGGGGCGAGCGCGTCGGCGAACGTCCAGAACCGGATGCCGGTCCACCGGCATCCGAGCCACGCGCCCACGGCCCCGCCGATGAGCGCGCCGTAGATGGCGATGCCGCCTTCCCAGATGTAGAGCGCGCTGAGCGGGTTGCGCCCCTCACCGAAGTAGAAGTCCCAATGCGTGAGGACGTGATAGATCCGCGCGGTGACGATCGCGAGCGGGACGGCGAGGAGCGCGATGTCGATGACGACCCAGGGCTCCGCGCCGCGCTTGGTGAGGCGGGCGTTGGTCCACAGCACCGCCGCGACGATGCCGGCGATGATGCACAGCGCGTAGAAGTGGATGCGCAGGGGCCCGAGATCGATGTAGCTGATCGAAGGGCTCGGGATGCTGGCGAAGACGCCCGCGGCGACGGTGATCATGAAGAGCAGTGTCCTTGCTGAGGGAAGTCGGCGACGATACGACGTGTGCAGTCTAGTTCGACGCGCGTGCGGTGCCCGCGGAGAGGGCTCGGGCGGTCTCGCCGAGGGATTCCAGCCCGCCGTCGCGGAGGGCGCGGACGAGGGCGGTTCCTACGATGGCTCCATCCGAGTACTCCACGACACCCGCGACGTGATCGGCGTTGGAGATCCCGATGCCGACGCACGCGTGCGCAGCTCCGTGCTCGCGCAGACGCGACACGAGCCTCCGCGCAGCGGCATCGAGGTCCGCCCGCTCGCCGGTGATGCCCATCGTCGACACGGTGTAGACGAATCCGGTCGACGCCTCCACGATCATCTTCAACCGCTCATCGGTCGAGGTGGGCGCCGCGAGGAACACCCGGTCGAGACCGGTGCGCTCGCTCGCGCGGATCCACTCCCCTGCGGCATCCGGAGTGATGTCGGGGGTGATGAGACCGGCGCCGCCCGCTTCCGCGAGACCGTCGGCGAACCGGTCGATCCCGAACTGGTAGATCGGGTTCCAGTAGGTCATGACGAGGACCGGCACGCTCGTCCGCCGGGTGATCTCGCGGACGGCCTCGAAGGTGTCGCGCAGACGGAAACCGGCGGCGAGGGCCGCCTGCGTCGCCTCCTGGATCACGAGGCCGTCCATCACCGGATCGGAATACGGCGGACCCAGCTCGAGGATGTCCACGCCGTTCTCCGCGAGCGTGACGGCCGCGTCGATGCTGGTCTGCAGATCGGGGTACCCGATGGGCAGGTACCCGATGAGCGCACCCCGGCCTTCTGCACGGGCCGCGTCGAGCGCCGCCGACACACGGGAGGTCATGCGGAAGCCCCGTCGTCGTACAGGCCGAAGTACTTCGCCGCGGTGTCCATGTCCTTGTCGCCTCGGCCGGAGAGGTTGACTGCGAGGATGGCGTCGGGACCGAGCTCTCGCCCGATGCGCAGGGCCCCGGCAAGGGCGTGCGCGGATTCGATCGCGGGGATGATGCCCTCGGTCTCGGAAAGGAGGCGGAGCGCCTGCATCGCCTCGTCATCGGTGGCGGGGATGTACTCCGCGCGTCCGATGGAGGCCAGCCACGCGTGCTCGGGACCGACACCGGGATAGTCGAGCCCCGCGGAGATCGAGTGCGACTCCGTGGTCTGACCGTCCTCGTCCTGGAGCACGAACGTCTTCGCCCCGTGGAGGACGCCAGGTCGGCCACGACCGATCGAGGCCGCGTGGCGCGGTGTGTCGACACCGTCGCCGGCCGCTTCGACGCCGTAGAGCTTCACTCCGTCGTCGTCGAGGAAGGCGTCGAACATGCCGATCGCGTTGGAGCCACCGCCGACGCACGCGAGAACGGCGTCGGGGAGCCGGCCGGTCTCCTCCAGCAGCTGCGCGCGCGCCTCCTCGCTGATGATCTTCTGGAAGTCGCGCACCATGGCCGGGAACGGATGCGGGCCGGCTGCGGTACCGAAGATGTAGTTGGTCGTCTCGACGCTCGAGACCCAGTCGCGGTAGGCCTCATTGATGGCGTCCTTGAGGGTGCGCGAGCCGGTCGTGACCGGAATCACCTCGGCTCCGAGGAGGCGCATGCGCGCAACGTTCAACGCCTGCCGCTGAGTGTCGACCTCGCCCATGTACACGGTGCAGTCGAAGCCGAACAGCGCCGCGGCGGTGGCGGTGGCGACGCCGTGCTGGCCGGCTCCGGTCTCGGCGATGACGCGGGTCTTGCCGAGACGCTTGGTCAGCAGCGCCTGGCCGATGACGTTGTTGATCTTGTGAGAACCGGTGTGGTTCAGGTCCTCGCGCTTGAGGAAGATGCGCGCCCCGCCGGCGTGCTCGGCGAATCGCGGCACCTCGGTGATCGGCGACGGTCGTCCGCCGTAGGAGTGCAGGAGGCCGACGAACTCCGCCTGGAACGAGGGGTCGACCTTCGCGGCATCGTAGACCGCCGTCAGTTCATCGATCGCGGCGATCAGGGACTCGGGCATGTACCGCCCACCGAACTCGCCGAAGAACGGCCCGGTCACTTCGCGAAGACTCATCAGGACTCTCTTCCTCCGGGGAGGGTGTCCGCGCCCGCCTCGAGGAAGGCGCGCAGGGTGGTGACGGGGTCGCTGGTGACCAGCGCCTCGCCGATGAGGACGACGTCCGCGCCCGCGGCGCGATAGTGGGCGACGTCGGCCGGGGTGAGGACGGCGGACTCGGCGATCTTGATCGTCCCGGCGGGGATGCGCTCGACCAGTCGGCCGAAGAGATCCCGGTCCAATTCGAAGGTCGACAGATCACGGGCGTTGACACCGATGAGGTCGGCGCCGAGGTCGACCGCACGATCGACCTCCTCCGCCGAGTGCGTCTCGACGAGCGGGGTCATACCGAGCTCGCGGGTGAAGGCGTGCAGCCGCGCGAGGGTCTCTTGATCGAGAGCGGCGACGATGAGGAGGACGAGATCGGCTCCCGCCGCTCGCGCTTCGAGCACCTGGTACTCGTCCGCGATGAAGTCCTTCCGGAGGACCGGCAGCTGCACCGCGCCGCGGACCGCGTCGAGATCGGCGAGGCTTCCCTTGAAACGGCGTCCCTCCGTGAGGACGGAGATCGCCGAGGCTCCCCCTTCCTCGTAGCGGCGTGCCTGCAACGCGGGATCGGGGATGAGGGCGAGGTCACCGCGCGAGGGACTCGCGCGCTTGACTTCGGCGATGATCTTGACACGATCGGCCGGCGCGAGCGCAGCCAGGACGTCGAGGGCCGGGGTACGCGCGAGGGCGGCGGCCTCCACCGCGGGCCGAGGTGTCGCGCGTGCGCGCGCCTCGGCATCCTCCACCGCGCCGGCCGTGAGGTCGGCGAGCACGCTCAGTGCTCTTTCGCGATGTACTTGGTGCCGTTGACGCCGTACCCGGCCTTGGCCATGATCCAGCCGGTCAGGAGGCCCACGACGAGGAGACCTGCCGAAGCCCAGACCAGCACGGGCATGTCGAACCAGTAGAACAGTGTGCCCAGCGCGACCGCGACGAGCATGATCGTGACGGCCGTCCAGGCGGCGGGAGAGTGGCCGTGGCCGGGGTCACCGATCTCGTTGCTCATGGGGGTTCCTCCTGTCAGCGCGGGTTTTCTCAGTCTAGCGGTCGGCGGTCGGGTCTTCTCCGCGCGACAGGTCGTCCCACGAGTCGATGGCCGTGTCCCGAGCCGCATCGGCCGGTCGTGCGCCGTCCGCGCCCGCTGCCCGTGCGGGCGCGTCGCCCTCGGCACGATACCGGCGATCAGCGCTGCGCCATCGGCGCGCGGTCACCAAGATCAGGATGCCGCCGGCGGCGAGGACCACCCATGCGACCAGAGTGATGAAGGGCCAGGGAGTGGGGGTGAGTGAGGCCACGAGGTCGCTCACCGCCCGTGTCCCCGTGATTCCGGTCGCCTCGGTGACACTCGCCGACACGGCCGAGATCGGAGTGGCGAAGGCGGTGCCGGCCGTCAGCGCACCCAGGAGCACCGCGATGACGACCGTGAGCGCGCCGAAGACGTACCGCAGGACGACACCCACGATCGACAGCGCTCCGCCGAGGGCGAGGACCGTCAGGCTCAGGGGGGTCAGGAGCGCCAGCGCGCCGTCACCGGGAACGAGGAGGGGCTCGGCCGCGCCGTCGTCGAGGACGACCGTGAACCAGGTCTGCGTCGCGGAGATCACGCCGACGGCCCCGCACGCGAGGAGAGTCAGGACGCTGATCAGACGGGATCGCGGGGTCACGCGCCCGTCTCCGGCCCGCGCGCGGGTTCGAGGTCGAGCGTGTCGAAGCAGGAGCGCAGGCCCGTGTGGCAGGCGGCCCCCACCTGCTCGACCTCGACGAGGATCGCGTCGCCGTCGCAGTCGAGGTGCGCTCCGCGGACGAGCTGGATGTGACCGGACGTGTCGCCCTTCCGCCAGTACTCGCCGCGCGAGCGCGACCAGAAGGTCACACGACCCTCCGTCAGCGTCCGGCGGAGCGCCTCGGCATCCATCCAGCCGAGCATCAGGACCTCACGGGTGTCCCATTGCTGGACGATGGCGGCGACGAGGCCGTCCGCGGTGAAGCGCACGCGGGAGATCCGCTCGGCGACGACATCCTCGGGGACGCCGTCGGGATCGTCGGGGCTCATGCGACGGTCTCCCCCGGGAGGAGGCTCTCGCGCACGGCGATCCCCTGCCCCGCCATGCTGCGCTTGACGTCGCCGATCGTGAGCTGACCGGTGTGGAACACGGACGCTGCGAGGACGGCATCCGCCCCCGCGGCGATCGCGGGGCCGAAGTGCACGGCCGCTCCCGCGCCCCCCGAGGCGATGACGGGCACGCGCGAGGCCTCGCGCATGAGCCGGACGAGCTCGAGGTCGAAGCCCTCTCTCGTCCCGTCGGCGTCGATCGAGTTGACCAGGAGTTCGCCGGCCCCCCGCTCGATGGCCTCGTGAGCCCAGGCGAGGGCGTCGATGTCGGTCGCGGTGCGTCCGCCGTGGGTGGTCACCACGAACCCGGACGGGATCTCGTCGGTCGGCCCCCCGGGGCGCCGCATGACGTCCAGGGAGAGGACCAGCACCTGGGCCCCGAACCGGTCGGCGATCTCGTCGATGAGGGCGGGGCGCGCGATGGCGGCCGAATTCACGCCGATCTTGTCGGCCCCCACGGCGAGCAGACGCGCGACATCGTCGACGGAGCGCACTCCCCCGCCCACGGTCAGCGGGATGAAGACCTCCTCGGCCGTGCGACGCACGACGTCGTACGTCGTCGCGCGCTCGTCGACGGTCGCGGTGACATCGAGGAAGGTGATCTCGTCGGCGCCCTGCCGGAAGTACTCGCGGGCGAGTTCGACCGGATCCCCCATGTCGCGGAGATTCTGGAAGTTCACGCCCTTCACCACTCGGCCGCCGGCGACGTCGAGGCACGGGATGACGCGGCAGACGAGGCTCATCAGAGCCTCGCGTTGTCGATCGCGGTCACCAGGATCGCGCGCGCCCCGAGGGCGTAGAGATCGTCCATCGCCTGGTTGACCTTCTTGCGCGCCACCATGACCCGCACCGCGACCCAGTCGGGGTCGCGCAGCGGTGAGATGGTCGGCGATTCGACCCCCGGCGTGAGCGCCACGGCGTCATCGATCAGGGCCACGGGGAGGTCGTAGTCGACGAGGACGTACTGCCGCGCGACGAGGACTCCGCGCAGGCGACGGAGGAGCGTCTCGGTCCCGTCGGCGTCGCTCGGTCCCGTGATGAGGACCGCTTCGGAACGCAGGATGACGGGGCCGAAGACCTCGAGCCCCGCCTGGCGGAGCGTGGTGCCGGTCTCGACGACGTCGGCCACCGCATCCGCGACCCCCAGCCGCACTGCGGACTCGACCGCGCCGTCCAACGGCACGAGGTCCACCGCGATGCCGTGGCGATCGAGGAACGCGTCGACGAGTCCGGGGTACGACGTCGCCACCCGCTTGCCCTCGAGGTCCGAGAGCTCGGAGAACGTCCCGGTCGGAGCGGCGAAGCGGAAGGTCGACCCGGCGAAGGCGAGGGATTCGATCTCGCGCGCGCCCGGCATCCGGGCGTCCAGGAGCAGGTCTCGACCGGTGATGCCGACGTCGAGCGCCCCGGAGCCGACGTAGGTGGCGATGTCCTTCGGGCGCAGGTAGAAGAACTCCACGCCGTTGTCGGGATCGAGGACGTGGAGGTCCTTCGGGTCGCGGCGGCCGGTGTACCCGGCCTCCTGGAGCATCTCGGACGCGGTCTCGGCGAGCGAGCCCTTGTTCGGCACGGCGATTCGCAGCATGTCGGGACTTTCGATGGGGGTGAGCGGTGGGACGGAGCGCTCAGAGATGTCGGTAGACGTCCTGGAGGGTGAGGCCCTTCGCGAGCATCAGGACCTGCAGGTGGTAGAGCAGCTGCGAGATCTCCTCGGCCGCGGCATCGGTCGACTCGTACTCGGCGGCCATCCACACTTCGGCGGCCTCTTCGACGATCTTCTTCCCGATCGCGTGCACACCGGCGTCCAGCTGCGCGACGGTCCCGGATCCTTCGGGTCGCTCGGCCGCTTTGGCGGAGAGCTCATCGAACAGCGCATCGAACGTCTTCACCATGCAAGGGTAGCGCGCCGCGGGAGGGTGATCCGGCGCCGTGGTCAGTGCGCGTGCGCGGCGGCCTGGCCGCGGAGAGCCGCGATCGCCGCTCCCGGATCGTCGGCGCCGAAGACCGCCGAACCGGCGACGAACGTGTCGGCTCCCGCTTCGGCCGCCTGCGCGATGGTCGAGGCGCTGATCCCGCCGTCCACCTGCAGCCAGACCGCCGACCCGCGCCGCGCGGCTTCGTCGGCGAGGAGGCGGAGCTTCGGCATCGTCTCGGGCATGAAGGACTGGCCCCCGAAACCGGGCTCCACGGTCATGACAAGGATCTGATCGACCTCGCCCCACAGCTCATCGAGAGCGGATGCCGGTGTCCCGGGCTTCACCGCGACACCCGCGCGCGCGCCGATGTCGCGCAGTCGTCGGGCGAGGGCGATCGGGTCGCGCGCCGCCTCGAGATGGAAGGTGACCGAGGCCGCGCCGAGCTCGGCGTAACCGGGGGCCCAGCGATCGGGGTCCTCGATCATGAGGTGCACATCCAGCGGAATCGGGCTCGTCTGCTGGATCCGCTCCACCATCTGGGGGCCGAAGGTGAGGTTCGGCACGAAATGGTTGTCCATGACGTCGACGTGCGCGAAGTCCGCGGCGGCGATCCGGGCGAGCTCGGTCTGCATGTTGACGAAGTCCGCCGCCAGGATGCTGGGGTTGATGCGGATCTCGCGCGCGGGCTGAGGGACGTCACGGGCGGGCACGGGTCCATTATGGTCGAGCCGTGGACCCCATCACCGCACTGCTGGACGACCTCCTCGACGAGATCAGACCGATGGACGACGGCGCGCCGGCCGCCTACATCCCGGAACTCGCCGCGGCGGATCCCGATCGGCTGGCGTTCGCCGTGGTCGGACCGCGCGGTCGCGTGCGGGTCGTCGGCGACGGCGAGCACGAGTTCACCATCCAGTCGATCTCGAAGCCGTTCGTCCTGGCGCTGGCGCTCGAGGAGTGCGGGCGCGAACGGGTCCTCGAGTGCGTGGGCGTGGAGCCGAGCGGAGAGCCCTTCAACGCGATCAGCCTCGCCCACGACACCGGGCGTCCCGCGAACCCCATGGTCAACGCCGGCGCGATCGCGACGACGGCGCTCGTCGGAGAGCCGGAGAGCGACATCGACGAGCGCACGGCGCGTATCGTCTCGAAACTGTCGGCGTTCGCGGGCCGCTCCCTGTGGGTCGACGAGGCGGTGTACGCCTCCGAGTCGGCGACGGGCGATCGCAACCGCGCCCTCGGGCACCTGCTGCGCTCCTACGGCGTGATGACCGGATCCGTGGAGGCAGCGGTGGAGACCTATTTCCGCCAGTGCTCACTGCTCGTGACCGTCCGCGACCTGGCGGTGATGGCCGGGACGCTGGCGTTCGGCGGTGTGAACCCGGTGACCGACGTCCGCGTGGTGAGCACCCGCGTCGCGCGCGACGTGCTCTCGATCATGTCGTCCTGCGGGATGTACGACTACTCCGGCGAGTGGCTCCTGCGCGTCGGCCTGCCGGCGAAGAGCGGGGTGAGCGGCGGGCTGCTCGCCGTGGCACCCTCGCAGTTCGGCGTCGCCGCCTTCAGCCCGCGGCTCGACGCGCACGGCAACAGCGTGCGGGCCATCGCCGCCGTCGAGACGGTGTCGGACCGCTTCGACATGCACCTGCTGGAGTCGCACGAGAACGTCGCGGTGCCGGCGCTGCGGATCGAACGCACCGGCGAGGGGCGCGTGGTCCATCTGGGCGGTGAGCTCGGCTTCTCCGGCACGGAGCGGGTCATCGGGGTGCTCCGGGAGATCGCCGCCTCCGTCCCCGACGGCACCGAGGTCGTCGTCCACGCGTCGGAGCTCGCCCGCACGCACCCGGCCGCGCTCATCGCGCTGCGAGCGGAGTTCGAAGTGATGCCGGAGGGCTTCCGGCTCGCGGAGTGAGCCGGGGACGGATGCCGCCCCTAGGCCTTCCGCAGGAGAGTGATCGACATCGCGTCGGTGCCGTGGCGATGCGGCCAGAGCTGAGCCCGGAGAGTCCCGTCGGTCTGGGCCGGCAGGTCGGGCGGTGACGATGCGATCCCCGCGATCACGTCGCGCGCGGGGAGCTCCTCGACCGCGTCGCCCCAGGACGCGCGGACGTCCGCGACGACGGCCGTGGTCTCGGCGAGATGCGGTGAGCACGTCACGTACGCGACCACGCCGCCCGGCGCGCACGCCACCAGCGCGGCATCCAGCAGTTCCCGCTGGAGGGAAGCGAGCTCGGGGACATCCGCCGGAGTCTTCCGCCACCGCGCCTCGGGGCGGCGCCGCAGCGCGCCCAGCCCCGTGCAGGGCGCGTCGACGAGGACGCGATCGTAGGCCCCGGGGTCGCGGGCCGCGCGGGATCGACCGTCCTCCTCGGAGACGGGAACCTCCATCGGCACCCCGGCGACGGCTTTGCGGACGAGACCCGCTCGGGCGGGGACGACCTCGTTGGCCTCGACGCGGGCGCCGACCTTCAGCGCCTCCGCGGCCAGGAGGGCGGTCTTGCCGCCGGGACCCGCGCACAGATCGAGCCAGCGCTCCCCCGCCTTCGCCGGCAGCGCCCGGGTGAGCGCCAGAGCCGCGAGCTGAGATCCCTCGTCCTGCACGCGGATGCGTCCGTCCGCGCCGGTGACGGTCGCTTCGGGGTCGCCGCCCTCGGAACGGAATCCGTACGGTGACAGCGGCGTGGCACGCGCATCCGCGGGCCGGTCCGCCAGATCCGGCAAGGCGATCATCGTCACGGAGGGCGCCGCATTATCGGCGGCGAGCAACGCGTCGAGTTCGTCGGCGCGCCCCTCGGCGGCCAGGGCCCGACGGAACGCGCGCACAACCCACACCGGATGGGAGGTCAGCAGACCGATGCGCTCGTCGTCGGACCGTGCTCCCTCGGCGATGCGCGCCATCCACTCCCCCGGCGTGTCGCGCGAGACCCGCCGGAGCACGGCGTTGACGAAGCCGCTCGGGCCCCGCCCTGCCGCCGCCCGCGCGAGTTCGACCGACTCGTTGACAGCGGCGTGGGATGCGACGCGGGTGGACAGCAGCTGATGGACGCCGAGCCGCAGCGCGTCGACGAGCGCCGGATCGATGTTCGCGACGGCCCGATCGGCGGCCACCCCGATGATCGCGTCATACGTCCCCTGACGTCGCAGCGTGCCGTAGGTGAGTTCCGTCGCCAGCGCGGCATCCGCACCTGAAACGCCGGCCCGTGCGAGGGACACCGGCAGGAGCAGATTCGCGTAGGCGTCGGACTCGTGCACGGCCCGCAACGTCTCGTAGGCGATGCGACGAGGAGCGGAGGCGCTCATGAGCCGGCCACCGCGGAGGTCACGCGCAGGCCCCGCCACCAGTCGGCGGCGTTCATCGCCGATCGACCCGCGGGCTGCACCCGGTCGAGGACCACCGGAGCGTCGGCGGTGCCGACGAGGAGGCGGCCTTCGTGGAGGGACAGCGTGCCGGGATTCAGGCGCGGCGACGGGTCGGGTGAGCGTCGCGCGGCCAGGATCTTCAGCCGCATGCCGGCCACCTCCGTGTGCGCGCCCGGCTCAGGCGTCGTCCCCCGGATGCGGCCGAGGACCGCGGCGGCCGGTGCGTCCCAGCGGACGCGTCCGTCGTCGATGGAGAGCTTCGGCGCGTACGTCACCTCGCCCTGCTGCGGGCGCGCGACCGCCGTTCCGGAGGCGAGCGCGTCGACCGCTGCGAGGAGGACGCCGGTCCCGACGTCGGCCAGCGTCGACAGGAGCTCGCCGGCGGTGACGTCCTCGGGCGTGCGCATCGCCTCCTCGGCGATGACGTCCCCGGCATCCAGCTCCGCGACCAGGTGGAAGACGCTCACTCCGACCTGCTCGTCACCGGCGATGAGCGCGTGCTGCACGGGAGCCGCGCCGCGCCACCGGGGCAGGAGCGAGAAGTGCAGGTTGATCCAGCCGAGACGAGGCGCGCTGAGCAGCGGTTCCCGCACGAGGCCTCCGTAGGCGACGATCACGCCGAGATCGGGGCGGCGCGCGCCGATCTCGGCGGTCGCGGTGTCATCGAGGCGTGCGGTGCGAAGCGTCTCGATGCCGAGCTCTTCCGCGGCAGCGGCCACGGGAGAGGGCGTCAGCACGCGTCGTCGGCCGAGGGGGGCGTCGGTGCGGGTCACGACCAGATCGACCTCGTGCGCGGAGGCCGCGAGGGCTTTCAGGGATGGAACCGCGACCGCCGGGGTTCCGGCGAAGACCAGACGCATGGAGCTCCTCACAACTCGAGATCGGGCACATCGACCCGCACTCTGAGTGTATTCCGGCGTACCTGGCCCTTCCCGCGCGGCGGCCGGCGGCCGGACACCGCATCGCTCACCACGGACGCGCGCAGGCTCTCGGCCACCCGCGCCCCGCGGGCGTAGTCGAACCGGACGAGCGCGCGCGCGCCGTCCTCCCCCTCCACCGGACCGAGGATCGCGTCGGCGTCGAGCTCGGGGACATCCTCCCGCAGCTTCTGCAGCGCGGTGTCGACCGAACGCCGCGCGCCGCTGAGGGCCGCGACCCGGACGGTGGGCGGCATCCGCAGCGGCAGGCGATCCGCGAGCTCGGCGCGCGCGTAGGCGGGCTGGGTCCACGTCGCCAGGGCCCGCGCGACCGCCCCGGTGACCCCGACGAGGTGGACCGGCGCACCGGGCGCGGCCAGCGCGGCGGCGTTGGACCACCACCGGAGACAGGACTCGCCGATGCGCAGATCGTCCGCCATCAGCATCCGATCTCCGTCGAGCAGGATGACGGCGCGGTAGCCGCCCCGGGCGATCGGTTCTCCGCCGCGGGTCGCGACGACGAGTGCGGGCCGGTCGTCGACCCGCAGGACCGGATGGTCGCCGTCGGCGACGATGACCCGGGTTCCGGGGAAGGCCCGACCGAGTTCGTCGGCGGTCCTTTCGCTGCCGGAGGAGGCCATCCGCACCCGATCCGAGTCGCACTCGGAGCATCGCCAGGCGTGGGCGCTGCGCCCGCACCACGTGCACACCGGGACCGTTCCGGGACCGCGCGCGTGCAGCGGACCCGCGCAGTGGCGGCACCGCGCCGGATGCCGGCACTCGGCGCACACGAGGACCGGCGCGTATCCCGGTCGGGAGACCTGGACCAGGACGGGCCCGTGCGCGAGCGCCTCCCGGGCGGCGGCGTATGCAGTGGAGGGGACGCGCGTTCCGCGGGACTCCCCCTCGCGCGTCGCGCTGAGGACCACCCGCGCCCCGACGCGGCGTCGCGCCGGCAGATCCCGTACCCACCCGACCGCGACCAGACGCTCGACGTCCGTCGTTCTGGTGTGCCCGGCGAAGACGAGGGCACCTCCCTCGAGCTCCTGGCGCAGGAGCGCGGCGTCCCGGGCGTGCACGCCCGGTGAGAGCGGCTCTCCGAGGAGCGGGTCGCCGTCGTCCCAGATCGCCACGAGCCCGAGGTCACGCGCCGGGGCGTAGACGGCCGAGCGGTTCCCGACGACGATGCAGGGGGCTTCGGCGAGGGTCCGCAGATACGCCGCGTACCGGGCGGGTGAGGACTGCGCGGCGTCGTGGCGGACGACCGCGGCGAGCGGGACGCGACCGGCCAGCGCCTCCTCGATCTGCGCGCGGTCGCGGTGGTCGGGAACGACGACGACCGCGGTCCGCCCCCGCGCGAGGGTATCGATCGCGAGTGCCGCGAGAAGCTCCGCCCACGCCCCGACGTCGTCGCCCGCCGGAAGGCGCACAGGATGCGGCGGCGCGTCGAGCGCGATCCGCGCATCCGCGCGCATCGCCTCGTCGAGGCCGGGGAACCCGGACAGACGCATCCTCGCCCATTGGCGCACGGTCTCGTCGATCCGAGGCGCCTCCGGGGTCTCCGAGGCCAGCCAGACCTTCTCGGCCCGAACCATCCGTTTCGGGATGGCCAGGCGCAGGATGTCGGCCGCCGAGCCCGCCGCACGATCTGCGACGCGACGCACCAGTCGGTAGAGATCCGGCGTGAGGACCGGAACGGAGGAGACCACGTCCTCGATCTCGGACAGCGGCCGTCCCCCCTCTTCGGCGACCGCGCGCTCCACGAGGAATCCCTCGACGACCCGGCCCGCGCTGCGCAGAGGCACCTTCACCCGCACGCCCGGTTGGGCGAGCGCGTCGAACTCCCGTGGGATCGCGTAGTCGAAGAGGCGATCGAGCTGCGGCAACGGCGAATCGATCAGGACCCGGGCGACCGGGAGGCTCACGTCGTGCACCCGCGCAGCCGGAGCCGGTCGGGCACCGGCCTCACAAGCCCGCGGCCGCGCGGAGGTCGTCGGCGCGGTCGGTGCGCTCCCACGTGAACTCCGGGAGTTCGCGACCGAAGTGCCCGTAGGCGGCCGTCTTGGCGTAGATGGGCCGCAGCAGATCCAGCTGATCGATGATCGCCTGCGGCCGCAGGTCGAACACCTCCAAGATCGCCCGGGTGATCTGATCGTCAGAGACGTGACCGGTGCCGAAGGTCTCGACGTACATCCCCACCGGGGCCGCCTTGCCGATCGCGTAGGCGACCTGGACTTCGAGCCGATCGGCCAGCCCCGCCGCGACGGCGTTCTTGGCGACCCAGCGCATCGCGTACGCGGCTGAACGGTCGAC
This sequence comes from Microbacterium aurantiacum, assembly GCF_021654035.1. Lineage (GTDB taxonomy): Bacteria > Actinomycetota > Actinomycetes > Actinomycetales > Microbacteriaceae > Microbacterium > Microbacterium aurantiacum. The sequence goes on from NZ_JAJPDW010000007.1 coordinate 39,682, forward strand.
CTTCGAGGGATCCTTGCCGCTGAACGCACCGCCGCCATGGCGGGACGCGCCGCCGTACGTGTCGATGATGATCTTGCGCCCCGTGAGTCCGGCGTCCCCCTTCGGGCCGCCGATGACGAACGGGCCGGCGGGGTTGATGATGAAGTCGGTGCCGGAGATGTCCAGGCCCGACTCCGCGATGACGGGTTCGATGACCTCGGCGCGCACCGCGGCACGGAGCGCGGCGAGCGAGATGTCCGGGTGGTGCTGGGTCGACAGCACGACGGTCTCCACCGTCCGCGGCACGACGCCGTCGTAGCCGAGCGTCACCTGCGTCTTGCCGTCGGGGCGGAGGAACGGGAGGGCGCCGGAGCGGCGTGCCTCGGACAGGCGCTCGGCGATGCGGTGCGCGGTGTGGATGGCGGTCGGCATGAGCTGCGGCGTCTCGTTCGTGGCGAACCCGAACATGATGCCCTGGTCGCCAGCACCGAGCGCGTCGACGGGGTCGAGGGATCCGCCTTCGCGGTGCTCGATCGCGGTGTCGACGCCGGCGGCGATGTCACCGGACTGCTCGCCGATCGACACCGTCACTCCGCAGGAGTCGCCGTCGAACCCGGTCTCGCTGGAGGTGTAGCCGATGCGGTTCACCACGCCTCGCACGACTCCGGGGATGTCGACGTATCCGTCCGTGCGCACCTCGCCCGCGACATGGACGAGCCCCGTCGTCACGAGGGTCTCGACCGCCACGCGGCTTCCCGGGTCCTGCGCGATCAGCGCATCGAGGACGGCATCCGAGATCTGGTCGCAGATCTTGTCCGGATGCCCTTCCGTGACCGACTCGGACGTGAACAGGCGCAGGGCGGACATCGATCCTCCAGATCGCGGAACGGGGCGGGAACAAGTATGCCCCTGATCGCGGACACGGCCGCGATCAGGGGCACCGGGCCGTCATACGACGGCCGAAAGCGGGATTACTCCGCGTGACGCAGACGCAGCTTGTCCTCGTGGATCTCGTGCATCGCGATCGTGAGCGGCTTGTCCTCGACCGTGGAGTCGACCAGCGGACCCACGTTGTCGAAGAGGTTCCCCTCGTGCAGGTCGGAGTAGTAGTCGTTGATCTGGCGCGCCCGCTTGGCCGCGTAGATCACCAGCTGGTACTTCGAGTCGACCTTCTCGAGAAGGCTGTCGATGGGGGGCTCGATGATGCCCTGGTTCGTTCCGGCCATGGGAACCTCCTCGGTTCGGCGGATGGGGAAAGTGAGGTCGGCGGCGCGCTCCGCAGAACGCGCATCGGACCAGTCTACCGCGACGGACCGTCAGGACGCGGACGGGCGGCTGATCAGCTGTCGCTTGGAGCTGAGGACGCCGGTGTCGAACCCGGCGAGGTGCAGTCCGCCGTGGAAGCGGGCGTGTTCGATCTTCACGCAGCGATCCATCACGACGCGAAGCCCCGCGTCTTCCGCGATCCGTGCCGCATCCTCGTTCCACGACCCCAGCTGGAGCCACAGGGTCTTCGCCCCTGCATCCACAGCCTCCTGCGCGACACCGGGGAGGTCGTCGTGGCGGCGGAAGACGTCGACGATGTCCGGCGCGTACGGCAGGTCCGCCAGCGAGGGGTACACGGGGCGGCCGAGGATCGAGGTTGCGCGGGGATTCACGAAGAACACCTCGTAGGGGGCACTGCCGAGCAGGTACGAGCCGACGAAGTAGCTGGCACGAGCCGGGTTGTCCGAGGCGCCGACGACCGCGATCGACCGTGCGGAGCGCAGGATCTCGAATCGCTCCTGCGCGTTCGGGCCGACCCAGGTGCGGCCGGTGTCGGCGGCGGTTGCACCGGGAAGGGCGCAGGCTTCTCCGACGGACGGCTGCGGAAGGGCGCAGGAGTCGCTCATCGGGTCACCCCCGTCGCGGCGGTGAGCGCCTGATCGAGATCCCACAGGATGTCCTCCGGATCTTCGAGACCGACCGAGATGCGGATGAGGTCGGCGGGAACACCCGCCCGATCGAGCTGATCGGCGGTGAGCTGGCGGTGCGTGGTGGACGCCGGGTGGATCACGAGGGTTCGGGCGTCGCCGATGTTCGCGAGGTGCGACGCGAGCTGGAGGGCGTCGATCACGGCCTCCCCCGCCCGGCGCCCGGCATCCGGGTCGTCGCCGTCCGCACGGACTCCGAATGCGAAGACCGAGCCCGGCCCGAGCGGCAGGTAGCGCTCGGCGCGGTCGTGGTGCGGGTGGTCCGCGAGCCCCGCCCAGGTCACGAAGGACACGCGCGGGTCGTCCTGCAGCCACTCCGCGACGATCCGCGCGTTGGCCAGATGAGCATCGATGCGCTGCGGCAGCGTCTCAACACCCTGCAGGAGCTGGAACGCCGCCTGCGGGCTGAGCGCGGGTCCGATGTCGCGCAGCTGCTCGCTGCGCAGCCGCGTCAGGAAGCCGTATTCGCCGAAGTTGTCCCACCAGCGGATGCCGCCGTAAGACGGGACCGGCTCGGTCATCTGCGGGAACTTGCCGTTGCCCCAGTCGAATGTGCCCTTCTCGATGACGACGCCGCCGAGGGTCGTGCCGTGGCCGCCGAGGAACTTCGTCACGGAGTGGATGACGATGTCGGCCCCGTGCTCGAGCGGGCGCGCGAGATAGGGCGTCGCCAGCGTCGAGTCGACGACGAGAGGGATGCCGGCCGCGTGGGCGATGTCCGCAAGGGCGGCGATGTCGGCGATCTCTCCGGAGGGATTGCCGATCGTCTCGACGTAGAGCACCTTCGTCTCCGGTCGGATCGCCGCGGCGTAGTCGGCCGGGTCGCTGGAGGGGACGAACGTGGTCTCGACGCCGAAGCGGCGCAGCGTCACGTCGAGCTGCGTGACGGTCCCGCCGTACAGCTGAGCCGAGGCCACCACGTGGTCCCCCGCCCCGACGAGCGCGGCGAAGGTGATGAACTCCGCGCTCATGCCCGACGCGGTGGCGACGGCGCCGATGCCGCCCTCGAGCGACGCCAGTCGCTCCTCGAGGGCGGCGACCGTGGGGTTGCCGATGCGCGAGTAGATGTTGCCGTACTTCTGCAGGGCGAAGAGGTTGCCCGCATCCGCGGCGTCGTCGAAGACGAAGGACGTCGTCTGATAGATGGGCACGGCCCGGGCGCCGGTGGCGGCGTCGGGGGTGCCGCCGGCGTGCAGGGCGCGGGTGCGGAAGCCGAACCGGTGATCGTCGCTCATGCTGCTCTCTCTGTGGGGGCGTTCGGGATGATGCCGCTCAGGCGTCGGCGAGGACGTCGGCGATCTGGGTGACGGCCCAGGGATTCTGCAGCGACGTGGTGTCGCCGAGGGGGCTCGGGACCCGCCCCGCGCGGCGATCCTGCTCAGCCTCCCACAGCTGTCCGAGGAGGCGTCGCAGGATCTTGCCGGAGCGGGTCTTGGGCAGCTCCGGGACGACGACGAGGTGACGCGGCTTCGCGATGGGACCGATCTCCCGCGCCACCTGGGAGCGCAGCTCGGTCGGTTGCGGGGCGGCCGTACCGGAGGCGACGACGAACGCGGCGACCGCGTGGCCCGTGACCGGGTCGGCGACCGCCGTGACACCCGCCTCGCCGACGCTCTCGTGCGCGACGAGCGCGGACTCGATCTCGATCGTCGACATGCGGTGCCCGGAGACGTTCAGGACATCATCGAGCCGGCCGAGGATCCAGATGTACCCGTCGGCATCGACCGTCGCGGAGTCCCCGGCGACGTAGTAGCCGCCGTGGGCTCCGTGGCCGGCGTACTGCGCCCAGTACGAGTCGCGGTAGCGGGCCGCGTCCTTCCACACCGTGCGCGCCATCCCGGGCCACGGTCGTCGCACGACGAGGGTCCCCGAGCGACCGGGGGCCACCTCGCGGCCGTCCTCGTCGACGACGGCCGCGTCGATCCCCGGGAAGGGAACGGATGCCGAGCCGGGCTTGAGGGTCGTAACGCCGGGGAGCGGCGCGATCATGGCCGCGCCCGTCTCGGACTGCCACCACGTGTCGACGACGGGCAGGACGTCACGGCCGAACGTGCGCCGGAACCACACCCACGCGGCGGGGTTGATCGCCTCCCCCACGGTGCCGAGGAGGCGGAGCGAGGACAGATCGTGGCCGGGGGGCAGCTCGTCACCGAACCAGGTCATGAAGGTGCGGATGAGGGTGGGCGCGGTGTAGTAGACCGTGACGCCGTACCGCTCGATGATCTCGAGATGCCGGGTGCGCACCGGCGTGTCGGGGGTCCCCTCGTAGATCACCTGGGTGAGCCCGTTGGAGAGCGGACCGTAGATCTCGTAGGTGTGGGCCGTGACCCACGCGAGGTCCGCGGTGCACCAGTGCACGTCGTCCTCGCGGGCGTCGAAGTGCGCCCAGTGCGCGAAGCTCGCGTGGGTGAGGTACCCGCCGGAGGTGTGCACGAGGCCCTTGGGACGCCCCGTCGTCCCGGAGGTGTAGATGATGAAGAGCGGATGCTCGGCATCGAACGCGTCGGGCCGGTGCTCCGGGGACGCGGTGTCGACGACGTCGTGCCACCAGACGTCCCGACCCGGTGTCCACGGGACGTCCTGTCCGATGCGGCGGACGACGAGGACGTGCTCGAGGTGGGCGAGGCCGTCCGCGGCCTCGTCGGCGGCGGACTTGACCTCGACGGCGGCCCCGCGACGGTGCTGCCCGTCGGTGGTGACGAGGAGCTTCGCCTCGGTGTCCTCGAGGCGGAAGCGCAGCGCCTCGGCCGAGAAGCCGCCGAAGACGAGCGAGTGCACCGCCCCGATGCGCGCGCACGCGAGCGTGATCACGACGGTCTCCACGAGCACCGGGAGATAGATCACGACGCGATCGCCGGGCCCGATGCCGAGGGCCAGGAGAGCGTTCGCCGCCTGCGCGACGCGACGCTGCAGATCGGCGTAGGTGACGGTGACCCGGTCACCGGGTTCGCCTTCGAAGTGCAGGGCGACCTTATCACCGCGGCCCGCCGCGACGTGCCTGTCGACGCAGTTCTCCGCGACGTTCAGGCGTCCGCCGACGAACCAGCGCGCCGCGGGCACCGACAGAGCCCCGTCGGCATCCCGGACCGGCGGATCCCACTCGTGCGCGGTGTCCCACGGCCGCGCCCACGTCAGCCTCTCAGCCGCGCGCTCCCAGAAGGCGATCGGATCCGCCGCCGCGGTGGCGTACACCTCGGCGGTCACGTTCGCGCGCGCCGTGAGCTCGGCGGACGGAGGGAACGCCCGGGTCTCCACGAGGCGCCCCTCGGACCCGGGAGCGCTGCTCCCGTCATCGATGCCGCTCATGTCAGATCCACCGCCGGAGCAGGTACTTCTGCACGATGCTCAGGATGCCGTTGGTGAGGGTGCCGAGGAGAGCCAGGAGGACGATGGCGAGGAGGATGCGGTCCACTCGGCCGTTCGACTGTGAGTCTGTGAGCAGCCAGCCGAGCCCCATGGAGGCGGCGATGAGCTCCGCAGCGACGAGGAAGAGCCACGCCTGCGCAAGGGCGAGCCGGAGGCCGGCCATGATCGAGGGCACCACGGCCGGGAGCTGCACGGTGCGGAAGAGCGCGAATCCGCGCAGGCTGAATGAGCGGGCCATCTCCACCGAGCGCGCGTCGACCTGACGGAGCGCCAGGCTCACGGTGGTGAAGACCGGAAAGAACGCACCGATCGCGATGAGCGTGACCTTCGATTCTTCGCCGATCCCCATCCACAGCAGCAGCAGGGGAACGAGGGCGAGCGACGGGACCGCCCGGATCGCGGCGAGCGTCGGGCTCAACAGCGCGTCTCCGGCGCGCGTCAGCCCCACGACGGCGGCGACGGCGAGCCCGATCACGGCGCCGATGGCGAAGCCGAGGAACACCCGCTGCACCGAGATCGCGATGTGGATCCACAACGACCCGCTCTCAGCGAGCTGCACCGCGGCGTTGAGGACGCTGGCCGGCGGAGGCAGCCGGTAGGCCGGGACCAGACCCGACACGGTGACGGCCTGCCACACCGCGAGGAGGACGAGCGGGACGAGCGCTCCCCCGACGATGCGGACCGAGCGACGGCTCCAGAACGCGCGCGCCGACGACCCCGGACGCGGGGTGGCGTCCGGGGTCGTGCGGTTCTGCGCGGGTGCGGAGGTCATCGGCCCTCGGTCGCCTGTACGGCGAAGGTGTCGTTGACGATGGTGTCGAGCGCGTCGTTCACGGCGCTCTCCCCGCCCTGCACCGCATCCGAGGCCACGAGGACCGGCGCGATCACGCGGAGGACATCGAGCTGGGCCTCACCCGGGACACCCGAGACGTCGAGGTTCGAGCGCTCCTGGATGACGGTGTTCGCGACCTCGATGTCGATCGCGGCGACCTCGGCCAGGAGCGCGGCGGTCTCCTCGGGGTTCTCCAACGCCCAGGCACGCGCCTCCTCGTATGCGTCCACGACCACCTGCGCGACATCCGGGTGCTCGGTGAGGAAGCTCTCGGTGGCGTTGAGGAAGCCGTAGGAGTTGAAGTCGACGTTGCGGTAGATCAGCTGCGCGCCGGACTCGACCTCGGCGGCCGCCATGATCGGGTCCAGGCCCGCCCACGCGTCGACGGAACCGGCCTCGAGCGCCGCGCGACCGTCGGCGTGCTGCAGGTTCTGCACCTCGATGTCGTCGACCGACAGGCCCTCGGTCTCCAGGGCCTGCAGGAGGAAGAAGTAGGGGTCGGTGCCGGTGGTGGCCGCGACGGACTTCCCGGCGAGGTCGGCGACGGACGTGATGTCGCTTCCCTCGGGCACGACGATCGCGGACCACTCGGGCTGCGAGTAGATGTCGATGACCTGGATGGGCGAACCGTTGGCGCGGGCGAGGAGCGCCGCCGAGCCCGCGGTCGAGCCCACGTCGAGGGAGCCGGCGCGCAGGAACTCATTGGCCTTGTTCGAGCCGGCGGACTGCACCCACTCGACGGTGACGTCATCGCCGAGCACGTCCTCGATGAGTCCCTGGTCGCGCACGATCAGGCTCAGCGGGTTGTAGGTGGCGAAGTCGATGGACAGGGTGTCGGTGGACCACTCCGAAGCGGTGCCGGCGGTGTCGCCCTCGGACTGCGCGGAGGCGTTCTCGCCCGAGAGGCACCCGGTCGTGGCCATCATCATCGCACCGGCGAGGACGATCGCGGGTACGGTGCGGCGGATGACGGTGCTCATCGGGTCTCCTCGAGAGTCTGGTGATGGGTGGGGACGCCGAGTCCTTCGAGGAGCTCGGCGCGCAGGTCCGCGAAGACGTGATCTGCACGATCGCGGGGACGGATGCCGGGGACGTCGACCGTACGGGCGACGGAACCGGACACGGGGTCGTCACCGAGGGTGCGAAGGAGCACCACACGGTCGGCGAGGTAGAGGGCCTCCTCCACGTCGTGCGTCACGAGGACGACGGTCGTGGGGCGGGAAGCGTGGATGTCCAGGAGCAGGTCCTGCATGCGCAGACGCGTGAGGGCGTCGAGCGCGCCGAACGGCTCGTCGAGGAGGAGCACCTCGGGTCCGCGCGCGAGGGCGCGTGCCAGCGACGCGCGCTGCGCCATCCCGCCGGAGACCTCTGCGGGCCGGCGCTCCGCGGCCTGGTCCAGCCCCACCAGACGGAGCAGATCGGCCACGCGGTCGCGTGCCTCGCGCTTCGCCGTCCCGCGCGGAAGGCCCAGCGCGACATTCTGCGCGATCGTCCGCCACGGCAGCAGGCGCGGCTCCTGGAAGGCCACCGCCGTGCGGTCGTCGGTGTCGCGGACGGCCGAGGAATCCAGCGTGATGGTTCCGCGGGACGGCTGGTCCAGACCCCCGAGGAGCTTGAGCAGCGTGGACTTGCCGCACCCGGAGGGTCCGACGATCGCGAGGATCTCCCCTGCGGCGAGGTCGAGGTCGACGTCCCTCAGCACGGCGTGCTCCCCCTGCGGGGTCGCGAAGGCGCGCGACAGACCGGTCAGGCGGACGACGCCGCGGGAGGACTGCGCGGTCGCTGCGGGCACGGCGGGCGCGAGGAGGGTGGACACGTCTTCGATCATGCCGACTCCATCACCACCTCCGCGTCACGGACGTAACGTGACGAAATGCGGCGTCAGGATCCGAGAGCGGCGATCTCCGCGGCGGCCCGCGCGACGTCGTCGTTCACGACGCGGTAATCGAACTCCGCCTGCGCCGCGAGCTCGCCCCGCGCGGTGCGCAGGCGTCGCGCCTGCTCTTCCGGGCCCTCGGTGCCCCGACCGATGAGCCGGTTGACGAGCTCGTTCCAGCTCGGCGGCAGCAGGAAGACGAGCGTCGCCGTCGGCTCGGCGGCCCGCACCTGACGCGCACCCTGCAGGTCGATCTCCAGGAGCACCGTCCTGCCCTCGGCGAGGACCTGCTCGATCGGGCCACGGGGGGTGCCGTACCGGTACGCGTTGTGGACGGTGGCCCACTCCAGAAGCTCGCCCTCCGCCACGAGCCGGTCGAACTCCGCGTCGTCGACGAAGTAGTAGTGCTCGCCGTGGACCTCACCCGGACGCGGTGCGCGTGTCGTGGCCGAGACCGAGAGGTGGATGTCGGGGTGGTGCTCCTTGATGTGGGCGGCGACGGTGCCCTTGCCGACCGCCGTCGGACCCGCGAGGACGAGGAGGCGGCTGCGGCCCGACCGAGGAGCGGGTTCGGGGAACCGGGCGTCGAGGAAGGCGCGCAGCGCCTCCCGCTGGCGCGCACCGAGACCGCCCAGCCGTTTCACCGGCGAGATGCGGAGGTCGGCGAGGATGCGATCGCGCTTCCCGGCGCCGATCGCCGGCACACTCGTGAGGAACTCCGTGACGCGCATCGCGCCCGCCGGCGAGGTCGGCGCATCCAGCGCGCGCCGCAGGAGCTCCTGGGGGGTGATCACCCGCGTGGCGACGTCGTTCTTGAGCGCGGCGCGCTCGCGGCGCGCAGCCACGGCACGCCGCGATGCCGCGACCCGGTCGACCTCGGGAGGGGTGCGCGAATCAGCCATCGTGCGCCGCTCCCCCGCGGCCGCGCGCGATCCCCGCGTCCCGGTAGAGGGCGGAGCGCTCGTCGATGCGCGCGGTCAGGCCGGCAGGTCCCGCTGACAGGACGCTCCGACTCTCCGACGCGAGGACGTGCGCCGCGACGGCGCCGAAGAGCCGGGGCAGATCGGCCGGAGTGGCACCCTGTGCGCCGAAGCCCGGTGCCAGCAGCGGGGCGCCGGCGAGCACATCGTCGGTCAGGCCGAACTCGTGCCGGTCGACGGTCGCTCCGACGACGAGTCCGATCGGGCCCAGCTCTCCGCCGAAGGCGGCGGAGCCGTTGACCCACGCGATGTCGCGTGCGACCCGGCGGGCGACGGACTGGTCCTCCTCCGCTTCGACGTCGACCGTGCGCGCCGTCTGCAGCGCCGCGGCCTCCGGATTGCTGGTCGCGGCCAGGACGAACACGCCCTTGCCGAGTCGCACCGCTCCGGTGAGCGTCGCGCGCAGGGACTCGGGCCCGAGGTAGGGGCTCACGGTGAGGGCGTCGGCTTCGAGCGGCGAGCCGGGCGTCAGCCAGGCGGCGCTGTACCCGTCCATCGTGGAGCCGATGTCCCCGCGCTTGGCGTCGGCGATCACGATCAGTCCCGCAGCGCGCGCGGACGCCAGCACCGACTCCAGCGCGGCGAACCCCGCGGCGCCGAAGCGCTCGAAGAAGGCCACCTGGGGCTTGACGACCCCGACGCGTCCCGCCGCCGCGTCGACCACGCGGAGCCCGAAGTCGCGGGCACCGGCCGGTGTGTCGCCGAGCCCCCAGTCGCTCAGCAGGTGCGGGTGAGGGTCGATCCCCACGCACAGCGGGCCGAAGCGATCCAGGGACTCCCTGATGCGGCGTCCGAACGAGCTCACGCGTGCCCGGCCCGATCGACGGCGTACTCCTGGAGGCTGCGGACCTCGAATCCGCGACGGAGGACGGGGATCGCGCTGACCGCCGCGCCGAGGACGGCCATCGTGGTGAACAGCGCCTTGTCTCCCGCGACCGCGGCGGCGCGGATCTCGTAGCCGTCGGCCCGAGCCATTCCGCCCGACGGGGTGTTCACGACGATGTCGATCTCCCCCGCGTTGATGAGGTCGACGATGTTGGGCTCCCCCGACTCCTGCGTGGACGAGTATTTGTTCACGACCGTGACGCGGATGCCGTTCCGCGCGAGGATCTCCGCCGTCCCCTCGGTGGCGACGAGCTCGTACCCGAGCTCGGCGAGGCGGTGGGCGGGCAGGATGACCGCACGCTTGTCGCTGTCGGCGACGGAGATGAACACACGACCGCTGAGCGGCACGCCGCCGTAGGCCGCTTCCTGCGACTTCGCGAACGCGGTCGGGAAGTCGCGATCGATTCCCATGACCTCGCCGGTCGAGCGCATCTCGGGGCCGAGGACGGAGTCGACGGTCTGTCCGTCTGCGGTACGGAAGCGCTTGAAGGGGAGCACCGCCTCCTTCACCGCCACCGGGGCGTCGAGCGGCACCCGCGACCCGTCGCGTTCGGGCAGGAGGCCCTCGGCGATCAGGTCAGCGATGCTCATGCCGGCCATGATGCGGCTCGCGGCCTTGGCGAGGGGGATGCCGAGCGCCTTGGAGACGAAGGGAACCGTGCGGCTCGCGCGCGGGTTCGCCTCGATGACATAGAGGACCCCCGCGCTGACGGCGAACTGGACGTTGAGCAGACCCCGGACGCCGATCCCGCGCGCGATCGCGCCGGTGGCCTCGCGGACGCGGTCGATCTCCGTGCGCCCGAGGCTCACCGGCGGAAGGGTGCAGCTGGAGTCGCCGGAGTGGATACCGGCCTCTTCCAGGTGCTCCATCACGCCGCCGACGTAGAGCGTCTCGCCGTCGAAGAGGGCGTCGACGTCGATCTCGACCGCGTCATCGAGGAAGCGGTCGACGAGCAACGGGAGCCCCGGCCCGATGATCGCCTGATCGGCGATGCGCAGGAAGTAGTCGCGGAGGCTGTCGGTGTCGTAGACGATCTCCATGCCGCGGCCGCCGAGGACGAAGCTCGGACGCACCAGCACCGGGTACCCGATGTCCTCGGCGACGGCGATGGCGCCCTCGACGTCGATCGCGGTGCCGTGGCGCGGCGCCACGAGACCCGCCTCCTCGAGGATGCCGCTGAACAGCCCGCGCTCCTCCGCGAGGTCGATCGCCGCGGGCGACGTGCCGAGGATGGTGTAGCCGGCCTCCTCGATGCCCTTCGCGAGCCCCAGCGGCGTCTGCCCGCCGAGCTGGCAGATGACGCCGAGGATCGTGCCCGACTGCGCTTCGGCGTGGAGCACCTCCAGGACGTCCTCGAGCGTCAGCGGCTCGAAGTACAGGCGGTCAGACGTGTCGTAGTCGGTGGAGACGGTCTCCGGGTTGCAGTTGACCATGACCGTCTCGAAGCCGGCATCCGACAGCGCGAACGACGCGTGCACGCACGAGTAGTCGAACTCCACGCCCTGCCCGATCCGGTTCGGCCCCGAACCGATGATGACCACCTTCGTGCGCTCCGACGGGGTCACCTCCGTCTCGGCGTCGTAGCTGGAGTAGTGGTAGGGCGTGAGCGCGGGGAACTCTCCCGCGCACGTGTCGACGGTCTTGTACACCGGACGGATGTCGAGTCCGTGGCGGACAGTCCGCACGGACACCTCGTCGATGCCCCGGAGCTGGGCGATCTGGGCGTCGCTGAAGCCGTGCTCCTTCGCGATGCGCAGCACCCGGGCGTCCAGTTCGGCGGCGGTGCGGACGAACTCCGCGACCTCGTTGATGAGGACGATCTGGTCGATGAACCAGGGGTCGATCGCCGTCGCCTCGAAGGCCTGCTCGGGCGTCGCGCCCAGGCGCAGGGCCTGTTGGAGGACGACGATGCGTCCGTCGGTCGGGATCTTGGCGATGTCGAGCAGCTCCTCGACCGAACGGGACTCCTCGCCCCAGTGGAAGCTCGAGCCGCGCTTCTCCAGCGACCGCAGGGCCTTCTGGAGGGCCGTGGCGTAATTCCGACCGATCGCCATGGCCTCGCCAACGGACTTCATGGTCGTGGTGAGGGTGGTGTCGGCGGCCGGGAACTTCTCGAAGTTGAACCGCGGCACCTTCACGACGACGTAGTCGAGCGTGGGTTCGAAGCTCGCCGGCGTCACCTTGGTGATGTCGTTCGGGATCTCATCGAGGCGATACCCGATGGCGAGCTTCGCGGCGATCTTCGCGATCGGGAATCCGGTGGCCTTGGATGCCAGGGCCGACGAGCGCGACACGCGCGGGTTCATCTCGATGACGATGATGCGGCCGTTGGTGGGGTCCACGGCGAACTGGATGTTGCAGCCACCGGTGTCCACGCCCACCGCGCGAATGATGTCGATGCCGATGTCGCGCATCTTCTGGTACTCGCGGTCGGTCAGCGTCAGCGCGGGAGCGACGGTGATGGAGTCACCCGTGTGGACGCCCACGGGGTCGACGTTCTCGATCGAGCAGACGACCACGACGTTGTCCGCGTTGTCACGCATGAGCTCGAGCTCGTACTCCTTCCACCCGAGGATCGACTCCTCCAGCAGCACCTCGGTCGTCGGTGAATCCCGCAGGCCCGCGCCGGCGATCCGGCGCAGGTCCTGCTCGTCGTAGGCGAAGCCGGACCCGAGACCGCCCATCGTGAAGCTCGGGCGCACCACGAGCGGGTATCCGAGCTCCGCGGCGCCGGCGAGCACCTCGTCCATGGTGTGGCAGATGCGGCTGTCGGCGACGTCCGCGCCCGAGTCGAGAACGAGCTGCTTGAACAGCTGCCGGTCCTCGCCCTTGTTGATCGCCTCGAGGTTGGCGCCGATCAGTTCGACCCCGTACTTCTCGAGGACGCCGTGCTTGTCGAGCTGGATCGCGGCGTTCAGCGCCGTCTGTCCGCCGAGGGTGGGCAGGATCGCGTCCGGTTTCTCCTTCGCGATGATCGTCTCGATGGTCTGCCACGTGATCGGCTCGATGTAGGTGGCGTCGGCGAAGTCCGGGTCGGTCATGATCGTCGCCGGGTTCGAGTTGACGAGGATGACGCGCACGCCCTCCTCGCGCAGTACGCGGCAGGCCTGGGTGCCGGAGTAGTCGAACTCGCACGCCTGGCCGATGACGATCGGGCCGGACCCGATGACCAGGACACTGGTGATGTCGTCGCGCTTGGGCATCAGTTGTCGTCCTTGCTGTGGGCCGCGAGCACCATGTCGCGGAACCGGTCGAAGAGGTAGTTGGAGTCGTGGGGGCCCGCGGCCGCCTCGGGGTGGTACTGCACACTGAAGGCGGGGATGTCGAGGGCGCGGAGTCCCTCGACCACGTCGTCGTTCAAGCCGATATGACTCACTTCGACGCGCCCGTACCCGTTCGGGCTCTCGACGATGCCGTCGGTGGGGGCGTCCACGGCGAACCCGTGGTTCTGCGAGGTGATCTCCACTCGGCCGGTCGCCTTGTCGAGCACGGGCTGGTTGATGCCGCGGTGGCCGAACGGCAGCTTGTACGTGCCGAAGCCGAGCGCGCGCCCGAGGAGCTGATTGCCGAAACAGATCCCGAAGAAGGGCAGACCGTCGTCGAGGACGGCCCGCAGCAGCTCCACATGCTGGTCCGACGCCGCCGGGTCGCCGGGACCGTTGGAGTAGAAGGCCGCGACGGGCTCGATGGCCCGGATCTGCTCGATCGTGGCCGACTGCGGAAAGACGTGCACCTCGAACCCGCGCGCGGCGAGGTTGTTGATCGTGGCGGTCTTCACACCCAGGTCCAGAACCGCGAGGTTTCCGATGCGCTCGCCGACGGCGGGGGTCACCTCGACCTCGCTGACCGACACTTCCGCGGAGAGGTTGCGTCCGCGCATGTCCGGGGCTTCGCGGACGAGACGCAGCTGCTCCTCGGCGTCCAGGCCCGCCGCGGCACCCGAGAACACGCCGCCGCGCATGCTGCCCTCGGAACGGATGCGCCGGGTGACGGCACGCGTGTCGATGTTGCTGATGCCGACCACGCCGTCGCGCACGAGAGCGTCCGGGAGGCTCTCATCGGCGCGCCAGTTCGACACGACCCGCGACGGGTCGCGGACGACGTAGCCCGACACCCAGATGCGTCGGGATTCCGGGTCTTCGTCGTTCATGCCGGTGTTGCCGATGTGGGGCGCAGTCTGGACCACGATCTGGCCGGCGTAGGAGGGGTCGGTGATGGTCTCCTGATACCCGGTCATGCCGGTGGCGAACACCACCTCGCCGAGTGTCGTGCCCCGGGCACCGTAGGCGTCGCCCGGGTACCGGGTCCCGTCCTCGAGGACGAGGACAGCGGGGTCGAGGTCGAAGGGAGAGGTCATGCGTCGTGTCCCGTCTTGTTCTTCGGAAGGAGGGCACCCAGGGCGTCGGCGAGGGCTCGCGCCGAGGCATCCTGCGGGCGGAAGTAGGAGTCGACCGTCGTGTCGTCGTCGATGAGCCACGAGACGCGGACGAGCCCGTCCCGCTCGACGACGCGGTCGATGGCGACCGTGGCCTGCGCGACGGCCGTCACGCGCGCCGCGGGGAGGAAGATGGGCGCTTGCCCGGTGAGGCCGATCGCGACGCCCGCCGAAGCCACGCGGACCTCGCCGCGGGAGCGGAAACCCAGGCCCCGGACGGCGAGGCGCTCGAGCGGTTCGCCGTGGCGCGTCGTGGCGACGTACAGCACGGGGAAGGATGCCGCGACCTCGGCACCGGCCGGCAGATCGCCGAAGGGCGCCGACCACCCGGCATCGCGGCGGGCACGTCGTCGCCACGCCCAGCCGAGGAGCGCCACGACGAGGACACCGACCCCCACCGTGATGAGGAGTGCCCCCTCGCGGGTCACGAGCGCACCCCGTTCACGAGCACCCCGTTCACGAGCGCACCCCGGGCCGGTCCAGGACCGCGCCGTCGGCCACGGTGACGAGACCGCCGTAGACGGTCCAGCGGATCGCGCCGGGGAGCTCTCGGCCCACATAGGGCGAGTTGACACTCCGCCCCTCAAGGTCGGCGGTGCCGAAGGTGCGCATCGGAGCGGGGTCGTGGAAGACGAGGTGCGCGGGGTGCCCTACGGTGATCGGCGTGCCGTGCCCGGCGAGGCGGCCGATGCGCGCGGGCTCCCGGGACATCACCCGGGCGACATCCGCCCACGTGAGCATTCCGGTGTCGACCATCGCGTGCTGGACGACGCGCAGCGCGCTCTCCAGCCCCACCATTCCGTTGGCCGCCGCACCCCACTCGTAGGCCTTGGCCTCCGCGGGGTGCGGGGCGTGATCGGTCGCGACGATGTCGATCGTCCCGTCGGCGAGCCCCTCGCGCACGGCGCGCACGTCCTCCTCGCGACGCAGGGGCGGGTTCACCTTGAAGCGCGGGTCGTAGTCGCGCACCAGATCCTCGGTGAGCAGCAGGTGGTGCGGGGTCACTTCCGCCGTCACGTCCACGCCGCGCTTCTTGGCCCACCGGATGATCTCCACCGATCCCGCGGTGGAGAGGTGGCACACGTGCAGGCGTGAACCGACGTGCTCGGCGAGGAGGACGTCGCGGGCGATGATCGACTCCTCCGCCACCGCCGGCCACCCGGTCAGTCCGAGTTCGGCCGAGACGGCGCCCTCGTTCATCTGGGCTCCCTCGGTGAGCCGGGGATCCTGCGCGTGCTGGGCGATGACGCCGTCGAACGCCTTGACGTACTCCAGCGCCCGACGCATGATCAGCGGATCCCACACGCAGAAGCCGTCGTCGCTGAACACGCGGACGCGGGCGCGGGAGTCGGCCATGGCGCCGAGCTCCGCCATCCGCTCGCCCTTCTGCCCGACCGTGACGGCTCCGATGGGCTGGACCGTGACGAAACCGGCGGCTTCGCCGAGCGCGAGCTCCTGCTCGACGACCCCGGCGGTGTCGGCGACGGGCGAGGTGTTCGGCATCGCGAATACGGCCGCGTACCCGCCCGCGGCGGCTGCACGCGAACCGGTCAGGATCGTCTCGGACGCCTCGTACCCCGGCTCGCGCAGGTGGGTGTGGAGGTCGACGAGCCCCGGCAGGGCCACCAGACCGTCGACATCGATCTCGGTCGCGCCGTTGCGGCTGAGACCCGCGCCGACCCCGACGATCAAACCGTCCGCGACCAGGATGTCGGCGGCGGCGGCACCGTCGATGCGGGCGCCGCGGAAGAGCAGCCGTTCGGGGGTGGCGGTCGGCGGTGACTGGGTCATCGGGGGCTCTCCTCGTCTGCGGCGTTCCGGTCGTCGGGTCCCGCGCCCGCCAGAAGCAGGTAGAGCGCGGCCATGCGCACCGAGACGCCGTTGGCGACCTGCTCGAGGACGGTCGAGCGGGCGCTGTCGGCGGCCTCTGCGGAGATCTCCAACCCCCGGTTCATGGGGCCCGGGTGCAGGACCATCGTATCCGCCGGGAGGGCCGATGCTCGCCGGGCATCGAGCCCCCAGATGCGCGAATACTCCCGTTCAGTGGGGAAATACGCCGCATTCATCCGTTCGAGCTGGATGCGCAGCATCATCACCGCATCCGGTTCCCGCGCGAGAGCCTCGTCAAGGCCGTACAGAACCTCGACCGGCCACCGGCTGACGTCCTGCGGAACGAGCGTCGGAGGACTCACCAGGGTGACGTGCGCGCCGAGCGTCGTGAGCAGCCAGACGTTGGAGCGCGCGACGCGCGAGTGCAGGACGTCGCCGACGATGGTCACACGGATGCCGGCGAGATCCCGGCCACGGCTGTCGGCGCCGAACCGGCGCTTGCGGATCGTGAAGGCGTCCAGAAGCGCCTGCGTGGGGTGCTCGTGGGTGCCGTCGCCGGCGTTGACCACACCGGCGGAGATCCACCCGCTCGTGGCCAGGGTGCGCGGCGCACCGGAGGCTCCGTGGCGGATGACGACGGCATCCGCCCCCATCGCCTGAAGGGTCTGCGCCGTGTCCTGCAGCGACTCCCCCTTGGACACACTGGAGCCCTTGGCGGAGAAGTTGATGACGTCGGCCGAGAGGCGCTTGGCCGCGGCCTCGAACGAGATCCGCGTGCGGGTGGAGTCCTCGAAGAAGAGGTTCACCACCGTCTTCCCCCGGAGGGTCGGGAGCTTCTTGACTTCGCGGCGCTGGGTGTCGGCCATGTCTTCGGCGACGTCCAGGATGCGCAGGGCGTCTTCGCGCGACAGGGTGCGGGTGTCCAGGAGGTGCCTCATGACTCGATGGTCACCTCTTCGACGCCGTCCACTTCCCGCAAGCGGACGTTGACGCGTTCCTCCCGCGCGCTGGGGAGGTTCTTGCCGACGAAGTCCGGCCGGATCGGCAGCTGCCGGTGTCCCCGATCGACGAGCGTCGCCAGCCGGACCGCCGCGGGGCGTCCGATGTCCTGGAGCGCATCGAGGGCGGCACGGATGCTCCGGCCGGAGAACAGCACATCGTCGACGAGGACGACCGTGCGTCCGTCGATGCCGACCGAGGGGATGTCGGTGGGCTGCGGGGTGCGGGTCGGGTTCCGATGCAGGTCGTCGCGGTACATCGTGACGTCCAGGGCCCCGACCGGGACGGCGATGCCGCCGAAATCGCCGACGAGCGCGCCGATCCTCTGTGCGAGCGTCGTGCCCCGCGTCGGGATGCCGAGGAGGACGAGGCCCTCCGGCCCCTTGTTGGACTCCAGGATCTCGTGGGAGATCCGAGTCAGGGCACGCGAGATGTCGGCCTCGTGAAGCACGGTACGTGTGCTCATCCGCCGCTCCCTTCTCCGCCTCACGGGACGGGATTAAAGGTTGCTGTGGTGATCGCAGGACAGCCTATCGGACGGCGGCATCCTCGGTGACGCGCTGCGAGCGGATCGGGTGACCGGTCGTGGTCAGGCAGCGTCCGGTCGCCAGGTCCCACTTCCAGTCGTGCAGGGAACACGTGAGGACGCCGTCCTCGATCTTGCCGGTCTTGGTGAGATCCGCCCGCAGGTGCGGGCAGCGGCGCTGGACCTGCCAGCCGTCGATCTCGGCATCCTCCGTCTGATCGGACTGCTCGGCGTACCAGTTCTCGACGTACTCGATCCGGTCCCGCGAGAGGCACTTCAGGAACGTCGTGAGGAACTCGTTGAACTTGCCCGAGCGCCCCACCTCGAACTGCATCGAGAGGAAGATCGAGTTCGACCAGTCGATCTCGTGGTCGCGGATGTTCGTCGAGACCAGGTCGGCGGGGATCGTGTACCAGTACACGCACTCCTCGCCCGCATACTCCCGGAGCTTGGCCTTGGGGAAGTCGACGACCATGTCGAGCTCGCCGATGCGGAAGCGCACCATCCCGCCGACGCCGTTTCGGATCGTCCGCGCCCGCCGGAGCAGCGGCTCCCACCACTCCTTCAGCGCAGCCAGCATCTCCGCGGGCGGCATGATCTCGGCGCGGGTGGCTTCTTCCGCCGCGATCTCCTCCTGACGACTGTCTCGCTGCGCGGCGAGGTACTCCCACTTGTCCTCGAAGATCCCGGCGATCTCCGCTTCGGAGAAGAGCGTCTGCGTGACCGTGACGTCGCTCCCGCGCACCTCGACCTCCGTGCCGGGGAGGAACAGGTGGCCCTTCTGCTCCGGGCGGACTTCGGCCATGTGCTGGAGGAACTGGTGCTGGTCGGTGAAGATCGAGTCGTTCTCCAGTCCCGTGCCGTTGTACCGGAACAGCGCATCGCGGAGGAACATCGGCGGCCCGGCCATCGGGAAGACGTGCTCGGCGTCGACCTTCTCGATGTAGTACATCGCGCGCTTGTTCTGCGCGTCGCGCTTCAGCTGGGCGAAGTTCTGCTTGGCGTCCTGCGGCAGGTCGTAGACCATCGGCCACCAGATGGCCCCCGAGACCTGGGTGAAGTAGGCGTCGGGCTTGCCGAAGTCGAACAGCTTCTCAAGGTCCAGCGGGTGGGAGTCGTTCTGGTTCAGCACCGAGGCGGTTCCGTCGTCGACCGAGAGCGACGAGTCGCCGATGGGGCCGTCGCTCGGCGCGCGCAGCGGTGTCACCATGAGCTTCAGCGGCCCGAACTCGAGGGGGACGCCGGCTTCGGTCCGCACCAGATTGGTGTAGCCGAGGGCGATCAGGTCCTGCTCGAGATCGTCGGTGGGGTACTCCGGCAGGAGCACGCGGATGTCCTTCGAGACGTACCGCTCGAGGAGTGCCGGGTCGAAGTGGTCGCGGTGACGGTGCGAGATGTAGAGGAAGTCCGCGGCACCGTACCGCTCCCAGTCGAGCGCGCGGTTGTCCGGGAACGGAAACCACGAACCGAAGAAGCTGGGGCCGATCACCGGGTCGCAGAGGATCGAGCCCCCCGCGGTCTCGATGAACATCCCGGCGTGCCCGAGGCCTGTGATCTTCATGTCGCTCCTGTCGGAAATGAACTCTCCGAGTCTACGCGGGCCCCTCCTGGGCGCTCCGTGAGGAGCCGGGGATAATCACGGCTCCAGCAGCGAGCGGATGTCGGACGCGTCCAGAACATCGGCGAACGCGGCACCGTCGTCGAGCACGCCGCGGATGAGGTCGGCCTTGCGCTGCTGGAGTGCGCGCACCTTCTCCTCGATGGTTCCGGCGGCGATCAGCCGGTAGACGAAGACGCTCCGACTCTGGCCGATGCGATGCGCACGGTCGACCGCCTGCGATTCGGCAGCCGGGTTCCACCACGGATCGAGGAGGAAGACGTACTCCGCCTCCGTGAGGGTGAGACCGAACCCGCCCGCCTTCAAGCTGATGAGGAAGACGGGGGCCCGCCCGGAGCGGAACTCCTCCACGACCGCGTCCCGTCCCCGGGTGGTGCCGTCCAGGCGGGTATGGACGATGCCCGCCTCGCTCAGCCGTGCGCCCGCGAGGTCGAGGAAGGAGGTGAACTGGCTGAAGACCAGCACCCGGTGACCTTCCGCCCGCACCTCGGCGATGCGTTCCACCAGGACGTCCAGCTTCGCCGAGCCGAGCCCGGCATCGCGCTCGTCGATCAGAGCCGGGGCGAGGCTCAGCATGCGCAGGAGCGTGAGGGAGCGGAAGACGATGAAGCGCTGGCGGTCCAGGTCGTCCAGGAGCCCGAGGATCTTCTGGCGCTCCCGTTGGAGGACGCGGTCGTAGAGGGCGCGGTGCGCCGGCGAGAGCCGCACCTCGATCTCCTGCTCCTGCTTCGCAGGCAGCTCCGGGGCGACGTGCTCCTTCGTCCGCCGGAGGAGGAAGGGCCGCGTGCGTCGGCGGAGGTTCTCACGCTGTCGCGCGCGGTGGGAGCGACCGGCCGCGACGGCGAGGGGCGTCGGCGCGTCCCCATCCGTCCGGGTGAGCGGACGGACGTACTCCTCCCGAAAGCGGCGACGCGACGGGAACAGACCGGGCGCTGTGAGCGAGAGCAGCGCCCAGAGATCCTCCACGCTGTTCTCCATCGGGGTGCCCGTCACGGCGAAGACACCGCCGGAGCGGATCGCCGCGACGGCGCGATGGATCCTGGTCGCCGGGTTCTTGACGAACTGCGCCTCGTCGAGGATCAGCCCCGCCCAGGTGAGCGCGGCGAACTCGTCGGCGTCGATGCGGACCACGCCGTAGGACGCTACGACGACGTCCGCCGTGGCGGCGACGTCGAGGACCGTGCGATCACGCCGGGCCGCTGTGCCGTCGATGAGGGCGACACGAAGATCCGGGGCGAATCGCGCCGCCTCCCGACGCCACGTGGTGATCACCGAGGTGGGCGCGACCACCAGCCAGGGGCGCCGCCCGCCGCGCTCCCGGTCGCGGGCGACGAGGCTCAGCAGCTGCAGGGTCTTCCCGAGGCCCATGTCGTCGGCGAGGATCCCCCCGAGCCGATGGTCGTGCAAGCGCGCCAGCCACGACAGCCCGTCGCGCTGATACGGACGAAGCGTCGCGCGGATCCCTGTGGGGACATCCAGCGGGGGCGTCGGCGACCCTTCGTCGGCGAACGCGGCGACGAGCGCGCGCCATTCGGCGGCGGCATCCGACTCGTCCGCGAGATCCTCGAAATCCGCCCACAGACTGATCTGGCTCCGCGCGACCCGCGGTCCCGTCTCCCACTCGTCCAGGTCGCCCGCCTCGTCGAGGAGGTCTTTCAGGCGTCGCAGCGCGGGATGACGGAGGGAGAACCATCCGCCGTCGGCGAGCTTCATCCGCGCCCGTCCCCGCGAGAGCGCGCGGAAGAGCGCACCGAACGGGACGGGCCTGCCGTCGATCCACACGAGGATGCCGAGATCGAACCAGTCCGGATCCGACGACGGGACGGCGGTGATCCGGATGCGCGGGTCCCCGCGGAGGGCTTCGGCCGTGGGAGGCGCCCCCTCGACCGTGACGACGATGTCGGGGTGCGCATCCAGCTCCGGGAGGATCGCGGTCGCGAACGCCGCGGCGTCGGCATCGTCGAGGACGGCCGACGGCTGGAACTCGGCACCCGCGGCGCTCCAGAGGCCCTCGAGGACGGCGATGATCCGCGCTTCTCCCTCGGCGTCACGGACGATGCCGGCGGACGCCGCGTCATCGTCGAAGGCGACGGCGACCCCGGGGTAGCGCCAGCGCATGCCGTACTCGGCGACCCCGTCGTCCCGGTAGGTCACGTCGACGCCCAGGGTCGGTCGATCCTCCGGGGGCGGGGGCACCCCGTCCGCGATCGAGAGCGGCGCCGACCGCGCGAGCCGCGGGTAGGTCTCGACGAGGAACGCGTCCGTGTCGCCCGCCGGCACGTCGACCGCACCGTCGAGGAGCAGACGCGGAAGGGGCATCGGCAAGGGCACCGCTGCGAGGATCAGCCGGACCACGTCACCGCGTGCCTCGGCCGCGTACAGGCCGCATTGCCCGACCGGACGGATCACGGCCGCGTCCGGAGCGAGTCCCGGGAGGTCGATGTCGGCGGACAGGCGAAGGCCTCCCCCGCGACGCGGATCCACTGCGACGCGTGCGCTCGCCGCATCGGCCAGCGTCACCTCCTGGTGCCCCGTCGCAGGCACCAGGGGCACGCCGGCATCCGATGCCGCCTGGAGGTGAGGCCACACATGGGTCGACACGATCTCGTCGAGCACGACCACATCGCCGGTCGTGGGCAGCGGCGCCTCGGGCCGCGCCACCCGGGAGAGGGCGTGCAGCTCGGCGAACCACCGCACCTGGTCGGGACGGAAACGGGAGGGGCCACGCCGCAGCGACTCCCAGGACACGTCCCCCCGGATCCAGTCCCCGCGGGATCCTCGCATGAGCGGTCGAAGGGCCACGTGGAGATCTCCCGCGACGCCGGTCAGCGTCGCGGTGGTCACGGTGGCCACACCACGCGGCTCCCACCGCGCGGGATCGTACGGCTCGCGGCGGCGCAGCTCGAAGCCGAGCGCGAGCGCCTCACCGCCATCGCCGTCGCGCCCGCCGGTGCCGAGGAGGTCGCGCCAGTGGGAGGTCACGGGATCATCCTCGTCGCCGCCGCGGACATCGGCGTGCACCGATCAGGGCTGTCGCCCCGTCACGAGGTGCGGGCGATCCGCCCCAGGATGCCGTGCACGAACGAGCCGGAATCGTCGGTCGAATACTCCTTGGCGAGCTCGACGGCCTCGTCGATCGCGACCGCCGGGGGCACGGCGTCGTTGAAGAGGATCTCCCAGACGCCGATGCGGAGGACCGCGCGGTCCACGGCCGGCATCCGTGCGAGCGACCAGTCCTTGGCGTACGTGGTGATCTGCTCGTCGATCTCATCGCGGTTGTCGATGACACCGTCGACGATCTCGCGGGCGTAGAGCCACGATGCCTCGCGGGCGGGCTCGGCGGCGGCGCGCTTGGCCTCGACGGCGAGCATCACGGGGATGTCCTCGCCGCGCACGTCGGCTTGGAAAAGGATGTCGAGGGCGCGCTTGCGCGCCTTGCTCCGGGCGCTCACGCGTCAGTTGACGCGGCCGAGGTAGTCACCGCTGCGGGTGTCGACCTTGACCTTCGTGCCCTGCTCGACGAACAGCGGCACCTGGATCTCGTACCCGGTCTCGAGCGTCGCCGCCTTGGTACCCGCCGACGAACGGTCGCCCTGCAGGCCGGGCTCGGTGTAGGTGATCTCCAGTACGACCGACGCCGGAAGCTCAATGTAGAGCGGATTGCCGTTGTTCAGCGCGATCTGGACCTGCTGGTTCTCCAGCAGGAAGTTCGCCGCGTCTCCGACGGTCGCGGCCGGGACCGTGAGCTGGTCGTAGTCGGCGACGTCCATGAAGACGAAGCCTTCACCGTCGTTGTAGAGGTAGGTGAAGTCGCGGCGGTCGACGTTCTCGGTCTCGATCTTCGCGCCGGCGTTGTAGGTCTTGTCGACGACCTTGCCGGTGACGACGTTCTTCAGCTTGGTGCGCACGAACGCGCCGCCCTTGCCGGGCTTGACGTGCTGGAACTCCACGACGCTCCAGAGCTGACCGTCGATGTTGAGGACGACGCCGTTCTTGATGTCTGCGGTGGATGCCATGAGGTGGAATGTCCGTTCGTTGGGATTCGGGGCACGCGCCGAGCGCGGCCGACAGTCGATTCTACGGGACGCCTCCCGCGGCCTCGTCCCCCGAGATGAGGGCGATCAGCGCGTCGGTCGCGCGGCCGTACCCGGCGATCCCCTCGCCGATGACGTGGACCGCGGCGACATCCCGCACGTAGGAGAAGTGGCGGAACGACTCGCGCGCCGAGATGTCGGAGATGTGCACCTCCGCGACGGGGAGGGAGACGCCGGCAAGGGCGTCCCGCAGAGCGACGGAGGTGTGGGTCAATCCACCGGGATTGATGACGATGCCGGCGCAGTCCGCGCGTGCGGCGTGGATCGCGTCGATGAGGACACCCTCGTGGTTGCTCTGGATCGCGCGGATGTCGAACCCACGGCGTCCCGCCCGATCCCGGACGAGGTCCTCCACGTCGGCGAGGGTCTCATGTCCGTAGATCTCCGGCTGGCGGGTGCCCAGGAGGTTCAGGTTCGGGCCGTTGACGAGCAGCAGGCGGCGGTCGGTCACGCGTTCACACTAGCCGCGCACGATCACGGAGATGTGCGGGATGACGGATGCCGGAGGCCTCCGCGGTCCGCAATCTCGCACATCGCCGCGATCTCGCGCGCCGGCGGACTCGTTCGTCACCCGGCGACCTCCTGGTACGCCGCGAACAGCAGCGACTCGTCGGGCGCGCGCAGCACGGTGGGGCGGGCGATGTCGTCCAGCACGATGAAGCGCAGCATCCCGCCTCGGCTCTTCTTGTCGCGCTGCATCGTGGCCAGCAGCTGCGGCCACGCGCCCGCGCGATAGGTCGTCGGCAGCCCGAGGCTCTCGAGGATCGTCCGATGCCGCTGCGCGGATGCGTCATCGAGGCGACCGGCCAGACGCGACAGCTCGGCGGCGAAGACCATGCCGATCGAGATGGCCGCACCATGACGCCAGCGGTAGCGCTCGGCGTGCTCGATGGCGTGCCCGAGCGTGTGCCCGTAGTTCAGGATCTCGCGGAGCCCCGCTTCGCGGAGATCCTCCCCCACCACACGGGCCTTCATCTCGATGGCCAGCTCGACGCAGCGACGGAATCCCGCGCTGTGCGGATCGACTGCGGCGACGGGGTCCGCCTCGATGATGTCGAGGATCTCGGGCGCCGAGATGAAACCCGCCTTGACGACCTCGGCGAAACCCGCGGTCCGCTCGTTCGCCGACAGCGAGTCGAGCAGGTCGAGATCGCACACCACCGCGCGCGGCGGCCAGAACGCACCCACGAGGTTCTTGCCCTCGGCGGTGTTGATGCCGGTCTTGCCGCCGACCGCCGCGTCGACCATCGCGAGCACCGTGGTGGGCACCTGGACGACGGCGACTCCGCGCAACCACGTCGCGGCGACGAAACCGGCGAGATCCGTCACCGCTCCCCCGCCGAAGCCGATGACGGCGTCGGTGCGGGTGAAGTCCGCCTGCCCGAGCACCTGCCAGCAGAATGCGGCGACCTCGACGCGCTTGCCCTGCTCGGCGTCGGGGATCTCGGCCAGCAGGACCTCCCGGCCGCCCTCGAGCAGCTGCTGGCGCAGCGCACCCGCGCGCTCGGCGAGGGTGGGGGCGTGGACGATCAGGGCTTTGCGTGCGGCAACCGGCAGGGCGTCCCCGACACGGTCCAGGATGCCGCGACCGACGAGGATGTCGTACCCGTCGTCACCGGCGACGGTGATCGTGGTGGTATCGGTCACGGACTCGGTCACGAGGACTCCTTGGAAGAGCGGGACGACACGGCGGTCGTCGGGGAGGTCGAGGGGGCGTCGGTGCCGCGTACCCAGGCGGTGACGGCATCCACCACCCGTGAGAGGGGGCCGCGCGAGGTGTCGAAGGTCACGTCGGCGACGCTGTCGTACAGCGGGCGCCTCTCGGTCCAGATCCGGTGCCAGCGCTCCAGAGCGTCGTCGCCGGCGAGAAGCGGGCGATCGTCGCCGTGCAGGCGTCCGGCCACCGTCTGCGGGCTCACGGTGAGGAGGACCACGCGATGGGTCTCGAGGAGGGACCGGGTGCGCGCGTCGAGGATCGCGCCGCCCCCGAGGGCGACGACACCACCCGCGCGGAGCGCCTCGGCCACGGCGTGATGTTCGAGCTCGCGGAAGCGCGCTTCGCCGTGCTCCACGAAGATCTGCGGGATCGGTCCGTGGTCCCGCACCACGATCTTGTCGGTGTCGCTGAAGCCCACGCCGAGGTCGCGCGCGACACGACGCCCGATGCTGGTCTTGCCGGCTCCCATCGGACCGACGAGGACGATCGCCCCGGACTCAGGAGAGGTCATGCGTGGCGAGGACCGCGTCGACGTCCGCGCTCGAGCGGAGCGTCTCCGGGATCGCGGCGAGGTAGGCCTCGAGGTTGCGACGCGTCTCGCCGATGCTGTCGCCGCCGAACTTCTCCAGCACCACGTCGGCCAGGACGATGGCGACCATGGCCTCCGCCACGACGCCGGCGGCCGGGACGGCGCAGACGTCCGAGCGCTGGTGGTGCGCGGCCGCGGTCTCGCCGGTGGCGACGTCGACGGTGCGGAGGGCCCTCGGGATCGTCGCGATGGGCTTCATGCCCGCTCGGACGCGCAGCGGGGTGCCGGTCGACATCCCGCCTTCGGTGCCGCCCGCCTTGTCCGTGGCGCGGGTGATGCCCTGCGCCGCGGCGAAGAGCTCGTCGTGCGCGTCGGATCCCCGACGCGTGGTGGTGAGGAAGCCGTCGCCGACTTCGACGCCCTTGATGGCCTGGATGCTCATGAGGGCGTGCGCGAGCTTGGCGTCGAGGCGACGGTCCCAGTGGACGTGGGATCCGAGCCCCGGCGGCAGACCGTAGGCGAGCACCTCGACGATGCCGCCGAGGGTGTCGCCGTCCTTGCGTGCGGCATCCACCTCTGCGACCATGCGCGCGCTCGTCTCGGGATCGAAGCACCGCAACGGATCCGCGTCGAGACCGTCCACGTCGTCCGGCGTCGGGACCGCCCGCCCCTCGGGGACACGGACCGGACCGATCGAGAGCGTATGGCTGACCAGACGGATGCCGAGCTCGCCGAGGAAGGCCCGGGCGACGGCACCGAGCGCGACCCGGGCGGCGGTCTCGCGGGCGCTGGCGCGCTCGAGGATCGGGCGCGCCTCGTCGAAGTCGTACTTCTGCATCCCGACGAGGTCGGCGTGGCCGGGACGCGGACGGGTGAGGGCCGCCCCGCGTCCGCGCGAGCGTTCGGTGAGCTCGGTGGGCTCCGCGCTCATCACCTCGACCCATTTGGGCCACTCGGTGTTCCCGATGCGCAGGGCGACGGGGCTCCCGAGGGTGCGTCCCTGGACGACCCCCGACGAGATGGACAGATCGTCCTCCTCGAACTTCATCCGTGAGCCGCGACCGTAGCCGAGCTTGCGGCGCGCGAGATCCGCTTGGATCGCGGCACGCGAAACGGGGATGCCGGAGGGGAGGCCCTCCATGATGGCGACGAGTTCGGGGCCGTGCGATTCGCCGGCCGTGAGCACGCGGAGCATTGGTCTAGTCTCCCACGTCGTCCGGGTCGGATGACGCCGCGAGCGGACCTTCGGCGGCGGAGCGCATCGCCGACAGCACCGCCGCCTCCTCCGGAAGGGGTGTCTCAGCCTCACCGGAGGTGAAGATGCGCACCTGCCGGACGGCCTGGTGCAGCAGCATCCCGAGGCCGGACAGTGCGGTTGCCCCCTCGTTCTGCCAGTGACCCGCCAGAGGCGTGGGCCAGTGGCCGTAGACGACGTCGAGGAGGAGGCCCCCGTTCCGCGCCAGCCGGATGCCGTCGGCCTCGGGCACCGCGGCATCGCCCGGGAGGGTGGCGACCGTCACCGGCACCGGCGTCCGCGCGGCGGCGGCGAACGGAACCCCGACCACGCGGGCGCCGAGCGCTTCGCCCAGGACGGTGAGCGGCTCGAAGGCTTCGGGGCGCCGCGCGACGATCTCGATCGTGCCGGCACCCATCTCCGCCAGCGCGACCAGCGCGGAGGTCGCGGTGGCGCCGGCGCCGATGATGCGCGCGGTGGTCACCGCGTCGATGCCGGACTCGGCGAGAGCGGCGACGATGCCACCGACGTCGGTGTTGAATCCGCGCGGTCCTCCGGCATCCAGAAGCAGGGTGTTCACCGCACCGGTGAGCTGTGCGTGCCGATCGTGTGTCACGGCGGTGCGGTGCGCGACCGACTTGAGCGGCATCGTCAGCGACAGCCCGCGCCATCTCGCGTCGAGCCCCGCGAGGGCGTCCGCGAACCCTGCCGCGTCCACCCGGCGGCGCGAGTAGCGCCAGTCGAGACCGAGTACCCGATAGGCCGCGGCGTGCAACTGGGGCGACCGACTGTGGGCGATCGGATCGCCCCAGACCGCCAGCCGGTCTCCGGTGATCAGCACCCCGAGTCCGGGTTGTCGCGGCACCAGGCCTGCCACTGCGCCACGGCGGCGTTGTGGTCGGCGAGGTTGTTCGTGAACACCGTCTCGCCCGAGTCGAGGTTCACGGTGACGAAGTACAGCCAGTCGCCGTCGGCGGGGTTCAGGGCCGCGGCGATCGCGACGTCCCCGGGGTTGGCGATCGGTCCGACGGGCAGACCCGTCCGCACGTAGGTGTTCCACGGGTTGTCGTCGAACTGCGCCTCGGCGGAGGTGCTCGCGCTTCCCGCGTGCATCTCGCCGTATCCGTACTGCGCCGTGGAGTCCATCTGCAGAAGGCCGAACGTCTCCTGGTTGGTGGGGTCCAGCCGGTTCTGGATGACGCGCGACACCTTCTGCATGTCGGCTTCGAAACGTGCTTCGCGCTGGATGATCGAGGCGATGGTCAGGATCTCCTCGCGGTCCTCCACGGGCACCCCCGCGGAGTCGAGGGACTGCACCGTGCGGTCGACCAGACGCTGGATGATCTGCGGGGCGGTCGTCCCCGGGTCGAAGGTGTAGGTGGCCGGGAAGAGCCATCCCTCGAGGGTGTCCGCCGGCACCCCGTACGCGGACGGGTCGGCGACGGCGGCCTGGAACTCCTCCAGGGGGATGCCGGTGCCGTCGGCCAGTCGCGTCAGCGACTGCTCCACGGTCAGGCCCTCCGGCAACTGAGCGGAGTCCTCCATCTTGTTCTCGGGGTTCAGTAGCGCCTCGAGTGCCGCCTCCGAGGTCATCTGGCGCTGCAGTGCGTACACCCCGGGCTGGAACGGGGGGTTCTGCGCGGTGGCGATGAGGTAGTCGTAGAAGGCTCCCGGGGTCTTGGTGACACCCGCTTCGAAGAGCGACTGGGAGATCGGTCCTCCGCTGTCACCGCTGGCGATCGTCACGAACGCCTCGCCGTTGGCCATGCCGGGCTCGAAGTCCTTCGGCTCCTCCCACCCCATGACAGCGCGGATCTGGCTCTCGTAGGTGTTCCACACCCACAGACCGCCCGCGGCGACACCTCCGACGACGACGAGCACGAGGGCGAGGGCGATCCACATCCCGACCCGTCGACGTCGACGCGGAGCACGGGGCGGGGAACCCATCTCGTCGCCCGAATGCTCCCTCGCGAAGAGGTCTTCCAACGTGGCGGTGCTCGTGGAGCTGCGCGCCGCTCGGGCGGGCTGCTCCGCGGCGGCCGGGGAGGATGACGCCGTCGCGGCGGACCCTCGACTCGGCGTCACCGGCGCCGGGGGACGAGTGATCGCGGGCGTCGACGCGGACTCCCCGGGGCTCGCCGTCCGCTTCGGCTCATCGGCGCGGATCGCAGACTCGGCACCCGCATCCGGCGTCCTGCGAGCCTGGCGCCGCGTGAGCGGAGGATCAGCGGATGCCGGGGTCTGTCCGGTCGGGGTCTGTCCGGTCGGGCTCGGCACGGGGTCCGATCCGCGCGCATCGGCGCGGCGCTCCGCGGGGGCGTCTCGCCCCGCAGCGGGGCCGGCACCGTCGCCGGTGGACCGGGTCCGCGGGTCGGGCAACTTGCCGAACAGGTCCGCGAACGGATCGGTGTCGTGGGGCATCAGGGAGACTCCTGGGGGACGGGTGTGCCAGGTGGGCGCCCCGTGCTCTTCTCCACATCGAGTGCATGCTGCAGGAGCACGACCGCGGCGACCTGATCCACAATGCTACGAGACGAACGCTGGCTCTTGCCTGCATTGCGCAGAACGGCGTGCGCGCTCACCGTCGACAGACGCTCGTCGACGAGGCGGACAGGACGGGCGGCACGAGCGGCGAGCTCCGCCGCGAAGCCTCGCGCGTCGGTCGTGGACGCGGTGTCCTCACCGCGCAGATTGGTGGGGAGGCCCACCCAGATCTCCGTTGCGGAGTACTCCTCCGCGAGGGCGGTGATGCGTGCCACCGCGGCGTCGTCGCGCGGCACGGTCTCGATGGGGGTGGCGAGCAGTCCGTCGGGGTCGCAGCGCGCGACACCGACGCGGGCGCGGCCGACGTCGATGCCGAGCCGCACGCCTCGGCGGAAACCGCTCACGCGCTCAGGGCCTCCGCCACGGCGGTCAGCGCCGCCGGCAGAGCAGCGGCATCCGTTCCTCCGCCCTGGGCGACGTCGTCGCGTCCGCCACCGCCGCCGCCGAGGACGCCGGCGGCGATTTTCACGAGAGCACCCGCCTTGGCGCCCGTCGCCCGTGCGGCGTCGTTCGTCGCCGCGATGACCACGGGGCGTCCACCCACCTCCGCGCCGAGCACGACGACGGCGGCGTCGCTGCCGAGACGGTCGCGCACCTGCAGCGCGAGGGTCCGGACGTCGTCGGCGGAGGAGGCCGCACCGAGCGACTCGGCGACGACCGTGACCGCGCCGACGCGACGCGCGGCGGCCTGCAACGCGGGCGCCCGCTCCCCCAGCGACTTCGCCTCGAGGGCCGCGATGCGCTTCTCGGCGGCCTTCAGATTCGCCGTCAGCTCGGCGATGCGTCCCGGAAGCTGCTCCCGCGGCGTCTTCAGCGTCGAGGACAGCTGCGACACCAGGGCGCGCTCCGCCGCGAGCGAGCGGAACGCGTCGAGACCGACCAGGGCTTCGACGCGACGGTTCGACGCGCCCACCGAGGACTCGCCGATCAGGTTGATCAGCCCCACCTCGGAGCTGCGGGACACGTGCGTACCGGCGCACAGCTCACGCGACCAGGGTCCGCCGATGTCGACCATGCGGACGCTGTCCCCGTACTTCTCACCGAACAGGGCCATCGCGCCCAGTGCCTTCGCCTCGTCGAGCGGGAGGACCCGGGTCTGCACCTCGAGGTTGTCACGCACGGCGTTGTTGGCGATCTCCTCGATCTCGGTCCGTGTCGCCTCCGACAGCGCCTGGCTCCAGGAGAAGTCGAATCGCATGTAGCCGGCGCGGTTGAGCGAACCCGCCTGCGTGGCGGTCTTGCCCAGCGTGTCGCGCAGCGCCGCGTGGACGAGGTGCGTGGCCGAATGCGCCTGGCGTGCGGCGCGACGGTTGGCCGCGTCCACCACCGACGTCGCGGGCTGGCCCACGCCGACCTCGCCGGAGAGCACCTCGACGGTGTGACTGGTGAGTCCGGGGACCGGCCGCTGGACGTCGAGCACCTCGAGCTCGTAACCGGGCCCGACGATGACGCCCTTGTCGGCGACCTGACCGCCCGACTCGGCGTACAGCGCCGTCTCGGCGAGCACCACCTCCGCGATCTGCCCGACCGTCGCGCGGTCGGCGGGGTGGCCGTCCACGAGGATGCCGAGCACCCTCGATTCGGTCTCCAGGTCCGAGTAGCCGGTGAACACCGTCTCGCCCTGCGCGCGCAGGGCGCGGTAGACGCTCGTGTCGGCGAGCTGCTTCTTCCGAGAGCGCGCGTCGGCCTTCGCTCGGTCGCGCTGCTCGGCCATCAGCCTGTCGAACGCCGCGCGGTCGACCGTCAGACCGGCCTCCTCGGCGATCTCGAGCGTGAGGTCGATCGGGAATCCGTAGGTGTCGTGCAGCAGGAAGGCTTCCGATCCGGCCACCGAGGATCGACCGGCCGCCTTGGACGCGGCGAGCGACTCGTCGAGGATCGCCGATCCGGACGCCAGCGTGCGCAGGAACGTCGCCTCCTCCGCGAGGGCGTACTGGGAGATGCGCGCCCAGTCCGTCTCGACCTCGGGATAGGCATCCTTCATCGCATCGCGGGATGCGGCGAAGAGCTCGGCGAAGGTGGGCCCGTCCACGCCGAGAAGGCGCATCGAGCGGATCGCGCGCCGCATCAGGCGGCGCAGGATGTACCCGCGTCCGTCGTTGGAGGGGGTGACGCCGTCGGCGAGCAGCATGAGCGAGGAACGCACGTGGTCGGCCACGACGCGGAAGCGCACGTCGTCCTCATGGACGGCACCGTAGGTGCGACCCGACAGCTCGACCGCCTTGTCGAGGACCGGACGCACCTGGTCGGTCTCGTACATGTTGTCCACGCCCTGCTTGATGAACGCGACGCGCTCCAGCCCCATGCCGGTGTCGATGTTCTTCGCGGGGAGTTCACCGACGATGTCGAAGTCGTACTTCGACCGGACGTTGGTGATCTCGTACTGCATGAACACGAGGTTCCAGATCTCCACGTATCGGTCGTCGTCCGTGGCCGGACCCCCGTCGACGCCGTACGCGGGACCGCGGTCGAAGAAGATCTCCGAGCAGGGGCCCGCGGGGCCGGGGAGACCCGTCGACCAGTAGTTGGTGTCCTTGCCCAGGCGCTGGATGCGCTCCCCGGGGAGGTCGGTGAGCCGCAGCCACAGATCGTGCGCCTCGTCGTCCTCCTCGTAGACCGTCACCCACAGATCGGCCGGGTCGAAGGCGAGGCCGCCCTCCTCCTCGGGCGAGGTCAGCAGGCCCCACGCGAAGCGGATCGCCCCCTCCTTGAAGTAGTCGCCGAACGACCAGTTGCCGAGCATCTGGAAGAACGTCCCGTGACGCGGGGTCTTGCCGACCTCCTCGATGTCGAGGGTCCGGATGCACTTCTGGTTGTCTGCGGCGCGCTTGTAGGGCGCGGGCACGTCACCCGACAGATACGGGATGAACGGGACCATCCCGGCGACGGTGAACAGCAGCGCCGGATCATCGGTGACCAGGGAAGCCGACGGAACGATCACGTGATCGTTCTTGCGGAAGTAGTCGAGGTAGCGCTGGGCGATCTCGGCGGTCTTCATGTGGGGTCCTTGCAGCACGGGCACACGCGTCCCCCGAAAGGGCACGGATGCGGTTCAGTCGGTGAGCTTTTCGGCGGCCTTGCCCGCCGCGGTGACGGCGTCGTCCACGGCGCCGGCGAAACGGGCTTCCTGCTCGCGGTATGCGTCGCCGATGCGTTCGGTGAACTCGGAGATCCTCGCATCGACCTCGGCGAGCATCTCGTGCCCGCGCGGGTCCTTGTTGACCAGATGCGCGAGGACGAACCCGCTCGCGATACCGAACACGAACCAGAAGACGTTCTTCATGTCACCACTTCCTCGCAGCCCCCATCCGCCGGGCCGCGGCATCCCCATCGTAGGCGGAAACAGCGGAGGGCGCCGGGTTTCCCCGACGCCCTCCGGCCTGTTGACGGTGCGTCAGCGGGCCGCGTAGTACTCGACGACCAGCTGGACGTCGCAGACCACGGGAACCTCGGCGCGCTTCGGGCGACGCACGAGACGCGCCTGCAGCTTGTCGAGCTCGACCTCGATGTAGCCCGGAACGGGGGGCAGCACCTCGGCGTGCCCACCGGCGGC
Source organism: Microbacterium aurantiacum (assembly GCF_021654035.1). GTDB lineage: Bacteria > Actinomycetota > Actinomycetes > Actinomycetales > Microbacteriaceae > Microbacterium > Microbacterium aurantiacum. The sequence goes on from NZ_JAJPDW010000007.1 coordinate 72,653, forward strand.
GGCGACCTGGAAGGGCTCGGTGCCCTCGCTCTTCGCCTTCACGTGGATGAGCTGACCCGGCTTCACGCGGAACGACGGGCGGTCCACGAGCTCGCCGTCGACGAGGATGTGGCGGTGCACGACGAGCTGGCGGGCCTGCGCGGTGGTGCGGGCGAAGCCGGCACGCAGGACGAGCGCGTCCAGACGCATCTCGAGCAGCTCGACGAGGTTCTCACCCGTCAGGCCGTCCTTGCGACGGGCCTCGTTGAAGGTGTTGCGCATCTGCTTCTCGCGGATGCCGTACTGCTCGCGCAGACGCTGCTTCTCACGCAGACGGACGGCGTAGTCGCTGTCGGCCTTGCGCTTGGTGCGACCGTGCTCACCCGGAGCGTAGGGACGCTTCTCGAGGTAGCGGGCGGCCTTCGGGGTGAGGGCCACGCCGAGGGCGCGGGACAGACGGACCTTGCGGCGGTCCTGGGACTTCGTAGCCACGAAGACTTCCTTCCGATACGCGGCCGTGCGAGTCACGGCCTGCGGGCGTATCCCCCCTCGTCGCCCGTCTGGACTGCACGCCGGAGCACGCCAGAAGGTCGGTGTCAGAAGAGGGGGATGCCCGAAAACTCGGTTTCGAGCCGTCCCATGCTACCAGAGCCGCCTCCGCCGCCCCGGCGGAGCACTCAGTCCCCGTCGACGATGCGACGGATCTTCTCCAAGCGCGCGCCGATGTCGCGCTCCTGGCCACGCGGTGTCGGGTCGTAGTAGCGACGGCCGCGAAGCTCGTCGGGAAGATACTGCTGCGCGACGACGCCCACATCGCTGTCGTGCGGGTAGCGATAGCCCTTGCCGTGGCCGAGCCTCTTGGCACCGGGATAGTGCGCGTCTCGGAGGTGCAGCGGCACCCGGCCGAATCCCCCGGCGCGGACGTCGGCGATCGCGCGGTCGATCGCGAGGTACGCGGCGTTCGACTTCGCCGTGGTGGCGAGGTACGCGGTCGCCTCGGCGAGGGGGATCCGCCCTTCCGGCATTCCGATGAACTGCACCGCATCGGCGGCGGCGACGGCGATCACGAGCCCCTGAGGGTCGGCGAGTCCGATGTCCTCCGAGGCGGAGATGATCAGACGGCGGGCGATGAAGCGCGGGTCCTCCCCCGCCTCGATCATCCGGGCGAGGTAGTGGAGCGCCGCGTCGGGATCGGACCCCCGGATCGACTTGATGAAGGCGCTGATGACGTCGTAGTGCTCATCGCCCTGGCGGTCGTAGCGCAGCAGGGCACGATCGACCGCCTGCGCGACGTGGTCGGCCGTGATCTCCGGGCGCCTATCCGCGTCATGCTCGCCGTCCTCGTCGTCCGGGGCCTCCGCGAGGGATGCCGCCGCCTCGAGTGCCGTCAGGGCGCGGCGGGCATCGCCGGAGGCCAGTCGCACGAGGGCCTCCCGCGCCTCGGCGAGCAGCGTCACGGCGGCGTCGAGGCCCCGGGGATCCTCGACGGCGCGGTCCAGGAGCGACCCGAGCTGATCGTCGGTGAGGGGACGCAGGGTGAGCAGGAGCGAGCGCGACAGCAGGGGGGAGATGACGGAGAACGACGGGTTCTCGGTCGTGGCGGCGATGAGCACCACCCACCCGTTCTCGACCCCCGGAAGCAGGGCATCCTGCTGCGCTTTCGTGAATCGGTGGATCTCGTCGAGGAAAAGGATCGTCGACTGGCCGTACAGGTCGCGCTGCGTGACGGCCTCCTGCATGACTTCACGCACGTCCTTCACACCGGCCGTGACGGCCGACAACTCCACGAACCGTCGGCCGGAGGATCGCGCGATGGCCTGCGCCATGGTCGTCTTGCCGGTTCCGGGCGGCCCCCAAAGGATCACCGAGGACGCCGTCCGCCCGGTCGTCCCGGCGTCGGCGAGCGTGACGAGAGGAGACCCAGGCCGGAGAAGGTGCTCCTGACCCGCCACTTCGTCCAGCGACGCGGGGCGCATGCGCACCGCCAGCGGCGTCTGCCCCTGGAAGAGCGCGGCGGAGGTACTCACCCGCCCAGGCTAATCGCCGGCACCGACACCGCCGCCCAGGTTTGGGTGCTCCCCCGCCCGCGCCGTAGGATCGGGCCGATCGAGCAGGCCCGCGCTCGTCGTAGAGGAGAACCGGTGGCCCAGGCGAAGGACCGACAGGCGCGAGAGCGCGCGCGGCTGTATCAGGCGCGAACGGAGTTCCACCGTTCCCAGGGCGCCCGGCGTCGCCGCGACAACCTCATCGGCGTCGTCGTGGGAGGCCTGCTGATCCTCGCCGCCGTCGGCGTGCAGACGGTGTACTTCACCGCGGGGCCGGGTGCTCCCGCGCCGATCGAGACTCCCGCACCCGTGGAGTCCCCCGCGCCGACGCAGACCCCGGAACCCTCGGACGAGACCACACCGGCACCTTCGGAGGATGCTCCGGCGCCGACGGCCGCACCCACCGAGTGAGTCGGCCTCCGGCCGGGCGGACCCGCGTACTAGGCTGAGGAGCCGTTCATTCCCCCACAGGCGGAGAGATCCGCGATGAGGTGCATCCCGTGACTGCCGAAGCAGAATCCCGATCCGAAACCGCCAACGACGCCGCGTCGACCGAGCCCTGGGGACGCGTCGACGACGACGGCACCGTGTCGGTCCGTGAAGCCGCGGGATGGCGCGTGGTCGGCCAGTATCCCGACGGCTCGACCGACGAGGCGCTCGCCTACTTCGAGCGCAAGTACGCCGACCTCGCTTCCGAGGTGACGTTGCTGGAGGTCCGGCACCGCCGGGGCGGCGCGTCCGCCTCCGACCTGCGTTCCGCGGCCAAGACCGTCGCCGGCAAGCTGGACGGGGCGGCCGCCGTCGGCGACCTCGCGTCGCTCGAGGCGCGCGTGGCCGCGCTCGTCGAGGCGCTGGCCGCGGCATCCGAGACCGAAGCCGCCGCCGCGCGCGAAGCGGTCGACGAGGCCGTGCGCGAGCGCACCGCGGTCGTCGAGGCTGCCGAAGCACTCGCGGCCCGCGACCCGCGCACCGTGCAGTGGAAGCAGGCGTCCGCCGAGATGACGGCGCTGTTCGATCAGTGGCAGTCCCAGCAGCAGAACGGCCCCCGCCTGCCGAAGGCGACCGCTCAGCAGCTCTGGAAGCGCTTCCGCGATGCCCGTGCGAGCGTCGACAAGCACCGTCGCGAGTTCTACGCCGAGCTCGACGAGGCCCACAAGGCCGTGCGCGACCGCAAGACCCGGCTCGTCGAGCGCGCTGAAGCCCTCGCACCGCGTGGCGAGGAGGGCATCCCCGCGTACCGCGACCTCCTCGACGAGTGGAAGGGCGCCGGTCGTGCCGGCAAGAAGGCCGACGACGCCCTCTGGGCGCGCTTCAAGGCCGCCGGTGACGCCCTGTACTCGGCGCGCGGCGAGCGGGAGGCGGCCGACGCCGAGGCCTCCCGCGAGAAGATCGAGGCGAAGCGCGCGTTGCTCGTCGAGGCCGGCGCCGTGGCGGACGAGCGGGACATCGCCAAGGCCCGCCAGCTCCTCACCGGCATCCAGCGGCGCTGGGACGAGATCGGTCGCGTGTTCCCGCGGGACGTCGAGCGCGCGCTCGACGACGATCTCCGCAAGATCGAGCAGGCGCTGCGCGGTCGCGAAGAGGTCGACTGGAAGCGGAACAACCCCGAGACGAAGGCGCGGGCCAACGACATGACCCGCCAGCTCACCGACGCGATCGCCAAGCTCGAGGCGGACGTGGCCACGGCCGAGGCCTCCGGGGACAAGAAGGCCCTCGCGCGCGCGACCGAGGCCCTCGAGGCCCGGCGCGCCTGGCTCTCCGCCCTGGGCCTCTGACCCTTCACTGACCGGGAGATATCCACAGGAACGGAGCCCGCGCCGCCGCATCGTGGCGATGCAGGGCACACTTCGAGGGTGGGTTCTCGACTGCTGTACTTCGCCGGTGACCGCCTCTCGCATGCGGAGCTGACGGCGGCCTGTCTCGACGGCGACATCGTCGAGGTCGGCGAGGGCTACGCCCCGGCCGACACCGTGGAAACTGTAGCGCTGCGGGCGGCATCCCTCCGCCCGCTGCTCGGCGACGATCTGGCCGCGACCCATCTGTCCGCCGCGTGGATCCACGGCGGTCTGGTCCACCCGCCGGGCCGCCACACCGTGCAACGCACGAGCCCGCGGCGGCGGCATACGCTGGTCTCACGGCGCCTGCAGTATCGCGACATCCGCGTGGATCCGGACGACCTGCTCCGCTGCGGGGGCACGCTCGTCACGTCCCGGGCCCGTACCCTCGCCGACCTCCTGCGCGAGGAGTCCCCCGTCTACGCCGACGCCGCCCGGGCGTTCGCGATCGCCGTCCCCGCCGTCCTCGAAGAGACGCGCGCGTGGCTGGAGTCCAGCACCCTCCCCCACGTCCGCCGTGCTCGGGCGGCGTTGACCGCCCTCGGCGATCAGCTCGACGTGACCCGGTAGACGTCGTAGACGGCGTCGATGCGCCGGACGGCGTTCAGCACCCGGTCGAGGTGGACGGTGTCGCCCATCTCGAAGACGAAACGACTGATGGCCAGGCGATCGTTGTTGGTGGACACCGTCGCCGACAGGATGTTCACGTGATGCTCGCTGAGCACACGCGTCACGTCGCTGAGCAGACCCGAGCGGTCCAGGGCCTCGACCTGGATCTGGACGAGGAAGAGGCTCTTCGTCGTCGGCGCCCATTCGACATCGATCAGACGCTGGGGGTCCTGCTTGAGGGACGCCACATTGGTGCAGTCCTCGCGGTGGACCGACACCCCGCTTCCGCGGGTGACGAAGCCGACGATCTCGTCGCCGGGGACCGGCGTACAGCACTTGGCGAGCTTCACCAGGATGTCGGGGGCACCCCGCACCAGAACTCCGGAGTCGCCGCTGCGAGGCTGGCGGGCGCGGCCGACCACGGGGATGTCGATCGGCCCGGTCGAGGTGTCCTGGGCGCTGACGAGCGCGGTGACCTTCTCGATCACCGACTGGGTCGACACATGTCCTTCGCCGACCGCCGCATAGAGCGCGGAGACGTCCTCGTACTTCAGCTGCTGCGCCACCTCGCCGAACGAATCCTGGCTCATCAGCCGCTGGAGGGGCAGGTTCTGTCGCCGCATCGCGCGGGCGATGGACTCCTTGCCCTGTTCGATGGCCTCTTCGCGCCGCTCCTTCGTGAACCAGCCTCGGATCTTGGAGCGGGCGCGCGTGCTCTTGACGAAGCTCAGCCAGTCCTGGCTGGGACCTGCGTCGGGGTTCTTCGACGTGAAGACCTCGACGACGTCGCCGCTCTTCAGCTCGGACTCCAGCGGCACGAGTCGGCCGTTCACCTTGGAGCCCATCGTCCGGTGCCCGACCTCGGTGTGCACCGCGTAGGCGAAGTCGACCGGTGTCGCCCCTGCGGGGAGGCCGATCACGCGACCCTTGGGCGTGAAGACGTACACCTCCTTCGCGCCGATCTCGAAGCGCAGCGAATCGAGGAACTCTCCCGGGTCGGCGGTTTCGGCCTGCCAGTCGGAGATGTGCGCGAGCCAGGCCATGTCGGTGTCCACGGCCTTCGCGTCGGGCTTCGCACCCGCCATCTGCTCTTTGTACTTCCAGTGGGCGGCGACGCCGAACTCCGCCTGCTGGTGCATCTCGTTGGTGCGGATCTGGATCTCGACCGTGCGGCCGTTCGGCCCGATGACCGTGGTGTGCAACGACTGGTAGAGGTTGAACTTCGGGGTCGCGATGTAGTCCTTGAACCGGCCCGGAAGCGGCGTCCACCGCGCGTGGATGGCCCCGAGGACCGCATAGCAGTCACGAACACTGCCGACGAGGACACGGATGCCGATCAGGTCGTAGATGTCGTCGAACTCGCGACCGCGCACGATCATCTTCTGATAGACCGAGTACAGCTGCTTGGGCCGCCCCATGACGCGTCCGCGGATCCGCAGCTCACGGAGGTCCGCGTCGACGGACTCGATGACGTTGCGGACGTACTGCTCGCGCTGGGGTGTCCGCTGAAGCACGAGACTCTCGATCTCGGCGTACAGCTTCGGGTGGAGTACCGCGAAGCTCAGGTCCTCGAGTTCGGACTTGATCGCCTGAATACCGAGCCGGTGCGCCAGGGGCGCGTAGATCTCGAGGGTCTCCGTCGCCTTCTTCCGCGCCTTCTCGGGCGGCACGAAGCCCCAGGTGCGCGCGTTGTGGAGTCGATCGGCGAGCTTGATGAGCAGGACGCGGATGTCGCGCGACATCGCGACGATCATCTTGCGGACGGTCTCGGCCTGCGCGCTCTCGCCGTACTTGACCTTGTCGAGTTTGGTGACGCCGTCGACCAGCATCGCCACCTCGTCGCCGAACTCCGCCGACAGGTCGTCGAGCCCGTAGGAGGTGTCCTCGACCGTATCGTGGAGGAGCGCCGCGGCGATCGCCCGCGGTCCGAGCCCCAGGTCGGCGAGGATCTGCGCGACCGCGAGCGGATGCGTGATGTACGGCTCGCCGCTTTGCCGCGTCTGACCACTGTGCGCCTTGTCGGCGACCGCATAGGCGCGCTCGAGGATGACGAGGTCGCCCTTGGGATGGTGCGTCCGCACCGTCCTCAGCAGCTGCTCGACATCATCCCGTCGCGCCGACCGCGAGAAGATCCGCGGCACGAGTCGTCGAAGCGACGATGTCGACGCGGGGGGAACGGTCTCTGCCAATCGACGCCCTACCCTCCGGTGAAGATCATCATCCTACGCCGCCCGCGGGCGGCGAGCCGAGTCAGGCGGGGGTGCCGGCCAGCTCGCGAGCCTCGAGCACGCGCTGGTCGCGCGCGACCAGGTTGGGCTCGCGCTCCCGGAGCAGCGAGTAGAGCGGCGCGGCGACGAACAGGGTGGAGTACGCCGCCACGATCGTTCCGACGAAGATCGCCAGCGACAGGTCTGTGAGCGTCTGCGCGCCCATCCAGATGACGCCGATGATGAGGATCGCTGCGGTCGGGAGCGCTGCGACGACCGTCGTGTTGATCGAACGCACCAGCGTCTGGTTCACCGCGAGGTTCACGGACTCCCCGAAGGTGCGACCCGATATCTCGCCGTCTTCCGTGGTGTTCTCCCTGATCTTGTCGAACACCACGGTGGTGTCGTACAGCGCGTACGACAAGATCGTCAGGAAGCCGATGACACCGGCCGGCGAAATCTCGAAGCCGAAGAGCGCGTAGATGCCGATCGTGATCACGAGGACATCGACCAGACCGATGATGGCTGCCACCGACATCTTCCACGTACGGAAGTACAGGGCGAGGATCAGGAACGTCAAGGCGAGGAAGATCGCCAACCCCCACAGCGACTGACGCGTGACGTCCGCACCCCAACTGGGACCGATGAAGGACTCGCTGATGTCGGCGACGGGGACGTCGTACGCCTCGGAGAGGGCAGCGGACACGTCGCGCGTCTCGGCATCCGTCAGCTGGTCCGTCTGAACGCGGATCGTGTCCTCACCGACCGTCGCCACGCGCGTGGTCGCGGTCGGAACCACCGACCGCACTGCCTCGTCGGCGATCAACTGGTCGGTGTCGACCACGTTGTTCACCGTGAACTGAGAGCCGCCGGTGAACTCGATGGAGAACTGGATCGGACGGAACAGCGGAACGAGCGCCGCACCGATGACGAGGATCGCCGCGATGAGGAACCACAGCCGCCGACGGCCGACGAACGGGAACGAGACCTTACCGGTGTAGAGGTCGTTGCCGAGCTGATTCATGGAGCGCATCAGCGGTCTCCCTCCTTGCCGGTGGTCGACGATGTCCGGTCCGCACCCGCGGCCTGGAGCTCCGCCTGCTTGCGTTCGGCGATCGTCTGGCGTCGCACTGCTTCACCCCGTGCACGGCCTGCACGCTTGGCCGCCCCCGCGGATCCGGCGGCGACGGGGCTGCGGAACTGGGCGCGCCCGCGGTACACCGCGCCGAGCGCGTCGGGGTCGAGTCCGGAGAGCGGATGCCCGGAGCCGAAGAACTTCGTCCTCGCGAGCAGCTGGAGCACCGGGTGGGTGAAGAGGATGAAGATGAGGATGTCGATCAGCGTGGTGAGACCTAGCGTGAAGGCGAAGCCCTTCACGCTCGCGTCGGCCAGCACGTACAGGACGACCGCGGCCAGGACGTTGATGGACTTCGAGATGTAGATCGTCCGCTTCGCCCGCGCCCAGCCGTCCTCGACGGCACTGGTGATCGACTTCCCGTCGCGCATCTCGTCTCTGATGCGTTCGAAGTAGACGATGAACGAGTCCGCAGTGAAGCCGATGGTCACGATGATGCCCGCGACGCCGGCGAGCGAGAGGCGGAAGCCCATGCGCCAGGCGAGGATCGCCAACATGACGTACGTGAGCACACCCATGACGATGAGCGACGCGACGATCACGAAGCCGAGGGCGCGGTAGACGACGACAGAGTAGATCGCGACGAGCAACAGGCCGATGAGACCGGCGATGAGACCGATCTGGAGCTGCTGGGAACCGAGGGTCGCCGAGACGGTGTTGGAGCTCTCGACGTTGAAGCTGAGCGGCAGCGCACCGTACTTGAGCTGGTCGGCGAGCACCTGCGCGCTCTCCTGGGTGAAGCTGCCGGTGATGCTCGGGTCTCCGCCGACGATGATCGCGTTCATCGAGGGCGCGGAGAGCACCGAGCCATCGAGGACGAAGGCGAACTGGTTCAGCGGCGGCGTGGCGCCGTAGAGGCGCTGGCTGATCGCGGCGAAGGTCTCGGTGCCCTCGGTGTCGAAGCGGAGGTTGACCGCCCACTGACCGTTGTTGGACTGCAGACCGAAGGTGGCGTCGTCGATCGCGGAGCCGTCGAGCTCGACGGGGCCGAGGATGTACTTCTGCGCGCCGGTCGGGTCGCAGGTGATGAGCGGCTGGTCGGCCGGAGCCTGAGCGGGGTCGTTGGCCGGGTCCGCGCAGTCGTAGGCGAGGAACTCCGCCTCAAGGGCGGGGGTGATCCAGGCGAGGTCGCTGCCGTTCGTCGGCGATGCCGTCGGAGTCGCCACCAGCGAGGGATCCGGGGTCGGATACGGCGTCTCCGTGCCGTCCTCGCCGACGAAGCTCGTCGCGGGACTGCCCGCGAACAACACGGCGCGGAGCTGGAGCTGTGCGGATGCCTCGATCCGGTCGCGCGTCTCCTGGTCGGCCTGACCGGGGATCTGAACGACGATCTGGTTGCCGGCCTGCGTGGTGACGTCCGCTTCGCTGACGCCGGAGGCGTCGACGCGCTGGCGGATGATCGTGACCGCCTGGGCCATCTGCTCCTCGGAGGGTGCGACACCGTCCTCGGTCTGCGCCTCGAGGACGATCTGCGTGCCGCCCTGGAGGTCCAGAGCAAGCTCGGGAACCCAGGAGCTCTGCTGGAAGACGTGGACACCGAGGGCATTGATGCCGAACAGCACGGCGGTGATCGCCAGCAGTCCGGTCAGCGCGCGCCAGGCATTGCGAACGGGGGTGGAAGTCGCCACGGACTCAGCTTTCTGGTGGGGACGTCCCGGAGGACGGGTCAGGCCTGGGGCTTGCCGGGCTCGGCGTCGGGGTCGATCGCCTCGTGAGCACCCGCGGCACGACGGTCGTCGCTGATCGAGGTGATCTCGCCGTCGGCGACGGCCTCGGCGTACTCCTCGTGGCTCTGCTCGGCCGCGAGGTAGTCGTCCTCGCTGACGGCGCCCTCGGTCGGGGAGACGACGCGGAGGATCGCCTGGCTGTGCACCTTGATCTCGACGCCGGGGGCGAGCTCGACGATCGCGGGCTGATCGAGGTTCTCGGGGTCGTACTCCACGATCGTGCCGTAGAGACCGCCCTGCAGGAGGACCTCGGCACCGGGCACGGTCTGGCGGGCGCGCTCCTCCTGCTCGAGCTTCTGGCGCTGCATGCGCCGGCGGGAGCTCCAGAACATGAACACCAGCAGGGCGATCAGCAGGATGAGCAGGCCGTAATTGGCGAGGAAGTCCATGAAGAAGGAGGGGCCTTTCGAGAGGGCGTGGCCGGGGCGGCACTGCCTAGGGGGTCGGCGCAAGCCTTCAGCGATTATAGGTCATCGAGTTCGAGCATCGATTCGGGGCTGCGGACGCCCAGGTGCGCATAAGCCTCCGGAGTCGCGACGCGTCCGCGAGGCGTACGCCCGAGGAACCCGATCCGCACCAGGTACGGCTCGACGACGGATTCGATCGTCTCCGCCTCTTCCCCCACGGTGACCGCGAGCGTGCTGAGACCGACGGGACCACCGCGGAACCGACGCACGACGGCGTCGAGGACCGCCCGGTCGAGCCGGTCCAGACCGATCGGATCGACGTCGTAGAGGTCGAGCGCCGCGTCGACGATGGCGTGGTCGGCGTCCGCGCCGTCACCGTGGACGATGAGGTAGTCGCGCACCCGCCGGAGGAGCCGGTTGGCGATACGGGGTGTTCCACGGGAGCGCCGCGCGATCTCGGCGCGAGCCTCCGGCGGCACCGCCACGCCGATGAGGCGTGCCGAGCGCTCGATGACGCGCTCGAGCTCCACGGGTTCGTAATACTCCAGGTGCGCGGTGAAGCCGAACCGGTCACGCAGCGGATTGGGGAGGAGTCCCGAGCGTGTGGTCGCTCCCACCAGGGTGAACGGCGCGAGGTCCAGGGGGATGCTCGTCGCCCCCGCTCCCTTGCCGACCATGATGTCGATGCGGAAGTCCTCCATCGCGAGGTAGAGCATCTCCTCCGCGGAGCGCGCCATCCGATGCACCTCGTCGATGAACAGCACCTCACCGGGGGTGAGGCTCGACAGGAGAGCGGCGAGGTCCCCCGCGTGCTGGATGGCCGGACCGCTCGACAGCCGCAGCGGCCTGTCGCTCTCGTGCGCCACGATCATCGCCAGCGTCGTCTTGCCGAGCCCCGGAGGCCCCGACAGGAGGATGTGGTCCGCCGGACGCTGCTGGATCCGCGCCGCGTCGAGAAGCAGCTGCAGCTGTCCGCGCACCTTCTGCTGTCCGACGAACTCCGCCAGCGAGGACGGCCGCAGGGCGCCTTCGATCGCGAGCTCGGACTCGTCGACAGGCTCGTCGACGTCCCTCAGATCATCCACCGACGGCCTCCTTCCGGCGGGGGCCGAGCTGCACCAGTGCCAGGCGGAGAAGCGCCGGCACCGACGCACCATCCGCCTCGGAGGCGTCGGCGAGCACCTCCTCCACGACGGGTGCCGCGGTGCGCTCGGGCCAGCCGAGTCCGACGAGGGCGGCCACGACCTGCGCGGCGACGCCCGGCGCGACCGGGGAACCGCCGCCGGACGCGCCGGAGGAGACGACGTGGTCGAGTTTGCCCGTCAGCTGGACCACGATGAGCTTGGCGGTCTTGGGGCCGATGCCCGACACGCGGCGGAACGGCGCATCGTCCTCTGCGGCCACGGCATCCGCGATCTGCCCGACGGTCAGCGAGGACAGCACTCCGAGAGCGGATTTCGGGCCGACGCCGGTGACGCCGAGGAGCTGGGTGAACACACGCAACTCTTCGCGGGTGTCGAACCCGAAGAGCGACAGCGCGTCCTCCCGGACGACCAGCGTCGTGTGAAGCATCAGCTCCGCGCCGATGTGGGCGGACCGGCCGACCGCGGGGGTCACCGCGACCGCGAGTCCCACACCGCCCACTTCTACGACGACGCCGTCATCGTCGGCGTGAGTGACGCGTCCCCGGAGTGATGAGATCATCCTCCGACCTTACGTCGTATCGCATGTTTGTTCGAGCAACACGCTCAGGAGCGCGCACGACGTTCCGCCTGCGCCCAGGCGCGCTGCGCGGGAGTCAGTGCCGCCCCTCCCCCGACCGGACCGAGGGGCCGACGCCAGGCATGGCAGAGAGCGATGGCGAGCGCATCGGCGGCATCCGCGGGGGTGGGCAGCGCGTCCAGGCGCAGAACGCGCGCGACCATCGCCTGCACCTGTCGCTTGTCGGCGGAGCCGTATCCGGTGATGGCCGCCTTCACCTCGGACGGCGTGTGGGTCGCGGCGGGGAGACCTCGCTCCCCCGCCACCAGCAGGGCGATGCCACTGGCCTGCGCGGTGCCCATGACCGTCTGGCGGTTGTGCTGTGCGAACACCCGCTCGACGGCCACGACGTCCGGAGCGTGGGCGTCGACGGCCGCCCTGATCCCGGCTGCGATCGCCGCGAGCCGCACCTCGATCGGCGCGACAGGATCCGACCGCGCGACACCCACGTGCACGAGGGTGGCCGAGCGGTCGGCACGCACGTCGACGATGCCGATCCCACAACGGGTCAGTCCGGGATCGATCCCGAGCACCCGCACCGACGACGTCACCCGTCCACGGTACGCGCGGACGTGACGGATGCCGCGACGCCGGGCCGGGGACGGGCGATCAGTCGTCCTGCTCGAGCTCGGCCTGCACGTCGGCCGTGAGGTCGAAGTTGCTGAAGACGTTCTGGACGTCGTCGCTGTCCTCGAGCGCGTCGATGAGCCGGAAGACCTTGCGTGCGGTCTCGGCGTCGATCTCCACCTTGAGGTTGGGGACGAACTCCACGTCGGCCGATTCGTACTCGATCCCGGCGTCCTGAAGGGCACTGCGGACGGTCACGAGATCGGATGCCTCGGTGATGACCTCGAATCCCTGCGCGTGCGGCTCGACCTCCTCGGCACCGGCCTCGAGGACCGCCAGCATGACGTCGTCCTCGTTGGTCTCCTCACCGGAGACGACGATGACACCCTTGCGGGAGAAGTTGTAGGCGACGCTGCCGGGATCGGCGAGTGTCCCCCCGTTGCGACTGAGGGCGGTGCGGACCTCGGCGGCGGCACGGTTCTTGTTGTCGGTCAGACACTCGATCAGCAGGGCGACGCCGTTCGGGCCGTACCCCTCGTACATGATCGAGGAGTATTCGACGGACTCGCCGCCGATCCCCGCGCCGCGCTTGATCGCGCGGTCGATGTTGTCCTTCGGCACCGATGTCTTCTTGGCCTTGAGGACCGCGTCGAACAGGGTGGGGTTGCCCTGCAGGTCGGGACCGCCGAGCTTCGCGGCGACTTCGATGTTCTTGATCAGCTTGGCCCACGACTTGGCACGGCGGGAGTCGATGACCGCCTTCTTGTGCTTGGTCGTAGCCCATTTGGAGTGTCCGGACATGCGCTCGATCCTACCGGCGAGACTCAGCGGGCGCGGAGCATGCGGAGGAAGAGCGCGTGGAAACGCGTCTCTCCGCTGACCTCGGGGTGGAACGCGGTCGCGAGGATCGCCCCCTGCCGGACGGCCACGACCCGACCGTCGGCGAGCGCGGCGAGGGGTTCGACGCCCGCGCCGCAGTCGACCACCACGGGAGCACGGATGAAGGCGGCGTGGACGGGCGGCGCCCCGAGCACCGGCACCTCCAGCGCGACCTCGAACGACTCGACCTGTCCTCCGAACGCGTTCCGGCGGACCGTCGCGTCCAGCCCGCCGAAGGTCTGCTGACCGGCGATCGGGTTCTCCAGACGATCGGCGAGGAGGATCATGCCCGCGCAAGTGCCGTAGACCGGGAGCCCCCCGGCGATCGCCTCACGGATCGGCTCCCGCATCCCGAACGCCCGCGCCAGCTTGTCGATGACGCTCGATTCGCCGCCGGGCAGGACCAGTCCGTCGATGAGGGAGAGATCTTCCGGTCGACGGACGAGTCGGACATCCGCATCCAGCTCTGCGAACACGCGCGCGTGCTCGCGCACGTCCCCCTGGAGGGCGAGGATGCCGACGCGGGGCCGGTGCGTCACCAGCCGCGCTCGGCCAGGCGGTGGGGCGCGGGGAGGTCGGAGACGTTGATGCCCACCATCGCCTCGCCGAGCCCGCGGGAGACGTCCGCGATGACCTTGGGGTCGTCGAAGAAGGTCGTCGCCTTCACGATGGCGGCGGCCCGCTCGGCGGGGTTGCCGGACTTGAAGATGCCGGAGCCGACGAACACGCCGTCCGCCCCCATCTGCATCATCATCGCGGCATCCGCGGGGGTCGCCACGCCGCCGGCGACGAAGAGGACGACGGGGAGCGCCCCGGTCTCGGCGACCTCGGCGACGAGCTCGTACGGAGCCTGGAGCTCCTTCGCGGCGACGTACAGTTCGTCCTTGGTCAGCGCGCCGAGGGCGGCGACCTCGCCTCGGATCTTGCGGATGTGCTTCATCGCCTCCGAGACGTCGCCCGTGCCGGCCTCGCCCTTCGAGCGGATCATCGCGGCGCCCTCGTTGATGCGGCGGAGCGCTTCACCGAGGTTCGTCGCGCCGCAGACGAAGGGGACGGTGTACTTCCACTTGTCGATGTGGTGGACGTAATCCGCGGGAGAGAGGACCTCGGACTCGTCGATGTAGTCGACACCGAGCTCCTGCAGCACCTGCGCCTCGACGAAGTGCCCGATGCGCGCCTTCGCCATCACGGGGATCGACACGGCCTCGATGATCCCGTCGATCATGTCGGGGTCGCTCATGCGCGACACCCCGCCCTGGGCGCGGATGTCGGCCGGCACGCGCTCGAGGGCCATGACGGCCACGGCGCCGGCGTCCTCAGCGATGCGCGCCTGCTCCGGCGTCACGACGTCCATGATGACGCCGCCCTTCAGCATCTCCGCAAGGCCCCGCTTGACGCGGGAGGAACCGGTGGTGGAGGTGGACATGGCGCTCCGTTTCGACGGGTGAGGGCAGCCTGACGTTTGGCCTAGGCCAAAAGGTAGCACGGGGCGGACGCGGGGTGGCGCGCGCATAGACTCGCAGCATGCTCCGCAACGACCGCGACGCCCTTTCGGGGATCCGGGGCGGGACGGCGAACGAGATCGCCGAGAGCCTTCGGGAGCGCATGGAGCGCGGCCTGCTCGGCGCGGGCGACGCCCTCCCCCCGGTGCGCGCCCTCGCGGAGGCCCTCGACGTCAACCGCAACACCGTCATGGCGGCGTACCGTCAGCTCGCTCAGGCCGGGCTCGTGGTCTCGCGCGGCCGCGCAGGAACGCACGTGACGGGCCCTGCGACGGTCGCGCAGGACGGGTTCGCCGCCGACACCGTTCTGCGTGATGTGGGGACGGGCAATCCGGATCCCGCGCGGATCCCGGATCCGACGTCGGCGCTCACGCGCATCGTCGGCCGGCCCGTCCTCTACGGAGAGCCCGTGATCGATCGCGACCTCGAGGCGTGGGCGGACGAGTGGATGCGCGCCGCGCTGCCCCCGGAGAAGCCGATGCGGCTCACGATCACGAGCGGCGCCTCCGACGCGATCGACCGTCTCCTGTCCACCTACCTGACGCGTGACGACGGCGTGGCGCTGGAGGACCCGTGCTTCCTGGCGAGCCTGAACACCGTGCGCCTCGGGGGGTATCGCGCCGTTCCGGTCCCCGTCGACGACGAGGGCATGACGGTGGACGGTCTGCGGGCGGCGCTCGCCGACGGCGTCCGCGCGGTGGTCTGCACGCCGCGCGCGCAGAACCCGACCGGGGCGAGCATCACGGAGCGCCGGGCGGAGCAGCTGCGGGCAGAGCTCGCCGCCCACCCGTACGTGCTCGTGATCGAGGACGATCACTTCTCCCTCCTCTCGCGGATGCCGCATGCCTCGGTCATCCCGAGCGACCACGAACGGTGGGCCCTGGTCCGGTCGGTGTCGAAGTTCCTCGGTCCCGACATGTGCCTGGCGGTGACGGCATCCGATCCCGAAACCGGGTCGCGACTGGCGCAGCGGCTCAGTCCGGGCACCACCTGGGTCAGCCACCTCCTGCAGCGCCTCACCCATGCCCTGGTGACGGACCCGGAGGTGCGGTCGGGCATCGAGGCGGCGGCGGTCCACTACGCCGAACGGAACACCGCGTTCGCCGAAGCCCTGCGGAGCGAGGGGCTGACGGTGTCGACGGGTGACGGGCTGAACCTGTGGGTGCGGCTGCCGTCGCCCGCCCGCGACGTCTGCGAACAGCTCATGCGTCGCGGCTGGCTCGCCCGCCCCGGCGACGAGTTCCTCCTGGGCGACGACGCCGCCCGCTTCCACCTGCGCCTGACGGTGCACGACCTGACCGCGACGGATGCCGCATCCCTCCTGCGCGACCTCCTCGCCGCCGTCGAGGCGACCGTGGGCACCCGGGCAGTGGGATGATCGTCCGGTGAAGATCCTCTCGATCCAGTCCGCGGTCGCCTACGGCCATGTCGGCAATTCGGCCGCCGTCTTCCCCCTTCAGCGCATCGGGGTCGAAGTGCTCCCGGTGTACACCGTCAACTTCTCCAATCACACCGGTTACGGCGCCTGGCGCGGGCCGCTCATCGCCCCGGACGATGTCGCCGCCGTCATCGAGGGCATCGGCGAGCGGGGCGTCTTCGGCGATATCGACGTCGTGCTGTCGGGATACCAGGGCGGCGAAGGGATCGCGGACGTGATCCTCGATGCCGTCGCGCGTGTGAAGGAAGCCAATCCCGCTGCGGTCTACGCGTGCGACCCGGTGATGGGCAACGCCAAGAGCGGCTGCTTCGTCGCCCCGGCGATCCCCGTACTCCTGCGCGAGAAGGTCGTCCCGGCAGCGGACATCATCACCCCGAACCAGTTCGAGCTCGGCTTCCTCACCGGCACCGAGCCCGCCGACCTCGCCTCGACCCTGGAATCCGCCGACCGCGCACGCGCGATGGGTCCGCGGACGGTGCTCGTGACGAGCGTCGAGCGACCCGACCGCCCCGAGGGGACGATCGAGATGCTCGCCGTCACCGACGACGGCGCGTGGCTCGTGCGGACCCCGCACATCCCGATGAAGGCGAACGGCTCAGGCGACGTCACCGCGGCGCTGTTCACCGCCCACCTCACCGCCACGGGGAACGCCGCCGACGCGCTCGCGCGGACCACCTCGAGTGTGTTCGATCTGCTGCAGAACACCTTCGATTCGGGCGAGCGGGAGCTGCGCCTCATCGAGTCGCAGGAGGCCTACGCCCACCCTCGGATGCAGTTCGCCGTCGAACAGGTCCGCTGAGGACTCTCAGCCGTACACCTCGGTGTAGGCCGCATCCCACTGCTCCGCGTCCGAGGGGCACACGAACGACATCCCGAACACCATGATGCTCGCGAGTCCCTGCTCGGCTGCGGCATCCCCCTGCGTGACCTGGGCGAAGATCGGCGACGAGTTCACGTGCATCGCGAAGATGTCCGCGTCGGTGCGATGGTTGTTGAGGATCGCCGTCTCGCACGCGTCGAGCGTCGTCGCGAGCAGGAGCGACTCGGTCTCGGGCGCCCAGGTCGCACCCTGGGATTCGAGATAGGCGCGCTGCTGCGCGATGAACTCCTGCTGCTCGGGTGTCTTCGCCGAGAGCAGCGAGCCGTCGCGGGGCTGCTGCTGCGCGTCCAAGAACTCCTCGCGCTCGAGGATGGCCGCCTCCATGTCCAGCGCCGGACCCTCCTCCCCCTCCACGGGAACCGATGGCGTCGGCGTGGCTGCCGCCGCGGTCGGCCCCTCGGAATCCGAGGGGGCGGGGGCGGGGGCGCACCCCGCCAGAGTCGCGGCGAACACGGCCGTCGTCAGAACGGCGACGGGAAGACTCTTCAGGAAAGGGGAGATCACCCGCACGACCCTACCCACGCGGCGGTGGAGGAACCCTGCGTTGTCCACAGGGAACCGGTCAGTGCGGCCAGGCCTCAGCCAGCGTGTGTCGCACGTCGCCGAGGAGCTGCGGGAGCGCCTTGGTCTTGGCGACGATGGGGAAGAAGTTCGCGTCCGACGACCACCGCGGGACGATGTGCTGATGGAGGTGGCCGTCCACTCCCGCACCGGCCACGGCGCCCTGGTTCATGCCGAGGTTGAACCCCTCGCACCGCGAGGTCTCGCGGAGGACCCGCATCCCCACCTGGGTGAGAGCGCCGATCTCGGCGACCTCTTCGGGCGTCGCCTGATCGTACGTCGAGATGTGACGATACGGGCAGACCAGCAGGTGACCGGAGTTGTACGGGAAGAGATTGAGCAGCACGTAGGCCGTGCGGCCGCGCGCGACGATGAGGCCGTCCTCATCGGACTTCTCCGGCGCCGCACAGAACGGGCACTCCTCGTGGTGCGGTTCGCGCCCCGCCTGGATGTACGCCATGCGATGCGGGGTCCACAGCCGCTGGAACTCGTCCGGGACGCCCGCGAAGGCATCCGATCCGGTCACCGAGGCATCGGCATCCGTGTCCCGCCCGTCGCTCACCCGAGGTCCTCCGCGGTGTTCACGAGCACGCGCCCCTCGATCGCGCCGAGGATGTGGGACACCGCCTCGGCGATCGGGATGCCGTTGCGCTGCGAGCCGTCCCGGAAGCGGAAGGACACGGTGCCGCCGGCGCGGTCCTGCTCGCCCGCGATGAGCTGCAGAGGAACCTTCTGCGTCGTGTGGGTGCGGATCTTCTTCTGCATCCGGTCGTCGGAGCGATCGAGCTCCGCCCGCACGCCGCGCTCGCGCAGTTCCCGGACGATCTCACCCAGGTAGTCGGCATACTCGTCGGCGACCGGGATCGCCACGACCTGGACCGGCGCGAGCCACACCGGGAAGGCCCCCGCGTAGTGCTCGAGCAGGATCGCGAAGAAGCGCTCGATCGAACCGAACAGCGCACGGTGGATCATGATCGGGCGGTGCTTGTCGCCGTCGGGACCGGTGTACTCCAGCTCGAAGCGCTCCGGCTGGTTGAAGTCGAGCTGGATCGTGGACATCTGCCACGTGCGCCCGATCGCATCGCGCGCCTGCACCGAGATCTTCGGACCGTAGAACGCCGCGCCCCCCGGGTCGGGAACGAGCTCGAGACCCGACGCCTCGGCCACCTCCCGCAGGGTCTCCGTCGCCTGCGACCACAGCGCGTCGTCGCCGATGAACTTCGGGTTGCCCTCCTCCTTCGTCGACAGCTCGAGGTAGAAGTCCTCGAGGCCGTAGTCGCGGAGCACCGAGAGGACGAATTCGAGGTTGCTCGTCAGCTCGTCGCGCACCTGGTCGGAGGTGACGTAGATGTGCGCGTCGTCCTGCGTCATCCCCCGCACCCGGGTGAGACCCGCCAGGGTGCCGCTCTTCTCGTAGCGGTACACCGTGCCGAACTCCGCGAGGCGGAGCGGCAGCTCGCGGTAGCTGCGCCCGCGCGAACGGAAGATCAGGTTGTGGAACGGGCAGTTCATGGGCTTGAGGTAGTACTCCTGCCCCTGCCGAGTGACGTGCCCCTCGGCATCCACCACCTCGTCCAGCTCCATCGGGGGGTACATGCCGTCGGCGTACCACTGCAGGTGCCCGCTCGTCATGAACAGGTCGCCCTTGGTGATGTGCGGGGAATTCACCATCTCGTAGTCCGCGGCGAGGAGGCGTCGACGCATGTACTGCTCGATCTCGTAGCGGATGATGCCGCCCTTGGGGTGGAACACCGCAAGCCCGGGACCGATCTCGTCGGGGAAGGAGAAGAGATCCAGCTCGGCGCCGAGCTTCCGGTGGTCGCGTCGCGCGGCCTCCTCGAGCCGGTGCTGGTAGGCGCGCAGCTCGTCCTTGGTCGGCCAGGCCGTGCCGTAGATGCGCTGGAGCTGGGGGTTCTTCTCGCTCCCGCGCCAATAGGCGCCCGCCACGCGCTGCAGGTCCCAGCCGTTGCCGATCATGCGGGTGTTGGGCACGTGAGGGCCGCGGCAGAGGTCCTTCCACGCCGTCTCACCATCGCGGGAGACGTTGTCGTAGATCGTGAGCTCTCCGGCACCGACCTCGACCGACGCCCCCTCGGTCTTCTCCGCGCCGGCACCCTTGAGGCCGATCAGCTCGAGCTTGAAGGGCTCGTCGGCGAGCTCCGCGCGCGCCTCGTCGTCCGAGACGACGCGGCGGACGAAGCGCTGGCCCTCGCGGACGATGCGCTCCATCTCCTTCTTGATCGCCTTGAGGTCCTCCGGCGTGAACGGCTCATCGACGCCGAAGTCGTAGTAGAAGCCGTCCGTGATGGGCGGGCCGATCCCGAGGTTCGCCTGCGGGCGGATCCGCTGCACCGCCTGCGCGAGGACGTGCGCGGCGGAGTGGCGGAGGATGTCGAGACCGTCGGCGCTGTCGACGGTCACCGGCTCGACGGCGTCGCCGTCGTGCACGACCGTCGCCAGGTCCTTCAACTCGCCGTTGACCCGCAGGGCGACGACGGAGCGGTCGGGGAAAAGGGCGAAGCCGTCGGCGGGCCGAGCGGCGTCCGAGGGCAGGGCGGCATCTGTCACAGCGTTCTCCTGAAGGGTCGCGATCAAGGCTACCGGCCGCATCCCGGCCGGTCGGACACGGCGGGCCTTCCCGTGGCCCAGTATGGAGCGGTGACTCTGGCGATCATCGGCGCGGCGCTCGCCGCTCTCGGCGCGATCGCCGTGGGGGTCGGCATTTTTCCGCCCGCGGAGCTCGTGACGGTTGCGGAGCGGGTCTGGCCCGTCCTCGTGTTCGTCGTGTCCGTCACCGTCGTCTCCGAGCTCGCCGCGAGAGCCGGGCTCTTCGACCTCCTCGCCGGCCGTCTGGCGCGGCTCGCGCGCGGGCGGACCGCGGTGCTGTGGATCCTCATCGTCGCGCTCGCCGTCACCGCGACCGCGTTCCTCTCCCTCGACACCACCGCGGTCCTGCTCACGCCGGTTGTGGTGGCGGTGGCGGTGTCGAGGCGACTCGACCCGCTGCCTTTCGCGTTCGTCACCGTCGTGCTGGCGAACACCGCGTCGCTGGTCCTTCCCGTGTCGAACCTCACCAATCTGCTCTCCCTGGACCGCCTCGGCACCGGCAACGATCCGGCGGCCTTCCTCCGGCTTCTCGGGCCGTCGGCCCTGCTCGCGATCGTGGTCTCGGTCGGAGTGCTGTCGGTGGTCTTCCTGCCGCGGCTCCCCCGGACGCATCCGACCGCGTCGGAACCCGTCACTGCGGATCGTCCCCTCCTGATCGCGGCCGGTGTCGTGACCGGCGCTCTCCTCCCCCTCCTCGTGAGCGGTCTGGAGCCCTGGATCCCCGCGACGGCCGCCGCGCTCGTCCTGGCCGCGGTCTTCGCCTGGCGCGCACCGAAAGCGCTGTCGGTGCGGCTCGTCCCCTGGTCGTTGCTGATCTTCGTACTCGGTCTCTTCACCGCCGTCGCGGCGCTCGAGTCGCTCGGAAGCGGACGGGTGCTCGGGGTGATCGCCGGGTCCGGTGAGGATCTGTTCTCACTCTGGCAGCTCGCGGGAGCCAGCGCGCTCCTCGCCAACGGCATCAACAACCTCCCCGCCTACCTCGCCCTCGAGGCGGTGGCGGACTCCCCCGCGCGTCTGGCCGCTCTGCTCGTCGGCGTGAACGCCGGGCCCCTCGTCACCCCGTGGGCGTCGCTCGCGACCCTGCTCTGGGCGGATCGGCTCCGCTCCGCCGGGGTGCCGGTGCGGTGGCGGAACTTCGTCATCCTGGGCCTTGTGATCGCTCCGCTCACCCTCTTCCTCGCGGTGGTCCCGCTCGCCCTCGGGGCACCCCGCTAGAGCAGGTGACGCGCGGCCTCCCGGCGCGACAATGCGCGGAGGTCGTGAGCATCGAGGTAGGCGCGCACCCAGTCCGGATCTGTCCGCGCGTAGTCGCGGAGCGCCCAGCCGATCGCCTTGGCGACGAAGAACTCCGCGTCCCCGCGGTTGGGCTCGATGACGTCGGCCAGGAGCGCGCGATCCGTGTTGTGCTTCCTGCCGAGTTGGGAGATGATCGCGAGCCGCCGCATCCAGAGGTCCTCGTCGACGCTCCACGCGCGGACCGCGCGCGCGGTGGTCACGGCATCCGCGTCCAGCATGTCGGCTACGCGGTGGCTCAGTTCGTCCGTGATGTCCCACCATCGCCCGAACCGGACCATGGCGGTCACGACCCCGAGGGTGTCCGGCGCCTGACGTAACCCGGGAAGGCCTCGGAGGGCCATCGCGGCGTACCACTCCTCCCGGCGGGTGACGGTGTCCCAGAGAACGGATGCCGCCTCCGCCGCGACCGGGATGTCGTAAGGTCGCGCGGCCGCACGTGCCACCGCGCGGACCTCGGGAAGGCGCACCCCGTAGAACGGGAGCGCCGACTTCATGTACGCCTGCTGGGCCATCGCCCTCTCGGGATCAGCCCGTGCGCGAAGCGCGTCCCTGATCTCCCGCACCAGGCCGTCGGATTCCATGCCGAGACGATAGCCCGCGCAGAACCGAACAATGAAAAAACCCCCGGTAAACCGGGGGTTTAGTTCTGTGCGCGATACTGGGATCGAACCAGTGACCTCTTCCGTGTCAGGGAAGCGCGCTACCGCTGCGCCAATCGCGCCCGTATGGGCTATGAAGTTGTGAGCGAGGTGGCGACGGGATTCGAACCCGTGTAAACGGCTTTGCAGGCCGGTGCCTAGCCGCTCGGCCACGCCACCGCGTGTGGTTTGACCCCACGTGCTGGTTCCAGGAACCACTGCACTCGAGCGGATGACGAGACTCGAACTCGCGACCCTCACCTTGGCAAGGTGATGCGCTACCAACTGCGCTACATCCGCATGCTCCCGGATTTCCCCGGGCGCTTGAATGACTTTAGCCCAGGACGGGCCGAGTGCAAAACCAGCCGCGCCCCGGGTGTGTCCTCGCCGCCGGTGTCGTTCGCGGCCGTCCGCGTCGGGTAGGATCGGTATCCGGCCTCACGGCCATGGGCGATTGGCGCAGTTGGTAGCGCGCTTCCTTCACACGGAAGAGGTCATCGGTTCGAGTCCGGTATCGCCCACTTCTGACCCCCGCCTCGGCGGGGGTCTTTGCGTGCGGGCGGGGTCCGTGGGTTCACGGACGGTCAGGCTCCGGCATCCCATCCGTAGCGCTGCTGCAGCGCCCGCGCGACGCGCGTGAATCGCTCGAGGTCGAGAGCTGCGGCTTCCCGGCGCATGCCGTCCCGGTGGACGAGGTAGATCTGCTCGATATCCACCCAGGATGGTCGCCCCTGCGAATCCCACGCCCCCGAGCCGAGCGGGAGGAAATCGCGGTCTCCGTCGTGAGCCCTGCTGGTCAGCCGCACGCCGTACACGTGGTCGTCGTCGCGCCGAGCGATGACGAGCACAGGACGATCCTTTCCCCGCCCGTCGTTCTCGACGTAGGGCACCCACGTCCAGATGACCTCGCCCGCATCAGGGTCTCCGTCCGCATCGGGGGCGTACGCGAGCCTCAGGTCCGCGGGCCGCGGCGGTCGGATCTGCCGAGTGGTGTGCGGAACGGATGACGGTGCCTCCGCGTGACGGGAGGTGTAGGAACCGCTCAGAGTTGTCCGCGGTGCCAGCCACAGAGCCGGGATCTCCCACCGAAGATGTCCACCGGAGTGCGGCCAGATTCTGTGCTGAGTTGTCCACGACGGCTGCGGCCAGCTTCGTCGAAGCCGTCAGTACTTGATTTCCGCTGGATCTCTGAACGCCACTAGACCTACGAGATTTCCTTCGGGGTCGCGAATGAATGCTTGCCATTCTTCTCGCCCTGCTGGTCCGAGCGCATCTGTGGTGTGAGTGAAGATCGGCCGCCCCGGGGATACGATTTCGACCTCGCCGGCTCGGTCGACGGCTAACTCCAGATCATCGACGCGGAGGTAGAGCAGCGCTGACGGTGCCGCGCTCTCGAGTAGCAAACGGACGCCGTCGAGATCGAAGAACACCAAACCGGGCGGATCGAATCGGGCCACAGGGGCGGAGCCGAGCAGTGCGGAATAGAAGGCTGTGGCGCGTTCCAGATCGACCACGCGCTGGGCTACTTGGACGAGAGACGCCATGCTCATTTGCCGTCGCCGTGCACGTCTCGAATGACGGCGAGGGAGCGATCGAGTAGTTCCCGCAGCGCATCTTGGTCCACCCCCGACAATCGGGGGAGGTAGAGGCACGCGCTACTGGTGCGGTGTGGACCGAGCCGCTCGAGCAGGTCGGGCCACCGCTCGGCAAACCCCTCGACCAGGTAAAGCGTGTGCTTGGACCCGGAAGCGAAGGCGATCTCAGGCGCGATACCCTCTCGCCCGCTGTCGTACGCGTAGCCGTATTGGCCGAACCCGACAATCCGTTCCGCCCACACCACCGGCGGGCGCTGTGCAACGTGCTCGAAGAGCTCGAGGAGTTCGGTTACCTCGCCGCGTCGTGGCCCGGTTGCCCGGTCCAGCGCCTCGTCGACGCTGGTGTCGGAAGGCATCACGAGGCGGTCTCCGTTGCTCGCTGCGATTCGATGTATGCCTTGAGTCGGGCCAGATGGTCGCCGTCCTCCTTCTTTGTGATCGCGGCCACCAGGGGCAGCATCATCCGCCGCAGTCCGCCGGCGGCGAGCTCGCACGTCCACTCGATCCGCGTGCCGGTGCCGGCCGGGTGCAGCCGGTAGACGTAGGTCGCGGTGATGCCCTCCGCCTCGCTGGCGACCGCAAAAGCGGTGGGCGGCTCGAGAGCCACGATCTGCAGCTGCCCCGTCGCCTCCTTGCTCTTCACTCGGCGCGTCTCCTCGATGACGGACCCCACAGCGAGCGGGCCATCCGTCACCTTCACGCTCTTCACGACACCGTCGACGTAGTCGACCGCCCTTGTGGGATCTGCCAGCACTGCGAACACTTCCTGTTGCGATCTGTCGATGTGCTCGGTGAACTCGAAAGCGATCATGGGCCTTCTCCTGGGTGATGGTCGGGGTGGTGATCAAGAGGCACATAGGCGTCTGTCCAGCTGACGCGAACGGCGTCGTTCGCGCGCTGGTCGACGTGATGGATCTCGAAGGGCGGTGCGCAGCGCAACCGCCACCCTTCTGAGGGCATCCATTGCACCCCGATAGCCGCGAAGGTCTTCGCGATCTGCTCTGCACCGCCGGTGTGCCGATGCGCGACGCACACCTGCGCCGGCATCTGGCGGTAGGTGAAGGGGTGGGGTGGATCTATCGGTGCGGCAATGGGGATGCCAGCGTCGAAGCGGATCTGCTCGTTGTCCACCACGTAAGGGTCATCTGGGGTGATGCCCACGAGGAGGTCGGAGGAGTGGGCGATGCCGTGCTCTATCGCGAAGGCCCTCAGCTGCTGCCACGGCTCGACCGATGGGTGCCCGATGCCGAGGCCGTTGTACCCGCGATGACGGAGGACGAGCAGGTGCCGCTCGGGGGTGCTCTCAACCCGTACCGGGACGGCATCGAGGTCATAACGGAGTGTCAGCGGCGTCTCTTCTGCGAAGCCCGCAAACGTCGTGCTCTGCTGCGCCAGGTCCGCGTGCTCGCGGTACGCGCGCAGCATCCTCCGATACTCCGATGGACTGATCTCGAACCGCTGCACGAACGCGCGTGTGAAGGTCTCGGGCGTTGCGAACCCGGATTCCAA
>NZ_JAJPDW010000008.1 GCF_021654035.1 Microbacterium aurantiacum
ATGTCCGAAGAGCCCGTTATCGAGGCGTTATCTTCAAGTCTTGACGCCAATGCGTTCACTCGTCAAGATCGGTGCAAGCGATGTGGCTCGGGCTCGGGCCTCGCACCTTCAATGACGAAAGGCGAAAGATGAAGAAGTCTTCACTCCTGACGCTCGCGGCCTTCTCCGGCGCCGTGGCTGTCGCACTCACCGGCTGTGCCGGTGGCAGCACCGACGGCGGCGGCGCGACCGACGGCGGCGACGCCGCCGGTGACGCCGGGCGCGCGTGCGTCATCCTCCCGGACGCGGCGTCCTCGCCCCGCTGGGAGAACTTCGACCGCAAGTACCTCCAGGAGGGCCTGGAGGGTGCCGGGTTCCAGGTCGACATCCAAAACGCCCAGGGCGACGTCAACCAGTACTCCACCATCGCCGACCAGCAGCTCACGCAGGGCTGCGGCGTGATGCTGCTCGTCGACTACCAGGGCGCGGCCGAGGCCGTCGCCGAGAAGGCGACCGCGCAGGGGATTCCGGTCATCGCCTACGACCGCCCCTTCGCCGGCGCGGACTACTACGTGTCCTTCGACAACATGGAGGTCGGACGCCTCCAGGGCCAGACGGTGCTCAACGGTCTCGAGGCCGCGGGCGTCGACCCGGCCGAGGCGACCGTGGTCTACATCGGCGGCGACCCCACCGACGGCAACGCGGCGATGTTCCACGACGGCGCCGACGAGGTGCTCTCCGAGGCGGGCATCACCCCGGCCGCCGAGCCCCCGGGAGCCTGGGACCAGGCGGTCTCGCAGACCAACTTCGAGCAGGCGCTGACCTCGCTCGGCGGACAGGTCGACGGCGTCTGGGCGGCGAACGACACCAACGCGGCCGGCGTCATCCAGGTGCTGCAGACGAACAACCTCGAGGGCGTGGCCGTCTCCGGACAGGACGCCAACATCGCGGGGCTCCAGAACATCCTCCTCGGCTGGCAGACCGCAACGGTCTACAAGCCGGTCGCCGATGAGGCCGCCGCGGCCGTCGAGGTCGCCATCGCGCTCCTCAACGGCGAGTCGGTCTCCACGGATGCCGAGCTCGAGGACGGGACGCCGTACATCCAGGTGACCCCGGTCCTGGTCGGACCCGACGAGGTCAAGGACGTCATCGCCGCCGGCGACGCCGCCTACGACGACGTCTGCACCCCCGAGGTCATGGCCGCGTGCGAGGAGTTCGGCGTCACGCCGTAACCCCGCAGCACGGGGCGCCGCGTCCTCCGGGGCGCGGCGCCCCTTCCCTACCCGCACGCGGGATGCCCGGCATCCTGCTGGCAAGGAAGCGATCATGACAGACACGATTTCCCACCCCTCCACCGCCACGGACCCGATCATCAAGCTGGTCGGCGTGAAGAAGTCCTTCGGCCCCGTCAGCGTCCTCAAGGGCGTGGACCTGAGCGTCCACCCGGGACGCGTCACCGCCCTGGTGGGCGACAACGGGGCCGGCAAGTCCACCCTCATCAAGGGGCTCGCGGGCGTCCAGCCCTACGACGAGGGCGACGTGCTCATCGACGGCGTCCACCGCGACCTGCACGCCCCCCGGGACGCGTCGGGACTCGGCATCGAGGTCGTCTACCAGGACCTGGCGCTCTGCGACAACCTCGACATCGTCCAGAACATGTTCCTCGGCCGCGAGGAGACCTCCCTCGGCACCTTCGACGAGGGACGCATGGAGAAGGAGGCCTCCGACACCCTGCGCTCCCTCTCAGTCCGCACCGTCAAGTCGGTGCGGCAGAAGGTCTCCAGCCTCTCCGGCGGACAGCGTCAGACCGTCGCGATCGCCCGCGCGGTGCTGAAGAAGGCTCGCGTGGTGATCCTCGACGAGCCCACCGCGGCCCTCGGCGTCGCGCAGACCGAACAGGTCCTGAACCTCGTGCGGCGCCTGTCGGACCAAGGAGTGGCGGTCGTCCTCATCAGCCACAACCTCGCCGACGTCTTCGCCGTCGCCGACGACATCGCCGTGCTCTACCTCGGGCAGATGGTCGCCCAGATCCCCACCGCCGAGACCACCCGCGACGACGTCGTCGGGTACATCACCGGCACCAAGACACCCACCGGATTCGTCGTGCAGGACACCGCGACCATCCGCACCGAAGGAGACTCGTGATGAGCAGCAGCACCGCCCGCACGGAAGCCTCCGTGGACCCCATCGCGGGTGACCTCATCGGCAGCGGCGTCGAGGGCGGACTCGGCGACCAGATCCGCGCCTGGTGGCAGCGCGTCCGCGGCGGAGACATGGGCGCACTTCCCGCCGTCGGCGGCCTCGTCGTCCTCGGCATCCTCTTCACCACGCTGAGCCCCTTCTTCCTCACCGAACGCAACTTCGCCAACCTGCTGAACCAGGCGGCGACCCTGGTCATGCTGGGAATGGCTCTGGTGTTCGTCCTCCTCCTCGGCGAGATCGACCTGTCCGCGGGGGTGACGGGCGGCGTGGCGATGGCGCTCTTCGTCGTGCTCAACGCCCAGTTCGGCCTTCCCTGGCCGCTCGCGCTGCTCGTCGGATTCGGATTCGGTCTCCTCGCCGGCGCGTTCATCGGGTTCTTCGTCGCGAGGGTGGGCATACCGTCGTTCGTGGTGACCCTCGGGTTGTTCCTGGGACTCCAGGGGCTCGCCCTGGTCATCATCGGGCCGGGCGGTCTGTACCGCGTCGAGGTGCCCGAGCTCATCGCCCTCCAGAACGGCAACCTTCCCGTGTGGGGCGGATGGCTGATGCTCGCGATCGTGATCGCCGTCTCCGCCGGAACCGCCTTCTGGGACCGCGCCCGTCGCACCCGCGCCGGGGTGCCGAACCGCGCCCTCTCGCTGGTGTGGATCAAGCTCGCCGCGATCGCCGTCATCGGCGGGGTGGTGGTCTACGTCCTCAACGTCGACCGTGGACAGGGCACCGTCGCGGTGCAGGGCGTCCCGAACATCGTGCCGGTCGTGCTGGTGATCCTCTGGGCGGGCACGTTCGTCCTGGACCGCACCAAGTTCGGCCGCTACATCTACGCCGTCGGCGGCAACGCCGAGGCCGCACGCCGCTCCGGCGTCAAGGTCCGGTGGGTGAAGTGGTGGGCGTTCGTGATCTGCTCGAGCCTCGCCGTGGTGTCGGCGCTGTTCAGCGTCACCCGCGTCGGATCGGTGGATGCCGCGGTGGGGCGCGACATCGTCCTCTCCGGTGTCGCCGCCGCCGTCGTCGGAGGCGTGAGCCTCTTCGGCGGTCGTGGACGCCTCGTCCACGCCGCGATCGGCGCCCTCGTGATCGCAGTGATCACCAACGGTTTGGGTCTGCTCGGCCTCCCCGCCGGTGTGAACCTCCTCGTCACGGGCGGCGTGCTGATCCTCGCCGCCACGGTCGACGCCCTGTCGCGCCTGCGCTCGGGCGGAGCGATGAGGCTCTAGCCGCGGTATCCGGAATCGGGCCCCGGCGTCTCTCCGACGCCGGGGCCCGTACCGTTACGGGCGGAGAAGGGCGCGGAGGGCGCCGATCGTGTCCGCCTCGCGGGCGTCCTTGTCGGGGCGATACCCCTTCACCCGGGCGAAACGGAGCGCGACTCCGCCGGGGTACCGCGTCGAGCGCTGGACCCCGTCGATCGCGATCTCCACGACCGTCTCCGGCCGAACGTGCACCGCGCCCGCCGTCCGCCGCGTCTCGATCGTCGGGAAATGCGCACTCTGCCAGCGGAGGGTCGCGTCGGTGAGGCCCTTGAAGGTCTTCCCCACCATCACGAACCCGCCCGGCTCCCCGTACTCCCCGTCCGGATCTCGAGCGGCCAGGTGCAGGTTCGACAGCAGCCCGGTCCGCCGCCCCGACCCCCATTCCGCCGCGAGGACGACGAGGTCGAAGGTGAGGACGGGCTTGACCTTCAGCCACGACTTCCCGCGACGGCCCGCGGCATAGGGCGCATCGAGCGCCTTCACCATGACCCCCTCGTGGCCGGCGGCCAGGGCTTCGCGGGCGAACCGCTCCCCCGCGTCGGCATCCGCGGTGTGGAGGGCCGGGATGATGTGCTCGCCGACGAGAGCGGCGAGCGCCGCGCGCCGTTCGGCCAGGGGCGCATCCAGGAGGTCCGCCCCGTCGAGATGCAGCAGATCGAAGAACCAGGGCCGCAGCAGGGTCTGCGCGTCGGCCGCCGAGCCGAAGCGCGCCATCGTGTCCTGGAACGGGCGCGGGCCGCCGTCCTCGTCGAGCGCGAGGGTCTCCCCGTCGAGGATCACACGCTCCGCGGGGAGCGCTCGTGCCGCCGCCACGATCTCGGGCACCCGCGCGGTGATGTCCGCGAGCGAGCGGGTGAAGACGCGGACATCATCCCCGTCGCGGTGCACCTGCACGCGCGCACCGTCGAGCTTGTACTCCACCGCCGCCGGCCCGTCGAACGCCGCGAGCGCGTCGGTGACCGACGGGGCGGTCGCGGCGAGCATCGGCAGGACACCGCGTCCGACGACGAGGCCGACCGCGTCGAGGTCGTGGGCCGTTCCGGTCATCGCCAGACGCGCGGTCTCCCCCAGGTCGCCGCTCAGCATCGCGGCGCGACGGACCACGGCGGTCGGGTGCCCGCTCGCGCGCGCGATCGCGTCGAGAACCACGCCCTCCAGCGCACCGGAGCGGAGCTCGCCCAGGACAATCCGCCTCAGGAGGTCCCATTCCTCGGCGGTGGCCCGCGCCGCGAGCGCGCCGAGGATCTCCGTCCTCCGTGCACCAACCCCGTCACCGCCCGCCCGCGCGAGGGCGTCGAGCGCCGCGTCGACCTCGGCGATCGTCAGGGCGGGCTCCGGCGCGGGCTCGGCGGAGATGTCCGACAGGGTCCGCCACCCGATGCCGATGCGCCCCTGCCGCGGCCGCGCGAGGAGGAACCCGACGACGACCGGGAGCTCCTCGGCATCCGCGCGCGCGAGGAGGCGCGCGACGGCGTCGATCTTGGCGGTGCGCGACGCCGTGGCGGTCGCTTCGTCGACGCTTTCGCGGACCTCGTGGAACAGCATCCCCGCATTGTCGCATCGGCCGGGGACGCCGCGGCCCGTTCGGATCGACCGGACCAGCCGGATCCGCGCCGCTCAGGCGGGCAGGCGCGGCACGGCGGAGAGGAGCCGCCGCGTATACGGGTGCTGAGGGGCGGTGAGCACGGATGCCGTCTCCGCCGCCTCGACGATGCGGCCGCCCTCGAGCACGATCATCCGCTGACACAGCGCCGCGATGATCGTGAGGTCGTGCGAGACGAGCAGCAGCCCGATCCCCCGCTCGGCGACGAGGCCGCGCAGCAGCTCGATGACCCGCATCCGCACCGAGGTGTCGAGCGCACTGACCGGCTCGTCGGCCAGGAGCAGACGCGGCTCGGGAGCCAGCGCCCGGGCGATGGCGATGCGTTGCCGCTGCCCACCCGAGAACGCCTCCGGATGCCGCGTCGCGGCGTCGGCGGGCAGATCCACCGCCGTCAGCAGCTCGGCGATCCGAGCCGCCCGGGTCTGGGCATCACCGGGGATGCCGAGCGAGCGCAGCGGTTCGGCGAGCGAGGCGCCGACGGTCATCCGCGGGTCGAGGGACGAGAACGGGTCCTGATAGACCGGTTGGACGGCACGCCGGAAGCGTCGCATCGTGGCGCGGTCCCGCCTCACGAGCGGCTCACCCTCGAACAGCACCTCGCCCTCGCTCGGCGCGTCGAGGCCGAGGAGGAGGCGCAGGAGCGTGGTCTTGCCGGCGCCGGATTCTCCGACGAGTCCGACGGTCTCCCCCGGGGCGAGCGCGAGGTCGACGCCGTCGAGGACGGGCGCCCCCTTGCGGTACGAGAACGACACGTCTCGGGCGTGCAGGAGTGCGCTCACGACTCGTCCCCTCGGGATCGGTGGCGTCCGGTCTCCCCGGGGAGGAACGCATCGAGGTTCCTGGAGGCCGCCACGAGACTCCGGGTGTACTCTGCGGCAGGCGCCGTCAGCAGCTGCCGCGTGGGCGCGAGCTCGATCTGGCGGCCATGCCGGAGGACGAGCACGCGGTCGGAGATCTCGGAGACGACCGGGAGATCGTGACTGATGAAGACGAGCGACATCCCCCGCTCGGTGACCTCCCGCTGCAGCAGGTCGAGGACCCCGGCCTGCACCGTCACATCCAGCGCCGTCGTCGGCTCGTCCGCGATGAGGAGGGCGGGGTCGCCGGCGAGGGCGATCGCGATCGCGACGCGCTGACGCTGTCCGCCGGAGATCTCGTGGATGTACGACCGCGCGATCCGCTCCGGGTTCGGGAGGGCGACGTCGGTGAGGGCGTCGAGGACCGCTCTGCGCAACCGGTCTCCGCGGAGTCCCCGGTGACGACGAAGCGGCCACGCGATCTGGGCGCCCACCCGCATGAGGGGGTCGAGGGCGGCGAGCGGCTCCTGGAACACCGCGCTGACGACGCTGCCTCGGACGGCATCCATCCGCCGAGAACGCGCGGTCACGGCATCCACCGCTCCGTCGGGGGTGTCCAGGACGATCTCGCCCCGCGCCGCCAGGGGGTGCGCGAGGAGGCCGAGGATCGCCAGTGCCGACAGCGACTTCCCGGACCCCGATTCTCCGATGATGCCGAGGCGCTCACCGGGGGCCACATCGAACGAGACGTCCGTCACGAGGTCCCGCGGCTCCGGCTCGGTGAGCGCGATCCCCAGATCGCGGACCTGCAGCAGCGCGCTCACCGGATGCTCCGGGTCGTCGGATCGGCGATGTCCCGCAGACCGTCGGCGAGCAGGTTCATGCCGATGATCGTGGCCACCAGGAGGATGCCGGGGAGGATCGCCGCGGTGGGAGCGACGAGCACGGTGCTCTGGGCCTCCTGCAGCATCCGACCCCAGGACGCGTTCGGCGGCGGAGAGCCGAGCCCGAGGTAGGACAGCGACGCCTCCGCGACGACCGCGCCGCCGAACTGGAGGGCGAGCGGGACGACGAGCGTCGGCCAGACGTTCGGGAGGACGTGGTGGAAGAGGATCCGCAGACTGCCGGTCCCCGAGGTGCGCGACGCGGTGATGAAGTCCTGCGCGAGGACGCGCGTGGCCGTCACCCGGGTGAGTCGGGCGATGACGGCCGACCCCGCCAGACCGATCGCGAGGGTGGCGGATTCGAGCGAGGCGCCTCGCCACGCGACGATCAGCATCGCCAGCAGCAGGGTCGGGAAGGCGATCGCGATGTCGAGGAGGCTGGACAGGGCATCGTCGACCCATCGACCCGCGGTCGCGGCGACCAGGCCCAGCGTGATCCCGAGGAGTGCGGCGATGAGGACCGACCCGAAGCCGACGAGCATCGCCAAACGCGCCCCCACCATGAGCTGCGAGAAGAGATCGCGCCCGAGCCGGTCGGTGCCCGCCCAGTTCTGCAGGGAGGGCGGGGACAGGCGTCCGCCGGTGGTGTCCTCCAGCGGGAACGGCGTCCACACGAGCGAGACGAGCGCGATTACGAGGATCGTGCCGAACAGGATCGCGCCCACGAGGAGGTTCACCGAGCGACGTCGTGACGAACGGCGCACGGGCGGCGCGACGGCGGTCGCCGGAAGATCGGTCGCGCTCATGCGGCGGCCCTCGCGCGTCGGTTGCCGGACAGGGTGTCGCGCAGCCGCGGATCGATGAGGCGCTGGAGGATGTCGGCGGCGAAGCCGAACAGCAGCACGAGCGCGGTCGAGAAGAGGAGGATCCCCTGGATGCTCGGGAAGTCCTGTTCGCGGATCGCCACGAGCAGCATGTCGCCGAGTCCGGGGAGGGCGAAGACCCGCTCGATGACGACCGCCCCGACGAAGGTCGTCGAGAGCATGATGGCGAGGATCGAGATCACCGGGACCACGGCGTTGCGCACGCCGTGGCGCCACAGGGCCGTGGCGAAGCTCTGGCCACTCGCGCGGGCCGCGCGCATGTACTGCTGACCGAGGATGTCGAGCGTGGCGCTGCGGACGTACCGGGCCAGGTCGCTGCCGGCCACGATCGCGATCGCCAGCACCGGCAGGGTGAGCGAATACAGCGCGGCCCCGGGATCCTCCCAATCGGTGCGGGGGAAACCGCCGGCGGGGAAGACGCGCCACCCGAGCGAGAGCACGGAGACGAGGAGGATGCCGACCCAGAACGCCGGGATCGCACCGCCCAGCTGCGACAGCGCGGAGAAGGTCGCGCCGTACCAGGTGCGCGACTTCCAGGCGGCGAAGAAGCCCACCGGCACGGCGATGACCACCGCGAGGGCGAAGGAGATGAGCGTCAGCGGCAAGGTCACGTTGAGGCGGCGAGCGATCTCGTCGCCGACGTCGAGACGGTTGGTGAAGCTCTGCCCGAGATCGAGCGTCGCCAGTTGGGCGAGGTAGTCGCCGAACTGGACGTACAGCGGGCGATCGACGCCCAGGCGTGCCGCGGCGGCGGCGATGTCGGCCTCGGTGGCGCCGACGGAGATCAGCGCGAACACGGGGTTTCCGAGCACGCGCAGCACGACGAACAGGATCGTCGCGGCCAGCGCGAAGGCCAGCAGCAACAATCCTGTCCGTCGGATCAGATATGCGCCTATGACGCCGCCTTCTCGATGTCGTAGACGTAGAACAGCGAGTTCAGGCCGTTCTCGGGCACTCCGCTGATACCGGGTGCCGCGACCCGCAGCTGGGGGTTGAGGTACAGCCAGACGCTCGCCGCGTCGTCGGAGATCTGCTGGTTCGCCAGCTTCACCAGCTCCGTCTGCTCCTCGACCGTGGAGGC
This sequence comes from Microbacterium aurantiacum, assembly GCF_021654035.1. Taxonomy (GTDB): domain Bacteria; phylum Actinomycetota; class Actinomycetes; order Actinomycetales; family Microbacteriaceae; genus Microbacterium; species Microbacterium aurantiacum. The sequence continues at coordinate 8,684 of NZ_JAJPDW010000008.1, forward strand.
GGCCTCCGAGTCGGCGAGCCACGTCTGCACGTCGGCGTTGTCGTAGCCCCAGTAGAAGTCGGGGTTGCCGTAGAAGTTGATGTCGCGGTCGTTGACGTGCCCCTGGAGGGTCGCCTCGAAGTCGGTGTCGGTGTACACCTTCTGGTACCACTCGTCGTCGGTGATGATGTTGATGTCGACCGTGATGCCGACCTTCGCCAGCTCCGTCTTGACGAACTCCGCCACCGTCGAGTGCACGCCCGAGTCGGGGGTGTCCAGCGTGAAGGAGAACCCGTCGGCGTACCCGGCATCCGCGAGCAGCTCCTCGCTCAGCGCCGGGTCGTACGGGTTGTTGTCGGCGAGGTCGAGGTACCAGGGCTCCGACGACGGCACCATCGATCCGATGAGCTGACCGCGGCCGTCCCAGATCGCGTCGAGGAGCTGCTCGCGGTTGATCGCGGAGTAGATCGCCTTCCGGACCTGGATGTCGTCGAACGGCGCGATCCGGTCGTTGAAGGCGAGGAGCTCCTTGGTCGTGGAGGTGCCCTCGATGATCTCGAAGCCCGCGGCTTCGAACTCGGCCAGGCTGTCGGGGTTTGATTGGCTCGTGACGAGGTCGACCGCGTTCGTCAGCAGCGCGTTGTTCAGCGCGGTGGGGTCGGCGTAGTACTGGTAGACGACGCCGCCGTTCGCGGGTGCCTCGCCCCAGTACTCCTCGTTGACCTCGAGGGCGATCGAGTCGCCCTTGCGGTAGTCGGCGAGGGCGTAGGGGCCGCTGCCGTCGGCGGCGGAGGTGAGGTCTCCGGCCGCGGGGTTGACGATCCAGACGTAGCCGAGGTTGTACGTGAAGCTGATCGAAGGCTGGCTGAGGGTGACGGCGACCGTGCGGTCGTCGATCACCTCGACGCTGTCGATCACGCTCAGCTGCCGCTTGCGCGCGGCGATCGACTCCTCGCTCACGAAGCGCTCGAGGCTGTACTTCACCGCCTCGGCGTCCACCGGGTCACCAGAGTGGAAGGTCGCGTCCGGCTGCAGGGTGAAGGTGTAGACGAGGCCGTCCTCGGACACCTCGGTCTCGGTCGCCAGGAGCGGCTCGACAGCGGCGTCGTCGGTGATCTTGAACAGACCCTCGTAGACGTTGCCGGTGAAGACCTCGGTGACGCCGGAGCTGCCGCCGAAGATCTGGTCGAGGTTGGTGGGCTCGTTCTGCGAGCCGACGATGACCTCGGCCTGCGGATCGGCCTCACCGGGGGCGGAGGACGAGGCGGGCGCGCCGCCCGCGCAGCCGGCGAGGACGAGGGCGCCGAGGGCAAGCGTGGCGGCGGGAGCGAGCAGGCGGGTACGACGATGGCGTGCGGTCACGTCAGGGTCCTTCTGTGGGGGTGGGGGGTTTGGGGGGAAGTCGGGAGGGAGGGTCAGAGGGTGAAGCCGGCGGCGTAGCGCACGCGCAGCTCTCCGGCGCGGACCGCGAACGGAAGGCGGTTCTGCAGCGGCGGGAGCGGACAGTTCATCTGGTTGGAGAATCCGCACGGCGGGACCGTGGTGCGGTTGAAGTCGACGGTGATCGGGATGCTGTCGCCGGGGCGGAGCGGCGTCGCCGCGCCGGGGTGATCGAGGAACAGGAAGCGTCCGGCACCGTAGGACTCGGTGCCGTTGGTGGTGTCGCCGAAGACGAGCTGCAGGGTCGCGTGACCGTCGTGGGTGGTGTCGAACGCGGCGAGCCGGTACTCGGTGCCGTCGACGGTGAAGATCAGGTCGCCGGAGACGGGGAGAGTGCGCGTGGCCCCGGCATCCTTGATGTGTTCGAAGGGGACGACGCGGTCCTCATCGACGAGTTCGAAGCGCCCTTCGAGCACCCACGCGGGGTCGTAGGGAGCGGTGATGATCTCCTCGAACGCTTCCTGGGCGGGAGAGTCCTGACGCCAGATGCGGTAGCCCTCCTGCGGGGCGCCGGTGTCGAGGTCGGTGCGGCGGAGCCGCGTGAAGACGGCGTCGACGGGGTGTCCGGCGCGCGCGATGCGCTCCTCGACCGGCGGCTCGCCCGCGGGGGACCAGTGGGTGAGCACCAGCGAGAGCGCGCCGGTGGGCCCGGTCACCGTCTGTCGGCGGTCGCGGATCCACTGCTCGTGGGCCGCCTCGGTCGTCGTGTCACTCACCATCACAGGTAATCAAATGCCGCGCGACGCTCGGAAATTCCGTGTCGCCGTGTTTCTCTTCGTCGATGCGTCCGGGCGCGAGTGATCAGTCGCGACCGCCGGGGGGACCGATGATGAGGAGCGCCACGTAGAGGCCGACCACCGCCGCGGCGATGAGCAGCGCGAGCACCCACGGGCGCGCGAGGAACCAGCGCATCAGCCGGTCGTGCCACGCGCCGTCGCGCGGGTCATCGGTGCGCTCGAGGCGCCAGGGGCCGTTCAGGCGACCGCTGCGGTGCAGCCAGATCTCGGTGGGGATCGTCGCGTAGGGGATGACGGCGCTCGCGACGGCGACGACCGTCGGTCCTGCGCCCCACCGCTGGTTCTTCGCGACGAGGATCGCGGTGGCCCCGTAGGAGAGGAAGACGAAGCCGTGGATGCCGCCGCCGATCGTCACCGCGATCGCGAGGTCGGCCGTCGCCCGGAGGATCAGACCGGCGATCAGCAGCGTCCATGAGATCGCTTCGGCGACGGCGAGGACGCGGAACAGGTTCAGGGGCGCGCGGAACACGGGTCTCCTTCACTCGGGTGCCGGTCCAGCCTACGTCCGCCGCGTGCGCCCACCGTTGCGCGCACTACCGTGGAGCGGTGACCTTCTCCTTCGACGCACTGCGTCGCGCACCCGACGTCGAGGGCCCGGGTCTGGTGGCGGTGGATGCCGCGGATCGGCTGATCCTGGACGAGTCCGCCGATGCGCGGGCGGGCGCGCACCCGGAGCGGATCGTCGTGATCGGCGACACCCATGGCGCGTTGACGCTGGGTGCGACGGACGCCGGGGCCCGCCGCATCCGTGTGCATCAAGACGCGTTGAGCGGCGAACGGGCGCTGGAGCGGAACGCGGAGGGTGTCGGACTGGTCGGAACGTTCACGCGCATGCCGCTGTCGCCGGAACTCGTGCGCGACGCCGAGGTCGTCTTGCTGCGCCTCCCCCGGTCGTTGGATGCGCTCGCCGATCAGGCCGGACTCATCGCGCACTATGCCGCGCCCGGCGTGCGGGTATTCGCCGGCGGACGCCTGAAGCACATGTCGAGATCGATGAACGAGGTGCTCGGACGGCGGTTCGGCGTGGTCGAGGCCTCGCTCGCGCGGCAGAAGTCGCGCGTGCTGCGCGCGTCGGATCCGCGCGAGGGCGCCGATCCCGTGCCCGCCCGTGCGGACGTCGACGGGCTCGTGGTCTGCGCCTTCGGCGGGGCGTTCGCGGGTGCGACGATCGACATCGGGACGCGGCTGCTGCTCGCGCATCTTCCCGAGCGGATGCCGAGCGAGGGCGTCGTCATCGACTTCGCGTGCGGCACGGGTGTCGTAGGCGCCGAGCTCGCCCGTCGGCATCCGGAGCTCACGGTGATCGCCTCAGATCAGTCCGCGGTGGCGGTGGCGTCGGCACGCGCGACGGCGGACGCCAACGGCGTGGGCGATCGTGTTCACGTGGTCCGCGACGATCTGCTCGCGACGCAGCCGGACGGGAGTGCCGGGTTGATCGCCCTGAATCCGCCGTTCCACAGTGATGCCGCCGTGACGTCGGCCCTCGCGCCCCGCTTCTTCCGCGAGGCGGGACGCGTTCTCCGCCCCGGCGGGGAGCTGTGGACGGTGTGGAACTCGCCGCTGAACTATCGCGGCACACTCGAGCGCACGGTCGGACCCACGCGCCAGGTGGCGCGCAACGCGAAGTTCACGGTGACCGTGTCGGTCGCACGCTGACCACCGCACCGGCAGCCCCGCGGATTCTCAGAACGGTGGGGACCCCACCGCTCCCGCCGGCTCTGGGTCGGGCTCGGGAACGGGGTCCGGATCAGGATCCGGGATGAACATCACTCTCGGTGGCGGATCTTCGATGTAGGCCTTGCCGGAGGGTGCGGTGAACCGCAGTCTCCCGCCCGGGAGTTGCTCAACAATCCATCCGGCTGCGTGCCTGGTCACGTGATGTCGGGTGCAGCACGGACCGAGGTTGTCGCCGTCGGTCTTCCCACCGTTCGCATACTCCTGATGGTGATCGATCTCGGACCGCATCGCAGGTCGGCGGCAGCCGGGAAACGCGCACCGCACGTACCGGGCCTGCAGGAACCTCTTGATCCCCGCCGTCGGCGTGTACCGATCCGTGGTGAGCACCTCAGCGGTGACGGGGTGGAGGAACACCCGGTCGAACCCGGGAGCATTCCCCGTGAGGATCCGCACCGTCGCCGGGTCGATCGCGCACTTGCCGTTCAGCTCCGCCCCACCCGAGGTGGTTCCGGCGAGGGTGGTGGCGGGGATGCTGACCTGCACGCTCGCGCGGATCGCCCCGAGCCCCCCGCCGGTGGGATCGACGGTGGGTGCGGCGGTGAGCAGCATGTCCATCACCACGTCCGCACGGATCTGATCCAGGGTGCGCTCGTCGAACCACGGTTCTTCGATGTCCTCACCGCGCGCCCGCCGCTCGGCGTACTCCCGCCGGGCCCGCAGGTCGGCGGCCTTGATCTCCCGCGCCACCTGGGTCGCGCGGTCGTACGCCCCGTGGACGTAGGTGGAGGGTGCGATCGTTCCGAGCATCGACATCCCATCGGGCAAGTCCTCGACGAACACCCGCTGCTTACACGCCGCGACCTCGTGCCGCTCCTGCACCGTCCGCGGGTTGAGCTTGTCGGCGACCTGCTGCGCATACGGACGCAACCGACCCGTCGCGGTCTTCACCGCATAATCCAGCACGTCCTTCTCATACGCGGCGCGCGCCTCCGGGTCCGGGAGGTCGGCCCCGAACTCCACGATCACCTTCGTGTGTGCCTGCGACACCTGCCCGGCCCGCCACGCCTCGAACGTCGGGGCGTACTCCGTCACCAACCGGTGGCACTCGAACAGCCGGTTCTGCACCGTGCTGTCATTCACCCGCGTGGCCGCCCCAATCTCCGCCGCCATCGCCCGAAGAGGCATCTCCCGCGCCTTGGCCGTTGTCGACCCGAGGCACGCGGTCTGCTCCTGCGTGAACGCATACGCCTTCGCCATCGCCGCAGCCTCACGCGCCTGCCCCTCCGCGGTCACACGACGAGCCGCCAAGATCTCGTCCACGAACTCCGCCGTCGCCCGCGCCACCGCATCACGATCAACGCTGTCGCCCACCGGCTCCGGATTCTCGTTCATGGCTTCTCGTCTCGATCAGGTTTCAATACTGAAAGACTAGAACACACCTACGACACTAGACCGCGAAGATCCAACCCTGTGGAGAAGCTCTCTCCTATTGGAGGCGGAGGCGGAGCCGACCCCGCACCCCGCCCACGCGTCAGCGCCGCGTCGACCAGAGCGCCCACGCGACGAGCACGGGCTGGAAGAACAGGCGGAAGAAGCGCTTGCGGTCGGTGTCCAGGCCGAATCCGTCGCGGCGGCGGAGCCACTGCTCGATGTTGCCGGGGAAGATCGCGATGAAGAAGGCGGCGAGGATCGCCCCCACGCGGCGGCGCGAGCCGGGCAGGGCGACGAGCGATGCTCCGAGCATCACCTCGACCACCCCGGAGGCGACGACGACGCCGTCCTCGTCCATCAGCTCGCGCGCGAAGTCCGGCACCTGCGCGCGGAACTCCTTGCGCGCCCAGGTGAGGTGGCTGATGCCGGCGAACACCATGGCCGAAGCCAGCGCCCACCGGGCGGCGGTGCGGATCATGCGAGCTTCGCCTCGACGGTTTCGCCGGCGGCGGGTGCGGGTGGCGCGAGCACGCGGTGGGTGGTCATGCTGAGAGCGTAAATCCTGGAGCACCGGCGCGGCACCGCCGACACTGGGTCCATGCAGCGCGTTCTCGTCCTCGGCGGCACGGGGTGGGCGGGTCGGGAGACCGTCCGCCACCTCATCGACAGCGGCGCGGACGTGACCTGCCTCGCCCGCGGGACCTCCGGCGGCGTCCCGGACGGCGCCCGCCTGGTCCGCGCCGACCGAACCGTCGCCGGCGCCTACGACGGCCTCCACGGCGAGTGGGACGAGGTCATCGAGTTCTCCTACGCCCCCGACCTCGTCGGACCTGCCCTTCACGCGCTCGCCGACCGGGCAGCCCACTGGACGCTCGTCTCCACGATCTCGGTGTACGCGCACAACGACCACCCCGGCGCCGACGAGTCCGCCGCCCTCGTCTCCCCCGCCGACCTGACGCAGTACCCGGACGCGAAGGCCGCCGCCGAGCTCGCCACCCGCCGCCGCCTGGAGGATCGACTGCTCATCGCCCGCCCCGGACTCATCGTCGGCCCCGGTGACCCGAGCGACCGCTTCGGCTACTGGCCTGCACGATTCAGTCGCAGCGGCAGGGCGCTTCTGCCGGTGACGGAAGACCGATTCGTGCAGGTCATCGATGTCGCCGACCTGGCGGCGTGGCTCGCCCGAGCCGCCACGAACGGCATCCGAGGCACGGTGAACGCCGTCGGCGACGTTCACCCGATGGCGGCCGCATTCGCGGACATGACGGATGCCGCATCCTTCACCGGCGACCGCGTCGAGGTGGACGACGACGCGCTCCTCGCCCTCGACGTGCAGTACTGGGCGGGACCCCGTTCCCTCCCCCTGTGGCTCCCCCGCCCGGACACCGCGCTCGCGCAACGATCCGGGCGTCGGTTTCTCGAGACGGGCGGCCGCATCCGCCCGCTCGTCGAGACGATCGAGCGCAGCCTGGCGGACGAACGCCGTCGCGGGATCGACCGGGAGCGCCGCTCGGGTCTCACCGCTGCCGAAGAACGCGCCGTTCTCGACGCGGTGCTCTGAGCGGATGCCGCGACGATGCGACCGAATGCGTGCACGCCGTTCGCCCATACGTCCCACGGAGGTGAAGCGGTGCCCTCCGGGTCTCGACGGTCCTGGGGGGCTGGACCGGCGGAATCCCGGAGGGCACCTGACCCGTCATCTCGGCCCGGAGTCGGGTAGGCCGTCTCGACGGGTGCGCAGGCCTGGCTGCGCTGTCGTGATGCGGATCTATCGGAGAGGGTAGTCCGCGAAACCGGCAGGGTCCATTCCCCCGCATGAGAGTTCCCTCAGTCTTTGATCAAGGCCTCGGCCGTGGCCTCGTCTTCGGCGGTGACGCCCGGGAGCTCGCGCAGCGCCCAGAAGGGGCCGATGACGACGAACAGGATAGAGAGCAACCCGCCGATCGCACCGATCCACATCGTCACCACAGCTCCGTACGCGGTGCCGAGCACGCCGGCGAGCAGCGCGCCGATCGGCATCACTCCCCACACGAAGAAGCGGATCGAGGCGTTCATCCGGCCGAGGAGCGGTTTCGGCGTGATCCTCTGACGGAACGACACCTGCACGATGTTGTAGACGAGCACCGTGAACATCCCGACCGCGGACTGCACCACGAGCACGACGAAGGCGATTTCGGGCACGAGGGCGGCAGCCGGCAGGAAGAGCCCCGCGACGGAGAAGCCGATCGAGCTGATCGGGATGGCGCGGGCTTCGCCGAGCCAGCGGACGATGTGCGGAGTCGCGACGGCCCCGAGGAGTCCGCCCACGGCACCGAACGAGAAGACGACACCCATGCCGGCGGGGCTGAGCCCGAGCTCTCGGAGGAGGAAGATCGGCAGCATCGTGTACGTGATCACGCTGAAGAAGTTCGACACCGCCGTCGTCCCGACGATACGGCGGAGGTAGGGGTTGGCGAACACCCAGCGCACGCCGACGCCGATCGCGCGGACGATCGGTTCGTGCTCATGGCGGGGCGCGACGACCTCGTCGTCCCTCGTGAAGAGGAGCGCGAGAAGCGAGGCGACGTAGGTCCCCGCCGTGGCGAGGACGGCGAACGGCGCGGTGAGCACACCCACGAGCCAGCCGCCGAGCGCGGGCCCGGCGATGCCGGCGAGCTGGTGCGTGGCCTCGAGCTTGCCATTGGCTTCGGGGATCGCCGTCCCACGCACGAGGGACGGAACGACCGATTGGTAGGAGACGTCGAAGAACACCGTCGCTACGCCGATGACCAGCGTGATGACCACAAGGTGCCAGACCTGCAGGACGCCGATCGCCCACAGGGCCGGGATCGTTGCGAGCGCGACGATGCGGACGGCATCCGCGGCGATCATGACGTGGCGCTTGCGCATCCGGTCGATCCAGGCACCCGCCGGCAGACCGATGACGAGGAAGGCCGCGACCCCGGCCGCGTTCAGCACGCCCACCTCCCACTCGGTCGCGCCGAGCACCAGCACCGCGAGCACGGGAAGCGCCAGCTCGGTGATCTGCGAGCCAAACTGCGCGAGCGACTGACCGCCCCAGAACGTGAGGAAGTTCCGATCCCGCCAGAGTCCACCCCGACGCCGCTCGGCGGTCGTCGGATCGGGCTCGTCGGAGCGGGATGTCTCGGTCACGCTGGCCAGTGTGTGCGAGCGATTGAGATTTGTCAATCGCTCGCCACTAGGCTGGCCCCGTGACGGACGATGCTGCGGATGATCCGGATGCCGAATCCCTCGCGCGCTCGCGCGCGCTGAGTTCGCCGCTGCGCTTGCGCGTGCTTCGCCTGTGTCGCTTCGAAAGCCGGACGAACAAGGAGCTCGCCGCGCTCCTCGACGTGAATCCCGGCACGATGCTCCACCACGTGCGGACCCTCGCTCAGACCGGATTCCTCGCCGCGGAGGAGCCGCGGGCGGGCACACGCGGCGCCCGGGAGATCCCCTATCGGGCGACGGGGCTGTCGTGGCGGACGCCGGTTCCCGGCGGGAGCCTGGTGCTCGTCGAGACGTTCCTGCAGCAGATCGAGGGGCTCGATCCGGAGGACATCCAGTTCTCCTGGCTCGGACTGAAGCTCAACGCCGCGCACAAAGCCGAGCTCGACCGACGCATCTACGACCTGCTCACCGAATTCGCAGAACGCGGACCGGATGCCGACGGCGATCCGTATTCTCTCGTCGTCGTCACGCACCCCGACCTGAACCCCGCCTCCCCCCAGGGCGAGGGCGACCGGTGACTCCCGCGCCCTCCGCTGAGCGAGCGGACAAGGTGATCAGTCTTCTTCGACCCCGCCGGTAGCGCCTGGGTGATCCAGGAGCGCCCGTCAGAACGCTGAAAGGCCCGAACCCGCAGGTTTCTGCGGATTCGGGCCCCTCCTCAGAATCGGGGTTTCAGAAGTCCCAGTTCTTGCCCGGTGCGGTGTGGAGCCCGGAATCTCGCCGAATCTGCGGCACCTTCTCAATCTCGATGGGTTCGCGGCGCGCCTTCATCTCACCGAGTCGCTGCAGCGTGACCTGTGCGCGCATCACGCACCTCCTAGGACGGTGTTGTCGTCATGACTCACCGTTCAACGACCACCCCGTCGGAGTCGGCCCACACGTGCCTGCCTGGTGTGAAGGTGACGCCCGCGATCGTAACCGGGACGTCTACATCGCCTGCACCCGTCTTTCCGCTCTTTCGAGGATTGGAGCCGAGTGCCTTCACCCCGATCGGGAGAATCTTGAGGAGTTCGCGATCACGAATTGCACCGTGAACGATGAGCCCGGCCCACCCGTTCGCCGCTGCGGACCCTGCGATGAGGTCGCCGACGAGGGCTGACTCGAGCGAACCGCCGCCGTCGACAATCAGAACGGCGCCATGGCCGGGAGTGGCCAATGTTGCCTTCAGCAGCGCGTTGTCGCGAACACAGCGGACAGTGCGCACCGGACCGTCGAAGGCCAGGCGACCACCGAAGTTCTCCAGCTGAATTGCGAGTGAGGCAAGCTCTTCTCCCCTCGCATCGTAGATGTCTGCTGTCGCACTCACGGCTCAAGGCTCCGATCTCTGTGGCCCACCCTGCAGCGCCACCGCGCGTGGAAGTGGTTCGCGATTCCAGCTTGCACAAAGACCGCGCCGGGTTTGGGGGAATGACGGTGTGAATATTCACCGTATTTCCTCACTTGGGAACCCTCACCAATGCCGCCAAGGTCTGGAAGCTGCCAGGTGTCGGCTGAGCGCGCCGCCATCGCCCTCGAGACGTCGGTTCAGCGGATCCGCGCTGGACTCGGTGTTGCGGCGAGCCGGAGCCAGGTGTCGACGACCGTGTCGGGATTGAGTGACATGGATTCGATGCCCTGGTCTACCAGCCATTCGGCGAGATCAGGGTGGTCGCTGGGTCCTTGTCCGCAGATCCCGACGTACTTGCCGGCGCGTCTGCAGGCATTGATCGCCATGGACAGCATCTTCAGCACGGCCGGGTCGCGCTCGTCGAACGTCGCGGCGACGAGCCCGGAGTCGCGATCGAGGCCGAGCGTGAGCTGTGTCATGTCGTTGGAGCCGATCGAGAACCCGTCGAAGTACCGCAGGAACTCGTCGGCGAGCACCGCGTTGGACGGGAGTTCGCACATCATGATGACCTTCAGGTCGTTCTCGCCGCGCCGCAGCCCGTTCTCGGCGAGCAGCTGACCGACCGCGTGCGCTTCGCCGACGGTGCGCACGAACGGGACCATGATCTGCACATTCGTCAGCCTCATCTCATCGCGCACGAATCGCAGCGCCTCGCACTCCATGTCGAAGCATGCGCGGAAGTCGTCGGAGATGTACCGCGACGCGCCGCGGTAGCCGATCATCGGGTTCTCCTCGTGCGGCTCGTAGAGCTCCCCGCCGATGAGGTTCGCGCACTCGTTGGACTTGAAGTCGCTGAGCCGAACGATCACGGGCTCCGGGGCGAATGCGGCGGCGATCATCGACACCCCCTCCGCGACCCGCCGGACGAAGTAGTCCCGCGGCGACGGGTACGCGGCGATGCGGTCGGCGATCTCGGCGTGCAGGTCGGCGGGCAGGGTGTCGTGATCAAGCAGGGCGCGGGGGTCGATGCCGATCTGCCGGTTGATCACGAACTCCAGGCGGGCGAGGCCCACACCCTTGTTGGGCAGTTTCGAGAACGCAAATGCCTGGTCGGGGGTGCCGACGTTGAGCATGATCTTCGTCGGGCTCTCTGGCATCCGATCCAGCTCCGTCACCACCTCCTCGAACGCGAGTATCCCCTCGTAGACGAAGCCGTTGTCGCCCTCCGCGCACGAGACCGTCACGTCCTGGCCGTCGCGGAGGATGGTGGTCGCGTCGCCGGTGCCGACGACAGCGGGGATGCCGAGTTCACGGGCGATGATCGCCGCGTGACAGGTGCGACCACCACGGTTGGTCACGATCGCGGAGGCGAGCTTCATGATCGGCTCCCAGTCGGGATCGGTCATGTCCGCCACGAGCACGTCGCCGCGCTGCAAGGCGTCCATCTGCGCGAGCGAGGTCATCACCCGCACCGGGCCGGCGCCGATCCTCTGCCCGATGGCGCGGCCGATCGTGATCGCGGTGCCCGGCTCTTCGAGCACGAACCGGCGGGTGACGTTGCCGTCGGTGTGGGACACGACGGTCTCGGGGCGAGCCTGCAGGATGTACAGCTTGCCGTCGACGCCGTCCTTGCTCCACTCGATGTCCATCGGGCGACCGTAGTGGTCCTCGAAGATCAGCGCCTGCCGGCCGAGCTCTTCGACCTCCGCATCGGTGATGCTGAACCGCGCCCGATCGGTCGCGGCGACATCGGTGAAGACAAGACCACCCCCTCTTCACCAAGAGAGGTGCGCGCGTGCCACCCGCGTGCCATCCCCAACTCCCATTGATGCCCATCTGAGTCCTCCTCTGACTCGAGAGAAGGCACGAAAGAGGCCCGGACCCGCAGAATCCTGCGGGCCCGGTCCTCTCAGCTGCCCCAGGAGGTCGCGACATCGGCGATGTGCTCACGACATGTGTGGGTATCATCAACCCCTCCGTCATCACCATCGGTGGATCGATGGTGATGACGGAGAGCAGCTCACCGCCGGCGTCCGCGAAGTCATTTACGCCGGCTGTGCGCCACTCGCGACCAAGAACCTCTCGATCGTGCAATCGATCACGGGCAAGAAGGCGGGCATCATCGGCGCAAGCAGACTCGCGCTGGAGCATGGGTTGTCTTCCGAGGCTGATACCTCAAGAATCAAAGTTCCGTGAGGTGCCTCTTGGCGCGGAAGCGTCACCGTAGGTACTGCCGGGATTACCCTGTCCCGAGCGGCCTGCCGGAGCAGCATCAACAGCACCGTCAACACGGGACGCGTAACCCCGTTGAACTTCGACCTCGGGTTCAGGGGCGACGGAATGCTGTCGAGGCGGAGGGTCAGCAACCTGATGCGCTCCGCGTCGATCTCGCGGACCGGCAAGTCACCGAACTCGGGAATCAGGTAGCCGTCGACCTTGCTCTTGTAGGAGCGAACGGTGCCGACGGCACGCTGCTTTCCGTTCTTCTTCGGCTCCGTACGTATTCTCGCGATCCATCCCTCTGCATACTCGGAGAATGTAACGGAGCGGGCCCGCTCCCGATCTGCTTCCTCCCGGCGCTGCGCCGCAAGCATGGATGGTGGTTGCCACTCGCCGCGCGCTATCAAGGTGTGGGTGGCGGCGAGCCACGTGCGCGCATCCGCCTTACTCACAAAGGTGAGCGGCTTATCCGCGGCCGTGCGAGCGGTATAGGTCTGCCCGTCTGGGCCCGGGTATCGAGCCTGCCAGCGACCAGAGGGAAGCTTCCGCGACCGACCCCACGGTTCCCGCTTCGACGTGCTCATCATGCCCTCCCATGCACCTGTGTGGACGCCGCCGGCCTGCCGTGCCCTGCCGTGCCCCTCGTGCGGCGCAAAGGCGCTGAGCCGCGGAATTTCGCGGTCTTTGAGCCAGCTCGCACGTCGCGAGGGGCACGTTGGGGCACGAGATCAGGAGCATGTGAACTCCGAACTCCAGCTTCGCGATGCTGTCTTACCCATACGAAAGGAGCGCACGTGCCCCCTGCATGCCCGACCGAACGGCCACCGATGTCCATCTGAGTCCTCCTCCGTCTGCTGAGAGAAGGCACGAAATAGGCCCGGACCCGCAGAATCCTGCGGGTCCGGGCCTCTCAGCCGCCCTATTTGGGCCGGGGCCGATCTGGAACTTCTAGAAGTCCCAGTCCTCGTCTTCGGTGGCCTCGGCCTTGCCGATGACGTACGACGAACCCGACCCGCTGAAGAAGTCGTGGTTCTCGTCAGCGTTCGGCGACAGGGCCGAGAGGATCGCCGGGTTCACGTTGGTCGTGGTCGCCGGGAACATCGCCTCGTAGCCGAGGTTCATCAGGGCCTTGTTGGCGTTGTAGTGCAGGAACTTCTTGACGTCCTCGGTCAGGCCGATGCCGTCGTAGAGGTCCTGCGCGTACTGCACCTCGTTGTCGTAGAGCTCGTACAGGAGCGAGAACGTGTAGTCCTTGATGTCCTGACGGGTGGCCTCGTCGACTTTCTCGAGACCCTTCTGGAACTTGTACCCGACGTAGTAGCCGTGCACGGCCTCGTCACGGATGATGAGGCGGATGAGGTCGGCGGTGTTGGTGAGCTTCGCCCGCGAGGACCAGTGCATCGGGAGGTAGAAGCCCGAGTAGAACAGGAAGCTCTCCAGCAGGGTCGAGGCGACCTTGCGCTTGAGCGGTGAGTCGCCACGGTAGTACTCCATGACGATCTGCGCCTTCTTCTGCAGATTCGGGTTCTCCACCGACCAGCGGAACGCCTCGTCGATCTCCTTCGTCGAGCACAGGGTCGAGAAGATCGAGGAGTAGCTCTTGGCGTGCACCGACTCCATGAAGGCGATGTTGGTGTACACCGCCTCCTCGTGCGGCGTGATCGCGTCGGGGATCAGCGCGACGGCGCCGACGGTGCCCTGGATGGTGTCCAGCAGCGTCAGGCCCGTGAAGACCCGCATCGTCACCAGCTGCTCTTCGGGGGTGAGCGTGTTCCACGACTGAATGTCGTTGGACAGCGGCACCTTCTCGGGCAGCCAGAAGTTGTTCACGAGGCGGTTCCAGACCTCGAGGTCCTTGTCGTCCTCGATGCGGTTCCAGTTGATGGCCTGCACGTGGTTCAGCAGTTGCAGCTTCTCAGCCATGGGGTTCTCTCTCGGTGCTCAGCGGATCTCAGCGGGTCACAGCATGCAGGAGACGCACTCGGTCATGTCGGTGCCCTCCAGCGCCAGCTGCCGCAGGCGGATGTAGTAGATCGTCTTGATGCCCTTGCGCCAGGCGTAGATCTGCGCCTTGTTGATGTCGCGCGTGGTGGCGGTGTCCTTGAAGAACAGCGTCAGCGACAGGCCCTGGTCCACGTGCTGGGTGGCGGCGGCGTACGTGTCGATGACCTTCTCGTAGCCGATCTCGTACGCGTCCTGGTAGTACTCCAGGTTGTCGTTCGTCATGAACGGCGCCGGGTAGTAGACGCGGCCGAGCTTGCCTTCTTTGCGAATCTCGATCTTCGACGCGATCGGGTGGATCGAACTCGTGGAGTTGTTGATGTACGAGATCGACCCGGTCGGGGGCACCGCCTGCAGGTTCTGGTTGTAGATCCCGTGCTTCTGGATCGACGCCTTCAGCTGGATCCAGTCGTCCTGCGTGGGGATGTGCTTGCCGGCGAAGAGCTCTTTGACCTTCTCGGTCTCGGGAACCCATGCGCGCTCGATGTACTTGTCGAAGAACTCGCCGCTGGCGTAGGTGGAGTCCTCGAAGCCGTCGAAGGCGCGCCCGCGCTCGATGGCGAGGTTGTTCGATGCCCGCAGCGCGTGGAACAGCACCGTGTAGAAGTAGATGTTCGTGAAGTCGAGACCCTCGACCGAGCCGTAGTGCACGTGCTCGCGGGCGAGGTAGCCGTGCAGGTTCATCTGGCCGAGGCCGATCGCGTGGGAGCGGTCGTTGCCGTCCTCGATCGAGCGGACAGAGGTGATGTGGCTCTGATCGCTCACCGCGGTGAGGGCCCGGATGGCGGTCTCGACCGTCTGACCGAGGTCGTCGGCATCCATCGACAGGGCGATGTTCATCGAGCCGAGGTTGCAGGAGATGTCCTTGCCGATCTCGGCGTAGGAGAGGTCTTCGCTGTACGTCGTCGGCGTGTTCACCTGCAGGATCTCGCTGCAGAGGTTCGACATGTTGATCCGGCCCTTGATGGGGTTGGCCCGGTTCACCGTGTCCTCGAACATGATGTACGGGTAGCCCGACTCGAACTGGATCTCAGCGAGGGTCTGGAAGAACTCGCGCGCATTGATCTTGGTCTTCTTGATGCGAGCGTCGTCGACCATCTCGCGGTACTTCTCCGTGACGGAGATGTCACCGAAGGGCACGCCGTACACGCGCTCGACGTCGTACGGGGAGAACAGGTACATGTCCTCGCCGTTCTTTGCGAGCTCGAAGGTGATGTCGGGCACCACGACGCCGAGCGACAGCGTCTTGATGCGGATCTTCTCGTCCGCGTTCTCGCGCTTGGTGTCGAGGAACCGCATGATGTCGGGGTGGTGGGCACTGAGGTACACCGCGCCGGCACCCTGGCGGGCTCCGAGCTGGTTGGCGTAGCTGAAGCTGTCTTCGAGGAGCTTCATGACCGGGATGATGCCGGAGGACTGGTTCTCGATCTGCTTGATCGGAGCCCCCGACTCGCGGATGTTCGACAGCAGGAGCGCCACGCCGCCGCCGCGCTTGGACAGCTGCAGCGAGGAGTTGATGCCGCGCGAGATCGACTCCATGTTGTCTTCGATGCGCAGGAGGAAGCACGACACCAGCTCGCCGCGCTGGGCTTTGCCGGAGTTGAGGAACGTCGGCGTCGCCGGCTGGAAGCGGCCGGAGATGATCTCCTCCACGAGCGCGGTCGCGAGCTTCTGGTCGCCGTCGGCGAGGCCGAGGGCGGTCATCACGACACGGTCCTCGAACCGCTCGAGGTAGCGCTTGCCGTCGAAGGTCTTCAGCGTGTAGCTGGTGTAGTACTTGAACGCTCCGAGGAAGGTCTCGAAGCGGAACTTCTTCGAGTAGGCGAGGTCGTTGAGCTCCTGGATGAACTCGAACGGGTACTTCTCCAGGACGGATCCCTCGTAGTACTCCTTCTCGACCAGGTAGTCGAGGCGCTCCTTGAGGGAGTGGAAGAAGACCGTGTTCTGGTTCACGTGCTGCAGGAAATACTCCCGCGCCGCGCGCTTGTCGGCGTCGAACTGGATCTTCCCGTCCGCGTCGTACAGGTTCAGCATCGCGTTGAGGGCGTGGTAATCGAGGCCCTCGAACCGCGCGTCCAACTTGAACGGCGCCTGATCCTTCACTGCTGCTTCCACCATCGTTCCAATCCGTCGCTCACGCGATCCACGTCTTCTGGCGTGCCGAAAACTTCGAGCCGGTACAAGTGCGGCACACGGCACTTGCGGCTGATGACTTCACCGGCGAAGCAGAAATGCTCGCCGAAGTTGGTGTTGCCCGCGGAGATGACCCCGCGGATGAGGCTCCGGTTTCGCTCGTCGTTGAGGAAGCGGATGACCTGCTTGGGAACCGCGCCCTTCTCGACGCCCCTCCCCTGACCGCCCCCGTAGGTGGGGGTGACCAGGATGTACGGCTCGTCGACGACGAGCGGCGGTTCGGTCGCATGCAACGGTATCCGGAGCGAGCGGATGCCGCCGGTGGCGACGACCTTCTCGACGAAGCGGGCGGTGTTGCCCGAGATGCTGGAGAAGAACACCAGCAGAGGTCCCGCGGTCGCCGGGTCGGCAACCGCGGGTCGCTGCGCGATCGCGGTTGCCATGGGATCAGGCCAGACGCGAGGCGAGCTCGTCGATCTTGTCGGGACGGAAGCCCGACCAGTGGTCCTCGTCGGTGATGACGACGGGCGCCTGCATGTAGCCGAGTGCTTTCACCTGCTCGAGCGCCGACGGGTCCTCGGAGAGGTCGAGGATCTCGTAGTCGATGCCCTTCGAGTCCAGCGCGCGGTAGGTGGCCGTGCACTGCACGCACGAAGGCTTGGTGTACACCGTGATCGCCATGTCGATCCATTTCTGTCGTTGTCGTCCGGGTGATTCCGGTCAGTTCTCGGGCTGGCCCCCGCCGGGAGTCCAATACTACATATGGGTACGGACATCGGATAGCACCACAAGGGGTAGTAGTTACATCCGTGTGATTTTCCACCGTCATCCCCATGTACAACACAGGTTCTCCACCGTTTCATCCACAGCCGGCCGCTCCGCCGGACACGAGGAAAACCGCCGGATGACGGGGGTTTCCTCCGACGCCTCCGAGGTTGTCCACAGATCGGACGCTACGCCGGGCCACCGACATCCGATTCCCTGTGGATGGACGCCCACGGCGTGTCGGGGCGTGTCGCGCTAGCGTGTCCTGGTGGCGGGCTATCGGGATCTCCTGCGCACCCCGGGCGTGGGGCGCATCATGGCGGCACAGCTGACTGCACGCTTCCCCAACGGGATGACGAGCCTGGCGCTCCTGCTCTACATCGAACGCGAGACGGGTTCCTACGGAGCGGCCGGCCTCGTCCTCGCCGCGACCTCGATCGGTCAGGCCATCGCCGGCCCCGTCACCAGCCGCTGGATGGGCATCTGGGGCATGCGGAAGGTCCTCACCCTCACCCTGATCGTGTGCGCCACGGCCATCACGACCGTCGCCCTGGTCGAGATGGTGCTTCCCGCGTACATGGCGCTCGGCCTGATCGCCGGCCTGTCGACGCCGCCGGTGCAGCCGGCCGTCCGGACGATCTATCCGAAGATGGTCACCGGCCGCCAGCTGACCCCGCTGTTCTCGCTCGACGCGTCGCTGCAGGAGATCATCTGGATCCTCGCGCCCGTCGTCATCACGGTCGTGGCCACCCAGGTCGGCACCGTGCCGGCGCTGCTGCTGATCGTGGTGATCCTCCTCCTCGGCGGGGCGTGGTTCATCCTCTCCCCCGAGGTCGGTCGCGTGCGGATTCCCCGGAGCCGCCGCAGCATCGGCACCGTCATGACCAAGCCCCCGATCATCCTCGCCACGGTCGTCGGGTTCCTCCTCATCGGCGCGTGCGCCGCCGTCGAGGCGGGGGTCGTCGCCACGTTCGGGCACGACGGGCTGGAAGCGGGCCTGGTCCTCGCCGTCTTCGCCGTCGGAAGCCTCGCCGGCGGCCTCGGGTTCGGCCACATCCCGATCGGACGCTGGGCGATGGCCCGGCGGCTCGGCATCGTCACGGTCGGACTCGCCCTCACGATGGTGTCGCTGAACGTCTGGTGGCTCGGCGGCACCCTCGTGCTCGCCGGTCTCGGCGTCGCGCCCGCGCTGGCGGTCCTGTTTGCGATGACCTCGGCGAGCGTGAAGTTCAGCGACACCGCCGAGGCCTTCGGCTGGGTGGGCACCGGTCAGCTCATCGGTGCGGCCGCGGGATCCGCCGTCGCCGGGTTCCTCATCGACGGGGTGGGCCCCACCGGCGCCTACCTTGCGGCGACGATCTTCGCCGCGATGGGACTCGTCGTCTCGGTCGTGTTCGTCCGCGGCTTCCCGGACCTCCGCGGACGCGACGCGAGCCCGATGCCCGACACCGCGCCCGTCGCCACGATCACCTGACCGCGCGGAGGTGCCGCGCTCAGCCGATGCGGCGGAGCATCTCGCGGACGGCGAGCGCGTACGCGTCGGCGGGTTCGGGGTGCTCGAACACCAGGCGCTCCTCGCCGACGACGATCTCGACCTCGTGGGTGTCGGCCAGGCGCCGCAACGACCGGAAGGTGCCGCGGAGCATCTCGCGCAGCTGGTGCTCGTGCGGGAGCCACAGCGCGTCCTCGAGCGCGACCGAATCCAGCGCCCACTCCGTCGTGCCGTTGAAGGCGAGGATGCTGCCGGTCGGGTAGTCGCGGGGCTCCACCGTCATCTCGCTGACCGTGAAGACGTCCGCCTCGAACTCGGGCTCGTCCAGTTGGAAACGGTCGCCCGAGCGCGGGTGCCACACCAGGCCCGCCTGGCGGAGGTCGATCGCCCGTTCTGTCGAGATCATGCGAACCATCTTCGCGTGGATGCCGGGGGCCGGGGCCGCTCGTAGGCTGATCGCATGGTTTCCCCCGTGCTTCTCCCCCGCCGCTCCTGGGGCGCGCCGGGCTCGGCCCGCCGCGCGCTCCTCGTGCACGGCCTCGGCTCGAACGGCGCGCTGATGTGGCGCTACGGCGTCGCCCTCGCCGACGCGGGCTGGCGGGCGGACGCCGTCGATCTGCGGGGTCACGGCACGGCGCCCCGGGCGCTGGATTACACCCTCGACGCCTACGCGGCCGATCTGGCGCACGCGCACCCGGAGGACGGCGGGCCGTGGGACCTCGTCGTCGCGCACTCCCTCGGCGGCGCGGCCGCCACCCTCGCCGCCGCCGCCGACGCGACGTGGGCCCGGCGCCTGATCCTCATCGACCCGGCGATCGCGCTGACCCCGCGCGACCGCGGCATCGTCCGCGCGAGCCAGGAGGAGTCCTTCGCCGACCCGTCGCCGGCCGCCGTCCGCGCCGCCCACCCGACCTGGCATCCGCACGACGTCGAGCTGAAGGCCCTGTCCGCGCAGCAGGCGAGCCGGTGGGCGGTCGAGCAGACGAGCGCGCAGAACCCGGAGTGGGACGTGACGGATGCTGCGGCCGCGCTGACCGTCCCCACCCACGTGATCGCCTCAGACCCGAAGGTCTACTCGATCTTCGCCGGCAAGCCCGCCGAGGCCGTGGTCGAGGCGAACCCGCAGATCACGATGACGATCGTCGCGGGCGCCGGCCACTCCCCCCATCGCGACAAGCCCGAGGAGACCGTGCGGGCCCTTCTGGAGGTCCTGTCATGACCGTGTCCCCGTCCCCCGCCGCCGCACCGTTCGATCCCGCCGCGATCCTCCCCGACGACCTTCTGGAGCGCTTCCGCGCCCGGGCCGCCGCGCACGACCGCGACAACACCTTCCCCGAGGACGATCTCGCCGAGCTCCGCGAGCGCGGGTACCTGGCGATCCTCGTGCCCGCAGACCTCGGCGGTGCGGGGCTCGACCTCGCCGCGGCATCCGTCCTCCAGCAGCGCCTGGCCACGGCGGCGCCCGCCACCGCGCTCGCGATCAACATGCACCTCATCTGGACGGGGGTGGCGAAGCTCCTCGCCGACCGCGGGATCGACGACCTCCGGTTCGTGCAGACCGGCGCCGTCGCGGGCGAGGTGTTCGCGTTCGGCATCAGCGAGGCCGGCAACGACCTCGTGCTCTTCGGCAGCGACACCGAGGCCGCCCCCACGGGCGACGGCGGCTACGCCTTCACCGGGACGAAGATCTTCACCACCCTCTCCCCCGTGTGGACCCAGCTCGGCCTCCACGGGCTCGACACCACCTCGCCCGACGCGCCGCGGATGGTCTTCGCGTTCCTCCCGCGGGACGAGACGGATGCCGGACGGGTCCGCATCCGCGACGACTGGGACACCGTCGGCATGCGCGGCACGCAGTCGCGCACGACGGAGCTGCACGGCGCCCGCGCCGCGGCCGACCGCGTCGTCCGGCGGCTGGAGCCCGGCCCTCAGCCCGACCCGCTGGTCTTCGGGATCTTCGCGGTGTTCGAGCTGCTCATCGCCTCCGTCTACACCGGCATCGCCCGCCGCGCGATCGACGTCGCCGTGGCGACGGCCCACCGTCGGACCTCGAAGAAGACCGGCGCGACCTACAGCCAGGATCCCGACATCCGTTGGCGCGTGGCCGAGATGGGGATCGCGTACGACGGCCTCCCGCCGCAGCTGGCCGCGATCGCGCACGACATCGACGCGCGGACGGACCACGGCGCACGCTGGTTCGCGCTGCTGTCGGGGCTGAAGCACCGCGCCGTCACCACCGCCAAGCAGATCGTCGACGAGGCGATCCTCGTCGCGGGCGGCGCGTCCTATTTCTCGGGCAGCGAGCTCGGGCGCCTGTACCGCGACGTCCTCGCCGGGATGTTCCACCCCTCCGACCCCGAGTCCGCCCACGCCACCTCGGCGACGGCGTGGCTCGGACCGGTGGAGAAGTGACCGGCTCCGTCGTCCTCAGCCCGGCCGACGAGGAACGCCGCCGGGGTCTTCGCCGCATGAAGGCGGTCGCGCTCGGGGCGCTGCTGTTCATGGCGGTCGTCTTCGTCATTTCCTTCCCGCTCCAGCAGGACGTCCCCGCCCTCGCCTACGTGCGCGCGGCGGCCGAGGGGGGAATGGTGGGGGCCCTGGCGGACTGGTTCGCCGTGACGGCGCTCTTCCGGCATCCGATGGGGATCCCCATCCCGCACACCGCGATCATCCCGAGGCGGAAGGACGAGATCGGACGCACGCTCGGCGAATTCGTCGAGACGGAGTTCCTCCGCGGCGACGTGGTGCGGCAGAAGCTGGAGTCCACGGCCATCGCCTCGCGCCTCGGCGAGTGGCTGGCCGCGCCCGCGAACGCGGAACGCGTCGTCGCCGAAGCCTCCACGATGGCCTCCGGCATCCTCCAAGCCCTCAGCGACGACGAGGTCGGCGACGTCATCGAGTCGCTCGCCCGCGAGCATCTGATCTCGCCCGAATGGGGCCCGGGCGTCGGCGCATGGCTCTCCCGTGTGCTCGACGCCGGCGCCCACCACGGCGCGGTCGACATGGGCGTGGACAACATCGGCACCTGGCTGAACGAGAACCACGCCGCCTTCACCGGTCTCGTCTCACGGCGCCTCCCCTCGTGGGTGCCGAGCATCGCCCAGCGCCTGGTGGACGACACCGTCTACAACGAGGCGCTGAAGTTCGTCGCCGCCGTCCAGGCCGACCCGCAGCATCCGGCGCGTCTCGCCATCGACGGCTACCTCGCCCGCCTCGCGGACAATCTGCAGCACGACCCCGCCACGATCGGCCGCCTCGAAGACGCCAAGGTCACGGTGTTCGACAGCCCCCGCGTCCGCGAGCTCGCCGCGCAGGCCTGGGAGACCGCGAAGACCGGCCTCGTCGCCGCCCTCGCCGACCCGGACAGCGGCCTCGTCCGGCGCGCGCTGTCGGCCGTGACCGAGATCGGCACGCGCCTGACGACGGATGCCGCGCTCCAGCGCCGCGTCGACACGTGGGTGACCGACGCCGCGGTCTTCCTCGTCGACCGCTACCGCCACGACATCGCCTCGATCATCACCGACACGGTGGAGAAATGGGACGCGAAGGAGACCACCCGCAAGATCGAGCTGATGGTCGGTCGCGATCTCCAGTACATCCGTCTGAACGGCACGATCATCGGCTCCCTCGCGGGCCTGACCATCTACACGATCGCCCACGCCCTTTTCGGCGGCTGAGTCGCGCGACGCGGTCCACGACATCGTGTGAGGACGTCGTGTGACGGCGCCGCTGACAACGGCCGCACCGCAGGCTACGGTGACCTCGTGGGCGCCGATCACCTCCTCTTCACGTACGGGACGCTGCAGGATCCGCAGGTGCAGCTCGATGTGTTCGGGCGACGGCTGACCGGCACCGACGATGTCCTCGGGGGCTTCACCGTCGACTACGTCGAGATCGTCGATCCGCGCGTCGGGGAAGCAACGAGACGCTCCGTGCAGCCGGTCCTGCGCGAAACCGGCCAGCACCTCGACAACGTCACCGGCACCGTCCTCCCCGTCGACGACGACGAGCTGGACGCGTGCGACGAGTATCAGGCGCCGCTCTACCGCCGCGTGGCCGTGGTGCTGCGCAGCGGCCGCCGCGCATGGGCGTACGTGTCCCACTGACACCCGGGTACCCCGGGGGGCTATCGTGGCGGAATGAGCGCGCTCGCCGTCGATCCGCTGTGGCCCCGGGCCGGCGGCTGGCCGGCGTGGTCCGCGCACGAGGATCGCGAGACGGATGCCGCCACCGCGGTGATCGTCGGCGTGCCGACGTGGCGCACGTCGCTCTCCCCGACGGCCGCGCACACGACGCCCGCCGCGGTGCGCGAGGCCCTCCGGCGCTACAGCCCGACGCTCCTCGGACCGCCGCCCGTCGACCTGACGTCGGTGCTGCGGATCCTCGACGCCGGCGACGTCGCGGACCCCGACGGCGCGGACGGGGAGGAGCGGGCCGCGGCGCGCGTGCACGAGATCTCCGGTTCGGCCGACCTCGTCATCGCCCTCGGCGGCGACAACGCCGCGACCGTCCCCGTCGCCCGGGGGGCGCAGGCCACGGGTCTCATCACGATCGACGCCCACTTCGACCTCCGCGACGGGATCTCCAACGGCTCCCCCGTCCGCCGCCTCGTCGAGGGCGGGCTCGACCCCACCCGCGTGGTGCAGGTCGGCATCGCCGACTTCGCCAATTCCGCCGCGTACGCGCGGCGCGCCGCCGATCTCGGCATCACCGTCATCACCCTGGACGAGCTGCGCTCCCGGCCCGAGGCGGACGTCGTCACCGAGGCCCTGTCGATCGCCGGCGGCGGGGATGCGGACTCCGATCCCGGGGGCATCCACCTCGACATCGACGTCGACGTGTGCGATCGCTCGGTGGCGCCGGGGTGCCCGGCCTCCGTCCCCGGGGGGCTCTCCGCCGACACCCTGCGCCGCCTCGCACGGGCGCTCGCGCGCGACCCGCGTCTCCGCTCCGCCGACATCGTCGAGGTCGATGCGGCATCCGACGCCCCCGATGCACGGACGGTGCGGCTGGCCGCGCTCTGCGTGCTCGACCTGCTCGCCGGCCTCGCCCGGCGACCGAGAGGATCCGCATGACCCCCGCACCCGGCATCCAGCTCGCCCTCGTCCGCCACGCCAAGTCGGACTGGGGCGATCCCGACATCGACGACCACGATCGCCCCCTCAACGAGCGCGGCGAGCGCGACGCCCCGCGCATGGCGCGTCAGCTCGTCGAGACCGGCTTCTGGCCCGAGGCGGTCATCTCCAGCACGGCGCTGCGGGCCCGCACGACCGCCGAGGCGTTCTCGTACGCGCTGGACGCACCGCTCCGCCTCGAGGAGCGGCTGTACGCGGCTTCGGCGTCCACACTGCTCGCGGTCGCGGCCGAGAGCGGGCTGCAGCGGGTCACCCTCGTCGCCCACGACCCGGGCCTGACGGTGCTCGCCGCGCGCCTGTCCCGCGATCGCATCGACCGGATGCCGACGTGCGCCGTCGCCGTCTTCACGTGGGCCGAGACGTCCTGGGATGTCGTGGACGCCGTCGACCCGGTGTCGTTCAGCTTCGACGCACCGCGCTGAGCGCGCTCCCGGCGACGCCGCGCCCGCCGCTGAAGATGCCCTCGATGAGCGGGACACCGGGGCGGTAGGCGAGGTACGCGCGCGTCGGCGCACGCAGCACCACGAGGTCGGCTCGAGCTCCCGGCCGCAGCACGCCCACGTCCTCGCGCCGCAGCGCCGCCGCACCCCCCGCGGTCGCCGCCCACACCGCCTCGTCGGGGGTGAGCCCCATCTCGCGGACGGCGAGGGCGATCATCAGCGGCATCGAGCTCGTGAAGCTCGAGCCGGGGTTGCAGTCGCTGGCCAGCGCGATCGTCACGCCGGCATCCCACAGCGCCCGCGCATCCGGGTAGGGCTGCCGCGTCGAGAACTCCACCCCCGGGAGGAGCGTCAGCACGGTGTCGCTCCCGGCGAGCGCGGCGATGTCGACGTCGTCGAGATACGTGCCGTGATCGACGGATGCCGCGCCCCGCGCGACGGCGAGACGCACCCCCTCGCCCGGGCCCAGCTGATTGCCGTGCACGCGGATGCCGAGGCCTCGGGCCGCGCCCGCCGCGAGCACCCGGTCCGCCTGCGCGGGGGTGAAGGCGCCCCGCTCGCAGAAGACGTCGATCCATCGGCAGTGCGACGCGACCGCATCGAGCATCGGACCTGCGACGAGGTCGACGTACGCGTCGGGGTCGTCCTGGAACTCCTCGGGGACGACGTGCGCACCGAGGAACGTGACCTCCTCCGTCACCTCCCGCGCGAGGCGGGCGAGGCGCTCCTCGTCGGCGACCGTCAGCCCGTAGCCGGTCTTGATCTCGAACGTCGTCGTCCCCTGCGCGCGGAGCTCGGCGACGAGCGCCCGGAGCCGAGCACGCAGCTCGGCGTCGGTCGCGCTCCGCGTGGCCGCCACGGTGGAGCGTATACCGCCCGCCGCATACGGCCGACCGGCCATCCGGGCGATGAACTCCTCGCTCCGATCGCCCCCGAACAGGAGGTGGGTGTGGCTGTCCACGAACCCCGGAATGACGGCGGCTCCGTCGACGTCCACGACCGGCACGGCGGAGGCGGCATCCGGAACATCGGCGGCGGGTCCGGTCCACGCGACGATGCCCGCGCGGACGAGGACGGCGGCGTCGTGGATCGTTCCGCAGACGTCGTCGGGTGTCGAGACGTTCGTCGTCAGCTCGCCGATCCCGGTGACGAGGAGGTCGGGTGCTCCGGATTCGCCGGTCACCACATCGGCACCTGCAGGCCGCGCTCGCGGGCGACCTCCGCGGCGCGCGGGTACCCGGCGTCCACGTGGCGCATGACTCCGGTACCGGGATCGTTCACGAGCACGCGGGCGAGCTTCTCCGCCGCCTCCGGGGTACCGTCGGCGACGATGACCTGCCCCGCGTGGATGCTCCGACCGATGCCGACCCCGCCGCCGTGGTGGATCGAGACCCACGACGCACCGGACGCGGTGTTCAGCAGCGCGTTGAGCAGCGGCCAGTCGGCGATGGCGTCGGAGCCGTCGGCCATCGCCTCCGTCTCGCGGTATGGAGAGGCGACCGACCCCGCGTCGAGGTGGTCGCGTCCGATGACGATCGGTGCCGACAGCTCGCCCGAGGCCACCATGTCGTTGAACCTCAGCCCCGCCAGGTGCCGTTCCTGGTAGCCGAGCCAGCAGATCCGCGCGGGAAGGCCCTCGAAGTGCACGCTGTCGCCCGCCTTCTCCAACCAGCGCACGAGGGCGGCGTTCTCGGGGAACAGCGCCTTCACGGCCTCATCGGTCTTGCGGATGTCGTCGGGATCACCCGAGAGCGCCACCCAGCGGAACGGACCCCGACCCTCGGCGAACTGCGGTCGGATGTAGGCCGGCACGAATCCGGGGAAGGCGAACGCGCGGTCGAACCCGCCGAGTTCGGCCTCCGCGCGGATCGAGTTGCCGTAGTCGAACACGGCGGCCCCGGCATCCTGGAACCCGACCATCGCCGCCACCTGCGCCGCCATCGACCGGCGGGAACGAGCGGTGAAGTCCGCCGGATCGGCCTCGGCCCGCGCGCGCCACTCGTCCACGGAGACGCCGACCGGAAGGTAGGCCAGCGGATCGTGCGCGCTCGTCTGGTCGGTGACGATGTCGATCGGGACGCCGCGGGCGAGAAGGGCCGGGAACACCTCGGCGGCGTTGCCCACCACCCCCACCGAGAGTGCTTCACCGGCGTCCTTCGCCGCGATCACCCGCGCGACGGCGGCGTCGAGGTCGGTGGTGTGCACGTCGAGGTAGCCGTGGGCGACCCGGCGCTCCAGGCGGGATTCGTCGACGTCGACGATGAGCACCGCACCGCCGTTGAGCGTCACCGCGAGCGGCTGCGCACCGCCCATACCGCCGCATCCGCCGGTGAGGGTGAGGGTGCCCGAGAGGTCGTCGCGTCCGAGGCTGCGCGCCACGGCGGCGAAGGTCTCGTAGGTTCCCTGGAGGATGCCCTGGGTGCCGATGTAGATCCAGGAGCCGGCGGTCATCTGCCCGTACATCGTCAGCCCCAGCTGCTCGAGCCGGCGGAACTCCGGCCACGTCGCCCAATCGCCCACGAGGTTCGAGTTCGCGATCAGCACGCGCGGCGCCCACGTGTGGGTGCGGAAGACCCCGACCGGCTTTCCGGACTGCACAAGGAGCGTCTCATCAGGCTCCAGCTCGTCGAGCGTGCGGACGATCGCGTCGTACGCCGCCCACGAGCGTGCGGCGCGTCCGGTGCCGCCGTAGACGACGAGGTCTTCGGGGTGCTCGGCGACCTCGGGATCGAGGTTGTTCATCAGCATGCGTTTGGCAGCCTCGGCGCCCCAGCTCTTCGCGGTGCGCGCGGGGCCGCGCGGGGCGCGGATCGCGCGGGCGGCCGGCTCGGGGGCGGCGGTCGTGGTGTCGGATGCGGTGGTCATCTCACTCCTTCGTGGATTCGGGGATGCCGGCGCGGGCGACCGCCCCGGAGCTGACGAGCGCGGCCACCCGCTCGAGGTCGGGCGAGAGGAAGCGGTCCGTGCCGGGGCCGTCGATGCCGGCATCCCGCAGCAGAGCGCGGACCCGGGCGGTGCGCGGCGCCGGAGCGAGCGGGGCGCGGAGGTCCAGGGCGCGGGCCGCGGTGAGCACCTCGATGCCGAGCACCCGGGCGAGCCCGTCGACGCCGCGGCGGAGCTTCCGACCCGCCGCCCATCCCATCGACACGTGATCCTCCTGCATCGCCGAGGACGGGATGGAGTCCACGGATGCCGGGACCGCGAGGCGCTTGAGCTCGGAGACGATCCCGGCGGCGGCGTACTGCGCGATCATCAGGCCCGAGTCCACCCCGACCTCGTGGGCGAGGAAGGGCGGGAGTCCGTGACTGCGGGCAGGATCCAGCGCACGGTCGGTCCGCCGCTCCGAGATCGAGGCGAGGTCAGCGACGGCGATCGCGAGGAAGTCCAGAACGTAGGCCACGGGGGCGCCGTGGAAGTTGCCGTTGGAGCGCACCTGACCGTCGGCGGTGAGCACCGGGTTGTCCACGGCGGACAGGAGTTCCCGGTCGGCGACGCGCCGTGCGTGATCGAGGGTGTCGCGCGCGGCGCCGTGCACCTGCGGAGAGCAGCGGAGCGAGTACGCGTCCTGCACCCGGGTGCACGCGGCGGGATCGCGGTGCGAGCGGACGATCTCGGAGTCGGCGAGGAGGGCGCGGAGGTTCGCGGCCGACCGCGCCTGACCGTCCTGAGGGCGCAGCGCCATGAGGTCGGCGGCGAACACCGCGTCGGTGCCGAGCTGGCTCTCCACCGACATCGCCGCCGCGACATCGGCGGTCTCCAGCAGCGTCTCCAGGTCGGCGAGAGCGAGGAGGAGCATCCCGAGCATGCCGTCGGTGCCGTTGATGAGGGCGAGGCCCTCCTTCTCCGCCAGGATCAGCGGACGGATGCCGGCCTCGGCGAGCGCGGCCGCGGCATCCGTCATCACACCGTCGGCGTCGCGCACCTCTCCCTCCCCCGTCGCGGCGAGCGCGACGTGCGACAGCGGCGCGAGATCGCCCGAGCAGCCGAGCGAGCCGTACTCGCGGACGACGGGCGTGATGCCGGCGTTGAGCATCGCGGCGTAGGTCTCCGCGACGACCGGACGCACACCCGTGCGACCGGTGGCGAGGGTCTGCAGGCGCAGCAGCTGAAGCGCGCGGACGACCTCGCGCTCGACCTCCGCTCCGGTGCCCGCCGCGTGCGAGCGGATGAGGCTCGCCTGCAGGGCGACCCGGCGCTCGGCGGGGATGAAGGTCGTCGCGAGCGCGCCGAATCCCGTCGAGATGCCGTAGTGCGGGCGGGCGTCCTCGGCGAGCGCGTCGATCACCGCGCGGGAGGCGGCCATGCGCGACCGGGCAGCCGCGCTCACGACCACTGGAGCATCGTGACGCGCGACGGCGACGACGTCCGCGGGCCGCAGCGTGGCGTCGCCGATCTCGACGGTGCGCGCGGACGGGGAGGCGACGGCGGTGCTCATGGGTCGATCTCACCGCAGCGCCGCCGCCGAGCGAAGGCCTGCACGGCATCCTGTGTCTGAGATCACAGACTCCCGCCGGGAACGCGGTCAGGCGGGCAGGACGATCGCGAACGCGGAGCCGCGCCCCACTTCGCTCGTCACGGTGAGCGTGCCGCCCATCGCCTCGATCAGGCGCCGACTGAGGGTCAGACCGAGTCCCGTGCCCTCGTACTTTCGCGAGAGGGACGAGTCCCCCTGCTCGAAGGGCTCGAAGATGCGCTCGAGATCGTCGGCGGCGATCCCGACGCCGGTGTCCCACACGGTGACCCGCACCTCATCGTCCGCATGGCGGGCGCGCACGCCGATCGTGCCGCCGGCGGGGGTGAACTTGACGGCGTTGGCGAGCAGATTGATCAGCGCCGCACGGAACCGCACCGCGTCGACCCGGATGCACGGCAGCTCCGCCGGGACGTCGACGACCACCGAGAGCCCCCGGCGGACCGCGAGATCATCGACGACACCCCGCGCCTCGGCGACGATCGGGGCCACGTCGCACGCGGACAGCACAGGGTCCCCCCGCCCCGACTCCTCCTTCGCGAAGTCGAGGATCGTGGTGATCACCTCGAGCAGGTGGCGTCCGCTGTCGCCGATCTGGGTCACGAACGCCCGCTGGCGATCGGTCAGAGGGCCGTAGATCTCGCGGTCGAGGACGGAGCTGAGTCCGATGACCGCGGTGAGGGGCGACCGGAGCTCGTGGCTGACGCCCGCGAGCAGCTCGTCTTTCGCCCGTGCGGCGTTCTCCGCGGTGTCCCGCGCGTCGCGGAGCGCCGACTCGATCTCCTTGTGCGCGGCGATGTCGCGCACGATGACGGTCGTGACGTCGTCGTCGTCGTAGTGCCCCCGGACGAAGGTGACCTCCACCGGGCGGACGACGCCGTCGAGTCCGCGCAGCTGCATCTCCATGCTCGTCCCGGTGTCGACCGCGTGCGCGGCGCGCCGCACGTACGACCGGGCGTGGCCCGGCGGCAGGAACGCCCAGACTCGGGCGCCGATGAGATTCGCTCGGCGAGCCCCGACGAGTTCCCGGGACGCGCGGTTGGCCAGCACGATCCGGCCGTCGGCGCGGAAGGTGACGATCGCGTCCGCGGCCTCTTCCACGATCAGGCGGTGCAGTTCCTTGTGATGCGCCTGGCGTCGTTCGGCTTCCATCCGTTCGCGGTCGACCGTCGCAGCTTCCATCAGGCTGCCGACCGTCGCGGCGAGCGGCGCGAGGAAGTGCACCAGCTCCTCGTCGAATCCGCCGTCGCGGTTGGCCAGCGCGACCACCCCCGCCACGGCGTCTCCGCGACGGATCGGCACCCCGAGGAACGAATCCAAGCGCGGATGCCCGTCGGGGCGCCCCTCCGCGCGCGGGTCGGTGAGCGGTGTGTTGGAGATCACGGGAACGCCGTCTGTGACGACGCGGCCGAAGAGCGTGTCGAGATTGTGGAACTCCATGCCACGCGGACCGTATCGCGCGTACAGCTCGCGGGTGGTGTCGTTCCAGGAGATGTCGGTCATCGCCCAGGTCCGCAGGAACGGACCGTCGGCGTCGTGGAGGACCTGGGCGATGAACCCGTACGCACTGCCGGTGACGCGCAGGAGGTCTTCGAGCAGCCCGTCGAACAGTTCGCCGGCGTCGACGCCCGCCATGTACTGCCCCTGCATGCGGGTCAGGGTGTCCAGCAGCTCGTTCGAGCGCTGCAGCTGGGAGTCCACGGCGTGGAGTGTCGTGACGTCCTCCATCACCCCCTCGAAGTACGCGATCTCGCCGTCATCTCCGCGCACCGAGTGGGAACTGATCCGGACCCAGCGCAGTCCTCCGTCGAAGCGTCGGATCTGCAGGTCTTCCACGGGGATGGGCTCTCCGGCCTGAGCGCGCCGGATCAGCCACTCGCGACGCGCGGGATCGGCGTAGATCTCGCGCGCGTGGATCGCGGCGAGGTCGCCGAACGTCTCGGCGCCGAGGAGACGCACCAGTGCGTCGTTGCCGGCGACGAAGCGGCCGTCGATCGTCGTGCGGTACACCGCCAGCGGAAGGCGCAGGACGATGTCGCCGAGGATCTCGGACCGCTGTCCGCTCATCGGCGGGACGGTTCCATCGTGTTCCGTATCACCTCGGCCAACGTATCCAATTCCACGGGCTTGGAGATCACCGCGTTGCCGAGCGCCGCGGCCCGGGCGAGGATGTCAGGACTTTGCGATGCCGTGACGAAGACCACGCGCAGATCGGCGAGATCGGGGATGGCGGGCAGCCGTCGGGCGACGTCCAGCCCGTCGATCCCCGGCATCATGATGTCGAGGAAGAGCAGTCGCGGCTTCACCGCGCCGCAGGTCACCAGACCCTCCCAGCCGTTCACCGCCGAATGCACCGAGACGGCACCGCCGAACTCGGTGGCGGCGGCTTCGACGAGAGCAGCTGTGACGGGATCGTCGTCGATCACCATGACGGCGAATTCGTGCACGATGTCCAGTTCCGCCGCGAGGGCCTCCAGCGCCGATCGATGCTTCGCGCTCGGTTCGCTCCGACCCCGCTCCCACGCGTTGATCGTGGGGAACGACACCGCCAGGCGGCGGGCGAGGCCCTCTTGGGTGTCGCCGGTGGCGCGCCGGATGCGGGCGACGAGGTCCGCGCTGGCGATCATGCTCTCGGCCCGCCAGGAGTCATGACGCCCCCGCTCACGCGCGCAGCCGCTGCGGCGAACGGGAGACGCGGAAGTCGCCCTCGTGGCGCGTCTGCGCGAGGACGGTCCGCACGGCGTCGGAGACCTCGACGATCGTCATCGTCCCGGAGTGGGCGAGCACTGCCTCGCGGGTGCGGACGAGCACCTCCACGGCCGCGGCGTCCATCGACTCGACCTCGGACAGATCGACGTAGACATGAGGGCGCGTGTCGTCGACGAGGGCGACCACACTCCGTTCGAACTCGTCGACACGGTGCGCGTCGAAGCGCCCGCTGACGGTCACGGCGATGAGCTCCGGCTCCCGGCTGACGGTGAGATGCATGACGACTCCCTCCCCCGGTACTTTATACGCCTTTATACGCTTTATCACGCGCGAGGGTAGCCCTCTGGCAAGCTGTGACGCGATGAGCATCCCCGACCGGCGGGATCGCACGCCGGACAAGCCGCAGGTTCCCGCCGCCGATCAGACACTGCGGATCCTGTCGCTCCTCGCGCGTCAGCGGGGCCCGATCGCCGCGCAGACCATCACCGCGCACCTCGGCATCCCCCGCTCGAGCGTCTATCACCTGCTGAGGGTGCTGGAGGCTCACGGCTTCGTCGTGCACCTCGCGGACGAACGCCGCTGGGGGCTCGGGACCGCCGCCTTCGAACTCGCCGGTGGGTTCGCCCGGCAGGAGCCCCTCGCCCATCTCGGTCGCCCGCTGGTCGCAGCCCTCGCGGACCGGACGGGCGAGAGCACGCACCTCGCCGTCATGACCGGGCGCGACGTGCTCTACCTCGTCGAGGAGCGGGCGCCGCGCCGGCCCGCGCTCGTGACCGACGTCGGCGTCCGTCTTCCCGCGCACCTCACCGCGAGCGGTCGCGCGATGCTCGCGGCCCTTCCGCGCGAGCAGGTGCGGGCGCTCTTCCCGGATGCGGCCTCGTTCGCCGACCGCACCGGTCGCGGCCCGTCGCGACCCACCGAGCTGCGCGAGGTGCTGCGCGAGGTGCGGGCCCGCGGGTTCGCGACCGAGGACGGAGAGGTCACGCTCGGGCTCCGGTCGGTGGGCGTCGCCGTGCTCGACCACACCGGATGGCCGGCGGCCGCGATCGCCGTGACGTGGCCGGAGGAGCTGCCGCGAGACCCGGAGCACCTCGCCGCCGAAGCCGGCCACGCCGCGCGCGAGCTCTCCCGATGCCTCTACGGCACGCCCTCATCCGGGGGCCCCGTCTAGCCCTGAGCCCCGTCTAGCCCCGAGCCCCGTCTAGCCCTGAGCCCCGTCATTCCCGTCAAACCCCGGGGCGATTTCGACATGTCATCCCCCGCCGGGGCCCCAGGCAGCCGGAATCTCCCCGTCGTTTCACGCGCTGACCGCTCAGCCCGCGGGCGCGCGCACCACTACCCCGCCGCCTGCCGGCCCCGGGCGTGGTCGGCCGCCGCCGCCGTCACCGCGATCGAGGTGCCCCGCGCGACGGCATGACCCCTGGCGCGCGAAGAACGCGGGAGATCCCGGCACGTCGCCCCCTGCCGAGCCCCTGATGCTCCGGAATCTCCCGCGTTCTCGACGCGTCGACCCCGCTCCGGCGTGCTGCTCCCCGCCACACCGCCGACCGTCGGCACCGCGCGTGGATAGACGATCCGGCGGCGGTCGGCAACCCCCTGCAGAGCCCCCGGCGACCTGCCTACCGTGGGGGCATGCTCACCGCCGACATCCCGACCCCTGCCGACCTCCTCGAGCTGATCGATCACCGTCACCCCGTGAGTGTGACGCTGACGATCGCGTCCTCTCCTCTGCCGAGCGACCACGAACGCGTCGCTCTGGGCCTGCGGAACGCGATCGACGAGGCCGAACGCCAGATCGCGACGCTGGAGCTGTCCCGCTCCGAGGCGATCGAAGCCGCACGGGTCGTCGAGGAGCTCCGCGGCCTGCTGGATGACCCGGAGTTCTGGGAGCAGCAGTCCCGCTCGCTCGTCGTGCTCGCCGCGCCCGGGCGCGTGCAGGCCCACCGACTCGCGAACACCGTCACCGACCACGTCGCCGTCGGCGATCGCTTCGACACGGGCGCACTCCTGCGCTCGGTCGCGTTCCCGAACCGCGCCTTCGTCGTCCTGCTGTCGCAGGGCTCGGCGCGCCTCGTCGAGATCGGCCCGGATCACCGGCCGCGGGAGCACGCCCTCGACCTCCCCGACGACCACGCGATGATGCTCGAGAAGACGGCCACCGACGGACAGGCCGACATCCCCCGCGCCGACGGCGCGACCGGCGACCGCATCGAACGCGAGCGCTATGCCCGTGCCGTCGAAGTGCTCGTGCGCCCGATCGTGCCCGACGACGTTCCCGTGATCCTCGCGGCGGCGACCGACCTCGTCCCCGCCTACCGCGCGGTGAACACCCATCCCCTGCTTCTCGAGGACGGCATCTCGGTACACCCCGAATCGCTCGATGACGAGACACTGTCGGCGGCCGTCCGGGAGATCCTCGACGCCCAGCACGCGCAAGAGCTCGCCGAATGGCGGGAGCATCTCGGCACGCAGCAGGCCGAGGGCCTCGGCTCCTCCGACCTCGCCGAGGTCGCTCGCGCGGCGACGGCGGCGGCGGTCGCCGAGCTGCTGTTCGACATGGACGACACCGCCGAAGGCCACATCGACGAGTTCGGCACGATCACGCCGGCACCGGATGCCGGAGCGGCGACCTACGCGCTGGTCGACGAGATCGCAGCCCGGGTGCTCCGCACCGGTGGGCGCGTCCGCGCCGTCCGCCGCGAGGACCTCGTGGGCGATTCTCCGGTGGCGGCCACGTTCCGCTTCCCCCTCGGCACCTGAGCCGCACCGCCCCGGTTTTTCGGTTGAGAACGCGGGAGATCCGGGCACCACGCCCACCCCCGGGGTGGGAACGCTGCGGGATCTCCCGCGTTTTCGACGCGTGAGCCGCGGGCCGAGGCCCGGCGGTCCCGCGCGGGTCAGTCGACCTGGACGACCGTTCCTCCGGTGAGGGCGACGAGCTGGTCGAAGGTCAGCGGAAACACCGTGTGAGGCGTCCCACCGGCGGCCCAGATCTCGTCGTAGTCCGCCAGGTCGCGGTCGACGAGCGTCTCCAGCGGCGCGGGGTGCCCGGTGGGGGCGACTCCGCCGATCGCTTGACCGGTCGCGGCGCGGACATCGTCGGCGCTCGCGCGGGTGATCCGCGTCCGTCCGATCCGCTCCGCCAGGGCTGCGGTGTCCACGCGGTGGGCGCCGCTCGTCATGACGAGGAGCGGTTCGCCGTCGGCGAGGAACACCAGACTGTTGGCGATCGCTCCGACCTCGATCCCGAGGGCGGCGGCGGCGAGGGCGGCGGTGGAGGCGGCATCCGGGAGCACGACGATCTTCCCGGGGATGCCGGCTTCGGCGAGGCGGTCGGCGACGATCCGGCTGCGCGGGTGGAGGTTGTCGGTCACGGTGTTCAGCCTACGATTCCGACCGACCCGGCGCCGCGGGCGAGGAGCGTCCCGTGCGGCATGAGGAGCCATCCGTCCGGGTGCGTGCTCCACTCGTGCCACCCGTCGGCGATCCGCTGGAGCGCCGCGTCGTCGGCGGCTCCGAGCCGTCGGGCGTGGTCGGCGAAATCGGAGTGCACCGCCCGCTCCGCCCACGCCCCACCCCACCACGCGCGGTCCTCGGGCGACTCGAACAGCCACAGATCTGCGGAGGATCGGATGTCGGTGAACCCGGCCTCGCGCGCCCAGGCCTTCAGGCGCCGCCCGGCATCCGGGGCCCCGCTGACGGCGCGGTGCACGGCGAGGTACACGGTGAACCATTCGTCGAGCGCGGGAAGCCGAGGGAACCACGACGTCCCCTCGTAGTCGACGTCGCGCGCGGCGACGAGACCGTCGGGTCCCGCCACGCGTCCGAACTCGCGGAGCGCCTCGATCGGGCGCGACAGGTGCTGGAGGACCTGGTGCGCGTGGACGACGTCGACGCTCCCGTCCGGGGCGTCGATGTCGTAGGCGTTGCCGACCGCGAAGGTGAGGTTCGACAGCCCACGGGCGGTGGCGAGCTGCTCGGCGCGCGCGACGACCTCGGCGGAGACGTCGAGGCCGCGAACGGCGCCGGGTGCGACGATCTCGGCGAGGTCGGCGGTGATCGTCCCGGGTCCGGAGCCGATGTCCAGCAGCGACATTCCGGGACGGAGCTCGGACAGGAGGTACGCGGCGGAGTTCTCCGCGGTCCGCCATTCATGCACGCGCAGCACGCTGCCGTGATGCCCGTGGGTGTAGGGGTCGACGACGCTCATGGAGAAAACCGTAACCTCCCGCGCCGCCGCCGCCGCACCGTGTGACGACGGAGCAGCAGAGCGCGGGCCCAACGACCCTGGCACCCGCCCACGCGCCGGAGGAGACTGGCCCCGTGCCCCGGTTCCTGCGTCCCCTCACCCGCTATCCGATCATCACCGCGACCGTCGTCGTCGGCATCCTCGCGCTCGCCCTCGCGCTCGCGGAGCAGACGGATGCCGCACGGTGGGTGAGCGTCCTCTCCGTGTCGGGGTTCATCGTGTTCACGCTGGTCGGGATGATCCGCGACGTCCTCCGCGGACACGTGGGGCTGGACATCCTCGCGGTCGTGGCGATGGTGGCCACCCTCGCCGTCGGGGAGTACGCCGCCTCCCTCATCATCGTGCTGATGCTCTCGGGCGGTCAGGCGCTGGAGGACGTCGCCGGCCGCCGCGCGAACCGCGAGCTCACGGCGCTCCTCGAGCGCGCTCCCCGCACCGCGCACCGGGTCCGCACCGGACCGGACGGCACGGATGCCGTGACCGACGTCCCCGCCGACGAGGTCGCGGTCGGCGATGTGCTGCTGATCCGTCCGGCCGAGATCGTCCCCGTCGACGGGGTCCTCCTCTCCCCCGCCGCGAACATGGACGAGTCCTCGCTCACGGGTGAGAGCATGCCGGTGCCGCGCACCGCGGGCGAGGAGGTGCTGTCGGGTTCGGTCAACGGTTCGGCGGCGATCCGCGTGCGGGCCCTGCGGCGCAGCGCCGACAGCCAGTACCAGCAGATCGTCGCGCTCGTGCGGGAGGCGCAGGAGTCGAGGGCGCCGGTCGTGCGCCTCGCCGACCGGTTCGCGATCCCCTTCACCGCGGTGTCGCTGGTGATCGCCGGCGCCGCGTGGGGCATTTCCGGCGACCCGACGCGGTTCGCCGAGGTGCTCGTGCTCGCCACGCCCTGTCCGCTCCTGATCGCCGCCCCCGTGGCGTTCCTCGGCGGGCTTTCCCGCGCGGCCCGGGCGGGCGTGATCATCAAGGGCGGCGCGGTGATCGAGCAGCTCGCGCGGGTGCGCACCGCCGCGTTCGACAAGACCGGGACGCTCACGCGGGGTCACCCGACCGTGGTGGAGGTGCGCGCCGCCGACGGGTGGGCGCCCGATGACGTCCTGCGTCTGGCGGCCTCGGCAGAGCAGTACTCCACACACGTCCTGGCGGACGGCATCCGTCGCGCGGCCGAGGAGCGCGGGCTGCCCCTCTCGGCGGCGACGGAGGCGGAGGAGACGGCCACCAACGGCGTGCGCGCCGCGATCGAGGGCCGCAGCGTGGTCGTCGGCAAGCCCCGGTACGTCCGGTCGCTGGCCCCCGACACCCGGACCGTCGAGATCGCGAGCGGTCAGGCCGCCGCCTACGTCGCCGTCGACGGCGTGTTCGCCGGGGCGCTGATCCTCGCCGACGACCCCCGCGCCGAATCGGCGGGCGTGATCGCGTGGCTCCGCGCGCACGGCGTGGAGCGCGCCGTCATGCTGACCGGGGATGCCGAGCCCACCGCCCGGGCGGTCGCCGCCGCCGTGGGCATCGATGAGGTGCGCGCCGAGCTCCTCCCCGCCGACAAGGTGCAGCTGGCCGCCGGGCTCCAGCCTCGCCCGGTCCTCATGATCGGTGACGGCGTGAACGACGCCCCGGTGCTCGCCGCGGCGGACGTGGGCATCGCGATGGGCGCGAAAGGCGCGACGGCGGCGGGCGAGGCGGCATCGGTGGTGATCCTGAAGGATTCGCTCGCCGGCGTGGTGGACGCCGTGGCGATCGGTCGCGACACCCTCCGGGTCGCACTCTCCGCGATCGGCATCGGGATCGCCCTCAGCATCGGGCTCATGCTCGTCGCCACGACCGGACTCATCCCGGCCGTCGCCGGAGCCCTCGTGCAGGAGCTCGTCGACCTCGCCACGATCCTCTACGCCCTCCGCGCGCTCACGGGTCGGGATCGGCAGCAGGACCTCTCGACGACGCCGCACCCCCGTGACGGTGCTGCCCTCGTCGGGCACAATGGAGAACGGATGCCGCACAGCCGCAGCATCCGCAGCGCAGAGCCCACAAGGCCGGCCGAAAGAGGAACGCGATGACGCACACCCTGCCCCTTCCCGACTTCACCCACGAACGCGTGGAGGTGATCACGGGGCGGCGGAGCGGTCTGTTCCTCGCGGTCGCCCTGCACTCCTCCGTGCTCGGTTCCGCCCTCGGCGGCGCACGCCTGTGGACGTACCCGCACTGGAGCGACGCCCTCGGCGACGCGCTGCGACTGTCGGCGGCGATGACGCTGAAGAACGCCGCGGCGGGCCTCGACGCCGGCGGCGGCAAGTCCGTCATCGCGCTGCCGGAAGGCGCTGTCCTGGATGCCGATCGTCGACGTGCGGCGTTCCTCGACCTGGGCGACGCCGTCGAGTCGCTGCACGGTCTGTACCGGACGGCGGAGGACGTCGGTTCGACGACCGAGGACATGCTCGTCGTCAGCGAGCGGACCGACCATGTCGTGGGCCTCCCCGATGCCGTCGGCGGCTCGGGCGAACCCGCGGGGCCCACGAGCCTCGGTGTCTACGAATCGCTGCGCGCGACGCTGGAGCGCATCACCGGCTCCGACGACGTCGCGGGACGACGCATCACGATCTCGGGGCTCGGCCAGGTGGGCTCGCGCCTCGCCGTACGCCTCGCCGCCGAGGGCGCGGACCTCACGGTCACCGACGTCAACCCGGCCAAGCAGCACCTCGCGGCCGAGCTCGGCGCACGCTGGTGCCCGCCCGGCGAGGAGCACCTGGCCGCCGCCGACGTCTTCGTCCCCGCCGGGATCGGCGGGGTCCTCACCGACGAGGTCATCGACGCCCTCGACGCCCGCGCGGTGTGCGGGCCGGCCAACAACCCGCTCGCGGCGCGGACGGGGGCCGAGCGGCTCGCGGGGCGCGGCATCCTGTACGCCCCGGATTTCGTCGTCAACGCCGGCGGCGTCATCTACCTCGATCTGGAGGCGAAAAAGCTCGGCACCCGGCCCGCGATCATGGAGCGGGTGAGCGCCATCGGCGACACGCTCCGGCGCATCTACGACGAGGCCGAGACGCGCGGGGTCACCCCGCTCGCCGCGGCCGAGGGGCTCGCCGCCGAGCGTCTCGCCGGCGGACGAGCGCCCGCCCTGGCGGGCTGAGACGCGCACGCCCCGGGGCGCGCAGCCGGGTGTCAGGCGCTCGCCGCGCCCCGGGGGCAGCCGCCGCCGGCGTCGCCGCAGACCGCAGCGTCGACGATCGCGGCGTCGACGATCGCATCCCCGGCGAGGACCGGGAGCGACGGCTCGACCGCGAGGCCGTGCAGGGTCTCGAGCGCCTGGTGGGCCTCGTCGAGGCGTCCCTCCACGGCGAGCTCACGGATGCGGACCGACGGCTTGTGCAGGAGGACCCCGGCGAGGTGGCGCAGCGCCTCCTCGACTTCGGGGCCGGCGCCGCGGGCGCGCGCACGCGACACCTCGGCCTCCACGAGCCCGAGGACCTCGCCGCGGAGCTTCGTGATCGCCGGCCCTGCGGCACGGTCGGCCGCGAACTCCGCCGCGGCGTCGCCGACGAGGGCGCGCGCATCGGCGTGGGCGCTGAACTCCTCCAGCGGTGCGTGCAGGCGGATGGTCTCCAGGTCCAGCAGCTCGACGCCGTCGACCGCGCCGACGGCGGGGTCGACGTTCCGGGGAAGACCCAGGTCGATCACGATCACGCGGTGGCCCGGGGTGAAGGCGTCCTCGTGCACGACGGCATCCGCGGTGCAGGTGATCACCACGTCCGCGCGTGCCGCCGCGCCGGCGAACGACGGCTCGGCCTCGAGGCCGTGGCGCGCGGCGAAGGCGGCGGCGCGACCGGACGGGGAGAAGACACGGAGGTCGACGGCGCCGCGGGCACGGAGCGCCGTCACGGTGGTGGCGGCGTAGCGACCGGTGCCCACGACGAGGACCTCGACATCCGACCAGTC
Source organism: Microbacterium aurantiacum (assembly GCF_021654035.1). Taxonomy (GTDB): domain Bacteria; phylum Actinomycetota; class Actinomycetes; order Actinomycetales; family Microbacteriaceae; genus Microbacterium; species Microbacterium aurantiacum. Next base: position 48,108 of record NZ_JAJPDW010000008.1, read on the forward strand.
CGGAATGCGACTGGAGGCGAGCTCGAGGGCGAAGCGGACGAGCGAGCGGTGGCTGCCGCCGAGGGAGGTGCGACTGCGGATGCCGCGGCTGGTGTGCGCGGCCTTCTGGAAAAGGCGCTCGAGCTCGCGGCTCGTCGTCCCCTCCACGCGGGCGGTGTCGAGGGCGCGGCGGACCTGGCCCGAGATCTCGTCCTCACCGACGACGATGGATTCCAGGCCGCTCGTCACGGCGAACAGGTGTGCCGCGGCGTCCTCTCCGCGGTGGACCGCGACGCTCTCGCGGAGGCGCTCGACGGGGATGCCGCTGGCTTCGGCCATCGTCTCGACGACGGATTCGACGGCGACGGCCTCGCCGCCGGTGAGCGGCTCGTCGATGTCGAGGTAGGCCTCGAACCGGTTGCAGGTGGCGAGGACGACGGCTCCGGCGACGAACAGCTCGTCGTCCACGAGGGTGCGGGTGGCCGCGGGTGCGCCGACGGAGAGCTTCTCGAGGAGGTCGAGGTCGGCGTTTCGATGATTCGCGGTGAAGCACAGGAGCACGTATCTAATGTTAACGGTGTGAGCACCTCTGCAGCCCGTCCGCCGTTCATCGACCGGAACGCGTCGTCGGCGCTCGTCCGCGCCTACCGCGGCGAGCGCGGCGAGACCACCCCCGTCTGGTTCATGCGGCAGGCCGGCCGTTCACTCCCGGAGTACCGCGAGCTGCGCATGGGCACCGACATGCTCGACGCGTGCCTGAACCCGGGGATGGCGAGCGAGATCACGCTGCAGCCGGTGCGCCGGCACGGGGTGGACGCGGCGATCTTCTTCAGCGACATCGTGATCCCGGTGCGGCTCGCGGGCGTCGACGTGCGCATCGTCCCGGGTCGCGGCCCGGTGCTGGAGAACCCGGTCCGGTCGGCGGCGGATGTCGCAGCCCTCCCCCCGCTCGACCCCGACGCCCTCGCCCCGATCCGCGAGGCGGTGGGACTCACCGTCGACGCGCTGGGCGCGACCCCCCTGATCGGCTTCGCGGGTGCGCCGTACACCCTCGCGTCCTACCTCGTGGAGGGCGGTCCCTCGAAGGAGCAGATGCTCACCCGCGCGATGATGCACTCCGACCCCGATGCGTGGGCGGCGCTGCTGTCGTGGTGCGCCGAGATCACCGGCGCCTTCCTCGCCGCCCAGATCGAGGCGGGCGCCTCGGCCGGGCAGCTGTTCGACTCGTGGGCGGGTTCGCTGAGCCTCGCCGACTACACCGCGCACGTCGCGCCGTTCTCGCAGCGCGCGATCGCCCCCGCCCGCGCGCTCGGGGTGCCGCTGGTGCACTTCGGCGTCGGCACGGGAGAACTCCTCGCCGCGATGCACGGCATCGGCGTCGACGTCATGGGCGTGGACTGGCGTCTGCCGCTGGATGAGGCCTCCCGGCGCCTCGGCGACACCGTGCCCCTCCAGGGCAACGTCGACCCGGCGCTCCTCGCCGCTCCGTGGCCGGTGCTGGAAGCGCACGTGCGCGACGTCCTCGCCCGGGGGAAGGCCGCGCCCGCGCACGTGCTGAACCTCGGACACGGCGTACCCCCGACGACCGACCCCGACGTCCTGACGCGCCTGGTGGAGTTCGTCCACGCCCATGCCTGACGTCCACGTCGTCGGCGGCGGGGTCGCCGGCCTCGTCCTCGCGCGGCGCCTGGCGCGCGGCGGGGCCGACGTCGTCGTGCACGAGGCATCCGATCGCCTCGGCGGAACGGTCGCATCCCACGAGATCGCCGGGATCGTGCTGGATGCCGGGGCGGAGAGCTTCGCCACGCGCGGCGGGACCGTCACCGCCCTGATCGACGAACTCGGGCTGGCCGGCGACCTCGTGCGGCCGGAGCCGGTGTCGGCGTGGCTGCAGCCGGCGCGCGGGTACGCCGCGCCCCTCCCGGCCACCGCGCTCCTCGGGATCCCCGGCGACCCGCGCGCCGAGGACGTCGTGGCGATCGTCGGCCGTGCGGGCGCCGAGGCGGCGGTCGCGCGGGATGCGTCGCGGATGACCGCCGACGATCCGCTCCTCGCGCCCGGTGCGCGACTCGGCCCCCTCGTCCGCGCCCGGCACGGCGACGCCGTCCTCGACCTTCTCGTCGCGCCCGTCGTGCACGGCGTCCATTCGATCCATCCCGACGACGTGCCGCTCGAGCGCGTGCACCCGCGGCTGCGCGCCGCCCTCGCCGAGACGGGGTCGCTGTCCGGGGCGATGAGCGCCCTCCGCGCCGCCGCTCCCCCGGGGTCGGTCGTGGCGGGCCTCCGCGGCGGCGTCCACCGCCTCGTGTCCGCCCTCGCCGACGATCTCGCCGCGCACGGGGGCGACATCCGTCTGCGCTCCTCGGTCGACGTCGCGGCGCTCGAGCGACTCGCCGGCGCCGGCGGCGGCACCGTCGTGGTCGCCGCTCCGGACGTGCTCCCCGCGACAGCCCCGCCGCGGCGGATCGACCTCGTGACCCTCGTCGTGGATCAGCCGGAGCTGGATGCGGCGCCCCGCGGCAGCGGCCTGCTCGTCGCCGCGGGGGCTCCGGTCGGCGCGCGAGCGCTCACCCACGCCACGGCGAAGTGGGCGTGGCTCGCCGACGCCGCCGCCGGACGCCACGTCCTCCGCCTGTCGTACGACGACCTCCCGGCAGACCCCGTCGCCGCCGCGCGCGCAGACGCCGCCGTCCTCCTCGGGGTCGCGCTCCCCGAGCCCGAGGGCGCCGCGCACGTCACGTGGTTCCGCCCCGCGGCCGCGATCTCCCCGGCCGGGATCACCATCGTCGGCGAGACCGCGGCCGGATCGGGCCTCGCCGGCATCATCGCGCACGCCGAGGCGACGGCATCCGCTCTCGCCGCGAAGTGAACCCCACCCCCGCCCGGAGTGAAAGGATGGAATCCATGAGCGATTCCTCGGTCCCCACCCCCGACCAGGTCCCGACCCCCGACGAGGACGAGATTCTCGGCTACACCCTGTGGGCGGTGCTGCGCCGTGACCCGGCCCGTCCCGCCCCCGCCGGAACCGACGCCCTCGCCGCCGCCGTGGCGGAGATCGAGGATGCCGGGGTGACTCTCCGCGGCATCTACGACGTCTCGGGCCTCCGCGCCGACGCCGACCTGATGCTGTGGCTGCACGGCGAAGACCCCGAGGCGCTTCAGGCGGCCCTGCGCACCCTCCGCCGCGCCGAGCCGCTGCGCTCGCTCCTGCCGGAGTGGAACGCGATGGGCGTCCACCGCGACGCGGAGTTCACCCGCAGCCACATGCCCGCCTTCATGCGCGGCAAGGCACCCGAGACCTGGCTCACGGTCTACCCCTTCGTCCGCTCGTACGAGTGGTACATCCTCCCCGACGAGGAGCGCCGCCAGATGCTCGCCGAGCACGGCCGGAAGGGCTCGGAGTACCGCCAGGTGCTGAGCAACACCGTGGCCTCGTTCGCGCTCGGCGACTACGAGTGGATCCTCGCCCTCGAAGCCCCCGAGCTCGTCGACCTCGTCGACCTCATGCGGTACCTGCGTCAGACCGAGGCCCGTCGCCACGTGCGCGAAGAGGTCCCGTTCTACACCGGTCGCCGCATCGGTCTCGACGAGATCGACGAGGTGCTGGCGTGACCACCCACGTCCGCATCGGCACGCGCGGAAGCGCCCTCGCCCTGACGCAGACCGGGACGGTGGAGTCCGACCTCGTCGACGCGACGGGCGTCACGACCGAGATCGTGACGATCACGACCGACGGCGACCGCTCGCGCGAGCCGCTCTCGCGCGCGGGCGGCACGGGGCTGTTCACCGGCGCCCTCCGCGACGCGCTGCAGGAGGATCGCTGCGACGTCGTCGTGCACTCGCTGAAGGACCTCCCGACCGCGCCGCACGACGACCTCGTCGTCGCCGCCATCCCCGTCCGCGAAGACCCCCGCGATGCGCTCTGCGCGCGGGACGGCCTCACCTTCGCCGAGCTCCCACAGGGGGCGCGCGTGGGCACCGGATCGCCCCGCCGCATGGCGCAGCTGCGCCGGAAGCGCCCCGACCTCGACGTCGTCGACATCCGCGGCAACGTCGACACCCGCCTCGGCCGGGTCCGCGAGGGCGACCTGGATGCCGTCGTCCTCGCCGCCGCGGGCCTCAACCGCCTCGGGCGCGCCAGCGTCATCACCGAGCACCTCGAGCTCGGACCGTGGCCGACGGCCCCCGGTCAGGGGGCGCTCGCAATCGAGGTGCGCCGCGGCGACGAGGAGCTCGTCGCGCGCCTGGACCACCCCGAGACGCGCGCCGCCGTCGAGGCCGAGCGCCACGTCCTGGCGCTCCTCGAGGCCGGCTGCTCCGCTCCCGTGGGTGCTCACGCCGTCGTCGACGCCGGACTCCTGCTCCTCTCGGCCCGTGTCTACAGCCTGGACGGTCAGACCGTCCTCTCCTCCGCCCACGCTGTCGACTGGCCGGACGAGGATGCCGTGCTCCGCCTCGCCGAGGGCGTCGCCCGCGAGCTGCTGGACGCCGGGGCAGCCGACCTGACGGGAGCACGCCCGTGAGCGGCTTCCCGACCGTCCGCCCGCGGCGCCTGCGTTCCACCCCGGCGCTGCGCCGCCTCGTCGCCGAGACGCGGCTGCACCCCGCCGAGCTCGTCCTCCCCGTCTTCGTGCGCGAGGGCGCGGGAGCACCGGTGCCGATCTCCTCGATGCCCGGCGTCGTCCAGCACACCACCGATACGCTGAAGGGCGCGGTCGCCGACGCGGCGGCGGCCGGCATCGGCGGGATCATGCTCTTCGGCGTGCCCGAGCACAAGGACGCCGAGGGATCCGGCGCGACCGACCCCGACGGCATCCTGAACCTCGCCACGCGCGTCGCGGTCGCCGAAGCGGGGGATGCCCTCGTCGTGCAGACGGACCTGTGTCTGGACGAATTCACCGACCACGGCCACTGCGGCGTGCTCGATGCGGCCGGCGCCGTCGACAACGACGCGACCCTCGTGCGGTACCGAGACATGGCGCTCGCCCAGGCGGAGGCGGGCTCGCAGCTGCTGGGCCTGTCCGGGATGATGGACGGCCAGGTCGCGGCGATCCGCGACGCGCTCGACACCGCCGGACGATCGGATGTCGCCCTGCTGGCCTACTCGGGCAAGTACGCCTCGGCGTTCTACGGCCCGTTCCGCGAGGCCGTGCAGTCCTCGCTCCAGGGCGACCGCCGCACCTATCAGCTCGACGCCGCGAACCGGCGCGAGGGCGTCCGCGAGGCGATGCTGGATGTCGCCGAGGGCGCCGACGTGGTGATGGTCAAGCCCGCGATGAGCTACCTCGACGTCCTCGCCGACACCGCCGCGGCCAGCCCCGTGCCGGTGTGGGCGTACCAGGTGTCGGGCGAGTACGCGATGATCGAGGCCGCTGCCGCCCACGGCTGGATCGATCGACGCCGCGCGATCGAGGAGTCGGTGCTCGGCATCCGTCGCGCCGGCGCCGACGCGGTACTGACGTATTGGGCGACCGAGCTCGCAGGATGGATCCGATGACGATGACCCCCACGACCAACGCGCGCGAGTTCGAGCGCGCCCGCCACGCGATGCCCGGCGGCGTGAACTCCCCCGTCCGCGCGTTCGGGTCGGTGGGCACCACCCCCCGGTTCTACGTCTCGGCGAAGGGCCCTCGCGTCACCGACGTCGAGGGGCGCGAGTACGTCGACCTCGTCGGATCCTGGGGTCCGGCGATCCTCGGCCACGCGCACCCGGCCGTCGTCGAGGCGGTCCGCGAAGCTGCGACCCACGGGCTCGGGTTCGGCGCATCCACGCCCGGTGAGACGGCGCTGGCCGAGCACGTCGAGGCACGCATCGAGCGCGACGGCGTGCGCCCGGTCGAGAAGCTCCGCCTCGTGTCCACCGGCACCGAGGCGACGATGACGGCCATCCGTCTCGCGCGCGGCGCGACCGGACGCGACCTGATCGTGAAGTTCGCCGGTCACTACCACGGGCACTCCGACGGCCTGCTCGCCGAGGCCGGATCCGGCGTCGCGACGCTCGCGATGCCCGGGTCGGCCGGGGTCCCCGCCCCGATCGCCGCGCAGACGCTCGTCATCGCCTACAACGACCTCGACGCCGTCCGCGAGGTCTTCGCGGTGCACGGCGCCGACATCGCCGCGGTGATCGTCGAGGCCGCACCCGCCAACATGGGGATCGTCCCGCCCCGGCACGGCTTCAACGCCGCCCTGGCCGAGATCGCCCACGCGAACGGCGCGCTCCTCATCGTCGACGAGGTGCTCACCGGCTTCCGGGTGGGTCCCGCCGGCTGGTACGGCGAGGACCCCGTGCCGTTCGCCGCCGACCTCCTGACCTTCGGGAAGGTCATCGGCGGAGGGCTGCCGCTGGCGGCCCTCGGCGGATCCACCGACATCATGAACCTCCTCGCCCCGCTCGGGCCGGTCTACCAGGCCGGCACGCTGAGCGGGAACCCCGTCGCGGTCGCCGCCGGGCGCGCGACGCTGGAGAACCTCGACGCCGCCGCGTACGCGCGCATCGAGCGGGCCTCGACGGCCATCGCGGATGCCGCGTCCGCCGCGTTCAGCGCCGAGGGCGTCACGCACGTCCTGCAGCGCGCCGGGTCGCTGTTCTCCTTCCAGTTCGCCGCCGAAGCGCCGCACGACTACGACACCGTGAAGGCGCAGGAGGCGTTCCGCTACCCGCCGTTCTTCCGCGCGATGCTCGAGCACGGGGTGTCGTTGCCGCCGTCGGTGTTCGAGGCGTGGTTCGTCTCGGCCTCGCACGACGACGACGCGGTGTCGCAGATCCTGGAGGCTCTCCCGCACGCCGCGCGCGCGGCTGCCGCGGCGGTCGATCCCGCCGCCTGACGTCTCGACACACGACACACGTTCGCCATGTGTGCGTGGTATATCTGGGGCATCGTCCATCCCAGCCATACCCGGAGTCTGCATGGCCGCTTCACGCCACCCGTCCCGCGCCGCCCACCACAAGCGCGTCCTCGCGCTGTACACCGGAGAGGGCGGGTGGGTGCCCGCCGAGCGCGGGGTGAAGCTGACTCCCGCCAGTGCCAGCGACCTCATGGAGCGCGGCTTCAGCATGGCACGGGTGCGCGACGGATGGCGCGGCTCTCGCCAGGTGTCGCTCTGCCAGTACCTCCAGGTCTTCGTGCCGACGGCATCCGACGATCCCCCGCTGCGGCGGCGCTCGAACCCGTGACGGATCAGCCCTGACGCGGAACGAGGTCGCACACGTCGACCTCCAACGCGCGCGCGAGGGCAATGACGGTCTGCAGCCGGGGGTTCGCGGGCGTGCCCGGGTTGGATTCGCCCTTCTCGAGCTTCTGGTACGTGAAAGTCGCGATGCCGGCACGGCGGGCCACGGCATCCTGCGTGAGGCCGGCACGTTCGCGCGCCTCGACGAGCCGCTGCGCGAGATCCCGCGCGTAGGCGTCCCAGTCGACCCCTGACGTCGTCGTCATGACCCGATGGTACGCCCGCCACGCCCCTCCGGGCCTCCCCCGTTCACTTGTCTCCTGATGCGGGTGTCGCGGCGCCACATCCGCATGTGGCGACAAGTGAACCGAGTTGGGTGGCGCCTTCGTGCGGGTGCGGCACGTCGGGATTCGCGCGACGGCGCCACCCAGCGGCGCCCGCGGCAGCAGCAGGCCGCGGCAGCAGCAGGGTACGGTCGGGCCATGGTGTTCGTGAATGCAGGAACCCTCGGGGTCGAACCGGGCCGCCGCGACGAGCTGGTCGAGATCCTCGTCGCACGCAATGATGCGCTGACGGAGATCGGATGCCGGATCTACGAGGTCGGCGTCACAGATGACGAGCCGGGCACGGTGTACGTGGTCGAGGTGTGGGATGACGCCGCCGCGCACCGCGCCTCCCTAGAGCTCCCCGAGGTGCAGGCGGCGATCGCGGCGGCGCGCCCGATGCTTTCCGGCGAGTTCGGCGGGTTCCGCTTCACCTCCGCCGGCTCCCCTCTCCGCCCCTGAGTCCCTCCCCACCCGCGCCGCACCCGCGGCACCCGCGGCAACCGTTCAGTGCCGCCTTCCGGCGGGTGTCGCGCCTTGCAACCCGCGCGACGGCGCCACCGAGCGACCCCACCGACGGCGCCACCGAGCAACCTCACCCCTGTTCACTCGTCGCGTCTTGCGGGTCGGAGCGGCCCGCACCCGCAAGAGGCGACAGGTGAACCGAGGGAAACACACCCCGGGAACGGGAAAAGCCCGGCGCGAGCCGGGCTTTTCTGGTGGACCTGAGGGGATTCGAACCCCTGACCTCTTCATTGCGAACGAAGCGCGCTACCAACTGCGCCACAGGCCCAAGAACCTCCGAAAGACTATCACGCCCGCCGGAGCCGACCGAACCGCGCGGGCCTCACTGACCCGATGCGCGCCGCTCGAGCAGACGCCGCACGTGCGCCTCGATCTCGGCGTCGTCGACGTGGCCCATGCGGGCGAACTCGCTCTCGCGGGCCGCGCGGGCGGCACCGATCGACGGCGGCGCATCGGCCTCCACGCGCTCGCGCAGCGACTCCTCCCGCGCGGCCCGGCGGAGCGCTTCGCGGGCGGCTTCGGCGTCCAGCATCGCCGCGGCGCGCGAACCGGCGGATGCCGTCAGCGGACGCGGCAGATCGCGCGGCTGCCAGCGCCGCTCGGCGGTGGCGAGCTCGACGTCCTGCAGCTCGGCGGCGGCCGCCTCGCGAACGATGGCGGCGCCCTCCGCCGCAACCAGCCGCTGCGCGCGCGCGGCGGCGCGGGCGCCGACGCGCGACATCCGCTGCAAGACCAAGAGGCCCACCGCGGCTACTCCCACGCCGGTCCACAGCAGCAGCTGCGCGCCGGTGAGCACGACGGTCACCCCGCCCCACACAGCGGCGCCGACGCCGGCGAGGGCGACGACGGTGGCGACGAGACGGGTGCGACGGCGAGCGCGGGCCTGCCGGGCCTCCGGTGAGCGGCGCGCGGCGGCGCGGGCGTCACGGGCCCTCTCGAGGTCGATGCGTGCCTGCTCCAGAGCGGCGGACTCGCGCTCGGCGAGCGCTCGGCGGGCAAGCTTCTGCTGCGCGAGGGCGGTGCGGGTGTTCAGTTCGACCCGCACCTCGTCGGGCGTCTCGCTCGTTTCGGCGAGCACCCGGAGGGCCTGGTTGAGGCGAACGGCGTTGCGCTCGGCGGCGTCGAACTGCCGGCGACTGTGCCACGACGGCAACAGGTACACCAGCCACAGAAGCACCGACACGAGGACGATCACCCCGCCGCCCCACACCTGTCCGCCCATGGTCACCAACTTTAGGGACCGGATGCCGCGAACCTCGGCATCCGGTGGCGTGTCGTGGCCGGATCCGGCGAAGAGTCAGGCGGACCTGCGCGAGAGACTCACGCGTGCAGACGGTCGGCCGGCGGAATCGCCGCGGCGTCCCGCGGCGCGCGCCCCGAGACCCAGCGCGCGAGGACCCCCTCGGGTACCTCTTCCCGCACGAGCGCGAACGCGTAGTGGTCGCGCCAGTCGCCGTCGATGTGGATGTACCGGCGGCGCAGGCCCTCGTAGCGGAATCCGAGCTTCTGCACGACCCGCAGGCTCGCGTCGTTCTCCGGACGGATGCAGATCTCCATGCGGTGCAGGCGCATCTCGGTGAAGCACGCGTCGGTCGCCAGCGCCACCGCGGTGGGCGTGATCCCCCGTCCCGCGAACCGCCGGCTGACCCAGTAGCCGATGGTCGCCGAGGCGAGCGAGCCGCGCGCGATCCCCCACACGTTCAGCTGACCGGCGACCTCACCGGCGTACTCCATGACGTAGGGGACGCCGGCGCCGTCGCGGTACTGCTGCAGGAGCCGACGGACGCCGAGGCGCATGTCGAACGACACCGGACCGTCGGGACTCGTCGCCTCCCACGGCTGGAGCCACGCGCGGTTCTCGAGGAGCTCGTGCTGCAGGATGCGGGCGTCGCGCTGTTTGACGAGCCGGATCGACACCGGACCGTGACCGCGGGGAGCTCCCAGATCCACTCGGACCCCCTCCGTCGAGCGGCGTCAGAGTTTCGCCGCGAAGTCCTTGAACCAGGGGCGCAGTTCGGGTCCGAGATCTTCACGATCCGCGGCGAGCTGCACGATGGCCTTGATGTAGTCCACCCTATCCCCGGTGTCGTAGCGCCGGCCTCCGAAGACGACACCCAACACGCCGGGGCCCTCGGTGTCGGCGGCCATCTCCTGCAGCGCGTCGGTGAGCTGGATCTCGCCGCCCTTGCCGGGCTCGGTGCGCTCGAGGATCTCGAACACGTCGGGGCTGAGGACGTAGCGGCCGATGATGGCGAGGTTGGAGGGGGCGTCCTCCTTCTTCGGCTTCTCGACGAGGCCGGTGACCTTCACCACGCCGTCGGTGTCGGTGGCTTCCACGGCCGCCGCGCCGTACATGTGGATGCTGTCGGGGTCGACCTCCATGAGCGCCACGATCGCGGCACCGGTGCGGCGGTGCTCCTCGAGCATCGTCGTCAGCAGCGGGTCGCGCTCGTCGATGAGGTCGTCGCCGAGGAGGACGGCGAAGGGGTGGTCGCCCACGTGCGCGCGGGCGCGCAGCACCGCGTGCCCGAGACCGCGGGGCTCACCCTGACGGACGAAGTGGATGTCGGCGAGGTCGCTGGAGCGCTGCACCTTGGCGAGCTTGTCCTGGTCGCCCTTCTTCAGCAGGTTGCTCTCGAGCTCGGGGACGGAGTCGAAGTGGTTGGAGAGGTTGTTCTTGTTGCGCCCGATGATGATGAGCACGTCTTCGATGCCGGCCGCAGTGGCCTCTTCGACGACGTACTGGATCGCCGGCTTGTCGACGACGGGGAGCATCTCTTTGGGCATGGCCTTGGTCGCGGGGAGGAATCGCGTGCCGAGTCCGGCCGCGGGGATCACGGCCTTGAAGGGCTTCTGGGTCATGCGGTTACTCTACCCAGCCATGTGAACGGCGTATGTCACGCCCGTCACCGTCGAGCGCGTCGAATCGCAAGGCGCCGCCTACAATCGGGAGCATGTCCGACGCCATCGCCGATGCGAAGCGCGCGCTGCGCGCGGAGCTGCGCGAGCGCCGCCACGCGATGTCCCCCGCCGCCCGCGCCGCGGCGGCCGAGGGTCTGCACGCGCAGCTGAACGCCCTCGTCGCCGCGCGGAGCGTCACGACCATGGCGTGCTTCCTCTCCACCACGACCGAGCCCGACACGCACGCCTTCGTGACGGATGCCGCGGCCCGCGGCATCCGGGTCCTCCTTCCCGTCACGCGCGCCGACGGTCTGCTCGACTGGGCGGTGGCCACCCCCGACGGCGAGATCGCGGAGGGCCTATTCGGCCTGCCGGAGCCGGTCGGCGAGCTCCTCGGCCCGATCGCGGTGAACGACGTCGACGTCCTGGTGATCCCCGCCGCCGCCGCGAGCCCAGACGGCACGCGTCTCGGCTGGGGCCGCGGCTACTACGACAAGACGATCGGCTCGATGGAAGGATGCCCGCCGGTGTACGCGGTGGTCTTCGATTCCGAGATCATCGACGACATCCCCCGCGACGTCCACGACCAGCCCGTGACGGGCATCGTCACCCCCACGCAGACCCTCACCCTCGCGCCCACCGGGCGCTGACCCGCCGGAGACACCATGCCCACCTACGCCTATGCCTGCAAGCAGTGCGCGCACCGCTTCGAACAGGTGCAGTCCTTCGCCGATCCCGCGCTGACCGAGTGCCCCGAGTGCGGCGGTACCCTCCGCAAGGAGTACGGATCGATCGGCGTCACCTTCAACGGCTCCGGCTTCTACCGCACCGACTCCCGCGCCGGTGCGAACAAGGGCTCCGGTTCCGGCTCGTCGGGCTCGGGTTCGTCGGGTTCGGGCGCGTCCGGTGGCGACACGGGCGGGAGTTCGGCATCATCGTCCTCCGAGACCAAGAGCTCTCCCGCACCCGCGGGATCCTGATCGGCGCGAGCCGACGAGACCAGAGGAAGTGACGCCGTGATCCAGGGCTTCAAAGAATTCATCATGCGCGGCAACGTCATCGACCTCGCGGTCGCGGTGGTCATCGGCGCCGCGTTCACCGCGGTGGTGAACGCCATCGTCGCTTCGATCATCACCCCGCTGATCGCGATCTTCTGGAAGGCCGACGAGAACGGTGTTCCCGGCATCCCGGTCCCCGACCTCTACGGCGGCACAGTGACGTTCCCGGTCGGCGACCTCCTCACCGCGGTGATCAGCTTCTTCGCCGTGGCGATCGTCGTCTATTTCATCTTCGTCATGCCGATGAACCGCTGGAAGGAGCGCCAGGCCGCCAAGCTCGGCGTCGTCGAGGACACCGCGGCCAAGCTCCCCACCGAGCAGGAGCTGCTGGTGCAGATCCGCGACCTGCTCGAGCAGCAGAAGCAGACGCCGAAGCTCTGAGCCCGGCCCCGCTCGTCGCGAACGGAGATCCCGCGCGTCAGTAGTGCGGGGGGACGTCGCGCCGCAGGCGCTCGTCGTTCGGACCGGATTCACCCACGGATGCCGCTTCCCCGAGGGAGGCGGCATCCGTCGTCTCGTCGCCCGGCACGGGCTCGGCGGTGGTGTCGGGTGCGGGCGTCAGACGCGCGCGGCGGGACCCGGGCCGGGAACCCGGGAGCCGCTCGACGCGCTGACGCTCAGCGTCCGCCATGGAACGGGTCGCGATCGAACGGCTCCGGCTCGAACGGCTCGGTGTCGTTGTCGACACGCGGGGTCTCCGGCGGCACCCCGAGAAGGGCGGCGATGCGCTGCGCGACCGCGGGGGCGTCGCTGTAGACGTCGAAGGAGTGCACGCGCACATAGTGCCAGCCGAGGCGCCGGAGGATCTGGGGTCGGAGGCGCAGCGACTCGCGCAGCGACTCGCCAATCGTCTCGGGGTCGCTCTCGACGACGACGGCCTTGCCGCCGTACTGGGCGACGAGCGGCAGGAGTCCGCGGTAGTGCACGTCGACCGAGAGGCCCAGGCGCCGCAGCTCCCGCGCGAGGCGGAGGGTCAGGGGGTCGGCGAGGTCTTCGAGCCGTGCCTGGCGGGCCCGGTCGGCGACGCTTCCGAGGATCGACATGATGGTCGCGGCGCCGTGCTCGAGGCGTCCCTCGTCGAACGCCGACGGGCGGATCGACGACACGATGACCATGGAGCGGCGCGCGCGGGTCATCCCGACCGTGAGCAGCCGCTCGCCGTCCGGCGTCGACAGGTCGCCGAAGTCGCTGAGGACCCGCCCGTGGCGGGTGAGGCCGAACCCGAGCGAGAAGACGACGCGGTCGCGGCTCTCGGCGACGGATTCCTCGAGGGTGAGCACCGCGAAGGGCTCGGAGGTGTCGCGCGAGAGGAAGTCGGCGACGTCGGCGCGGCCCGCGAAGGCCGCCTCGACCGCGGCGCGCACGCGTTCGGCGTGCTTGGCGCTGGCGGTGACGACCATGAGCGACTCCGAGCCGCGGTTCACCGCGTGCTCGACGACGAGGGTCACCACGCGCCGCACCTCGGCATCCGGACTCTCCACCGCCCCCGAGATCGGGTCGGGCGCACCGGTGCCGCCCTCGACGTAGTCGACGCTGAGGCTGCCGCGACCGAGGTAGGACCCCGCCCACGGGAGGGACACGATCTCGCCGCCGTAGAAGGCGTCGTTGACGAGCTCGGCGAGGTCTTCGCCGCCCGCGCGGTAGCTGCGGGTGAGGGTCTCGATGGGGAGGAGTTCGGCGAGCCGCTCGAAGATGCTGACCCCGTCGAAGGGGACCGCGTCGATCTCGTCGTCGTCCTCGCGCTCCGGCGAGATGCGCGAGACGACCTCGAACGGCGTGGGCTTCTGCGTCACGGGGTCGCCGAACACGACCACCTGACGGCCGCGGCGAAGCGCCGGCGTCGCCTCGGCGAGGCACAGCGCACCCGCGTCGGCGATGATCACGACGTCGAACGCGGTGGACTCGGGGATCTCGGGGACGTCGTACGGGGTCGCCAGCCACACCGGCGCGAGCTGCGCCATGAGGTGCGGGGCGACGGCGTCGAGCTGCGCGGCGGTGGCGCCGCCGTCTTTGAGCGCACGGCGCAGCTGCTGCGCCTCTCCCGCGCGGTCGACGATGCCGATCCGCCACTGGGTGGCCAGGTGCGCGGCGAGCAGGGGTCCGGATGCCGCGGCGTGGGCTTCGTCGACGAGACGGAAGTCGCGCTCGAGGCGGTCGACGACGGCGGTGTTGGCGCCGAGCAGCCCGCGGTCGACCCGCAGGAGGTGCTCGAGGGCCGACTGCCACCACGCGTATTCGAGTTCGGCGGCGACCTCGCCCTCGGGCACGTGCCGGACCGACAGGTCGGCGAGGAGGGGCTCGAGACCGAACGAGGCGAGCTTCCCGCGGAGCTCCGCGCGTTCGCGCAGGTTGTCGAACACATCCGACTCCGCCGCGAGCTGCGCGAGGGTGCGCACGAGCGTCTTCACCGGGAGCGCCGCGAGGCGGTCGGCGCCGGAGCGGCCGAGCACGGCATCCAGCTCGGACAGCTCCGCATCGACCCGCTGCCACGCGACGTGCACGTCGCCGAGTCCGAGCGGCACCTGCGGGGCGACGCCGCTGTCGACGTGGCGCTGCCATTCGGTGCGCTGCTGCTGCACGCGGACGAGGGCCTCGTGCATGTCGGGCACGTGCACGCCCGGTCGGACGTACTCCTTCGACAGGCGCTTGAGGCGACGACGGTTGGCGGAGCTCATGGTGGAGTCGCGGCGGCCGCTGTGGGCCTCGATGAGCTCGCCGAGGGGGCGCTCGAAGACGGTGAGGCTGAAGCGGTCGAGCGAATCGCGGATGCCGCGCATGAGCGTCAGATACTCGCCGAGGTCGGCGATCGTCTGGAACGGCCGCATGCCGGTCTGCGAGATCAGGGAGTAGCCGCGCTCGAGGAGGGCGGGGACGTCCTGGCGGTGGAGCTTGCCCGCGAGGGCGTGGGCGGAGGCCGCCGCCTCGGGCGCGGCGAAGCTCACGCCGTACCACGGCGAGTCGGAGGGGCCGAAGCGGAACTCGCCGAGACGCGCCGCCGCCGCGAGGTCGCGCGCGGCTTCGTCGCGGCCGACGGCGAGGCGCTGGAGGGCGGCGACGCCGAGACGCGCGGTCGTCGACGGGGCGGGATCGAGCGAGGCGAGACGCGCGAGTTCGCGGAGCACCTCGAGCACGGAGACGCGGAGGTCGACGTGCGTGGTCGTGACGGCGCCGCGGTAGTCGCGGAGCACGCGGCGCAGCCGCACGAGCGCTTCGTCGACCTCGGCGACCTTGGGCTGCTCGGCCTTCTCGTTCCGCCCGATCGCGCGGATGAGGTCGCGCTGCAGGTGGCGGGGCGAGATCGCCAGGCCCGGGAGGGCGATGCCGGCGAGGCGGTGACGGATGCCGTCGAGCGTGGAGCGGCGGGCGCTGACGACGAGGACGCGCTTGCCGTCGCGGACGAGTCCACCGAGGGCGTTGATGATCGTCTGTGTGCCGCCGGTGCCGGGGAGCGTGTGCACCACCATCGACTGGCCCGCCTGGATGCGGGCGAGGACCCGCTCCTGCTCGGAGTCGGCGTCGAGGAGGAGGGTGTCGGCCGCGGGTGAGCGCTCGTCGGGGTTGGTGGCCACGACCCCCTCACGGCGCGCGACGAGGCGGGCACGGTCGTCGGGGTGGCCGGCGAGGGCGTTGAGCACGGGGTGGTCGAGGTCGCCACCGTCGCGCGACATCGCGCTGCCGACGTCGGCGAAGGTCGACACGATCAGGCGCGGCGTCACCGCGAACGAGTCGAACCGGTGGGCGAGGGCACGCAGGTGGTCGATGACCGGCTGCGGCTTGAAGATGCCCTGGTCGTAGGCGAGCGCCGACAGGGCGCGGCCGTCGACTTCGATGCCGAAGTGGGTGCGCAGGGCCCGGAGGAGCTCGGGGTTCACCTGGAAGGCGCCGTGGAGCTTCAGCTCGAAGTCGCCGTGGTGGCGGCGGATCGCGAGGGGCCGGAGGAGCACCGGGGCCGTGCAGGCGAGGCCGCCGAGGCGCCAGGAGGCCAGGCCCACGGCGAGGTGCACGGCGTCGATGCCGCGCGCGGTTCGCAGTTCGACGTTCTTGGTGGTGATGCGCTGGGCGGCGAGACGGGCGTTCCGCACCGCGACCTCGTCGCGGAAGAGGTTCGACAGCAGGGTGGAGCGGCCGGTGATGAACTGCGGCAGGCTCCCGGGGTGGGCCTTGGTGATCTCGATCGCGGCATCCGTCGCATCGGAGTAGTGCAGCAGCGTCGAGCGGCCGCCGAGTCGGGCGGACTGGCGGCGGATGCGCTCGCGTTCGGGCTCCGCCACGTGCACCACCGTCACACCGGGTTCGGCGAGCCCGAGATCACCGGGGGTCACCGAGGGTCCGGAAATGCTTTCCCTGTCGCCGACCACGGCGTTGCCTTCTGCTCGCCACACGTGTGACACCCTAAGCGGCGACGCGCCGGAGAGCTTGCATCCACGCCCGGTTTCGCGGTATTGACCGGCGCGCCCCTCCTCCCCAGACGGATGCCGCGCCCCACCGCCGGGGGTTGTCCCCCGTTTCCGCCCGGGACCGCACCGTGGGGTTCGGACGCGGCAGGATCGGGCCATGACCTCGCACGAGCCTCCCCGCTTCCTCCTTCGGCCCTCCCCCGTCGGCGATGTGCTGATCGTCGCCGCGGCGACCGGGATCGTGGAGCTGCATCCGATCGAGGTCCCCCTCTCGATCGCCCTCGAGCGGGTGGCTCTGCGGACCGGGATGATCCCGACGCCGGTGAACGGATCCGCCCCGCACCCCGAGGGGTCGCCGTCGGCGATCGCCGAGAGGGCGGCGGACGCGGTCGAGGAGTACTTCGACGGCACGGATCACGGCGGCGGCGCCGGCGCGCGGCATCCGCTCGACCTGCCGTGGGACTGGACGGGCGTGCACGGCTTCACCCGCGCCGCGCTCGAGGCGGTCTGCACGATCCCCTACGGGGAGACGGCGAGCTACGGCGAGGTGGCCGTGCTCGCCGGGAGCCCCGGGGCGGCGCGGGCGGTGGGGACGGCCTGCGCCCGCACGCCGTTCTCGATCCTGGTCCCGGTGCACCGGGTGGTGCGCGCCGACGGTTCCATCGGCGAGTACGGCGGAAGACCCGAGGTCAAGCGGGCGCTGCTCGACCTCGAGGTGTCGCGGACCCGACCGTGACACCGCGGCGGGCGCGGGGTGTGTAGGCCACCCCGCGCCCGCCTGGGCGTCCCGACGACGTGATCCGTCGCCGAAACCGCCGTCAGTGCTCGACGGCCTTTTCGGCACCGAACCCGGTGAGCGAGCGCACCTCCATCTCGGCGGCCTTCTCGGGGTCTTCGCTCCGGCGGGACACGACCGACCCGAGCCAACCGAGGAAGAACCCGACGGGGATCGACACGATGCCCGGGTTGTTCAGCGGCCACAGGGCCACGCCCACGTTGCGGAAGACGCTCGTCTCGGTTCCCCAGAACACCGGGGAGAGGAGGATGAGCCCGACCGCGGCGATGAGGCCGCCGTACATGCTCCACACCGCGCCGCGGGTGGTGAAGCGCCGCCAGAACAGCGAGTAGATGATCGTCGGGAGGTTCGCCGAGGCCGCCACGGCGAAGGCGAGGGCGACGAGGAAGGCGATGTTCTGCCCCTGGACGCCGATGCCTCCGACGATGGCGAGGATGCCGATCACCACAACGGTGCGGCGGGCGACCTTGACCTCGCCGTCCGGCGGGACCTCGCCCTTCTTCACGACGTTGGCGTAGATGTCGTGGGCGAACGAGGCCGCCGCGGTGATCGTGAGTCCCGCCACGACCGCGAGGATCGTCGCGAACGCCACCGCCGAGATGAAGCCGAGGAGGAGCGGTCCGCCGAGCTCGAGGGCGAGGAGGGGGGCAGCGGAGTTCACACCGCCCGGGGCGTTGCGGATCGTCTCCGGTCCGACGAGGGCGCCGGCGCCGTAGCCGAGAACGAGCGTGAGGAGGTAGAAGAGGCCGATGAGCCAGATCGCCCACACCACCGAGCGACGCGCCTCCTTCGCCGTGGGCACGGTGTAGAAGCGCATCAGCACGTGCGGGAGTCCCGCGGTGCCGAGCACGAGCGCGACGGCGAGGGAGATGAAGTCCCACGGGTTCGCGCCGTACTGCAGACCCGGCCCGAGGATCGCATCGGCCGGGGTGGTCGTGGAGGCGGCGACGGCGGACTCCAGCAGCCGGTCGAGGCTGAAGCCGTTGATCGCGAGCACCCAGATCGTCATGAGCACCGCACCGCCGATGAGGAGGAACGCTTTGACGATCTGCACCCACGTGGTGCCCTTCATCCCGCCGATGAGGACGTAGACGATCATCAGGACGCCGACGACGGCGACGACGATCGACTGGCCGATGCGCTCGTTGATGCCGAGGAGGAGCGAGACGAGGCCTCCCGCACCCGCCATCTGCGCGAGCAGGTAGAACAGGCACACCGCGAGGGTCGAGATCGCCGCGGCCATCCGCACGGGCCGCTGACGCAGGCGGAAGGACAGCACATCGGCCATCGTGAACTTGCCGGTGTTGCGCATGAGCTCGGCGACGAGCAGCAGCGCCACCAGCCACGCGACGAGGAAGCCGATGGAGTAGAGGAATCCGTCGTAGCCGTTGATCGCGATGGCCCCGACGATGCCGAGGAAGGATGCCGCCGAGAGGTAGTCGCCGGCGATCGCGAACCCGTTCTGCGGTCCGGTGAACGACCGGCCCGCGGCGTAGTAGTCCGCCGCGGTGCGGTTGTTGCGGCTCGCGCGGATGACGATGAACAGGGTCACGGCGACGAACGCGCCGAAGATCGAGATGTTCAGGACCGGGTTGTTCTCCACGGTCTGGGCCGAAGCCAGCAGCGAGATGGTCACGCGTCACCCCGCTCGATCTTCTCGAGGTCCTCGCGGATCTCGGCCGAGATGGGGTCGAGGCGACGGTTCGCGAACGCGACGTAGCCCATCGTGATCGCGAACGTGGTGACGAACTGCCCGAGTCCGAGGAGGAGGCCGACGGTGATCGCACCCCACACGCGCTGGGCCATGAATTCCGGTGCGAACGAGCTCAGCAGCACGTAGGCGAAGTACCAGGCGAGGAACGCCAGCGACAGCGGGAAGACGAAGCTCCGCTGCGTCTTCTTGAGTTCACGGAACCGCGGAGAATCCTCCACGGCGATGTAGTCGATGACGCGCGCCGATGCGGCATCCGGTCGTGGTTCGGTCATGAGGCCTCCTTGCCTGATCCGAGTACGGATGACGGTACGAAAACGGATCCGGCCTTCGTCACCCCCGAAAGTGGGGAGCCTGGCAGGGTGGGAGGATGCCGCCCTCCCCCAACCGCTCGTCCGATCCCCGCGCGTACGACCTCGACGCGCTGCGGGACCGTGTGCTCCCGCACGCCGAGGGCGAGGTCGACGACAGCATCCCGGAGCTCGCCGACGCCGACCCCGATCTGTGCGGCATCGCTCTCGCACTGCCGGACGGGGAGGTGCGCGGAAGCGCCGGGAGCGACGTTCCCTTCAGCATCCAGTCGGCGGTGAAGCCGTTCCTCTTCGCCCTCGCGCTCGTCGACACCGACGGCGAGGCCCTCGACCGGATCGGGATCGAGCCGACCGGCGAGGCGTTCGACGCGATCAAGCTCGAGTCCGGAACGGGTCGACCGCCGAACCCGATGGTGAACGCCGGGGCGATCCTGACCGCCTCCCTCGTCGACGGCGAGGACGTCGCGGCGCGTGTCGCGCGCGCCCACCGCGGACTCTCCGCGTTCGCGGGGCGGACCCTGGAGGTCGACGAGTCGGTCGCCCGCAACGAGCATCTGCTCGGTGACCGGAATCACGCGCTCGCCCACCTCATGCGCGCCGAGGGCACCCTCTCCGTCGGCGCGGATGACGCCGTCGAGGCGTATGTGCGCGCCTGTGCGGTCCTCGTCGATGCCCGGACGCTCGCGGTCATGGGCGCGACGCTCGCCCTCGGAGGCGTGAACCCCGTGACCGGCGAGCGCGTGGTGCCGGCATCCGTCGCCTGCGACGTCGTGTCGGTGATGGCGACGTGCGGCGTGTACGACGGGTCGGGACGCTGGATGCGGGCGGTCGGCGTCCCGGCGAAGTCGAGCGTGTCGGGGGCGATCGTCCTCTCGGCGCCGGGGCAGCTCGGGGCGGCCGTCGTCAGCCCGCCCCTCGACGAGCAGGGCACGAGCGTGCGCGGCCATCTCGCGAGCGAGATTCTCAGCCGTGATCTGGGGCTCCACGTCTTCGCGGCGTAGTGTTACCGTCGTCGATACGATTCGACGGCGAGAGCGAGTGACTCGTGACCACGGTGAAGTGGACATCCCCTGACGGGCAGATGCCGCGGAGCACCCCGGGCGAACAGATGCCGAGGAGCGCTCCGGACGGGCAGCTGATGACGCGCGCCCTGAAGGACTTCGCCGCGCACACGCGCTTCCCCGTCGTCTTCGGCGGCTACGTGCACGACGGAAGCGTCCGGGTGAGCACCGTGCTCGGCAACCGCACGCGCAGTCTCGAGGGCCTCGTGGTCAAGCCCGAGCGCGGCCTCGGCGGGCGGGCGATCACCGAGCTGCGTCCGCGCATGACCCCGGACTACCGTTCGTCGCGCCAGATCACGCATGACTACGACGGGCATGTCCTCGGCGAGGGTCTCTCCACGCTGCTGGCCGTGCCGATCGTCGTCGGCGGTGCGGTGCGCGGAGTGCTGTACGGCGGCGCGTGGGCGGAGTCGAGCGTCGGCGATGTGGTGGCCGCACCGGCGTTCCGGGTGGCGCAGGAGGTCGCGACGGAACTCCGGATCCGCGACGAGGTCGAGCGCCGTGTCGCGGCCCTCCGGCCCGCGACGGGACCGGTCGCCGTCACCGCGCCCTCCGAATCGACGACGGATGCCGCGCAGCGGGAGGAACTCCGCGCCAGCTACGCGGAGCTGCGGAGCATCGTGGCGAGCGTCGACGATGCGGGCCTCCGCGCGCGCCTGTCGGCGATCGAGGAGCGGCTCGCGGGTCTCACCGGCGGCGGATCCGAACCGGCCGAGCCGCTGGACATCCACTTGTCGCCGCGCGAACTCGACGTGCTCGCGTGCGCCGCGCTCGGATCCACGAATGCCGAAATCGCGGCGACGCTCGGTGTGCGCGAAGGGACGGTGAAATCCTATTTGCAGACGGCTATGGGAAAACTCGACGCCTCGACGCGTCACGCCGCCGTCACAAAAGCGCGTCGCGCGGGAATTCTCCCCTGAAAGTCCTGCGCGAATGGAAAAGCGCGTATTGTCTCCTGCATGACCCGCAGAATTGTGCATCAGCTCGTCGATGACCTCGACGGCACCGTCCTCGAAGTCGGTTCCGGAGAGACCGTTCTCTTCTCCCTCGACGGCATCGCCTATGAAATCGATCTGACCGATGAGAATGCCGCGGCATTCCGCGCGGCGCTCGACCCGTATGTCTCCGTGGCGCGGTCGATCTCCGCATCGCGTTCCTCCGCGACGGGGGCTTCCGCCTCGCGCAAGCGCCGCCGCGGCGGACAGCAGGATTACAGCGCCGTCCGGGAATGGGCCAAGCAGAACGGCCACCAGGTTTCCGAGCGCGGCCGGGTTCCGGCATCCGTTCTGGAGGCGTACGAAGCCGCCCACTGACCCTCGCCGAAAAGCGGATTCCCTCGTCCTCCTCGAGGGAATCCGCTTTTCTTTTGCGTCGGGATATTGGACGACCTGTCTATAACGCGCCGCGAAGGCGCGTACGCACCGACAGAGCGGCGAAGACGATGACCGCGACGGCGCCGAGAATCGTCGCCCATCCGAGCGATTCACCGAGCAGCAGCGTCGCCCATACAAGGGGCTCTTCGGACAT
>NZ_JAJPDW010000009.1 GCF_021654035.1 Microbacterium aurantiacum
TGCGGGAGAGGGTGGCACCGTTTGATTGCGGGAGAGGTCACCCCGTGGATGTCGCCGCGTTCCGTGCGGCGAGAACACCGAACGCGTGTTGGAGTTGGGGCGGACTGATGACGTTGATATCAGTGTCGAAGCGATTCAGGGCGGCAGCAAGGGCAACCCAGGACCAGGAGCCGACCTCGAGTGTGCAGCGGTCCGGGCCGAGTTCTTCTACGATCCCGTCACCGGCAAACGGCAGCGCCTCTCGTGCTGGGAGGTGAAGGATGACCTTGCCGTAGCAGGGCCAGCGGTTGACCTGATCGGAGCCTTTGAAACGTGCCGAGACGTATTCGCCGACGTCACCGCCCGGGACGTTCCTCGGTGCGAACCTGGGCCCTGTCGGGACGCGCGGAGTCATCCGGTCAGCGCGGAAGAGCCGCCACTCGTCTCGGTCGAGATCCCACGCGAGGAGGTACCAGCGACCCTGGGCCGTGACGAGGTGGTGCGGCTCCACACGCCGCGGCGGGGCGGTGACGTCATCGGCGGTCGTGGCACGGGAGGCGTAATCGAAGCGAAGTACCTCATGGGCCCGCACCGCCGCAGAGATCGCGACCAAGACGTCCGGTGCGACCGTACCCGGCACCGCGTCGCCAGGACGGGATGGCAGCGCGGTGAAGGCGAGCGCGTCCAGGCGGTGCCGCAGGCGTGAGGGCATGACCTGCCGGATCGTGGTCAACGCCCTGAGGGATGCTTCTTCGATACCGACGCCGGAGGCGGTGGCGGTCTGGAGAGCGACGGCAAGGGCAAGGACCTGGTCGTCGTCGAATAGCAATGGCGGCAGCTCGTTACCCGCCTCGAGCCGGTACCCACCCTCGGGGCCCATCGTGGCCTGGATGTTGTACCCCATCTCCCGGAGCCGGTCGACGTCGCGGCGGACCGTGCGATGACTGACCTCCAACCGTTCGGCGAGCACCGAACCGGGCCAGTCGCGCCGGGTCTGCAGTAGCGACAGCAGCGTGAGCAATCGAGAGGTCGGGGCGCTCATGCTTCAAGGATAGACGGCATCTAGGACGTAAGTTGTCCTATATAGGTGGAAGGCTCGACATGTCCGAGGGGAGCTCGGGCACCGCATTGATCAAGGAGCCACCCATGAGCATCACCACGACCACTCACCTGAACTTCCGCGGCGACGCACGCAAGGCGCTGGAGTTCTACCAGTCCGTGTTCGGCGGACAGACCACCATCACCACCTACGGCGACTTCGGCATGCCAAAAGACGTCCCCGGTGCCGACAATGTCGTGTTCGGGCAACTCGAAGCCGACAACGGCTTCCGGGTCATGGCCTACGACATCCCCGGCGCGCCAGCCAACCCCCCTGCAACGTCCACTCGCAGGGAGAACGGCGTCACGATCACCGACCAGCCGTTCTTCGTCTCCGTCCGCGGCACGAGCCTCGAAGAGGTGCAGGCGTACTGGGACAAGCTCGCTGTCGGCGCCGCGATCATCGAGCCTCTCGCCGCGTCGGCGTGGAGCCCGGGTTTCGGCATGCTGACCGACAGCTTCGGCGTTACCTGGATCCTCGACGTCGCCGCCGAACACAACCCCAGCTGAGACACCCTTGATGCGGCGCTGCCAGGTGATGGGCTTCACCTGGCAGCACCGCATCAACGATCCGCACCAACACGGGACGAATCGGTCCAGCGCCTGCTCGATGACTGGGAGTGGATCGCTCAGGCCCTCAACCGGACGAACCGGTCCATGGGGCACGGCGACCTGTACCCGTTCACCCTGGTGGCTCCGGTCCGCCGGAAGCTCTCCTTCATCCACGATCTCGTGACCCGGGCACCGCTGGATCCCGACGCTCAGATCGCGATCGCGACGGCGGTATCGGTGGACCCCGAGCGAGCGTGAGGCGGCGCGCGTACCCTGAAGGGATGCCGTCACCGATCCGCGCGGGCGCCGTCGGGCTCTTCGTCGCCGCGAGCATCGTGCTGGGCTCCCTCGATCCCGTCCATGCTGCGGAGGACCCGTCGGCCCCCACCGCGACGACGGGCGCGCGCGGCGCCGCGGTCGCGGGGACATCGGATGATCTCGCCGCGCACGCCCAGGCTCTGGTGGCGCGAATGGACACCGCAGAGCGCGCGGCGAGCGTCGTGATGGGGCACCTGCCGACGGCGGACCCGGTGGTCCTCGAGCAGTACATGCGCGAGACGGGCATCGGAGGGTTCATCCTCATGGGTGCGAACATCCCCGCGTCGGAGGGGGAGCTGCGCGCCGTCACATCGGCGTTGCAGGTCGACCCGGAGCTTCCACCGCTCATCGGCATCGACCAGGAGGGCGGCGACGTCTCCCGACTTCCGTGGGACGACAACGCCTCCGCGCGGACTCTCAAGAACGCGCCGGTCGCCGACGCGGGCACCGCGTTCGCCGCCCGCGCCGCCCTCGTCGCTCGCGCGCGCGCGACCGTCAACTTCGGCGTCGTCGCCGACGTGGCCGACGACCCCTCCATGTTCATCTATCCGCGCGCACTCGGCACGACACCGCAGTCCGCCGCGGATCACGTCGGTGCCGCCGTCCGGGGCGAAGCGGGCCTCGTGCTGTCCACCGCGAAGCACTTCCCCGGCCACGGAGCCGCCCCCGGGGACTCCCATCAGGGGATCCCGACCACCGCCATGACGCGCGCAGAGTGGGAGACCCGCGACGGTGCGCCGTTCCGCGCGGCCATCGAAGCCGGCGTGCCGCTGGTGATGCTCGGCCACCTCGCCTACACCGACGTCGACCCCGCGCCGGCATCCCTCTCCTCCGCATGGCACGACATCCTGCGAGACGACCTCGGGTTCACCGGTGTCGCGATCACCGACGATCTCGGCATGCTCCAGGCCTCCGGCATCGCCGCATACGACGACCCGGTCGCCAACGCGGTGTCCGCGCTTGCGGCGGGGAACGACATGGTGCTGTCGGTGATGTTCACCACAGCCGATACGGCGCCGGCGATGGTGGCCGGCATCACCGCCGCGGTGGAGGAGGGAACCCTGTCCTCAGGTCGGCTCGAAGAGGCCGCCACCCGGGTGATGGCGCTGCGCCTTTCCACCGCCGCGCAGGGCGACACGCTCATGCCCTGCACGGAATGCACGGCGATCCCCTAAGCGGGCGTCGATGCGGGAGCCGCGGCGATCTCGATCAGGCGACCTCTCAGAGCCGCGCCTCGCTCCGCGAAGATCTGCTGGCGTCGCCCGTACTCGGCCTTTCCCGCGGCCGTCTCGATGGCGATCGCTGCGTAGCCCCAGTCGGTCAGATCGTAGGGGGAGGCCCGCATGTCGACCTCGCGGATGTCGCGGGCCAGCGCGAAGCAGTCCAGCAGAAGCTCACCCGGGACCAGGGGGCCGAGCTTGACGGCCCACTTGTAGAGATCCATTCCGGCATGGAGGCATCCCGGCTGTTCGGTGTCGATCTGGGTGTCGCGCGTCAGCGGGAGGGGATTCCGAGGCGCCGCCGCCGGGGTGAAGAACCGGTAGGCGTCGAAGTGCGTGCACGCCAGATCACTCGACTCGACGACCGCGTCGGTGGCCGCCCGACCGAGACGGAGGGGGATGTCGTGACGGATGTCGGGGGAGCGGTAGACCATGGCCCACTCGTGCAATCCGAAGCAGCCGAACCGCGGTCGCCTGCTCGCGGTGGCGACGAGGAGCGCGTGGATACCGCCGATGAGCGCGGCCTTCTCGCCTCGGAAAGCATCCACATCCACCTCGAGGTCCTCGGCGGAGTCGGCGCGGCGATACCAGCGCCACGACGATCGTTCGGCGTCGCCGGCGTCCCGGAGGACGACACCCGCGCCCGGATGCCAACGGCGCAGCAGCGCGGGCTTGTAGCCGTAGTAGCGGAAGAGGAAGTCCATCACGGGATGCCGCTCGCCTCGGGCTGCCCGTTCCCGGTGCGCCCGGGTCATGGCGTCCGCGCGCTCCTCATGGCGGCGTTCGAGATCGCGCCACGCGTCCGGCGCGAGCGACGCGACCGCCCTGCCGTCGACCGCGACGAGGCTCATGCGGCGTCCGGTGCCGGCTGGATGAGCTCGGGACCGTTGTTGCGCACGTTCCCGACAGCGGCCCCGACCACGCGATCGTCGAGAGTGTGCACCATGCTCGGCGCGGCATCCATCGCGGCGTCCAGGACATCGCCGACGTTCTCCGTCGACGGGTCCAGCCACGCGTCGGCATGATCGGCGTCGACCATCAGCGGCATCCGGTCGTGGATGTCCGCCAGCGCACCGACGGAGCTGCGGGTGAGGATGGTAAAGCTCAGCACCCAGCGGGCCGGATCATCGTCGGCGCGACCGGGATCCCGCCACCACTCGTAGAGTCCCGCGAGGAAGATCGGGGCGTCGTCGGCCGCGTGGAGGTAGTGGGGGACCTTGCCCGCAGGACCCGTCTTCCACTCGTACCACCCGGAGCACGGCACGATCGCCCGGCGGGAGACGAGGGCGTTGCGGAACATGGGCTTCTCCTCGACCTCCTCGGCCCGGGCGTTGAACGCACGCGCGCCGATCGACAGGTCCTTCGCCCAGCCCGGCACGAGGCCCCACCGCGCGGCCTCGACCCGGCGCAGCGGCGGCTCGGACTTCACCGAGTCGAGCACGATCGCCGCACGATCGGTCGGCGCGATGTTGAACGACGGGGCGGGGAGGTCATCGGCGATCACGTCCGCACGGAGCACCGACACCAGCTCTTCACCCGCTCGGGCCACGACGAATCGACCGCACATGCCGGAAAGCCTACGCGCGGGTGCCGACGTCGATCAGCGCGAGACGATCCCCACCTCGCGGAGACGGTCGAGAAGACCCGCGCCGTCGGATTCGCTCACCCACGGGACCTCGGCCGCGGCGTGGTCGTTGACCGCGGTGCGTCCACCGGCGAGCACGGCCTCGGCCGGGGAGAGCTTGCGGATCGCGACCGCCGCCACGTTCTCGGGATGCTCGTCCGTGAAGGTCGTGTAGATCTCATCGTCGTGCTGGCCGTCATCGCCGACGAGGAGCCAGCGGACGTCGGGGAACTCCTCGGCCAGACGGCGGAGGTTGGCAAGCTTGTGGGCCATTCCGCTGCGGAACCACCGGTCGTGCGTCGGGCCCCAATCCGTCAGGAGGAGAGACCCCGGCGGGAAGAGGTGTCGGCGGAGGAACCGGTTCAGCGTCGGCGCGACGTTCCACGCGCCCGTGGACAGATAGATGACCGGACATCCGGGATGCTCCCGGACGACCCGCTCCATCATCACCGCCATCCCCGGCACGGGCTGACGGGCGTGCTCGTCGAGGACGAAGGAATTCCACGCGGCGACGAACGGCCGGGGGAGCGCGGTCACCATCACGGTGTCATCGACATCCGACACCACACCGAAACGCGTGTCCGCGCTCACCACGAACACGCGCAGGGGGATCGGGTCGCCGCCCTCGACCGTGACCTCCACGTTCTGCCATCCGGCGGGGAGCGATGCGGGCAGTCGGATGTCGATGACGCCGCCGCGATCGGCCACCACCTCGTGCGTGCGATCCCCGATCCGGACGGTGACCTGCGCGTAGCCGACGGGGACAGCGACAAAGCTCCGCCACCCCCGCACGCTCTCCCAGCCGCCGGAGCGCCGCGCACGGCCGCCCGCTCGCGGCGGAACGATGAGGACCCGCCCCAGCACCCGCACCCAGTCCTCGCCGCCGTAGCCGGGGAACGGGGTCACGGTCGGCGTGAGTCCGCGCGCACGCGCACGCCGCTCGCGCCACGCGTGGAAGCGGTACTCCCATCGGGCGAGCCAGAGGATCTTGGGACGATCGGGGCGGGGGGCGCGCGAAGCCATCGCTTCAGTCTTCCATGCCCTCACGCGGCGTCGCGGACGCCTCCGAGCCGTCATCCCCCGTGTCGAGGTGCTTTCGCTCGACGCGTTCGATGATCTTCTTCGACACGAACACCAGCACGAGGAAGACGAGGATCACTCCGACGAAGAGGTATCCCGCGAAGTGGATCCGGTCAGCGAGTTCGCGGTACGTGCCGGCGGCCGCGGCGGCGACACCGACGTAGAGGAACGCCCAGATCGTGCATGCCGGCACCGTCCAGGCGAGGAAACGGCGGTACGGATACCCGCTCATCCCCACGGTGAGGGGGACGAGCGAATGGAGGACGGGAAGGAATCGGGAGAGGAAGATCGCCGGCCCCCCGCGACGCCGGAGGTAGCGTTCGGACCGGACCCAGTTCTCTTCGCCGATACGGCGACCGAGCCGGGACCGGCGGATCGCCGGGCCGAGCCACCGCCCCAGGAAGAACCCGATGGTCTCCCCGGCGAGTGCACCGACCACGACCACGACCCCCAGGAGGATCCCCTCGCCGACCGACGCCACGGCCGTGCCTGCGACGATGACGATCGTGTCCCCGGGGACGACCAGTCCGATCAGCACGCTCGTCTCGAGCATGATGGCGATCCCCGCCACGATGGTGCGGATCGCCGGGTCGACGGACTGCACCGTGTCGAGCAGCCAGGTGAGGATCTCGTTCACACTCTCGAGCCTAGATCGCCGGCATCCCCCCTAGCCTGGAGGACGTGACGGCGTCGACGACGGTGGAGGTCCCCGAGTGGGCGGACCCCGAAGCGGTCTTCGCGGTCTGGGAGCAGCGCACGGACGATCTCTTCTGGCTGGATGCCGGCCCCGACGCGTCGACCGGATGGAGCTGGGTCGGGACGGGGAGCCTCGCCTCGGACGAGGTCGTCGCCGCGGTTCCGGCGGGCGGCGAGGTGTCCGCGTCCGTCTCGGCGGGTCCCCTCGCCGGCGGATGGGTGGGGTGGATGCCGTACGACCGGGCCGCCGCACTGGCCGGTGCCCCCGCGACGGAGGAGCCCGGACTCGCCGCAGGCCGCTGGGTGCGTGCCGACGCCGTGGTCGGCTTCGATCACGCGCACCGACGGGTGCGGATCCGCGCGGCACCCGCCGATCTTCCGGATCTCATCGATCTCGTGCGGCGGGCGCCGACTCCCGTGCCACCGGCGCCGGCGGCGGCGTCCCGGGCACGTGCACGCCACACCCCGACCCGTTACCGCGCACTGATCGCCGCCTGCCGCGAAGCCATCCGTGAGGGCGACGCCTACCAGCTCTGCCTCACGACGCGCTTCGACGTCGACGGCGTCGAGGATGCGGCATCCGTCTACCGCCGGTTGCGCGCGCTGACGCCGGCGCATCACGGCGGATTCGTCCGCATCGGCGACACCAGTCTGCTCAGTGCGAGTCCGGAGCAGTTCCTCGGCGTCCACGGCGGACGGGTCCAGACCCGTCCGATCAAGGGCACGCGCCCGCGCGGCACCACCCCGGACGAGGACCGGGCACTGGCCGCCGATCTCGCGGCGGACCCGAAGGAGCGCGCGGAGAACGTCATGATCGTCGATCTCATGCGCAACGACCTCTCGCGCGTGTGCGAGCCCGGCTCGGTGGGCGTGGACCACCTCCTGGAGGTCGAGACGTATCCCGCGGTCCACCAACTGGTCAGCACGGTCTCGGGCGTCCTGCGCCCGGACGTCACCGTGGGAGCCCTCATGGCCGCCACCTTCCCGGCCGGCAGCATGACCGGCGCTCCGAAACTTTCCGCCATGACGCTGCTTCACGGGCTGGAGGCGGCCCCTCGCGGCGTGTACTCGGGGGCGTTCGGGTGGGTCGGGACGGATGGTGCGCTCGATCTCGCCATGACCATCCGATCGATCGTCATCACCGGCGCTCACGCGTACGTGGGTGCGGGCGGCGGGATCACCTGGCGGTCCCGGCCGGACGCCGAGGTCGCCGAGGTCGGCATCAAGGCGCGCGGGCCCCTCTCCGCGCTCGGCGCACCCGTGCCCGACGGCTGGTGAACGGCCCGTTCCGCTAGCCTGGACGTTGCGCTCTCGCGCGACACCCGGCATCCCCCACGATTGGTCTTTCTGTGTCTCAGAGCTCCGCACCGCTGCCCGCCGCCGACGGCGGAGGCTACGACGCGCACGCCGTCCAGACGAAGTGGCAGCAGCGATGGGCGGCCGCAGACCCCTTCCGCGCCGGCGGGCCCGAGGACACGCGGCCGCGCAAGTACGTGCTGGCGATGTTCCCGTACCCGTCGGGCGACCTGCACATGGGGCACGCCGAGAACTACCTCTACTCCGACATCGTGGCCCGCTTCTGGCGGCACCGCGGCTACAACGTCCTGAACCCGATCGGATGGGACTCCTTCGGGCTGCCCGCGGAGAACGCCGCGATCAAGCGCGGCGCGGACCCCCGCGAGTGGACCTACGCCAACATCGAGCAGCAGAAGGCGGGTTTCCGTCAGTACGGCGTCTCGTTCGACTGGAACCGGGTCCTGCACACGAGCGACCCCGACTACTACCGCTGGAACCAGTGGCTCTTCCAGAAGCTCTACGAGCGGGGCCTGGCCTATCGGAAGGCCAGCCCGGTCAACTGGTGCCCGAACGACCAGACCGTCCTCGCCAACGAGCAGGTCGTCGACGGACACTGCGAGCGATGCGGCCATGAGGTCGTGAAGAAGAAGCTCACGCAGTGGTACTTCAAGATCACGGACTACGCCGACCGGCTCCTCGACGACCTGAACCAGCTGGAGGGCTTCTGGCCGTCGAAGGTCCTGCGCATGCAGCGCAACTGGATCGGCCGCTCCGTCGGCGCCGACATCGACTTCGAGATCGAGGGGCGGGCCGAGAAGGTCACCGTGTTCTCGACACGCCCGGACACCCTGCACGGGGCGACCTTCATGGTCGTCGCGCCCGACAGCGACCTCGCGGCCGAACTCGCCGCCGGCTCGACGGCGGAGGTGCGGATGCGCTTCCAGGACTACCTCGAGCGTGTCCAGCGCGAGACCGACATCGAGCGCCAGAGCACCGATCGTCCCAAGACCGGCGTCTTCCTCGACCGCTTCGCGATCAACCCCGTCAACGGCGAGCGGTTGCCGATCTGGGCGGCCGACTACGTCCTGGCGGACTACGGACACGGTGCGGTGATGGCCGTCCCGGCACACGACCAGCGCGACCTCGACTTCGCCCGCGCGTTCGATCTCCCCGTGAAGGTGGTCGTGGACACCACCGCACCCATCACGGGCGCCATCCCGGTCATCGAGCTCGACGAGAACGGCGACCCGATCGACCCGACGCTGGACGACCCGTCTCTCGACGACCTCGACCCCGCCCGCACCGGCATCGCCCTGACGGGCGAAGGCCGGCTGATCAACTCGGGTTCGCTCAACGGACTCTCCAAGCGTCACGCGATCGCTCGGATCGTCGACGAGCTGACCGCTGCCGGAACCGGCCGCGCCGCGAAGTCGTACCGCCTGCGCGACTGGCTGATCTCCCGCCAGCGCTTCTGGGGCACCCCCATCCCGATGATCCACACCGAAGACGGCGGGATCGTCCCCGTGCCGGAGGAGCAGCTGCCCCTCACTCTGCCTGACGCCCGGGGGATCGACCTCACCCCCAAGGGCTCCTCTCCGCTGGGCGCGGCATCCGCGTGGATGCAGACGGAGGATCCCGAGACCGGTGCGGCCGCACAGCGCGACCCCGACACGATGGACACGTTCGTCGACAGCTCGTGGTACTTCCTGCGCTTCCTCTCGCCCGGCGATGCCACGCAGGCGTTCGACCCGGCGCAGGCCGCTCGCTGGGCGCCCGTCGACTTCTACATCGGCGGCGTGGAGCACGCCATCCTGCACCTGCTGTACGCCCGCTTCATCACCAAGGCCCTGTACGACATGGGTCACCTGGACTTCACCGAGCCCTTCTCGAGCCTCATCAACCAGGGGATGGTGATCCTCAACGGCGCGAAGATGTCCAAGAGCAAGGGCAACCTCGTCCTCTTCCAGGAAGAGCTGGACGCCCACGGCGCGGACGCGCTGCGGGTCGCGCTCGCCTTCGCCGGTCCCGTCGAGGACGACAAGGACTGGGCGGATGTCTCGACCACCGGCGCGACGAAGTTCCTCTCGCGGGCGCTGCGCGTCGCCCACGACGTCTCGAGCGACCCGGATGTGATCTGGGCCGAGGGCGACCCGGCATTGCGTCGCGTGACCCACCGTCTGCTGGCCGACGCCCCGGGCCTGGTCGAGCAGACGAAGTTCAATGTGGTCGTCGCGCGACTCATGGAGCTCGTCAACGCGACCCGGAAGGCGATCGACTCCGGGCCCGGTGCCGCCGACCCCGCGGTGCGCGAGGCTGCGGAGGCGACGGCCATGGTCCTCGATCTCTTCGCGCCGCACGTCGCGGAGGAGATGTGGGAGGTCCTCGGATACGACGGCTTCGTCGGTCTCGTGACGTGGCGGCAGGCGGATCCCATGCTGCTCGTCGAGGACAGCGTGACGACCGTCGTGCAGATCG
This sequence comes from Microbacterium aurantiacum, assembly GCF_021654035.1. Classification (GTDB taxonomy): domain Bacteria; phylum Actinomycetota; class Actinomycetes; order Actinomycetales; family Microbacteriaceae; genus Microbacterium; species Microbacterium aurantiacum. Next base: position 10,339 of record NZ_JAJPDW010000009.1, read on the forward strand.
ACGGCAAGGTCCGGGCGACCCTCGAGGTCTCGGCGCGGATCGACGCGGCCGAACTGGAGCGCCTCGCCCGGGCGGACGCGCGCATCGTCAAGGCTCTCGGCGACCGCGAGGTCGTCCGGGCCGTGGTCCGCCCGCCGAAGGTGGTCAGCTTCAGCACCCGCTGACCCTCCTCCCCAACGGGGGATGCGCGCGACGCCGTCCACGAACGGCGCAGGACGACGGATGCCGCTGCCGCATCCGCCTAGCGTGTGAGCGTGTCCGCCCCTCTCCCCGCGTCCGAAACGGCGCCGACCGCGCGACGGTGGGGATGGGGAGCGGCGGTCGCGCTGGTGCTGATCGTCCTCATCGTGACGATCGGGATCGGCATCGTCCGCTCGGCGAGCGCGCCCACGACGGTGGTGCCGGTCGACCCGCCGGCGCCATCGCACGTCTCCGATCCGACCGGAGACCCGGCCCGCGTGGACGACGATTCGGAGATCTTCGTCCACGTCTCCGGACAGGTGCGGAGCCCGGGGCTCTACGTCTTCGCCGACGGAGCGCGTGTCGTGGACGTCGTCGCCGCCGCCGGGGGCTTCGCCGAGGGCGCGGACCGTGCCGCGGTGAATCTCGCCCGTCCCGCGGTCGACGGGGAACAGGTGCACATCCCGGCACCGGGGGAGGCTCCGCCCGACGGCGCCGCGGCCGGCGGCGGCTCCACGGAAGGCGGGCCCACGGGCGGCGGACCGCTCGACCTGAACACGGCGGATGCGGCGGCGCTGGACACCCTGCCCCGGATCGGGCCCGCGATCGCGCAGCGGATCATCGAGTGGCGCGAGCAGAACGGTCCCTTCTCCAGCGTCGAGGATCTCCTGGCGGTTCCGGGGATCGGCGAGAAGCTCCTGGCGGGGCTCCGCGAACAGGTGCGGGTGTGACGGACGCCGTTCCGCGCCGCCGTCGTGCTCTGCGTCGTCTGCGCGTCGTGCCCGCCGCGGCATCGGTCTGGGTGACAGCTGGCGTGCTCGTCCATCATCCGGATGGGGCCGCCGGGGCATCCGTCGCGCTGTGGACCTGCACCGTGGTGGTTGCGGCGGCCCTCGTGCTGCGCGTCCGAGCGGGCCGGACGGGTGCGGCGCCCGTGGTGCTGGCCCTCTCCCTCGCACTGGCCGCATCCGCTGCGTCCCACGTGGCACTGGCGGAGCCTCAGCGCGACGCGGCTGCGGGCCTCCTGCTCGACGCGCCGGGCCGGCTGGAGGTCACCGCCGTGGTCGTGGGGAAGATCGAGCCCTCGGCGCACGGCGCCTCGTTCGTCGCCCGCGTGTCGTCGGCATCGGTGTCGGGTGATGAGCGGCCGCTCGGCGCCGACCTCGTCGTCGCGCTGAGTCCCCAGGACCGTGCGACTGCCGGCTCCCGGCTCGATGTCGGCGCGACGGTGCGCGTCATCGGGAGCGCGGCACCGGCGCGGAACGGCGAGCGCGCGGTCGTGCGTCTGCGCGCCGTCGAGGCACCGCAGATCCTGCACGCGCCGAAGGGGGTCTTCGCCGTCGCCTCCGACCTCCGGCACGGCCTCGTGCGGGCGGGCGACCCGCTTCCCGCCCCCGGAGCGGGCCTCATCGCGGGTCTCGCCGTCGGCGACACCTCGGCGGTCTCGCCCGAGCTCGACGCCGCGATGAAGGCGACCTCGCTCTCGCACCTCACGGCTGTGTCCGGAGCCAACTGTGCGATCGTGGTCGGGATCTCCTTCGTCCTCTCCGCAGCTCTCGGCGCCACCCGTCGCGGCCGAGTCCTCGTCGGCGTGACCGTGCTGGCGGGCTTCGTCCTGCTCGTGACCCCCGAGCCGAGCGTCGTCCGGGCGGCGACGATGGCCGCGGTGTCGATGCTCGCCCTTCTGCTCGGTCGTCCCGCCGCCGGGATCGGCATCCTCACCCTCACGGTCGGCGTCCTGCTCGTCTTCGATCCGTGGCTGTCCACGTCGCTCGGCTTCGCGCTCTCCGCCGCGGCGACGGGCGCGCTCCTCCTGTTCGCCCGACCGCTCGCCGAGGGGTTGTCGCGGGCGCTCCCACGATTCCTGGCGCTGGCCCTGGCGGTCCCTCTGGCCGCACAGCTCGCGTGCGGGCCGCTGTTGATCCTGATCACCCCCGAGGTGCCGCTCTGGGGAGTGCCGGCGAACCTCCTGGCCGCACCCGCCGCGCCTGTGGCGACCGTCGTGGGTCTTCTCGCCTGTCTCGCCGCTCCGTGGCCGACGCTGCAGAACGGGCTCACGATGCTCGCGTGGCTCCCGGCGTCCTGGATCGCGGGGACGGCGATGGCGCTGTCGGACCTGCCGCTGGGCACCCTGGGCTGGATGGATGGGCTCGGCGGTGCGGCCTCCCTCGCGGTCGTCGGCGTGTGCGTCGGGATCGTCATCGCGGGTGTCCGGGGATCGACGCGCCTCGCGCGCGCGACGCGGGTCCTCACGGCCGCCGTCCTGGCGGTCGTCATCGGTCTCGCGGGCGGACGCATCGCCCTCGAATCAGTGATCGGCCCCTGGACCCTGCCCCGCGACTGGACGATCCTCGCGTGCGACGTGGGCCAGGGGGATGCCGTGCTCGTCCGCTCTTCCGGGGTGGTCGCCCTCATCGACACGGGCCCCGATCCCGGGCTGCTCTCACGCTGCCTCGCCCGAGCGGGGGTCACCCGCATCGATCTGCTCGTCCTCACGCACTTCGACCTCGACCACAGCGGGGGGATCGACGCGATCGTCGGCCGCGTCGGCCGCGTGCTCCACGGCCCCGTGGAGCCTCAGGATGCGGTGACCCTCGGGGTGCTGGAGGCCGCGGGCGCCCGGGTGACCCGCACCGGCAGGGGTGACACCGGTCTCCTCGGCGGCGCCCGATGGCGCACGGTGTGGCCCGTCCCCGGTCCCGGCGCCGGCGAGCCGGGCAATGACGCCAGCGTCGTGCTGGAGATGTCCGGCGGGGGAGTGCCCGATTCCCTGTGGCTCGGCGACCTCTCGGCCGCGACGCAGCGGGTCCTCGGGGCCTCGGGGGCGCTCGATCCCCCGTACGCCCTGGTGAAGGTCGCGCACCACGGGAGCGCCGACCAGGATGCCGGTCTGTACGCCCTCGCCGCACCCGCCGTCGCCCTCATACCCGTCGGCGCGGACAACACCCACGGGCACCCGCGCGTGGAGATCCTCCGCATCCTCGAGGAGGTCGGCGCGACTGTCGCGCGGACCGACCGAGCGGGAGTCGTCGCGATCGTCCGCGTCCCCGAGGGGTGGCGGATCTGGAGCGAGCGGCGAGCCGACTGAGCCGTGGGACGTCGGCGCCCGCTTGTAGGCTGAACCCCATGCCCGCCGCACGTCGTCCCGCTGCCCGAGGGCCGAAGAGCGCGATCCCGCAGATCTCATGGCGCAGCCCGCAGCCCGCCCCCCTCGTCCTCGTGTCCGGCCCTGAGGAGGTCTGCGCCGAGCGTGCGATCGCAGGCGTCCGCGACATCCTGCGGGCGGACGATCCGAGCCTCGAGGTCTCCGACGTCCGCGCGGACGACTACGCTCCCGGCACCCTCCTGTCGCTGACGTCTCCCTCCCTGTTCGGCGAGCCCCGCCTCATCCGGGTCAGCGGCGTCGAAAAGTGCAACGACGCGTTCCTCACCGAAGCGCTCGGATATCTCGAGGCTCCCCAGGAGGGCGCGACCGTCATCCTGCGCCACACCGGGGCGACCGTGCGCGGGAAGAAGCTGCTCGACGCCGTGCGCAGCGGTCGCGGCGGCGGTGTCGAGATCTCCTGCCCGGCGGTCAAGCGGGATTCGGATCGCTTCGACTTCGCCGCGGACGAGTTCCGGTCGGCCCAGAAGCGCATCGCGCCCAGCGCTCTGCGGGCGCTGGTGTCCGCGTTCGCGGACGATCTCACCGAACTCGCGGCGGCGTGCCAGCAGCTGATCTCCGACGTCCCCGGCGACATCACGGACCAGGTGGTCGAGCGGTACTACGGCGGGCGTGTCGAGACCTCCGCATTCGTCGTGGCCGACACCGCCATCGCCGGCCGCTACGGCGACGCGCTCGTCGCCCTGCGGCACGCCCTCGCCTCCGGGGCGGACCCGGTGCCCCTGGTGGCGGCCATCGCCTCCAAACTGCGCACGATGGCTCGCGTGGCGGGCCATCGAGAGTCCTCGAGCGCCCTGGCTGCGCGCCTCGGCCTGAAGGACTGGCAGGTCGATCGCGCGCGGCGAGACCTCAGTGGCTGGAACGAGACCACGCTCGGTATGGCCATCCAGGCCGCGGCGCGCGCCGATTCCGAGGTGAAGGGCGCGTCGCGCGACCCGGTGTTCGCCGTGGAGCGTCTGGTCACGGTGATCGCCACGCGGAGCCCGTTCGGTCAGTGAACCGGGGAGCCGCGAACGACGAAGGCCCGCTCCATGGAGGAGCGGGCCTTCGTCGTCGCTGCGGGACGTCAGATGGACGCAACCTGCTTGGCGATCGCCGACTTGCGGTTCGCAGCCTGGTTGGCGTGGATGACGCCCTTGCTCACAGCCTTGTCGAGCTTCTTGTTGGCCTTGCGCAGCGCGGTCTCGGCCGCGGCCTTGTCGCCGGAGGCGACGGCCTCGCGGGTGCGACGCACCTCGGTCTTCAGCTCGCTCTTGACCGCCTTGTTGCGCTCGCGGGCCTTCTCGTTGGTCTTGTTGCGCTTGATCTGCGACTTGATGTTCGCCACGTGTGGACGTTCCTTCGCTCGGAGTGATGGTGGAGTGCCGGTGACGCGAGAGGGGCGCCGCGGCGGTCGTGCGGTGAACCCACACGCAAGCCAAACAAGGATTCTACCAGGTCTGCTCGACCGTCGCGATCGCCAGGTCCAGTACGGCGTTGAAGACGCGCGGCCTCATCGCGGTGACGAGGTGGCTCGTGCGCGGAACGACGATGAGCTCGGCGTGCGGAGCGACCCGCGTGAACAGACGCTCGTTGACCCTCAACTGGTCGAACTGGCCGTTGACGAACCACAGCGGAACCTCGATCCGCGCCAAGGCGGACAGCAGATCCAGCACCGACAGGCTGCGGAGGGCGACATCCTGCGTGTCGAAGGCGTAGCCCCCCGCCCCGAAGTCGGCGCGCGTGTCGCCGGGGAGCGTGAGATCGAGCACCCGATCGGTGAGCCACATCCCGCGATCGGGCAGCGCGTCGAAGCGGCGCGCGAGGAATCGGTAGGCCGCGAGCCCGGGTCCGCGGGGGATCGCTGTGCAGGATGCCGCGATGAACGCCGCCAGCGGCGGCCGCTCCTCCGCGCCGGCGTACTCGATGCTCAGCAGACCCCCCATCGAATGTCCGACGAGGATGACCGGACCCCGCGTCGCGGCATCCCGCACCGCGGCGTCGATGGTGGCGAACGCGCCGTCGACGGAGAACTCCTCCGACATCCGCGATCCGTGGCCGGGGAGGTCCACGGCGATCGCGCCGACACCACGGTCCCGAAGATGGGCCACCTGGGCGCGCCACATCGTCGCGGACGTACGGATGCCGTGAACCATCACCACCTGGACGACCATGCCGTCAGGCTAAGCCACCACCCCCGTAGAATCGTCGAGACATGTCACCTCGCGCCCTGAAGCCTCTCGAGCCGTCCGCCACCCCGCCGGAGCTCATCCGCAACTTCTGCATCATCGCCCACATCGACCACGGGAAGTCCACCCTGGCCGACCGGATGCTGCAGATCACCGGCGTCGTCGCCGACCGCGACATGCGCGCCCAGTACCTCGACCGCATGGACATCGAGCGCGAACGCGGCATCACCATCAAGTCCCAGGCCGTGCGGATGCCGTGGCAGCTGGGCGATTCCGCCTACGCGCTGAACATGATCGACACGCCCGGCCACGTCGACTTCACCTACGAGGTCAGCCGGTCGCTCGCGGCCTGCGAGGGTGCCATCCTCCTCGTCGACGCCGCTCAGGGCATCGAGGCCCAGACGCTGGCGAACCTCTACCTCGCCCTCGAGAACGATCTGCACATCATCCCGGTGCTCAACAAGATCGACCTCCCGGCCGCCGACCCCGAGAAGTTCGCCGCCGAACTCGCCGGACTCATCGGCGGCGATCCTGCGGATGTGCTGCGCGTCTCCGGCAAGACCGGAATGGGCGTGGAAGCCCTGCTCGACCGTATCGTCGAGCAGATCCCGGCACCGACGGGCAACGCAGACGCGCCGGCCCGCGCGATGATCTTCGATTCGGTCTACGACGCCTACCGGGGCGTCGTGACGTACGTGCGCATGGTCGACGGACAGCTGTCGCCCCGCGAGCGCATCCAGATGATGTCCACCCGCGCGACGCACGAGCTCCTCGAGATCGGCGTCTCCAGCCCCGAGCCGACGCCCACCCGCGGACTCGGCGTGGGAGAGGTGGGCTACCTCATCACCGGTGTGAAGGACGTCCGTCAGTCCAAGGTGGGCGACACCATCACGCACCACCGCGTGCCCGCGACCGAAGCCCTCCCGGGATACACGGATCCGAAGCCCATGGTGTTCTCGGGCATCTACCCGATCGACGGCAGCGACTACGGCGACCTCCGCGAGGCGCTGGACAAGCTGAAGCTCTCGGACGCGTCCCTGCAGTACGAGCCGGAGACGTCGGTCGCGCTGGGATTCGGCTTCCGCTGCGGGTTCCTCGGACTCCTGCACCTCGAGATCATCACCGAGCGCCTCGCGCGCGAGTTCGGCCTCGATCTCATCACCACCGCGCCCTCGGTGACGTACGAGGTCACCACCGACACCGGTGAAACGGTCACGGTGACCAATCCCAGCGAGTATCCGGACGGACGGGTCGCCTCGGTCTCCGAGCCGATGGTCAAGGTCGGCATCCTGCTCCCGAAGGACTACGTCGGCACCGTCATGGAGCTCTGCCAGACCCGCCGCGGCAGCCTGCTGGGCATGGACTACCTCAGCGAGGACCGCGTCGAGCTCCGCTACGACATGCCGCTCGGCGAGATCGTGTTCGACTTCTTCGACCAGCTGAAGTCCAAGACGCAGGGCTACGCGAGTCTCGACTACGAGCCCAGCGGGCAGCAGGAGGCCGACCTGGTCAAGGTCGACATCCTTCTCCAGGGCGACAAGGTGGACGCGTTCAGCTCGATCGTGCACCGCGAGAAGGCGTACGCGTACGGAACGATGATGACCGAACGCCTGCGGAAGCTCATTCCGCGCCAGCAGTTCGAAGTGCCGATCCAGGCGGCCATCGGCGCGCGCATCATCGCGCGCGAGAACATCCGTGCGATCCGCAAGGACGTCCTGGCGAAGTGCTACGGCGGCGACATCACCCGTAAGCGGAAGCTGCTGGAGAAGCAGAAGGAGGGCAAGAAGCGCATGAAGATGGTCGGACGCGTCGAGGTCCCCCAGGAGGCGTTCATCGCCGCGCTCTCCGGGGATGTCGAGGGCAAGGCCGCGAAGTAGGCTGGACCCCATGCGTCGAGGAAGCTTCCGGGACGACACCGTCGACTACGCCGCCGTCGGAGCCACCCAGGCCCCCGATCTGATGCAGTACCCGCCCGAGCGGAGCATCCCTGCGGAACAGTCGTGGCGCATCGGCAGCGGCGAAGCGCGGTTCCGCTCCGCGGGCGAGGCACTGCTGTCGTGGACGGCGCAGCGCGGGGCGGGGCTCGCCCTGAGCGACGTGCGTCCGGCCGCGGGACCGACCTACGCCGGTGTCAGCTTCGACCCGGAGGGGGTGCCCGTCGCCCCGAGCAGGAGCGAGTCGGACGTGCGCTACGACGCCGACGGCACCCCGTACGTCGCCGGGGGGACGACGGTGCGCGTGGCGGGTCGCGTGGGAGGAATGCGGGCGGATGCCGAGCTCCGCGTCATCTTCGCCGTCGACGAGCCGCGACGGATCGGTTTCGCGATCGGCACCGTGGGCGACTCCGTCGTCAGCGGCGAGGAGTCGCTCATGCTGGACTGGCACGACAACGACGAGGTGTGGTTCACCGTCCGCGCGTTCGACGCTCCGAAGGCCCCTCTCCACCGACTGTTCCCCGCGTTGACGCGGAGGCGGCGACGTGCGCTCTTTTCCGGCTATCTCCGCGCCATCTCACCTCTGTACACGACGTCGGCCTGACGTGGGGGCTGCGCTTCCGCTCGGTGACCCGATTCCCGCGGCGGGTCCTCTCGGGGAGGACTCGACGTGGTCGGCGGACGCGCCGTTCAGCGTGTACCTGCACGTTCCGTTCTGCCGCGTCCGTTGCGGCTACTGCGACTTCAACACCTACACCGCACAGGAACTGCACGGCGCGTCCCAGGACGCGTACGCCGAGACCGTCCGGCGGGAGATCACCCTCTCTGCTGCGCAGCTCGCCGCACGCGGTCCGTTGCGCCCCGCGACGACGGTGTTCCTCGGGGGCGGAACCCCGACCCTTCTTCCCGCAGGCGACCTCGGGCGGATGCTCCACGGCGTCGCCGAGGAGTTCGGTATCGCCCCTGACGCCGAGGTGACCGTGGAGGCCAATCCCGACACGGTCGTCGACGGCACCGCCGAGGCGCTGGCGGCGGCCGGAGTGACCCGGATGTCCGTCGGCATGCAGTCGGCGGTCCCGCACGTGCTGGCGAGCCTCGATCGCACACACCGCCCCGAGAACGTCCGCTCCGCGGTGAACTCCGCGCGGGCGGCGGGTCTGCAGGTGAGCGTCGACGTGATCTACGGCGCGCCGGGCGAGGCGCTGGAGGATTGGCGGCGCTCGCTCGACGCCGCCCTCGCACTGGAGCCCGATCACATCTCCGCGTACGCCCTCATCGTGGAGGACGGGACGAAGCTCGCCCGACAGATCCGCCGCGGCGAGGTCGTTCCGCCCGACGACGATCTGCAGGCGGACATGTACGAGCTGGCCGACGCACTCCTCGGTGAGGCCGGATACGACTGGTACGAGGTGTCGAACTGGGCACGCACCCCCGACAGCCGCTCACGCCACAATCTCGCGTACTGGGAAGGTGCCGACTGGTGGGGCTACGGCCCCGGCGCGCACAGCCACATCGCGGGTACCCGGTTCTGGAATGTGCGGCACCCGGCGGCGTACGCCGCGCGCCTCGCCGCAGGGGAGTCGCCGGCGGCGGGACGCGAGACGCCGGACGCGACAGCGCGCCGATGGGAGGAGGTGCTCCTCCGCACCCGCATCCGCGACGGGCTTCCCGTCGAGCGTCTGTCGGCGTCCGGACGACGAGCTCTCGCCGCTCTGATCGCCGACGGACTGGTCGACGGCGCAGCAGCGGTCCACGGTCGGGTGGTGCTGACGCTGCGCGGACGTCTCCTCGGCGACACGGTGGCCCGCGCACTGACCTCCTGAGCGCCTCCCGAGCCGACCCGGGGCCATCGAGTAGAATTGGCACTCGATTCCGGTGAGTGCCAACGATCGTCCGAGGAGGTGGCATGGTCAGCGAGCGGGGCCTCCAGGTGCTGCGCGCCATCGTTCAGGACTACGTCGACACGCGTGAGCCCGTGGGCAGCAAGGCGATCGTCGATCGTCACGCCTTCGGCGTGTCCGCCGCGACGATCCGAAACGACATGGCCCAGCTCGAGGACGAGGAGCTCATCGCGGCTCCGCACACCTCATCCGGCAGGGTTCCCACTGACAAGGGTTACCGCGTTTTCGTCGACCATCTGGCGGAGCTCCGCCCGTTGAGCACCGCGCAGCGCAGCGCCATCGCCTCCTTCCTGGAGGGGTCGAGCGACCTGGACGACGTCCTCACGCGCACGGTGCGCGCCCTGACCAGCCTCACGGGACAGGTCGCGATCGTGCAGTATCCCTCGTTCGCCCGGGCACGCGTCACCCATGTGGAGCTCGTGCAGCTCGGCGGCGGACGGATGCTGGTCATCGTCGTCACCGACACCGGACGGGTGTCGCAGCGCGTCGCCTCCGTGCGCGACGAGTTCGACGACAGCGATCTCGGCCGGATCCGGGCGGAGCTGGGAACCCTCCTCGTCGGCAGGCCCGTGCGGGAGGGACTCGAGCGCATCGCCGCGCGGATCGCGACACCCGATGAACCCACGGTCCCGCGGGAGACGGCCACGATCCTCATCGCGAAGGCCGTGGCGGAGGAGCTCGAGCACTTCCGGCAGGACCGCCTCGTGATGGCCGGCAGCGCCAACCTCGCCCGCAGCGAAGCGGACTTCCGCGGGAGCATCTATCCGCTCCTCGAGGCGATCGAGGAGCAGGTGACCATCCTCCGGCTGATGGGCGAGATGGTCGCGGACGATCAGGGCCTCGCCGCGAGCATCGGGCGCGAGAACGAACCGTTCGGCCTCGGCGAGGCATCCGTCCTGGCCAGCGACTACGACGTGACCGGTGCGCGTACCCGTGCGCGCGTCGGTCTCCTCGGTCCGATGCGGATGGATTACCCGACCAATCTCGCGGCGGTGCGGGCCGTGGCCCGATACCTCACGCGGATCCTCGAAGAAGACGAGAGCGGCCGCTGACGCTGCTCACCCGACCCCGCGTTCCGCGCGGGCAGAAAGGCCACCGTGACTGACCACTACGAGGTCCTCGGCGTCGCGCGCGACGCCAGTCCGGATGAGATCAAGAAGGCGTACCGGCGCCTGGCCCGCCAGTTGCACCCGGATGTCAATCCGGGAGACGACGCGGCCGAGCGCTTCAAGCTCGTCACCCACGCGTACGACGTGCTGAGCGACCCCGATCAGCGTGCCCGGTACGACATGGGCGGCGACGGCGGTGGACTCGGCGGTGCCGGGTTCGGCGGCTTCGGTGACATCTTCGAGACCTTCTTCGGCGGCGGCGGAGCCCGCGCGGGGCGTCCGCGCTCGCGTCGGGAGCGCGGGCAGGACGCCCTCGTGAAGGTCTCCCTCGAACTCGGCGACGTCGTCTTCGGCGTGCACCGCGACATCGAGGTCGACACCGCCGTGGGGTGCGAGACCTGCGAGGGGTCCTGCTGTCAGCCGGGCACCGCACCCGTGACATGCGACATCTGCCACGGATCGGGGCACGTCCAGCGTCAGGTCCGCAGCCTGCTCGGGAACGTCGTCACGAGCCAGCCCTGCTCGGTATGCCAGGGATACGGCACGACCATCCCGTACCCGTGCGCCACCTGCCAGGGACAGGGACGGGTCCGTTCCCGCCGAACGGTCTCCCTCGACATCCCCGCCGGCGTCGAGACCGGTCTCCGCCTCCAGCTTCCGGGCTCGGGAGAGGTGGGGCCCGCCGGCGGCCCGAACGGCGACCTGTACATCGAGATCTCCGTCGCCCCGCACGACGCGTTCAGCCGCGAGGGGGACGATCTGCTCGCCACCCTCGAGGTGTCGATGCCCGACGCGATCCTCGGGACGACCACCACCATCACGTCGTTGGACGGCCCGGTCGATCTCGAGATCCGTCCCGGCGTGCAGGCGGGCGACGTGCTGACCATCAAGGGACGGGGCATCACTCCGTTGCGCGGTTCTCAGCGCGGCGATCTGCGCGTCGGAGTCCACGTCGTGACCCCCACCCGACTCGACGCGAAGGAACGTGCGCTGATCGAAGAGTTCGCCCGACGCACGAAGGCGCCCTCCCCTCGGCTCTCCGAGTTCCATCAGGGACTGTTCGCGAAGCTCCGCGATCGGTTCCGCCACTGAGATGGCTCTGCATTTCGTGACGGATGCCGTCTCCGACGCCGCCGTCGGCGACGACCTCGTCCTCTCCGGTACCGAGGCGCACCACGCCGCGACGGTGCGCCGAGTGAGGGCGGGGGAGGCCGTCACGATCGGGGACGGCCGAGGGGTCTGGGCGGAGGGTACCTGCACGGAGGTCGCGCCCCGGCGCGTGGTGGTCGCGGTCACGGTGCGACGCGAGGTCCCGGCTTCCCGCCCGCGCGTGGTGCTGGTCCAGGCGCTGGCGAAGGGCGATCGGGACGAGCTCGCCGTTCAGGCGTCGACGGAACTCGGCGTCGATGAGATCGTCCCGTGGCAGGCGGAGCGCAGCGTGTCGCGCTGGGATGCGGCCAAGGCGATCAAGGGTCGTGCTCGCTGGACCACGATCGTCCGGGAGGCGGCCAAGCAGGCGCACCGGGCCTGGATCCCCGCCGTCGCGCCCCTCGCGACCACGCGCGAGGTCGCGTCCGCGTTCGCCGCGGCTCACCTCGTCGTCCTCGACCCCGACGGGTCGGAGCGCGTGAGCGAACTCCGCTTCACCGACGACGAGGACGTCGTCCTCGTCGTCGGGCCCGAAGGCGGGATATCGGACGGCGAGCTCCGCACCTTCTCCGACGCGGGGGCCGTTGTCGCGCGCCTCGGCGACACGGTGCTGCGCACCTCCACGGCGGGGCCCGCGGCGCTCGCGGTCCTGAGCGCGTCGCTCGAGCGCTGGTGACCCCGCCGGTCCTCGCAATCCGCGCGGATAGACTGGCCGCTATGGCCGAGTCGTCGATCTTCACCCGCATCCTCCGCGGAGACATCCCCGCGGAGATCCTCGCCGAGACCAAGAACGTCTTCGCCATCCGCGACATCGCGCCGCAGGCGCCCCTGCATCTCCTGGTGATCCCCAAGTCGGAGGAGTACCGCAACGTCGTGGAGCTCGCGGCCGGTGCACCCGACATCCTGGCCGAGATGATCGGTCTCGCGTCTTCGCTCGCCGCGGAACACGGTGACGGCGATTTCCGACTGGTGTTCAACACCGGCGCCGGCGCCGGTCAGACGGTCTTCCATGTGCACGCACACGTCCTGGCCGGTGGGCTGGGGGAGAAGAGTCTCGGTGGCTGACGACACCTCGACAGAACGCATCTACGCCGACGGGGTGGCGATGGTCCAGCTCCTCGGCCCGCAGGATCGGCTGCTCCGTGTGGTCGAGCGGGAGCACCCGAGTGTGGACGTGCTCGTCCGCGGGAACGAGATCACCCTCTCGGGGGCGACCGACGACGTCGCGGCGGCGCGGCGGCTCGTGGACGAGCTGCTCGAGATGACGCGAGCGGGGCACGACCTCGCTCCCTCCGACGTCTCCTCATCCAACCGGATCCTCCGCAGCGACGGCGGCCCCCGCCCGTCCGAGGTGCTCGGAGAGGCGATCCTCTCCTCGCGGGGCAAGGTGATCAGGCCGAAGACGGCGGGGCAGAAGGCGTACGTCGACGCGATCGAGGATCACACGATCGTGTTCGGCATCGGTCCGGCCGGTACCGGGAAGACCTACCTCGCCATGGCGAAGGCGGTGCAGGCCCTGCAGCGCAAGGAGGTCAACCGGATCATCCTCACGCGCCCTGCCGTCGAGGCGGGGGAGCGGTTGGGCTTCCTCCCCGGGACTCTCACCGACAAGATCGATCCCTATCTGCGCCCGCTCTACGACGCCCTCAACGAGATGATGGATCCGGAGCTGGTCCCCAAGCTCATGGCGACCGGCACGATCGAGGTCGCGCCGCTTGCGTATATGCGCGGACGCACCCTCAACGACTCCTTCGTCGTCCTCGACGAAGCGCAGAACACGACGCCGGAACAGATGAAGATGTTCCTCACGCGACTGGGGTTCGGGACCCGGATGGTCGTCACCGGCGACGTCACCCAGGTCGACCTCCCGCAGGGGGCGTCCGGACTCCGCCTGGTGACCCGCGTGCTGTCGGACATCGATGACATCCACTTCGCCCATCTGACGTCGGAGGATGTCGTCCGGCACACGCTGGTCGGACGCATCGTCGACGCGTACAGCGCCTACGACGAGAAGCGATTGGCGGCTCGACGCGAGCGCGATGAGGCGAGCGAGTTCGCCAACCGCGCCGACCGACGCGGAGGACCGCGCGGCGCAGGCCCGCGCGACCGTCTGGGCAAGAGGGGGCGTTCATGACGATCGAGATCAGCAACGAGTCGGGGATCGACGTCGACGAGACCGTGCTCCTCCGCCTCACGGAGCACAACCTGTCGGAACTGCGCGTGAGTCCGGACGCGGATGTCGCCATCCTCCTGGTCGACGAGGGCGCGATGGAATCGCTCCACGTCCAGTGGATGGACGAGCCGGGGCCGACCGACGTCCTGAGCTTCCCCATGGACGAGCTCCGCCCGGGGACCGAGGACATGCCCACGCCTCCCGGACTCCTCGGCGACATCGTGCTGTGCCCGCAGGTCGCGGAGGCGCAGGCGGTCGCGGCCCGGCACTCGACCGCCGATGAGCTGATCCTGCTCACCACCCACGGCCTGCTCCACCTCCTCGGCTTCGACCATGCCGAGCCGGAGGAGGAACGGGAGATGTTCGGCCTCCAGCGCGAGCTCATCGCGAGCTTCCACGCGGCCGAACGCCGTCGGCCTCGCACATGACCGAAGCGCTCCTGCTCGTCGGGGCCGCCCTTCTGCTCGGTTTCGGCTTCCTGATGGTGGCCCTCGACGCCGCCCTCGGCGTGACTTCCCGCGCCGACCTGGCGGAGCTCGGCTCGGACGGCCGCAATGCCGTGTCTCTGCGGCGCATCGCGGTCGACCCCGAAGCCCACACCAACGCCGTCATCTTCATCCGAGTGCTGGCAGAGACCACCGCGGCCGTCCTGGTGACGGTGGCCCTCACCCTGCTGTTCGACAACATCTGGTGGGCCATGCTCGCCGCGGCCGTGCTCATGACGGGGATCTCCTACATCGTCGTGGGCGCGAGCCCCCGCAGCGTGGGTCGGCAGCACGCCCGCGGTCTGCTCCGCGCCGCGGCGCCCGTCGTCCGCGGCGTCCGCGTCCTCCTCGGTCCCCTCGCACACGGCCTCGCCGCCATCGGCACACGTGTCGCTCCGGGACGCGCACGGACAGGGTCCTTCGCATCGGAGGAGCAGCTGCTGAGCATCATCGACGAGGCCGCGGAGAACGACCTGATCGAGGAGGACGACCGCGAGCTCATCCACTCGGTGTTCGATTTCACAGAGACGTACGTGCGCGCCGTCATGGTGCCGCGCACCGACATGGTGACGGTGGATGCCGCGGCGTCGACGCGCGAGGCCATGGCCATCTTCCTCGACAAGGGCGTCTCGCGGGTGCCGATCGTCGACGACGAGGCCGACGACGTGATCGGGGTCCTCTACCTGAAGGATCTCGTGCAGTTCGGCTTCCGTGACGAGGTCGGCTGGCGCGATGCACCCGCCGCCCGCGTGGCGCGCCCGGCGGTGTTCGTCCCCGAGTCGATGCGCGCCGAGACCCTCCTCCAGCAGATGAAGCGCGATGCCGTGCACGTGTGCCTCGTGGTCGACGAGTACGGGGGCGTCTCGGGCCTGGTCACTCTGGAGGATCTGATCGAAGAGCTCGTGGGCGAGATCGCCGACGAATACGACCCGCGGGCGGACGAGATCGAGGAGATCGGGCCCGGCCACTACCGCGTCAGTGCCCGCCTCGGCGTCGACGAGGTCGGCGACCTTTTCGGGATCGACATCGAGGACGAAGACGTCGATTCCATCGGCGGCCTGCTCGGCAAGGCTCTCGGGCGTGTTCCGCAAGCCGGCGCCACCGCCGAATACGCCGGCCTCGTCATGATCGGCGGTGCCTCGCGCGGCCGCGGGCGCGGGATCGCGACCGTCTTCGTCGAACGCGCGCCGTCGCCGGTCGACGAGAACGTGGGGGAGCGGCATCCGCGAACCGGAGAACTGCGCACGGTGGGCACCGGAGGTGCGGAGACCCGCAGCGACGACCCCCGCGAAGGGAAGAACTGAGATGACCACTGACACGTTCCGTTCGGGATTCGTGACCTTCGTCGGGCGACCGAACGTCGGCAAATCGACGCTGACCAACGCCCTCGTCGGCGAGAAGGTCGCGATCATCAGCGACAAGCCGCAGACGACGCGTCGGGCGATCCGCGGCATCGTCACCCGACCGGACGGTCAGCTCGTGATCGTCGACACGCCGGGTCTCCACAAGCCCCGCACGCTCCTCGGGCAGCGCCTGAACGACCTCGTCGAGTCGGTCCTCGGGGACGTCGACGTCATCGGATTCTGCGTGCCGGCCACCGAGAAGGTCGGGCCCGGCGATCGTCGCATCGCGGAGTCCCTGTCGGGATATCCCCGGGCGCGCAAGGTCGCGATCGTCACCAAGACGGACGCGGCGTCGCGCGAGCAGATCACCGATCGCCTGGTCGAAGTGGATGCCCTCCGCGAGGACTGGGATGCCGTCATCCCGCTGTCCTCCCTCACGCGCGACCAGCTGGACGTGCTCGCCGACGAGCTTCTGGCCATGATGCCGACCGGGCCCGCGCTGTACCCCGAGGACGTCGTCACCGATGAATCCCGCGAGGATCGCATCGCGGAGATCATCCGGGAATCGGCCCTCGACGGCGTCCGGGACGAGCTGCCCCACTCGATCGCTGTCACCATCGAGGACATCGCGCGCCGCGAGACCGGCGACATGACAGACATCCACGCCAACGTGATCGTCGAGCGGGACAGCCAGAAGGCGATCATCATCGGACACAAGGGCTCGCGCCTCCGCGACGTCGGCGCGCGCGCCCGTGCCCAGATCGAGCCGCTGGTGGGGACGCGTGTTTTCCTGAAGCTGCATGTGCGGGTCGCGAAAGACTGGCAACGCGATCCCAAGCAGCTCGGGCGCCTCGGATTCTGAGCCGGGGTCCTGCTACCATCGACGCATGCGCTTCGGCGGGCTTCTCCTTCTTAGTCGCCGCGACGAGTCCTCGTTCTAGGACCCTCCTCGTCGCGGAGCTTGTCGTCGGTCCGCACCCATCGGCATCCAGCCGGCCCCCTCTCGGGCCCACGATCTGAAGCGACGAATCATGGAAAACACCCAGCGCCCCTCGGGCATGCCCATCCACAAGTACCGCCCGTTCCACGAGCAGATCCGGGTGGAGCTGCCCGATCGCACGTGGCCCGACCGCCGGATCACGGCCGCCCCGCGGTGGTGCGCGGTCGATCTCCGCGACGGCAACCAGGCGCTCATCGACCCGATGAGCCCGGAGCGCAAGCGGATCATGTTCGATCTGCTCGTCGGCATGGGCTACAAGGAGATCGAGGTCGGCTTCCCGTCGGCGAGCCAGACCGATTTCGATTTCGTCCGTCACCTCATCGAGGACGATGCGATCCCCGGTGACGTCACCATCCAAGTCCTCACCCAGGCACGCGAGCACCTGATCGAGCGCACGTACGAGGCGATCGCGGGCGCGAAGCAGGCGATCGTCCACCTCTACAACTCGACGAGCGTGCTGCAGCGCGAGGTGGTGTTCCGCACCGACAAGCAGGGGATCATCGACATCGCCCTCGAGGGCGCGCGGCTGTGCCGTGAGTTCGAGAAGCGCATCCCCGAGACGAAGGTCTTCTACGAGTACTCCCCGGAGAGCTACACCGGCACCGAGCTGGAGTTCGCGGTCGACGTCTGCAACCAGGTGATCGAAGTCTTCGAGCCCGCGCCCGAACGCAAGGTCATCATCAACCTGCCCGCGACCGTGGAGATGACGACCCCCAACGTGTACGCCGACTCGATCGAGTGGATGAGCCGGCATCTCGCGCACCGCGAGAACGTCATCCTGTCCCTGCATCCGCACAACGACCGCGGCACGGCCATCGCTGCGGCCGAGCTCGGCTACATGGCCGGCGCCGACCGTATCGAGGGCTGCCTGTTCGGCAACGGCGAGCGCACCGGAAACGTCGACCTGGTGGCGCTGGGGATCAACCTGCTGACGCAGGGCGTGGACCCGCAGATCGACTTCAGCGACATCGATCACGTCAAGCGGACCGCGGAGTACTGCAACCAGCTGCCGGTGCCGGAGCGCAGCCCGTGGGCCGGCGATCTGGTGTTCACGGCATTCAGCGGCTCGCACCAGGACGCGATCAAGAAAGGCTTCGAGGCGATGGAGTCCCGTGCCCAGGCGCAGGGCGTCACCGTCGACGAGATCGAATGGGCGGTTCCATATCTGCCCATCGACCCGAAGGACCTCGGCCGCTCCTACGAAGCGGTCATCCGCGTCAACTCCCAGTCCGGCAAGGGCGGCGTGGCGTATCTGCTGAAGAGCGATCACGCCCTGGACCTGCCCCGTCGCCTGCAGATCGAGTTCTCCGGAGTCGTCCAGGCCAAGACGGATGCCGAGGGCGGCGAGGTCACGAGCGAGCAGATCTGGTCGGTCTTCACCGACGAGTACCTGCCCGCCGCGCACGACGACCATCGCTGGGGCCGGTTCGAGCTGCTCTCGACCCGGTCGCAGAGCGACCTGTCCGCGGACGTCGCGCTCGATGTGACCCTCCGGGACGGCGACGAGAGCATCCAGGCGTCCGGCCGGGGCAACGGCCCCGTCGCCGCGTTCCTGGAGATCATCCGCGCCCAGGGATTCGACGTCACGCTCTACGACTACGTGGAGCACGCGCTGAGCTCCGGCGGGGACGCGCAAGCCGCTGCCTACGTCGAGCTCCAGGTCGACGGCGAGCGCCTGTGGGGCGTGGGCATCGACAACGACATCTCGACGGCATCCCTCAAGGCCATCGTCTCCGGCGTGAACCGCGCGATCCGCACCCGGGCCCACGCCGCGGAACTCACCGCCGTCTGACCTTCCCCCTCACCGCGAGGGCGGCGGGGCGGGAGGTCAGGACTTGGGGAGGGCGATCGACGAGGTCTCCACCGCCACCTTGCGCCGATAAAGCGCACGCTGCTCGGGAAGCGAGATGTCGAACACCACCGCGAGCACCCGGATGACCGCGGTCACCGCCACTCCCGCGATAGCCGCGACCCCGGCGGCTCCGCCGAGCTCGGTGGTGATGGCCAGGGTGGCGCACCCGGCGGCTGCGGCCACGGCGTAGAGCGATCCGACGTGCATGATCGCCACCGGCAGACCCATGATGATGTCGCGGAGGATGCCGCCGCCCACGGCCGCGCACACCCCCACGAACACCGCGGGGACCGGCGGGAGACCGAGCGCCAACGCCTTGGTGGTGCCGAAGGCGCCGAACAGGCCGATCACGACGGCGTCGAGACCGACGATCAGCGCGTTCAGGCGTCGGAAGACCCCGGCCAGCAGCATCCCCACGAGCGCGGCGGCCGTCGCGGTGAGCAGATACCAGTTGCTCTGCAGGGTGACGGGCGGAACGTTCAGCAGCAGGTCGCGGATGAGTCCGCCGCCCATGCCCATGACGATGCCGATGATGGCGACGCCGAGGAGGTCCAGGCGTCGCTCGCCGCGGAATCCGGAAGCGAACAGCGCCCCCTGGATGCCGCCGAGTCCGACGGCGAGGAGGTCCGCCCACAGGGGGATCACGAAGATCGGCTCGTCCACGCCTCTATTGTGCGCGGTCGCAGGGATAATCGAGCAGTGCCCACGTATCGCGACGAGGTGGTGATCCTGCGCACCCACAAGCTGGGTGAGGCGGACCGCATCCTCACGCTCCTCTCCCGCCGACACGGCAAGGTCCGCGCCGTGGCCAAGGGGGTGCGACGGACGTCGTCGCGCTTCGGAGCACGGCTGGAGCCGTTCATGGTGGCCGATGTGCAGCTGTACAAGGGGCGCTCCCTCGACATCGTGCAGCAGGCGGAATCCCTCGGGTCCTACGGCGCCGACATCGTCGCACACTACGACCGCTACACCTCCGCCCACGCGATGGTGGAGGCCGCGGACCGGCTGAGCGAGGCGGACGCCACGACGCAGCAGTACTTCCTCCTCGTCGGCGGGCTTCGCGCTCTCTCCCGCGGCGAGCACGCTTCCCGCGCGATCCTGGACTCCTACCTCCTGCGCGCCATGGCGCTGTCGGGCTGGGCGCCCGGACTCGACGAGTGCGCCCGGTGCGGCGCCCCGGGTCCGCACGACGCCTTCGTCGCGCAGCTCGGCGGCATGGTCTGCGCGGCGTGCGCGCCCACCGGGTCCGCGCGCATCGACCGCTCGACGGCCGTGGTGCTCCGCGCCCTCATGTCCGGGGACTGGGATGCCGTGGACACGGCGACCGCGGGTGCGACCAACGCGGCGTCCGGTCTGGTGTCGGCCTACGCGCAGTGGCACCTCGAGCGCGGCATCCGCGCACTGTCCCATGTCTCCTCTCGCGGAACGGTCTCATGACTCCCAAGCCCTACACGCATCGCGACGCCGTGCCGTACCGCCCGATCGACTGGACCGGCATCCACCCTCCGGCCTTCCCGAAGAAGGGGGTGCCCCAGCACGTCGCCATCGTGATGGACGGCAACGGTCGCTGGGCGAACCGGCGCGGTCTCACGCGCGTCGAGGGCCACCGCGCCGGTGAAGCGGCTCTCCTGGATGTCGTGGCGGGCGCGATCCAGGCGGGGGTACGCCATCTCTCGGTGTACGCCTTCTCCACCGAGAACTGGTCGCGCTCGCCGGACGAGGTCCGCTTCCTGATGGGGTTCAACCGCGACGTCCTGCACCGACGCCGCGATCAGCTGAACGAGTGGGGCGTGCGCGTCCGCTGGGCGGGTCGCACACCGCGCCTGTGGGGCTCGGTCATCAAGGAGCTCCGATACGCGGAGGAGCTCACCCGCGACAACTCCACGTTGACGTTGACGATGTGTGTGAACTACGGCGGGCGCATCGAGCTCGTCGACGCGATGCGCTCCATCGCCGACGACGTCGCAGCGGGGCGTCTGCGTCCCTCCGCCGTCACCGAGAAGCTCATCGCACGCCGGCTCTACCTGCCGGACATGCCCGATGTCGACCTCTTCGTCCGCTCCAGCGGCGAACAGCGCACCTCGAACTTCCTCCTGTGGGAATCCGCCTACGCGGAGTTCGTCTTCCTCGACACGCTGTGGCCGGACTTCTCCCGCACCGATCTGTGGCGGGCGATCGAGCTGTACCTGGACCGGGATCGACGCTTCGGCGGCGCGGTCGACACGCCCGAGCCGCCGGCTCTGTGAGCGCGTCGGAGCACCTTCGTCGTCGGCTCGGTGTTCTTCACCGCCGCCGCCTTCATCCACCTCGCGCTGAGCGGACGGCGGCCGCCGGAGAACGCCCTGCGCGGGGCGGCCGCCGCGGACTGGTGGTCGGCGGCGACGCAGTTCATCGGCACGGTCCTGTTCAACATCAGAACCGCGACGCGCGATCACGTCCGACCGGGAATAGACGCACGCGTTCCCGATGTTCGGTCGAGGGTGACGGAACCCATCAGAATCGACGTGTGGAGCGACATCGCCTGCCCGTGGTGCTACATCGGCAAGCGGAACCTCGAGACGGGGATCGCTCAGGTCGCGGAGGACGGCGACGCGCCCGAGGTGCAGGTCGTCTTCCATTCGTACGAGCTGTCGCCCGACACCCCCGAGGACTTCGACGGGGGTGAGGTCCAGTATCTGACCGCCCACCGCGGCGTGTCCGAGGAGCAGGCCCAGCAGATGCTCGACCGCGTCGGCGCGATGGCGGCCGACGCGGGCCTCGAGTACCGCTTCGACATCCTCCGGCACACGAACACCCTCAAGGCCCACGAGCTGCTCCACTTCGCACGGGAGCAGGGCCGACAGGGTGATGTCGCCGAGCGACTCATGGCGGCGTACTTCACGGAGGGGCGTCATCTCGGACGCATCGAGGAACTCGCGACCCTCGCGGGGGAGGCGGGCCTCGACCCGACGGCCGCGGCGGAGGCGCTGCGATCGGGGCGGTTCGCCCCGGCCGTCGCCGCCGACAAGGCACAAGCGGTCGCGTACGGCATCACCGCCGTCCCCTTCTTCGTCATCGACGAGAAGTACGGAGTGGCGGGCGCGCAGCCTGCAGACGGATTCGCCCAGATCCTCCGTCGGGTGCGGGACGAGCGATCCGACGAGGTCGTCGCACCCGCGTGAGCGGGTGCGCACGGCGTCGCGGGCCGGTGACGCGACCCTCTGCCGACCTGGGAGAATGGGGCCCGTGAGTATTGCGACCGCGCCGCCGAGCACGTTGCGCATCGGGCCGATCGCCCTGGATGCGCCCGTCGTCCTCGCCCCGATGGCGGGGATCACCAACACCGCGTTCCGACGCCTCTGTCGCGAATACGGCGCGGGTCTGTACGTGAGCGAGATGATCACCTCGCGCGCCCTCGTCGAGCGCAACGCCACGACGATGCGACTGATCACCCACCACGAGTCCGAGACCCCGCGCTCGATCCAGCTCTACGGTGTGGACCCCGGAACCGTCGAGGCCGCCGTACGGCTGCTCGTCGAGGAGGACCGCGCCGACCACATCGATCTGAACTTCGGATGCCCCGTCCCCAAGGTGACGCGCAAGGGCGGGGGAGCGGCCCTTCCGTGGAAGCTCGGTCTGTTCCGTGAGATCGTCGAGCGCGCGGTGCGCGCGGCGGGCTCCGTCCCCCTCACGGTGAAGATGCGCAAGGGGATCGATCCCGACCACCTCACCTACCTGGAGGCCGGCCGCATCGCCGAGGGAGCCGGGGTCTCGTCGATCGCGCTCCACGCCCGCACGGCCTCGGAGTTCTATTCCGGCCATGCCGACTGGGCCGCGATCGAGAAGCTCAAATCCGCCGTCACCTCGGTCCCCGTCCTCGGGAACGGCGACATCTGGTCCGCCGAGGACGCCGTGCGGATGATGGCGGAGACCGGGTGCGACGGCGTGGTGGTCGGGCGCGGATGCCTCGGTCGACCGTGGCTCTTCGGTGATCTCGCCCGGGCCCTCGGAGCACCGGATGCCGGTGCCCCCGTCGACGCGGATCTGCGCTTCGTCG
Source organism: Microbacterium aurantiacum (assembly GCF_021654035.1). Classification (GTDB taxonomy): domain Bacteria; phylum Actinomycetota; class Actinomycetes; order Actinomycetales; family Microbacteriaceae; genus Microbacterium; species Microbacterium aurantiacum. The sequence continues at coordinate 32,832 of NZ_JAJPDW010000009.1, forward strand.
CCGCGGCGTTCCGCCGACACGCCGAGCTCCTCACGGAGTTCTTCGAAGACGAGCAGCGCGGATGCCGCGACATCCGCAAGCACGTCGCGTGGTACTTCAAGGGCTATCCGGTCGGCGGCGACGTCCGCGCGCGACTGGCGACGGTCTCCTCGCTCGACGAGATCGACGAGCTTCTGGCCCTGCTCGATCTGGACGCGCCCTACCCGGGGGCGGCCGCCGAGGGCCAGCGGGGCCGCGCGGGAACCCCCAAGCGCCCTGCTCTCCCCGACGGCTGGCTGGAATCCCGTGAGCTCACCGGTGCCGCCTCCACCGCGCTCGCCGAGGCCGAGACGGATCACAGCGGTGGGTGACGCGCAGGCGGGTGCGGTCGCCGGGCCGCCGATCGGCTATGTCGCCGCCGACGCCGAGCGCTTCCATCCCGAGCAGCATCGGTCGCAGCGGGACGGATTCGCCCGTGACCGCGCGCGCGTGCTGCATTCGGCGGCCCTGCGCCGCCTCGCCGCGAAGACGCAGGTGCTGAGTCCCGCGAGTCCGGTCGATTTCGCGCGCAACCGCCTCACCCATTCGCTCGAAGTCGCCCAGGTCGGCCGTGAGCTGGCCACCGCGTTGCACCTGTCGCCTGACGTCGTGGACACCGCGTGCCTCAGTCACGACCTCGGCCACCCGCCGTTCGGACACAACGGCGAACGCGCCCTGAATGACTGGGCGGAGCCGTTCGGCGGGTTCGAGGGGAACGCCCAGACGCTGCGCATCCTGACCCGTCTGGAGCCCAAGGTCATCGCCGAGGACGGTCGGAGCCACGGCCTGAACCTCACCCGGGCGAGCCTGGACGCCGCGTGCAAGTATCCCTGGACCGCGGACCAACCGCTCCCGGACCCCGGTGGCCGGCTCAAGTTCGGGGTCTACCCCGAAGACGAAGCGGTGTTCCGCTGGATGCGCGAGGGGGCACCGGGTCGCGTCCGTTGCATCGAGGCGGAGGTGATGGACCTTTCCGATGACATCGCCTACTCGGTGCATGACTTCGAGGACGCGATCGTCAACGGCTACCTCGACCCCGTCCGGCTGGCCGACCCCGGCGAACACGACGCGCTGCTCACGGCCGTCCAGACATGGGTCGGGTACGACTTCGCCCGCGACGAGCTCGAGGACGCCCTCTTCCGCCTCATGCGGCTGCCCGAGTGGGTGCAGGAGTTCGACGGAACGCGGGCGTCGTCCGCACGGCTGAAGAACCTCACCTCCGATCTGATCGGTCGGTTCGCGCGGGCCGCGACCGCCGCGACGCGGGCCGCGGCACCCGAGCACGAGCTCACCCGCTACCGCGCGCACGTCGTCGTCCCCCGTGTCGTGGAGGCGGAGATGGCCGTCCTCAAGGGCATCATCGGGGCTTTCGTGGTGTCGATCGACGGCCGCAAGGAGCTGTACAGGGAACAGCGGCGTCTCCTGAAGCGCCTGGCGAGCGCGTTGTGGGATTCGCCCGGCGAACTCGACGCGGTGCATCGCGAGGATTTCGCCGCGGCGGAGACGGATGACGCACGCCGTCGCGTGATCGTCGATCAGGTGGCGAGCCTCACCGATCAGCTCGCGATCGCCTGGCACGCCCGGCTCATCGGCGAGGTCGACCCGGCATCCGTGGGACTCTGGTCCCCTCACATGACGGCGCCGCCCGACGGGAGGCGGTGATGGCGGGCCGCATCCGGCAGGCGGATGTCGAGGAGGTCAAGGCGCGCACCGACATCGCCGACATCATCGGAGAGCGCGTCGCCCTGCGCCCCGCAGGCGTCGGATCCATGAAGGGCCTGTGCCCCTTCCACGACGAGCGCAGTCCGAGCTTCAACGTCCGACCGCAGGCGGGGTTCTACCACTGCTTCGGATGCGGCGAATCCGGCGACGTGTACTCCTTCCTCCGCCGCATGGACCACCTGTCCTTCTCGGAGGCCGTCGAGAAGCTCGCTGGCCGCATCGGCTACGCCCTGCACTACGAGGACGGGGGAGCGGCCCCGGACACCACGGGACGCACGCGGCTCTACGCCGCGAACGCGGCGGCGGCGGAGTACTTCCGCGGGCAGCTCTCCTCCGGAGAGGCGGAGATCGCCCGACGGTTCCTGGGTGAACGCGGCTTCGATGCCGGCGCGGCGGCGCACTTCGGCGTGGGCTACGCGCCGCGCGGCTGGTCCGGTGTCCTCACCGCCCTCCGGGAGAAGGGCTTCCGCGATGATGAGCTGTCGGCGGCGGGCCTCGTCTCCCAGGGACAGCGCGGCGTGTACGACCGGTTCCGCGGTCGCGTCGTCTGGCCGATCCGTGATGTCACCGGGCAGGTCATCGGGTTCGGCGCCCGCCGGCTCCACGAGGACGACAACGGACCGAAATACCTCAACACCCCCGAGACCGCCGTGTACCGCAAGGCGAACGTCCTGTACGGATTGGATCTCGCGAAGCGCGACATCTCGCGCGAGCACCGCGTGGTGGTCGTCGAGGGATACACCGACGTGATGGCCTGTCACCTCGCCGGAATCACCACCGCGATCGCCACCTGCGGCACCGCTTTCGGCGCCGACCACATCTCGGTGCTCCGCCGCGTGATGGGTGACGACTCCGCGGCGGGCGAAGTGATCTTCACCTTCGACCCGGATGCCGCAGGCCAGAAGGCCGCCCTCCGCGCGTTCGCCGACGCGAAGCGGTTCAACGCCCAGACGTATGTCGCCACCGGACCCGAGGGCCTCGACCCCTGCGACCTCCGGCTGCAGCGGGGCGACCGAGCGGTGCGCGCGATGGTGACGACCAAGGCGCCGATGGTCGAGTTCGTCATCGGCCAGCGCATCGCGGGTTTCGACCTCGCCTCCGTCGAGGGTCGCGTGGGCGCACTGCGGGTGGCCGCACCCGTCGTCGCCGAACTGCGGGACCCGCTCCTCCAACCGGAGTACGTTCGCGTCCTCGCCCGACGCCTCGGCATGGACACCGAGGACGTGCGCCGCGAAGTGACGCGCGCGGGCCGATCCTCGGGAGAGTCTCCCCGGACGGATGCCGCACCCTCCGGGGTCCCGGAGGGGACCGCCGATTCCCTGCGGCCGACCCTGGCGACGCTGCCCCGCACCCGTGATGTGGCGATGGAACGCGACGCGCTGATGGGGGTCCTCCAGTTTGGTCACCGCATGGACGGTGACATCGTCGCGCGCGCGATCGGCCTCCCGTTCCGGCATCCGGGGCTCGACGCCGTCCGCCAGGCCGTGGCAGGGGTGGATGACCTCTCCCGACCGGGGTGGGCGGCCGATGCGATCGGGAACGTCCGCGAGCTCTATAGGGGGCTCGGCGCGGAGCTCCTCGCGGCGAATTTCCCCGCGCAGAACGACGACGAGGCGGTGGCGTCGGCCACGGACCTGAGCAGACGCCTGGTCATGCGCGCGCTGGAAGCGGAGAAGCACGAGCTGCTCGGCGCGATCCAGCGTGTCGCGCCCGACTCCGACGGCGGGCGCAGCATCCGCATCAGACTCCGTGAGATCGACGCCGAGCGGGAGCGCATGCTCGCCGAGGAGTGACGGCGTCTTTGGCCGGTCACTCGGGCTCGGGCATGATGGCACGATGGCCCGACCCCGCGAGACCGACACGGCGATCCGCTGTTCCGACCTGTCCGTCGCGCGATCCTCCCGGGGGGTGCCTTCTCAACGGGTCGTGGACGGGGTCTCCTTCGTCCTCCCGCGTGCGTCGGCGCTGACGGTGATGGGTCCGACGGGATCCGGGAAGTCGAGTCTTGCGACCGCGCTCTCGGGCATCGAGACGGCAGGGCTGTCCATCGACGGCGGGGATGCGGAGGTGGAGGGGATCTCGGTGCGACGCCCCGGACGCTCGCGCCGGGTGCTGACCTATGTCGCCGCCCACCTGCCTCAGGCCGCCGGCGCTCGCCTTCCCGCCCGCCTGACGGTTTCGGAGGTGATCGGTGAGCCGATCACCTCTCGGGATCGCCGCGTGAATCAGCGTGCCCTCGCCGTGCGGGTGGCGGCGTTGCTGGACGAGCTCATGCTGCCGCTCGGCGCCGCGGCGAAATACCCCTACGAACTCAGTGCCGGGATGCGGCAGCGGGTCGCCTTCGCCCGCGCCCTGGTGCTGCAGCCGAAGGTGCTCATCGCCGACGAGCCCTTCGCCAACCTCGACGTCGAGGTCCGACGGGCGGCGAAGGATGCGATCCTCGACCGCCAGAAGGCGTACGGCCTCTCGGCGGTCATCGTCTCCAACGACGCCGATGTGATCGAGGATCTCGACACGGACGTCCTCGTCCTTCGGGGCGGACACACCGTCGCGTACGGTCACGGATCCGACGGACTCCTCTGGACCCCGGACGAAGGCGACACGCCGAGCCCGGTTTCGACCTGAGTTCACGAGCACCCTCCGTGTGTTGCTAAGATGGTGGGGTTGCCTGCTGCGGCGGGCATATTCCTCGGTAGCTCAATTGGCAGAGCAATCGGCTGTTAACCGATAGGTTCTTGGTTCGAGTCCAAGCCGGGGAGCGAGAATCCCGCGTTCATCTGACGCGGCTCTCACCGAAAGCCCGGGCTTCCACCCCGGGCTTTCCTCGTTTCTCAGGCGTCGAGGTCGTCGACCCCGGGCATCCACGACTTCCCGGGGCGGCCCCAGCCCCGCTTGCGCGCGATCTTCGCCACGATCCGCGCGTCACCGTCATCGAGCCGATCCACGTACAGGACGCCGTTGAGGTGATCGAACTCGTGCTGGAGGATTCGGGCGCGCCACCCGTCGACCTCGATGCGCACGGGAGCCCCTTCGAGGTCCGTTCCCGTGACCACGGCCCGGTCCGAACGACGCAGCGGGAAGCGCTCACCCGGGAACGACAGGCATCCTTCCGACTCGTCGTCGGGATCCGGATGCCCCGGCTCGGGAGGTGTCATCCACAGCTCGGGATTGATGAGGACGCCGCGCCACGGATGCCCGTCATCGTCCTCGTACGAGTACGTGAAGATCCGCAGCCCCACCCCGACCTGCGGCGCCGCCAGTCCCACGCCGGGAGCGGCATCCATCGTCTCGAACATGTCCGCCACGAGCGTCCGGATGTCGGCGTCGACGGTGTCGACGGGCACGGCGGGAGCGTGGAGGACGGGATCACCCATGATGCGAATCGGCAGAACGGCCACGCCTTGAGCCTACCCAGCGGGGTGCGCGGCTAATGTCGTTACGTGATCTGGACCGCGAACGAACTGGAAGAGTACGGCGAGACCCTCGTCGGGGCGTTCCAGAATCCCGGCATCCTGATCGGCATCCCGCTGGCGCTGCTCGGTGCCGTCTTCATGTCGTTCGGAGCGCAGTACCAGCACCGCGGTGTCACCAAGGTCGAACAGCTCAGCGGCACCGCCGCGCGCCAGGGGCTGTCCGGTTCACATGTCGCGAAGCTGCTGGCACGGCCGTCGTGGGTGCTCGGCACGGTGATGCTCGGTCTCGCCATCGCCTGCCAGCTCGCGGCCCTCTCTTTCGCTCCCCTGATCATGGTCCAGCCGCTCGGCGCGATCGCCCTGGTCATCACGACCCTGCTGAACGCGCAGATCAGCGGTCATCGACCGACCCGGCGGTCGCTCGTGGCGATCGCGGCGTGCGTCGGCGGCATCTTCGTCTTCGTCACCATCGCCGCGCTCTTCGCCACGGAGAAGCCGGTGACCGACCTGCAGGTGATCACGATCCTCGTGATCATGGCCGTGGTCACCGTCGTCTTCGCCGGTCTCTGGGTGTGGCTGCGTGCCCGGATCGGCGCGCTGTTCTACATCATGGCCGCGGGGATCATCTACGGCTTCGTCGCGACGCTCGCCAAGACGGTCATCACCCGGTTCCAGGCCGGAAACATCGAATGGCTGACCTTCGCGGCCCTCGCCGCGCTTCTCATCGGCACCGCCGTGGGTGCGTACTTCGTGCAGACCGCCTATTCGTCGGGGCCGCCGGATCTCGTCATCGCCGGGCTCACCGTGATCGATCCGATCGTCGCGGTCCTGATCGGCCTGTTCGTGCTGCGCGAAGCCATGGGCGCTCCTCTGTGGGCCTACATCGGCTTCGGTGTCGTCGGGGCGGTCGCCGTCTGGGGTGTCTTCCAGTTGGCGCGACACCACCCGCAGATCGTCAGCGACTCGCAGGAACTGCCGATCCCACGCGGGAGCACGGGCGAACCGGCTCCTTCGACCGGCTCGATCCGCATCGCGGAAGCCGTGTCGAAGGTATGGCCGGAGCCGCCGGTGAAGGATCCGGCGGACGATCCCGACCGGACCTGATCGGTAGGGCGGGTGGGACTTGAACCCACGATCGTCGGGTTATGAGCCCGCTGCCTTGACCAGCTTGGCCACCGCCCCCTGCATCGACGAGCCTACCGCCCGGCGATCTCCTGCATGGCTTCGCCGATGTAGGAGTACTTCACGAAGACCTCGGGGGCGATTCCGGCCTCTTCGAGAACGCCCTGCACGGCACCGAGCATGTAGCTGTAGTCCCAACCCATGTAGAGATGGTGCCCTTCGTCGAGCGCGTCCCAGTCGCCCGTCCACGACGCCTCCGTGTAGACCGGCCCGCCGTTGCGCTCACTGAACGCGACGACGGCGGGACGCGCGTCGGCCCAGAGTCGCTTGAAGATCCGGTTGAAGAGGTAGCGGGCGTCCGGCACCTCCCAGTGCTCCCCGCGGTACTCGACGTACGACCACTCGCGCTGCCAGCCGCGCGGCCAGCCACGACGACGCACCGCGTCGAGGATGGGAGTCAGGCCGTCGTCGTCGATCGGGCCGAGATCGGGGCGGGCCCAGGTGCGCACGACGGCGTCCGCCAGGTGCGCCGAGCGGGCGGACACCGCCGCCGTGTTCCAGACGGCTGTGTCGGCGATCTCACGGGTCTGCGGGACCCGGCTGCCAGCGTACGCATCGCGTTTGGCGGGGAACCCGGCGTCGAACACCGTCGCCGCGCGCTCCTCCTCCAGCAACGCGAGGTTGCCGAGCGTTTCGGACAGTGCCCGGTGGCTGTTCTGCTCGTCCTCGCTGAGCGCGGCCCACACGCGCCCGTCGCCTCCCGTCCAGGCCTCGCCCGGCACGACGGGCGCGATGTGGTCGACGTCATACCCTTCCGCCGAGTCCAGGCCCGCGAGTCGGGCGAGAACGAACGTGGGGTGGGGGAGGGGGGAGAATTTCAGCGCCACGCGGATGCGTTCGTCGGACGGGGTGACCCGCGCGATCGCCTCGCGAAGCGCCTCATGCCCCTCGTCACGCGCACGGCACAGACGGGGCACGATCCGATCCATCGACACGGAGACGACGGCCCGCCGGAAGGAGAGCGTCTCGGCAAGCTGCAGGGTGTCGCGGAGCTCGTCGTCCGAGGTCGCCCCTCGGCGGTGGTCGTAGAGGGCGCGCAGAAGCAACGGATGCAGTGCGGAGCCGAACGTGGACAGGCCCGCCAGCCGGGAAGCGAGAGCGGGATCGGCGTGGGTCCGCGGGGAGAGCAACGTGCGGTACAGCTCGGAGTAGACCCGCCACTCCTCGGCCACCTCACGGAGCGCGGGGATGTCGAGGCGCGGGAACAGCTGGCGGAACACGTCGTAGACCGCGCGCTGACCGGGTGCGATCTCGCGACCGGTGCGCTGGACCAGGTAGTGCCGCCAGAACGCGGCGATGGCCTCGCCGGTGTTCTCCTCGAGCGGGAGCCAGAAGCCCTCCTCGATCTCGCGCTGCTCCGCGTGGGAGAGACCCATGAGGACGTAGTTGTGGATCAGCTCGTGGTCCCGGAGCGGCTCTCCGGTCGAGTTGAGGCTCTCGAAGATCTGCTGGGCGTTCGCCCCCGGGCCGAGCGTGATGGCGACGTGCTCCAGCTTCTGCAACCCCCGCCAGATGCGAGGGGCCTCGGCGAGACTGATCTGGCTGCGGAAGAAGGAGTAGTTGTCGGCGAACCGGGAGCCGATCCCGGTCTCGGCCTGCGCGAACACGACGGCCTCGAACTTCTCCGCCCACGCGCGATGGGGGCGCAGGCGCGTCCGCGTCGGATCCGAGGGGGAGACCAGCAGCCGCGTGAGTGAGGCCGCGAGGTCATCGTCGTGACCGCGCACGGTGTGCTGGAGCGCCGCGGCGAGGAGCATCAGCGTCGTCAGCCTCTGCTGACCGTCGATCAGGACCAGGTCCAGGCCTTCGGCCCCGCTCGACGACAGGACCGATCCCAGGAAATGCATCCGGGAGTCGTCCAGATCCGCCACGGCGCGGATGTCGCTCAGGAGCTGCTCGCACGCCCCGATATCCCAGCGGTACTGCCTCTGATACACGGGGACGACGATCGAGCGCGAGCCCGAGGAGAGCCATCCGATGGTGTTGACCGCGGTCGCCTCGACATTGGTGGCTGTCACCATCAGCTGTCTCTCACCCTTTCCACGCCGTCCGCGCCGCTCGGCGCACCCGGACGATTCTACGCGGCGCGCCCTCCGCCCCCGGTGAGCGAAGGCCACCCGGAGTAGGCTTGCCTAAGTGGGGCCTGTAAAAACTTCGCTGGCCCGCTGACGAAAGGCAACCCATGGGTTACATCAAGTCTGCCGCTCTCGAAGAGACCGGCTTCGTCGTCCTCGACAGCTACGATCGCGAGATCGATCCGAAAGAGTGGCTGGAGGTCGAGTACGTGGACTGGAAGTCCTCCGGCGACACCCGCTTCGCCCCAATCGCATCCGCGAAGGGCGAGATCGAGTGCAACGGGTTCTGGAATCACACGCCCCCGCGCACCGACAAGGACGGCGTCTGGATCCCCTCGCAGATGGAGAAGGCGCCCACGCTGACCGAGCGCGCGCAGGAGCCCGGAGCGAACGTCGGACGCTGCCGCATCATCGAACTCCAGCCCAACTCGTACGCCGATGCGCTCTACAACCTCCACCAGGACGACAACAACCGTCTGAACCCGGACGGGACCGGGTGGGTCGTCCGCGGCTTCTTCAACCTCACCGACGACAAGAACAGCTACTTCGTGCTGCGCGAGAACCGCACGGACCCGAGTATCGAGTACCGTGTGGCCCTGCCCGCCGGCGCCCAGCTGATCGTCGACACGCAGCGCCTGTGGCATGCGGTTCACCACGACGGGGATGAGCCGCGCTACTGCCTCATCACCTCGTGGACCTCCGGGCCGGAACTGGACGCGTTCATCGAGAAGTACCACGGCCGGCCGACGACCGAGTACGTCGACGTGCCGCAGGACGTCCTCGACGCGGGACAGGCCGAGCAGGCGCGACGCGATGCCGCCCGCGCGGCGTACTACGCCGCGAAGGGCAAGGCGGAGGTCCAGGCGATGAGCGAGGCCTGATCCGCCACGCGACTCACGTCCAAGGGGCGGGTGAATCACAGGCTTGTGATTCACCCGCCCCTTGGCGATAATGGCGGGAGAACTGAAGAGCAACGCCACAGTCCGGTCAGGTCGTTGGGGAAGACGCACCTGACGATCGGAGAAATGATGGCGACAGCACAGACGCGCGGAGTGATCTACGTCCACTCCGCGCCGCGGGCGTTGTGCCCGCATTTGGAGTGGGCCGTGGGCCGTGTCTTCGGCCGCCCGCTTTCTTTCGAATGGGCGGATCAGCCGATCCTGGCCGGCAGCCGGCGCACGGAGCACTACTGGGAAGGTCCCGCGGGTACGGGGGCCGCCCTCGCGACCGCGATCCGCGGCTGGGAGCATCTTCGGTTCGAAGTGAGCGAAGATCCCTCTCCGCGCAGCGACGGAGGACGCTGGCTGCACACCCCCGGTCTCGGCATCCACTACGCGCAGACGGACTCGGCCGGCAACATCGTGGTGGCGGAGGATCGCATCCGCTACGCCATCGAGGTCGCCGCGGGCGACCCGCGAGAACTCCAGCGCGAGCTCGACGTCGCCCTGGGCGCGGCGTGGGACGAGGAGCTCGAACCGTTCCGTCACGCCGGAGACGACGCACCCGTGGTCTGGCTGCACAAGGTCGGCTGATGCCTGGCGGGTCATGCCCGCCTGAAGCCTGCAGCGATCGTCGAGGAAGGGATCGCTGCACGGACGCAGGAGACGAGGCGCGCGTACCGAACCCCGGAGAGGACTCCCGGGGAGTGGGAGAGCGAATCGGACCCTCAGAGGAAAGGCCCCGCGCATCGCGCGGGGCCTTTCGATCATCGATCGCTCAGACGGTCGTGAACGCGGCCACGGCGTTGTGGCCGCCGAAACCGAAGGAGTTGCTGATCGCGAGCTGCGGTCCGCTCCCGAGCGCCTGCTTCTCGCCGGAGATCCGGAACGGCACTTCGGGGTCCTGCGTCGTGATGTTGATGGTCGGCGGGGCGACGCGGTCGCGGATCGCGAGGATCGTGAACATCGCCTCCAGCGCACCGGTCCCGCCGAGGAGATGACCCGTCGACGCCTTCGTCGCCGAGACCGGGATCTCGTCGACACGGTCACCGAGCACGGCCTTCAACGCCTGGTACTCGTTCGGGTCGCCCACCGGCGTCGATGTCGCATGGGCGTTGATGTGCGTGATGTCGGCGGGGGAGGCGTCCGCCATCGCGAGGGCCATCTCGACGGCGCGAGCCGCACCGTGACCTTCGGGATCGTTGGCGGTGATGTGGTACGAGTCCGCGGTGACGCCACCGCCGACGACGGCGGCGTAGATCTTCGCCCCGCGGGCGCGCGCGTGCTCCTCGGTCTCGAGGATGAGCACCGCCGCACCCTCGCCCATGACGAACCCGTCGCGGTCGATGCTCCCGGGGCGGGAAGCGGTCGCCGGGTCGTCGTTGCGCCGCGACAGCGCCTGCATCGAGGCGAACGACGCGATCGTGATCGGGTGGATGGCGGACTCGGTCCCACCGGCGATGACGACGTCGGCGAGCCCTGCGCGCAAGTGCTCGACCGCGTTGACGATGGACTCCGTGCTGGAGGCGCACGCGCTGGCGACGGTGCGTGCGTACGCGCGCGCGCCGAAGTGCAGCGACAGGTTCCCCGCCGCGGCGTTCGGCATCAGCATCGGCACCGTCATCGGCATCACCCGACGCGGCCCCTTCTCGCGCAGCACGTCCCACGCGTCGAGCAGGGTCCACACGCCGCCGATACCCGTCGCGAAGTCCACGCCGAGCCGCTCAGGAGCGACCTCCGGGGATCCGGCATCCTCCCACGCCTCCTGGGCGGCCACCATCGCGAACTGCGACGCGGGGTCCAGGCGCTTGGAGACGGGCCGGGGCAGGACGGTGTCCGGGCGGACCTTGGCCTGCGCGGCGAAGGTCACCGGGAGCTGGTACTTCTCCACCCAGTCGTACTCGAGGGTACGGGCGCCGCTGGCGCCCTCGAGGAGGGCGTCCCAGCTCTCCTGCGCGGTGGCGCCGATGGGCGACGTCGCGCCGATGCCGGTGACGACGATGCGGGGGGTGCTCATGGGTATGGGAATCCTCACAACGGATCCGGTGGGGGCGCATGCCCCCACCGGGGCGGTCTCACGCCTGGTTGGACGTGATGAAGGTGACGGCGTCGCCGACGGTCTTGAGGTTCTTGACCTCGTCGTCAGGGATGGTCACGCCGAACTTCTCCTCGGCGTTGACGACGATCGTCATCATGGAGATCGAGTCGATGTCGAGGTCGTCCGTGAAGGACTTCTCCATCGCGACCTCGTCGGCCGAGATGCCCGTCTCGTCGGTGATGAGCTCGGCAAGACCGGCGAGGACCTCGTCGTTGGTGAGTGCCATGGGTTTCTCCTGTTTCTTCGGGGTTCACGGTCCCGGGCGGGCCGGGAACAGTCTACGGAAGGGGATGCTCGGACTACGGGAGGACGACGACCTGCGCGCCGAAGACGAGACCGGCGCCGAAGCCGATCTGCAGCGCGAGTCCTCCGCTGAGCTCGGGGTGCTCAGCGAGCAGCCGGTGCGTCGCGAGCGGGATCGACGCGGCGGAGGTGTTGCCGGTCGTCTCGATGTCGCGGGCGATCAGGACGTTCTCGCCGAGACCGAGCTGCTTGGCGAACTCGTCGATGATGCGCATGTTCGCCTGATGGGGCACGAACGCGGAGAGATCCTCGGCGCGCACGCCGGCGGCCTCGAGCGCCTGACGGGCGACCTTCACCATCTCCCAGACCGCCCAGCGGAACACCGTCGGGCCCTCCTGACGGAGCGTCGGCCACGGTGCGGTGCCCTCGCGGAATTCGACGAGCGTGTGGTTCATCCCGACGGCATCCGCCTTCGAGCCGTCCGATCCCCACACGGTGGGTCCGATGCCGGGTGTCTCGCTGGGACCGATCACGACCGCGCCCGCACCGTCCCCGAGCAGGAACGAGATCGAGCGATCCGTCGGATCGACGATGTCGCTGAGCTTCTCCGTGCCGATCACGACGGCGTATCGGGCGGCGCCGGCGCGGATGAGCGCGTCAGCCTGCGCGACACCGTACGCGAAGCCCGCGCACGCCGCGTTGAGGTCGTAGGCCGCAGCGGGATTCGCCCCGACGCGGTCGGCGACGATCGCCGAGACCGACGGCGTCTGCTTCGGGTTGCTGATCGTGGCGACGATGACGGCGTCGATGTCGGTGGCGGGAACACCGGATGCCGCGATGGCCTCGGCCGCGGCATCCGTGGCCAGATCGATCGCGTCGGTGCCCGCACCGGCGCGCATCCGGGTGACGATGCCCGTCCGCTGGCGGATCCACTCATCGCTGGAATCGATCGGCCCGACGAGGTCGTCGTTCGGCACCGCGTTCTCGCCACGGGCCGCGCCGTATGCGTAGATGCGGGTGTGCGCGGGGCCCGTGGCCTGAACGAGGGTGGGTCGCATGGAGTACTCCGATCAGGCGCCGCGCGCGAGGTCCGCCGCGGCGGGAAGGTCTTCGGGGGAGGTGACGGCCACGCTCGGTACACCGCGGAGGGCGCGCTTGGCGAGCCCCGTCAGCGTACCCGCGGGGGAGAACTCGATGAGACCGGACACTCCCGCATCCGAGAATGCGGCCATGCAGAGATCCCAGCGCACCGGTGATGCCACTTGCGAGACCAGCGTCTGCATGAACCCGACGCCGGAGGTCACCTCGGAGCCGTCCCGGTTGGTCCAGATCCGCCGTTCGGGATCGGCCGGCTGGACCTCGGATGCCGCGGTCCTGAGCGCCTCGACCGCGGGCGCCATGAAATCTGTGTGGAAGGCCCCGGCCACCTGCAGCGGGATCACCCGGGTGCGGGCGGGCGGGTCCGCGGAAAGCGCCGTCAGCGCCTCGGCCGCGCCGGCGGCGACGATCTGGCCCCCGCCGTTGTGGTTCGCGGGGGTGAGCCCGAGCTCGGCCAGTCGCGTCAGCACGGCCTCGGCGTCGCCCCCGAGCACGGCGCTCATGCCCGACGGCTCGGCCGCTGCGGCCTCGGCCATCGCCCGGCCGCGGATGCCGACGAGGCGGAGAGCGTCCTCATCCGACAGGATCCCGGCGGCGGCGGCCGCGGCGAACTCTCCGACCGAGTGGCCGGCCACGCCGTCGATGGCGCCCCGGTCCTCCAGCGCCCGCCAGGACAACAGGCTCGCCGCCACGATGAGCGGCTGCGCCACTCGGGTGTCGCGGATGCGATCGGCGTCCCATTCCGTTCCTGCGGCGAGGAGATCGACGCCCGCCCACTCGGAGTAGGCAGACAGTCGCTCCCGCGCGTCCGGCAGGGCGAGCCACGGGGTGAGGAAGCCGGGCGTCTGGGCGCCCTGACCGGGGAAGACGGCGATGATCACCCGTCTATCCTGCCAAGGAACCACCGCGGGCAACTGGCGCACCTCTCCGAAGAATGCGGGGATGCTTTGTCGATGAGCGACGATCAGGCGCCGCGTCGGGGTGCTCCGCCGCGGCGCCGCGTGGCGTCCGTGCCGATCGATCCGAGCACCAGCGCCGTCTGCAGGATGAGAGCCTCTCGCGGACCCGTCGCGTCCCAGCCGATGACCTCGGACACGCGTTTGAGGCGGTAGCGGACCGTGTTCGGATGCACGAAGAGCTCACGCGCGGTGGCCTCGAGGGAGCGTCCGTTGTCGAGATAGCTCCACAGCGTCGCCACGAGGTCCGTGCTGTGCGCCTGCAGCGGTCGGTAGATGCGCTCGACGAGGGTGAGCTTGGCGAGGGGATCGCCGGCGAGGGCGCGCTCCGGAAGGAGATCGTCCGCTTCGACCGGTCGGGGTGCGTGACGCCACGCCCGCGCCACGGCGAACCCCGCAAGGGCGGCACGCGCACTCTGTCCGGCGTCGACGAGGGCGGGAACGGTCGGTCCGAGCACGAGGTATCCGGAACCGAAGCCCGGTTCGAGCTGTGAAGCGATTTCCGCGAAGGGGAGCTCCGCGGGCAGGTCCTCGGCGCGCGATGCCGGTTCCGCCCGGCCGACGACGAGGACGAGCCTCGACCCCTGAACGCCGATCAGGACGTCGACGCCGAGCTTGCGGGCGGTGCGGCGGAGCTGATCCACGTCGAACTGCGGCGGAGTCGTTCCCACGATGACCGCGACCTCGCCGTGGCCGTGCCAGCCCAGGGCGGCGATGCGGCTCGGGAGCTCCTCGTCCGCTTCCCCCGTGAGGATCGAGTCGACGACGAGGGCTTCGAGACGCGCATCCCACAGACCGCGGGCTTCGGCCGCGCGGGCATAGACGTCCGCGGCCGCGAAGGCCACCTCGCGGGAGTAGAGCAGGATCGCCTCCCGCAGACGGTCGTCCTTCCCCGCCACCCGCTCCTCCGTGACCTCCACGGTCACGCGGATGAGCTGGAGCGTCTGCTGGAGACTCACGCTGCGCAGCAGCTCACGGGGCGCGGCGGCGAAGATGTCGGCGGCGATCCAGGGGGTCGAATCGGGATCGTCGAACCACTGGATGAACGAGGTGATGCCCGCCTGCGCGACCAATCCGACGGCGGATCGGCGCGCAGGCGGCATCTCGGCGTACCAGGGGAGGGAATCCTCGAGGCGTTTGATCGTGGCGGTCGCCAGATCCCCCGAGATGCGGCGCAACCACGCCAGCGTCTCGGCCCGATCCATCGAGGCCTTCCGCGACATCGCGACGGGTCAGCTCTCGCCGCCCGCGTTGCCGCTCGTTCCGGCGCTGACGTCGTGCAGGCGGTACTTCTCGATCGCCTGAGCGGACAGGCTGCGGTCGACCTTGCCCTCGGCGGCCAGCGCCTGCAGGGTGCGGACGACGACCGACGGGCCGTCGATCTTGAAGTAGCGCCGTGCCGCGGCACGCGTGTCGGAGAAGCCGAAGCCGTCCGCCCCGAGGGTCACGAACTGCTGAGGAACCCAGGGCCGGATCTGATCCTGGACGGCGTGCATGAAGTCGCTGACGGCGACCACGGGACCTTCGGCCTCCTTCAGCTTCTCGGTGACGAACGCCGTCCGCGCTTCGTCCTCGGGGTGGAGGAAGTTGTGCTCGTCCGCGGCGAGACCGTCGCGGCGAAGCTCCGTCCAGGACGTCACGGACCAGACGTCCGCCTGGACACCCCAGTCGTCGCGGAGCAGCTGCTGCGCCTCCATCGCCCACGGCACACCCACGCCCGACGCGAGGATCTGCGCGCGCGGACCCTCTCCCTCCGGCGAGGAGATGCGGTGCATGCCGCGGACGATGCCGTCGACGTCGACCCCCTCGGGCTCGGCGGGCTGGACCAGCGGCTCGTTGTAGACGGTGATGTAGTACATCACGTTGGGGTCCGGGTGCTCGCCGCCGTACATGCGCTCGATGCCGGAGCGCACGATGTGGGCGATCTCGTAGCCGTAGGCGGGGTCGTAGGACACCGTCGCCGGGTTGGTCGAGGCCAGGAGGTGCGAGTGCCCGTCGGCGTGCTGGAGACCTTCGCCCGTCAGCGTCGTGCGTCCGGCGGTGGCGCCGATGATGAACCCGCGGGCCATCTGGTCACCGGCGGCCCACTGCGCGTCGCCGGTCCGCTGGAAGCCGAACATCGAGTAGAAGACGTAGACGGGGATGAGCGGTTCGCCGTGGGTGGAGTACGACGTGCCCGCCGCGGTGAACGCCGCGAGTGCGCCGGCCTCGTTGATGCCGACGTGCAGGATCTGCCCCTGCGGGCTCTCCTTGTACGCCAGCAGGAGCGACCGATCGACCGAGGTGTAGTTCTGCCCGTGCGGGTTGTAGATCTTCGCGGTCGGGAAGTAGGCGTCCATCCCGAAGGTGCGTGCCTCGTCCGGAATGATCGGCACGATGCGGTGGCCGAAGTCTTTGGCCTTCAGCAGGTCCTTGAGCAGCCGGACGAACGCCATCGTGGTGGCGATCTCCTGTGTGCCCGAACCCTTCTTCGGGAGCGCGTAGGCGCTTTCGTCGGGAAGGGTGAGCCCCACGTGGTGCGAGCGACGCTCGGGGAGGAACCCGCCGAGCGAGCGACGACGCTCCTGCATGTACTGGATCGTCTCGTCCTCGGCGCCGGGGTTGTAGTACGGCGGGAGGTACGGGTTCTCTTCGAGCTGCGCGTCCGAGATCGGGATGCGCATCGAGTCGCGGAAGTGCTTGAGGTCTTCGAGCGTCATCTTCTTCATCTGGTGCGTCGCGTTGCGCCCCTCGAAGTGGTGACCGAGCCCGTAGCCCTTGATGGTCTTGGCGATGATGACGGTCGGCTGACCCTTGTGCTCGGCGGCGGCCTTGTACGCGGCGTACACCTTGCGGTAGTCCAGTCCGCCGCGGCGCAGGCGACCCCAGATGTCGTCGTCCGACCAGTCCTTGACGAGGGCGGCGGTCCGCTCGTCGCGCCCGAAGAAGTGCTCGCGGATGAATCCGCCGTCCTCCGCGCGGTAGGTCTGGAAGTCGCCGTCCGGCGTGGTGTTCATCAGGCGGACCAGCGCGCCGTCGGTGTCCTTGGACAGCAGCTCGTCCCAGCCGGAGCCCCACACGACCTTGATGACGTTCCAACCGGCGCCGCGGAAGAAGCTCTCCAGCTCCTGGATGATTTTGCCGTTTCCGCGGACGGGGCCGTCGAGACGCTGCAGGTTGGCGTTGATGACGAAGGTCAGGTTGTCCAGGCCCTCGTTGGCGGCGACCTGCAGTTGTCCGCGGCTCTCGACCTCGTCCATCTCGCCGTCGCCGAGGAAGGCCCAGACGTGCGAGTTCGAGAGGTCCTTGATACCGCGGTTGGTGAGGTACTTGTTCGACATCGCCTGGTAGATGGCGTTGATCGGACCGAGACCCATCGACACCGTCGGGAACTGCCAGTACTCCGGCATGAGGCGAGGGTGCGGGTAGGAGGGGATTCCCTCCGGTGCCTTCGACTTCTCCTGTCGGAAGCCGTCGAGCTGCTGCTCGCTGAGGCGGCCTTCGAGGAACGAGCGGGCATAGATGCCGGGGGAGGCGTGCCCCTGGATGAAGATCTGGTCTCCGCCGCTCGGGTCGTCGAGGCCGCGGAAGAAGTGGTTGAAGCCGACTTCGTAGAGCGACGCCGAGGACGCGTATGTGGAGATGTGCCCGCCGACGCCGATGCCGGGGCGCTGCGCGCGGTGCACGGTGATGGCGGCGTTCCACCGGATCCAGCGTCGGTAGCGACGCTCGAGCTCCTCGTCGCCGGGGAACTCCGGCTCGTTCTCCGGAGCGATGGTGTTGATGTAGTCGGTGGTGGGCACCTGCGGCACGTTGAGCTGAAGGTCATGCGAGGCCTGCAGGAGGCTCAGCATGATCTCGCGCCCTCGCCCCGGCCCTTTGGCCTGGACGAGCTGGTGGAGTGACTCCTGCCACTCGGACGTCTCGTCGGGATCGCTGTCCAGCGGGTCCTGCGAGTACGGATCCTGATCGTTGACAGTCACAGAAGACCTTTCGTCGTCCGGCAGATCATGCCAGGGGAACGGCAATATGGGCGGGCACTCGCGTTGTCTCGCGCGTGCGGCACACCCAGAACAGCCTAGCGAGTCGTGCGCCCCGCGGATGCTCGTGTGGCGGGGAGGCGTGCGGTGGGCCCTGCCGGGATCGAACCGACGACATCCACGGTGTAAACGTGGCGCTCTACCAGCTGAGCTAAAGGCCCTCGCCGACCATCATATGGCCGCGCCACGTCGGCGCATCGGAGGCCGACCCACGGAGGAGAGGCCGGCAGCGGGTAGCGTGGAGCCTGTGAACGCCGACCCCGCCGACCAGCGCAAACTGCTCGATCTCGCCGACCTCGACGCCCGGATCCGGCGCGACGAGCACGTCGCGGGTAACCCCCCGCAGGCGGCGCAGGTGCGGGAGCTTCTCGCGCAGCGGACCACGCTCGCCCACGAGCTGGCGGCACGGGCCAATACCCGCGACGATCTGAAGGCGGAGCTCGCCCGCGTCGAGTCCGACGTGAACGTGGTCGACGCGCGCATGGCCCGCGACTCCGAACGCCTCGCGACGGCGACCAACCCCAAGCAGGCGCAGGGCTTCGAGAGCGAGCTCGCCTCGCTCGCGCGGCGAAAGAGCGATCTGGAGGATGCCGAGCTCGTCCTCATGGAGCAGCTCGAGGCGGCGGACGCCGCCGTCGCCGAGCAGGAGGCGAAGATCGCCGACGCCAACGCACGGGGAGCGGAGCTCAGCTCCGAGGCCAAGCGCGTCGTCGCCGAGGCCACCGAGCGTCTCGAGACATCCCGCCGAGATCGATCGGCGATCGCCGGCGCCATCCCCGCGGATCTCCTCGCTCTGTACGACCGTCTGGCCTCTCGCGGGATCGGCGCCGGGCTGTTGCGCGGCGGAGCCTGCGAGGCCTGCCGCATGGTCCTCCCTCCCAACGACCTGGCCGTCGTCCGCCGCGCACAGACGGACGAGGTCGTGTTCTGTCCGGAGTGCGGCGCGATCCTGGTCCGCACCGAAGAATCGCGGTGACGGACACTGGCGTCCTCACCCGCTGAGGTCGTCCTCGGGCGGTCGGGAGCAGGCGACGTCGCGCTGATCGACCTCCACAGCGATGGCACGCCGCTGACGACCACCACCGTCGCCGTCGACGCGCTGCCCGCCGCGATCGCGGCGCGCGAATCCGTCGGCAATGTGCGATGGATCTGGAGCGATACCCCGACCTGGTACACGCGACTGCTGTCGGCGGGGGTACGTGTCCGCCGTGCCTGGGACCTCCGACTCGTCCACGCGATCCTCCGTGACGCCGCATCCGTCCAGGACGATCAGGGTCTCCGCGGGGAGACATCATGGGATGCCGCGGCAACGGCCCTCGACGACCTGGACACGCTCTTCGCCTTCGGCGACAGCGTCGGGCCGCCCGAGGGCGCGGACGAAGCGCTGGCCGAGTACCGGCGTCAGCGCGCCACGATCGCGATCGCCCGGACTGCCGGGAGCCTTCGCCTGCTCGCAGTCGCGGAGTCCGCGGGAGCACTGACCGGCGTGGAGCTCCACGCCGCGGGGCTTCCCTGGAGCGTCGAAGCGCACGCGCATCTGCTCGAGGATCAGCTCGGTCCCCGCACAGCCGGCGGGCTTCCCGCACGCATCGAGAACGCCGCCGCCGCCGTCCGCTCCGCCCTCGACGATCCCGGGGCCTCCCTCGACTCGCAGCCCAAGCTCCTGCGTGCTCTGCACCGCGCCGGCGTCCTCGTGGAATCGACCAGTCAGTGGGACCTCGGCCGCCACGACCATCCGGCGGTCGCGCCTCTCCTCGCGTACAAGAAGCTCATGCGGCTGTACACCGCGAACGGGTGGGCGTGGATGGACGAGTGGGTGCGCGACGGCAGGTTCCGACCCGTTTACGTGCCGGCAGGCGTCGTCACCGGACGCTGGGCGTCCTCCGGTGGGGGAGCGCTGCAGATCCCGCGCCGGTTACGCACGGCCGTTCGCGCCGACCCCGGGTGGACTCTCGTCACCGCCGATGTCGCGCAGCTCGAACCCCGGGTGCTCGCCGCGATGGCGCGCGACACCGCACTCGCCGCAGCGGCGTCGGGCCGTGACCTCTACGCCGGAGTGGTCGACTCGGGCGCCGTCGCCACCCGCGCGGAGGCGAAGACGGCCATGCTGGGCGCGATGTACGGGGCGACGACCGGGGAGAGTGGCCGGCTCGTTCCCCGCCTCCGGCGAACGTTCCCCCGGGCGATGGGACTCGTGGACGACGCCGCACGGATCGGCGAGGACGGCGGACGGGTGAGCACGTGGCTCGGCCGGACCTCTCCCGCACCGGGGGAGGCATGGCACGCGCTGCAGTCGCGCGCGAGCGGTGCCGAAGCCTCGGGGGGTGATGAGACGAGCGCCCGTCGCGCCGCGCGGGATCGTGGTCGCTTCACCCGCAACTTCGTCGTCCAGGGGACGGCTGCCGAATGGGCACTGGCGTGGCTCGCGGAGCTGCGCACGCGACTGAGCACGCTCGCCCCCGTCGACGCGCCCGACGCGGCACCGCGGTCCGGTCCGGCCTTCGCACGGTCACCGCACCTGGCGTTCTTCCTGCACGACGAGATCATCGTGCACACCCCGCTCGTGCACGCCGACGCCGTCGCCGACGCGGTCCGCGCCTCCGCGGCATCCGCCGGTCGCCTTCTGTTTGGGGAGTTCCCGATCGATTTCCCCCTCGACCTCAAGATCGGACCCACCGCCGAGAAGGAGTGAGAGGCCCGCGTACACTCGATCGTGCGAATGGGTCGGCTGGACGGTCGCGTGGCGGGAAACCGCACCGAGGAACGTCCGGGCTCCACAGGGCAGGGCGGTGGGTAACACCCACCCGGAGTGATCCGCGAGACAGTGCCACAGAGAGCAGACCGCCCCGGCTTCGGCCGGAGTAAGGGTGAAAGGGTGGTGTAAGAGACCACCGGGGTCGCGGTGACGCGGCCCGCAGGGTAAACCTCGCCCGGAGCAAGGCCATACAGGGGATGCCGACGCGGCCCGCCGAGTCCCCGGGTAGGCCGCTGGAGCGTCACGGCAACGTGACGCCGAGAGAGATGACCGTCGATGGGGCGAAAGCCCCGGGACAGAACCCGGCGTACAGGCCGGCCCATTCGCCTCTCAGCCGAGCGCCAGCGCCGCGGCGCCGATGATGCCGGCGTTGTTCCGGTGCTTCGCGGGAACGATCGGCGTCTTGAGGTCCAGCAGGTGGAGGAACTTGTCGGCGTGCTTGGACACGCCGCCGCCGACGATGAACAGGTCGGGGGAGAAGAGGAACTCCACGTGGCTGTAGTACCACTGCAGACGCCCCGCCCACTGCTCCCAGCTGAGCTCCTCGCGCTCCATCGCGGAGTACGCCGCGTAGGCCTCGGCGTCCTTCCCGTGCTTGGCGCGCTGAAGGTGTCCGAGCTCGGAGTTCGGGATGAGGACGCCGTCGTGGAGAAGGGCCGAGCCGATACCCGTCCCGAGCGTCGTCAGGATCGTGAGTCCCGCCACTCCGTGGGCGGCGCCGAAACGCACCTCCGCGATACCGGCGACGTCGGCGTCGTTGGCGAAGTGGATGTCGCGCCCCAGGCCGGTTTCGAAAAAGGCCTCCGCGTCGAAGCCTATCCAGGACTCGGACACGTTGGCGGCCGACAGCGTGCGGCCCCCCTTCACGATCGCGGGGAACGCCACACCGAGGGGGACATCGGCGTCGTCCGCCACATCCAATCTCGTGAGCACCTCGCGCACGGCGTCGAGCACGTCGCCGGGTTCGGCGCCCCGGGGAGTGGGGACCTTCACCCGGTCGCTCAGAAGCGTGCCCTTCTCGAGATCGACGATCCCCGCCTTGATCCCGGTCCCGCCGATGTCCACGCCGACCGCGCGCGCCTGTGCTGCCATGTCGTCCACCCTAGCGATGGCCGCGTCCGTGCGTTCCTGTTCCACGGCGGGCGCCGTCACTAGGATCGGAGCACACCACGCCGACGTGCATCGGAGGAGCACCCGTGACGAGTGACAGCGAGAAGTTCTGGTACAACCTCAAGACCGGGAAGGTCGAAAAGGGCTTCGAGTCCCCTGTGGTCGACCGTGCCGGCCCGTTCGACACGGCGGAGGAGGCGGCCGCCGCACCGGAGACGCTCAAGGAGCGCTCCCGGCAGTGGGACGAGGACGACGCGGCCGAGGCCGAATGGGGCGACGGTCCCGCATCGGAGCAGCCCGACCGGCACTAGTCTGAGAGGTACGCGCGCGCCCCACCCCGCGGCGCCGCGCGAGACCGGGTAACCCGCGGAGAGGATGCGATGGACAAGCAGCGTGACTTCGTTCTGAGGACGATCGAGGAGCGCGGGGTGAAGTTCATCCGTCTCTGGTTCACCGATGTCATCGGCACCCTGAAGTCCGTCGCCATCGCCCCCGCCGAGGTGGAAGGGGCATTCGCCGAGGGCCTCGGCTTCGACGGATCCGCGATCGAGGGTCTCACCCGGTCCTACGAGTCCGACCTCCTCGCACACCCGGACCCGACGACGTTCCAGACATTGCCCTGGCGGGGGGAGATCGACCCGACCGCGCGGATGTTCTGCGACATCACGACGCCCGACGGCCAGCCGGCCGTGGCCGATCCCCGTCACGTGCTCAAACGCTCGCTCGCGCGCGCCGCCGATGCCGGGTTCACCTTCTACACCCACCCCGAGATCGAGTTCTATCTGCTGAAGTCTTCGGCCTACGGACCCGACGGACCCGAACCGGTGGACTCCGCGGGCTACTTCGACAACGTCCCGGGCGGCACCGCCCACGACTTCCGTCGGCGGTCGGTACGGATGCTGGAAGACCTGGGCATCTCGGTCGAGTTCAGCCACCACGAGGGCGGGCCCGGTCAGAACGAGATCGACCTGCGCTATGCCGACGCGCTCGCGACCGCGGACAACATCATGACCTTCCGCACCGTCGTGAAAGAGGTCGCCATCGAGCAGGGCGTCTACGCGACGTTCATGCCGAAGCCCCTCAGCGGCAAGCCCGGCAGCGGCATGCACACGCACATGTCACTCTTCGAGGGCGATCAGAACGCCTTCTACGAAGAGGGCGGGCAGTACCAGCTCTCCAAGGTCGGACGCCACTTCATCGCGGGCCTCCTGCGCCACGCGAACGAGATCTCCGCGGTTACCAACCAGTTCGTCAACTCCTACAAGCGCCTGTGGGGCGGAGACGAAGCACCGAGCTTCATCTGCTGGGGACACAACAACCGTTCCGCGCTGGTGCGCGTGCCGATGTACAAGCCCAACAAGGGTCAGTCCTCCCGTGTGGAGTACCGCGCACTCGATTCCGCCGCCAACCCCTATCTCGCCTACGCACTTTTGTTGGCTGCGGGGATGAAGGGGATCGAGGAGGAGTACGACCTCCCGCCCGAAGCCGAGGACAACGTCTGGTCGCTCACGGACGGCGAGCGTCGCGCTCTCGGCTACGCGCCGCTCCCCGCGAGCCTGGACGTGGCGCTGGAGTACATGGAGGAGTCCGAGCTCGTCGCCGAGACCCTCGGGGAGCAGGTGTTCAACTACGTCCTGCTGAACAAGCGCCGCGAATGGCAGGAGTACCGCTCGCAGGTCACCCCCTACGAGCTCAAGAGCAACCTCGAGATGCTCTGAGCGCGATCCCGTGACCGGCTCGGAGCGCTCGGGTGCGCGGACTCTCCTCGCACGACTGGGGTTCAGCCGACTGGGGGAGGCGAAGGCGCTTCTCACCGAGCTCACGGCCCACACCGGTCTGACCCGCGACGAAATCCTGGCGGACGTGGCTGTGTCCGCCGACGCCGACGAGGCGCTCGCGGCCCTCACTCGCATCGCACGCCGCGACGCGGCGCCGGTTCGCGCAGCCCACGAGGATCCGCGCGCGCGACGCGCGGTCTGGGCGCTGCTCGGCGCGTCGGACGGCTTCGCGGACTTCTACTTCCGGCACCCCGAGGAGCTGGGCGACCTGGCCTCTGCGGGGGACTCCCTCCCGACGGATGCCGAGATGCGCAGCTGGCTGGCGGACGCGATCGACGCAACCGCCGACGGGTTCTCCGCGACGGGAACGGAGAGCGCCTGGGTCTCTCTGCGCGTGCGGTACCGCCGCGTCCTCGCCCGCATCGCCGCCTACGATCTCCTGAGCCCGTCGCCCGTCGACGAGATCCCGAAGGTGACGGCGGCGCTGGCCGATGCGGCCGGCGCGGCCTTGGAGGCGTCGTTGGCCGTCGCCCGCACCCGCGTCTCGCAGGGCGCGGCGGGAGCGGGGCTGTTCCCGCGCGAGCAGGTCGCGGCGACCAGGCTCGCGATCATCGGGATGGGAAAGACCGGCGCGCGAGAGCTCAACTATGTGAGCGACGTCGATGTGATCTTCGTCGCCGGAGTCGACCCGGAGCGCTCCGACACCCTCGGCGAGAGCCGGGCGGTCGACATCGCGACCCGACTCGCGGTCCAGACCATGCGAGGGCTCTCCGAGGTCGAGGTCGAACCTCCGCTGTGGGAGGTGGATGCGAACCTCCGGCCCGAGGGCAAGCAGGGTGCGCTGGTGCGGAGTCTCGACTCCCACCTGGCCTACTACGAGCGGTGGGCCAAGAGCTGGGAGTTCCAGGCTCTCCTGAAGGCGCGGCCGATCGCCGGTGACCGCGCGCTCGGTGACGCCTACGTGCGGGCCGTGCAGCCAAAGGTCTGGACGAGCGCCGCGCGCGAGAACTTCGTCGACAGCGTCCAGCGGATGCGCGAACGCGTCACCGATCACATCCCGGCGGCCGAAGTGCCCTTCCAGATCAAGCTCGGCCCCGGCGGCATCCGTGACATCGAGTTCACGGTTCAGCTCCTGCAACTCGTGCACGGGCTCTCGGATGAGCGGATCCGGCAGCGCGGGACGCTGGAAGCGCTCGACGCCCTCGTCACGCAGGGCTACATCGGTCGTACCGAGGCGGCGACCTTCGCGCGGGACTATCACGTCCTCCGCCTCCTGGAGCACCGGGTCCAGCTCCGTCACCTGCGACGCACGCACCTCATGCCCGCGGATGCCGACGATCAGCGGATGCTGGCGCGGTCCACGCGTCTGGCGGAGTCCGGAGCACGGATCTGGGAGATCTGGGAGGGGATCAAGCGCGAGGTGCGCGACATCCACGTGCGCCTGTTCTACCGGCCGCTGCTGTCCGCCGTCGCCGCTCTGCCGGCGGAGGAGCGCGTGCTCTCGACCGAACAGGCACGCGATCGTCTCGCCGCGATCGGGTTCGCCGATCCCGCGGGAGCGCTCCGCCACATCGCGGCGCTCACGAGCGGTCTCAGCCGCAAGGCGAGCATCCAGCGCCACCTCATGCCGGTGATGATCCGATGGTTCGCCGACGGCGTCGACCCCGACTACGGGCTTCTGGCGTTCCGCCGCCTCAGCGAGCGGCTGGGGGACACCCCGTGGTTCCTGCGGATGCTCCGCGACTCCTCCGGAGCGGCGGAAAGCCTCACGCGGGTGCTGTCGGGCTCACGGTACATCGGCGAGCTGATGGAGTGGATTCCGGAGTCCGCCGCCTGGCTCGATGACGACACCCTCCTGCGGCCCCGCAGCGGCGTCGCCCTCCAGCAGGAGGCGCGCGCGATCCAGACCCGTCACGGGGGGATCGAGGATGCGATGCGGGCGGTCCGCGCGCTCCGACGACGCGAGCTGTTGCGCACCGCCATGTCCGGCATCCTGCAGACCGTCACCATCGAAGAGATCGCGCAGGCGCTGACGACCATCACCGAGGTGACCATCCAAGCCACGCTCCGCGCGGTGCGCCGGGAGATCGTCCCTCCTGAGGACGATGCCCTCGATTTCTCCGTCATCGCGATGGGACGCTTCGGTGGAGCTGAGCTCGGCTTCGGTTCGGACGCCGATGTGATGTACGTCTACCGGGCCAACGGCATCGACCCCGACCGTGCCCAGCGCCTGGCGGCCCGGATCGTCTCCGAACTGCGTCGTCACTCCGAAGACCACCGGGTGCCGCTCGACCTGGATGCCGACCTCCGGCCCGAGGGCCGCAACGGCCCCATCGCCCGGTCGCTGGACTCCTACGCCGCGTACTACCGTCGCTGGTCTCTGTCGTGGGAGGCGCAGGCGCTTCTACGCGCCCGGGGGATCGCCGGGAGCGTGAAGCTCATCCGCGCGTTCACGGAGCTCGCCGACCAGGTGCGTTATCCCGAGACACCCGACACCCAGGGGCTGCGCGAGATCAAGCGCATCAAGGCGCGCGTCGAGGCCGAGCGGCTCCCGCAGGGCACGGATCCCTCGCGCCACCTCAAGCTCGGCCCGGGGAGCCTCAGCGATGTCGAGTGGCTCGTCCAGCTTCTGCAGCTGCAGCACGCGCACGAGGTGCCCGCGATGCGGACGACCTCGACCATCGAGGCGCTGCGGGCCGCAGAGGCTGCCGGGCTGATCCCCACGACGGCCGCGGACCGCCTCGCGGCCGCCTGGCGCCTGGCGAGCCGGCTGCGCTCGGCGAACACCCTGCTCTCCGGCCACACCAGCGATGTCCTGCCGACCGATCGGGGGAAGCTCGACGGCATCGGGCGTCTTCTGGACTACCCGCCCCGATCGGCGACCCAGGTGGAAGAGGACTATCTGGCCACCACCCGGCGCTCGCGGCGCGTGTTCGAGAAGCTCTTCTACGGGTGAACAGAGAAGGCCCCGGCGGACCGCCGGGGCCTTCTCGTTCGCCTGGTGTCAGACTCCGAAGTACAGCTCGGCTTTAGGATCTGAGATTCGGAGGGTGTTCCACAGGATCGTACTCCCTTGCAAACTCAGGGAATGCGATGCTGAGCATGAGGTGGGTCGCTGCTGCGGCTGTCCGAGAACCTGTCCGTCTTGCCGATTCTTGGCCGCCCTACGGGTCTTCCTGGGGGTCTACGGGAGGTGCCGCCTACCTGTTTGATATGAGCGCCGACCGCCCTCGCCTCTGGACTGCCCAGGAGCTTGCCGACCATACGGGCATCCCCATCAGGACGCTCGCTGACTGGCGGACGGAGCGCGCGCGCAGCCGAGGTCTCGGATTGCCGTTCGTCGCACTCTCGGCGCACAACGTCCGCTACCGCGATGAGGATATCGAGGCGTTCATCGCAGGGCGGATCGTGGCTCCGATGGATAGGGCGGCCGACTGATGGCGCGGCCGAAGCGCGCGCTCGGCGAACTCGGCAAGGTGACCTACACCGTTGAAGGGAGCGGACTGGTCATCGCGCGAGGACGCGTCCACGACGGCAACGGGCGCGAGCGTCGTCCGAGCGGCAGCGGAGCGACCGAAGCCGAGGCGCTGGCCGCATTGCAGGAAGCGGCCGATGTTGCCGTCGGTCGAGTCCTGGCACGACGCACGCAGCTCATGACCGTCGCGGAGTTGGCGACGGCGTGGCTGAAGACGGCGTATCACGACGACGACCCGCGAGTGCTGCGCCAACGCCGCGAGCAGACCGTCGATGGCTACGCATCGGTGGTCCGAGCGCATGTCACCCCGCGCGCTGGAGCCATCCGTATCGCCGACATCACCGCTGATCGCGCCGACGGGCTGCTCATGGACATCGCACGGGAGAAGTCGGTGACGACCGCGAACAAGGTTCGTAACGTGATGTCGCTCATGTTCGATTGGGCGATCCAGCAGGGACATTTCTCGGCTGCGGGGTCGATCCAGCAGACACGGTACGGAGCCGTCGTCGTGGCGAACCCCATCCGTGCGACCCGGCGAGCGGATGAGCCGAACACGGTGTACTCCGAACTTGACGCGGTGCAGGTCAAGTACATCCTCCACCTCATCCGCGACGTGTGGCCGGAGCGACACCGGGCGCGGTATCCGGTGGGGCGGCGGCCCAACTACAAGCTGCTCGCCGACTACATCCTCATCACGCTCGGCACGTCGGAGAGAACCGCGGAGCCGATTGCGATCCGGTTCCAGGACGTGCGGTTCGAGGCGGTGGAGCAGCCGGATGGAAGCCTCACGATGGAGGCGCTCGTCTGGGTCGGGGGGACGATGGTTCGCACGAAGTCCCGCGGCCTGTTCCGCCAGGACTCGCCCAAGGCGGAGCGGCAGAAGCGTTGGGTTCGCGTTCCGAAGTTCGCCGCCAAGGTGCTGAGCGAGCTCGTCGCCAGCCATGTTCCCGATCCCGAACGGAATCCCGACGACGTGCTGTTCACCACCGAGCGCGGCCGTCCGCGCGACCCCGGCGCAGTCGGAGAGCTGCTACGGATGTTCCGCAGCGAGTTCAAGCCGGACCTCTTGGCCATTGGGGTCGACGCCGAGCACCTCACCTTCCGCAGCCTCCGCAAGGCCGTCGCCGCGGCGGTATCGAACACGGCCGGCGTCGAGGTCGCACGCGATCTGCTCGGGCACAGTGACGCGGCGATCACCGAAGGCCACTACGCGAAGCGCCCCGACCTCATTGTCAAAATC
This sequence comes from Microbacterium aurantiacum, assembly GCF_021654035.1. Classification (GTDB taxonomy): domain Bacteria; phylum Actinomycetota; class Actinomycetes; order Actinomycetales; family Microbacteriaceae; genus Microbacterium; species Microbacterium aurantiacum. Next base: position 60,952 of record NZ_JAJPDW010000009.1, read on the forward strand.
GCGGCCGACGCGCTCGATGAGGTGTTCGCGGGCATTGACGCATGAAAGGCCGCCAAGAGGGAGAACTGACAGCGCATGATTCTGAGCAACTACAAGCCGCTGCTGCGCAC